>NZ_LT629776.1:0-2986843 GCF_900105445.1 Paraoerskovia marina
TGCAGGCCCACCTTGTCGTCGAAGTACCGGTAGATGATCGACTTGGATGTGCCCGAGGCGGTGGCGATCTCGTCCATCGACACGGCGGGTCCGTTCTTGTGCACGACCTTGCGCGCGGCATGGACGAGCTCGGCGGCGTGCGGCGCGGTGGTCGTCCCATCGGGTGGAGCGGCCGTCCACCGTGGCAGGCTGGTTGTTGCCCACGCGTTCCTCCTGCTGCCCGACGTCGGTGTCGTCCCTACGCTGGGCACGCAGGGAGGGAGCCTGTGACTGGGCTCACCTGGAACCGAGAGTATCAGGTACTGTGGGTCTTGGACACCTCGTGAGGCGCCATCCCGCCCCGAGGACGACAACCGACGCAAGGGAGCCCAGGCTGTGGCCACGAGCAAGAACCAAACGACACCCCGGCAGCAGAGGCCGTCATCGTCGGCGGCAACCGGATCCCCTTCGCCCGCGCGGGAGGCAAGTACTCCTCCGCGAGCAACCAGGAGATGTTCACCGCGGCGCTCGAGGGTCTCGTCGCCCGGTACGGACTGCAGGGCGAGCGCATCGGCGAGGTCGTCGGTGGCGCGGTGCTGAAGCACGCCCGGGACTTCAACCTCGTGCGCGAGTCCGTCCTCGGCTCGTCGCTCTCCTCCCAGACACCCGCGTACGACCTGCAGCAGGCGTGCGCGACCGGCCTCGAGGCCGTCGTCACGATCTCCAACAAGATCAAGCTCGGCCAGGTCGAGTCCGGCATCGCCGGCGGCACCGACACCGTCTCGGACGCCCCATCGCCGTCAGCGAGGGCCTGCGCCGTGCACTGCTCGAGGCCGGCCACGCCAAGACGCTCGGCGCACGCCTCAAGGCGTTCGCGGCCATCCGTCCCGCCGACATCGCACCGCTGACGCCGAGCACCGACGAGCCGCGCACCGGCATGTCGATGGGTGAGCACCAGGCCGTGACGACCGCGACGTGGACATCACCCGCGAGGCGCAGGACGAGATCGCGCTGGCGAGCCCACCAGCACCTCGCCGCCGCGTGGGACTCCGGGTTCTTCGACGACCTCGTCACCCCGTTCCGCGGGCTGACGCGGGACCAGAACCTGCGTGGCGACAGCACGATGGAGAAGCTCGCCGGGCTCAAGCCCGTCTTCGGCAAGAACCTCGAGGGGCACCGAGCCGACCATGACGGCAGGCAACTCGACCCCGCTGACCGACGGCGCCTCCGCCGTCCTGCTCGCCTCGCGCGAGTGGGCCGCCGAGCGCAACCTGCCCGTCCTCGCCAAGGTCGTCGACGCCGAGACCGCCGCCGTCGACTACGTGCACGGCACGAGGGCCTGCTGATGGCTCCGCCCACGCCGTCGCGCGTCTGCTCACCCGGCAGGAGCTCACGCTCCAGGACTTCGACTTCTACGAGATCCACGAGGCCTTCGCGTCGACCGTGCTCACCACGCTCGCCGCGTGGGAGGACGCCGACTACTGCCGCACCGAGCTCGGCCTCGACGCCCCCTCGGCTCGATCGACCGCGAACGCCTGAACGTCAACGGCTCGTCGGTCGCCGCGGGACACCCGTTCGCCGCCACCGCGGGCGGATCGTGGCCACCGCGGCCAAGCTGGTCGCAGAACGAGCCGCCGAGACCGGCAGGCCCGCACGCGCGCTGATCTCGGTCTGCGCCGCCGGCGGCCTCGGGGTCGCGGCGATCATCGAGTCCGCGGCCGACGGCTCGGTCTCGACAGGCTCGGTCTCGACAGGCTCGACCAGCGCGACCAGCACCACCGGAACGGAGGCGTGAAACATGGCT
Source organism: Paraoerskovia marina (assembly GCF_900105445.1). Classification (NCBI taxonomy): domain Bacteria; kingdom Bacillati; phylum Actinomycetota; class Actinomycetes; order Micrococcales; family Cellulomonadaceae; genus Paraoerskovia; species Paraoerskovia marina. The sequence continues at coordinate 1,784 of NZ_LT629776.1, forward strand.
GACTCCTACCTCAAGGCCGTCAACTCCGGCGTCACCAAGACGCTCGCCAAGAAGCTCGGCCTGCCGCGTCCGGCCGTGCTGCGCCGCTGGGCGCCGGGCCAGCCGCTGACCACGGGCCCGGTGCTCGTCGTCGGCGGGCGCCGGGCGTGGAGGACGACGCCGACCGCGTCGCCGCCGCACTGCTCGGCTGGACCTCGACGTCCGCCAGGTGCCCGCGGGCTCGACGCCCGACCCGGCGCTGCGGTGGGGCGCGATCGTCGCCGTCATGACCGAGGCCCAGAAGCCCACCGACCTCTCCGAGACCGTGCTCGCGATCGGCGCGAACCTGCGCAACCTCGCCGGCAACGGCCGGGTCGTCACGATCTCCCGTGCCACCGTGGCCGGGGACGCCCCGCGCTCTCCGCGACCCGCAACGGCGTGGACGGGTTCCTGCGGTCGCTCGCCAAGGAGCTGCGCGGCGGGGCCACGGGCAACGGCATCCAGCTCACCGAGGCCGCGCAGGTCGGCGACCCGTCGGTGCTGGCCGCGCTGCACTTCTTCCTCTCCAGCAAGTCGGCGTTCGTCGACGGGCAGCTGCTGGAGGTCGGTGACGGCCCGTCCTGGGACGCCACGGACTTCGACTGGACTCGCCCGCTCGCCGGCCGCGTCGCCGTCGTGACGGGCGCGGCCCGCGGGATCGGGGCGGACGTCGCCCGCACCCTGGCTCGCGACGGCGCGCACGTCGTCGTCGTCGACGTCCCCGCCGCGGGTGACTCGCTCGCCCGGGTGGCCAACGAGGTCGGCGGTACCGCGCTGCAGCTCGACGTCACCGCACCCGACGCCGGCGCGCGGATCCTCGAGCACGCCCGCGCCCGCCACGGCGGCCTGCACGTCCTCGTGCACAACGCCGGGATCCTGCGGGACAAGCTGCTCGCCAACATGAAGCCGGAGAAGTGGGACGCCGTGATCGCGGTGAACCTCGACGCCCAGCTGCGCATCAACGAGTACCTGCTCGGGGCGAACGGCTTCTCCGAGAACCCCACATCGTCTCGCTCGCCTCGACGTCCGGGATCGCCGGGAACCGCGGGCAGACGAACTACGGGTTCTCGAAGGCCGGTGTCATCGGGCACACGCGTGCGACTGCACCGCTGATCGCCGCGGTCGGCGGCACGGCCAACGCCGTCGCCCCGGGGTTCATCGAGACCGACATGACGGCCTCCATCCCCGCGATCGCACGGCAGGTGGCGCGTCGCGCGTCCTCGCTGCAGCAGGGCGGTCAGCCGATCGACGTCGCGGAGGCCATCGCGTTCCTCGCGTCGCCGGGCTCGACGGGCGTCAACGGCCAGGTGCTCCGCGTGTGCGGGCAGAACCTGGTGGGCCAGTGACCGTCGAGGAGCTCGGGCAGATCCCACCGCTCGGCGGGTCGTTCGTCCGTGGCGCGTCCGGCTCGGGCGTCGCCGCGGCGCGGCGCGTGCTGCCCGGGTCGGACGCGCCGCAGACCACCACGCTGCCGGACACCACGCTGCGGGTGGCCGAGGTCTCCACTTCGGGCGACGACGTCGCGCGCCGCCTGGCCGAGTACGAGCGGCTGGTCGGCGAGCGCCCGAGCGAGACGATGCCTGCCGGGTTCCTTCACGTGCTCGGGTTCCCGCTCGCGACGGCCCTGATGGTGCGGCCCGAGTTCCCTCTGCCGCTGCTCGGCATGGTCCACGTCGAGAACCACGTCAGCCTTTTCCGTCCCGTCGAGCTCGGCGAGTCGGTGACGGTGACGGCCCGGGCGGAGGGCCTGCGCGGTCACCGTCGCGGGACCCAGGTCGACCTGGTCACCGACGTGACGGTCATCGGGGACGACTCCCCCGCGTACACGGGCGTCTCGACGTACCTGGCCAAGGGTGTCCACCTCGCCCCGGCTCCCGAGGAGACGGAGCGACCCGAGTTCGTCCCGCCGCTCCCCACGGCACGGTGGCGGCTCGACGCCCGGGTCGGCAAGGCGTACGCGACGGTCTCGGGCGACCGGAACCCCATCCACGTCTCGGTGCTCGGCGCCAAGGCCTTCGGGTTTCCCCGCACCATCGCCCACGGCATGTACACGGCGGCGCGCGCCCTGGCGCAGGTCGGGCCGGCGCGGGGCGACGCCTACGACTGGGACGTGCAGTTCGCCCGTCCGGTCGTGCTGCCCGGCGTCGTGGACGTCTCCGTCCGGCCGGGCACCGAGGGCGTGTGGTCCATCACCGGATGGAATGCGCGCAAGCGTCTGCTGCACCTCAACGGGTCGGTGACACCACGCTGACGGTCTCGGCGTGCGAGTTCCGTACGACCTCCTTACGGTCGGTCTCACCGACGAAAGGAGCAGCACATGGGTATCGGCGACAAGATCTCGAACGCAGCAGAAGACGCTCAGGGCAAGATCAAGGAGGGCGCCGGCAAGGCGTCCGACAACGAGCGTCTTGAGGCCGAGGGCAAGGCCGACCAGGCCTCCTCCGACGTCAAGCAGGCAGGCGAGAAGGCCAAGGACGCCTTCAAGCACTGACGCTGACCACGACGGCCCCCACCCGCTGCGGGTGGGGGCCGTCGTGCTGCCAGGTGAGGGTGCGAGGCCGGGCGGCGCCGGACCGTCGTCTCGCCGCTCGCGGCTACTCCGGCAGCGGGCCGCATCCGGCGGACTCGGCGACGAAGCCGGCCGCTGCCGTGGCGAAGAGACCGGAGAGCCCGGAGCCGGCGGGCACGGGACGAGGGTCGTCGACGACGGTCCAGCAGCCGTCCACGACGGTGTACTCCACCTGCGTGCCCTGGGCGACGAACGTCTCGAGGGCACGGATCAGGCGCTCGACCTCCTCACCCGCGGTACCGACACCGACCGAGGCGCGAATGGCCCCGCCGGTCAGCCCGAGCCGTGAGAGCAGCGGGTGGGCGCAGAACCGTCCGTCACGCACACCGATGCCGTGCTCGGCCGAGAGGTAGGCGGCCACGAAGCCTGGGTCGTGCCCCTCGACGGCGAACGTCACGACACCGACCGGGTCCTCGGCGTCGGGCCAGAGGCTGACGACCTCGACCCCCTCGATCGCCGACAGGCCGTCGACGAGGCGCCGTCGCAGCACGGCCTCGTGCTCGGCGAGCTCGGCCGGGTCGACCGCCGCGAGCGCGTCGCAGGCCGCCGCGAGCGCCACGGCGCCGATGACGTTGGGCGACCCTGCCTCGTGGCGGGCCGGTGCGGACTGCCACCGGGTCTCGTCGAGCCCGACCTGACGCACGGCCCCGCCACCGGCCAGGTAGGGCGTGCCCGAGTCGAGCCAGTCGCGGCGGCCGACGAGCGCGCCCGCGCCGAACGGCGCATAGGTCTTGTGGCCGGAGAACGCGATCCAGTCGGCGCCGCTCCGGGCGAGCGAGACCCTGCGGTGCGGGACCAGCTGGGCGCCGTCGAGGACGACCCGGGCTCCGGCGTCGTGCGCGATCTTGACGACGTCCGCGAGGGGCAGAGACTCCCCCGTGACGTTCGACGCCGCGGTGACGGCGAGCAGGACGTAGGGGGTCCGCGCGAGCTCGGCGCGCAGGGCCGCGAGCGTGCCGGAGACCGTCGGTGCGGCGGTCAGCACCGTCGCGCTCCCGCGCTGCCAGGGCAGCAGGTTGGCGTGGTGCTCGAGGTCGAGCACCAGGACCCGACCCGGCAGGCCGTCGGGCCCCGCGGGGACGCAGCCGGCGAGCAGGTTCAACGAGTCGGTGGTGTTGCGCGTGACGACCGTGACGTCGTCCGGCCGTGCGCCGACGAAGTCGCCGATGGTGCGCCGGGAGGCCTCGTACAGGGCGGTCGAGACCTGCGAGAGGTACCCCGCACCGCGGTGCACGCTCGCGTACAGCGGCAGCACCTCGGCGACGCGCTCGGCGACGCTCGCCAGGGCGGGGGCCGAGGCGGCGACGTCGAGGTTGGCGTACCGGATCGGGGCGGCACCGACCCGCGGGACGAGGGTCTCGGCGCCGGTGACGGGGAGCACGGGGTCCAGGTGGTCACAGACCGTGGTCCCGAGAGTTGGTGCGCTCACTGCAGTCCTCCAAGATCCGGGACGCCGCGGCGTCCCACGCTTGCCGCGCACCACCTGGTGAACGGCCGGGTCGTCACCCGGGGCACCCCACCGTGGGAGGAGGGTTGCCGGCCAGCAAACCGGGGTTTCGCGCTGGCACTCATGACCTGCCTCCAAGAATGGCGAGCCGGTCCGGGCCTGTCAAAAGCCGATCTCGCATCGTGGGCATCAATTCTGAGACGGCGTGTTGACGCCCGTCCGCCGTGACGTACGATCCCTCCAACCATCCAGAGCGGCTGAGTGACTTGGCACGATGACGCCGCAGCAACCCCCCTGGCCCTCAGGGCGCGGGTGCTACCGCCACGACCGATGGAGGAGCTCATGAGCACCCCGGACATCCGACCCGCCGACGGCTTTGCCGGTCACATCACCCCCCAGGACGCGTGGGAGATCCTCGCCACCGACGAGCGTGCGGTGCTCGTCGACGTCCGCACCGAGGGCGAGTGGCGCACGATCGGCGTCGCCGACGTCTCCTCGCTCGACAAGGAGACCGTGTACACCCCCTGGGTCACCCAGCTCGGCCCGAACCCGCACTTCCTCGACCCCATCCTCGAGGCCGGCGTGACGCCGGGCGACGGGCGCACCCTCGTGTTCCTCTGCCGGTCGGGCAACCGCTCGATCGGTGCCGCCGCCGCCGCGACCGCGGCCGGTCTCGGCCCCGCGTACAACGTGCTCGAGGGCTTCGAGGGCGACGCCGACGCGCTCGGCGTCCGCAACCAGAACGGGTGGCGCGTCGCCGGCCTGCCGAGCACCACGTGGACCTCCGCATGAGCGCGCCCTACGGGTCCGTCGCGGGCCCCTCGGGCCCCGGCGAGGTGCCCGGAGGCCGTGCGCGCGGGCCTCTGCCCGCGAGCGCCCGTCCGGCGACGCTCGCCGTGCGCGGCGGGCACCGCCGCTCCGAGTTCGGCGAGACCAGCGAGGCGCTGTTCCTCACCCAGGGCTACGCCTACGAGTCAGCCGCCGAGGCCGAGGCCGCGTTCACCGGCGACGCCGACCGCTTCATCTACTCCCGGTACGGCAACCCGACGGTGCACACGTTCGAGGAGCGGATGCGCCTGATGGAGGGGGCCGAGGCCTGCTTCGCCACGGCGACGGGGATGTCGGCCGTCTTCACGTCGCTCGCGGCGATCGTCGGCCAGGGATCGCGCATCGTCGCGGCCCGCGCCCTCTTCGGCTCGACCCTCGTCATCTTCGACGAGATCTTCGCGCGCTGGGGTGTGCAGACCGACTACGTCGACGGTCACGTCCTCTCCCAGTGGGAGGAGGCGCTGTCCACGCCGGCGGACGTCGTCTTCTTCGAGACCCCGTCCAACCCGATGCAGGACATCGTCGACGTCCGTGCGGTCTGCGACCTCGCGCACCGTGCGGGTGCGCTCGTCGTCCTCGACAACGTGTTCGCGACACCGCTGATGCAGAAGCCGCTCGAGCTCGGTGCCGACGCCGTGGTGTACTCCGCGACGAAGCACATCGACGGCCAGGGACGTGTTCTCGGCGGGGCGATCCTCGGGTCGTCGGACTACATCGACGGCCCCGTGAAGACGATGATCCGCAACACCGGCCCGTCGCTGTCGCCGTTCAACGCCTGGACGCTGCTCAAGGGCCTCGAGACCCTCGACGTCCGGGTCCGCGCGCAGAACGCCGCCGCTCACCGGCTCGCCGAGCAGCTCGAGTCGCTCCCCGGGATCGCGGCCGTGCGTTACCCGTTCCTCGACTCACACCCGCAGGCCGACCTGGCCCGCGCGCAGCAGACCGGCGGCGGGACGGTCGTCACCTTCGACCTGGACGTCCCCGCCGGCACGGACCCCGAGACGGCGAAGAAGCGGTCGTTCCAGTTCCTCGACGCACTCCGCGTCGTCGACATCTCGAACAACCTCGGCGACACGAAGTCCCTGATCACGCACCCGGCGACGACGACGCACCGCAAGCTCGGACCGGACGGCCGCGCGGCCGTCGGAATCGCCGAGACGACGGTTCGTCTCTCGGTCGGGCTCGAGGACCCCGCGGACCTGATCGAGGACGTCGAGCAGGCGCTCGCCGCGGGCTGACGCGATCGCCGCCCCGGGGGGCCGCGCGAACGTGACGGACGAGACGGAACATCGGTGCCGGACGCGGCGTTGTACCCGGCGATGACTACCACGCCGCGCCTCTCCGTCCTCGACCTCGTCCCCGTCCGCACGGGCCAGTCCAGCGCGGAGGCGATCCACGCCTCGCTGTCGCTCGTCCAGCTCGCCGACCGTCTCGGGTTCGAGCGCTACTGGTTCGCCGAGCACCACAACATGCCGGCTGTGGCGGCGTCGACGCCCCCGGTGATGATTGCCGCGGCCGCCTCGCGCACCGAGCGCATCCGCGTCGGCTCGGGCGGCGTCATGCTGCCGAACCACTCCCCGCTGGTGGTCGCCGAACAGTTCGCGGCCCTGGAGGCGATCGCCCCCGGGCGGATTGACCTCGGCATCGGGCGGGCACCAGGCTCCGACCCCGTGGTGACGTACCTGCTGCGGGCCACCGGGCCGACGTCGGACGTCGAGAAGTTCCCTGAGCACGTCGACCAGATCCTCGCCCTCACCTCGCCCGACGGCGCGAGCCTCCGCCTGGGCGACGGCAAGGACTACCACGTGCGCGCGACCCCGGCCGCGACGAGCGCACCGACGGTCTGGCTGCTCGGGTCGAGCGACTACTCGGCTCGTCTGGCCGCCGAGCAGGGACTGCCCTACGCGTTCGCGTCGCACTTCTCGGGCCAGGGCATCGACGGCGCGCTCCGCCTCTACCGCGAGAACTACCGGCCGAGCGAGGCCTTCCCCCGCCCGACGACGTTCCTGACGTTCAACGTCTCCGTCGCCGACGACTCCGACGAGGCGCACGCACGCGCGCTCCCGCAGCTCCGCTCGATGGCCCGTCTGGTGACCGGCAAGCCGATGGGCCCCCAGGAGACCGTCGAGCAGGCGCAGGCCGCCCCGCTCGACGCGGCCGGCGAGCAGGCGATCGCGGCGATGCGCGACCGCTGGGTGATCGGCACGCCGGCCGAGGCCGCCGGCCGTCTGCGCGGCCTGGCCGACCGGTACGAGGTCGACGAGCTCATGCTCGTGCCCGTCTCCGGATCGCGCGAGTCCGACCCCATGGACGCCGCTCCGGGTCGGGCAGCGACCCTCGAGCTGTTGGCCGACGCGCTGCGCTGAGCACGGTCGGGCCGGTCAGGGCAGGGGCCGCACGGGCTCCTCGGGGCTGGTCGTCCTGGAGCGTGTCGACGAACCCTCGCACCGGATCCGGTCAGAGAGGTTTGGCGAAGCAGAGCGCCGGACCGTACATGTCGTACGGCGGCGCGGAGAAGCGGTCGTAGGGCGGGTACGGCTCGACGGGGCGAAATCCGTGCCGACGATACGTGGCGATCGCCTCGGGCTGCGACGGTCCCGTGCCCAGGACGAGGGACTTCGCCCCGCGATCTCGTGCCGTGCCGACCAGGTGCGCCAGGAGCATCGAGGCCACCCCACGTCGTCGGGCACCGGCCCGGACGAAGACCCGGGTCACCTCGAGCGCTCCCTCGGGAGCACCGACCTCGGGCGTGCGCAGCGCGGCATGCCCGGCGGGTCGGCCGTCGACGTCCGCGACCAGGGTGAGGAGAACGGCCCGACCGGTCGCGGCGTCGTCGGCGTCCCAGGCGGGCCGGCTCGCGAGATGTCCGAACAGGAGCGGGTAGAGGCGGAGATCGCTCTGCTCGGTGAACTCACGTCGCAGGCCGACGGCCTCGGGTGCGCCCCACGGGACGGCGCGAATCTCGGTCGTGCCGCCCGGCTTCAGCACGCCGTCCTCGTCACAGCTGCTTGGCGAAGCAGAGTGCGTCGCCGAACGAGTCGTACGGCGGGTACGGCGTGATCGGTGCGTACCCGAGGTTCACGTACGCGGCCGCGGCGTCCAGCTGGAGCGGACCGGTCCCGAGGACGACGGACGCGAACCCCTGCTCGCGGGCAGCGCTCTCGGCGGTCTCGACGAGCCGGGTGGCGACGCCCGACCGTCGCGCCCGGTCCCGGACGTAGACTTTGGCGAGCTCGACCGACCCGGCGGGTGCGCCGTCATCCGGGGCCCGGAGCGCCGCGTGCCCGACCGGGACCCCGTCGCGGAGCGCGACCAGCGTCAGCACGACGGACCGCCCGATCGCCGCGTCGTCGGCGTCCCACACGTCGCGGGGCGCGAGATGGCCGAACCCGTCAGGGTAGAGCCGCAGGTTCGTCCGCTCGAAGAACTCCCGACGCAGCTCCACCGCCAGCGGGTTGGACCACGCGACCTCGCGGATCCGTGTCCCCGGGTCCGTGACCACGTCAGGCGTGGACGAGCGAGCTCAGGATCGAGGTGAAGAAGCCGAGCCCGTCGACCCCGGCGCGCGCGCCGTCGTCGGAGTCCGGGCCGAAGCCCTTCTCGACGGCGTGCTCCGGGTGCGGCATGAGTCCGACGACGTTGCCCGCGGCGTTCGTGACCCCGGCGATGTCGCGGCGCGACCCGTTCGGGTTGCCACCGAGGTAGCGGAACGCCACCCGGCCCTCGGCCTCGAGCTCGTCCAGCGTGCGCTCGTCGGCGACGTACTGGCCGTCCTGGTTCTTCAGGGGCACCGTGATCGTCTGGCCCGCTGTGTAGTCGCGCGTCCACGCGGTCTCGGCGTTCTCGACGCGCAGCTGCTGGTCACGGCACACGAAGTGCAGGTGGTCGTTCTTGATCATCGACCCCGGCAGCAGGTGCGCCTCGGTCAGGACCTGGAAGCCGTTGCAGATGCCGAGGACGGGCAGACCGCCCTTCGCGGCGTCCACGAGGATGTCCATCATGGGTGCGAAGCGGCTAATCGCCCCGGCGCGCAGGTAGTCGCCGTACGAGAACCCTCCGGGGAGCACGACGGCGTCCACACCCTGCAGGTCGGCGTCGCCGTGCCAGAGGGAGACCGGCTCGCCGCCGGCCAGTCGCACAGCACGCGCCGCGTCCCGGTCGTCGAGCGTGCCCGGGAACGTGACCACGCCGATGCGGGCGGAGTCGAGAGCCATCAGGCGGTCTCCTCCGAGGCGTCGGCCACCCGGACGACGTCCTCGATGATCGGGTTGGAGAGCAGCGTCTCGGCCGCCTCGCGCGCGGCGGCGAGGACCTCGGGCGTCACGGCACCCTCGACCTCGAGCTCGAACCGCTTGCCCTGACGGGCCCCGGTGAACTGGGTGAATCCGAGGCGCGGCAGCGCCCCGACGACAGCCTTGCCCTGCGGGTCCAGGATCTCGGGCTTCGGCATGACCTCGACGACGACGCGTCCCACGGTGGCTCCTCGAGCGCTCGGGATGGTGGCGCCTGGCCGCGGACTCCACCACGGGGGCGGGCCGGACCACGACACCGGGATTCCGCGCACATCCTACCGGCCCCGCGTCGTCGTCCCGCTCGCGTCTCACTCACCGTCGACGGCGGTGGGTCAGGACAGACGCGAGCCCGTCAGACGCTCGTAGGCCTCGAGGTAGCGGTCGCGCGTGCGGTCGACGACATCGTCCGGCAGCGTCGGCGCGGGCGCGTCCGAGGCCTTGTCCCAGCCTGAGGCCGGCGACGTCAGCCAGTCGCGGACGTACTGCTTGTCAAAGCTCGGCTGGGCGCGACCGGGCTCCCACAGGTCCGCCGGCCAGAATCGCGAGGAGTCGGGCGTGAGCACCTCGTCGCCGAGCGTGATCGCGCCGCTCGTGGGGTCGATGCCGAACTCGAGCTTGGTGTCGGCGAGGATCACGCCGCGCTCGCGGGCGATCTGCTCGGCCCGGGCGTAGACGGCGAGGGTGAGCTCGCGCAGCCGGGCCGCGACGTCGTCGCCGACCGTGGCCGCGACCTGCTCGAACGTCACGTTCTCGTCGTGGTCGCCCAGCTCGGCCTTGGTGGCCGGCGTGAAGATCGGCTCCGGCAGCCGCGACCCGTCGACGAGACCCGACGGCAGCGGCACGCCGCAGACGTTCTGGCCCGCGCGGTACTCAACCAGCCCCGAACCCGTGAGGTACCCGCGGACCACGCACTCGACCGGGAACATGTCGAGGCGGCGGCAGATCATGGCCCGCCCCGCGACGTCGGACGGCACGAGCCCGTCCCCCGGCTCGACCGTGACGTCCGTCGAGACCACGTGGTTGGGCACCACGTCGGCGAGCTGGTCGAACCACCACAGGCTGAGCTGCGTCAGCACGGTCCCCTTGTCCGGGATGCCCGGGCGCAGGAGGTGGTCGTAGGCGCTGACCCGGTCGCTCGCGACGACGAGGACGACGTCCCCCAGCGGGTGCACGCCGCCGTAGCTCGGCAGGTCGGGCTCGTAGAGGTCACGGACCTTGCCCGAGTAGACGTGGCGCCAGCCGGGCAGTTCCGCGGATTCGGCGGGCATGTTCAGGGACGCTGCAGAGTTCACGCCCCCAGTTTCCCACCACCGCGGGCGTCAGGACTCACGACGACGGTGCCTGAGACGGGCGCGCTCCTGCGACAGGCCCGCGCGCAGCTCGCGGAGCACCTCCTCCGCCGTGGTGTACGGCATCAGCGACGTCACCGACGCGCACTGCGCGTCGTCGCCGAGGAGCTGCTGGAGGGCGGCGGCACGCCGGGCCCTCGACCCGGGCGAGTCTCCGTCCATCAGCACGAGCAGCTCACGGTCGCGCACGCACAGGCTGTCCCCGGGCTCGAGCACCGAGCGCACGACGGAGCGCGTCACGTCGCTCGCCTCGGGGACGTCGACCGCGACGACGCCGGAGTCGTAGGCCGCAGGACCACGGGCCCGCCCGATGGCCCCGTCGAGCCGGTCGGCGAAGAGCTCGGGGTGCACGGTCCCCGTACGCGGGTCCACGAGAGCCCGGCTCCGGAGCTCCGCCTCGCGACGCTTCGCATCCGAGTTGTCGACGAGGATGCCCACCATCCGGGCCCTCCGGCCGGCGTCGTCGTCGACCGTCCTGGCCCGGCACAGCATCCACCGGTACTCCCCGTCCGCCCCTCGCAGGCGGTGCTCCAGGACCAGCGGGTCGCGGTCCCCGGCCAGCTGGGCCGCGATCGCGATCTGCACCTCGCGCAGGTCCTCCGGATGGACACGCCCGGTCCACTCGTCGATGCGCTGCCCGACCTCGTCGTCCGTGTGGCCCAGCAGGGCCTTCCACCGGGCCGAGTAGAAGACGACGCCGGAGACGACGTCCCAGTCCCACGTCCCCTCCAGCGCCGCGTCCGCGGCCAGCGCGTACCGCTCCGCGGAGGCCCGGACCTCGAGCGCGAGCCGCCGCTCCCGGTCGGCGGCCCTCTCCAGCGCGGCCTGCTGCTCGCGGGACGCCGCGGCCTTCTCCTCACGGTCCAGCGCGACCGCCAGCATCACCGCCCAGTGGTCGAACTTGTCCCGGGCGCTGGTGGCGCGGGTGTCGACCGCGCCGTCGATCATCAGCACGCCCCAGTTGCTCGACTCGAAGGTCACGGGGATGACGAACGTGATCGGCGCACCTGCGGCCTCGGTCCCCACGAGAGCCGGCGGAGGGAATGCCGACCGCGGGATCCGGCGGCCGATCATCGGCCGCGCCTCCGGCGTCGTGAGGGTGGTCCCGACGACCTCCAGCTCGCGACCACCGCCCGCACCCTGGCGTCCCGCGGTGTCGGCCCACAGCGCCAGGGTCGCCGCGCCACGGTGGCCGCGCGGCATCCAGTCGAGTCCGCGCAGCTCGTCGCGGTCGGCGTGCATGAGGTCGAGGTCGAGCTCGTACTGATCGGCGATCATCCGTTCGAGCCGGCCGGAGCGGTGAAGACTCACCTGGGCACACCCGGTGGTCACGGCCGTGACGAGGTCCGTCCCGACCGCACGGACGGCCCGGACACGAGCTGCCGAGGCCCGCGTCGGGCGCGGCGCACGGACCCGGTCGGCGACCGCGTCCTCCACCGCGCGGATCGCGGGGATCAACCGCTCCAACGCCTCGGGATGGGGTCGCAGGGCCGCCGTGGCGTCCGCGATCGCCTGGAGTGCCCGCGCCCCGGGTGCCCGGTCGGACGCACCGCGGTCGAGGACCTCGCAGACCGCGTCGTGCCAGGCGTCGACGGTCGGGACCACACGGCCGGACGTGGACTCGCCGTCCCCGGAGACCCCGAAGATCGAGCGGGCGGTCGTGAGCAGGCGCTCGCGGGGGCAGGCTTCGCCCTCCTCGGCCCGGTCGGCGCCGCGTCCGCCACCGAGGCATCCGCAGGACTCTCGGGTGACCAGCGTGGCGGCGCAGTGAAAGTCGCCGCGGACGTCCTCGCCCCCGATCCTCGCGAGCAGGAGGCGCGCCGCCAGCGCGCCGACGCGGTCGTGGTGCGGCTCGACCGTCGCCAGACGCGGTCGGACGCGCGCTCCCGAGTCGGAGTGGTCGAAGCCGACGACGGCCTGGTCCCGCGGAAGACTCAGCCCCTGCGCCCGCAACGCGGCCGAGAACCCGACGGCGTTGCGGTCGGTCGCGGCGACGACCGCCGTCGTGGGGAGGCCTGCCTCCACCGCGAGCCGACCCGCCACGGCCGCGCTGACCTCCTGGTTGTCGGCCGTGCGGTAGAGCCAGGCATCGGTGGGAGCGATCCCATGCGCACGAAGCGTCGAGCGGTAGGACTCGTACCGCTCGACGATGTCCGGCTGGAGCAGGCTTCCGACGAACCCGATCCGTTCGTGACCGTGGCCGATCAGGTGCTCGACGGCCAGCCGCACGCCCCCGGTGTTGTCGGGGGTGACCACCGGGGCCGAGACCCCCTCGGCGCGCTCGCTGAGCAGCACGAGCGGCACGCCCGACGCCTCGACGGCGCGCAACGTCTCGTGGTCGACGGCCGACGTGACGGCGACCACGCCGTCGAAGCGGTCGAGGCCCACGGGGTACCGCGCCGTCGGGCGTTCCGGGAACTCGTCCCGCTCGAGGTCCGAGGGGTAGGTCTGCACCGCCACGACGCGATGCCCGCCCTCGCGGGCGCTCTGCGCGATCCCGCTCAGGAGACAGCCGAAGTAGTACCCGCCGACGACCGGTGAGAGGACACCGAGCGTCCATGGGCCGCCACCCCTCGACCTGCGCGTGCTCGCCATCGCCACGCCCCCGTCCACGTCGTCGTCAACGTCCGTACCGCTATACAAGCCTGCCGATGCGGTGCATGCTTCGTGACCGTGGTCACTTCATCTCGCCCGAATCGTCCGCTTGCTACCGGTCGTCCGACCATAGCCGACGTGGCGCGCGTCGCAGGGGTCTCGACCGCGGTGGTCTCGTACGCCGTCAACGGACGTCCAGGAGTCTCGGGCGCGACCCGCGACAGAGTGCTCCGGGTCGCGGACCAGCTCGGGTGGCGGCCGCACGCCGCGGCGCAGTCGCTGCGTGCCCGGTCCGAGGTCGTGGCGATGCTCGTGACCACACGGCCGCACCCGCCGTCGACTCACCTGTTCGAGCTCGTGGTCGGTGCGCAGCAGGTGCTCAACCGGGCCGGGGTCGAGCTGGCGCTCCACCTCGAAGCCACGCACGCCGAGGCCGGTGCCGCCGCGACGCGCTGGTGGGCGGAGCGCCGCTTCGACGCCTTCGTCATCCCGGACGTGACCGACGACGACGCCCGGGTCAGCGCGCTCCGCCGGCGGCACGCGCCGGTCGTGCTCGTCGGCGGGGGCAAGCCGTCGCCGTCCGTCGCCGTCGTCGACGCAGGCAACGACGGGTTCGTCGAGGCCGTGGAGCTGCTGCACGCCCTCGGACACCGGCGGATCGGATACGTCGGCGGCAGCGAGGCGTTGCGCTCGACCGCCCGTCGGATCCGGGTCCTGCGCCGCGTGGTCGAGTCCGCCGAGGGCGAGTTCTTCGTCGCGACCGGGGACGGTGACGACGGCACCGCGACCGTGATCCACCGGATGCTCTCCGCCGACGACGCCCCCACGGCCCTGGTGACCGACGACGACCACGGTGCGCTGATCGCGCTCGACACGGCTCGGCGCCTGGGCCTCCGGGTCCCGTGGGACCTCTCGGTGATCGCAGGGTCGGACTCCACGATGTGCCAGCTGGCCGAGCCGCCGATCACCGCACTCCCGTTCCCCGGGGCTGTGCTGGGCGCCGCGATCGGCGCCGCGACACTGGGGCTGCTCGGTGCGGCCCCGGCGACGCCGGACGACGCCGCGCCCGTACTCGACGCACGGACCCCGGCACCGCCGCAGGTGATCCTGCGGGCGACGACCGCACCACCCCCGAGAAGTACCTAATCGATTAGGTCTATTTCACCCGGGTGAGACTCGTGTCACGTTGCACGGGTCGCTGCGGACGAACCCGCGGCGGTGCGTGCCCCGGGACTCCGGGGTACGGACGCTCGACCCCGGGAGGACCTCGTGTCACGTTCCCCTCAACGACTGCGCAAGGGCGCGTCAGTCGTCGCGACCGCCGCGCTCATCGGCGCCGGCGCGTTCGCAACCCAATCCGCCGCGGCAGCCGAGCCGCGCGTCGACAACCCGTTCGTCGGGGCGACGCAGTACGTCAACCCGTTCTGGTCCGAGGCCGTGGTCGACGCCGCGGCCGAGGTCGACGACAGCGCGCTCGCGAGCGACATGCTCGCCGTCTCGACCCAGCCGACCTCCGTCTGGATGGACCGGATCAGCGCGATCGCCGGCAACGCCGACGGCCCCGGCCTGAAGTTCCACCTCGACGAGGCGCTCGCCCAGAAGGAGCCGGGCGTCCCGATGGTCTTCAACCTGGTCGTCTACGACCTGCCGGGGCGCGACTGCTTCGCGCTCGCGTCGAACGGCGAGCTGCCCGCCACGCCCGCGGGCATGGAGCGGTACAAGACCGAGTACGTCGACGAGATCGTCGACCTGCTCGACCAGCCCGAGTACGAGGACCTGCGGATCGTCGCGACGATCGAGCCGGACTCGCTGCCCAACATGGTCACCAACTCCAACCACCAGCCCTGCCAGGTCGCGGCGCCGTACTACCGGGAGGGGATCGCGTACACGCTCGACGCCCTGCACGACGTCGGCAACGTGTACTCGTACCTCGACGCCGCCCACGCCGGATGGCTCGGGTGGGACAACAACGCCCAGGGGTCGGCCCAGGAGTTCGCCGAGGTCGTCGAGTCCACGGACGCCGGGTGGACCTCGATCGCCGGCTTCGTGACCAACACGGCCAACTCGACGCCGCTCGACGAGCCCTTCATCACGTCCGACGTCAGCCTCGGCAACCTGCCGATCCGATCCGCCGACTTCTACGAGTGGAACCCCGACTTCGACGAGCTCGACTGGACCGCGCACCTCTACGACCTGATGGTCGCGCAGGGCGCACCGGCCGACATCGGCATGCTGATCGACACCTCCCGCAACGGGTGGGGCGGCCCGGACCGGCCCACGGTCGCGAGCTCGTCGACGGACATCTCCACCTACGTCGAGGAGTCCCGCGTCGACCGCCGCACGCACCGCGGCGCCTGGTGCAACCCTGCGGGTGCCGGCCTCGGCGAGCGCCCCACGGTCGCCCCTGAGGGCTACGACGAGTCGCACCTCGACGCGTTCGTCTGGGTCAAGCCTCCGGGCGAGTCGGACGGCTCGTCCGAGGAGATCCCGAACGACGAGGGCAAGTCCCTCGACCGGATGTGCGACCCGACCTACTCGGGCCCGCAGGTCGGTGGCAACCTGACCGGCGCGCTCCCCGGCGCACCGCTGTCCGGCAAGTGGTTCCAGGCACAGTTCAAGATGCTCGTCGCCAACGCCTACCCGGCGATCGGTGACGAGGGCCCCGTCGACCCCGACACCGAGGCCCCGACCGCCCCGACCGGCCTGACGGCCGGTGCCACCACGGCAACGTCCGTCGCCCTGAGCTGGGACGCGTCGTCCGACGACACGGCCGTCACCGGCTACGAGGTGCTCGTCGACGGGACCGTCGCCGCGACCAGCTCGAGCACGTCGACCACGCTGACCGGTCTGTCCGCGGACACCTCGTACGAGGTCGCGGTCCGAGCCCGGGACGCTGCGGGCAACCGCTCCATCGCCTCGACCGCCGTGACGATCACGACCGACGAGGCAGCCTCCGGCACCGACACGACGGCACCGACCGTCCCCGCCGGTCTGGGCGCGAGCGACGTCACGGCCTCCGCCGCCACCCTCAGCTGGTCCGCGTCGTCGGACGACACAGGCGTGGCCGGGTACGAGATCCTGCGCGACGGCGCCGTCGTCGCCACGGTGACGACCACGTCGTACACCGACACGGGCCTCTCGGCGGACACCGCGTACTCCTACGCCGTCCGTGCCTCCGACGCCGCGGGCAACACGTCGGCTGCGTCGGCCGCCGTGTCCGTGACCACCGACGCTGCTCCTCCGGCCGGTGCCTGCACCGTGTCCTACGCCGCGCCCAACGCCTGGAACGACGGTCTGACGGCCAACGTCACGGTGACCAACACCTCCGGGTCCGCGGTCTCCGGCTGGGAGGTCGGGTTCACGCTCCCGGCCGGCCAGACGATCTCCAACGGATGGTCCGGACAGTTCACGACGTCCGGCAGCGACGTGACCGTCGGCGCCATGCCGTGGAACGGCACCTTGCCCGCCGGCGGGTCCGTGTCGTTCGGGTACAACGCGAGCCACGGTGGCTCGCCGACGGCCCCGACGGGCTGGACGCTCAACGGGAACGAGTGCACCACGCTCTGACCCTTCGTCGGTGCGGCGCCGGGCACCCGGCGCCGCACCTTCCCGCACACGACGACGTGTGCACGACACCCCAGGAGAACTGACGTGAGAACACCCCACACACTTCGGCGTGCCACCCTCGGGCGCGCCGCTCTCGCCACCGCGGCGACGCTCGCGCTCGCGGCCACGGGCCTGCCGGCCGCCTACGCGACCACCTCGGCCCCGGCCGCCGCGCCGTCGGCCCTGGCCTCCTCGCCCGCCACCGACGGCGACGACTGGCTGACCACCGACGGCAACAAGGTGGTGGACGCCGACGGCAAGGAGGTCTGGATGACCGGTGCCAACTGGTTCGGCTTCAACGCCACGGAGCGCGTCTTCCACGGCCTGTGGTCCGGCAACATCGAGACGATCACGAAGGAGATGGCGGAGCGCGGCATCAACCTCGTCCGCGTCCCCGTCTCGACGGAGCTGCTCGTCGAGTGGAAGAACGGCGAGACCGTCGTCCCGAACGTCAACACGGCGTCGAACCCCGAGCTGGTCGGGATGAACAACAAGGAGGTCTTCGACTACTGGCTCGAGCTCTGCGAGAAGTACGGGCTGAAGGTCCTCGTCGACGTCCACAGCGCCGAGGCCGACAACTCCGGCCACTTCGCACCCATGTGGTACACCGACTCGGTCAGCACCGAGGACTTCTACGCCGGCTGGGAGTGGCTGGCGCAGGAGTACAAGGACAACGACACGATCGTCGCGGCGGACCTCGAGAACGAGCCGCACGGCACCCAGAAGCAGGACCCGCGCGCCAAGTGGGACGACTCGACCGACCCGGACAACTGGAAGCACGTCGCCGAGACCGCGGCCGAGAAGATCCTCGCGATCAACCCGAACCTGCTGATCCTCGTCGAGGGGAACGAGGCCTACCCGCGTGACGGGGAGAACTGGGAGTCGCAGGACGAGGACGACTACTACTTCAACTGGTGGGGCGGGAACCTGCGGGGCGCCGCGGACCACCCGGTGGAGGTCGCCGGAGACCTGAACGACCAGATCATGTACTCCCCGCACGACTACGGGCCCCTCGTCTTCGAGCAGGAGTGGTTCGAGGGTGACGACTGGGACCGCGACTCGCTCGAGGCGGACGTCTGGGACCCGAACTGGCTCTACCTCCACAAGGAGAACACCTCGCCGCTCCTGATCGGTGAGTGGGGCGGCTTCTTGGACGGCGACAAGAACGAGAAGTGGATGCTCGCGCTCCAGGAGACGATCGTCGACTACGAGCTCCACCACACGTTCTGGTGCATCAACCCGAACTCCGGCGACACCGGCGGCCTGCTCCTGAACGACTGGGCGACCTGGGACGAGGAGAAGTACGCGATCCTCGAGCCGACGCTCTGGCAGGAGGACGGCAAGTTCGTCTCCCTCGACCACCAGGTGCCCCTCGGCGGCGTCGACTCGACGACGGGCATCTCCGTGAGCGACGTCGCGGGCGGGTCGTCCGGCATGCCGGACACCACGGCACCGACCGTCCCGCAGGACCTTGCTGCGAGCGACGTCACGAGCACGACGGCGGAGCTCACCTGGAGCGCCTCGACGGACGACGTCCGTGTCACGCGGTACGAGGTCCTCGACAGCGCCGGGACCGTGGTCGGGACGCCCTCCGGCACCTCCTTCACGGTCGACGGGCTGACGCCGGAGACCGAGTCGTCGTTCTCGGTCCGGGCACGGGACGCCGCCGGCAACCGGTCTGCACCGTCCGACGCCGTCACCGTCACGACGCTCGCCGGGCCGCCCGAGCCCGAGGGTGGCTGCACCGTGGAGTTCGACGCGAGCAACCGGTGGTCGTCCGGCTACACGGCAGACATCCAGGTGCAGAACGACGGCGACGCGGCCTGGTCGGCGTGGGAGCTCGAGTTCGAGGCTCCGGCCGGCCAGTCGCTGGCCAACGGGTGGTCCGCGACGTGGACGCAGACCGGCTCGACGCTGTCGGCGACCTCGATGCCGTGGAACGGCACCGTGGCTGCGGGCGGGAGCGTGAACCTCGGCGTCCAGATCAACGGTGGTGCGGGCACGCCCGACGCCTTCACCGTCAACGGCGAGGCCTGCAGCATCGGGTAGCACCGCCACCGTCGTGGAGCACCCCTGACACGACGACGGCCACCTCGCGCCTGCGAGGTGGCCGTCGTCGTCCGCGGCGGATCAGAAGGTCAGGACCGTGCGCCCCTCGACGACGAGGTTGCGGATGCTCGCGTGGCCGTTGTTGTCGGTCAGGAGCGGGTAGCCCGCGGCGACGATCGCGTCCTCGGACTTGTGCGCCTTGGCGCAGAAGCCGCAGGCACCTGCGACCTGGTCGCGCAGAGACTCGAGGAGCCCGTGGAGCTTGTTGTCCTCCGCGGTCATCGCCGCGATGGAGTCGACGCCGGAGCCGTCGAAGACGATCTTGACGTCGTCACCCGCCTGGACGAACTCCTGGGCGGTGCCCAGCGCGCGGTAGACGGCGGCGCTGTCGTTGGCGATGTCGGTGAAGATCACAATGGCGGCAGAGTGCGTCATGGTCGTCCCTTCCTCTCGGCCGACCCCTGGTGGGTCGGTCACGATCGATGGAACAGACAGACTGGTCTGTCTATTCCCCCATCAAGGCCTCTACGCCGCGGCGGCGGTATCGTCGCCGTCGTGAGCACCCCGCAGACCCTCCCCGCGCCCGGCGTCCGCTCACGACTCCTCGCGGCCGCCGACGAGCTCTTCTACGCCGAGGGCATCCACGCGGTCGGCATCGACCGCGTCATCGCGGAGGCGGGCGCCGCCAAGGCCTCCCTCTACCACCACTTCGGTGGCAAGGACGGGCTCGTGGTGGCGTACCTGGACGCCCGCAGCGAGCGGTTTCACGCCGGGCTCGGCGCACGGCTCTCCGACGCGGGCGGACCCGCTCGCGCCCGCATCGGACGTGTCTTCGACGGACTGTGGGAGAGCGCGTCGGGCACCTCGTTCCACGGCTGCCCGTTCATCAATGCGGCCGCCGAGTACCCGACCGCGGACCACCCGGTCCGCCACGCCGTCCGACGGCACCGCGAGCGCTTCGCCTCCACGCTCGGCGAGCAGCTCCAACTCGGCGGGACGCAGGCCGACCCTGCGCTCGTCACCGCCCTCGCGCTGGCGTACGACGGTGCGATGGTCACCGCCCAGGTCGAGTCACCGAGGTCGGCCCGCGCAGGCACCGAGGCGATCCTCGACGCGCTGCTCGGCAAGGCGTCGACCACCGCGCGCTGACGAGCCCTACGGTGCGGCGACCTCGCCCGCGGCCGCCTTCGCGGCGATGTCAGTGCGGTGCTGGGAGTCGGCGAGGCCGATCAGCGCCACGCCCGCGTACGCGCGCTCCCGGGCGGCGTCGAGGTCCCGGCCCTGCCCGACGACCGACAGGACCCGGCCGCCCGCACTCACCAGCGGGTGCTCGGGGCTGACCGAGGTGCCGGCATGCAGGACGTGGACACCCTCGAGCGCCTCCGCCTCCGCGACACCCGTGATCGGGTCGCCCTTGCGCGGGCTCGCCGGGTAGCCCTCTGCCGCGACGACGACGGTGACGGCCACGTCGTCGGACCACCGCAGACGCGGCAGGCCGGCCAGCTCGCCCCGCGCGGCCGTCAGCATGACCGCGGAGAGCGGGGTCTGCAGGCGGGAGAGGACGACCTGCGTCTCAGGGTCGCCGAAGCGTGCGTTGAACTCGACCACGCGCGTGCCGCGGCTCGTCAGCGCGAGACCCACGTAGAGGATCCCGGAGAACGGCGTGCCACGCCGGGCCATCTCGTCGACCGTCGGCTGCGCGACACGCTCCACGACCTCGTCCACGAGACCCTCAGGGGCCCAGTCGAGCGGGCTGTAGGCGCCCATGCCCCCGGTGTTGGGACCCTCGTCGCCGTCGAGCGCTCGCTTGAAGTCCTGGGCCGGCGACAGCGGCACCACCGTCTCGCCGTCGCAGACGCAGAAGAGCGAGACCTCGGGTCCGTCGAGGTACTCCTCGATGACGACCCGCCCGCCCGCACCGCGCGCCTCGAAGCACTCTGCGGCATGAGCCAGCGCCTCGCCACGGTCGGAGGTGACGACGACGCCCTTGCCCGCCGCGAGCCCGTCGTCCTTGACGACGTACGGAGCACCGAAGGCGTCGAGCGCCTCGGCGACCTGGTCCAGGGAGGTGCACACGTGCGCCATCGCGGTAGGGACGGACGCCGCAGCCATCACGTCCTTCGCGAACGCCTTCGAGCCCTCGAGCTGCGCGGCAGCAGCACTCGGCCCGAAGACCGGGACCCCCGCGGCGCGCACGTCGTCCGCGACACCGGCGACCAGCGGCGCCTCGGGGCCGACGACGACGAGGTCCACCTGCAGCGAGCCTGCGAGGGTCGCCACGGCCGCACCGTCGAGCGGGTCCACCCCGTGGAGCGTCGCGTGCTCCGCGATGCCGGGGTTGCCCGGGGCGGCGTGCAGCTCATGTGCATCACCCCCGGCCCCGTCCTGCTCGTGCGCGAGGGCGTGGACGATGGCGTGCTCGCGGGCACCGGTTCCGACGACGAGGATCTTCACGGGCGACGAGTCTACCGATCCCCGCGCGCCGGTTTTCGACATGCTCAACCCGCGTCGGTCGAGCCCGTCGAGACCACGTCGGTCGAGCTTGTCGAGACGCGGATTGCTTCGACAAGCTCAACCACCGTCCGCCGGTCGAGCTTGTCGAGACCCCGCACCCGAACGCAGTCGAGACCCCGTCGGTCGAGCCCGTCGAGACCCGGATGGTTTCGACAAGCTCAACCACCGGTCGTCGGTCGAGCTTGTCGAGACCCCGCACCCGAACGCAGTCGAGACCCCGTTCCAGGGCTGCATGCCACCTGTGGACAACCTTCGTCGTCCACACCCTCAGCAAGACGCCGGGATCGACCGCGACTCCTGAGCAACGATGCTGAGATGCCCCACACGTACATCCTCGAGTGCGCCGACGGCTCCTTCTACGTCGGCAGCACGGTCGACCTTCCACGACGCCTCGCGCAGCACCAGAGCGGCGACGGCGCGCAGTACACCCGACGCAGACGCCCCGTCCGGCTCGTCTACAGCGCCGAGTTCGACCGCGTCGACGAGGCGTACGCCTGGGAGAAGCAGGTCCAGGGCTGGGGTCGAGCGAAACGGATCGCGCTCATCGAGGGCAGGTTCGCCGACCTCCCGGGGCTGGCGCGGTCTCGACAAGCTCGACCGACGACCGGTGGTTGAGCCCGTCGAAACCACACCGGTCTCGACAAGCTCGACCAGCGACCGGTGGTTGAGCCCGTCGAAACCACACCGGTCTCGACGAGCTCGACCAGCGACCGGTGGTTGAGCCTGTCGAAACCACACCGGTCTCGACAAGCTCGACCAGCGACAGGCTCGACCGGCGGTGGTCTCGACAGGCTCGACCGACGCGGAAGCGCTACGCGCGCCCGTGGATCAGGTCGTGAATCGGGATGATCTCGTCGCGGCGCGGGCCGACGCCGATGGCGGAGATCCGGCTGCCCGACATCTCCTCCAGGGCGTGCACGTACTTCTGCGCGTTGACGGGAAGTTCGTCGAACGAGCGGCAGTGCGAGATGTCCTCCCACCAGCCGTCGAACTCCTCGTAGATCGGCTTCGCGTGGTGGAACGCGGTCTGGTCGATCGGCATCTCGTCGTAGCGCACGCCGTCGACGTCGTAGGCGACGCAGACCGGGACCTTCTCCATGCCGGTGAGCACGTCGAGCTTGGTCAGCACGATGTCGGTCAGGCCGTTGATCCGCGAGGAGTATCGGGCGATCACGGAGTCGTACCAGCCGCAGCGGCGCGCGCGACCGGTGGTGACACCGAACTCGCCGCCGGCCTTCTGCAGGTAGGCACCCTTGTCGTCGAAGAGCTCGGTGGGGAACGGGCCCTCGCCCACCCTGGTGGTGTACGCCTTGATGACGCCGATCACCGAGTCGACACGGGTCGGGCCCATGCCCGAGCCGGTGACCGCGCCGCCGGCGGTGGCGTTCGACGAGGTGACGAACGGGTACGTGCCGTGGTCGACGTCGAGCATCGTGGCCTGGCCACCCTCGAAGAGGACGGTCTTGCCGGCGTCGAGTGCCTGGTTGAGCACGAGACCGGTGTCGGCGACCATCGGCTTGAGCCGCTCCGCGTGGACGAGCAGCTCGTCGAGCGTCTCCTGGACACCGATCTCACGACGGTTGAAGACCTTCACGAGCATGTGGTTCTTCTGGTCGAGCGCGCCCTCGATCTTCTCGGCGAGGATCTTCTCGTCGAAGAGGTCCGTCATGCGCAGCCCGACACGGTTGATCTTGTCGGCGTACGCGGGGCCGATCCCGCGGCCCGTGGTCCCGATGCGGCGCTTGCCGAGGAACCGCTCGGAGACCTTGTCCATCGTGCGGTGGTAGCCGGCGATGACGTGCGCGCCCTGGGAGACGAGGAGGCGGGAGACGTCGACGCCGCGCTCGATCAGTGCGTCGAGCTCCTCGAAGAGCACCTCGATGTCGACGACGACACCGTTGCCGATGACGGGCGTCACGCCGGGCGAGAGGATGCCCGAGGGCAGGAGGTGCAGGGCGTACTTCTCGTCGCCGATGACGACGGTGTGCCCGGCGTTGTTGCCGCCGTTGAACTTCACGACGTAGTCGACGCGAGAGCCGAGGAGGTCGGTCGCCTTCCCCTTCCCCTCGTCACCCCACTGCGCTCCGACGAGCACGACGGCTGGCATACGATCCCTGCTTTCAGTTCTCCGGTGGTGCGGGGTTGCTCCCGCAAAGAGTCACGACCCGCGCGGGCGGGCCGACGAAAGTCTACTCGTCGGGGCCGCCCGCGGTCGTGGTGGGTTAAACGAGGGTGCGGACCTCGTCCTCAGATGTCCCCGAGTTGGTCAAGAACTCCTGGCACCGTGTCGCCTCCGCGTCCTCGCCGATCTCCTCGGCGGCGTCGGCCAGCGCGAGGAGCGCGCGCAGGAATCCCTGGTTCGCGGTGTGGTCGGCCGGGATCGGGCCCTGGCCGCGCCATCCGGCCCCGCGAAGCGCGTCGAGCCCGCGGTGGTACCCGGTCCGGGCGAACGCGTACGCGGTGACGGGGTCCTCAGCGTCGAGCGCACGCTCGGCGAGCACCGCCCACACGTACGACGACGCGGGGTACCGACGCGCGACGTCGTCGAGCGACGCTCCGTCGATCAGAGCGGCACGCGCCGGGACGTCCGGGTGGGAGTCGGGCAGGCGCACCGGGTCGGGGCCGAGCAGGTTGCGGGAGGCGGGGCTGTTTGCAGTGGTCATTGCCCCATCGTCGCAGGCATGTCGGCTGCGCGGCACGGCGCGAGGTTGTCTAGAGTGCTAGGCATGATCGAGATCGCAACGTCGCCGGCGACGACCACGCTCGTCATCACGGGGGACCTGGATCTCGTCGAGCGTGACCAGTTCCCGGAGATCGCCGCCCGGGTGGTCGGCCTTCGACGCCAGCTCCTGGTGATCGACATGTGCCGGGTCACGTTCATGGACTCGACCGGCGCGGCCTTCCTGATCTCGCTCGCCGACTCGGGGCGCAAGCGCGGCGGGGCGACGGTGCTGCGCGGGTGTGACGACCGTGACCTGTTCGTGCTCGAGGTGTGCGGCGCCCTGGACCTGTTCCGGATCGACTCCGAGCACCACTGCTCGTCGGCGACGACGACTCCCCCGCGGGACGAGTTCCCTCAGTCGTCCTGAGGCTCGACCGGGGTCGGGCCGCTCGCCGGGTCGCTCTGCGCGGGCTTGCCGGACCCGAAGTCCGGCAGCCCCTCGGTGCGCATCGTCGCCCAGACGATCTTGCCGGCCGACGACGGACGCCAGCCCCACTCGGCCAGGCGCTCCACGATCTGGATCCCGAACCCGCCGACACGGTTGGCGTGACCGTCGGTGGAGACGGGCGGCGCGGGGTTGGAGTCCTCGATCTCGATCCGTAGCCCGTCCGGGGTGTCGAAGAGCCGGAGCGCGATGTGACCCCACCCGTGCACGACCCCGTTGGCCACGAGCTCCGAGACCACGAGCTCCGCACTGACCGGACTGCCCAGTCCCCAGGCGGCGCACGTGCGCGCGACGGCGTGACGCGCACGACCGATCGAGGCCGGCTCGCTCGGCAGGAGCCACCGACGGCTGCGCGGGCTCGAGGAGTCGCCCGACCGGGTCGTCTCAGAGCCGGGGATGCGGACGACGACGAGCGCGACGTCGTCCTCGGGCGCCTCGGCCAGGCGGGAGAGCAGCTCCTCGCCGATCCCCGCGGCGTCGTGCGCCTCGATCGTGGCCGCCGTCTCGACGAGCGTGTCGAGACCGACCCGCAGAGATCGGTCCCGTCGCTCGATCAGTCCGTCGGTGTAGAAGAGCAGCGTGTCCCCGGGCTGCACGTCGACCGGCGCGGTCTCCCGCGGCGAGGAGCCGAACCCGACCAGGGGGCCACCCCCGTCGTCGAGCATGATGACCTCGCCGTCGCGGACCCGCAGCGGCGGGAGGTGACCAGCGCGCGAGTACTCGAACGTCCAGCGCTCCGGGATCGCGACGTCGGCCTCCTCGTCGTGCGAGGCGGCGTGCCGCTTGAAGGTGGCGTACACGAGACTCGCGGACCGCGGGATCCTCATGCCCGAGACGAGCGCGTCGACGCGGTCCAGGACCGGTCCCGGGGTCGTGCGCTCGTAGGCGTAGGCGCGCGCGACCGAACGGAGCTGTCCCATGGTGGCCGCTGCCTCGACGTCGTGCCCCACGACGTCGCCGACGACGACCCCGACGACGTCCTGCGTCACCTGCAGGATGTCGTACCAGTCGCCGCCCACCTGTGCGTGGTCGGAGTTCGGTGCGTAGTACGTCCAGACGTCGAGCCCGGAGACGTCCGCCTGCTCCGGGAGCATCGAGCGCTGCAGCGTCTCGGCCAGGCGGTGCTCGCGGGCGTAGAGCCGGGCGTTGTCGATCGCGAGGCCGGCGCGGCGGGCCGTCACGCCGAGGACCGTGCGCACGTCTCCGGAGCGCTGGTCCTCGTCGTCGAACGGGATCGCGACGAGCAGACCGAGGACGCGCCGTCGGCCCGGGACGGCGTGCACCGCCACCGACCGGTCGAGCAGGTGATGCCCTGCGTGCTCCTCGAGGTCCTCCGCGAGCCAGCGCGACGCAGATCCTCGCGGGTAGTCGCCGTGCGGGTCGAACGTCAGGACGCCCTCGAACGTGCCGTTCAGAAGTTCTTGGACGGAGTCCTCGACGTCCGCCAGCAGGTTCTGGGCCCCGCTGCCCGGCCGCAGTGCATCGCCGAGGGCGTCGGTCTCCCCCGTCTCCGGGTGCGACTGCCGGCCGCCGCGCCGCTTGCTCGTGCGCCGCATGTGCATGTGTCCGCGGCCCGAGGGCGGGGCGGTCACGTCGAGCCGGTCGGCGAGGACGAGCCCGCCGTCGTTCATGTAGATGCCGGCCCAGGCGACGACGCGGCCGGTGAGCTGGTCGGCCAGCTCACGCATCGCGTACGGGCTCTCGACCTCGGAGAGCACCTCGGTCACGCGCGAGATGGTGTGCAGCGCGGTGCGCTCACGCCGCGCGTCCTCGAGCGACACGCGCTGGGCTCGTTCGCGGCGGACGTGTGCGGAGACGTCCTGCAGGACCGCCACCCAGTACGCGTCGTCGACGCCGCCGGCGGCGATCGGGTCCAGACTGACCTGCGTCCACACCTGGCGGGACCGGCGGCTCGTGTGCAGGGTGACCTGGACGGACCGGCCCGCCTCCAGGGCGGAGACGACCGTGACGTCCTGGTCGGTCTCGACACGCTCGAGGGCGAAGTCGACCGCCGGGCGGCCGATCACCTCGGACGCCGGAGCGTTCACGTACTCGCAGAAGGCGTCGTTGACCCAGAGGATCCGTGCCTCGTCGAGCCACGGTCCGGCGATGCACATCGCGACGCTGGAGGACGCGAGTGCGGCGGCGCGGGCCTCCGCCGGGAGCGAGAGCTCCCCGCCGGGGCTCGGCACGGGACCAGGAAGAAAGGGACGAACGGCAGATTCAGCCGTCGATCTGTCAGACATGACCGCCCTGTCCTCTCTGTTCACCCGCGCGTTGCTGTCGCAAGGTGCCATTCAACCGTAGATTAGTCCCCCAGGAGACCCCGACACCGGGGTCACGTCGAGAGGAGCACCGTGTCCGACGGTCCCAACACCGCACCCGGCGCACTAACGGACGGGGCCGGCACGCAGCCGGGCGACCCCGCGAGCGTCCACGTCATCGTCGGGACGAACCGTGCGCGGATCGTCCTGTCCGGGGAGATCGACGCCGATCTCGGGGCTGACCTCGCCGAGGCCACTTCGCACGCCGAGGCTGCCGGCCTGCCCGTCGAGATCGACGCGCACCACGTCACCTTCATGGATTCCTCCGGAGTCGCCTTCCTCGCGCGCCTCGCGTCCCGGAACCCGCACCCCGTCCGCGTCCTGCGGGCACCCCCGACGGTCCGGTTCCTGCTCGAGGTGACCCGCATCGGCGAGCTGCTGGAGATCATCGACGAGGACCCCGGGTTCGAGGTCAACGAAGACCGCTGAGGCGGGCCCGACCGCGGCGCAGCGTCGCGCCCGCACCCCGAAGAACACCTCTCGACCCTGCCGCAGACGACACGAGGGCCCCGCACCGGTCGGTGCGGGGCCCTCGTGCGACTCAGGGAGTCGTCACATCTTGTTGCCGGCCGAGCGCAGCTGCTGCGCGGCCTCGACGATGCGGGCGGCCATGCCGGCCTCTGCCTTCTTGCCCCAGGCGCGCGGGTCGTAGGCCTTCTTGTTCCCGACCTCGCCGTCGACCTTCAGGACGCCGTCGTAGTTCTCGAACATGTGGCTGACGACGGGACGCGTGTAGGCGTACTGCGTGTCGGTGTCGATGTTCATCTTGATGACGCCGTTGTCCACAGCCTCGGAGATCTCCTCGGCCGTCGAGCCGGAGCCACCGTGGAACACGAGGTCGAACGGGTTCTCCTTGCCGATCTTGGCGCCGACACCGTCCTGGATCTCCTTGAGGAGGGCCGGACGCAGCTTGACGGCACCCGGCTTGTAGACGCCGTGCACGTTGCCGAAGGTCAGCGCGGTCAGGTAGCGACCGTTCTCGCCGGCACCGAGGGCCTCGACCGTGGCGAGGCCGTCCTCGACGGACGTGTAGAGCTTCTCGTTGATCTCGGCCTCGTGGCCGTCCTCCTCGCCACCGACGACGCCGACCTCGATCTCGAGGATCGTGTTGGCGGCGACGGAGAGCTGCAGGAGCTCCTTCGCGATGACCAGGTTCTCGTCCAGCGGGATGTTCGAGCCGTCGAACATGTGCGACTGGAAGGTCGGGAGCTGGCCGTCCTTGACCTGCTGCGCCTCCAGCTCGAGGAGCGGGCGGACCCAGCTGTCGAGGTTCTGCTTGGTGCAGTGGTCGGTGTGCAGCGCGATGTTGACGCCGTAGTGCTTCGCGACCTCGTGGGCGTAGGCGGCGAGCGCCAGCGTGCCGGAGACGCGGTTCTTGATCGTCGAGCCGGAGGCGTACTCGGCGCCACCGACGGAGACCTGGATGATGCCGTCCGACTCCGCCTCGGCGAAGCCCTGGATGGCGGCGGTGATGGTCTGCGACGAGGTGATGTTCACGGCGGGGTAGGCGAACGAGCCTGCCTTCGCCCGGTTGATCATCTCGGCGTAGACCTCGGGGGTTGCGATAGGCATCTGCAGATCTCCAAACGACGGGAGGGGGCGCGGGTGCCAACGGCGGGGCGTGAGCACCCAGGGGTTCGTTCATCATTCTGCCATGCCAGGCCCACGTGTCGGCATCCGTCCGGCGCTCGGACGGATTGCTCCCACCGCGACCGATTCGCGTTGTTTCGGACTCCCGACGACGCGGCTCGCGCTACGGGGAGGGGTGCGGGACGTGCTGCAGCACCCAGCTGTGCATCGCGATCGCCCCGGCCGCGCCGGCGTTGATCGAGCGTGTGGAGCCGTACTGGGTGATGTGCACGACGACGTCGCACGCCTCCTGCATCGGGGGCGTCAGCCCCGTGGACTCCTGGCCGAGCACGAGCACGCAGCGCTCGGGCCAGACGAAGCCCTCCATCGGCACCGAACCGGGCACGTTGTCGACGCCGACGACCGCGAGGCCCTCCCCGCGAGCCCGCTCCACGAACCCCTCGACGTCCGGGTGGTGCTCGACGTGCAGGTAGCGGTCGGTCACCATCGCCCCGCGCCGGTTCCACCGACGTCGTCCGACGACGTGCACCCCGGCCACGTTGAAGGCGTTCGCCGTCCGCACGACGGAGCCGATGTTGAAGTCGTGCGCCCAGTTCTCGATGGCGACGTGCAGCGGGTGGCGCCGCGTGTCGAGCTCGGCGACGATCGCCTCGACGCTCCAGTACCGGAACTCGTCCGGGACGTTGCGACGGTCGCCCTCGGCCAGCAGCTCGGCGTCGTACCGCGGGTCGTCCGGCCACGCCGCCTCTCCGCCGGGCCACGGGCCCACCCCGACCAGGTCTTCACGTGGTGTTGGATCGACGTCGGCCATGCGGACATTGTCCCCGAGTAGTCTGAAGTCATGACAGAGCCGCATCGCGAGATCACCAGCTGGCTGACCGACATGGACGGCGTGCTCGTCCACGAGGGGCACGCCATCCCCGGCGCGCCCGAGTTCATCCGGGCCCTGCGCGACGCAGAACGACCCTTCCTGATCCTCACGAACAACTCGATCTTCACGGCGCGCGACCTCAGGGCGCGCCTCGCCTCGTCGGGCATCGACGTTCCCGAGGAGTCCATCTGGACCTCGGCCCTGGCCACCGCGCAGTTCCTCGCCGACCAGAACCCCGGCGGTTCCGCCTACGCGATCGGCGAGGCCGGGCTGACGACGGCCTTGTACGAGGCGGGGTACACGCTGACCGAGTCCGACCCGGACTACGTGGTGCTGGGCGAGACCCGCACCTACTCGTTCGAGGCGATCACCAAGGCGGTCCGCCTCATCAAGGGCGGATCGCGGTTCATCTGCACCAACCCGGACACGACCGGCCCCTCCGTCGAGGGCCCGCTGCCCGCGACCGGCGCCGTGGCCGCGATGATCACCGCGGCCACCCAGCGCGACCCCTACTTCGTCGGCAAGCCCAACCCGATGATGTTCCGCTCGGCCCTGAACCGGATCGACGCCCACTCGGAGCACACCGCGATGGTGGGCGACCGGATGGACACCGACGTCGTCGCGGGGATCGAGGCGGGGCTCTACACCTACCTGGTGCTGACCGGCTCGACGAAGATCGAGGACGTCGACACCTACCCGTTCCGTCCGAGCGAGGTCAAGGACTCCGTCGCCGACCTCGTCGACCTGGTCTGAGTCGACCTGGTCTGAGTCCGGCTCAGGCGAGCCCGAGGTCCTGCAGGTCGAACAGGTAGCGGTACGGCACGCCGAGCGCCTCGATCTTCTCCCCGGCGCCCGTGGCACGGTCGACGATCGTCGCGCAGGCCACCACCTCGGCACCCGCCTCCCGGCACGCCTCGATCGCCGCGATCGGCGATCCACCCGTCGTCGTGGTGTCCTCGAGGACGACGACGCGGCGTCCCGCGATGTCGGGCCCCTCGACCTGGCGCTGCATGCCGTGCGCCTTGGCGGCCTTGCGGACCACGAACGCGTCGAGGTCCAGGCCGCGCGAGGCGAACGCGTGCAGCAGCGCCGTGGCGATCGGGTCGGCACCGAGGGTCAGACCGCCCGCCGCCTCGACGTCGGCCGGTCCGAATCCCCACTCCTCCAGCGCGTCGAGCATCACGTGCCCGATCAGCGGTGCTGCACGGTGGTGGAGCGTCGTCCGGCGCAGGTCGACGTAGTAGTCGGCCTCCTTGCCGGAGGAGAGCGTCACCTTGCCATGCACGACGGCGAGGTCGCGGATGAGCTCACGGAGCTGTTCGCGGGGCGTGGGGCCGAAGGAGTCTGCGTTCGTCACGAGGCCAGGGTATCGGTGCCCGGAGGGTCGACGCGGAGGACGACCAGCGCGACGTCGTCGTCCTCGAGCTCCGGCAGGCAGGCGGTGAGGACCGCGTCGGAGAGGCGTCGCGGGGACGCGTCGTCGAGCCGGGCGACGACGTCGCACAGTCGGCCCAGCGAGTCGGTGATCATCTCTCCGCGGCGTTCGATCAACCCGTCGGTGAACACGAGGATGCTGTCACCCGGCCCGAGCCGGAGACGTCCGCTCTCACGCGCCGTCGGCAGGCGGAGGCCGAGCAGTGCCCCGACCGGTGCGTCGACGAGGTGCGTGGGACCCGCCGCCCGGTGGACCACCGGGGGCAGCGACCCGGCGCGCGCGCAGAGCACGTCGCGGTGTCCGCCGGCCTCCTCGGGGCCGACCGCGACCACGCTCACGGCGGTGAGGTCGCCGAGGTGCAGCCCGGCGGCGATCTTCTCGGCCCGGTCGAGGATCTCGCCGGGCGGCCCCGCGGAGTCGTAGGCGACCGTCCGTAGCACCCCGCGCAGCTGTGCCATCGAGACCGCGGCGACCATGTCGTGGCCCATCACGTCGCCGACGACGACGATCGTCCAGCCGTCCGCACGGACGACGACGTCGTACCAGTCGCCGCCGAGGTTCGAGTCGGCCGGCGCGGGCCGGTACCGCACGTCGACGGACAGGCCCGGAGTCGGCGGCGGCTCGGTCAGCACGGAGTCCTGGAGCTGGAGGGTGACCTGGCGCTCCCGCGCGACCTTGCGGCCGATCTCCTCGACCGAGCTCCGGATCGCCAAGGCGCGGGGGACGGAGTTTTCGGCGGGGACCTCCTCGATCTCCGCGGGCCGGAAGATCGACGTGACGTCCTCGAGGCGGAGCACGACGTGCGAGACCTCGTAGGACTTCGTGTGGACCGGCATCGCGGTGGGGAGGATGTATCGCTCCCGGTGCGAGCCGTCCGGCCCGACGACGTCGAGCTTGTGGGGTTCGACGATCTCGTACCGGCCCGACTGGACGACGCGCTTGATGGCGGCGACGACCGTGTCGACGCTCTGTGGTGTCGCCAGTCGCTGAGCAGGGTCGATGTCCAGGAGGTGGCGCCCGATCAGCACCGACCTCGGCAGGCCCCGGCTCTCGACGTACGCGTCGTTGACCTCGAGGACCACGAGGTCCCGCGAGAGGACCATCTTGGGTGCGACGAGGGAGGCGAAGACCGCGTGATAGTCGACCTCGGCAGCCGCTCCGGAGGGCAAGATGCGCGCGTCCTGCACATCACGACCCATGCGCCGAAACCTACCAACCGGTTGCTCGAGAGCGGTCTCGACGCCCAGCCGTCGAACGTGTCGGTCTTACGGGCTGAGCAATCTATCGTCGACGGGCCCGACCCGACGAGATCCCGCGCACCGCACCGCGCGGCAGCATGCGGAGCAGTCCGGCCGCCAGCGAGTACCGGATCGAGGGGGTCGAGATCACCGCGCCGCGCCGGACGTCGGCGAGCGCCCGCGCGACGACGGCGTCGGGCCGCAACCAGACGACCTCGGGGTAGGCGTCCATCCGCATCTTCGCGCGCTCGTGGAACTCGGTGTGCACGAACCCGGGGCAGAGCACCGTCGCCGACACCCCCGAGCCCGCGAGCTCGACGGCGAGCCCCTCCGTGAACGTCCGCACCCAGGCCTTGTGCGCGGAGTACGTGCCGCTCGTCATCAGCGCCGCCACGGACCCGACGTTCAGGACCGCGCCGCGTCCGTGCTCGACCATCTGCTCGGCAGCGGCCCGCGACAGCACCATCACCGCACGCACCATCACGTCCAGCGCCGCCAGCTCCTCGTCGACATCGCCGGTCACGAACCGCTGGTGCAGCCCGTAGCCGGCGTTGTTGACGAGCAGGCCGACGCGGCGCTCCGTCGCCCGCAGCCGGTCCGCGACCCGCTCGACGTCCTCGGCGACCGACAGGTCGGCCGGCAGCACCTCGACGTGCACGCCCGCCGCGGCGTAGAGCTGCGCAGCAAGGCGCTCAAGCCGCTCGACGTCGCGCGCCACCAGCACCAGGTCGTGCCGCGCCGCGGCGAGCTGCCACGCGAACTCCAGGCCGAGGCCGGCGCTCGCGCCGGTGATCAATGCTGTCCCCATGGACCACAGCGTACGGGTGAGACGACGGCAAGCGGAACGTCCGCCGTCGTGCGTCGCCCGGATACGCTGGGCCAATGCGCATCGCCACCTGGAACGTGAACTCCGTCCGCACCCGCGCCGAGCGCGTCGTCGCCTGGCTCGAGCGGACGGGGACGGACGTCCTCGCCATCCAGGAGACCAAGTGCAAGGAGGAGCAGTTCCCGCACGCGGTCTTCGAGGCCGCCGGGTACGAGGTGGCGGTCGTCGGCCTCAACCAGTGGAACGGCGTCGCGATCGCGTCCCGCGTGGGGATCGACGACGTCGAACGCGGCTTCCTCGGCCAGCCGGGCTTTGGCGACCCGGAGGTCGTCGAGCCGCGCGCGATCGGCGCGACCTGCGGCGGTGTGCGCGTCTGGTCGCTCTACGTGCCGAACGGGCGCGAGCTCGACCACCCGCACTACGCCTACAAGCTGCGCTGGCTCGAGGCCCTGCAGCGCGAGGCCACCGAGTGGGTCGCGGCGTCCCCCGACCTGCCGCTCGCCCTCATGGGCGACTGGAACGTCGTCCCCTTCGACACCGACGTCTGGGACGTCGCGGCGTTCGCCGGCAAGACCCACGTCTCCCCCGCCGAGCGGGACGCGTTCGCCGCGTTCGCGGACGCGGGTCTCACCGAGGTCAGCCGTGAGCACCTGCCGGCCGAGAACACCTACACCTACTGGGACTACCAGCAGCTCGCGTTCCCCAAGAACAAGGGCATGCGGATCGACTTCGCCTACGCCTCCCCCGCGCTGCGCGCCCGTGTCGACTCCGTGACGATCGACCGCGACGAGCGCAAGGGCAAGGGGGCCTCCGACCACGTGCCGGTGATCCTCGACCTCGCCGACTGACCCGCCCCAGACTCCAGCGTCGCGCCACCGCGCGATCGCGGGTCTCCGCCACGTCGCGAAACAGCCAAGGACACGGTCGGCGCCCGTGGCTACATTGACGCCATGAGCAACCCGTACGAGCCGCCGCAGCCCGACGACGCCAACCGACGGCCGGACCCGACCGAGCCTCCGCCGTCGCCCGGGTCCACACCGCCCGCGTCGCCCCCGCCCGGGGGTGCCCCGGGCTACGGGACTCCACCGCCGCCGTCGGGAACCCCCGGGCATCAGGCTCCGCCGCCGTACTCGCAGCCAGGAACTCCCCCGCCCTACGCCGGGGCGCCCTACGGGAGCGCCCCGTACGCACAGCCCTCCTACGGCACGGCCCCCGCCCCGCAGAAGACCAACGGGATGGCGATCGCCTCGCTCGCGACCTCGGTCGCCGGGTTCGTCATGCTCTGCGGCATCCCCTGCCCGGTGGGACTCGTCCTCGGGATCGTCGCCCTGCGACAGGTCAAGGAACGCGGGGAGCAGGGCCGCGGGATGGCACTCGGAGGCGTGATCGTCGGCGCGATCGGCACGGCGTTCCTGGTCTTCGCGGTGATCTTCTTCCTCTTCGTCATCGGCGTCGCGTCGACGGACACCGGATACTCGAGCACCTACTGACACGACTCCACAGCTCGCGCGCTACGGCACCGCGAATACCTCCGCAGCCTCGGCGAGGACCTCGGTGGGCATCCGGGCCGTCGCCAGGCCGATGCTCAGAGGGTGGGGACCGCCAGCGCGCGTGCGACCTGGCGGAGCCCGGCAGGGCGGTACGTCGTGCCACAGATCTGCGACCCGTCCGCGAGCATCAGCCACACCTGCCGCGGCCTCATCAGGCGGGGAACGCCGAGGACGACAGCTGCGACCTCGGCACCGGGCACGGTCAGGTCCGCGGAAGCCCCCGCGGGACGGAGGACAAGGCAGTCACCGACGGCGGCGACCGTCACCTCCCCGGGAGGGGCCGTCGTCGGACCGAGAGGTGCGACGTCGTCGGGCACGAGGTCGACCAGCTCCGCAGCACCCGTCGCAGCCAGGTCCGCGGCACGACGCGACGCGCGTGACGCCGCACGACGACGGTGGGTGACGACCAGGACGACCCACGGCACCAGGACCACCGGCGCCGAGATCACCAGCACGAGCACCGACGACGTGACGATGCCGGGAACGGCGACGAGGACCAGCGGGAGGGTCGCAAGCGGCCAGCACACGCTCCCCGGGCGCACGACGGGAAGCGCGCCGATCCCGTGCACCGAGCGCCATGCACGCCACCGGACCACGTCGTCGGCAATCAGCTCGCGCACGCGCTGGGCGTCGACGAACCGGCGCCAGTACCGAACGGACCCGCTCGCGGTGGCGAGGAGCAGGAGCCCCGGGGCGAGAGCGCCCCGCCAGTCGGTCAAGCCGCCCTCGGCCGCGGCCGCGAGCAGCACGGCGCCGAAGATCGCCGCGAACGGATACACGACGAGTCGCGCGAGCTGGCCCGGGCTCATGGGGTCGATCTTCCACCCGTCCCGGGACGTGGAGGAGACGACCTCCGCGTCCGGCCAGCGGCGCGTCCGGAACGGGCTCGACGCGTCCGCCGCCGGATCACCCGCGGGAAGGTCCTGCACGCCCGGGAGGTGCAGCGACCGTGCCCACCGACCGCGCGCCCGGCGCACCGCGGTCCAGCGACGGCGGTAGGCCAACCATCCGCCGGCGAGCAGCACGAGAAGCACCACGAACGGCACGAGCCCCGCGACGGAACCCCGACCGTCGGACACCTCTTGTGCCTCGCGGCCGAGGAGGGCGAGGAAGAGCATCCCCGCGCCGACGAAGAGGCCTGAGACGAGCAGGCGGAGGAGTCCCTCGTCGCGGCGAGCGAGCACGTTCATCGCCGCGACATGCTGGTCGACGGCCTCGGCGAAGGTGCCGGGCCGCACGCCGGGGCCGTCGAGCGGGTCGGCGAGCACCGTGCCGAGGTCAACCTTCACCTCGTCGATGAACGCGTCGTCGATGCTGGTGCCTGCCATTGACCAGCCCCCCGTGCTCTCACGACGCATGATCCTGGCATGCAGCACTCCCCCGGTTCCAACGGGTATCGCACCGTGGATCCGGGGGAGCGCAGCGGAACGAACGGGTCTGCGTCGTCCCGTCGAGGTGGGGTTCAGCCCAGGGTGACGACGACCTTCACCTCGGCGCCCTCAGGCTGCGCGGGGATCGGCAGGTCGGCCGGGTGGTCGACGCCGTCGATCGTCACCGAGGCGACGCCCTTCGAGACGTGGTCGGGGTTCTTGACCTCGATCTCGTAGACGGCGCCGCGCCACTCACGACGCACCTCGAACCCGTCCCAGTCCTTCGGGATCGCGGGGTCGACGATCAGGCCGTCGAGCGCGAGGCGGATGCCGAGGATGTACTTGGTCGCGGCCGTGTACATCCACCCGGCGGTCCCGGTGAGCCACGGGTTCTGTGCCTTGCCGAAGTCCTCGTGGTCGCGGCCGTAGAGGAACTGCACGTAGGCGTACGGCTCGGCTCCACGGACCTCGATGTTGTCGTTCTGGTTGTACGGCAGGATCGAGTCGTAGAAAGCGACGGCCTCGTCGCCTCGTCCGAGCATGGCCTCGGCGATGATCGGCCACGCGTTCGGGTGGCTGAAGATCGACGCGTTCTCCTTGATACCCGGGTAGACGCGCGTCAGGAAGCCGACGGTGTCGTCGATCTCCGTGAACGCCGGCCAGGCGAGGTGGTTGCCGTACTCGGAGCCGAGCAGCTCACGGACGGAGTCCATCGACTGCTCACCGCGCTCCTGGCTGGTGATCCCGGCGATGACGGGCCATGCCTGGTGCTCGAGGAAGATCTTGCCCTGCTTGTTCTCGTTCGAGCCGACCTTGACGCCGTCGCGGGTGTAGCCGCGGACCCACCACTTGCCGTCCCACAGCTCACGGTCGGCGACGGCGGTGATCCGGGCCAGCTCCGCCTCGTACTTCTCGACGTCCTCGGTCCGGCCCAGCGGGCGCGCGATCTCGAGGAACGCGCGGATGGCCCAGGCGTGCAGGAAGGTCACGAGCGCCGTCTGCCCGCCACCGAGGTTGAGGCAGTCGTTCCAGTCGGCGCGGAGCCCGAGCGCGACGCCGTTCTCACCGACCTGCTCCGTGGAGAAGTCGAGCGCCCGCTTGAGGTGCTCGTACACCGTGGCGGGGGTGCCCTCGGCGAACGGGATCTCCTCGTCGAGGAAGTCGAGCCGCCCGGTCTCCTTGACGTACTCCACGACCGACGGCACGAGCCACAGGTGGTCGTCCGAGCAGGTGTCCTCGAGGCCGTGGATCAGGTCCGCGGTGCTCGGCGTCGGCACGATCGTCGGCGAGGGGACGTCCGGGAGCTTCGGGGCGTCCGGGTCGAACGCCTTCGGGTCGAACAGGTGCAGCCCGTACCCGGCCTCGGTCTGCGCCCGCAGGAGCTCGACGATGCGCTGGTGCGTCTTGGTCGGGTTGGAGTGGATGACGCTCATGACGTCCTGGGCGGTGTCCCGGTATCCCAGGCCCGCACGACCGCCGACCTCGACGAACGACGCGAACCGCGACCACACGACGCAGGTCTCCGCCTGGAGCAGCGTCCAGGTGTTGATCATCGTGTTCATGCCCTCGTGGGGCGTGCGGATGCGGAGCTTGTCCTGCTTGTCGGTCCAGTGCTTGCGCAGGCGGGCGCGCTCGGCGTCGACCGTCGCGAGGTCGGCGTACTTGGCCTGCATGGCGCGCCCGGCCTCGTCCCGCGAGCCGTAGCCCAGCAGGTAGACGACGCGCTTGGTCTCCCCCGGCTGCAGCGTGATCTTGTGCTGCAGCGAGCCGCAGTGGTTCTGCGTGGTCCCGGACTTGTTCGACCCCTCGCCGCGCTCGATCGCGATCGGGTTCGACTCCGACCGGTAGGAGCCGATGAAGTTGTCGCGCAGGGAGTCGTAGGACGACGGTGTCTCGCTGGAGGCGAAGTAGTGGTGCGTCCAGGGCTCGTAGTAGAAGTCGTACTCGATGATCCCGTCCTCGTACGAGGAGCCGGACGCGTAGAGCGACATCTGCAGGTTCTGGTTGTCGATCGTGATCGTGTGGAAGCTGAACTCCACGTACGACCCGACGGTCAGCGTCCGTACCTCGTCCGAGGTGTTGGTGACCTTCACGTCCCAGAGCTCGACGTCGTCGTCCAGCGGGATGACGATGGTCTGCTCGGCCTCGATGCCCTTGTACTTCGCCTCGAACGTCGAGTACCCGAGTCCGTGGCGCGTGGTGTACTCGGCCCCGTCCTCGTGACCGTCGGCCTTCAGCGGCTTGCCGACCGGCTGCCAGGAGACGGACCAGAAGTCGCCGTCGGCGTCGTCGCGCAGGTAGACGTAGTGGCCCGGTCGGTCCAGCGGGACCCCGTTGGGACGGAAGCGGGAGATCCGCCCGTACTGGGAGGACTTGTAGTACGAGTACCCGCCGCCGTTGTGAGACAGGACGGTACAGAAGTCCTTCGTGCCCAGGTAGTTCGTCCACGAGACCGGGACGTCCGGTCGGTCGATGACGTACTCGTCGCGGTCGGTGTCGAAATGGCCGTAGCGCATCGGGGGTGGTTCCTGTCTCTCAGTTCGGGGCGTGCTCGGCGAGTACGGGTCAGATGCCGGCGGTGACGAAGGTCTTGAGCCAGTCGAGCAGCTCGGTCGCCTTCTCCGGCGAGTCGGCCTCGACGAACATCCGCAGCACCGGCTCGGTGCCGGAGAAGCGCAGCAGGGCCCAGTTGTCGTTCTCCAGCAGGATCTTGGTGCCGTCGAGGTGCGAGACGCTGACCACCGGGTACTCGCCGATGTGCGTCAGGGGCTCGGCCTCGAGACGGCGCGGCACCGCGATCCGCATCTCAGGGGTGGCGGGGACCCCGGCCTCGAGCGTGTAGAGGCGGCCGGTGATCTCGTAGATCATCTCGCGCAGCTCGGAGATCCGCTTGCCCGTGCGGGCCAGCATCTCGACCACGAGCGCGCACGCGAAGATGCCGTCCTTGCCGAGGATCCAGCCGCGGATCGTCAGACCGCCCGACGACTCGCCGCCGAGGACGGCTCCGATCTTGTCCATCCCGGCGGTGACGTGCTTGAAGCCGACGCGGCACTCGAACGACTCCTCGCCGAAGTGCGCGGCGAGCCGGTCGAGCAGGTGCGTGGTCGCGAGGTTGCGGA
Source organism: Paraoerskovia marina (assembly GCF_900105445.1). Classification (NCBI taxonomy): domain Bacteria; kingdom Bacillati; phylum Actinomycetota; class Actinomycetes; order Micrococcales; family Cellulomonadaceae; genus Paraoerskovia; species Paraoerskovia marina. The sequence goes on from NZ_LT629776.1 coordinate 40,541, forward strand.
CGACGCCGCCCTTCTCGCCGCGGACCTCGTGCAGGTACCAGTAGAGGAGGAGCAGGAGGTCGTTGCTCGAGATGTACTCGCCGGTCTCGTCGACGATGCCGATCCGGTCGGAGTCGCCGTCGGTCGCCATGCCGAGGTCGTAGCGACCGCCGCCCGACTCGATCATCGAGATCAGCGTGGACAGTCGCTGCAGGTCCGGGGCCGGCGCGATCCCGCCGAACAGCGGGTTGTGCGCGGCGTGGATGAACTCGGCGCGCACGCGCATGTCGTTGAGGATCGTGCCGAGCGTGCCCTGGCTGGTGCCGTACATCGGGTCGACGATCACGCGCAGGTCCGAGCCCCGCACGGACTCGACGTCGACGATCTTCTCGATCGCGTCCACGTAGGGCTCGGTGAGCACGCGGTCCGTGATCATGCCGGTACGGCGCGCCAGGTCGATGTCGAGGGTGATGACGTCGTCCACGGACAGAGCGTTGGCCTCGTCCTGATAGCGGTCGGTCTCCTCGTCCAGCGGCAGCGACCCGTCGCGGCGGAACACCTTCATGCCGTTCCACTCCGGCGGGTTGTGCGACGACGTGATGATGATGCCGTAGGCCGCGTCGAGGTACGGGGCGGCGAACGTCACGAGCGGTGTCGGGACGTCGTCGGGCAGGAGCGTGACGGGGATGTTGTTCCCGGCGAACACCTCGGCTGCGGCCTCGGCCGACTCGCGCGAGAGGAAGCGGCGGTCGCCGCCGATGACGACGCCGTTGGTCTCGAGTCCCTGGCGCACGACCTCGTTCGCGACGGCCTGGCACAGGCGACGGACGTTCGCGAGCGTGTAGCCCTCGCCGATGACGGCGCGCCACCCGCCGGTGCCGAAGACGATCTTGGTGTCGGTGTTCTTCTTGGGGATGAAGAGCCGCTTGAGGACGACGTCGGCCGCCTCCGCGAGCTCGTCCTCCGAGTTGACGCCGCGCACCTCGTCGGTGTCGTAGATGCGGTAGCTGGAGATCTTCCGGTCGGCGCCGATCACGCGACGCGCGACCTCGGTGAGGCGGTGCTCGCCCTCGGCCGCCAGCGCCTCGATCTGCGAGAACAGCAGCCCCGGGGCGGCGACGTAGGCGCCGACGTTGACCTCGGTGAGCCGACCCTCGGTCGCGGTGCGGTCCTCCTGCTCGAGGATGGCGCTGATCGCATGGTCGGTGGTGCGCTCGATGCGGCCGTACCCGGGCTCGGGGTTCTCGACGACGGCGGTCAGGAGCGAGAGGTCGGCGCCGGTCAGCGTGTGGCGGGTGAGCAGGCCCCGCAGCGACTGGGCGCGCAGGAGAGGCGTGTCCGCGTAGGTGACCAGCACGGCGGCGTCGCCCGCCTGGTCGCCGAGCGCATGCCCGATCGCGGTTCGTGCGGCGAGGGCGGCGTCGCCGGTCCCCCGGGGGCTGAGCTGCGTGACGTACGTGAGGTCGTCGCCCAGAAGGCCTGGAATCTCTGTCTCGTCGGGTGAGATGACGACGACGATCCGGTCGGCCGGGATGACCTTGCGGACGTTGACGAGCGCGAGCTCGACGACCGTCGAGTCACCGAGCGGGTGGGTCAGGAGCGCGCGGGACTGCTCGTCGTGGCCCGCGGCGAGCACGACCGCCGCACGCGCGCTCTGCGTTGTTACCTGCTGCGACCGGGTCATGTGCCGTCCTCGGTGTCGGTGACGCGTCCGGCACGACCGGGCAGACCGTGCCTCCTCGGGCCATCGTAACGCTTTAGGCCACCGTCCTTGCAAAGTACGGGCGGTGAACTTTTGCGAACCCTCCTGGCCGATGACGCGACGCAGCGCCCGTGCTTACCCCGTGGAGGCCTGCACCCTGGTCAGGGTGTCGACGCAGGCCCCTCCGCTACAGGGCCCTGAACCAGTCGTGCCCGCGCGTCTCCCAGGCAGGGGCGACCGCCGCGACGCGGGTCGCGTGGTCGGCGTACGACGACGCCCCGGCGGGCGACCAGGCCCGTTCGGCCAGGCCGGCGAGCCTCGGCAGGAGCAACAGGTCGAGGTCCCGCGCGTCGGTGACCGACTCGCACCAGATCGCCGCCTCGACGCCGGCGACGGCCTCGGCGGGCAGTGCGTGGACGGCCGTCGACGGCTCCCAGGAGTAGAAGTCCTCCACGGTGCCGGGGGCGTAGGCAGGAAGTCCGAGCCGTGCGCGGTCCGCCTCCTGCGCCGGGTCGTCCGAGGGTGCCGAGTACTGGCGGTCGAGATAGGCGTGCGCCGTCGGCGAGACGATCGCCCGGGTGCCCTGGTCCAGCGTGCGCCCGACGTCGGCCGGCGCCTTGGAGAACATCTCGACCAGCACGTCGAGCAGTGCCGGGTCGACGTGGTCGAACTGGCTGCGGTCCACCGTCGTCCCGTCCGTAGGCACGAAGTCGATCCAGTGCTGGGCGAGCGCATCCGGACCCAGAAGCCCGCGGGACGCCTCCTGCCAACCGACCACGCGCCGCCCGCGGGCCACGACCTCGGAGGCGAAGCGGGTCACGAAGGCTGCGTGGACGTCGTCGGGCATCCCGACCGCCTCGTCACCACCGATGTGGACGTACCGGGACGGGAAGACGTCGACGACCGTGTCGAGGACGTCTGAGAGCACGGCCCACGTGGCCTCGAGGTCGGGGTCGAGGGTCGATTGTCCTGCCTCCCCGTCGGCACGCTCCCCCGCGGTGGCGGGTCGATCCCCGAGGAGCTCGGGGTAGGCGGCGAGCATCGCCGCCGAGTGCCCTGGCACGTCGATCTCGGGGACGATCGCGACCCGCCGGGCGGCGGCGTACCGGACGAGGCCCCGCAGGTCCTCGACGGTGTAGAAGCCTCCGCGCCGGTCCCCCACCGCGCCGCGGGCACCGACCTCGGTCAGCGCCGGACGTGCCGGGACCTCGATCCGCCAGCCCTGGTCGTCCGTCAGGTGCAGGTGCAGCACGTTCATCCGGTGCATCGCGAGCAGGTCGATCACCCGGCGGACGGTCGCGACGTCGTGGAAGGTCCGCACGACGTCGAACGAGAGCCCGCGCCAGGCGTAGCGCGGGGAGTCGACGACGCGGACGGCCCCCAGGGTGCGCGCACCCGTCTCAGGGTCCGCAGGGGCGGCGACCAGCAGCTGGCGCAGCACCGTGAGGCCCCGGAGCACACCCTCGGCTCCGCGCCCGCGCACACGCACACCGTCGTCGGTGACCGCGAGTGCGTAGGACTCGCTCACGGCGGCCCGCCCGTCCGCCCGGACACCCTGCGGAACCCCGAGGGCCGCGAGCTCGGGGTCGTCGACCGCCACCTCGCACACGATCGCGCCGGCGTGCACGGCGCCGGACCCGGACGTCACGTCGAGACGCAGACCCGTCTCGACGGCGAGGTCGTCGGCGAACACGTGCGCCATGGCCGCGGCCAGAGGGTCCGTGACGACGACGGGCGTCGCGTCCGACAGCACGAAGGAACCGTCGGCCTCGGTGACGGACAGCGGGAGCGGGACGACAGGGAACATGACAGCCTCTCAGACGATTTTCGGGACGACCACGGGAGCGGGGTCGTCGTTCAGACCTCGACGCGGCCCAGGAGCCACAGGTGTGCGCGCAGCGCCGCGGCCATGTCGACACGCTCGTCGGGGCGGTCACGGTCCATCAACCACTGCACCTGGAGCCCGTCCATCAGCGCGACGATCGAACGCGCTGTCGCTCCCATGTCGGTCGACGCGGGCAGGCGGTCGTCGTCGACCATCCGGGCGAGCTCCTCGGAGATCCGCTCGATCAGGCTCTGGTACCGCTGCTGGAAGTAGGCGTGCGCCGGGTGATCGGGAACGGTCGCCTCGATCGAGAGCATCGCGTAGAGCTCGATCATCCCCGGCTGCGACTGGTTCCGCTGGACCATCTGGACGAGGGCGGCGAAGAACCCGACCCCCTCCGACCGGTCCTCCGCGAGCCGGACCTCGTCGAGCTCGTCCCGGTGCTCGAGCACCGCCGCGAGCAGCGTCTCCTTGGTCGGGAAGTGGTGCAGGAGCCCCGGGTGCGAGATACCGACGCGCGAGGAGATCTCCCGCAGAGACGCCGCGCGGTAGCCCACCTCCCCGAAGAGACCTGTGGCTGCTTCGATGATCTCGAGGCGCTTGCGCCGACCCTTCGCATACCCGCGCACGGGCGCGACCTCCGACATCGAACTCCTTCGCGACACATGACCGGTGCGCGACGAGTTGAGACTGACGCGTCGTTTGTGACGATATCGCGACCAACCTACCCCGTCGCCACGAGAAAGCGACCATCCGGTAGGTGCGAGACGATCGCGGGCAGCACCCTAGTAGCCGAACTCCTGCGCCCAGTAGACGCCCGTCTGCCCCACACCGATCGTCCGGAACGAGCAGTTCACGATGTTGGCCCGGTGACCCGCGCTCGCCATCCACTCCTTCATCACCTGGGTCGCGCTCGTCTGGCCGCGGGCCAGGTTCTCGCCGCCCGGGGCCGAGTACCCGGCCGCGCGGATCCGCTGGTCGAACGTCCGTCCGTCCAGGCTGGTGTGCGAGAAGTAGCCGTTGGCCGCCATGTCGTTCACGTGGCCCTGCGCCGCGGCGCTCAGCGCGCCGTTCGAGCTCACGGGTCCGCACCCTGCCTGGGCCCGGTACCAGTTGGTCTGCTGCACGATCCCGCCCGACGGTGCTGACGGGGCAGCGGGTTCCGTCGCCGGCGCGGACGACGACGTGGACCCGGACGACGGGGAGCCTCCCGAGTTCGCCGAACCGCCCGACGAGCCCCCCGACGAACCCGTCGATGCACGAGCACGGGGTGCCTGGTTCAGCGCCGCCATCGTGGCCGAACCGGCGACGCCGTCGGCAGACAACCCGTACGCGGCCTGAAACTGGCGCAGCGCGGCGTCCGTGCCCGCCCCGAAGTCCCCGTCCGCGTAGAGGTTCCAGCCGTGGGCCTGGAGCCGCTGCTGGACCGCGACGACCGCCGCGCCCGTCGAACCCCGACGGGGAGGGCCGGAGCTCAGGTCATCCTTCGGCTCGGACCCCTGCTCCGACGCCGACTCCTTGCCAGAGTTGCCGTTCGACGGTCCGTCGTCGCTCTCCTGCGCGGCAGCCGCCTTCTCGGCGGCAGCGTCCGCCTGAGCCTTCTTCTTCGCCGCAGCCTTCTCCTTCGCCTTCGTCTCTGCCGCAGCCTTCGCTTCTGCCTCGGTTTCCGCCTTCTCGGCAGCGGCGCGCTGGATCTCCTCCAGCTCTTCCTGGCGCTCGATCTCGGCAGCGATCTCCCGACCGTGCTCGCGGCGCTCGGCCGCCGACGCGAAGACTGCCTCCGCCTCGGGCGTGGAGTGCGCGGCCGGAACCCCCGGGATCTCGACGACGGGCGCGCCGGCACCCGCGTCGACGGCCGCAGTGCCGCTCACGAGGAGCGCGACGACCCCGATGGAGAGCCACGCGCGGTGGCGCGTGTGCTGCACAGGCAGGTGCTCAGAACTCATCCTCGACCCCCGGATTGCCGCTATGACCCGGTGTGATCACCGGACCGCCACGACTCACGCTATGGAGGGTCGGAACGTTTCGCCTGTTGAGATGTTGACTTTTCTCCCGGTTGCGTGCTACCGGAGAATGACGTACTGCGCCGGTGCCGGAGACACGCCGAGCACGCGGTGATGTCTCCCGACCCGCGAGGGAGGAGACACATCACCGCGTGCTCGACGGCGCAGCGTGGCCGGCCGGTGCTGACCACGCCCGAGATCAGACGACGCTGAGCGCCAGACCGGGCTCGTCGCCGTCGGACGGACGGTCGACACGGACCGTCGACCCGTCCGGGACCTGGCCGGCGAGCAGGAGCCGTGCGAGCCGGTCGCCGATCTCGCGCTGCACCAGGCGACGCAGCGGCCGCGCACCGTAGGCGGGGTCGAACCCCTCGAGCGCGAGCCATTCCCGCGCGTCGTCGGTGACGTCGAGCGTGATCCGGCGGTCGGCCAGCCGTGCTGCGAGCGCCGACACCTGGATCTCGACGATCCGACCGAGCTCGGTGATGTTCAGCGGGTCGAAGATCACGACGTCGTCGAGCCGGTTGAGGAACTCCGGCTTGAACGAGGCACGGACCGCGGTCATGACGGACTCCCGCTTGACGCTCTCGTCCAGGGTCGGGTCCACGAGGAACTGCGATCCGAGGTTCGAGGTCAGCACGAGGATGACGTTACGGAAGTCCACCGTGCGGCCCTGACCGTCGGTCAGACGGCCGTCGTCGAGCACCTGGAGCAGGATGTCGAACACCTCGGGGTGGGCCTTCTCGACCTCGTCGAGGAGCACCACGGAGTACGGACGACGCCGCACGGCCTCGGTGAGCTGGCCACCCTCCTCGTACCCGACGTACCCCGGGGGCGCGCCGACGAGCCGTGCCACGGAGTGCTTCTCCGCGTACTCGGACATGTCGATGCGCACCATGGCGCGCTCGTCGTCGAACAGGAAGTCGGCGAGCGACTTGGCGAGCTCGGTCTTGCCGACCCCGGTGGGCCCGAGGAACAGGAACGATCCCGTGGGGCGGTCAGGGTCGGCCACGCCGGCCCGCGAGCGCCGCACCGCGTCCGAGACGGAGGCGACGGCGGCCCGCTGACCGATCAGCCGGTCGGCGATCACGTCCTCCATGTGCAGGAGCTTCTCGGACTCGCCCTGGAGCATGCGCCCGGCGGGGATGCCGGTCCAGGACGAGACGACCTCCGCGATCTCGTCGGCGCCGACCTTCTCGGCGACCATCGGGTCCTGCGCCTCGCTCGCGTCCTTGGTGGCCTCCTCGTGCTCAGCCTCGGCGAGCTGACGCTCGACCTGGGGAATCTCGCCGTACAGCAGGCGTGCGGCGCTCTCCAGGTCGTTCTCGCGCTGGAACCGCTCGGCCTCGGTGCGGAGCTCGTCGATCCGCGCACGCAGCTCACCGATGCGGTTGTGCCCCGCCTTCTCCTGCTCCCACCGGGCCGTCAGCCCCGCGAGCTCCTCGCGACGGTCCGCGAGGTCGGCGCGCAGCTTCTCGAGACGGTCGACCGAGGCGTCGTCGTCGGACTCCTTGAGGACGACCTCCTCCATCTCCAGGCGCGTGACGGCACGCTGGAGCTCGTCGATCTCGATCGGCGAGGAGTCCATCTCCATCCGCAGGCGGGACGCGGCCTCGTCGACGAGGTCGATGGCCTTGTCGGGCAGCTGGCGGCTGGTGATGTAGCGGTCGGAGAGTGCCGCGGCGGCCACGAGCGCGGAGTCGGCGATCGTCACCTTGTGGTGCGCCTCGTACCGCTCCTTGAGGCCGCGCAGGATCGCGACGGTGTCCTCGACGGTCGGCTCGCCGACGTAGACCTGCTGGAAACGGCGCTCCAGCGCGGGGTCCTTCTCCACGTGCTCGCGGTACTCGTCGAGGGTGGTCGCACCGACGAGGCGTAGCTCGCCGCGCGCGAGCATGGGCTTGAGCATGTTGCCCGCGTCCATCGCGCCCTCACCACCGGCGCCTGCCCCGACGACGGTGTGGAGCTCGTCGATGAAGGTGACCACCTCGCCGTCGGACGCCGTGATCTCCTCCAGCACCGCCTTCAGACGCTCCTCGAACTCGCCGCGGTACTTGGCACCCGCGACCATCGCCGCCAGGTCGAGCGAGATCAGCCTCTTGCCCTGGAGCGACGTCGGGACGTCGCCCGCGACGATGCGCTGGGCCAGCCCCTCGACGACGGCGGTCTTGCCGACGCCCGGGTCACCGATCAGGACGGGGTTGTTCTTGGTCCGGCGGCTGAGCACCTGGACGACGCGGCGGATCTCGGCGTCGCGGCCGATCACCGGGTCGAGACGGCCCTCCCGCGCACGGGCGGTCAGGTCGAGCCCGTACTGCTCCAGCGCCTTGTACGTCCCTTCGGGGTTGGGGCTGGTCACCCGCCCGTTGCCGCGGACCGACGGCAGCGCGGAGCGCAGCGAGTCCGCCGACGCGCCGGCGTCCGCCAGGATCTGCGCCGCCGGGGACGAACCGGCCGCCAGGCCGATCAGGAGGTGCTCGGTGGAGACGTACTCGTCACCGAGGGCCTCAGCCTCCTTCTGCGCGAGGTCCAGTGCGGCAGAGGTGCCGCGGGACGCCGTCGGCTGCGCGACCGCCGACCCGCTCGCGGCCGGGAGCGCGACGAGCTGGGCGCGCACCTTCTGGCCGATCGCCTGCGTGTCCGCGCCGACGGCGTCGAGCAGTCCGCGGGCCACACCGGTGTCCTGCGCGAGCAACGACCCCAAGAGATGGACGGGCTCGAGCTGGGGGTTCTGGGCGGCCGACGCACTCTGGATCGCGTCGCCGATCGCCTGCTGGGACATGGTGGTGAACTTTGCGTCCATGAGTACTCGCTTTCGTCGCAGGGAGTCTCGGCTGGATGCGCGAGACCGTCTGGTGGCGTCAACCTCGACAAAGTTGAGTCTATTCCGCTCAACCCTGGATCGGCCACTCGGTCACGGCGAGGTCCGATTCCCGCTAGCGCCCGCACCGCTCAGGGGCACACGATGGAGCCGTGACCATCCAGACCACCGGCGTACCGACGTCGTTCGACGAGCGCTACCGCGCCATCGCCGCGCGCGACCGCCGGTTCGACGGTCAGTTCATCACCGCCGTGCGCAGCACCGGCATCTACTGCCGCCCCTCCTGCCCGGCGCGGACACCGAGGCCGGAGAACGTCACCTTCTACCGCACCTCCGCCGCCGCGCACGAGGCGGGCTACCGCGCCTGCAGGCGATGCCTGCCGGAGGCCGTCCCCGGCACGCCCGACTGGAACATCACCCACGACGTCGCCGCCCGTGCGATGCGGCTGATCACCGACGGCGTCGTCGACCGGGACGGCGTCGGCGGCCTCGCCGCACGCCTCGGGTACTCCGAGCGCCACCTGGGCCGGCTCCTGCACGCCGAGCTCGGCGCCGGACCCCTCGCACTCGCGCGTGCCGCCCGCGCGCAGACCGCCCGCGCCCTTGTCACTGGCACTGACCTCCCTCTCGCCGACGTCGCGTTCGCCGCCGGATTCGGCAGCATTCGACAGTTCAACGACACCGTCGCCGAGGTGTACGGGCTCACGCCGACGGCGCTGCGCGCGACGCGCCGTCGTGCGGAATCACCCGGGCGGCACGACGGCGGGACGAACCTCACCCTGAACCTCCCCGTCCGCGAGCCGTACGACGACGGGGTGTTCGGCTTCCTGGCGGCGCGCGCCGTCGACGGCGTCGAGACGGTCGTCGGCAAGCCCGGCGGGCCGTGGGAGTACAGCCGGGCTCTCGCCCTGCCCCACGGCGACGGGCTCGCGACGGCGCGCTGGGACGGTCGGTTCAGCGTACGGCTCGCGCTCACCTCGCTGGCCGACCTCCCGGTCGCCGTCGCGCGCCTGCGCCGACTCTTCGACCTGGACGCCGACCCCGCGGCGGTCGACGCCGTGCTCGCCGCCGACCCCGCCCTCGCACCGCGCGTGGCCGCCGTGCCCGGGATCCGCGTACCCGGCGCGGTCGACCCGCACGAGATCGTGATCCGCGCGATGGTCGGCCAGCAGATTAGTGTCGCCGCTGCACGCACGCACCTCGGCCGCCTCGCCGAGCTGGGTGCGCCGCTCGACCCACCCGCAGCACGCGACGCGCCCGACACCGCGCCGAGGCCGGCCCGGCAGTTCCCGACGGCCGCCGCGATCGCCGAGCACGGCCGCGACCACCTCCGGGGCCCACGGCGACGGATCGAGTCCGTCGTCGCCGTCGCGGGCGCACTGGCCGACGGATCGCTTGTCGTCGGACCCGCCGAGGATCCTGCCGAGCTGCGTGCCGCCCTGCTCGCCCAGCCCGGGATCGGGCCGTGGACGGCCGACTACGTCGCGATGCGCGTCCTCGGCGACCCCGACGTCCTGCTCCCCCGCGACGTCGCCCTGGCCGCAGGCGCCAGTGCGCTCGGGCTGCTGCCGCTCACCCCCGAATCCACCGCGCACTGGTCGCCGTGGCGCTCCTACGCCGCGCTCCACCTCTGGCGCACCCCGACCCGGAAGGCCTTCTGATGACCACCGCCGCCGCCACCGCCTGCACCCTCGACACCCCGGACGGACCGTTCAGCGTCGTCACGCGCGCCGACGGCGCCGTCCTCGCCTCCGGATGGACCGACGACGTCGGCTCCCTCGTCGCGCTGATCCACCCGACCCTGCGCCCAGCCGAGGTCCGGCCAGCGCGGGAGGACGATCCCGCCGTCGGGCATGCCGTCTCCGCCGTCCGCGCGTACTACGCGGGCGACATCGCCGCACCGGGCCGGGTCGCCGTCGTGCAGGTCTCGGGCCCCTTCCGCGAGGCCGCCTGGGAGACGCTGCGCGACGTCGAGCCCGGTGCACCCGTGACGTACACCGAGTACGCCGAGCGGTCGGGGCGTCCGGCGGCGGTCCGCGCGGCCGCCGGGGCTTGCGCGATGAACGCCGCCGCGCTGTTCGTCCCCTGCCACCGCGTCCTGCGCAGCGACGGCTCGCTCGGAGGGTTCCGGTACGGACTCGCGATCAAGGAGTCGCTGCTCGCCCGCGAGGCCACCGATCGCCCGGCGTGACCCAACGCACCGCCGGGCACGGGGCGGACGGCACGGCCGTGCTCGGCGTGGTCGTGCGTGTCAGGTGGTCGGGAGCGACGGGTCGTCGGGCAACGAGAGCGTCAGCACGCACCCGGCGACGAGCGGCCGGCCCACGATCTGCCGTTCCAGCTCCGCGAGCCGCCGCGCGACGTCCGACTCGGCGTCGTCCCCGGTCAGGTCCACGGCCGCGACCAGGTAGACCGACCGCGGCCCCACGTACTCAACCCGCAGGTACGTGACGCGCAGGACGCCCGGCAGCCGTGTCAACGACTCGGTGACGTCCGTCCGCACCCGCGGATCGACTCCCTCACCGACGAGGAAGCGTCGGTTACGGTCGATCAGCACCACCGAGACGACCGCCAGCAGCACACCGACGGCGATCGACCCGATCGCGTCCGGGATCGGAGAGCCCGTGATCTGATGGGCGAGGATCCCGGCGAACGCGATCAAGAGACCCGCGAGCGCTGCCGCATCCTCCGCGAAGACCGCCCGGACGGTCGGGTCCGAGGTCCTCAGGACGTGCGCGGCGACCGACCTGTCCGCGGACTTCGCCTCCCGCCGCACCTGGCGGAACGCCTGCAGGAACGAGATGCCCTCGAGGACGAACGCGACCGCGAGCACGGCGTAGGCGATGCCGTAGTCGCCCGCCGGCTCCGGGTGCACGAGCTCCTGGATGCCGTGCGTGATGGAGACGCCCGCACCGACCGCGAACAGCCCGATCGCCGCGAACATCGACCAGACGTAGGCCTCGCGGCCGTAGCCGAGCGGGTGCTCGCGGTCGGCAGGACGGCGTGCGCGCTTGTCCGCGACGAGGAGGAACACCTCGTTGCCCGTGTCCGCCCACGAGTGGACCGCCTCGGCCACCATCGAGGCCGACCCCGTGACGACGGCGGCGGCCGACTTGGCGATCGCGATCAGCAGGTTCGCGCCGAACGCGATGAGCACGGTGAGCGTGCTCTCCGACGACTCGCCGGCCTCCACGACCCGGGGACTCGGAGCGGCAGTGGCGGGCGGGCCGCCTGCGGTCGAGCCGGCCGCTGTCGATCCGGGGAGGGCCGAGCCGTGCTCGGTGTCGTCGCTCATCCGTCTGGTCTACCACGCCACCGACGCCGAGGTAGGTCGGTGCGCGCGAGGTCGACCCTGCCAGGGTCGACCTCGCGTGGGAAGCCCTACCTCGCGGAGTCGGGGGGCGCGGAGTCGGGGGCGTCCGAGTCGGGCGTCGCGGCGTCGGACGCTGAACCGTCGGCTGCGCCGTCCTCCACGACCACCGCCTCGCGTGCCGCGGCCTCGTCCGTCGAGAGATCGTCGATCTCGAGCTTCGACGTGTCGACCTTGCCGGTGCGGAAACCCGCACGCCCGACCATGTGGGCCGCCACCGGCGCGGTGAACAGCTGGAAGATCACGACCAGCAGGAGCATCCCGGCCGTCGACCACGAGCCGAGCCGCAGACCGACACCCGCGAGCAGCAGGATCAGACCGAGCACCTGGGGCTTCGTCGCCGCGTGCATCCGACCAAGCAGCGTGTCGAACCGCGCGACGCCCAGACCGGCGACGAACACGAGGAACGCACCGAGAAGCAGGAGCACCGCCGCGACGACGTCGCGCACCACCTCGGCCGTCATCGGACCACCCCGTCCGGTCGGCCGCCGTCCTGGTCGGAGTCACGGAGCATCTCGCGCTCTCGCTCCTGCTCGGCCATCCGCTCCGCGTCCTCGGCGGCGATCTCCTCGGCGGTCCGCACCCGGCCCTCTCCCTGCGGCTCGACCGCGGCGAACCGCGAGATCGTGACGGAGCTGACGAACCCGACGAGGGAGAGCACGACCAGCAGCGGGACGGTCTCCACACGCTGCGAGTACGCCGCCTCGATGGCGATCGCTCCGACGAGGGCTGCCGTGAAGACGTCGAGCCCGACGGTGCGGTCGAGCATCGACGGGCCGCGCTCGACGCGGACGAGGGCGAGGACCGCGCCGACGGCGATCAACGTGACGCAGACGATCGCGACGATGGTCATCGGCTCTCCTCCGGTGGGTTCTCGGTCTCGACAGGCTCGACCGGCGTTCCCGGCTCGGCCCTGGTCTCGACAGGCTCGACCGGCGCTCCTGACTCGACCGGCGCTCCCGGCTCGACCGGCGAGGGCCCGAGCCCCGCCGCCTCGAGCTCGTCCGTCGAGGCGAGCGCCCGAAGCACACGCTCCTCGATCTCGGCGACGTGCGCCCGGACGGCGTCCGCACCGCCCGAGGACCTGAGGTCGAGGACGTGCACGTAGAGGGTCCCGGTGAGCCGGTGCGCCTCGACGATGACGGTTCCGGGGACGAGGGAGACGAGGAGGCTGGCGATGGTCAGGTACAGGTCTCCGGCGTTCCGCATGGGCACGCGCACGACGGCGCCGCGCGGCTGCCAGTTGAGTCGCAGCGCCTGGACGGCGACCTGGGCGGAGGCGGTGACGAGGTCGCGGGCGAAGAAGCCGAGCAGTCGGAGCAGGGCCAGGGGCCGGACGCGTCCGCGGTACTCGATCGACGGGAGCGGGAGGGCGACGACCACGAAGATCCCGAGCGCGGCACCTGCGAGCACGTTGGCCCAGGAGAGGTCGCCCCAGAGCAGCACCCAGACGAGCGTGAGCCACAGGACGGCGGGCCACTGCCGCGCGGCGGTGCCCAGCCGGATCTTGCGTGCGTGCGCGATCATCCCTCGCCTCCGATCTCGACGGTGTCGTCGGCGTCGGGGTCGTCCGAGACCCCGTCACCGCGGGTCGCGCCGTCGGGGAAGACCGCCTCGACGTAGGTGTACCCGTCGGTGAGGGTGTCGGCGGCCCGGTCGGTGTACCCGTAGAGCGGACCGGCGACGAGCGTCAGGCCGACGCCGAGCGTGACGATCCCGGCCGTGGGCCCGACCATGCCGCGCGGGAGACGGACGGGCTGGATGTCCTCGGGCGCCGTCTGCCAGAAAGCCTTGTTCCACGCCTTGACGATGGCGTACAGGGTCAGGAGCGACGTGAGCACGCTGCCCGCGACGAGGATCCAGGTCAGGACGGTGCCCTGCCGGACTCCTTCCTCGATCAGACCGACCTTGCCGAGGAATCCGGAGAGCGGCGGGATCCCGGCGAGGTTCATGGCCGGGATGAAGAAGAGGATCGCGAGGCCGGGGGCGATCCGGGCGAGCCCTCCGAGCCGGTCGAGCGACGTCGTGCCGCCCACCCGCTCCACGAGCCCGACGACGAGGAACAGCGTGGTCTGCACGGTGATGTGGTGGACGACGTAGAAGATCGCCGCCGAGTACCCCGCGGTGGTGCCCATCGCGATGCCGAACACCATGAAGCCGATGTGGCTGACGAGCGTGAAGGAGAGCAGTCGCTTGATGTCGTCCTGCGCGACGGCACCGAGGATCCCGACGAGCATCGTCGCGAGCCCGAGCACCATCAGCACGTCGTCGGCACGTCCGTCGGGGAAGAGCAGCGTCTGCGTGCGAATGATCGCGTAGATGCCGACTTTGGTGAGCAGGCCGGCGAACACGGCCGTGACCGGGGCGGGCGCGGTCGGGTACGAGTCGGGCAGCCACGCCGAGAGCGGGAAGATCGCGGCCTTGATGCCGAACGCGAGCAGCAGCAGGATGTGGATGACGAGCTGGACGCCGGGGTCGACGTCGGGAAGCCGGATCGCGAGCTGGGCCAGGTTCACCGTGCCGGTCGCGGCGTACGTGAGGGCCACGGCCACGAGGAAGATGATCGAGGAGAGCAGGGCGACGACGACGTAGACGGCGCCGGCGCGGATCCGTTCCGCGGTCCCGCCGAGGGTCAGGAGCACGTAGCTCGCCACGAGCAGGATCTCGAACCCGACGTAGAGGTTGAAGAGGTCTCCCGCGAGGAACGCGTTGGACACCCCCGCGGCGAGCACGAGGTACGTCGGGTGGTAGATCGCGACGGGCGTCGCCTCGTCCCCGTCGGCCACACCCTGGCCGAGCGAGTACAGGAGGACGACGAGCATGACGACGCTCGAGACGAGGAGCATCAGGGCGCTGAGCCGGTCGGCCACGAGGTCGATCCCGACGGGCGCGGCCCAGCCACCGACGTTCACGACGACGGGCCCGGAGTCCGCGGCGACGACCAGCCCGACGGCGGCGGCCACCATCAGGGAGAGCGTCGTGACGGAGATGATGCGCTGGGCGCGCGGGTAGCGCCAGAGCGCGAGGGTCAGGCCTGCCGCGAAGAGCGGAAGGACGACGGGCAGCGGGACGAGGGTCTGTGCGGAGTAGTCGATCATCGGTCGCCCTCCCGTCCGAGCCGGCTGGTCTCGTCGCGCACCTCGGGGGCCTCGTCGTCGAGCGTGTCGGTGGCCTCGGCGTCCTCGTCGGCGTACGACGGCGCGTTCTCGGCCGCGCGGCGTGCGATCCGTCGGTCCTCGAGGTCGTCCTGGACCTCGTCGTGACCGTTGAGCTGCCAGGACCGGTAGGCCATCGCCAGGACGAAGGCGGTCAGGCCGAGCGTGATGACGACGGCGGTGAGGATCATCGCCTGGACGAGAGGGTCGCTCATCTCGTCCTCGGGGGTGATGCCGACGATCGGTGCGCCGCCTGCGCGCCCGCCGGCGACGAGCAGCATCAGGTTCACGCCGTTGCCGACGAGGATGAACCCGATGAGGATCCGCGTGAGGCTGCGCTCCAGCAGGAGGTAGATCCCGCCGGTGAAGAGCACCCCGATCGCGAGCACGAGCGCGAGGCTGGGGACGGTGGAGAGCCCCTCGGTCGGGGAGACGTCGGCGAGGTTCATCGCTCTCCTCCTGCCTCGACGCTGTCGGGCTCGAGCGCCACGAGCGGGTTGGACGAGTCGTCGTCGATCCCCTCGGCCTGGCGGTCGACCTCCGCGCCGAGGGACCGAAGGATGTCGAGGACGAGGCCGATGACCAGGAGGAACACTCCGATGTCGAAGAAGAGCGACGTGACCAGGTGGACGTCGCCGATCACGGGGACGTGGATGTCGATGATCACCGACTGCAGGACCTCGCCCCCGAGGAGCAGGGCCAGGAGCCCCACGCCGGCCGAGAGGAAGAGGCCCGTGCCCAGCAGGAGGCCGGGATGCACGGGGGCGGCCTCACCGAGCTCGTAGCGTCCGCCGGCGAGGTACCGCACGAGCAGCGCGATGCCGACGAGCAGACCCGCGGCGAACCCTCCGCCGGGGCTGTTGTGCCCCGAGAAGAGCAGGAAGAGGGCGAAGATGATCATCGAGTGGAAGACGAGGCGGGTGACGACCTCGAAGATGACGGAGCGCCGTTGCGGCGCGAGCGTCCCCTCGGCCATCAGCCAGGAGCGCATCTCCGGCTCCGCGGACGCGGCACCGCCGACCGAGCTCGGCTCCTGCGGGGCGCTGAGGCGACCGAGCCGCAGCTCGCGGCCCGTGTCGGGGGCGTCGGCCCAGACGCGGGGGCGGCCCGGGTCGGGCGGCGCGCTGCGCATCCGGGGGATCTCGCCGCTGCGCCGGCGCAGAAACACCAGGGACGCGACACCTGTGGCCGCCACGAGGAGGACGGAGATCTCGCCCACGGTGTCCCAGGCGCGGATGTCGACGAGCGTCACGTTGACGATGTTCTTCCCGCCGCCGAAGTTCTCGGCCTCGGACGGGAAGTCCACCGAGACGGGGACTGCGGTGCGCGCGAGCGGGGCGATCACGGCGAAGATCATCATGACCACCCCGACCCCGAGGCCGATCGCGAGCCGCACCCACCGGCTTCCCGCGAGCGGACGGTCGGAGAAGTACGGCGGCAGGCGGCGCATCACCAGCACCATGACAGCGAGGGTCACGGTCTCGACGAGGACCTGCGTCATCGCGAGGTCCGGGGCGCCGTGCAGGAGGAAGAGGGCGGCCATCGCGTACCCGACGCCCCCGGCGAGGAGCACCGCCTTCAGACGACGACGGGCGCGGACGGTCAGGATCGTCGCGACGGTGATGATGCCGACGACGACGAGCTGGGCGGGCCGGTCCCACGCCCGCAGCTCGAGCGGGTCTGGCCACGCGAAGAACGCCGCGACGCCCGGCACGAGGATGAGGACGACGAGGATCGCGCCGAGGTAGAACGGCAACGACCCGCGCTGGGTCATGGCGGTGACGTCGGCGGCGAGGTCGTCGAGCCGCCGCATGGTGCGCCGGTAGACCTGGTCGGCCTCGGGGACGTTCCAGGTCGCGGCCTGCAGCCGCTCGAACGTGCCGCGCCACCAGAACAGCAGCGCCCCTCCGGTGAGGATGATCGCGCTGAGGACCACGGGCGCCCCGAACCCCGCCCACAGCACGAGGTGGCCCTCTTCTCCGGCCGGGTACGTCTCCGCGTAGGGCGCGAGCAGCTTGTCGCCGACCTGGGGCATCAGTCCGAGCACGAGCCCGAGCACGGCCAGCACCACGGGCGAGACGGCGAGCAGGGCGGGGGGACGGTTCACCGTCGCGGGGTCCACCGGGGCGAGGTCCTCCGCGCCGGAGTGCGCGCGCCGCGGGTCGCTCTCACGCAGTGCCGCGGCCCCGATGTGCTCGTTGGCCCGCGCCACGGCCCGGGCGGTCGCGCCCTTGGTTCCGAACGCGCCCCACACCCACCGCAGCCCGTAGGCGACGGTCAGCACGGACCCGACGACGATCGCGAACAGGGCGATCGCGTCGCGCCAGACGGGCCCCGTCCCGTGCACGAGGGACTCGAGCGCCGCCTCCTTTGCGACGAACCCCATCAGCGGTGGCAGCCCGATCATGGAGGCCGTGGCGAGGACTCCCGCGGCAGCCGTCAGCGGAAGGCGACGTCCGATCCCGGTCAGGCGTCGGATGTCGCGCGTCCCGGTGGCCGCGTCGACGATTCCCGTCAGGAGGAAGAGCGACGACTTGAAGAGTGCGTGCGCCCCCAGCAGCGCGAGGCCCGCCAGCGCCGCGCCGCGCGTCCCCAGCCCGAGCAGCAGGATGATCAGGCCGAGCTGGCTGACGGTGCCGAAGGCGAGGATGAGCTTGAGGTCGTGCTGCCGCAGCGCGCGGTACCCGCCGACGAGCACGGTCCCGCCGGCGACGGCGACGATCACGACCTGCCAGGCGAGCAGGTCCGAGAACCCGGGGGCGAACCGGGCGACGAGGTAGACGCCGGCCTTCACCATCGCGGCGGCGTGCAGATAGGCGCTCACGGGCGTCGGGGCCGCCATCGCCGCGGGGAGCCAGAAGTGGAACGGGATCAGGGCGGACTTGGTCGCGGCGCCGATCAGGAGGAGCACGACGGCGACGGTCACCGCGGCGCCGCCGGGCGGGTCCGCCACGACCTCGGAGATCCGCCACGACCCGGCGGAGACCCCGAGCGTCACGAGGCCGACGAGCATGGCGAGCCCGCCCGCCGTCGTGATCACGATGGCCTGCATGGCGGCGCGACGGCTCGCCTTGCGGTCGGCGTGGTGGCCGATCAGCAGGTACGAGAAGACGGTCGTGAGCTCCCAGAAGACGAAGAGCAGGAGCAGGTTGTCGGCGGTGACGAGGCCGACCATCGTTCCCGCGAACGCGGTGAGGATCGCGGCGAACCGCCCGAGACCGTGGGCCTCCCGCGAGAAGTACGCGGTGCAGTAGACGAGCACCGCCGCACCGACCCCGCCGACGACGAGCAGCATCAGCCACGAGAGTGTGTCGAGCCGGAACGTCAGGTCGAGGCCGAGGCTCGGGACCCAGGACAGCGTCTGCTCGGGCAGGTTCCCGTCGAGGACGTCACGGGTGTGCGCGAGGGCGTACCCGAACGCGGACGCCGGAGCGAGCGCGAGGACGAGGAACGCCCGCCTGCCCAGCCAGGACACCAGTGCGGGCGCGAGAAGCGCGGCGATCAGGTGCGCGGCGAGGAGTATGAGCACGTCCGGTCCGTCCTGTGGGCGGTTGGGCGATTGTCAGGAGCAGAATATCAAGACGCTCAGGCGCGGAGGTCAGAGGTCGGCGGGCTCCACAAGAAACCCCGCCTCGTCGGCGATCTCGCCTCCCACGACGCCGTGCAGCGTCCGGGCCAGGTCGGCGACGAGCTCGCCGGCCCGCTTGCGGGCGACGCGGTAGTCGATGGTCGGCACCTCGTCCTGCGCCGCGATCAGGTCGACGGGCTCCCACCGGATCCGGTAGGCGACCGCGCCGTCGACCGTCCACGGAAGTCCGCGGAGCAGCAGAGGGATCGCGTCCTCGCCGCCGATCTCGACGGCGACGATCCCGTCCACGCCGAGGTCGAGCATCAGCCCGTAGCCGTCGAGGGGCGGCGGGTTCTCGAGCGACTCGATGTCGCGCTTCTCCGCCTCCGCGTGCAGGCGACGCCGGAACTCGGGGTCCATCTTCTCGCCGGGGTAGAGCGGCTTGTCGGCGATCCCGTCCGGCGGGCCCGGCCACGGGTCGGCGTCCATCGCGAGCCGCACGCGCCGGTCGACGCGCTGCAGGACGGAGAGCGCGGCGTCGGGCTCGAGCCAGACGTCGGTGTACAGCGTCATGTCGACGGTCACCGACTGGTCGGGGGTCAGCACGACGGCGGCACGGCCGGTCTCGTCGGCGTCCATCACCACCGACCCGCCCAGGCGCCGCGCCGCGTCGACGAGCCAGCGCGTCGCGCGACCCTCCTCCTTCTCGGGCAGACCCTGGGGGAAGGCCCGACCGAGCCCGTCGCGGTCGGCACCGCCGGGGAACGGCGGCTCGCCCCGCTCACGCGGACAGACGACCTCGAAGACCTGCGTGGTCCCGGGCGGCAGGCCCGGGCCGGGCGCGTACGGTCCGGTCAGCGTCGTGTGCCGGGACGTGCGCAGCACGCCCGGCTCCCCGGCTCCGGCGGTCCGCGGTGCCGGGGTGAGGGGCTCCGCCCCCCGGGGCGCGACGTCCCACCGGGCTCCGGCGAACCGGGAGACGGCGAGCGTCTCGACCTCGTCCACCAGGACGTCGTCGGGCAGCGCGAGGACGTGGCGCGCCTGGTGACGGGCGATCGCCGTGCGCGGCAGGGCGGGGTACGTGTTCACGAGCGAGGACATCAGGGGCTCCCGGGATCAGACGGAGGACCGGTGGAAGTTCTGCCAGGACCGCGACGCCGTCGGACCCCTCTGACCCTGGTAGCGAGAACCATAGACGCTGGAGCCGTACGGGTGCTCCGACGGCGAGGACAGGCGGAAGAAGCACATCTGGCCGATCTTCATGCCGGGCCAGAGCGTGATCGGCAGCGTTGCGACGTTCGAGAGCTCGAGGGTCACGTGACCCGAGAATCCCGGGTCGATGAAGCCCGCCGTCGAGTGCGTCAGCAGGCCCAGCCGCCCGAGCGACGACTTCCCCTCTAGGCGTGCCGCGACGTCGTCGGGCAGCGTGACCGACTCGTACGTCGACCCCAGGACGAACTCCCCCGGGTGCAGGATGAACGGCTCGTCCGGGTCGACCTCGACGAGGCGGGTGAGCTCCGGCTGGTCCTCGCGCGGGTCGATGAAGGGGTACTTGTGGTTGTCGAACAACCGGAAGAACTTGTCGAGGCGGACGTCGATGCTCGACGGCTGCAGCATCGCCGGCTCGTAGGGGTCCAGCTGGACACGCCCGGCGTCGAGCTCGGCACGGATGTCGCGATCAGAGAGCAGCACGACGCCACGGTAGCCGACACCGTGGGTCGCACGACGGCGCTACCCACGGTGTCGGACGACGTGTCACCGGACTACGCGCGCAGCGGGCGACCCTGGGCGTCCCGGGAGAAGCTCCCCGTCTTGTCCGTCAGGTAGAGGATGCCCTCGACGATGCCCCAGATGGCGACCAGCGGCGACAGGAGCCCGAACGAGAGCACGGAGATCAGCAGCATCGTCAGGCCGATCCCGGTGTACCCCAGGTAGAAGCGGTGGATGCCGAGCGAGCCGATCAGGATGCCGAGCAGACCCGCCGCGATGCGGGACTTCGCGTTGGGGTCCTCGTACGGCTGGCCGGGGTACGGCTGCTGGCCGTACGGCTGCTGCCCCGGGTAGGGCTGCCCCGCGGGAGGCGGCTGCTGCCCCGGGTACGGCTGCTGACCGTAGGGCTGGCCGGCAGGAGCCGGAGGCTGCTGACCGTAGGCCTGACCCGGGTACGGCTGCTGCGGTGCCGTGGGCTGCTCCGAGGAGTACGGCGACGCCGCCGGACCCGCGTAGGGGTCGTACGGGACCTCGTCGGAGTTCTTGCCGTACGGCGTCTGGTCGCTCACGCTTGCTCCTCAATTCGTCGGCCGCGGTTTCGGTCTCACCGCCGGTGCCGCTATGATCTTCCCGTACGCTCGTCGTCGGCGTCACGGTCCAGCCCTCGGGCAGGAGTGCGATACCGCGGCTGACGTCATGCGGATGTAGTTCAATGGTAGAACTTCAGCTTCCCAAGCTGATAGCGCGGGTTCGATTCCCGTCATCCGCTCCGGCACGAAGGCCCCGACCAGCTCTGGTCGGGGCCTTCGTCGTTCTCGGAGCGGTCGCGGCCAGGGGCGCTGCCGACCCGGCCGGATCAGGCGTCGCGGCGACGGCGCACGAGGAGCACCCCGACGCCCACGAGCACGAGCGTGCTCAGCGCCAAGGCGCCCACGGTCGCGCCGGTGGAGGCCAGCGACGTCCCGGACGGGCCGCTCGGCACCTCACCGCCGCCACCGGCTGCCACGGTCGCGTCGGCGTCGACGGGGTCGGTCGTGGCGGCGGCCGTGGGGTCCGTCCACGGGACCGCGCCCGGGTCCACCGACGCGTCGATCGTGGGCTCGGTCGTCGGGTCCGTCGTCGGGTCCGTGGTCGGCTCGGTCGTCGGTTCAGTCGTCGGTTCAGTCGTCGGGTCGGTCGTCGGTTCCGTCGGCGGGTCGGTCGTCGGTTCCGTCGGCGGGTCGGTCGGGTCGACGACGTCCGCCGTCTGCTCCAGCACGCACGACGCCGACTCCCCCGGGGCGAGCGTGAGCGTCGACCCGGCGAGGCTGCCTCCGTCGCAGACCCACTCTCCGGCGGTGTACCCGTCGACGTCGCCGGCGCTCAGCGTGTACACGCCGTCAGTCACGGGCTCGTCGACCACCGCGTCGGCCGGGCCGCTGACGGAGGTCGGCCCGTCGGCGGAGACGGTCCAGTCGCCGGCCTCCGCGTCTCCGCCGGTGACGTCGACCCCGAGCGTGAGTGCTGCGGGCAGTGCGACGACGCTCGCGGAGCACTGCACGGCCTGGCCGAGGACCGTGGTGAGGGTCGAGCCGTCCAGGGTGCCGCCGTCGCACGTCCATGAGTCGAGCGCGTAGCCCGTCGGCGGCTCGGTGGTCAGCTCGTAGGTACCCGTGGGCAACCGCGCCGACGTCACATCGGCGGTTCCGGGTGCCCCGGAGATCGTGCCACCGTCGCCGGTGGCACCGACGACGACGTCCGACGGCGCCGCGGTGCCGCCTTCGACCGTCGCGTCCAGGGTGAGCGCCGGCTCCCCTGCGAGCGTGACGCGCAGGGTGGCCTCGGCCGTGGCGTCCATCGTCTCGGGCTGCGTCGGGTCGTAGTCGGGCGGGTTGCTGAGGTTCGAGGGACTGCACGCGCCCACGGTCTGGTCCAGCACCTCGAGGCCGAAGCCGCCGGAGGCGGCGGCCCAGGTCGCCACCGGGTCGGCCTCCTCCGTCGACGGGTTCCGTTCCGTCTTGAGGTCGGCCTGATAGTTCCAGTACTGGTTGGAGGCCCCGTCCGGGACCACCGGGTCGTAGTACGTCAGGGCCGTCGACTCGACGGACGGCTGCGTGCGCAGCACCCGGACCCCGGTACCGAGACGGTAATAGTTGCTCCAGAGCGCGCACTCGTCCCAGCCCGCGCCGCCGCGGTACTCGACGAAGTACGGCTCGCCGGTGAGGCCGTCGGTGACGCGCAGGGACCGCAGGCCGGTCGAGGTGCCGCTGCCCTGCAAGGTGACCTCCTGCTCGACGATCCCGTCCCCGTCCGGGTCGGCCGCGACGTCGAACGCGAGCTCCTGCTGCTCTCCGTCGTCCAGGATCCCGAGGCGGTACCGCTGGTTCGCGTTGGGGGTCGAGGGACGCGCACTGGTGCGGTACCCGTCGGTCGCGGTGCTGGACGAGATCGAGATCGACTCGCCCATGACGTCGTAATGGTCCTTGTACTCGTCGTCCACGCACGGCCCGTATCGCGTGTCGCCGGCGTCGGGCCCTTCGGTGATCTCGACCGGGTCGTCGAAGGACTCGACGGCGATGGTGTCGTCGCGGCACTCGTGCTTGTTCGCGTGGTCGAGCCCGAGGGTGTGCCCCATCTCGTGCGCGAGCGTGGAGTCGACGCTCCGGGGGTTCACGGCCACGTAGATCGTGCCACCGTTGACCGGGCCCGGCGTGTCCCGGTTGAAGGTCGCGAGGCCGACGTTGTTGCATCCCCGCGGACCGAGCACCACGAGGTAGTCGTTCGCCTCCCCGTACGAGAGCCGGTCCCCCGCGCCCGTCTCGTCGACGTGACCGAAGTGTTCGGCAGCCTCGTCCCAGAGCGGCCGGATCGGGGCGGTCGCGCCGGACGGCCCGCACTCGGTCGTGGTCGTCGTGACCCAGACGTCCGTCTCGTCGGGGAGCTCGAGGTCGCCCGTGGCGCCGTCGGTCATCTCCGACCAGTACGCGAGCATCTGTTCGACGTCGGCGAGCGCCTCCGCCGCACCGTAGGCGTCGAACGTGTCGTCCGTGGCGCCCGCGGGTGTCATCACGGCGATGTCCACGTGGCGCGGCCCGGCCGCACGCGGAGCGATCCGCGAGCGCGGCGAGGGCGGGGCGAGCTCGGTGTCGTCGCCGTACTCCACGACGGCAACGCCCGGATCGTCGGTCGTCACAGGGTCGACCGGGTCGACAGGGTCGGCTGCGGCCGTCGTCGGGAGCACGGCGAGCCCTGCCAGCAGGAGAAGTGCGGCGGACCCCGCAACCGTGCGCAGACGCATACCGCTCAGGTTCAGTCACGGAACGGGATTCGGCAACCGGGGCGCCGGCCTGCGGACCAAGCATCAGCAGGGCCCCGTGCAACTCGTGGTCCCGGGGCCCCGCTGCCGATCCCGTGCTCCGTCAGGCGCCTCGCGGGGAGGCTGCGGAGCACCGCGGTGACGTCGCGGCTCGGTGAGAGCGGGTTGTCGCGCGGCTCTGACGCCGTGTTCCCCGCATCCTGCACCTCTCGTGATCGCGCTTCCGGGTCCGGCAAGACCTGCGTCGTCACACGCAGTCCACAGTCCCCCGTGGGCGTCGGGCCGTTCTCCGGTCGTTCGACGACGCGGCCGTGGTGCAGCCCTGCGTCGTCGCTATCGTCGTTTTTAGTCCTGTCGTGTGGGCTGCGCAACACCTCAGGGACCCCAGAAGTCCACCTAACAGAAACCACAGGTTCATCCACAGCGGGAGCCGCACTCTCACGTCATCACCCACAGCCCTGTGGACAAAATCTGTGGACGGCGAGATCCGCGTCGCGCATCGGGCGCACGACGACGAAGCGCCTGTTTGTCCGTTTTGCCCATCATTCCGCGGGTTCTGGTGGCACCACGACCCGCCCGACGGGCAGTCGAGGGCTGTCCACACGGAATCGTGCCGATGGTGGACCTTCCACACAGCCCTGTGCACACAGGCTGTGGATAACTTGGTGTCAGAGCCACATTCGGCCGGACGGCACCTCGACGCCACGGACCCGCAGAGCCCGGGAGTCGACGACGAACCCGTCCTCGTCGACCACGACGCCCCCGACCCGCCGCTCCAGCGACTCGGTCAGCCGCGCGACGACCGAGCGCATCCGCGTCCGGGCGATCACGTGGGTCCCGGAGGGCGAGTCCACCCCGAGCTCGGCCTCGTCCACGGGCACCCACCGCACTCGGTAGGAGTACGGGCCGTACTCCCGCCACGGCACCGCGTCGAGAGCACGGGGAACCTCGGCGACCTTCGAGAGATCGAGCTGGATCGCGCCGTCGTACTGCGACTCACCCACCAGCTGTGCGGACGGCGTCCCCTCGGCCGAGGTCCACTCGCCGACCACCCGCGCGCCCGGCACCACCTTGCGCAGGAGCGGGAGCAGCTCGGCCGTACGCAGCGGGTGCGCGCTGAAGAGGGTGAGGTCGACCACCGACGAGGGGTCGGGGCGCAGCACCTGGCCCGCCGACGTGACGAGCGCACCGTGCAGCGCACGGGCCACCGCGACGCCCCACCGCAGCATGCCGAGCTCTCGGCCGACGGGAAGCCCCTCGGGGAATACCCGGCCGAGCCCGTCCGCGTCGGCCGTGGTCGCGGGAAGGCCACGCTCGACCGGGGTCCGCAGCGCGTACCCGACCAGGTCGACGCCCCGCAGACTGAGCGCGCTCGCCTGGGCGGCGGTCACCTCGAACGGTCCGACCGCCCGAGCGTCCCCCAGCGCCAGGATCCCGGGCTCGGGCTGGGTCTCGTCGCGAGGCACCCCACGGAACCGCGCTCCGACGAGCGCCGCACCGGTCTGGCGCGCCTTCGCCTCACGCACCCACCGGACGCCGCTGAACCACGCCGCGGCACGTGCCGGGACGTCGTCGGCGGCACGCGGCACCACCAGCACGTGGTCGTCGGTGTACTCCTGCGGGACCAGCCCCTGTGCGTTCATAGACGGAACGTAGGCCCGCCGCAATGCCGGAATGCTGCGGGCACGTATCCGCTACGTAACCGAACCTGCAGGAACCCGCTCAGTCCGCCCCGACGTCGTGGAGGTGATGGACGACGTCGTGCACGAAGTACTGGCCGAGCGTGTGGACGGTGAAGGCCGAGCCGTTGGACCGCAGGCCGGCACGCTCCCACTGGCCGGGCTCGACGGCGTCGAACGCCGCGGCGACCCGCACTCCCGCCCCGGTCAGCTCGGCCCCGACCTGCTGCGGGTCCTGGGCGTCGTACCGTCCGGCGACGGCCGTCGCGTCCTGATCCCAGTTCGGGAAGTGCGGGTTCTCCTCGCCCAGCATCAGCGCCAGCCGTTCCTCGAAGATCCCGAAGACGTCGCGGACGTGCGCGGCGTACTCCAGCACGGACCAGGTGGCCGGGTCCGGCCGCTCCGCGACGTCGTCGGACGCCAGCGCGGCGACGTACCGCGGCACGCTCGCACGCACGGCGGGACCGACAGCCTCCGGCGTGATCTCGCGGGCGTCCAGCCCGCAGTCCGGGCACGGGCGTTCGAGGACCCAGGTCCAGTCCTTGGTGTCAGGCACGATCTCGCTCATGCCGACAGCGTAGGGGGTCAGGGCGTCGCCGTGCGGTCAAGCTGCTCCCACTCCGCGTCCGTGAACAGCCGGGACCGGATGATGAAGCGCACACCCTCCGGCGCCTCCAGGCTGAAGCCCGCACCACGGCCGGGGACGACGTCGATCGTCAGGTGCGTGTGGCTCCAGTACTCGAACTGGTTGCGGCTCATCCACACGGGCACGACGAAGCGGTCGGGGTCCGCGCGACCGTCGGTCGCCTCCCCCGGCTCGACGACGAGGTCGCCGAGGTGGACGTCCGCGTCCCCCGTGAGGAAGTCGCCCAGCGGGTAGCACATCGGCGAGCTGCCGTCGCAGCATCCACCGGACTGGTGGAACATCAGGTCACCGTGCAGCGCGCGCAGCTGCCGGAGCATCGCGGCGGTGGAGTCGGTCAGGGTGACCCGCTCGGATGTCGTCCCGGCTGAGCCGGGTGCGGGTGCGACGTCGGACATGGTGCTCCTCTCGATCGATCCTGAGCAGTACGGTCGTCCCCGCCGCGCGGCCACCGGCGACCGCGCGGCGGGGACGGGACGGTCTAGAAGAAGCCGAGCTTGTTCGGCGAGTACGAGACCAGCAGGTTCTTGGTCTGCTGATAGTGGTCGAGCATCATCTTGTGGTTCTCGCGCCCGACGCCCGAGCCCTTGTACCCGCCGAACGCCGCCGCGGCGGGGTAGGCGTGGTAGCAGTTGGTCCACACACGGCCGGCCTGGATCTCGCGACCCGCCCGGTAGGCGGTGTTGGCCTCCCGGGACCAGACGCCGGCCCCGAGCCCGTAGAGGGTGTCGTTGGCGATCGACATCGCGTCGTCGAAGTCCGAGAACCGGGTCACCGCGACCACGGGCCCGAAGATCTCCTCCTGGAACACCCGCATCGAGTTCTTGCCCTCGAAGATCGTCGGCTGCACGTAGTACCCGCCCGCGAGGTCTCCGCCGAGGTCCGCGCGCGCACCGCCCGTGAGGACCTTGGCGCCCTCCTCCTTGCCGATGTCGAAGTACGACAGGATCTTCTCGAGCTGGTCGTTCGAGGCCTGCGCGCCGATCATCGTGTCCGTGTCGAGCGGGTTGCCCTGCACCACGGCCTCGGTGCGCTCGATCGCGTCGCCGAGGAACTTGTCGTAGATCGAGTCCTGGATCAGCGCACGCGACGGGCACGTGCAGACCTCTCCCTGGTTGAGCGCGAACATCGTGAAGCCCTCGAGCGTCTTGTCGTAGAACGCGTCGTCGGCCTGCGCGATGTCCTCGAAGAAGATGTTCGGCGACTTGCCGCCGAGCTCGAGCGTCACCGGGATGATGTTCTGGCTCGCGTACTGCATGATCAGCCGGCCGGTGGTGGTCTCGCCCGTGAACGCGATCTTCGAGATCCGCTTGTTGGACGCGAGCGGCTTGCCCGCCTCGACACCGAAGCCGTTGACGATGTTGAGCACGCCCGGGGGCAGCAGGTCACCGATGATGTCGATCAGGAACAGGATCGACGCCGGCGTCTGCTCGGCCGGCTTGAGCACCACGCAGTTGCCCGCCGCGAGCGCCGGCGCCAGCTTCCACGTCGCCATGAGGATCGGGAAGTTCCAGGGGATGATCTGCCCGACGACGCCGAGCGGCTCCTGGAAGTGGTAGGCGACGGTGTCCCCGTCGATCTCGGAGATCGACCCCTCCTGCGCGCGGATCGCCCCGGCGAAGTAGCGGAAGTGGTCGATCGCGAGCGGGATGTCGGCGGCGAGCGTCTCGCGGACGGGCTTGCCGTTCTCCCACGACTCCGCGACCGCGATCATCTCGAGGTTCTCTTCCATGCGGTCGGCGATCTTGTTGAGGATGATCGCGCGTTCGGTCGCGGAGGTCTTGCCCCACGCCCCCTTGGCGGCGTGCGCGGCGTCGAGCGCCTTCTCGATGTCGGCGGCGGTGCCGCGGGCGATCTCGGTGAAGGTCTGCCCGGTCACGGGGCTCGGGTTGTCGAAGTAGCGGCCGGAGTCGGGGGCGACGTACTCACCGCCGATCCAGTGGTCGTAGCGGCTCTTGTACTCGACGATGCTGCCGGTGGTACCCGGCGCGGCGTAGACGGTCATGCGGCCTGCCTCCTTGCAGTCGTGTCACCGCGACGTCCGACGACGGCGCGGGGCGGGGTGCGTCGTTGCACCCGCCTACGGCGAGGCTAGGAGGTGAAGGGTTGCAACTGCGTTGCAGCCGGGTGACGCCGTCTACGCCCGGAACGCCGAGAGGAAGATCGCCGGGAACTTCGCCCAGGACGGGTTCCCGGCGAAGTCCGCGAGCAGTCGACCCGTCGTCCGGGCGCTGCGCGCCGTGACGAACCACGGCGGCTTCGGGAAGAGTGCGAGCTCGCCGTTCATTACCGAGCGGGGGAAGGGACGGAACGGCCCCGTGACCACGGTCCGCTCGGCGCGGTCGATCAGAAGCGCGTTGTGCACGACGCCGATCCCGGACTGCACGTCCTGGAGCGTGTGGCCGGGGAACGCCCCCCAGGTGGCCCGCGCCGTCAGGAACCCCAGACCGGTCCAGGCGTTGATCCCGATCGTTCCGTATCGCAGGCGCGCGACCGACTCGTCGAAGGCCGGTCCCATCGCCCGACGCTGCTTCGGCTCCACGATGATGTTGGCCCCGAGCGTGCCGAGCAGGTCCCGGTTGGCGCGGGTCACGGCCTCGTCCAGGAACCGCTGTCCCGTCCCCGGGACGGAGAGCACGCCGAGGATCGGGGCGAAGTACTCGGTGGTCTCGATCACCGACGCGTCCGGGCTGTCCGCGTCGACCTCCACCAGCACGCGCGTCGCGTCCGCGAACCGCTCGAGGTCCGGGTAGGTCTCGGCGGCGGCGGCGAACCGCTCCTCGCTCCTCGGGTACCAGGCGGGCCGCCGCGGGGCACGCTCGAGCGCCGCCCGCAGCTCGTGCAGGAACGCCTCGCGCTGATCCCAGTCCTCGCTGAGCAGCACCACCTGGCCCGCGATGCAGTTGTGCCCGCTGTTGTGCAGCCGCTGGGTGGCGACGTGCTCCGCCTGGTACCGCAGGTCCTCCTCGCTCCACTCCCCCGGCACCACGATGATCGGCGAGACGCCGCCGAGCTCGCTCGTGATCGGCACCGACAGCAGCGGTTCGTTCGCCTCCTTGCGCCGCTCGCGCTCGTCGCCCGTCCCCCACACGATGGCGTCGTGCGTGGCCGCGCTGCCGGTGATGTGCACGTGCTCGATGCCCGGGTGCTGCACCAGGTACGACCCCTCGGCCGCGCCACCCTGCACGATGCGGAGCATCCCGGCGCGGATCAACGGTTCCAGTGCGGCCTCGAACACCGGCTGCATCCCTCCCATGATCGGGTTGAGCTTGAGCACCACGGACCGGTTGAACGCCACGATCTCGTACAGCACGTCCAACGGCGGGATCGCCGTGATGTTCCCGGCGCCGAGCACGACGCCCACGCCGCCGCCCTGGCCCGGCGTCCTCTGCCCCAGGCCCGCCTCCGCGATCGCCTCCTCGGCGCTCACCCCCGGCTGCAGCCACACCTCGGCGCTGAAGCCGGGCAGCAGAAGCGCCTCCTTGGCACCGTGCGGCATCACGGGCACGGTCACGCGGTTGCCCGGCGCACGGCCGAACCTCGCCCCGGAAAGCGGGGAGCGCCCCGCCACGATCCCGGCCATCGACTCCGCCGTCGCGGCGAAGCCCGAGAGGGTGGCGTACGGGCCCGACGTCCACTCCTCGCCGACCAGCGGCGACAGGAGGTCGAGCTGCTTGATCTCGCTCGCCGTCGTCGCCCACTCCTCGGCATGGTCACGCACCACGCGATGCGTGTCCTCGATCAGCCGGGTCCGCTCGCTCAGTGGCATCCGGGCCCAGGCCTCCGCCCCCGCCGCGGCGTCGGCGACCGCCCTGTCGAGGCGGTCGCGGGCGGCCTCCTCGAGGCCGGACGTGCTGGTGGACGACTTGCTGTCTGCAGCGTTCATGGTTCTCCCGTGGTCTCGGTGGAACGGCGAAGGGGTGGGTCAGTTGAGCGAGCCGAGCTCGCGGTCCAGCAGCGCGAGGCGGGCCCGCGCACGGACGCCGAGGGGCGACGTCGCGCTCGTGAGGTCGACGGTGCGCTGCCAGCCGGCGTAGTCGTCGCCTCCCTCGCTGGTGGCGAGCCACCGCAGCACGACGTCCGGGTCCGAGCAGGCGTGCACGGCGGCCCGCAGCTCCGCGGCCAGCTCGTCCCGGATGGCGACGACACCCGGGGCGACCGAGCGCGGCAGGACGGGACCCGGGTACGCGGCCAGCGCCGCGGCGACGTCCCCGGACGCGAGAGCAGCACGCACGTCCGCGACGTCGGTGTGCAGCGGCGCGGCGGCCCGGTAGGGACGTGACCCGGCCAGCAGTGGCCCGACGACGCGGCGGAGCCGGGAGACCTCGGCCCGCACCGCCACCTCGGAGAGACTTCCCGGATGCAGGAGGACGGCCAGCTCGTCGGCGCCCAGGCCGGCCGGGCGCTCGGCGAGGAGCAGCAGGATCTCGGTGTGCCGGGGGCCGAGCCGGGTGGTCCCGTGGCGGGTGCGCAGCCGGCCGCCGTCGCCGAGCACATCCAGGCGGGCGCGCGACGGGTAGGCGTCGACGCCGGACGGATCGGTGGCGAGCTCGCGCTCCACCGCCTCGGCCGTCGCCCGGACCAGGGACATCACGACGCTCGACCCGGCCGGTTCGCCGCCCGTCACGTCCAGGATGCCCACCACACGCCCGTCGGGGCTGTGGATCGGGGCGGCAGCACAGTTGAACGCCTGGACGGGCCGTGTGAAGTGCTCCGCGCCGAGCACCTGGACGGGCCTGCGGGTGGCGAGCGCGGTCCCGGGCGCGTTGGTGCCGACGTACTCCTCGCGCCAGATCGCCCCCTCGACGAACCCCACGTCAGCGACGGCGTCGCGCACCCCGCGGTGACCGTCGACCCACAACAGCTGTCCGCCGTCGTCCATCAGCGCCACCACCATGCCGTCGCTGCGCGCCGCCTCGACGAGCATGCTCCGCACCACCGGCAGCGCCCGGGACAGCGGGTGCGGGCCGACGCTGTCGCGCGTGTCAGATCCCGGGACGAGCCCGGCCGCCGGAGACTCAGGGTTCACCCCGCTGCGCAGGCTCCGCTTCCACGACGCGACGACCCCGGGTCGGAGCCTGCCGGGGACGCGCCCGCCGCTGAGAAACGCCTCGTACGCCGCACGAATGCCCGCCGGGTCGAGTGGCTCGCCCGCGCTCCGCTGCGTCGAATCCCCAGTGATGAGTGTCATCTTCGTCACATCATAGGCCGACTGTGAGTTTCATCGCGCGGATCAATGCCGCGTATCTGACGTGCCGCTCCTATGCTGTCAGTATGCCGAAGATCATCGGAGGGTCCCTCCAGGAGCACCGGGAGCAGACCCGCAACAAGCTTTTCGCGGCACTCTCCACCCTGATGGCCGACCGCGGGTTCGACGCCGTCTCGCTCGCCGACATCGCCTCGGCGGCCAACGTCGGCCGCACGGCCGTCTACAACCACTTCGCCGACAAGGAAGCGCTCCTCATCGGTTTCATCACCCACGAGACCGAGCAGTACGTCGCCACGCTCGAGCGTGCGCTGTCCGAGGTCACCGACCCGGTCGAGCAGCTCCGCACCTACGTGCGCCAGCAGGCCAACCTCAGCACCGTCTTCCACGTCGCCCCCGGGCCGGACCTGCGCACGGTGCTGTCCAAGAGCACCCGCATGCAGCTCCGCGAGCACGCGATCGTCGTCGAGACCATCCTGCGCCGGATCCTGCGCGCCGGGATCATCACGCGGCAGTTCCCCGACCAGAACGTCGACGTCACCGTGCGCCTGATCAACGCGTGCCTCTCCGGCAGCCACCTGCCGAGCGACCCCGCCGAGCGTGCCCGGGCGATCGACGCGACCGAGGCGTTCGTCCTGCGGGCCGTCGGCGTGCCGCCCCGCGTCGCCCGGTTCGGCGTCACGCGGTAGGCGACGACCCCGGGGCGTGCGCGTCACGGCGAACACCCCGGGGCCCACGGACTCAGACCCGGCGCTGCGCCCAGACGGCCAACGCGTCCCGCACGAACGTCGCGCCCTCGACCCCGCCGTAGTTCTTCGCGAACCGCGGGTCCGCGACGTACATCTCCCCCAGGCCCGTGACGTACTCCGGCACCGGCTCTCCTCCGGCGCCCGGCGTGCCCGGCACCGAGCCCAGCCACGCGACGTGCCGCTCCGCGACCGCCTGGGCCTCCCCGCTCGACGGGTCGAAGCCGCCCTCGGCCAGGGAGATCCAGTCCGCCATCAGCCGACGCGACTCGTCCTTGAAGGCGGCGCGCTCGTCGTCCGACTTCGCCGTCCACCAGTCGCTCGAGCGCGCGTAGGCCTCCCTGCCCCAGCGCTCCTCGACCTCGTCCTTGTGCTGCGTGTGGTCGAACCCGTCCAGCATGTCCTCCGCCACGAGCTCACCACCTCCTTCCCTCTCCTCGATCGTGTGCGCGACCGACGCGATCTGCCGCGCCAACCGGTCCTGCTCCGCCCGCAGCCAGCCCAGGTGCGCACGCAGTGCGCGCACCTCGTCGGCCTCACCCGCGAGCGCCTCCGCCAGGGCCGGAAGGCCGAGCCCGAGGTCACGGAGAAGGAGAATCCGCTGCAACCGGACGAGCGCATGGGCGTCGTAGTACCGGTGGCCGTTGCTCGCGACGCGCGACGGCGGCAGCAGCCCCACGTCGTCGTAGTGCCGCAGAGTGCGGCTCGTCGTACCCGCCAGGCGCGCGACCTCCTGGATCGACCAGTCGGCGTGTGCGCCCGACGGCGGCTGTGGCGTGATCATCTCGGTCCCCTCTCCGTGTGCTCACCACGGTAGAAGTTGACGCTGCGTCAACGTCAAGTGTGCTGATCGAGCTCAACCACCGCAGAACGAGCTCGACCACCGCAGATCGAGCCTGTCGAGATCGTGGTTTCGACAGGCTCAACCACCGCAGAACGAGCTCAACCACCGCAGATCGAGCCTGTCGAGATCGTGGTTTCGACAGGCTCAACCACCACCCATCGAGCCCAACCACCGCAGATCGAGCCTGTCGAGATCACGACTCGACAGGCTCGACGAGCAGGAGGTCCATGAGCTCGGCCGGGCTCTGCACGACGGCGACCGCACCTGCCTCCTCGACCTCGCCCGGGTCCGCGTACCCCCACGCGACGGCGACGGTCGGGATGCCGTGGGTCTTGGCCCCGTTCACGTCGTGCTCCCGGTCGCCGACCATGACGATCTCCGTGACGTCGGGGGCGAGGCCACGCTCGGCGAGCGAGGCGAGCGCGTGCGCGATCACGTCGGCCTTGGCGCTGCGGGGCCCGCCGTCGTCGTCGGCCCCGAACACCCCGTCCACGCCGCCGACGAAGTGGCGTGCGAGGCCGAAGTGCTCCGCGATCTCCCGGGCGAAGCGCTGTGGCTTGGACGTCGCGACGGCCATCGGGATCCCCGCCGCGCCCAGCCGGTCGAGCGCCTCGTCGATCCCGTCGAACACGGAGTTCCCGCCGAGCATCCCGTGCTCGCGGAAGTGGCGGCGGTAGGCCGTGATCACCTCGTCCGCGCGGTCGTCGGGCACACCCTGCTCGGCGAGGCTCACCAGCAGGGGCGGACCGACCATCGCACGCAGCCCGGCGTCGTCGGGTGACGGGAGGCCGACCTCCTCGAACGCCGCGCGCATCGAGCCGGTGATGCCCGGGGCGGAGTCGGTCAGGGTGCCGTCGAGGTCGAGGAGGACGAGGGCCGGACGCGGGTCTGGGAGGTTCACCCGATCGATTATCCATCCGGGCCCGGGCGTCCCGACCGATCCCGCGCGCACACGGGGCGCGCTCGCGCTAGGTTGCGACCGTCGGCATCCTGCGGAAAGGCACCACCATGAGCACCGAATCCCTCAGCGCGCACAGCTTCGACGTCGCGCGACGCGTCTGGGCCACGGCCCTCGTGCGCGGCGTGCTGTTCCTCGTCGTGGGTCTCGTCATGTACTTCTGGCCGTCCGTGGGCAACTCGCTCGTCCAGTGGCTCCTGGTCGCGCTCTTCGCCCTGCAGGCCGTGATCCTGTTCATCGAGGCCGCACGGATGCGCCCCTCCGACACCGACGGGTCGAACTGGCGGTACGTGCTCGGTGGCGTCGCCGCCGCCGTCGCCATCGCGACGGCGATCTGGCCCGAGTCGACGTTCACGATCGTCCTGCGCCTCGTGGCGATCTGGGCGCTCGTCGCCGGTGTGATCGGGGTCGTCTCCGCCGTCCGCGGCGCCCGGGCCGGGCGCCCGCAGTGGGACATGGAGCTGACGGTCGGCCTGATGTGGACGCTGTTCGGCATCATGGTGCTGGTCAAGCCGCTCGACGACATCCAGACCGTCACGCTGGCGCTCTCCGTGTTCCTGTCGTTCTCCGGCCTGCTGCTGACCGTCTCCGGCTTCGCGCTCGCGCGGCAGAGCAAGTCTGCGCCGGCTGCCGCGACGGCCGGCGGGCACGAGCCGGTCGGCGACGGCTCGACGCTTGAGCAGGCGCCGGAGCACGACGCCTGAGATCGCTCATGCGCGGGGCCGACGCGGGGCCCGGAGATCAGCCCAGGTCTGATCCAGCGAGAACCTCCTGAGCACGGTCCAGTGCCTCGTCGATCGCCGCTCGATGCGCCGTCAGCTCGTCCTCGTAGCGTTCGACGACCGGTAACTGTGCTCTCGACACCTCGACGACGGCTCGGTGAACAAAGTCCACCTCGTCCTTGCAGTGGACCACCCGCAGGGCGAGCTCGATCTGCTCGGCGGAGATCTGGCTCGGGTCCGCGCCCTCGACCGAGAGACCGTCCGGCTCCAGTCCCTCGTCTCGCAGACAACGATGCAGGTCGTCCGCCAGGTCCTCGTAGGGCGCCGACCGCTCCACCGCGTGCGACGCGTCGGCGATGGGCACCGTCCATGCCTCGCCTCGATAGAACTGGGCCGAGTCCACCGCCTGGAACTCGGCGGAGTCCCGACATTCTGCGAGAACGTTCTCAGCGTCCGGGGACGGGTCGATCAGACCCCAGTCTCGGGCCTGACCTGTCGCACCGGTGTCCGCCACGTCCAAGGGGCTCTCCGTCATCACTCCGTTCGCCCGAAGGTCCGCGTCCGACATCGGCGCGACGAATCCGAACCTTTCCACCAGCGACGACGTCCAGACCCCGTACAGGGTCGACGCCTCGTACTCGGGCACGTACCGCGATTCCCAGGCGAGAAACTCAACACCTCGCGCGCGGGCGCACGTCTCGAGGACGACGGAGCCCGCCGAGCCGAGCACTGCCTCTTCCTGGGCCGTGACGCCGAACCGGTCCACCGGGAAGGTGATCGAACCGGTCTCACGATCAAGCGTGTACGACCCTCGGACGTCCTCGACCGGAGCGAGTTTCGGATCTTCGGCGGCCGCCGAACAGCCGCCGCAGGCGGCCGACACGACGACCAGCCAGGCCATCGGACTGATCCAGCGCGAGCGATCTGGCATCGGCATTTCTCACCCATCAAAGAATGCGTCGTTCGTCAGGTTCGTGTCGACGCTGACAACGGGGTGTCTGCGCGCGCCGCCCGGAGCGGACTGACGACCGAAGATCCTGCCGCGCCGCGTCCGTCACGCTAGTCGCGTCGGACGACGTCGACATCCCCCGGGCGGGGGAAGTGTCGGGGACCGCCGTGTGTGTCCCACGGGCGGGCCGACGCCGGCATGGAGTGACTAGGCGCCGCGCTCCGCGACACCGGCGGCCAGGTGCTCGCGGGTGAACGCCAGCGACTCGGCGACGTCGGCGATGCGCGCCTCGTCCGTCTTGCACTTGCGCGTCGCGATCTCGATCACGACGTCACCCGTCCAGCTCTCGCGCGCCAGGCGTCGCAGCACGTCAGCACAGGGCTGGGTGCCACGCCCGGGCACGAGGTGCTCGTCCATCACCGCGCCCGTCCCGTCCGCCATGTGCACGTGCCGCAGGCGGTCACCGAACTCGTCGACCAGGTCCATGGCGTTCTGGTGCGCGACGGCGCTGTGCGAGAGGTCCAGGGTGACGGCGTCGTACCCGTGCTCGGAGGGGTCCCACCCCGGCAGGTACGCAACGAGCTCGCGCTTGCCGCCACGCCAGGGGTACATGTTCTCGACGGCGAGCGTCACGTCGGTCAGCTGGTTGAGCTCGGCCACCTGCTCCTCGAACCCCCGCGCGTACTTGCGCTGCCACCGGAACGGCGGGTGCACCACGACGACGCCGGCGCCGAGCTCGACGGCCATGTCGACGGTCCGGGTCAGCTTGGGTGCCGGGGACCCGCCCCAGACCCGTTGGCTGACGAGCAGCGTCGGCGCGTGGATCGAGCGGATCGGCATGTCGTGCTTCTCGGAGAGGCGTTCGAGCTTGAGCGCGTCCTGCGTCGTCTCGTCGCCCCAGACCATCACCTCGACCCCGTCGTACCCGAGGTCTGCTGCGACCTCGAAGGCCCGGGTGGTGCGCCACGGGTACACCGATGTCGTCGACAGCGTCACATGCGGTCGGTCGGTGTCTTGGTCCATACCAATCACCCTAGTCGGGTCGGCGACCACTCACCGCCGTGTCGGGCTCGTGACCCATGGAAGTGCCGTGAAGGTTGGCGGTCAGTCCGCACGGACGGCGATGGCGGCGCTGATCCTGCCCGCGCGCACCGCGGGGTAGGTGGCCGACACGACTCCGATCGCACCGCCCAGGGCGGGCCCGACGGCGGCCCCGGCGCCGGTGCCGGTCCGGACTAGCCTGGTGGAGTCCGCGTCCGAGCCAAGCATTGACAGCGCACGCTGGTACGGGATGACGACGATCGCCGCCCCGCGACTACCCCACTGCCGGTGAGGAACCCGGCGACGGCGTATCGCTGCCCGTAGATCCGCACCTGGAGGCCCGTCGGGTCCACCGTGACCGGCACACCGAACTGATCGGCGGCCGTACTCCCCGGAACGCGGCGGGCTCGTCGCCCTTGAGCAACCATGCCGACTCGTCGCGTACGGCAACGACCTCAACAAGGTCCTGACGGATGCCGAACAGGTCGTCGAAGGGTACAAGGCAGCGCGACAGAGCCTGCTGTGTCCGCCGAACTACCCCCGCAGCGGCAGACTGACCTCAGCGTCCCCGCCGTCGACGACCCGCACCGGCACACCCCAGTCCTGCTGGGCCAGGTGGCAGGCAGGGAACTCGACGGCGGGGTCGTCGTCGCAGGAGGCCGCCTGGGCGGTCACGTGCAGCACGCCCTCGCCGACGGCGGGGTCCAGCCGCAGGTCGCGCGACAGGTCGGCGTCGTCGCCGCCGCCGTCGAGCAGCAGCTCGGCCGGGCTCGCGGAGACCCGCAGCCGGGTGGACGGCCCGAACCTGTCGTCGAGCTTCTGCCTCGGCGCAGGGACGAACGGCACGTCGATCCGAACGCTCGCGGCCACCTCGGTGACCGGGCGCTGGGTGCGGTGCGCCCCCGCGTCCAGCACCTCGCCGGCCGTCGCGGCGGGCAGCGGGATCCGGGTCAGCCGGTGGGCCGCAGACTCGACGACGAGCAGTTCGACACGCGCGTCGTCCGTGAGCACCGCCGTGTCCGGCGTCCCGGCGGCCCACACCTCGCCGTCGACCAGCACGACGACGTCGCTCGGCTCGGCCAGGTCGGTGGCGAGGGTCGTGACCTCGCCCGGGCCGACGTCGGACGGCGCAAACCGGCGCAGCGCGCCGTTGTAGGTGTCGGCGACGACGACCGACCCGTCCGGCAGGACCGTCAGCCCCAGGGGGTGCTGCAGGAGTGCCTGGTCGGCGGCGCCGTCACGGTGGCCAAAGTCGAACAGCCCCTGCCCGACGGCGGTGCTCACCGTCCCCTCCGGGGTTCCCTCGACGGCCTCGACCCGCCGTAGTGCGGAGGTCTCGGCATCCGCGACCCAGAGCGCCGCGTCGGTACCGACGGCGAGCCCGGACGGCTGGGCGAACCAGGCGTCGGCGAGGCGCCCGTCGAGCAGGCCCTCGTTCATGGTCCCGCCGACGTGGGCGAGGCGGTCGCGCCCGAACGCCCACAGGGTGTGGTTGCCGGCATCGGCCACGAGGAACGCCCCCATCGCCGGGAACCACTCGACGTCCCACGGTGAGGAGAGGCGGATCGACCGCGCTCCGTAGGCGTCGTCGAGGTCCACTACCTCGCTGCGGCCGGTGACGTTGTCGCTCGCACCGACCATGAACTGCTCGCCGGTCCCGGCCACGGTGGTGACCGTGCCGGTCGTGAGGTTCACCCCACGCAGCGCGTGGTTCACGGTGTCGGCCACGACCACGTCGTAACCCGTGCGGGCACGCAGGTCGGCCGGGACCAGGCAGAGCCCGTTCGGCTCGCTGAACCGGGCGACGTCGGACGCCCCGTCGACGAGGCCGCGCTCGCCGGAACCGATCCGCCGGACCAGCGTCTCGCCGTCGGGCGCCATCTCCGCGAGGCTGTGGTGCCCGGCGTCGGCCACCAGCAGATTGCCGTTGGGGAGACCGAGCACCTTGGCAGGGAACCGCAGCGTGCCCGACGTCGGAACGGGGGCGACGTACGGGCCGTCGCCCCGGTGGAGAGTCCCTTTCTCTTCGTGCTCCGCGACCAGCTCGGCGACCAGCGCCTCGAGCGCGCTCGCGTGCCCCTCGCCCGCCATCTGCCAGACGATGTACCCCTCGGGGTCGACGACGACGAGGGTCGGCCAGGCCTTCGCGGCGTAGGCCGACCAGGTGGTGAGCTCGGGGTCGTCGAGCACCGGGTGGTGGACCTCGTACCGCTCGACCGCGGCCGCGAGCGCCTCCGGGTCTGCCTCGTGAACGAACTTCGGGGAGTGCACGCCGATGATGACGAGCTCGTCCGCGAATCGCGCCTCGAGGTCCCGCAGCTCGTCGAGGACGTGCAGGCAGTTGATGCAGCAGAACGTCCAGAAGTCGAGGACGACGATCTTTCCGCGCAGGTCCGCGAGCGTGACGTCCTGACCACCGGTGTTCAACCAGCCGCGGCCGACGAGTTCAGAGGCACGGACACGAGGGAGTCGAGATGCGGTAGCCACCTAGACATTCTGCGGCATCGCGTGGAGGAAATCGACGCACGAGACCCCGCGACGCTGCAACGTCCGGGGCATGGCCGGGAGGTACCCCGCCATGCACGTTCCCAAGTTTCACCACCACAACGGTCGAGTGGCCGACGACTGCGACCACGCCCTGTTCGGGATCAACG
Organism: Paraoerskovia marina; assembly: GCF_900105445.1. Taxonomy (NCBI): domain Bacteria; kingdom Bacillati; phylum Actinomycetota; class Actinomycetes; order Micrococcales; family Cellulomonadaceae; genus Paraoerskovia; species Paraoerskovia marina. The sequence goes on from NZ_LT629776.1 coordinate 79,411, forward strand.
ACGACCTGCGCTTCTTGTGCCTCGTCTTCAACGCCACGGCGCCGATCCCCGAGTGCGAGATGCCCCGCGTCGGCAGCCTAGGTGTGATGTCCAGGGAGGTTGTTGAGCCTGCTGCTGGGTGTGCCGCCGGTTGCGGAGTGGGTTCGGTGGTGATTGTAGAAGTGGAGCCAGTGGGGTAGGGCGTTGTCGCGTTGGTCGTTGGAGTCTTAGAAGCGGGCGTAGGCCCAGGTGTCGGCCAGGGTGCGGTGAAGGCGTCCGATCTTGCGGGCGATGGGTGCCCGCAACCTGGTGATCGAGCTCGACGGCGCCCACGCGACCGCGGCGGCGCAGGGTCGGCGCAACGCCCCCGAGCTGAAGGCCGCCCTGAATGAGGCGCGGGACGAGTCCAAGTTGCTGGGTGCGGCGTGGCTCGCCCTGGCGGCCAAGGATGGAACACGACGAGCGTTCAGCCGCGTAAGCCTGCCGGCACGGCGACCGGGGGCCGGTTCGACACCGGTGCCGGTGGTGCGACTTTCACGCACCTGGGGCCCACGACCGTGCAGGCGCGCGAGGTCCGCAAGGCGGTGGAGGCCGCCGACCATGCCCGGGCCGTGGAGGTTGCGGCCGCGCGGCCGCGTCGTCCTCCTGCCCTCCCGGGGCCGTTCGACGGTGCGTGGGGGAACGCGGAGTCGATGCCCGGTTCTCGTACCCCGTCGGGTCCGGCGACCAGGGTCGCGAAGCTGGCGCCGGGGATCGAGCGTGTCCATGCCGGCCAGGCGGAGTTCGTGCACCTGTCGGTGGAGCGGAACTCTCAGGTGGGTGCGGCCCATCGCAGCACGGACGGCTGGTATCCGGCCGGGCCGGGGTTGGGTGCGGTGAAGGTCGCGTTCCCGTTCGAGTTCGCTGCTGATCGGTGGGCCTCGAGCATGGCGGGGGTGCCTGGTGGTCGTGACGTGTTCGCGACGTCGGATGCCGAGGTGGCGGCGATGCGCAGTGAGGGTGTCGAGCAGATGGGCGGGGCCCGCGACTGAGCGCCCGGGTGCGGGTTCGGCCCGTTCGATGAGGAGCGCGCGGGGGAATGACGAGGGCGGCGGGGCTGGCCGTTGCCAACCCCGCCGCCCGTGATCGTGCTGGCCCTACCGTGACGAGCTGACCGACTGCGAGCTCTCACTCGAACTGCGTGCGATCAATGCCCACACGGTCCCGAACAGCGAACCGCCTGCGTATCCTGCGAACGCCCAGGCTGCTGCCCACCCGTCGCTGCCCCAGAACATCGCCACCAAGAGCGCGATGCCCAGCACGGACTGCGTCACGATGACCAGCGCGTTGCCGCGTTCGCCACGACCGTACGGCCCAACGGGTGCCACCCGAGTCAGCGTGAACCCGGTCAGGGCGAGCGCTGCGGCGACTGCGATCGTGGCTATCACCGGCAGTACCCTCCAGCTTCCTTACCCGAGTAGGGCTGAGGGACGAAGTTCGCGACATGCGCGTAGGTCACGAGCTTCCCGCACTTGCCCGAGGCGAAGTAGACACCGAACGTGCCCGCATAGACCTGGAGCAGTCGACCAACGACCTGGGTGGGGATCGTCGGGAACCACGCCGTGACGGTCCCGGTGAACGCTGTACCGGCCGCGAAGAGCTTGGTTTCCTTGCGGTTGAAGTAGAGCGTGGTGTTCCACCACGTCCTGGTGCCCTTCGGGTCGGCCGTGATCGGGTAGGCGGACCCTTCGTCGTGGACGACGTGCTGGACGAGCGAGTTCCCCTCGGCGGTGTACCAGGTCTCGACGTCGCTGCCGTTGGCGTCCTTGGCCCAGGGGGCGTCGAACTGTCCGACGCTCATCCGTGCACCTTCGGCGACCCCGGCGACAAGCTCGACCGAGCCGTCCTCGAGCACGATCGGGAAGACGTCCGATGCGAAGTCGTAGGTGTACGTCTGGGGTGCGTCGGGTCCTTCGAGGACGGTCTGGAGTCGCACCCCGCCGTCGTCGAGTGCTTGGACGGCTGCGTGCGCGTCGGCACCGTTGTCCTCGTAGACGATCGACCCGTCGTCGGCGACAGTTCCCGTGTCGACTGTGACTTCGTCGGGCAGCGAGACTTCGATGCCTCGGGCACCTTCTTGGCCGAAGACGACCGGGTCGCTGGGGTCGAGCGACACCAAGACCTCGTTGGCGGCTTCGTCGCCTACGGTGGTGAACGACACTGCTTCACCGAAGGACGATGTTGGTGCGACGACGGTGTCGTTGCCGGGTGCTGCCTCGTCGATCACCTGAGCGATCTGGTCGGCGGTGTGGTCGCTCCCGGGTGCTGCGACTGAGGCAGCTGGCAGTGGCGCGCTCAACGTGGCGGTCCACGCCACGATTCCTTTTCGGGTCACTGATGTTGTCCCCTGCATCTGTGTGTGGTTGGCACTCGCCAACCGAGAGCAGAGTAATAAGATGGTTCGTTACCGTAAGGTTGACACGCCGTTCTTCGGACGAGTTCTTCGGAAGGCACCGGCGCCTGTTCGGCTGGCGGCCTGACGTCAGGCCGCGGCGCGTATTGGGCGTCCGGCCGCGACCTCTTCCACGAGGTCGACGTACTGCGCGAGCGTCCGCGCCCGCGGGCGGTCACGAGGTGAACGCCGTGCCCGGCAGCGGGTCACCGGCGCTGTGCAGCACCCCGGCCTCGGAGCATTCGATGGCGTGCTCCCACATGGTGGCCTGGTCGCCCAGCCCCCACTCGCCCGAGAAGTCGTACCGGGTCGGGTCGGGCATGGATTCCAGGGGCAGGCCGCGGTCGGTGTGCAGCCACGTGCGCAGCGTCGCGAGCCAGGGGTAGATCACTTCGTCGACGTCGAGGCCCACGCGTAGTCGTCTCGTCGACCCGATGCTGCCAGAGGCCCCGACACGGCTCAGAGCAGGTCATGATGCACCCGCGAGATGTAGGCGCCCATGTGCGGGACCGTGAAGGCCAGCTCAGCGCGAGCGGGCGCGTAGATCAGACCCTTGGCGATCAGCGCTTTGCGGCGGACGCTGAGGTCGCTGGGGCGGCTCTTGCCGAGCCGTTCGACGACGTCGGTGATCGTGGAGCGCCCGTCGCCGTCCTGGGCCATCGCGGCCATCATCGTCTGCTCGGCGCGGGTGGCCCGCTCCCAGCGGGCACGGAAGAAGCCACGGTCCAGAGCATCGGTACCGTGGCTGGCGGCGAGGTCTGCGTCGTCTGAGGTGATCGTGTCCCCCGACGCCAGCTCCCAGGCGTGGTGCCCGAACTCCTGGATGAAGTAGGGGTAGCGGCCCGACGCGGTCACGAGCGAGTCCACCGCACCGGGTGCGAACTCGACGTCGCGGTCCTGGACCGGGTCGGTGAACGCCAACCGTGCGTCGCTGTCCTTGAGGCGGTCGATCTCGCGGTAGTCGAACTGGCGCTCGGCGTATGAGCGCGCCTCAGAGAGGGTCGCCGGCACGTTCGGCAGGCCCGCACCGAAGACGTAGAAGTGCCGACCGTCCTGGGATGCGGCGTGCTGGGCGCTGAGCAAGGACGCGAGGGTCGTGGGGTCCAGGTCCTGGATCTCGTCGACGAACACGACGAACCCGACGTGCTCCTCGGCCAGGGCGGTCGTGGCGTCTTCGACGAGCTCGAGCAGGTCGATGTCGAGATCGTTGCTGTCAGCCCGGCCCCTCGACGGCTTGAGGTCCACCCCGAAGCTCACGCCGGCGACCCCGGCCGTCAGCGAGAAGGCGGTGATCGTCTCCAGCATCCGGGTGAACGCCGAGCCGACCTTGTCGCGGCGTGAGCGCAGTTTGCGGGCGCTGACGATCAGGTCGCGGGCCAGTGCCCGCCGTGCCATCTGGGCCGCGTTCTCGTCGCGCTGGGCTTCGAGGGAGACGGTCAGCCACCCTGCGGCGACGAAGCTGTCCCGGATCTCCTTGAGCAGCACGGTCTTGCCCACCCCGCGCAGGCCCCACAGCATCTGCGACCGGGCTGGCTTGTTGTTCGCTGCTGCGCGGCGGATGAGTGCCGTGGCAGCGGCGATCTCGCTGTCGCGACCGACCAGGGCGGCAGGCCGAGCACCGGAGCCGGGGGTGAAGGGGTTCAGCGCGGAGTCCATGAATAAGAACCTATCAGCCCGTGTAAGGAATCTCTTATCGGCGCTGATCGTTCCTTATCGTGCCACCGGCGGGGGTGCTCGGCGCATGCTCGAGGGCGGGCCCTGACCATCGGCCAGCTCAAGCACATGTACGTGAACCTGCTCCGGCCAGTCGACAAGACCGCCGTCGCGAAGAACCTCAACCTGACCGCCCCGGTCCTCAAGTCCTGGATGGCCACTTACGTGCGAGTCCGGAACATCTGCGCACATCACGGTCGGCTGTGGAACGTCGGACTTGGGGTCTATCCAAGAATCCCAAGCTCTTCCACCATTCCCTGGTTGGACCGATCGCGACAGCTCTGCCGCACGAGTCACGAAAACGGCTCTACCCAGCTCTCGTCTCCTTGCAGCCCGTGCTCACCACCGGCTCGCCACGAAGCAGTTGGGGTGAGCGGCTCCGAGAACTCGTGGATACCCGCCCACCAATGAACCTTCGAGGAATGGGGTTCCCCGATAGGTGGTCGGATGACCCGATCCGGGCGAGACGCAGCTGGTAGCCCTGCTCCGACTACCGGCCCGGCGCGAGCACCTGGAACATCGCGTGGTCCTGCCAGCGTCCGGCGATGTGCAGGTACTCGGGCGCGACGCCGTACTGACGAAACCCGTTGGCCTTCAGCACACGTTGTGAGCGCTCGTTGTGCAGCAGCGTCTCGGCCTGGACGCGGTGGAGGCCGAGCTCGCCGAAAGCGCGGGCGAGCAGCTCCCCCACCGCAGCCGTTGCGAGGCCGCGGCCGCCGCTCTCGTGCCGCACCCAGTACCCGATCCCGCCCGAGAGGAAGGGCCCACGGACGATCCCGGCGAGAGTGATCCGCCCCGCGATCGAGCCGTCGTCGTCGACGATGGCGAGCGGGAGGGATTCGCCCCGCGGATGCGACTGGAGGAGAGGAAGGAGGGCCGCGACCTGCCCGGCCGGGGTGTAGAACGACTCGTCCCGGATCGGGTCCCACGGCGCCAGGTGCTCACGGTTGGCGGCGAGGACGTCGGCGAGCTCGGCCGCGTCGTCGACGGTGAGCAGGCGGGTGACGCTCACGTCGAGGCTCCTGGGGTGGTGGGATCGAGGGTGAACGGTCGCGTGACGGTGATTGTCTGGAACCCGAGCCGTTCGAGGATCGGCCGGCTCGTCGGCGCCGCGTCGACCTGAAGGTAGCGGAACCCGGCCCCAGCGGCGATCCCCGCCCGGTGTGCGACGAGGGCGCGGAAGACGCCGCGACTCCGCCACTGCGGCACGGTTCCGCCACCCCAGAGGCTCGCGAACTCGGTCCCGTGGTGCAGCTCGACGCGTCCCGCCGCGACGGGACGCCCGTCGGCGCGCGCGACCACACCGACGACCGTCGGGGGCACCTGATCGAGCGCGCGCCCGACGACCTGCCCGATCGCGGTGTGGTCCCCGCCGAACGCGAGGTCGTGGACGGCGACCAGGTCCTCGACCTCCGCGGGCGTCCGCACGTCTTGGAGCTCGACGCCGTCCGGGGCGCGGTCGTCTAGGTCAAGGTCCGCGATCTCGGCGACCATCACCGCCTCGTCCGGCTCCCGCGTCAGGCCGGCCGCGACGAGACGCACGGCCAGATCGACGGGAACGTCGCCGTCGTGGTGCTTCCACTCCCACGCCCGGCCGTTCTGCCCGAACCGCGCGACCTGCGCCGCGATCACCTCGTCCACCTGGGCGCCGGACATCCCGGCCAGACCCGACCAGGTCACCGCGTTCCACCCGGGCCCGTCGCAGACCACGCGCACGACCGCACCGTCGCTCTCGACGGAGGCGGCGGGGTCGTCGGGTCGCGGGGCGCGGCGGATCTGCGCGTCGTACGCCGCGAGCGCCAGGTCGGTGTCCATCACGCCAGTCGACCAGAGCGGGGGCGCGGTGTCACGGGCATTGCGATGCGCTGGCGAGTTCTGCCCAGCCGTCTCATCGTGAGGATCACCCGTCGGAACCCCTGAGAGCAGGAGGCATCATGACCGAGAACACCCCCCTCGACGCACGGTTCAGCCCGACCGGCGCCCCGCAGGAGCCCGGGGACGCGGCGACGCAGCAGGGCCGCAGGCTCACCACCGCACAAGGGCTTCGGGTGGACGAGACCGAGCACTCCCTGAAGGCAGGGCCTCGGGGCCCGTCGTTGCTCGAGGACCACCACCTGCGTGAGAAGATCACGCACTTCGACCACGAGAGGATCCCCGAGCGGGTCGTCCACGCGCGCGGAGCGGGTGCGTACGGGACCTTCCGCTCGTACGGGACGGCCGCGTCGGTGACCGCGGCCCGGTTCCTCGCCGAGGAGGGCAAGGAGACGCGGGTGTTCACCCGGTTCTCCACCGTGCTCGGCTCCCGTGGGTCGGCGGACACCGCCCGCGACGTCCGTGGGTTCGCGACCAAGTTCTACACCGACGAGGGCACGTTCGACCTCGTCGGCAACAACATGCCCGTGTTCTTCATCCAGGACGCGATCAAGTTCCCCGACCTCATCCATGCTGGCAAGCCCGAGCCGGACCGGGAGATCCCTCAGGCGCAGAGCGCGCACGACACCTTCTGGGACTTCGTCTCGCTGCACACCGAGGCCACGCACATGCTGATGTGGGCGATGTCTGACCGCGGTATCCCCCGCAGCTACCGCACGATGGAGGGGTTCGGCGTCCACACGTTCCGGCTCGAGGCCGCGGACGGCTCGACGTCGCTGGTGAAGTTCCACTGGAAGCCCGTGCTCGGGGTCCACTCCCTCGTGTGGGAGGAGGCCCAGCTGACCGGCGGCGCCGACCCGGACTTCCACCGGCGCGACCTTGCCGACGCGATCGCGGCCGGGGCGTACCCGGAGTGGGAGCTGGGGCTGCAGGTGATGCCCGACACCCCGGACGAGACGTTCGAGGGCATCGACCTGCTCGACCCGACCAAGATCGTTCCCGAGGAGCTCTGCCCGGTGCAGCCCGTCGGCCGCCTGACGTTGCACGCCGAGCCGACGAACTACTTCGCCGAGACCGAGCAGGTCGCGTTCCACGTGGCCAACCTCGTGCCCGGCATCCAGGTCACGAACGACCCGCTGATGCAGGGCCGTCTCTTCTCCTACCTCGACACGCAGATCACCCGGCTCGGGGGGCCCAACTTCGCACAGATCCCGGTCAACCGGCCGCACGCACCGGTCGACGACATGCAGCGCGACGGGATGCACCAGACCGCCGTCCACGAGGGCAGGGCGCCGTACCAGCCGAACAGCCTGGGCGGCGGCTGCCCGATCGCGTCGGGCGCAGCCGGGTACGTGCACGTCCCGACGCCGGTCGAGGGCCGCAAGGTGCGCGAGGCGCCGGCGTCGTTCGCCGACCACTACTCGCAGGCCACCCTGTTCTGGGCGTCCATGACACCGGTCGAGCAGGCGCACCTGGTCGGCGGCTTCACGTTCGAGCTCGGCAAGGTCGGCGAGGCCGCGGTCCGGGAACGGATGGTCGCCAACCTCGTCCGGGTGGACCGGGCGCTGGCCGAACGGGTGGCGGCGGGTCTGGGCATCGACATCACGGACATTCCTGAGGTCACCGAGGAAGGGTCGGGATCGAGCGCCGACGTCGCGACCTCACCGGCGCTGTCCCAGGTGCCGCAGGAGCCCGGCAGGATCGACGCGCGCGTGATCGGGGTCCTCGCCGACGACGGCGCGGACCTCGCCGGGATCGACACGCTGCGGCAGGCGCTCGCGGACCAGGGGGCGACGGCGGTGGTCGTCGCCCCGCACGGTGGGGAGATCAGCACGGGTGACGGGAGCACCGCGGTCGACAAGGCGTTGGTGACCACCCGCTCCGTCGAGTACGACGCCGTGGTCGTCGCCGGCGGGACGGCTGGGAGCGCCGTCGCGACCGACCCGGCGACGACGGTGCTCCTCGCGGAGGCCTTCCGGCACGGCAAGGCGATCGCCGCCTGGGGCGACGGTGCCGAGGTGCTGCGGTCGGCCGTCGACGCGGACGCGCCGGGGGTGATCGCCGGCAGCGGGGCCGGCGACGTCACGCACGACCTGGTCACCGCTCTGGGCATGCACCGCTCCTGGGAGCGCCTCGCCACGATCGCCGGGGTCTGACCCGGCAGGACCACGACGACGGGGCGCCCGGCTACGACGGCTGGGCGCCCCCGTCGCGCATCCACCGGTCGCGCCACCGAATCCAGGGTGGCGTGACCGCCCAGTTCACGCGCAGGGTGCGCCACGCCCTGTTCATCCGACGGCGCCGCTGGCTGCGGCCGCGCAACGACCGCACCGACACGCCAACGCGCCACGACGGGACGAGCGCGACCCGGCGCGAGGGGCCGAGCCGGAACGCCAGGTCGAGGTCGTCGTGCACCTCCGGGTCCCGGCGGACGACGTCGTGCCGGACGGCGGACCACGCCTCGCGCCGAAAGGCCATGCACGAGCCCCACAGGGCGGTGTGCCCGAGCGCGAGATGCCCGAGCACGTAGTACGTGCCGAGGTAGCCGAATGCGACGGCCGTCCGGGTGCCGCGCGGGGCGTCGTGAAACACCCCTGACCCCGTGACCGCCTCCAGGCCCGGGTCGGCGGCGAGGCGCCGGGCTGCCGTCGACACCCAGTCACGCCCGGGCCGTGAGTCGGCGTCGAGCCGGGCGATGACGTCCCCGCGGGCCGCGTCGTACCCGGCCGCCGCGGCAGCCGGGATCCCGACGGTCGTCTCGCACACGACCTCGGCACCCCACCGGCGTGCGACGTCGGCCGTGCCGTCGGACGAGGCGTTGTCGACGACGATCACCTCCACGGGCGCGAGGTCCTGCTGCGCCAGCAGGGCGAGGCACCGGTCGAGGGCCTCGGCGTCGTCACGGGCCGGGACGACCACCGAGATCGTCGGCAGCGCGGCGTCGGCCGTCGGCTCCGCACGCGCGCCGGGCGCGCGCACCGCCAGGACGACACCCGCGACCATCGACCCGAGCACCCCGACGGCCAGGTCGCCGAGCGTGTCGGTGTAGCCGACGCCGATCTCGTCGTCGAGGAGCAGGTGCCCGGCGCCCTCCCCCAGCTCCCAGAGGACCGCGGCCAGGGCACCGAGCGCCGTCGTCACGACGAGCGCGCCCACCCGGCTTCGCGGCCCGTCGGCCCGAGCGAGCAGGCGGTACGCCATCGCCGCGACCAGCCCGGTGCACACCAGGTGCACCGCCAGGTCCAGCCACGGGACCGCCCGGTACCACTCGAGCTGCGCCGCCCAGCCCGCGAACAGCAGGGACGTGCACCACGCGACGTCGAACGCCGTCCCCGCGCCGACGGCTCGCGGGACCATCACCGCACCGAGGACGAGCGCGAACAGTGCGACCGCGATCCCGTCCCACCGCACCGCCGCGACCACGACGCTGATCAGCGCGAGGAGGCGCACCGCGTCGCCGAGAACCAGGTGCTGCCACCATCCGCCGGCGGTGGTCGTCGACCTCATGAGGTCACGCTCCCCAGGTCCTCACGCAGGTACCGCGCATACCCGCCCGGCGTCCTCCCGACGAGACGGGCCGACGTCAGCACCGGTGCGTCGGCGGTCGCCACCACGCGCGCACCCGCCGCCCGAGCGGCGGCCACCAGGTCCACGTCCTCGTGCTCCACCATCGGCGCGTACCCACCGGCCGACCGGTAGACGTCGGCGCGGATCCCCAGGTTGGCGCCGTGGACGTGTCCCGTCGCCAGCCCCGGGACGAAGCGCCCGAGCCAGGCCCGGGCACGCTCGGGAGACAGGTCGTCCAACGGCGGACGCACGGGCCCGACGACGACGTCCGCGCCGCCGTCGGCCAGCGCCAGGTGGTGCGCCACCCACTCCCGGGGCACCACCGAGTCCGCGTCCGTCGACGCGATCCAGATCTCGTCGGACGCCGTCCCCACGAACCCGGCCAGCGCACGCTCCACGCCGACGGCACGAGCGAGGCCGACGGTGCGGGCCGCGAGGTCGACCCGGACGACACCCGGCGGGAGGAGGCGGGCGCTCGCGTCCGTGCACGCGTCGAGTGCGACGACGACGCTCGTCCGCAGACCGGTCCTCGCCTCCCGCGCGTGCTGCAGGGAGGCCTCGACGGCGGTCAGACAGTCCGCGAGCGTCGCCTCCTCGTCGTGCACCGGCACGACGACGGCCACCGCCGAGATCACAGCAGACCCTCCTGACGAGCGACCGAGTCCCCCGGCGGCGGCACGAGCACATCGAGCACGAAGTCCTCCTCCTCGTGACGCGCGATCGTCACCAGCCCCGAGAGGGTGAGCAGGGCGGCGTGCACCTCGTCGCCCGTCGTCGGGTACTCCGGGACCGGGTGCCGCCAGTGACAGGCCACCAGGACGCCGTCGTCCGTCAGACTGTCCACCGCCCGCCAGATGCCGAGCTCCAGGTCCCGAGCTCCCCAGTAGTAGCCGACCTCGGAGAGCACCACGAGGTCGAACCGCCCCGTCGGCCACTCGTGCGGGGTGCGGAACGTGCCGAGCTCGACGGCCGGGCCGAGCCGCCGTCGCGCCACCTCGAGGGGCGCCCGGGCGATGTCGATCCCGAGCACGCGGTCGCTGCGCCCGGCGAGCTCCGCGGTCAGCACACCGGTCGAGCAGCCGACCTCCAGCGTGCTCGCGAACCGCCTACGGGGCAGTGCGGCGAGCGTCAGTGCACGCTTGCGCTCCTCGTACCACCGCGTCTCGAAGCCCCACGGATCCGCACGGCCGGAGTAGAAGTCGTCGAAGAACTCCGCCGGAAGGCTCGGCGCACCGTCCCTGGCCGTGGTGCGGGTCCCGCCGTCGACGAAGATCTCGACGTCTCGCTCGAAGTGGGCGAGCATTCGCGCGTGCAGGACGGGCTCGTCCCCGGGCCGGTCCGACAACGGCTCGACCTGGGAGCGGTGGGACCGCAGCGCCCGCTGCTTGGCCGCCGTCTCCTGCGCCGTCAGGTGCAGGGCGACGACCCGGTCCCACGGCAACGGGTCGTCCTCACGCGGGTCGGCCCAGTGCCACGCCCAGACGGGGTACTCGAGCAGCCGCAGACGTGGGTCGTCGTCGACCAGGGCGGCCGCGACCTCCCCGAGGATCCGGTGGTCGCGGTGCCCGTCGCCGCGCCACGGGGCGCAGACGACCGTCGGACCGCGCGTCGCGGCGAGGATCGACCCGACGGAGGAGAGCAGCTCGTCCCGCTGCTCCCGCAGCTGCCCGTCCCCGAGACCGAGGAGGTGGACGGCGGCCGACGGCGCGGCGTGCGCGGTGGCCTCGACCAGCTCGAGCCGTCGCGCCGCGGCCAGCTCGGCTCGTGTGCGCACGGACGAGTCCGGGTGCGACCCCTCCCCCGCCGTCGCGACGACGACGCTCGTCCGGATGCCCTGCGCCTCGGCCCGGGCGAGCAGACCCGCCGCGCCGAGGGTCTCGTCGTCCGGGTGCGCCGCGAGCACGACCAGGTGCCGGATCTCGGGGCCGGGTTCCCACGAGGCGCCCCGCTCCCGGACGCCGGCCGCCTCCCAGACCGACTCGCCGGTCCCCGGGTCCCGGTGGTCGAAGCTCACCACGGCGCGGGTCCTGCGGCGAGGAGGTGTCGGCCGTGGCTCGCGTCGTCGCGCTCCGCGTGGTGCTGACGCAGATAGAGACGGAGGTCTGCGCACCGCCGCGCGTACCGTTCGACCGTGGTCATCGGCCCGGGACCCAGGGCCCTCTCGGTCCGGTCGAGGACGTTCTGCGCGGCCCGGGCGACGACCGCTCGCGCACGGCGCGCGGTCACGGCCGCCTCCGCCGTGGCCGACGCGTCGACCGACACCGCTGCATCCGCGAGCACGACCCGCGCCGCGTGGAGCTCCGCGTCGACGACGCCGACGTGGGCCAGGGCGATCTGGTCCGGTTCTCGGGCAGACAGCACCTGAGCCATCGACCGGGCGATGCCCACGGCGCCGCCCCACCAGCAGGCGGCGACCCCGATGCCGCCCCAGGCGAACCCGGGGCGTTCCAGATACCAGCCCGCCGCCCCGACGGGAGCTGCCGGGACGGCATCCATGTGCACCGGGGCGCTCACCACCTGGCTGAGCCCGCGCGGGACCCACGGCCCCGGCTCGGCCCGGACGCGTGCGTCTCGCAGGTCGACGGCGAACAGTCGTCTCCCGTCGTCGGTCCAGGCGGTGACGAGCGCGTGCGAGAGGTCGGCCGCGAGCGAGCACCACGGCTTGAGGCCCGTGAGGGTCCACGCGCCGGCGTCGTCCGTCGCGGCCGAGAGCCGTGCCCCGGGCCCCTCCGCCGCGAACACGCCCCACGTGCTGTCCGCGTCGGCGTCGACCGCCGACAGGTCGACCGCGATCCCCGCCTCCGACGCCTGGGCGAGGACTGCGAGCGCGTCCAGGTGGGGCTCGACCATCCGCGCGACTCCGACGTCGTCGGCGGACAGGCTCGCCAGCGTGCTCCACAGCTCGGCGGTGCGGCCTGCGCCCGGCAGCGGCGCCTCACGGCCCAGCTCCCGCGCCAGCCGGAGCGCCGCCGCGGGCTCGGCGTCGGCGACCGCCTCCGACCACCGCGGGGAGACTGGCCGGACCCTGACGTCACCCGCGACCTTCACCCACCGCGGGCCTGACGCAGCATCCGGCTCGCGCGGCGATTCCTGCCTCGTCGCACTCATCGCGTCCTCGTTCCTTGTTCCTCGGTGCAGGGGCGACCGCCCAGAGAGCGCTGAGTGTGACACCGGACGACGGCACTCGCACGGGACGGGCTGCCTGCGGTGATCGGCTGGCGAGTGGGCGGCGTCGTGCGCACTCTCGGTGCATCGACCGGGAACACCCACCCCACGGAGGAACCATGCACGCACTGACCTGGCAGGGCCACGAAGACGTTCGGGTCGAGGAGGTCCCGGACCCTACGCTGGTGGCGCCCACCGACGCGATCGTCCGCGTCACCTCGACCGCCGTCTGCGGGTCGGACCTGCACCTGTACAGCGTGCTCGGTGCGTTCATCGACCCCGGTGACGTCCTCGGTCACGAGCCGATGGGCATCGTCGAGGAGGTCGGGTCCGAGGTGACGGGGCTGCGTCCCGGCGACCGCGTCGTCGTCCCGTTCAACATCTCCTGCGGGACGTGCTGGATGTGCACCCGCGGCCTTCAGAGCCAGTGCGAGACCACGCAGACCCGGTCCCAGGGCACGGGGGCCGCGCTGCTCGGGTACACCAAGCTCTACGGGCAGGTCGCCGGCGGCCAGGCGGAGTACCTGCGCGTCCCGCAGGCGCAGTACGGCCCCGTGGTCGTCCCGGACGACGACGAACCGGACGAGCGCTATCTCTATCTCTCGGACGTCGTCCCGACGGCGTGGCAGGCGGTGGAGTACGCCGGCATCCCCACAGACGGCAGCGTGCTCGTCCTCGGTCTGGGACCGATCGGCCAGATGGCCGCCCGGATCGCCCGCCACCGCGGTGCGTCACGTGTGATCGCCGCAGACCGGGTGCCGGAACGTCTCGAGATGGCTCGTCGCCACGGGATCGAGACGCTCGACCTGCGCGACGTCGACGACGTGGCCGGTGCCGTCAGGGACCTGACGTCGGGCCGCGGCCCGGACGCCGTCATCGACGCCGTCGGGATGGAGGCGCACGGCGCACCCGTCGCCGGAGCTATACAGCGCGGCGCCGCACTGCTCCCCGACGTCCTGGCTCGCCCCGCGATCGAGAAGACGGGCATCGACCGGCTCGCTGCTCTGCGCACGGCGATCAGCTCGGTGCGGCGCGGCGGGACCGTCTCCGTGTCGGGTGTCTACGGCGGTGCGGTCGACCCGCTGCCGATGATGGAGATGTTCGACAAGCAGCTCAGCGTGCGGATGGGCCAGGCCAACGTCCGGCGGTGGATCGACGACGTGCTTCCCCTCGTCTCGGACCCGGCGGACCCGCTCGGAGTTCTCGATCTGCGGACGCATCGCATGTCTCTGCACGACGCTCCGCGGGCCTACGAGATGTTCCAGAAGAAGCAGGACGGCTGCGTCAAGGTCGTCCTCGATCCTTCGCTCGCTCCCGGGGACGGGGACTGATCGGGTCGGCGAACGAGCGTCCTCGTGCGAGGTCCGCCGACGGCTACTGGGCCTCGATCGTCCCCGTCAGCACGACCCGCACGTGGACGCCGTGCACCTCGTCGGGCACCCTCGCGGCGGCGGACTCGTCGGTCACGAGCACGCGGACGACGTAGGCGGTCGGTGGCGACTCCGCTGAGTCCGGCGCGATCCCGATCCCGCCGACGCCGTCGCAGCCGTCGAGCTCGCGGCGCAGCGCGGCCTTGGCCTCGCGTGCCTCGTCGAGCCCTGCCATCGGTGCCTCCGGCCTCGGGTTCACCGCGCCTCGCCGCTCGGCGGTCGCCTCGGGGTCACAGGGAGACGTCGAGCGCCTGGAGCACGGTGTCGATCGGGTTGACGTAGGTCAGCCCGGTCCCATTCTCTCCCCCGGTCTCGGACCCGGCAAAGAGCAGGCCGAGCGCGACGCCGTCCGACCGGTACACCAGCGATCCCGAGTCTCCTCCGCGGGAGAACGGCCCGGCACCCGTGGACTCGACCTCGATCTGGTCGTCGAACCGGAGGGCGCCGAGCCCCGGACCGTAGCCGACGACGACGTCGTCCAGCTCGATCGCGGTGACGCGTCCGGCCGCGACGCCGGTGGTCCGGCCGCTCTTGCCCACGGTCTCGCCGCCGAGGGCGACCGCGGTCGAGGTGATCGTCCCGACCGGGTACGTCGCGTCGACGTCGGCCTGGTCCAGACGTGCGATCGCGGCGTCGACGGTGGCGGTCGTCCCGGGCGCCAGGGGCGCGAAGTCGGCGAGCTCCCCCACGCGGTCCTCCGGTGCACCGCCGCCGTCGGCCGGGCCGGGCTGCACGACGACGTCCCCGACCTGCGCGGTGGGGTCGCCGACGAGCACGTGATAGTTGGACAGCGCGTAGACGGCTGGGTCGTCGACGCGCCGGACGAATGCTCCGAGCGTTCCGGCGGTCACGCGGACGTGAGCGATCGAGACGCCGGGGCGCAGCGGGCGGACGCGACCCGTCTCCCCGGCGGCCTGGGCCGTCACCACCGGCGGGCGCGGGCCGGTGCGCAGCGCCGTCACGCGCCCGGTCCGCCGCACGTCGGTCCCCGGACCGATCTCGGCGGCCAGGCGCCGGGCGATGCTGCGGACCTGCGGATACCCGAGCGGGTAGCGGACGGCGATGGCGTAGCGGCCGTCCCCGCGCGGCGCCAGCCCCAGCGCCAGGGACGGGACGGACCCGGGCCCGGGTGCGTCGTCGGACGGCGAGCCGCCGGACCGTGCCGTCACGGGAGCGGCGCGATCGACGAGATCACGGGCGTGGTCGACGAGCTGGAGCTTGGTGCGACGGGCTTCTTCATGGTCCATGCCGCCAGTGTGACGGGCGCCACCGACGCTCGCCGCCGGTCGCCCACAGGTGTGGATCAGCAGTCCCGGGAAAATTAGTTGAACCCGAGTGCATCCGATCGCCCCCCTCCGTCTGAACATCCCTGTGCAAGCACGTCACATGCAGTTCTCGTCCCTTCACGGACGAGGCCGGACACCTGGAGGACTTCATGCGCACGAACCGCACGGTCGCCGCCATCGGCACCGCCACACTCGCCCTCGGAGCCAGCACCGCGCTCGCTCTGCCCGCCAACGCCGCCGACGGGGACGCGATGCTCTCCGTCCTGCACGGCGTCCCCGACCTCACGGTCGACGTCTACGTCAACGGAGACCTCACCCTCGACGACTTCGAGCCCGGCGACCTCGCCGGACCGCTCGAGCTCGCCCCCGGCACCTACACCGTGGCGATCACGGCCTCGGACGCCGAGGACGACAGCGACCCGGCCATCGGGCCCGTCGACCTGCCGCTCGAGGCCGACATGAACTACACGGCCGTCGCACACCTCGACGCGGAGGGAACCCCGACGGCGTCGCTGTTCACCAACGACACCTCGGACATCGCCGCCGGCGAGGGCCGACTGACGGTCCGCCACGTCGCCGCAGCGCCCGCCGTCGACGTCCTCGCGGGCGACAGCCCCGTGATCGAGGGTCTCGAGAACCCCGACGAGCAGGTCCTGGACCTGCCGGCCGGCACCGTCTCCGCGTCGGTCGCCGCGGCCGGGACCACGGACCCGGTCATCGGCCCGGCAGACGTCGACGTCGCCGAGGGCGTCAACACGATCGCGTACGCCTGGGGCTCGCTCGACGACGACAACCTCGCGCTCGCCACGCAGACCGTCGAGGGCATGGACTCCGCGCCCTCGGGCGTCGACGCCGGCGAGACCGGTGCAGCGGCCGAGCAGGGCACGTTCGGCCCCGCAGCCGTCGGGATCCTCGGAGGATTCGTCCTCCTGCTGATCGGCGCCTCGTCCGTCATGCTGGTCCGCGCGGCCCGCGAGCACAACAACAGCTGAGAGAGGCATCCGGCTTCACATGCGTCACTCGACACCCGCGAAGGGCTCGGCCCGGCGTGCGACTCACCTCGCCGCCGTGGCCGGGCTCCTCGCCCTCCTCGCCCTTCTCGGGGTCATCGCCCTCGGGGAGGCGTACGCCGAAGGCCCGGGCTCCGGTGCGGGACCGGAGCCCGGGCCGACGGCTCGAGCGGAACCCGCGCCGTCGGACGGGACGACTCCTCCGCCGTCCGACGACGCGGCCGCGACCACCACGTCAGTCCCGGACGTCCCCGTCCGGGCAGCCACCCCCGAACCCGACGCCCCCGACCCGACGCGACTCGTCGTCGAAGGCCTCGACATCGACGTCCCCGTCGAGCCCGAGGGCGTCGACCCCGACGGCACGATGAGCCTGCCGGAGTCGGGCACCGTCGCCGGCTGGTACCAATACGGTGCAGCTCCGGGCGACGACACCGGCACCGTCGTCCTCGCCTCGCACGTCGACACCTACGACGACGGGCTGGGTGAGTTCGCCCGCCTCACCGACGCCGCCCCCGGCGACAGCGTCACCCTGACCGACACGGAGGGGAACACCTACAACTACACAGTGGAGACCGTGGAACAGACCGCGAAGGTGGACGTCCCCCTCGACGACCTCTTCGACCGCACCGGAGATCGTCGACTCGTGATGGTCACCTGCGGCGGACGGTGGGACGCGGACGTCGGGCACTACGAGGACAACGTCATCGTGACCGCCGTCCCGCAGAGCTAGCCCGATTACGGTACTTTTCCTATCAGCAAGGACAGCCGACCCGGAGGATCGCCCGTGACCGCAGCCGACGACGGTGCAGCCGTCGCGACCGCGGACGCCGATGCCCGCATCGCACGGGCCTTCGCCAGCGGTTCCGAGACCGGCCTCGCCGACGCCTACCGGCGCTGGTCAGCACTCGTCCACACCGTCGCGCTCCGGTCGCTCGGCGACCGGACCGACGCGGAGGACGTCACGCAGCAGGTCTTCGTCGCCGCATGGCGGTCGCGCGACCGGTACGACGTCGACCGCGCCAAGCTCTCGACCTGGCTGCTCGGCATCGCACGGCACAAGATCGCCGACGTCCATGCCGCCCGGAGCAGGGTGATCAAGCAGGAGCACGCCGCCGAGGCCACCGCTCCGAACCCTGTGGGAGAGAGCGACCCGGTCGGCGGCCCCGCCGTGGACCGGATCCTGGTGGCGGACGAGCTGGAGAACCTCGGCGACCCGGGGCGGACGATTCTCCGACTCGCGTTCTACCGCGACCTCACGCACACACAGATCGCCGAGGAGCTGTCGTTGCCCCTCGGCACCGTCAAGAGCCACGTCAGGCGTAGCCTCGCTCGCCTGCGCACACGATTGGAGGTGGATGGTGCAGCACGTTGACCCGGAGACCCTCGCGCTCCTGGCGCTGGGCGAGAACGACGCCGCGGCGCCCGACGAGCACGACCACCTCCGCTCGTGCCACGAGTGTCAGGCAGAGCTCGCCGCCCTCGGCGACGCAGCCGCCGTCGGCCGCAGCCTGACCGACGAGGACCGCCTCGTCGCGCCGCCCGCAAGCGTCTGGGAGGGCGTGCGTGCCGAGCTGGGACTCGGCGAAGAAGACGACGCTGGGGCTGAGGCCGAGGCTGGAACAGAAGCCGGGGTCGAGGACGAGGACTCCGAGAAGCCCGCCGCGACCGTCACCGACCTCGGCGAGCGCCGACGACGCCGATACTCCGCGGGATGGATCGCCGCAGCGGCCAGCGTCGCGCTCGTCGTCGGGGTCGGCGGCGGCGTGCTCTGGGAGCGGCGCGATCTCGAGAAGCCCGCCGGGACGACGACGGTCGCCAGCGCCACCCTCGACGCGCTGCCCGACTGGGACGGCGCCACCGGGGCCGCACAGCTCGAGGAGTCCGAGGACGGCCGCCGGCAGGTGGTCGTCAGCATGGACGCGCCGGCGAGCGACGACGGCTACCACGAGGTCTGGCTCATCGCCGACGACCTCAGCGGGCTCGTCAGCCTCGGCGTGCTCGAGGGCGACGAGGGGACGTTCGACATCCCCGAGGGACTGGACGTGGGCGACTACCCGCTCGTCGACGTCTCCGAGGAGCACTTCGACGGCGACCCCTCGCACTCGGGCGACTCAATCGTCCGCGGCGGTCTGCAGATCTGACGACAACGCCGGTCGAGCCTGACGAGACCAGCGCACGACGACGCCGGTCGAGCTTGTCGAGACCACGACACGACAACGCCGGTCGAGCTTGTCGAGACCACGAGGGGTCTCGACAAGCTCGACCGGCGTTTCAGCGCGACCGGCGGACTGGTCTCGACAAGCTCGACCGGCGGACTGGCTCGACCGGCGGACTGGTCTCGACAAGCTCGACCAGCGAGTGGGCTCGAGCGGCAGGTCAGACCTGCGGCATCTCGCCGCCCGGCGCACCGCCACCGGGCATCTCGCCGGGGCCACCCGCGCCGCCGGTCGCCTCGCCCTCCTCGTAGTCGCCGGCGGTCGCGGTCGCGACCTCGGTGCCGTCGACCACCAGGGTCACCTCGTCGCCCTCTGTGAGGTCGTCGCCCGACCAGACGACGGACTGGAAGTCCCGCGTCGCGTCGAAGGTGGCGAGCACCGTCCCGTCCGAGGCGACGAGCTCCGCCGTGGACCCGGAGGCCTGCGCCGCGTCCAGGAGGAAGAAGACGGAGACCTGCTCGGAGTCGAGGTCGGGCGCGCTCGCCATGCCGGAGCTGCCGTAGGCGAGCAGGTCACCGCCGGAGATCGTGAACGTGCCGTTGGCGTCCATGGGGGCCTCGCCGTCCGTCGTCGGTCCGGCGACGACGATCTCGCCGCCCTGGATGTCGATCGACCCGTTCGAGTCGAGCCCGTCGCCCTCGGCGTCCACGAGGATCGTGCCCCCGGTGACGATGAAGCTGAAGTCACCGACCTCCTCGGTGCCGTACCCTCCGCCGCTGCCGTCGGCACGGGCCTGCTGCTCGACGGCGTCGTCGGCCGTGAGGGCCGCGTTGATCGCGTCGTCGGTCGACGTCAGGTCGATGTCCCCGTCGGCGATCAGGATGTCCGAGCCCTCGAGCCCCTCGTAGGAGGCCGTCACGGTGACGTTGCCGCCCTCGAGGTTGAGGTTCCCGTCGGCGTGGACACCGTCGTCGCCGGAGGCGACGGTCACGTCTCCACCCGGCACGGCCACGAGGCCGTCCGAGTGCAGCGCGTCGTCGGCGGCGTCGACGGTCACGGTCCCGGACCCGATGACCAGGGCGATCCCGGCCTTCACGCCCTTGGCGGAGGCGTCGTCGGCCACGGTCTCCTCGTGCCCGCCTCCGGCGACGACGGTGACCGTCGCCCCGTCGACGAGGGCGTCCTGCGCGGCGTCGATCCCGTCGGCGCCCGCGGTCACGTCCACGGTGCCGCCCGCGAGGTACACGTAGCCACGGTCGGCGTCGTCCTCGTTGTCGGCCTTGAGCCCGTCGCCGCCCGCGGTGACCGTGAGCGTGCCGTCGAGGACGACCAGCTGGTCCTTGCCGCGCACGCCGTCGTCGACCGCCGTCACGGTGATATCGCCGGAGTCGATGACGAGGCCGTCCTTGCTCGTGATGCCGTCGTTCGCGTTGCCCTCGACCGTCAGCGCACCGGTGCCGGTGATCCCGAGGTCCGCCGTCGAGTAGATCGCGGCGTTCGGCGCGTCCTCGCCGGTGTCGGCGTAGCTCTCCGCGTCGGCCACGTGGTTATCGGACCCGTCCGCGAGCTCGATCACGACGTCGTCGGCCTCCTCGACCGAGATCGCCGAGCCCGTCGACGAGGTGATGTCGGCGTCGTCCAGGATCAGACGGACCTGGGCGTCCTCGGGCGCCGCCACGACGATCTGTCCGTCGTCGAGCGTGCCGGAGATCCGATAGGCGCCCTCCTGCGTGATGGTGACGGTCGAGCCGTCGACCTCGACGCCCTCGGCGTCCGAGGACGCGGTGCCGCCGTCGAGAGTGATGTCGACGACCTCCGCGTCGGCCGCGGCGTCGGTGTCACCGACGTCCTCGTTGTCGGCCATGATCTCCTCGACGGTGGCGTCACCGTCGTACGAGGCGCTGTCGTCGGAGTCCGAGGAGACCTCGTCCCCCGAGGCGGTCGACCCCGTCGAGACGTCGTCGGTCGCCGACTCGTCGGTCGCTGCGCAGCCGGTCAGGACCAGGCCGAGCGTCGCCGTCGAGGCGATCAGGAAGAGGGGTGTGCGTCGCATGGTGTCTCCTTCAGTCGTTCCACGTCAGGTCAAGCTGGTGATCGAGTGCGCGACGCCACCGCGTCGCAGGCAGCTCGGGATGGAGGGCCGCGAGGCCTGCTCCGAACTTCGAGATCCGTGCCGGCCGGATGCCGCGCGCCCAGAGCACACGGTCGAGGGTTCCGGCCTGGGACCCGCTCTTGGTCTCGACGACCGCCACGTCGCCCACCGCGAGGTGAGCTCCGCCGTCGTACCACTCGAGGTGGGTGTCGATGGTGGCGCGGGACGCCGTCTGGGGGAGGAGGAGCGTCATGCGCCGGTACTCCGTGCGCAGGGTCGGCTCGAGGGTTCGCGGGTCGACGGGCAGCGCCCGTGTCATCCGCAGCACCTCGCCGACGAACTCGACACCGGTCCCGAGACTGTCGGGTGCGTGGTCGTGGTCCGTGCGGTGCTTGACCGTGGTCCCCCGCGACCCGCGGGTCTTGACCTCCAGCCGGCACAGCCCCGAGTCGAGGTAGGTCCGCGTGCGGACCTTGAAGCGACGACGGCGGCGGTGCGCCGCCGAGCGGAAACTCGCCAGGTCCGGGGTGTCGAAGTACTGCGAGGCGTACCCGAAGTCGCGCTGTCCGTCGATCTCCAGCACCCGGACACCGGGCTCTGCGGAGAGGAGTCCCCGCAGGATCCCGTCCAGGGCCGGCGTCGGCACGAGGTACTTGCGGTCCACCCGCGTCTGCAGCGCGGCGTGAAGGTCCAGCTCCTCGAGTCCGATCGGGTTCAGCCGGTCCGCCGTCATGGTCGACCTCTGCTCCACCGTCGGCGCGCTCATCGTGCGTTCACCCGTGCGGCCGACCGGCTCTCGGTCCCCGTCTCCGTGCGGCCTGAGGTGCGGCCGGCGGTGCGGCCGCCGCCGACCTCGTACCGGACGTTGACGGTGGTGGTGTCGTTCACCAGGTCGAGGCGCTGGACGGTGATCGAGCGGACGCGACCGCCGAGCAGGTTCTCGAGGTAGGCCGTCTGACCGGCCTCGTCGGGGATCGCCCGGTCGATGACGACGTTCTCGTTGCGGTACCGACCCAGCAGGGCCGGGCTGTCCGCGAACGCCATCGCCACGACGATCAGGGCCATGAGCGAGACGCTCAGGACCAGACCCGTGCCGGAGGCGCCCAGGCCACCGAGGAGTCCGAGCGCGAGCGCCGCGAAGTAGTAGGCAACCTCGTGCTGCGCGATCTCGGAGGAGCGCAGGCGGATGATCGACAGGACGCCGAAGAGGCCCAGACCGAGACCCGCGCCGACGGTGCTGGATGCCAGCGCGCCGGCCACCGCCAGGACGCCGACGTTCAGGCCGACGTAGGCCGTGACCAGGTCACGGCGACGGTGCCGCGGGAAGTAGAGGCCGAACGTCAGGATGGCGATTGCCACGATGTCGGCCGTGAAAAGAATGATCTGGTCCATCTTTGCCCTCCGGGGATCAGGTGATGTCTCCATTACGAACCCCGGTGCTATGAGACTGCTGTGAGACGCCTGGGCGCGGTGTACGAGTTCGTCCCGCCGGCCCGGTCGCCCCTGGGCCGCACCCGATACGGGGGCGCATACTGGACAGATGGCACACGGTCGTTCACTCGGAACCTGCGGCGCGCTCCTCGCCGCCCTCGTCCTGGCGGGCTGCGGGTCGACGCCCGCGGTGAGCCTGCAGTCGGAGTTTCTCGACGCCGTGGACACCGCCGGGGAGGGCAGCGGCACCCTGGACCTCGTCCCGGTGCTGCACGACGACTGGCAGCGCGTCGTCGTCGCGTGCCCGGGCACCGACGAGGAGGCGATCGCCGCCGCGCTCGAGGTGGAGTCGGTCGACGGTGACCTGCCGGACCTCGGTGACGAGGACACCGGGTGGCTGCTGCTCGTCAACGGGAGCACCGTGACGGACGTGGTCGACGTGCCGCGGGACGAGGCCGACCTGTGCGCGGGCGACGGCGGGCCGGACGTGCTGACGCCGGGCAGCCCGACCATGACGGTCACGCCCGGGGAGACCGACGGCGCCTGGGTCGTCTCGGCCGACTGACCGACGGCGGCAGCGCGCCCGACCGCGGGGCGGATCAGGACATGCGGTCGTCGCGGTCCTTCAGCTGGGCGAGCATGGCGTTGTACTCGTCCATCTCGATGTCGCCCTCGCGCGCCACCTTGCGGTCGCGTCGTGCGGCCTCGCGCTCGTCGGACCGGTGCCACGAGACCGCGACGGCGACGGCGAGCGCGAGCGTCGGGATCTCACCGATCCCCCACGCGATCCCGCCGCCGCGCTGCTGGTCCTCGATGGCGCTCAGTCCCCACGGACGCCCCATGAGGCCGAACCAGTCGGCCGCGAGGAGGGACTCGCTCATCATCAGGGTGACGCCGAAGAAGGCGTGGAACGCCATGGTGGCGATCAGGAGCAGCAACCGCTGGGGGTACGCGAGCCGCTGGGGGCCGGGGTCGATGCCGATCAGGGCGTTGACGAACAGGTACCCGGCGAGGGTGAAGTGCACGACCATCAGGAGGTGGCCGATGTAGTTCTCCATCGCGAACCCGAACAGCGGCGTGAAGTAGAAGACGATCATCGAGCCGCCGAAGTTCACGGCGGCGACGAGCGGGTTGGCCATGAAGTGCCCGAACCGGGAGTTCACGAGGCCGAGCACCCACTCCCGCGGGCCCTTCGTGCCGTCGTCCCGGCCGGGGACCGCCCGCAGCAGGAGCGTGACGGGCGCGGCCAGCACCAGGAAGATCGGCACGATCATCGCCAGCGTCATGTGCTGGATCATGTGCGAGCTGAACATGATGTGGCCGTACTGGGCGGCACCGCCGTTGGTGCTCCAGAGGAACACCAGCATGCCGAGGCACCACGAGACGGTGCGGGTCGCCGGCCAGCTGTCGCCGCGGCGTCGGAGGCGCCACACCCACCGCAGGTAGACGCTCAGGCCGGCGCCGACGACGAACAACCAGATCAGGTCCGGCTCGAACCCGAAGACCCACTGCCCGAGCGTCGGCTCGGGCGGCAGCTCGTGGCCCGTCAGGAGCCACGCGGGCGACGGGTCCTCGACGACGTCCTCCGGCACGGGGGGCGCGGAGGAGCCGAGCGCGACGGCGACGCCGGAGACCGCCCCCATGATGAGCAGCTCGACGGACGCCATCCGCCAGAAGAGCCGCGTGACGGCACGCTCGGCCTCCCGGGACGGGCGGGCGGCGCCGCCCTCGGCCACGCCCTTGCCCGTGGCACGACGGCGGCGCGGTGCCACCTCGGCCAGGGCCCGCAGCTTGCGGACGACGACCTCGCGATGGGCGTAGCCGATGGCGCCCAGCGCGACGGCGAGGAGCACCTTGACGATGAGAAGCTGCCCGTACGGGGTCGCCAGGTCACCGAGGCTCTGCACGCGGATCAGCGCGGCGACGACCCCCGACACCACGACGGCGGTGTAGCACCAGAGCGCGATCGAGGAGTAGCGGTCGACCGCCGTCGCGAAGTCCGACCGGCCGACCGAACCACGGATCCGTCCGGCGACGAGGCCCGCGAGCCCCCCGATCCAGATCGCGGCACCGACGAGGTGCAGGAAGAACGCGGAGATGGCGATCTCGTGGTTCGCGGCGCCGGCGGCGTGGCCGGTGCTCGACTGGACCGCGAGCGCCACGAGGGCGACGAGCCCGACGACGAGGGCGCCGTTCGCGGTGCGCACGGCGAGCGCCAGCGCGGACGTGAGGGCCGCGACCGCGATGATCGTCAGGTAGACCCGGCCGAGCGCGATGTCGGTGAGGAAGAGCCCGAACTCGGGCCCGAACTCGTCGGAGCCGATCTGGGTGCCGGAGACCGCGGCGTAGCGCAGCACGGTCTGGACGACGGCGAGCACCGCCCAGACGCCGGCTGCGGCCCCGGCGAGGTTGAGTCCGCGCCGCAGGGGCGCTCCGGGGCGCAGGACGAACGCGCCGAGGGTGAGGGACCCGATGGCGACGGACGCGGACAGCTCGGTGAGGACGACGCTCACGGGCAGCAGGTACCGGGTGACGGTGCCCGGGTCGACGATCACGGCGTCGTACGCACTGGTCCAGATCCCCGCGAGCAGGGTGGCGGCGACGGCGACGACGACGGCGGCCGGTCCGGCGGCGACCAGCCACCACGGGGTGCCGGGGGTGATCAGCGGGTCCGCGGTGCGCGGGCCGGTGGGCGCGGCGCCGCGCGGTTCGCTGCGGGTGGCGGTCGGGGTCACCGCACCAGCGTAGGCGGCACCGGGGCCTCGGTGGCACCGTCGGGTCGCCCCGGAGTGAGGGACGTGTCACGTCCGGCGGCGTCGATCGCGTCGACGACGGCGCGCGGGCCCGGCCCTTCGGCCGCCCGTGCGTCGTCGGGGTTGACGAGCGCGCAGCGGCTCACGGAGAGGCAGCCGCAGCCGATGCAGCCGTCGAGGTCGTCGCGGAGCTCGTGCAGGACGGCGATCCGCGCGTCGAGCTCGGCGCGCCACGCGGCCGAGAGCCGCCGCCAGTCGGCGGTCGAGGGTGTGCGGTCGACGGGCAGTGTCCCGAGGGCCTCGCGGATCCGGGCGAGCGGGAGGCCGACGCGCTGCGACATGCGGATGAACGCGACCCGGCGGAGCTGGTCGCGCGCGTACCGGCGCTGGTTGCCCGGGGTGCGCGCGGCCCGGATCAGGCCCTCCCGCTCGTAGAAGTGCAGGGCGGAGACGGTCACGCCGCTGCGGGCGGACATCTCCGAGACGCTCAGCCCTTCGCTCATTCTTTCCGCTCCTCCCGACGACGGTTGACCTCAACCACACTTGAGGTTACAGACTTCTCGGCATGCCCTCCCTGACCTCCCGCGGCCGCGCGACGACGCTCGTCGGCCTCGTCACGATCGTCGCCCTGGGCGCGTTCGAGACGCTCGCCGTGGCCACGGCGATGCCCGCCGTCGCCGCCGACCTGGACGGGCTGCGCTTCTACGGCCTGACCTTCGCCGCGACGATCGCGGCGAGCGTCGTCAGCATGGTCGCCGCCGGTCCGCTGACCGACCGCAGGGGGCCGGCCGTGGTGCTCCTCGGCGGTGTCGGTCTCTTCGCCGCCGGGCTCCTCGTCGCCGGCTCCGCACCGACCATCGGCGCCTTCCTCGCCGGGCGCGTGCTGCAGGGGCTGGGCAGCGGGGCCTACATCGTGGCCGTCTACGTGGTCGTCGCCCGGACCTACGACCACGCCGAACGACCCCGGGTCTTCGCCTGGTTCTCCGCGGCCTGGGTGGTCCCTGCGCTCGTCGGGCCGGCCGTCGCGGGCCTGATCGTGGAGCACGCCGGATGGCGGTGGGTTTACTGGGGCGTCGCGGTCGTCCTCGTCCCGGCCGTCCTCATGGTCGCGCCGTCCCTGCGCCGGGACGGCGGCCCCACGGGCACGCCCGGCCCGGTGGACCCGGAGGACCGGCGCCGCGTGGTGCTCGCGGTCGTGGCGGCCTGCGGGGTCGGGGCGCTGCACCTCGCCGCGGGGTCGAGCGGCGCCGGCGCCGTGGTGCTCGGCGCCGTCGGTGCGGCCGCCGTGCTCCTGACGGTCGCCGCGATCCTGCCCGCCGGGACGTTCCGCGCCGCACGCGGGATCCCGACCGCCGTCGGGATCAACGCGCTGACCAGTACCGCGTTCCTGACCGCCGAGTCCGTCCTGCCCCTGCTCCTGGTCACCCACCACGGCCTCAGCGCCGCCACGGCCGGGCTCGCCCTGACGTTCGCCGCCGTCGGCTGGTCGTCGGCCTCCTGGTTCCGCGGGCGCAACCCGTTCGACGTGGAGGCGGTCGGGTTCCTGCGCGCGGGTTCCCTGGCCCTCGTGATCGGGATCGGCGGGGCGGCGACCCTGACGATCCCGGCCGTGCCGTCGGCCGTCGGGATGGCCGCCTGGGCCGTCACGGGCATCGGCATGGGGCTGACGAGTCCGACCCTCTCGGTGCTCGTGCTCGATCTCGCGGAGCCGGGGAGGCAGGGGGCGGCCGCGTCCGCGCTCCAGACCGGCAGCGCGGTCGTCGCAGCGCCGGCGCTCGCCGTCGTCGGCGCCGCCGTGTGGATGCTCCGCGACGCCGGGACCTGGGGGTTCGTCGTCGTCTTCGCCCTCGCGTCCGCCTGTGCGGCGGCGGCGTTCGTGCTGGCGCCGCGGGCCGCGGCCGGGCCGGGACCGGACCTCGACGGCGGGCCGGGAGACGGACCGCCCGGAGACTACGCGCCGAGCGCAGCCACGCCGTCGGCGTAGCGGTCCAGCACGATGTCGGTCAGCAGCGGGTCCGGGGCGAGGGCGTCCGTGACCACGTCCGCCCCGGCGTCGGCGAGCTTGTCCAGGAACACCCCGGGAGCGAGCAGGTAGGCGGCGATCACGACGCGTGTCGCCCCGGCCTCACGAGCGGCGGCGACCGCCTCCGGGACCGTCGGCGTCGCCTTGGACCCGTACCCGATCGTCACGGGCACCTCGAGCCGTGCGCGCAGACCCTCCGCCACCTCCTCGACCGCCTCGACCGCGCGCGCGTCGGACGACCCGGCCGCACCCAGCACCACGGCGTCGCCGGGCAGCAGTCCGACCGACGCCAGGCGCGCCCGAAGGATCTCGACGAGCCGGGGGTCGGGGCCCAGCGCGCCCGTGCGCACCGCGTCCGCCGTCGCCGCGTCGTGATCCGCGACGGCCTCGGTGACGTCGACGTAGACGTGGAAGCCCGCGG
This sequence comes from Paraoerskovia marina, assembly GCF_900105445.1. Lineage (NCBI taxonomy): Bacteria > Bacillati > Actinomycetota > Actinomycetes > Micrococcales > Cellulomonadaceae > Paraoerskovia > Paraoerskovia marina. The sequence goes on from NZ_LT629776.1 coordinate 106,740, forward strand.
AGAGCAGCAGCGGGACGACGACGGCGTCCTGCGGCTCCGCCGTCGGGTCCCCCACCGCGCCGGGTGCGCCGGGTTCGACGACCCCGGCGAGGACGTCGGGCAGCTGCGGGTGCTGGACGTCGACATACGTCTCGCGCACGTCCAGGTCCGGGCGGCGGGCGCGCACGTCGTCGAGCAGGGCGGTGACGGCCGCCTGCCCGTCCGGACTGTCCGTGCCGTGGGAGCAGCCGACGAGGACGGCGGGGTTGCGCGGGCTGGTCGTCATGCCCACGAACCTACCGCGAACGCCAGTCGTCGACGGCGACGTGCATCGCGTGGAGGTAACGGTGGATCTCGGCGGGCTCGGCCCCGGCGCGCATCACCACGTGCAGACCGAGCAGGTACGTGGTGAGCAGGTCCGTGCGGGCCGTTACGACGTCCTCCTCGGCCTCGGGGCAGCCCTGGCGGACCAGGGCCTGGATCTGCTCGCGCATCTGCTCGCGGTAGTCGACCGAGAAGTCGTATCCCGGCAGCCTCCCGCGCAGCTCGTTGGAGGCCATCACCATCAGGCAGCCGTCGCGACCCTGCTCGGAGACGGCGTCGACCTCGAACAGGTCGAGGAAGCGATGGACCCCCTCGATCCCGGGGCCCGCCTCGGCGACGAGCGTCCCGAACATCGCCATCCGCTCGGCGAGGTACCGCCGCAGCACCTTGGCGAAGAGCTCTTCCTTGCTCCCGAACGTGCGGTAGAGGCTGGGCTTGTGGACTCCGCTCGCCTCGACGATGTCGGAGATCGAGGTCTGCGAGTAGCCCTGGCGCCAGAAGAGCGCGGTCAGCGACGCGAGGACGGTCTCCTCGTCGAAGAGTCTCGGGCGCCCGATCGGAGCCTTCGCTGACGTGCTCATCCCCCGATCCTACGCGGAACAGCGCTGTTTGTAACTCAGCGGTAGCAAACTCCGTCCGAGTTTAGTAACGTTCGGTATAGAACGAACGCACGACGGGTCCGCCCCGCGGGCCCGACACCGAGAGGAGCACCGATGACCGACTTCACGATGCACGACGAGTCCACCGCCCCCGAGGAGTCCAAGCCCCTGCTCGCCAGGTCCAAGAGGCAGATGGGGATGATCCCCGGCCTGCACGCGACGATGGCGGAAGCCCCCGGCCTCCTCGAGGCCTACCAGGACGCTCACCGGCTCTTCCTCGACACCAGCTTCGACAAGGACGAGCTCACCGTCGTTTGGCAGACCGTCAACGTCGAGCACTCGTGCCACTACTGCGTCCCAGCACACACCGGCATCGCCAAGTCGATGAAGGTCGACGACGCGATCACCGACGCCCTGCGTGACGGCACGCCGCTGCCCACCGATCACCTCGAGGCACTGCGCACCTTCACGCTCGCGATGGTGCGCGAGCGCGGTGAGGTCGACGACGCCACCGTCCAGACCTTCCTGGACGCCGGCTACACCCGCCGCCAGGTGCTCGAGGTCGTCCTCGGCATCGCGCAGAAGGTGATGTCGAACTACACCAACCACCTCGCGCAGACGCCGATCGACCCCGCGTCGGAGAAGTACGCCTGGAGCGGCACGCTCTGACCCGCGCGTCGCAGCACGACCCGACCGGAGGACCCGGTGCGGACGCTCAGCTCCAGACGAGCGCCTGCGCCGGGTCCTCCAGCACGCGCGCGACGTCGGCCAGCACCCGGGAGCCCAGCTCCCCGTCGACGAGCCGGTGGTCCATGCTCAGTGCGAGCTGGGTGACCCAGCGCTTCTTGATCTTCCCCTTGTGCACCCACGGCTGCTCGCGGATCGCGCCGAACGCGAGGATCGCCGCCTCGCCCGGGTTGAGGATCGGCGTCCCCGTGTCGATGCCGAAGACCCCGACGTTCGTGATCGTGATGGTCCCGTCCTGCATCGCCGCGGGCGTCGTCCTGCCGGACCGCGCCGTCGCGGTGAGCTCCCCGAGCCCGGTCGCGAGCTCCTTGAGATCCATCGCGTGCGCGTCCTTGATGTTCGGCACCACGAGACCGCGCGGCGTCGCCGCCGCGATCCCCAGGTTCACGTAGTGCTTGTAGACGATCTCCTGCGCGCCCTCGTCCCAGCTCGCGTTCACCTCGGGGTGCCGGTCGACCGAGATCAGCAGCGCCTTGGCGGCAAGCAGCAGCGGGGTGATCCGCACGTCCGCGAACTCACGGTCCTCACGCAGTCGCCGCACCAGCTTCATCGTCTTGGTGACGTCGACGGTGGCGAACACGGTCACGTGCGGCGCAGTGAACGCGCTGTGCACCATCGCCTCCGCCGTCCGCTTGCGCACCGACCGCACCGGCACGCGCGTCTGCCGCCCGTCCTGGGTGACGCCCGCGGCGTCAGCCCACGGCTCGTCGTCGTAGGCCGCGAGGTGCTGCGCCTCGGTGCGCTCGTGATGCGCCACCAGGTCCTCGCGGGTGACGATCCCGCCCGGACCGGTCGGGTGCACCGTGGTCAGGTCGATCCCGAGATCCTTGGCGAGCTTGCGCACCGGCGGCTTCGCGAGGGTGCGCGGGTGCGAGGACGAGGCCGTCGCGCTCGCGGGCTCGGCCGACGGCGCGGGCTCGGCCTTCTGCTGGACGGTCTGGGCCGCGGAGCCCGCGCCACGCCGGGTGCGACGACCTGAGACGGCTGCCGTGCCGTACCCGACGAGCACGGCGCCACTCCCGGACGACTCCTGCCCACCCGACGCCGCGACGTCGGCCGACGGTGCTGAAGAGGCCCCCGACACCGGCTCTGCAGCCGCAGGGGCGGACGGTTCTGCCGGGGCCTCGCCGTCCGGGTCGGTGTCGATCACGATGATCGGGGCGCCGACGTCGACGGTGGTGCCCTCGGCGACCAGCACCTCGTGCACACGCCCCGTCCAGGGTGTCGGCAGGTCGACCAGCGACTTGGCGGTCTCGATCTCGAGGATGATGTCGTTGACCGTGACGTCGTCGCCCACGGCGACGTGCCACTGCACGATCTCGGCCTCGGTCAGGCCCTCGCCGGCGTCGGGCAGGAGGAAGGTCTCGTAGGTGGGCACGGGCTGCTCCTGGTCGTCGCCGCGTCAGAACGCGAGGGTTCGCTCGACAGCATCCAGGATGCGGTCGACGCTCGGAAGGTGGTCGTGCTCGATCTTCGCGACCGGATAGGGCGTGTGGAAGCCCGCCACGCGGAGAACGGGCGCCTCGAGGTGGTAGAAGCACTGCTCGCTCACCTGGGCGGCGACCTCGGCCCCCGCGCCGAAGTACGACGACGCCTCGTGCACGACGACGCACCGACCGGTCCGGCGGACGCTCTCGACCACCGTCCGGACGTCGAGCGGCGAGACCGTCCGCAGGTCCACGACCTCCAGGTTGCGCCCCTCCGCCGCGGCGGCCTCGGCCGCCTTGAGCGTGACGTGCGTGGCCGGTCCGTACGTCACGAGCGTGGCGTCGGTGCCCGACCGGGCGACCCGCGCGGAGTCCAGCATGGCGGCGTCCGTCAGCGACAGGTCGACCTCGCCCTTGTCCCAGTACCGCGCCTTCGGCTCGAAGAACAGCACCGGGTCGGGCGACGCGATGGCCTCCCGCATCATCGTGTACGCGTCCTGCGGCGTGGACGGCGAGACGACGCGCAGCCCGGCGGTGTGGGCGAACAACGCCTCGGGGCTCTCCGAGTGGTGCTCGATCGCTCCGATGCCGCCACCGAACGGGATCCGGATGACGACGGGCATGGTGATGCGCCCGGCGGACCGGTTGTGGATCTTCGCCAGCTGCGTCGTGATCTGGTCGTACGCCGGGAAGACGAACCCGTCGAACTGGATCTCGCAGACCGGGCGGTACCCGCGCATCGCGAGCCCGATCGCCGTGCCGACGATCCCCGACTCCGCGAGCGGCGAGTCCACCACGCGCGTCTCGCCGAAGTCCTTCTGCAGGCCGTCGGTCACGCGGAACACCCCGCCGAGCGCACCGATGTCCTCACCCATCAGCATCACCTGCGGGTCGGTCTCCAACGAGGCCCGCAGCGCCTCGTTGACCGCCTTGCCGAGCGTCATCCTCGTCGTGCTCATCGGGCTGCCTCCTCGAACGACGCCTCGTACTGCGCGTGCCACTCCCGCTCGGCCGTCACGACCGCGTTCTCGCTGGCGTACGCGTGGTCGAACATCGACTCCGGCGCCGGGGCCTCCATCGCCCGCACGTCCGCCCGCAGGGTCTCGCCGAGCTCGTCGCCGGCAGCGGTGACGGCCGCGGCGAACGCGTCGTCCCAGCCGCCCTCACGCTCCAGCAGCAGCCTGACACGGTCGATCGGGTCCCGCTCGCGCCAGTAGCCCTCCTGCGCCCGGGAGCGGTACCGGGTGGGGTCGTCCGACGTCGTGTGCGCACCCATCCGGTACGTGTAGGCCTCGACGAAGGTCGGCCCCCCTCCGGACCGGGCACGCTCGAGCGCCTCCGACATCACCGCGTGGCTGGCGAGGGCGTCGTTGCCGTCCACCCGCACGCTCGGGATCCCGAAGCCGAGACCGCGCTGGTAGAGCGGCACGCGGGTCTGGCGGGCGGTGGGCTCCGAGATCGCCCACTGGTTGTTCTGGCAGAGGAACACGACCGGCGCGTTGTTCACTGCCGCAAAGACGAGCGCCTCGTTGATGTCTCCTTGCGACGTCGCGCCGTCCCCGAAGCACGCGACGACCGCCGTGTCGCGGGTGCTGTCGCCGGTCCCGACGAGCCCGTCGCGCTGCACGCCCATCGCGTAGCCGGTGGCATGCAGGGCGTGCGAGCCGATCACCAGCGTGTACAGGTGGAAGTTGTGCTCCTGTACGTCCCATCCGCCGTGATCGATACCGCGAAACTGCCGCAGGAGGTTCGACATCCGCACGCCGCGGACGTGCGCGATGCCGTGCTCGCGGTACGAGGGGAAGACGTAGTCCTGCGTCGCGAGCGCGTGCGCGGCGCCGATCTGCACACCCTCCTGGCCGAGCGACTGAGGGTAGAGCCCGAGCTCGCCCTGGCGCTGGAGCGAGGTTGCCTCCACGTCGAACCGCCGGACCAGCGACATGTCCTTGTACATGTCGCGCAACGCATCGGTGTCGAGGTGCGCCACGCGTGCCGCGTACTCCGGGTGCGTGTCGGTGCGAGCCCCGTCCCGCGTCACGAGACGGACGAGGTCGTCCTCCTCGGCCGCGTCGGGCTCGAATGCCGAATGCTGGTCCACGTCGGTCTCCCTCGTGCTCCTGCGCGTGCGACGGCCCCTCGGTCGGCGCACCTACGGTTCCGTAGGCTACGCCAGCGTAGGCTACGGGTTCGCGAGCGTGACAGGTCTGTCGGTGCCCAACATCACCCGGAGGTCGTTGGAGGTTTCCTCCAAGTGTGCCGCGGGTCGCACCGATCCGCTCACCCGAGCGGCAGACCCTCCCGCCAGCGTGCTGCGACGGCCACGAGCAGGTCGTTCGCCACGGGCTCGCCGACGCTCACGCGGATGCCCTCGCCCGCGAACGGGCGCACGAGCACACCCGCGGAGGTCGCCTCCGCGGCGTACTCGACCGTGCGCTCGCCGAACTCGAACCAGACGAAGTTGCCCTGGGCGTCCGGCAGCTCCCAGCCCTGGTCCCGCAGCGCCTCGACCATCCGCGTGCGCTCGGAGACGACCGCCTCGACACGCTCGAGCAGCTCGTCCTGGGCGTTGAGCGAGGCCACCGCGGCGTGCTGCGCCAGGTGGTTCACGCCGAACGGCGTCGACGCCGAGCGGATCGCCCGCGCCAGCCGCGGACGCGCGACGGCGTAGCCGACCCGCAGCCCCGCGAGCCCGTACGCCTTGGAGAACGTCCGGACGAGGACCACGTTCGCGTGCGCCGCGTAGGCCGCCGGACCGTCGGCGACCTCGGGGTCGCGGACGAACTCCACGTACGCCTCGTCGAGCACGACGAGGACGTCGGACGGGACCTGGGCCATGAACGCGTCGAACTCGGCCTGACGGACCACCGGGCCGGTCGGGTTGTTGGGGCTGCACACCAGGACGGCGCGTGTGCGCGGGGTGATCGCCGCAGCCATCGCCGGCAGGTCGAGCCGTCCGGTGGCCGTCACCGGCACCTGGACGGAGACGCCGCCCACGACGGGCACCACGATCGGGTACGCCTCGAACGACCGCCACGGCATCACCACCTCGTCCCCCTCGGAGACGACGGCGGCCAGCACGTGCTGCAGGACCGCGACGGACCCGTTGCCGACGACGACGTTCTCCGCCGTGACCCCGCCGCCGACGTGCTCGGCGACCGCGTCCAGCAGGTCCAGCGCGAACATGTCCGGGTACCGGTTGACGTCCGCCGCCGCGTCGCTGATCGCCATCAGCACGGACGGCAGCGGCGGGTACGGGTTCTCGTTGGAGGTCAGCTTGAACGCCGCCGCCCCCGCGGGGACACGCGCCCCGGGGACGTAGGCGGGCAGGGCGTCGATGGCAGGGCGCACGGGCACACGGGGTGAACTCACCCGATCAGGATGCCACGCACGGGCCGGATCCCGACCACGCGCACAGACCGCTCTGGTTTGATGGGCGCATGAACTTCATCGTCCGCGTCCTCGTCACGGCGCTCGCGCTGTGGCTGACGAGCCTGGTCCTCGACGACCACCTCTTCATCGTCGGCGGCGACTCGGCAGGCGCCACCATCGTGATCCTGCTCGCCGTCTCCCTGCTGTTCACCCTGGTCAACTCGATCGTCAAGCCGCTCCTGCAGTTCATCTCGATCCCGCTGTACATCCTCACGCTCGGGCTCTTCCACCTCGTGATCAACGCCCTGATGCTGATGCTGACGGCCTGGATCACCGAGGCGACGCAGTGGGGAATCCGGCTCGAGGGCGGGTTCTGGTGGGCCGTGTGGATCGCGCTGATCCTCGCCGTCGTCAACGCGGTCATCAACGCCGTGGTCCCGGGCGACCAGAGCCGCTGACCCCGTTCCTCCCGCGACCCGTCACGGAGCCGTCCCCGGCTCCCGTGGCGGGTCGCGTGGTTCGTCCGTGGGCTCGACGGGATGCTGCTCCGGGACAAGTCGGCTCTCGATCACGGCCTGGCCCACGAGTTCGGCGTCGAGGAAGTCCTCGATCTCGGCGTCGACCGTCCTGAGCGCGGCGCTCGTCTCGTCGTCCCGCCGCCTGTCGGCCAGGGCCGCCTCGAGCGCTGCCGCGTGATACCCGACGCCGTGGGGAATGACGTCCGACGCCGCACCCACCGTCAGGTCGGCGGCGCCACCCACCGTCACCCGCCCCGGGGTCGCCGGGTTCCGTCTCCCGTCCAGCGCGGTGACGATCTCGCCCGGCACCTCGACGTGGAGGGACCGCACCCGCTCCGGGAGCCGGTGCCCGGCCACCGGCGACCCCGCGGTCACCAGCCGCGTCACGCGCGGGTCGGACGCCGCGACGACGGCGGCCGCGAGCCCTCCCTGGGAGTGCCCGACGAGCATCACGTCGTCCTGCGGGCCGACCCCGGCACGATCCATCGCCTCACGGATCACGACCACACTGTCGGCTGACTCTCGCTCCGCCGCGTCGGCCGACATGAGCTCGAAGTTCTGGTGCCACCCGAAGGTGGACGCGGAGTACGTGTTGGTGCCGGGCACCGAGACGAGCCACCGCGACGACCCGCCGGCCGCGCGCAGCTCCTGGACCGCGACCAGCGACGCACCGTGCTGCTCCTCCGAGACCCGCTGGACACCGTGCAGCGCCTCCACGGCCGTGCGGGGCGCCGGCAGCACGTCACGCTCGACGACCTCGACCCGAGGGTCGTCCGCGTAGGCGCGGCGGCGGAGCCCGGTCAGGCGTGCGAGCGAGTCCGCGACCGAACCGACGGCGCCACCGACCGAGCCGCCCGCGCCGAAGAGCGCGGCGAGCCCGCCCGGCAGCCCCGGGACGTGCGGACCGGCGACGGTGAGCGCCAGGCTGCCGACGAACGGCTCGTGCACGGGCGCCGTCCAGACCATCACCGAGCGCAGGTCGACCGCGAGCCCGGCGTCGGCGGCCTCGAACTCGCCGGCAGCCGCGTCGGCGTCACCCGCCAACGCGGCGAGGTCACCCGCGAGGAGTCGCACCAGGCCCGTCGCGGCCTCGACCTCACCGGCAACCTGGGCGGCGCGGACGGCGAGGAAGGGTTCGTCCCAGGCGCCCAGCCCGCCCCACGGCGTCGACCGGAGGCTCACGGCGGCGGTGACGAGCGGCGCGACCATGCCGTCGACCGTCGCCGCCAGGTCTCGCACACGGTCGGCGTCGGAACGGATGCGGCACGTGTCGACGAGCAGGTCGCTCACCCGACCTCCAGGCCCCGTGCCCGGGCGGCCAGCGCGTCGACGGCGGCGGCGAGCGCTCGCGCCCGGGCCGCGAGCGCCGTCGTCTCGTCACGGCACGCCGTGCCCGACCGCCCCTCCCAGCCGCCGGCGCCACCGACGCCGTCGAGACTCGATGCGACGTCGGCGAGGCCGAGCGCGACGGCGGCCAGTGCCGCGGAGGGGGCCGCGGCCCCCGAGAAGTCGTCCATGCCCGCCGACGCTAGGACCTCCGTCGCCCGCCCGACGCCCCCGGGTCACGGGTCGGTGGACACGTCCCGCGGCGGGGTGGCTGTGGACGGAGGGAGCGCCCGAGGATCCCGACGAGCGCCGGTCAGGTGCGCGTCGGTCGGCGCGCGGCGAGGTACGGCCCGGTGACGCTGCGGGGATCGGCGGCGACCTGCGCAGGCGTCCCCGTCGCGACCACCGAGCCCCCGTGGTCGCCGCCCCCGGGACCGAGGTCGATCACGCGGTCGGCCGAGGCGATCGCGTCGAGGTCGTGCTCGACCACCACGACGGTGTTGCCGGCGTCGACGAGCGCGTGGAGCTGGCGCATCAGGAGGTCGACGTCGGCCGGGTGCAACCCGGAGGTCGGCTCGTCGAGGAGGTAGAGCGTGTGGCCGCGCCGGGCGCGCTGCAGCTCGGTGGCTATCTTGATGCGCTGTGCCTCCCCCGCCGCTGAGCTCCGTGGCGGGCTGTCCCAGACGCAGGTATCCGAGACCCACGTCCCGGAGGGTCTGGAGGCTGCGCGCGGCTCCGGGAACGCCGGCGAAGAACTCCGCGGCGTCGTCCACCGAGAGGGCGAGGACCTCGGCGACGTTCTTGCCGTTCCACGACACCTCCAGCGTCTGGGCGTTGTAGCGGGCGCCGTCGCAGGTGGGGCACGGGCCGTAGGTGCCGGGCAGGAAGAGCAGCTCGACCTCGACGAACCCCTCGCCCTGGCACGTGGGGCACCGCCCGGCCTCGACGTTGAAGGAGAACCGGCCGGGCGCCCAGCCGCGCGCCCTCGCCTCGTCGGTGTCCGCGAAGAGGCGGCGGACGACGTCGAACATCCCCGTGTACGTGGCGAGGGTCGAGCGCGGGGTACGCCCGATGGGACGCTGGTCGACACGGACCAGGCGGCTGAACGCCTCCAGCCCGCCGACGTCCGCGACCTGCACCTCGAGCGAGTCCTCGTCGTCCTGCAGGCTCGCACCGAGGGCACGACGCACGACCTCGGCGAGCACCTGGCTGACCAGCGTCGACTTCCCGGAGCCGGAGACGCCCGTGACCGCGGTCAGGACGCCAAGCGGTACGTCGACCGACAGGTCGTGCAGGTTGTGCCGCGAGACACCGGTGAGCCGGAGCCAGTCGTCGGGCCTCCGCGGCTCACGCGCGGGTGCCTCCGCACGCCCGAACAGGTGCCGGCCGGTGAGCGACTCCTCGACCTGCTCCAGACCCGCCACCGGGCCGCTGTAGAGGACGCGCCCGCCACCGGCCCCCGCGCCCGGGCCGATGTCGACGACCCAGTCGGCCCGGCGCACCACGTCCATGTCGTGCTCGACGACGAAGAGGGAGTTGCCGGACGCCTTGAGCCGGTCCAGGACGTCGAGGAGCGGCGCGGCGTCGGCGGGGTGCAGGCCGGCGGACGGCTCGTCGAGGACGTAGACGACGCCGAAGAGACCGGACCTCAGCTGCGTGGCGATCCTGAGTCGCTGCGCCTCCCCCGGCGAGAGGGTGGTCGAGCGCCGACCGAGGCTCAGGTACCCGAGCCCGAGGCCGAGCAGCACGTCGATCCGCGCGAGCAGGTCGGCCGAGATCCGGACGGCCACCTCGGTCGTCTCGCCGGACGACGCCGCGGAGACACCCGAGGTGACGGCGGTCTGCTCGGCAAGCGGGCGCAGGACGTCGGCGACCTCGGAGAGGGCCATCGCGTTGACGGCGGCGATCGTCCGACCCGCGACCGTCACGTCCAGCGCGTCGGCCCGCAGACCGCTCCCGCCACAGGCGGTGCACGCCGCGCTCTCGGTGAACCGGAGCGCCTTGTCGCGCATCGTCTGGCTCTTCGAGTCCGTCAGCACGTGCATGACGTGCCTGCGAGCGCTCGTGAACCTCCCCTTGTACCCGCGGTCGAGCCGGTCGTTCTTCGACTCGACGAAGACCGTCGGCTGCTCCTCGGTGAACAGGATCCACTCACGGTCCTCGGGGCTCAGGGTGTGCCACGGCACGTCGACGTCGACGCCCAGGCCCGTCAGGACGCGTCGCAGGTTCGACCCCTGCCAGGCTCCGGGCCACGCCGCGACGGCCCCCTCACGGATGCTCAGGGTCGGGTCCGGGACCATCAGGTCGACCGTGACGTCGTGCACCGTGCCCAGCCCGTCGCACCGGGGACAGGCCCCGACGGCGGTGTTGGGCGAGAACGCCTCGGCGCCCAGACGTACCGCCCCCGCGGGGTACGTGCCGGCACGGGAGTAGAGCATCCGCACGAGGTTCGAGAGCGTCGTGATGGTGCCGACGGTCGAGCGCGAGCTCGGCGCCCCGCGCCGCTGCTGGAGAGCGACCGCGGGCGGCAGCCCCGTGATCTCGGTGACGTGCGGGGCACCGACCTGCTGCAGCAGACGGCGGGCGTACGGCGCGACCGACTCGAAGTACCGACGCTGCGCCTCCGCGTACAGCGTGCCGAACGCCAGCGACGACTTGCCGGAGCCCGAGACCCCCGTGAACGCGACGAGCGCGTCACGCGGGACGTCCACGTCCACGCCGCGCAGGTTGTTCTCCGTCGCGCCTCGTACCTGAACGAACCCTGGTCTTCCGGCGTCTACCACCGCTCCAACGTAACCGACGCCGTCCGCGGCCCACCCCGGCACCACGTCCGGCAGACGGACTGCCGAAGGACCGCGCCGTCGTGGGAGAATCGGCGCCGTGGCCGACAACACTGCGCAGACACCGACCGCCCGCACGTCCCTCGCCGACGTCTCCCCCGCGATCGCCCTGGGGCCGCTCGACGGCCGCTATCGCGGCGCCGTCGCGCCTCTCGTGGACCACCTCAGCGAGGCCGCGCTCAACCGCGAGCGCCTGCACGTCGAGGTCGAGTGGCTGATCACGCTGTGCGACGGCGTCGAGGGCGTCACGGACGGGCCCGTCGTCCCCGGCGCTCCCGGGCTGAGCGACGCCGAGCGCGCTTACCTGCGTGCGATCGTCACGGACTTCGACGCCGACGGGATCGCCGAGCTCAAGGAGATCGAGCGCACGACGGTGCACGACGTCAAGGCCGTCGAGTACTTCATCAAGCGCCGCCTGGTCGCCGCGCCCGACGCCCTCGGCGAGACGGTGCTGCCCGGGGTGGGCGAGCTCGTCCACTTCGCCTGCACGAGCGAGGACGTCAACAACCTCAGCTATGCGCTGATGGTCCGGGGCGCCGTCGTGAACGTCTGGCTGCCCGCCGCCACGGCGCTCGCCGACCAGGTCGCGGACATGGGGCGCGAGCACGCCGCCGTCCCGCTGCTCAGCCGCACGCACGGCCAGCCCGCGACGCCGTCGACCATCGGCAAGGAGCTGGCCGTCCTCGCGCACCGCCTGCGCCGCCAGCTGCGCCGGATCGCCGGCGCCGAGTACCTGGGCAAGCTCAACGGCGCGACCGGGACCTACGGCGCCCACGTCGTCGCCGTCCCGGGCGTGGACTGGCCCGCGGTCTCGCGGGCGTTCGTCGAGGGCCTCGGCCTGACGTGGAACCCGCTGACCACCCAGATCGAGTCCCACGACTGGCAGGCAGAGGTCTACTCCGACGTCGCGCGCTTCAACCGGATCCTGCACAACCTCGCCACCGACGTGTGGACCTACATCTCCCTCGGGTTCTTCACGCAGATCCCCGTCGCGGGCGCCACCGGTTCGTCGACCATGCCGCACAAGGTCAACCCGATCCGGTTCGAGAACGCCGAGGCCAACCTCGAGATCAGCTGCTCGCTGCTCGACACCCTCGCCGCGACGCTCGTCACCAGCCGCCTGCAGCGCGACCTCACCGACTCGACCACGCAGCGCAACATCGGCCCCGCGTTCGGGCACTCCCAGCTCGCGATCGACAACGTCTCGCGCGGCCTGACGGCGCTCGCGGTCAACGAGGCCCTGCTCGCCGAGGACCTCGACGCCAACTGGGAGGTGCTCGGCGAGCCGATCCAGTCGGCGATGCGCGCGGCCTCCGTCGCGGGCGTCCCGGGCATGGAGAACCCGTACGAGCGCCTCAAGGACCTCACCCGCGGGCACCGTCTGACCGGCGCCGAGATGCGGGAGTTCGTCGGGGGCCTCGGGCTGCCCGACGACGTCACCGCGCGCCTGCAGGCACTCACCCCCGGTGCGTACACCGGGATCGCGGCCCGGCTCGTCGAGGAGTACCTCGACTGACCTGCTTCGTGATGCCGGGTGTGCCAGCGCCCTCTAGCGTCGTCCTCACCCCAGCCGAAGGTGCGCCATGATCGAGTCCTACCCCGTCCTGACGCTGCTGCCCCCCGTGGTGGCGATCGTCCTGGTCGTGCTCACCAAGAAGGTCCTCGTCAGCCTCGGCGCAGGCGTGGTCACGGCGGCGTTCCTCGTCGCCGACGGGAACGTCCTGGAGACGCTGCGGCTGATCTGGGAGTCGTTCGCCGCGATCTTCTGGGCCGACGGCGCCGTCAACACCTGGTACGTGTACATCCTCGCGTTCGTCCTGATGCTCGGCGTCATCGCCGCGTTCATCATGATGTCGGGCGGCACGACGGCGTTCGCGGACTGGGCCGTCAAGCGCATCCACACCCGGCGCGGGGCACAGTTCCTGCCCGCGATCATGGGCATCGTCATCTTCATCGACGACTACTTCAACGCGCTCGCCGTCGGACAGGTGTCCAAGCCGGTGACGGACCGGCACAACGTCTCGCGGGCCAAGCTCGCCTACATCATCGACTCGACGTCGGCCCCGGTCGCCGTGCTCGCACCGTTCTCCAGCTGGGGTGCGTACATCATGGGGCTCCTCGCCCCGATCATCGCCGCCTCGACCCTGACCATGTCGAGCGTCCAGGCGTTCCTCGGCGCCGCGGCGTCGAACTACTACGCGATCGCGGCGGCCCTGACGGTCTGGATCGTCATCGTGTTCCGCATCGACCTGCCGCCCATGCGGCGCGAGGAGGAGCGGGCCGTCACCGAGGGACGGCCGTTCGCCGAGTCCGCCGAGATCCCCGGCGAGCTCTCCGAGGACCTGCCGGTCCACCGGCCCGGGGCCAAGCGCGCGCTCGTCGTGCCGTTCCTGCTGCTGGTGGTCGGCGTGATCGGCGGCATCGTCTGGACGGGCCACACGGCCTCTGGCTCCTGGTCGGCGGTCGACATCCTGGCCGAGACCGACACCACCGCCGCCCTGATGGTCGGCGGGATCCTCGGGCTCGGAGCCTCGATCTTCTACTTCGTGCGGTACACCCGACCCAACCCGTCGTTCTCCGGCGGAGAGTTCGGGCGGGGCTGGGCCGAGGGCATCCGGTCCATGGCCCCCGCCGTCGGCATCCTCGTCTCCGCCTGGATGCTCACCGGCCTGATCGAACAGCTCGGCACCGGCGAGTACCTCGGCGGGCTCGTCGAGGACTCCTCGGTCGGCGCCGGCTGGCTCGTCCCCCTCACGTTCGTGATCGCCGCCGTGATGGCCTTCGCCACCGGGACGTCCTGGGGCTCGTTCGCCCTGCTCCTGCCCCTGGTCGGCGGGATCATGAACACCGTCGGCGAGCCCGACCTGCTCATCCCGGCCCTCGGCGCCGTCCTCGCCGGCGCGGTGCTCGGCGACCACGCCTCCCCGATCTCGGACACCACGATCCTGTCGTCCACCGGGGCGAGCTGTCACGTGATCACGCACGTCCTGACGCAGATCCCCTACGCCGTCGGGGCGGCGCTCGCGGCGCTGTCCGGATACGTCGCGATCGCGCTCGGGGCGAACGTCGGCGTCGGGCTCGTCGTGGTGCTCGTCGTCCTGGCGGCGCTCGCGGTGGTCGCCCGGCTCGTCAGCCCGCCGATCGACGAGGCGGTCGGCGCGGCAGCCGAATGACCTGGCGTTCGCGCACGACGTCGCTACGGCCGTGACGACGACAGGTACTTGGTGTAGAGATACCCCGACTTCCCCGAGGCCTCGGCCCTGATCCAGCCGTTCGACGCCGTGCCGATCGGCCGCACCGCCTTCGCGTACGGCAGGGTGATCACCGGTGAGTACCGGGTCGACGGGCCCGAGCGCATCGGCATCTGGTCGAGGGTGACGTACGCGTACTCAGGGCTTCGTCGGAGGTAGTTCCGGTAGAGGTAGCCGGTCTTCCCACCGGCGGTCACCTTGACCCACGAGCCGCTCCCCGGCGCCTCGACGAGCCGGACGGTCGTGTTCTCGGCGAGCCGCGCGAGCACCGCCGTCGACGTGGACGGACCCGCCCGGAAGTTGAGGTTGTCGACGGCGACGAAGCGGTACGGCGACCCCGTGATCGACGTCGACGTCGACAGGTAGGTGGCATACACGTAGCCGGTCTTTCCTGCGGCTCGTACCTTGACCCAGCCGTCGCTCACCGTGCCGAGCAGGGCGACCGACGTGTTCTTGCTCAACGACCCGATGATCGCCGAGGACGTGCTCGGCCCCGCCCGAAAGTTCAACGACGAGATCCGCACGTACCGCGTCCCGATCGGCGTCTCGGAGGGAGACACGTAGTCCTTGTGGATCCACCCGGTCCGACCGTTCGCCGTGACCTTGCGCCAGGACCCGGATCCGTCGCCCGGCTTCGCGGTCAGCCGGGTGTTCGTCCCCAGCGTCGCGATGACGGCGTACGCGGTGCTCGGTCCGGTCCGGAAGTTCACCTTCGTCGTCGTGTAGTACGTGCACGACGACGGAACCGTCCGCGCGTAGTTGCGCGACGACAGGGTCGTCAGGTCGATCCCGCGCGCCTTGAGGAACGGCAGCGGGTCGGTGACCGTACCGCCGCTCCCATACCGCCCCTTCCAGATCTCGAGGTGCAGGTGCGGTGCGGTCGACGTCCCCGAGCTACCGACGTCCGCGATGTGCTGGCCCTTGGAGACCTTCTGGCCCACGCGGACCCGGGAGTCGCCGTCGATCACGTGACCGTAGACCGAGGAGAACTTCACGCCGTCGACCGTGTGGTCGATCACCACCCACTGCCCGAACCCGGCGATCGCGCCTGCGCGTGTCACCGTCCCTGCGGCCACCGCCCGCACGTCCGTCCCCGACGCAGCACCCATGTCCTGGCCGGCGTGGGACGTCGAGGCACCCTTGACCGGCATGCACCGCGGCCCGTAGTAGGACGAGAGCACGTAGGTCTTGTTCGGGAGGGGAGCCGCGACGGTGGTTGCCGCCGCGGCGGGGCCTGCCAGCGCCACGCCCACCACGTTGGGGACGAGCGCCAGGGCCACAGCCAGCAAAAGAGCGACGAGTCGGCGACGGGGAACACTCATGACGGAAACCTCAAGACGTGGATGCGGAGCGACACTGCTCCCTCGGCAGGCTAAGCCGCGACCGCGTCCGTCGCGCGTCAGAGCCGGTCGATGCGGCGCAGGATCGCGCCCTCCCGGAGCGCCCACGGGCAGATCTCGACCTCGTCGACGCCGAGCGCCTTCATCGTCTCGACCGCGACGACGGCGCCCCCGACGATCTGATACGTGCGCTCGGGGGTGATCCCGGGGAGCATCGCGCGGCCGTCCGGGTCGAGCCGTGCCAGCCGCGGCACCCAGTCGGCGAGCTGCGAGCGCCGCATCCGCCACCTCTCGTCGGGCCCGACCGCGTCGACGAGCATGCCCGAGAGCCGCGCGAGGGAGCGGAACGTCTTTGACGTCGCCACGACGTGGTCCGGGGGCGGGCAGGCCGCGAACTCCGCGACGACCGGGGCCAGCACGTCGCGGACGTGCTGCTTGAGGCCTTTGAGCTGGTCGCCCGTCGGTGGGTCGTCGTGCAGGAAGTCCATCGTCGTCCGGCCGGCGCCCAGCTGGACGGAGTGCACAAGGTCTGGCTCCTCGTCGACGCCGCAGGCGATCTCCAGCGACCCGCCGCCGATGTCGAGCACGAGGATGCGTCCCGCGCCCCAGCCGTGCCACCGGCGCGCGGCCAGGAACGTCAGGCGCGCCTCCTCGGTGCCGGCCAGCACCTGGACGGGCACCCCGGTGAGGTTCCCGACGGCGGCCAGCACCTCGGGGCCGTTCGCCGCCTCGCGCAGCGCCGAGGTCGCCATCGGCATCAGCTCGTCGACGCCTGCGGCCCGGGCCTGTGCGACCGAGTGCTCGACCGCGGAGAGCAGCGCGTCCACCCCCTCGTCGGAGATCGACCCGTCGGGCTGGAGATAGCGCATCAGGCGCACGACGGCGCGCTCCCCGCCGAACGGCACGGGGCGGGCACCCGGCGCGACGTCCATGACCGCCAGGTGCACGGTGTTGGAGCCGATGTCGAGGACGCCGAGGCGGAGGTGGTCTGCACTGATCACGCCGTCACCGTACGCGACGCGCAGTGCCGCCGCGGTAGCGTCGTGCATGTGCTGAGCATGCTACTTTCATGAGATGAGCATGCTCCAGGTGCGGAACCTCCCTCCGGACCTCCACGAGGCCCTGGCCGAACGGGCGCGCGCCGAGGGCGTCTCGATGTCCGAGTACGTGACACGCCTGCTGCGGCGGGACCTCGCGCGCCCGACGATGCGCGAGTGGGCCGCGCGCGTGGCAGCGGCTCCCGCGACGGTGCCGGCGTTCGACCTGCACCGCACGCTGGACGACGTCCGGGTCGAGTACAGCCCGGCCGCGGCACCGGACCAGGCACCGGCCGACACGGCTCCGTCGGCATGAGGCGTGCCGTCGTCGACGCAAGCGTCGCCGTGGACGCGCTCCTCCCCTCACCGCACCAGGCCGGGGCTCTGGCGCACCTCACGGAGACGGACCCGCTCGCCCCGGCGCTGATCGACACCGAGGTGCTCTCCGCGGTCGCCCGGCTCGAACGCGCGGGGATGCTGCACGGCTCACAGGCGGATGCCGCGGTCGCGGCCTGGACCGACGCGCCCGTCGAGCGGGTCCCGACGGAACAGCTCACCGGGCGAATCTGGGCGCTGCGTCACGCCGTCCGGGTCGCCGACGCCCACTACGTGGCGCTCGCACTCGCACTCGACGTCCCGCTCCTCACCAGCGACGGCCGGCTCGCGCGGGCCCCTGTCCCGGGACTGGCGGTGCTGTACGTGCCGCGGGCCTGACCTCCGCACCCTACGGTCAGCGCGCGAGGTCCTCGAGCACCCGCTCGACGGTGATCTGCTCGGGCGGCACGCCGTCGCGGACCGACGTCCGCACGCGGACGATCGCCCGGTGCAGGAGAGTCGCGGCGAACCGCCGCAGGGAGCGCTCGTGCGCGGCGCGGTCGGCGTCCGAGCTGAAGGTCGCGGCGCTGCGCCGGATCTCCGCCTCGAGGTCGGCGTCGATCCGCTCACGCAGGCGGACGATCACGCCATCGGCACCGCGGACGGCCTCCCGCGCGGCGAAGTCCTCCACGGCGGCACCGACGATCCGGTGCGCGGACCGCACCCGCGCGCTCGCCTCGCTCGGCGCGTGCGCGCGGACCGCGGCGAGGTCGAGCAGGAGCACGTCGGCCTCGTCGGCGATGGCCGGGTCGACGTCGCGGTGCAGCGCCAGGTCGAGGACCACGAGCCCGCGGGCGTCGGCGTCGTCACCGGCGACGGCTGCCGCCCGGGTCCGGGCCTGCACGACGGCGGCCGCGTGGACGAGGTAGCTGACCGACGCGCCGGCGTCGCCCGGGCCGGGGCCGCGGCGCGAGGTCCCGGAGCAGGAGATCACCACGTCGGCGTCCGCGAGCGCCGAGACGAGGTCGGTGGCGGCCTCGACACCGCGTGCGGCCGCGAACTCGGGGGCACGTCCGGAGGCCGACCAGACCCGCACGTCCGCGCACCCGCGTGCTCGGAGCGCCGCGACGGACGCCCCGGCATACGCACCGGTGCCGACGATCACGGCACGGGCCACGCGCCACGGCGGCACGGACGGCTCGGCGAGATCGAGCGCGACGGACACGACGGAGCGCCCGTCGGCGCCGAGGTGGGTCTGGGCGGCGACGTCCTTCGACGCGCGGCTGGCCGACTGGAAGAGGCGTTCGAGCGGGCCCGAGGTGGTTCCGGCGTCGTGCGCGACGGCGAGGGCCCGGCGCACCTGGCCGGCGATCTCCCGCTCCCCCAGGACCATCGAGTCGAGGCCAGAGGCCACGTCGAAGAGGTGGGTGACGACGTCGCGTCCGGTCCGCACGGTGAACGCGCCGACGGTCTCGTCGAGCGTGACGCCGGACGCCTCGGCCACGAGCTGCGCGACCTCGCGGGCAGCATGTTCTGCGGCGAGGTCGGTGATCCGCCCGCCACCGGCCAGGTGCTGGCCGGTCAGGTCCAGGTACACCTCGAACCGGTTGCAGGTCGAGATCACGACCGCACCGGAGATCGCTTCGCACGAGCGGACCGCCGACCCTGCCACGCGATGCCCTCCGGACGAGAGGAGTTCGAGGGCGTCGAGATCGAGGTCGTGGTGGCTCGCCGTCATCGACATCAGCACCACAGTGCTTCGATTACACCATTCGCCACGATCAACGGCAGAATCGCTTGTGTGAGTCTTCCCGAGCGCCACCCCCTGATGTCCGGCACGACGACGCGTTCCCCACTGGTCCGTGCGATCCACGGCGACAGGCCTGGAACGACGCCGATCTGGTTCATGCGACAGGCCGGACGGTCCCTGCCCGAGTACCGCGAGCTGCGCTCCGGGACCAAGATGCTCGACGCCTGCCTGGACCCGGAGATGGCGTCGGAGATCACACTGCAGCCGGTCCGCCGGCACGGTGTGGACGCGGGCATCTTCTTCTCGGACATCGTCGTGCCGCTGCGACTGGCCGGGGTCGAGGTCGAGATCGAGCCGGGCGTCGGCCCGGTCATGGGCCAGGCGTGGCGCACGGCCGACGACGTCGCGCGCCTCGTGGACCGCGAGCTCACCCCGGAGTCCCTCGCCCCGATCACGGAAGCCGTCGAGCGGACGGTCGACGCGCTCGGCGAGACTCCCCTGATCGGCTTCGCCGGTGCGCCGTTCACGCTGGCCGCCTATCTCGTCGAGGGACGCCCGTCGCGCGACCACCTCGCGGCACGCGCGCTGATGCACGCCGACCCCGAGACCTGGGAGCGGCTGACGACGTGGGCTGCCGACGTCACCGGCGCCTTCCTGCGCGCCCAGGTGCGGGCCGGGGCCAGCGCCGCGCAGCTCTTCGACTCCTGGGCCGGCTCCCTCTCGCGCGCCGACTACGAGGCGGGCGCAGCGCCGTCGTCGGCCCGTGCGCTCGAGCACGTGCACGACCAGGGCGTGCAGGTCATCCACTTCGGCACCGGCACCGAGCACCTGCTGCGGTCGATGCACGCGGTCGGCGCCGACGTCATCGGAGTCGACCACCGCACGCCGCTCGACGAGGCCGAGGAGATCCTCGGCGGCGACGTCCCGCTGCAGGGGAACATCAACCCCGCGCTGCTGACCGCCCCGTGGCCCGTGCTCGAGGCCCACGTCCGCGACGTCGTCGAACGCGGCCGGGCCGCGCCCGCACACGTGGTGAACCTCGGGCACGGCGTCCCCCCGACGACCGACCCGACCGTCCTGACGCGCGTCGTCGAGCTCGTCCACTCGCTGTGAACCACGTCCCCTCGCCGCGCCCGCCCGCCGAGACCGTGTGGGACGCCGTCGTGGTGGGCGCGGGGGTCGCGGGGCTCACGACCGCGTTGCGACTGACGCAGCGCGGGCTGCGGGTGCTCGTCGTCGAGGCGGAGAGCCGGTGCGGCGGCCCGGTGGCGGGTGGGACGCTGACGAGGCCGGCCGCACGACGGCGCCCGGAGGCCGGCACCGAGATCGACGTGGGCGCGGAGTCGTTCGCCGTGCGGGGACGGGCGATCGGCGCACTGGTGTCCGAGCTCGGGCTAGAGGTCGTCGAACCCGCCGGCGGGACGGCCTGGATCCACACGCCCGAGACCGACTTCCCCCTCCCGGCCGCCGGGATCCTCGGTATCCCCGCCAACCCGGGGGCCGACGACGTACGGCGCGCCATCGGCTGGCGGGGCACCGTCCGGGCGGCTCGCGACCGCACCATGCCGGCCGAGGTCGTCGACACCCGGAGTCTCGACGCGTTCGTCCGCTCGCGCTACGGCGACCGCGTGACCGACCGGCTCGTGGCCCCGGTCGCCACCGGCGTGCACTCCGCACCGTTGTCCGCTCTCGACGTCGACGCGGTCGCACCAGGGTTGCTCGAGGCCTACTGGCGCGAGGAGTCGCTCGGCAAGGCCGTGGCGTCGCTGCGGGCCGCCGCCCCGGCAGGGTCCGCAGTCCGCGGCGTCGTCGGTGGGATGCACCTGCTCGTCAGGGCGCTCGTCGACGCGATCACCGCCGCCGGGGGCACCATCCAGACCGACGCCGACGTCATCGACGTCTCCCGGGACCACCACGAGCGGTGGGTGCTGAGCCTCGCCGGTGCGGGAAGGATCCGCACCCCGCGGCTCGTCGTGACGACCCCGGGTGTCGCCGAGCGTGTGCTCGGAGCGGGCCCGCAACGGCCGAAGGGCACCGACATCCGGCTGGTCAGCCTGCTCGTCAACGCTCCGGCTCTCGACGACGCACCGCGCGGCACCGGCGTGCTCGTCGCCCCACCCGCAGGAGGCCTGCCGGAGACGGCCAGCACCGCGGCACTCGGCTCCGGCGAGCCCCGTGCGAAGGCGCTCACGCACGCGACCGCGAAGTGGCCGTGGCTCGCCGAGCGGGTCCGCGAGACGTTCGGCGAAGGCCGCCACGTCGTCCGACTCTCCTACGGCCGGCTGGGCACCCGCACGCCCAAGGTGACCGTCGAGGAGGCAGCCTCCGACGCCTCGATCCTGCTCGGCACCGACCTGACCAAGCACGACGTCGTCGAGGGACGGCTCAAGACCCGGTGGAAGGGCACCCTGCCGCCGCCCACCCCGGGATACCGGGAGGCTGTCTCGGCGTACGCGGGTCGCGTCGACGCGATCAGCGGGCTCGTCGTGACCGGGTCGTGGCTCGCTGGCACCGGGCTGGCGAACGTCGTGGCGCACGCGGACGAGGCGGCGGACCGGCTGCTCGCCGAGTGACGGCCCGGGGGCTGCGCGGTCGGTACGCAGATCGGCACGTCCTGGCCCTCGCGGCGCCCCGAGTGGCACGTCCTGGTCGTGAACCGGAGCCCATGAGGACCACAACGTGCCGCTCGGCAGCGGGACCGCGACAGAACGTGACGCTCGGCACCGGCCAGCGGGTCGACGCGCCCCGGACCGCGCGAGATACTGACACCGTGACTCTGCGCGTCGGAACCCGAGGCTCGACCCTCGCCATCACCCAGTCCGGGCACGTCGCCGAGCGACTCCGCGAGCTCACCGGCCGCGAGGTCGCGCTGGAGCGGATCCGCACCGACGGTGACGTGCTGACCGGCCCCCTGGCGCAGATGGGCGGCACCGGCGTGTTCGTCACGGCGATCCGTGCCGCGCTGCTCGACGGCCGGGTCGAGGTCGCCGTGCACTCCCTGAAGGACCTGCCCACCCAGGGCGTCGACGGGCTGCACGTCGTCACTCCGCCGCGCGAGGACCATCGCGATGCCCTCTGCGCCCGGGACGGGCTCGACCTCGCCACGCTCCCTGACGGCGCCCGGGTCGGCACCGGCTCACCCCGCCGCGCCGCGCAGCTGCTCGCGCTGCGGCCCGACCTCACGATCGTCGACATCCGCGGCAACATCGAGACGCGGCTCGCCCGCGCGCAGGGGCCGGACGCCGACCTCGACGCCGTGGTGCTCGCCGCCGCGGGTCTGCGCCGCACGGGACGCGCGGACGTCGTCACCGAGTTCCTCGACGCCCCGGACGTCCTGCCCGCCCCGGGCCAGGGGGCGCTCGCGGTCGAGGTCCGCACCGACGTGCTGGCCGACGCCGGACTCGCCACCGCGCTCGAGGCTCTCGACGACCGCGCCACGAAGCTCGCGGTGACCGCCGAGCGTGCCCTGCTCGGCACGCTGGAGGCAGGCTGCGCCGCGCCGGTCGGCGCGCTCGGCACCCTCGACGGCGACACCCTGCACCTCGCCTCGGCCGTGGTGCGCACGGACGGCACGCAGCGCCTCGCGCGCTCGGCCTCCGTGACCCTGCCGACGGACACCACGGCGCATCGCACCGCCGCGCACGACGCCGCGGCCCGCCTCGGCGCCGACCTCGCCCGGGAGCTCCTCGCCGCGGGAGCGGCGGAGCTCGCCGAGCTCGGTCCCCGAGGCTGACGTGCACGCCTCCGGACGTCGCGAGACGACGCGCCCACGGTGTGAGCGCCCGCGACGTCGGCACCGGGCGCACGGAAGAGTGGCCGCGTGACCGAGCTGAGCCCCGACCGTCTCGACGGCGTGACCGTACTGATCCCGCGCTCGCCGTCCCGGGCCGCGGCGCTCACGGACCGGCTGCAGGCCCGCGGGGCCCGCGTGATCGTCAGTGCCGTGATCTCCCGGGCTCCGATCGAGGACACCGCGCCGGTCGACGACGCCGTCACGCGTCTCCGCGAGGGCGGGTTCCGGTGGGTGGCGGTGACGTCGGTCAACGCGATCGACGAGCTCGTGGCGGCCGCCGCCCGGCAGGCGACGACCCTGGCGGAGATACCCGTCCGGTGGGCGGCGGTGGGCCGCGCGACCGCCCGCGCGCTGGAGGCGACCGGGGTCGAGGTGGCGTTCCGGCCGACGGAGGCGTCGGGAGCGGCGCTCGCGGCCGAACTGCCCGGCGAGCCGGGCGACCACGCGGACCAGGCAGACGCGACGGTGGCGCCGAGCGTCCTTCTCCCGCTCGGAGACCTCGCGACGCCGACGGCCGCCGTCGGGCTGCGCGAGCGAGGCTTCGACCCGCACGTCGTCACGGTCTACCGCACCGTCGCGCACCCGGTCTCGCGGGAGGCCGCCGAGGCCTGGCAAGCCGGGGACGTCGACGTCGTGGTGCTGACGTCGGGCTCGGTCGCCCGCGAGGTGGCCTCCCAGCTGGGACCCCACGCCTGCGTGGCCGGGGTGACAATAGGAGAGCCGACGGCACGCGCCGCCCGCGACGTCCACGTGCGTGTGGACGAGGTGGCGGCGAGCGCCGACGACGACGGACTGGAGGCCGCCGTGCTCGACGTGATCGCGGCACGGCTCGCGGCCGACACCCCGGAGCACGGCGACACCGCCCTCGCGCCGGAGGACGAGGTCCTTCCGGTCCGCACGCCGCACCTGACACCGCAGGAGGAACTGTGATCGATCGCCCGCGCCGTCTGCGCACCACCCCCGCGATGCGCCGGATGGTGGCCGAGACCCGGCTGCACCCGGCCGACCTCGTGCTCCCGCTCTTCGTCCGCGAGGACCTCGACGCGCCGCAGCCGATCACGTCGATGCCCGGCCAGGTGCAGCACACCGAGGCGACGCTGGCCGACGCCGTCCGCGCCGCGTGCGCCGCGGGAATCGCGGGGGTCATGCTCTTCGGCATCCCGGCCCACAAGGACGCGACGGGCAGCGCGGGCGACGACCCGGACGGCATCCTCAACCGCGGTGTCCGCATCGCGCGCCGCGTCTCCGACGAGGCCGTCGCCGCCGGCGGGACGGGCGTCGTCGTCATGGCCGACACCTGCCTGGACGAGTTCACCGACCACGGCCACTGCGGCGTGCTCGACGACGCGGGCCGGGTCGACAACGACGCCACCCTCGACCGGTACGCCGCACTGGCCGTCGCCCAGACGCGAGCCGGTGCCGACGTCGTCGCGCCGTCGGGAATGATGGACGGTCAGGTCGCCGTGATCCGCGAGGCGCTCGACGCCGCCGGGTTCACGGACGTCAGCATCCTCGCCTACTCCGCGAAGTACGCCAGCGCCTTCTACGGCCCGTTCCGCGAGGCGGTCGACTCGTCGCTGACGGGTGACCGGCGCACCTACCAGATGGACGCGGGCAACGGCCGTGAAGGGCTGCGCGAGGCGGATCTCGACCTGGCCGAGGGCGCGGACCTCGTCATGGTCAAACCCGCGGGCTCGTACCTGGACGTGCTCGCCGACGTCGCGGCACGCTCGGACGTCCCCGTCGCCGCGTATCAGGTCTCGGGCGAGTACGCGATGATCGAGGCGGCGGCGGCGCACGGGTGGATCGACCGTCGGAGCGCCGTCCTGGAGTCGCTGGTGGGCATTCGACGCGCCGGCGCGTCGATCGTGCTGACCTACTGGGCTCTCGAGGCCGCGGACTGGATCCGCGCGTAGGCGACGGCTGCGGGTCGACGCCGGACCGGCCCGGAGTCACCGCTTCGACAACGACGCCCCACCGGACGGACAATGGCCCCATGACCGAACCCACCGCTGCACTGGCTGCCGCGACCGCGGCGGCGATGTCCTCCTCCGACAACCACTCGGCGTTCACGCGCGCGCAGGCGGTGCTCCCGGGCGGGGTGAACTCCCCGGTCCGCGCCTACGGCTCCGTCGGCGGCGACCCCCGGTTCCTCGTCTCGGCGAGCGGTCCCTGGGTGACGGACGTGGAGGGGCGCGACTACGCGGACCTGGTGTGCTCGTGGGGCCCCGCGCTGCTGGGGCACGCGCACCCCGAGGTCGTCGCTGCCGTCCAGGAGGCGGCGGCGCGCGGGCTCTCGTTCGGTGCACCGACGGTGGCCGAGGCCGAGCTCGGGGAGGAGATCCGTCGCCGGGTCCCCGCCGCCGAGCGCGTGCGCCTCGTCTCGACGGGCACCGAGGCGACCATGACGGCGGTGCGTCTCGCCCGCGGGTACACGGGCCGCTCGCTGATCATCAAGTTCGCCGGCTGCTACCACGGGCACGTGGACTCGCTGCTCGCCGAGGCCGGTTCGGGCGTCGCGACCCTCGCGCTCCCCGGGTCGGCGGGCGTCACCGCGGCCAGCGCTGCCGAGACGCTCGTGCTGCCGTACAACGACCTGGCCGCCGTCGAGGAGGCCTTCGCCACGCGTGGTCACGAGATCGCCGCGGTCATCACCGAGGCGAGCCCCGCGAACATGGGGGTCGTCCCACCCGAGCCGGGCTTCAACGAGGGGCTCCGCCGGATCACGGCCGAGCACGGCGCCCTGATGATCATGGACGAGGTGCTCACGGGGTTCCGCGTGGGGCCGTCGGGCTGGTGGGGCTACGAGAACTCGATCTCCCCGTCACCGGCGGGCGGCCCGGCGTACACCCCGGACATCTTCACGTTCGGCAAGGTCGTCGGCGGCGGTATGCCGATCGCCGCCCTGGGCGGCTCCGCCGCGGTGATGGACCACCTGGCCCCCACGGGGCCGGTGTACCAGGCGGGCACGCTCTCCGGGAACCCGGTGGCCGTCGCCGCGGGCCTGGCGACCCTCCGGCTCGCCGACGACGCCGTCTACGCCCGCGTCGAGGAGGTCTCCTCGATCCTCGCCCGCGCGCTCGGCGAGGCGTTGGCCGCCGAGGGCGTCCCGCACGTGATCCAGCGGGCGGGATCGCTCTTCTCCGCGTTCTACGGCCCGACCGTCGTCGACGGTGTCCGCGACTACGCAACCGCCCAGTCGCAGGAGACGTTCCGCTACCGCGCCCTGTTCCACGCGATGCTGGACGCCGGGGTGAACCTCCCGCCGTCGGTCTTCGAGGCGTGGTTCGTCAGCGCGGCGCACGACGACGCGGCGATCGACCGGATCCTGGCGGCCCTGCCGGGTGCCGCCCGGGCCGCCGCGGAGGCCAAAGCCTGAAGTTGTCTCACAGTGCTGACAGGGGGCTGACACGCACCCTGCCTGCGTGGCATTCTGATCGGCGTGACAGCGCCGACGCCGCACGACCTCGCCAGGACGATCCTCGCCCAGCCGCCCTACGGCCGCCCCACGTACCGGGCGCTGACGGCCGAGGACGGGCCTCCTGCGCCCGGGTTCATGATCACGGCCGCGACGCCGACGACGTCGGACCCCCAGCTGGTCGCGGCCGTTCCGGGCATCCGATGGCTCGTCGCGTTCATGAACTACACGGCACGTGACATCTCCGGGCTGACGGGGGACCTCACCGGCTCGGAGGTCGCGGTGCTTCCGGGTGCGGTGTTCGGCGCCGTGGGCTCGTTCCGCCCCGAAGGCGCGCCGTTCGACGTCCTCGTCGCCGCCGAGATGGTGCGCGAGCCGATGCCCGACCCCGTCTGGCCCGCGGACAACGCCGGGATGGAGCGGATGGTGCTCGAGGCGCTATTCGCGCCGAGCCTTCCCAGCACGGAGGACCCGGCCAAGTACACCGGGCCCTTCGCGTGGGAGACACCGCAGGGCTGACTCAGCCCTCGATGATCTCGCCCTCGATCACTTCACCCGGGCCGGACTTCGCCGCAGGCCCCTGAGGGCCGTCGTCCCCGAGCTTCCGCATCCGGAAGCCGAGCGCGATCATCGCGATGCCGACCGCGACGGCGAACGCGCCGATGATCAGCGTCATCACGGCCAGCGTCGTCTCGGGGTTCACCACGCACACGATCGCGAGCGCGATGAGCAGGATGCCGCTGATCGTCCCCCAGACCCACGACGCCCCGGCGCGGCGGCGCATCCCCAGGCTGGCGATCAGCTGGAAGACGCCGATGATGAAGGCCCAGAGGGCGATGAGGATCAGGACGATGCCGAGCGTGATCTCGGGGAGGAACAGCAATACGAGGCCGAACCCGATCGCGACGACCCCCATCCCCGTGTTGAGGCTCCCGACGCCGGTCCCGCGGCGCCGGATCCCGTCGATCAGGCTCGCGATCCCGTCGACGATCACGAAGATCCCGAAGACCTGGACAAGCGCGGGCGGTGTTTCGAGCGGCGCGAAGAGCGCGACGAGACCGAAGAGCACCATGATGACGCCACGAATGACCGGCCAGTACCAGATCTGCCGTGCGAGGCCCGCGAAGTTGGTCCCGCCTGCCGCCATGTACGTCATGCCTTCTCCTTCAGCTCCGAGCGGCCGACCCGGCCGCCGTCCCATCATGGCGGATCGTGCCGGTCCCGCGCCTGCGCGGCGCGCGCCGAGCGTCGGACGGGGTGGAGTAATACGGTGGTTCGGTGCGGCAGGTCCCGCCGCACGGCACTGAGGAAGGGTGTGGGGTCGATGTCCACCGTGACGGAGCTGCGGGTCGAGGGAATCACCGGTGTCGACGAGGTGGCGCGCGTCCAGGCGGCACTGCGCGAGCACCCCGAGGTGAGAGACGTCATGGTCGAGCTCGTCCCTGACGCTCCCGCCCGGGTCAGCGTCGTCACCCTGGAGATGCTCAACGTGGCCAAGCTGCGGCACGCCGCGCGCGACGCCGGGTTCACCGTGGTCGAGGCGTCCGTGACGCGGGACGCCGAGGCCGCCGCCTTCGCCGCACAGGCCCACGCCCGGCAGACCGCGCACTCCCGGGCGGCGCACGTCGCCGACTAGCGGCGCGCCTGGTTCCCGGATTCCGCACGTTCTCAACAGAACGCCACCACGGGAGAATACCCCTCATGGGTATCTTTTCCCGATCGCGAGCGGTATCGTGGGAGGCGCACAGCACCCCTGCCCACGAAGGACATCGTGACCACGCCCGAGACCTCTCAGCCGACCGCTCCCGAGCCGCCGCACGGGTACACGTCCGACAAGGACGCGTACCTGCGTCGCATGCGCCGCATCGAGGGCCAGGTGCGCGGCATCGCCCGGATGATCGAGGACGACACCTACTGCATCGACATCCTCACCCAGGTCTCGGCGGTGACCAAGGCGCTTCAGGCGGTGAGCATCGGTCTCGTCGGCGACCACCTCGGCCACTGCGTCGTCGAGGCCGCCCGGTCCTCCGACGACGAGGGCGCCGCCAAGGTCGCCGAGGCCTCCGAGGCCATCGCGCGCCTCGTCCGCAGCTGACACACCCACCGAAGGAGCCCTCATGACCACTGTCACCACGCTCGGTATCAACGGCATGACCTGCGGATCCTGCGTCGAAGGCATCACCTCCGACATCACCCAGGTCCGCGGCGTCGAGAACGTCCTCGTCCAGCTCCGCTCCGGGGCGACGTCGAGCGTGACCGTGACCTCGGACGACCCGCTCGACGAGGCCGAGCTGCGCGGCGCGATCGACGAGTCGGGGTACCAGCTTGCGTCGTTCGCCGTCCAGGAGAACGCCGAGGCCGCCCAGTCGGCGGAGCACGCGGCGAGCCGCGAGGCCCAGCGCCTCTTCGGCGGCGGCGCCGCCACCGCCACCCTCCCGCTCGTCGCGGCCGCCGCCGCAGCGAACGCCGACGGCGGTTGCTGCGGCGGCGGATGCTGCAGCTGAAGACTCCCTCACAGCGTTGCGATTCCAGGCATCCTGGCGCCTGCACGCCCTCGGGGAACCTATTCTGAGCACATGACATCTTGGTTCGACGCCGTCGCCGCAGGCAGCGACACGGGTGACCTCGCCTGCGCGACCGACTGGGCCGCCACTCCGCTCGGCCCGCCGGACACCTGGCCGGCCGGGCTGCGCGCCGCCGTCGAGATCTGCTTCACCACCCGCTTCGCGGTCCTCGTCACGTGGGGCCCCGAGCTGACGATGATCTACAACGACGGCTATCGGCCCATGCTCGGCTCGGACCTGCACCCGCGCGCGATGGGCGCTCCTGCCGCCGAGCTCTGGGGCGGGGTCTGGAACGAGATCGGGCCGCTCTTCGAGACGGTGATGCGCTCCGGGCAGCCCACCTGGGACGAGGACTTCCCCCTGCTGATGAACCGGTCCGGGTACCCGGAGGAGACAACCTTCACGTTCTCCTACAGCCCGCTCCGTGACGAGACGGGCACCGTCCGCGGGGTGCTGGACATTGCGACCGAGACGACGGAGCACGTCGTCGACAGTCGGCGGCTCCAGACGCTGCACGCCCTGTCGACGACGATGCACCAGCACGGGACGGAGGCGCTCGAGTCGCTCGCCAAGGCCGCCGTCGACGTCCTCGCCGGGTCGGCCGACGTCGGGGGTGTCAGCATCCACGTCGGCGAGGTACTGATCGCCGGGATCCCCGGGCACGACGAGGAGGCGACGTCCGCCGCACGCGACTTCGTCCGCCGCTTCGCCGCCCCGCAGCGCGTGGGCTACACGGCCGTCCACCCGCTCTCGACGACCGGTGACAACCGCCTGGTCGGCAGCGTGACGATCACCGGGAACGAGCGACGGCCGTTCGACGCCGGGCAGTGGGAGTTCCTCGCGCTCCTCGCCCGCACCACGGGCACGGCGCTCGTCCGCGCCGACGCCCTGCAGCGCGAGCTGACCCGCGCGCTCTCCGTCGGCAACGCCCTCCAGGATGCGATGGCCCCGACCCCGCTGGCGTCGCCGCGCTGGCAGACCCGCTACCGTCCGGCCGACCGCCGGCTGTCGGTCGGCGGCGACTGGTTCGACGTCGTCGAGCGTGAGGACGGCACCTCGGCGCTCGTCGTGGGCGACTGCGTGGGGCAGGGCCTGGACGCCGCCACCCGGATGGGCCGGCTCTCCAGCGCCGGGAGCGCCGCGCTCCACAACGCCACGGCCCCTGCCCGGACGCTCACGATCCTCGACCGCTACGCCGCGTCGCTCGCCGGCGCCGAGTACGCCACGGTGTTCTGCGGCGTTGTGGACCCGGCGGCGCGCACGCTCGTCTACTCGAGCGCGGGCCACCCGCCCGCGCTTCTCGTCCGTCCCGACGGCACCTTCCGCTGGCTCGACGAGGCCCGCGGCATGCCGCTGACGCTCGGCGGCGAGCGCACGGAGGCCCAGGTCGGGCTGGGCCCGGGCGACACGGTGATCCTCTACACGGACGGACTCGTCGAACGCCGGGACGAGTCGCTGGTCGCGGGACTCGAACGCCTCGCAGCCGCCGCGGTGCCAATCTGCTCGGGACCCGTCGAGACGATTCCCGACCGGCTCCTGGCGGCCCTGCTGCCCGACGGCGCGCACGACGACGTCGCGATCGTCGCCTACCGCGCATAGCCGGCCGCGCCGGGGGTCCCGGTGCGGCCGGCCGTGTCGAACGCGTCGGTCGGGTCAGCCGACCTGGTCGAGCCAGCGACCGTACATCGCGAGGTCACGCTCGACGTCGTCGACGAAGACCGCCGCGCCTGGCTCTGACACGTCGGCCCGGCCGATCCGGTCAGCCGCCTTGTCGAGCGCTCGCTGCGCGTGCGAGACCTTGCCCGAGTCGAGGAACTTCGCCGCGTTCTTGAGCTGGGCGTCGACCGACGACGACGTGCCCTTGTCGACGCAGGCGTCCCGCGCCCCCGCGACTCGCTCCCGCAGCGCGTCGAGGCCGACGACCGTGGCACCGACCCGGTCGGCGTGCGGCACGACGGCATCGGTGCGGAACGGCCCGTCGGCCAGCGCCGCCGCCTGCTCGTCGGTGAGCTGGTTGTAGGCGAACAGCGCCGCCCCGTCCGAGCCCGCGTCGACCACCGACGCGACCTGGTCCAGCATCGTCTGCGGCGTCGAGCCCCGGAACGGGCCGTACGTCGCGGTGTAGAGCAGGTTCTCGTTGGTGACCCGCTCCCGCATGGCGAGGGTGTCCGCGCCGACGGAGTCCGCCGACGTCCCGAACGTCATCCCGGTGAGGAAGTCGACGAGCCCCTCGTCGGCCCACGCGCCCCAGTTCTGGAACTTCTTCTCCAGCCCGTCCGAGGGGTTCGCGAAGACGGCGGCCGAGAGCTGGACGTCCGGAGCCTCGGACTGCTGCAGCTCACGCACGCCGCGCACGAACGACGTGACGTTCTCCTCGCGCCAGGCGTTCCAGTCTGCCCACGCGTCGTCGTCGGGCGAGAGCTCGTACGGGTCGACGCCGAACTCGGCCTCGAACGCCGAGCGCGAGTAGTCGCTGTACGAGAATCCGGCCGTCTCCCACGGGAGGGAGACCGGGTAGCGGATGTAGTCGAGGTGCACACCGTCGACGTCGTAGATCCCCATCAGCTCGGCCAGGAGGTCCGTGACGTACTGCCGGGCCTCGGGGATCGCGGCGTCGAGGAAGTAGTAGCCCGGCTCCCGCGACGACGGCATCGGGCTCGTGGCACCCACGTCCTCACGTTCGACCGCGGCCCACTCGGGGTGGACGCTGAGCACCGGTCCGGGCCCGTCGGTGGCCGCGTCGGACCCGACGTAGAAGCTGTGGACCCACGGGTGCAGCTCGATCCCGCGGGCGTGCGCCTCCTCGATCCACACCTGCAGCGGGTCGAACCCGACCATCGAGGGCCGCTGCGCAGCGACCCCCGCCTCGGCGGCGACGGCGGACGGGTAGATCGTGGTCCCCTGGAAGATCGACTCGAGGAACACGATGTTGAAGCCCGAGGCGTCGATCCGGTCGAGCGTCGTCCGGATCTGCGCGGGCGTCGTCTCCTCCGGTCGCACCCAGACCCCGCGCCCCTCGGCCGCGCGGGACTCCGCGGTGCGGTACCGCGCGGTCGCGGCGCTCGACGACGCACGGTCGGCGAGCTCGGTGGCGGCTGCGGCGTCCGATGCTGCCGCGGCCTCCCGGGCGTCCGCGAGCAGCGTCTCGGCGTCGGCGAGATCCGCTGCGGCCTCCGCCTCGGAGAACATGACGCAGGACGCGTTCGCGTCGTCGATCGCCGTGCCTGCGGCGAGAACCGCCTGCTCGGCACCGTAGATCGCGGCACGCTCGTCCACGGTGACCGTCAGCTCGTCCCCGTCGAGGACGACCGCCGCGCCGACCGGAGCGTTCGCCTGGAGCCAGGTGCCGCGTGACCCGTGGCCGGAGAGGACCGTCCCGTCGGCCGGGATCTCGCTGTCGTTGCCCCCGGCACCGACGACGATCCCGTCGACGACGCGCACCTCGAAGCCGTAGTCGTTGGTCCCGGTCTGCGTCCGACCCGAGCCGCCCGTGTAGACGACGAGCTGCTCGGCACCGCGGCAGCCCGGGTAGCACTCACCGCTGGCCGGGTCGACCCCGGGTGGGTTGTTCTCCGCGCTGGGGTCGACGACGTCGACCGTCGTCGTGGCGCTGCGGCTGACCACCTCCTCGAAGCGGACGACGTCGCCCGCGCTCACCTCGTCGCGCAGGATCGCCCGGACGTCGGGCGAGCCACCCGGCGAGACGGACAGGACGAGACCGTCGGCCGGGATCTCGTTGCCCCCCGCACGCCAGGACGGGTCCGCGCAGGTCGAGAGCGCCGTGCACACGCTGCTCACCTCCCACGCCCCGACCTCGTCCGTGGGCACGAGGACGGCCTCTGCGCCCCACGGGTTCGTGTTGGTCGCGGTCCCGAACGCCGGGGTGTACACCGCGACGGCGCCCGAGGTCCTGCTCGGCGGGTCGACGGCGCTCACGGCGAGCTCGGTCCCGCCGGCCGTGACGGCGACGTCGCCGACCTCCGGCGTGCCGTCAGAGGTCACCGCGCCCGCAGGGAGCGCCACCACGCCCGCGGCGAGGAGGCTGCCCAGGAGGGCAGAGACCACCCCCGTGCGGGCGCGCCACAGTCGTCGACTCTCGGTCATCGTTGATCCTCTCGTCATCGAGGGCCTCTCCCCCGGAAGGTGACCGCGACGGACACCGTCGTCCGCCGCGGCGTCAGTGCCCGAGGTGCCAGGAGCGGACCTCGGAGGGACGCAGGACGACCGCGATGCGGCCGTCCTCGACCTGGACCGGATCGGCGAGCGCCGACTCGTCCAGGCGGACGTCGCGGGTCGTGCGGACCCAGGACGGAAGGTCGATCCGCACGTCGGCGTCGACGTCGAGCGGGTTGGCGACACGCAGGACCGCGCCGTCGCCGGACTCCGCGCGCTTGAAGGCGGAGACGAGCGCCCCGGCGACCCGCGGCATCGTTCGCTCCGGGGTGCGCCGCCAGGCGACCGCCGTCCGCACCTGCTCGGCGCGGAACGGGACGTGGTGCCGGGCGGCGTGGACGGCGAGGTCCACCGCCGCGTCGTCGCCCAGGCGGAGGGCGAGTCGGACCTCGCGCGGCCCGTGGCTCTGCGCCTCGGCGACCTCGAACGCGGGGCCGGCCCCGGTCGTGCGGGACCGGAGGTCGAACCGGGAGAGCCAGCCGACCGACCGCAGCAGGGTCACCGCGAGCGAGGACCCACCCTCGACGACCCCTTGGACCTCGGGCAGCGCGTCGAGGAGCACGGCGACGCGTCCGGGGCCGTCCCCTGCTGTGGCGAACGTGTGCGCGGGCGAGGTCCCGCACGCCGCCTCCAGACCGGGCTCCGACGGGAGCTCGCCGAGGACCGGCGTGAAGGGACGGGTCTGGACCGACCAGTGCGTGTCCGCGGACCAGGACGTCGGGCTCCCGGCCACCGGGACGTGCCACCGCAGCCGGTGGTCGTCCGCCCGGTTGTCCAGGCGGACCGTCCACCGCAGGGTCTGCTCGTGCGCCCACGCCTCGATCCGGACGCGCAGGGGGGTCTCGACGACGGTCGCCGAGCGGGCGTCCCGGTCCGGCGTGAGGCCCTGGGGCGTCGCCAGGGCGGCGTCGATCTCCAGGACGGTGCGCACGGCCGACTCGTGGACCCGGACGTCGATGACGCGCGGCACGACCTCAAGGTCTTCGAGCGGCGGGTCGTAGTTGTACGAGTCGCCGCGGTCGCCGCCGTCCCGCAGGAGGCCGAGCCCGGACACGGTATGCCCGTCGGCGTCGGTCAGCGTCAGGGACGCGTCGTCCGCGACGGTGAGCACACGCCCACCGACCGTGGCCGTCCGCCCCGACGACGTCGACGGCGCGCACGTGGCGCGGTCGCCGAGGACGACGGTGTACACGGCCGACCCGAGGGCCGGCACCGCCTGCGCGACGAAGGCGAGGCGGTGGCGGGCACCGCGCAACGTGTCGGGCATCAGGTCGAGGTCCGCCTCGAACCACTGGTCGGGACCGAGCTCGACGGCCTCGACGGCGACCGGTCGGCCGTCGGGGTCCAGCAGGCCGGTCACGACCCGTTCCGGGGCGGTCGTGACGTCGACCTCCACGATCCCGTCGGCGTCGTCGCCGTCGCCCGACGTGACAAGGACGTCCACGGTGTCGTGCGCGAGCTTTCCTCGGCCACGGAGGTCGGCGCCGTCGTGCAGCCCGACCCTCCGCACCAGCTGGTCGCCGATCTCCAGCACCCGCTCGGCGCGCACCGTCGTCTCCCTGTGCACCTCGTCCACGGAGCAGCCGCAGATGGAGTCGTGCGGTGCGTTCTTCACCAGGAGGTCCCACGCGTGGGCGAGCAGGTCGTGGTGCGCAGCCTCCGAGGACCGCACCAGGGCGGGTTCGACGAAGCGCTCGAGCAGCACCTGCGCGCGGTCGTTGAGCGCCTTGACGTAGCCACGCGCGGACAGGGTGCCCGGCAGCAGGAACGTCAGGCGGTCGCCGAGGTGCCGCAGCTCCCCGTCGACCACCGGCAGATCGGCGACGGCCCGGCGCGCCTCGCTGAAGAAGTCGGACAGGGTCGACTCCACCACGGCGGTTCCTGTCGCCGACTCGGCGGCCGCGAGCGCGTCGGACCGACGGCTCGGGGGCACCGGCGCAAGGTGGTCCCCGCCGTTGAGCAGCAGCCACGGCCCGTCGGGCAGTCGGCGTCGCTCGTTCTCGACGAACGTGCCCACCGCCTGCGCCGCGGTCTCGGCGTCCCAGAGCACCTCGGCCTGGTGGTACGCCTGGTTGACGGTGAAGACCTCGGCGCCGTCCGGGCCGGTCCATCGGAACCGTGCGTGCTCCGGCGGGGCGCCGCGCCACACGAGGGCGGTGTCGATGCCAAAGCCGTTGAGGATCCGCGGCAGGTCGGCGGGGTGGCCGAACGCGTCCGGCGAGTAGCCGATCGAGCTCGTGCGGCCGCACGCCCGGCGCGCGAGAAGCAGGTTGCGGACGAGGTTCTCCGCCGAGACCAGCTGGTTGTCCGCCAGCACGTGCCACGGACCGATCGTCACGCGGCCGTCCTCGACCAGGCAGCGGAGCCGGTCCGCCACGTCCGGTCGGACGGCGGCGACGTCGTCGAGCGTCACGGTCTGCCCGTCGAGGTGGAACGACGCGAGCGTCCCCGACCCGACGTCGTCGCAGATGCGCTCGGCAAGCTCGACGAGCCTGGACCGGTAGCCCTCGAAGGGTCGGTACCACTCCCGGTCCCAGTGCACGTGGGTCACGACGTGGGTGCGGGGGGTCATCGGGCTACCTCCGAGGTGTCGGTCGTGGCGGGACGGGCGTCGAGCGCGGCGACGAACCGTTCGGTGATGGCAGCAGGGCGGGTGATGGCACCCCCGACGACGACGGTCGTCGCACCGAGCGCGAGCGCCTCCCGGGCGTGCTCCGGCGTGGAGATCCGCCCCTCGGCGACCACGGGGACCGAGAGCGCGGACGCCAGCGCGCCCACGAGCGGGAGGTCCGGGCCGACCGGGGGTGCGTCGTCGCCGACGTACCCGGAGAGCGTCGACCCGACGAGGTCGGCCCCGGCCTCCTGGGCCGCGACACCCTGGTCGACCGAGGCGACGTCTGCCATCACGAGGACCCCGATCTGGTGCATCTCGCGGACGACGTCCGCGAGGGTGCTGCCGTCGGGCCGGGCACGGCCGGTCCCGTCCACCGCGACCACGTCGGCCCCGGCCGAGGCGACGGCGCGTACGGACTCCATCGTGGGGGTGATGTACGCCCCTTCGCTGCCGATCTTCCACAGTCCGATCACGGGCACCGTGGTCACGGCACGGACGGCGGCGACGTCGTCCGGCCCCTCGAGCCGCAGGCCGGACGCGCCGCCGGCCAGCGCCGAGAGCGCCATCGCGCGCATGTGCAGCGGGCCGTGCAGCGGCTCGCCGTCCCGTGCCTGGCAGGAGACGACGAGGCGGCCCCGGAGCGCGTCGAGCACGCGCAGGCGCCGCTCGTCGAGGGCTGGGCGGTTCATCGGGTCTCCTGAAGCATGGTCGGGACCGCTGCGTCGGCAGCGAGGACGGACTCGGCCCACGTGCGGCCGAGGGGAAGGTCGTCGAGCCCGAACGCGAGCGCGATCGCAGCGCGCTCCTCGTCGTCGACGGGTTCGTCGGGGCGGACGGCGAGCGTCGACGCCCGGTCGCCGCGCAGGGCACCGCCGAGGATCGCACGCTGGCCCGCCCGGAACGCCGGGTGGTCGACGGGCAGGTCCTCGGCCCACGCCAGGGCCGTCCCCCGGTCGAGCAGGGTCGACTGGACCGTACGAATCCCGGCGCTCCTCCCCAGAAGGGCGCCGGGACTCGTCCCGGTCCGCACCGCGTGCGCAGCGATCACGCCGGCCGCCTCTCCGACGGACCACTCCCCGGGGTGGACCCGGTACGCGGCAGCGGCGACCTGGGTCGCCGCCAGGTTCTTGGCGCCCGCCAGGAGGTTCACCGGCCCGCGCCCTGGTTCGGGCACGAGCGCGCGTGCGGGCACCTGGAAGGGTGCGGTCGGCGCGTAGACGGGCTCCGGGTGGCCGACGCGCGGGTGGAGGTCGGCGTGGTACCAGGCCGTGCCGACCGAGTCCTCGTACCGCGTCGAGCGCGCGGCGCCGTCCCGCGGTGCGATGTCGTTCTCCGTCACCGGGCGGCTCGAGGCGAGCCGTCGGGACTCGCGCACGTACGGCGCCGTCGCCAGACCGTCGTCGGTCCCCGTGACGTCGGGCGCGAGGACGAGCTCGGGATAGCCGTGCCCCCCGCCGTCCCGCGGCGCGGCGGTCTGCAGCCAGTGCACGAACGCCAGGGTCAGCTCGCGCGCCTCGCGGGCGGCCGTCTCGGGGTCAGCGACGACGCCCGCCCCGGCGTAGTCGTTGGAGGCCCAGTTCAGGACGATCGCGTCGTCGCCACCGAGCACCGACGCGTCGTGGACGCGGCGGTAGGTCCAGAACGGCGGGTTCCCCGTCGGGCCGTCCTCGAACATGCGGTAGCGGTGCGTGGTCCCGTCCCACCCGGGGATGTCGAGCCCGAACGCACCGCGCGCCTCCAGCTCGGCGTACGACGCCGGCGCCGCCACGGGTTCCGCCGGCGTGTCCGTCAGCCGCAGACCGGCCACCCACGTGACCGACTGCTCCGCGCGCGGGTCACCCGCCCCGGGCAGGGCGTGCGGCTCGCCGAAGGCGTCCTGCCCCTCCGACCCGACGACGACGTCGGCCCCGGCGAGGGCGAGCACGTCGCCCAGCTCGGTCGCGTCGACCACCACGTCCGCCCGGACCTCCAGGTCCTCGCCGGCGACGTCGAGGCAGACGGCGACGACCTGCTCCGCGCCGTCGTCCCCCGTCCGGGTGCGCACGGCGACGGGCCGCGCGCCGAGGTGGATCCGGATCCGCCCGGCGTCGACGTGCGGCGCGAGCATCCCCTCGAGGACCTCGCGGCCGACCTGCGGCGGGAAGCAGAGCCGAGAGACCCAGCCTCCGCCCGGGTTCGCGCGGCCGTCGTACCGTGCCCGGACACGACGTCGGAACTCCAGGTACGCACCCGGCGCACCCGTGGTCTCGATCAGCGGGTGCTCGTCGAGCGGGCTCGTGGCCTGCGCGGTCACCTGGCCGCCGACGACGGGTTCTTCTGCCGTCAGGACGACGGTCGCGCCGGTCTCGGCGGCGGCGAGCGCGGCGGCGACGCCACCCAGCCCGCCGCCGACGACCGCCACGTCAGCGGTGTGGATCATGCCGGGTCTCCGTCCGGTCGGTCGCGGGTCGTGAGGTCGATCTCGAACGTCCTGCCCCACGGCAGGTGCAGGCTCCCCGGGACGATCTCGACGTCGTCGAGCCCCCCGCAGGCCTGCACGGCGGCGGTCAGGCGCCCCTCCCACCGGGCGCGTGTCGCGTCGTCGAGATCGACGGCGTCGTGCCGGGTGGGGTCGGACCCGAGCTCGGCCCGGACCTGGGCACGCACCACGCTCATCCAGCCGAGGTCCTCGACGACGCGACGGGTGATCGCCCGACGGTGGGCCCGTGCGTCGAACGCACCGACCGAGCGCGCCGCGGCCGTGACCACGACCTGCGCGGCGACGGTCCCCAGGGTGTTGCCCGCGGTGTTCCATGCGGCGTAGCCGTCGAGGCGGGCCCAGTCGTCAGCCGTCCCGATCGCGGCCGCGAGCGCCGGGTCGGCGCCGTTCGGCTGTGCGACGTCCGCGAGGGCCACGCGTCGGCCGTCGGCGAGATGCCGTCGGACGAGTCCGGCGGTCGCCGAGGCGGCGGCGTGGTCCAGGCGCGCGGGCGGGGCGACCGCCCAGTCGCCGCGGAACGCGGTGTCGCCGGGCGGGTGCACCACGACGACGACGTCGGCGACGGCGGGGTCCGGGACGACGCGCGCGCCGGCCGCCTCGAGCTGGCGTCGTGCGGTCAGGTGCACCGGGCCCGTCTCGTAGGCGGCCGTGCGCTCGAGACCGTCCGGGACGGCACAGTCGATCGCGACGCGCGGCGCCGGGGCCCCGAGGGCGTCTACCGCGCACCGCGCGACGAGAACCGCGCCGGTCTCGTCGGCGCCAGGGTGCACGAGCACGTCGTCACGCAGGCCGACGACGTCGACCCAACGGTCGAGGTCCGCCTGGGCCCGCGCGGAGAGCGACGTCCCGGTCGCGTCGTCCACGCCGATCACGAGACCGGTCAGGAGGTCGCGGCGGCGCAGGTCGAGCGCGGCGAGGGCGAGGGCGTGCTGACGCAGCCGTCGACCGGCCCAGTCCGCCGCGACGCCCCGCGGGACCTGCGGGGCGACGCGCTCGCGCGCGCCGTCGAGGTCGTCGACGCCCTCGGCGAGCGCGCCCGAGAGCCGGTGCAAGGAGGGCCCGGCGGTGCTCCAGTACTCGGGCTCCTCCATCGCGTCGTCGCTGTCCGGCGTCCGGGGCACGACGATCGCCGCGTAGGCGGGCGGCCCCGGACGCTCCAGGGGTACCCATGCCTCGAGCGCCTCGCGGACGGTCTGCGACCCGATACGGGAGCGGATGAGCGAGCCGAACGAGAGCGCGTCGAGCGAGAGGACCGAGGCGTCGGTGCGGGGCCGGACGTCGGCGTACCAGCGCGCGACGGCCGTGGCGTCGGGGATCTCCCGGACCGACGGTGTCGCGTCCGCGGGCGGTACGGCCACCGCGATGCCGGCGATCGCCGCGATCTCGCCGGGCAGCGCGCGGCTGACGGGTCGGTCGTCGAGCGGGACCAGCGCGATCCGGGTCATGCGGGCACGCCCAGGAGAGCGGCACCGACGGCCGCGGAGGCGTCGAGCTCGGCACGGCGCAGCGGCACGGTGGCCAGCGA
The DNA here is from genome assembly GCF_900105445.1 of Paraoerskovia marina. Classification (NCBI taxonomy): domain Bacteria; kingdom Bacillati; phylum Actinomycetota; class Actinomycetes; order Micrococcales; family Cellulomonadaceae; genus Paraoerskovia; species Paraoerskovia marina. Next base: position 146,128 of record NZ_LT629776.1, read on the forward strand.
CGGCATCGCGGTCTCGCGCAGGGACTCCTCGGCCGCCTCGCGCAGGCCCGGGATGGCGGCGGCACCGCCCCCCAGGACGACGACCTCGGGGTCGAGCACGTTGACGAGCGAGCCCAGGGCGGTGCCCAGGGCGCGACCCGCGCGACGGACCGCGTCCGCGGCACGCCGGTCACCGGTGACGAGGGCGCGTGCGACGCCGCGGGCGTCGTCCGCGACCCCGCCCAGCGCCCGGTAGGTCTGGAGGATCCCAGGCCCCGAGGCCACGGCCTCGAGGTGTCCGAGCCGTCCGCACGGGCACGGGACGCCGTCGGCCCCCGGCACGGTCATGTGCCCGAGATGGCCGGCGACGTCGTGCGCGCCGTGGACGAGCCGCCCGTCGACGACGACGGCTCCGCCCACGCCCGTCCCGACGGTCACGGCGAGATAGTTCCGGGCGGAGCGCGCGGCCCCGGCACGCCCCTCGCCGAGGGCGAAGGCGTGCACGTCGTTCACGACGGCGACGTCGGCGTCGTCCAGAAGAGCGGAAAGCCCCCCGACGACGTCCGTGCCCGCCCATCCCGGCAGTGCGTCGGTCGCCGACAGGATGCGACCGGTGAGGTGGTCGACGACCCCGGCCGTCCCGACGCCGACCCGCTCGACCGGACGAGACCCGCACGCGGCGCGCACGAGGTCGGCCGCCCGGGCGAGGATCGCGTCAGGTCCCTGGGTGGCGGGGGTCGGCGACTGCCAGGACTCGACGACACGACCGTCGGCGGTCACCGTCGCGACGCAGGTCTTGGTACCCCCGATGTCGATCCCGAGGTACGTGGTGCCTGAGGGGCTCACGGGCGGCGCCTCCGTTGGACCGACAGGCGGAAGTCGTAGCGGTCCGCCCGGTAGATGCTTCGCCCGCGCTCGATCGCACGGGCGTCCGCGGTGTAGGTCACGCGGGACACGACGAAGGCAGGCGAGTGCGGGGGGACGTCGAGCAGCGCCGCCTGGGCGGCGTCGACGACGGTCGCACGGATGGTCTGCTCGGCGACGTCGGGCTCGATGCCGAGCGCCTCGAAGGTCTGGTAGATCGAGGTGACGCTCTGCGTCCCGAAGTCGGCGGGGACGAGCTCGGCCGGCAGCCAGACGTTCTCGATGCACATCGGCGAGCCGTCGGCGGTCCGCACGCGCTCGACGTGGATCACCTCGACTCCTGGCGAGATGCCGAGGTCCTGGGCGACCTCCGCCTCGGCCTCGACCCGCTCGATCTGCTGCGAGCTCGAGCCCGGCTCCATCCCGCGGGCACGGATGTCCTCGCTGAAGGACGTCAGCGAGAGCGACTTGCTGATCATCGTCGGGTCGGCGACGAAGGTGCCCGACCCCTGCACCCGGTAGACGAGGCCGTCCTCGGCGAGCAGTCCGATCGCCTGCCGGACGGTCATCCGCGAGACCCCGTACGTCGACATGAGCCGACGCTCCGAGGGCAGCGGGTCGTGCGGGGCGAGCCCGGCACGGATGTCGCTCTCGAGCTGGGCGCGGAGCGCCGCGTACTTGGGTTCCTGAACGTCGGTGGTCATCCCTTGACCCCTCCTTCTCCGACACCCATGAAGAACCATCGTTGGAGGGAGAAGAACAGGGCGAGCAACGGGATGACCGCGATCATCGTGCCGGCCGCGATCACCCGTTGGTTGGCGCTGAACGTTCCCGACAGGTACTGGATGCCGACCGTGAGCGTGTAATTATCAGGATTCTTCAGGATAACGAGCGGCCAGAGGAAGTCGTCCCACGCGAAGACGAACGCGAAGATCGCGACGACGGAGATCGAGCCCTTCACCGACGGCAGGGCGATGGTGCGGAAACGTTGCCAGGAGTTCGCGCCGTCGAGCATCGCGGCCTCCTCGATCTCCCGCGGCAGCCCGAGGAACGCGGTCCGCATCAGGATGATCGAGAGCCCGGTGGCGGCGGTCGGCAGGATCACCCCGGCCAGCGAGTCGACGAGTCCGATCGAGCGCATGGTGAGGAAGACGGAGACCATGATGACCTCGAACGGGATGATGATCGTCGCCAGGAACATGACGTCGGCGACGGTGCGGCCGCGGAACCTCAACCGGGCGAGGGCGTAGCCCGCCATCGAGCCGAAGATCACGTTCAGCAGGGCCGACGACGTCGCGACGATCAGCGAGTTCCCGATGTATCGGAACACGGGGATCGTCTCCGCGACGGTGCGGTAGTTCTCCATCGTCGGGTTCTGCGGGATCGGGTTCGGCGTGTAGATCGACTCCGAGCTGTCCTTGAGCGAGGTCAGGAACTGCCACAGGAACGGGCCGACGAGGAGCGCGAAGACGAGCGCGAGCAGCGTGTACCGCAGGACGAGCCCGCCGCGGGTGTGCCGGGCGCGGTCGGGCCGGAGCTGCTGCGGCTCCTGGGGGGCGACGTGCGCGGCGGGCGCGCTGAGCGAGGTGGTCATGGGGTCTCCGCCTTCTGTGCTCGCAGGTATCCGACCGAGAACCCGATCGTGAGGACGAAGAGCGCGAGGCTCATCGCGGAGGCGTACCCGACCTCGCCGCCGAGCCCGAGCCCGACCTCGCGGATCGTGTAGACGAGGGTCCGCGCCTGTCCGCCGGGGCCGGCGGTGCCGTAGCTCATGACGAAGACCTCGGCGAAGACCTTCATCGCGGCGATCGCGCCCAGGAGGCCGACCAGGAACATCGTCGGGCGGACACCGGGGACGGTGACGGACCAGAAGCGACGGACAGGCCCCGCGCCGTCGACCTGGGCGGCCTCGTGGCAGTCCTTCGAGACGTTCCCCAGGGCGGCCAGGTACACCACCATGTAGTAGCCGAGACCCTTCCAGACGGTCACGAGCATGCAGCAGAACAGCAGGAGCGAGGCGTCCGTGAGGAACGGCAGCGGCTCCTGGACGATGCGCAGCGCCTTCAGGAGCTGGTTGACCATCCCGTCGCTGGCGAGCAGCCACGTCCAGATCAGGCCGACGACCACCATCGAGGCGACGACCGGCGAGTAGTAGACGGAACGGAAGAACCCGATCGCGGGGAGCTTCGGCTGCACCAGCACCGCGAGCAGGAGCGGGAGGACCACCAGGAGCGGCACGACGACCACCATGTAGAGCACGGTGTTGCGCGTGGCGAGCCAGAAGTTCGGGTCCTCCAGCAGACGCCCGTAGTTCTCGAGGCCGACGAACGACCCGCCCCCGAGCGCACGTGCGTCGGTGAACGACAGGACGAGGGTGTTGATGAATGGCCACAGGTGGAAGAGCACCGCGATGATGAGCGCGGGTGCGAGGAACATCCACGGCGAAAGGCGTTGCGGAAGTCTCACGGGAGGTCCGTCCGTCGGGGCGGGGGCAGGCCGGGGCCCGCCCCCGCCGGGGGGTGTGACTAGTTGCCGCTGACCGCGTTGGCCTCCTCGACCGCCTGGTCGAGCGCCTCCTGCGCGGAGAGGTCACCGGTCATCGCGAGCTGGACCTTGCCGACCACGATCGCCTTGACCCGGTCGTCGTACTGCACGGGCAGCAGGTTCTGCGCCCCGTCGAGCTGCTCGGCCGAGACGCGCCGAGCCTTGGACTCGACGGTTCCGTCCGAGTCGTCCGTGAAGTACGGGTCGGCCAGGGCGTCCTTGACGGACGGGAAGATGGTCACGATCTTCGAGAACGCCAGCTGGTTCTCGGCGTTGGTCATGAACTCGGCGAACTTCAGCGCGGTCGCCTGGTTCTCGCTCGACGTCGGCACCATCAGGCCCATGACGGACATGTTGGCCGCGTCGGACGCACCCGTGATCTGCGGGCCGACGCCCGTCGCCTCGGCGATCTCCGGCGCGTTCTCCTCGATGATGGTGAGGAAGTTCGGGCCCGAGGGGAAGAGTGCGACCTGACCGGCCTGGTACGCCTCGGTCTCCTTGGCGTGGTCCTCGGTCAGCGAGTCGGGCGGGAACACGCCGTCCTGGTAGAGCTCGGCGAGCTTCTCGACGTGCTCGACGGCCTCGGGCGTGTTGAACGTCCAGGTCGTCCCGTCGTCGGCGAGGACGGGCACGCCCTCCTTCGCGAGGTCGAGCATGAAGCGGTTCTCGAGCGCGGGGTGCATGCCGTACACCTCGCCGTCGGAGGTCTCGCTGATCGTCGTCGCCGAGGCGTAGAGCTCGTCGAACGTCGCCGGAGGTGTCTCGGGGTCGAGGCCCGCGGCCTCGAACTCGTCCGTGTTGTACATCGTGACCTCGGAGGTGAGGTACCAGGGGAAGCCGAACGACCCCTCCTGGCTAGGCACCTGGAACGCGTCCCACGCACCGGCGACGTAGTCCTCGCGGAGCTCGGGGACGGCGGTGTCGAGGTCGACGAACAGGCCCTCGGACTCGAGAGGCTGGGCGAAGTTCGGGTTGAGGTTGATGACGTCGGGGAGGGTCCCGGCCGAGGCGTCGGTGGCGATCTTCTCCTGCGCACCCTGGAACGGGATGTCGATCCACTCGACCTCGGTCCCCGGGTACTCGGCCTCGAAGTCGTCGATGACTCCGTCGATGTACTCCGTGAACGTCGGCTTGAGCTGCAGGGTCGAGAACGTGATCTTCCCCGTGATCTCCTCCGCGGCGGCGGACTCCGCGGGTTCCGCAGTGTCGTCCGACTCCCCCGAGTCGAGACCGCAGGCGGTCAGTGTGAGCGTGGTGACGGCAAGCAGGGCGAGCCCGCTGCGCCAGGAACGAGTAGTCATGTCACTCCATCGTTGACGTGGCGCCTCAACTTCGAGGCGAAAGTGGTCCGTACCAGTGATGAGGACACTAGGGAAAGCCGCGGTTGAGGTCAACAGGTCGGAGAATATTGGTCCGTACCAGTTTGGTAACGACTCCAGAGTCCCGTGCGCGACGACCCGCGCCCGGGAAGAATTCGGCCCCGCGGCTAGACTCACCAAGGTGGCAGACTGGTTCGAACGCGCTATCGCCGAGAGCGAGTCGAACGAGGCCGCGCGCGATCTCGACTGGGCCCGCACGCCGATCGGCGATCCCTCGACCTGGCCGCCCGCCCTGCGCAGCGCGGTGCAGATGTGCTTCGGCACGCAGTTCCCCGTCCTCGTGGCCTGGGGCGACGAGCTCACGATGATCTACAACGACGCGTTCCGGATGATGCTCGGGCGTGACCTGCACCCCCGGGCGATGGGTGCCCGGCTCGCCGACATCTGGGGCGGCATCTGGCCGACGATGGGCCCGCGGGTCCGCGACGTCCTCAAGACGGGACGCGCGAGCTGGGACGTCGACCTGCCCCTGCGCATCCGCCGGTCCGGATTCGTCGAGGAGACGCGCTTCACCTTCTCGCTCAGCCCGCTGCGCGACGCAGACGGCTCGGTCAGCGGGATCATCGACATCGCGTGGGAGACGACCGACGTCGTGGTGGACCGGCGCCGGCTGCGGACGCTGCGCACCCTGTCGACGGCGCTCGGCAGCATCGGGGACGACACGCGGTCGATCCCGGCCGTGACCAGCGAGGTCCTGACGGCCAGCAGCGACCTCGAGGGCGCACAGGTCTACCTGCGCGAGCCCGACGGGACGTTCCCCGCCGCGCACCCGCGCTACACGGGCCTCGTCGCCGACGCCGTCCGCGAGGTCGCCGAGGTGGCCCTGCCACGCTGGGTCGGCACCACCCTGGTCGCACCGCTGTCCGCCACCCCCGTCCCGGCGGGCGTGATCGTGCTCGACGGGAGCTCGAGCTATCCGTTCAACGACACCCAGCGGTCGTTCCTGGCGCTGATCGCCCACTCCGTCGACTCCGCGTTGAGCCACGGCCTCACGCACCAGCGCGAGGTGGCGACCGTCCAGGGCGTCTCGGACGCCCTCCAGGAGGCGATCGCGCCGGGGACCCCGGACTCGCCCCGGTGGGCCGTGCGCTACCGACCGGCCGACCACCACCTGTCGATCGGGGGCGACTGGTACGACGTCGTCACGCTCGACAACGCGACCTACGGCGTCGTGGTCGGCGACTGCGTCGGGCACGGGCTCGAGGCTGCGGTGCTGATGGGCCAGCTCCGCAGCGCCGGGCGCGCCCTGTTCCTCGCCGACCTCGGACCCGCGCACACCCTCACGGACCTCGACGCGTTCGCGAGCACGGTCCCCGGCGCCGAGTGCACGAGCGTGTTCTGCGGGATCGTGGACACGGACGCGGGCACGGTGACGTATTCGTCAGCCGGCCACCCTCCGGGCCTCGTGGTCGGCGCCGACGGCACGGCACGCTGGCTCGAGGACGCGCGCGGGGCACCGCTGACGATCGCCACCCGCCGGCGCACAGAGGCCGTCGCCGCACTGTCCCCCGGCGACACCGTCATCCTCTACAGCGACGGCCTGGTCGAACGCCGGGGTGAGTCGCTGCGGGAGGGGTTCGCGCGGCTCGAGCGGTACGCGCTCGAGCTCGTGCCGCAGCACGACCTCGCGTCGCTGCCGGACGCGCTCCTGGCCGCCCTGGTCCCGGGGGTGGCCAAGGACGACGTCGCGATCGTCGTGTACCGCGCCGGGTCCTGATTCGGCCGGCCGCCCGCCGCGTCGGTCGCGCGAGGTCGGCGGGCCGGGTCTACGGTCGAGTCCCGACGAACGGAGGCCCTCATGGCGCAGTCTGCCCCACGCTTGATCGTGCTCGACGTGAACGAGACGCTGAGCGACCTCTCCAGGATGCCGGACCGCTTCGAGGAGGTCGGCGCCCCGCGACACCTCGCCCCGCTGTGGTTCGCCTCCGTCCTGCGCGACGGTTTCGCGCTCGCCACGGCCGAGACGCATGCGACGTTCGCCGAGCTGGCCGAGCAGAACCTCCGCGGCCTGCTCGCACCTCTTGGCCTGGAGGATCCCGCCGAGGCCGTCGACACGGTCATGGCTGGTTTCGGCGAGATGGACGTCCACCCGGACGTCGGCCCGGGGCTGGAGGCCCTGCGCGCGCTGCGGATCCAGCTGGTGACGCTGAGCAACGGGTCGGCCGCCGTCGCCCACGGCCTGCTGGACCGCGCGGGCCTCGCGGACGCGGTCGACGACGTCCTGAGCGTCGAGGGTCAGAGCTGGTGGAAGCCCGCCCGCGAGGCCTACTCCCAGCCTCTCGCGGTGCGCGACGTCGCGGCCGAGGACGCCATGCTCGTGGCGGTCCACCCGTGGGACGTCGACGGGGCGGCACGCGCCGGGCTGCGCACGGCGTGGATCGACCGCGCCGGGGGCACGCCGTGGCCCGACGCGTTCACGCCGCCGGAGATCACGGCGTCGTCGCTGATGGACCTGGCCGAGCAGCTCGAGTCGCCCTGACCCCGAGCGGCCTGTGACCCGCTACCGCCAGGTCGCCCGGTCCGCGAACCGCTCCGTCGAGCCGGCGAACGCCGCGACCTCCTCGGGCGTCCAGCCGTCGAGGATCCCTTCGAGGCGGGCGAGACGGAACTCGACGGCGCGCTGCAGCATCGCGAGTCCGCGGGCGGTCGGCTCGACGAGCATCGTGCGCCGGTCGGCCTGCGAGGGTGCCCGCACGACGGCGCCGGCGTCCACGGCGGTGCTGACGAGCCGGCTCGCGGTCGAGTGCGTGACGACGAGGGCCTCGGCGACGTCCTTGACGCTCGCGGGCGCGGCGCGGACGGCCGCGTCGACCACGAGGAGGGTCGAGAGCTCGACCCGGTCGTTACCGTCGGGCAGCACCGGGGGCGCGGTGAGGAACCGTCGGAGCCGCAGGAGGGCCCGGTCGAGGCGCTCGACGTCCTTCTCAGAACTGCTCATAGATGTATACTACATACAAGTTTCCACCCCGAGGAAGAAGGCGGACCACGCCATGACCATTCTTGTGACCGGTGCCAGCGGCAACGTGGGCGGAGCGGTGACGCGCGCGCTCGACGCCGCGGGTGTCACCTACGCCGTCGCCGAGCGGCCCGGCTTCGACTTCACGGACTCCTCCACGTGGGCCTCCACGTTCGACGGCGTCGAGTCGATGTTCCTGGTCCGCCCGCCCGCGATCGGCAACGTCAAGCGCGACCTGCTGCCCTCGCTCGCCGCCGCCCGCGACGCCGGCGTGAAGCACGTCGTGTTCCTCTCGCTCCAGGGCGCGGAGAAGAACAAGGTGGTCCCGCACGCCGCGGTGGAGGCCTGGCTCCGCGAGTCGGGGCTCTCGTGGACGTTCGTCCGCGCCTCCTTCTTCCACCAGAACCTCACGACGACGCACGTCACCGACGTCCGTGACCGTGACGACATCTTCGTCCCCGCCGGCAAGGGCGCGACGGCGTTCGTCGATGCCGAGGACGTCGGCGCGGTCGCGGCCGCGGCCCTGATCGACCCGGCGGCGCACCGCGACAAGGCGTGGACGGTCACCGGCCCCCGCGCGCTGACGTACACCGAGATCGCCGAGATCCTGACGCAGGAGCTCGGCCGCCCGATCACGTACGACCGCCCCGGCATCTGGCGGTACGTCCGGCACGCGCGCAAGGTCCTCGGCATGCCGCGCGGCATGGTCGCCGTGACCACCGCGATCTACACGACGGCGCGCCTCGGCATGGCCGCGGGGCTCACCACCGAGGTCCGCGAGGTCCTCGGCCGCGAGCCGATCGACTTCGTCGAGTTCGCGCACCGGGAGCGCGACGCCTGGATCCCGGAGGGTGACCGATGAGGATCGCACTGATCGGCGCCACCGGCCGGACCGGGCGGCTCGTCCTCGAGGACGCGCTGCGTCGCGGGCACGACGTCAGCGTGCTGGTCCGCGACAGTGCACGCCTGGCCCCGACCTCGCGGGAGGTCCGGGTCGTCGATGGTTCCGTCACCGACGCGGAGTCCGTCGCGCGCCTCCTCGAGGGCTCCGACGCCGTCGTCTCCGCCCTGGGACCGACCGCCAAGGAGAGCGACCTGCACGCCGTGGCCGCACGGAACCTGGTCGCGGCGATGTCCGAGCACGGACCGCGCCGGTTCGTCGGCGTCTCCGGGGCGGGGATCGACGTCCCGGGCGACCAGAAGTCGGCGTCCGCCACGGCGATCAGCTGGCTGATCCAGCGTCTCGGTGGCGACGTCGTCAAGGACAAGCCCGCCGAGTACGCCGTGTGGGCGGCCAGCGGCCTGGACTGGACGCTCGTGCGACCACCGCGGCTCGTGAACGGGACCGCCGGGACCGGAGAGCTGGAGCACGACGCGCACCGGTCCACCCGGTCCACCAAGGTGGTGCGGGCCGACCTCGCGCGGTTCGTCCTCGACGTCGTCGAGCAGGGCCTCTACGTCGGCACCGCACCGTTCGTCGCCACGCCGAAGGGCTGAGCCGTCCTGCGCGAGCCGGTCTAGGCTCGACGCATGAGTGACGACCGAACGATGAAGGAGCGGATGCTCGCCGGCGACCTCTACCGGGTCGACGAGGAGCTCGCCGAAGAGCTCGCGCACGGCGCGCGCACCGTCCAGGCCTACAACGCGACGGACCCGACCGACGCCGTCGCGCGGCGCGAGATCCTCGTGGGGTTCCTGGGCGCCGTCGGGGAGGACACGGAGCTCCGGTCCCCCTTCTACTGCGAGTACGGCTACAACACGACGGTCGGGGCGCGCACGTTCTCGAACTTCGGCCTGATGTGTCTCGACGTCGCGCCCGTCAAGATCGGCGACGACGTCAACATCGGCCCGAACGTCCAGCTCCTGACACCGACGCACCCGACCGAGCCCGGGCCACGCCGGGACAAGTGGGAGGGCGGCCGGCCCATCACGATCGGCGACAACGTGTGGCTCGGGGGCGGCGTCGTCGTCTGCCCCGGCGTGACGATCGGCGAGAACACCGTCGTCGGTGCGGGCGCCGTCGTCGTGAACGACCTCCCGGCCGACGTCGTGGCCGTCGGCAACCCGGCACGGATCGTCCGCCACCTCGGTGAGTAGCGACCCCACCCCCGCAGTGCCGCAGTCCCGGCGGCGCGTGACGGCCGAGATCTGGATCGTCCTGGGGCTGAGCCTCGGCCAGTCGGCGGTCTACGCCGTCGTGAACATCGTCGCGCGGCTGACCGCCGACACGGCTCTCGCCGACCAGACGACCCAGCTCAACCCGACACGCTCCGTGCGGCCGTACCTCGACCTGACGTACCAGCTGCTCGGGATCGCGTTCGCCCTCGTTCCCGTCGCGCTGGCGCTCTACCTGCTCTCGGCGCGGGGCCGCTCGGTGCGAGACGCGCTCGGGATCGACGGCAGCCGTCCCGGCCGCGACGTCGGCTGGGGGTTCGCCCTCGCCGCGGCCGTCGGCATCCCCGGGCTCGCGTTCTACGTCCTCGGACGTGCGATCGGCATCACCGTGGAGGTGCAGGCCTCTGGGCTCGACGCCTACTGGTGGACGGTGCCGGTGCTGATCCTCGCGGCGCTCAAGAACGCGATCCTCGAGGAGGTGATCGTCGTCGGATACCTGCGCGAGCGGCTCACCGACCTCGGGTGGGGCCGCTGGCAGTTCATCGCCACCAGCTCGCTGCTGCGCGGCAGCTATCACCTGTACCAGGGCATCGGCCCGGCGATCGGAAACGTCGCGATGGGAGTCCTGTTCTCCTGGTTCTACACCTCACGGTGGGGACGGCACCGCGTCGGCCCGCTGATCGTCGCCCACGCCCTGCTCGACGTCGTCGCGTTCGTCGGGTACGCGGCGTTGCCCGCGGAGTGGCGGGACGCGCTCGGGATCTGACCGCACACGGCGGGCCCGCCGTCGGTCAGACGTCTCGCCGCGGCTCCTCCGGGGGATCCTCGAGCGTCGAGTGCTCGTCGTCGTGGCGGTGGATCCGCGCGCTGTCCGGGTCGGGCCGGGTCGAGGCCGGGTCCTGTCCGGTCGCGGCCGGGTCGGGCCGGGTCGCGGACGGGTCGTCTCCGGTCGAGGCCGGGTCGCCGGAGAGCTCGCCCTCGGGGAGCGTCGCCGGAGCCTGCGTGCTGGCCTCCCGCGCGTCGATTCCGACGGGCCGCGTGTCGGGCCGGTCGTCCACCACCGCGACCGGCTCGTCCTCCTCGACGACGACGGCGTCGACCTCGGGCCGCAGCTCGGCCTGCGAGACGGTGGAGACCGCACCCGACGCGCCGAGGACAAATCCTCCGGTCAGCTCGATACCGAGATTTTCTGCCTGTTTGCGAAGATTGTCGATCTCCCGCGCGACGGCGCGCGTCGCAAAACCGGAGACCATCAGGATCGCGCCGGAGACGAACGCGAAGAGCCCGAGCACCACGCACGTAAACGAGACGACCTGGAGATCGCCCAGGTCCTGCGTGATCAGCGTGATTCCGAAAAGCGCCGAGACGATACCGAAGACCGCCATCCACGAGCTGCCGAGATCACGGTTTCGCGACAGATACATCGCACCCACGATCGACGCGATGCCGAGCACCAGCACCCAGACGACGAGCAGCCAGTACTGGCCGACGGCAGTGATGTCCCAGAACTGCCCCCAGAGCAGGATCGCCGCACCGAAGGCCACGTTGACCACGGCCTGGACCAGCCACCACTGGGCCCCGAGCTGCCGACGGTGCGAGAACCACTGCAGGATCAGCACCACACCGTCCACGGCGAGAAAGACGCCGAACAGCCACGGCGTGACGGAGATGTCCTGCAGCGGCGGGACGAGGAGAAGGACACCGAGGACGATGTACAGCAGCCCCCGGAGCACGGGTATCCACCAGACGCGTCGAAATTGCCGTGGCTTCTTCTCGGAGGTGGTTTCTTTCGAGCGTGCCATTCGATGCCTCGATACGTCGATGGAATTCTTGTTCGCATCGTCCCAGAACGGCCGCGTCGTCGCGCGGTGGCACGCGCCCCGCGTCTAGAATCGCCCGTATGCCCACGCATGACTACGCCTCCGGGGCACCCGGGTCACAGGTCGTCGGGGCAGCAAAATCCTCCGCAGAGGACGAGACGGTCCGGATCGTCGACACCACCACGCACCGGGTCAGGAACCCGCGCGACCTGCTGTCGATGATCGTCTCGGCCGTCGCCGTCGTCCTCGTCCTCTTCATGGCGGTCTACGCGCACGGCACGACCTCGGGCGTCACCGAGGACGTGCGCGGGTTCAGCGACCTGCTCGCCACGCTCCTCGACATCCCCGTCGCCGTCCTCGAGCTGATCGTGACCCTGCTCGCCCCCGCCGCCGTGCTCGTCGAGCTCGCGGTCCGGCGCCTCGGACGTCAGGTGGTCGAGTCGATCGTCGCCGCGTTGTCCGGGTACGTCCTCGGCGCGCTCCTCATCGCCGGCCTGTCCGCGTGGGCGACGCCGTCGCTGCTGCAGGGGCTCTCGGTCGGGTACGTCGTCTCCGACACCCCCGCCATCCCCATCTACGCCGTCTCCCTCGGCGCGATGCTCACCGTCGCGGGCCCCCGGACCCGGCGCCGCACCGTCGCGTGGGCGTGGAACCTGCTCTTCTTCACGCTCGCCATCCTCGTGATCACCAACCTGGTGTCCCTGCCGGGCGTGCTCGTCGCCCTGGCGCTCGGCCGTCTCGTCGGCTTCGCGGTCCGGTACGCCTCGGGGGTGCGCAGCGAGCGGGCGTACGACGGCGAGCTCGCAACCGCCGTACGCCGCGCCGGGTTCACGCCCGCCGCACTCGTCCGCGTGCACGACGTGACGACGCCCGCGGGCCGGCTCGAGGCGTCGACCGACCCGATGACGACCGTCACGGACGACGGCGAGAACCAGGAGCCCGTCCACATCGGGCCCGTCGTGCGTCCCGACGTCGAGCACCCGGTCACGCTGACCGAGGACGCTACGCTCGCCCCGGACCTGCTGCCCGGCGACCAGACCGTCGACCCCGCGTCGTCGGACCCCGCCGCCATCGCCCTGAGCCGGATCGGCGACCACCGCGTCTACGCCCTGTTCACCCCGCTCGGGTCCCGCCGCGACGTCGTCGTCCTCGACGGCGACCGACAGGTCGTCGGGTTCCTCACCCGCCTGTGGCGGATGCTGCGCCTGCGCGGGGTCGAGGGGCGCGCCGCGATCTCCCTGCGCGCCGTCGCCGAGCGCTATGCCCTGCTCAGCTATGCCGCGACCGCCGCCGGGGTGCGGACACCCAGGCTCGTCGGGATCGGAGAGGCCGCCGACTCGATCGTCCTCGTGCAGCAGCACCCCGCGGGCGCCGTCTCGCTGCGGGACGTCAACGACGCCCAGCTCACCGACGACGTCCTGACGGAGACGTGGCGCCAGCTGCGGACCGCGCACTCCGCCGGGCTCGCCCACCGCGCCCTCAACGCCGACGGCATCCTGCTCGGTCACGGGACGGACGCCCGGCCCGAGGTCTGGCTGACGGGCTGGGAACAGGGAGACGTCGCCTCCACCGAGCTCGCCCGCCGGATGGACCTGACGCAGATGATCGCGCTCCTCGCGCTCCGCGTCGGCGCCGAGCGCGCCGTCGCGTCCGCGGCCCGCGTGCTGCCCGAGGACGACATCACCGCGATCGGGCCGCTGCTGCAGCCCGTCGCGCTCCCCCGCTCCACCCGTGAGGACCTGCGCCGCAACAAGGACCTGCTCAAGCAGCTGCGCGCCGCACTGGTGGAGCGACTGCCGAAGACCGACGTCGAGCCGATCCAGCTGACCCGGTTCGGCACGCGCACGATCGTCACGCTGACCCTGACGATCGTGGTGGCGACCGTCGTCATCACCCAGATCAACATCGAGCAGATCTCGAGCGCCGTCGCGGACGCCAACCCCTGGTGGGCCGTCGCGTCGTTCCTGCTCGGCCTGCTGACGTGGATCGGCTCCGCCCTCGCGTTCGTCGCCTTCTCCCCCGTCAAGCTCTCGATGCTGCGGGCGACGGCGGTGCAGGCCGCGGGCTCGTTCGTCGCACTCGCGGCCCCCGCGGGCGTCGGCGCCGCAGCGCTGAACCTGCGCATGATCACGCGGCGCGGGGTCGAGACCCCGTTGGCCGTGGCGACCGTCGCCGTCGTGCAGGTCTCCCAGTTCGTGGTCACGATCGCGCTGCTGCTCGTCCTGAGCGTCTTCACCGGCGAGGGTGGCCTGGTCCAGACCCCGTCGACGACGGTGCTGATCGCGATCGGCGGGGTGGCCGTCGCGATCATCGCCGTGCTCCTGGTCCCTGCCGTGCGCACCTGGCTGTGGAAGAAGATCCGGCCCACCCTGCAGCAGGTCTGGCCCCGGCTCAGCGACATCCTCGGTCAGCCCTGGCGCCTGACGATGGGCATCATCGGCAACCTGACGCTGACCATGAGCTACGTGCTCGCGTTCGACGCCGCGCTGGCCGCCTTTGGCCAGGACCTCAGCCTGATCGACGCCGCGATCATCTACCTCGTCGGCAACGCGGCCGGGGCGGCCGTCCCGACGCCCGGCGGCCTGGGGACCATCGAGCTCGCCCTGACCGCCGGCCTCACGGCGGCCGGCATCCCGCCGGCCATCGCGGCCTCCGTGACCGTGCTGTTCCGGCTCGCGACGTACTGGGCCCGGATCCCCTTCGGCTGGGTCGCGATGCGGGTGCTGCAGCGGACCGGTGACCTGTAAGCGTTCTCGGCCCTGCGCGAAATCACTCCCCCTCCGCACCCGGAAGAGGCCCCCGGGTGCGACGGTGGAAGCATGAGCACACCCACGAGCACCCAGATCACCCTCGCGTCCCGCCCGACCGGCTGGCCGACGCACGAGAACTTCGCGGTCGCCACCATCGAGCTGCCCGAGCTCGTCGCGGGCGAGGTCCGCGTCGCCAACGAGTTCCTCTCCGTCGACCCGTACATGCGCGGGCGGATGAACGACGTGAAGTCCTACGTCCCACCCTTCGCGATCGGAGCGCCGCTCGAGGGCGGAGCGGTCGGCCGCGTCGTCGAGTCCGCCTCCGACGACCTCGCCGTCGGCGACGTCGTCCTGCACCAGCGCGGCTGGCGCGACGTCGCCCAGGGCGACGCGTCCGAGTTCCGGCGCGTCGACGAGATCCCCGGCGTCCCGCTCTCCGCCTACCTCGGCGTCCTCGGCCTGACCGGCCTGACCGCCTACGTCGGCCTGACGGTGATCGCGCCGGTCCAGGAGGGTGACACGGTCTTCATCTCCGGCGCCGCCGGAGCCGTCGGGAGCGCCGCGGGGCAGATCGCCCGCCTCAAGGGCGCGAGCCGCGTCGTCGGGAGCGCGGGCTCGGCCGAGAAGGTCGACCTCCTGACGAGCCGCTACGGGTTCGACGCCGCGCTGAACTACAAGGACGCACCGGTGCGCGAGCAGCTCCCCGCGCTCGTCCCCGACGGTGTCGACGTCTACTTCGACAACGTCGGCGGCGATCACCTCGAGGCCGCGCTCGACGTGATGAGCACCAACGGCCGCGTCGCGCTGTGCGGGGCGATCTCGCAGTACAACTCCACGGAGCGGGCCGCCGGCCCCGACAACATGTCCAACGTCGTCACACGGAGCCTGAGGCTGCAGGGATTCACCCTGGCCGCCTACTTCCACCACATGCCCGAGTTCGTGGCGGAGATGGGCCCGTGGCTGGCCAACGGCGACGTCGTCTTCGACGAGACCGTCGTGGACGCCCGCGACGACGTGTCGGGCACCATCGACGCGTTCCTCGGTCTCCTGCGCGGCGAGAACACCGGCAAGATGGTCGTTCGCACCGCCTGAGGGCGCCGGCGCGGTCACACGCCGCCCGAGACGGCACAGGGCTCGGCTCCCCGGTGGGGAGCCGAGCCCTGACGCGTGTACCGGGGTGTCCCCGGTGGTGCGGCGCGCCTCAGCGCGCCGCGGACGTCACTTCTGGACGGCCTTCTTCAGCACGGAGCCCGCGCTGACCTTCACGCCGTAACCGGCCGGGATCGAGATCTCCTCGCCCGTGCGGGGGTTGCGGCCGGTGCGAGCGGCACGCTCGACACGCTCGACCGACAGCAGGCCGGTGACCTTGACCGCCTCGCCGGCTTCGAGCGACTCGACCAGGACAGCCTGGAGGGCGTCGACGGCCGCGCCGGCGTCGGCCTTCGTCAGGTTGGCCTTCTCGGCAATGGCAGAAACCAGATCAGACTTGTTGAGCGCCATGGGGTTCCTCTCTCGGATGACTCTGGGCTGACACGATCCCGGGTGATCCCGTGATGCGTCGCGCCCTACTGTGCCACCGATTCCGCCGACTTTCCGCACGGAACCGCGAATTTCCGCGTGTCGGAGGGCGATAAACGTCACGTATCGCCCCGCAGCGCCGTCGCGGAGGCGTCGTATCGGTGCAGGTCAGTGCTGTCCGGCAGGCCCGTTGGGGTCGCGCGCCCGACGCACGGCGAGCACCACGACGGCGACGATCAGCGCCACGAGCCCCGCCGCACCGGCAATCAGGCCCCACGGCGTGCCGTCGTCCGAGCCGTCCTCGCCGTCGACGGCCGTGATCGACGCGCTCGCCGTGTCGGTCTCCGTGGCCTCGGCGTCCGACGTCGCGGCGTCGTCGGCCTCCGTCGTCGCCTCGGCAGACTCGTCCGTCGTCCCCTCGACCTCCGGGACGTCGAGGTCGAACGAGAAGGACCCGTCGATCGGGTGGCCGTCGCTCGAGACGACCCGCCACGCGACGTCGTACGTCCCGCTCGTCAGGTCCTCCGGCAGCGGCTGCAGCACGTCGAACCCGTCGACCGTCGGGGTCGTGTCGGTCACGACCGCTCCCGACTCGTCCGTCACGACGACCTCCGGAGAGACCTCGAGAGGCTCTGAGCTGAACGTCAGGGCGATCTCGCTCGGCACCTCGGTCAGCGTGGCGCCGTCCTCGGGGCTCGTCCCGGTGATCGTGTCGTGCGCGGCGGCCGGTGCTGCGAGCAGCACCGCGGCGGCGAGCGCCGTGGCGATCGCGGCGAAGGGGCGGAGGGCGCGACGAGAACGCGCGGAACGTGAAGCAGACATGCGCCCAGACTAGCGTTCGGCTGTCGCCGCCCGGCCCACGGTGCAAGAGTGGCCGGATGAGCACCGTGATCACGTTCGACACCTTCGGCGGACCCGAGGTCCTGCAGGTGTCCGAGACCGAGATCCCCGAGCCGGGCCCGGGGCAGCTGGTCGTCGCGAACCGCGTGGTGGGGATCAACCCCGCCGACGCAAAGATGCTCGCCGGGCTCTTCGGCCCGCAACGATTTCCCGCGACTCCGGGATTCGAGGCCGCGGGCACGGTGCACGCCGTCGGTCCCGACGTCACGGGCTTCTCGGTCGGCGACGAGGTTCTCTGGCACGGCAGCGGCGCACAGCGCGAGCACGCGCTCGTGCAGGCCGCCCACGCGCTCGTGCTCCCCGAGTCCGTGAGCCACGAGCAGGGGGCCGTCCTCCCGGTCGCCGCGGCCACGGCGTTCTCCGCCCTCGCCCAGGTCGACCTCCGGCCCGAGCAGACGGTGCTGATCCACGGAGCCTCGGGCGGGGTCGGCACTGCGGCCGTCCAGATCGCGCTCGCCCTCGGGGCACGCGTCGTCGGTACCGCCTCACCCCGCAACCACGACTACCTCCGCGAGCTCGGGGCCGAGCCTGTCACGTACGGGGACGGGCTCGTGGACGCGGTCCGCGACCTCGGTGGCGTCGACGCCGTCGTCGACCTCGCCGGGACCCCTGACGCCGTGGCCGCCACGGTCGAGCTCCTCGACGACCTCCAGCGTTCCGTGACGACCGTGGGCGGACCGAAGGCCGACGCCGCCGGGATCCCGATGAAGGTCGATGCCAAGGGGGCGCTCGCCGAGGTGCTGGCGCTCGCCGAGAGCGGTCGTCTGCGGACCGAGATCGAGGCGCGCTACCCGCTGACCGCCGCCGCCGAGGCGCTGCGCGCGGTGATGGACGGACACGTGCGCGGCAAGGTTGTGCTCACCGCCTGACCGCGCGGCGGCGAGACGCGGTTTCGACAAGCTCAACCCCCGTCGATCGAGCCTGTCGAGACCCCGTTCCGACGAGCTCAACAACCGCCGGTCGAGCCTGTCGAGACCCCGTTCCGACGAGCCCAACCCCCGCCGGTCGAGCCAGTCGAGACCCCTCCGTCTCGACAGGCTCGACGAGCGACAGGCTCGACGAGAGCCCGGTCAGCCGAACATCCCCTGGGCGGCCGCGGCGTCGTACACCGTCTGCGCGATCAGGGCCTGCCCGCTCACCGACGGGTGGAACCCGTCGAGGGTGGAGAGGTTCCCGAGCGAGAACGACGTCGCATGGACGGCGCCGCGATCGCTCCAGACCTGCGGGTCCGCGGCAGCGATGGCCTCGAGCTCTGCGTTGAGCCCGTCGATGCTCTCGCCGACGGCCGCGAGACGGTCCTGCGTGGCCGCCGAGCTGCTGCGCGGGTCGCCGAGGACGATCGAGCAGTGGTCCCACGCGGCCCAGCGGACGCGCGTGCGCCAGTCGCCCTTGCCCACGTCGCGCAGTCGCTCGAGGTCGGGGACGGAGACGAGGAGGACGTCGACGTCGGGAGCGGTGGACCGTACGACGTCGATCGCGTCCTGGACGTCGGCCGCGTACGCCGCGGGGTCCGGGAGGTCGTCGACCCCGGAGGCCCCGCAGACGTCGTTGGCACCGATCATGACGGTCGCGACGTCGGGGCGGACCCACCGGGCGAGGGCCGCCTGGTCGTGGAGGTCGCCGGCGGTCGCGCCGAGCTCCGCGAACGTCAGCGCGTAGACGTCACCGCCGTCCGGCCGCAGGCGCTCGGCGAGCGGGTTCACCGACGCACTGGTCCCGGTGGCCCACGAGTACGTGGACCGCAGGCGGAGCGAACCGTCGGCGCCGAACCCACGAGAGATCGAGTCACCGAGGGAGACGACGACGTCGGGCGGGTCGGACGCCTCGGCGGCGTTTGCCGGAACGGCGGCGACGGTGAGCGTCGCCGCGGCGGCGGCGATCAGCGCGATGGTTCGACGGACGGGGTTCATGGCACTCCTCGACGGTGAGTTGTGACGCGGGTCACTTCGAGGATGGCACCGGTGCCGACTCGTCGCCCGTCCGGCGCGGCACACGGATCCCGACGAGGGCAAGCGCGCCCAGGCACAGCGCGGCGGCTGTGACCGCGAACCCCCAGGCGAGCGACGTCGCACCGGCCAGCGCACCGATCGCGAGGCTCGCCACCACTCCCCCGCTCTGCAGCGCCATCGAGCTGACCGACAGGATCGTCGCCCGCTCCGCGGAGCTCACCGACCGGTGCGTCAGGTTCTCGACGAGGGGACCACCGATGCCGAGGAAGACGTAGAAGACGACGAACGCCGTCGCCGCCACCCCGAGCACCGGAACGGCCACGGCCGCGAGCGCCACCGAGCCGAGCACCGCCGCGACCACCACGCCGCGCGAGTCGGACCGCGTCACCCGGCGCACGGCGGGCGCGAGCGCGGACCCGAGGGCCGACCCGCCGAACCCGAGCGTCACCAGCACCGCGTACGGCGCCGCGGCCGCCGCCTCGCCGCCGAGGAGCTCGGCGAACGCGTTCGGTGCGAGCAGCTCGATGCCGGCCAAGGCGACCCCGAGGCCCACCGTGAACGTCATGATGCGCCGCAACGTCCGGTGGTGCACCGCCAGCCGCAGACCCCGCGCGACCGTCGCCGGGACGTCAGCGACGATGTCCCGCAACGTCGCACGCCGCTCCCGGGGCACGTCCCGGACCCAGACCGCCACCATCACCAGATGCACGAGGCCCAGGGCCGCAGCCAGCAGGAAGGGGGTCGAGAGCGCGATCAGCACGGCATCGTCGGTCGGGAACGGGGAGACGGCGACGACGCCACCACCCACGAGCGCACCGACACCCAGGCCGAGGGACTCCGCCACCCCGGCGCGGGAGAGTCCCGGCGTCAGATCTGCGTCCCGGTCGACGGCGTGAACGGAATCGACGTACCAGGCCTGCAGCGGGCCCGAGTCGAGCGCCCGCGCCGCACCGAAGACGGCGTAGGCGATACCGAGGGCCAGGGCGGAGGTCCCGGTCGCGAGCAGGAGCAGCGCGACGAACGTCATCGCGGACGAGATCACCAGCACCGGTCGGCGTCCGACCACGTCTGCGAGACCACCCGTCGGGAGCTCGAGGGCGAGGGTCACGACGCTGTACACCGCACCGAGCAGCCCGATGGTCGCCAGGTCCAGTCCGCGCTCGCGCATCAGGAGCACGAGCACCGGGATGACGACGCCGGTCGGGAACCACCGCAGTGCGGTGAGCACGACGAAGCGCCGCCGGGCCCGCAGGAGCCCGCCGCCGGTTGAGCCTGTCGCCCCGCCGGTTGAGCCTGTCGAAACCGGGATCTCGCCCGGCTCCCCACGCCCCTCGGCCCGACTCACTCGCCACGCTCCTCGGCCCGACGTCCGGCGAACCCCGCATAGGCGTAGGCGAAGAACCGGACGAGTCGCGCGGCGTCGGGACGCGCGGTCGCGTCGTCCTCGCGGTGCTCGTACTCCCCGAAGATGTCGTAGATCCGCTGCGTGACGTCGCGGAGCTCGTCCGGGGTGAGCCACGCGAGCATGTCCGTCGAGAGGGCGGCGTCGCGCCACTCGGCGGGCTCGGCGGCGTCGTTGTCGCGGTAGCGGCGCCAGGAGTCGAAGCGGAACTCGTCGACGGTCTGCGCCAGCAGTCGCCCGGCCGAGCGCCCGGCGGCCGTCGACTCGTCCCACCGGATGCCGCCGTCACGGGACTTCCACGGGCGCTCGCGGCCGTGGCCGCCGCCCGCGGGCTCGACGTGCCCGTACCGGGCGAGCTGGCGCAGGTGGTACGAGCAGGACGCCGGGGACTCGCCCAGCTTCTCGGCGCACTGGCTCGCGGTCAGCGGCCCCTCGGCAAGCAGGTCGATGAGGGCGAACCGCAGCGGGTGCGCGAGGGCGCGGAGCTCGCGGGGGTCGGTGATGTCGCGGACGGGCCACGCCGGCGTCGGCCGTGCCGCTTCCCCGCCGGGGGTCGGCTCGCCGTCCTGCGGGACGTCGTCGGGAGTCTGTGGTGCAGTCATGCATTGAAAGTACTCTTTCGAAAGAACTCTGTCAATACCGGTGAGAGAACTGCCGACCACGTGGTTGCGGCCACCAACAGAGTCAGATGGGGTCGACAACCACGTGGTCGGCAGAGTTGAGGTAGGGCTGGCGTCTCGACAGGCTCGACGGACGGAACGACAGGCCCGCGTCTCGACAGGCTCGACGGACGGAACGACAGGCCCGCGTCTCGACAGGCTCGACGAACGAACCGACAGACCCGCGTCTCGACAGGCTCGACGGACGGGCCTGTCGAGACCGAGGTCAGCGCGCCGGCTCGAGCTCCCGGTCCTCGGACGTCCCGGCGATGCCGTCCGTACCGTCCGCACCGTCCGACGCGCCCTCGACCTCGGGCTCGTCGTCGGCGAACAGGTCCTCGGTGTTGACCGAGTCGTACTGCTCGAGGTCGAGGATGCCCTCGCGCTTGGCGACGACGGTCGGCACGAGCGCCTGGCCCGCGACGTTGACCGCGGTGCGGCCCATGTCGAGGATCGGGTCGATCGCGATCAGGAGGCCGACGCCCGCGAGGGGCAGGCCCAGGGTGGAGAGCGTCAGCGTGAGCATCACGAGCGCGCCGGTGAGCCCCGCGGTCGCCGCGGACCCGACGACGGAGACGAACGCGATGAGGATGTAGTCCGTGATCGAGAGGTCGATCCCGAAGATCTGCGCGACGAAGATCGCCGAGATCGCCGGGTAGATCGAGGCGCAACCGTCCATCTTGGTGGTCGCGGCGAGCGGCACGGCGAACGACGCGTACTCACGCGGCACACCGAGGTTCCGCTCGACGACGCGCTCGGTGACGGGCAGCGTGCCGATCGAGGAGCGTGAGACGAACGCGAGCTGGATCGCGGGCCACGCACCCTTGAAGTACGACGAGATCTTCAGGCCGTTGGACCGCAGCACGATCGGGTAGACGACGAACAGGACGATCGCCAGGCCGACGTAGATCGCGACGGCGAACGTGGCGAGCGGCTGCAGCAGGTCCCAGCCGTAGGTCGCGATGGCACGGCCGATCAGGCCGAGCGTGCCGAGCGGCGCGAGGCGGATGACCCACCACAGCACCTTCTGGATCACGGCGAGCGCCGAGCGGTTGAACTCGACGAACGGCTCGGCCGCCTTGCCGGACTTCAGTGCGGCGATCCCGACGACGAGCGCGATCACGACGATCTGGAGGACGTTGAAGGAGATCGACGTCTCGGCACCGGTGACGACGCCGTCGGCGCCGGTCTCGAGCGAGGTCCCGGCGTCGAGTCCGAGGTAGTTGCCCGGGATCAGGCCGTTGAGGAAGTCGAGCCACGACCCCTGGCTGCTGGGCTCGGCGGCCGCGTCGGTGGACAGCGAGGAGTCGTTGCCCGGCTGGAACAGCAGGCCGAGGCCGATGCCGACGGCGACGGAGATCAGCGCGGTGATCGCGAACCAGAGCAGCGTCTGACCGGCGAGGCGTGCGGCGTTGGTGACCTTCCGCAGGTTGGCGATCGAGGCGACGATCGCGGTGAAGACCAGCGGCGGGACGATCGCCTTCAGCAGCGTGATGAACGAGCCGCCGATGGTGGAGAGCGTCACGGTCAGCCAGTTCTCCTCGCCGTCCGCGGCGGGGCCCATGGAGAGCGCGAGCCACCCGAGGAGCACGCCGAAGACCAGCCCGAGCACGATCTGGGTGGAGAACGAGGGGAGCCTCAGCCGGCGTCGAGGCTTCTCGACGGCGGACTCGGCCGGTGGTGCGGTGGTGGATGAAGACACAGAGGTACCTCTCGACGGACACGCAGCGGACGGCGGCCGCAGGGGTGAGCGGCAGCCACGGGTGCGTGGGGATACGGGGGGAAGTGCCGTGGTGGACGGCGGCCGGTCGCGGTCTCGGAGGGCCGCGACGGCGGGCGCTGGCTCGGGAGGCCCCGGAGCGTCAGGCGCGAGGGGTCAGCAACAGAGCGCGCTGGCGACCCGGCGAAGGTCGACGGCGCGTCGTTCGATCAAGTTCCACGTGGTCACGTGGTGTGCTCCCTCAGTCTGTCGACGACCGGAGTGGCCCGGTCGACGGACACAACATCTACACGCTGCCGATCTATTCCACCAACTCACGAACCGGTGCTGAGACTTTGTGACAACGTCGTCAGAGAGCGCTTCCAGCCGGTGCCAAGACCTCACGTGGTGCAGTCTGGTGCCATGGAGAACCCGCCGCACGACGCCGAATTCTGGGACGAGCGCTATCGTTCCGCGCCCGCCGTCTGGAGCGGGCGTCCCAACCCGCGCCTCGTCGAGCACGCGGGCGACCTGGCCCCGGGCCGCGCCCTCGACGTCGGATGCGGGGAGGGCGCGGACGTGCTCTGGCTCGCCGAGCGAGGCTGGCAGGTCACCGGCGTCGATCTCTCGCAGGTCGCGCTGGACCGGGCCGCAGGGCACGTCGCCCAGGCGGGTCCCGACGTCGCGGCTCGTGCGACGTGGGAGCGGGTGGACCTGCTGGAGTGGTCGCCGTCCGAGACCTACGACCTCGTCAACGTCCAGTTCATGCACCTGCCGACTCCGACGCTCCGGTCCGTGCACCGTCGACTCGCTGCGGCCGTGCGACCGGGCGGGACATTGCTGATCGTGGGCCACCACCCCTCCGACCGCGAGGTCGGGTTCGAGCGGCCACGGATCGCGGAGATGCTCTTCATGCCCGCGGCGGTCGCGGAGTCCCTGGGCACCGGGTGGGAGATCATGACGGCGGCCGCCGCGCCGCGAGAGGCGACCAACCCCGACGGCGAGGTCGTCACCATCCACGACACCGTGGTCCGCGCCGTCCGACGGTAGCGTCACACCCCGCCACCGTCCCCGCACCCCTGCAGACAGGAGTACCGATGTCGCCCCGCTTCGGCCCCCACCGTTTCGGCTCCGGCCGGGTCCGCACGTCACGTGCGATCCCGCCCCGTCCGACGTCGGAGGGCATGGTCACGCTGTACCGGCGCGGCGTCGCGGATGAGCCGAGCGACGACATCCCGGCCGCGGTCACGCGCGCCCGTGCCGACGAGCAGGGCGACCTGATCGCGACGATCACCTACGACCGTCCGACACCCGCCGACGTCGCGCGGGTCGCCTCGCTCCTGGACCTGCCGCCGCTGCTCGCGGAGGACCTGGAGCACGCCCGCCAGCGCCCCAAGGTCGAGCGCCACGGCGACGCGCTGTTCGTGGTGATGAAGGCCGCCGACTACGTCGAGTCCGCGGAGGACGTCGTCCTGACCGAGCTGCACGTCGTCGTGCTCGGGAACGTGGTGCTCGTCGCCCGGCACGGCGGTGTCCACAGCCCCATGAAGCTGGACCGGGAGATCCCTCAGGAGGTTCTGGCGCTCGGCCCCGAAGCCACGCTCTACGCGGTGCTCGACCAGATCGTCGACGGGTACTTTCCGGTGCTGCAGGAGATCGAGACCGACGTCGACGAGATCGAGCGGCAGGTGTTCACCGGCGACGACGCCGCCCCCGAGCGCATCTACCGGCTCAGCGGCGAGGTGATCGACCTCAAGCACGCCGTCATCCCGCTGCGCGAGGTCGTCGCCCGTCTGCGCCGCGGCGCCCCCGACCACGACGTGCCGCCCGCCCTGGAGGCGTATCTGCAGGACGTCGAGGACCACCTGCGCCGCGCGACGGACCGCGTCGTCGAGATCAGCAGCAGCCTCGACCGCATCATGACGGTCAACGCGACGCTCGTCGGGCAGCGGCAGAACGAGGACATGAAGCGGATCTCGTCCTGGGCCGCCATCCTGTTCACCCCGACGCTCGTCGCCGCGATCTACGGCATGAACTTCGCGTTCATGCCCGAGCTCCAGTGGCGGTGGGGGTACCCGGCGTCGATGGTCCTGATGCTCGGGCTCGGGCTCGGGCTCTACTGGGCGTTCAAGCGCCGCGGCTGGCTCTGACGCCCCTGACCCTCAGAGGGCTCGGACCGCGCGTCCCATCCGCTCGACCGCCTCGGTGAGGACGGCGGGTGACGTCGCGAGGTTGACGCGCACGTGCCCGGCCCCGCCGGTCGCAAAGCTGGGGCCAGGGTTCACGGCCACACGGGCGTGGTCGAGGAAGAATCGCGACGGGTCCGTCCCGGCCTGCCCCGGCAGCGTGCGTGCGTCGAGCCACGCGAAGTACGTCGCCTCCGTGGGTGTGTACCCGAGCTCGGGGAGGTGCTCGCCGAGCAGGTCGCCGAACAGGCGCTTGTTGCGGTCGATGCCGGCGAGCACGGAGTCGAGCCAGTCCACACCGTCGGTCAGCGCCGCGGAGTGCGCGATCACCGCGAGGTGCGAGACGGCGTGGTTGGCAACCTCGGGGATGCGCCGCAGGTCGTCGGCCGCAGCCGGCCCGCCGACGGCGATCGCGGCCTTGAGACCGGCCAGGTTCCAGGCCTTCGACGCCGAGAGCACGGCGACGGCGTCGTCGGAGCCCGGGACGGACAGCAGCGGGGTGTACGTCGGACCGGACGCACCGACGGGCCGGGTGATCGGCGCGTGGATCTCGTCCGCGACGACGCGCACGCCGTGCTCGGCCGCGAGCGCCAGCAGCGCCTCCAGCTCGGCCGGGGTGTGGGCGACCCCCGTGGGGTTGTGCGGGTTGCACAGCAGATAGACGGCGCGCTGACCGCTGCCCGGGCCGGTGCCGAACGCCGCACGACCCGTCGCCTCCGCGAACGCCGCGTCGAGTGCGGCGAGGTCGAGGCGGTCGTCCGCACCGAGCGGCGCCTCGACGATCCGGCGTCCCTCGGCGCGCGGGAACGTGTAGAACGGCGGATAGACGGGCGGGCTGACGACGACGGCGTCCCCCGGCCCCGTGAGGACCTTGATCACCTCGGTCAGCCCGACCATGACGTCGGCCAGGGTGCGCGTGCGCGCGACGTCGAGGTCCCACCCCCAGCGGTCGTGCGCGAACGCGGCGAACGCCTCGGCGTAGACGGGACCGAAGTCGTACCCCGTGTCGCCGGTCTGCAGGGCACGGCCCACGGCGTCCGACACCGCCGGAGCGATGCTGACGTCCATCTCCGCCACCCAGAGCGGGAGGACGTCGGGCGCGTACGCCCTCCACTTCACGGAGGTCCGACGGCGCAGCTCGTCGAGGGTGTAGGTGTCCAGCGGGGTGGTGGGGTCGTCGGCAGTCACACGGGGAACGCTACCCGGCGAGGTGGTCCGGGTCTCGACAGGCTCGACCCACGGCGGTTGAGCCCGGCGGTCGACCCACGGTGGTTGAGCCCGGCACTCGGCCCACGGTGGTTGAGCCCGTCGAAACCCGGCGAGGTGGTCCGGGTCTCGACAGGCTCGACCCACGGTGGTTGAGCCCGTCGAAACCCGGCGAGCCGCCGAACGACGACAGGTCTACGATCGTGCGTCGTGGCCCTGACTCGGGTAGGACGCCGGTTCCGCCGGTTGCACCCTGCACAGATGATCGTGCTCGGATTCTTCAGCGCGCTCGTGCTCGGGACGCTCGCCCTGATGCTGCCCGTCGCGACGGCGGGCGACGAGCCGGCCGACTTCATGGTCTCCCTGTTCACCGCGGCCTCCGCGGTCTGCGTGACGGGCCTGACCGTCGTCGACACCCCGACGCACTGGAGCGGGTTCGGGCAGGTGGTGATCCTGCTGCTGATCCAGGTCGGCGGGCTCGGGATCATGACGTTCGCGACCACGCTGGGGCTGCTCGTGACGCGGCGGATGCGGATGCGCTCGCGCCTCTCGGCGGCCGCCGAGACCAAGACCGGCTCGATCGGCGGAGTGCGGGGGCTCCTGATCGGCGTGGTGCGGACGGCCCTGCTGATCGAGCTCGCGGTGGCGTTCGTGCTCTGGCTGCGGTGGTGGATCGGGTACGGCGAGCACCCGCTGCAGGCTGCGTGGCTGGCCGTCTTCCACTCGGTCTCGGCGTTCAACAACGCCGGGTTCGCGCTGTGGTCGGACAGTCTGAGCCGGTACGTCGCGGATCCGTGGATCTGCCTGCCGATCATCGGCGCCGTGGTGCTCGGCGGGCTCGGGTTCCCCGTACTGCACCAGCTTCGGCGGTACCACGGTCGCGTGCTGCACTGGTCGATGAACACCCGGATCGTCCTGCTGATGACGGGCGTGCTGCTCGCGCTCGGCAGCGTGCTGTTCCTCGCGACGGAGTGGGCGAACCCGGCGACGCTGGGTCGCCTCGACCTCGGCGGCAAGGTGCTGGCGGCGTTCACGCACTCGGCGATGACGCGGACCGCGGGGTTCAACACGATCGACACGTCGGCGATGACGTCGACGAGCTGGTTCGGCACGGACATCCTCATGTTCATCGGCGCCGGCCCGGCCGGGACGGCCGGAGGCATCAAGGTCACGACGTTCGCGGTGCTGTTCTTCATCATCCTGACCGAGGTGCGTGGCGAGGCGGCGGTCAACGTCCTCGGCAAGCGCCTGCCCCGCACCACCCACCGCCAGGCGATCAGCGTCGCGCTCCTGGCGATGGCCGCCGTCGTGGGGTCGACGATGATCCTGCTGGCGATGGAGGACTTCGGGCTCGACCGCACGCTGTTCGAGGTCATCTCCGCGTTCGCGACCGTCGGGCTGTCGACGGGCATCACGCCCGACCTCCCGACGGCGGCCCAGCTCATCCTCGTCGCCCTGATGTTCATGGGACGGCTCGGGCCCATCACGCTCGCCACCGCCCTGGTGCTGCGCCGCCGGCGCCGCATGTACGAGCTCCCCAAGGAAAGGCCGATCATTGGCTAGGTCATCGAAGTCGTCATGGCTCCCGCAGCGCGTGCCGCAGAGCCTCGCGGACGCCGACTCGGTCGTCGTCATCGGGCTCGGCCGGTTCGGCCGCTCCCTCGCGCTCGAGCTGATGAAGTCCGGCATCGAGGTGCTGGGGATCGACGCCCGCGAGGACGTGGTCCAGGCGCTCGACGGGCACCTGACCCACGTCGTGCGCGCCGACTCGACCAAGGACGAGGCGCTGCGTCAGCTCGGCGTGCCCGAGTACGACCGCGCGGTGGTCGGCATCGGGTCGCACCTGGAGTCGTCGATCCTGACCACGTCGCTCCTGCTGCGCTACGGCGGGATCGAGGTGTGGGCCAAGGCGATCAGCGACGAGCACGGCCAGATCCTCGACCAGCTGGGCGTGCCGCACGTGGTCTACCCGGAGCACGACATGGGCAAGCGGGT
Organism: Paraoerskovia marina; assembly: GCF_900105445.1. NCBI lineage: Bacteria > Bacillati > Actinomycetota > Actinomycetes > Micrococcales > Cellulomonadaceae > Paraoerskovia > Paraoerskovia marina. Next base: position 174,049 of record NZ_LT629776.1, read on the forward strand.
CGCACACCTGGTGCGCGGATCGGTGCAGGACTACGTCGAGTTCGAGGACGGGTTCGCGATGGTCAAGACGACGCCGCCCGCACGGTACGTCGGGACGCCGATCGCGCAGACCGACATCCGTTCCCGGCACCGCGTGACCGTGGTCGCGCGGCGCCCGCAGGGCAGGTCGTGGAGCTACGCCAGCAACGACACGTGCCTCGAGGCCGACGACACGATTATCGTCGCCGGACAGGTCAAGGACGCGGAGGCGTTCAGCCGGATGCGGTGACGGCCCCGGGCCCGCCCGCGGGCGGGCCTGCACCGAACCTACGCAACCGTAGGTTACGGTAGCGTAGTGACCACTTCACCGGACCGCCCCTGGCTCGCGCACTACCCCGCCGGAGTCCCCGCGGAGGTCGAGGTGCCGGACGAGGACGTCCACGCGGGCCTGCGCGACGCCGCGGCTCGCTGGCCCGAGCACGTCGCCCTCGACTTCTTCGGGAAGGCGACGACCTACGCCGAGCTCGACGCCGCCGTCGACCGCGCCGCGAGCGCCCTCCTGGAGCTCGGCGTGCGGCCCGGGGACCGTGTCTCCCTCGTCCTGCCGAACTGCACGGCGCACGTCGTCGCGTTCTACGCCACGCTTCGCGTCGGAGCGGTCGCGGTCGAGCACAACCCGACGCACACGGCCGAGCAGCTCGGCGACCAGATGGTCACGACCGGTTCCACCGTGGCGCTCGTGTGGACCGTCGCGCTCGACGCGGTCCTGGGGGTCCGGCACCGGACGGACGTCGCCCACGTCGTGGCCGTCGACATGGCCCAGGACCTTCCGCTCGCCAAGCGCCTCGCGCTACGCCTGCCCGTCGCCCGTGCGCGCAGGCTCCGTGCCGCGATGCAGGCCACCGTGCCGGCCGGGACGCCGCGGTGGGAGACGCTGACCCGCGCGGCCGCCCCGCTCCCGGCCGACCACCCCCGGCCCGCGGCGTCGGACACCGCCCTCCTGCTCTTCACGGGTGGCACCACCGGCACCCCGAAGGCCGCCGAGCTGACGCACCGCAACCTGGTCGCCAACTCGACGCAGGGCATCGCCTGGGCGGGCTTCGCCCCGGGGGCCGAGGTCGTCTACGGCGCGCTCCCGTTCTTCCACGCGTTCGGCCTGACCCTGTGCCTGACGCTCACGGCCCGGATCGGTGCGACGCTCGTCATCTTCCCGACCTTCGACGTCGACGCGGTCGTCGACGCGCAGCGACGCCGTCCCGCGACGTTCGTCCCCGGCGTCGCGACGATGTTCGACCGCCTCGCGACGGCCGCCGAGCAGCAGCCGCCCCGCGCCGACGGGACGCCGTTCTTCTCCACCGCCCGCATCTCGATCGGTGGCGCGATGCCGATCTCCCCCACGACGGCGGCCCGCTGGGAGTCGGCCACCGGCGGCCTGCTGATCGAGGGGTACGGGATGACGGAGACCTCCCCGATCAGCATCGGCAACCCCTGCTCCGCCGAGCGCCGGCCCGGCACGCTCGGGCTGCCCTTCCCGTCGACCGAGATCCGGATCGTCCCGCAGGGTGCCGCCGGCACGGACGACGAGGTCGCACCGGACGAGACCGGCGTCCGACGCGGCGAGCTCCTCGTCCGCGGCCCCCAGGTCTTCGCGGGCTACTGGGAGAACCCGGAGGAGACCGCGCAGGTGCTGACCTCCGACGGCTGGATCCGCACGGGCGACGTGGTGACCATGAGCCCCGAGGGGGTCGTGACGCTCGTCGACCGGGTCAAGGAGATGATCGTGACCAACGGCTTCAAGGTCTTCCCGTCCCAGGTCGAGGACGTGCTCCGTGCGTTCCCGGGCGTGCGGGAGGCCGCCGTCGTCGGCCTGCCCGACCAACGGTCCGGCGAGCACGTCGCCGCAGCGCTCGTCGTCGACGGCGGCACGCTGCCGACGCTCGAGGCCATCCGGGCACACTGCGAGGCGGTGCTCGCCCGCTACGCCCTGCCGCGGGAGATCGTGATCGTGCCCGAGCTGCCTCGCTCGCAGATCGGCAAGGTGCTGCGCCGCGTGCTGCGGGACGACCTGATGGCCCGCGCGAACTAGGCCGCGCTGGTCGGGCCTGCCGGACGGACGCGCTCGACCCAGTCCTCGGGGACCAGGCTCGGCACGGGCAGATCTGCCGACCCGTCCCACACCCGGCACTCGTCGATCGTGTCGGAGAGCAGGTCGTGCATCACCTGGTCGGCGTCGAAGGTCGCCGACTCGGCGATCGCCTGGACGGAGACCGCCACGATGCTGGGGGCGGCGTCACGCAGGAACCGCGCCCTGCGGATCCGCGCGTCGCCGGCGAACTCTCGGGCCCACGCCGCCGTGCGGGGCGCGGCGTCGAGCGCCTCGACGGACCGCGGGGTGAGCGTCCCGGCCGGGCGCCCCTCCAGGTCGTCGAGCATCCGCTCTGCGCCGACGATGGCCACGGCCAGGGTCTGCTGACGGTCGTCGGCGGCGATGGGCATCGCCGTCGTCGCCGCGCGGAGCGCGATCCGGACGGTCCACGACGGGTCGGTGCTGTTGAGACCGATCACCGACGGCACCAGGACGGCGAGTCGGGGCCGGGCGGCGTTGGTGGTCAGGTCGTTGATCGCGCGGGCCATCAGCGCGAGCGTCGGGTGCGTGCAGGCGGGGTGGTCGGACCACTTCTCCCCCGCCAGGTAGGACGCGAGCTCCATGAAGCACGCGCCCCGGCGCGGGTTTCGATGGCGCCCGCGGCCGAGCAGGGGAAGCGAGTCGTAGGTTCCAGCAGTGTTCACAGGGAACACCCCCTCGATGGGCAGTCAGGTCCCTCTCAGTGTGCGACTGTGACCTACGCCACGCAACGGGGGGTGAAATTACAACGCGCCATATCCCGATCGGCGGGATTACCGGCATTCGTGCCGGATCGTGGCGATACTGGGTCGATGGGCACGACGGAATCGGTGCGCGAGCTCGTCGAGGCAGGACTCGGCGACGCCATACCCGACCCGTCGTTCGACCGGCTCGCGTCGCTCGTCCGCCGCGAGCTCGACGTCACGGGTGCCGCGGTCAGCATCCTCCTGCCGGACCACCAGGTGCTGCCCGGTGCCGACGGTCTGCCCGAGCCCGCCCAGACCGCGCGCAGGATCCCGCTGGACAGGTCCATGTGCCACGTCGTCGTCGAGACGGACACCCCGTACGTCGTCGCGGACCTGGGTGCGGCGATGCCAGCCGGGGACGCCGAGGTGCTCGCCGAGTACGGCATCGTCGCCTTCGCGGGGTTCCCGGTCCGCGACATGCGCGACCGTGCGGTCGGCGCGCTCTGCGCGTACTCGTCGGTCCCGCGGGAATGGTCCGAGACGGATCTCGCCGTCCTGGCCGACGTCGCCGCGGCCTGCTCCGCGGAGGTTCGGCTTCGCGCCGAGCGGGAGCGCGCCCGTCGGATCCAGCACGTCGCGGTCCGCGCCAACCGGCACAGCCGGGCTCTGCTGATGCTGAGCGAGGCGTTCTCGGACGCCCAGTCCGTCGCCGACGTCGAGGAGACCCTGGCGCGGGTCGCGAGCGCCGGACTCGGTGCCCGGTGGACCCGCCTCGCGCTGGCGGACCACGACGGGCGCAGTCTCACGCGGGTCTCGAACCGGTTCGTGCCGCCCGACGAGGCCGGCGCCGGCACCGTCACACCGCTCGACAGCGACACCCCCTGCGCCGCGGTCTGCCGCACCCGCATCCGCAGGTTCTTCGCGAGCCCGGCCGAGGTGATGGCCGAGTTCCCCGACGAGGCCGTCGACCTGGCGACGGGAGCTCGGGTGCTGATCCCGCTCGTCACCCGGCGCCGGCTCGCGGGGGTGATCACGCTCGTGTGGGACGGGCCGCACGCGCCGGACCACCACGAGGAGGAGATCACCGAGGCGCTCGGTCGGTACACCTCCCAGGCGCTCGAGCGCGTGCGGATCGTCGAGGACCGGCGGGAGGTCGCCAAGACCCTCCAGAGCGCGATGCTCACGGACCTGCCGGCGGTGCGCGGGCTCGAGCTGGCGTCGACGTACGCCCCGGCCAAGCAGTTCGACCAGGTCGGGGGCGACTGGTACGACGCCGTCGTGCTCGACGAGAACACCGTCGTGCTGATGATCGGCGACGTCACCGGCCACGACATGCACGCCGCCGCGCTGATGGGTCAGCTGCGCTCGATGCTCCGGACGTTCGCGTGGAGCCAGGACGAGTCGCCCGCGATCCTTCTCGGTCTCCTGGACCGGGCGAACGCCGGCCTCGGCCTCGGCGCGACGGGCACCGCGATCGTCGCCCGGCTCGAGCGGCGCCCGGGGCAGGAGGGGTACGAGCTCACGTGGTCGAGCGCCGGCCACCTCCCGCCGCTCGTGCGCCGCGGGGAGGATGCCGCGGAGCTCCTGTCCGGGCAGTCGGACATGATGCTGGGCATCCGGCCGGAGTCGCGGCGGGTCGACCACACGGCGCACCTCGACCCGGGCGACACCCTCCTGCTCTACACCGACGGACTCGTCGAGCAGCGGACCGCGACCACCGGCATGGACTTCGGTTCGGTGCTCGACGCGCTCCACGCCTACGGCGACGGGCCGACCGGCGGGCTGCCGTCGTCGCTCGTGCGCCAGGTCCTGTCCCACCAGCAGGACGACGTCGCGGTCCTCGCCGTGCGCGTGCGGCACGGCATCGCCTCGCCCTCGGCGACGGACGCACGCCCCCTCCGCGCCGAGCGGGACCTGCCCGACCGTCTCGACTCCGCCGGGCGTGCGCGCCGATGGGTGGACGACCTGCTCGACAGCTGCGAGGTCCCGCACAGCCGACGCCGCGACGTCATGCTCCTGACCAGCGAGGTCGTGACCAACGCCCTGCAGCACGGGTCGCCCCCCGTGCACCTGCGCATCCGGATCGACGACCACATGATCCGCCTCGAGGTCGAGGACAGCTCGACCGACAACCCCGTGATCCGCGAACCCGGGCTGTACGACGCCGGGGGGCGCGGCATGCAGCTCGTCGACCGGTTCGCGACGTCGTGGGGCGTGGACCTCCACGAGAACGGCAAGCAGGTGTGGTTCGAGATCCCCCGCGAGGCCGAGCGCCGCGGGCGGCTGTCCAGCAACGCGCAGGTCGGTACGCGGCGATAGCGTGACGTCATGACGACCACCCCCGCACCCGGCAGTCCTGGCGACGGCCCCGTCGTCGTGGGCGTGCATCCTGGGCTGAGCGAGGACGTCGCCCGCCGGGCCGGGCAGCTCGCCGCACGGCTGGGCGTCGACCTGGTGGCCGTCTGGGTGGACCCGGCACAGGCGCTGGTCCACGAGGGCGGCAGGACCGAGGTCGTGCCGATCGACCCCGACGGTGCCGCCGACACGGCGAGCGCGGTCGCGTCCCTGCGACAGGAGCTGTCCGACGAGCTCACCCCTCTCGCCGTGCCGTGGACGCTGGAGACGACGGCCGGGGACGTCGCGGACCGTCTTGCGGCCGTCGCGGAGCGGCTCGACGCCACGCTGATCGTCGTCGGCACGCACCGGGCCGGACTCGGCCGCTGGGCCGAGACCGTCGTCGGGCACGCCCTGGGCGGGCGGCTGTCGCACTCGCAGCACCGCCCCGTCGTCGTGCTCCCGAACCTCCACCACGACAAGCGCGCCGAGAGCCCGTGAGCACGGCGTCCTCCCCCCGCCCCCCGTACGCCACCGGCTCGTTGATCGCGCTCGTCGCGCTCGGCGGTGCCGTCGGGACCGCCGGCCGGTACGGCCTGGCGCTCGCCCTCCCCGTGGTGGGTGGCTGGCCGATCGCGACCCTGACGGCGAACCTCCTCGGCGCGTTCCTTCTCGGACTGCTGACCGAGGCGCTCGTGCGCCGCGGTCCGGAGACGACCGGGCTGCGGCGGCTGCGGCTCGGGCTCGGCACGGGCGTGCTCGGTGGGTTCACCACGTTCTCGAGCCTCGCGTTCGAGATCGAGCGCCTCGTCTCCGGCGGCACGGCCGGCGTCGCGACGGCGTACGCCGCGGTCACGCTCCTCGGCGGGTTCCTCGCCTGCTTCGCCGGGATCTGGTGGGCGGCACGACGGCAGGCCGCGGCATGAACTTCGTCCTCGTCTGCCTCGCGGGCGGCCTCGGCGCGGCGGCCCGGTTCGTCACCGACGGTGTGATCCGTGCCCGGCGGCGCACCGCCTTCCCCTGGGCGACGTTCGCCGTCAACGTCGCCGGCTCCTTCCTGATCGGGATCTTCATGGGGATCGTGCTCTTCCACGACGGCGCCGATGCCTGGCACCTGTACGCCGCCACCGGATTCTGCGGCGGCTTCACCACCTTCTCGACGGCGATGGTCGAGACGGTGCGACTCGTCCAGTCCGACCGCGCCCCGCTGGCCGTCGCCAACGCCGTCGGGACGCTCGTCGCCGCAGTGGCGGCCGCCGCCGTCGGGCTCGCGATCGTCGGAGCACTCTGATGCCCTCCTACCGCGTGGTGCTCGCCGTCGGCGTCCTGGAGCGCGGCGTCGACCCGGCGCGCGTGCTCCCCACGGCGGCCGACGCCGTCGCCGAGCTCGCGACCGTCGAGGCGAACGAGATCGGCGTCGTCCGCGGCCAGGCACGCATCACGGTCCGCTTCATGGCCGACACCGACGTCGACGCCGCCCGTGTCGGCCAGCACGTCTACCACCGCATCGACGGCCTGGCCGAGACCTCCCCGCCGCGCATCACGCGCCGCTGGGGAAACCGGTGGCATCCGCTTCGCTGACCGCGTCGGCCTCAGCCGGAGTCCCTCCCCCCGTCAACCCGTGTTGACGACGCCCAACGCTTGTGGGCGGCCTGCCGGCTCAGGCCGAACGCACGTCCGACGACCTCCCAGGAATGCCCCGCGGCCCGCGCCGTCGCGACCGCCTGGGCGACGACGGACTCCGAGAGCGCAGCGGCTCGCACCGCGTCATCGAGCGCCGAGAGAGAGGCGTCCCGCGTCGAGACCTCGCTGCTCCAACGGCGACGGACGGCGCGGCGCTCGGCGTCGACGCGCGCCCGTTCGTGCGGCAGGAGACCGCCCCAGATGCCGTGCACCTCACTCATCCCGACCGTCCGGCACTCCTCGATGACCGGACAGACGACGCAGATCGCCAGCGCCTGAACACGGCTCGCCTGCGCGTCGCGGAAGAACAGCCCGACGTCGACTCCGGCGCATGCCGCCCGGCCCCACCATTCGCGCGCGCCGAGCGCGGATCCAGCCTCTATCGCCCCCATGCCGCCAGTATCGACCCGGGTGCGGGTCCGTGACCTGCTGTTTTGCTCCAAGGTTCCGTGCGGATGGGCTGCGACTCGGCACAAACGCTCCCGGTGGACCCTCGGAGGACCCATGCTCGTCGCAGAACAGGTGCACCGTGCCTATGGCGCGCGATCGGTGTTGAACGACATCTCGATCACGATCAACACCGGCGTGACCGCGCTCCTCGGCGTGAACGGCGCCGGCAAGACGACTCTTCTGTCGATTCTTGCCGGCGCCCTGCGCCCCGACAGCGGGTCCGTCCGCATTGACGACGAGGAGGTCTTCGGGAGTTCCGCGAGCAGGCGTCGGGCGCTGGGGAAGGTGGCGCTCATGCCGCAGAGCGCCACCTTCCCTCCGCACATGACTGCGCTCGAGGTCGTGGAGTACCTGACGTGGATGCGCGGTGCGAGCGCGCGCCACGCCCGGATCGTCGCGAAGGACGCCCTGCGACGGGTCCTGCTCGACGATCGTGCGTCGTCCAAGATCAAGACACTCTCGGGCGGAATGGTCCGACGGGTGTGTCTCGCACAGGCGATCGCCTCGGGGGCCGAGCATCTCTGCCTCGACGAACCCAGCACAGGGCTGGATCCTCAACAACGACGCGCGATGGTGGGCCTTCTCGCGGAGCTGGAAGGGACGGTGCTGCTCAGCAGCCACGTCATGGAGGACGTCGCCGACCTTGCTCAGAACGTCCTCGTGCTCGACGCCGGTGCGATCATCTTCGCCGGCGGACTTGCCGACCTGGCGGATCTCGCACCCGACGGCGTCGACGAGCGCCGGGCCGAGGCGGGCTTCCTGTCGGTCCTGACATCCTCCGTCGACACGACTCCCCGACAGTGACCGCGATCCGCGCCTGGGCGCTGAGGTCTTCGGCGGGATGGCTGTTCGGCGGCCTCTGCGTCATCGTCGCCGCGGTGATCGTCTCCCGGAGCGGTTGGCAGTGGCAGGGCCAGTGGGCCGTCAGCTGGGGAGCCGGGACGTCGATCGTCCTCTCGCCGCTCCTGGCGGGTGTGGTCGCGTTCGACGTCCATCGCTTCCTGACGCCCGGTCTTCGGCTCCTCACCGCCAGCGCGCAACGCGGTGCCCGAAGTGTCGTCGCGCTCGTCGTCGTCCTCACCGTGGCCGCGGCGGTCCCGTGGTTCGCGGGAATGTCGACGACCTCCGTTCGCGCGGCAGCGACGGGTGCTCCACCGCTCATGACGACATGGCTCGTCTACGTGGCACTGGGTGTCGCGGTCCTCGGGGCGGCGGCATCCGTCGGTCTCCTCGTCGGCACCCTCGTTCCTCATCTGCTGGCGGGGCCCGCTGCTGCGGCACTCGTGTACGTCGGGCCGATTCTCGTGCTCCCGCTCGGGCTCCAGGGGATCCTGAGCGTCGGGGGCGCGACCGGCCCGACCTATGGCATGGTCCCCAACCCGACCGTCGTCGCTGCCACAATCGCCGTCAACCTCTCGCTCATGGTGCTCTGCAGCGTTGCGGCGCTGGGTCGGCTCGGACTTCGACCGAGCTCCGGCAAGGCGCTGCCGATCGCGCTGGTCATCGTGCTGGCCGTGTCGCTCGTGGCGCTCGTCGGTTCCGACCCGCGCACACATTCCCTGACGGGGACGACGGACGTCGTGTGCACCGGCACGTCCCCCGAGACCTGCGGGCCGACGGACGCCTCGGCCGTCCTGGAGGTCGCGTCGCGAGACCTCGAGGACGCGAGCTCGAGGCTGACCGCGGCCGGGTTCACGTTTCCCGATGAATACGCGCTGGACGCTCCGACGATGCCGGCTGACGAGACCCGTGGGCTCCTCTTCGTCGACCCGACGACCCTGCAGGGCGACCACATGAGTGAGTGGGATCGTGGGCTCACTCTCGCGACGCCCGCTGCATGTCCCGAGTTCTACGGCGACGCCGTGCCTGTCGAGCTGCTGGATGCTCAGGCAGCCCTGAGCCTGTGGTTCGTGGCGGCTCTCTCGACGTCGGAAGACATCGCACCGACAGACCCCGACACCGTGGCCGCGGTCTCGACCCTCGACGCGTTGCGTGCATGCGACTCGAGCGCGCTGCCGGACTGGGACTACGCGACTCGATGATCGCACTACGCCCGGGACGATGGCTGACGACGTCGGCCGTTCTTGCGCTGCTCGCGGTCACCGGATGGCTGAGCCGCACGACGTTCGTCACTGTCCCGCTCCTCCAGGAGCGACTACCCGCTCCGCTGCTGATCGCGATCGCCGTGGCGGCGGTCGCGACGACCCCGCTCCACGAGACGTTCCCCGATCTCGTCCGCACGCTCCCCCGCGCGCGGACGGTGCACGCCCTCGGCGTCGGCGCGGTGCTCGTTCTCGCGTGCGCCAGCATGTATCCGGCCCTGGCCACGTCGACGCGAGGCACGGTGGACCAACAGGTCGCACTCCCACTGTTCCTGCTCCTCCTCGGCATGGCTCTCGTCGGCGTCGCGCACTTCGGGCGAGCCACACCCTTGATCGTGCTTGCCCTCGGGCTGACGACACTTCCCGTGATGACCGCCCCGGGAAACCCGGTCACTGCGACGCTCGCTGCGCTGCCCGACGTCGTCGCGGCGACCATGACGCTCGGCGCGGCGGCCCTCCTCCTCGTCCGTGGACCACGTCGCGAGCACGCCCGGTAGGTACACCTGAAGGCTCACGACGCCCCGATTACCACACTGCTATCAGCACCTCTGGTGAGGTGATCCCCGTGCACCACTGTCCTGGATCTATCGCGCCGTCGGACGGGCGAGGCGAGCCGGTCCGAGCCAATACCCCTCACGCGTGCGGTCGAGCCGCACTCCGGGGGCGTACGACTGGAACGCATTGACGGTCACCGCGTGCAGGACCAGCACTTCGTGCCTGGGATCGTCGAGCCGCCACCCGCTACCGTGGGCAGATGAGCCGCCTGCTGCTTCTGGACACCGCAAGCCTGTACTTCCGCGCGTTCTACGGCGTGCCCGATTCCCTGCGATCGCCGCAGGGCGAGCCGGTGAACGCGGTGCGCGGGCTGCTGGACATGATCGCGACGCTCGTCACGGACCACGAGCCGACGCGCCTCGTGGCGTGCTGGGACGACGAGTGGCGGCCGGCGTTCCGGGTCGCCGCCATCGGCTCGTACAAGGAGCACCGCGTGGCCGAGGGCGGCGTCGGCGCGCGGGCGGACGGCGGCGACGTCGAGGAGGTCCCCGACGCCCTGACGCCGCAGATCCCCGTGATCGCCGAGGTGCTTGCCGCCCTCGGAATTCCGCGGGTCGGCAGCCCGGGCTTCGAGGCCGACGACATCATCGGCACGCTCGTCGCCCGGGAGGTCGCCGCAGGCTCCGACCGCACGACGGCGGAGCGGACTTCGGTCGACGTCGTCACCGGGGACCGGGACCTGTTCCAGCTGGTCGACGACGACGCGGCCGTCCGCATCCTGTACCCGGCGCGTGGCGTCAAGAACCTCGAGGTGGTCGACCAGGCCCGGTTGGCCGAGAAGTACGGCGTGCCGACCGGCCAGGCGTACGCGGAGATGGCGACCCTGCGGGGGGACCCGTCGGACGGCCTGCCCGGCGTGCGCGGCATCGGCGAGAAGACGGCGGCGACGCTGCTCGACCGGTTCGGTGACCTCGACGGGATCCTGCGCGCCCGGGACGACGCCGAGGAGCGGGGCCTGACGGCCACGCAGCGCACCCGTCTCACGGAGACCGCCGACTACCTCGACGCGGCACCGACGGTCGTCCAGGTCGTCCGGGACGTTCCCGTCGGCGACCTCGACGACGCTCTGCCGGCCGCACCCGCCGACCCCGCGGCGCTGGAGCGCCTGAGCGACCGCTGGGGGCTCGGCACGAGCGTCCGCCGGGTGCTCGCAGCGCTGGAGTCCGCTGACCGATGATCCGCTACCCGCGCCCGCTCGCACCGGGTGACACCGTCGGCGTCACCTCACCGTCGGCGGGCGTGCCGGACGAGCTCTCAGCCCGGCTCGCGGTGGCCGTCACCGCCGTGGAGGACCGAGGCTTCACGGTCCGCGTCGGCGACCTGATGGACGGGTCGGGCCTGACGAGCGGCACTGCGGACGCGCGCGGCGAGGAGCTCACCGCGCTCATGACGAACGGTGACGTCCGTGCCGTCGTCCCGCCGTGGGGCGGCGCGACGGCCATCGACCTCCTGCCCCGACTCGACTGGGACGCGCTCGCCGCCGACCCGACGTGGCTGGTCGGGTACTCCGACGTCTCGACGATCCTCCTCCCGCTCACGCTGCGCACCGGGGTGGCGACGCTCTACGGCCAGAACCTCATGGACACCCCCTACCGGGTGCCGAGCCCGCTCCTCTCGTGGCTCGACGTCGCGACCGCCCCGGCCGGCTCGGTGCTGACTCAGGGGTCGGCACCGTTCCACCGCCTCTCCGGGTTCGACGACTACGCGACCCACCCGGCCGTCGCCGAGTACACGCTCGAGACACCGGGTGGCTGGCGGCGGCTGGACGGGTCGGGCGAGGTCGACGTCGAAGGTCGCCTGGTCGGCGGATGCCTGGAGACCGTCTCGCCCCTCACGGGAACGCCGTTCGGGGACGTCTCTGCCTTTGCCGAGCAGCATGCGCCGGAGGGACTCGTCGTCTACCTCGAGTCGTCCCGGTCGGACGCGTCCGACGTCTCCCGGATGCTCCTCGGCCTGCGGTACGCCGGGTGGTTCGACCACGCGAACGCCGTGCTCCTGGGCACGACGCGGGGCGAGGAGCTCCCTGACCTCACGCACGACGACGCAGCACGGCACGCGCTCGGAGACCTCGGCATCCCGCTGATCGGCGGGGTCGACTGCGGCCACGTCCCGCCGCACCTGGCCCTGGTCAACGGTAGTCTCGCCCGCGTCGTGCACTCGTCAGAGCGCTCGACGATCGAGCAGCGCCTGGTCTGACGCGCCGCGTTCGGCGCGCGGTCGTCCGGGGCCGGTGCGATCCTGACGAGATGGAGCACGTCCTCGGCCTCGGCGGGTACTTCCTTCGTGCTGCGGACCCCGATGCGCTGATCGCCTGGTACCGCGACGTGCTCGGGGTCGACGTCGACGGCCACGGGCTCTGGCAGCAGGAGTCCGGGCCCACCGTGCTCGCGACGTTCGCGGCCGACACCGACTACTTCGGCGACCCCGCGCAGCAGACGATGGTCAACTTCCGGGTCCGCGACCTGGACGCGATGCTCGCCCAGCTCCGTCGCCACGGCGCCGCGGTGGACGAGGACGTGCAGGATCTCGACGGGGTGGGGCGGTTCGGCTGGGTGTCCGACCCCGAGGGCAATCGGATCGAGCTCTGGCAGCCCCCGGCCGGCTGAGACGAGGACGACGATGCAGACCATCACCCCCAGCCTGTGGTTCGATGACGACTTCGAGGAGGCGGCGGCCTTCTACGCCTCGATCTTCCCCGACAGCGAGCTGGGCCCCGTCGTCCGCAACCCCGACGGTTCGGTGCTCGCCGGGGACTTCACGCTCATGGGGCGCCCGTTCAACGGCATCAACGGTGGTTCGCACTTCCGGTTCACCGAGGCGGTGTCGTTCCTCCTTCCGTGCGACTCGCAGGAGGAGGCCGACCACTACTGGGAGGTCCTCACCGCCGACGGCGGCCAGGAGAGTCAGTGTGGGTGGCTCAAGGACCGGTTCGGACTGTCCTGGCAGGTGGTCCCGACGGAGCTCTACTCGCTGATGTCGGGCCCCGACCCCGCCGCGAACGCGCGGGTCACCGAGGCGATGATGCAGATGAACCGCATTGACCTCACCGTCCTGCGCGCCGCACGCGACGGCGGCGACACCCCCTGAGGGATGCCGCCGCCGACGTGACGAGGATCAGCTGATCTTGATCTTCATCGTCGATCCGTTCTCGTTCTGCACCTTGATCTTGACCCCGACGCCGGGCAGCTTGACGCCGTGGTTCGGCAGCTCCTCGTAGAAGTACTTGTCGGTGTCGTCGAAGACCGGGTTGCCGGCCTGACCGCGGATGTAGTTCGCCTCACCGTTCTGGTGCAGGGTGAACGAGTCCGCCTTCGTCTTGCTGAACGGAGCGTCGTAGACCTGCACGCGGGCCCGCCACGGCTGACCCGTGGTGAGCTGGTAGATCGGGCGCGGGTGCGCGTCGATGATGAGGTTTCGGCCCTGGCCCGGGTGGGCGAAGGTGTCGTTGTCGGCGAACGACGTGTCCCAGTAGGAGATCAGCAGACCCTCCTGGTACGCGTAGTGGTCGACGAAGTCGGGCTTGTCGGTCCCGGTGTAGCCGAAGTAGTACGGCCCGGTCTCGAGGTACTGGTCGTACGAGGTGTACGACCGCTGCCCGGCGATGTAGTAGTGCGAGAAGTCCTCGGTCGACTCGGCCCCGACGGCGAGGAAGCCGTCGGAGTCCCAGCCGGCGAGGCCGTCCTCCGCACCGTCGCTGAGGTCGCCCAGCGTGATGTCGTCGACGAACAGGCCGGACGGCACGTCGCCGCCGTTGCCCGCGACGGCACCGTCGGTCACGTACCGGAAGCGGAGCGTGACCGTCTGGCCGGCGTACTCGGAGAGGTCGGCCGTCGCGTCGGTCCACGCCTGGCTCGTCCCGTCGATGCCGTTGGTGGTGGCGTCGGTGGAGATGCTGGTGTCGACCGCCGCGAAGCCGGAGCCGTCGTTCACCTCGACGAACGCGTAGTCGTACCCGACCTCGATGTCGTAGCGCGCCTTGAACGACAGGGTGGCGTCGTCGGCGGGCACGGTGACCTCGCGACTCATCGAGTTGTCGAGGTCGTCGCCAGTGTCGCTGTAGAACTGCTGCTCACCGGAGGCCGGGGCACCGAGTTCGGCGGTGATCTCCTTCTTCGGAAGGACGACGACGGCCGCCTGTGCGTCCTTCGAGTTGTACTCCTGCGGCCCGAGGACGAGGTTGCGCTTCTGCCCGGCCGGGACGACCTCGTAGTCGAGCCATCCGAGCTGGAGCTTGTTCCAGGCCCCGAGGTCGCCGCCACGCTCGCCGAGGGCCTCACCCTCGTCGTTGAGGCGGCTCTGAGCCATCAGGGTCCAGTGCTCGTTGTTGTTGTCGCCGCCGGAGAGGACGTTGTAGTCGTCCGGCAGGCCGAGGTCGTGCCCGTACTCGTGGTAGAACACGGACCGTCCGCCGTTCTCCGGCTGGATCGTGTAGTCACCGATGTAGATCCCGGTCTTGCCGACCTGGAACCCGCCGAGCGGGTTCGTCTCCGGGCCGACCGTCCCGTTGAACACCTGGTTGGCGTACCAGCGGTGGCTCCAGATCGCGTCCTCACCCTGCTGCGGGTCGCCGTCGGCCTGGTCGCCGCCGGCGTGCACGATCTGGAAGTGGTCGATGTAGCCGTCCGGCTCGTTGAAGTCGCCGTCGCCGTCAAAGTCGTAGCGGTCCCACTGGTCGAAGGACTGCATCTCCTTCTTGATCTGCCGGTTGGTCATCCCGGCCGCCTTCTGGTCGGCCACCCACTGCTGCGCGGCGTCGTCGACCAGGGCCCAGACGTTGGAGCACGTGGTGGAGGCGCACGGGAAGCCGTTCGAGCGCCCGTAGCGCGCCTCGTTGTACTTGACCTTCACCCAGTCCGTCACGGTGCCCTCGACGCTGTAGCGCCCGGAGGACTGGGTCTCGTAGTAGGTCCGCAGCGACTCGTCGTCGCCGAAGTACAGGTCGTCGAAGTGCTCCTGGCTGAAGTCCTCCTGCCAGATCGTCGAGTTGTCCTTCGAGCGGTCCGGCTCGGGGATCTGGTTGACCTGGGGGCCGTCGAAGACCAGGGGTCCGGGCGTCGTCGGGTCCGTGTCCTGGTCGGGGTAGTCGGGGTGACGCTCGTCGCCGAACTCGGCCAGGATCACGAAGATCCGGTCGGTCGCCTCGCGCTCGAGCTCGACGTACTGCGACTGCTTCTTCTGCTTGTCGGAGGCCTTGGCCTCGCCCTTGGCGGAGCCGGCGGCCTGCGGGCTGATCTTTGGCCCGTCCTTGCCGAGCGAGTCGTCTCCCTCGACGGACTCACCGACCTTGACCACCTTGCTGCCGTTGACCACCTCGGGAGTGAGCTCGCCGTCGAGCACCCCCGTGATGGCGGTCTCCCGCAGCTCGTTCCGCTTCTCCGCCAACGGGTTGGGCAGGTCGTCCGACGGCGGTGCGGTGTCCGGCGAGGAGACGCCGGGCTGTTCGGCGGCCGGAGCGCCGAACGCGGCACCTGCGGCTAGCGCAGACGTGCCCACGAGGGAGAGCCCGATCAGGCCTCCGATGAATCTTCTCTGCACAGCAGTACCTCCATGTTGAGGAATCCGGCAGCCCTCCTGGTAGGGAGCAGCCGGCCTGGCAGCCCCGTGCGGGGCACCTCACGGTAGGCACGTGCGACCTGGATCACATAGCGATCTACACAGGTTTTACACATTTTTTACTGATAGCAATAGTTTGGGCGATATGTCGGATCACACCAAGGATCCGACGGGCCCCCTGCTCACGTCGGCCGAGGCATCGACCGATGCCCCTCAGAGAGGATGCCGACCGTTCGCGGTCCTCGCCACTCGAGATTCACCCGCTCGGCCGGACGCCACGCCGCGCGGCGGGTCGCGATCTACGCCGACTCGACGTAGTGGAGCCGTGCGGCTCCCGCATCGACCGCGGCGTCCCCGGCGACCCGCCGCACCAGGGCGTCGACCGACGCCGCCATCTCGCGGTGCCCGCTCACGTAGACCCAGCCGTCCGTGACGCACGCGCGGACCTCGTCGGCACATGTTCCGAGGACGTCCGTCACGCGTCGGCGGTCTGCCCCCCTGCCGCCGACGACGTCGAGACGTCCGAGCACCCCGGTGTCGACATACCCGCGCAGCTCGTCCAGCAGCCATTGCGCCGGAGCCGCCCGGGAGCCCCAGACGAGCCGGCCGACCGCCGGCTCGGCGCACGGACCGAGGAGCGCGTGCTCGCGCAGGGTGGCGAGGACACCCGCCAGGCCCGAGCCGGTCGCCACCGCGAGTCCCGGCCCGGTCGCACCGCGCAGCACCGGCGTGCGGTGCGGATGCGGCAGTGCCCACGCGCGGACGACGTCGCCGGTGCCGAGGCCCGTCAGGTGCGCGGCCGACCGCGCCGGCCAGTGAGCACGGCGGGTGACGAGCAGCCGGACCTCGCGTTCGCCGTCCTCCAGGTCACGGACCCCGGCGACGGTGTAGAGCCGGGGCTCGATCCGGGGCCGCACGGCCAGCAGGCCGGCCGCGCCACCGTGCACGGCGTCGTCGTCGGCCCGTGTCCCGGCAAGGTCCACCACCGAGGTGAGGACGTGCTCGGCACTCGCGCGACGTCGTCGTGCCGGCCGACCGGGCACGGGTGTGGACCAGTACGCGACGTCGGCCGCCGGGCCTGCGTGGCACCCACGGACGGCGTCGGCCGAGTTGGACCACCACGCGTAGAGCATGTCCCCCGTCCGGGCGTCCGACGGGCCGCGCAACGCGATCTCCACGATGGAACCGACGGCGTCCTCGGCGACGACCCGGCGTCCGACGACGCGCAGACTCGTGGGTGCTGACGCCGTCCGACGACGCACCTCGCGCGCATAGGCGTGGAAGGCACGGTCACGGGGCGGACCACCGCGGGGAGCGACCAGCAGCGCCCGCCGCGCCGCGTGGCGCAGGTGCGAGGCGACGGCGGCTCCGAGACCGACGGCCCCGGCCGGGACGTCGCTCACGCCTCCGCCAGCCGGATCTCACGCGGCCGGTCCGCCCACTGCCCGCGCATCCACCGCAGGCCCAGAGCACCGGCCTTGCAGGCCTCCGCGGCGATCAGCGCCCACCAGGCCCCCGCGAGGCCGAGACCGAGGCCGTCGATCAGCAGCCACGACACGGGAAGGAGGACGACGAACGTCGCGCCGAGCGAGTACGCCATCGGCGCCACGACGTCCCCGGTCGACCGCAGTGCCGAGAACAGCACGATGGACGTCGCGGAGAGGGGCAGCAGCACGATGCTCAGGGCCAGCAGGCCCGTCGCCTCGGTCACCACGACGTCGTTCGCACCGAAGATCGAGAGGACCGGGCCGGCCACGGACCACAGCGCGGCGGCGAGCAGTGCGGCCACGAGCGCGGCGGTGACCACCGATCGCAGGGTCGTCCGCCGCGCGTGCTCGATCGACCGGTCGCCCTTGTCCCAGCCGACGATCGTCTCGTTGCCCTGGGCGAGCGCACCGACCACGCCGGTGACCAGTGCGGTCAGGGTCAGCACGTACGAGCGGGCGTTGATCGCGTCGGAGCCCAGGGTGTTGATCAGGGCGACGATGCCGAGCACGGCGACGTTGAAGAGCCCGTTCTCGAGGACCGTCGGGACCGACAGCCGCAGCATCCGGAGCACGCCGCCGGTGGTGCTGTCCCGCGGGACCGAGCTCGCCAGGTGGATCCCGGTCCGACGGCGCACGAGCCAGGCGATGACGAGCACGCCGACGCCGCGGACGAGAAGGGTCGACAGCGCAGCCCCGGCGGCGCCCATGTCGAGGACGAGGACGAACAGCACCTGCAGCGCGAGATACGCGACGTTGACGAGCAGCCCCAGCACGAGGATCGAGACCGTCCGGCCGTACGCCCGCAGCACCGCGGTGGCGACGACGATGAACGCGTTGAACGCGAGCGCCCCGGCGACCGTCCACAGGTAGGCGAGGGTCTCGTCCACGAGCTCGGGCGGGGTGTTGATCGCCGAGACCACGACGGGCCCGAGGAGCGCGACGGCAGCCGCGATCGCGATGCCGAGAACCGTCGTCGCGCGGAGAGCGACGACGGTGGCGCGCCGGGCGGCACCGTACCGTCCGGCACCGAGCATCTGTGAGATCACGACGAGCGCACCGATGCTGAAGAGAACGGTGAGGTCGTACGGGATCCCCAGGATCTGGTTCGCGGTGGCCACCGCGGCGTTGAGCTCAGGGGAGGCCAGGCTGAGGATCACCGTGTCGGCGACCCCGCTGAGAAGCGTCAGAAGACTGACGAGCAGCAGGGGCCAGCTCAGTCGGAACAGCCCGCTGCGACGGAACTGCTCGCCATCTGCCGGTGCTGCCGGTTCCTCCTGAGCGACGTCGACGCCGGAGACGGGGTGGGAGAGGTCGCTCAACGAAGACTCCAGACGAGAGGTTAGGTTCGCCCAACCTTACCTTCCGCGGAACCGTGGCTACGCACCCGTAGCGAGCGCCACGTACTTCGTCTCGAGGTACTCCTCGATCCCCTCCGCGCCGCCCTCGCGGCCGAACCCGCTCGCCTTGATCCCCCCGAAGGGCGCGGCCGGGTTGGAGACGATGCCCTGGTTCAGGCCGACCATGCCCGTCTCCAGGCGTTCCGCGACACGGATCGCGCGGTCCAGGTCGCGGGTGAAGACGTAGGCGGTGAGCCCGAGCTCGGTGTCGTTGGCGGCACGCACAGCCTCGTCGTCCTCGTCGAACGTCACGATCGGCGCGACCGGGCCGAACACCTCCTCCCGGAGGATCCGTGCGTCGTCGGGCACGTCGGCGATCACGGTCGGGCGGTAGAAGTACCCCGGCCCGTCGACCGGCTCGCCGCCCGTCCGGACGACTCCCCCGCGCTCGGCGGCGTCCCCGACCAGGTCGGCCACCTTGTCCCGGGTGGAGGCGTCGACCAGCGGCCCGACGTCGGCCCCGGACGTCCCGTGGCCCAGCTGCAGCTCGTCGAAGCGCTCGGTGAGCCGCGCCGTGAACTCCTCCACGACGTCGCGGTGCACGTAGAAGCGGTTCGCGGCCGTGCACGCCTCCCCGACGTTGCGCATCTTGGCGAGCATGGCGCCGTCGACGGCCTTCTCGACGTCCGCGTCCGCGAAGACGAGGAACGGGGCGTTGCCGCCCAGCTCCATCGAGACGCGCAGCAAATTGGCCGCCGACTGCTCGACGAGCGAGCGCCCGACCTCGGTCGAACCCGTGAAGGAGAGCTTCCGCAGGCGCGAGTCCTGGAGCAGGGTGCCGACGACCTCGCCCGTCGACCGCGTCGTGACGACGTTCAGCACGCCGTCGGGCAGTCCGGCCTCGGCCAGGATCTCGGCGAGCAGGAGCATGCTCAGCGGTGTCGCCGACGCGGGCTTGACCACCATCGTGCACCCGGCCGCGATCGCCGGGCCGATCTTGCGCGTGCCCATCGCGAGCGGAAAGTTCCACGGGGTGACGAACAGGCACGGCCCCACCGGCTGCTTCATGGTGAGCATCCGACCCGCACCGTTCGGCGTCACGCCGTACGAGCCGGTGACGCGGACAGCCTCCTCGGAGAACCAGCGGAAGAACTCTGCGGCATACGTGATCTCGGCACGCGACTCGTCGAGCGACTTGCCCATCTCGAGCGTCATCACGGTCGCGAGGTCGTCGATCCGGTCGGTGATGAGCTCGAAGCCGCGTCGCAGGATCTCGCCGCGGTCGCGGGGCGGGGTCGCGGCCCACGCCGCCTGCGCGTCCACGGCGGCGTCCAGTGCGGCGACGGCGTCCTCCGACGTCGCGTCGGCCACGCGGGCGAGCTCGCTCCCGTTGGCCGGGTCGTCGACGCCGAACGTGCCGCCGCCGGACGCCGTGCGCCATGCGCCGCCGATCCACAGGCGGTCAGGTACGGGGGGAAGGGGACGGTGCGAGATCCTGTCGAAGCTCATGCCCCCACTCTGGAACGAGATCGCCCGACTCGCAGGCGGTGCCCACGATTCCGCGCGACGAGATTCACCCGGCGGAGTAGCGTCAGAATCCCGGCACGAGGAGAAGCCATGCCCGCCACACCAGACCTGCCCGTCGGTGCGCCCTGCTGGAACGACCTGGGAACGCCCGACCTCGACACGACCGTCGCCTTCTACACCGACCTGTTCGGCTGGGGGCACCTCGACTACGGCGAGGAGTACGGCCACTACGGAGCCTTCACGCTCGACGACGTCCCGATCGCGGGTGTCGGACCCAACGCCGCGGACGACGCCGTCAGCGCCTGGAACGTCTACCTCAAGGTCGCCGACGTCAAGGACGCCGTCGAGCGGTCGGCCCAGGCCGGCGCGACGGTCCTCGTCCCCCCGATGGAGGTCCCGGCGTTCGGTGCCAACGCGTTCGTCACAGACCCCTCCGGCGCGGTCGTCGGGCTCTGGGAGGCCCGGGGCCACAACGGGTTCGGGCGTCTCGCCGAGGTCGGCGCCCCGGCGTGGCACGAGCTGCTCACCCGCGACTACGCCGCCGCGGTCGACTTCTATCGCGACGTCCTGGGCTGGACGATCAACGTCCAGGGCGACACCGACGAGTTCCGGTACAGCGTCTTCCAGCCCGAGGGCGGGGACCAGCACGCGGGCATCATGGACGCCTCCGGGTGGCTCGACGAGAAGGTCGGCGCGCACTGGAGCGTGTACTTCCTGATCGACGACGCCGACGAGACCTGCAACCGGGCGGTCGAGCTCGGGGGCGGCATCTCGATGGCGCCCGAGGACTCCCCCTACGGGCGGATGGCGGTGCTCACCGACCCGCTGGGTGCCCAGTTCAAGGTCATCACCGCCGCGAACCCGCCCGCCTGACCCGGCACGCGGGTGGACGACGCAGAACGGCCCCGCCGGTCCGAGGACCGGCGGGGCCGTTCGTGGGACGGGCATCGGCCCGCCGGGGTCAGCCCGTGTTCTGCAGACCGGCCGAGACGCCGTTGACGGTGAGCAGCAGCAGGTGCCGCAGCTGGTCCGTCGTCGCCTCGCTCAGGCCCTGGTCCTCGCCACCGCGCAGGGCGGAGAGCGCACGGACCTGGATCAGCGAGAGCGCGTCGACGTACGGCGACCGGAGCTGGACGGCACGGCCCAGCACCCGACGACCCGACAGGGGCCAGTCGTTGCCCGTGATCTTCAGGACCCACTCGCGGGTCAGGCGCAGCTCGTCGAGCACCATCTGTGCGAGGTCGTCGCGGTCGCCGAGCGCGAGGTACAGCGCAGCGATCCGCTCGTCCGTCTTCGCCAGGGACATCTCGATGTTGTCCAGCAGCGTGCTGAACAGCGGCCACTCCTCGTACGCCTGGCGCAGCTCGTCGAGGTTTCCGTACTCGGCCAGCGCCGTGCCCAGGCCGTACCAGCCGGCGAGGTTGATCCGCGCCTGGCTCCAGGAGAAGACCCACGGGATGGCGCGGAGGTCGTCCAGCGAGTTGACCGAGAGCCCACGCTTGGCCGGCCGCGAGCCGATCGGCAGCAGGCCGACCTCCTCGAGAGGCGTGACCTGGGCGAACCACTGGGGGAACCCCTCAGCCTTGACCAGCTCGTGGAACCGCCCGCGGGACGTCGCGTCCAGTCGGCTCGCCAGCTCGGTGAACCGCTCGGTCGCGTCGGTGTTGTGCTTCTCGACCGACGGCGCGGACTGCAGCAGCGTGGCCGCGGCCACCTGCTCGATGTGACGCTCGCCGATGACCTGGTCGCCGTAGCGGGCCAGGATCACCTCGCCCTGCTCGGTGAGCTTGAAGCGACCGTCGACCGATCCGGCCGGCTGCGCGAGGACCGCGCGGTTGGCCGGACCGCCGCCGCGCCCGAGGGCGCCGCCACGGCCGTGGAACAGCGTCAGCGTGATGTTGTTGCTCTCGGCCCACGCGGCGATGCGCGCCTGGGCGGCGTGCAGGGAGAGCGTCGCCGAGACCGGCCCGACGTCCTTGGAGGAGTCGGAGTAGCCGAGCATGACCTCCATGCGGCGGCCGTTCTCGCCGAGGCGGCGCTGCACGACGGGCAGCGTCAGCATCGACTCGAGGATCGGCACGGAGTTCTCGAGGTCGTCGAACGTCTCGAACAGCGGGACCGCGTCGATGACGGGTGCGTCCGCGGGGTCCGGGAACGCGAACTCGGCGAGCTCGTACACCGCGGCCATGTGCTCGGGGGCCTGGGTGAACGACACGATGTAGCGGCGAGCGGCGCGGATGCCGTAGCGCTGCTGGACCGAGCCGATCGCACGGAAGGTGTCGAGCACCTCACGCGTACGGTCCTCGAGCTCGCCGTGGACGCCGTTGGTGCGCAGGTCCTCGAGCGCGGCGGCGTGCACCTGCGAGTGCTGGCGGACCTCGAGCTCGGCGAGGTGGAACCCGAAGGTCTCGACCTGCCAGATCAGCTTCTGCAGGTCGCCGTAGGCCGCGCGCTGTGCACCGGCGGCGACGAGCGACGCCTGGATCACGGCGAGCTCTGCCTCGAGGTCGTCCGGGGTGGCGTACTGCAGGTCCGCGTTGCGCGCGAGGGTCGCGGCGAGGCGGTCTGCGACGAACAGCAGGGCAGCCCGGTGCGGCTCGCTGGGCGACTCGCTCGCGACGTGGTCGCTGCGCGAGCCGTCGAGGGAGCGCTGGCGCTGGCGCAGTGCGAGCAGCTCCTCGGACGGCGGGGTCCCGGCCTCCTCGAGCGTGAGCTTGCGGGCGACCTGCCGGGCCGAGCCCTCCAGCGCGCGCAGGGCGTGCTCGGAGGCGAGCGCCGCGGCGGACCGCGTGATCTCGGCGGTCACGTTCGGGTTCCCATCGCGGTCGCCGCCGATCCACGAGCCGAGGCTCACGAACGGCCGCGCCAGAGGCTCCTCGCGGCCGGCCTGCTCGCGCAGCAGCCAGTCGTCGAGCCGGCGGTAGACCGCCGGGAAGGTGTCGAACATCGTGGCGTCGAAGACACCGAGCGCGGTCTTGACCTCGTCGAGAACCGTCGGCTTGGCGGCGCGGATCGGCGACGTGCGCCAGAGCGTGTCGATCTCCGAGAGCAGGGTGCGGTCGTTCTCCGCGAGGGAGGTTCCTCCGAGGTGGAGGTTCTCCCGCTCCGCGAGAAGAACGGAGATCCGACGGATCGTCCCGGAGACCGCACGACGGCGGGCCTCGGTCGGGTGCGCCGTCAGCACCGGGCGGAACTCGAGCGCGCGGACGCGGCGCAGCGCCTCGTCGCGGCCGACCTCCTCGGCCAGCTGCTCGAACGCCGCGGAGAGCGTGTCGTCGGGGACGGACGAGTCCGCGCTCGACTCCCGCAGGCGCAGCATGCGCACGCGGTGGTACTCCTCGGCGAGGTTGGCGAGGTGGAAGTAGCACGTGAAGGCGCGGGCGACCTGCTCGCCGCGCTCCAGCGTGAACCCCTCCACGACCTTCTCTGCCTCGGCGAGCGAGTCGCTGCTGGATCCCCGCTCGTCGAACGCGTTGATCGTCAGTTCGCGGAGACGCTCGACGTCGTCGAGGAGGTCCTGACCGCCGGACTCTGCCAGCACGGTGCCGAGAAGTCCGCCGAGCAGGCGGACGTCGTCGCGCAGCGGATCCGGCACGTCGTGCCGGGCGAGCACACGCCCTGCCTCCGCCGTGTCCTGGATTGCGTTGTTGTCAGTCACGGTCAAGAGGGTAAATCAATCCTTGACCGGCAGGTGACCTCGTCCGCAGGCTGACCGACTGTCACACGGCGGACTTCCCCGGAATTGCTCGGTTTCTGACGAGACGACGTGTGAGATGACCGACCCTCGCGGCGAGGGCGACGAACCAGACGGCGAAAACCTGCCCGCGCGGTGGCCGTGGCCCCGGACGGCATAGTCTCGACCCATGCGCATCGGAGCCCATGTCGAACAGCAGCACGCGATCACCCAGGCCGCCGACCTCGGGGCCGACGTCGCCCAGGTCTTCCTCAGCGACCCCCAGTCCTGGACGGGCCCGGAGTGGACCTACGACGGCGGACCGGAGGCGCTCGCCGAGGCGGCCCGCGCCGCGGACCTCACGCTCGTCGTCCACGCCCCGTACGTGATCAACGTCGCGTCCCCCAACAACCGGATCCGGATCCCGAGCCGCAAGCTGCTGCAGAAGATCATGGACGGGGCGGCGCAGATCGGGGCCGCGGGCGTCGTCGTGCACGGCGGGCACGTCACGGCCAAGGACGACCCGGCCAAGGGCTTCGACAACTGGCGCAAGGCGATCGAGTCGCTGACGACCGACGTGCCCGTGCTGATCGAGAACACCGCCGGGGGCGAGCACTCGATGGCCCGTCGTCTGGACCGGATCGAGCAGCTGTGGGCGGCCGTGCAGTCCGCGGGCAACGACGTCGAGGTCGGCTTCACGCTCGACACCTGCCACGCGCACGCCGGCGGACTCGCCCTGCCGGACGCGGTGCAGCAGGTCCGGGCGATCACGGGCCGGATCGACCTCGTGCACGCCAACGGCAGCCACGGTGCGTTCGACTCGGGCCAGGACCGGCACACCTCGCTCGTGGAGGGCACGATCCCGCCCGCTGATCTCGCCGCAGCGGTCGAGGCAGCCGGGGCACCGGTGATCTGCGAGACCGCGACCGCCGCCGACGACATCGCGTGGCTGCGGTCGCAGGTGGGCTCGAACTAGGCCGTACGGCCCGAGGCGGTGCCGTCCGTGATCGCCATCTCGTTGGCGGTCCCGGACGCGACCTTCTCGATGTCGGCGAGGTCCGACCGCAGCATCGACCGGGTCATCCGCTCGCCGAGTCGGCCGAAGACCGCCGTCGTGGCGCGCTGGACGGCACTCGGGCTCACCGGCCCCGCACTGCTGAACCGCACGACGATGCGCGTCTTGTCTCCGATGGGGGTGAGGTCGAACCGGGTGGAGTAGTGCACTCCCCCGTTGTCGGCGTCGACGCGCGTGGAGCTCTGGGGGTCGACGCTCGCGACCCACATCTCCTCCGTCGCGCGCATGCCGAACACCTTGCGGGTCTCGCGCCACCGGAGCCCGACCTCGTACTCGTCTCCGTCGACGAGCTCGATGTTCTCGACGCCCCGGAGCGTCGTCGCCGCGTTGCGGATGTCGGTCAGCACGTCCCACACGGCCTCGTGCGGGGCGTCGACCACTCGTGTCTCGATGATCTCCTGAAGGGCCATACCTGACCGTAGCGCCGCCTCCCCGGGGCGCGCCAGAGGTGGAAGCCCGTACCTACGCGAGCCGGGCGGCGGCGTCGAGACGGTAGGTGCGCTGCACGAGGACGACGAGGATCATCACGACCGCGGGGACCAGCCCCATCCCGAGGCGGACCGCGTCGACCGCGGCCCCGGGCTGGATCACGGCCTCACCGCCCGTCGTCGCGACGAACCCGCCGAGCGCGAGGCAGGTCGCGAAGAGGTACGGCCCGAGCGCCGCACCGAACGCCTCGGTGGCCGTCCAGACGCCGGTGTACGTCCCGGCCTTGCGCGCGCCGAGCTCCCCGTGCGACCGGACGACGTCCGGCACCATCGAGAACGGGAAGAGCTGCATGGCGGCGAAGCAGGTACCGAGCACCGCGACGGTCGCCACCAGCACGGGGACGCCGGCGTCGGCGCCGATCGTCAGGACGAGCGACCCGACGACGAAGGTGCTCTGGGCGGCCAGGAGGCACCGCTGCTTGCCCCAGCGGCGCGAGGCCGCCAGCCACACCGGCGTCGTGACGAGCGCGGGTGCGACGAAGGCGGCGACCAGGACGGTGGCCAGCCCTGCGGCGTCGAGCTCGTACTTCGCGTAGTACGGCACGGCCGCGAGGGTCAGGTGCGACGTCGTCGACATCCCCAAGTAGGCCAGGACGAGGGGGCGGAAGTGCGGGTCCGCGAGCGCCTCCCGCATCCGGGCGAGCAGCGGCCGGGTGTCGTGCCCGCCCTCGGTCTCGTCGATGTGCGGCGGGGCGGCGGCGGTGAGCATCCGGACCCCGCGGATCCCGACGACCATCGTGACGAACATGGCGACGGCGAGCACGAGCGCCATCAGGAAGTAGGTGGTGTGCGTGCCGTCGGCGCTGCGCGAGATCATCGGGGCGAGCAGGCCGGAGACGAGGATCCCGACGGTCAGGACGACCATCCGGAACGACATGAGGCGGGTGCGCTCGTGGTAGCCGACGCTGAGGTCCGAGGGCGTGGCGAGGTAGGGCACCTGGTAGGCGGCGAAGGCCAGGTTGGCGACGACGAAGGCGATCGCGACCCACACGGCGGCGGCGGCGCCCGTGACGCCCGCGGGCACGGCGAAGAGCAGCACCATCCCGACGGCGAGGAGGAGGCCGAGGCGGAGGAGCCGACGACGGTGCCCGTCGCGTCGCAGCTGCACGTCGGAGACGTGGCCCACCCAGGGGTGCAGGACGACGTCGAGAACCTTGGGCAGGAGGACCACGAGGCCCGCGAGCCAGGGGGTGACGGCGAGGACGTCCGTGAGGTAGACGAGCAGGAGGAGACCGGGGACGGTGACCCAGATCCCCATCCCGACGGAACCGCTGGCGAAGGCGGTCAGCGCGGGCGTCGGCAGACGCGTGCCGGTGGGTCGGTCGACGGTGACCATGTCTCTCCTGATTCAAACAGCTGATCGAATACGGCATGCTAGCCGCATGATCGACGAGAACGGTACCGCCGTCCCACCACGCGGCCCGGGCCGCCCCCGCCGCGCGGACCAGCGCGACACGCGCGAGATCGTGCTGGCCTGCGCGACCGAGCTCTTCGCGGCGCGCGGGTTCGACGCGGTCGGGATGCGCGACGTCGCCCGGGCGGCGGGCGTCAACGTGGCCACCGTGCACCACCACACGGGACGCAAGGTCGACCTCTACGACGCGTGCTTCGCCCGGATCTTCGACGCCGAGACCGCCGCGCTCCTCACGGCGTTCGACCCCGCCGTCGCGGCCCTCGACGAGGGCGGTCCCGCCCTGCGCCGGGCGATGCACGACATCGCCGACACGTTCACCGACTTCCTCGAGGAGCACCCCGAGACCACCTCGCTGTGGCTGCGGCGCTGGCTCGCCCCGCGCGAGCTGAGCAACCTCAGCCACGCCTACGCCCACCCGCTGTACTCGCGGGTAGAGGACCTGCTCGAACGCGCCGACGCCGCAGGCCTGCTGGTGGAGCCGACGCCGCACGTGGCGGTCCGGTCGCTCGTGTGGGCGGTCCACGGCCACGTCGTCGAGCTCGAGACCGCGGCCGACGCGGCACGGGCCCGCGGTGATCTGCGCGCCTACCTGCACCGGTGGCTGGACTCGATGTACCCGCCTGTTGCAGACTGACGCTAATTAGATCGTTCGTTCAATAAATGGAGCCCGCATGCACCCCGGCAACGATGCCGCAGCCCGCGTCGCCGTCATCGGCGCCGGCCCGTCGGGCCTGACCACGCTCAAGTCCCTGCGGGACCGCGGGATCGACGCCGTCGGCTACGACGCCGGGTCCCTGCCCGGCGGGCTCTGGAACCTCGGCGCCCCGAACTCCTCGGCGTACGAGACCCTGCACCTGAACACCTCCCGCACCCGCACCGAGTTCGCCGACCACCCGATGCCGGCCGACTGGCCGCACTTCCCGCGCCACGACGTCGTCGCTGGCTACCTGAAGGACTACGCCGACACGTACGGCATCACGGAGCTCGTCCGGTTCGAGCACGAGGTCCGGGACGTCCGCCGCGACGACACCGGCTGGCACGTCACCGTCGTCGGGCCCCGGGGCGAGACGACCGAACGCTACGACGCCGTCGTCGTCGCCAACGGGCACAACGCCCACCCCCGCCTGCCCGACCCCGGCTACCCCGGACGGTTCGACGGCGACCAGATGCACGCCCACCACTACCGGTCGCCCGCACAGCTGCGCGGGCGACGCGTCCTCGTCGTCGGCGCCGGCAACTCCGCCATGGACATCGCCGTCGACGCCTCCCACGCCGCCGAGCAGACCGTCCTCTCGATCCGGCGCGGCGTCTGGGTGGTGCCCAAGCAGATCTTCGGCAGGCCGGCCGACACCCTCAACGGGGCGCTCGCGACCAAGCTCCCGTGGCGTGCGCGCCAGCGGATCAGCGAGCGCATGATCGCGCTCGCCGCAGGCCGGCCCGAGAGCCACGGCCTGCCCGCCCCCGAGCACGGGTTCCTGCAGGACCACCCGACGCTCTCCGACGCTCTGTACCCCCGCATCGCCCACGGCGAAATCGCCGTCCGTCCCGCGATCGAACGCTTCGACGGCGACGAGGTGGTGTTCACGGACGGCCGCCGCGAGCGGATCGACCTGATCGTCTGGGCCACCGGGTACCGCGTGGACATCCCGTTCCTCGACCCGGCGCTCCTCGCCCCGGGCGCGGACCGGATGCCGCTCTACCGGCGCGTCTTCCACCTGACCGCGCCGGGCCTCTACTTCGTCGGGCTGATGCAGTCCACGGGGGCCGCGCTGCCCGTGGTCGAGGCGCAGGGTCGGCTGATCGCGGCCCACGTCGCCGGGGAGTACGCACTGCCCGACGAGGGCGTCCAGCGTGCGTCCTGCGGTGCGGACCTGCGCGCCGCCCGCGCGCGCTGGGGCGAGCGCCGCCCCGCGATGCGCGTCGACTTCGACGCGTACGTCGCCCTCATGGACCGCGAGCTCGCCGACGGCGCCCGCCGGGCCGCCACCGGCGAAGGAGTCGCGTTCACGTCCCCCGTCGCCGCCTCCGGGCCGACGCACACCACCGAGCCGATCGAGGTCCCCTGATGCCCCGCCCCGCCCACCGCGAGCTTCGCGGCATGCGTGTGATCGTCACCGGGGGTGCCGGCACGTTCGGCACCCGGCTCCGCGAGGACCTGCTCGCCGCCGGGGCACGCGTCGTCGGCCTCGACCTCCGCGGTGTCGACGCGGCCGACGCCCCCGTCCTGGCGTGCGACCTCACCGACGACGAGAGCACCGTCGCCGGCGTCGAGGCCGCCGTCGAGAGGCTGGGCGGCCTCGACCTCCTGATCAACAACGCCGGGGTGGGTGGCCCCGCCCCGGCCGAGCTCCCGCCGTCGGACGAGGTCCGCCGCCAGATCGAGGTCAACCTCCTCGCGTCGTGGCGAGCGAGCGCCGCAGCCGTCCCCCACCTCGTGGCGGCGCGCGGGCGGGTCGTCTTCGTCTCCTCCCGGATGGCCGTCATGCCTCTGCCCCTCGCGGCGGCGTACGGCGTCTCCAAGCGGGCCGTCGTCGCATACGCCGACACGCTCCGTCTCGAGATCGGCAGCCACGTCGGAGTGAGCGTCGTCTACCCGTCGATGGTCGCCTCGCCGATCCACTCCACGACGAAGGACGCGGGCCTGTCCCTGCAGGGGGTCTCGCGGTTCGAGCCGGTCGAGGGCGTCGTCGCCGCGATCCTGCGCGCCGCCACCGCACGCAGGGCGCCCCGCGACGTACCCACGACGACGCGAGGGCGCCTCGAGATCGCCCTCGCCCGCCACCTCCCGGGCCTGACCGACCGGATCGTGCGCCGCACGATCGTCCAACGGGTCCGGGCCGGCGATCTCAATTCTGCAGATCTTGCGAAGGGTCTGGTGGAACGCGTGGGTCGACCTGCGGGGTAGGTGGACGTGATGCATGATGATGAAGCCGCAACAATCAGGGGCGGCACAGCACCCCCTCTCGTCCCCACCCCGGACCCCAGGTCGTGCTGTCCGCGGAGATGACAGCTCGTGGAGGTGGCAGCGTGGGCGAAGCGATTCACACAGGGCCGGCACCCGACGGCTTCCGGACCGAACGCTCGTGGACGATCAGCCGGGTCGAGGACCTCGGTCGTCTACGACGAGGACTCCACCGCGCGCTGGCGGGCTGCTGCACCTCCGAGTCGATCGACCACCTCGTCCTCGTCGCCAACGAGCTGGCCACGAACGCGCTGCGTCACGGCTCGACCCCGGCGATCGTCCGGCTGATGTCGAACGAGAACGAATACCTGCTCGAGGTCATCGACCGCGCGGTCGACGCGCACCCCGTCGTCGCCGGACCACGGCCCGCCGGACAGGGCGGCTTCGGGCTGCTCCTCGCCCGTCGGCTCGCCGAGGACGTGGGCTTCTACACCACACCGTTCGCGAAGCACGTCTGGGCCCGATTTCCGGTGACGAGCGCCGCGCGATCGGTCGCCGCAGCCGGGTAGGTCCCGCGCACCCCACACGAATGTGGAGGTTCTGCGAGGGTGCTGACATCTAACCTACGGTCCCGTAGGGTGCATTTATCCGGATGATCGAGCACCTGCTCACCACCACGGCTGGGAAGTCGGCACCGACCAGAGGACCTCATGCCCTCGACCTCAGCCCCGGCGGCGGCGCCGTCGCACATCTCGACCTACACCGAGCTCTCCAAGAAGGTCCGTGACGCAGGGCTTCTCGCCCGCACCCCCGTGTACTACGCGGTGCTCCTCACGGTCCTCGGCATCGCCCTGGCCGGGTGCATCGCCGGATTCGTCCTCCTCGGCGCCTCGTGGTTCCAGCTGCTGATCGCGGGAGCCCTCGGCATCGTGCTGACCCAGTTCTCGTTCGTCGCCCACGAGGCCGCGCACCGCCAGGTCTACACCTCAGGGCCGCGCAACGACCTGCTCGGACGGATCCTCGCCAACGGCGTCGCCGGGATCAGCTACACGTGGTGGATGAACAAGCACAGCCGCCACCACGCCAACCCCAACAAGGTCGGCAAGGACCCGGACATCGACATGGACGCGATCGTCTTCACCACCGAGTCCGCCCAGAAGTACGAGAAGTCGTGGCTGCGCCACCTGCACCGCCGCCAGGGCTGGCTGTTCTTCCCGCTCCTGACGCTCGAGGGCATCAACCTGCACATCACGTCCATCCGCAGTGCGATCACGATGCCCAGGGGCGGGCGCAAGAACCACCGCGCCAGCGAGCTGTGGACCATCGGGCTGCGGCTGTCGATCTACGTCGCGCTCGTCGTCTGGCTCCTCCCCCTCGGGATCGCCGCCGCGTTCCTCGGCGTGCAGCTCGCCGTCTACGGCGTCTACATGGGCGCGTCCTTCGCCCCGAACCACAAGGGCATGGAGATCATCGGCCGCGAGACGACGCTCGACTTCTTCCGCCGCCAGGTCGTCACCTCCCGCAACATCCGCGGAGGCAAGGTCATGGACGTCCTGATGGGCGGTCTCAACCTCCAGATCGAGCACCACCTCTTCCCCTCGATGCCCCGCCCCCACCTCGCCGCAGCACGCCGGCTCGTCCGCCAGCACAGCCTCGAGAACGGTGTCCCCTACACCGAGACGTCGCTCGTGCAGTCCTACGTGATCGTCATCCGCTACCTCAACCGCGTCGGACTCGGTGCACGCGACCCGTTCGACTGCCCGCCCGCGCGGGCGCTGCGCGGTCCGCTCGGCTGACGCCGGTCTCGACGGACGCACCCGGTTTCGACAGGCTCAACCTCCGTCGGTCGAGCTCGTCGAGACCCGGTTCCGCCAGCCTCAGCCCCTGCCGGTCGAGCTCGTCGAGACCCGGTTCCGCCAGCCTCAACCCCCGTCGGTCGAGCTCGTCGAGACCCGATTTCGACCGGCATGCGAGAGCGGGCCGGTGGGCTGACTCCGGCCCACCGACCCGCTGGTCTCGTCACGCTCGTGCAGTCACCAGTCGTGGACGGTGCCGTCCAGGAGTCGGTTGTACGGCAGGTAGGCCCGCTCATAGGGGAACTTCGCCGCAGCCTCCTCGTCGATCTCGACGCCGAGGCCGGGCTTCTCCCCCGGGTGCAGGTAGCCGTCGGTGAAGGTGTACGACTGCTGGAAGACCTCGTCCGTCAGGGCGCCGTGCTGCATGTACTCCTGGATCCCGAAGTTGTGGATCGCGAGGTCCAGGTGCATGGCGGCGGCCATGCCGACGGGCGAGATGTCCGTGGGCCCGTGGATCCCCGACTTGATCTGGTACTGCGCGGCGAAGTCCAGGAGCTTCTTCATCGGCGTGATGCCGCCGGTGTGCGTGACGGCGGAGCGCACGTAGTCGATCAGCTGCTCGGTGATCAGCGTCTGGTAGTCCCAGACCGTGTTGAAGATCTCGCCGATCGCGAGCGGCGTGGTGGTCTGGGACCGGACGCGGCGCAGCGCCTGCTGGTTCTCGGCGGGCGTGCAGTCCTCGAGCCAGAACAGGTCGTAGGGCTCGAGCGACTTGCCGAGCTGTGCCGCCTGGTTGGGGGTCATCCGGTGGTGGCCGTCGTGCAGCAGGGTGAGCTCGGGCCCGAACTCGTTGCGCACGGCCTCGAAGACGCCGGGCAGGTGCCGCAGGTACGACGGGGTGTCCCAGTCCTCCTCGGTCGGCAGCGCCCCGCGGCGGGCCGGCTCGTAGTCGTACCGCGCGCCCTCGGTGGCCTGGGCCGCGACGCCGTAGACCGCCCGGAGCCCCGGGATCGCGGTCTGCACGCGGATGGCCGTGTACCCCTTCTCCTGGTGCTCGCGGATCGAGTCGAACAGCGACGGCAGGTCCATGCCGGAGGCGTGCCCGTAGGTGCGGATTCCGCTGCGAGAGGCTCCGCCGAGGAGCTGGTAGAGCGGCATCCCGGCAGCCTTGGCCTTGATGTCCCACAGCGCCATGTCGACGGCGGCGATCGCGGTCATGGTGATCGGTCCACGGCGCCAGTATGCGGCGCGGTAGAGGAACTGCCAGGTGTCCTCGATCGTCATCGGGTCGCGGTCGAGGAGCAGCGGCACGACATGCTCGGTGAGGTAGGCGGCGACGGCGAGCTCTCGCCCGTTCAGGGTGCCGTCGCCGAGGCCCGTGATGCCCTCGTCGGTCGTGATCTTCAGGGTGACGAAGTTGCGGTCCGGGCTGGTGACGATGACGTCGGCTGCGGTGATCTTCATGGCGTTCTCCGGGACGTTCTGCGGGATGGGGCGGGGCGCGAGGTGCTCGCGCCCCGCCAGGTCAGGATTCGGTGGTCTCGGCCGCGTCGGCAGCCTTGGCCTCGCGGCGCTCGGCGATGTCGGCCGTGATCTCGGCGAACCGCTTGTCGGTGATCGGGTACTTGATCATCACGAGCACGCCGAGCCCGACGAAGATCGCCGGGGCGAGGCCGGCGACGAGCTGGATACCGTGGACGGTCTCCGCGGTCTGCTCGACGCCGCCCGAGACGTAGCCCACCAGCGCGAGCCCGTAGGCGGCGACGGCGCCACCGACGGCCTGGCCGACCTTGCGGGTGAACGAGAAGACGGCGTAGGTGGTGCCTTCGGTGCGCACCCCGTTCTTCCACTCGCCGTACTCGACGGTGTCGGCCTCCATCGCCCACATGATGGTGTTGACGGTCATCAGGCCGGCGCCGTATACGGCGAAGCCGATGAACATGGCGGGGACGTTGGTCCCGGGCAGGAACGCGATCATCAGGCCACCGACCACGGCCAGGGTGCCGCCGGTGATGTAGGTGGCCTTCTTGCCGATCATCGAGACGATCTTGGGGACGAGCGGGGCGATGACGAACATCATGCCGACGGACATCAGCGACAGCGGGATGTAGTACGAGGCGCTGCCCATGACGTCGCGGGCGAAGTAGGCCTGCACGCCCTGCATCGCGATCATGCCGGTGAGGAAGCAGAGCGCCGAGATGCACAGCATGTACAGCGGACGGTTGCCCTTGAGGTTGCGCACGGAGTCACGGAACGGGACGTGGTCGACGTCGCGGACGACGTCCTCCTTCGACGTCCGGAAGAGGAACATGTAGAGCGCGAACCCGATGACGGCGAAGGCGAGGGTCGTCGTCGTGAGCGAGCTCTGCAGGTCATCCGAGTTCTCGATCTGCGGGGCGACGATGATCGACAGCATGAGGATCGTGATGCCGCTACCGAGGGTGCGGGCGGTCGCGAGCTTGGCCCGCTCCTTGGGCTCCTGCGTCATCGCGGAGGCGAGCGAGCCGTAGGGGATGTTGACGAACGTGTACGCCAGGCCGAGCAGGCCGTAGGAGACATAGGCGTAGACGAGCGAGCCGGTGTCGCCGAGTCCGCCGGGGACCGTGAAGGTCGCGACGCTCATCAGCAGCAGAGGCAGGGCGCCCCAGAGGAAGAAGGGCCGGAACTTGCCCCAGCGGGTCATGGTCCGGTCGACCACCGAGCCCGCCCACACGTCGGTGAAGGCGTCGAAGACCCGCATGACCAGGAACATCGTGCCGACCGCCGCCGCACTGATCCCCACGACGTCCGTGTAGTAGAGCAGCAGGAACATCGACGTCATGGAGAACGCGAGGTTGTTCGCGGCGTCTCCGGACGCGTAGCCCATCAGCTGCTTCTTGGACAACTTCTTCGAGGTCGCTGACGTGGTGTCCGAGACAGCGGCGTTGCTTGTCATCGTCGTGGTCCTTCCGCGGCGGTACGGGGGTGGTGCGAGGGGTTGGCCGCGGTACGTCCACGGCGACGGGTGGCTGGCGGGGCCGGGGCGGGTGCGCACAGTGCGTGCGCACCCGCCCCGGACGGGTCAGTCGCGGTCGGAGCCGGCCCAGCTCGGGTCGGACTTCCCGGTCCAGCGCTTGCGCAGCAAGTGCGCGGCAGCCTTGGGGCGGCGGTCACGGGTGAACGCGCCCTTCTTGTTGCCGTCGACGCGGAAGACCATCTGCGACGTCTGGAAGTCGGCAAAGTTCCAGACCTGCTCGCCGACGACGGCGTCGATGGAGTCGAACACCCGGTGGTTCATGTCCAGGTAGGCGGACTGGAACTCCTCGGTCCACGGGTCCGCCGTGGTCGAGTGCAGGCCCGCGACGGTGTCGGCGCCGTACTCGGTGATGATGATCGGCTTGTCCAGCGACGCCCAGCCCTGGAGCTCGGCCCGCCAGTGCTCCTCCGCGACCTCGAGGTCGCCGGTGTCGACGTACCAGCCGTAGTAGCGGTTGAGCATGATGACGTCGGAGAACTCGGCGAGCTTGCAGGTGCCGAACGGCGACAGCATGACGTTGACGAACCCGACGGGGCGCGTGGTGTCGAGCTCCTTGGCGAGCGCGAAGAGCGGCTCGAAGTACTCGCGGGACGCGTCGGACGCCGACTCGGGCTCGTTCGCGATCGACCACAGCACGATCGACGGGTGGTTCTTGTCGCGGGCGATCAGCTCGCGGATCGCCTGGGCGTGCACCTCGCGGCTCTCGTCGTTGATCGTCTCGGGCGAGAAGGTCTCGATCGCGGGCATGCCCATCATGCCGCTCATCACGCCCATGTTCTGCCCGACGGCGGAGGTCTCGTCGATCACGACGATGCCCTGGCGGTCGGCGTAGTCGTAGACCTCGTCGGCGTACGGGTAGTGCGACGTGCGGAAGGAGTTGGCCCCGATCCAGTCGAGCAGTTCGAAGTCGTGGACGAGCATCGCGTCGTCGTGCGCCTTGCCGCGGACCGCCTGGTCCTCGTGCTTGCCGAAGCCCGTGAAGTAGAACGGCTCGCCGTTGATGAGGAACTGGGTGCCCCGCACCTCGACGGTCCGGATGCCGACGGTCTGCAGGTACGAGTCGACGAGCGCGTCGCCGTCGACGACCTGCGCCTCGAGCTCGTAGAGGTATCCGTCGCCCGGCGCCCACAGGTGTGCGTCCTGGACAGTCAGCTCGCCGGAGGCGCCGTCGCCCGTGGCGACGACCTCGCCGTCGGCGTCGCGCAGGAGGACGCGGACGTCCTGGGAGCCGTCGCCGGAGACGACGACGTCGTAGGAGACCTTGCCGGTCCGCGCGCCCGCGGCCCCGTCGAAGTCCGTGACGACGGTGATGTCGCTGACGTATGTCGTCGGCGTCGCGTACAGGTACACCGGGCGGTGGATGCCCGCGTAGTTGAAGAAGTCGTGGAAGTAGGTCTGCTTGCGGCCGCGCGGCCCCTCCTGGACGACGCCCGGGGGCAGCGACTGGAAGTTCAGCTCGTTGTTCACCGCCGCGGTGATCCGCACCTCGTCGCCCGGCGTCACCAGCTCCGTCACGTCTGCCTCGAAGGGGGTGTACCCGCCCTCGTGGCGCATCACCTCGGTGTCGTTGATCCACACGACGGCGCGGTGCGTCGCCGAGTCGAAGCGCAGGACGATCCGCTCGCCGGCCCAACCGCGCGGAACCCGGGCGCTGGTCTGGTACCAGGCGTCACCGACGTGGTTCTTCACCTCGACGTCGGGGACGATGTCGTTGAACGACGCCGGCACGGGCATCGGGCGGGCGTCGGCGAGGGGGCCTGCGAACCAGCGGGCGTCGTGGCCTGCGCCGGTGCCGTCGAGGCGGAAGTCCCAGATCCCGGTCAGCGACCTGCGCTCGCGGGTGGCGGTGTCCTGAGGACGAAGCATCGTTGATCTCCTTCTCGTGGTGCGGTCGTCTGCGTCGACGTCCGGATCCCATTGACCCCCGCCGGGGCCCTCCACGACAAACGGTTGCCATCGGTTGCCACGTACCCGTGGGCGGGCCGTGCAGACCGCGAAGACGGGGCGTGCGCGCCGTGACCGACCTGTGCCCTGCACGCACGACGGCGGACGCACCGGGGAGGAGTGCCGGTACGTCCGCCGTCGGGTCCTGGTCGGCTCAGGCGGGTGTCGTGGCGCCACCCTCGGCCACGTCACCGCCGCCGTCCGGCAGGGCCGCGTCGGTGCGCGCGGCACGACGCTCCGCGATCTCGGCCACGATCCTCGCGTGGACCGCGTCCGTGAGCGGGTAGGCCATCATGATCAGCGCGGCGGCGAGGGCGAAGACCCCCGGGACGAGGGCCGCAGCGGCCCGGATGCCCCACTCCGCCGCCGCCGTCTGCACCTGCTCGCTGCCGACATAGCCGCCGATCGCGAGCGCGTACGCCGCCATCGCGCCGCCCACGGCCTGCCCGGCCTTCCGGGTGAAGGAGAACGCCCCGTAGGTGACGCCCTCGGTCCGCACGCCGGTCTTCCACTCGCCGTACTCGACCGTGTCGGCCTCCAGGGCCCAGATCAGCATGTTGATCAGGAGCAGGCCGGGCATCGAGACCAGCAGGGCGGCGAAGGCGACCCAGACGTTCGGTGCCACGAACGCGACGAAGCTCCCGCCGGCTGCCACGAACCCCGCGCCGATGTACGCGTTGCGCTTGCCCCAGCGGCGCACGATCTTGGGGACGAACGGGGCGATCGCGAAGATGCCGAAGAGCTGGGCTATCGAGAGCGGTGCCACGAGCTCCAGAGCGTCGAAGACGTCGCGCATCAGGTAGATCTGCGCCGTCGACTTGGCGAACATCCCCGTCAGGAGCAGGAACGAGCTCAGGCAGAGGAGTGCGAGCGCGCGGTTGCCCCGGAGCGTCTCGACGGTCTGCCGCATGGTCACGACCGTGACGTCGCGTGCGACGCGCTCCTTCGTGGTCAGGAACGTGAACATGTACAGCGCCCCGCCGACGACGACGAACGCGAGGGTCGCGTTGGTGAACACGGCCTGCATGTCGTTGTCCTTCGACAGCATCGGTGTCAGGACGGCGGCGAGCAGGGACCCGACGATCGCCGCGCCGAGGGTTCGGGCGCTCGCCAGCTTGGCGCGGTCGCTCGCGTCCTGCGTCATCGCCGAGGCGAGCGAGCCGTAGGGGATGTTGACGATCGTGTAGGCGATGCCGAGCAGCGTGTACGTGAGGTAGGCGTACAGCAGGGTGCCGGTCTCTCCCAGCTCCGGGACGTTGAACGTCGCGACGGAGAGGAGGAGCAGTGGCAGCGCCCCGAAGAGGAGGTACGGGCGGAACTTGCCGAACCGGGTGTTCGTGCGGTCGACGATCCTGCCGGCGACCACGTCGGTGAACGCGTCGAAGATCCGGACGACGAGGAAGAGCGTCCCGGCCGCCGCTGCGCCGATCCCGACGACGTCGGTGTAGTACACGAGAAGGAACGACGTGGCGAGCATGAAGGCGAGGTTGTTCGCCGCGTCCCCGGCGCCGTAGCCGAGGATGTTGACGGCGGTCAGACGAGGAAGGGCGGGAGACGTTCCTGCGGTGCGGGACGTGGCGTCGTCGACGGTGGTCACGAATGGCTCCTTTGCCAGGCGATCAGGGCGGTCACATCGGCGTGACCTGCGTCACCTTCGCCCCGGTCCTTTGGTTCGGCCAACTTGTTGCCGCCTGTTGCCACGTCACGGTTCGGCCACGGGGCGGCGCCCGTCCGCACAGGAACAACCGGTTGCCACGATGTCGTGCCCCGTACGACGGCGCGAGGGTCGGCGACGTACCCTGACCGCATGAGCGACGAGCCGCGTCAGCCGACGATCTACGACGTCGCCCGCGCCGCCGGCGTCGCCCCCTCCACGGTCTCGCGCACGTTCTCGCGCCCGGGCCGGGTCAACGCCGACACCGCCGCACGGGTCCGCGCGGCCGCCGACGAGCTCGGCTACCGCGCCAACGCGATCGCCCGCGCCCTGCACTCGGGGAAGACCCAGCTCCTCGCGATCGCCGTCGCAGACGTCACCAACCCGTTCTTCTTCGACGTGATCCGCGGTGCCGAGACCGCCGCGTCGGAGGAGGGGTACACGATGCTCGTCGCCGACGTGCAGGAGTCGCCGGTCTCCGAACGCCGGGCGCTCGACCGGATCCTCCCCCTCGTCGACGGCCTGATCCTTGCCACGTCCCGACTCTCCGACTCCGCGATCCGGGTGGCCGCCAAGCAGCGCCCGACCGTCGTCCTCAACCGGGTGATGAGCGACGTCGCGAGCGTGGCGACCGACAACTCGGGCGGGACGCGGCACGCCGTCGAGCACCTCGCGAGCCTGGGACACCGGCAGATCACGTACCTGGCGGGACCCGAGGCGTCCTGGGCGGACGGCATGCGCTGGCGGGCGCTGCGCGAGGCGTGCCACCGGCTCGAGATCACGGTGCGCCGGACCCCGCCGAGCGCACCCACCCGCGAGGAGGGCAGGCGTGTGGCGGCGCGCTTCCTCGAGAACCCGACGACGGCGGTGATCGCGTACAACGACCTGCTCGCCATCGGGTTCGGCCAGGAGCTCACGGAACGCGGGATCGACATCCCCGGGGCGGTCAGCGTCGTCGGGTTCGACGACATCTTCGGCGCCGACTTCTGCAACCCGCCGCTGACGACGGTCGCGTCCCCGCTCCGGGCCCTGGGCGCGCACGCGGTCAGGACCCTGCTGAGGCAGGTCACCACGCACACACCCCGGCTGCCGCCGCCGGCCAAGCTCCCGATGAAGCTGGTCGTGCGCGGCTCGACGACGACGGCTCCGGCGCGGCCTACAGACCCAGTTCTTCCACCCGCCGCACCACGGCCGTGACGAGCGGGGCGTCGTCGAGCAGGGTCGGATCGAGGATCGTGAGCAGGTCACGCACCGGGTTCCTGCCGGCCGCGGCGTCCCGGATCTCGTCGGCGCGGGCGTCCCGGCAGGCGACGCCTCCCCGCACGCAGCTGGCCACCCAGGCAGACAGGGCCGTGACGGCACCGTGCGGCATGTTCCCGGCCGCCCGTTCGCGGCGCAGCGTCGGCAGCACGCGCACCGGCAGCTTCTGGCTGCCGTCCGTGCCGATCTGCGCGAGCCGGTGGTCGATCGCGGTGTTGGCGAACCGCTCCACGAGCGCGGCGCAGTAGTCGTCGACCACCTCCGCGGAGACGTCCAACCCCTGGCGGGCCTCGGACCACCAGGCGTCGACGGCGTCCCGCACCTGCGGGTCCGCGATCGCCTCGGCGACGTTTCCGTGACCGCGCAGCGAGCCCACGTACGCGATGGTCGAGTGGGCCCCGTTGAGCATCCACAGCTTGCGGGTCTCGTGCGGCGCGACGTCGTCGACGAAGAGCGCGCCCGCCGCCGCCCAGTCCGGCCGCCCGGCTGGGAACTCCCCGGCCAGCACCCACTCGCTGAACGGCTCGGTCACCACGGGAGCGCGGTCCGTGACCCCGGTTCCCGCGAGCACACCGTCGACGTCCGACTCCGTGGTCTCGGGCGTGATCCGGTCGACCATCGTCGAGACGAACGAGACCTCTGCCTCGATCCACGCGGCGAGCGCCGGGTCCACCGCGTCCGCGAGCCCCAGCAGCACCCCGCGCAGGACCGGGCCGTTCTCCGGCAGGTTGTCGCAGGGCACGACGGCGATCGGGCCGGCTCCGGCGTCGCGCCGGTGGGCGAGACCTGCCACCAGGCGGCCCGGCGCGGTGGTGGGCCGTCCGTCGCCGGAGCGCAGCGCCATGAGGTCCGCGGCGACATCGTCCCGCTCGGTGTCGATGCCGCCGTCGGCGCCACGGCAGTAGCCCGCTTCGGTGACGGTCGTCGTGACGATCCCGACGCCCGGGTCCGCGAAGTACGCGAGCCAGGCCTCGACGTCGGACGCCGCGTGCGCCCTCGCGAGCGAGCCGACGACGTCGTAGGTGTTCCCCTCCGGACGCTGGGTGACCAGCGTGTAGAGGCCGTCCTGCGTGGTCAGCCGCTCGGCGAGCGCGGCCGAGCGACCGCTGAAGGCCGCGATCGGCCACTCGGCCCCGTCCGGGGCGTTGTCCGTGTACCAGGCCTGGTGCGCGCGGAAGAAGCTGCCGAGGCCCAGGTGGACGTGCCGGACTGGGCCCGCGGGCCGCTCGCGCTCCAGGGCGTGGCCCTGCGACGTCGTACTCACAGCCCGAACACCCGCCGCGGCAGGCCGGCGACCGTGTCGACGGCGATCTCGGTCGCCTCGTCGAGGTCGAGCCGGTGGTCGGCGACGAGCCCCGCGAGGTGCCCGGCGTCGAGGCGCCGGGACATGTCGTGGCGGGCCGGGATGGAGCAGAAGGCCCGGGTGTCGTCGATGAAACCCGACGTGCGGGAGAAGCCCACGGTGTCGGTGATCGCGGAGCGCCAGCGGCGGATCGCGTCCGGCGCGTCGAGGAACCACCACGGCTGGCCGACGTACACGCTCGGGTAGTACCCGGCCAGCGGCGCCAGCTCGCGCGAGAAGCTCGTCTCGTCGAGCGTGAACAGCACCAGCGTGAGGTTCGGGTGGTTGCCGTAGCGCTCGAGCAGCGGTCGCAGCGGGTCCGTGAAGTCCACGCGGACCGGGATGTCATGGCCCTGGTCGGCACCGAACCGCTCGAACGTCGGGCGGTCGTGGTTGCGGCGCGAGGCCGGGTGCACGGTCATGGTCAGCCCGTCCTCGGTGGCCATCCTGGCCATCTCCGTGAACATGTGCCGCCGCAGCGCCACGCCCTGCGCGGCGTCGACGGTGCCCGCCCGTGCCGCGGCGTAGATCCGCTCGGCGTCGGCGGGGTCGAGGACGTCGCTGCCGACGTCGATGTGCGAGTGGTCGGTCGAGACGCCACCGTGCGCGGCGAAGTGGGCGCGACGGTTCTCCATCGCGGCGACCCATCCGGCGTACGTGTCGGTCGAGCACCCTGAGGCGTCGGCGAGCGCGTCGGCCGCGGCCCGCCACCCCGGCGCGGCGACCTCAAGGTGCCGGTCGGGGCGGAACGTCGGCAGCACCCGGCCGCGGAACGACTCGTCGGCGGCAATCTTCGCGTGCGCGGCGAGGTCGTCCACCGGGTCGTCGGTCGTGGCGAGCACCTCGATGCCGAACCGGTCGAACAGTGCGCGCGGCCGGAACTGCGGCTGCGCGAGGCGGGCCGCCACCCGGTCGTAGACGTCGTCGGCGGTGTCGGCCGAGGGCTGGACGTCCACGTCGAAGATCTCCGCGAGCTCCTGCTCGAGCCAGTAGCGCACCGGGGTACCTGCGAAGACCTGCCAGTGCGAGCACAGGTGCCGCCACGCGACCCTCGCTGCGGACTCGTCCAGAGCCCCCTGCCCGACGCCCAGCTCCTCGAGCGGCACGCCCGAGGCGTGCAGCAGGCGCGTCACGTAGTGGTCGGGCGTGATCAGCAGCGCCGTCGGGTCGCCGAACGGCTCGTCGTCCAGCAGCATCCGCGGATGCACGTGGCCGTGCGGGGAGATGATCGGGAGCTCGCGGACGGCCTCGTAGATCGTGCGCGCGACGGCGCGGACCTGGGGGTCCGGCGGGAGCAGGCGATCCGGGTGCGGGGCGAGGGTTCGTGTCGGCGATGACATGTTCATGAGCATGCGCGGAGGCCCGGCAGAGATGCAATCGGTTGCCGGGAGTTGCCACTCGCCCCGCGGGTCGAGCCCGCCGAGACCGCGGGTCGAGCCCGTCGAGACCCGGTTTTGACAAGCTCAACCACCGCGGGTCGAGCCCGTCGAGACCGCGGGTCAGCCGATCGTCGCGGTGACCGCCACGTCGACGTTGCCGCGCGTGGCGTTCGAGTACGGGCAGACCTGGTGGGCTGCCGCGACGAGCGCATCGGCCTGGTCCTGGTCGACGCCGCCCATCTCGACGTCGAGGGCGACCGCGAGCTGGAAGCCGCCGCCGTCGACGGGGTGCAGGGACACGTCCGCCGTGACGGCCGAGTCCTCGACCGCGACGCCGTCGCGGCGGGCGACGAGGTTGAGCGCGGAGTGGAAGCAGGCCGCGTACCCGGCGGCGAAGAGCTGCTCGGGGTTGGTGGCGCCGCCGGCGCCACCCATCTCGGTGGGGACGGCGAGGTCGACGTCGAGGACGCCGTCGCTCGAGCGAGTTCGCCCGTCGCGGCCCTCGCCGGTGGCGGTGGCGGTGGCGGTGTAGATCGCAGGCATGATGCTCCCCTTTTGGTAGAGTTACTAGTTCGTCTACTTAAACACGCGTGGATCACCCGCGCAAGAGGACATCGACCGTGGCACGGTAGGAGGCACCATGACGACCGCGACGCCCGTGAGCAACCGCCCGGCCTCCCCCGTGCGTGAGCGCATCCTCGAGGCCGCGACCGAGCAGTTCTACCGCGAGGGCATCCGCGCCGTGAGCGCGGACAAGATCATCGCCGCGGCCGAGATCTCGAAGGTCACGTTCTACCGGCACTTCCGCACCAAGGACGATCTCGTCGTCGCCTACCTCGAGGCGAGCGCGGCCCGCGAACGCCACCTCATCACCGAGGCACGCACCGAGAACGCGGGCCGACCGCTCGACACCCTCCGGTTTCTCGCGACGGTCGCGGGCGAGGTCGCCTGCCGTCCCGGGTTCCGTGGCTGCGCGTTCGTCAACGCGGGCGCCGAGTACCCCGACGCCGACCATCCTGTGCGCGACACCATCGCCACGCACCGCCGGTGGTACCTGGCGACGTTCCGCGAGCTCGCCGAGGAGGCGGGTGCCGACGAGCCGGCAGAGGTCGCAGAGGAGCTGATGATGCTGCGCGACGGCGCGATGGTCGCCGGGCACGTCGGCGACGCGACCCTCCTCGCGGACCGCCTGACCTCCGTCGGACGCGCCGTGCTCCTCGCGCACACGCGCCCACGGCCGACGCACGCGATACTTGATCCATGACGGCCCCGGGTGCTATGCCCCATCTCCCCCCGCACGTTCGCGCGCGGGCTGCTTCTGGATCCCTCCCCCGCCAGGGGTGCCGGCGATGAGGCTGATGGGCGCCGGAGCTCCGGAGGGCGTCACCCGGACGGTCAAGGACGACATCCTGACGTGGGCCAACCTCGTCACGCTGATCCGTCTGATGGGGCTGCCGCTCTTCGCCTGGCTGGCGATCGGACCGGGCGAGACGGCGGCCGCGCTCTGGGTCCTCGTCGCGATCGCGGCGACCGACTGGGTGGACGGTTATCTCGCCCGCCGCCTGGACCAGGTGAGCGTGATCGGGACGGCGATGGACCCCGTGGCCGACCGACTGATGATCTTCACGGTCGCGCTCGTCCTGGCGATCAACGGGATCGCCCCGTGGTGGGTGCTCGTCGGGATCGTCGTCCCCGACCTGATCCTCGGCACGTTCGCGCTGGTGAAGTTCCACGGCAACCCGCGCATCGCAGCCACGCGACTCGGCAAGATCCGGACCGCCCTGCTCATGATCGGCCTGCCCGTGATGATGCTGACGCGGGCCTTCGACGCGATCGGCTCGTGGGTCGACACCGTCGCGCTCGTCATCGTCGTGGTGGGGCTGATCGGCCACTGGGTGGTCGGTGCCCACTACCTGCGCGTCATGATCCGGATGCCGGCCCCGTCTCCGTCACCCGGACCTACCGCGCGGTAACTACTCCGAAGCCCGCTCGACCCGCTCGCCGACCGTGTGCAGGACGACGACCTCGGGCGACCACGGGATCAGCTCGTCCACCGTGTCCTGGAGATCGTCGACGTCGGGCAGCGCACCCGGGCTCCGCACCTCCACCATCAGGTCGCGCGACTGCCACGACACGTTCTCGACGGTCGCACCCGGGGTGTCGGCGACCCACTCCTCCGTCGCGGTCCGCACCTGCCCGGCCCAGACAGAGGCGAGCGTGGCGGTCACCGTGTTCCCGACCATCGGGATCGCGACGATGACGAAGGCCACCGCGATGACCGTGAACGCGCGGCGACGACGCGGGCGCTCGACCTCGAGCTCGCGCCTCACCTGCACGGCCTCGCGACCGTAGCCGGCGATGAAGAACACCACGGTGGAGGCGATCACGAGCGCGACGACGTTGGAGCCGAAGAGCAGCAGGGCGCCGGCCGCCAGCGACGGCTCCCCGGCGCCGAGGCACACGCCCACGACTCCGAGCGGTGGCACGAGCGAGATCGCGATCGCGATCCCGGGGAGCACGTCCCCCAGGTCCTTGCGCGCCAGCGCGATCGACCCGGC
This sequence comes from Paraoerskovia marina, assembly GCF_900105445.1. Lineage (NCBI taxonomy): Bacteria > Bacillati > Actinomycetota > Actinomycetes > Micrococcales > Cellulomonadaceae > Paraoerskovia > Paraoerskovia marina. The sequence goes on from NZ_LT629776.1 coordinate 218,368, forward strand.
GAAGCCCGTCGCGAAGGCGGCGATCAGGTCCATCACGCCCGGCGACGTCCGACCCGTGACCTGGGAGTTCTGCAGCACGCTCGCCGTGTTGGGGAGAATCAGCGCGGTCACGGTCCCGAGCGCGACCACCAGCAGAAGGCCGACGGCGACGTAGGACAGCGACCGCCCGACCAGCCGCGGACGCGCGGTGACGATGCCGACACCGATGCCGAGGATGGGCGTCGAGAGCGGCGCGATGATCATGGCGCCGATGACGGTGGCCGTCGAGTCCGTGACGATGCCGGCCGTCGCGATCACGCCCGACAGGATCAGCATTGCCCAGAACGCCGAGCGCTTGGCGCGGACGTCGCCTGAGTCGAGGTCGAGCCGGTCGCTCAGCTCCGCCAGGCCGCGTCGCTGCTCGGGCGGGACGAGGGACCCGAGCCGGTACCCCGGCTTCTTCTTCGGGTCGTACGGGGTGGCGGGGGCGCTGGTGGCAGCGGTCATCGTGCGGTCCTTCGGCGGGTAGTACGGGCCGCGCTCGTGGCGCAGGCTCGGCCGGGTGGCGGGAGGCGCACTGCTCGGCAGCGTAAGTATGCACGGCAGACTTGCATCGTGACGCGCGAATGCGTCGAATTGATTCATGGACCCCTGGTGGAGCTTGGCCCTCGTTCTTCTCTTCGTGCTGATCGGCGGGGTGTTCTCCGGCACGGAGATCGCCCTGGTCTCCCTGCGGGAGAGCCAGGTGCGGGCGATCGAGCAGACCGGCTCCCGCGGGCGACGCGTGGCGTCGGTCGCCCGGAACCCCAACCGGTTCCTCGCGGCCGTCCAGATCGGCGTGACGGTCGCCGGCTTCTTCTCGGCGGCCTACGGCGCCTCGGCGCTCGCCCCGACCGTCGCCCCGTGGTTCGAGTCGCTCGGGCTGTCCGCGTCCGCCGCGGACACGACGGCGCTGATCGTCCTGACCCTCGTCGTCGCCTACCTGTCCCTCGTCTTCGGCGAGCTGGTGCCCAAGCGCATCGCGCTGCAGCGCTCGGCCAAGGTCTCGCTCGTCGTCGCCCCGCCGCTCGACCGGTTCGCGACCCTCATGACGCCGGTCATCTGGCTGCTCTCCCGCTCGACCGACGCCGTCGTGAAGATCCTCGGCGGCGACCCGCAGGCCACGGAGGAGCGCATGACCTCCGAAGAGGTGCGCGACGTCGTCATGGCCCACGAGGGTCTGCCGGCCGACGAGCGACGCATCCTCGGCGACGTGTTCGAGGCCCGGGACCGCAGCGTCACCGAGGTGATGCGCCCGCGCGGTGAGGTGGAGTTCGTCTCCGGCGACCTGACCCTGACGGAGGCGGTCGAGGCCGTACGCGGGCAGTCGTTCTCGCGGTACCCGGTCACGGGCGAGGACTTCGACGACATCCTCGGGTTCCTGCACGTCCGCGACCTGCTCGAGGCCGTCGGCGAGGGCACGCTCGACGGCGGCGCCCGTGTCCGCGACATCGCCCGCGAGATCGTGTTCGTGCCCGGCACCAACGGCGTCCTGCCGTCGATGTCGGAGCTGCGCCGAGCCCGCGTGCACATCGCTGTCGTGGTCGACGAGTACGGCGGCACCGACGGCATCGTCACCCTCGAGGACCTGGTCGAGGAGCTCGTCGGCGAGATCGAGGACGAGTACGACGCCGACGACGTCGCCCCCGCCCGTGCGGGTGTCGGCGAGTTCGTGGTGGACGCCCGTCTGACGATCGAGGAGTGCGCGGAGCGCTCCGGACTCGTCCTGCCCGACGGACCCTACGAGACCGTCGCCGGGTACGTCGTCGCGCGGCTGGGCCACCTGGGCGCGGAGGGCGACTTCGTCGAGGGGCCCGAGGGCGAGCGCATCGTCGTCAGCGGCGTCAACGGACGCCGGGTCACCGAGGTCACCGTCATCCGCTGACCTGCCGCGCTCACTCCAGGGCGCCCGGTCGGGTCAGTCGTCCGCGAGCCGGGTCGGCACGTCGATCTGGTTGTGCAGCGTGCGGTGCACGGGGCAGCGGTCGGCGATCTGCAGCAGCTTGGTGCGCTGCGCGTCGTCGAGATCGCCGGTCAGGTGGACGACGCGCTCGATGCGGTCGACCTGGCCCGACTGCTCCTCGCAGGCCGCGCAGTCGTCGGCGTGGACGCGCGAGTGCTGGAGCTCCACGCGGACGGACTCGAGCGGCCAGCCCTTGCGCCGGGCGAACTCCTGGAGCGTCATCGACGTGCACGTCCCGAGGGCCGTCAGGAGGAAGTCGTACGGGTTCGGACCCGTGTCGAGCCCGACGTCGCGGGGCTCGTCGGCCACGAACCGGTGGGACCCGGCGTGGACGACCTGGCCGAACCGGCCGGCGCCGGTCTCGACGACGACCGCGCCGTCCGGGTGCTCGGGCACCTTCTCCTGCGGCGCGCCCTGCGTCTGTGCCTCGAGCTCCGGGACGTGCCGCGAGGCCCACGCCCCGATCAGGTCGGCGGCGAACTGCGAGTCCCGTCGGTTCTGCAGCAGATGGTCGGCGCCGTCGAGAGCGACGAAGGACTTGGGGTGCCGGGCCGCGTCGTAGATCGTCCGGGCGTTCTCGACCCCGACCGTCTGGTCGACGGGCGAGTGCAGGATCAGCAGCGCCGCGTCGAGCGCGGCGATCCGCTCCGTCTGCTTCTGCTCCGCCAGGTCCTCGAGGAACTCCTTGCGGACGCAGAACTCGCGCCCCACCAGCGTCACGCGGGCCGAGCCGTCCTCCTCGATCCGGGGAACGTCGTCCGCGAACAGCGCCGTCACGTGGCTCGGGTCGGCAGGAGCGCCGATCGTGGCGACCGCGTCGACGTCCGGCAGGCGGGAGGCGGCCGCGAGCACGGCTGCACCGCCGAGCGAGTGCCCGATCAGCAACGACGGCCGCGCCAACGACTCGCCGAGGTGCTCGGCTGCCGCGACGACGTCGTCGACGTTCGAGCTGAAGTCCGTGCTGGCGAAGTCCCCGTCCGACCCGCCGAGGCCCGTGAAGTCGAACCGCAGCACCGCGATCCCCTCGTCCGTCAGCGCCCGCGAGACCCGCGACGCCGCGGCGGACTCCTTGCTGCACGTGAAGCAGTGTGCGAAGAGAGCCGTCGCACGCGGCTCGCCGACCGGCATCTCGAGCCGACCGGCCAGCTCGGTGCCGTGCGCGCCAGGGAATGTCAGGGGAACCGTTGCCATCGTCCGACCCTACGTTCCGGGCAACAAGGGTGCTGCTCAGGAGCCGGATCCGCAGCGCCGGCGTCGACCCGGCGCTACGAGGTCGATCGCGGGAGCTCGGCGTCGAGGATCTGTCGCTCGCGTGCCGGGTCGAGGCCGACGCCGGACGGGATGCCCCAGCCGTCAGGTCCGGTCTGCATCATCCAGTCCCACGTCTCTGCCACCGTCGACTCGATCGGGCGCAGCGTCATGCCCTCGTCGAGGGCGGTCGAGACGTCGGAGCGGTGCAACGCGTCGTGGTCGGGGCCTGGTGGGAGCCAGATCGGCAGCTCGGTCCAGGGGGACACGCCGGCGTCCAGGATCGACTCGGGGTCGACCCAGTCGAGCCGTGCGGCCGGGTTGCCGGCCTTGTGCCGCTGCTCGGCGGTCACCGAGATCGTCGCCTGGAGGAGTCGTTCCGTCGTCACCGGCCCGGACGGCCCGACGACGTCGACCACGCCGGGCCTGTCACGCTCGGCCTGGTCGAGGGCGAACCGTGCGAGGTCCCGGGCGTCGACGTGCTGGATCGGCGAGTCGGCGGGGCCGGGCGAGAGGATCCGGCCGCCGCGCACGGCACGCGCGAGCCACCAGAGCAGGCGCCCCATGTTCTCGTCGGGACCGAGGACGAGCCCGGGCCGGAGCACGCTCGCCCGCTCGCCGAACTCGGCGGCGACGGCGAGCTCGGCACCGCGCTTGCGCTGGGCGAAGGAGACCTCCTCCCCGGCCTGCGGGTCCGCGTCGACGACGGCATGGTCCTCGCGCGCTCCTGCGGGCGGGTGGTCGTACACCGAGCGGCTGGAGATGTAGAGGTACCGGCCCGTCCGCCCGCTCAAGGCGTGCGCCGAGGCGTGCACCACGCGCGGGGCGTGCTCCCAGGTGTCGACGACGACGTCCCAGGACCCGGCGTCGTCGAGCACGCCGAGACCGTCGGCCCGGGTGCGGTCGCCCGCGAGGTGCGTGACGCCGTCGGGAAGCGGCTGGGTCCCCCGGTTGAGGACGGACACGTCCCAGCCCCGCGCGACGGCGTCCGCCGCGATCGCGCGGCCCACGTACCGGGTTCCGCCGAGCACCAACAACCTCATGGGGCCAGTCTCACCCGGCGGCGCGGTTCTGTGGGGTAGGACGTGGCCGAATGCGCGGGTCAGGCGTGCCGGCCCTCCTCGTGGTGGGCGTGGCTGGGCGGTTCGAGCTGGAACGTCGTGCGCTCGACGGCGATCGCGAACCGCGCGGACGCGCACGTCTGCAGCTGGTCGAGGATCTGCGGGGCGTGCCCGTCCCGGAAGCACCCGTCCTCGACCACCACGTGGGCGGAGAGCACGGGGAGGCCGGACGCGATCAACGAGGCATGGACGTCGTGCACCGACTCGACGTGCTCGACCTCGGTCAGCACCTCGCGGACCTGGTCGAGGTCGAGCCCGCGGGGGGTCGACTCGAGCAGCACCCCGGCGCTCTCCCCCAGGATCTTGAGTGCGCGGGGAAGGATCAGTGCCCCGATCAGCAAGCCGGCGACGGCGTCGGCCTGCTGCCAGCCGGTCGTCGAGATGATGATCGCTGCGGCGATCACGCCGACCGACCCGAGCGCGTCGTTGAGCACCTCGAGGAACGCCGCGCGCAGGTTCAGGTTGGCGTCGCGTCCGGAGGAGAGCACGAGGAGCGAGGCGATGTTGCCCACCAGGCCGACGACGCCGAAGACGAGCAGCTCGGCGGACGGCACCTCGGGCGGGGTGAAGAGCCGCTGGACGCCCTCGACGAGCACGTAGACCCCGACCACGAGCAGCAGCGCCGACTGGGCGAGCGCCGCGAGCACCTCGGCCCGACGGAAGCCCCAGGTGCGGCGATTCGACGGCGGGCGCAGCGTCAGGTTGGCGGCGACCAGCGCGAGCAGCAGCCCGCCGGCGTCGGTGAGCATGTGAGCGGTGTCGACGAGGAGCGCGAGCGACCCGGTGACGACCGCCCCGACGACCTGTGCGACGAACAGGGTCGCGGTGATGCCGAAGGCGATCGCGAGCCGGCGGCGATGGTCGGGCGTCGCGTCCGCCGCGTGGCCGTGCGAGTGTCCGGCACTCATGACGCGGCCCGCGGCTCGGGCACGGAGGGGCAGCGCGCGACGGCGGCCCCGGTCGTGGCGAGAGCATCTTCTGCTGCGGCGAGCAGCCCCCGCAGGCCCGCGGGGTCGGCGAGCCGGTAGAGCGACGACCTGCCCTCGGCCCGCACGACGACGAGCCCGCACTCGCGCAGGCAGCTCAGGTGGGCGCTCACGGTCGACTGGGCGAGACCGAGGTGGTCGGTCAGGTCGCGGACCCTGTGCTCGCCCGTGAAGAGGTGGCGCACGATCGTCAGCCGAGCGGGCTCGCCGAGCGCGCGGAACAGCGCGGCGACAGTACCGGGCTCGGCATCGGCGACGACCGCCGCATTCATCGTCATTCAACGATGATAGCGCCGACGGGCGGGCGGGGCGGCAGGTCTAGACGGGTCGGGCAGCGAGGACCTCGCCCACGCCGCGCTCGAACGCCTCGACGGACCCGTCGAGCGCCTCGAGGGCCGCCCTGTCCAGCAGGGTCTCGACCCCGCCGTCGGCACGCCGCGCCACGACGCACGGCAACCCGGCCTCGCGGACGCACGCCGCGACGTCGGACGGGATCTCGTTGCGGTGCACGAGCTCGACGGGGATTCCGAGGCGGACGACCATCGCGTCCCACGCCCGCTTGCGCCGCAGGGGCGAGTGAGTCACGTCGCAGAGCGCGCACTCCGTCCGGCCCAGCAGGTGGCCGACGACGTACCGCAGCTCACCACGGAGCCCGCCGTCGGCGTCGTAGACACCGACGAGGCAGGTCACACGTGCAGGGTTCTCCATGCGTTCGACGGTACGAGGCGCCCAGGCACATCGGGGCGCGCAGAGCCGAACGATCACCTGACAGAACCTCTTGCGCGGACCCGCGTGCCGATATATATTCAACGAACTAGTTGTTCAACAGATTGGTTGATGATGCCGAACGGCACGTCGGAGGACCGGCTCGACCAGGCGTTCCTCGCCCTGGCCGACCCGGTCCGCCGCGCGATCGTCGCCCGGCTGTCTCGCGGCCCCGCCACGGTCAACGAGCTCGCAGAGCCGTTCCCGATCACGGTGCAGGCCGTCTCCCGGCACGTGCAGGTGCTCGAGCGCGCGGGTCTGATCACCCGCACCCGCGAGGGCCAGACCCGCCCGTGCCACCTGGACCCTGCCGCGCTCGAGGCGCTGACGGGATGGATCGACGGGTACCGACTGGCCGCGGAACGCCGGTTCCGCAGCCTCGACACGGTGCTCGAGTCACTCACCACGGAGGAATCATGAGCAGCAACCCCACGCAGGTCACCGCCCCCGAGGGGCAGCCGTACATCGACATCGTGCGGGAGTTCGACGCCCCGCCCGCACTCGTCCACCGCGCGCACACCGACGCGAGCCTGGTCGAACGGTGGCTCGGGCCCGACGGGCTGGCGATCGAGTTCGACCACTACGACGCACGCACCGGCGGCTCGTACGCGTACACCAACATCGACCCCGGAGGCGGGCGGTACGGGTTCCGCGGCTCTTTCCACCTCGTCGAGGACGAGCTGATCGTCCAGACCTTCGAGTTCGACGGGTGGTCCGGGCACGTCAGCCTCGAGTCGATGCGCCTGATCGCCCTCCCCGGCGGGCGCACGCGGATCGAGAACCACGCGGTCTACCAGTCGGTCCAGGACCGGGACGGGATGGTCGACTCCGGCATGGAGTCCGGCCTCACCGAGGGGTACGCCAAGCTCGACGGCGTGCTGGCCGAGCTCTCCGACTGACGGCTCCTGCTCCCGGAACGCTCGATGCCGACCACGCGGTTGTGGCTGCTTCCGGTCGCCGGTGGTATCCACAACCGCGTGCTCGGCACCCGGCGGCGGGGGGGTCAGCCCGCGAGCGCGCTCACGATCAGGCTGACCGACGAGATCAGGCACATCGCGAGGGCGGCCGGTCGGATCGATCGCGGCGGGATCAGGCGGACGAGGAAGTGCGCGACGAGTGCCCCGAGCACGACCGCCGGCAGAAGCCACGCCGCGGCGGTGACGTCCGTCGAGTCGAGCTCGCCCGAGACGATCAGGGTGCTGAGCGAGACGACCGACGTCGCGACGAAGAACAGCGAGAGGTTGGCCCGGTAGCGCGAGACGTCGGCCGCCCGGTACACGACGACGACCGGCGGCCCGGGGGTGGCGGCGATCGTCGAGAGCGCCCCGCCGAGCACTCCGGCGACGACCAGCGCGGGCCGCGTCTGGCGGACCTTCCACCCGGCGAGCCCGGCGATCACCCCGACCGCGATCGCGACCCCGACGACGATCTCGGTGACGCGCTCGTCCATCATCCGGACGAGCCACAGCGCCCCGATTCCCGCAGGAACGGCACCCAGGGCGGCCCACCCGAGGTCGACGTTGCGCAGGCCGCGACGCTCGGTCCAGACGACGGCGAGCATCACGACGACGGTGAGCAGGAGCAACGGACCGGGGACGAGCCCCGGGTCGATCATGAGCAGCAGGGGGCCCCCGAGGATCCCGAACCCGGACCCGGTGGCGAACTGGATGAAGGTCGAGAGGGTGACGGCCGCCAGGGCGAGCGCGACGGTGCTTGCGGCGAGGTCCACGGTGCCGCTCAGGCCTGGCGGTGGACGACCTTGGCGGACGACTGGTCCCGCGCGAGCATCAGGATCTGGTCGATGTTGACGTGGGCCGGGCGGGTCGCCACCCAGCGCACGGTCTCGGCGACGTCCTCGGCCGAGAGCGGCGTGACGCCATCGTAGACCGCCGCGGCCTTCTGGGCGTCGCCCTTGAACCGGACGAGGGAGAACTCGGTCTCGACCATCCCGGGGTCGATCTCGCAGACGCGCACCGGCTGGCCAAGCAGCTCGATCCGCAGCACGCGGGACAGCGCGGCGACCCCGAACTTCGCGGCGTTGTACCCGGCGCCGCCCTCGTAGGCCTCGCGGGCGGCGACCGAGCCGATGGTGATGACCTGCCCGTCCCCGGAGCCGATCAGGAGCGGCAGCAGGGCCTGGGTGACCCGGACCGTCCCGAGCACGTTGACGTCGTACATCCACTGCCAGTCGTCCAGGTTCGCCTCGGCCACGGAGTCGGCGCCGAGCGCCCCGCCGGCGTTGTTGACGAGCACGTCGCAGCGGCCGAGATCCTCGCGGACGCGGGCGACGAAGGCGTCCACCGAGGCCTGGTCGGTCACGTCGAGCGCGACCGCCGTCCCTCCCACGGCGGAGGCGACCTCGGCCAGCTTGTCCGCCCGACGCGCGCCGAGCACCACGTGGTACCCCGCGTCCGAGAGCGCCCGGGCGCTGGCCGCACCGATCCCGCTGCTCGCTCCGGTGACGACGGCGACGGGGTGCGGGTGCATCGGCTTCTCCAGGGCTTGCGGGCGGGTGCGGCGGTGGCCGTCGTCGAGCATACGACCCTGGACAGGGTGGACGGGCGATGGAAGTATCCCAGTCCATGACACAGACGATCCCGCGGGGCAGCGGGATGGCAGGGGGGCCTGTCGACATGGAGAACGACCTCGACCCGCCGTTCACGCCCGAGAGGCAGCGCGCGAGCTGGGGAGCACGCGTGATCGCGGTGCTGCTCGACTCCGCGATCGTCTCGTCGGTGGCGTTCCTCGCGACGGGCGCGTCCGTCCCTCTGGCCGCGATCCCCGGCCTCGACGTGACGCTCTTCGTCGACGGCGAGCTCCGACCTTCGCTCGACACCTCCGGTGGCACGTCCGGCGGCGCGCAGGCCTGGACGGGCGGGACGCTCCTCGTCCTCGGCCTCTTCCAGGCGTACACCGGCCAGAGCGTCGGCAAGCGGGTCTGCGGCATCGCGGTGGTCGACGACCGCACGGGGCGGCCCGTCGGTCTGCTGCGGACGGTGCTGCGGTTCGTCGCCCACGTCCTCGACTCGATCCTGCTCGTGGGCTATGTCCGTGCTGCGTTCAACGCCGAGGGCAGGACCTTCGCCGACTCCCTGCTCAGCACCGTGGCCGTCCGCGCGACGGCGCCCGTCCCCCATCCGTGGGTGGCGCGCCTCGCGACGGCACGCGACGACCTCGCGCCGTCGCTGCGCTGGCCGACGGCGGTCACGGGCGGGGTCGCGCTGGTGGTCTGCGCCGGCGCCGCCGCGATGAGCCTCGTCCAGGGCGCCGCGGAGGACGAACGGCACCATGCCGTCCCGTGCCCCGTGGACGTCCACGTCGACGGGCCGGGCGACGTCGTCGAGATCACCGCCGTGGAGACCAGGACGATCGAGTCCCGGCTGGGCATCGACCGTGTCACCGACACGTCGTGGCATCTCGAGGGCCGCTGGGAGCCGGCACTGGACAGGGCGCTGCCGGCGGGGAGCACGACGGAGATCGACGTGCGGTCGCCGACCGGGACCTATGCGTCGGCCTCGGCCACCGCGGACGGCGCGGGCGGGTACTCCGAGACCTACTCGGCGGTGATCGGCGGCGAGACCGACGACGACTACGTCGGCGTCGACCTGTGGATCGAGTCGAATGAGCCGCTGGCCGGGTGGATCGTGACCTCGCAGGTCACCGCGCCGGACGGCGTGGTCCAGGCGACGTGCACCGGCCGGGTGCCGGGCGCGTCAGAGCGCTGAGCCGCCGAGCTCGACCCAGTAGCGGCGCAGTCGGCCGCTCGGAAAGTGCTCGACCAGAGGCACCTCCACGACCTCCTCGAGAACTCCGCCGCCTCGCTCGATCGTCGCGGCCGAGGCGACGTTCGCGTCGTCGCAGGTGACGAGTGCACGGTCGACGTCGCGCCCGCGCAGGTCCTCGAGCGCGAACCGCAGCAACGCCGACGCGACACCCTGCCGCCGGAACCCGGACCGCACGCCGTAGCCGACGTGCCCGCCGTAGCGGGACAGGAACTCCGAGCCCTCGATCGTGTGGCGGGCGGAGACCCGTCCGACGAGCACGCCGTCGACCTCCGCCACGCGGAACGTCTCCGGCACCCAGCCGTCCGGCAGACCCTCGCCGACCTCGTGGGCGGAGAGATCGGCGACAAAGCGGATCCAGGCATCGTCGGAGATCTCCGCGAGCGGCGCGGGGAGCCCGAGCAGGAAGTCGAACCGGTCGCGCGCGAGGTCGTCCTGCACGGCGCGCGCCTGGGACAGGTCGTCCACGGCCAGGGGGCGGATGCGTACGGAGGTCATCGCGGAAGGATATCCACGAGAGGACCTGCGCGGACCGGAGACCGGCCCGCGCAGGCAAGCCGTCATGTGTACGCATGTTCGGCTCTCGCCAGGCCCATCCCGGGGCCCGACGCTCCCGATCCTCTCCGCTCGGCGCTCTACTCGCAGCATGGGCCGCGGACTGGGATGATTTGTCCACCAGGCGACCGAAGGAGGACGAGTGCCCGAGAAGCGGATCTTCGACGACTCAGGCCCCTTCGTCGACCGGTTCGGGATCCTCCTCGTCATGACCGCCGGGACGACGGCGCTGCTCGCGCTCGTCGACGTCGGCGGCCCTCTCGGTGGCCGCGGTACCGAGCTCGCCACCACCGCGACCGCGGTGGTCGTCGGGGCAACGCTGCTGGTCGCACTCCGCTCCGCGGGCCTGTCACGACGGTGGCAGCGGGCCACCGACCTCGCGGTCGCGACGGTCGTCGCCCTCGTCGTCGGTGGATCACTCGTCGACCTCCCGGGCAACGTCAGCGCGGACGCCACCTCCCCGATCCTCGCGCTGCTCGGGATGCTGGCCCCGATCGTCGTCGTGCGGCGGCTGCTGCGGCACCGCTCGGTCGGCATGCCGACGCTGACGGGCGCCGTGGCGGCGTACCTGCTGATCCCCCTGGCGTTCTACTACGCGTTCCTGACCGTCGAGCAGCTCTCCGGGACGCCGTTCTTCGGCAGCGACCAGCCGACCACGGTCTTCATGTACTTCAGCCTGACGACGATCACGACGATCGGGTACGGGGAATTCGCGGCGGTCACCCCGCTCGGGCGCCTGCTCGCGGTCGGCGAGGGCGTCGTCGGCCAGCTCTATCTGGTGACGTTCGTGGCGTTCATCATCGGTCTCGCCACGGCACGCGTGAGCGACCGGTAGCCGGCCCCGCGCGGGTCAGTGGTAGAAGATCACGACGAGGACGAACCCCGCGGCCGCGATCGGCGTCAGGATGCGGCCGAGCAGCTCGACGAACGCGAGCTGCAGCCCGACCGAGCCGAGCCGATGCACGGCCTCGGCCTGCACGGCCCACGACCACCGCACGGCCCGGTAGCCGGAGGAGAGGTAGCCGAGGTCGTACATCCGCTTGCCCCAGGTGCGCGCCTCGTGCCCGGGGACCCAGGCGGAGCGGGCGAGCGGGGTCGCGAGGAGCAGGCCGAGGAAGTTGACGACGATCCGCAGCGCGATCGCGACGGCGAGGGTGACGAGCGGGGACAGGATGGCGCCGAGGAACTCCGCCGGGCTGGTCAGTCGCTCGAGCGACTGCGCGGTGAACTCGCCGCTCACCCACGCGATCGCGGCCCCGATGAACAGCAGCGGCCACACGGCGCGCCGGAACACGCGCAGGAAGAGCAGCGCGGCCGGGTCGAAGCGGCCGGGTCGGATGTACAGCCCGGGCAGAACCTGCTCGTCGGGGCTGATGGCGGGATGCTGCACGCCGCCATCCTCCCATCACGCCCGTCTACGTGATGCGACCACGCAGCGCGTCCACCGGGACGGGACCGTCCGCGATCACGGCGCGCGCCGCGTCCCGGGCCTCCTCGACGTTCCAGAGCAGCACCCCGGTGACGTCGAGGGTGTCGCCGTCACGCGTGCCGTAGTACACGACGCCGCGGTCCAGGGGGTCGTCCCCGCCCTGCCAGTCCTCGACGAGACCACCGTCCGGGTCGAGGGCGCCGACCGCCTCGAAGAAGTCGTCGAAGAGTACCGAGTAGAAGTAGGGCGTGTGCGTGTAAGACTCGTCGGCACCGGCCATCGAGCGCCCGGCGGCCTTCCCGGACTCCTGGGCGTGGTCGACGTGCTCGATCCGCGTCCGGCCCAGGATCTGGTCGGGGTAGACGGCGACGTCACCCGCGGCCCACACCGCCGGGTCGCTGGTGCGCAGCCGCTCGTCGACGACGATCCCGCCGTCGTCGACGACCTTGAGCCCCGCGTCCGCGAGCGGGCCGGTCGCCGGGTCGACGCCGAGCCCGGTCACGACGAGGTCGTAGCGCGCCTCGCGGCCGTCCGCCATGTCCAGCCGGACCGGCCCCTCCGACCCCTCGACCTCACCGGTACGGACCTCCGCGTCCGTGACGACACGGACGCCGTGGCGCTCCATCGCCTCCGTGAGTCGACCCGTGACCCGGGGCGGGAGGATCGACGCCATCGGTGCCGGGCCCCGGCAGATCAGGTGCGCCTCGACGTCCTGCTGGGCCAGGGCCGCCGCGATCTCGGCGGCGATAAAGCTCCCGCCGACCACGGCCACCCGCGCACCGGCCGCGGCATACTCGCGCAGGCGCCAGTAGTCGTGGATGGTCCGGAACGCGATCACGCGACCGGAGTCGTACCAGTCGTCGACCTCGAGGGTCCGCGGGTCACCGCCCGTCGTGACGAGCAGCCGCTCGTACCCGACCTCGCGCCCACCCTCGGTGGTGACGACCCGCGCGGACAGGTCGACGTCGTCCGCGGCCTCTCCGAGGACCAGTTCGGCGCCCGTCGCCTCGGCCGTGCCGAGCCAGACCTGGTCGAGCGTGAACTCCGGGTCCGTCCACAGCTTCTTGGACAACGCCGGGCGGGCCACCGGCTCGGTGGTCTCCCGCCCGAGGATGCCGATGGTGCCGTCCGGGTCGACCTCGCGGATCCCGCGGGCCGCGGCGTCGGCCGCCATGCCGGCACCCAGGATCAGATAGTCGTACCGCTTCTCGCTCACGTGTTCTCCCCTGCCGTCAGATGGTGATGACCGAGCCGGCGTCGACCCGGTAGTCCGACCCGTTGACGAACGACGCCCGCTCCGAGCACAGGAGCGCGACGACGGCCGCGACCTCCTCGACACGGCCCCGGCGTCCCAGGGCGATCCCCGGACGCATCTCGTCCAGGAACGACTCGACCGCCTCGTCCCGGTCGGTCCCCCGCTCCTCGGCCCGCGCGTCCATCATCGCGTCGGTCATCGGCGTCTCGACGAAGGCCGGCGAGACGGTGTTGACCAGGACGCCGTCCGGGCCGTAGGCCTTGGACAGGCCCTTGGCGAGCACGCGGATACCGGCCTTCGCCACGCAGTACGGCAGCTCGTCGACGTAGGGCTGCACGGCGTCCTCCGAGGCGACGAGCACCACGCGACCGCGCCCGGCGGCGCGCATCGCCGGGACGAGCTCCCGGGTCACCCGGACCGCGGCCATCAGGTCGACGTCCAGCGTCGTCGACCACGCGTCGTCGTCGAGCTCGTGGAACGGACCCTGCGGGCCGGTGATCCCCGCCGCGTGGACCAGGATCTCCGGGTCCCCCACGGTCTCGCGGGCCGTCCTGGCCAGCCGCGCGACGTCGTCGGGAACCGTGAGGTCGGCGACCACCGCGGTCACGTCCCCCGCCAGGCGGGACACGGCGTCGTCGAGCGCGTCCTGGTCCTTGTCCGTCAGGACGACGCGGGCGCCCTCCGCCAGCAGCTCCTGCGCCGACGCGAGACCGATCCCGGAGTCACCCCCGGTCACGAGTGCGATCCGTCCTGCGATGCCGAGATCCATGGGTCCTCCCCAGACGAGTCGATGACGGACCGACGCTAAGGAGCGGGCGGGGTACTCGCACGTCGGCGCTCGGCAAGACCCTCCATGGCGGCGGCACCGCGACGGTGACCCACCGTCTCGTAGCCGACGACGCTCACCCACGGGGCGAGGGCCACGACGGCGAGCGACAGCTCGAGCGAGACCCCGGCGGCGGCGAGCGCGAGTCCGACGACGAGGAAGATCCCCGTGCCGAGGAGCAGCAGCAGGTGGAACGGGTCGACGTGCACGACGAGCAGGGCGTACAGGCCGAAGGTGAGCAGGACGAAGAGCGCCACGGGGACGACGACGGCCAGCACCGTCGCGACGACGCCCAGCTCCGACTCCCCCTCGACGTAGTTCGCGGCGACGTGCAGCCCGGCGCCGACCGCCGCGATCGACCCGTACACCAGGATGTGCCCGTATCCCCAGAGGAACGACCGCTCCGGCCGGTGCTCGAGGAGGTCTCCCTGACTAGGCATGAAGTAGATCCACCACATCCCGAAGATCAGCACGACGCCAGCGAACCCGACCACGACCGCGTCGACGGACCACCCCTGTTCCTGCACGACCGCGGAGATCGACGCCGTCGTCCCGAGAACTCCCTCACCCAGCGCGATGATCACCAGCAGCGAATACCGCTCGGCGACGTGGTGGGGGTGCCACGGCGTCTGCGGCCCCTGCCGCTCGGCGACGACGGGCGTCGCCATCTCGGCGACGATCAGCAGACCGGCGAGCACCAGCCCGGCGACGAGCGGCGGGTGGAAGACCGCGACGGCGACCCACCCGACCTGGGCGAGAGCGATCAGGCCGGCATAGGTGAGGCACACCCGACGACGTCGCGGGTCGCCCCGGGCGGCTCGGATCCAGAGCACGACCATCGAGACTCGCATGACCACGTACCCGGCCACCATCACCCGGAGGTCGGGGCTCTCGCCCGCCTCGAGCGACTCGAAGAACTGCGGCAGCCCGAGCGAGAGCAGCAGGACGCCGAACATCTGCACCATCGTCGCGACGCGGAAGAACCAGTCGTCGTTGTCGTAGGCGGAGGCGAACCACGTGTAGTTGATCCACGCCCAGCACGTCGCGAAGATCGCGACCGTGAACCCGGTCAGCGCGGCGGCGACGTGGCCCTGCGCGAGAAGGTGGGCGAGCTCGTCGCTGGCGGCGCCGAACGCGACGACGAGCGTGAGGTCGAACAGCAGCTCGAGCGGAGTCGCGGCGCGATGCGTCTCGCTCGCGTCGCGCGCACGCATCGGACGAAGCCGGTGGGGTGCATGGGGTCGGTCCAGCTCGGTGCGTTCGTCCATCCGTCGATCGTGCCCCGACGAGCGGCACAGCGCGCGTTACCGGACGACGGAGGGTGCGGCAAAGACGAGCAGAACCACACAGACCACCGCAACCGCCATGCTGAGCGGGAACGGGAGGCGGCTCGTCGGCCGCACGAGCGCGATCACGCCCGCCCCCGCCGCGAGCGCCACGGAGGCAACCGCGCCCCCGACGGCGATCTCGGTGGGCAGCGAGCCGTTGGCGATGATCACGAAGGTCGCGACGACGAGCAGTGCCGGCGAGAGGATGCTGGACGCGAGCGGGCCGATACGGTGCGGCAGTCCGCGGATCCCGGTGCGGTGGTCGTCCTCGAAGTCCGGGAGGGCATTCGCGATGTGTGCCCCGACGCCAAGGAGGGCGGCAGCCAGGACCGTCCACGGGGCCACGGTGCGGCCGTCGCCGCCGGCCGCGACGACGAAGGCCGGCAGAAGGCCGAACGAGACCGCGTACGGCAGCCACGACCACACGGTCCGCTTGGCCCACAGGTTGTACGCCCACGCGCTCAGGACGGCCGACACGTGCAACGCGCCGGCCCACCAGCCCGCGGCGAAGGACAACAGGACGCAGACGCCGAGAGCCCCGAGCGCCGCACGCCGGAGCACCGGGACCGTGACCGCGCCGACCACCGCCGGCTTGTCGGTGCGGTGGTTGAGTCGGTCGCGGTTCGCGTCGAGCCAGTCGTTCGACCACCCCACGGAGAGCTGGCCGGCAAGCACCGCGGCCCCCACGAGGGCCACGCGCGCCGTCGACTCCCCGACGCCCGCCGCGAGGGACAGGGCGAGCAGGGTGACGACGGTGGTCGGGCCCGCGTGGCTCGCCACGACGAGACCCTGCAGCTGTGCGCGGCGACTCATAGCCGGTGACGCTATCGGGTTTGCCTGGCAAGAACCTGTCGATCGGTCCTGCGAGTGTCCCGCCCTGATGCGACGATTCCCACATGTCGCGCGTCGTCTCCGTCGCCCCCACGGCCCCTGGTCCGCCCCACCCGCAGCAGCGGATCGCCGAGACCATCGGGCCGCTCGTCGCCCCGCCCGGACCACGCCGCGCACTGCTGGACAGGCTGCACGCCGGGTCGGGCGTCCGCACCCGCCATCTCACCCTCCCGCTCGAGGAGTACGCGAGCCTGCGGTCGTTCGCCGCGGCGAACGCCGCGTTCGTCGAGCAGGGACTGCCCCTCGCGGCGGAGGCGTGCGCGCGGGCGCTCGCCGACGCGGGACTGCGGCCCGACGACGTCGACCTGCTCGTCTTCACGACCGTGACCGGCGTGGGGGCCCCGTCCCTCGACGCCGCCCTCGCCGAACGGCTGGGCCTGCGGTCCGACGTCGTCCGGTTCCCCTCGTTCGGGCTCGGATGCGCCGGGGGTGCCGCAGGCCTGGCCCGCACGCACGACCTGCTCGCAGGACGCCCGACGGGCGTCGCGCTCCTGGTCTCCGTCGAGCTCTGCTCCCTCACGATCCAGCACGGCGACTCCTCGACCGCCAACCTGGTGAGCTCGGGCCTGTTCGGCGACGGCGCGGCGGCCGTGGTCATGGTCGGTGACGACCACCCCGCCACGGGCCCCGCCGTCGTCGGCACCCGCAGCCGCCTCTACCCCGACACCGCGCACCAGCTCGGGTGGGACGTGCGCGACTCCGGGTTCGGGATCGTCCTCTCCCCCGGGCTGCCTGACCTCCTGCGGGCGAACCTGGCCGAGGACGTCAAGGTCCTCCTCACCGAGCACGGCGTCGACGTGCCGGACGTCGGTACGTGGGTGGTGCACGCCGGTGGCCCCAAGATCCTCGACGCGGTCCGGGACTCGCTCGGCCTCGAGGAGTCCGCTCTCGCGCGCAGCCGGGCGAGCCTGGCCGCCACCGGCAACCTGTCGTCGTCGTCCGTCCTGCACGTCCTGGCCGCGACGATGGCCGACGGCGCCCCCGAACCGGGCGGCCACGCCGTCGTCATGGCCTTCGGCCCCGGCGTGACCGCCGAGCTCGTCCTCCTGGAGGCAGGGTGCTGACGCTCTACGTGGTGCTCGTCGCCCTGACCGCGGTCGAGCGGCTGGTCGAGCTCGGCGTCTCGAGCCGCAACGCCGCCTGGTCGTTCGCGCGCGGCGGCGTCGAGTCCGGGCGCGGACACTTCCCCGCGATGGTGCTGCTGCACACCGGGCTGCTGGTGGCGTGCGTCGTCGAGGTCGTCGTGGCCGACCGGCCGTTCATCCCCTGGCTGGGCTGGCCCATGCTCGCCCTCGTCCTCGCGAGCCAGGCGCTGCGGTGGTGGTGCATCGCCACCCTCGGGCCGCGGTGGAACACCCGCGTGATCGTGGTCGCGGACCTGCCCCTGGTGGCCCGCGGCCCGTACCGGTGGATCCCGCACCCCAACTACGTGGCGGTCGTCGTCGAGGGCTTCGCCCTGCCGCTCGTGCACACCGCCTGGGTGACGGCGCTCGTGTTCACGGTGCTCAACGCGTGGCTCCTGCTCGGGTTCCGCATCCCGGCCGAGGAGCGTGCGCTCGGGATCGCCACGGCGAAGCAGTGACCACGGACGTCCTGGTCGTCGGCGGCGGCCCCGTCGGGCTGGCCGCGGCCGTCGAGGCGCGGCTCGCCGGGCTGAGCGTCGTCGTCGTCGAACCGCGGGAGGGAGAGATCGACAAGGCCTGCGGCGAGGGCCTGATGCCCGGCGCGCTCGACGCCGTCCACCGACTCGGCGTCGACCCGGCCGGGCACCCGCTGCTCGGGGTCTCCTACCGCTCCGGCCGACGGCACGCCGACCACCTCTTCTCGGCGGGCCCCGGCCGCGGGGTCCGCCGCACCGCGCTGCACGCCGCCCTGCGCGAGCGCGCCGCGGCGCTCGGCGTCGAGCACGTGACCGAGCGCGTGACAGCCGTGGAACAGACCGCCGACACCGTCGCGGCGGCCGGCGTCGAGGCCCGCTGGCTGCTCGCCTGCGACGGTCTGCACTCCTCCGTACGCCGGATCGTCGGGCTGGACGTCCCGACGCCGCCGTCGGCCCTGCCGTGGCGCAGGGACGCGGACCGGCGCCGGTTCGGTCTGCGCCGGCACTTTCGCGTGCGACCGTGGAACGACCTCATCGAGGTCCACTGGGGCGACGGGGTCGAGGCGTACGTGACGCCCGTGGCCGACGACGTCGTCGGCGTCGCACTGCTGGGCCCGCCCCGGAACGACTTCGCCGCGTCTCTCGCCGGGTTCCCCGAGATCTCGGAGCGCCTGCGTGGCGCCGAGCCGCTCGGCGCCGTCCGCGGGGCGGGTCCGTTGCGGCAGGCCTCACGACGGCGCACGGCCGGCCGGGTGCGCCTGGTCGGGGACGCGTCCGGGTACGTCGACGCGCTGACCGGCGAGGGCCTGCGCGTCGGGCTCGCTCAGGCGCGGGCCGCGGTCGCGTGTCTCGAGGACCCCGCCGGGTACGAGCGCGCCTGGTCCGCCGCGACCCGTGACTACCGGCTGCTCACCAGCGGTCTGGTCGCGTGGGCGCAGAGCCCGGCACGGCGCGGGATCGTTCCCGTCGCCGGCGCCGCGCCGGGTCTCTACGGCTGGGTCGTCGACCGCCTCGCGCGCTAGCCGACCGTCTCCGGGTCCTCCGCTCGCGCACGGTCCGCAGCACGGTGTCGACGCCGCTCGAGAAGTCCCAGCAGCACGTCGATCACCAGGAACGCTGCGAGCGTGATCCCGAAGAGCGGCACGTACCAGGCGGACACCACGGCCCCCGCGAACAGCAGGCCCGTGATCCACAGCGGGGCTGCGCGCAGTCCACCGCGCGACGGGGCGGGGCCGGGCCGGGCCGAGGTCGAACGGCGCGGACGACGCTGCCACCACATCACGTACCCGAGCACGATCAGGGACAGCAGCGCCGTCGCGGTCAGGGCCAGGAACACGAGGTTGGCCACCCCGAAGAGGTTGCCGAGGTGGAAGTGGACGCCCCACCCCGTGAGCTTCGTCAGGAAGGGCTTCTCCGAGAAGTCGACCCGGTCGACCACCGCGCCCGAGTGCCCGTCCACCGCGATCGAGTCGTTGGCCGCCGGCCACCTCGTCGACGCCTCCGCGACGGTCCAGGCCTGACCGTCGGCCGGCGGCGGCGAGACCTTGTACGGCGCGTCCAGTCCCTCGGCCGTGGCCGCGGCCGTCATGCCGTCCCAGGACGCGCCGTGCGCGAGGTCGGCGTCCGTGAGCCCTGTCGCGGGTCCGGCGTCGTGGTCGTGCTCTCCCCCGCCCGCAGAACCCTCGCCGAGCGTGGTGTCGAGCTCGGGGGCGACAGGACTGACGGCGGCGCGGAGGTCGCCGATCTGCGCCCCGGAGCTCTCCGACCAGGTCAGGCCGGTGATCGACAGGACGATCAGCCCGGCGGCGGCGACGAGCCCGACGACGCCGTGCCAGGACAGGGTGCGACGCAGGCCCTTCTTGGAGGTCTCGGGGACGATCAGCCGTCGGGCCTTGCGCGCCCGCACGGCCTTGGCGATCCACATCGCGACGCCACCGAGGACGACGATCCCGAGCCAGGACGCGGCGAGCTCCGAGTAGTAGAGCCCGACGGTACCGAGGTGGAGCGAGGAGTGCAGCGTCTCGATCCACTCGCGTTCCGGCAACCACAGCCCGTAGGTCAAGGACTCCCCGAGCACCTCGCCCGTGTACGGGTCGACGAAGACCGTCGTCGCGGCCCCCTCCGGAAGCCCCTCCTGCGCGAGCACCACACGGGTGGTGCCGTCCGGGTCGCCGGAGACCTGGACGGTGCTCACGGTGCCGTCCGGGTCGGTGGACCGGGCCGACGCCACCTGCTCGGAGAGCGGGACCGTCGTCGTGCCGACCTCGTCGACGACGAGGAGGTCGCGGTGCTGGACCTGCTCGATGGCCGGCGCGAGCGTATAGAGAAGTCCGGTCGTCGCCGCGACGACGAGGAAGGGCCCGACGAGGATCCCGGCGTAGAAGTGCAGGCGGACGAGGATCGGCCGCAGCGCGGCCCAGATCGCCGAACGCGGGCGTCGGGGGCGAGGGGTCGACGGCGGGGGTGTGGGCGCGGTGCCGTCACCCGGCGGGGCCGCCGGGGTGGTCGAGGTCGTGGTGGTCATGGCAGTGCCTTTCACGGATCGTCATGAGGGCGCGCTCGATCTCCGGGCGCGGGGCGTCCGGGGAGCACGTGGTGGGGTGGGCGAGAGCGCACCGCAGCGACCGGCGTCGAGGACGACGGGTCTGAGACGGGTCTGAGACGGGTCAGGCGGTGCGGGCCACCACGGGCGGGCCACGACGAGGCCGGCGCACCAGGAGGACGGTGAGGTCGAACGGACGGCCCGGGCCGTCGACGTCGCGCGGCCGCCGGGCACGACGGCGGCCGTCGACCACCGTCGTGCCGGCGAGGATCTGGACCAGGCCCGAGAGGCGCGCGGCGATCCTCAGCAGCGCGCGGTCGCTCCCGACGGCCAGCACCGTGGTGACGACCACCGCGAGCAGGTGCGCACCGAGCATCGCGGGGTGGGTGTGCGCGCCGCCGTGCGCCCCGGCCTCGGCCGCCGACGCGAGGCCGGAGACCAGCTCGACCGCGAGCGCCGGGTCGTGCGCGGCGTGACCGCCGCTCTCGGGCGTGCCGCCGGTCGAGGCGCCGTGGCCGGCGAGGGTCATGAAGCCCAGGTGCAGCACGGCCTGGAGGGTGACGAGGACGGGGACGAGCGTGACGGGGGCGAGAGGCCGCCGTCCGACGGCGGCGGCGACCATGAGCGCGATCGACGCCAGCGTGGCGGTACCGAGCCCGGACGGGAGCGTTCCGCCCGCCGCCGTGTGAGCCGCGGCCGCGAAGGCGAAGGTCGTCGAGGCGACGACGACCGCGCGCGCGACACGGACTGCCTGGTCGGCACTCCTGCGTGCGGCGGGCGAATTCACCCCCAAACTATAGCGATGCTGACAGTTTGACCGAAAGGGTCTGCGCAGGAATTCTTCGCGCGGGGGGCGGGCCCCGGAAACCGTGATTGATTTGTGTCCGACGATCGGTCAGGATCGCGCACGACGGCGCCCGCCGTCCCGTCCCCCCAGCACCAGGAGCTCCCGTGACCATCGCCGCCGTCGTCCTCTCCGTCCTCCTCGGGCTCGCCTCGATCGCGTCCGCCGCCGGCAAGCTGTCCGGCAAGGAGCAGCCCACCGCGCCGCTGCGCGACGTCGGCGTCCCCGAGCGGATGTTCTCCGTCCTGGCCCTCTTGCTCCTCGCGGGCGGCGTCGGCCTGCTGGTCGGCATCTGGTGGACCCCGATCGGGATCGCCGCCGCGGCGGGGCTGACCCTCTACTTCCTCGGCGCCGTGATCGCGCACCTGCGCGTCGGGGACAAGAAGATCCAGCCCGCCGTGCTGCTGACGCTCGTCGCCGCCGCCACGCTCGTCCTCCTGGTGCTCGCCGGCTGACCCGCCGGACGCTCGAGCCCCCGTCCAGCGGACTTGCCCGTCAGCGGTACGCGGCGCTACTTGCCGCGGAACGTGCTCCACAGGTCGATCCCCGCGTCTTGGGCGTGCTCGTCGATCGCGGCGAGCTCGCCGTCGGAGAACTCCAGGTTCTCGAGGGCGCCGACGTTCTGCTCGAGCTGGTGCACCGAGCTCGCCCCGGCGAGCACCGAGGTGACACGGGGGTCGCGCAGCACCCACGCGAGCGCCATCTGCGCGAGCGACTGCCCGCGGTCGGCGGCGATGTCGTTCAGCGCCCGGACGCGGCGGATCGCCTCGTCGCTGAGCATGGCAGGGTCGAGCGACTTGCCCTGGGCCGCGCGGGAGCCCTCCGGGACGCCGTCGAGGTACTTGTCCGTCAGCATGCCCTGCGCCAGCGGGGAGAACGCGATGCACCCGGCGCCGACGTCCTCGAGGGTGTCGAGCAGCCCCTCCTCCTCGACCCACCGGTTGAGCATCGAGTAGCTCGGCTGGTGGATCAGCAGGGGCGTACCCAGGTCTGCGAGGAGCGCCGCGGCGCGCTGCGTCTGCTCGGGGTCGTAGGACGAGATCCCCACGTACAGCGCCTTGCCCTGCTGGACGGCGGTGTGCAGCGCACCCATCGTCTCCTCGAGCGGGGTGCTCGGGTCGTAGCGGTGGGAGTAGAAGACGTCGACGTAGTCGAGGCCCATCCGCTCGAGCGACTGGTCGAGGCTGGCGAGCACGTACTTGCGCGACCCGCCACCCTGCCCGTACGGGCCCGGCCACATGTCATACCCGGCCTTCGACGAGATGACCAGCTCGTCACGGTAGGGCCGGAGGTCACGGGCGAGATGCCGCCCGAAGTTCTCCTCCGCCGAGCCGTAGGGCGGGCCGTAGTTGTTGGCGAGGTCGAAGTGCGTGACGCCCAGGTCGAACGCCCGCCGCAGGACGTCGCGCTGGCGGTCGAACGGGACGTCGTCCCCGAAGTTGTGCCACAGCCCGAGCGAGAGGGCGGGAAGGTCGAGGCCGCTCGCGCCGGTGCGGCGGTATGTCATCGAGTCGTAGCGTGCGTCGTCGGCGAGGTACGTCATGGCTCGATTCTCCGGCGTCGGCGGACGGGACGCGACCCGTCCGCGGCGCGAGCGGCCCGACTACGGGCGAGCGGCGTCGTCGTGCACGAACGAGACGGACACCGGGTCGCCGACCTCCGCCGACTGCTCGACCGGCCAGAGCCCGGCGACGACCGCGCACAGACCCATCACCGTCACCACGGACACCAGGACCACGCCCATCGGTCCGGCGTGGCGCTCTTCCGCGATTTCCCCGTGCACGACCTGCCCCGTCCGTAAAAGTTGCGGTTGACCGGGGTTCAATGTACCGATTTGTGCCTAACGTGTGAAATCAGCGCAGAACGCTCAGGCGAGGGACCGCACCACCCGCGCCGGATTGCCGACCACGACGACGTCGGCGGGCACGTCGTGGACGACCACCGACCCGGCGCCGACCACCGAGTTCCGCCCAATGCTCACGCCCGGGCAGACCGTCACCCCACCGCCCAGCCAGACGTTGTCGCCGATCGTGATGGGCTCGCTGCCCTCCCACCCCGCGCGACGGGACTCCGGGTCCACGGGGTGCGTCGGCGTCAGGAGGTTCACCGACGGACCGATCAGCACGTCCTCCCCGATCCGGATCTCGCCGACGTCCGCGCACTGCATGCCGTAGTTGACGAACGACCGCGCCCCGAGATGCAGGTTGTAGCCGAGGTCGCAGTAGAAGGGCGGCCGGACGTCGGCTCCCTCGCCCAGCGTCCCGAGGAGCTCCGTCAGCAGCGCCCGGCGCTCGTCGGTCTGCGCCGGGTGCAGGTGGTTGAGGCGGTGCTGGAGGTCGCCCGCACGGGCGACGTCCGCGGTGATCTGCGGGTCGTCGGCGTGGTAGGTCTCCCCCGCGAGCATCCGCGCGTGCATGGTCCTCGTGTCGTCGCTCATGCGGTCAGCCTAGGGACGACGGCGTACCGGACGCAGGTGTCGCCACGGGGCGCCGGCGCCGGGTGAGCCCGACCAGCACGTCGACCACGACGAAGACCGCGAGCGGGTAGCCGAAGAGCGGCACGTACCACCCGGCGACGAGCGCTCCCGCGACGAGCAGCGCCGTCGCCCACCACGGCACCGCGCGCAGTGCACCGCGCTGCGGGAGGGGACCGGGCCGGTGACCGATCACCCGCGGAGGCCGTCGCTGCCACCACATCCGGTACCCGAGCAGCGTCAGCGCCACGAGCCCCGCCGCCGTCACGGCGAGGAACACGACGTTCGCCGGACCGAACAGCATCCCGAGATGGAAGTAGATGCCCCAGTCCGTGATCTTGGCCAGGAGCGGCTTGTCCTCGAAGTCCAGCCGGTCGTCGACGAACCCGGTCGCGGGGTCGACGGCGATCGCGTCGTTCGCCATCGGCCACGTCGTCGTCGTCTGCGTCACCGTCCACGCCTGCCCGGGGGCGAACGGGGGCGAGGCGACGTACGGCGGGTCAATCCCGGCGTCGACCGCGGCCCCCTCGGCCCGGTTCCACTCCACGAGGAGCGGGTCGCCCGCCGCTCCGCCCGATCCGCCGTGGTGGTGGGCGACGTACCCGCCGCTCCCTCCGTCGTCGGCCCCCAGCGAGCGGTCGAGGGACGGGGACTCCGGCGTGACGGCCATCCGCAGCTCGCCCAGCTTTGCCCCCGCCATGGTCGACCACGTCAGCCCGGTCACGGACAGGATCAGCAGCCCGGCGACGACGAGGGTGCCGACCGATCCGTGCCAGGACAGCGTGCGACGCAGGCCGGGCCGGCCCGACTCGGGAACGACCAGGCGTCGCAGCCGCCGCCGACGCACGGTCCGCGTGACCCACATCGCGAGCCCGCCGAGCGCCACCACCCACAGCCACGACGCCGCAAGCTCGGAGTAGTACACGCCGAACGTGCCGAGGTGGAGGCTCGAGTGGAAGGTCTCGATCCACTCGCGCTCGGGGAGCCAGTCGTCGTACGTGACCGAGTCGCCGACGACGGTCGCGGTGTACGGGTCGACGAACACCGTCCGGGTCGCGCCGACCGGGACGTCGTCGGGCGCCGTCACCACACGGGTCGTCAGCTCCGGGTCGCCGGCCACCGCGACGCTGATCACCGGGTCCGTGAACCCGGCGTCGCGCAACGAGGCGACCTGGTCGGCCAACGAGGTGCGGTCCGTCCCCACCTCCTCGACGGTCAGGATGTCCGCGTGCAGCACCTGCTCGATGGTCGGAGCCAGCGTGTAGAGCAGGCCCGTCGACGCCGCGACGACCAGGAACGGACCGATCAGGATCCCGGCGTAGAAGTGCAGACGGGCGAGCACCGGCTGCACGGCCTGCCAGGCACCGGGACGGCGTGGCGGGCTCGGCGGCGAGGCCTGCGGTGGTGCGGCGACGTCGGTGGAGCCCATCGGGTGTCCTCTCGCTGAGCCTCGGTGGTCGGAGCCCCGCGTCCCGGGGCACCCGCGGCGTCGCGCGCCACGGCGTGGACCGTAACCATCCGCCGGGGCGCACGGAATCCGTGGAAACACGTAGAAGCCCTGCGTATCCGGGATCGCGACGCGCCGGCATGCACCTACGCTGGAGGCATGACTCCCCTGCTCGTCGCGTGCCACGCGTGCGCCGACACCACCGCGCCGCTGTGACGGAACCTCGTCGCGCGTACCACCGCCCGGGTGACGTCCGGGCGGCCTTCGCGGGGCTCGTCGCGCTCAGCCTCTCGACCTTCGTCGCCATCACGACCGAGCTCCTCCCCGTGGGGCTGCTGCCGCAGATCGCCTCCGGAGTCTCGGTCTCGGAGTCGACGGCCGGCCTGCTGGTGTCCGTCTACGCCCTCCTCGTCGCGGCGCTCGCCTTCCCGCTGACCGCGTGGACGAGGTCGCTGCCCCGCAAGCCGCTGATCGTCGCGACCCTGGTCGGGTACGCGGCGTCGAACGTGATCGTCGCCGTCGCACCGAACTTCGCGATGATCGCCGCAGGACGCGCACTGGGCGGGATCGCGCACGCCCTCTTCTTCTCGGTCGCGATCGGGTACGCGTCCCGGCTGGTGCGCCCCGAGTTCACCGGCCGGGCGCTCACGATCGCCACGCTCGGCGGCTCCGCCGGGTTCGTGGTCGGGGTGCCCCTGACGACGTCGCTCGGTACCGCACTGGGGTGGCGCGCGGCGTTCTGGGTCCTCGCGCTCCTGTGCGCCCTGATGGCCCTGGTGGTGGTCTGGCTCCTGCCGCCCGTGGAGATGCTCGCCGCCTCGCCCGACGACGCACCTCGCCCCGCGGGGTCCGTCGGCGCCCTGGCCACGGTCGGCGTCGTCAACACCCTCGCGTTCCTCGGCCACTACGCGGTCTACACCTTCATCTCGGTGATGCTGCTCGGTGCGGGCCTGGCCGAGTCCTCCGTCGGGCCCGTGCTGCTCGCGTTCGGTGCCGTGGGGCTGCTCGGCGTCTGGTTCGCCGGGACGTTCGTGGACCGGCGGCCACGCTGGGCGACGCTGATGGCCCTCGGGACCGTCGCCGTCGGACTCCTCGGGGCCGGGCTCGCCTACCCGCACCTGTGGCCCCTGCTCGCCGTCGGACTGGTCTGGCTCGCGGCCTTCGGGTCCCTGCCCGCGATCATCCAGGCCGCCGCGATCCGCGCGCACCAGGGCTCCCCCGACACCGCCGGGGCGCTCGTGAACTCCACCGCCAACGCGGGGATCGGGCTCGGGGCCGCGCTCGGGGGTGGCGTGCTCGCGGTCAGCGGGATCGCCGTCCTGCCGTTCGTGGGTGCGGCGATCGTGCTCGTCGCCGTGCTCGTCGTGGTCTTCGCCCGCCGGGCGTTCCCGGCCGACCCGCCCCGCTCCTGACCGAGGGCTCTGCTACTCCGCGGCGTCGGCCGACGCGCGGACGACACCGGCCGTGCCCGTGACGATCGCGGTCTCCGGCAGGACGAAGCAGCGGCGGCACAGCGCCTCGTAGGTGAACGTGCCGTCGTCGGGCAGCGGCTCCGAGGCGCCGAGCCGGTCGAGGAACGGCAGCCCGCCGCTGAGGACCTGGGTGAACGCGGCGTGCAGGTCCTGGCAGCGGTCGCAGACCGCTCGACGGTAGCGGACCTCGGTGGGACCGAGCTCGAGCAGGGCACGGACGGTGGCGAAGAGCTCGCCGCGATGGTCGAGGTCGATCCCGCACGCCAGCACACGGGTGCCGCGCAGCACCAGCTCCTCGACGACACGCACGTCGGCGGGCGCGAACATGTGGACCTCGTCGATCGCGACGACGTCCTCGTCCGTGTCGAGCAGCGGGCGCAGGGAGTCGAGCTTGACCGTGGGCACCGAGGCGCCGGTCCGCGAGACGATCCGGGCGTCGCGCACGTGCCGGGCCGACTGCACGACGGCGCAGCTCAGCCGCGAGTAGGCGAGCGGCGCCATCTGCGCGATCAGGTCCAGGGACTTGCCCGACTTCATCGGTCCGAGCACCAGGGACAGCTCCACCCGGACCTCCGCACGTCGTGCGGCGAGCCGTGCGCCCACCGCCACGAAAGCCTAACCCTGACCGGACGAGTGTCAGGGGGTGGACGGTCTCCGTCGGGGCCGCAGACGGACGTCCGGGATCGACGGCGCGGGCAGGGCGGGGGCCGGGAATCCCTCGACGTGCCCGAATCGCCCGTCGGGGCCGCCCCGCTCCCAGTCCGCGCGCGCCCGGGCGACGTCCTCGTGCGAGCGGCCGACAAAGTTCCACCACATGACGATCTCCTCGTCGAACGGCTCTCCGCCGATCAGCACGGCGCGTACCGGCGCGTCGGGGCCGGCCGTCACCCGCAGCGTGGGATGCCCGGGCGCCACGTACCCGAGTGCGCCGACGGGTACGGCGGTCCCGGCCAGGCCGGCGTCGCCTGCGTCGACGAGGAGTCCGTGCTCGTGGTCGACGTCGACCTCGAGGTCCACCGTCGCGCCGGGTGCGAGGTCGATCTGCGCACCGACGAGCGGGGTGAACGCGGTCGCCGCGGAGGCGAGGCGCTGCCCGTGGACGCCGAGGCTGCCGATCATGACCTGGACGCGAGCGCCGTCGACCTCGATGGCCGGGAGGTCTGCGTGGTGCTCGAACGACGGGCCGACGTCGAGGGCGTGCCCGGGCAGCGCCGTCCAGAGCTGGACACCGTGCAGGGTGTCCGGCCGGGTCGCGGGCGAGGCCTCGGAGTGCGAGATCCCGAATCCGGCAGTCATCAGGTTGAGCTCGCCCGGCCGGACGCGCTGGAGCGAGCCGAGGGAGTCTCGGTGCTCGATCTCGCCCTCGAACAGCCAGGTGACCGTCTGCAGCCCGGTGTGCGGGTGCGGGGGGACCTGCATCCCGGCGGAGAGGGAGACGTCGCTGGGCCCGTAGTGGTCGGCGAAGCACCAGGCACCGACGAGCGAGCGCCGACGCTGCGGGATGGTCCGTCGGACGGACATCGCGCGAGGGCCTCCGAGGGGAACCTCGCGGGCGGCCAGGATCTCGACCCCGGGCGGGTGAGAGCCCGCCGCGCAGGTCTCGGTGTCCGGGCGCGCCTCGAGGTTCGTCATGTGACGAGGCTAGGACGTTCTCGCACAGGTGGCCCGCTCGCTTGACCCTTGAATCGAGATCCGTCAATATAGAAGTATGTCTATACAGCAGGCGCAGCGCCCCCACCTCTCGACCCTCGACCGCTGGCTCCCGCTCTGGATCGGCCTCGCGATGGTCGGCGGCATCCTGATCGGCCGCTTCATCCCGGGCCTCTCGGACGCGCTCGCGGCCATGGAGGTCGGCGGGATCTCGATCCCCACCGCGCTCGGCCTGCTGATCATGATGTACCCCGTCCTCGCGAAGGTGCGGTACGACAAGGTCGCCTCGGTCACCGGGGACAAGAAGCTCTTGACCAGCTCGCTCGTCCTCAACTGGGTGGTCGGCCCCGCGCTGATGTTCACGCTCGCCTGGCTGTTCCTGCCCGACCTGCCGGAGTACCGCACCGGCCTGATCATCGTGGGCCTGGCACGGTGCATCGCGATGGTCGTGATCTGGAACGACCTCGCCTGCGGCGACCGCGAGGCCGCCGCCATCCTCGTTGCCATCAACTCGGTCTTCCAGGTCTTCGCCTTCTCGGTCCTGGGCTACTTCTACCTCACCGTGCTGCCCGGCTGGCTGGGCCTCGACACGGCCGGGCTCGACATCTCCATGGGTGAGATCGCGCTCAACGTCCTCGTGTTCCTCGGGATACCGCTGATCGCGGGATTCCTCTCGCGCCGGATCGGCGAGCGCGCCAAGGGTCGCGAGTGGTACGAGGAGACGTTCCTGCCGAAGATCGGCCCGTGGGCCCTGTACGGGCTGCTGTTCACGATCGTCCTGCTCTTCGCCCTCCAGGGCGAGGCCGTGACCTCGAACCCGACGGACGTCGCCCGGATCGCGCTGCCCCTGCTGTGCTACTTCGCGATCATGTGGGGCATCGGCATGGTCACCGGGAAGCTCCTCGGCCTCGGGTACGCCCGGACCACGACGCTCGCGTTCACCGCCGCCGGCAACAACTTCGAGCTCGCGATCGCCGTGGCGATCGGGACCTTCGGCGCCACGTCCGGCGAGGCGCTCGCCGGCGTCGTCGGACCGCTGATCGAGGTCCCGGTGCTCGTCGGCCTCGTCTACGTGAGCCTCTGGCTCGCACCGCGCTGGTTCGGCGTCGACCCGTACGCACAGCCCGTCGTCGAACCGGACAGCAGCACGTCACCAGCAGCCTCCATCCCGACGAAGGACCGGTCATGACCACCGAGACCACCGAGCCCGCCGAGGCCTGCACGCCGCAGACCGACTCCCACGCCATCGGCACCGACGTCGCCGCCGTGGTCGCCACCACGCTCAAGGCGCTCGCCGACCCCCTCCGACTGCGGATCCTGTCGTTCATCGCGACCACCCCGTCGGGCGAGGCGTGCGTCTGCGACCTCAGCGCCCTGACCGACGTCTCCCAGCCCACGGTGTCCCACCACCTCAAGGTGATGCGCGACGTCGGTGTGCTGACCTCGGAGCGACGCGGGACCTGGGTCTGGTACCGGATCAACAGCGAGTACCGCGGCGCCGTCAGCACGCTCCTCGACTCGTTCGCACCGGCCGCGCTCGCCGGCCAGGCCCCGGCACGCACCATGACGGGGCTCACGGACACCGACGCCGCGCTCACCGCGCTGGCCGACCAGCTCGCAGAGACGTACGAGCACGTCGACGCCGACACCGCGCGCCGGATCGTCCGCGAGTCCTACACGGCGCTCGCGCGCACCGCCCGCATCTCGGTGCACCTGCTGACGCTGACCGAGCGGTTCGCCCGGCAGCGCCTCGCCGACGTGGAGCGCACCGAGGCCGCGACGGACACCCGCCCGCAGGTCCTGTTCCTGTGCGTCGCCAACGCGGGACGCTCGCAGCTCGCCGCGGCGCTCGTCCGGCACTACGTCGGCGACCGGGTCGTCGTGCGGTCCGCGGGCTCCACCCCCGCGAGCGAGGTCCACCCGGGCGTCCGGCCCGCGCTGGAGGCGCTCGACGCCGACGCACCCTTCCCGAAGCCGCTGACCGACGACGCCGTCCGCGCGTCCGACGTCGTCGTCACCATGGGCTGCGGCGACGTCTGCCCCGTCCTGCCGGGCAAGCGGTACGAGGACTGGGCCGTCGGCGACCCCGCACTGGCGTCACCCGCGGGCGTCGAGGCCATCCGCGACGAGATCGACGGTCACGTCCGCGCGCTGCTGGCCGATCTCCTGCCCGACTTCACCGCCTGACCACGCACTCCCGACCCTGTCAGAACCGACCCCACGGAGAACACACATGACCGCGAACGCCCAGAACCGACCGTCCGCACTCTTCGTCTGCGTCCACAACGCCGGCCGCTCCCAGATGGCCGCGGGCTTCCTCCGCGCGCTCTCCGGCGGCGCCGTCGAGGTACGCTCCGCAGGCTCCATGCCCGCCGACCAGATCAACCCGACCGCCGTCGAGGCGATGCTGGAGGTCGGCATCGACATCCGTGACGAGCAGCCGAAGGTGCTGACCACCGACGCCGTCCAGGCGTCCGACGCCGTCATCACCATGGGCTGCGGCGACGTCTGCCCCGTCTTCCCCGGCAAGCGCTACGAGGACTGGGCGCTCGAGGACCCGGCCGGTCAGGGGATCGAGGCCGTCCGCCCGATCCGCGACGAGATCCGCGGCCGCGTCCTCGCCCTGATCGAGCAGCTGGGCGTGACGCCCGTCACCGCGCAGGCGAACTGACGCGGTGTCGTCATCGCGTACGGTGAAGTCATGACGTCTTCACCGGCACGCGGTGGCGACCGACGGCGGTGGCTCGCCCTCGCCGTGGTGTCCGTCGCGGTCTCGCTCATCATCGTCGACGCGACCATCGTCAACGTCGCGATCCCCTCGATCGTCGCCGACCTCGGCATCGACTCGACCCAGGTCCAGTGGGTCCAGGAGTCGTACACGCTCGTCTTCGCGTCGCTCCTGCTCGTGTTCGGCGTCGCCGCCGACCGGTGGGGCCGACGTCGCACGATGCTGATCGGGATCGTCACCTTCGCCGCCGCCTCGCTGCTCGCGGCGCTCGCGCCCAGCGGTGCGGCGCTGATCGGCGCCCGACTCCTGCAGGGACTCGGCGGCGCGATGATCCTGCCGACGACGCTGTCGATCATCAACGCGACGTTCCGCGGCCGCGAGCGCGGCATCGCCTTTGCCGTCTGGGGATCGACGATCGGCGGGATGGCGGCCCTCGGCCCGCTGCTCGGCGGTTGGCTCACGGACTCGTTCTCCTGGCGCTGGGCGTTCGGCATCAACCCGCCGATCGCGGTGCTCATGGTCGTCGGTGCGCTCCTGTGGGTCGACGAGTCCCGGTCCGAGGGCGCGCGACGCACCGACCTGGTCTCGGCCGCGCTGTCTGTCGTGACGTTCGGCACGCTGGTCTTCGGCCTCATCGAGGGGCGCTCCCTCGGCTGGTGGACGACGCTCGACGGAGCCGCCGACTGGTGGCCGTTCGCCCTCTCCCCCGTGCCGGTCTCGCTGGCCGTCTCGGTGCTCTCGGCCGCGGCGTTCGTGCGTCGTGGACGACGGCGCGAGGCCCGCGGCCTGCCGACCCTGATCCCGTTCGAGCTCTTCACCATCACGTCGTTCCGCAACGGCAACGTGGCGGCGCTCGTGGTCTCGCTCGGCGAGTTCGGCCTCCTGCTCTCCCTGCCGATCTGGCTGCAGAACGTGCTCGGCTACGACGCGCTGCAGACCGGCTGGGTGCTCGTCGCGCTCGCGGGCGGGTCGTTCGTGGCGAGCGGCGCGGCCCAGGCTCTGACGCAGCGGATCGGCGCGGTGGCGACCGTCCGGGTCGGCATCGCGGCAGAGATCGTCGGTGTCGGCGGACTGGGGTTCGCGATCACGCCCGAGTCCACGTGGACGACCGTGGTGCCGTTCCTCTTCGTGTACGGGTTCGGTGTCGGTCTCGCGACCGCGCAGCTGACCGGTGTCGTCCTGCAGGACGTCCCGGTGGAGGAGTCGGGCGCCGCCTCGGGGACCCAGTCGACGTCGCGACAGATCGGCTCGGCGCTCGGAATCGCGATCCTCGGGACGGTGCTGTTCGCCGGGACCTCCGCGGACCTCGACGCACGCCTCGCCGACCAGGGCGTGCCGGCGGCACAACGGGACGAGGTGGTCAGCGCCGTCGTCGACAGCTCCGGCGGGGCGATCGCCGGACTCGCGGCCGACCCGGCGACGGCCGACGTCGCCGACGACGCCCGCGAGTCCCTGACGCGGGGCACCCAGTACTCGGCGTGGGCCGCGGCGGGGTTCCTCGTCCTCGGTCTTCTCGCGACCCTCTCGCTGGGGCGTCGCGAGGACGACGGGGAGAGGGACCCTGGCCAGGGCTCCGCGACGGACCGGACGACGGTCGAGGGCAAAGAGGCACCGCCGACGTCGACGCACTAGCGTCGCGGCATGGTGCACTTCACGTTCGCGTCCGAGGTCTTCCGGTGGAAGCCGGACCAGGCCTGGTACTTCGCCACCGTTCCCGAGGACGTGACGGACGCGATCCGCTCGCTCCCGCTGCCGCCGAAGGGGTTCGGGTCCGTCCGGGTCCGCGTCGAGGTCGGAGCCTCCCGCTGGGAGACGTCGCTCTTCCCGGACAGCGCCCGCGGTTGCTACCTCCTGCCCCTGAAGAAGGCCGTCCGGACCGCCGAGGAGCTCGACGAGGGGGCGACGGCGCACGTCACCCTGACGATCCGGGACGTCTGACCGCCCCGGACCGCCACCGTCGTCGTCAGCGCAGGTCGATCATGCCGTCCGTGACGGCGCGGACGAGGTGCGGCGGGACGAGCACCCGCTCCCCGTCAACGCTCACCGGGACGAGCGCGGGGACGTCTGCCCTCCACTGCGCCCGTCGGCTCCGGGTCCGCGACCGGGACTTCTTGCGCTTGGGAACTGCCATGGTGTCGGCCTCCTCAGCCCTGCCGCGCCTTCCAGCGCGGGTTCTGCCTGTTGATGACGTAGGTCTTGCCCCGGCGCCGCACGACCTTCGCGCCGGGCTTGTTCTTCAGAGAGCGCAGGGACGCGCGGACCTTCACCGGGCCGCGCCCGACGTCGCGGGGCCGGTCCCGTACCGGCGGTGGAACTTCTCGACCCGGCCGGCGGTGTCGACGACACGGTTCGCGCCGGTCCAGAAGGGGTGGCTGGCGCTGGACACGTCGACGTCGACGACGGGGTACGTGCGCCCGTCCTCCCACTCGACCGTGGCGAGCGGACGGTCCGGACCGGACGCCGTTCGCCCGGCGAGCGTCGACCGCGTCAGGAACGCGACGCCGGCGCTCGCGTCGCGGAAGACGACGGGTCCGTACTCGGGGTGGATGCTCTTCTTCATGCCGTTCTCCTCGGGTCTACCAGCTGGACTTGGTCACGCCGGGCAGCTCGCCGCGGTGGGCCATCTCCCGCAGACGGATGCGCGAGAGGCCGAACGCGCCGACGTACCCGCGCGGGCGACCGTCGACGACGTCGCGGTTGCGGACGCGCGTCCGGCTCGCGTCGCGGGGCTGGCGCTGCAGCTCGACGACGGCGGCGTGCCGCTCCTCCGGCGTGCTCGTCGGGGCGGAGACGACGCGCTTGAGCTCTGCGCGACGCTCGGCGTAGCGAGCGACGAGCTGGCGGCGGCGCTCGTCGGCGGTGATCTTGGAGGTCTTGGCCATCAGCGGGACTCCTTGAAGTCGACGTGCCGGCGTACGACGGGGTCGTACTTGCGCAGCACCATGCGGTCGGGGGTGGTGCGCCGGTTCTTGCGCGTGACGTAGGTGAAGCCCGTCCCGGCGGTGGAGACGAGCCGGATGATCGGGCGGAGCTCGGTCCGGGAGGCCATCAGACCTTCTCCCCTCGGGCACGGATCCGGGCGACGACGACGTCGATCCCGTCCCGGTCGATCGTCTTGATCCCGCGGGTGCTGACCCGCAGCGTCACCGTGCGGCCGAGCATGGGCACCCAGTACCTCTTCTTCTGGATGTTCGGGTCGAAGCGGCGCTTGGTCCGCACGTGGGAGTGCGAGATCGAGTGGCCGAACCCGGGGACGGTGCCGAGTACCTGTCAACGGGCGGACATGACCTTCCTTTCCGCCCGCGACGGGCGATGATTGAGAGGCGTTCTCATTTCGAGGTAGAGTGTTACAGAAACGAGAATCATTCTCAACCAGGAGGTCCTGTGCAGCCCCACCCGTCCACCGTCTCGCTCAGCGTCCTCGTCGCCGTCGATCCTGTGCTCCGCGAGACCGCCGCCGCGGCCCTGACGCTCGGCTCCTCCGACGTCGCCGTCGTCCGCCACGACCTCGGCGCCGACGGACACACACTCCGACGCGTCGTCGTCGACGCCACCGGGGTGGTCGAGGACGTCACGGCCGAGCTCGAGCACGCCTGTGTCTCCTGCAGCGTCCGCGAGGACGCGGTCCCGACTCTCGCGCGTCTCGCCGAGACCGGCCGCTGGGAGGCCCTGGTCCTCGCGCCGCCCGTCACGGCCGAGCCCCTTCCCGCATCACGAGCGCTGGCCACGCACACCCGGCCCGGCGGAGAGCTCGAGGGACTGCGCCTCAGCGCGACGGTCGCCGTCGTCGACCTCGACACTCTCGAGGACGACCTCCTCGGCGACGATCTCGTCGGCGAGCGACGCCTTGCCCTCACCCCCGACGACGATCGCCCGCTCGGCGAGGCGCTCGCCGCCCAGCTCGAGCAGGTCGACGTGGTGGTGACGACGGGCGACAACCCGACCGGTGCGGGGCTCGCGGACCGACTCCGCGCCCGGGACAGCCGCCGCCTGCGCGGGCTGCACGAGCTCGGCGTCGACGACCTCAGCTCCTGCCGGCACGACACCGTCGCCGCGGAACGCCGCGCCCACCCGCTCGGGGCGCGCAACCCGCACCGCACGGGCGCCGACCCGCGGGACCGCAGCTGGAGCCTCCTCCTGAGCTCCGACCGCCCCTTCCACCCCGAGCGCCTGCTCGCCCACATCGAGCACCTGGGCACGGGCCCCGTCCGCAGCCGAGGGGTCTTCCACGTCCCCGACCGACCCGACTCGATCTGCCTGTGGGACGGTGCCGGCGGGGCGCTCTGCGTCGCCGACCTCGGGTCCTGGGCCGAGGTCGCGGGAAACCGCAGCCCGGTGACCCGCATCCTCGTCGTCGGGGCCGGTGAACGGGCGGAGTCACGGCACACGCGGGACCGGATTCTCGACGCGTTCGGCGAGGCCCTGACCACCGGCATGGAGATGGCCGACGGCGGCGCTGCCTGGCTGGGCGAGCCCGACCTCCTGGAGCCGTGGCTCGGGTCGCGCAACCTCTGAACCGCCCGCGGGAACACCCGGTCGCGCTGCCGCACCCCTCCTGACGCAGGGAGCGCCTCGCACCCGTATCCTGGCACCTGCACGACGGGACGAACCAGGCAGGAGGGACGCGTGACCGAGCAGGGATTCCTTGCCCCGGACGAGATCGTCGACCTCGACAACTGCGCCCGCGAGCCGATCCACATCCCGGGCCGCGTCCAGCCGCGTGGTGCCCTCCTGGCCCTGCGCACGGACGACGGCGTCGTCACGCAGGCCTCCGAGAGCACCGCCGAGGTACTCGGTGTCGACGTCCGCGACGTCGTCGGCGGCACGCTCGCGAGTGCGATCGGCACGGACGCTGCCACCACGATCCTCGACCACGTCGCCCGCGTCGAGAACCCCCGGCTGCGCAACCCCGTCGACGTCGACATCGTCGTCCGGGGTAGCTCACGGAGGTTCGAGGTGGTCCTGCACCACGCACCGGACACCGAGACCGACGGACGACCACCGGTCCTCGTCGTCGAGGTCGAACCGTTCTCCAGCCCTCCCGAGCTGACCTATCGCTCCACGTTCGAGCCGGTGCGCGACGCGCTCGCCGAGCTCGACCGGGCGACGTCCCTGGCGGAGCTCTACGACGTCGCGGTGCGGCGGGTCCGCGAGCTGACCGGGTTCGACCGGGTGATGCTCTACCACTTCGACGCCGACTACAACGGCGAGGTCGTGGCCGAGGCCAGACGGGACGACCTCAACCCGTTCCTCGGACTGCACTACCCGGCGTCGGACATCCCGCCGCAGGCACGCGCGCTGTACGAGAAGAACTGGATCCGGCTGATCTCGGACATCGACTACGTCCCGTCCGAGATCGTCCCGACGGACGACCCGGTCACGGGCCGGCCGCTCGATCTGACGTACGGCAACCTTCGCAGCGTCTCGCCCATCCACGTCGAGTACCTGCAGAACATGGGTGTCGGCGCCTCGATGTCGATCTCGCTCCTGCGGGACGGTCGGCTCTGGGGCCTGATCGCGTGCCACCACTACTCCGGCACACACGCACCGCCGTACGCGGCACGTGCCGCCGCGGAGTTCCTGGGATCGACCCTCTCCGCCCGGCTCGTCAGGCAGGCCGAGGACGACCGCGCGTCGGCGGCCCGACGGTCCGCGGGTGTGCTCGCGGACCTCGTCTCGGCCACGCGCGACGACGACCTCCCCCTCACCGCGGCCCTCACCGGAGCCCCCGGCCTCCTCGACCTGATCCCCGCCGACGGGGCCTTCGTCATCGCCGAGGGCCGCCTGGCCAGCCTGGGCACCACGCCCGACGACGCGACGTGCACGGCCCTCGGTCGACGCATCGCCGATCTCGGCGTCGAGGTCCTGGTCACGCACCACCTGAAGCAGGACCACCCCGAGCTCGCCGAGCTCGTCCCCGGGTCCGCAGGACTCCTGGCCCTCCTGGTCCCGGGCGACGCGGTCGCGGTCTGGCTGCGCGAGGAGGTCGTGCAGAGCGTGGACTGGGGCGGCGACCCGCGGAACAAGGCCATCGCGCGCAGCGAGGGCGACTCCGTCCGCCTCTCGCCCCGCAAGTCGTTCGCCCGCTGGCGCGAGGTGGTCCGGGACAAGAGCGAGCCGTGGACCGACGACCAGGTCGACGTCGCGACGTCGCTGCGCTCCTACGTGGCCGAGGGCCTGCTGATGCGCGGTCGGCGCGACATCCGGGCCGCGTCGACACTGCAGCAGAGCCTGCTCCCCACGTCGCTGCCCGACGTCGAGGGGTGGTCGCTGGAGGCGGTCTACGAACCGTCCGGCGGCGGGCATGCCGGCGGCGACTGGTACGACGCCCTGCCGCTCGGCGACGGCCGCCTGGCCGCCGTCGTCGGAGACGTGACGGGTCACGGCCTGCCCGCGGCGGCCACGATGGGCCAGCTCCGCAACGCCTTGCGCGCGCTGCTCGTCACCGGCAGCTCCGCCGTCCAGGCCGTCTCGCAGGTCGACCACCTGCTGCGCACCACCCTGCCCGGCCAGGTCGCGACCCTCGTGGTCGCCGTCCTCGACCCGTCCACGGGCGAGGTCGAGTACGTCACGGCCGGGCACCCGCCGCCCGTGATGGTCGGCACCGACGGCGCGTTCGTCGGCGAGATCCTCGGCGCTCCGCCGCTCGGCGTCGGCCTCCGGGTCGAGGCGGTCGCCACCGCACAGGTGCCGCCCGGTGGCTCCCTCGTCCTCTTCAGCGACGGACTCGTCGAGCATCGCGACGAGTCGATCGTCGAGGCGCTCGAGCGCCTCCGCAGCGCGGCCGAGCACTCCGTCGACCCCGATCGTCTCGTGGCGACCGTGCGCGACCCCGAGTCGGACGACGACGCCACGGTGCTGGTGCTGCGGCGGCACTGACCGCCCGGCCGCCCCGCCGCTCGCCCGCCGACTGCGGTACCGGCGCGAGCCACCTATCGTGGGCGGACGGCCCCGCGATCAGGAGGACGCATGCGGACAGAGACCCGACGACGGACGTCGGCGCGGCTCGGACTCGCGGCGTTCCTCGTACTCGGCCCGCTCACGGCGTGCACCACGACCACGTCGGACGAGACCGCCACGCCGGACGGGACGGCCACGGGTGCGGCGACCGGCCTGCAGGCTCCGTGGTCCGTCACGTTCGTCGACGACGTCGCCCTCGTCAGCGAGCGGGACAGCGGGCGCATCCTCGAGGTGACGGAGGGCGGAGCCCGGACCGTCGTGACGGTCGACGGCGTCGTGCACGGCGGCGAGGGAGGCCTGCTCGGACTCGCGGTGGACGCGGAGCGGAACCTCTACGTCTACTCGACGGCCGCGGACGGCAACCGCATCCAGCGCTACCCCCTGACCGGGGATCCCGGCGCACTGGCCCTGGGTGAACGGACCACGCTCGTCGCCGAGATCCCCGCGGCGTCGAACCACAACGGCGGGCGCCTCGCGGTCGGCCCCGACGGGATGCTCTACGCCACCACGGGCGACGCCGGCGAGCCGGAGCGCGCCCAGGACCCGGCGTCCCTGGCGGGCAAGATCCTGCGCATGACACCCGACGGCGACGCCCCGGAGGACAACCCCGTCCCCGGCTCGTTGGTGTACAGCCTGGGGCACCGCAACGTCCAGGGGCTGGCCTGGTCCGACGACGGCACGATGTTCGCCACGGAGTTCGGCCAGAACACGTGGGACGAACTCAACGTCGTCACGGCGGGCGCGAACTACGGCTGGCCCGACGTCGAGGGGATCGCCGACGTCGAGGGCTTCGTCGACCCGGTCCAGCAGTGGGAGCCCGGGGAGGCCAGCCCGTCCGGGATGGCGCACCTCGACGGGACGCTCTACGTCGCAAACCTCGGCGGCGAGGTGCTGCGCGCCGTCCCGGTGGACGGCCCCGCAACGTCGAACGTGGTCGTCGACGACGAGGGTCGGCTCCGCGACGCCGTCGTGACGCCCGACGGCGAGCTCTGGGTGCTGACGAACAACACGGACGGACGCGGGACGCCGCGACCGGAGGACGACCAGATCATCGAGGTCGACGTCGACAGGTCGTAGGCCCACGTGCTCCGACGGGTGAGGGAGCTAGGCGGAAAGACTCGGCATCTTGGAGGACACGCTGAACTGTGCCCAGACGTGCTTGCCGGTGTCCGTCGCGTACCAGCCGAGCTGGTCGGCGAGCCGCGCGGCGAGCCGGAGACCGAACCCGCCACCACCGACGGGTCGCCCGTCGACGAACTGCGGCGCGACGTCGGGCGCACGGTCGACGACGTCGACGAGCACCTCACCGCTCCGCTCGGACAGATGGACGGAGACCGGGCCCCCGCCGTGCCGCAGCGCGTTGGTCGCGAGCTCGCTGACCACGAGCACCACGGACTCCGGTACCTCTTCCAGACTGGCTCCGGGACTCTGCGGCAGCGTCGACGCCAGATCCTGGCGGACGACGGCAAGGTCGTCGACGCTCAGGAGCGGCCACGAGCGCAACTCGCGGAAGCCCGCAGGAGTCGGGCCGAGTGTCATCGTCTGATCCACGCCTACCCCTCCTCAGTCGTTCAGGATGAACAGCGTATCGACTCCGCTCAGTCGCAGCAGGTCGACGACTCGCGCGGGTGCTCCGACGAGCACCGGCGGCGTCGGCTTGTGCTCCGCAGCGGTGTACAGCAGCCGCAGGCCGCCGGAGTCGATGAAGGTCACGCCGCTCAGGTCCACGGTCAGTGGCTCGTCGGCGGTCTCGAGGAGGTGGTCGGTCAGCACGTGGGCGACCTCGCTCTGCACGGCGGCGTCCACCTCGCCCCACATCTCCCAGTGGGCGCGGGTCGGGTCGACCCGGACGCCGCCAAAAGTCTTGTTGTCGTTCATCTTCACCTTTTTTGCACGATCCAGAGGCTGCGCTGTCTTCACAGCCGCACCAATAGTGCCTGATCCCGGGGGCCGGTGGTGAATCCGCTGCCCGGAGCCCCGCCCGACGAGCCATGGGCCGAACCATGGGACGACGGCCCCGCACACCGAGCGTGCGGGGCCGTCGGGCGGTCGGGCCGTCAGTAGGTGAACGACGTCAGGAAGTCGAAGCTGTCCTGCGCGAACTCGGCATCGGCGGGAGCTCCGTCCCGCTCGACGACGTACAGCTTCACCTTGCCGTGCGCGGCCTCCAGGATCGGGGCCCAATCCATGTCCCCCTCGCCGACGTCGCCCGGGATCCCGCGCGCATCGCCGTTGAGGTCGCCGTCCTTGATGTGCAGGAGCTCGACGCGGTCGCCGTGCTCTTCCAGCAGGGCCGCCACGTCGACGCCGGCGTCGGCGGCCCAGAAGGTGTCGAGCTCGAAGGTCACCCAGCGGGGGTCGGTGTTCTCGACGAGGATCTCCCAGGCGCTCTTCGTCTCGCCCGTCACCGGGTCGGCGTACTGCGTGGTGAACTCCGACTGGTGGTTGTGCCCGAAGAACTTGCCGGTGCCGTTCTTCTTCGACCGCTCCCCGAGCCGGTTCATCGTCTCCGCGGTGGCGAGGACGTTCTCGTAGCCGCCACCGATGCCCGGAGCCGCGAAGCCTCCGGACCCGACGTACTTCTGCCCGAGGTCCTTGGCGTCGTCGAGCGTCGCCTCGAAGGTCGCCTCCGACGTCCCGCCGTGGGACGACGGGGCCTTGAGGCCGTACCCCTTCAGCACGTCCCGGAACTCGGCCGCGGAGTAGTCCTCGTACGACCCGAACCCGCCCGGGGCCCCGAACGGCTCGACGTTGCGGTACCCGATCTCGTCGAGCTCGGCGAGCACGCCGTCGATGCCGACCTGCCCCTGCCAGCTCAGGTAGCTGTAGAGCTGGATCGAGATCT
Organism: Paraoerskovia marina; assembly: GCF_900105445.1. Lineage (NCBI taxonomy): Bacteria > Bacillati > Actinomycetota > Actinomycetes > Micrococcales > Cellulomonadaceae > Paraoerskovia > Paraoerskovia marina. The sequence goes on from NZ_LT629776.1 coordinate 259,096, forward strand.
TGCTGGCCGGCACGCTCCGCCCCTCGCCGGACTTCCCGGGCGGGGCTGCCGCTGCACCGGCGCCTGCGAGCACGGTGCCGGCCAGGACGGCCGCGGCGGCGGTCGCGCCGAGGGTGCGACGGAACTTCGTGTTGCTCTGCATCATTCCTCCACGTCGTTGTGCGGTGTGGTGCGGGTGCCCCCTGCGGGGGTCCCTTCCTGGTGAAGCGCACCAGGAGTCTGTGGGCTCGTCACTCCGACGCCAGCCGGACGAGCAGGTCCCGGACCTCCGTCGCCGCGAGCGCCCCGGGACCGTCCTCGGCCACGGAGCAGAGCAGCACGGGGCCGTCCTCGGGGTCGGCCGGGAGCCGGCCGTGCGTTCCGCGCACGGGAGCGGGGTCGAGCGGCACGACCCGCATCGTCGACCGCAGGCCCAGCTTCTTGCGCAGAACGTGCAGCCCGGCCCGCGCCTTGGCCCAGCGGTCGGCGGGGTCCCAGAAGAGCTCCGCGGGGTCGTACCCCGGCTTCTTGTGGATCTCGACGGACCGCGCGAAGTCGGGGGCCCGGGCGTCGTCGAGCCAGTAGTAGTAGGTGAACCACGCGTCGGGCTCGGCGACGAGCACGAGGTCGCCGGCACGCTCGTGGTCGAGCCCGTGGCGTCGGCGTCCGTCGGCGTCGAGCACCTCGTCGACACCCTCCACGTCGGCGAGGAGGTCCCGGACGAGCTCGAGGTCGGCGGGGTCGTGGACGTACACGTGCGCGACCTGGTGGTCCGCGACGGCGAAGGCGCGCGACGTCCAGGGGTCGAGGAGCTCGCCCGTTGCGTTGGTGTGGACGGTCAGGAGCTCGGCCCGGCGCAGCACGCGGTTCACGTCGACCGGCCGGCGCGCCGGCGTGATGCCGTACTCGCTCAGCGCGACGACGGTGGTGCCGGCCCGGCGCGCGTCGTCGAGCAGCGGCGCCAGGACGTCGTCGACAGCACGGGCGGCCGCCACCGCCTCGGGACCGTCGGGGCCGTACCGCTGCAGGTCGTAGTCCAGGTGCGGCACGTAGACGAGCGTCATGTCGTGCTCCGGCATGACGTGCCGGGCGGCGTCCACGATCCACTGCGACGACGCGATGCCGGCCGTCGGGCCCCAGTAGGTGAAGAGCGGGAACGGGCCCACGGCCTCCGTGAGCTCGTCGTGCAACTCCGGGGGCCACGTCCAGCAGTCGGGGTCCTTGCGACCGTCGGCGTGGTAGACGGGCCGCGGCGTGATCGTCGTGTCGGCGCTCGACCCCATCGCGTACCACCAGCAGACGTTCGCCACCCGGTAGTCGGGGCGCTCGCGGCGGACGGTCTCCCAGACCTTCTCCCCCGCGACGAGCCGGTGGTGCTGGCGCCACAGCAGCGGCTCGCCCAGGTCGCGGAAGAACCAACCGTTCCCGACGGCGCCGTGCTCGGCGGGCAGGGTGCCGGTGAGGAAGGTCGACTGGGCCGAGCACGTCACGGCGGGCAGCACCGTGCCGAGCTCCGCCTGCCACCCCTGCCGCGCGACGGCGCGCAGGTTCGGCATGTGCTCCAGCAGCCGCGGCGTCATGCCGACGACGTCGAGGACGAGCAGCGCGCTCACAGTGCCTCCAGCCCGAGGTCGGTCAGTCGGGAGCGGGTCCAGTCCAGCTCGGCGGCGATCCCGGCCACCAGACCGTCGTCGTCGACCGGCCGCAGGCGCGCCGGCAGCACCGACCAGGTGTACGTCTCGGTCTCCAGGTGGTCCACGACCGGGTGCTCCCCGCCGACCAGACGCGTCAGGGCGTCCGTCAGGACGTCGGTGGTCGAGGCGAGCGGTGCCTCCGGTCGCTCGTGCAGCGGGACGTGGACGTGGACGCGCCAGGGGCCGTCACCGGGCAGCGCGGCGACCGACGTGACTCGGCCCAGCGCGTCGGGGAGGTCGTCGCGGCGCACGACGCCGGACGCACCCTGCTCCCGGACCTGGTGCAGGAACCGCGCCTCGACGAACTCCTCGAGTGCCGCGAGCGCCGCCGGGTCGTGCGGGTCGGGACAGTGCAGGGCGGCGGAGACCTGCGTCTTGACGACGGGCAGCCCGGCAGCGTCGAGCGCACGGAGCGCCTCGGCCGGGTTCTCGAACTCTGTCGCGACGTGGCAGAGGTCGAGGCAGGCGCCGATCCACCGCGGGTCGACGCCGTCGAGCTGCCGGACGAGGTCTTGCGCCGTCTCGGCGACGCAGCCGGGCTCCGGCTCGACGGCGACCCGGATCTCCCGGCCGGTCTCCTCCTGGAGCGCCGCGAGCTCGGACGAGAGCCGGTCCAGCCGCTCCCGCGCCGCACGCGACCGCTCGTCGTCCCAGGGCTCGCGCCAGCCGAACGGGAGCGTGGAGATCGAGCCGCGGGCGACGTCGTCGGGGAGAAGATCTGCCAGGACGCGCGCGCAGGCGAGCGTGTAGTCGAGCCGCTCGTCCGTGGTCCAGTCGGGCCGGTAGACGGCCTTCTTGACCACCGGGGCGTGAAAGTTCCCGTACGGGAAGGCGTTGACCGTGACGACCTCGAGCCCTTCGGCGGCGAGTGCGGCTCGGAGGGTGGCGAGGCGGTCCGGCGCACCGGCGAGCTCGACGGCGGCGCTCGCCGGGAGCCAGAGACCCAGCCCCAGGCGTTCGGTGCCCAGTCGGCGGCGCACCGGGCCCGCGTAGCGGCGGAGCTGGTCGAGGAGGCCGTCGACGTCCTGCGCCGGGTGCACGTTGGTCCCGTACGAGACGTGCACCGCGGTGCCGTCGGGGTGGCGGAACCTCATCAGCGGGCGGCCGGGACGGCGCGCTCGCCGCGCTGGACGGAGTTTCCCGCGAACTCCGGCGCCTCGGGCTCGGCGGCGTCGAGCAGGAGGCGCCCGCTCTGACCGTAGAAGGCGACGGGGTTGCGCCACAGCACCTGGTCGACGTCGTCGTCGGTGAAGCCGCCCGCGAGCATCGCCGCCCCGGTGTACGCGGTCTTGAGCGGGTCCGAACGCCCCCAGTCGGCGGCCGAGTTGACGAGCACCCGGTCCGTGCCGCGCCGCCGGAGGATCTCGACCATGCGCTTCTCGTCCATCTTGGTGTCCGGGTAGACGGAGAAGCCGGCCCAGCACCCTGCGTCGTCGACGATGTCGACCGTCACCTCGTTGAGGTGGTCGACCACGACCATCTCCGGTGGCACCCCGACGTCGCGCACCAGGTCGAGGGTCCGACGGGTCCCGGCAGCCTTGTCCCGGTGAGGCGTGTGGACGAGCACGGGCAGTCCGTGCTCCCCGGCGAGCTCGAGCTGACGCACGAAGACGGACTCCTCGGCGTCGGTCATCGAGTCGAAACCCACCTCGCCGACTGCGACGACGCCGTCCTTCTCCAGGTACCGCGGGAGCAGGTCGAGCACCGGGAGGCACCGGGGGTCGTTGGCCTCCTTCGGGTTGAGCGCGATCGTCGCGTGGTGGGCGATCCCGAACTGGGCCGCACGGAACCGCTCCCAGCCCAGCAGGGCGTCGAAGTAGTCGACGAAGGACCCCACCGACGTCCGCGGCTGGCCGAGCCAGAACGCCGGCTCGACGACCGCGCGCACCCCGGCGGCGTGCATCGCCTCGTAGTCGTCGGTCGTCCGGGACGTCATGTGGATGTGGGGGTCGAAGATGCGCACGGGTACTCCTCGGTCGGGGCCACGTCGTCGTGGCCGGGTTCTGGTCGGGTGGCGGGTCGGTCAGCGGGCGCCGAGCAGCGAGCGCGCGTCATCCGGGATCTCGCGCCCGGCGGCCTCGCGCTCGCGGACGTAGGCGTCGACCATCCGGTCGAGCTCGGCGTCCCGGCGACGGTCGAGGTCCACGACGGCGTCGGTCGGCACCCCGGTGAACAGGCACTTGAGCACACCGTGCCGCCAGGCCTCGTCGTCGAGGTGCTCGGCGGCGTACGCACCCATCGCGGCGGCGACGAGCCGGACGTCGTTGGTGCGCAACGCGTCGAGGAGGAGCGGGACACCCCGGGGCCCGACGTCGAGGGCCGGCAGCGCGAGCAGTACGGCCCGGCGCTCGTCGGCGTCGCCGTCCGTGTAGAGGTCGGTGGCGACCCGGGCCGCCGTCGCGGCGTCGACGTCGCGGGTGGCGGCGAGCAGGAGCCTGACCCGGACCTCGTCCTCCACGCGCCCGCCGTGCGCCGTCGGGCCACGACCGACCGTCCGGGCCGCACGCGCGGACAGCAGGGCGAGGGTCTCCGGGGACAGCGACACCTGCTCGAGCTGGGGTTCCAGGAGCGCCTCGTGCTCCGGAGCGAGCGTCGTACGGGTCGGGATCATCGAGAGACCTCCAGGTCGGCGGGACGGACGGACGGCGGGCGGACGGCGACGCCGGCCTGCTCGGCGGCGGCGCGAAGGGCGGTCGCACTCTCGGCGGCGATCCGCGCGCCCGCGTGCGAGTGCCGGGGCAGCTCCACGGCGGCCAGCCCCGCGTAGCCCACGTCGTCGAGGGCGCGCAGCACCCCCGGCAGGTCGACCTCTCCGGTGCCGAGCTCGAGGTGCTCGTGCACCCCACGGACCATGTCGTCGACCTGCACGTGGGAGATCAGGTGGCCCACGCGACGGATCACGTCCGGTCCCGGCGCGTCCTCCACGCAGGTGAGGTGACCGACGTCGACGGTCAGGCGCAGGCCTGCCGGGTCACCGAGCACCGTGCGCAGCTCGACCAGGTCGCCGACCCGCTCGACGACCATGCCGGGCTCCGGCTCGAAGGCCAGGGTCACGCCGGCCCGCTCGGCGAGCGGCAGCACCTGCTCCAGCCCGGCGAGCACCCTCTCCCGGCCCACCCGGACCGGCACGCCGGGCGGCAGGACGCCCGACCACAGGTGCACCACCGGTGAACCCAGGTCCTGCGCCACGCGGACCGCCGTCCTGAGGAGATCCACCCGGCGCTCGCGGCCCTCGTCCGAGACCAGGGTGGGTTCGTGCTTCCGGCGGGGGTCGAGCAGGTACCGGGCGCCGGTCTCGACGACGACCTCCAGACCGTGGCGGTCCAGGAGGCTCGCGACCGCCCGGGTGCGGTCGGCGAGTCCGGGCGCGAGCGGATCGAGGTGCATGTGGTCGAGCGTCAGGGCGACGCCTCCGTAGCCGAGCTCCGCGAGCAGCGCGAGAGCGTCGGGCAGCCGGTGGTCGGCCAGCCCGTTGGTGCCGTAGGCCAGCGTGGTCACGTGAAGCTCACCGCCCGGGCTGCCCGGCGTGCCAGCGGCACGGCACCGAGGAGGCACGCAGCGGCGACGACCGCACCGCGTCCCGCGACCAGCGACGCCTGCAGCGGCACCATCGCGCGGATCCCCGCGCCCGTGGCTCGCCGGGCGCGCTGCGCGTCCGGCGACTCGTAGGCCTCGCGCTGCGCCGGAAGCACGGACACGGCGTAGACGACGGCGAGCGCTGCTCCTGCGACGACGGCCGTCGGGCCGCGCCGGCCGCGCACCGCCAGGGCGCCCGCACCGGCCGCGACGGCCGCGGTCGTCGCCACGGCCGCACCGGCGACGGTCGGGGTCGTTCCGTGCACCTCGCCGCGGGCCAGCGCGGTCACGGCCAGGGTGTGCGCCCCGACCACCCCGGCGGCGGGCAGCGCCCGTGGGGAGCCGGCCGCGCCGAGAAGCACGTCGAGGGCACGGGTCGACGCCATGACGACGGGACCTGCGGGTGTCGGCTTGGCGACGACGTCGTAGGTCCAGACGGCCGCGGCGAGGCAGGCCGCGACGCCCAGCGCGCGCGGTCCGGCGACGGCAGCGGCACCCAGGCCGACGCCGGTCAGCACGCCGGCCGTCGCGAGCGCCTGACCGGGGGTGACCCGGCCGGAGGGGACGGGGCGCTCGGGCCGCTCGGTGGCGTCGAGGTCCCGGTCCGCCCAGTCGTTCAGAGCCATCCCGGCCCAGTAGAGCGCGATCGAGGACACGGGCAGTGCCGCCGTCCGCGCGCCGCACGGCCATCCGGCGGCGGCGGCCCCGGCCAGAGTGTCACCGGGGACGGTCAGCGCCGCGGGCAGCCGGACGAGCTCGGCGACGTCGGCCCACCTCACGGGGCGTCCGCGTGTGCGCCCAGCGTCGCGCACCAGCGCGTCAGGGCCGTCCACTGGTCGGCGAGCGCGTGCTCGGTGGACCCGAGGGGCTCCTTGAAGAAGAACCCGAGGGCCGCGACCGCCCCCTCCTCGCCGCGCTCGTGCGCGCGGGCGAGCAGCCTGGCCAGGTCGAGGACGAGCGGTGCGGCGAGCGCGGAGTCGCACCCCTCCCACGTGACCTGCATGCGCATGCGGGTCCCGAGGAACCCCTCGAACGTGACGTGGTCCCAGGCCGTCTTCCAGTCGCCCATGTCCGCGACATGGTCGATGCGGACGGGGCCCTCCACGGGGTACCCGAGGATCGCCTCGACGGCCATCGCCTTCGTCGCGGTCTTGCTGGCCGCGGCCGCGGGGTCGGCGAGCGTGCGGCCGTCACCGCCCCCGAGGATGTTGAAGGCGGACCAGGACCGGACCTCGAGCGCGCGCGTCGCGAACATCGGCGCGAGCGTCGTCTTGAGCAACGTCTCGCCGGTCTTCCCGTCGCGTCCGGCCCAGGGCACGTGGCACTTCTTCGCCAGTTCGACGAGCGCCGGAGTGTTGGGGCCGGTGGACGGGGTGAACGCGACGAGCGGGCAGCCCGCGTCGAACGCGGCGTAGGCGTAGAGCGAGGACGCCGGCACCGGGGCTGCGCCGGCGTCCAGCAGGGCGTCGAGCTCGGCGAGCGACGCGACGTCGTCGGCCTCCGGGACGGGCGGCTCTGTGCTGGAGACGTCGACGACGACCACCCGGTCGAGGCCGTGCTCGGCGCGGAACGTCCGGATGTCGTCCGCGAGCCGGTCGACCGTCGCGCGGTCGGCCGCCCCGTCCGTGCCAGGGCGGACCCGTGCGTCCACGGCGGCGAGGTCGTCGCGGACGGCCGCGACCGTCGCCACCGGGAGCACACCCGTCGCCGCGAGGTCCTCAGCCCGCTCGACCATGCTTCCGCCGACGTCGTGCCCGCCCACGACGATCCCGTCGAGGGGTGGGAGCCCGGCACGGGCGACCTGTGGCAGCTCGCTGACCAGGCCGGTCGTAGGCGCGAGGCCGCGGAGCAGCGCGAGAGCGCCGACCGTGGCGGTGGTGGCGACCGACCCGCGGGCACCGATGAACCAGACGCCCGTGCGGGGCGTCGGGCTGATGACATCGTCGTCATTGACCATGGCTGCACGCTACGCCACTTCTGCCTTCTGTCAAGCAAATGTCGGCACCCTTTTGCTCCGTCGTATACACCTTTTGCGTTTCGTGCTTCACTACCGTGGGTAGGCGACGACGCCGACCGGAGGGACCGCCATGACGCTGCTCCAGCCCGCGAGCCGTGCCGAGCCCGTCGACGCGACGGACACGACACGCGCCCTGCTCCTCGCGGCCGTCGACCGTGCCCTCGTCACCCACCGCCCCTCCCCCGTCTCGCCCGCGGTCGACGAGGTGTGGGCCCTGCTCGGCGACACCGCACGCGGCGGCAAGCACCTGCGCGGCAGCACGCTCGTGGAGATCCACACGGCCCTCGGCGGCTCGCACCCCGACGCCGCCGCCTCTCTCGCCGCTGCCACCGAGATCCTGCACGCCGGGTTCCTCGTCCAGGACGACGTGCTCGACCACGACGTCGTGAGGCGTGGCCGCCCCAACCTCGCCGCCCGCACCGCAGCGACCGCCCGCTCGGCGGGAGCCGGCGACGCCGCGGCTGCCGCGTGGGCCGAGGGTGCGGGCATCCTGGCCGGCGATCTCGCCATCAGCACAGCCTGGGCCGAGGTCGCCCTCCTCCCCGAGGGCGCGTGCCGGACGGCGGTCGTCCGCCTGCTCGCCGACACGGTCCGCGAGACGGTCTGCGGCGAGCTCGGCGACCTCGCGCTCCAGCACGGGCTGGACGCCGAGTCGCCGCGGGCCCGCACGGTCGTCGCGCGCGCCAAGACCGCGCGGTACACGTTCACGTGGCCGCTCGTCGCGGGCGCCCTGCTCGCCGACGCCGACGACGACGTGCTCCTCACCCTCCGTCGGGCCGCCGACGAGCTCGGGCTCGCGTACCAGCTCACCGACGACGTCGCGGGCGCGTTCGGCCCCGGCGTGCCCTCCGACCTGCGCGAGGGAAAGCAGACGACGCTGATCGGGCTCGCCACCGGGCACCGGGCCTGGGCCGGCGTCGCGGAGCTGCTCGGCGATCCCTCGCTCGACACCGAGGGAGCGGCACGGATCCGCGCCGCCCTGCTGACCTCCGGCGCCGTCGACGCGACGGCCGACCGGGTGCGCACCGCCCTGCGGGAGTCCCGGTCGCTCGGCCGGAGGGCCGGGGGTGCAGCCGTCGTCGTCTGCCGTCTCGCCGACCGGGTCGAGGCGTTGCTCGAGGACACGCTCGCGACCCGCGTCGCGCCCGTTCGGGGCGCGGAGATGTCAGGCTAGGGAGGTTCGGTGGGCCGATCCCCGTGGCCCGACCCCGGTCTCCACCCGAGACCGCACGACAGAGACGAGAGATCCTTGCGAGCAACAGTCATGTACGGCGCCGGCGACGTCCGCGTCGAGGAACGACCCGATGCCACCGTCCAGGAGCCGACCGACGCCGTCGTGCGCGTGACCCTGGCCTGCGTCTGCGGCTCGGACCTGCACCCGTACCGGTCGAAGCCCGCCTCGCAGAAGGGCAGCCCGATGGGCCACGAGGCGATCGGCGTCGTCGAGCAGATCGGCTCGGCGGTGACCGGCGTGGACGTCGGCGACCACGTCGTCGTCCCGTTCGGGTTCTCGGACAACACCTGCGACATCTGCGCGGACGGGTTCCACACCGCCTGCCCCCACGGCGGCTTCATCTCCGGTGCGCAGGCCGAGCTGCTGCGCGTCCCGCAGGCCTCGGGCACGCTCGTGCCGTTCCCGGCCGACGTGGACCCGGCTCTCCTGCCCGCTCTGCTGACGCTCTCGGACGTGTACCTCACCGGATACCACGCCGCGTTCGTCGGCCAGGTCGGCCCCGGCAAGACCGTCACCGTGATCGGCGACGGCGCGGTCGGCCTCTCCGCCGTGCTGGCGGCGAAGCAGATGGGTGCTGAGCGGATCATCCTCATGGGCCGTCACGAGGTCCGCACCGACCTGGGCCGGCGTTTCGGCGCCACCGACGTCGTCGCGGAGCGCGGCGAGGCCGGGGTGGCCCGGGTCCGTGAGCTGACGGGTGGCGCGGGGACGCACGTCGTCCTCGAGGCCGTCGGCCACATGCCTGCGTACGAGCAGGCGTACGGCGTGGTCCGCTCGGGCGGCGTCATCTCACGCGTCGGCGTCCCGCAGTACACCGACGCACCCGTCGGCTCCGCGTCCCTCTGGGGCCGGAACATCACCCTCAACGGTGGTCCGGCACCGGTGCGCGCCTACCTGGAGGAGGCGATCCGGCTCGTGCTCGACGGGACGATCGACCCGGGCGTCGTCTTCGACGCCGAGGTCTCGCTCGACGACGCGGCCGAGGGCTACCGCCTCATGGACTCGCGCGAGGCGCTCAAGGTGCTCGTGCGGCCGTGACGCACGCCTGCCGGGCCGGGAGTCCCGGCCCGGCAGGCGCGTCGTCGAGCATCTGGTCAGCCGTCGACGACGTTCTTGGCCACGGCGACGACGCGCCCGACGTTTACGGTCCACCCGACGCCGAACACGTGCGGGCTGAGGATGTGCGCGTTGTCCGGGTCCCAGACCCGGCTCTTGACCCGCTCGACGGTCGGCATCCGGAACTCGTACGGCACGAACCCGGCGACCGTCCCGTGCCAGGTGCGGTCCTGCGGGTCCTTCTGCAGCTCCTTGGTGACGGCTGCGACGACCAGTGCGAACGCGACGGTCTTGTACAGGCGGGCGACGCCGCTCTTCTTGCGGGTCTTCTCAGCACTCATCAGGTCCTCCAGGGTCGGGTGCCGACCATCCTGCCGTGCGTGCGGGGGCAGGTCCACACAGGCCGCCGGGATCCGTCGGATCAGAGCTCGGTGCCGCTCCGTCGCGAGCGCGCGACGCCGGCCGCGAAGAGCACGAGGCCGATGACGATCCACCCGCACAGGACCAGGATCGGCCCCAGGCTCGCGGCGCCGTCGAAGTAGGCGACGTTCCGCAGCAGCGTGTCCATGGCACCCGGCGGCAGGAGCTGGCCGACCGCACCCCAGGGCTGGGGGAGGTACTCAGGAGCGGTCGTGATCCCGGAGAGCGGGTTGCCGAGCAGCACGACGATCACGGCACCGACGGCGATCCCCGGGGCTCCGAGCAGTCGCTCCAGGCCGAGGACGAGCATGCTCGTGGCGCCGATCCCGAGGCTGGCCGCGAGCGCCGTGAGCGCGTACGGCCCGTCGAAGGTCCCGAACCCGTACTGAAGCACCGCGGTCAGTGCGAAGCCGCCGACGAGGGCAAACCCGGCTGCACCCGCGATGCGGCGGGTGGGCCCGTGCAGGAGCGCGATGCACGCAGCGGCCGCGAGGAGCCCGCCGATCGCGAGCGGGAGCGAGCCGGCCGTCAGGCCGACGCCCCGCGGGTCGTCTTCCGGCAGCGGGACGACGTCCTCGACGGTGACCTGCACACCGGCGGAGGCGCCCAGCTGCTGGCTCGCCTGCGTCAGCATCGAGGCCACGCTGTAGCTCGCCGCGGAGGCGGTCTGGACGGTGACTCCGTCCTGCCCGAGCACGAACGCCCCGTACACCTCTCGATCCAGGATCATCTGCTCGGCGGCGTCGGCGTCGGCGGCCGTGACGAGGTCGAGCGCACCCGGGGCGGCCTGGTCGATCGAGTCCTCGATCGTCGCGACCTGCTGGTCGGGACCCACGATCGCGACGGGGACGTCCTGCGGCGAGGACTTCACCGAGGGGAGGGCGAACGCCGTGAGCATCACGAGGAGGACGGCGCAGAGCCCGCCCACCACGAGGGCGACGCGGGACCAGCGCGACGGCGCGGGGCGGCCAGCCGGGTCGGGGACGGGGGTGGCGGTGGTTTCAGCCGTTGACATCGAGCCTCCATGAAGAATTATAGATACGCCCCGTATCTTACACGCCCGGTACGGTACACAAGGAGTACGAGGCAGAGGAGACCAGGTGGTCGAGCAGAAGCGCCGACGGGACGAGGTCCTGACGGCGGCCATCCGCGAGGCGACGCGCGCCGAGCTCGACGACCACGGGTACGCCGGAGTCACGTTCGAGGGGGTCGCGCGCCGGGCGCGGACCAGCAAGCCCGTCCTCTACCGCCGCTACCGCTCCCGGGCACACCTCGTCTCCGACGCCCTCGGCTCAGCCCTGCGGTCGTCGTTCACGACCGAGACGTCGGGCGACCTGCGGGCCGATCTCCGGCGGACGCTCGGCCCGCTGCTGACACAGGTCAGTGCGGTCGGGTCCGCGACGCTGCGCGCGCTGCTCGGCGAGGCCGACCAGGAGCTGCTCTCCGAGGTCGCCGAGCTGAACGGGGAGGTGGCGCGCTCCTCGATCCGGTCGGCGCTCGCGGCGGCGGCGGAACGCGGCGAGATCGGCCCCACCCCGGTCCCGGACACCGCGCTGCTCACGCCGGTCGCCCTCCTGAGGTTCGCCATCATCAAGGGCGGGCCGATCCCCGACAGCTACCTGGACGACGTGCTCGACGACGTCCTCCTGCCGCTCTTCACGACCCTGGCCGCCCGCGCGAACCCCGTGACCCCGGACGACGCGGCCGGCCCCTCGGTGCCGTGACCCACCCGACCGTGTAGGGGTCCTGTGAAGACCGGCGCCCCGGGGCGAGTCCGGCCCCGCGGCGACGGACAATGGTCCGGTGCGCGACACCGAGACCCCTATCTTCGACGCCCTCGCCCACGAGTTCGAGGCACAGCGTCCCCTGCTCCACGTCGCCCGTGCACTCGGGGGCGACGCGCTCGGCGACCCCTTGTCCACGACGCAGGTCAGCGCCGTGAGCTACTCGACGGCGGTCGAGCGAGCGCACCTGCCACGCCGGAGCCGACGCAGCCAGCGACCCGGGCACGGTGCCGGCGACCGCTACGCCGGCTAACGCCGCGCTCAGCCCCCCGCGGCCACGGCGACCCCGGCGGTTCAGCGACCGCCGAACGACTGCAGCAGGAGCGCCTTCTCCTCCTCGGTGAGGTTGGCGTCCACGAGGGTCGCCCCGACCCCGTGCAGCCGCTCGGCGAACCGGTCGACGTCACCCTGCTCGGTCACGAGGAACAGCGCGGACGTGCCGGGCTTCACTCCCTCACGGATCCGCTCGATGTCCTCGGAGCGCAGCCCGATGCCGCTGAAGAGCCTGCTCAGCCCTCCCACCGCTGCGCCTGCCGCGGCACCGACGAGCGGGACGAAGAACAGGCCGCCGAGGAGGAGGCCCCAGAAGGCACCCCACCCGGTGCCGCGCTTCGCGTCGTCGTGCCGGACGTCCGTCTCCGGCTTGTCGGCGCTCTCGGGCCAGCGCACGACGGCGTGGTCGATGACGGTCACCAGCTTCTCGCTCGCGGCGTCGCGGACGATGGCGTTGGCGTCGTCCGCGCCGTCGACCGTCTCGAACGTCCAGGCAGTGAATCGGGCCACGATCTCCTCCTTCTGGCGGGCGCTCGGCCGCCCGCTCCCGAGCAGCACTGTGCCCCGGACCGCGCGGGGGCGCGACCCGGGGCACAGCCAGGGGCTGGTTCAGCAGCAGCTCGAGGACGCCGCTCCCGCGGGGACCGGGACGTCCTTGTCGTCGTCGACCGGGCCGTCGGCGGAGCAGACCCCGGTCGACGGCAGGTTGAGCTCGACGGCGTCGGCCGCCTGCCGGTCCCCGGCGAGCGCGGCGACGACGGACCGCACCTGCTCGTACCCGGTGGCGAGCAGGAAGGTCGGCGCACGACCGTACGACTTGGAGCCGACGACGTAGAAGCCCTCGTCGGGGTGGCGCAGGAGCGCCTCCCCGTGCGGCCGGACGGTGCCGCACGAGTGCTCGTTCGGGTCGATGAGCGTCGCCAGGCCGCGTGGTGCCTCGACCACGGGGTCCAGGTCGAGGCGGACCTCCCGGAGCATGGCGAGGTCGGGCCGGAACCCGGTCGCGTTCACGATCGCGTCGACCTCGACGGAGGCCTCCTCGTCGCGGCGGCGGCCTCGCACGAGCACCCCGTCGCGCGCGAGGACGAGCTCGTCGATCGTCACGTGGGTGGCCAGGGTGATCGCGCCGGACTCGACCGCGGCGCGCAGCCGCTCCCCGAGGTGGCCGCGCGCCGGCAGCTCGTCCGCACCGCCACCGCCGTAGAGGCGTCGGGCGGACCCGCCACGGATCGCCCAGGTGATCTCGGTGTCGGGCTCAGACTCCGCGAGCTCGACGAGACCGAGCAGGGTGTTCGCCGCCGAGTGTCCGCGTCCGACGACGAGGGTGCGCCGTCCGGCGAAGCGCTCACGGTCGCGCCCGAGGACGTCGGGCAGCGGTCCCGTGACGAACGCGGAGGCCTCCTGCTCGCCGACGGCGGGGATCCCGCTCGCACCCAACGGGTTGGACTGCCCCCAGGTGCCGGTCGCGTCGACGACGGCGCGGGCGAGCAGGTCGCGCTCGCCGTCGGCGTCGCGGACACGCAGACGGAAGGGTCGGCGCGCGCGCCCGAGGGAACGGGACCGGTCGGCGCCGTCGCGGGTCACGGCGAGGACGCGGACGCCCGTGCGGACGTGCGGGGCGATCGCCGGGGTCTGTGCCAGGGGCCGCAGATACCGATCCACGAGCTCGGCGCCGGTCGGCAGCACGTCGGCCTCGGGCTCGACCCACCCCGTCGGGGCGAGGAGCCGACGGGCGACGGCGTCGACGTCGTACTGCCAGGGCGAGAAGAGCCGGACGTGGCCCCAGGCGGCGACCGCGGCGCCGACGTCCGGCCCGCTCTCGAGGACGAGGGGTTCGATCCCCCGCTCGACGAGGTGGGCGGCCGCGGCGAGACCGACCGGGCCACCACCGATCACGACGACGGGAAGGTCCTGGGGCGTGCTCATCTGAGCTCCTCGTATTGAAAACCGTCAATCTGACATGGCCAACGTATCCATAGATGTCGATGCGTGGCAAGATGAAGGGATGACCGCTGCTCCGCCCCGTACGCCCCGCGTGTGCTGCGGCGTCGTGGGGGCCGTCGACCCGGCGGCCGCCCAGGACCTCGCCCAGGGCTTCAAGGCGCTCGCCGACCCCGCGCGCGTCCAGCTCCTCGCCCTGGTCGCCACGGCCGCCGAGGGCGAGATCTGCGCGTGCGACCTCACCGGCCCGCTCGGGCTCGCCCAACCGACCGTGAGCCACCACCTCAAGATCCTGGTCGGCGCCGGACTCCTGGAGCGCGAGCAGCGCGGACGCTGGGCGTACTACTCGCTCGCCCCCGCGGGCCTCGAACGGCTCTCCGCCGCCCTGAGAGGTACCGTCGAGGCGACCTGAGGAGTCGCATGACGTCACCGCACGACCCGGAAGCCACCGCCCGGCCCGACCACCGCTGGCGTGCCCTGCTGGTCCTCGCGACCGCCTTGTCGATGATCGTGATCGACGGGACCATCGTCAGCGTCGCGCTGCCGGTCATCATCGACGACCTCGGGCTCGACCTCATCGACGCGCAGTGGGTCAACGCCTCCTACGCCGTCGTGTTCGCGGCACTCCTGCTGACCACCGGACGGCTTGGCGACCGCCTCGGCCGCCGCAAGATGCTCGTGATCGGCGTGCTGCTCTTCACGGTCGGCTCGCTCCTGGCCGCCGTCGCGGGCGGAGCAGAGGCGCTGATCGGCGCCCGCGTCGTCCAGGGTCTCGGCGGTGCGCTCGTCCTGCCCGCCACCCTCTCGACCGTCAACGCGACGTTCCGCGGCAAGGACCGCGTCACCGCGTTCGCCATCTGGGGCGCCGTCATCTCCGGCATGGCCGCCGTCGGGCCGCTCCTCGGCGGGTGGCTCACGACGTCGTTCACCTGGCCGTGGATCTTCCTGGTCAACCTCCCGATCGGCGCGCTCGTGCTCGTCGGGACCTTCCTGTGGGTCCCCGAGACCCGTGCTCACATCACCGAGCCGGGGCTCGACGTCCTCGGCCTCCTGCTCTCCGCAGGTGGCTTCGGCGCTCTCGTCTTCGGGCTGATCGAGGGCCAGACCCTCGGCTGGTGGACGCCGGACACCGCGCTGAGCATCTTCGGCCTGACCTGGTCCACCGACGCACCGGTCTCGGTCGTCCCGGTGGTTCTCGCGCTGGCCGTGATCATGCTGGTGGGGTTCGTGGCCTGGGAGCGGCACCGTGCCCGCGTCGGGCGGTCCGCGCTCCTGGACCTCTCCCTGTTCTCGATCCCGACGTTCCGGTGGGGCAACCTGACCGCGATGACGGTTGCCGTCGGCGAGTTCGGCATCATCTTCGTCCTCCCGCTCTTCCTCGTGAACGTGCTGGGCCTGTCCACGATGGGGGCAGGACTCGTGCTCGCCGCGATGGCGCTCGGCGCCTTCTTCTCCGGCGCCATGGCCCGGCACCTGGCCGCGGCGGTCGGCGCGCCGATGGTCGTCGTGATCGGGCTGCTGCTCGAGGTCGTGGGCGTGATCGCCGTGGCCTTCACGGTCACGCCCACGACGTCCGCGTGGCTGCTGGCCGCGCTCCTCGCCGTCTACGGCCTCGGCCTGGGCCTGGCGTCCGCGCAGCTCACCGGGACCACCCTCTCGGAGGTCCCGGCCGAGCTCTCCGGCCAGGGGTCGGCCACCCAGTCCACGGCACGCCAGGTCGGGTCCGCGCTGGGGACGGCGTTCGTCGGGGCAGCCCTCGCCGTCGGGCTCGCGACGGCGGTCCCGGCCGCGATCGACGAGGTCGCCGACGTCCCCGCCGGCGTCCCCGCCGGCGTCAGCGAGCAGCTCACGACGGCGACGACGGACTCCGCGGGCAGCGTCATCAGCGAGCTGCGCTCCGAGGGGACCGACAGCCCTGCCGGGGACGCCACTCCCCAGGTGGTCGACGCGCTCTCCGAGGGCTTCGCCGACGCGACCCGGGCGTCCTTGCTGGTGGCCGCCGCGTTCCTGTTCCTGGGCCTCGCGGGCTCGGGGCTCGTGGTCCGCGCATCCCGGCGAGAAGTCGTTACCAAACCGTGATGTAAAGTCGCGTGCGAATCGTGCTGCCCGAACGTCCTAGTTCATAGAGGCCGCAGCAGCTCGGTCCTGAACAAGGAGGACGGCATGAACACCGCACCGACCCACGACGAGGTTCGCGAAGCTCTGATGTGGGCGATCGACAACGACCACCGCGCGCTCGTACGCCACCGCACCGCCCACCACCTCGCCCGGACCGACTCCGCACGCCTCGCCGCCGACGAGGACCTCGTCGAGCGCTGGCCCGGCCACCGCCTCTGCTCCGCCTGACCCCGTCACCCTCGGCATCGGGGGTAGCCTCACCGCATGGCACGAGGCAGACGACCCGGAGACGCCGACACCCGGGAGCAGATCGCCGAGGCCGCTCGGCTCCGCTTCGCCGAGCTCGGGTTCGACCGCACCACCCTGCGCTCCGTCGCCACCGACGCCGGGGTGGACCCGGCACTGATCAGCCACTACTTCGGATCGAAGGCCGAGCTCTTCGCGACCGTCGTCGACCTCCCCGTCGACCCGTCGGTCGTCATCCCGCGGATCGTCGCCGGCGACCCGGGCACCGCAGGAGAACGACTGGCCGTCTTTGCCCTCGACCTGCTGACCGACGAGGCCAAGAGGACCCGCATCGTCTCGATCGTCCGCTCCGTGACCTCGGCACCCGAGTCGGCCGCGATCATCCGCGAGCGCCTCACCGCCGAGCTCCTCGCCCCCCTCGCCCGCGCGATCGGGGCGGACCAGCCCGAGTACCGCGGATCGCTCCTGATGTCGCAGATCGTCGGGCTGACGCTCGCGCGCGCCATCGTCCGGATCGAGCCGCTCGCGTCGGCAGACCCGCGGTCGGTCGCCGCGTCCGTCGCCCCCGCGCTGCAGCACTACCTGACGGGGCCGGTCCGTCCGCCCGACGACGCGGGGGCTCCGGGGAGTCAGGACGGCTCGCCGTCCTGACTCCCCGGGTTCAGGCGTCCCGTCGGACCAGACCGACCGCCGCCCACACGAGCGCCGCGACGACCCATGCGACGAAGACCGCGACCCCGCCGGCGGCCGACAGCATCCCGTCCGGCGGCACGACCGCGGTGAACGAGCTCGCCGCGTTGGACGGAAGGTATGCGAGCACGCCGTCCCACTCCTCCGGGACGATCATCGACGCGAGCTGCGGGAGCACGATCACGACGCCGACGAGCGTGCCGATCGAGGCGGCGACACTGCGGAACGCGACACCCAGGCACAGGCCCAGCACCCCGACGCCCACGAGATAGCCGGCCGTCCCGAGCACCGCACCGAGCACGCCGTCGTCGGTGATGGCGACGGTCTCCTTGCCGGCGGCGTCCAGCAACGGCATCCCGGCGGTGAACGCCATGGCGCAGGAGAGCAGCACCGTCGGTGTCAGGACGGCGACGAAGCACAGGACCTTCGCGCCGAGCGTCCACAGCCGTCGCGGAACCGCGGTCAACGTCGTCCGGACCATGCCGGACCCGTACTCGCGCGCACCGATCATCGCGCCGAGCACGCCGATGATCAGCAGCGCCAGCCCGGACCCGCCGAGCACGACGGACAACGGTTCGGAGAGGTTCGGCGCTCCTGGCGGGAGGGTCTCCGGGATCTCCTCGGTGCCCGCGACGACGGACGAGGCGACGACGCCGAAGACCACCATCGACCCGACGGTCGCCACGAGGAACCACCAGATCGACCGGATCGACGTGAGCTTGATCCACTCGTGGCGCACCACGTGGCCGAACGTCAGGCGCAGCGACGCGTGGTC
Source organism: Paraoerskovia marina (assembly GCF_900105445.1). Taxonomy (NCBI): domain Bacteria; kingdom Bacillati; phylum Actinomycetota; class Actinomycetes; order Micrococcales; family Cellulomonadaceae; genus Paraoerskovia; species Paraoerskovia marina. The sequence goes on from NZ_LT629776.1 coordinate 276,899, forward strand.
GACGGCGCGGGGGGAGGTCGTGGCGGCGCTCATCGGGGTGTGTCCTCTCGTCCTCCGCGGTACGTCACTGCGCCCGCGGTCATGTCCATGAATGCCTGTTCGAGCGACGGCTCCACGGTGTGGAGCTGGTGCAGGCGCACGCCGTTCTCCGCGGCCACGTCACCGATCCGCTCCGCCGCGACGCCCGTGACCTGCAGGACTCCTGGCTCCGCCGACGTCACGACCACGCCGTCGTCGGCGAGCAGCTCCGCGAGCCGCCCGCCGTCGGGCGAGACGACGTCGACGCGCTCGCCCGCGGCCCGGTCGATCATGGCGTGCAGCGGTTCGTCGGCCAGGATGCGCCCCTGCCCGATCACGATCAGGTGCTCGGCGGTCATCTGCATCTCGCTCATCAGGTGCGAGGAGAGGAACACCGTCCGCCCTTCGGCGGCAAGCTGCTTGAGCAGCCCGCGGATCCAGAGGATCCCGTCCGGGTCGAGGCCGTTCACAGGCTCGTCGAGCATCACGACGTCGGGGTCCGCGAGCAGTGCCGAGGCGATACCCAGGCGCTGACCCATGCCGAGAGAGAATCCGCCCGCGGGTTTGCGGGCGACGTCCGTCAGTCCGACGAGCTCGAGCACCTCGTCGACGCGGCCGTCACCGATGCCGACGGTCGCGGCGATCGCACGCAGGTGGTTGCGTGCCGACCGCCGCCCGTCGACGGCCCGCGCCTCGACGAGTGCGCCGACCTCGGCGATGGGCGCCACGGCGTCCTGGTACGGACGGCCGTTGACGGCGACCGTCCCGGACGTCGGGCGGTCGAGTCCCAGGATCATGCGCATCGTCGTGGACTTCCCCGCCCCGTTGGGGCCGAGGAATCCGGTGACGACACCCGGGCGGACGGTGAACGTGACGTCGTCGACCGCGACGACGTCCCCGTAGGTCTTGGTGAGGTTCTGGACCTCGATCATGGCTGCTCCGGTCGGTGGGAAGTGGTGCTGCGACCAGCATCTCGCCACGCCCGCGCCGTGTCGTCACCCCCGGGGAGCAACTATGGACGTACTACGGCTGCGGTACGTCTCCGCCGAGCCCGCCCCGGAACGCGACGACGACGAGCTGGGCACGGTCCCGCGCCCCCACTTTCACCATCGCGCGGTTGACGTGCGTCTTGGCGGTGTGCGGGGAGACCACGAGCCGCTCCGCGATCTGCTCGTTGCTCAGCCCCTCGGCGACGAGTGCGACGACCTCACGTTCGCGCGGCGTCAGCGCGTCCAGCGCCGCGGTGTCGGGCCGCGGCTCGTCCGCACGTCGGCGGTAGTTGGCGACCAGGGCGCGTGTCGCCGTCGGCGACAGCAGGGACTCCCCCGCGGCGACCGTCCGGATGCCGTCGAGCAGCGTCTGAGGCCGCACCCCCTTGCCCAGGAACCCGCTCGCCCCGACGCGGAGCGCGTGCAGGACCTGTTCGTCCGCCTCGACGGTCGTGAGCACGACGACGCGGGTACCGGCCAGCTCCGGCAGGGCGCAGATCTGCTCGGTCGCCTCGAGACCGTCGGTCCCGGGCATCCGGATGTCCATCAGGACCACGTCGGGCCGGGCGGTACGCGCCAGACGAACCGCCTCGGCGCCGTCGGACGCCTGCCCGACGACCTGCAGGTCGTCCGTGCTGTCGACGAGCGCGGCGAGGCCCGCCCGGATCAGCTCCTGGTCGTCCACGATCAGGACCGTCGTCATCCAGACCCCCTCCGTATCGGCAGGTACGCCTCGAGGACGAACGTCCCCGCGACGGACTCCGCGCGCATCGTGCCACCCACCGCGGTCACGCGCTCACGGATCCCGACCAGACCGTACCCGGACCCGCCCGTACGACCAGCACCGGTCGGGTCCGGGTTCTCCACGCGCACCCGGAGCTCGACGGGCGACTGCTCGACGAGGAGCTCGGCGCGCCCCGTGCCGTGCTTGTGCGCATTGGTCAACCCTTCCTGGACGATCCGGTAGGCGGCGTGGTCGGCGAGCGCCGGGAGCTGTTCACGCGCACCGCCCCGCTGCAGGTTCACGAGCAGCCCGGTCGCCCGGCTCCGGTCCACGAGCTCGTCGAGGTTCGCCAGTCCCGGCGCAGGGCGCGTCGCCGCGTCGTCGTCCGCGGCGTCCCGCAGGACCTCGAGCAGGTCTCCCAGCTCGGCGAGCGCCGTCTCGGTGGCCGACTGCACGTGGCCGAGCGCGGTGCGCGCCGCCTCCGGACGTGACTCCATCAGGACCTCGGCGACCCCTGCCTGGACCCCGACGACGGCGACGTGGTGCGCGAGCACGTCGTGGAGCTCGCGCGCGATCCGCAGTCGTTCCTCACCGACCCGGCGCGCCGCCTCCTCCTCGCGAGTGTGCTCGGCGCGAGCAGCCCGCTCCTCCGCGGACTCCACGACCGCCCGCTGGGCCCGGACGGCGATCCCGACGGCCGTCACCATCCCGCACCACCCGAACAGGCCGACCACCTGGACGTCTCCCCAGGGTTCCAGGCCCGCCGTCGCGAGCGCGAGCGTGAGGACGCCGACCTGCGCCAGCGCGCCGGCGACCGCCCGTCCCCAGGTCACACGGCTCGCGACGGTGAACAGCGCGACGAAGGCCGGGCCCACCGGGGTCGCGATCCCGCCGCCGACGACGACCGACGTGGCCGCGATCAGGGTCGTCACGACCAGGACGGCCACGGGTGCCGTCCGGCGCAGAACCAGCGCGGCACAGCCGATCGCGAGGGCGGTCAGCTCGGCCGCCGTCACCGCGTCGACGAGAGGCGGAGCGAGCGCGCGGGGAAGGCCGACGACGAGGAGGACGGCGACCGCGAGCACGGCGTCCGCGGCCACCACGTGGGTCCGCCAGACGTGCCGGAGGCGCGTGAACGTGTTCACGGCTGCACGCTACGTGCGCCGGGCCCGACGCGCCTCCGGCACGACGCGCGGATACCCGCGCAGGCGTAGGGCGTCAGGCGACGAGCTCGACCTGCGCCTCGCGCTCGCGTCCGGTCCCCCGGGTGCCCGCCGCGTCGCGGCCGGCAGCGATGAGCGCACAGACACCGGAGACGACGAGGGCCAGCACCGCGGTCGCGGCCGCGGCGACGGCGACTCCCCCGAGCCCGGCGTCGGCGAAGACGCTCCCGATCTCGGACCCGCCGGAGACGGACATCCCCAGGACGGCTCCCACCGTCACGAGTGCGGCTCCGAAGACGACGGACAGGGTCGAGAGTGCGTTGGGCACGTGGCTCCTCAGGCTCGGCCCACGAGAGGCTGCACGGACCAGGGCGGCCGGACGCCGGGGCGACGAGCGAAGGTGCTGTCAGCACGGACCGGGAACCCTGGATCAACGGGCAGCACACCAGCGGGCGACAACAGATCCTGGCCAGCGTAGCGACCAGGGTGGCGCGTGAACAGGGCGACGTCGGTCACTCCGGGCCGTCAGGCCCGGCGGTGAGCCGCGCGCTGATCTCGTTCGCGTCGAGCACCGCGAGGGCCGCCGAGAGCTCGGAGGAGTCGAAGGTGCCGAGCGACCGCGCCTCGAGCAGAGCCTCGCGCTGCGCCTGGATGACGCGGATCTGCAGCTCGAAGATCTGTGCGGAGATCTCCCGCGGGACGATCTCCGCACCCTCGGCCGTGCGGCGCGCGACGCGGGCGCGGATCTTGCCGAGCACCGCAGGGTTGAACTCGCTGCCGTCCGCCCGACGAAGGTTCTCGTCCTCGAGCACGTCGGCCACCGCCCGGTTCATGACCTGCATGAGCGCGTCGCGCTCGTCGCCGTCACCGTCTGCAGCGCCACCGAGCCCGAGCCGGTGGACCACCCAGGGCAGGGTCCCGCCCTGGACGAACAGCGTGCCGATCGCGACGACGAACGCGATCAGCAGGAGCAGGGGCCGCTGAACGGTGTCGGAGGGCAGCGTCTGGGCGGCGGCCACGGTCACGGCACCGCGCATCCCTGCCCACACCAGGACGGTGCCCTCCCGCCAGCCGAGCGGGGCCGCGGTGACGTAGTCGATGTCGGCGAGCCGGCGGCTGAGCCGACGTCGGCCGTGGTCGATGCGCCGCCCCGTGCGCTCGTCGTCGAACCGCTCGTCCGCCCGCATCTGCTCGACCCTGCGCTCCAGCTCGACCCCGAACTCCTCGACCCGGGGTCGTTCGGCACGGCTCTTGCGCGCCCGTCGCGACGCCCCCAGCAGCAGCGGCGCGACGTACGCGGCCCGGACGAGGACGATGACGAGCGCCGCGAGCGCGGCGAGGCCGATCGCGCTCGCGATGCTCCCGTGCGTCTGCCGGACGTCCTCGACCGTCTCCAGCAGCTCGAGCCCCAGGATCAGGAAGACGGCGCCCTCGAGCAGGATCTCGACGGTCTGCCAGTTGGTGCGCTCCGAGAGACGGTCCGTGGGCGTCAGGAATCGCGGTGCCCCCTGCCCCACGACGAGTCCGGCCGTGACCGCCGCGACAAGACCCGAGGCCTCGAGCGCCTCGGACGGGAAGTAGGCGACGAACGGCGTCGCGAAGGAGATGACGGTGCTCGGCGCGGGCTCCGGCAGACGACTGCGGATGCGCAGGCTGACGTTGCCCACGAGGTATCCGACCACCCCGGCGACCGCGACGGCGAGGACGAAGTCGCCCAGGACCTCCCAGAACGAGACGGAGACGGCGGTGGCAGCGATCGCGGTGCGCAGCAGGACGAGGGCCGAGGCGTCGTTGAGCAGCCCCTCTCCCTCCAGGATCGTGACTATCCGGGGCGAGACCCCGAGGCGACGGACGATGGACGTCGCGACGGCGTCGGTGGGGCTGACGACCGCACCGAGCGCGACGCCCGTCGCGAGGTCGACCCCGGGGATCAGGCTGCTGAAGATCGCCCCGAGGACGAACGACGTGATCACGACCAGCGCCACGGACAGGCCCGCGATCGAGCGGAAGTCGCGGCGGAAGTCCATCGTCGGCATGGAGACGGCCGAGGAGTAGAGCAGCGGGGGCAGCACACCGGCGAGCACGATCTCCGGCTCGACCTCGACGGGCGGCACCCCGGGCACGAGGCTGAGCCCGACGCCGAAGAGCACGAGGAGGAGCGGGGGCGCCACGCCGACCCGGGGGCCGAGGACCGAGACGCCGACGATCGCGAGCACCCCGACCACGGCCACGAGCGCGTAGTCCATCAACCGTCTCCCTCTGCCGACCGCACGGATCTAGACCTTGACTACCACGCCGCCTCGACGACGGCGCGACGGAGGACGGCGGGGTGTCCCGGGAATCCCCGGGCCGCGCGCGGGGTTCTCTCCAGACCACCGAGCGAAGGAGCACCGTGATGCGAGCGATCTGGAACGACGTCGTCGTCGCCGAGAGCGAGGCCACCGTTGTCGTCGAGGGAAACCACTACTTTCCGCCCGAGGCCGTGCGCTGGGACCTGCTGGAGTCGTCGAGCACCCGGACGACGTGCCCGTGGAAGGGCGAGGCACACTACTGGAGCCTCGCAGGAGCGGGCCCCGACGGCGTCGACAGCGTCTGGGCGTACCCGGAGCCGAAGGACGCCGCGGCGGAGATCTCCGGCCATGCCGCCTTCGGGAGCGGATTTCGCGTCATGGCATAGCACAGCGCCTGCTGGCAACTTGCGCAAACAACGCAAGAACAAGACGCAATGATGCATAAACTCGCCTTTTGCTCTTGTGGTGGCTCGCGAAGCGGCCTACGGTCAGTGAGGCGCAGGGCAACGACGCCGTGCGCCTCACTCCCGGAAGGACGACGAGTCGACGATGAGACGCACCGACAGCCCAAGGCCCGCGCCGACGAGCGCGCCGCAGTACCGCGTCACCCCACTGGTCCGAGCAGCCGCAGCGCTCGGCGCCTGCACGCTCCTCCTCACCGCGGGGGCAGCCAGTTCTGCGGCGCACCGCGACAGTGACAGTGAGAGCGTCGCCCCGGTTCTGACCCGCGCAGGGCTCGACCCCGCACTTGTCGAGGGCCGAGGAGCCGATGTCGCGTTTCTTGAGCAGGAGGCAGAGAACTCGACGACGGACGGGACCGTCATCTCGTCCCGCCAGGCCTACGATCTCGCCGCGGAGGCCTCGGGCCGATCGGCGGTCCAGCTCGAGCCGGGTCAGTTCGTGGAGTTCACACTCCCTGCCGAGACCAACGCCATCACCGTCCGGTACTCCGTTCCTGATGCGCCCGAGGGTGGGGGTATCACGTCCCGGCTGAACGTTCGGGTCGACGGCGGCCACCTGCAGAAGATGGACCTCACGTCCGAGTACTCGTGGCTCTACAACCAGTATCAGTTCACCAACGACCCGAACGCCCAGCTTCTGCACCCGGAATGGTGGACGGTCGAGTGCGACGGCCCGCTGGGAGCCGAAGGATGTGACCGGGAGTCCCGGGAGATCACGACTCCGTTCCGCCCCATGCACTTTTACGACGAGCAGCGCATGCTCCTGAGACGTACCTACGAGGCAGGGTCGGTCGTCCGGCTCGAGGTCCCGAAGAACGCGACGGCCGACCTCACGACGATCGATCTGCTCGACACCGAGCTGGTCGCTCCGCCCCATGTCGAGGCCCGTGGCGTGAACGTCCTCCACTTCGGCGCCGACCCCCGTGGCAAGAAGGACTCGGCGCCCGCGATGGACGCCGCGATCGCCAGGGCAAAGTCGCACGGCCGCCCGGTCTACGTCCCGCCGGGGCACTACCGCGTCGACCGGCACATCCTCGTCGACGACGTGACGATCGTCGGAGCGGGGAACTGGTACACGAGCTTTGAGGGCTCAGAGGTCGAGCTCGACGAGCCGACCGAGGACGGCTCGGTCCACACCGGGGTCGGGTTCTACGGCAGGTGGGCCGAAGACGGTGGCAGCTCGAACGTCCATCTCTCCGGATTCGCGATCCGTGGCGACGTCCGAGAGCGCATCGACACCGATCAGGTGAACGGAATCGGCGGGGCCTTCTCTGACTCATCCTTCGAAGACCTGTACATCCAGCACACCAAGGTCGGGCTGTGGCTGGACGGGCCGATGGACGGCGTCACGATCCGCGACAACATCATCGTCGACCAGATCGCAGACGGCATGAACTTCCACCTCGGCGTCACGAACTCGGAGGCCAGCAACAACTTCTTCCGGAACACGGGCGACGACGCGATGGCCATGTGGTCGGATGCCGGCGGCGACCTCGACGACCCGGGTCCGCAGAACGAGGGCAACACGTTCCGGAAGAACACCGTCCAGACGCCGACGCTCGCCAACGGGATCGCGATCTACGGCGGGAAGGACATCACGGTCGAGAGGAACCTCGTCGCCGATCCCTTGCGCGAGGGCAGCGCCCTCCATGCTGGCGCACGGTTCGGCGCGACAGCGTTCGACGGAACGATCGCGTTCACGGACAACACGACCGTCCGTGGCGGGGTCGAGGACCTGAACTGGCAGTTCGGGCTCGGCTCGCTCTGGATCTATGCACTCGACCAGAGCATCGACGCCGACATCCAGGTTACGGGCGACCACTATCTCGACAGTGCCTACAACGCAATCCTGCTGATCACGGACTGGGAGCACAAGGATGCCAACGTGATCGAAGGCGTCTCGTTCCGGGACGTGCGGGTGGACGGCACCGGGACGTCAGTGGTCAGCGCACGGGTCCGCGGGTCAGCGTCGTTCGAGAACGTCGACGCGCGCAACGTGGGCTGGGCAGGGGTCAACAACTGCGGAGAATTCGGCTTCCCTGCAGCCGGCTCGGAGTTCTCCCTCGAGGACCTCGGCGGGAACGACGGCGCGACGATCACCCCGTGGGGCGACGGGCCGGCGAACTGGCTCGGCCGCTACACCCCCAACGTGATCAGCTGCAACGACCGGCCCGAGGTCGTCCCACCCCCTGCCCCGTCTGCCTGGTGACGTCACCGTGGTGTGCGGCCGCGCGCCGCACACCACGGCTGGTCAGCGCGCGATCGTCCGCCCGTCCCCGGCGGCGTCACGCCGCAGATACCCCCAGGCCAGCACCATGCAGACGACGCCGTTGACCATGCCGAAGAGGACGTCCGTCAGCGAGTGCAGCCCGCGGTACAGACGGGCGACGCCCACCAGCACGGGCACCAGGAGGCACAGCACGGAGACAGTGGTCCGCAGCGCCGGGTTGCCGATCCGCTGCGCGAACATCATCAGGGTCAGGTAGAAGGCGAACGAGGCGCCCGTGTGGCCGCTCGGGAAGCTCGACGTCGGCGGCACGTCGTCGAGCTTCTCGACCTCGGGGCGCTCACGCCCGACCACGAGTGACGAGGACAGGAAGATCGCCGCCTGGATCGCGACGGCAAGCGCCGGCACGACGGCGAGCCACCACTGCCGCGTCCTCCACAGGATGAGGACGACGGCGACGGTCGTGCCGCCGATGATGAACTCCGTCGTGCCGATCTGCGAGAAGACGGACGTGAACGTGTCCAGCCACGGCACGCGGTGGTCGACGAACCAGTCGTTGACACCCTGCTCCCCCGGCAGGTCGTCGAGCGGGCCGGTGATCAGGAACCCTGCCCCCACGATGACGAGCCACAGCCCGACGGCGGGCAGGAGCGCACGTACGGCGAGGTCGCGAGCGGCCTCCCGCACCGTGGGCGCGCTCTGGTCGATCTCGTACCTGTGGACAAACGACGTCACGGACATCCCGGGAGATTAGACCGGACGGGCAGAACTCGCCCGTCGCAGGCGTCAACCGCCCAGGGTCTCGATCTCCGGCGAGTCCACCCCGGGACCCCGCCGCTGCACGCGACGCCACACGAAGAAGCCCACCAGCGTGAACGCGCCGTAGAAGACGTACATGAAAGCGGACGCGTAGTACCCGGCGGAGACGAGGAGAGGAACCCCGACGAGGTCGACCGCGACCCAGATCAGCCAGAACTCCGTCCACCCGCGCGCCATGCCGTAGGTCGCGAGCATCGAGCCGACGAAGATCCAGGCGTCGGCCCAGACGGGCTCGAACGAGCCGAGCGCACGGAAGATCGGCGTGAGCAGCACCGTCCCGGCGACCAGCGCGACGATCAGCCCGGTGCGCTGCCGGGCGGACGCCCAGCGCGGGGTCACGGCGGGAGCGTCCCCGCGGGTGCGCCACTGCCTCCACCCGTAGACCGAGACGGCGATGAACATGACCTGCCGCCCGGCCTGCCCCAGCAGGTTCACCGGGTTCGGGGTGTCGAAGACGGCGCCCATGAAGACGGTGAAGAGCAGCAGGTTGCCGGCGATCCCAACGGGCCAGGCCCAGACCTTGCGACGCATTCCGCCGAGGGCCGAGGCAAGACCGAAGACGTTGCCGACGATCTCGCGCCAGAGGATCGTCTGGTCACCGATGACGAGCTGGGCGTCGAACAACCAGCGAATGGCGTCCACGGATGCGGTCTCCTCGTTCCCTCACTGCCGCGGGGTGCGGCCGCACGCGTAACGCGGCGGAGGCCAAGATACTTCCTCAGCCCACGAGCGCCGGGGTGAGATCCGTGTGCGAGAAGTCGTCACCGACGAACAACAGCGGTTCACCACGGTCCGACGCGAGCGCGTACGCGTAGCAGTCCCCGAGGTTGAGCCGTGCAGCGTGTCCGCTCCCCCGCCCGAAGTCGCGGTAGGCCCCGCGCGCGATCTCGGCCTGGACCGCGTCGAACGGGACGATCTCGATCTCCCAGAGCTCCATCAACGCGTCAAGACGGCGACGTTGCTGCGGCGGGAGGCGACCACCGACGACGGCACCGAGCTCGACGAGCGTGGCCGCGGACATCGCCGACGTCTCCGTGAGGAGCAGCTCGGCGATCGCCGGTGCCGCAGGTTCGTCGAGCAGCACCGCGACGATCGCGGAGGTGTCGACGATCATGCCGGCAGGCCCGACTCGTCGAACAGATCACCGTCGGCGACGCGCAACGCCGCACGGTCCGCATCCGTCAGATCGGCCCGAAGGCTCGCGATAAGGGCGCCTGCCCGGCGTCGTCGCGCGTCGGCGGCCTCGTCCGACCGCTCTCGCTCTGCGAGCACGGCCTCCAGCTGCCGCCGCACCGCACCCTCCACGGCGCTCGTCTGGGACGTGCCGGTGAGCTCTGCGAGCTGTCGGACGAGCGCGTGCGTCCGTTCGTTCTTGATGTTCAGGCTCATACCCGCTCACGATACCCGGCTTCCACCGTGGACGTCAGACCGTCTACCCCGGGTAGACATGACGCTCTATCCCTCGCGTCCCGACGACGCGAGTCTCCGGTCTGCATCCGATCGCCCCCTTCGCTCCGAACTACCGGTAACCGAAGGAGGCACCATGTTCATCGACGAGAAGCGGGACGTCGACCTCGCCGACCTGATCGACGCCATCGACGCCACGGAGGGCAGCGGCGACCGGATCCCCTGCCGGAGCGGGTCGGTCGCGGCGACGGCGATCTGGACCTCCGACGACGCCGACGAGCAGCTCGAGGCGGCGTCACGGTGCGAGTCGTGCCCCGTCCTCGCCGAGTGCCGGGCCTACGGCCTCGCCCACGTCCGGGAGAAGGGCGTCTGGGGCGGAATGACGGCGAGTCAGCGCAAGCGGGCGAACCGCCGGCGTCCGCGGTTCGCGGCATAGGGGGTCTCGACAAGCTCGACCGACGTGCGGGCGGGCTCGACCCGCGTCGGAACGGTCTCGACAGGCTGGACCGACGTGCGGGCGGGCTCGACCGACGTGCGGGCGGTCTCGAGGTCTCGACAGGCTCGACCGACGTGCGGGCAGGCTCGACCGACGTGGGGGTCAGCGGGCGTGCTGGTCGGGCCCCACCCACCGGCGCACGGCGGCGAGCTGGCGCGGGAACCGGTGCTGCTGGCCGCCCTCGTGCCCGTTGTAGGGGTAGACGTCGATCTCCTTGGGTCCTGCGTACCGGTTGTACGCCGTGTACACCGTCGACGGCGGGCAGACGGGGTCCATCAGTGCGACGGACATCAGCGCCGGGGCGTCCGCGCGGGTACCAAGGTTGGCCGCGTCCACGTAGGCGAGCGTCGCGAGCGCCTGGGCTGCGCCGTCGCGGTGGACGGACAGCCACTGCCGGAGCTCGCCGTACGGGCGTTCGTCCGTGATCGCGACGGCGCGCTCGAACGCGGCCAGGAACGGCACGTCGGCGAGGACACCGCAGAGTCCACGAGCCAGCCCGGCGACCCCGAGCGCCAGCCCGCCGCCCTGGCTGATGCCCTTGACCACGACGCGCGAGGCGTCGAGGCCCTCGATCTGTGCGACGGCGTCGACGGCGCGCACCCCGTCGGTGACGACCCGGCGGTAGTAGTGCTGCTCGGGCGACTCGAGCCCGCGGGTGAGGTACCCCGGGGTCGCGGGTCCGGAGCCGTGGGGGTCGGGGGTCGCACCCCCGTTGCCCCACGCGCTGCCCTGCCCGCGGGTGTCCATCACGAGGTGCGCGAACCCGGCGGTGGCCCAGAGCGTGTGCTCGTGCGGCATCCCGCGACCACCGCCGTACCCCACGAGCTCGACGATGACGGGCAGGGCGCCCGTGGCACCGGCCGGTCGGGTGAGCCAGGCCCGGACCGGGTCTCCTGCGAACCCGGGGAAGATGACGTCGTCGACCGTCACCGCAGTCAGTCCAGTCTCGACGGGACTGACCTGCACGGCCCCGCCCGCCGCCCGAGAGTCCGCCAGCGTGCGCCGCCAGAAGGCGTCCAGGTCGTCGGGTTCGCGCGTGTCGGCGACGTACGACTCGAGGTCGGCGAGCGGCAGGTCGAGGAACGGCATCAGTCCTCCGGGGTGGCGAGTGCCCTGTACCGGTCGGCGATGACGGCGGCGGCAGGCTTGGCGTACGGACAATAGTCGTCGTCCTGCGCCGCGTCCTGCAAGGAGTACAGCGTGGCGGGCCAGTCCCACAGCACCCAGCCCTGCACCCAGGGGCGTGCGGCCGTCGCGGCGAGCATGTCGGCGTACCACCGCTCCTGCTCGCCGACGTCGGGCTCCCCCACCAGGGTCCAGTCGTTGGGCACCCGTCCCGAGCCGGTGCGGCTCGGGCACCCGGTCTCCATGAAGAAGAACGGCTTGCCCTCGCGCTCCACGACGGCCTCGACCCGGTCGAGCTGGGCCTCCCAGCCGCCCTCGGGGTAGTAGCCGGACGCGCTCATCACGTCGACGGCGTCCCACCAGGTGACGCGGTCCTCCTGATACTTGTCGCAGTTGTACGTGACCAGGCCGGTGTACACCTCGCGCACGGCGGCGACGGTACGGCGCCACTCGTCGTCGTACTTGTCGGAGCGGACCATCTCGCAGCCGACGCAGAACATCTCCGCGCCCTCCTCCTCCGCGATCCGTGCGTGGTGCACGATGAACGCGCGGTAGGAGTCGAACCACTGGCCCCAGGTCGGCTCGTTGGGCACGTCCGGCTCGAGGAATCCGATGTAGGCGCGCCAGGTTCCGTCGGCGACGTTGACGACCGGCTTGAGGCAGACTTTCTGGCCGCGTTCCTTGGCGGCCCGGATCCCCCACCGGACCTCGTCGTCGGTGAGCGTCGGCGCCTCGGTGAACGGGATCTGCGTCGAGTACACCGTCTGCTGCTCGGTGGCGTACGTGACGGCGGTCCAGGTCGTAGCCAGGTCGTCCACCATCGCGGTCATCGACGCCTCGGCGGCCTCGGTCGCCCACGTCCCCCGGACGCCGGGCCATCCCCAGGTCATCCCCAGCACCGGTCCGCCCGGCAGGGGCACGACGGCGGTCACGCGGCACCGCCCACGAGCTGACCGACGTGGCGGAGCACCGTCGGCGCACAGAACGCCTCGGGTGCCGCGTCGCCGGCCCCCGAGACGCGGAACTCCGCAGTCTCGCCGGGCAGGAGCGTCACGAGCGCGCGCTCGACCTCCGCCGACGGCACCACCTTGTCCACGAGCAGCGTGACGTCACGGACGAGGCCGTGGGCGGTCACGCGCACGACGACGTCGCGCCCGTCGCGCTCGGCCGTCGCCTCGAGCGTCCCCGCGGTCGCGTCGCGTGGTTCCACGTGGAACCAGACGTCGCGCGCTCCGTCGAGCGTGGCGACGACGACCTCGGTCGCGGCGTCACCGGCCTCGGCGACCTCGGCCGGGACCTCGACCTGCACGACCCCGCGCGGGCCGACGTCGACCGCGACCGTCTTCTCCGCGAGGACGTCACCGGCACCGGCGGCCACGCCACGGACGCGACGCAGGCGGAGCTCGCCGCCCCACGCCTCGTCGGTGTCGTTGTGCAGCACCACGGCGAGCGAGCCGGTGCCGTGACCGCCGTCCGCGGAGCGCGGCTGGACGGTCACCAGCCGGTCGGCATAGGCCTGGCGCAGCGCGTGCAACAGGGGCTTGGCGTGCCCGTCGCCGTCGACCGCCGCCCAGGAGACGACGGGCCAGCAGTCGTTGAGCTGCCAGACGACGGAGCCCGTGCAGCGCTCGCCGAACGACCGCAGGTGCGTGATCGCCGTGCGGATCGCGACCGCCTGGTTCCAGGACATCGCCCAGTGCCAGTCGTCCATGTCGTCCGGCATCGGGACATGCGCGACGAGCCCGTCGGTGAGCTTGTCGTTGCCGGTCATCGCCTTCTGGTGCACCTGCATGCCCGGGGACTCGGGGGTGAGCGGGTCGTCCGAGATCGACCGCGTCAGGGTCGACCACGTGGGCGGCCCCTGCCACCCGAACTCCGCCATGAACCGCGGGACGAGATCGCGGTAGTGCGGCCAGTCGAGCCGGTTCCACAGCTCCCACGAGTGCATCGAGCCATGGTCGACGTCGTTGGGGTGCACGTCGAGCGAGCCGGACCACGGGGACGACGGGGTGTACGGGCGGTGCGGGTCCAGCTCGCCGAGGATCGCGGGGATCAGGTCGGTGTAGTACCCGAGGCCCCAGGTCCGGCCGTCCAGGCGCGCGGGCCAGCCCCAGTCGTGCCAGCCCCAGATGTTCTCGTTGCTGCCGTTCCAGAGCACGAGGGAGGCGTGGTGCGCCAGGCGCGTCACGTTCTCGCGGACCTCTGCCTCGACCTCCGAGCGAAGCGGGTCCTCCTCGGCGTACGCCGCGCAGGCGAAGAGGAAGTCCTGCCACGTGAGCATGCCGCGCTCGTCGCAGAGCTCGTAGAAGTCGTCAGCCTCGTAGATGCCGCCGCCCCAGACCCGGAGCAGGTTCATGTTGGCGGACTCCGCCTGGGCGATCCGCGCGGCGTAGCGCTCGCGGGTGACGCGGTGCGGGAAGGCGTCGTCCGGGATCCAGTTGGCGCCCTTGACCCAGATCGTGCGCCCGTTGACGACGACGTCGAAGCTCGTCCCCTCGGCGTCCGGCTCCATCCGGAGGCCGACCTCGCGGAAGCCCAGCCGCCCGGCCCACTCGTCCCGATCAGCCTCTGTACGGATCGACACCACGGCGTCGTACAACGGCTGCTCGCCGTATCCGCGCGGCCACCACAGCTCGGCCTGCGGCACCTCGACGCGCACGACGGCGCACGACTCCCCGGCCGGGACGGTCACCGTGGTCGCGGCCTCACCCACCCGGGCGACGACGTCGAGCGCCTCGGTGGACGACTGCGCACGCTCGATCTCGACGTGGACCTCGACGACGCCGTCACCCCGGGCGCCCGCACGGGCACCGTCGGGGACGTCGACCGTGACCACCGGGCGCACCGAGGCGAGACGCGCCGTCGACCAGGACTCGATCGCGACGGGCTTCCACAGGCCGCTCGTCGCCGTGTCGATCCCCCAGTCCCACCCGAAGCTGCACGCCATCTTGCGGATCGCGTTGAACGGGTGGTGGTTGACCTGCGGCCGGTAGCCCAGCGCCAGGGACTGGGCGTCGGCGTAGCGGACGGCCGAGGCGAACGTGACGACCAGCCGGTTCTCGCCGTCGTGCAGGTGCTCGCCCACGTCCACCCGGTAGCTGCGGTGCATGTTGCGCGGCTCGGCGACGACGACCCCGTTGACCTCGACGGTCGCGACGGTGTCGACCCCCTCGAGCACCAGGTCGTGACGGTCCTGCCCGCCGGCCGTCCACTCGAAGGTCGTCTCGTAGCGCCAGTCGCTGTGCGCGATCCACTTCTGCGCCGACTCGTTGTCGTCCAGGTACGGGTCGGCGATCACGCCGGCCGCGAGCAGGTCGGTGTGCACGCTGCCGGGGACCGTCGCAGGGACCGGGTCGGTGACCCGGCCCAGGGCGGGCCCGGCGACCGGGGTGACGGTCCACCCCGTGGTCAGGTCGTGACGCAGGACGCCGGTCGGACGGGTGGTCGTGTGCGCCGCCGTCGGCGCCGTCGTGCTCGTCACTTGGTAGCTCCTGAGGTCATGCCGTTGTAGATGTGCCGCTGAAGTACGAGGAACGCGATGAGCGTCGGGATGATGACGATCATGGCACCGGCCGCGATGACTTCCCACTGCGCACCGAACGGGCCCTTGAACCGGAACAGGGACGTCGAGATGACGCCGAGGTCGCGGGAGGGCATGTAGAGGAAGGGGATGTAGAACTCGTTGTAGATGGCCAGGCCCTTGATGATCACGACCGTGGCGATCGCCGGCTTCAGCAGCGGGAAGACGATGCGCGCGTAGATCGAGAAGCGGTTGGCGCCGTCGAGCATCGCCGCCTCGTCCAACGACCGCGGGATCGACCGCATGAACTGCAGGAAGATGTAGATCGAGACGATGTCCGTGCCCATGAACAGGACGATCGCGGCGCCACGGGTGTTGAAGAGCCCGAGGGCGTTGATCACCTGGAAGGTCGCAACCTGCGTCGTCACGGCCGGCACCAGGGTGGCGAGCAGGAAGCCGAGCAGCACGAGCTTGCGGCCTCGGAAGTCGAACCGGTCGAGCGCGTAGGCGGTCATCGACCCGATGACGACCGTGCCCGTGACGGCGACGACCAGGATGATCGAGGTGTTGACGAACCCGGTCAGCATCCCGCCCTTGACGAAGGCCGTGACGAAGTTGTCGAAGTTCAGCCAGTTCGACGGCGCGTCCAGCGGCGAGGTGGTGGCGAACTCCTCGGGCGTCTTGAACGCTGCCATGAGAACGGTGACGAGAGGGATCAGGGCGACCGCGACGGCGACGAAGAGACTCGCGTACTTGGCCGCGGCCCCGATCGGTCCCAGCAGGGGTGAGGCGGCGCGGATCTGGCGTCGCGCACCGATCCGGGCGGACTCCCAGCGGCTCGGGGCAGCCACGGGACGTGGCCTCGTGTGCAGGGCGGTCATGATGTCAGGTCCACCTTGTCGTCGGGGAAGATCGTGCGCTGCAGCCACGTGAACGCCAGCACGATGAAGAGGAGGACGACAGCCATCGCGGAGGCGAGCCCGACCTTGGAGAAGGTGAAGGCTGTCGTGACGGTCTTGATCACGAAGGTCTCGGTGCCGTTGGCGCCGCCGGTCATGATGTAGGGGATCTCGAAGACGCTCAGTGCGCCAGAGATCGCCAGGATCACGGAGAGCCCGACGATCTGCCGGATGCCCGGCAGGATGATGCTGCGGAACTTGTCCCAGCTGCCGGCACCGTCGAGCTCTGCGGCCTCGTAGAGCTCCTCGGGGATCGACTGGATCGCGCCGAGGAACAGGACGAAGTTCAGGCCCATGTAGCGCCAGACCGACGTCGAGGCGAGCGACACGTTCACGATGTCGGGGTTGCCGAGCCACTGCGGCGGCTCGTTCACGCCGACGAGCGAGAGCAGGGCGTCGAGCGTGCCGTCCGGCCGGAAGAAGTACAGGAAGACGAGCCCGATCGCGACGCCGTTGAGCAGGTACGGGAAGAAGAGGATGCCCTTGAAGAAGTTCTTGAACCACGTCGAGAAGCTGAGGATCGTGGCGAAGTAGAGCGCGAGGGCGAGCTGGACGAACGCGCCGAGCACGTAGTAGAGGCTGACGAAGAAGACCTGGAAGATCTCCGGCCGCGTGAAGATCTCGACGTAGTTCGTCCACCCGACAGGCTCTTTGACGGGGTCCAGGCCGTCCCAGTTCGTGAAGCTGTACCAGACCATGTTGGTCACCGGCACGTAGGTGAACAGCACGAGCAGGACGACCGGCGCGACGAGGAACAGCCACGGGGTCAAGACCTGACGCGGCTTGCGGGCGCCACGCCTGCGGGGCTGGAGCCCTCGGCGGTTGGTTCCCTGCCGCATCCGCACGTCGGCACCGGTCGACACTGACATCAGTGGTCCTTTCACGAAGGGTGGGTGGCCCCCGGATGCTGCGGGGGCCACCCGTGGTCGGAGCGGAAGGTCAGCCGACCTCGGCGCGTGCTGCCGACCAGCGCTCGTTGAGGCTGTCGAAGTACGAGGCCTTGTCGCCGTCGGCGGCACCGCGGGCGGTGTCGATCATCTTCTGGCGGTAGACGTTGCCCCACAGGTCGATCTCGGCCGTGTCGTAGATGTCCGAGAGCGCGGTCTCCTCGCCGGCCGGGGCCGGGTCGATCTCGACGAACTCGACACCGAGCGACTCGAACTCGGAGAGCGTGGACGGCAGCTCGCCCTCGACGGTCGGCGCGAGGCCGCCCTGCGACTCGGCGTAGCCGGACTCCTGGGCGAACCAGTCGACCCAGGCGCGCGCAGCCTCGGGGTTCTCCGAGTACTTGCTGACGGCGTTCTTGTAGTCGCCGCCGATCGTGGAGTGGAACGACCCGTCGACCTGGAACGGCATCGGCCAGTAGGCGATGTCGTCGGGACTGCCGCCGGCGGCCTCGGCCGCGTCCTGGACCTGGGTCACGGCCCAGGATCCGAGCACCATCGTGGCGACCTCGCCGGAGCCCAGCAGGGTCTTCGACTCCTCCCAGTTGGTGGTGGTCGGGTCGTCCTCGCTCAGGCCGGCGTCCACGACGTCGTAGAGCAGCGAGTCGATCGCGTACTGCTCCTCACCCTCCGTCCAGGGTTCGTCCGTGTCGGCGAGGATCTGCTCGGTCTCGGGGCCCGCGATCACGCCGCGGTTGCCCTGCCACTGGCTGAGCGGCCAGCCGTCCGCGTAGTTGGTGTAGTACGGGGTCGCGTCGGTGGAGTCGGCGATCGCCTGGAGCGCGTCGACGAACTCCTCGGGCGTGGTCGGGGCCTCGGTGATCCCGGCCTCCTCCCACACCTTCTTGTTGATGACGTAGCCCTGGGCGTTGCCGGTGATGGCGACGCCGTAGGCCTGGTCCTCATAGGCCTGCTCGGAGACGAACCGGTAGGTCTCGGAGACCTCGTCCACGCTGCCGAGGGGCGCGAAGAAGTTCGGGAGCTGGTCCTTGCTGACCGTGTTCGGGATCAGCAGGACGTCACCGAAGTCCTGCGTGTTGAGGCGGATCGAGACGTCACCCTCGTAGTCCGTGATGCCCTCGAACTCGACGTTGACGTCCGGGTACTCGGACTCGAACGTGTTCTTGTAGTCCTGGAACGTCGTGTCGATCAGGTCGGTGCGGTTGGTCAGGACCGTGATGTCGCCGCTGATCGCGCCGTCGCCGCTCTCCGCTGCGTCGTCACCGCTGTCGCTGCCGCTGCTGCAGGCCGTGAGCGCCATCGCGAGCACGCCTGCGGCTGCGAAGCCGGCACTGTGCTTGAGCTTCATTTCCATGTCTCCTGTCGTCATTGACTGAACGAAGCGGTTAAGTGATCCACAACGCATCGCTGCGACCGTAGATTTGCCCTCGGCACGGAAGATTCCCGGCCTGCCCGCCGAGCCTGACCATGATCGCCAGGCTGTGTTGCTGATCATCAGTTAACCGCTTAAGTGAACGTGTGTCAACGTTGTCAGGTCACGATCCAGCATCGGTGCAGGCGCGAGAGCCCGGCACAGGACCGCCGGTGGCGAAAACCGGAAGGGCCGGGTGGCCGCCGGCCTCTGCCCGCCCCTCCGACCGCTAGGCGCGGACCGGGCTCGTGGTGCCCCGAGGGCGCAGCGTCGGCGTGGAGTCCAGGAAGCTGCCGCCCCGGACGCCGTCGATCCGGTCGAAGAGCCGCCGGGCGACGTGCGCCCCGAAACTGGTCACGTCGTGGCTGAGCGCGGACAGCGGAGGGTAGGTGGCCTGGCACAACGGCGAGTCGTCCCACGCGATGATCGAGAGGTCCTCCGGGACCCGCACGCCGAGCTCGGCCGCGACCCCCATCGCGGCCAGCGCCATCACGTCGTTGTCGTAGACGACGGCCGTCGGCCGGTCGACCGACGTCAGCAGACGGCGTGTCGCGTCGGCACCGGACCCCGTGGTGTAGTCGGTCCGCTCGAGCGGCCCCTCGATGCCCAACGACTCGACCTCCTCGCGGAACGCGACGTCGCGGATGTGGGTGTGGCCCAGCTCCTGGAGGCCTCCGACGCGGGCGATCCGACGGTGACCGGCCGCATACAGGTACCGCACCGACTCACGGACCGCCGCCGCGTCGTCCGTCCACACGTTCGGCAGGTCGCCAGCGAGGGACGAGTCGCCGACGACGACGGCTGGCAGCGCGTCCGGCCGGCTCAGCACCTCGATGCGCGGGTCGTCCTGGCGCGGGTCCACGAGGACGACGCCGTCGACGCGCCGGGCAGCGCGCCAGCGGCGGTACGTCTCGAGCTCGGCCTCGAGATCGGGGACCACCTGCAGGAGCAGCGCGTACGAGCGCGGCGCGAACTCGGACTCGATCCCGGCGATGAACTGCATATAGAACGACTCGACCCCGAGCGTGCTGGGATGCCGCGCCAGCACCAGCCCGACCGTCTGCGTCGGCGCTCCGGACAGCGAGCGCGCGGCCGAGCTCGGCTCCCAGCCGAGCTGGTTCGCGACGGCGACGACGCGGGCCCGGGTCTCCTCCGAGACGCCCGGACGCCCGTTCAGCGCGTACGACACCGCACCCGTGGAGACTCCTGCCTCCCGGGCGATGTCCGCGATGGTGATGCGCCGCACGTGAACTCCCTCGTCGACCCGGCGTGGCCCCGGTAGACCGAGGGTACTGGCACCGATTCGCTCGGCGCTTGTCACGGTCCGGCGTCAGCGCACGGCGCGGCCGAGCTCGGCGCGCCGCGGCGGGTTCGCCCCGGCGCGCGAGACGGTCACGGCCGCGGCTGCCGCCGCATGCGTGCAGACCGCGACGATCTCGGCGTCGGGGGCGGCCCGTAGCGCGTCGACGGTGGTGAGGTCGAGCTCGACCAGGCCGTCGAGGAGTGCGCCCGTGTACGTGTCGCCGGCCCCGACCGTGTCCACGACGTCGACCCGCGGGACGGGGACGCGGGCGGCCTCGGTCCCGGCACGGAAGATCACCGAGCCGTCGCCGCCGGCGGTCATGACGACCACCGCCGGGCCGATCGTCGACCAGCGGGCCGCGACGTCGGCGGGTGCCTCGTCGGGGCGCAGCCAGGCAAGGTCCTCGTCGCTGACCTTGACGATCCCGGAGAGCGCGACGATCTCCTCGACCCGCGCGCAGGCCGCCGCCCGGTCGGGGGTGATCGTCGGACGTGCGTTCGGGTCGTAGGACACAAGGCCAGGCGCCGACCGCACGGCGTCCAGGACCGCCGACGCCCCCGGCTCGAGCAGGGCAGCGATCGACCCGACGTGCAGCACGTCGCCCGCGGGCACGACGCCCGCCCCGAGGTCCCAGGCGAGGTCGAAGTCGTAGGTCGCCGCGCCGTCGGCGTCGAGGTGGGCGCGGGCGGTCGAGGTGCGCCCGACCGGCGTCGCCAGGACCTCCACGTCCGACTCCCCCAGCCATGCGCGGACGGTCCGGCCCCGCTCGTCGTCGCCCAGGCAGGTCGCCAGGCGCGGAGACCGGCCGAGGCGACCGAGGGTGATCGCGACGTTGGCAGGGCTGCCGCCCGGCAGCTCCTCGACGGAACCGTCGGTGCGGTGGACGACGTCGACCAGCGCCTCGCCGACCACGACGACGCGGGTCATCGGCCCGCCTCCGCGGTACGCGCACCGATCAGGCCGTCGCGCGCAGCGACCGCGAGCCCGGGGCTGAGCGGGGCCACGGGCAGCAGCGTCGACTGGACCGCGTGGTACAGGTCGGGCTTGCCGGGCCACACGGTGGCGACAGGCGAGTTCGCGGGGTCGAGCTGGTGGTGCCACGAGCCGTTCTCGCGGTCGACGAGCGTGTCGGCGATGTTGTCCCACCACGTCGCGTACGCCTGGGCGTAGTGCTCCTCACCCGTGCGCGTGTGCAGCGTCGCCGCTGCCGCGGCGGCCTCGGCCGCGACCCAGTGCATCCGGTCGCGGACCACCGGCGCGCCCTCCCAGTCGGTGGTGTAGACGAAGCCCTCGGCGCCGTCGACGGACCAGCCGTCGTGCTGCGCGCGGTCGAAGAGGTTGCGGGCAGCGGGCAACAGCTCGTCCGTCCCCAGGCTCGCGTCGATGTGGAGGAAGAGCCGCGACCACTCGAACCCGTGGCCGACCGTGGCGCCGAAGGGCTTGAACGGGTCGTCCGGGCGCTCGCGGTTGAGGTCGAGCTCCGGGGTCCACGCGGCGTCGTAGTGCTCCGGGATCCGCCACTCGTGCGCGGCGGCGTTCTCCGCCACCCGCCGGGCGATGCGCCGGGCGCGGGCGTACCAGGCGCGGTCGCCGGTGACGTCCCCTGCGGCGAGCATCGCCTCGACCGCGTGCATGTTGCCGTTGACGCCTCGGTACCCGTCGAGCTCGGTGAAGGTGCGGTCCCACGCGTCGACGCACATCCCTGCGTCCTCGTCCCAGAACCGCTCGAGGAAGACGGCGGTGGCCTCGTCGAGCAGCTCCTGGCCGCCGGACAACCCGGCGGCCGTCGCGGTGGACGCCGCGAGCACGACGAACGCGTGCTGGTAGCACTGCTTGGAGTCGTCGACCGGCGTGCCGTCGGCGTCGACGTGGGCGAGCCACCCGCCGTGCTCCCCGTCGCGCAGGAGGCCGGTCAGGCCCGCGAGCGCCCCGCGGGCGATCCGCGCGCTGCCGGGCACTCCGAGCATCGCGCCCAGTCCGAACGTGTGGACGGTGCGGGCCGTGATCCAGGTCTGGACGCCGCGGTCGAGGGCGGGGACGCCGTGCTCGTCGAGCCACGCGGCCCCGCCCGCCGGGGCGACGACGTCGCGGCCGAACTCCAGCAGGCGCAGGCGCTCGCGGGTCAGCCAGCTGCGGTGGTCGGCCTGGTCGGTCCAAGGGGTCATGCGCGCTCAGGTCCTCACGTGTGTCGACGTCGATGTCGGGCACCACCGGGGCGCCGTCGTCGACCATCGTACATGTCAGCGTTGACATTAAGCGCTTAATGCACTCAGATGAAGAGCGCGCCGCAACGAGGCGGCGCCCACGAGGGGAGAACCATGTACCGACCACGGGCCCGAGCACGGGCACTGGCCGCCGGGGCCGTCGCGTCAGCGCTGCTGCTGACCGCCACGGCCACCACGGCGACGGCCTCCGCACCGTCCGCCGCGCCGACCTCGACGACACCCACCGTCACGAGCCCGGCCGCCAAGAAATCCGGGGACTCCGACGGCTTCGTCGAGACGAAGGGGGCACGCCTCGTCCTCGACGGCAAGACCTTCGAGTTCGCCGGCACCAACAACTACTACCTCGGGTACAAGTCGCCCGAGATGGCCGACGCGGTCCTTGACGACGCCGCCGAGGCCGGGTTCGACGTCGTCCGGACCTGGGGGTTCCAGGACTTCCAGAACCCCGACGGCTCCGGCTCCGTGCACCAGAACTTCGAGGGCGTCTGGTACCAGGCCTGGGACGAGGACGAGGGCCGCCCCGTCGTCAACGAGGGGGCCGACGGGCTCGAACGCCTCGACCACGTCGTCGCGGCCGCCGGGGAGCGGGGCCTGCGCCTCGTCATCCCGTTCACCAACAACTGGAACGCGTTCGGCGGCATGGACCAGTACGTGCGCTGGGCCGGAGGCGACTCCCACGCGGACTTCTACACCGACCCGCAGATCCGCGGCTGGTACAAGGACTGGGTCTCCACCCTGCTCAACCGCGTCAACACCGTGACGGGGGTCGCCTACAAGGACGACCCGACGATCATGGCCTGGGAGCTCGCCAACGAGCCCCGCTGCACCAGCGCCGGGGCGTACCCGGACGGCGACTGCGACGCCGACACCATCACGACGTGGGCGGCCGAGATGAGCGCCCACGTGAAGTCGGTCGACGCCCGACACCTGCTCACCGCGGGCGACGAAGGCTTCTTCTGCCGCGACGAGAACGAGCGCGTGATGGACGACCGGTACGGCGAGTCCGGCTACGGGCCCGACTTCGGCGAGGACTGCGCCGACGGTGTCGACACCGTCGCGCTCGCCGCGCTCCCGGACATCGACATGATGTCGATGCACCTCTACCCCGACCACTGGAGGACCACGTCCGAGTGGGGCGGCGGCTGGATCCGGCAGCACGCGCTCGAGGCCGCCAAGCTTCGCAAGCCGGTGTACCTCGGGGAATTCGGGGTGATCGACAAGGCCACCCGCATGCCGGTCTACGCCGACTGGCTCGCCGACGTCCGGCGCTGGGGCGTGGACGGCGCCCTGTACTGGACGCTGACCGCCGAGCAGGACGACGGCACGCTCTATGCCGACTACGACGGATTCACGGTCTACTGCCCGAGCCCGGTCTGCGAGCTCGTCTCCACCCACGCCTCGCTCGTGCCGTGGCCCGACCAGCACCGCATTCCCGGCCCGATCGCGGACCACGACACCGTCGTCGTCGAGACCGGTCAGGTCGCGTCCGTCGACGTGCTCGCCAACGACGTCGCCTTCGTCTCGACGGTCTCGGACCGCACGCTCGACCTCTCGGACGCGCCCGGGCGTCAGACCGAGGTCGACCTCGAGGGCGGGTCCGCCCGCATCTCCGCGGCCGGCGTCGTCGACGTGCAGCCCGACGAGGGGTTCACCGGAACGCTGACGGTCCCGTACACCGTCAAGGACAGGCTCCGCCGCAGCACGTCGGCGGTCCTGACGGTGACGGTCAAGCCCGTCCCGGGCGCTCCCGTGGTCCTCGGCTCGTGGGAGTCGGGCACCGAGGGCTGGGTCCCGGCCACCTGGCAGTCCGACCCCGGCTCGCTGACGACGTCCGGAGACTGGGCCACCGACGGTGACTCCTCGCTCGCGATCAGCTCGAACGGCGCCTGGTTCGGGTCGCCCGAGTTCGACGAGCCGCTCGACCTCAGCGACCGGGCGGCGCTCGAGCTCGACGTCCGCACGGCCGACGTCGGCACCTCCGTCGCGCTCGCGGTGCGCTCCGGCGACGACTGGGCCTGGTGCCAGTCGCCGTACGTCTGGGTCGAGCCCGGCAGCGAGGACACCGTCTCCGTCGACATCGCCGACCTCGGCTGCGACACGTCGACGCTCACCGACGTCCACGACCTCCTGATCTTCGTCAACGCCGGAGAGTTCGCCGTCGACCGCCTCACCCTGCTGTAGACCCTGCCCGCGCGGTGGCCGCCCGGCCGGCCACCGCGCGGGCGGTGCGGTCGCGCCACTCGGCCGGCACGCCCGTACCTCGCCGGACCGACGACGCAGACCGTCCCAGCGCCGATCCCGGTACGCTCACGGGATGCCGAGCGCCGACCCCGTGACCGCGAGCGCCGACCGACGCGGCCCCCGTGCAACTCTCGCGGACGTCGCGCGCGCGGCCGGCGTCAGCGCCAAAACGGTCTCACGCGTCGTCTCGGGCGAGCCGAACGTCGCGCCGGCCACCCGGACGGCGGTGCTCGACGCCGCGCAGCGCCTGCAGTTCCGTCCCAACCGGCTCGCCCGGTCGCTTCGCGCGGGTGGGGTCTCGACCACCGTCGGGTTCGTGGTGGGCGATCTCGGCAATCCCTTCTACGCGGCTGTCGCCGGCGGGGTCGAGCGTGTGCTCGCGGCACACGGGCTGACGCTCGTGATCGCCGCGGCGGAAGATGATCCCGACGTCGAGCGCACCGTCGTCGACGCGCTCCTGGCGGAGCGGGTGCGCGGGCTCTTGCTCGTGCCGGCCGCGGCGGACCAGTCGTACCTCGAGGCGGAGCAGCGTCTCGGCACTCCCGTCGTCGCCGTCGACCGGCAGGCGCACGGCCTGGTCGCGGACTCCGTCGTGCTGGACAACGAGCACGGGGCGTACGACGCCGTACGCGCCCTCGCGTCCGCGGGTCACCGGCGGATCGGCTTCCTCGGGACCAACGGGTCGCTCGCGACGCAGCAGGAACGCCTCGCCGGCTACCGCCGCGGGCTCACCGGGGCGGGACTCGACCCGGACCCGGCTCTGGAGCACGTCGGCCCGCACGCCGAGGATCTCGACGCCGCCGCGCTGCACCTCCTGTCGGCGGAGCCTCGACCGACTGCGGTTCTGGCCGGGGACAACCGGGCGAGCGCCGCCGTCGTGCGGGCCGCGGGCATCCCGCTCGACGTGACCCTGGTCGGGTTCGACGACTTCGAGCTGGCCGACGCCCTCGGCGTGAGCGTCGTCGCGTACGACGCCGCCGAGATGGGCCGCCGGGCCGCGGATCAGCTGCTCGCACGGCTCGCGGACCCGTCCGGCCCGTCGCGGTCCGTCGTGGTCCCCACGCACCTGGTACGACGCGGCCGCCTCGCGCAGTAGCCGCTCGGCGCCTCCGCGCGACCTGCGGTTCACTCGAACCGTGCACCGGACGGAACCTTTTCACCGTCCTCGTGCGTGTTGAGGGTATGAGACCGACGACGGGGGCGAGATGACCACGAACGACGCTGCGCTCGGCGCACCCCCCACCTCCATCCCAGTGCGATCCCACGTCGCGAGCCGCGGTGAGGAGTTCGTGTCCTTCGTCCGCGGCTCGCAGGACCGCCTCACCGGGATCGCCTACCTGCTCACGGGCGACCACCACCGCGCCGAGGAGCTCGTGCAGCAGACCTACGAGCGGATGTGGCGGCACTGGGGCCGCGCGTCCGACGGCGACCCGTTCGCGTACGCCCGGCGCACGCTCGCCAACCTCCGCATCGACACCTGGCGCCGGACACGGCGCGAGATCCTGACCGACCAGAGCACCGAGTCGCACGTGCCGGACCACCGGTACACGGGGACGGACCACGGCCCGCGGGTCCACGACCGGGACGCCGTCGTGCGTGCCCTCCTGACCTTGCCCGTGAAGCAGCGCCGCGTCATCGTGCTCCGCCACCTGCTCGACCTCCCTGCCAACCAGGTCGCCGCCGAGCTCGGCATGCCGGTCGGCACCGTCAAGTCCACCGCCGCCCGTGCCCTCGGCCGGCTCCGCACCGTTCTCGAAGGAGAGCTCTCATGACCGACGACTTCGCAGCGCGGCTCCGCGCGAGCGTGCAGTCCCAGCCCGTCCGCTCGACCCTCGACCCCGACGACGTCCTGCACGCCAGCCTCAGGACGCACACGCGGCGCACGTTCGGCACCGCCGGTGTCGCCGTGGCCGCCTGTGCCGTGATGGGTGCGGCGATCGCCGTCCCCGGCGGGCTGTTCGACCAGACGACGGAGAGCGCCCCGGCCGCGGCGACGCTGGGCGGCGACGTGCTCCGGGCCGGCGAGCAGCCCGTGCTCGTCGACGTCGACGGCGTCGTCGCCACCGACAAGGCCGTCGGGTCCGAGCTCTCGGACGGCACGGTCGTCCTCGACCTGGGCCTCGACTCGTGGGTCGGGACGGACGAGCGGTTCGTCGTCACGTTCCCGGCCGACGACCAGCAGTTCCCGAACCTCGAGGTCTGGTCGACCGACGCGGCGGGGCTCGAACAGCTCTACGAGCGCGGGCGTGCCGACTCGGCAGGTCTGGGCGGGATGACGCGCATCTCGGACAACCAGGGTGCCTTCGTCACTCTGGTCAGTCCGGACGGTGCCGAGAGCGTCATCGTCGGCGGCATCGGACCGGCCGACGAGGTGGGTCTGCGGATCTGGGACGGTGTCGGGACGCCAGAGTGGGACACCACGCGTGACTTTGAGGAGTTCGAGGCGTTCCAGCAGCAGATCTACGCCGAGTCGCTCCCGATCCCGACGGTGCGCGACCCGTACGGCTTCTACGACATCTCGGTGTTCGCCGCCGCACTCGGCGAGGCGCAGGTCGACGACGTGGTCGCGATCCGGAAGGGAACGGGCCACGGGATCTGGGGCTGTGACGGACCCTGCGACGCTCTGACGCTCGGCACCGACGGCACGGTCACCTCCGACCAGCCGGACCTCGACGTCTTGCTCGCCTCCGCCGTCCTGACCCCGGACCTCGAGGAGCAGGCTCTCCGGGCCGACGTCGCGGCCACCCGCGGGGCGACGCTGCACGCCGAGTGTGCCGCGCCGTTCGGGACCCAGCTCGAGGCCGTCGTCTCGGTCGACGGCGTCGAGTCGTCACGGACCGAGGTGCCGTGCACGGGCGCGCCGGTCCGGGTCCTGCTCGCGGACCTCATCGGCGACGTCACCGTCACCCTCGACGGCGAGCTCGACGCCGTCCGCGAGGCGTCCGCGCGACTCGTCGGTTAGCTCGTCGGCCGGCGCGCGAGGTCACCCGCTACCGGGTGACCTCGCGCCCGTCCTCGACGGCGAACTCCCGCGGAGCGTCCAGCGGGACCGGGCGCAGCACGTGATAGGTCGCGACGTCGTCGACGACCGCCGTCTCGACCACCTGGAACCCGCTCGGGGCTGACCCGGTGTCGAAGAGGCGCTTGCCCTGGCCCAGCACCACCGGGAACGTCAGGAGCCGGTACTCGTCGACGAGCCCGGCGTCGTGCAGGGTGCGGGCCAGCCGGTGGCTGCCGTGCACCTGGAGCTCGTCGTCCGGGCCGCCGGCGTCGAGGATCTGCCGCACCTGCTCGACGGCGCCGCCGTCGGCGGGGCGGACCACCCGGGTTCCGGTCCAGTCCTGCTCGGGCAGGGTCGTCGAGACGACGTGCTTGGGCATGGCGTTGATGGCCGCGGCCACGGTGTTCTCCGGGTCGGTGACCTGGGGCCAGAACCCGGCGAACGCCTGGTACGTCGTGCGGCCCAGCAGCAGGGCCGCCGTCCGGGTGAACCACGAGTCGACGACCGCGCCGAAGTCGGGCCCGCCGAACGCCGTCATCCAGCCGCCCGCGGTGAATCCCCCGCTCGTGTCCTCCTCGGGTCCGCCCGGACCCTGCATCACCCCGTCGAGGGTCAGGAACGTGTGCACGGTCAGTCGCATGTCAGGCTCCGCATCGGGTCGGTGGTCGAGCGCTGGTGATCCGTGTCGCCCATCGTGCACCGGCCCACCGACGGCCGCACGCCCCTCGGTCACGCGCCCGTCGGTCACGCGAACGGCCGGGCACCCGCGGGTACCCGGCCGTTCGTGTGCGTGTGAAGAGAGGAGCCGTCGACCCTAGGCCGTCTTGGCCCCCGCGCCCTTCGGCGACGGGCCGTACTGGTTCGAGCCGGACTCGCTGTCCTGGACGAAGAAGATGATCAAGACGATGGTCCCGATGACAGGGATGAGGCCGATCAGAATCCACCATCCGGTGCGCCCCGTGTCGTGCAACCGGCGGACACCCACGGCGAGCGTCGGCACAAGGATCACCAGGCTGAAGACGAAGGTGAGGATGTCGTTGCCGATCCCGCCCACGATCGCGGACAGGATGAAGATCACGAGCGAGTACCACCAGTACTCGGAGCGGCGCGCACGCCCGGAGAAGGTCGCGTATTTGGAGAAGACCGACTTGACCGACTCGACGAGCGACATGACTGCCCCCTTGTTGATTCCTTTTCACTACGGACAATTGTCAGCGTAGAGAAGTCATGTCGAACCGCTACCCGTGGCACACATTTCACCCCTGGAGTCCATTTCCTTCAGGCGAATGACCAAAGGGGGCCGTCACGTCTTGGGGGACACGCCTCCGCCGCCTGCCCGACGCACCCCTCCGGGACGACACGCCGTCGGGCGGGTTCGACGCCTCGAGGCAGAGCCGCTACCTTAGATTCAACGAGCGATGAATTAGTCCACGGGAGCGACCATGCGCGCAATGATCATCAAGGAGTTTCGCGAGCTGAGGCGCGACAAGCGCACGCTCGCCATGCTGATCGGGCTGCCGCTGATGCTGCTGATCATCTTCGGGTTCGCCGCCAACTTCACGATCGACACGCTCACGGTCTCCGTCGTCGGCTCCGACGCGAGCCAGGCGGAACAGCTCGTCTCCCGGTCGCCGGACGCCTCCGACCAGCTCGACCTCACCACCGTCGACGAGGACGGGACCGGGGCGCAGGTGCGCGACCAGCTCGCCGACGACGAGGTCGACATGGCGATCCTGACCGGCGACGCCTCGCCGTCGGACAGGCCGACCGTCCTCATCGACGGCTCGAACCTCTTCGCGGCCCAGACGGCCAACGTGATCGTCGCGGGCCTGGGCGACGCGGTGGACTCCGAGATCCTCTACAACCCCGACCTCGAGACCTCGTGGGTGATGGTCCCCGCCCTGATCGGGCTGATCCTGACGTTCATCGGCACCATCATCACGAGCATCGGGCTGGTCCGGGAGCGCGAGCAGGGGACGCTCGAGCAGCTCGCGGTCATGCCGTTCTCGTCCGCCTCGGTGATCATCGGCAAGATCACGCCCTACTTCATCCTCGCCTGCGTCGACATGGTGATCATCACCGCGCTCGGCATGTGGGTGTTCGACGTCCCGTTCAACGGCAGCGTCACCGCGTTCGTCCTGGGCGCCGCGATCTTCCTCTTCGTCGTCCTCGGCATCGGCGTGCTGATCTCCACCGTTTCGCAGACCACCGGGCAGGCCGTGCAGGTCGCGATGATGACCCTGCTCCCCCAGGTGCTGCTCTCCGGCATGATCTTCCCGCTCGAGGCGATGGCGGCCGGGGTCCGGTGGATCGGGTACCTCCTGCCGCTGACGTACTTCACCAAGATCTCGCAGGGGATCATGCTGCGGGACTCCTCGTGGAGCTACCTCTGGCCGTCGCTCGCCGTCCTCGTCCTGATGGCCGTCGTCATCTTCGGTACTGCCGTCGTCCGCCTGCGCCGCGACCTCGCCCCCGCGAAGGCCCGCTGATGTGGGGCGCCCGGCACGTCACGGTCCGGTTCGGCGCCACGACGGCGCTCGACGACGTCGGCCTGGACCTGCCCGAGGGGCGCGTCACCTCGATCGTCGGGGGTGACGGCGCCGGGAAGACCACGCTCGTGCGCGCCCTGCTGCGCCGCGTCCCGCTCGACGGCGGGGCCGCGGACGTCCCGGACCTCACCGAGGTCGGCTACCAACCCTCGACGTCGGGTGTCTGGCCGGCGCTCAGCGTCCGCCAGAACCTGGAGTTCGCCGGGGTCGCCTACGGGATGTCTGCGGCCACGATCCGCGAGCGCGGCGACGAGCTCCTCGAGACCGCCGCACTGACGCACGCCACGTCCCGGCTCGGGAGCGAGCTCTCCGGCGGGATGCGACAGAAGCTCGGCTTCTGCATGGCGATGCTGCACCGCCCCCGCCTGCTCCTGCTCGACGAGCCGAGCACCGGCGTCGACCCGGTCAGCCGCGTCGAGCTGTGGCGCCTGGTCACCCAGGCCGCGGCGCGCGGCACCGCCGTGGGGATGACGACGACGTACCTGGACGAGGCCGAGCGTGCCTCCACCGTGGTCGCCCTCGACGCGGGCACCGTGCTGACCGCCGGCGACCCGACCGCCGTCGTGCACGAGGTCCCGGGAACGGTCTCGGCCACCGACCACCGGCCCGCGGGCCGCCGGACGTGGCGCCGCGGCACGGCGTTCCACACCTGGACACCTCCGGGCGAGACCGCCCCGGGGGACGAGATCACCCCCGACCTCGAGGACGCGTTGATCGCGCTGAGCCTCGCCCGGACGCAGGAGGACCACCGATGAGCGCCGTCGTCGTCGCCGAGAACATCACCAAGAAGTTCGGGGAGTTCACCGCCGTCGACGACGTCTCGCTCCGGCTGGAGCCGGGCGAGATCGTGGGGCTGCTCGGGGCCAACGGCGCGGGCAAGACGACGCTGCTCCGCGTCCTCCTCGGGCTCGAGGTGGCCACCGACGGCCGCGCCGAGGTGTTCGGGTCCGCGCCCGCGTCATCCGACCGGCACGCGCTGGGCTACGTCCCGCAGGGCCTGGGGCTCTACCTGGAGCTCACGGTGGACCAGAACGTCGCGTTCGTCGCCGAGGCATTCGGCGTCGACGACCTACCCCCGCTCCCACCGACGCTCGCCGAGGTCCGCGACCGACAGGCAGCATCAATCGGACTCGGCAGGCAACGCCAGCTCGCGTTCCACTGCGCGCTGCTGCACCGGCCGACCCTGCTGATCCTGGACGAGCCCACGTCCGGCGTCGACCCGCTCGCCCGGGCCCGGCTCTGGGACACGATCCACGAGCAGGCGGAGAACGGCGTCGCCGTGCTCGTGACCACGCACTACATGCAGGAGGCGGAGCAGTGCAGCCGGCTCGTGATGATGTCGCGCGGCAAGAAGGTCGCGGCAGGCACGACGGCGGAGATCACCTCGGGCACGCGCGCCGTCGTCGTCCACGCCGACGACTGGGCGGGGGCGTTCGCCGCGCTCGGCGACGCAGATCTTCCGGTCGTCCTCTCGGGCCGCACCAGCCGCGTGGCGGGCACCGCCCCCGACGAGGTGTCGGCGGCGCTGCGCGACGCAGGCGTCGAGGCCCGCCTCGAGGAGGTCCCCGCCACCCTGGAGGAGACGATGGTGCTGGTCGAGCGCGCC
Source organism: Paraoerskovia marina (assembly GCF_900105445.1). Lineage (NCBI taxonomy): Bacteria > Bacillati > Actinomycetota > Actinomycetes > Micrococcales > Cellulomonadaceae > Paraoerskovia > Paraoerskovia marina. The sequence goes on from NZ_LT629776.1 coordinate 308,339, forward strand.
GCGCGCGACGAGGCATAGCCGCTACTCGACCTGCTCGTCCGGGAGCACCATCACGTTCATGACGACCTCGGCGGCCTCGTCGTCGGTGATCGAGCTGACCGTCACCGCGTACGGGCCCGACGCCGAGTAGGTCGCGCTCGTCATCCCGCCCAGGTCGATCTCGTCGCCGCTGACGAACCCGCTGCTCTCCAGCTCGGCGAGGTACGCCTCGACGCCGGCCGTGTCGGTCGAGATGGAGGCCGTCCACGAGCCGTCGATCTTGGTGGACATGACCACGTTGCCGGCGGGCGCCGGGATCTCCGCGGGCCAGTCGTCGGGCAGGTCGGCGCTCCCGCCGATGCCGAGGTCGACGTCGCTGTCGCCCTCGCCGTCCGCGGAGTTCAGCCCCTCCTCGACGATCTTCTCGACACCGGACTCACTGAGCTCGTCGAGCGGGTTGGCGCACCCGCCGAGGCCGGCGATCACCGCCGCCACACCGCACGCTGCTGCTGTCGTCCGCACTCCTCGCACGTGTCCCACTGCCGCTCCCCTCGTCGCGGTGCACGCGGCCACGCGCGCCGCCCTGTCATTTCAGTGTGATGCAGATCACAACGAAGACAAGCCTTGGCGAGGGTGAAACCGATACGGCGCCCACCGCGCGCCGTCCGAGATCCGGGGCGAGACTGGCAGGACCCAGCCTGAGGAGGCCCCATGGCCATCACCACCCGCGGGTTCGGCGGCCGCCGCGCACCCGCCGAGAAGCCCCTGCCGCCCGGACAGTTCCTCACCGAGGACTTCCCCGTGCTCTCCGCCGGCCCCACACCGAACGTGGACGAGGCCCACTGGCAGTTCTCCGTCCACACCGAGTCCGGCGAAGTACGTCGGTGGGACTGGGCAGCCCTCATGGCGATGCCCGTCGAGGACGTGACCACCGACATCCACTGCGTCACACGGTGGTCCCGGTTCGACACCCAGTGGCGCGGCGTCAGCGTCGACGCGTTCTTCGAGGACGTCGAGTCCGAGGCGGAGTTCGTCATGGTGCACTCCTACGGCGGGTACACCACCAACCTGCCGCTCGAGGACCTGCTCGACGGCAAGGCGTGGATCGCCTTCGAGCACGGCGGAGAGCCGCTCGCCCCGCTGCATGGCGGCCCCGTCCGGCTGATCGTCCCGCACCTCTACTTCTGGAAATCCGCTAAGTGGGTGCGCGGCTTCGTGATGCAGGAGCACGAGGAACCCGGCTTCTGGGAGCAGAACGGGTACCACCTCTACGGGGACCCCTGGCTCGAGCAGAGGTACGCATGACCTGGCTCGTCGCCGAGGTGACCGAGATCGTCGAGGTGACCGCGAGCGCCCGCGCGATCACGCTCCGCGTCCCGGGGTTCCGCGGGGCGCTCGCCGGGCAGCACGTCGACCTGAGGCTGACGGCCGATGACGGGTACCAGGCCGTGCGGTCGTACTCGCTGGCGGACACGGCGCTCGACGACGTCGTCGAGCTCGCGGTGGACCGGGTGGACGACGGCGAGGTCTCGCCCTACCTCGTGGACGTCCTCGAGGTGGGCGACCAGATGGAGGTCCGCGGCCCGCTCGGCGGGTTCTTCGTCTGGCGGCCCGAGAACGTCGAGCCGGTGCAGCTGATCGCTGGCGGCTCGGGGATCGTCCCGCTCGCCGCGATGGTCCGGGCCCGACGTCGGGCCGCGTCGACGGCCCCGTTCCGTCTGACGTACTCCGTGCGATCGGTGGCCGACGCGTTCTTCGCGGAGGAGCTGTCGGCTTCCGCCGGCGTCGACACGACGTGGGTGTACACCCGCGAGCCGCCGCCCGGCCACGCACGACCGGCGGGCAGGCTCGCCCCGGCCGACCTCGCGTCCACGTTCGGTCCGTCGCAGGACCCGGCCGTGTTCGTCTGCGGCCCCACGGGGTTCGTCGAGGCGGCGGCCGCGCTGCTTCTCGACGCCGGGCACGACGCCGCACGCATCCGCACCGAACGTTTTGGAGGTGCCTGATGGCACTGGACGGCAACGCACTGGCCGGCCCGCTGGCCGGGATCTACGCCTTCGACGTCACCACCGCACGGGCACGCTGCGCCCACTGCGGTGTCGTGGCACGGCTCGCCCGCGCCCTGGTCTTCGCGTCCGCGATGGGGATCGTGGCGCGCTGCCGCGCGTGCGAGGAGGTTCTGCTCACCGTCGTCGAACGACCCGACGGGACGAGCGTCTCCGCACGCGGGCTGGCCTGGCTGCGCCCCTGATCAGGCGGGGTCCTTCGCCGGGGCCGGCTCGGCGTCGTAGTCCGAGGTCGGGAGCGCGAGGTCCTGCTCGCCCTCACGCTCGGGGTCCGGCTCGTCGGGGGCGGGCAGGACGGGGTCGTCCCCGTCGCCCTCGCCGTCCGGCCTCGGGTCGCGCGCCTCGTAGTCGCCGGAGAGCCAGCGCAACCACGCCGACCCAGGGTCCGGCTCGAGGAAGAGGGTCCGGAAGAGCAGCGTGAGGGGGATGGCGAGGATCGCGCCGAGCGGGCCGATGATGAAAGTCCAGAACACCACGGAGACGAAGCTCAGGGTCAGGGACAGGCTCACCGAGTCCGCGACGAACTTGGGCTGCACCAGCACCTGCAGGACGACGTTGACGACGCAGTAGAGCGCCACGACGGCCAGCGCCAGCGGCCATCCGCCGACCACGAGCGCCATGATCATCGGCGGGACGAGGCCGAGGATGAACCCGATGTTCGGGATGAAGTTGGTGACGAACGCGAGGATCGCCCACACCACCGGGGCCGGGACGCCCAGCGCCCACAGCGCGAAACCGTCGACCACCGCGACGATCAGGCCGAACGTCGCGTTGACGACGAAGTACTTGCGCACGCCGGTGTTGTACGCCGTCGCACGGTCGATCACCGCGCTGCGGGTAGCGCCGAAGGCCGAGCGTGCCGTGCCGTACTGGGCCGCGTCCGCCGACATGAAGATCGCGTAGGCGAGCACGAAGAAGAAGGCCGTCAGCGCCGTCGTGAGCACACCGCTGACCGTGCCCGCGACCGAGAAGAGGAACGTCGGGTCGAAGAACTCGGTCACGCGGCTCACGATGTCGTCGGGCAGCCCGAGCGCGATGAGGCTGTCCGCCACGGAGTTGAGGGACGCCACGAGGTCGTCGAAGTAGTCGGCGACGAGGTTGCCGAACCGGACGCCCGCGAACACCAGCATCGCGAGCAGGACGGCGAGGATCAGGTAGGCGACGACGATCACCATCGTCGTGGCGAGCCAGCTCGGCCAGCCGCGGCGCACCAGCGGCGCACGCACCGGCATCACGATGATGACGATGACCGCCGCCAGGGCCATCGGCCCGATGATCCCCTCAGCGGCGTGCATGCCCGCGAGCACGACGATCGCGGCCGCGATCGACAGCATGATTCGGGTGGAGGGCGCGAGGCCCAGGCGTTCTGTCATCAGTGGTGCTCCAACGTGGCACGAACTACGGACCGCACCATCATCCCGGATCGGCGGCTATGCGCCAGACCATTGCCCGTGCGCCGGGGTGTCGGCGGGGCCGTCCGCGTCCTCAGTGCGCCGCAGCAGGGTCAGCACCTCGGCGTGCGCGGTGTGCGGGAACATGTCGAACACCTGCGCGCGGACCGGCCGCAGCGACGGCATCGCGTCCAGGTCCCGGGCGAGCGACGTCGGGTTGCAGCTCGAGTACAGCACGTACGGGACGTCGGAGTGCTCGAGCGCCGGCGCCAGCTCCCCGATGCCCCGGCGTGGCGGGTTCACGACGACGAGGTCGGGCCTCGTCGTCGACCCGCCCTCCCCGGCGGCGAGCCGGGTCGTCGCCCACGCCCCGGCGTCAGACGCCTCGAAGTCGACGCCTGCGAGGGCGGCGTCCTGGGCGCTGCGCCGCGCGCTCTCGATCGCGTCGGCGCTGATCTCGACGCCCGTGACCTCGCGGCCCGCGCCGGCCAGGTGGAGCGCGAACCCGCCGACGCCGCAGTACAGGTCCCAGACCCGGGCCGGGACGACGTCGTCGGTCCACTCGCGCGCCGCCCGGTACAGCGCCTGCGCCACGTCCGTGTTGGTCTGGAAGAACGAGCGGACCCGCAGGTGCAGGTCGACGTCGAGGCGCATCCGCAGCGTCTCGGCCTCGGTGAGCAGGATCTCGCGCTCGCCCTCGGTCACCGCCTTGTGCTCGGGCAGCAGGTTGACGCTCGCCACGTGCAGCCCCGGCAGGGCCGCCTGCAGCCACGGCAGGTGCTTGCGGATGCGCGCGACCGGCTCCTGGGACCGCAGGACGAACCGCAGCATCAGCTGCCCGTCCGGCGAGGCCGTCACCAGCACGAACTTCAGCTCGCCCCGGCGTGCGGGCACGTCGTACGGGTCCAGCCGCGCCCGCGTCACGAACTCGGCGAGCACGGGGAGCGCGTCGTGGATCGCCGGGACGTAGAGCGCGCAGTCTTGCAGGTCCACGCCGTGGCCGTCCGCGTCCAGGATGCCCAGGGTCGGCTCCTGCACCGTCCCGCCGACGACGATCTTGCCCTTGTTGCGGAAGCCCGCCTCGGCACTGGCGCGGGGTGGCTCCCACCGCAGGCCTGGCCGCGCTCCGAGGGTCTCGGCGGTCCGGCGCTGGGTGTCGTCGAGCTGACCGGGGTACGGCTGCTCGATCAGGGTGCAGGAGCGGCACCGCCCTGCCACGTAGTAGGCGCAGTGCATCGTCCGAGTCTACGTCCGGGCGATCTCCGCACGCCCCGACGTCGAGGCGAACCCGAGCCACGTGTGCCGGTTGCGCGCCCAGCACCACCCGACCTTGGGCGCCCCGCGGTTCTCCCGGCCGTCCCGCCCCGTCCCGCCGGAGATCCAGAGCGCGGGCGTGCGGGCGTCGAGTCCCCCACGCTCCTTGCGCAGCCGGGATCCGATGGTCATGAAGCAGTGGTTCTTCTCGACGACGCCCGGGAGCTGCAGCGCCCAGGAGATCCCCTCGGAGAGGGTCAGAGGTGTGCGGCCGGCGCCCGTGATCTCTGCGAGCGCCTCCTCCGGCGACCAGTTCGCCATCTCGTCGCCCCGCGTCGGGGCACCGACGGTGTAGAGCGGCTGCTCCGGCAGCTCGATGCCGTCGATCGGGGCGAAGTCGTCGACGTCGGTCATGTCCACGACGACGAACCCGCGCTTCTCGCCCAGGCTCAGCAGCGGAGCCAGCCGGGACGGGGGGACGACGGCGGGGTGGACCACGAGGAGCGGGTTCGTCCCGTCCTGGTCGGCGGTCGTGCCGGCGGCGGCGCGGTCGGACGTCCGCACGGCGTCGAGCGCTGCGCCGGGCAGGCCCCGCTCGACGAGGCCGAGCGCGGCGAGGCGTTCGGCCTGGGCGGCGAGGGACGGGAGCTCGAACGGGGACATGGGCCTCCTTGGAGGGGACGAGACGAGGGACAACCACAACGCTCGGGCCACCCGAACCATTCCCGGTGCGCAGGGCGGTCAGCTATTCGACGACCGAGACCGTCGCCCCGTCCGTGACCACCATCCGGCCGTCCGCGACCTGCACGCTCGTCCCCGCGGCGGGGCCGTCCGGCACCGGCTGCTGCCACCGGACCTCGCCGTCGCGCAGCCCGTAGGCCGTCAGGGTCTGGGTGAGACCCTCCTCCGGGTTCGACTGGTCCGTGGCGAGCAGGATCAGCCGCTCGTCGTCGACGAACGCGCTGCTCAGCCACGCGGACGCCGTCACGTCCTGCTCCCAGAGCATCTGCCCGGTCTCCCGGTCCAGGCCCTGGATCGCGTAGCTCGTCGCCGCGACGACCACCTGGCCGGTCACCGCCAGCACCTGCTCGGCCCCGACGGGCGCCGACCACAGCTCCTGGGTGCCGTCGAACGCCCGGAGCGACCCGTTGGCGACGAACGTCGGGGACCCCGTCCCGTCGGTCGCACTCGGCGAGAGGATCGTCCCCGGGACCTCGTGCAGGACCTCCCCCTGCCGGTCGAGCACCTCGGACGGCCCGGGTTCCACCGCGATCATGAGGTCGGGGTTGCGGGCCAGGAGTCCGCCCGGCAGCGGCACCACCGTCTCGCCGGACCCAGGCTCGGCCAGCACGGTGCCGTCGGCCGACAGGGTGGCGCTCACCCCGCACCCGAGGACCTGGACCAGCCCCGCCCCGCTGAGGACCGACGCCTCTCCGGCACCGGCGAACCGATAGCTGTCGTCACCCTCCCCGAGCTCGACGCAACGCCAGCCGTTGTCGACGACGTGCGGTTCCAGGTGCCGGGTCCACAGGGGCTCGTCCGAGACCGCGTCCTGGGCCGCGACGTCGACGCCCTCGACGAGCGGGACGAGGTCCGGGTCTGGCGCGAGGCCCTCGATGCTCGCGAGCTCGTCGAGCAACACCGTCGCGTCGACGGGGTCCCCGTCACCCTGCGCGACGACGAGGCTGCCGCCGGGCCCCGGCGCCACGCTCGCCCCGGCGGGCAGGTCGAGCACCCGCTGCGCCGTGAGCTCCCCGTCGTCGACGACCGCGACCTCGTAGGGCAAGGCACGTGAGAGGCAGACGAGCGGGTCTCCGGTGCTCAGCTCGTCGCCGCGGAACCCGAACTCGACGCCGCAGCTCGGGTTCTCCCCGAGCCCGAGGTCGTAGGACCACAGCTCCGCCCCCGTCGCCGGGTCGTGCCCGCGCGCGACGGACCCGTCGACGGCGACCACGACGTCGTCGCGGAGCACGCCGTAGCGAGCCGGGGTGGACCACACGGTGTCGGGCGCCTCCGGCACACTCCGGAGCCCGTGCCCGTCCGCGAGGCGCGCCGCGGTCGCCCGCTGCTCCTGGACGCCGGTGCCCACGTACAGCCCGCCGACGACGGCCGTCGCGATCCCCACGACGATCGCGACGCCGCGCCACCGGCGGCGGCGCGTCGGCTGCGGGGACTCGTCGTCCTCGGCCGGAGCGTCGCCCCCGTCGTCCCCCGCCGCCGTGGTGGCAGAGATGTCCAGCTCCACGAAGTCCCCGCGATCGACCATGTCGCCGAGCCTAGCGACGACCACGTCACTCCGGGTCGGCCAGCCAAAACCGGTCGCTCCTGCGAGGATGTGAAGGGCGTCGTCGTACGCCCTACACCAAGGAGGACACGTGAGGTCACCCACCGACGGACGCCCGCTCCTTCGTACCGGGCGGGCGGCCTGGGCGATCGTGGGCATCATCGTCGTCGCGTTCATCACCTGGACGGCGCTCGCCGCAGTCTCAGGGCTGGTGATTCCCCTGGTCATCGCCGCGGTGCTCGGTGTGCTCCTCCACCCGGCGGTCGACCGGCTCAAGCGACTGGGCCTCCCCCGCTCCCTGGGCGCCGTGACGGTGCTCCTCGCACTCGGCGCGATCCTGTTCGCCGCGATCTGGTTCACCGTGGTCGGGGTGGTCGCACAAGGTTCGGAGATCGCCGCCAAGCTCACGTCCGGGCTCGAGCTGCTGGACGACCAGCTCACCGGCTTCGACCTCACCACCTTCGACCTCGCCGGTCTCGACGTCGGCGAGGGTGCGACCGACATGCTCACCGGGCTCGCGGGCTTCTTCGGCAGCGCGTTCTCGAGCGCGGCCTCGTTCCTCGCCGGAACGCTCGTCGCCGTCTTCTTCCTCTACTTCCTGCTCTCCGACTGGGACACCTTCGAGCGGTGGGTGGCCCGTCACGTCGCGGTCGGCGACACCCCGGGCGACGTCGTCGTGAACGAGGCGAGCGTGACGCTGCGCCGCTACTTCGGCGCACTGACCTCGACCAGCGCCATCACCGCCGTCCTCATCGGGCTCGGTGCGCTCGTCCTCGACGTCCCGCTCGTCGGGGCGATCGCCCTCGTGACGTTCGTGACGTCGTACATCCCGTACCTCGGTGCGATCTTCTCCGGCGCGTTCGCCGTCCTGATCGCGCTGGGCTCCCAGGGCCCCACGGCGGCCCTGATCCTGCTGATCGTCATCCTCGTCGCACAGAACCTCGTGCAGACCCTGATGCTCACCAAGCTCACCAGCGACAAGCTGCGGCTGCACCCGATCGTCACGCTCGGCTCCACCATCGTCGGTGCCGCGCTCGCCGGCGTGCTCGGGGCGACGCTCTCCGCCCCGGTGACCGTGATCATTCTCGACGTCGTCCGTCACCACCGTGAGGCGCTGGCGGCTCGGCGGGTTCCCGCCGAGGCGACCGGCACGCCCGAGGCCACGACCACGGGCGGCACTGCGACCGACATCGCCGATGGCTAGGAGGATCCGCTCGGTCGTCCCCGGTCTCGCCGAGGCACGCGACTACGACCGCGCCTGGCTCCGCGGCGACGTCGTCGCAGGCTTCACCCTCTGGGCGATGCTCGTCCCCCAGTCGCTCGGCTTCGCCGTCCTGGCCGGGCTGCCGCCCGTCGTCGGGCTCTATGCCGCGATCGGCGCGAGCTTCCTCTACTGGCTCTGGGGCTCGTCCAAGCAGCTCAACGTCGGCGCGGAGTCGACCGTCGCGATCATGGTGGCGTCGATCGTGGGCGGCATGGCATCGCCCGGCAGCGACGAGTACGTCGAGCTGGTCGCGATGCTCGCGCTCCTCGTCGGCGTGGTCCTCCTTCTCGGCGGCATCTTTCGGCTCGGCCGGATCGCCGACTTCCTCTCACGGCCCGTGCTCGCCGGCTACGTTTTCGGCTCCGGCATCCTCATCGTCACCAGCCAGCTCCAGGGGTTCGTCGGCGTCGAGGTCGACTCCGGCGACTACCTCACCGAGATCGGGGCCGTCGCCCGCAACCTGGACCTCGCCGACGCCGCCAGCCTCGCCTTCGGCGTGGCGACCGTCGCCGTCGTCCTCGTCCTGCGCCGCGTCGCGCCCCAGATCCCCGGGGCGCTGGTCGCGATCGTCGGGAGCATGGTCGTCGTCGGCGTCAGCGGCGTCGAGGTCGCCGTCGTCGGGGCGTTCGACGGCGGGCTCCCCGCCCCCGGGATCCCGGACGTCAGCGGGTCCGACCTGCTCGCCCTGATCGGCCCGGCCTTCGCGGTCGCGATGCTCGTGTACCCCGACAGCGTGCTGACCGCCCGGTCGATCGCCGCGACCCAGGGCGACCGGATCGACGCCAACCGCGAGTTCTTCGGCGTCGGCGCCGCCAACATCGGTGCCGGTCTCCTCGGGGCGCTTCCGGTCAACGGCAGCCAGTCGCGCAGCTTCGTCGCCGCCGACGCGGGGGCCCGGAGCCAGCTCGCCAACATCGTGGCCGCCGCGCTCGCCGTCCTCACGCTGCTGTTCCTCGCCCCCGTCTTCGAGTACCTCCCGACGGCGACGCTGGCCGCGATCGTCATCATCGCCGGGTTCGGTCTCTTCGACGTCCAGGAGTTCCGCACGCTGTGGCGCTACCGCCGCTCCGAGTTCTGGATGGCCGTCGTCACGGTCGTCGGAGTCCTTGCCCTCGGGATGCTCGTCGGCATCCTGATCGCGATCGGCCTCTCGCTCCTGATCGTCGTCCTCAAGGCCGCGAGCCCGCACACCGCCGTCCTCGGCCGCCTGCCCGGAACCGACACCTACCGCGACATGGCCGACCACGACGATGCGACCCCCACCCCGGGCCTGCTCGTCTACCGCTTCGACGCCTCGATCTTCTTCGCCAACGCCTCGAAGCTGCGCGACGACGTCCTGAACCTGCTCGACGACGACACCCACACCGTCGTGATCGACATGGAGTCCGTCGACGACATCGACTCCTCCGGTGCACAGGTCGTGCTGGAGCTCCTCGACGAGCTCGACCGCCGCGACGTCGGCCTGTGCTTCGCCCGCGTGCGCAGCGAGCTGCGGGACGAGCTCGAGGTGTCCGGGATCGAGGCGCGCCTGACGGGTCCGGGCATCCATCTCGAGGTGGACGACGCCGTCACGCACCACGGCACGACGCCCGAGCAGGACTAGTTCGGCTCGTCCAGAGCTCCGCCACCATGGCCCCGGCGTCGCTCCGGGAGACGTCGAACGGGCCACGAGGTCGCTGCCACCGGCTCGGGCGAGGATGATGGGTCGGGTGACGACCACCAGCGAGACTCCCCGCCCCATCGAGCCCGGCCGCATCCTGCGCGCGGCGATGTTCGTCGACTTCGACAACGTGTACATCGGGCTGCGCCGCCTCGACCCCGTGGCGGCCGAGGCGTTCGCCACCGATCCCGCCCACTGGCTCTCCGAGCTCGAGTCCGGAAGCGACGACGACGGCGAGTTCACCCGCCGCTTCCTGGTCCGCTCCTGCTACCTCAACCCGTCGGTCTTCTCCCAGTTCCGGCCCAACTTCACCCGCGCCGGCTTCCAGGTGGTCGACTGCCCGTCGCTGACGCAGCAGGGCAAGTCGAGCGCCGACATCAACCTCGTCCTCGACGCCGTCGACGCGCTCGCCGCCGCCACCCGGTACGAGGAGATCGTGATCGTCTCAGCTGACGCCGACTTCACGCCGCTGGCCCTGCGCTGCCGCGCCGACGACCGCCGCGTCACCATCATCACCGCGAGCCCGGCCGCGAGCGCCTACCGCGCCGTCGCCGACACGGTCATCACGGCCGACGACCTGGCCGAGCTGGTCACGTCCACGACGTCTGTGCTCCCCGAGCTGCCTCCGGCCCCGAAGGACGAGCAGAGCAAGGGCCGTGGCCGCTCGGGCCGGGGCCGCGGCTCCGCGTCGTCCACCGCCTCCGGCTCCTCCTCCACGTCTGCGTCAGAGTCCGGGTCGGGATCCTCCGCGCACGCCCGCAACAACCGCACGGCACGCGCCAAGGACGTCACGAAGACGCCGAAGCCCGAGGCCGAGGCTCCCGCGGCTGCACCCGTGCCCGAGGAGGCACCCGAGCCGCTGCTGCTGCCCTTCTCGCCGGCACGCTCCGCCGTCCTGAAGCGGGTCCGTGCCGCAGACCGCCCCCTCACACTCGGTGCCGTCGCGCAGGTGGCGCAGAAGGCCGACCCCGGCCTGCCCGACTCCAACTGGGGCGGGACTGGCGGGTTCACCGCGTGGCTGGCGCAGGACGTTCCCGAGGTGGGCGTGTCCTCACGGCCCCCGGGCCACGTCTGGGACCCGGCACGTTTCGACGAGGCCGACCTGCCGGGCGCGGCCGACGACATCGACCCCAGTGCGCTCCAGCGCCAGGTCGTCGCCGTCACGGACGTTCCCGGGCTTTCTCGCGAGAACTACCGCGCACTCCTGACGACGCTGGCGGACGACATCGCCGAGCACCCCTTCGAGCGCCCGACGACGGCGCGACGCGTGCGGGACGCCTGCCAGGAGGCCGGGGCGCCGGTCGGCCGGTCCACCGTGAACTTCGTGATCTCGGCGATCCTCTACGCGGGCGCGGAGCTCAGCAAGGCGCCGTCGGCCGCAGACCTGGCCGACGCGTACGCCCAGAACGTCGTCGGGCTCTGCCAGGGCGCACGGATGGAGCTCGGCACGTCCGACATCGCGGCCCTGCGAGCCTGGGTCGGCGGCGGCCTCCTCGAGGCGTGAGGCACGGTTCGACGCCGCAGACGCGGCGCCGGCGGCGCGAGGCCGAGCGCGCACGTGGTGGTGCGGCACCCGCCCTGCACGGTCACGGCCACGGGCCGATGCCGCCGACCACGACCCGGGTCCGCGTCGTCCTGACGGCGCTCCTGCTGCCCGTCCTCGTCGCGACCGTGATCGGGCTGGTCGCGCTCTGGCCGTCGGAGCGAGACCTGCCCGAACGCGCGACCGCGATGGCCGACGGCACCAGCGTCGTGTCCGGCGAGATCACCGGCCCGGCCGATCCCGAGACCGGGACGGTCCCGGTCGAGCTCGACGACGGGCGAACCGGCGCGATGACGGCGCCGCCCGAGTACATCGACCTCGGCTTCGAGACCGGCGAACGGGTGCGCGTCCTCGACGTCAGCCAGCAGGGTGCCGTCGACGCCGGGTTCGTCTTCCTCGACTTCGAGCGCGGGTTCCCCCTCGCCCTGCTCGCCGTGCTCTTCGTCGTCCTCGTGGCGCTGGTCGCCCGTTGGCGAGGACTTGCCGCCATCGTCGGGCTCGGCATCGCGCTCGCCGTCGTCGGGGTCTTCACCCTGCCGGCGCTGCTCGCCGGCAAGAACTCGCTCGCGGTCGCGCTGGTCTCCGCCTTCGTCGTGATGTTCGTGGTGCTCTACGTCGCGCACGGGTTCACCGCCCGGACGTCGACGGCGCTGCTCGGGACGGTGCTCGGGCTGCTGCTGACCGCGGGTCTCGCGACCTGGGGCACGTACGCCGCGCATCTGTCCGGGCTCAGCCACGAGGAGACGCTGTACCTCCCGTCGTACGCCCCCGCGGTCGACCTGCACGGCATCATGATCTGCGGGATCGTCCTCGCCGGCCTCGGTGTGCTCAACGACGTGACGATCACGCAGGCGTCCACGGTCTGGGAGCTGCGCGCCGTCGCTCCGACCGCGAGGCGGCGCGAGCTGTTCTCCCGCGCGATGCGGATCGGCCAGGACCACATCGCCTCCGCGGTGTATACGATCGCGTTCGCCTACGTCGGTGCAGCACTGCCGATGCTGATGTTCGTGTGGCTGACCCAGCAGAGCATCGGCTCGACGCTGACCAACGGCGTGATCGCCGAGGAGGTGGCGCGCACCCTGATCGGGTCGATCGGCCTGGTGCTCGCGATCCCGCTGACGACGGCGATCGCCGCGATGACCGTGCCGGACGCCGCCCCGGAGCACGCCGATCCCGTCGAGACGACACCGCACGTCGAGCCCGTCGAGACGACACCGCACGTCGAGCCCGTCGAGACGGTCGAGCCCGTCGAGACGGTCGAGCCCGTCGAGACGGTCGAGCCCGTCGAGACGGTCGACGACCGCGCTCGGGATCAGCAGACGCCACTTCCCCCTGCCGCGCGCGGCTGGGGCGCGTTCGACGACGTCGAGTGGGACAGTCGGATATGACGTACTCGTACCCGATCGAGGTCCTGCACCTCCTCGTCTCGCCCGAGCACGCCTACTTCGGGCGCCCGAAGGAGGGCGCGGCTGACGTGCCCACCACCGATGCCGACCGGGTCGAGGTCGTCGCGCACAAGGGGATCGTCGGTGACCGATTCTTCGGCCGCGCCGCCCACATGGACGCGGCGGTGACGCTGTTCGCCGCGGAGTCGCTGGAGGCGATCGCCGACGAGGTCGGCCTCGGCACGCTCGACCCTCTGCTCACCCGACGCAACGTGATCCTCCGGGGCGCCGAGCTGATGCCGTTGATCGGCTCCGAGATCACCATTCGCTCCGGGCCTGATCTCGCCGACGCGATCACGCTGCGCCCCGGGCGGCACGCGGCACCGTGCGCCTGGATGGACCGGATGCTCGGACCGGGCGTCCATCACGCGATGCGGGGCCGGGGCGGTCTGCGCTGCATGCCGCTGACCAGCGGGTTCCTCCACCGCGGCCCTGCCGTGCTGGAGAGCCCTGTCGAGCTCGACCCCGCCCGGGCGGGCCTGCCGAAGCTCCCGAAGAGACTTCCGTAGCGGGCGGGACCCCCGGGACTGAAGAACCACGATCGGAAGGTATCCACAGCCCCGCCCTGAGTGCATCACCATCCGACTAGGGTCGTGCCACCACGACGACGGGACACGGGTGGAATCTGAGACGCACGAGTCGAACGCTGCTCAGGGGCGCGCCCTCGCCCTGGCACAACTGATCTTCGAGGCTCACGCATGGAAGCATCGTCAGGTCGACAGCATTCGACTCGATGCGGGAGACCGGGGCCGACGGCGAACCTCGATCGACTGCACGCTTCCGGCCGACGAGCGGCTCTCCTGGCCAGGCCCGGGGCGCGGAGGTCAGATCATCGTGCCACTAGGCCTGTTCTCCAAGGGACCGCTTCGCGACTTCGACATCGTGGACGGCGACGGGCGCGCGCTCAGCATCCTTGGCCGCGACGAGAGCGCGACCCTCGCGTGTGAGATCGTGTGCGCGCTTCTGGAAAGCGTCGACGATATCCAGATCACGCCCGCTCTGGAGCGGACGATCTTCGCACTCGTCGTGTCATTGCCGATCCGTACTGCAGAGACGACCGACGCCGTCGACTTCTTGGCCACGGGGATGCACGCCGGCGATCGTGTGCTGACCGATGACGAGCTCGGACGCCTGAGCACGACGACCAGGGCGATCCTCCACGACCTCGGCTACGGGTACATCCTCTTCGGGATCGTGCCCCGTCCCGACACCGCCCGCCGCTCGATCATCAAGTTCAGCTCTTACTGGACGACCACGCTCCACCCGGACGAGACTCCCCGTGCGTCAGGTCTGCCACCGACGTACCAGCGGTGGCGCGACGTTCTCCGCTGGCGGGCCGACGTCGGGCTGGCGAGTCTCGGTATCCGGCCCGCACAGCTGGAGCTGCCGATTCGCGGTGCCGGTGACGCACGGTCGTACCACCTCGAGCTGCACCTGCCGGCCGAGATCGAGTGCCATTCGCTCGCACTGATGGCGACTCCGCTGCAGCCGTCCGGCGAGATCGACCGGCGGGCAGGCCCTGTCTCGCACGCACACGGCAGGTTCAGCGTGCGGTGGGAGGACGGAGAGGATCGGATCGCGCTCGCGGCTCTGACGACGACGGGCCGTGGAACGGCACGTGTCGCGATGTTGACGTCCATCGCGACGTTCGCGTTCTTCCTCCTTTCGTTGGCACTCCCCGGCGCTATGCCGACCCTTGAGCGAGCAGGTGATCCGAGCGCCGTGCTGCTGACACTCCCGGCCGTCGCCCTCTCGATCTTCCTCGGCGTGCGGGAGCACGAGATCGCATCGGTACTCCTGGGCCCGGCGCGCGTCACGATCGGTCTCTGCGCAGGACTGTTGGCAGTCGCAGCGACAGCACTCGCCTGGGATCTACGAGAACCGTGGCTGAGCACCTACTGGTGGATCGCGCTGTGCGCGGCGGGGCTGTGCGCACTCCTCCATGCACTCGGCGCAGTTCAACGGCGTCGACGCGCGGGGGCCTGGTATGAGTGACTCGACTACGATGGCGGGACAGGCTCGAAGGAGGCCACATGAGTACCGCTGAGACTCCACGCCGCAATGCCGTCTACGGTCGCGCGACGACGGTCGACTCCCGCCGTTCCACGATCAAGGCGAGCGATCGGGAAGCATATGTGCGCGACGTCGCGCGCATTCGAGAAGCCGCCTCGAAGGGCCGCTGACCGACCGACCCACGGCCTGCCAGCGGCACCATGTGACTAGTAGCCCGCGTAGCGTCCCGGCCGGTGGTTCATCGCGAGCACGAGGTTGAGCACCACGGCACCCAGCGCGGAGATGAGCACGGTCCCGGGCGCGACGACGGTGAACGACAGCAGGATCACGGTGGTGTCGAGGCCCATCTGGACGTATCCGGCCCGCCACCCCAGGCGGTCCTGCGCGACGATGGCGACGATGTTGAACCCGCCGATGCTGGACCCGTGGCGGAAGACGATCAGCAGACCGACGCCGGCGAGCAGGTTGCCCGCGAGCACGCCGTAGACGACGGGGAGGTCGATCTCCCCGAACATCACGGGGTGCAGCTCGGAGAGCAACGAGACGATCCCGATCGAGATGCCCGTGCGGACGGTGAAGTTCCAGCCCTTCTTCCAGATCGCGAGGAGGAAGAAGGGGAGGTTCACGAGTGCGAACAGCCAGCTGAACGGGAGGTCGACGGCGTAGCTGACGAGCAGCGCGAGCCCGGCCGTCCCGCCTGTGACGGCCCCGACGGAGCTGAGCAGGAACAGCCCGAGGGAGACGACGAACGTCCCCGTGAGGATGCCGACGACGTCCTCGAGCGCGGAGTGCTTGACGTCGTCGGGCGAAAGATCTGACTGCGGGCGCGCGTCGGCCATCGGTGTCCCTCCAGGGGTGGGGTGGGTGTGCCGACGACCGGGGGTGGTGGTCGGTCGGCACTCCTATGGTCACACGACGACGCGGGTGCTCCTTCGCGCTCAGCGTCCGGGTCGCTCGGCCCTGCGGGGGACGACGAGCGGCGTGCCGGTCTCGGGGTCGGGGATGACGAGGCAGCGCAGACCGAAGACCTCCTCGACGAGCTCGGCCGTCACGATGCCCGACGGCGGCCCCTCCGCGACGACCTTGCCGTCCTTCATGGCGATGAGGTGGGTGGCGTAGCGAGCCGCGTGGTTGAGGTCGTGCAGGACGGCGACGAGGGTGCTGCCCTGGTCGTGCAGGGTGGAGAAGAGGTCGAGCAGCTCGATCTGGTGGGCGATGTCGAGGTAGGTGGTCGGCTCGTCGAGGAGCAGGATCGGTGTCTCCTGCGCGAGCGCCATCGCGACCCAGACGCGCTGCCGCTGGCCGCCGGAGAGCTCGTCGACGTGGACGTCCGCCAGCTCGTCGACCGCGGTGGCGAGCATCGCGGCCTCGACGGCGCGTTCGTCGTCGTGCCCCCGTCCGCGGAAGAGCGTCTGGTGCGGGTAGCGGCCCCGGGCGACGAGGTCGGCGACGGTGATGCCGTCGGGCGCGATGGCGGACTGCGGGAGGAGCCCGATCCGGCGGGCTGCCTCCTTGGTGTGCAGGTCGGCGATCGAGCGGCCGTCGAGCACCACCTGGCCGGCCTGGGGACGCAGGAGCCGAGAGAGGGCGCGCAGCAGGGTCGACTTGCCGCACGCGTTGGGGCCGACGATCACCGTGAACGAGCCGTCGGGGATGTCGACCGTCAGTCCCTCCGAGACGGTGCGCCGCTCGTACCCGAGCGTGAGGTCCTGCGCGCTGAGGCGGGGTTCCATCCGGTCCTTTCTGGATGCGAGGTTCTCGGTGCTCATGCCGCCCGCCGTGCCTCGCGGACGAGCAGGTTCAGCAGGTAGATGCCGCCGAGGACGACGGTGACGACACCGACCGGCAGGGCGGTCGGCAGCAGGTGCTGGGCCACGACGTCGGCGGCGAGGAGCAGCATCGCACCCACGAGGGCGGCGTGCCCGAGCGGGAGCCCTGCGCTGCGCGCGATCCGTCGGGCCACCTGGGGCGCGGCGAGGGCGACGAACGCGATCGGGCCGGTGGTGGCCGTGACGATCGCCGTCAGCGAGACGCCCACCACGAGGATGACGAGCCGGGCGGGCTCGACCCGGACGCCGTGGGCCGCTGCGGCGTCGTCCCCGAGCTCGAGCTGTCGGAGCGGCCCGGCGACCCCGAGCACCACGGGCACGAGGACCGCGAGCATCACCGCGGCGGGCAGCAGCTGCTCCCAGCCGACCAGGCTGAGCGTGCCCGCGGCCCAGATCGACGCCGACATCGCGACCTCGGTCTGCACCTGGAGCAGCAGCCAGACGTTGAAGGAGTGCAGCATCGCCGTGACCGCGATGCCGACGACGATCAGCCGGAAGCCCTGGATCCCGCGCCGGTAGGCCAGCAGGTAGACGACGAGCGCCGTGGCGAGGCCGCCGACGATCGCCCCGCTCGTGGTCCCGAGCGTGGAGCCTCCGAAGATGATGGTGAAGACCAGGACGCCGGTGAAGGAGCCGGTCGAGAAGCCGATGACGTCCGGCGAGCCGAGCGGGTTGCGCGTCAGTGACTGGAACAGTGCGCCGGAGACGCCGAGCGCCGCGCCGAAGACGAGGGCCGCGAGGACGCGGGGCAGGCGCCACTCCGTGACGACGACGGTGTCGAAGCCCTGGTCGCGCACGAGCGCGCGGAGGACCTCGACGGGTCCGAGCGGGTAGTCGCCGAGCCCCATCGCGACCAGCGCGAGAAGGGCCAGCAGCAGTCCGAGCACGACGGCGGTCACGGTTCCGCGCGAGGGCCCGCGCCGGGTCGCGAGGCCGGTCGACGGCCGCAGCGCCGTCACAGTCCGATCACCCGCGAGCGCCGCACGAGCCAGATGAGGACGGGGGCGCCGACGAACGCGGTGATGACGCCCACGGGGATCTCGCCGGGGCGGGCGACGACGCGGCCGAGGACGTCGGCGACGAGGACGAGGACCGGCCCGAGGACCATCGAATAGGTGATGATCCACCGCTGGTCCGGGCCGGCGATCCAGCGCGCGACGTGCGGGACCATCAGGCCGACGAAGATGATGGGGCCGCCCATCGCCGTCGCACCGCCGGCCAGCAGGGTGACGGCGACGACGGCGAGCACCCGGGTCCGCAGGACCGAGGAGCCGAGCGCGGAGGCGAGGTCGTCGCCGAGCGCGAGCGCGTTGAGGGAGCCGGCGAGGGCCAGGGCGAGGAGCAGGCCCGCGAGGACGAACGGCAGGACGGGCACGATCACGTCCCACCCGCGGTCCTGGAACGAGCCGGACTCCCAGGTCTGGATGGCGGCGAAGCTCTGCGGGTCGGTGAGGCGGATCGCCGAGACGAGTCCGGAGAGCACCGCGCTGAGCGCCACGCCGGCGAGCGTGAGCTGGGCGGGCCCGGCGGACCGACCGCCCGCGGATCCGATGAGGTAGACGACGACGGAGGCGAGCAGTGCACCGGCGAGGGCGAACCAGACGTACCCGGACGGCGTCGCGATCCCGAGGAACCCGACGGCGACGGCCACCATGAAGGCTGAGCCGCTCGTCACACCCAGGATCCCGGGATCGGCCAGCGGGTTGCGCGTCACGGCCTGGATGATGGCTCCCGCGACGGCCAGCCCGGCCCCGACGAGGATGCCCAGGACGGTGCGTGGCAGGCGGAGGTCGACGACGGCGGCGCGGTCGGCGGCGGGGACGTCGCCGCTGGTCAGCGCACCCCAGACCACGTCGAGAGACATCGGGCGCGACCCGACGGCAAGGCTGAGGAAGACCGCGACGACGAGGAGCGCGAGCAGGACGAGCAGAGCGATCGCCCGGCCTCCGGGCGACTGCCGCCCAGGGGCCCGGGACTCTCGCTGGGGCTTCACGGCGGTCCGGGTATCGTTCACGATAGAAGTTATCTTAGGCTCACCTACCCCATGCGGACCGCATCGAGACGGGAACCCCCGCCCGGTCGCCGCACCGCACAGATCCCAGAGAGGGACGACCACCATGCGCCGTACCCGCGCCCTAGTCGCCGCAGCCTCCGCCGCTGCACTCCTGACGCTCGCCGGTTGCTCCTCGGACGCCGAGACCGAGTCGGAAGCCACCGAGACGGCCTCCGACGACGCAGCGTTCCCCGCCGTCGTCGAGACGACCTTCGGCGAGGTCACCGTCGAGGAGGAGCCGGAGCGTGTGGTCGCCCTCGGCTGGGGCGACGCCGAGACGGCGCTCGCCCTGGGCGTGCAGCCCGTCGGCGCGACCGACTGGCTCGGGTTCGGCGGCGACGGGGTCGGCCCCTGGGCCGAGGGGATGTACGACGAGTCCCCCGAGCTGATCGACGCCCTCCAGCCCTCGTACGAGGCGATCGCGGCGCTCGAGCCCGACCTCATCCTCGACGTCCGCGGCTCCGGCGAGCAGGAGCGGTACGACCGTCTCTCCTCGATCGCCCCCACGATCGGCGTCCCCGAGGGCGGCGAGAGCTACCTCACGACGTCGGACGACCAGATGACGATGATCGCCACCGCGCTCGGGATGCCGGAGAAGGGCGACGAGCTCCTCGCCGAGGTCGACACGGCCTTCGCCGACGCCGCCGAGGCGCACCCCGACTGGGCCGGGCAGACCGTCACGGCCGCGACCCGCACCGGGGACGGCTGGGGCGCGTACGTCGAGTCCGAGGCTCGGACCCAGTTCCTGCTCAATCTCGGGTTCGAGCAGAACCCGGAGATCGACGCGCTCACCGAGGCCGACTCGAACTTCTTCGTCAGCATCTCCGAGGAGCAGCTGGACCTGATCGACGCCGACCTCGTCGTCGCGTTCCCGATCGGTGTCGAGACGGCCGACATCACGGACGACTCCCAGTGGCAGGCCCTCCCGGCCGTGGCCGACGGTCGCTCGCTCGTGATCGACGGTGACCTCTCGAACGCCTACTCGCTCGGCACGACGATGGCGACCCTCTACGCGATCGACCAGATGGTCCCGCTGATCGAGGACGCCCTGGGCTGACGCCGCGGCGGGGTGCTGGGTACGGTCGGGGCGTGACCCGCCTCGACCCCAGCACCCTGCGGCTGCGCACCCGCCTGGTTCTCGACACCGGCGACACCGGAGGTAGTGGGGACACCGGCGGCCAGGGCCTGCGCGGGTGGCGCTCGACCCTGCGCGCCGTCGACGCACAC
This sequence comes from Paraoerskovia marina, assembly GCF_900105445.1. Classification (NCBI taxonomy): domain Bacteria; kingdom Bacillati; phylum Actinomycetota; class Actinomycetes; order Micrococcales; family Cellulomonadaceae; genus Paraoerskovia; species Paraoerskovia marina. The sequence continues at coordinate 328,347 of NZ_LT629776.1, forward strand.
GGCACCGCCGTCGAGCTCGGGGACGCCCACGGCCTGCTGGTGAACCTCGCCTACCCCGCGGCGGGAGAGGTTCTGGCCGCCCTCGCCGCGGTGGACGACGACGCCGCGGCCCTGGGCGCGACGCTGTTCGGTCTGCGGGCCAACGCCCGCGGGTTGAAGGGCACCCGTCTCGGCATCGCGGTCCGCCGGGCCTCGGTCCCCGCGCCGCACCGAGGCCTGGGACTCGGCGCGGTGCTGCTGGCGCAGTCGTGCGACCTGCTCGGGTTCGGCCACCCGACCCTGCCCGTCGTCCTGGTCCCCTTCCCCGACGGCGGAGCGGAGATGCCCTCGACCGTCCTGGCCGACGTCCGCGACAAGGTCGAGACGGCCGCGACGGAGGCGGGCTTCAGCCCCGCCGCCGCGGCGGCCGGCGGACCGCTCGACGTCGAGCCCCGTCACGGCAGCCCCTGGTGGCGGCTGACGACACGGACCGGCGGACGCGACCTCTCCGTCCCCACGGACGACGTCGTCGACCACCTCGTGGCGCACGGCCAGGAGCCCTGAGCCCCGGCAATTCCCGTGCGCACACCGTCTCGCGGCGGCACACTGACCAGATGCAGACCACCAAGGACATGCTGCGCGGCTACCTCGCCACCCCGCGCGAGGCGCTGCTCTGGAAGCTCGACGGCCTCTCCGAGCGCGAGATCCGCTCCCCGCGCACCCCGACGGGAACCAGCCTGCTCGGACTGGTCAAGCACTGTGCCTCGCTCGAGGCGGGGTACTTCGGCGTCGTGTTCGGACGCGAGTGGAACGGCCCGGACTACCAGGCGGGCGACGACCCGAACGGTGACATGTTCGCGACGGCGGACGAGTCCCCCGCGCAGATCGTCGCCGTCTACCGCGACGCCCAGGCGTTCGCGGACCGGACCATCGACGAGCTCGACCTCGACACCCGCGGCTCCGTGCCCTGGTGGCCCGCGGACCGTCGCGAGGTGACGCTGGAGCAGATCATCGTGCACGTCGCGATCGACTGCGCCCGCCATGCCGGGCACGCGGACATCCTCCGCGAGCAGATCGACGGCGCCGTCGGCCTGCGGGACGGCAACCCGAACATCCCCCCGCTCGACGAGACCGGGTGGGCCGAGCACCACGCGCGCCTCGTGGCGATCGCGGAGAGCGCGCCCCGCGGCTGAACATCGCGCCAGGGCCAGCACTCCCCCGCGCCCCGTCGTACGCTCCCCGCATGGATACACGCTTCTGGCTCGAGGTGATCGGGTGGACCGGCTCCGTGCTGGTCGTGCTCTCGCTGATGCAGGCGCGGGTGCTGCGCTTCCGCTGGATGAACTTCGCGGGCGCCTTCATCGCCACCATCTACAACGGGGTGATCGAGGTCTGGCCGTTCGCGGCGATGAACGGTGCCATCACCCTGATCGACATCTACTGGCTGCGCCGGCTCTACCGGGAGCGTCACGACGAGAACACGTACGCCGTCGTACCCGTCGCGGACGACGACGCCTATCTCGCCCACGTCCTCGAGGTCCACGCCACCGACGTCACCACGGAGCGGCCCGACTTCGAGCCCGGCCATCGGGACGACCGGGCGGCGTTCCTCGTGGTGCGCGGCGACGAGACCGTCGGGGTCGTGATCGTGCGCGACGGCGACCCGGGCGAGGGCGTGATCGACCTCGACTGGGTCTCTCCGCGCTTCCGCGACTTCACCCCCGGCGAGTTCGTGCACCGGACCTCCGGGATCTTCGCCGACCGCGGGTACACGCGCGTCGTCGTGCCCCGGACCCCGACCGAGGACCCCGCCTACCTCGAGCGAGTCGGCTTCACGCACGACGGCGACCGGTGGGTCCGGGAGGTCGCGGTCGGCTGAGCCGTTCGAGCACGTCCGGACGGCGCTCGGGCCGCGGGCGCGCTACGGCTGGAGCCTGGTCATCACCCAGGCCGCGGCGTCGTCGAGGTCGGAACCCGCGACGTCGTGGGTGTCGGCGAGGTCGAACCGGAGGCGGTCGTGCAGCCGGTTGCGCCGGCCGGACCAGAGCTCGAGGCTCGTGCACCGGATGCGCCAGCCTCCCCAGCGGTTCGGGACGGGGACGTCGTCCTCGGCGCCCGTGTCGGGGTACTCCGCCGCCCAACGGGCGAACTCCTCCTCCAGGGCCGCACGATCCGCGACCGGCGCCGACTGGTGCGAGGCCCACGCACCGACCCGCGACCCCCACGGGCGGGAGTCGAAGTACGCGGTGACCTCGTCGCGGCCAAGCGGTTCCGCGACGCCGCGGAAGCGAATGCTCCGGAACATCGAGGGCCAGGTCAGCGAGGCAGCCACCCGGGCGTCGGCGGCGATCTGGTGCCCCTTGGTCGAGTCGAGGTTGGTGACGAAGCCCGGCCCGCGGCCGTCGAGGAACCGCATCAGGACCGTGCGCACGTCCGGCCCGTCGGCATCGGCCGTGGCGAGCGCCAGCGCCGTGGGCTCGGGGACGTCCCGCTGACTGATCTGGCGCGCGCGGGCCTCGTCCACCCAGCGGCGCACCTGCGCCAGCGGGGTCGGTTCCAGGTCGGCCTCGGCCAGTCCGTCACCGGTGTAGTCGGTGCGCTGATCGCTCATTCGTCCAGACTAGGCGCGCCGCGGCCTCAGCACGACGCGTTGACCGTGTCCTGGTACGGCAGCGCCCAGCAGAGGGTCGAGACGTCCTGCTGCATCCCGCCCAGCGCGCTGCGCAGTGAGCTCACCTCGCTGCGCAGGCTCTCGACGTCCGAGCTCGACACGGTCTGCGGCGGCGTGGTCGGCTCCTCGCGGGCGCTCTCCTCCAGACGCTGGACGTCCCGCGACACGTCCTGGAAGCGGGTCTGCAGGCTCTCGGACCCTGCGTCGGCGGGCGGCTCACCCACACGGTCCTCGAGCACGTCGAGCCGGTCGATCAGCGCGGCGAGCGCTTCGGGGTCCGGGACCTCGATCAGCACCGACTCCATCGCGTCGGCCTGGTTCTGCGCCTCCGCGGTCTGCGCGACGGCCGCCTCGACCTCGGCCGCCAGCGAGCGGTTGGCCGCCCAGAGCACGCCGACGCCGACCGTCGCCACCAGGGCCAGGACGGTGGCCGCCGCGAGAACCACGACCTGGATCCCGTGCCCGCGCTCGGCGCTCGCGGGGGCGTAACCGGGCTGCGGCTGGTCGTCGACGGGTGGCAACAACGTCGTCACACCGACCGACTCCTGCCGTGAAGGCTGGGAGGTGAACTCGTCCTCTTGCGTCATTGCGCCACACTTTCCGCGGCCGTGGGGGTCAGGTCACATCGTCGCGCTCCCCGCGACGGACCACAACCGGTGGCGGGGGTGAGAGTTTCTGCGGGCTACCCGCGCAGGAACTCGCGCAGGTACGGGATCGCGAGGTCGACGCGGCCACCCGAGACGGGTTCGATCACCCGGGCCGCGGTCAGCCGACGACGATGGACGCCGACGCCCTGGGCGCTCTCCCCCAGGCGGGCGGCGAGAGACGCGATCTCGGACGGGCCGTCGTCGCGAGCCATCGCGCGGAGGAAGACCGTGTCCTCGTCGGTGAGTTCGGCCATCATCGGCGCGTGCAGGGCCGGACCGAGGGCCGCGCGCACGGCAGGGAGCACCGACTCGACGTCCGCCGTCGTGATCCGGTCACCCTGCGCGACGTTCCACACCTGCTCGCCGAGCACCTGCATCACCACGGGATACCCGGCGCCGACGGCGACGGCGCGCTCCAGGGCGTCGTCGTCGACCGTGCGCCCGTGGGCGTCGACCACCTCGCGCAGGGCGAGGGTGGCCTCGTCCGCCGGCACCCTCCCCAGGTCCAGGACGTCGGTACGACGGCGCAGCGTCCCCTCCTCCTGCCCCAGAACGGTCATGAGGTGGGCGGGCCGTCCCGCGACGACGAGCGCGACGTCGCGTCCCGTGAGCTCGAGATGCTCGACGTCGGTGACGACGGACGCGAGCTCGTCCGTCAGCGACGCGTCGAGGGCGTCGACCGTGATCAGCAGCCCGACCGCCGGCTCGTCACCGCCATCGAGGACGTTCGTCGCGAGCGCCCGCGTCACGCGGTCGCCCAGACCCTCGGTGCACTGCTCGGCAAGGACGGCCCACCCTCGCGCCCGGGCGCGCTCGGCGTAGGCGGCGAGCAGCGCGGACTTGCCGATCCCGGCCGGTCCGCCGACCGCCGCCCACCGGCCCGGAGCCGCCGGTCCGTCGTCGAGCGCCTCGGTGAAGAGCTCGACCTCCTGGTCCCGCCCGACGAGCACGGGCGGCACGGGCGGCACAGCTCCGGGTGTCGTCGAGAAGGGGTTGTCCACAGCCATCGGTCACTCCTCTGGGTCGGCTCGCAGGTCAGTCGATCACGGAAGTCAGCAGCAGGCTCGTCTCGCTGTTGACCACACCCTCGGTCCGGCGGATCGAGGCGAGCACGGCGTCGAACCCCGCGAGCGAGTCCGTGCGGATCTCGACCACCAGGTCCCAGCCGCCGTTGGTCGTGTGCATGGACCGGATGCCCGGCAGCCCGCGCAGGGTCCGGATGACGTTGTCGGTGTCGCGGCCGCGCACCTCGACGAACGAGACGGCGCGCACCGTGTCAGGGTCCTGCCCCTCACGGACCCGCACCGAGAAGCCGGCGATCACGCCGAGCGCGACCATGCGGTCCATGCGCGCGGTGACGGTCGCCCGGGTCACGTCGAGCTGACGCGCCAGGCTGGCGACGGGCTCGCGGGCGTTGGCGCGCAGGGCGCTGAGCAGCCGCCGGTCGAGCAGGTCGAGATCCGCCATGCACACAGCGTATTCCTGGTATGCGCAGACTGCTCAGGCAACTGCCCGAAACGCCGCGACATGCTCATTGTCCGCGCACATCGCCCAGTCCTAGCCTCGAGGAACAGGGCAGTCCGCGGGTGCGGGTCTCTCGCGGCGTCAACGCTGAGCACGGAGGTGACGACGATGGTGGCGTTTCTCGATGTTGCAGGTATGTCCCGGTGGGTGGCGGAGACGGGCGTGGAGCGGGTGCTCACCGAGCTCGTCAGCCGCATGCGCTCCGACTTCCGGCGCTGGCCCGAGTTCGAGCGCGCGCCGCGCGTGGCCAGCCACAGCCCGATCGGGGTGATCGAGCTGATGCCGACCTCGGACGGGACCACGTACGGCTTCAAGTACGTCAACGGACATCCGTCGAACCCGGCGCACGGGCTCCAGACCGTCACGGCGTTCGGCGTGCTCGCCGACGTCGCGTCGGGCTACCCGGTCTTCCTCGCCGAGATGACCCTCCTGACGGCACTGCGCACCGCCGCGACGTCGGCGATGGTCGCGAAGGCACTCGCACGTCCGGGCTCCCGCACCATGGGCATGATCGGCAGCGGCTCCCAGTCCGAGTTCCAGGCGTTGGCGTTCCGCGGCGCCCTCGGCATCGACACGCTCCGCGTCTGGGACACCGACCCCGCCGCGATGGAGAAGTTCCGCCGCAACATCGAGCCCTACGGGTTCGACGTGACGATCTGCGGCAGCGCCGCGGAGGCCACCGACGGCGCCGACGTGATCACCACGTGCACGGCCGACAAGGCGAACGCCGACGTCCTGACGGACGACATGGTCGGCCCCGGCGTTCACATCAACGCCATCGGCGGCGACTGCCCGGGCAAGACCGAGCTCGACCCCGCGATCCTGCGCCGGTCGACCGTGTTCGTCGAGCACGAGCCGCAGACCCGGATCGAGGGCGAGATCCAGCAGATTCCCGCCGACTTCCCCGTCACCGAGGTCTGGCAGGTGCTGACCGGAGCGACGCCGGGGCGGCGGTCCGCGACCGAGGTCACCCTCTTCGACTCGGTCGGGTTCGCGATCGAGGACTTCACCGCGCTGCGGCACGCGAACGCGGCCACACGCGGCACGTCCTACGTGCGGGACCTCGACCTGATCGCCGACCCGGCCGACCCCAAGGACCTCTTCCAGCTCCTCGCCCCGGCCGTGGCGCAGCGCGCCACGGCCTGAGGCAGGGCCTAGAAGACCGGCTTGCCGCCGGTGACGCCGAGGACCGTCGCGGAGACGTAGGACGCCTCGTGCGGCGAGGCGAGGAAGACGAACGCGCTCGCGCACTCGGCCGGCTGCCCCGCACGACCGAGCGGGGTGTCCTCGCCGAACTTCTCGAGCTTCTCGGGAGGCTGCGTCGCCGGCTGCAGCGGCGTCCAGATCGGGCCTGGGGCGACGGCGTTGACGCGGATGCCCCGGGGCCCGAGCTCCGCGGCGAGGTTCACGGTCATGTTGTTGATCGCCGCCTTCGTCGCGGCATAGTCCATCAGGCTCGTCGACGGCTGGTAGGCCTGGATCGAGGAGACGTTGATGATGCTGGCCCCGGACGAGAGGTGCTCCAGGGCAGCCTGCGTGACCCAGACGAGCGCGTAGAGGTTCGTCTTCATCACGCGGTCGAGGTCGTCCGTGGTCACGTCCTCGAACGACTCACGGCGCGCCATCTGGAACCCGGCGTTGTTGACGAGCACGTCGAGCCCGCCGAGGCCGGACGCCGCGTCGGCGACGACCGACCGGCAGGTCTCCTCGTCCCTCAGGTCCCCGGGAAGGAGCACCACCCGGCGCCCCTCCGCCTCGACCAGCTCCGCGACCTCGCGCGCGTCCGTCTCCTCGCTCGGCAGGTAGCTGATGGCGACGTCGGCGCCCTCGCGCGCGTACGCGATCGCGACGGCCCGGCCGATGCCGGAGTCGCCGCCCGTGATCAGCGCACGCTGCCCCTCGAGACGGCCCGAGCCCCGGTAGCTCTTCTCGCCGTGGTCCGGCCGGGGCTTCATCTCACCGGTCAGGCCCGGCGGATCTTGCTGCTGCGGATCGAAACCCATGAGGTACCTCCTGGTGGGAAGTGCCGCGCCCTTCGCGGCTCGTCGATACCGTCACCCGACCACCGGACCCTCGCAATCGGTGTCACATCTACCGCGAACGGGGCGAAAACATACTCCGCGGCGAGCTCTCTGGGGCGTGCGGTGTGAACGACCTCATTGCGGAATGTTTCACAACCGTGTGTCGTTACGTCAGACAGCGAACCCGAGGCACCGGTGTGCCCCGATCTGACCCGAGGAGGCCCGTCATGCCACGCAAGCCCCGCCGCATCGAGGTGGAGAACGACCGAGGCGAGACCATCTTCTACGTCCGGCACCAGCCCGGCGGCGGCCTGGTCTCCCCCCAGGCCCGCGTCCACGAGACGGCGGTCGTCGCCGACGGCGCCTACGTCGAGGCCGGCGCCGTTCTCTGCCCGGGCTCGACCGTCGGCCGAGGCTCCTGGGTCGACCACGGCGTCGTCGTGGGTGCCGGCGCCAAGGTCGGCGAGTTCGTCCACCTCGGCGAGGACGCCGCCGTCGGCGCGCACGCCACGATCGGCCACCGTGTCCGGACCGGCCCGCGCGTCTGGGTCGAGGCCGAGGCCGCGGTCGAGGAGGACACGATGCTGCCCGAGCGCGCCGTCGTCGAGCGCTCCCGTGGCACGGCGACCCGGGCGACGTCCGCTGCGTAGCACGACGCCTGCCGCCGGGCGCGTCCCCTACCTCTAACCCAACGCCTGTACTATTTCGCCGGTGATCCAGCACCGGTCGCGAGCGACGACGCTCGCCAGCCTCCTTGTCCTGCTCGTGCTCGCCGTCCTCAGCGTGCTGGCGGTGCTACCGCCGACGCCGGTCGCGGCCGACGCCCCGGCCGACGAGTTCAGCGCCGAGCGGGCGTTCGAGCACGTCGAGGTGATCGGCGCCGAGGTCCACCCCCACGGCACCCCGGCGGCGGACCGCGTCCGCGAGTACATCGTCGACGAGCTCGACGCGATGGGCCTCGACCCCGAGGTCACCGAGGCGACAGGCCTCACGGGGCGGCTCGGCGGGCGCGCGCAGGCGGCGGGCGTGCAGAACGTCGTCGCCACCGTCGAGGGGACGGACTCCACCGGCCCGATCTTCCTGATGGCGCACTACGACTCGGCCGAGGTCTCGCACGGCGCGAACGACGACGGCGCCGGGGTCTCCACCCTGCTCGAGTCCGCCCGCGCCATTCTCGCCGCGGACGCTCCCCGAAACGACCTCGTGCTGGTCTTCACCGACGCCGAGGAGTCGTGCCTGTGCGGCGCCGAGGCGTTCGCCGACAGCGACCCGCGCGCCGCCGACGGCGGCATCGTCCTGAACTTCGAGGCCCGCGGGTCGTCCGGCCCGGCCGTGATGTTCGAGACCTCGCCCGGCAACGCCGACCTCGTCGCCCAGTACGCCACCGTTCCGTACCCGGTCGGCAGCTCGCTCGCCGTCGAGGTCTACCGGATCCTGCCGAACGACACCGACTTCTCTCCGTTCCTCGACGCCGGCGGCTTCACGGGCCTCAACGCCGCGTACATCGACGGCTCCGCGGCCTACCACGCGCCGCAGGACCAGCCGGAGACGATGAACCTCGCGAGCCTGCAGCACCACGGCTCCAACACGCTCGCCCTCGCGCGGGCCCTCGGTGACGCCGACGCCGCCGCCCTCGCCACGCCGTCGGCCCACGACTCGACGTACTTCCCCCTGCCGGGCGGCGTCCTCGCCCAGTACCCCGGCTGGCTCGTCTGGCCCCTGGCCGTCCTGGCCCTCGTCGCCGTCGGCGCCCTCGGCTTCACGACGGCGCGGCGCACCGAGACCGGCCCGGGTCGCCTGGCGCTCGGGTTCGGCGCCGCGCTGCTGCCGATCGTGCTGACCGCCGTCGGCGCCCAGCTGTTCTGGATGCTGCTGGTCGCGATCCGTCCCGGGTACGGCGAGATGCTCGACCCCTGGCACCCGTGGGGATTCCGGATCGCGCTGCTCGGGCTCGTCGCGGTGATCGTCACCGGCTGGTTCGTCCTGCTGCGCCGGCGCCTCGGCGCTCCCGCGCTGACGTTCGGGGCCCTCGGCTGGCTGGCCGTGCTCGGCGTCGTCCTCGCCGCGTTCACCCCGGGCGGCTCGTACCTCGCCGCCCTCCCGGCGCTCGCCGGGGCCGTCGCCGGAGTCGTCGCGCTGCTGCTGACCGACTCCCGGGGCCGCACGGCCGCCGTCGCGGTGGGGGCCGCCGTCGCGATCGTCGTCCTCGTGCCCGTCGTGGTGCTGTTCTTCCCGGCGCTCGGCCTCGCCACCGGCGCCGCGCCCGCACTCTTCGCCGCACTGCTCGGGCTCGCCCTGGTCCCGGTGCTCGCGGACGCACTCCCCCTCGCCCGTCGTGCCGGGGGCGTCCTCGTCGGTGCGTGCGGAACCGTGGCCGTCGTCGCGCTCGGCGCCGGGTTCGCCCTCGACGGGTTCACGGCCGAGAAGCCGGAACCGACCCAGCTCATGTACGCGATGGATGCCGACACCGGCGAGGCGATGTGGGTCTCGGGCGAGGGCTCGCCCAGCCCCTGGACGTCGCAGTTCGTCGACGAGCAGACCGAGATCTCCGAGGACTTCCCCGCAGTGCACGGCGAGGTGTGGACCGGGCCGGCCGAGGCCGCCGACCTGCCCGCGCCGACGGCCGAGATCGTCGCCGACGAGACCTCCGGCGACGAGCGCACCCTCACCCTCACGGTGTTCCCCGAGCGGACGGTGCGCTACGTCGAGGCCGTCGCGGAGAACGTCACCGCCGCGACGATCGAGGGGCGCGAGGTCGCGGTCGCCGACGGCCACCTGGACATCTCGTACGCAGCACCGGGTGACGAGGGCTTCGAGCTGGTCGTCACCGTCCCCGCTGGCGAGGCGTTCGACGTCCGCCTGCTCGGCGGCGGCGAGGGCCTGGAGTCTCTCCCCGGGTTCGAGCCGCGGCCCGAGACCGTCGGCGTCAAGGGATCGCACACCTCGGAGCTCGTGCTCGTCGCGACGTCGCAGACGTTCTAGGCGTGACGTCCGGTCAGGTCTGCGAGGTTCCCGCGCCAGAGCTGCTCACCCTCGACCATCACGCCGGTGGCGACCAGCCCCAGGCGCCGGGCGACCCCGGCGGAGGCGTGATGGTCGGGGTGGACGGCGGCACACACCTGCTCGACACCACGCCCTGCCAGCCAGTCGACCACCGCGGACGCCGCCTCCGTCGCCACCCCGCCACCCTGGGCGTCCGGAGAGACGAGCCAGGCGAGCTCGGCGGTCGTGACAGGGGCGGCGCCGTCGGTGCCGTCGGGGCCGTCGGGGCCGTCGGGGCGCGTGAGGGTGGCCTGCACGTACCCGACCGCCGACCCGCGGGCGCGTACCAACCAGTTCAGCCACCCGGCGTCGCCCGCGGGCGAGCAGCCCACCACCTGCCGGGTGTACCTCTCACGGAGCACCCCCCGGCCTGGCGGCTCGCCGCCGGTGAAGGTGTAGAGGTCCGGGGAGGCGAGAACCGCCACCATCTCGTCGGCGTGCTCGACGGTGAGGGGCTCGAGCAAATACCGCGCCGTCGCCAACCGCTCGGCCCGCGGCCAGGCCGGAAATCCGCTCGCCCGACCCGACCCGACCGCGTCCCGAGTCATCGGGTGCTCAGGATCTCCTGGACGAACCGGGTCGAGCGTTCGCGCAGCCCGGCGATCCGCGACTCGACGAGGTGCTCGCGCATCGACTCGTCGTTCCCGGCCTCGGCGTACGTCGGGTTCCGACGGACGTTGGCCGAGCAGACGAACTGGGTGCAGATCAAGGTCCCGACGGTGTTCCCTCGGCGGCCCGACGCACCGCCGCGGCGAGCCACGTAGAGGCTGACGTCGTCCGTGACGACGATGTCCTCGCACCAGGCGCACAGGGCCTTGCGGCCGGTCCGCCCGGCGTCGGCGGCACGCAGGCGGATGCCCACGGGTCGCCCGTCGATCTCGAGCACGACGTAGGAGTCGAGCGGGGCCTTGCGGTCGTGCCAGCCGAAGTAGTCGAGGTCGGCCCAGCGGACCTCGTCGAGCTCGGGGACGGTGGCACGGTTCGCCTCGCCGCGGGAGGCGTTGACGATGCTGGCGCGGATCTGCTTCTCGGTCAGGGGGTTCATGGCGTTCTCACTTCTGCTGCGTCGCGGGTGCTGTCCGGGCGTGCTGCCCGACGCCGCGCCCCTGCGCGCACGACCGCCACGGCGGTGAGGTGGTGCGGGTGATCAGGAGAGCGCGGCACGGGCCAGGGCCGGAGCGAAGCAGGCCGCTGCGGCCACCTCGCGTCCTGCGGTGCTGCCCATCCGCCTGCTCCTCGTCGTGATCGCCGTCTCCGGGCCGTCCAGCGGCCACGATTCCGAGGCTATACCCGCGGCGTCGCGCGGAGCCAACCGATTCTCGGGCCTGCCGGCACCGGTGGTCCTCGCCTGACGGGGCGGCGAGCCCGCCGGCCCGATGCCGGCCACCAGCCGGGCGTGCGCCGTCGGCAGGACCCGCACGAGCGACTGCTACCTCCCTGGTGAAAACACATGAAGTGTGCTTCACTGTTCTCGTACAGGAGGGGAGTATCCCGCACACGAACCGTCGCCAGCACGACCCGAACCGGGTCCGGCGGCTCGGGCCCGAACCGGGCTGGGAGAGACCTCCGATCGAAGCGATCGGAAGGTGCTGGTTGTCATGGATGTCCCGTTCTGGATCTGGTCCGCGGTTCTCGCCTTCATCGTCGTGATGCTGGCCTTCGACCTGTTCGCCCACCGTCGTGCCCACGTGATCGGAGTGCGGGAGGCCGCCGCGTGGTCAGGCGTGTGGGTGGCACTCGGTATCGCGTTCGGCGTACTCGTCTGGTTGGTGTGGGGAGCCGAGTTCGGCCAGCAGTACTTCGCGGGCTACCTGATCGAGAAGTCGCTGGCGGTCGACAACGTCTTCGTCTGGGCGATCATCTTCAGCTACTTCGCCGTCCCTCGAGAGTTCCAGCACCGCGTGCTCTTCCTCGGAGTTCTCGGAGCCTTGGTCTTCCGCGGAGTCTTCATCGCGGCCGGGGCGGTGCTGATCCAGAACTTCTCCTGGATCCTCTACGTCTTCGCCGCCTTCCTGCTTTACACGGGCTATCGGATGATTCGACAGCGAAACGAGCACCTCGACCCTGAGAACTCCCCGGTCCTGCGTGCGTTTCGCCGATTCGTGCCGATGACCGAGGTCTACCACGGTCAGAAGTTGATCGTCCGGCGCCGCGGAGTGCTGCTGGCCACGCCTCTGCTCGCGGTGCTGGTCCTTGTCGAGGTCACCGACGTGGTGTTCGCCGTCGACTCCATCCCGGCGATCTTCGCCGTGACGGACGAGGTGTTCCTCGTCTTCACGGCGAACGCCTTCGCGATCCTTGGTCTGCGAGCGATGTACTTCCTGCTCGCCGATCTCATTCACCGCTTCATCTACCTCAAGATCGGGTTGGCCCTGGTGCTGATCTGGGTCGGGATCAAGATGCTGCTGAAGATCGACGTCCTCTACATCCCGACGAGCATCTCTCTGGCCGTCGTCGCCACGATCATCGCCGTTTCGATCGTGGCGAGCCTCCGGGCCACGCGAGGACAGGGCCGGCAAGCCCTGCCCACCCCGTCGGCCCCGCCGTTCCGAGTTGCCACCGACGAAGAGAACGCCGCTCTCGAGCCGCTCTTCGGATCTCGCGGCCTCTCGACACCGTCCGACCCCCCGAGCCGATAGAACCTCACCCACGACGCGGAGGGTCGAGCCTCATCGGCCTCCAGTGCGCAGGCCGTCAGGTTCGGCACGCCGGTCCAGAGCGACGCGACCTCGTGCCATCACGAAAGGAAGCAGATCATTCCCACATCGCAGACCTCCGACGGGCGTTCGAGCGACGACCTCGCGAGCCCGTCGGAGGCTCCGGTGCGCCCCTCGTGGACGTTCCTCACGAATCATGGCCATGTCCTCCTTGCCGTGGCACAAGACCCCGACAAGCGGGTCAGCGACATCGCCGACGAGGTCGGGATCACGGCCCGGGCGACGCTCACGATCCTCGGCGATCTCGAGGAGGCCGGATATCTCGGAAGGACGCGCGTCGGGCGTCGCACCCACTACGTCGTACACCCGCGCCGGCACTTCCGACACAGTCTCACGTCCGGCCACGAGATCGGAGAGCTGCTCGACCTCTTTGCCGATCCCGGTCAGTGACCATCTCCACCAGGACACGCGCGACACCCGCTGCACCGGTCGGAGCGAAGACACGGTCAGACTCCCGCACCCCTACCCTGGAGCCGTGCCTGTGGACAACACGCCCCGCGTGGGCGACACGACCGCCGCCCACCTCGACCGGCTCCTCGCCCTCGCCCAGCGGGACGGCCGCCTGCCGTCGGTGACGGCCGCCGTCGTGCGCGGGGGCGAGACCATCTGGACCGGTGCGGCGGGGACGCTGGACGGCCGTGCCGACGGACCGCCGTCGGACGACGACGTGCAGTACCGGATGGGCTCGCTCACCAAGCCCTTCGTCGCCGTCGCCGTGATGCAGCTGCGGGACGCCGGCCGCCTGGACCTCGCCGACCGTTTCGAGGACCACGTGCCCGGAAGCCGACTCGGCGCGGCGACGGTCGAACAGCTCCTCACCCACGCGGCCGGCGTCCAGGCCGAGTCGAACGGGCCGTGGTGGGAGCGCACTCCCGGCGGCGACTGGACGGCGCTCGCCTCCGGGGACGACGGCGCCGCCCAGCGGTTCCGGGGCGGACGGCGGTTCCACTACTCGAACACCGGGTTCGCCGCGCTCGGCCGACTCGTCGAGGTGCTGCACGGCCGCCCGTGGGACGACGTCGTGCGGACCGAGATCCTCGAGCCGCTCGCGATGGCGCGCACGACGACGCGGCCCACCGGCCGTTCGGCGCCGGGATGGGCGGTTCATCCGTTCGCCGACGTCCTGCTCCCCGAGCCCGAGCACGACGGCGGGGCGATGGCACCGGCCGGGCAGCTCTGGTCGACGGCCCGCGACCTCGCCCGCTGGACCGCCTTCCTCGGCGGAGACACCCACGGAGTGGTCGACACGGCGACGCTCGCGGAGATGTGCGAGCCGCACCACGTCGCCGACGACGCCGGTGCGCCCTGGACGATGGCGATGGGGCTCGGCTTCCAGCAGTGGAACGTCGACGGCGCGCGCCTCGCCGGGCACGGTGGCTCGATGCCGGGATTCCTCGCCGGGATGCGCGTCCGTCTCGACGCAGGGCCCGGCCGCACCGCCGCGCCGGGCGACGGCGCCGTCGTCCTGACGAACACGACGTCGTCCCCCGCCATGCGGAACCTGCCCACGGACCTGCTGACGGCGCTCGCCGAGCACGAGCCCGCACCGGTGGCCCCGTGGTCAGCCGCCGGGGATCCCGGTCTGCTCGAGCTCCTCGGCTCCTGGCACTGGGGCCCGACGACGACCACCGCGTCCGCCCGCGACGGTCACCTCCTCCTCGGAGAACCCGGGACCGGACGAGGCTCCCGGTTCGCGCCCGACGGTGACGACCGCTGGGTGGGCCTCGACGGCTACCACCAGGGCGAACCGCTCCAGGTGATCCGGCGCGAGGACGGAACGGTGGCGCACCTCGACCTGCAGACGTTCCGCTTCACGCGCACGCCCTACGCCGCGGACGGGGACGTGCCGGGCGGGGTCGACGTCGCGGGCTGGCGGTAGCAGCGGCGACTACGCGGGAAGCGCGTAGATCGCGAGGCAGAGCAGGCTCGTCAGGGGGAACATCCCCTGGATGATCGCGGGCCGGATCTTGCTCCGGTCGCTGAGGAGGAGCACCGTCGCCGCCGCGAGCATCGACCCTGTCCCGACGACGATCAGCGTGAAGCCGACCTCGTGACTCGCCGGCGTGACCGCGACACCGACGAACGTGGCGATCGCGAGGAAGAGGTTGTAGAAGCCCTGGTTGTACGCGAGCGACCTCGTCGTGGCCGCCTCCTCGGCGGTCGTCCCGAACGTCGCGCGCGTCCGCTCGTCCTCCCACCGGAACGTCTCCAGCACGAAGATGTACACGTGCACCAGGGCGGCAAGGGCCGCCAGAATCAACGCTGCGACCAGCATGAATACCCGCTCTCTGCACCCTTGGGTGCGTGCTTGTCGTTCGATCATCACACCTTCACAGGCCCACCGCAGGGTGCGCACCGATTCCTCAGTGGATCCTGGGAAGCGTTGCCTATGGTCGGCCCGTGACCACACTCCAGGACCCCGCGGCGCGCACCCCCGTGCGCGCTCCCGAGCCTGCCCCGGAGCAGCCAGAACCGCCCCGCATCTCGTTCGTCCAGATCCTCGCAAGTGCGCTAGCCGCCGTGACGTCGACCATCGCGCTGTCGTACTTCGGGGTGGCCGGGACGATCATCGGCGCTGCCGTCGCGAGCGTGGTCACCGTCGTCGGCAACGTCGTCTACACGCGGTCGATCTTGCGCGCCCAGCGTCTGGCCCTCCGGCCCACGGCGCGGAAGGGTGGGACCACGCCGGTCGAGACCACGCCGGTCGAGCCGGACGGGACCACGTCGGTCGAGCTTGTCGAGACCAGTTCCGTGGTCTCGACAAGCTCGACCGACGGAGGCGGCTCGACCCGGGTCTCGACAAGCTCGACCGACGAACCAAGCTCGACCGACGAGACCGCCGAGCACGTCGCGGACACGCTGACGCCACGCCGCTGGAGCCGCAAGCGCCTCGTCGTCGCGAGCCTCGCCCTGTTCGCCGTCGTCCTGGCGGGCATCACGGCGATCGAGCTGTTCCTCGGCAAGCCGATCAGCGACGCTCTGAACGACGAGGACGGCTCGGGGTCGAGCATCTCCCAGGTCTTCTCCGGCTCGAGCGGGTCGACGGACGACCCGACGACCGACGACCGTGGTACCTCGGGGTCGGGCACCGGCGGCGGCACCACGACGGACGACGGCGGCACGGCCGACGACACGGGCGGCTCCGCGACGACCGAGGACGAGTCGGACGCCGGGACGGAGGAGACCGACCCGGACACGTCGGAGCCCGAGGTGGACCCGGACACGGACGGAACCACGGACGGTACGACCGACGGCGGAACGGACGGTTCCACCGACGGGACCACCGACGGAGAGACGGGCACGGACTCGGGAACCACGGACCCGACCGAGCCGGACGGCTCGACGGAGCCCGACGGCGACGCGTCGACGACCACGCCAGACTCTGAGACGGAGTCCTCGACGCCCGCGCCGGCCACGGCCGTGGACACTGTGACACACACGCAGGCCAGTTAGGACTCCTTCCAGTTTCACTCCCGCGCAATCCTGCGGATCCTGGCAGGTGTTACTTCCCCGACATGTCCAGATAACAGACTGTTTGTCGCGAGTTAGTAAAGGGTGGTTACTCTCGGTAGTGCCCCACCCAGAGACGGGCTGGTCGAGTCGACACCGCGTGTTCGACGACCGGGATCCCGACTCTGGATTCCGGTCCTCGGCGACCCTGCAGAACGAGACTCCCCCGGCCCTCACTGAGCCACTCACGGAACGACTGGAGTCCTCATGAGCAGCGTCAAGATCAGCGTCGTCATCCCGACCTACAACCGCTCGGAGCTGTTGCGCAACACGCTCGTCGCGCTGCACCACCAGACCCTCGACCCCGCCCTCTTCGAGGTCGTCGTCGTGGACGACGGGGGCAGCGACGACAGCGAGGCCGTGGTCCGCTCGTTCGCCGACTCCCTGAACGTGAAGTACTTCTGGCAGGAGGACGAGGGCTTCCGTGCCGGCAAGGCACGCAACATCGGGACCGCCATCGCGTCCGGCGACTACGTCGTCTACATCGACACCGGCGTCCTGCTGGGGTCCACCACCCTGCAGACCCACCTCGAGACGCACGAGGCGTCGGCGTACCCGACGGTGATGATCGGGTACGTCTACGGCTTCGAGGTCGACGACGCCACGATCGAGGGGCTGATGACGAGCGTCGACCACGAGGACACCGACGCGACCATCGAGTACCTGCACGCCGCCGACGCCCTGGACATCCGCGAGTCGCAGTACGCCGACCTCGGCGAGAACATCACGAGCTGGCCGGCGCCGTTCGACATCTTCTGGACCTGCCACGTCTCCGCCGAGCGCGACGAGCTCCTCAAGGCCGGCCTCTTCGACGAGTCGTTCACCAGCTGGGGCGGCGAGGACGTCGACCTCGGCGTCCGCCTGTTCCAGCGCAACAACCTGTTCCTCATGGACCGTGCGGCGCGGTCGTTCCACTGGCCGCACGTTAAGGAGGTCTCGGACCTCAAGGAGTCGTCCGCGAGCGCCGCCGACCGCATCCACAGCAAGTACAACCTGTGGACGACGAGCTTCTACGGCCGGGACCTGCAGAACGAGAAGTACTCGCTGAACAAGGTCATCAAGATCTCCAGGGAGCACGCCGCCAGGGCGAGCCGCCCGGCCCACGCGCCCGCGCCGTCGTTCGACGAGGCCGTCTGATGCCGGCGCTCTTCAGCAACGTCTACCCGTGCCGCGCGGATCAGCCGCTGACGGGGTCCGACGTCGCGGGCACCCTTGCCGAGCACGGCGTGCGGGTGGGCGAGGGAACGGTCTTCGTCGACACCCCACGGGTGGCGTACACCCAGGTCTCGGACGCCGAGCACGGCCGCATCGAGGCAGACCCCGCCGAGTTCGAGGGGTCGATCCGCATCGGCGAGGGCTGCTATGTCGAGTCCGGCCTGAACCCCGCCTTCCACGGCGGGCCGGTCCGGCTCTCCTCGATCCGCGTCAACGAGCGTCCCGCGGGGCAGATCCGGATCGGTGACCGGGTGGTCCTCCAGGGCGTGGCCGTCGTCGCGTACGAGCGCGTCGAGATCGGTGACGACGTCATGTTCGGCCCGAACGTCACGATCATGGACTCCTCCGGGCACCCGCTCCGGGGCCGTGGCCAGGCGGGCGAGGCCGAGCGCACGACGTCGTCCCCCGTCACGATCGGCGACCGCGCCTGGATCGGGGCCGGGGCGATGATCCTCAAGGGCGTCACCGTGGGGGAGGACGCCGTCGTCGGCGCCCAGTCTGTCGTCTACGAGGACGTCCCCGCCGGGTGCGTCGCCCTCGGCAACCCGGCGCGCGTCGTCAAGCAGCTGTGAGGGTGCCGCCGGGGGTCCGGCACGCCGCTCCCCCGCGGCCGTCGGCCCCCGCCCGGGCGCTCGCCCCGATCCGCGGCGAGTTCGCCCGCCAGCTGATGCGGATCGCGGTCCCCATCACGCTGCAGAACCTGGTCTTCAGCTCCAAGAGCATTGTCGACGCCGTGATGCTGGGCTCGCAGGACCCGCTCGACGTCGCGGCGGTGGGTATCGCGACCAAGGCCAGCTTCGTCGTCACCATCTTCCTGATCGGGCTCTCCACCGGGGCCGCACAGATCGGCGCTCAGGTGTGGGGCACCGCGTCGTCGTCGCGCGGCCCGCGGCTGCAGCAGACGGTCTGGCTGGCATGGGCGGCGACCGCGGTGTTCGCCACCGTCGCCTTCGTCGCGTTCTTCTTCTTCCCCGAGGCCGTGATGTCGACCGGGACCGCCGCGCCGGACGTGGTCGAGCGTGGTGCGGAGTTCCTCCGGATCACGAGCTTCACGTACCTGCTGTTCGCCTACACCTCCGCGGTCGCGGTCGGGCTTCGCGTGATGCACCAGCCGTCGATCAGCATGGTCTACGCGCTGATCGGGGTGGCGCTGAACGTCGCCGCCAACGCCGTCCTGATCTTCGGCCTCTTCGGTGCCCCTGCCCTCGGCGTCGCCGGCGCCGCGTACGGCACGCTGATCAGCGCCGTCGTCGAGACCGCCCTGCTCGCCCTGCACCTGCGCGTCGCCGGGCACCTGCTCGCCCGCTTTCCGCGCGAGGTGCTGCGCCGGATCGCCCGCACCGACGTCGTCCTGCTCCTGCGGCTGTCCCTGCCTGCCGCGCTAAACTCCACGCTCTGGGCGCTCGGGGTGTTCGTCTTCTACGCGCTCGTCAGCGGGGTCGGCGTCGACGCAGCCACCGCGATGGCGGTCCTCTCCCCTGTCGACTCGTTCGCGCTCGCCTTCGCGATCGGGCTCGCCAACGCCGTCGCGGTGCTCGTCGGCGGCACCCTCGGCGGGTCCCGGATGGAGGAGGCGTACCGGCAGGCCCGTGCGCTGATCGCCGTCGGGCTCGCCGTCGGCGTGCTGACGTGTCTCGTCGCGCTCGCCCTGCGCAGCCCCGTGATGGCGCTCTTCCCCACCCTGAGCCCGGACGCCGTCGACCTGACCACCACGCTCTACGTACTGATGAGCATCGGGTTCGTCCTCAAGTCCGTCGGCATGGTGATGGTGATGGGCGTGCTGCGCGCCGGCGGCGAGGCGCGGTTCTGCCTGCTGCTCGACGTCTTCGTGCAGTGGGTGCTGCTGATCCCGCTCGCGCTGCTCCTCCGGATCGGGTTCGGCGTCGACCCGGTCTACCTCTACGCGCTGATGCTCGTCGAGGAGGCCGTGCGGATCACCATCGCGGCCCGCCGGATCCGGTCACGGCGGTGGCTCCGGAACCTCGTCGGGGCTGAGCCTGCGACGTCGCCCGTCGAGCCTGCCGCATCGTCCGTCGAGCCTGTCGAGACGAGGTAACCAGGTCTCGACAAGCTCGACCAACACGACAAGCTCGACCGACACACGTCGCACCGTCCGTCGAGCCTGTCGAGACGAGGTGACCGGGTCTCGACAAGCTCGACCAACACGACAAGCTCGACCGACACACGTCGCACCGTCCGTCGAG
This sequence comes from Paraoerskovia marina, assembly GCF_900105445.1. Lineage (NCBI taxonomy): Bacteria > Bacillati > Actinomycetota > Actinomycetes > Micrococcales > Cellulomonadaceae > Paraoerskovia > Paraoerskovia marina. The sequence continues at coordinate 347,877 of NZ_LT629776.1, forward strand.
CCTGCGTCGCCGCCCAGCCACCCTCCGGGATTCAGATCGCCGGGTCGACCGTGCCGCGCTAGCGTGCGATCACGCTCACCCCTCGGAGGACACCGTGGCACTGCCCCCACCGCCGCCAGGCTGGAACCGCTACATCGTCAAGAGCAAGTTCGGCATGGGCCGCGACTTCGCGGTCCTCGACCCGGTGACGGAGGAGCAGTGCTACTTCGTCGACGGGAAGATCGGCATCCGTCCCAAGGCCGAGGTGCAGGACCCCGGCGGGCAGACGATCTACACCGTCAAGGGCCGCATGCTCGCGTTCCCCAAGCACATGACGATCCACCGCCCCGACGGCTCCGAGGTCGCGTCGTTGCGCGCCAAGGCGTTCTCCGTCATCAAGGACAAGATGACGATGGAGGTCCCCACCGGCGAGCCGTGGAAGCTCGAGGGTTCCTTCATCGAGAAGAACTACTCGGTGAGCGTCGGCGGCCGCCACGTCGTCCAGATCACCCAGAAGTGGGTGACGATCCGCGACGCCTACACCCTCGACGTCGCGGACGGCATCGACGTCGGGCTGGCGCTCGCCGTCGTGTGGGCGATCGACCGCTGGGTCGAGCGGGACTGATCCCGACGATGACAGACCTCGCCCGTCGGCTGCCGTTCACCCTCGGTACCGCGGCCGTGATGGTCCTCCTCGGGCTCGCCACGGGTGCGTTCTGGCGCCCGTTCGAGGACTCCTCGTTGTTCGAGGACGTCGCGTTCGGCGTGCCCGCGTTCGCCGACGGGCGGTGGTGGACGCCGGTCACGGGGTCGTTCTTCGCGCTGGAGCCATGGCAGTACGTCCCGGTGCTGGGCGGGTTCCTCCTCCTCGTCGGGTTCGCGGAGCTGCGGCTCGGCACCCGCCGCGCGGCGCTGGTGACGATCGTGTGCCAGATCGCCGGCGTCGTCGGGACGGCGCTGCTCGTCGGGCTCCTCGCGCGGACGACGTGGGCGTGGGCCAACGAGACCGCGCAGATCCTCGACGTCGGGTTCTCGGCCGGGTTCACCGGTGCGGCCACCGTCGCGGTGCTCACCCTGCCCCGCCCGTGGCGGGGCCGGCTCAGCGCCCTGATCGCGGTCTACGTGCTCGTCGCCGTCCTCTTCATCGGCGGCATCGCCGACGTCGAGCATCTGGTCGGGTGGGTGACCGCCCTCGTGCTCGGGCGCGTCGTCGTCCGACCGCCGCTCGGTGCACGGACCCGCACGGGACGCACCCGCCACGCCCGCACCCACGCCGCAGGCTACTTCGCGATCTCGGCCCTGCTGACCGTGCTCGCGGGGTTCGCCGTGCACGTCGACGGGCCGGTCGGAGAGATCGACGGCAGCAGCTGGCCGACGGGGCTGGTCAGCATCGCCGTGGACCTCGCCCTCGCCGTCGGGCTCCTGCGCGGGCGCCGCGCGTGGTGGCGGGCGGCACTTGTCCTGACGATCCTCAGCACCCTGGTGGCGGCCGTGCTCGTGACCGCGGCACTCCTCGTCGACACCAGCGAGATCGTCCTGGTCGTCCTGATGCTTGCGCTCGACGTCGGTGCCCTCGTCCTGCTCGTCGCGCGGCGGGACGCGTTCCGCAACCGCCGCGGCACCACCCTCTCGACCACCGGGGAGATGCTGACCGCCGACGACGCCCGTACGGAGATCCAGCGACTCGGCGCCGGCCAGCGCCTCGCGTGGATGACGACGTGGGAAGGATCCGAGCGCTGGTCCCCCGCCGACCTCGACGGGTTCGTCGCCTATCAGGTCCACGCCGGGGTGGCCGTCGCGCTCACCGACCCGGTCGGCGACGGCGCCACCGGGCGCGCAGACCTCGTCGACGCCTTCGTGGACGCCGCCGGCGCGGGCGGCGTGACGACGTGCTTCTTCTCCAGCAGCGCCGAGCTCGCCGCGCTCGGCCGGGCCCGGGGGTGGACGACGGTCGAGGTCGCCGAGGAGGCGGTCGTCGACCTGCCGGGGCTCGAGTTCCGCGGCAAGAAGTGGCAGGACGTGCGCACCGCGATCAACCAGGCGCGCAAGAACGACATCGAGCACCGGCTCACCACCCTCGCGGACGAGCCGCCGGACGTCGTCGCGCAGGTCCGGGCCATCTCCGAGGCATGGCTCGGGGACAGCGACCTGCCCGAGATGGCGTTCACGCTCGGCGGGATCCGCGAGGCCCTCGACCAGGCCGTCCGGGTCGGGCTGGCCGTCGACGCCGACGGGCGCGTCCACGGCGTGACCAGCTGGCTGCCGGTGCATGCCCCGGGCGGCGACGTCGTCGGCTGGACCCTCGACGTGATGCGCCGCGCACCCGACTCGTTCCGGTACACGATGGAGCTGCTCATCGCCTCGGCCATCAACGAGTTCCGGGACGAGGGCGCCCTGGAGCTCTCGCTCTCCGGCAGCCCGCTCGCGCGGACCGGTGACGTCGAGCCCACGGGCATCGACGCCGTCCTCGACCGGCTCGCCTCGACGCTGGAACCCCTCTACGGGTTCACGTCCCTGCACCGGTTCAAGATGAAGTTCCAGCCACGGTCGGAGCCGCTCTACCTCGTCGTCCCCGACGTCGCGGCGCTCCCCCTGGTGGGCCTGGCGCTGGTGCGCTGCTACCTGCCGGACGCGACGGCGTCGGACTTCGTCTCGGCGGCGCGGTCGTCGATGGTGTCGTCCGAGTAGGAGCGCCCGCTCGGGTCAGCCGATCTCCTCCGCGAGTGCCACCACGATGCCCGCCGGCCCGCGCAGGTAGCAGAGGCGGTACGCCGACTCGAACTGCGCGACGCCGCCGAGCACCTGGCCACCGAGGGGACGCAAGCGGTCGAGCGTCGCGTCGACGTCGTCGACCGTGAACATCACCCGGTGCAGCCCGAGCGTGTTGGGCGGCAGTGCTGCGGGCTCCGTCGGGGCCGCGACCGGAGCGGCATAGCGCGTCAGCTCGAGCCGACCGTGCCCGCCCGGCGTCCGCATCATCGCGATCTCGCTGCGGACGCCGTCGAGACCGACGGTGCGGTCCACCCAGTCCCCCTCGACCTCCGCACGCCCCTCGAGCTCCAGCCCGAGCACGGTGAAGAACTCGACGGCGGCGTCGAGGTCCTCGACGACGATGCCCACGTTGTCCATGCGTTCGACGGTCATGCCTTTGAGCGTAGTAAGAGGGTTCGATAGCGTCGAGAGGTGGAGAACCCCGGGTACACCGTCACCGTCGTCCTCTCGCTGGTCATGGTCGTCGCGGCCGCCGTGACCGCGATCGTCGCCGTGCGGACCGCGGACGGACGGATCGGGCGGAACGAGTTCGCCGGCATCCGGATGACGTCGACGCGCGCCTCCGACGAGGCGTGGCTCGCTGCGCACCAGGCGGCACGCCGTCCCACCCTGCAGGGCTGCGCGATCTCCGGGGTGCTCGCCCTCGCGTTCGCCCCGCTCGGCGAGAACCCGGTCGGGTTCGTCGTGCTGCTCGCGCTCTCGGTGCTCGCCCTGAGCACGGGCGTCGGGTACGGGGCCTGGGTCGCCATCCGCGCGGCCCGGGAGGTCGCGCGCGCGTCCTGACGGTCGGGTCTCAGGAGCCGGTGAGCGTCATCTCGTCGAGCTCGTCGAGCGATCCGCGGAAGACGTTCATGTCGATGTACTCCTCCTCGCCGGAGTACCCGTCGAGCTTGTCGTGGTCGGAGTACTGCCAGAACGTCCATGGCGTGCCGAGCGGCAGGTCCGGGGTCTCGTACACCGACCGGATCCACAGCGGCGTGTCCTCGTACCCCTCGGACAGGTACGACCCCCAGATCGACTCCGTCGTGTAGAGGATCGCGGGCTGACCGTAGTGCTCCTCGATGCCGTCGAGCAGCGGGTCGAGGATCGCGCGCAGCTCCTCGACCGACGGCGGGGTGTCGACGAACTCGCCGTAGTACTCGAGGTCGACGACCGGCGCGAGGGTCCCCGGCTCGGCAGGGACGTTCTCGATGATGTTCTCGAGCTGGGTCTCGCCGGGGCTCTCGAAGCTCATGAAGTGGTAGGCGCCGACCACCAGGTCGGTCTCGAGCGCGTCGGCCCAGTTCCCCTCGAACTCGGGGTCCGTGTGGCTGGAGCCCTCCGTCGACTTGATGAACGCGAAGTCGAGGTCCTGGCCCGCCAGCACGTCCCAGTCGATGTCGCCCTGGTAGCTCGAGACGTCGACCCCGCGCACGTCGTAGTGGGACGCCGACGTGCGCGTCGGCCACAGCACCCCGTTCCAGACGAGCGCCGCGAGCGTCACGACGACCAGGATCACCGCGACGACGATCCCGCCCAGCACCCACCAGAGGCGCCGGCGAGGACTGCGGTGGCGTGCGACGTCGGACATTCCCTCATCCTTGCACTGCCACCGTGGTGCCGGGGTCCGGGAACAGGATCGGCCGCAGGGCGTTCTCAATATCAAGACACGCGCACGCCGACACGGAGGGATCTGACGCGATGAACTTCAACGAGACGATCATCAACGAGTTCCGCAGCAACGACGGGACGGTCACGACGGCGGGGTTCGGGCGGTCGCTCGTCCTCGTCCACCACGTCGGTGCGAAGTCCGGCGCCGAGCGCGTCACCCCGCTGGTGGCGATCCCCACCGACGCCGACACGTGGCTGATCGCGGCCTCTGCCGCGGGGTCCGACCACCACCCGGCGTGGTTCCACAACCTCCTCGCACACCCCGAGACGGTCATCGAGACCCCCGACGACGGGACGGTCGCCGTGCGCGCCGAACGGCTCGACGGCGACGCCCGCGACGAGGCGTGGGCACGCTTCACCGCCCAGTCCGACGGGTTCAAGGGGTACGAGGAGAAGACCGACCGGGTGATCCCTGTCGTCGCCCTCACGCGCCGCTGACCCGGCCCGGCCCGGCCCGGCCCGCTCGTCCGGTCAGATCCTCGCGAGGACCGCTCGCTGCACCTCGAGCAGGACGCGCTTGAACTCGTGACCGACGAACGCCGGTGACTCGATCGCGTCGGCGCTGACCTCGGCGCCTCGGGTGAACGGCGGGCAGGGGTTGAGGAGCACTCCGGGTGCGCATCCGCGCAGCGCCGCCGCGGAGACCCGGAACGGCTCGAACACGTCGCCGAGATGCCCCGTGCCGTCGGTCAGGACGACGTCTGCGCCGTCGAGCCCTTCCGCGAGCGTATGGACGGCCGGGACGCCGTCGAGCTCGAAGCCGGGCGGGCACGCCTGGACAAGATCGAGCCCCAGGAGGTCCCGCGCCTCCGCCCACGCCCGCCCGACGTTCTCGTCGGCACCGACGAACACGTAACGAAGCCTGCGCCAGTCCGGGCGACGCAGCGAGATCCCGTAGAGATCTGCGAGAACCTCGCACGGGTGGTTGACGTCGGTCATCGCGTTCACGACGGGGATCGCCCCCGCGAGGCGGTCCAGCACCTCGATCCGCGGGTGACGCACGACGACGCCGTCCACCCAGTTGCTCAGGTACCGCCCGACGTCGTGCAGGTCCTCGGCCTTGTCCAGCGCCTCGGGAGGGAACAGGAGTGCCTGACCACCGCCGAGATGCACCGCCCGCTCGAACGTCACCCGGGTCCGCAGGCTGGTCGGCGGGAAGAAGAGCGCGACGGCGCGCCCGGCCAGCTCCTGTCCCGGCGTCTCGCCCAGGGCACGCGCACGGTCGAAGATCTCCACGACCTCGTCGGGCGTCAGGTCGGTCAGGCGCACGAGGCTCGGCATGGACGGATCCTGCCACGCTCCCCCACTCGACAGGAAAGCGACTGCTTGCCTATCGTGGAGACGTGCACGACAACCCGGAGCTGTACCGCGCCCTGGCCGACCCGACCAGGCGCGCAATCCTCGACGAGCTCGTCCGACGAGACATGACACTGTTCGCCGTCTGCTCCCATCTCGCCACCGAGCACGGCGTCACCTCCTCACGCCAGGCGATCTCGCAGCACCTGCGCGTCCTGGCGGACTCCGGGCTCGTGACGTCCACCAAGGTCGGGCGCACCACCGTGCACCGCCTCGACCCCACCCCGCTGCGCTCCGTCGCGCAGCGCTGGCTCCGCACCGACAGCCCCGACCGCACCACCTGACCCTCCAGGAGACCACCATGCACGCACGGATTTACCTGACCAGCGTCTTCGTCCCCGACCAGGCCGCCGCCCTCGCGTTCTACACCGAAAAGCTCGGGTTCGTCGTCCACGACGACATCCCGCTCGGCGAGGACCGGTGGCTGACGGTCACCGCTGCGGACGACACGGACGGCACCCAGCTGCTGCTGGAGCCCAACGCCCACCCCGCGGCACGCGCCTACACCGCCGCTCTCGCGGAGGACGGGATCCCAGCGGCGTCGTTCCAGGTCGACGACGTCACCGCCGCCCACGCCGAGCTCGTCGCGCAGGGAGTCCGGTTCGTGCAGGACCCGGTCGACGCCGGCCCCGTCACCACGGCTGTCCTCGACGACACCTGCGGCAACCTGATCCAGCTCGTCGGCCCGCGGGTTGATCAGACCGCGCAGTAGAACACGGGGCTCCGAGGGGCGACGACACGCTCCTGGACCTTCAACCGGCGTCGACGCGGCGGGGCGTACGTCAGGCGTTCTCCGTCGTCCGTGCCCCCGGGCTGCCCATAGGGTCGAACCATGGCCCGGATCGAGTGCGCGCGGCACAGCTTCTCCGCGAACGCCGTCACCGCGGGCTCGGCCGAGGGCGTCTACGCCTACGTCGCGTTCGCCGCCGCGTTCGACCCCGAGGCCGAGTCGCTCCGCCTCGCCGAAACGGGTGGTTGAGCCTGTCGAAACCGGTGGTTGAGCCCGCCGAAACCGGCGGTCGAATCTGTCGAAACCGGTGGTTGAGCCTGTCGAAACCACGCCCGGGTCTCGACAAGCTCGACCGACGGGACCGACCGAGACGCTCGACCGCCCGGGTCTCGACAAGCTCGACCGACGGGACCGACCGAGACGCTCGACCGCCCGGGTCTCGACAAGCTCGACCGACGGGACGGACCGACAGGCTCGACCGACAGGCTCAGCGGATCCGGCGGAGGAACTCCTGCGTCTCGGGCCGCTGCGGGTGGTCGAGCACCTCGGCCGGCGTCCCGCGCTCGTGGATCCTGCCCTCGTGGAGAAAGACGACCTCGTGCGCGACGTCGCGGGCGAACCCCATCTCGTGGGTCGCGATCAGCATCGTCGTGCCCTCGTCGCGCAGCGCCGTGAGCAGGTCGAGGACCTCTCCGACGAGTGCGGGGTCCAGGGCCGACGTGACCTCGTCGAGGAGGAGCAGGTCGGGGTTGCCGACCAGGGCGCGGGCGATGGCGGCGCGCTGCTGCTCGCCTCCGGAGAGCTGGTCCGGGTAGGCGCGCGCCTTGTGCTCGAGCCCGACCTTCTCGAGCATCGCGAGGGCGTCGGCCTCGGCGTCGGCGCGGCGTCGTCCGTGGACGTGGCGCGGCGCGAGCGTCAGGTTGTCGAGCACCCGCAGGTGCGGGAAGAGGTTGTACTGCTGGAAGACGAGCGCGAGCCGCGCCCGAACCTCGTCGGCGTCGACCCAGGGGTCCGCGATGTCGAGTCCGCCGAGAAGGATCTGGCCGTCGTCCACGTCGTCGAGAAGGTCGACCGCGCGCAGGAGCGTCGACTTCCCCGACCCGGAGGCCCCGATCAGCACGACGCACTGGTGCTCCGCGACGTCGAGGTCGATCCCGTCGAGGACGACCTGGGTCGTGCCATGCGTCCGGAAGGTCTTACGGACGTCGCGCAGCGACAGGAGCGGGTCGCTCACCGGAGCACCCCCGCTCCGGGGAGGCGACGCAGCTCGCCGCGCCAGCCCTGACGTGCCGACCACGCGTCGACGAGCCGGGTCAGCGGGATGGAGATCAGCAGGAAGAGCACGCCCGCGACGACGTACGGCGTGAAGTTGTAGTCGCCGGTCGTGGCGATCTGCGCCGCGCGGATCGCGTCCACGGCGCCGAGGATCGAGATGAGGCCCGAGTCCTTCTGCAGCGACACGAGCATGCTCGCCGCCGGGGCTGTGACGTTCCGTACCGCCTGCGGCAGCACGACGAGGCGCGTCGCCTGACCGCGGTTCAGGCCCAGCGACCGCGCGGCGGACACCTGCGAGGGGTGCACGGACTCGATCCCGGCCCGGAAGATCTCGGCGAAGTACGCGGTGTACGTGAGGACGATCGCGAGCCCGCCGAGGAACGCAGCGCTGACCGGCAGCCACGAGAGACGCAGCGCCGGGAGCCCGAACCCGACGAGCAGGAGGACGAGCAGCAGCGGCACGCCGCGGAAGACGTCGACGTACGCGACGGTCAGCATCCGCAGCGGGAACAGCGCGGGAATCCGCGAGGTCCGCACGACGGCGAGCAGCAGGCCGACCACGAGACCGACGACGCTCGCCACCACCCAGACGCGAAAGTTCAGCCACAGGCCCGCGGCCACCTCGGGCAGCACCTCGACGGCCCGCTGCGGGGAGAAGAACGCCTCGCGCGCGCGGTCCCAGCCGGGCGCCGTCGTGACCACGAGGACGACGACGGCCAGCACCAGCAGCGTCGCGACGAGCGCGACGAGCAGCGCACGCCGGTGCTGGGCGCGGCGAAACTCCGTCCGGGCGCGTGCGCGCGCGGACGGCGTCCAGTCGTCGACGGGGCTCGTCATCTCGCCCATTGTGACCCGTCCTCCGGTGGGGTGTCCGCGGGCCCGGTCGCATCCGGGCCCGCGGGGACGTCAGGAGAGCTCGGGGATCTCGTCCGAGTCGAGCCACTCGTCGCGCAGGGCGTCGAGCGTGCCGTTCTCGTCGAGGGTGTCGACGGCCTCGGAGACGCAGGCCGTCAGCCCGGAGTCCTTGTCGAGCACGAGGCCGAGCTGCTCCGGCTCGCCGACGTCGGGCAGCGTCCCGACGATCGACGTGTCCGGGAAGTAGACGGTCGAGGCGGCGACACCCTGGTCGACGTCCATCACCATCGCGTCGATCGTGCCCGAGGTCAGGGCGGTCATGCCGTCACCGGCGGCGCTGAACGGCACCACCTCGACGGCGTCGCCCCAGGCGGACTCCGCGGCGTCGAGAGACGTCTGGGAAGCCGTCACGCCGACCCGAGCACCCTCGAGGTCCGCGAGCGCCGATGCCGAGGCGAAGTCGCCGTCGTCGGCCACGATCACGCCCTGGTGCGTGGTCAGGTACGGGCTCGAGAAGTCGACCGCCGAGCGACGCTCCTCGGTGATGGTGGTCTGGTACGCCGCGACGTCGAACGGCTTGATGGCCGGGCTGACGATCTGCTCGAAGGTCACCGACTCCCACACGACATCGTCGGCCGCGTACCCGAGCTCGTCCGCGACGGCGTAGATCAGCGCGGACTCGAAGCCCTCGCCCGACGTCGGCTCGCCGACGTACCAGGGCTCGAACGGGTCGCTCGCACCGACGGTCAGCGTGCCGTCGGTGAGGGTAGGCAGGTCCTCCGCGGTGCAGGCGGCGGCGGACGTCGACTCGCCGGCGTCGTCCGAGGCGGTGTCGGAGGAGCATGCCGTGAGCGCGAGGGCGACGGCAGGGACGAGTGCGGCGAGAGCCACGGGGCGGGAGGTGCGCACGGCTGGGCCTTCCGAAGACGGGACGGGATGGCGTCGAGCCTAACCGGAATCGGCGGACCGCCGGTGCGGTGTCAGCCCAGGGCGGAGCGTGCCGCGTCGGCGTCAGTTCGGCAGGACGACGGGGCCCGCGCCGCGGACCACACGCACCCGGGGTTCCGCGTCCGTCGGCACCTCGAACTCGTCGACGTGCGCTGCGGCCCGCTCCTCGGTGAGCACGGCCTCGTCCGGACCTCGTCCGGCGCGCGCCCGCACCCGCGCGAGGGCTACCTCACGCGGCGTGGCGACGTACCAGGTCTCGGCCTCGGTGCCCGCCGCCGCGGCGAGCGCGCGGTACTCCTCCCGGACCGCACGGGTCGCGAACGCGTAGTCGAGCACGACGTCGCGCCCCGCCTCGACGAGGTCGTGCAGTCGCGCTCGGTGCACGGCGTCGACGGACCGGGCGACCTCGACGGGCACGGGCCAGTGCCGGTACCCGCGCGCCCAGGCGCTCACGTCGATCGAGAGCCGTGTCCATCCCGCGCGTTCCAACGCCCGAGCGTAGGTCGACTTGCCCGCTCCCGACGGTCCGCACATCAGGACGACGCGGCCCGACCGCGACCCCCGCGCGTCGTGGGTCCGGGGCGGCGGGGGCGACGTCGTCGACATGCAGGCAGGCTACGCACCTTCCGCCCGACCTGCCTGAGTGCATGCCTACACCTTGTTGTGCTATGTATAGATCCCCAAGGTGTCCACCGACCTACCAGGAGCCACCGTGCACGTCGACAAAGACCTCGTCGCCGCCTCCGCGACCCCGCTCGTCCTCGCGATTCTCGCCGAGGGCGAGTCCTACGGGTACGCCATCCTCCGCCGCGTCGACGAGCTCTCCGGCGGCCGCATGGCATGGACCGACGGCATGCTCTACCCGCTCCTGCACCGGCTCGATCGACTCGGCCTCGTGACGTCGTCGTGGGGCACCTCGCCGCAGGGACGCCGCCGCCGCCACTACGCGATCACCCCCGCGGGGCTCGAGGCGCTCGCGGACCGACGCCAGCAGTGGGAGATGGTGACCGCCGCGCTCGGGCGGGTCTGGGACGACGCGGCGCGCCTCGCCACACCGCCTGCCCAGGGCCCGGCCGCACCTGCAGCAGGGATCGCCTGATGGCCGCCGTCGAGCATCTCGACCTGGACGAGCAGATCGCCCGCTGGCGCGCCCACGCGGAGCGCCGCCAGGCCATCGGCACGGACGTCGACGAGCTCGAGGATCATCTGCGCGGCCTGGTCGAGGAGCTCGAGGCCTCCGGGCTCTCCCCCGACGAGGCGTTCCTCGTCGCCGTCCGGCGCATGGGTGCGCTCGACGACGTCTCCCGCGAGTTCGCCCGCGAGCACGCCGAGCGCCTGTGGAAGCAGCTCGTGGTGATGCAGGACGACGGCCCGCCCGGGCGAGGCCGACGCGGCCTCGGCCTGGTGCTGGCGCTCGCCGTCGGGGCCGGGCTGGCCGTGAAGATCCCCTCGCTGTTCGACGCCGACGGCGACACCCTCGCGCTCTTCTACCTTCCGAACCTCTCGCTCCTGGTGTTCCCGTTCCTCGCCGCCTGGTTCGCGTGGAGCCGGTCGATGCCAGCGCGTCGGGTCTGGGTCCAGCTGGTGCTCCCGTTCGCGGTCGCCGCCCTCGCCGCGAACCTCTTCCCCCTGACCCAGGACAGCGCCTCGTTGGTGCTGATGACCATCCACCTGCCGATCGCGCTCTGGTTCGTCGTCGGGCTCGCGTACACCGGGGGCGTGTGGCGCTCCAGCGCCCGCCGGATGGACTTCATCCGCTTCACGGGCGAGTGGTTCGTCTACTACGTGCTGATCGCGCTCGGCGGGGCTGCGCTCGTCGGGCTGACGGGGCTCGGCTTCACGGCGATCGGCGTCGACCCGTTCCCGGTGCTCGGAGCCTGGGTGGTGCCGTGCGGCGCGGCGGGCGCCGTGCTGGTCGCCGCCTGGCTGGTCGAGGCGAAGCAGAACGTCATCGAGAACATCGCGCCGGTCCTGACCCGCGTGTTCACCCCGCTGACGACGATCGCCCTCCTCGTCTTCCTCGTGACCGTCGCCGTCGCCCGGCCCGGCGTCGACGTCGAGCGCGAGCTGCTGATCCTCGGCGACCTCATGCTCGTGCTCGTCCTCGGGCTGATCCTCTACGCCCTCTCCGCGCGCAGCCCGGACACCCCGCCCGGCCTCTTCGACAGGCTGCAGCTGCTGCTCGTGGCGCTCGCCCTGGTCGTCGACGCGCTGATGCTCGTGGCGATGGCGGGCCGGATCGCAGAGTTCGGGGCGAGCCCCAACAAGGTCGCGGCCCTCGGCCTGAACATCGTGCTGCTGGTCAACCTCGCCCGCGCCGGCTGGTTGGGCCTCGGGTTCGTCCGCGGACGACGGCCGTTCGGGGCGGTGGAACGGTGGCAGACGGACTACCTGCCCGTCATCGCCGTCTGGGTGACGCTCGTGGCGCTCGTCCTGCCGCCGGTCTTCGGCTGGGCATAGCCCGCCCGACGTCGCTCAGACGAGCGGGAGGATCAGACGCGTGACGTTCTTGTCCGGGTCCCCGTCCGGGGTGGGCTCCGTGACGTAGTGCTCGGCGAAGTCGCCGCGCGGCGTCTCCCCCTGTGCCGCCGCCCACTCCGCAAGCGCCTGCCACGACTCGCCCAGCTTCTCGTACGGACCGACCGCCGTCGCGACGGCCGAGCGTCCGCCCGGGATCTCGACGACGTCGACGTCGTCCGCCAGCGGCCCCACCTCGAGGCCGGCGACGGGGAAGCCCGCGGTGACGTCCGCCGTCTCGGCCGGCATCCGCGAGTACCACGCGATCGCCGGGCCGCTGATCGTGCCGCCACCGGCACCGGCGGCGCTCGCGACCGCGGTGTACGCGGTGTCGAAGAAGGGACGCATCTCGCTCATCGCGATCTCGGCGCGGCGGGCTGCGGCGACGATGGCCGGCTGGTCGACGATCTCCATGTCCATGCCGTCCAACGTAGGACCACTTCGGCGACTCCGCCCGACGTCGTGGGCCGACGAGCCGTGCGCCGTCAGAGCGTGGTCGGTCCCGTCCCGTGCAGGTGCCCCGGCTCGTCCTCGTCGAAGATCGTCAGGATCTCGACCGGCCCCTCGTGCGCCGAGACGACGTGCGGCTCCATCGTGGAGAACTCGGCAGCCTGACCGGGGCCGACCAGCAGCTCACGCTCACCGAGCCGTAGCCGGACGGTGCCGGAGAGCACCCAGAACCAGCCGTGGCCGGGGTGCACACCCGGCTTCTCCCGCTCGACGCGCTCGGGCGTGATCCGCATCTTCGCGACGCGGACGCCGGTCTGCGGGTGGTCGCGGGACAGCAGCCACGTGGTCACCCCGGGGCGGTGCTCGGGCTCGGGCCGGATGACGACGTCGGCGTCGCCGACCGGCTCGACGAGCTGGTCGAGCGTGGTGCCGAGCGCCTTTGCGATGGGCACCAGCTGGTCGAGGGCGATCCGGCGCCCGCCGGTCTCGATCCGGCTCAGGTTGGACGGACTGAGGAAGCAGCGGGCGGCGAGGGCGTCCAGGGACCAGCCCCGCGCGAGCCGCAGCGCGCGGATCCGCTGGCGGACGACGGCGTCGAGGTCTTCTTCTTGCTCCATAGGCAAGAGTGTATGCCTCCGTGGCAATCTCGGTCTAGCGTGGACCACATGAGCCACCACCACGACCACCCCGAGTCCCCCGTCGACGACGCCCACATGATCGCGATGCTCGACGCCGACGCCCTCGTCGCCGGGACGCTCCTCGACGACCTCGCAGACCTCGTGGCCGAGCACGCCCCGCACCCCGTGCGCAGCGTGGTCGACCTCGGCGCCGGCACCGGGACGGGAACGCGGGCGCTCGCCGCGCGCTTCCCCGACGCGCACGTCACCGCCGTCGACTCCTCGCCCGCGATGCTCGACCGCATCCGTGCGGCCTCGCCCGGGCTCGACGGGCGACTGACCCTCTGCGCGGCGGACCTCGACGCGGGCTGGCCCGACGGCGTCGGTCCCGGCGACGTCGTCTGGTCAGCCCTGGCGCTGCACCACGTCAGCGAGCCGGCCGCGTTCCTCGGGACGCTCAAGGACCACCTCACGCCCGACGGCGTCGTGGCCCTCGTCGAGATGGACGCCCACCCCCGCTACCTGCCGCACGACCTCGGACTCGGCGAGCCGGGCCTCGAGGAGCGCCTGCACGCCGCGATCGACACCGGTGACATGGACCCGCACCCGGACTGGACCGCCACCCTCGCCGACCACGGGTACGACGTCGTCGCCCGGCAGCAGGTCACCATCACCCCGAGCGACACGGACGCGATGCGTCACCTCGCGCACCTCTTCCTCGCCCACGTCGCCGACCGCGTGGCCACCCCGCTGAGCCCGTCCGACGCCGCCGTCCTCGCCGAGCTCCTCGGCGACGGCCCCGCGTCGGTGCGGCACCGCGACGACCTCGACTACCGCGCCACCCGCACCGTCTGGATCGCGCGCCGCTGATCGAGCCCAACTCGCCGATCGAGCACCTCTCGCCGATCGAGCCCGTCGAGATCAAGACCCCGCCGATCGAGCCCGTCGAGATCAAGACCCGCCGATCGAGCCCGTCGAGATCAAGACCCGCCGATCGAGCCCGTCGAGATCGCCGACTCAGTCTCGACACGCTCGACCAGCGACCCCTCACCACCCCCAGGAGCCTCCATGTCCGAGAAGTACCCGTTCGACGTCGCCGTCATCGGCGGCGGGCCCGCCGGACTCTCCGCCGCCGTTACGCTGGGCCGCTCGCTCCGGTCGGTCGTCGTCATCGACGCCGGGCAGCCGCGGAACGCCCCCGCGGCCGGTGCCCACAACCTGCTGGGCCACGAGGGCCGGCCGCCGCGGGAGATCCTCGCCGACGGGCGCGCGGAGGCCGAGAGCTACGGCGTCCGGCTCGTCGACGGGGCCGTGACGTCGGCGCGCCGCGTCGGGCACGAGTTCGAGGTGGACGTCGACGGCGGCGAGACCGTCCGAGCCCGCCGGATCCTCCTCGCCACCGGCCTCGTCGACGAGCTTCCCGACGTCCCCGGGCTCGCGGAGCACTGGGGAACCACCGTCCTGCACTGCCCGTTCTGCCACGGGTACGAGATCCGTGACCAGCACGTCGGCATCCTCGCCACCAACGAGAACGTCGCGCACCAGGCGCTGCTCTTCCGTGAACTCACGCGCCGCGTGACCGTCTTCCTGCACACCGCGCCCGAGCCCGACGACGACACGTGGGACCAGTGGGCCGCCCTGGGGATCGAGGTGGTCGACGGGCGCGTGCACGACGTCGCGGGCCAAGACGGCGGACTGTCCCTCGGTCTCGACGGGTTCCGCCGGCACGTCGACGCGCTCGTCGTCGCCCCACGGTTCGTCGCGCGCCCCGAGCTCTACACGGCACTCGGCGGCACGATGCGCGAGGAACCCTTCGGCACCACGATCCCGACGCTGCCCGGAGGACAGACGGAGGTCGACGGCGTCTGGGCCGCCGGGAACTCCGGCAACGCGATGGCGATGGTCTCGGCCGCGAGCGCCGAGGGCGTCCTCGCGGGGGTACGCCTGCACGCCGACCTGATGCTCGAGGACGCGCGGCGTGCCGTCCTGGCGCGGAGGTTGCCGGTCCGATAGCGGCCACCCATCCGGGACCGTGTCGGCGTCGAACCATAGATGTCGAGTCTGAGGCAGACTGGGCCCGTGCCACGCGTGAGGACGAGCGATCCGGACGCGGTGGACGTCGCGATCGCGGCGTGCGCCGCGGGTGATCGCGATGCCTTCGGCCCGGTGTACGACGCGCTGTCCCCGACCGTGTTCGGTGCCGCCCTCGCGGTGCTGAAGGACCGGGACCACGCGGCCGAGGTGATGCAGGAGGTGATGGTCGAGATGTGGCAGCAGGCAGCACGCTTCGACGCGAGCCGTGCCTCCGCGCGGACGTGGGCCGTCACGATGACGCGCCGCCGAGCGATCGACCGCGTGCGCTCCGAGCAGTCGCGACGCAACCGGGACCAGCGCGACCTCGACCTCACCGCGGCGACCGCCGAGCGCGACGTCGTCGCCGACGAGGTGGAGACGAGCCTCGAGCAGTCCGCGGTCCGCGACTGCCTGGACACGCTGACCGAGACACAGCGCGAGTCCGTGGTGCGGGCCTACTACGGCGACCGCACCTACCGCGAGGTCGCCGACGAGCTCGGCGCCGCACTGCCCACCGTGAAGTCCCGCATCCGCGACGGACTCGCCCGACTGCGCGACTGCCTGGGGGTGAACCGTGGCTGACCCCGACGCCTGGGACCTGCTGCCTGCCTACGCCCTCGACGACGTCGACGACCTCGAGCGCCGCCAGGTCGAACGCCTGCTCGACTCCGACCCGGAGGCCCGACGCGCCCTCGACGAGTATCGCGAGACCGTCGCGGCATTCGTCGTCGACACCGCTCCCCCGGCCGCGCTGCGCGACAGCGTCATCGAGCGCGCGACGACGTCGCTCGTGCCGGACGTCGAGCCGGTCGAGACGCCGGACGTGGTCTCGACAAGCTCGACCAACGAGACGCCGGTCGAGCCCACCGAGACGCCGGTCGAGCCCGTCGAGACGCCGGTCGAGCCCGTCGAGACCCAGGACGACCCGAACGTCGTCCCCCTCGACCGCGCCCGACGTCGCCGGTTCCCCGCCTGGGCCGCGGCTGCCGCTGCGGTCGTCGCGATCGCGATCCCGAGCTACGTCGCCGTCGACCAGTCCGAGCAGCGGCAGGTGCTCGAGGCCCAGACGGAGCGGATCGCCGACATGCTCGCCGACCCCGACGCCGAGCTCGTGACAAGCCCTGTCACGGGCGGCGGCGAGGCGAGCGCCCTGGTTGCGGGTGACGACGTGCTCTTCACGGCATCCGGTCTGCCTGAGGCGGGCGAGGACAGCGACTACCAGCTGTGGATAGTCGCGGGCGAGGACATCAGCTCGGCGGGCCTGCTCGAGGACCCCTCGGGCGACACCTCCGCCGCGTTCGTCGAGGCCGCGGCCGGGCAGGTCGTCGCGATGACGCTCGAGCCCGCCGGCGGCTCCGACCAGCCGACGAGCGACCCGATCGTCGTGCTCGCCACGTAGGTCGTCGACCCGTCGCCGGGATACCGTCGACCCGTGATCTCTGTGCAGAACGCGACCTACCTCGTGCACGACCAGGACGAGGCCCTGAAGTTCTTCACCGACGCCCTCGGGTTCGTCGTCGTCCAGGACGAGACATCGCCCGACGGCGCGTGGCGGCGCCTCGTCGTCGGGCCACCCGGCGGGGGGACGGGCTTCGTCCTCGCGGTCGCGCCCGACGGGTCGCCCTGCGGCTGGCAGGCCGGTGAGGACGTCGCCTTCTTCCTCACCACCGACGACTTCGCCGCCGAGCACGCCCGGATGGTGGCGGCCGGTGTGCATTTCCGTGAGGAACCGCGACACGAGCCTTACGGCACGGTCGCGGTCTTCGAGGACCTCTACGGCGCACCGTGGGACCTGATCGAGCCGCCGCGCCCGGAGAGCGCGCCGCAGGTCTAGCGAGCGCGGCTGCCGAGATTCGCGAGCGGCGGGAGATTCTCCGGCGTTCGCCGGTCCTCGCACGGACGGAATGTCACTCATCGCTGACAACCTGCGGATTGTCACTTGGCGTTGACAATCTGAACAATGTCAACGATCGCTGACATGGAGGTCCTGATGATCGTCCGCAACGCCGTTGACGTGATCGGCACTCCTCCGCGAGGCGCGCCGATCACGACAGATGACCCAGTCCGAGCTCGCTGACGCCACGGGTGTCTCGCGCCAGCGGCTCATCTCCACCGAGCAGGGCGCACCGACCGCGAGGATCGATCTCGTCCTCGCGGCACTGAACAACGTCGGGCTTCTCGTCGACCTCAGTCCGGACGAGCAGGGCGACACCATCGAGACGATCATGGCTCGGGCTCGTGCGTAACTGGTTCGAGGTGTATCTCGGCCCGCTCCTTTCGGCGACGCCGCGTTCGACCTGGTCACGAGCCGTCACCTGGTGAGTCCGTGGTGGGACGCGATCGCCGCGGTCCTCCGTCCCGGCAGGACCTACCTGGCGCAGCACGTCGGGCCGGCGAGCGTTTTCGAGCTCGTCGAGTACTTCTTGGGCCCGCAGCCGGAGACCCGCCGCCCGTAGGTCCCCGCGCACGAAAGCGCCCGGTCGCCGCACCCTGGAGGGAATGCGGCGGCCGGGCCGTCTGTCGGACGACGTGTCACATGGTCGGCATCAGCACCGAGTCCACGAGGTACACGGTCGCGTTCTGGGTCATGACGCCGCCGCAGATGACGTTGGCGTCGTCGACCATGAGCTCGTCGCCGGAGCCGGTGACCTCGACGGTGTCACCCTCGACGGTCTCGTGCTCGCCGGCGATGTCGTCAGGGAGGATCTGGCCCGGGACGACGTGGTAGGTCAGCACGGACGTCAGCAGGTCGGCGTCGGTCGAGAGGGTGTCGATCGTCTCGGCGTCGACGGCGGCGAATGCGTCGTCGACCGGCGCGAAAACGGTGAACTCGCCACCGTTGAGGGTGTCGACGAGGTTGACGTCGGGGTTGAGCTCGCCGCTCACGGCGGAGACGAGCGTGGTCAGCAGCGGGTTGTTCGACGCGGCGACAGCGACCGGGTCGGTCGACATGCCGGTGATCGACCCCTCGCCGTCGGGAACCTGCTCGGCGTAGGCCTCGCAGCCGGCGCCGACCAGGTTGGCGGCCGGGTCCATGGTGCCGGAGTCCTCGTCCATCGAGTCGTCCATGTCCTCGGTCATCTCGTCGGACGGCGAGGCCTCCTCGGTCATCGAGGTCTCCTCGGACGCGGTGCTGTCGCTGTCGGAGGAACAGGCGGCCAGGCCCAGCAGCGCGAAGGTGGCAAAGCCGGCGGCGGCGGTACGGGTGCGAACGTTCATCGGTCTCTCCTGTCGTCGTCGCCCCGGTCTTCGGGGCGTTTCACCGATGGTTCGGAGGCCGACGAGGGCCGGATGGGTCGGATCGAAGATTTCTTTCCCGAGCTGGTGCAGACTCGGACTCATGACGACGGAGCACCGGTTTGTCGGCCAGATCGCCGGCTTCGGGACGGCCTCGGGCACCCGCGTGGTGGTCGGGCACTGGTGGGAGTCGCCGTTCGGCGCGTTCGCCGACGCCATGGTGGAGCAGGGCGACGGACACCGGACCTTGCTCGCCCCCGCGCACGTCGCGGGGTTCGTCTCGGCCACGTACACGTTCGACGAGGTGGTCCACACGCCGGTGACCGTCCGGTCCGACGCCGCAGCATCCGACGATCACGACGGTCACCTGGTCGTCGCGGGCGGGCCGCTGACCGCGACCCTGACCATCGGGGGCCGCACCGGACTGGGGCACCTGCTCCGGCTGGTGCCCGCACCGCTCGCCACCTCCCCCGCCTTCTCCCGCGTCACCGACCCCGTCGCGCGGGTGCTGCTGCGCGGCGTCCGGACGCGGGGCAGTGCCGGTGGCGGACGCACGGAGATCTACGGTGCAACCGACGTCCGCGCGCTCCGGTCGATCACCGCGAGCTGGGACGGCGCGGACCTGGGCGAGATGCGCGACGTCGTGCCCCCGGTCCGCTTCGGGTTCGGCTCGAGCCCGCCGCGGCCGTGCATCACGCGGCTCGTCACGACCGTCACGACCGCTACGGACTGACCGGACCCATCCGCGGGGCCCGCCGTGCCGAACACCAGGCATGGAAACCCTCATCGTCATCGGCCTGCTGGGCGGCCTCATCACCGGGATCTCGCCGTGCATCCTGCCGATGCTGCCCGTGATCTTCTTCGCGGGAGGCGTCCAGGGGGCGCGACCCGACGGCGACGCCCCCGCCGAGAAGAACCCCTTCACCGGGGCACCCACCGCCGTGCGGATCGGAGCCGGCGGCAAGGTCGTGACCGGGCGCGTCTCGACAGGCTCGACGACCACGCTGGTCGAGCCTGTCGAGACCACCGGACGGCTCTCGACGAGCTCGACCGCCAGCTCGATGGTCGAGCCTGTCGAGACCACGCGCCGCTCCTGGCGCCCGTACCTCGTGATCCTCGGCCTGGTGCTGAGCTTCAGCGTCTTCACGCTGCTCGGCTCGCTGCTCCTGACGGCGCTCGGGCTCCCGCAAGACCTGCTGCGGTGGATCGGCATCGCGCTGCTGACGGCCATCGGTGTCGGCATGATCGTGCCGCGCTTCGAGGAGATCCTTGAGAAGCCGTTCCAGAAGATCGCGGCCCTCGGATCACGTCGGGCGAGCGGCCGCTCCAACCCGGACCGCGGGGCGTTCCTGCTCGGCCTCGGGCTCGGGGTGCTCTACGTGCCGTGCGCCGGCCCGGTGCTGGCGGCGATCACGGTGGCGGGCGCGACGGGCAACATCGGCCCCGGCACCGTCGCACTGACGCTCAGCTTCGCCGTCGGCGCCGCGATCCCGCTGCTGATCTTCGCGCTCGCCGGCCGCCGCGTCGCCGAGCGGGTCAAGAGCTTCCGTCGTCACCAGCGGGGCATACGGATCACGGGTGGTGTCGTGATGATCGCCCTCGCGGGCGCCCTGGCGCTCGACCTCCCGGCACAGTTGCAGCGGGCACTGCCCGACTACACCGGCGCGCTCCAGCAGCAGGTGGACGACAACGAGCAGGTCCGCGAGGCCCTGGACCTCGGCGGCATCGTCACGGACGAGAACCGCGAGCTCGCCAACTGCACCAACGGGGCGACGGAGCTCGAGGACTGCGGGACCGCACCGGAGCTCTCGGGCATCACCCAGTGGCTCAACACCCCGGACAACTCTCCCGTCGCGCTCGAGGACCTGCGGGGCGACGTCGTGCTCCTCGACTTCTGGACGTACTCCTGCATCAACTGCCAGCGCGCCATCCCCAACGTCGCCGCCTGGTACGACAGGTACGAGGACTACGGGCTCCGAGTGATCGGCGTCCACACGCCGGAGTTCGCGTTCGAGCGCGAGACCCGCAACGTCATCGAGGGCGCCAAGGACCTCGGGGTCGACTACCCGATCGCGCAGGACAACGCGTACTCGACGTGGACGACGTACCGGAACCGCTACTGGCCCGCCGAGTACCTGATCGACGCCGACGGCACCGTCCGCCACATCAAGTTCGGCGAGGGCGGGTACGAGACCACCGAGCAGCACATCCGCACGCTGCTGCAGGACGCGAACCCTGGCGTCGAGCTCCCGCCCGCCACGGACGTCGTCGACGCCACCCCCGTCGACGAGACCACGCCCGAGACGTACTTCGCGCTCAACAAGGTGTTCAACTACTCGGGCCGCCCCGACTACGACAACGGCGAGGTGGACTACGAGCTCACGGCCGACCAGCCGCAGGACACGTTCTCCCTCGGCGGGACGTGGGACGTCGACTTCCAGGGCGCGACGGCGGTGTCCGACGACGCCCGCGTGCGCCTGGCCTACCGGTCCACGAACGTGTTCGCCGTCCTGGGCGGGGAGGGCACCGTCACGGCGCACGTCACGTCCGACGGCGAGACGACCACGCGCGAGATCGACGTCTCGGGCAATCCGACCCTCTACGACGTCCTGCGCGGCGACGGCGCGAGCGAGGGAGTCGTCGAGCTCGAGGTCCCGGCCGGCGCGACGGTCTACACGTTCACCTTCGGGTAGACCGTCGCGGGTGGGTCCGTGCCCCGGGACCCGGTCCCACCTAGCGGCTCTCCAGGATCTCCTTCGACTTCGCGATGGCGAACCCCCACCCCTGAGAGAGGGTCGGCTTCGGGGGGACGGAGATCTCGTCGGGGTTCGTGACGACGTCGAGCAGGACCGGCCCGTCCTGGTCGAACGCCCACGCGACGTCGTCGGTCAGCGTGGCCGGGTCCGTCACCCGGCGCGCCGTGAGACCGAGGGCCGAGGCGACGGCGGCGAGATCAGGGTTGTCCAGGCCTGTCCCGAACCGTGGCAGCCCACCCTGCTCCTGCTCGAGCCTCACCATCCCCAGGCTCGAGTTGTCGAAGACCACGACGACGACCGGGAGCCTGTAGGTGACGGCGGTCCGCAGATCCCCGAGGAGCATCATCAGGCCACCGTCGCCGGCGAACGCGACGACCGTCCGGTCCCGGTCCAGAGCCTGGGCACCGAGCGCCATCGGCATCGCGTTCGCCATCGACCCCAGGTTGTACGAGCCGACCAGACGTCGCGTGCCGCGCATCTCGACGTACCGGGCGAGCCACGTCGTCGACATACCGGTGTCGCTGGTGAAGATCGCGTCCGCCGGCGCCGCAAGGTCCACCGCCGCAGCGACGGCCTCCGGGCGAATGCGGTCGTCGGGGTTGTCGAAGACGGCGCGGACCTTGCCGAGAAGCGTCTGGTCGTGGTGCGGATCGAGGAGTCTTTGCTGGCGGTTCATCCAGGACGCGTACTCGTCGACCGCATGCTCCAGGTGCCCGCGGTCCTCGTGGCGATGAAGTCGCGGTAGGAGCGCGTCGAGGGTCCGGCCGGCATCCCCGACGAGGGCGTGGTCGACCTGGGTGCGGCGCCCGACGTGCTCGGCGCGGAGGTCGAGCTGGACCACGGTCTTGCCGGTCGGGTACCAGTCGCGGTACGGGAAGTCGGTCCCGACCATGACGAGGACGTCGCAAGAGTCCATCGCGTGGGCGGCAGCCGGATTGCCGATCAGTCCCGACTGTCCGACGGCGTACGGGTTGTCCGCCTCCAGGCCCTCCTTGGCCTTGAGCGTGACGACGGCCGGCGACGCGAGGGTGTCGGCGAGCGCGACGACCTGGTCGCGGGCGTCGCGGGCCCCGCAGCCGACGAGGAGGGTGATCTTCTCGGCCTCGTTCAACACGTCGGCGGCACGGCTGATCTGCTCCTCCGGCGCGGCCGCGAGCGCCGACGGCGGTGCGAACCGCGTCGCTGTTGCATCTGTCGTCAGCCCGCCGACGTCCCCCGGGACGGTCAGCACGGCGACCCCGCGGCCGCTGTACGCGGCATTCACAGCCTGCTCCAGCAGGTGCGGGAGCTGCTCGGGCGAGGTCATCGTCCCGGACCAGACCGCGACGTCGGAGAAAAGCGCGTCGTTGTCGACCTCCTGGAAGAAGTCGGTCCCGATCTCCTGACTGGGCACCTGCCCACAGATCGCGAGGACTGGGGCGTGCGACTTCTTCGCATCGTAGAGACCGTTCAGCAGGTGGATCGACCCGGGGCCGACCGTGCCCATGCAGACACCGATCGTCCCGGTGAGCTGCGACTGCGCGCTGACCGCGAACGCGGCCGCCTCCTCGTGCCGCACCCCGATCCACTCGACGCGCTCGTCCTCACGGATCGCATCGGTGAAGGGGTTCAGCGCGTCGCCCACGACTCCCCAGATCTGCTGCACCCCATGGTCGGCGAGCGCCGTCACCACGTGCGTCGCGACTGTCGTCATCGGGCTCCTCCAAAGTGGTCGGGTGACGCGAGCGCCCAGTCTCGTGCCCACGTCGACGGTGGTTGGTCGAGCAGCTCGCCGGGCGCGAGCCACTCGTAGATCTCGGCGTACGAGCGGGTCTCGGTGGTCGACTCGTTGCGTCGCAGGTGCGCGGGGGTGAGCTCCGCGGGGTCACGCACCCCCATCGCCGCCATCAGCCGCATCGCCTCGTCGACCGTGGCGCGCTGGTACCGGTGCACACGCTCGCTCTTGTCCTCGACGTCGAGGGCCCGGGCACGGCGAGCGTTCTGGGTCGCGACGCCGCTCGGGCACTTGTCGGTGTGGCACCGCTGGGCCTGTATGCAGCCCGCCGCCATCATCATGGCGCGGGCGGCGTTGGTGTAGTCGGCGCCCTGGGTCAGCCGCTTGACCAGGTCGCCGGCGCCCGCGACCTTTCCACTCGCCCCGATGCGGATCGTGTCCCGCAGCCCCGCACCGACCAGGGCGTTGTGGACAGTCATCAGGCCCTCGGTCAGAGACATGCCGACGTGGTCCTCGAACTCGAGAGGCGCGGCACCCGTCCCCCCTTCGGAGCCGTCCACGATGATGAAGTCAGGGGCCGTGCCCACCTCGGTGATCGCCTTGCAGATCGCGAGCACGTCGACGCGGGAGCCGACGCAGAGCTTGAACCCGGCAGGCTTGCCGCCGGCGAGCTCGCGCATACGGGCGACGAACTCGATCAGCTCGGTCGGGGTGGAGAAGACCTTGTGGCTCGGCGGGCTCACACACTTGACCCCGACCGGGACGCGGCGTGTGTCGGCGATCTCCTGCGTCACCTTGGCGCCGGGAAGCACGCCTCCGACACCGGGCTTGGCCCCCTGGCTGAGCTTGAGCGAGACCGTCTTGACCTGGTCCTTCGACGCGGTCTCGCGGAACATCTCCGGGTCGAAGTCGCCATCGTCGGTCCGTGCACCGAAGTACCCGGTGCCGATCTCCCAGACGATGTCTCCCCCGTGCTCCAGGTGGTACGGCGAGAGCCCGCCCTCGCCGGTGTCATGCGCGAACCCGCCGAGCGCCGCACCTTTGTTGAGTGCGCGGATCGCGTTCGCGGAGAGAGCGCCGAAGCTCATCGCCGAGACGTTCAGGAGCGCCATCGAGTAGGGCCGGCTGCAGTCGGGGCCGCCGACCATGACGCGCGACGGCTCGTCCGGCGCCTCGAGCGGCGTCGTCGAGTGCACGAGGTGCTCGTGCCCGATCCGGTTGACGTCCAGCTCGGTGCCGTAGGGCTTCTCCTCGTCGACGCCTTTGGCCCGCTCGTATATCAGCGCGCGAGTATCCCGGCTGTACGGGCGCCCGTCCCAGTCCCGCTCGATGAAGTACTGCTGGAGCTCCGGCCGGATGTCCTCCATGAGGTAGCGGAGGTGGCCCACCACCGGATATCGGCGCAGGATCGTGTGCTTCTTCTGCAGAAGGTCCCACGTCGCGAGCGCCGCGACCCCAGCCCCTACGGCTCCGACTCCCCAGCGTCCTGCGTTCCGCAGTGCCATCCGTGCGTCATCTCCTCGTCGTCCGACGGCGGCGCCCGGCCGTGCTCCCGGGCATCGCTGCGATTGTGCGCCTGGAACGCACCGTTCGCAGGTGCAGCGGGAACGTCGTGGGTGAAGAGCCGAGCCGCACTCCGTCACGAGCACGCCCGGGCCGGGTATCGTCACGACGATGCCCGGCAGTGATGGCACGACGACGGAGCGGAGGTGGGCGGCGATGGTCGGCTCGGCAGGGCTGCGGGTCAACGGCTCGCTGACCATCCCCGACGCCGAGCTGTCGTGGCGATTCTCGCGCTCCTCCGGCCCCGGCGGTCAGGGCGTGAACACCACGGACTCGCGCGCCGAGCTGTCGTGGGACGTCGGGGCCTCGGCAGTCCTGACCGCGGGCCAGCGCGAACGGATCCTGGAGCGTCTTGCGGTTCGGCTCGTCAGCACGACCCTCACGGTCGCAGCGCAGGAGCACCGCGAACAGCTGCGCAACCGGGCGGCCGCCCGGGACCGGATGGCCGCGACCGTCGCGGGCGCCCTCGCGCCTCCGCCCCGCACCCGACGCGCGACGAAACCGACGCGCGGGTCGAAGGAGCGCCGCCTGACCGCCAAGAAGCAGCGCTCGGCGACCAAGAGCCTGCGGTCGAAGAAGCCGCGGCGCGACGACTAGGCGACGCACAGGCCGAGACCGGTTTCGACAAGCTCAACCAGCGGCGGTCGAGCCTGTCGAGACCAGTTCCGACCAGCTCAACCAGCGTCGGTCGAGCCCGTCGAGACCGGTTTCGACCAGCTCAACCAGCGTCTCGACAGGCTCGACGGACAGCGGGGCCGGCCGGGCTACTTCGTCTCGTCCGTCTCGACAGGCTCGACGGGCGTCGTGTCGGTCGAGCCCGTCGAGACCCCGTCGGCCGGGTCGACGTGCGGGTGCTTGCGCTCTAGCGCAGCCCCCTCGACGTCGACGTCGGGCAGGATCTTGTCGAGCCACTTCGGCAGCCACCACGCGGCGTCGCCCAGCAGGGTCATCAGAGCCGGGATGATCCACATCCGCACGACGAACGCGTCGACGAGCACACCGAACGCGAGCGCGAACCCGATCGGCCGGATCATGGCGTCCTCGGCGAAGATGAACCCGCCGAACACCGAAATCATGATGATCGCGGCGGCCGTGACCACGGACCGTCCGGCGCGGAAGCCCTGGGCCACGGCGACCTTGGCGGGCGCTCCGTGGGCGTAGGCCTCGCGCATGCCGGAGCCGAGGAACAGCTGGTAGTCCATGGCGAGGCCGAACAGCACGCCGACGAGGATCGTCGGCAGGAAGTTCAGCACCGGCCCGGGGTTGTCGACGTTGAAGACGCCGCCAAGCCAGCCCCACTGGTAAATCGCGACGACTCCGCCGAGCGCGGCGTAGTACGAGAGCACGAACCCGCCGGTGGCGATCAGCGGCACCAGGATCGAGCGGAACACCAGGATCAGGATGATCAGGGAGAGTCCGACGACGACGCCCAGGTAGAGCGGGAGGGCGTCCGACAGCTTCTCGGAGATGTCGATGTTGCCGCTGGCGGAGCCGGCGACGCCGATCTCGGTCCCGTCGTCGAGCGGTGAGAGCCCGCGCAGCTCGTGCACGAGCGCCTCGGTCGACTCGTCGGTCGGGCCGCCCGTCGGGATCACCTGGAACGCGATGACGGTCCCGTCGTCGGAGAGACCAACCGGGGCGAGGGCCTCGACGTCGTCGACGGCGGCGATCGTCTCGCCGATCTCGACCTCGGTGGCGACGGCCTCGTCCTCGGAGATCGCCTCGGGCAGCTCGGCGACGACGAGCAGCGGACCGTTGACGCCGGGGCCGAACTCCTCGGAGATGGTCTGGTACGACTCGTAGCTCGTGGTGCCCGGCTCCGCGGACGCGCCGTCGGGGAGGTTGATCCGCAGGTCGAGCGACGGGATCGCGACGACGAGCAGCACGGCGACACCGATGAGGACACGTCCGACGGCGGCCCAGGTACCGATCGGCTTGATCGGCTTCTCCCGCTTGGGTGCGATGTGCGACGTCGCGTGGTCGCCCTCGGCCCCCGCCTGCGGGTGCTCAGCCTCGAGGACGGCACGCTCCTTGCGGGAGAGGATCCGCATGCCGACGAGGGAGAGTAGCGCCGGCGTGAGCGTGATCGCGACGAGCACGGCGATCAGGACGGCACCGGCGGCGACAGTTCCCATCAGGCCCAGGAAGGGGATTCCGGTGACGTTGAGAGCGAGCAGCGCGATCATCACGGTGCTGCCCGCGAAGACGACGGCGTTGCCGGAGGTGCCGTTCGCGAGCGCGACCGACTCGTCGACGGCGTAGCCCTCCTTGAGCTGCCGTCGGTGCCGGTTGATGATGAACAGCGCGTAGTCGATCCCCACCGCGAGCCCCAGCATCAGGCCGAGCACGGGGGTCACCGACGACATCTGCACGACGCTCGAGAACGACAGCGCGCCGAGCGTCGCGATCCCGACGCCGATCAGGGCGGTCAGCAGCGGCAGTCCGGCGCCGATGAAGGTTCCGAGCATGACGAAGAGCGTGATCGCGGCGACGATCAGACCGGCGATCTCACCGGGGCCGACGATCTGGGGCGTCTCCGTGGCGATGTCGGCGCCGAAGTCGACCTCCACGCCGTCGATCGCGCCGACCTCCTCGGTCAGGGTGTCGATGACGCCGTCCTTGGTCTCCTGGGAGACGTCAAGAAGGTCCTCGGTGAACGAGACCGTCGCGACGGCGGTGGCGCCGTCGTCGGAGACGACCTGGATCCCGGAGGCGAGGTCGAGAAGAGCGGCACCGTCCTCGGCCTGTGCGGCCTGCTCCTCGAGCTCCTCGGCACCCGCCTCGAGCTCGGCCGACTGCTCGTCAAGCGCGGCCTGCTGCGTCTCGAGCTCGGCGAGTCCTGCGTCGATCTGCTCCTGCTGAGCATTCAGCTGCGGGGCCGACGCCTCGGCGAGGCCTGCTGCCTCGGCCTGCTCACGTGCGGCGTCGAGCTGTTCCTGCCCCGCCTCGAGCTCGGCCCGGGCCTCGTCGATCTGCTGCTGGCCGGCCTCGATCTGGGCACGACCGTCCTCGATCTGGGCGCGACCGTCCTCGATCTGCTGCTGCCCGTCCTCGAGCTCGGCGGTCTGCGCGTCGCGCTCCGCCTCCGTCGTGAACGGGTCGACCACGGCCTCCACGCCGTCGACGTCCGTGACCTCGGTGAACGCCTCGGAGAGGTCGGCGATCTGCTCGTCCGTGAACGGCTCGTCGTCCGACGTCGTGAGGACGACGGTCCCCGTGCCGCCCGCGAGGTCGGGCATGACCTCGGCGAGCTGGTCGGTGACCTCCTGGGTAGGGGTCCCGGGAATGCTGAAGCTGTCGGACAGCGTGCCCGCGCCGACGCTGTAGCCGACGCCGGCGACCGCGAGGATCGCGACCCAGGCCGCGATCACCACGCGCACGTGGTGGGCCGCGAAGCGGCCGAGGCGGTAGAGGAGCTCTGCCATGAGAGACCTTTCAGTCAGTGGTCGCCGAGGCGACGGTCGGGGTGTCGAGGCGGGAAAGGAGGTCTGACCAGGTCTCGGCGGAGGCCTGGTCGTCAGCGGCACCGGTCGCGGCGAGCCAGTACTTGTGGAGGACGACGAGCTCAGAGACCTGGCGGGACACGGAGAGCTCGACCGCGATCGCGTCGCTGCCGGGATGCCGCTCCGAGAGCTCGGCGACGAGCAGCTCGCTGACCTCGGCGAGCGAGCGGAGCAGGAGCATCGCCGGTCGCTGCGGGATCTCCGGGTGGGTGGCATTGAGCATGCAGGTTCTGTCGACGTTCTCGTCGACGGTCCGCACCAGGCCGAATCCTCGGCTGAGGCTGACCAGAGGGTCGATGAGGTCGGCCCGGCGGATCGCGGCAGCGAGGTCGGCGGCGACGTCCTCGCCGGGCACCACGGGCTCGTCGCGCAACGCGTCGAGGATGCGCGCGAAGCCCCCGCTCCCGACGGCGGCGACGACGTCGTCGAGGGAGTCGAAGTGGTTGAAGACCGTCCGCCTGGCGACGTCGGCCTCGGCCGCGAGCTCGTCGACGGAGAAGTCGACGCCCTGGGTCCGATCCATCAGCGTGGAGGCCGCGTCGACGATGGCATGCCGGGTGCGCGCCTTGGCGGCTGCACGGCGGTCGATGCTGGGCTCGGTCACCTCGGTGACACTAGGTGCACGTATGCACTGAGTGCAACCAGGACGGGGTGTGACGTGCACCCCGACGGCGGTACGTGCTCGCGATCAGGAGACGCGAGAGGATCTCTACTCGATCCGAGCAATTCGGTACGACGGATCCGGCCCACCGCCCTCAGGACGACGGAACGTGATCTCCAGGACCACGTCGCCCGAGTCCGGCGGAATCGCGACGTAGAACGACGTCCGCCCCAGCGCGATCAACGACGCGTCGACCGAGGCCGCCGCTCCGGCGATCTCCCACCCGTCGTCGGCGTAGACGTAGAGCTTGGTCCGGAGGTCGTCGGTGGAGATCGACTCGGTCGCGACGATCGCGTCGGGCACGCCCGGCTCCGGGTCCACCGGGAGAGGCTCCACCGGTTCGGGCGCGGGCTCGACCGGTTCGGGTTCAGGTTCGGGCAAAGGCACGGCCGGTTCAGGTTCGACGGGCGGGTCGACGGCCGGCGCCGGGGTCTCGACAGGCTCGACCACCGTAGGCGGAGTCTCGACGGGCTCGACCACCGTAGGCGGAGTTTCGACAGGCTCGACCACCGTAGGCGGAGTCTCGACAGACTCGACCCCCGTAGGCGGGGTCTCGACAGGCTCGACCACCGTAAGCGGAGTCTCGACAGGCTCGACCACCGCGGGCGGGGTCTCGACAGGCTCGACCGCCGTCGTCGACGGCTCGACGGTCGGGGCCTGCTGCCCAGCGCGCTCGACCTCCTCCACCGGTACCGACCCGGCGGTCGGCTGGTCCTGGTCGGGAGAGATCGCGAGCGCCCCGACGGCGAGCGCCGCAACGGCAGCCACGGAACCGACGATCCCCGCCCTGTGCGGCGCTCGACGAGCACGCGCGCCGGCACCGTCGGACGCCGAGACCAGGTCCGCACCACCCGGCGCACCGAGCCCCGCCCCGCCCGCGACGAACAGGGCGAAGACAAGCGGTCCCGAGGCACGGAGCGACCTCACGGCGTCGCGGATGTCCAGGTACGCCAGGGAGCACGAGGCGCACTCGTCCAGGTGCTTCTCGACGCGCGCCGCGGTCGACGGTGTCAACGTCCCGCGGACGTAGCGCCGGATCTTCTTCCGTACCGCCCGGCACGTCTCGTCGTCCGCGTTGGCGGCGTGCGCGGCGGCAAAGGCGTCCGCCAGCGCGTCCTCCGCACGACCCAGCCGGACGGTCACGGTGTGGCGTGCGACGTCGTCGGCCGTGGCGATCTCCTCGATCGAGCGATCCTCGACGTGGCGGGCGAGCAGGAGATCGCGGTCCTGGTCTCGGAGACTGCCGATCGCCTCCCGCATGATCTCGATATTCGCCGTGCGGTCGAGCTCCTGCTGGGGATCGAACCCTTCGCGTGCGGCCACCACCGGGTTGGGCGGTTGCTCGGGCAGGTCGCCGTGCTCCCTGAGGTCCATCCTTACGTCGGCGCGCGACATCGAGACGGCCTCGTTGATCGCGGCGCGAGTCCAGTAGGACCGCGGCGAGATGATCTCGACGCCCGACCGGAGGCGCGCGATCATCTTCTCCATCGCTCTCGACGTCGCGTCGTCGGTGTACCGACCGCCGACCCGCGTCATCACGGAGCGCCGGACGGACGAGGCGTGCTCCACCCACCACCGTGCGGTGAGGGCTTCCCATCCGTGATCAGTCAGCTCGCTCATGGTCTCCGCGTCTCTGCCGTCCGTCGCACCCTGATACTTAGGACCACAATAACGATGGAAAGTGCGACCGAATCTCGTCGTCGGCGCAACCTCGGCCGCTCACCTCCGACCTCCACACGGTGTTCACCTCAGAACCGCCGCACAGTCGACACAACGCACAATCCACGGGTGACCGATCTCACCAGACGTACTCGAAGTGCCAGGGCTCCGGCTTCGAGCCGTACTTCTGCGCCCAGGCCGGATTCACCCAGCCGTACTTCGGCCCGTTCTTCTTGAGCCACTCGTAGCGCGTCGCGCCAAAGGTGTACCGAGCGCCCGTGGCCCCGTGGAACCGATGGTCCGGCAGGTCGATCGCAGCGCCCCAGCCGTGGTTCGACGTCCCGGGGACGGCGGCCCAGTAGCCGTACTCCTCACGGACGTCGACCTGCTGGGCATACGTGCGGTACCCGTCGTCGACCGGGATGTTCGAGCCGAAGCGGTCCCTGAACGCACTGTTGAGCCGCGTCAGGTCCTTGTTCGCCTTGCACGAGATCTTCTCCGTCGACCGCCACCGCCACCCGACGGTGCACAGCGCACTTGCCGGGAGCCTGCCGTTCGAGAACCACTGCCGCGTGCGCGACGTCGAGATGTAGCGCTTCGTCGCCAGGTACTTCGCGTATACCCACCGCTTCTTCCCGTATACCTGGACGTAGACCCAGCCACCGTAGGACTTCCCGAGCAGCTTGACGGCCTTCCCCTGCGGCGCCCGAGTCACCACCGAGTACCCGGTCGAGGGCCCCGAACGGAAGTTGAGAGACGATGCGTTGACGAACCGCATTCCGGTGGACGACGCGACGTACCGCTTGTGCGAGAGGTACGTCGAGTACACCCACCGCTTCTTGTTGTAGACCTGCACGTAGACCCACCTGCCGGAAGATTTCCCGAGCAGCTTGACGGCCTTCCCCTGCGGCGCCCGCGCGACCACGGGGTAGCGCGTCGACGGCCCGGAGCGAAACACCAGACTCGCGGTGTTGACGTAGCGCATCCCGGTCGACGAGCTCGCACGCGCCACGTCACCGGCCGCTGCCGTGCGCGAGACCATCGGCGCCCCGGGTTCAGCAGGTGCCGCTCCCGCTGCAGGCACGGCAAACCCACCAACCACGAGTCCGACGCCGATCCACGCGGCGACACCTCGTGCCAAGGACCGCCGGGACGTGGTCGAGCTGCGGGGCCAGAGCGGCATCGCGTCCTCCTCGAGACAGGCGGCCGGAGATGGCCGCTGTTCGTAGACGCGTCTACCGCCCCGAAGTCACACGTTTCTCCGAGGGAATCGCCCCGCGCACCACCCAGGGCGGACACGACACCGCCCCGCACACCCGGTCGTCGCCGGGCGTGCGGGGCGGCAGGTAGGCCGTGCCGTCGATCAGCCGATGAGGCCCTTCTCCGTCAGCCAGTCGGTCGCCGCCTGCGCGGCGGTCGCCTTCTCGTCACCCTCGACCCGGTCGCGCAGCGCGATCAGGTCGTCGGTGGTGAGCTCCGCGGAGATCGCGTTCAGCGCCTCGGCCAGCTCGTCCGAGTAGATGTCGTCGGAGAGCAGCGGGATGATGTTCTGGGCCGAGATCAGGTTCTCGGGGTCCTCGAGGACCACGAGGTTCTCGGAGCTGATCGCCGGGGAGGTCGTGTAGATGTCGGCCACCTGCACGGTCCCGTCGACGAGGGCGGCGACGGTGTCCGGGCCGCCGAAGTCCTCGATCGGGAGGAAGGTGACGTCACCCTCCTCCGTGCCGACGCCGTAGGTGTCCTTCAGGCCCGGCACGCCGTACCCGAGCTCGACGAACTGCGGGTTCGCGCCGAGCGTGAACGGGACGATGTTGGCGAGGTCGCCGATCGACGTCAGGTCGTTCTCGTCAGCCGTCTCCTGCGTGACGACGTAGGCGTCCTTGTCCTCGGCCTCGGCCGAGTCGAGGACCTGCAGGCTGTCGGCCGCGACGGCGTCGACCAGCGCGCCGTCGACCTCCTCGGTGGTCCGCTCCTCGTACTCCGTGTCGTAGTACGCGAGCAGGTTGCCGTTGTACTCGGGGATCAGGTTGATCGACCCGTCCTGGAGGGCCGGGATCGTCTGCTGGCGCGGCCCGATGTTGAACTTGGTCTCGACGTCGAGGCCCGCGTCGGTCAGTGCCTGCGCGTAGATCTCGCCGAGGATCTGGCTCTCGGGGAACGCGAACGACCCGACGACGACGGTGTCGCCCGAGGCCGCGGCAGAGCTGTCGTGCGCGGAGCCCGTGGGGTCCTCGTTGGTGCAGCCGGCGAGGGCGATGAGGCTGGCGGCGCCGATCGTCGCGGCGGCGACGCGGCCCTTCTTCAGTGCGGTGAACATGTCGTGGTCTCCGTTCAGGAACTTCGTCGAGGTCAGGCGAGGCGGTGCACGGTCGGTACGACGACGGCCGGGGCCATCAGGGACGAGAAGCCCGATTCGCCCCAGACTATTCCGAGCCCCGCCCGCTCGCAGCAGCACCGGCGGCGGCAGAAGCCTCCTCGTCGACCGGGGTGTCGTCCGCCTCGAGCCTGACGGCCGTCACCTTCTGGATCAGGGCGAACACGGCGTCGAGGAGCAACGCCAGAGCGGTGACCAGGAGAGCGCCGGCCAGGAGCACCGTGAAGTCGTTGAGACCGATCCCGGAGGCGATGACCCGGCCGAGCCCACCCAGTCCCGCGAACGACGCGATCGTGGCGGTCGCCACCACCTGCAGGACCGCCGCGCGGACGCCGCCGATGATCAGCGGGAGCGACAGCGGGATCTCGACCCGGAGGAGAATCTGCATCTCCGTCATCCCGTTGGCGCGGGCCGCGTCGATCGTCTGCCGGTCCACGGACTCGAGCCCCGAGTACGCACCGGCCAGGACGGACGGGATCGCGAGGAGCGTGAGCGCGATCAACGACCCGACGGTCGCGGCGACGAGGAACGGCAGCTGATAGCCGGCCACCATGGTGACGAAGTAGAGGACGCCGAGCGCGGGCAGGGCACGCATCGCGCCCGTCACCCCGATGACGGCCTGCCGCCCCTTGCCGGTGTGCCCGATGTAGAAGCCCAGCGGCAGGGCGATCAGCGTCGCCGCCCCCGCGGCGATCGCCGTGTACTCCAGGTGCTCGAGGATCCGGTCGCCGAGGGGCGCCGGGCTCGTCGCGTTCGCCGCCCAGTTCGCCGGGTCGAAGATGTACGCCAGCGCGTCGAGGAGAAAGTTCACCGTGCCACCTCCCCGGCCGGCGCGACGATCGGATCCTCACGCGGGCGGTCGTCGTCCGACCGGTTCCATGGCAGCGTCAGCCGGCCGATCAGGACGATGATGATGTCGAAGACGAGCGCGATCAGCAGGCTCGCGACGATCCCTGTGCCGACCTCGGCGAGGATCCCGCGCTGCTTCCCGTCCTGGAAGAGGTACCCGAGGTTGCGCGACCCGATGAGTACGCCGACGGACACCAGCGCGATCGTGCTCACCGAGACGACACGGATCCCGGCGAGCAGCACCGGGCCGGCCAGCGGGAGGTCCACGCGCCAGAACCGCGCGAACCCGGAGAACCCCATCGCGTCGGCGGCCTGCAGGGTCAGGGGGTCGACCGAGGCGAACGCGTCGGTGGCCGACCGCATCATCAGGGCGAGGCCGTAGATGATCAGTGCCACGACGAGGTTGGTCTCGTCCAGCACCCGGGTGCCGATGATCAGCGGGAGGATCACGAACAGCGGCAGAGACGGGATCGTGTAGAGCAGGCTCCCTGCACCGACGATGATCGCGCGGGCCGTGCGGTTGCGGTTGGCCCAGAACCCCAGCGGGATCGCCAGCACGAAGCTCAGGACGATCGGCAGGACGGACAACCGGACGTGATCGAGCGTGAGCTCCCAGACGAGGTCGAGGTTGTCCAGCGCCCAGCTCACGAGACCGCGTCCCCCCGCGTCGACCGCGCGTCGTCGTCCAGGACGCCGGCCACGCGCCCGTCGCCGTCCACGACGATCGTGCCGCCCTCGGTCGCCTGCTCGAGCCGCAACCGCCGTCGCGCCTTGTCGGCGCCGATGAACGTCTCGACGAACTCGTCGGCGGGGTTGGCCAGGATCTCGGCCGGCGTGCCCTTCTGGGCGATCTTTCCGCCCTTGCGGAAGATGACGACGGTGTCGGCGAGCGCGAACGCCTCCTCGATGTCGTGGGTGACGAAGACGATCGTCTTGCCGAGCTCCGACTGCAGGCGACCCAGCTCGGCCTGCAGGTCAGCACGCACGATCGGGTCGACGGCGCCGAACGGCTCGTCCATCAGCAGGATGTTGGGGTCGCTCGCGAGCGCCCGGGCCACGCCCACGCGCTGCTGCTGCCCGCCCGAGAGCTGACGGGGGTAGCGGTGCGCGAGGGAACGGTCGAGGCCCACCTTGTCGAGGAGCTCGAGCGCGTCCTCGCGAGCCTGAGCCTTGGGTGTGCCGTTGAGGATCGGGACGGTGGCGACGTTGTCGACGACGTGACGGTGCGGGAGGAGCCCCGCCGCCTGAAGGACGTACCCGATGCTCCGCCGGAGCTGGACCTTGTCGCGGTTCGCGACGTCCTCACCGTCGATCAGCACCTGGCCCGCGGTCGCGTCGACCATGCGGTTGATCATCCGGAGGATGGTGGTCTTGCCGCAGCCCGACGAACCGACGAGGACCGTGGTCTCGTGCGACGGCATCGTCAGGCTGAAGTCGTCGACGGCGACGGTCCCGTCCGGGAACTTCTTGGTCACCGAGCGGAACTCGATCATGGCGGTTGGCTCATCCTTCGACTTGTCGAGTGCGATCCAGGACGCCAGCGGCGGCGCCATGTGAGAAATGAGCCTAGTTGTCACCCCGGCCGCACGCGACAGCATCGCCCGGGTCTCACAGCCGACTCATGGGATCGCCTCAGCGCCGGCCTGGTTCGCGGGGCTCTGATGGACCCATGACGACACCACGGCACTCTCGCTCCACCCGCATCGTCGCTGCGACGACCATCGGTCTGGGACTCGTCGGCCTCACCGCCTGCTCCGTCGACGTCGCCTCCGGCACCGGGTCCTCGTCCGACGACACCTCCACCGACTCCGAGTCGGGGGCCGACACCTCCGACATCTGGGACGAGTCGGAGGTCCACGACATCGACCTCGACGTCGCCGAGGACGACCTCGAGTTCGCGATCAGCACCTACGAGGAAACCGGCGAGAAGGAGTGGGTGAGCGCCGACGTCACCATCGACGGCACCACCGTCGAGAACGTCGGGCTCAAGCTCAAGGGCAACTCCAGCCTGCGGGGAACGACCACAGAGAGCGATCCCGAGACCCTCCCCTGGATCATCCGGACCGACAAGTTCGTCGACGACCAGACGTACGACGGCGAGACCGAGATCGTCGTCCGCAGCAACACCTCCGAGACCTCGCTCAACGAGGCCGTCGCGCTCGACCTGCTCGGACAGACCGGGCTCGCGACGGAGGAGGCCTCGTCCACCAGCTTCAGCGTGAACGGATCCGACGACGAGCTGCGCCTGCTCGTCCAGAACCCGAGCGACACCTGGGACGCCGAGCAGTTCGGCACCGAAGGAATGCTCTACAAGGCCGAGAGCACCGGCGACTACTCCTACCGGGGCGACGACCCCGACTCCTACGACGACGTGTTCGACCAGGAGGCCGGCGAGGACGACCTCGAGCCGCTGACCGACTTCCTGCAGTTCATCAACGAGTCCGACGACGAGACGTTTGCGGCCGAGCTCGACCAGCACCTCGACGTCGACGCCTTCGCGACGTACCTGGCGTTCCAGGACCTCGTCTCCAACGCGGACGACATCAGCGGGCGAGGCAACAACTCGTACCTGCGCTACGACGTCGCGGACGACCAGATGACGGTGGTCAACTGGGACCTGAACCTGGCGTTCGGCGTCGGCGGTCCCGGCGGGCAACCGGGTGGCGAGGTCGGTCAGGCTGGCGGTCAGGCCGGCGGACAGGCCGGCGGTCCGCGCGGTGGTGCACTCGCCGAGGGTGGGCTGCCGGACGGAGAGGTCCCCACCGACGGAGAGCTGCCGGAGATCCCGGAGGGAGCCCCGACGGACCTTCCCGAGGGCGAGCTCCCCACGGGTGGCGCACCCGGTGGCGCTCTGGCCGAGGGCGAGCTGCCGGACGGAGAGCTCCCCGAGGGCGAGATTCCGGAGGGTGCCCTCCCGCCCGGTGGCGGCGCAGCGGGTGACGGTGCTGCGGCCGGCGGTGGTGGCGACACGTCGAACATCCTGGTGGAGCGATTCCTCGCGAACGACGACTTCGCGGCGCTCTATGCCGACGCCCAGGCCGAGCTGCAGGAGACCCTCGTCGACAGCGGCGCGGCGACAGAGACGATCGACTCGTGGACCGCGGTGCTGGAGGACCAGGCGACCGACATGGTCGACGCCGACACCATCGAGCAGGAGTCGGAGCAGATCGCCGACGCGATCTCCTAGTGCCTTCGTTCTTCGTCGGACCTCCGGGGACCTGCTCACGGCACATCCCCGGAGGTCCGACATGCGCGTTCGCGGGGAGACACGCGTCGCCGCTCCGTCCGCGGCCGCGGCTTATGGGGTCGTGACCGCGAGGCAGTCGTTCACGACCGTCGAGGTGCTGCTCGCCGTCTCGGCGACGTTCCCGGTGGCGTCGTAGTACACCGTCGGCTGCCCGGCCCCGCCGCCCACGGACACCCCCGACGCGGAGCACCCGGCGTACAACCATGCGCCCTCGTCCTCGACCCAGATGCACGGGCCGGCGTCGTCGTCGGACCCCTCGACGAGAAAGACGTCGAACCCGTCCTGCTCGTGGATCAGGCGACTCGCACCGATCTCGCCCGCGGCATCGCCCGACTGGTCAACGGCATCCTCGGGTGCCTCCGCGGTCGCAAAGACCGCCTCGGGCCCGCAGTCCGGACCGGCCACGGCATCGGCGCTGCAGCCGGACAGGGCTGTGACACCGGCGAGCGCCATGGCGAAGGACAGGAGGACGGGCCGACGGGATCTCATGCTGCACGGTCTCAACGCCGCCTCTGCGCTGTCCACGACCTTGGCCAGGTCGTTCACCGCCCGGGCGCATCGGTGGGGAGATCCTGCTCGTGCCAGGTTCCCACCGCCCGGACGCGTTCCGTCCCGGGGCCGCGCCCGACGTCGGAGCCTGTGTCGATCTGTCGGTCGACGTCGCCTGACACCACAGCAGCCTTGCATGACACCACTCGTGGTGTCATAGTGAAGCCATGGACCTCTCGCGCTACGTCTCCGACCTCCAGGACCGTCTGGACACCGCTGCCGAGGCCACGGGTTCGGACGCACAGGAGCTCGCCCGACGCCTGACGGCACCTCTCGACGCCGCCGTGCGACTCGTCCTGCTCGACGCGCTCTCCGAGGCCGCCTCCGAGATCTCGGCCGAGCTCGCCCCGGGGTCGGTCGACCTTCGTCTGCGGGCCGGCGACCCCGAGTTCGTGGTGACGTCGCCCGACGCCTCACCCCCGGTGCAGCCGACCGTTTCTCACGACCTCGACCCCGCCCCGGTCACCGACGCCCCCGATCTCGAGCCGGGCACCACGAGTCGCACCACTCTGCGCCTGCCCGACCACCTGAAGTCGCGCGCCGAGTCGGCGGCGGCTCGCGACGGCGTGTCGGTCAACACCTGGCTGGTCCGCGCGGTGGGTGCCGCGCTCGAGCAGCCCTCCCCCGTGCCGGCCGCCACGGACCGTCGGGGCGCCAACCGCCTCACCGGCTGGGTGCGCTGACCACCCGGCCCCCGCCACTGCTCCCCACCCCGACACCCACCCTGGAGTCGTCATGCCCACCTTCCCTGTCGCGGGCCCCGTGCCCGTCGAGCTGGACCTCCCGTTCGGAGACCTCCACGTCATCGCGGGCGACCGCACCGACGTCGTGGTCACCGTCGAACCGGCCGACCCGACGAAGTCGGGATCGGTCCGCGCGGCCGAGGACACCCGTGTCGAACGCCGCGGTGACACCATCGAGATCGTCTACCCGCACAGCTGGAAGCAGTACGTGCTCCCGTTCGCCGCCGGGGGTGCCCGGGTGACGATCGAGCTGCCTGCGGGCTCTCGCGTCTCCGGAAAGGCCGGGGCGATGTTCGCCGAGGGGCGGCTCGGCGTCGTCGACATCTCCCTCAGCGCCGGCGACGCCCGGATCGACGAGGCCGCCCGGGTCTCGGTGAAGGCAGCGGCGGGCGCTGTCGTCGTCGGTCGCATCACCGAGTCGCTGTCCGTCCGTGCCAGCGCAGGATCGGTGCGGGTCGCCGAGCTGACGGGCGACGGCTCCGTCCGCACCTCCGCCGGGACGACGCACGTCGGCTCGGTCGACGGGAGCCTGGCGGTCACCGGGTCGCACGGTGACATCACCGTCGGCACACTCCGCGGGACGGTCACCGCCAAGGCGGCCTCGTCGGGTATCCGCGTCGAGCGGATCGAGTCCGGCATCACGCACCTCACCACCTCCTACGGCAGCATCGAGGTCGGCGTGCCCGAGGGCACGGCGGCGTGGCTCGACGTCGGCGCCCAGCACGGCACCGTGCGCAACCAGCTCGACGCCGCGCAGGGCCCCGTGGAGGGCGACCGGACCGCGGAGGTGCACGCCAGCACCGGCTACGGCGACGTCGTCGTCCGGCGCCCGTGACCACGGCCCCTTCCCCACGCCGGGTTCCGGGCGGACGACGGCGCGGAGACTGATCCCTGGTGTACTGGGATCGTCCTGCCACGCCCACCCTGGAGCCGTCGATGACCCTCACCATCACCCTGACCGATGGCGCCTCGCCGTCCGAGGAGATCGAGCATCAGATCCGCGAGGAGATCACGTCCGGGCGTCTCGGCGTCGGGACGCGACTCCCCTCCGTCCGGCAGCTCGCCGCCGACGTCGGCGTGGCTGCCGGCACCGTCGCCAAGGCGTACAAGCGACTGGAGGCGGACGGCACCGTCGTCACAAGTGGCAGGGGTGGCACGCGCGTCGGCGAACGCCACGGTGCCGCGGCACAGACCGTGGTCGCGCGAGCCCGGGAGCTCGTGCGCGCCGCCCGGACGGAGGGTGCGGATCTCGACGAGGCGGTCCGTGTGCTCCGCGCAGTCTGGGACGACTGAGCCCCGTCGGCTCCCCTAGTCCGCGAGCGCCGCGAGCGCCACCTCGAGAGCGTCCTGGAAGCTCTGCGCCCGGTCGTCTGACGTCAGTTCCTCTCGGGTGAGCAGGTGGTCGGAGATGGTCACGACGGTCAGGGCCTCGGCGTCCTCGGCCGCCGCCACCGCGTAGAGGGCGGCGGACTCCATCTCGATCGCGAGAGTCCCGTGCGCTGCCAGGGCCGTGTTGAGGTCCGGCCGGTCGAGGTAGAAGTGGTCCGATGTGAAGACCGCCCCCGCGTGGACCCGTCCGTCGCGGGCTGCAGCCGTGTCCGCGGCCACCGCGCGCGCCGCCATCGCGAAGGACGGTGTGTGGCTGAAGTGCACACCCGGGATCCGGGAGGCCGTCATCGCCGAGTCGGTGTGGGCGGCGGTCGCGACCACCACGTCGCGCAGCCCGACGCGGGACGTGATCCCGCCGGCGGTTCCGACGCGCACGATCCGTCGCACACCGAACTCCCGGACCAGCTCGGTCGCGTAGATCGTCGCCGATGGCGACCCCATGCCGGACGCCATCACGGAGAGCGGCCGGCCCGCGTGCGTCCCGGTGTACGCCTGGATGCCACGGACGTCGCTGACGACCCGGGCGTCGTCGAGCAGCTGGGCGGCCATGTTCCGTGCCCGGTACGGGTCGCCGGGCATGAGAACGTCGGGGGCGAAGTCGCCGGCGTCGGCCGAGATGTGTGCGGTGCTCATGCGGTGGCTCCTCTGCGCGTGGTATCCGGCGGGCAGGTCGTGCCGTCCGGGACCACCAACGTATCCGGGCGTGCGGGATCGGCCTCGCGGGAGCGTCCCCACGGCCCCGCGACGAGGCCGTAGGCTCTTTCGATGAGCTCCAACCCCCTGATCCACGTCAGCGCGGTCGTCCTGCGCGACACCCGCGGCCACGTCCTGACGGTCCGCAAGCGCGGCACGTCCCGCTTCATGCTCCCGGGCGGCAAGCCGGAGGAGGGCGAGACCGCGGCGGACACCGCCGTGCGGGAGTGCGTGGAGGAGACGGGTGTGATGCTGGAGGCGGGCGACGTCGTGCCCCTCGGGACCTTCCGCGCGCCCGCCGCGAACGAGGCCGACCACGAGGTCGAGGGCGCCGTCTTCACCCACCCCGACCCCGTCGTCGTCCAGGCCCCGTCCGCCGAGATCGAGGAGCTGCGGTGGCTCGACCTGAGCGAGCCGCTGCCCGACGACCTCGCGCCTCTCCTCGCCGACCACGTGCTGCCGGCCCTCGTCGAGGCGCGCTGACCAACCCCACGGAACTTCTGCTCGTCTCGGTAGTCTCGGGCGGGTGACCTCGCCGGACTACGGAACCCCTGCAACCAGATCAACGAGTTCCGCCCCGGCCTGCTCAAGCACCTCCTGCCGCGCGACGCCGCGGGCGAACCCGCGCGCAAGGGTGGCGTGATGAGCGTGGTCGTCACGGGCGGCGTCGTACGCCACGGCGACGAGATCACCTCAGTGCTGCCGGTCGGGCCCCACGAGGCTCTCCGGCCGGTCTGACCCGACTCGTCCCGGGACCTTCGTCCCGTGCTCTGCCGGACTCACTACCTGACTGACGGAACACGGTCACGAGGTCACGTGGGGCGCTCCGGACGGGACCTCGCCGATGACCACGTCCGCGGCGACCTCGAGGACATGCCGGTACGTACGACCTGTCGCGCGAGACATCGCGATCTCGCACGCCCTGTTGCACGAGGCATGCTCGGCCGAGCCGATCCGCGCGACCTCGGCCGCCTCGGCTGCCGTCGCCGAGGCGGTGAGCTCCGGATGCAGCATTCCGCGGTCGCCGGCGAACCCGCAGCACCCCCAGTCCACAGGGACGTGCACCTCGCGGGCGATCGCTGATGCGACCGTGCGTAGATCCGTGTCGAGCCCGCCCTTGACCGAGGAGCACGTCGGGTGAAGGGTGATCGAGGCGACGCGACGGTCGTCGTCAATATCGAGCACGGGGAGCACGTGCTCGGCGACGAAGGCCACTGCGTCCACGACGTCCGTCGCACGGGGATCACCGGCCCGGAGCGCGTCCTCCATGACCTTGGCCACGCCTTCCGTGCAGGAGGTGGCATCGAGAACCACGGGGACGTCCCGGCCCGTCAGCCGCCGAGCCTCGTCGCGCGCGGCGCCGACAGCACTCAGCACCTTTTCCGTCATGACCCGATGCCCCTCGTCGTACCCCTTCGAGGACCAAGGGGTTCCGCAGCACAAGGAGTCGAGGCCGTCGGGGACGAGGAGCCCGGCTCCCGCGGCTGTACACAGATGAGCGACCGCCTCCTGGACCCCACCCGTCCGGGAGCCGGCCGGAGCAAACATCGCTCCTTGACAGCTCGGCAGGAAGATCCCGGCCACGGGGCCTCCGACGCCCTCTCCCCCGGCAGCTCGGGTTCTCGTCGTCCCGCCCGTGGGGAGGTCGGACGACCAGAGCGGAACGGTGTCCGCACCGAGCGCGCGCCGTGCCACCGAGTTCGGCGCCGTGACCAATCGTTCCGGCACCCGGCCTGCGACGTCGAGCAGTGCCCCCGCGGTCCGAGTCGTCGCTCCCCAGTGCTCGGCCGTCGTGCGCCAGACGGTCTTGTCGAGCCGTCCTCGCCCCTCCTGCCGCAGCCGCTTGACGAGGTCCCCGGTGTCGATCTTGACGGGGCAGGCCGTCGCGCACATGCCGTCGGCCGCACAGGTGTCGATCCCGTCGTACTCATACTGCTCGTCGAGTTCCGCCACAAGGGCGTGGTCGCCCTCGGCGACCGCGCGGGTGCGGGCACGCCGGACGGCGATCCGCTGACGGGGAGTGATCGTCAGGTCCCGGCTCGGGCACACCGGTTCGCAGTAGCCGCACTCCACGCACCGGTCGACCTCGGCATCCACGGTGTCGACGGGCTTCAGGTCACGCAGGTGTGCCCTGGAGTCGTCGGTGAGCACGACACCGGGATTGAGCACGCCGGACGGGTCCAGAGCCTGCTTGATCTCGCGCATCACGCTCACGACGCCGGGCGAGTACTGGCGTTCGATGAACGGTGCCATCGCGCGGCCGGTCCCGTGCTCCGCCTTGAGATTGCCGCCGTGGGAGAGCACGAGGTCGACGAGGTCCTCGGTGAAGGCGGCAAGTCGTGCGACAGCCGCCGGGCTCTCCGTGTCCTCGGTCACCATGAAGTGCAGATTGCCGTCCTTCGCATGACCAAATATGACCGGGTCGACGTATCCGTGCGCCTCGAGAAGGGCCGCCAGGTCGCGGCAGGCGTCAGCGAGGTTCTCGACGGGGACGACAACGTCTTCCAGGAGCGCTGTCGTCCCTGCCGGCCGGGCGCCAGCGACCGTCGCATACAGTCCCTTGCGCACCTTCCAGAGCGCGGCCCGCGCCGACCCGTCGCTCGTGAGCACGGTCGGGACGACGGCGGGCAGGGCGTCGAGAACGGCCCCACCCGTCACGAGGAGATCGCTCAATGCAGTCTCGTCGTCCGCCCGGTACTCGACGAGGATGGCGGCGTGCCGGTCGATCTCGAACCCGTGGATCACCGCGGGGGCGTCGGGGTCTCGCCGAGCCACACGAAGAGAGGTCGCGTCCATCAGTTCCAGCGCGGCCGCTC
Organism: Paraoerskovia marina; assembly: GCF_900105445.1. Taxonomy (NCBI): domain Bacteria; kingdom Bacillati; phylum Actinomycetota; class Actinomycetes; order Micrococcales; family Cellulomonadaceae; genus Paraoerskovia; species Paraoerskovia marina. The sequence continues at coordinate 390,852 of NZ_LT629776.1, forward strand.
CCGTCGCCACGAGCGCCGGCAGCGCGGCGGCCGCAGTCTCGACGGAGTCGAGGACGAGCAGTCCGGTCGCCGCGAACTGCTGCACAGGAACGGTCGTAAAGACGGCCTCGGCGACAAACCCCAGCGTTCCCTCGGACCCGACGAGCAGGTGCTCCAGGATCTTGACGGGATCGTCGAAGTCGCAGAGTGCCTCGACCTCGTATCCCATCGTGTTCTTCATCGAGAACCGCGCGCGGATCTCCGCGACCGTCGACGGGTCGTTCCTCACCCTGTCGCGCAACGACTCCAGGACGGAGACGAGACGTGGTTCGTCCTCGCGCAGCCGCGCGAGCGACTCGGGGTGGGCGGTGTCGACCACCGTGCCGGAGGCAAGGACGATGACGAGCGACTCGAGCGTGCGGTAGCTGTTGAACCGCGTTCCGGCTGCCATGCCCGACGAGTTGTTGGCGATCACGCCGCCGACGGTGCAGGCGGCCTCGCTCGCCGGGTCCGGGCCAAGTGCTCGGCCGAACCGGGCGAGGTGGGCGTTGACCGTCCGAACGGTCGCTCCTGGCTGCACTCGCACCCGGGCGCCGTCGTCGAGCACCTCGACGCGCCGAAACCCCTGTCGTGTGTCGAGAAGAATGCCCGTACCGCTGGCCTGGCCCGACAGGCTCGTCCCGCCGGCACGGAACGTCACGGGGCGGCGGTGCGCCGTCGCGACCGCGAGCGCGCGTCCGACGGCGGCAGCGTCCTCCGCCGTCGCGGTCACCTCGGGGATCAAGAGGTAGTGCGAGGCGTCCCGCGCCCGCGCGTGAAGATCCAATGCGCGCGCCGAGACGGCCCGTTCACCGAGTGCCGCTCGGAGGTCGTCGATCAGTTCCACACGAATCCCTCCTGCGCCACGACGGTCCCGTCGGCGCACCTGGAACCGAGTTGCACGGCGCCGTCGAGTGCGTCACCCCACGGATCGACGACGACGGCGCCCGGTCGCAGGTGCGCGACGTGGCCCGCGAAGGCGTCGAGCAGCAGGCCACCCGCCTGGCGCAGCCCACCGGTCAGAGCGACCTGGCCCGTGCCGTCTCCGAGCGCGGCGACCACGCTGCGAGCGGCCTCCCGTCCGGCCTCTGTCACGAGCTCGACGGCGACGGCATCGCCGTCCACGGCGAGCTCGACGACGTCGCGCGCGAAGCCCGCCAGCAGACCGGCCCGGTCTGGTCGGGTGTAGATCTGCCCGGGCCACCGTCGCGGGTCCCCGAAGTGGTCCGAGGCCGCGGCAAGCAGTCGACTCCCGCCGAGGTCGACGCCGTCGTACGCCAGCAGGGCTTCCTCGAGTCCACGCCGACCGAGCCACGCACCGGACCCTCGGTCGCCAAGAAGGTGCCCCCACCCGTCGACCCGACGCCACCGTCCGTCGACCGTGCCGTCGTGCCCGATCGCGATCGCCCCGGTCCCGAGCGCGACGCACGCGCCACCCTGCCCGCCAAGCGCACCAAGGTGCGCAGTCACCGCATCAACGGCGACGGCGGCCGGCGCACTCACGGTCCGAGCGACCAGTTCCGCAAGGGCCGCCGGGCGTTCGACCAGCGAGGCGAGGCCCGTCGCGCCGACACCGACACCGCTGATGCCTGCGATGTCGTCGGGCCACCGACGCGTGGCGGCGTCGAGAAGATTCCGCACGACGTCGGCGGCGTTGCTGCCGTCGTCGTCCACAGCCACGCGGTCACCGTCGAGTCGGCAGCGGGTGCCGTCCTCGCGGAGGAGCACGAGGCGGCTCCCCGACCCTCCGACGTCGATACCGAGTGTGTTCACGAACGCCCGTCCCGCTCCACGCCCGTGGCGGCCTCGAGGGCGTGCCGCACCGACCCGTCGTGCTCGTCGAGCAGCAACCCTGCGCGTGCGACGTCGGTGCCCGCGAGGTGCGCGACGATGGCCACCTTGAGGTCCCCCTGAGTCCGATCCAGCAGTTCACGGGCCGGCATCTCGGCGAGGCCCGTGGCCTCGCAGAGAATCCGTACGGTTCGCTCCCGGAGCTTTGCGTTGGTCGCCACGACGGAGACCATGAGGTTCCCCCACGTCCGCCCGATCGCGATCATCAGTGCCGTCGAAAAGCCGTTGAGCACGAGCTTCTGGGCCGTCCCCGCCTTGAGGCGTGTCGAACCCGTCACCGCCTCGGCACCCGTGTTCAGGACGATCGACGTGTCTGCCAGCGGCGCCAGCGGCGCATCTGGGTTGCTGGAGATGAGGACCGTGTAAGCCCCCGCCGCGCCCGCAGCCTCCAGGGCACCACCGACGTAGGGAGTCGAACCGCTGGCGGCCAGCCCGATCGCGACGTCGTGCGGGCCCAGGCCCGCCGCGTCGAGGCGACCGTTCGCGGACGAGTCCTCGGCATTCTCGACGGCCTCGACCAGTGCCGCGCTCCCCCCGGCAATGTGCCCGACCACCCGGCCAGGCTTGAGGTTGAACGTCGGCATGAGCTCGCTCGCGTCGAGCACCCCGAGGCGGCCCGAGGTGCCGGCACCGAAATAGTGCACGGCACCTCCGTCGCGGAGCCGGCGCGCAGCGAGCTCGACGACGGGTGCCAGCTCCTCGACCACCGCGCCCGCTGCGTCGACCGCGACCCGGTCCTCGGCGTGGAGCAGGCGCAGCACGTCGACCGTCTCGAGTCCGTCAAGTTCTGTCGTCCGGGGGTTGCGCCCCTCCGTCGGCGACAGCGTCTGGAACTTCTCGGTCATGTCATCCACCTGTTCTCCGTGCGAGGTCCTTGGCAAGGTCTACGCCGTCGTCAGCGAGTCCGCTCGAGCTCCGGCTGCTCCACGGCCGGAGCACCGTGTCGCAAGGACAAGAGGCCACCGACGGCGAACGTCACGAGGACTCCGAGCAGCGGGTACCACTGCCACGCGACCCAGACCTCCCCGGTGATGTACTTCTCCTGGACGAAGAAGAAGGCATTGACCGCGACGGCCGCGGTAAAGGCGATGTTCGCGTCCACCGCGTTCGCTCGCTTGTTCACCATGCCGAACAGGAACGCTCCGAGCAGGCCACCGTAGGTGATGCCCGCGACGCCGAGCGCGAGGATGACGATGTTTCCCTCGTCGGACTGGAAGACGGTGGCGGGGGCGATGAAGGCCAGGCCCCAGCCGATGGTGGCCCAACGACCGACGCGCAAGCCCTCGGCGTCCGTCATGGGCGTCTTGCGGAATCGCGCATAGACGTCGGTCACCGTGGACGACGAGAGTGCGGAGAGCGACGACGAGAGCGTCGACATCGCCGCCGCAAGAATCCCTGCGAGCAGCAGTCCGGAGATTCCCTGGGGCAGGCCCTCGATGATGAACAGCGGGAAGATTTCGTCATTGCGGGTGAGCCCGAGCTCGTCGGGCGTCGCGCGGTCGTAGTAGCCCCAGAGCGCGAGGCCGACCGTCAGGAAGACGGCGAACTGGAAGAACACGATGACGCCCGACCAGATGAGGGCCTTCTGCGCCTCGACCTTGGAACGGCAGGTCAGCAACCGCTGGACGACGAGCTGGTCGGAACCGTGCGAGGCCATGGCGAACACGGCACCACCGATGAAGGAGGGGATGAACGCCGACGAGTCGGAGATCGGGTTGCCGGAGAAGACGAACATGTTGAGCTTCCCCGCGTCCGCGGCGTCTGCCAGCCAGCCGCCGCCGGTCTGCAAGGAGATGACGACGATCGCGAGGATTCCACCGAAGACGTAGAGGCACATCTGGGCGACGTCCACCCACACGACTGCCTTGATCCCACCGATGAACGTGTAGAGGATCGTCACCACGGCGAGCACCACGATGATCGTGAAGTAGTTGGTGCTGATCCCCATGCCGTCGAGAATCAGCTTGAGCGGGATGGCTGCCGCAAGAACCCGGATTCCGTCCGCCAGAAGACGCGTGAACATGAACGTGATCCCGGCCGTGGTCTGCGTGCTCTGCCCGAACCGCTTGCCGAGGTAGGCGTAGGCCGTGACCATCTCGCCCTCGTAGTAGCGCGGCAGCATGAAGAACGCGACGATCAGACGCCCGACGATGTAACCGAGGGCGAGCTGAAGGTACGAGATGTCGCCGAGGAAGCTGATGACGGGGATGCCGATGACCGTGAGCGCACTCGTCTCGGTCGCGACGACCGAGAGGCAGACCGCCCACCACGGCAGGTCGCGCCCACCGAGGAAGTAGTCCTTGACTCCTGTCTGCTTCCCGCTGAGTTTCAGCCCGAGCCAGGCGGTCGCGGCGAGATAGGCAATGATGACCACGAGGTCAACTGTGTGAAGCATTCCGTGTCTCCTTTGTCAGGATGCTTGGGTCGTGGAAAACGGTGCAGCGTGTTCAGGCGTCGATGCGCAACGTCGTCGGCATCGCGCGGTGCGGTTCCGGAAGCACCAAGGGGGTCCTCCCGGGGGTGATCCGTCCAGCGATGGTGGCGCGCGATGCACCCGTGACGCTGGGCAGGGTGGCCGGCAGTCCGTGCCATGACAGCCAGCCAACGAGTGCCATCAGGCAGGCCTCCTTGGCTCCTCCGGGGAGGTTGAAGGCCTCGTCCGTCGTCCGGAGCTCTACCGCATCCCCGAGCTCGCGACGGAGCTCGGCCATGAGGGTGGGGTTGAGGGTCCCTCCGCCAGAGGCCACGACGGCGTGCACTCCGTGTGCCCGGCACGCCTCGGCCACTGTTCGCGCAGTCAACGTTGTCATCGTGGCGATGACAACGTAGGGATCGAGGTTCGGGAAGGCTGCCAGGTACCCGTCGAGGTACTCGCCGTGGAAGAGTTCCTTGCCCGTGGACTTCGGCGACGGCGCACGGTAGTACGGTTCGCCCAGCATGGCAGTGAGCAGGTCAGCATCGGTCTCGCCCTGCGCGGCCAGTGCACCGTCGCGGTCGAAGGCACGAGGGTCGCCGGTGATTCGGCGTGCCATCACGTCGATCAGCGCGTTCGCGGGCCCGGTGTCGAAGGCAAGAGTCTCCCGTCCGGGTGAGACGACGGTGATGTTTGCGATGCCACCGAGATTCAGAGCAGCCGTCGGGCTTCCGGATCGGGCCAGGAGAAGGTGGTCGAGGATGCTCACGAGCGGCGCCCCCTGACCGCCCGCCGCGACGTCGTTCGAGCGAACGTCCGACAGCACGGGGACACCGATCGACTCGGCGATCCACGCCGGCTGACCGATCTGGAGCGTGCCCGCCACGATCCCGTCCTCGACGTCGTGCCGAATCGTCTGACCGTGCGTCACGACAAGCTCGCACTCGACGCCTGCCTCGCTGCACAGCGTGGCAACCGCCTCCGCACACGTGCGCCCGAAGCGAGTATCGACACTGCTCACCAGCGAGAGCGGCACATCCACCGGGTCGAGAAGTCTGAGGATGTCGAGCGCGAGGCGCTTGTCGAACTCGAACTCGCGGAACGCGACGACTCGCATGCTCAGCGCGTCGTTCTCGTCCCGGCGGATATCCACAAGTGCCACATCCAGGGCGTCGGCAGACGTTCCTGCCATCAGGCCGGCGATGATCATGCCTGCTCCTCCTTCGCGGCACCAGGAATCGAAAGCTCGGTGCGAATCTTGTAGCGGTCGCCGCGGTAGACGGACCGGACGAACTCGACGACCTCTCCGCCCGGCCCCCACGAGATGCGCTCGAACTGCAGCGCCGGGGAGTGCACGGGTACGTCGAGGTCCTTCGCCTCCTGGGCGTCGACGACGGTCGGCTCGATGGTCTGGACTGCCCTGGCGGGTGCGATGCCGTACCTCTCGCCGAGGAGCTGGTAGAACGACTTGTCCTCGAGGTCCTCCGCCGTGAGTCCCGGCACGAGGGCGCTGGGTACGTGGAGCTCCTCTACCGCCATCGGTTCACCGTCAGCGGTACGGAGTCGTGCGATCTGGACGATGTCGCCTGTGGGGTCGACCTCGAGACGTCGCCCGACCCGAGCGCTCACGGGACCGATCTCGAACGTCAGCGTGCGAGCACCCGGTCGGAGCCCTCGCTCCCGCATGTCCGCGGAGAAGGACGTCGCGACGAGACCCTGGGCGAACTTCGAGCCCAGAGCGAATACTCCCGCACCGTGCCGACGCCGCACGGCCCCGCGTGCCACGAGCTCGTCGATCGCACGCCGCAGGGTCATGCGCGAGACGCCGAGGCTCTGCGCCAGCTCTCGCTCAGGGGGGAGCTGCTCGCCCGCCGCCATCGTGTCGAGGCGATCGAGGAGCTGCTCGCGTACGGAGTGGTACTTCGTCACGCCGCTATTCAGACACACACCGTGCATCAAATCAAGACCAGTGGACTACTTTTTCGCGTCGCATTGCGCCGCATCTGCCCACAATCGGACATATCACACAAGATCGGCCTCTCGCGCGCGCCGCCGGACGCGATCTGAGGACGCGCCCCGTCTCAAAAATCATTGCTCGGCACGAAATGTCGTCTCGGTTGGGTATTTTGGGTGACCCACACCACCCGAGGAGCATCGTGAGCTATCAACAGAGCGGCCCGACCGGCGGCAGCCCGTCCACACCGGGCGGGAAGTCCCGCCCCTGGCTCTGGCTGGTCGTACCGATCGCCGTCGCCGCGCTCCTCCTCGTGACCAGCTTCGTCCCGTTGATCGGGCTCGCGACGTTCGGCGTCGTCCTGTTCGTCGGCCCGGTGTTCACGGTGCTGTGGCTCGTCGCCAAGAAGCGCGGAATCACGGGGTGGTCGCGGAACCTCGGCCTCGGGACGGCCGGCCTCGCAATTGCCGGCGTCGTTCTCATCAGCGGACTCGGCGCGCAGGTTCCGGCGTACGACGCGGCGGAGCAGGAGGCGCAGGCCGCCGCCGAGGCCGCCGAGCAGAAGGCGGCCGACGAGGCTGCCGCCCTGGCGGAGGAGGAGGCTGCGGCCGAGAAGGCCGCGGAGGAGGCTCGGGCCGCCGAGGAGAAGGCAGCCCAGGAGGCCGCCGAGGCCGAGGCCGTCTCCCAGGCCATCGCCGACGCCAAGACCGACACCGCCCTCGCGGCGGTGGCCGACCTCACCGTCAAGGGTCGCGCCCCGCAGACCGGATACGACCGGGACCTCTTCAACCATTGGACCGACCCGGACGACAACGAGTGCGACACCCGCAACGACATCCTGCGCCGCGACCTCACGGGCATCACGGTCGACTCAGACGACTGCACCGTCCTCACGGGCACCCTCCTGGACCCCTACACGGACACCACCATCGACTTCACGCGCGGTGTCGGCACGTCCAACGACGTCCAGATCGACCACGTCGTCGCGCTGTCGGACGCCTGGCAGAAGGGCGCCCAGCAGATGACCGACGCGCAGCGCGAGGCGTTTGCCAACGATCCGCTGAACCTCCTCGCGGTCGACGGCCCCACCAATGCGTCGAAGGGGGCCGGAGACGCCGCCACCTGGCTGCCGCCGAACAAGGCGTTCCGGTGCGAGTACGTCGCTCTGCAGGTCGCAGTGAAGCTTGAGTACGAGCTCTGGGTGACGGAGGCGGAGAAGGACGCGATCGCGCGCGTGCTCTCGGCGTGCGCGGACGAGCCGCTGCCCGAGGCCGAGGTCGCCGTCGCGGCCTCCGAGGACGACGAGAAGACCGTCATCGAGGCGCCGAAGCCGACGACGAAGCCCGCCCCCGCCCCCGAGCCGGCACCAGCGCCGGAGCCCGAGCCGGAGCCGGAACCCAAGCCGGCTCCCGAGCCCGAACCCGCCCCGGTCGCCGTCTACTACGAGAACTGCTCGGCCGTCCGCGCTGCGGGTGCGGACCCCATCCGCGTCGGCGAGCCGGGCTACTCCCGCAAGCTCGACCGTGACGGAGACGGCGTCGGCTGCGAGTAGCACCACCGGGAACGACATCGCCGCCGCACGGATCTGTGCGGCGGCGGTGTTGTTCTGTACGGCGGTGTCGTTCTGTACGGGGGTGACCTACGGGCGCGGGACGAGGACCGGCGTCGTGCGCTTGTACTCCTCGTACTCTGGCTCGCCGCCCCAGCGCTTGTCGGCCTTCTTCTCCAGCATCGGGATGCCACTGACCCGGACGAGGAGCAGCGTGACGAACACCGGGGAGATGATGGCGACCCACTGCCAGCCGACGAACGCGGGCGCCGCGACGACGGCGACGCCGACCCAGAGGACGATCTCACCGAAGTAGTTGGGGTGCCTCGAGCGTGACCAGAGGCCGGTGCGGATGAACCGGCCCTCGTTCGCGGGGTCGGCCTTGAAGCGGCTCTTCTGGTTGTCGGCCACGACCTCGATCGTCAGACCGACCACCCACAGGGCGACGCCGACCCAGGCGAGCCAGTCGAGGGCGGGCCGCGACTCGGCGGCGATCGCCACCCATGCCGCCGCGGCGGTCAGCATCACCCAGAGCCCCTGCAGGGTCCACGTCACGAGGAACCGCGGCCACGACGCCTTCAGGTCGTCAAAACGATCGTCGCTGCCCGCCCGAGAGACCCGGCGGAAGAGGAACGACCCGAGCCGGACCGCCCAGACGACGACCATCGCGGCGAGGATCCACGCGCGGGCGTCCGTCGCCCCGCTGAGGACCAGCACGCCGATCGTGACGACGATGTACGTCAGGCTCCCCGTGAGGTCGAAGAACCGCTCCGTACGGTTGAGGTACGACGGGATGTACACGATCCACTGGATGACAAACGCGGCCGCAGCCGCCAGTGCGAACACCGGGATCCCACCGACCTCCGCCCCGTTCTGGCTGCCCGCGAGCGCCACCAGGGCTCCGACTGCCACGACCAGCGCGACCACGACCAACGACTTGCGCTCTCGGCTCGTCACCTCGATGCCTTCCTTCAGGGGATGCGTCCGGTCGCGGCAACCGTGACAATCGGTGTCTGATTCCCGCTTCGTCCGGACTGGCCCCTTATCGTGGGTTCTCCGCACGCGGCACGCCACCCGAGGAGCCGACATGCGCGAAGAGTCCCGCCCCGCCCGGGCCTCGTACGACGACCACCGCAACGCGACCGATCTCCTGATGCAGCGGGTCCGGGTCGCACCGGAGCAGGTCGCGTTCGAGGTTCGCCGAACCGCCGACGACGGCGCGTGGCACGAGGTGACGGCCCACGAGTTCCACGACGAGGTCGTCGCTCTCGCCAAGGGTCTGGTCGCCGCGGGCGTCGAGCCCGGTGACTCCGTGACGATCATGGCGCCGACCCGGTACGAGTGGGCACTGGCGGACATGGCGGCGTGGTTCGCGGGTGCGGTGGTCGTCCCCGTCTACGAGACGTCGGCGCCCGCCCAGGTGGCCGCGATCGTCAGCGACGCCCGGGTGCGGCTCGGCATCGGGGGCAGCGCCGAGCACGTCGACCTGTTGACCGAGGCCCTCGACGCGAGCGATCACCCGACCCTCGGGGTGTGGTCGATGGACGTACCGACCGGCCGGAGCGGGCCGCCGGACCTCACGGCGCTGGTCCGCGACGGCACGCGCATCTCCGACGACGTGCTCGAGGAGCGCCGTCTGCACGCCGACCTGGACGCGGTCGCGACCATCGTCTACACGTCCGGCACCACCGGTGCTCCGCGTGGGGCCGAGCTCACGCACCGCAACCTCGTGGGTAAGGTGCTCAACGTCGCGGCCGGGTACCAGGAGGTCGTCTACGAGGGTGGGAGCACCATCATCTTCCTGCCGCTCGCCCACGTCCTCGCTCGCGGGCTCCAGCTCGTCTGCCTGGCCAACGGCATGCGGATCGCGCACCTGTCCGACCCGCGCGACGTCGTCCCGACCCTGGCCGTGCTGCGCCCCACCTTCCTGGTGGTGGTCCCGCGCGTGCTGCAGAAGATCCGCGGCGCGGCCGCTGGCGCGGCCGAGGCCAAGCACCTGGGCGCGGTGTGGTCCGCGGCGCAGCGCACCGCCGTCGAGCGCGGCCGGGCCGAGGAGCGCGGAGAGAAGCCGTCAGCGTGGCTCGCCGCACGGCACCGAGTCTTCGACGCCGTCTTCTTCCGCCGCCTCCGCGCACTGATGGGTGGGCGGATCGACTACCTGCTCTCCGGCGCGGCGCCGCTCGACGCCGACCTCGCGCTGTTCTTCCGTGGCATCGGCGTCCCGGTGCTCGAGGGGTACGGGCTCACGGAGACGACGGCGCCGCTGACCGGCAACCTGCCGTCGGACTCGCGCGCCGGGTCGGTCGGCGTCCCGCTGCCCGGGTCCACCGTCCGGATCTCCGACGAGGGCGAGGTCCTCGCGCGCGGCACCGGTGTCTTCGCGGGGTACCGCAACCCCGCGGACAACGCCGACGCGTTCGTCGACGGGTTCTTCCGCACGGGGGACCTCGGGTCTCTCGACGACGACGGCCGCCTCACGCTGCACGGCCGCCTCAAGGACGTCATCGTCACCTCCGGCGGAAAGTCGGTCGTTCCCGCCGCCTGGGAGGCCAGCATCGAGAACCATCCCCTCGTGGCGCACGCCGTCGCCGTCGGTGAGGGAAAGCCGTTCCTCGCGGGCGTCGTCGTGCTCGACCCCGAGGCGCTCGAGGCCTGGGGCGACCGGGACGGCGTCGGCCCCGCGCCGGAGGTTCCCGCACCGGGCGAGGTGGTCGAGGTGCACGACGACGGTCTCCGCGCCACGGTCCAGAGGGCGGTGGACGCGGCGAACGCGCAGGTCTCGCGCTCGGGGCAGATCCGCAGGTTCGCCGTCGTGGTCACGGACCTCTCGATTCCCGGCGGCATGGTCACGCCGACGATGAAGCTCAAGCGGTCCGCGTTCGCCACGGCCGCCGCAACGGTGGTCGACGGGCTCTTCGCCGGATCGGCGGCGACGTCCTGATGCACCCCGTGGCACGCTGGTTCACCGCCTACCTCATCGCGGCCGTGGTCTTCGGGGTGCTCGACGCCCTGTGGATCACGCTCGTGGCGCTGCCCACCTATGAGGCCGAGATCCCGACGCTCCTCGGCGAGACGATCAACGCGCCTGCCGGTGCGGCGTTCTACCTGTTGTTCCTGGTCGGCCTCGTGCACTTCGGCGTCAGGCCGCAGGACCGGACCGCGGGCCTCGGATCGCGGGTGCGCGACGGCGCACTGCTCGGCGCGGTCGCCTACGGCACGTGGGGACTGACCGCCCTCGCCGTCATCGGCGGGTTCTCCACCCTCGTGGCGGTGACGGACCTGCTCTGGGGCGCTGCGGCGTCGGCCGTCGTGACGCTGGTGACGGCCCTCGTGCTCCGGCCGCGCTGACCCGCACGGGCACAGCACGAGGGCGGGGCGCCGACGCGCCCCGCCCTCGGCTCGTCACCGGGTGACGAGGCTGGTTGTCACGGTGTGACGATGTTGAACCAGAACTCGAACTCGTCGAGCATGCCCGCGAGCCGCTCCACCGCGCCGCTGTCCCCGTCGACAGTGACGCGTCCGTCGTCGACCATCTGGGCGATGGTCGACGTCCCGGTCATCAGGTCGCTCAGCGCGGGACGGTCGAGCGTGACGGTCGCGTCGGCGTCGGGCAGGTTGCCGGGCTCGTAGTCCAGCGTCGCGTGCTCGACGACGACGGCGTACTCCACCTCGGGGTCGGTGACCTTGAGGTTCACCGTCAGGTCGTTGCCGTCGGCCTTCTCGGCATTGAGCCGGATCGCGAGGTAGTCGAGGAACATGTCGACCGGCATCGCGTTGATCGTGTCCGCGCTCTGCAGGTCCACGGTGGGCAGGTCCTGGACGCCCTCGCGCAGCTCCTTGGCCCCGGAGACGAACCAGCCGCGCCACGTGCCGGCCTCCGCCTGGTAACCGAGCTGCTCGTACGTGTCCGCGAGCAGGGCCTTGGCGCGCTCGTTGGTCGGGTCGTCGAAGACGACGTGGTTGACCACTTGCGCCGTCCAGCGGTAGTCGCCCTCGTCGAACGTCCGCTGCGCCTTCTCCAGGACGGCGTCCGCGCCGCCCATGAACTCGACGTAGCGGGAGGCCGCGGGCTCTGGCGGCAGCTCCCAGAGCTGCGCCGGGTTGCCGCTGTACCAGCCGAGGTAGAAGGCCCATATGGACTTCACGTTGTGGCTCGTCGTGCCGTAGTAGCCGCGGGTGATCCACTCGTGCGCGAGGGACGTGGGCAGCTGGATCCGCTCCGCGGCCTCGAGCATCGTGTACCCGGCGTTGGCCGCGTGCATCGTCTGGTCGTGCAGGTGCTTGTACATCGCCTGGGTCAGCTTGAGCTGCTTGACCACGGCGTCCTTGCCCCAGGAGGGCCAGTGGTGGGGCGCGAACATCACGTCGGTCTTGTCCGCGTAGCGCAGGCGCGCGTCCTTGATGTGCTTCGACCACGCGAGCGCGTCGCGGATCTTCGCGCCGCGGAGCGTATACAGGTTGTGCTGGGTGTGCGTCGCGTCCTCGGCCGGGCAGAAGGCGCGGTACTGCTCGATGTAGAAGAACATCTCGCTCGGGGCCTCGGAGTCCGGCGCCAGCTGGAACTCGAACTCCAGCCCGCCGATGTTCAGCTTCTGCCCCGTCTCGGTGATGTCGACCGTCGGCTGGATCAGGGTGGTCCACCCGGTCGAGGTCCCGAGGCCGAGCCCCGCCGTCATCGTCCCGGTCGGGCCGCCCTTGACGAGCGAGCCGTACTGGAGGCTCGTGCGCCGGCTGCAGGCGTTGCCGCCGATCACGAACTCGTCGAGCGTCGCCTTGACGAAGCCCTCGGGAGCGACGATCTGGACCTTGCCCGCGACGACGTCGACCTCGTCCACGATCCCGCGCACGCCACCGTAGTGGTCGGTGTGGCTGTGGGTGTAGATCACGCCGACCACGGGCCGGTCGCCGCGGTGCTCGCGGTAGAGGTCGAGCCCGAACCGGGCCGGTTCGGCCGAGAGGCACGGGTCCATGACGACGACGCCGTCCGGCACCTCGATGAACGTGATGTTCGACAGGTCGGCACCGCGCACCTGGTAGATACCCTCGGTGACCTCGAAGAGGCCGCCGATGCCGAGCAGCTGGACCATCCGCCAGAGGCTCGGGTTCACCGTGTCCGGGGCGTCGGTGCCCTCCTGCGCCTGGGCCTTGTCGTTGAAGTCCCAGACGACGTTGCCGTCGTCGTCCTTGATGACGCCGCCGTTCGGCAGCGGGGCGATGAAGCCGCGGTGCGAGTCCTCGAAGTCCTGGGTGTCGTCGAACGGGAGCTCACGGCCCAGTGCGGCGTTGACCTCGGCAGTGTGGCGTGACGCCGGCTTGTGATCTGACATGTGGGGATCTCCTTCGTCGGAATGCACCGTCGGAGCCTCCAGACAATCAGCGGTGAGAGCACCCTGCAACGGGAACGCTTTATGGCGGGCGAAGGATGTGGAAATGTCGGGGAACGCCCCGCCTACCGCCCGCCATGATCGCCGAGCCACGCCAGCATGCCCCGGGCCGCCACCACGCCGGTGCTGTAGGACGCCTGCAAGAGGTAGCCGCCCGTCGGGGCCTCCCAGTCGAGCATCTCCCCCGCGACGAACGTGCCGGGGATCCGCCGCAGCATCAGTGCCTCGTCGACCTCCGGCCACGCGACGCCACCGGCGGTGGAGATCGCACGCTCGATCGGCATGGTCGCGGCCACCGGGACCGGCACGGTCTTGACCAGTACGGCCATCGCCGCGGGATCTCCGGGCAGCGGCCCCGCCTCGCGGAGCAGAGCTGCCGCCACGGGGTCGAGGCCGAGCGTCCGCCGCAGCCAGTTGGACGTCGAGTCCTTGGGGCGCCGACGGCGGAGCCGAGTCTCGAGCTGCTCTGCGCTCAGGTCCGGCCGGAGGTCGACCTCGAGCACGCACTCGCCGTCGTCCAGCGCGCGGTGGATCGCGGCGCCGATCGCATAGAGCGGGCCGCCCTCGATCCCGGTCCGTGTCACCATCGCGTCGCCCCGCACCGTCGTCGACGTCCCGCGGATGGTCAGGGCCACGTTCTTCAGCGGCACTCCGGCAAACCGCTCGGAGAAGATCTCGCTCCAGTCGACCCGAAGGCCCACGTTCGCCGGGCGCATCGGCGTGACACGCACACCGCGGTCGACGAACGCACCGACCCACGCGCCGTCGGAACCGAGCTGTGGCCACGACGCTCCCCCGAGGGCGAACAGGACGACGTCGGACGTCACAGTGCTCACCGAACCGTCGGCGTCCTCGAGGACCAGTTCTCCGTCGTCGTCCCAACCGGCCCAGCGGGTTCGCCGCTCGAGCCGCACACCCGTGTCCCGGAGCCGGGTCAGCCACGCGCGGACCAGCGGGTTCGCGGAGAACGACTGCGGAAAGACGCGCCCGCTGCTCCCGACGAACGTCGTCTCCCCGAGGTCGGCGCACCACGCGCGCAGGTCGTCGGGACCGAAGACGTCGAGCATCGGAGCGAGGGCGTCGGCCGCGGTTCCGTACCGGTCCAGGAACGCGGAGAGGTCCTCGCTGTGCGTGATGTTCAGCCCGCCGTGGCCGGCCATGAGGAACTTGCGCGGGACCGACGGCATCCGGTCGTAGACCGTCACCGTCACCCCTGCGCGCGCCAGCTCCTCGGCGGCGATCAGGCCCGCGGGGCCGCCGCCGATCACGGTGGCGGTGGTCATCGGGCGCGATCCCGGCACGCGGTGGCCCTCAGCATCAGGCGAACATAGCAGTCGGCCGGCTCAGACCGTCTCGGCCCTCTTCTGCCGTGCGAACTTCGCCGGAAGGTCGGGGCCGTCCCACACCTGGATGGCCCGCCAGATCGACGCGGCGATCGGGACGGCGAGCACCGCACCGGTGATGCCGACCAGCACGGTGCCGGCCGTCAGCGCGATCAGGATCACCAGGGGGTGCAGGCTCAGGGTCCGCCCCATGACGACCGGCTGCAAGAAGTTGCCCTCGAGCTGGTTCACCCCGACGACGATCGCGACGACGATGAGCGCCTCGACCGGGCCCAGCGCCACCAGTGCGACCAGGGCCGCCAGGATGCCGGCCAACGTGGCTCCGACGAGCGGGATGAAGGCCAGGAGGAAGACCAGGACCGAGAGCGGGATGGCGAGCGGGACGCCGACGATCGCGAGGCCGATCCCGATCCCGACCGCGTCGGCGACGGCGATGATCGCCGTCCCGCGGACGTAGTTCCCGAGGGTCTGGATGGTCGCCGAACCGACGCGCCGGCCGCGGTCGTACGCCTCGCCGCTGAAGGGGCGCAGCAGGAACTCCCAGATGGCCGGGCCGTCCTTGAGGAAGAAGAACAGGACCACGACCATGATGAAGAAGCCCGTGACGAAGTTTGCCGTCTGCGAGACCCCCGCGATCGCGCCCGATCCCACGGCGCTGGACTGCAGCAGTCCGGTCGCGGACTCCCGGACCGAGGAAATCTGCTCGCTGGAGATCTGGAACGGCAGGTCCTGCACGTAGGACTGCAACGAGTCGATGCCGTCGAGCGCCTGGCTCTGCAGCTCGTCCCACTGATTGACGACGGCGAGCACCACGAGCCACATGACGCCGACGAGAATCGCGACGAGAGCGAGGAGAGCGATCCACGTCGCCAGGATCGAGGCCACACCCCGACGTCGTAGCCACGACACGAGCGGGGAGATCGCCGCCGCGAAGACCAGTGCGATAAGAACGGGAATGACGACGAGCGTGAGTCGCGCACCGATGAAGATCAGGACCGCGGCGACGGCGATGACGGCGAGAACCTGGAGGGAGCGGGTGGCGACCTGGCCGAACCCGGTGGACCACAGCTTCGACGCACCGCGCGGCTCCGGGTCCGCCGGAGCCTTCGTCTCGACGGCGCGCTCCTCGTCCGGACGTCGCTCCGGCCGTCGCTCCGAGCGCCGCGCACGACGCCGACCGACCCCACCCATGACCGTCCTCCCTCGCTGGTCCGCGACCTGCGGCCCGATCAGACCGTAGTGCGGCGGGCCCGGGATCTGACGGCGACGCGCGGGCTGCCACGCCCTGCGCCAGCGGCGGCACTCTTGATCATCGGCTACGAGTGGTTATTATCGATCTATGTCGATCATCTCGCACGAGTGCGCCTCCACCGACGGCATCGAACCGGGTGTGGCGCTGTTCCGGTCCTTGGGCGACCCGGCCCGCCTGGCGATCGTGCGCCGGCTCGCGGCCGGTGAGGCACGGGTCGCAGACCTGACGGCCGACCTCGGACTCGCGCAGTCGACGATCTCCTCGCACGTCGCCTGCCTGAAGGACTGCGGCCTCGTGGACGGACGGATGGACGGGCGGCGCGTCTACTACTCGCTCGCCCGCCCGGAGCTGATGGAGATGCTCGCCGCCGCCGAGGTGCTGCTCGCGGCGACCGGGAACGCCGTCGTGCTCTGCCCCAACTACGGCGCGGACGCTGCGGTCGCGGAGGCCGCACGATGACCGACGCCTGCTGCTCCTCGGACGAGGTGGCCGCCCCCGAGGCCGACGACGAGTCCGGACGCCTGTGGCAGGTGGGCGAGATCCGCGCGGCGGTGGCGGCCGCCGTCGTCCTGCTGGCCGGGTGGCTGCTGTCGTGGACCACCACCGTGCCCGACTGGATCGTCGTCGGGCTCGAGGCGGTGGCACTCGTGATCGCGGCCAGCACGTTCGTCCCCGGGGCGGTGCGCCGCCTGCTCCGGGGCAAGATCGGCGTCGGCACGCTGATGACGATCGCCGCCGTCGGTGCCGTGATCCTGGGGCAGATCGAGGAAGCCGCGATGCTCGCGATCCTCTACTCGATCTCCGAAGGGCTCGAGGAGTACTCGCTGGCGCGGACCCGTCGCGGACTGCGGGCTCTGCTCGACCTCGTGCCCACCGAGGCCACGGTCGTCCGCGGGCGCGAGCACGTGCAGATCGACCCTGCCGTCCTGAGCATCGGCGACGTCATGCTCGTCCGGCCCGGCGAATGCGTCGCGACCGACGCCCAGATCCTGACCGGCACGACCTCCCTCGACGTCTCGGCGCTGACCGGCGAGTCGGTCCCCGTGGAGGCTGGCCCGGGCGAACGCGTGCTGGCCGGTTCGATCAACGGCACCGGAGCCCTCGAGGTCACGGTCACCGCGACGTCCGAGGACAACTCCCTGGCGCGCATCGTGCACATCGTCGAGACCGAGCAGGCCCGCAAGGGTGGGGGGCAACGCCTCGCCGACTCCATCGCCTCCCGGCTCGTGCCCGCGATCCTGGTCGCAGCGGCACTGATCGCGGTGATCGGGTCCCTGGCCGGCGACCCCGCCCTGTGGATCGAGCGCGCCCTCGTGGTCCTCGTCGCCGCCTCCCCGTGCGCGCTGGCGATCTCGGTCCCCGTGACCGTCGTCGCCGCCGTCGGCGCCGCGTCCAAGCGCGGCGTCCTCATCAAGGGTGGTGCCGCGCTCGAACAGCTCGGCACCGTCCGCTCGCTCGCCCTGGACAAGACCGGCACGCTGACGGCGAACAACCCGGCCGTCGTCGAGGTCGTCCCCGCCGCAGGCCAGACGACTGACCGCGTGCTGGCCGTCGCCGCGGGGCTCGAGGCCCGGAGCGAGCACCCGCTCGCCCGAGCAATCCTCGTCGCGACCACCGAGCGACCCGAGACGTCCGACGTCGCAGCGGTCACCGGCGCCGGCATCACCGGCACCCTGGACGGCCGTCAGGTACGGCTCGGACGGCCCGGGTGGATCGACGCCGGACCACTGGCAGCCGACGTCGAACGGATGCAGGAGCGCGGCGCCACCGCGGTACTCGTCGAGGACGCCGGGGTGCTGCTCGGGGCGGTCGCGGTGCGCGACGAGCTGCGCCCCGAGGCCGCCGAGGTCGTGCGCGACCTCACCCGCGACGGCTACACCGTGGCAATGCTGACCGGCGACAACGAGCGCACCGCCCACGCCCTGGCCGCCGAGGCCGGGATCACCGACGTCCACGCCGACCTGCGCCCCGAGGACAAGGCCGACATCGTCCGCGCCCTGGCCGCACGCCGGCCGGTCGCGATGGTCGGCGACGGCGTCAACGACGCCCCCGCCCTCGCCACCGCGAACGTCGGGATCGCGATGGGCGCCATGGGCACCGACGTCGCGATCGAGACCGCCGACGTCGCGCTCATGGGCAACGACCTCCACCACCTCCCCCAGGTGCTGAGCCACGCCCGGCGCGCCCGCGCCATCATGTGGCAGAACGTCGCGTTCTCGCTGCTCCTGATCGGGGTGCTCATCCCCCTGGCACTTTTCGGGGTGCTCGGCCTCGCGGCCGTCGTCCTCGTCCACGAGGTCGCCGAGGTCTTCGTCATCGCCAACGGGGTCCGGGCGGGACGAGGCGCCAACCGGGGCGTTCAGCAGACGGAAGTTGTGGAGGACCGGAACCGCGCACGGGTATGAACCAGAACGAGTCACCTACCAATCGGGCGGCTTGACGATGAAGGTTACGACGGATGGTCGGGATCCGCTCGGGTGTGAACGCAGCCTCAATCAGCCCAACGGGTCTCGCTCAGTCGTGTGAACGTCACACAGAACCACAAAACGAAAGGCGCCGCTTAGGGCGGGCACGGACGCAGAGGTCGGGGATCGATCACCGAGACAACTCCGCGTGGCCAGCCCCTTCAGAATCTCGGCACCGATCACCATCCATGATGCATAGAACCCCGAGCATGCTTAGTGCTGCCAAATACGTTACTACCACGCCTGGACGAACTTTGGAATACACAAACACGGTCACGAAAAATCAAGCGCACCAGGTGAAAAGAACATCGAGCCCACGACGCGAAACGTTCTCGGGGCGGTGCCAATACTGGTCAGATTTTGAATCACACCCAGGAGTGCTGGGTGCCGAATACACCACTTCTTTCAGCACAATCCACATAACGTTGACCTCTAGTAAGGCCTTCAAATACGGCCGAGAAGCTCAGCCTTCTTCGCCGCGAACTCTTCGTCAGATAAAACACCCGCGCTGTGAAGCTCAGCTAGTTTGCGCAGTTCATCGTGCGGATCTGTAGCAGGTACCGAGGCGCTCTCGCCCGCTCCTCCCATCTGCTCAAGAATCGACTCCCTTAGCTCTTCGACGTCGCGAGCGAACCCCTTAAAGGTTATGTCGTTGCCCGAAGCGTGTACGGTCAGCTTTGCAGTTGTTATTCCTTTTTCAAGCTCCACCGACGACACTTTTGAGATATCTATGGTCTCGGTTGCAGAACCCTTCGCAGTAAAACTACCCGCTTTCCTTCCAACCCTCTTCTCAACACGATCGGAATAAACCAGAAGGTATTTATCCCGTCCATCCTCGATATAATACCCGACTAGAATCGCGTCAGAAACCTGGAGGCCCGCCCTTTCGGCCTTCTTCTTATAACCCGACCATACCTTCGTCCGCCGATCCTTTAGTTTCGCGCGAAATTCTTCGTCCCGAGCATCGCGTTCGGCTTTCGCCATCGCGCGCTGGGCATCCTTGGCTTCCCGCGCAGCGGCCTTATCCTCGTCGGTGCGCGTATCCTTTGAGAACAGTCCCATCTAGACAGGATGTGTCATCAGTTCGCGGACCGCATCTCCAACTCTGCGCTCTCGTGCCAGCATGGGGGTGGCCCGACGTCGATCGGCCGGTCGGGTGCATGTGCTCCCAGAGAGTGGCCCGCGCCCCCGGAATGCGAACTGTGCGCGTGGACCAACTACACGCACAAGCGACGTTCGAGATATCGCACGGCCGAAGGTGCAGCCAAGGCGCTGCAAGTTTGCGATTCCGACGAGTAAGATAGTTCGCCCGCGAACCACCGAGCGAAGTTCGCTGGCGTGGAACCCAGAATGGGCTGGTATGCGCACCAGACTCGGCCAATTTCGGACATGCCGCACAGTCCGCCACGAGCGGGCTAGATTGTCGCTTGGTCTAGTACGTAACCTGGCGAACACGTCGTCGGACTATGGGTGTAGCAGAGCACCGACGCGATAAAGCTATGGCCTTGACTGCGATTCAAGTTTCTGGTTGCCCCTACCTGTCGCCACCATCGCCGCGGACCCCCGCCCGTTGGCTACATGTGTCGACGTGCAGCGCCAACTGTGCGAACACGGCTACCTATCTTGCTCGCTCTCGGGCGTGTTGAGTTAGTCGCGCAAAGTAGGTTGCACTGCCGTTTCGTCCAGCGGTGCCTCGCACTACGTGCCGTCCGCCTATGGGTGTCGCCAGGAGCTGGCACGCTAACCTCGAGTTATGGACTTGGCTTCGGTATTGATCTCCGGTGGTGCGCTCCTTGTGGCCATCCTCGCCGCTACCTTCTCGGGCATCTCGCTCTGCTACGGTCGCGGCCAGCGTGACGCCGCGATCCGTCAGGCGACGGCCGCCGAGGCCCAAACCGTGTACATGGGACGTCAGCTCGAGGTGATGGAGTCCGAGCTCGAATTCACCCACGAAGTTCCCGCGAGTTCGGCGCCCGCATTCATCGAGTTGGCCACTTCAGGGTCGGCACGCACGAGGGTTCCGCCGTGGTCGCTGGCGCACTACCGCGGCGATACCTTCACCCTGACGAACGGCTCGGACGAGACCGTCTACGCCGTCCAGATCGAAATGCCGGAACACACGATCCACCGCGGGCCCTACAGGTGGGAGTCCATCGACCCTCACGCCGGCGAGACATTCCTGCTGGCCTTCTCGATGGCTTCCTCATCACGGAAAGTCACCATCACCTGGCGCTGGGCTCCCGACGGCGACGTCCAGTCGTGGAGCTCGACGGTCCCGCCGAAGCGTTAGGTGACGAACGCGAAGCACTCGGTTTGCACCACACACCGGGCGCAGATCGTCAACTACTGTCGACGTGCAGCGCAGATTGCGCGGACACACCGCTGCACCTTGCTAGCTCCCGGGCGCGTCGCGGTGGCCGCACAAAGGAGGTTGGACCGTCCCTCGATACAGATGCACGCCTGCGAGACAATGAGCCTGTGAGCGGCCTCGACTTCTTCGAAACGGCGATCGCCGCCTCATCGACGGTCCCGACCAAGGTGTCGTCGCGTACGTTGCGGGCTGCGATCGAACAGACACTCATCGACGCCTACACGCGGCGAGACCTCGAGACGGTTCTCGGCGAGGAGCTGCAACTGCCGTGGACAGCTTCGGACTATCAGCCGAGCGACAGGCACTACACCAAGCGCGCCCTCGTCCAGGCCTACACCGAAGGCTGGGAGCTCCCCCGGCTCGTAGCTCTCGCGCGCCGCATCGTCGCGGAACTCGACCTGAGCGACGCCACCGTCGCCGCCCTGACCGCTCTGCTCTCCGTGTACGACCGCGGAGGAGGTGTCGGGGCACCGGCGAAGGACCTGATCTTCGCTGCGAACGGACCCAAGCCCGAGCTCGTGTTGCGCGATGCCGTGAACAACGACATCGAGATCGTCCGCAACGGCGAGTACTGCCTCGTCTACGATCTGCCGATCCCTGCCGATGGCCTGACATTCAGCAACCTGATCGAGTGGTGGCGAGAGCGCCAGGGCGTCGCCAGTAGCGTTTCGGCCCGCGACGTCGGCATAGACCTACATGGTCGCCTACGGGCGTCGCTGGGAGACAACCCGGCCGAGCGACGCGTCTTCGACGCCTACGCGACGCGCTACAAGGACGAGCAGTTCGACGTCCCAGCACTGATCCCCCAGGTCTACCTGCACTTCGACCCCGCGACCCAGCTCGCCCGGCGCACCGCCGGCCAGAGCGGCAGCCCACTGGCACGGCAACGGATGGACTTCCTCATCTTGTTCTCCAGCAGGCACCGCGTCGTCCTCGAAGTCGACGGGAAGCAGCACTACGCACGAGGTGAGATCGCAAGCCCCACGCTGTACAGCGAGATGGTCGCCGAGGACCGACGGCTCAAGCTCGCCGGATACGAGGTCTACCGGTTCGGTGGGGCCGAACTCATGAATGACGGCGCCGAGGCGATGCTTGCCGACTTCTTCGACCGTCTCGCCGAGCGGATGCGCTGAGCCCACGCCAAACAGCGTGCCGGGGCACAGGCAGCTCCGGTGAGAAGATGTATTGACGGGGACGGACCACCAGACATGGAGACGAGGCCTCGATGACGCTGACGCTCGAACCCATCCTGCGAAGCGCCGGCATCGCCCCGGCCGATGCCCAGGTGATACGCCACGCCTACGTCAAGGAGCACGAGGACGATGGGAGCGCCGGCATCCATGCGGACTCGACGGACGACGAGATCCTGGCGTACACGGCCAGCCAGTCCTCGAACCCGCGCCAATTCCCGGACAACCCGCCTCGTTTCTGGGTCGTCTTCGTCCCCGAAGGCGGCGCCCGAGCTCGCCTGTGGTCAGTAGTCGAGCACCGCGGCGAGACCGCGAACGACGGCCTGCGACGGACATTCGACCTGGTCCAGTCCGACCACATGCAGGACCTCAGGGAACGCCTCGTCATCGGCTGGCGATCTCCGCGAACCTGGCGGCTCAACGGGCCGACAGCTGCCGGCTACCCCGTCGTGGAGATCGCCGACTCCCAGCCTGTCCCATTCCCCGGCTTCGACCGGCTGATCCTCGACCACGCACAGCTCCAGGCTGTGATAAGCGAGCACCGCTATGCCGCGTGGCGCACCGCGCTGTCATCCGTAGTGGGGATATACCTGATCACCGACACGCGCGATGGCCGTCAGTACGTTGGCAAGGCTGACGGCGCCGAGAGCATTCGCCAGCGCTGGGGCGCCTATGCCTCGAACGGTCACGGCGGCAACGTTGAGTTGCGCGGCCTCGGCCCAACGACATTCCGGTTCTCGATCCTGCGAGTGTTCGACCCAGCGACACCGACACCCGTGGTCGACCAGACAGAGAGCCACTTCAAGCACGCCCTGGACACACGGAAGCACGGCCTCAACCGGAACTGATCGCCGGAACGACAGCGCAACGGACCGGAAGGCCGCCCGGACCTGGACGGCAGCACAGTCAAGGTGGTGCCTGGATCGGGCCAGCGATCATCCACTTTAAGTAGGCGGAGGATCGATCAATCTAGGTTGCACGCCGACACTACGGCTCGGCTACGCTTGCATATCCACAAATCGCGAGTAGTGCCCTTGGAACGCGACCGTAATCGTGTCCGTCGGTCCGTTTCGGTGCTTCGCCACGATCAGGTCGGCCTCGCCCGCTCGGGGAGACTCCTTCTCGTACGCATCCTCGCGGTGGAGCAGGATCACCATGTCGGCGTCCTGCTCGATGCTGTTGTGAACGGCGATTCCATTGGCGATGAAGTTGTGCGAGTCGAGCACCGTCGCGTCGAACACCGCCTGCTCGCCGAGTGGCTCGACAGCGACGATCTCCTCCCACGCAAGGTCGTTGACAGCCTCGATCTCCAGATCCGCGCGTTCCAGGACGCCCGCGACGGCACCCAACGTCGTTCGGGACTCACCACGAGGAACTACCTGGACCCCTGCACGGGTCGTTGGCTCGTCAGCCTCGAGGATGTGGCGAACCTCGTCCCACACGGTGAGAGGCCCGCTGTTGAGATCGCCGGCTGCTTCTCGAACGCGGAGGAGCAGCTCGTCGGCAGACCGCTCGTCACGCTCGATGCCAATCTCCTGCAAGAAGCGGCGCAGGTCGTCGGTTCCGCGGATCTCCAACGCAGAACCCCGAGCGACGTCGCGCGACTGCGCTGAGATTCCAAACCGGAGAAGAAGTCGTGCGATTCCGTCGAGAGAACGAACCGTGCCGACGATCTGCACGACGCCAGTCCCAGACTCGTGGAGCACGACACGCCCGCAGAGGCTGGCGATCCGGTGAAGGAACAAGGCAATCTGGCGCTTCGGAAGCTGGAACACTGCTGCCGGCACTCCGACCTCACGGTCGAGCCAGACGTCGTCTCCTAGCGTCTCGGGCGTCGTGGATCCCTTCATCGGTCCAGAGACGAGGTTGGCCAGCGCAGCGACCTTTCGGTCGTCCCATTCCGCTTCCTGCTCTGGTGCAGGTACGTGCCGAGGCACGCCAAGCCGTGAACCGACTTCAAGCTCTCCGAGCGGCCTCCATCCGTCATAGGTGAGGAACGGGTGGTTCGCCGTCGCGGAGATCTCCTTCCCGGACGAGAGTCGAAGACGATAGACCTGCTTCACCCCCGTCGGGAAGACGTGCGTCAGATGGCGCCGCACGTACTGGAGCCGTTCGTTCAGGGCCCAGACCGGGACATCCTTCGCCCCCAGCGCGAAGAGTTCGCCCATCGTCGTCTCGGCACCCGTGTCGGCGCGCAGGACCCGCGTGTCCTCGGTCAGGCAGCCCGACTCGCGAAGGTCCGACATCGCCGGCTTCTTGTCGGTGCGCTGCTCGGCGCCACGGTTCAGCTGCGAGATCGCGATCAACGGCACCTCGAGCTCCTTCGCGAGGAGCTTGAGTGCACGCGAGAACTCCGAGACCTCCTGCTGACGCGACTCAACGCGCTTGCCGGACGTCATCAGCTGCAGGTAGTCGATGACCACGAGCCGCAGGTCGTGCTTCTGCTTGAGTCGCCGGCACTTGGCCCGGATCTCCATCAGCGACATGTTCGGGGAGTCATCGATGAACAGCGGCGCCTCGGTGATCTTGCCCATGGTGGACGCGAGCTTCTGCCAGTCGTCCTCCCCCATCGAGCCGTTGCGCATCTTCTGCAGGTGGATGCGCGCCTCGGCGGAGAGCAGACGCATGGTGATCTCGTTGCGGCTCATCTCGAGCGAGAACACGACGGACGTCATGTCGTGCTTGATCGACGCGCTGCGTGCGATGTCGATCCCGAGCGTCGAGTTGTGCGTCGGGATCATCGACCGGCTCGCGAGGTACA
The DNA here is from genome assembly GCF_900105445.1 of Paraoerskovia marina. NCBI lineage: Bacteria > Bacillati > Actinomycetota > Actinomycetes > Micrococcales > Cellulomonadaceae > Paraoerskovia > Paraoerskovia marina. The sequence continues at coordinate 415,403 of NZ_LT629776.1, forward strand.
GGTGCTCAGGGTGGGCGATCTCGACGCACCGCACGGGGACGGACGGCACTTCGCGCACGTCAACAACGAACCGGGACGTGAGGCGCGGCGTCGACGGACGGCGACGCTCCTTGTGAAGGAGCCTCTTCCTCTCGAGTGCGAACACATCATCGTCCGTCGTAAACGTGATCGTGTAGGCGGTCGATGTACCTACCGTGCGTCCGCGTACGGCGCGCTCAGACCAGCCGCTGCGATAGCCGAGACTATGGACAAGTTCGCGGACGTCGAGCGCAAGTCTGCGACTCGTGACGCAGAACTGCGGGCTCCCCGTGGGATTGACGGTGCCGTCCGTGTCGAGCAGCCCGGCGAGCAACTCGCGGCGCTGGGACTCGCTCGCGCGGAGGTACTGCTCGGGAATGTGCTTGTTCGACATCACGTCGAGCGATCGCAGAATCGCCTGGACGGTTCCGTGCGCGTTGTGGCAGCTCTGACAGCGACGGAGTCCCGTGCTCTCCCGTCCGCAATCGGGGCAAGTCGGTTCGGGGACTGGGCTGGAGACGGCCTTCGCACGCCCACCGCACGAACGGCCGCAGGTCCTCACCTGTGACGTGCGCGGCAGGAACACCGCCCCGCAGACCACACACGGACGCTCCTCGATCGCCGGAGCAGGGGGAAGTCTGAGCGAGTACAGCTGCGCAGCGCCGTCCGAATTCCCCTGCTGCGTTGCAACAAGCCCGAGGCCCTCTATTCGCATCGGGATCTCCGGATCGGCCGACGTGAATCGGGCACCCGCAGCGTGGCCGTCCCCGAGCCATACACCCAACGCGTACGGGTGCAGGGGAAGTTCCGCCTCGGCCAGCTCAAGCGCTGCGGACGTGCGGATCGCGTGGTTTGCACGCCTGTCCGCAGTGTCGCAACGCACCGTGGCTGCGATCTCGTCGGTCGTGCGAATACCGCCACGGCTCCCTCGGTGCCTGCGCTCCGCACGGGTTGTGGTCGCCCACTCGTGGAGCGCGTCCGCGACGATCGTCGTCCCGTCGTCGAACACCACCTCGTAGCAGGGGCGGTCCTCGAGGACCTCCGTCGCGCGGATGACCTGCGTCGGCGTTCCGTCTGCGGCGATCAACTCGTCGCCGACCTGCACCTCACCCATCGTGGTCCAGCCCGACGGTGTGGGCAGCGGGGTGTCGAGCGCGAGCGCCTTGCCGATGGCCGGCCTCGCGGCCAGGACGATCATCTGCCCGGGGTGCAGCCCGTTGGTGAGGCGGTCGAGGTCCGCGAACCCGGTCGGCACGCCGACCATGCCCTCGCCACGGTGGCCCGCTGCCTCGATCTCGTCGACGGTGCCGCCGATGATGTCGCCGAGCGGCACGTAGTCCTCGGCGGCACGGCGCTCGGTGACGGAGTAGACCTCGGCCTGGGCGTTGTTGACGATGGTGTCGACGTCGCCGCCGTCGGCCGCGTAGCCGAGCTGGACGATGCGCGTCCCGGCCTCGACGAGACGGCGCAGCACGGCGCGCTCGCGCACGATCCGGGCGTAGTACCCGGCGTTCGCGGCGGTCGGCACCATCGAGATGAGGTCGTGGATGTAGGGCGCTCCACCGATGCGGCCGAGCTCGCCGCGCTTCTGCAGCTCGGCGACGACGGTGATCGCGTCGGCCGGCTCACCACGCCCGTAGAGGTCGACGACGGCGTCGTAGACGGCCTCGTGCGCCGGGCGGTAGAAGTCCGTGCCGCGGACCTGCTCGATGACGTCGGCGATCGCGTCCTTCGAGATCAGCATGCCGCCGAGTACGCTCTGCTCGGCCGCGACGTCCTGGGGCGGGGTGCGGTCGAAGGCTGCGCCCCCGGAGGGTCCCTCGCCACCGAAGCCCGCCTCGAGCTCTTCGATCGACATGTGCCCTCCATACGCTTCGTCGGTGTCCGCCGCTCCCCCGGACGGTCGGGCCCTCGAGAGCAGTTCTACTCCCAGCGACCGACATTCGGAGCGGCCCACGTTCCGGGCCGCAGAGACACGACCACGCGACGATAGGACTCCCCCCACCCCGGGGCAACACGATCGGGGCACAGCCTGTGGACAGTGCTGTGGACGGCCTGTGGACGACGCCCACATCCCTGTGCACACCCCGTGGACAAGGGTGTGGATAACTCACGTCACACCTGTGCGACGACCCCGAGGAGCCGCATAAACACTAGCCTCTAGCGTGTGGACGAAAACTCATCCGGCGACACGCCGACGACACGCCGAGGCGATCCGTCGTCCACGCCGCCCAGCGGGCGACAGATGGACCGGGAGATCCTCGGGCTCGCCGTCCCCGCCCTGGGTGCCCTCGTCGCCGAGCCGATCTTCGTGCTCGTCGACAGCGCCGTCGTCGGGCATCTCGGCACCGCCCAGCTCGCCGGACTCTCCCTCGCCAGCACGCTGCTCCTGACCGTCGTCGGGCTCTGCGTCTTCCTCGCCTACGCCACCACCGCCGCCGTCGCGCGGCGCATCGGGGCCGGGCACGAGCGCGAGGCCCTGCAGTCGGGCATCGACGGTATGTGGCTCGCCCTCGGGCTCGGCGTCGTCCTCTCGGCGGCGCTGCTCGCGATGGCCCCGTGGGCCATCGACGTGATGGGCGGGTCCGGCGACGTCGCGGGCTACGCCGTCGTCTACCTGCGGATCTCCTCGCTCGGGCTTCCGGGAATGCTGCTCGTGCTCGCCGCGACGGGCGTCCTGCGCGGCATGAAGGACACGCGCACCCCGCTCTACGTCGCGGCGGGCGGGGCCGTGTTCAACACGATCCTCAACATCGTCCTGGTGTACGGGTTCGGGCTCGGGATCGCAGGCTCCGCCATCGGGACCGCCGTCGCCCAGTGGTCGATGGCGGTGATCCTCGTGGCGGTCGTCGTCCGCGGCGCCCGCGCTGCCGGAGCCTCGATGCGACCGGCGGCCGGCGGGATCTGGCAGAACGCCGTCGCCGGGACGCCCCTGCTGATCCGGACGCTGTCCCTGCGCCTCGCGATCCTGCTGACCGTCTTCGTCGCCACCGGCCTCGGTGCCGTCACCCTGGCCGGCTACCAGGTGGTGAACTCCGTCTGGGGCCTCGCGGCCTTCGCCCTCGACGCGCTCGCGATCGCCGCGCAGGCCCTCATCGGGCAGAGCCTCGGTGCCGGCGACGTCGGTGCCACCCGCGCCGTCCTGCGTCGCACCCTGCAGTGGGGAGTCCTCGGGGGCGCGGCGATCGGCCTCGTCATGGCACTCGGCGGCTGGTGGTTCGCGCTGCTGTTCACCAGTGACCCCGAGGTGCGCGTCGCCGTCGCGCTCGGCATGGCTGTGGCAGGCGTGCTGATGCCGATGGCCGGGTGGGTGTTCGTGCTCGACGGCGTGCTGATCGGTGCCGGCGACGGCCGCTACCTCGCCTGGGCGGGGATGGTGACGCTGGTGGTCTACGCACCGTTCGCGCTGGTGGTCGAGCGCTGGGCCCCGGACGGACCCGTGGGCCTGGCGTGGCTGTGGCTCGCCTTCGCGGGGGTGTTCATGGCGGCCCGCGCCGTCACGACCGGCCTTCGCGCCCGGGGCGGCCGCTGGATGGTGACGGGGGCGTCGCAGGCATAGCGCCGCCGCGGGGACGACGGGGCCCGTCGTGACGGGGCCCGCCGCCGCGGAGCCCGCCGCGACGGTCACTGACGTGTCAGGGCACGCAGAAGCCCGGCCCCCGCACGGGGACCGGGCTTCTGAGCGTCAGCTGCAGACGGGTCAGGCCGAGACGACCTTGACGTCCACGTTCGCCGACACCTCGGGGTGCAGGCGGATCGCGACGGTGTACGCGCCGACCGACTTGATCGGCTGACCGATCTCGATCTTGCGCTTGTCGACCTTGGGGCCCTCGCCGGCGGCGATGGCGTCGGCGATGTCGGCCGTGGTCACGGCACCGAAGAGACGACCGGACTCGCCGGCCTTCGCTTCGATCGTGAACGGCTTGGACTGCAGCGAGTCGCGCGCAGCCTTCGCGTCGTCGAGCGACGCGATCTCGCGGGACTTGCGAGCCTTGCGAATCGCAGAGACCTGCGACTCGGCGCCCTTCGACCACGGGGTCGCGAGCTTGCGGGGGACGAGGAAGTTACGGGCGTACCCGTCCTTGACCTCGACCACGTCGCCGGGCTCACCGAGTCCGGTGACCTCGTGCGTGAGGATCAGCTTGGCCATGAGAGTTCCTTCCTGATCCTGATCAGCGAGCGGACGACGAGTACGGCAGCAGGGCCATCTCGCGTGCGTTCTTGACGGCCTTGGCGATCTGACGCTGCTCCTGCACGGATACGCCGGTGACGCGACGTGCACGGATCTTTCCGCGGTCAGAGATGAACTTCCGCAGAAGAGCGGTGTCCTTGTAGTCGACGGTCTCGATCTTGGCCGTCTTGAGCGGGTTAGCCTTCTTCTTCGGCTTACGCACCACAGGCTTTGCCATGGCGTAGCTCCTTCGTCTTCATGTCCGGGGATCCGGTGCGGGCAGTGCCGGCACCGTCACCCGGAAGGGTGTTCTGGGGTGAGGCGTCGATCAGAACGGGGGCTCGTCCGAGAACCCGCCGCCGGAGGCCGACGCGGGTCCCGCGGTTGCCCACGGGTCGTCGTTCTGACCGCCACCGGAGTTGCTGAATCCTCCACCGGAGCTGGCGTTGCCGCCACCACCGAACCCACCGCCGCTGCTGGAGCCGCCGCCACCGAATCCGCCGCCGCCACCACCGCGCGAGGCGCGGGTGACCTTGGCCGTGGCGTAGCGCATGGACGGGCCGACCTCGTCGACCTGCAGCTCCACGACGGTGCGCTTCTCACCCTCACGGGTCTCGTACGAACGCTGGACGAGCCGGCCCTGCGCGATCACGCGCATGCCCTTCGTCAGGGACTCTGCGACGTTCTCCGCAGCCTCACGCCAGAGGGAGCAGCGCATGAACAGCGTGTCGCCGTCCTTCCACTCGTTGCTCTGGCGGTCGAACTGCCGAGGGGTCGACGCGATCGTGAAGTTGGCGACGGCCGCACCCGACGGGGTGAAGCGAAGCTCCGGGTCCGCGGTCAGGTTCCCGACCACCGTGATGACGGTGTCTCCAGCCATGCCAACTCCTCAGTCTCGTGTCCCGGACGAGCGGCGGTGCGCCGTCGTCGGTGCGTTCGTGTCGTTCCGAGTCACTACCCAACCACGGGCGGGTGACACCGTCACGACGAGCGTGGGGGTGTGTGGAAAAAGTTTCAGCGCTTGCCGGTACGCAGGATCTTCGTCCGCACGACGGACTCGTTGAGTCCGAGCTGGCGGTCGAGCTCCTTGGCGGTGTCCGAGGTGGAGGTGAAGTCGACGACGGCGTAGATGCCCTCGGACTTCTTCTCGATCTCGTAGGCGAGGCGACGACGGCCCCAGATGTCGATCTTGTCGATCGAGCCACCCTCGGTCGTGATGACCGAGAGGTACTTGTCGAGCGACGGAGCAACGGTGCGCTCCTCGACACTGGCGTCGAGGATGACCATCATTTCGTACTGGCGCATGCGTGAACCCACCTCCTGTGGACTCTGCGGTCACGGTCTTTCCGTGACAGGAGGGTTGATGCGATGCCGTGCCCGGCTCCCCGAGGTCGGGGGTGAGGACACAGCGACGCACCAGTCTACCGGATCTCCGGGAGGGCTACTGCCCACCACCGTTGCCGTTGTTGTTTCCGGTGCCGCCGCCCTCTGGATCAGGGGTGGTCTCCGTCGGCTGCGGCTCGGTCGGCTCCGTCGGGTCGGGCGGCTCCGTCGGCTCGGCCGGCTCCGTCTCCGTCGGCTCCGGGTCAGGGTCCGGCGCCTGCGGCTCCGGTCCCTTCGACACGGTGATCCCGATGGTGGAGCCGGCGGGGACGTTCCCGGCGCCGGAGACCCGGATGACGACGCCCGGGGGCTGGTCGGAGTACTCCTCCGAGACCTGGGCGTTGAGCCCCAGTGCCCCGAGGGTCGCGACGGCGTTGGCCTGCGACATCCCGACGAGGTTGCCCGGCACCTTGACCGTCTCGGGCTCCTCGGTCTCCGGCTCCTCGGTCTCGGGCTCCTCGGTCTCCGGCTCCTCCGTCGGCGTGTACGTGGGCGTCGGCTCCTCGAACTCGGCGAACTCCTCGACGGGCTCGCCCTCGAGGGCCTGGGTCATGTAGTCGGTCCAGGCGTTGACGGGCCACGAGCCACCGGTCATCTCGGAGTACCCGCCGAACGGCGTGATCGTGTCGTTCCCGCCGTCCTCGCCCGGCTGCCAGATCCCGACGACGGTCGCGAGCTGCGGGGTGAATCCGGCGAACCACGCGGCGACGTTGTCGTTGGCCGTCCCGGTCTTGCCCGCGGCGGGACGATCGAGCGCCTGCGCCGGGTTTCCGGAGCCGCCCGGCTCCTCGATCACCTGGGTCATCGCGTACGTCGCGGCGCCGATGACGTCCGGGTCGACGACCCGCTCGGGCGTGCGCGGCGGGTCGTACTTGCTGTCGCCGTTGGCGAGGGTGACGTTCTTGACGATGTGGGTGTCGTTGTGGAGACCACCTGCCGCGATCGTCGCGTAGGCGGTGCCGAGCTCGTACGGGTGGACCTCGTTCACGCCGAGCACGTTGGACGCGACGGCCTGGATCTCGGAGTCGATCCCGAGCCGATGCGCGACGTCGACGGTCTTGTCCGGCCCGATCTCGACGTTGAGCTGGCCGTACACGGTGTTCACCGACTTGGCGGTCGCCTCGACGAGGTCGATGTTGCCGTACTGCTCGTTGTTGAAGTTGCCCGGGTTCCAGCCCTCGGGGTTGTCGGCGCTCGGCTCGATGATCTGCATCGGGCTGTAGCCGGGGTACCGGTCCGTGAGCTGCTTACCGTTCTCGAGCGCACCGATCAGCGTCAGCGGCTTGAAGGTCGAGCCCGGCTGGGCCGCGCCCTGCGTGACGTTGTTGAACTGGTGCTCGATGAAGTCGGGGCCGCCGTAGAGCGCGACGATGCCACCGTCCTCGGGGTCGATGGAGACGAGGGAGAACTCGACGGCGTCGTCCGCGTCCTCCGGCATGCTCTTCGCGGTCGCGACCGCCGCGTCCTGCGCCGTCTTGTCGATCGTCGTGTGGATCTGGAGCCCGCCGGTCTGGATCTCCTCGTCGGTGAATCGCTCGCTCGCGATCAGCTCCTCCTCGACCATCTTCAGCAGGTAGCCGTCGGTGCCGCCGTACCGGTTCTCGCGCTCCCAGTCGTAGTACTCGGGGAACTCGGCCTCGTCGTACTCCTGCTGGGTGATGTAGCCGTCCTCGAGCATGTTGTCGAGGGTGCGCTGCCAGCGCGCCTGAGACATCTCGAGGTTGGACTCGGGGTCCCAGTTGCGCGGCGAGGGGATCAGGCCCGCGATCATCGCGGACTCGGAGATCGTCAGCTCCGTCGCCGACTTGTGGAAATACGTCTGCGCGGCCGACTCGATGCCGTAGGCGTCACGGCCGAAGTAGATGGTGTTGAGGTAGTTGCCCAGGATGTCGTCCTTCTCCTGGGTGTTCGTGATCTTCAGCGCGAGGATCGCCTCGCGGAACTTCCCGACGTAGTCGGTCGTCGTGCCCATGTAGTAACGCTCGGCGTACTGCTGGGTGAGGGTCGACGCGCCCTGGCGCTCCCCTCCGGTGAGGTTGTTCACCGCCGCGCGCGCGATGCCGCGCAGGTCGATGCCGGAGTTCGTCCAGAAGGTGCGGTCCTCCGAGGCGACGACGGCGTTGCCGACGTAGTCCGGGAGCGAGTCGTACTCGACGATCTCGCGGTTGCCGTCCGAGGCGAAGAGCTTGCCCATCTCGGTCTCGCCGTCGTCGAAGTAGACGGTGCTCGCCTCGAATTTGGTGAGGTCGGAGGCGAGCGGCACCGTGATCGTGTTGTACGCGGCGATCACGACACCGGCGACCAGCGCCATCCCCGCGAGCATGGTGCCGACGAGGACGCGCCAGGACGGCAACCACCGGCGAAAGCTCTTGACGTGCGAGCGCGGGTAGTTGACGAACCTGCGGCGCGGCGCGGCATCGGCGCTGCCGACGGCACCGCCCCGGTCACGGTCTTTCGCCACGGTGATCCTCTTCCTCGCACGTATGGGTCAGGGCGCCGTCGGACGGCAGCCCACCGAAACACTAGACGGTCACACCGTGAGCACGTCCCTCGGTGTCCGGATCTGAGCACATCCCGCAGATGATCCGCAGGCCCCTCGCACCTTCTTCACAACCGCGCACGGCCGCGCTCCCGTTGACCGATCACCGTCGGCAACCTAATCTGACGATGTATCGAGTCGATACATCGATTGTACTGAAGTGCTCTTCGTCAGCTTCCCGGTCGCCCACGCGTCCGCGGACACGGTGCCCCGGGAGGTCAACATCGCGCGCAGCCGCTCGGCCGTGCTCGAGACCGCGATCCTGGGCATGCTGGCTGATTCGCCGCTGCACGGGTACGAGCTGCGCAAGCAGCTCAACCTGCTGCTCGGCTCGTTTCACGCCCTGTCCTACGGGTCGCTGTACCCGGCACTGAAGTCGATGAGCACCCGGGGCCTGATCGTCGGCACCGAGTCGCCCGCGCTCCCCGGCCACGCCCTGGCCGGCCGTCGCGGGCGGATCGTGTACGAACTCACACCCGAGGGCAAGGAACACCTCCAGGCGCTGCTCGCATCGTCGGGCCCGGCCACCTGGGAGGACCAGAACTTCGACGTCCGCTTCGCGTTCTTCGCGCAGACGGACGCCGAGACCCGCCTCCGGATCCTCGAGGGCCGGCGAACCCGGCTCACCGAGCGACTGGAGTCGGTTCGAGAGTCCGCCGCGCGTACGCGTGAACGGCTCGACGAGTACACCGAGGAGCTTCAGCGCCACGGCCTCGAGCAGGTGGAGCAGGAGGTTCGGTGGCTCGACGGTCTGATCACCACCGAGCGTGACCGGCACCAGAACACCCACACCACAGCCGACGACGACTCTCGTCCCGGCACGAACAGCAAGGAGCAAGGATGACCTCCATCCGCGTCGCCATCGTTGGCGTCGGTAACTGCGCTTCGTCCCTCGTCCAGGGCGTGCACTTCTACCGCGACGCTGACCCTGAGGGATCCGTTCCCGGCCTGATGCACGTCCAGTTCGGCGACTATCACGTCTCCGACCTCGACTTCGTGGCCGCCTTCGACGTCGACGCCAAGAAGGTCGGGTTCGACCTCGCCGAGGCGATCGACGCGTCCGAGAACAACACGATCAAGATCGCGGACGTCCCGCCGACCGGTGTGACCGTGCAGCGCGGCCCGACCCTGGACGGCATCGGCAAGTACTACGCCGAGACCATCGAGGAGTCCCCGGCCGAGGCGGTCGACGTCGTCGCGGCGCTCCGCGAGGTCGAGGCCGACGTCCTCGTCTGCTACCTGCCCGTGGGGTCGGAGGAAGCCGCCAAGTTCTATGCGCAGTGCGCCATCGACGCGGGCGTCGCCTTCGTCAACGCCCTGCCGGTCTTCATCGCCTCGGACCCCGAGTGGGCCGAGAAGTTCGAGACCGCGGGTGTCCCGATCGTCGGCGACGACATCAAGTCGCAGGTCGGCGCGACCATCACGCACCGCGTGCTCGCCAAGCTGTTCGAGCAGCGCGGCGTGGTCCTGGACCGCACCTACCAGCTCAACGTCGGCGGCAACATGGACTTCAAGAACATGCTGGAGCGTGAGCGTCTCGAGTCCAAGAAGGTCTCGAAGACGCAGGCCGTCACGTCCAACCTGGATGGCCCGCTGGCCAACAAGAAGTCGGACCGCAACGTCCACATCGGCCCGTCGGACTACGTCGCGTGGCTCGACGACCGCAAGTGGGCCTACGTGCGCCTCGAGGGACGCGCGTTCGGCGAGGTGCCGCTGAACCTCGAGTACAAGCTCGAGGTCTGGGACTCCCCCAACTCGGCCGGCATCATCATCGACGCCGTGCGCGCGGCGAAGATCGCCAAGGACCGCGGCATCGGCGGCCCGATCCTCTCGGCCTCGACGTACTTCATGAAGTCTCCTCCTGTACAGATGGAGGACACGAAGGGCCGGGCGCAGCTCGAGGCCTTCATCGCGGGCGACGCCGAGCGCTGACCCGATCGTGGCGGCCCACCCCGGTGGGCCGCCACGACGGCCGTCATGGGTTCCGTCCTCGCCGACCTGCGCGCGCTCCTCGCGCTCCAGGGATTCCGCCGCCTCTTCACCGTCCGTCTGGTCTCCCAGTCCGGCGACGGCATGTTCCAGGTCGGCCTCGCCACCCTCTTCTTCTTCTCGGCGACCTCGCAGGGCACCGCCGAGGAGGTGGCGATCGCGTTCGCCGTGCTGCTCGCACCGTTCACGATCGTCGGCCCGTTCGCGGGCGTCTTTCTCGACCGCTGGCGACGACGCCAGGTGCTGCTCTGGGGCAACCTCACCCGGGTCGCGCTGACCGCGGTCATCGCCGTCGTCATGCTGACGTCCGGCGTCGGGCCGTGGATCTACGTCCTCGCCCTGCTCACCCTCTCGGTGAACCGGTTCCTCCTCGCGGCCCTGTCGGCCGCCCAGCCGCGGGTGGTGGACGGCCCGCTGCTCCTGACCGCCAACTCGCTCGCCCCGACCCTCGGGGCGGTCGCCGCCGGTGCCGGCGGACTGATCGGGTTCGTGCTCGGCCTCGGGTTCGAGCCCGGCCGGGTCAAGGACTCCGCGGCCCTGGTCTGCGCCGCGGTCGCGTTCGCCGTCGCCGCCGGTCTGGCCACCCGCATGGACAAGGACCTGCTCGGCCCCGACCGGATCGTGCGCGGCGCCGAGCTCCGCGGCGAGTTCGCCCGGACGGCCCAGGGCCTCGCCGACGGCGCGCGCTACCTCTGGGCCCGCCGCACGCCGGGACAGGCGCTCACCGTCATGGCGACGCACCGGTTCGTTTACGGCGTCACCTTCATCGCGAGCATCCTGATCTCGCGCAACGTCCTCGCCGACCCGGCGGACACGCAGGCCGGGCTCGCGGCGTTCGGGTCGGTCCTCGCCGCGTCGGGGCTGGGATTCGCGTTCGCCGTGCTCCTGACGCCGACGCTGAGCCCGCGCACGGGCCCGCACCTGTGGATCGCGATCATGCTGTGCCTGGCGGCAGGCAGCCAGGTGCTGCTGGCCGCCACGCTGACGTGGACGACCATGCTGATCGGCGCCGTCCTGCTCGGGCTGGCGGCCCAGGGAGCCAAGATCGCGGTCGACACGATCGTCCAGCGCGACACGGACGACGCGTTCCGCGGACGGGCCTTCGCGCTCTACGACGTCCTGTACAACGCGGCCTTCGTGGGGGCGGCGGCGCTGGCCGCGCTCGCCCTCCCGGACTCGGGGTACTCCCCCGGCGTGTTCGCGGGGCTCGCCGTCGTCTATGTCGTGGCTGCCGTCGTGTACGGACGGTTCGCCGCGCGGACCCCGGCCGACGTCGGGCCTGTCGACCGAGGCCGACCGGCCCGTCCTCCCGCATAGCCGACTCACAGGATCCACAAAAGTGGTAGCGATCCCACGGTCTGTCGGGTAGACCTCTCCGTCAGGTGTCGCGCACAATCGGAGACTCCAACCGCGATCCTGGGCAGGGAGCGCCAGTGTCGACCGACGAGGCCTGATGACGACGTACCGCCCTCCGGCGCGCGAACTGCCGCACCGCGCGGCGCTCTCGCTGCGCGCGGCGCTCGAGGCACGGGTCGCGCTGTCCCTCACCGAGGTCCGGGACGGGCGGGACACCCTGGTGTGGATCAGCCCCGAGTTCGAGCGGATGAGCGGCTACAACGCCGACGACCTCGTCGGCCAGGACATGAGCGTCCTGCAGTGCGACTCCACCGACCGCGCCGACGTCGACCGGCTGCACGCGGGCCTGCTCAAGGGTGAGACGGTGCGCGCCACGCTGCGCAACCGCCGGTGGGACGGCAGCGAGTTCTGGAACCGCATGGTGATCTCGCCGGTCTACGACGACGAGGGCACCCTCACCCACCACGTCGGGTACCACACCGACGCGACCGCGGACGTCGAGGCGGTCGCCGCGCACGCCGCCCGCATCGGTCGCGCGGACCGCCGCAACGAACGCATGCACCTGCTCGCGGAGATCACGCAAGAGCTCACGACCGTGCTCGACATGGACGAGGGTGCGTCGCGGCTCGCCGACCTGGTCGCCCAGCACTTCGGCGACTGGGTGGTCGTCGTGCTCGCAGACCGGGACAACGGCGTCGGGGCCGCCTACGTCTCCACCCGGCGGCGGTCCGCCGGACAGCTCGCCGCGGCGAGGCCGCTCGCCGAGAGCACCGCCTGGGTGCACGGGTCGCCAGCCCTTCTCAACGCCCTACGCGGCGGCGAGACCCTCGTCGCCCAGCCTTTCGACATCAACTCCGCGCTGATCGACGAGATCCCGGACGCCGGCCACCGCACCGCGATCCGCCGTCTGGGCGCCTCGCGCGCGATCGCGGTCACGCTCCAGGGACGCGAGGGCCCGCTCGGAGCGCTGGGCATCCTCTCCCGCTCGCCGGACGCCATGGACGACGACGACGCGCAGGACCTGGTCCACCTCGGCGCCCGCGCCGGCCTCGCGCTCGAGAACGCACGGCTCTACCAGCGCGAGCACGAGGTCGCCGTGACCCTCCAGCGCAGCCTGCTACCCCGCCTCGTCGACGTCCCCGGACTCGACTGCGCCGCGACGTACGAGCCCGCTTCGGACGGGACGGACGTCGGCGGGGACTGGTACGACGTCGTGCCGCTCCCCCAGGGCGGGGTCTCGGTCTCGGTGGGGGACGTCGTCGGGCACGACATCGCCGCGGCCGCCGCGATGGGACAGCTCCGCTCGTCCCTGCGGGTGGAAGCCTGGGCGGGCCATCATGTCGCCGAGGCCGTGGACTCCGTCGACCACCTGGTCCAGACGCTCGGCATGACGGACCTGGCGACGTGCGTGCTCGCCCAGATCGACGCCCCGGACGAGGCCGGGCTCCGGCGGCTGCACTACGTGCGCGCCGGCCACCTGACACCGTTCCTCATCGACCCCGACGGAACCGTCGTGGCCCTGGACGGCGCGCTGACCACACCGCTCGGCGTCCCGACCCGCGGGGACGTGTCGGAGTCGACGGTCGACTTCGTCCCCGGCGCCGTGCTCGTGCTCTACACCGACGGGCTGGTGGAACGCCGCGACCGACCGTTGCCCGCCGGCATCGCGGAGCTCCGTGCCGCGGCCGAGGCCCTGCCTCCCGGGCTGACCGCCCGCGAGGTCGCCGACCAGCTCGTCCGCGCGACGACGGGTCAGCGCGAGGACGACACGTGCATCCTCGTGGTGCGCAACCTGCCCGCCGGCTAGGACGGACCGGTCGGGCTATGCGAGCGCGAGGAAGAGCTTCTCGAGCTCCTCGCTCGACAGGTCGTCGCTGCTGCGGCCGTCCTCGCTCGTCATGCACTCCTGCAACGACGTCGCGACGATCTTGAATCCCGCACGGTCGAGCGCCTTCGACACCGCCGCCAGCTGCGTGACGACGTCCCGGCAGCCCCGGCCGTCCTCGATCATCCCGATGACACCGGCGAGCTGCCCCTGCGCCCGTCGCAACCGCTTCAGCACGGCGTCGCGTGCCTCCGACTCCTCGTTCATGCCACTCCCTCGTTCGTCAGTCCGGAACTGCGCCGTGCCCGCATGCCGTCCGCCCAGGTGAGATACCCGCCGTCGAGATTCACGACGTCGTACCCCTGCTGGGTCAGGATTCGTGCCGCCGTGTGTCCGCGCAAGCCGACCTGGCAGTGCACGACGACGCGGCGTCCGGCGGGGATCGTGGCGACGCCGTCGCGCAGCTCGTCCACCGGGATGTTGACCGACGGCGCGCCGGTCTCCGGTTCGATCGTTCCACGGGAGAACTCGTCGGCGGACCGGACGTCCACGAGAACCGCACCCGCCTCGATCTCGGCGTCGAGCTCGTGCCACTGGATCGTCCGCGACTCCCCCGCCCGCAGGTTGTCCGCGACGTACCCGACCATGTTGACGGGGTCCTTCGCCGACCCGTAGGCGGGGGCGTAGGCCAGCTCCAGGTCCGCGAGGTCCGAGCCGGTCAGGCCACCCACGATCGCGGTCGCGATCACGTCGATCCGCTTGTCGACGCCCTCCCGCCCGACGGCCTGCGCCCCCAGGATCGCGTCGGTGCCGGGGTCGAGGAGCACCTTGAGCGCGATCGGCTGCGCACCGGGGTAGTACCCGGCGTGGCTGGCGGGGTGGACGTGGATCGCCCGGTACGCGCGCCCCTCGGCCCGCAGGCGCTTCTCGTTGCGGCCCGTCGAGGCGGCGGTGAGCCCGAAGACCCCGACGACGGCCGTCCCGATCGCGCGCCGGGTGCCGGTGCGGCGGCCCGTGATCGCGTCCGCGACGTGGCGGCCGTGCCGGTTCGCGAGGTTGGCGAGCGGGATGAGGGTCGTCGCGTCGCCGTCCTCGGCGAGCGCGTCGCGCTTGACCGCCGCGTCCCCGACGGCCCAGACGTGCGGCACGCTGGTCCGAAGGTCGTCGTCGACGACGATGCCGCCGCGAGGCCCGACCCGGGCCCCGGCCGCCTCGGCCAGGGTCGTGTCCGGCCGCACGCCGATCGCGGCGACCACGAGGTCGGCCCGGACCTCACCCGCGGGAGCACCTGCGGCGTCGTGCAGCGTGACGGTGTCCTCACCGACCGCCCCGACGCTCACGCCGGTCCGGACGTCCACGCCGTGCGCGACGAGCTCGTCCTGGACCCGGACGGCCATCTCGGGGTCGAGCGGGGCGAGGACCTGGTCGGCGAGCTCGACGAGGGTGACGTGCAGCCCGCGGTGGACGAGGTTCTCCGCGACCTCGACCCCGACGAATCCACCACCGACGACGACCGCGTGACCGGCGTCGTCCCCGCGGGCGGCCGCGACGGACCGGGCCGTGTCGATGCGGGCGGCGAGGCGATCGACGTCGGCGACGTCGCGCAGGACGAGCATGCGGTCGGCGCCGGGGACGGGCGGGACGACGGGTCGGGCGCCGGGACTGAGCACCAGCTCGTCGTAGGTCTCGGTGTACGTGCCGTCCGGGCCGTCGACGGTGACCGTGCGGGCGGCGGGGTCGACGTCGGTCACCCGGCTGCCGACGCGGACGTCCAGGCGGAACCGGGCGTGCAGCGAGGCCGGGGTCTGCAGGAGGAGCGCGTCACGGTCCTCGATGACGCCGCCGACGTAGTAGGGCAGGCCGCAGTTGGCGTACGAGACGTGCTCGCCCGCCTCCAGGACGACGATCTGGGCCTTCTCGTCCAGGCGACGCAGACGCGTGGCCGCCGACATGCCGGCGGCGACGCCGCCAATGATCACGATCTTCATGCATTCCTCCTCGGATTCGACCATCACTATACCCCGGGGGGTATAGTGATGGTCCTCGACACCGAACAGAAGGAGATTCACCATGTGCCGACCGGTCACCTGCAGGTCCTGCGGAAAGACGACCTGGGCGGGCTGCGGCCAGCACGTCGACGCCGTCATGGCCGACGTCCCCCGGGCCGACCGCTGCCCCGGCCACGAGGGCGAGCCCGCCGCGCCGAGCATGTTCTCCCGGCTCTTCAAGCGGTAGGACCACCCGGATAAGAGGTGGCCCACCGCCGGGAATGCGGAGACACTTGCTTCGGTTGACGTTGTGCAGCGAACACCGCCGCCGACGCACCCCCCGCCGACGACACCCGGAGCAACCCTCGTGACATCAGTCAGCCCCGCGCCCGCAACCTCGGGCGAACGCATGCCCCGGGAACACGTCATGGTGGTGGCGATCCTGCTGGTCTCCACCTTCGTGGCGATCCTCAACGAGACCACGGTCGGTGTCGCGCTCCCCGCGATCATGGACGAGTTCGGCGTGAGCGCGGCGACCGGCCAGTGGCTGCTCACCGCGTTCCTGCTCACGATGTCGATCATCATCCCCACCACCGGATGGATCCTCGGACGCCTGGGGACGCGCGGCGGCTACCTGCTCGCCATGGGCCTCTTCAGCGTCGGCACCCTCGCCGCAGCGTTCGCACCCAGCTTCGCCATCCTGCTCGCGGCCCGCGTCGTCCAGGCATCCGGGACCGCGATCCTCTTCCCCCTGCTCATGACGACGGTCATGACGCTCGTCCCGCCGATGACCCGAGGGCGCGTGATGGGCAACGTCTCGCTCGTCATCTCTGCCGCCCCGGCTCTCGGCCCCACGATGTCCGGCGCGGTCATCGGCGCGTTCGGCTGGCGCTGGGTCTTCGGGGTCATCCTCCCCATCGCCCTCGTCGCGTTCGCGCTCGGTGCCGTCTACGTGCGCAACACCGCCGAACGGACCCACAGCCCCCTCGACATCCTGTCCGTCCTCCTCGCCGTCGGCGCCTTCGGCGGGCTTGTCTACGGCATGTCCAGCCTGGGCGAGGGCGAGGCCATCGGGATCTTCCCCGCCTGGGTCCCCGTCGTCGTCGGGGCGCTGTTCCTCGCCGCGTTCATCGCACGCCAGATCCAGCTGCAGAAGGACGACCGCGCACTGCTGGACCTGCGGGTGTTCCGCTCCCGCGGCTTCAGCGTCGCGCTGGGCATCCTCGCGACCGGCATGATCGCGCTGTTCGGCGTGATCATCCTGCTCCCGCTGTTCCTGCAGGACGTCCTGGGTCTCGACCCGCTGCACACCGGCCTGACGATGCTGCCCGGCGCGCTCATCATGGGCCTGCTGTCCCCCACCGTCGGGCGGCTTTACGACAAGGTCGGGCCGCGCCCGCTGGTCGTTCCCGGGCTCGTGCTGGTCGCCGCGGGCCTGACGATGCTCGCGTTCGTCGACGCCGGCAGCAGCTCGTGGCGCGTCCTCGCCGCCCACGTCGTGATGAGCCTGGGCCTCGCGTTCGTCTTCACCCCCCTCTTCACGACGGCGCTCTCCTCCGTCCGTCCGTCGCTCGTCGCCCACGGGTCGGCCACGATCGGCACGGTGCAACAGCTGGCCGGGGCCGCCGGGACGGCGGTCTTCGTCGCGATCATGAGCGCCCGCTCCTCGACGCTCGTCGCCGAGGGGGTCGGCGAGACCGCTGCTCTTGCCGGCGGCGTCCGGGCCTCGTTCACCGTCGGGGCGGTCGTCGCCGTGGTCGCTCTCGTGGCGGCGGTCCTGCTCCGCCGGCCGGACGAGGACGCGAGCACCGAGGACCGCGAGGACGCGTCGGGGGCAGACGCCGACGACGCGGGACGGCCCGACGACACCAGTGCCGCGGGGCCCGCTGCGGCACCCAGGGCCTCCGTAGACGGCGACACGGGCGCGGACGAGCGCACGATAGCCTGACCGCCCACGTCGTCGGAAGGTTCACATGGCCCCGCACCTCACCTCGTCCCAGATGTTCTGGACGGGTCTCGCGCTCGTCGTCGGGACGCTCCTCGGGATCGTCTCGCTCAACGGCGCGCAGGACCTGCAGCCGGAGTCACAGTCCGAGCTCTGGATCTGGGCCGTCTCCGGCACGGTGCTGCAGATCCTCCAGATGCTGGGCATCGTGCTCGTCGGCGCGAGCCTCGTCACCCGCGTGATCGAGCACTACAACGGCGACTGAGCCTGCGCCCGGGCCGCGGGCCTACTCCGCGGCTCGCTCGGCCCACCAGGCGGTGAGGGCGGCGCGCGCCGCCTCCTCGCCGAGCGGGCCGTTCTCCATCCGCAGCTCCAGCAGGTACCGGTAGGCCTCGCCGACCTGAGGCCCGGGGCCGATCCCCAGGATCTCCATGATCTGCGACCCGTCGAGGTCCGGACGGACCGCGTCGAGGGCCTCCTTCTCCCGCAGCGCGGCGATCCGTGCCTCGAGGTCGTCGTAGGCCCGGGACAGACGCTCGGCCTTGCGCCGGTTGCGCGTGGTGCAGTCCGCGCGGGTGAGCCGGTGGAGGCGTTCGAGCAGCGGACCGGCGTCGGTGACGTAGCGGCGCACCGCGGAGTCCGTCCACTGCCCCTCCCCGTACCCGTGGAAGCGCAGGTGGAGCTCGACGAGGCGAGCGACGTCCTTGACGACCTGCTTCTCGTACTTCAGCGCCTTGAGACGCTTGGCCACCAGCTTGGCCCCGACCACCTCGTGGTGGTGGAAGCTGACGCCGCCACCGTCCTCGAACCGCCGCGTCCCGGGCTTGCCGATGTCGTGCAGCAGCGACGCGAGGCGGAGCACCAGGTCCGGCGCGGGGACGACGCCGTCCGGGCCGGTCTCCTGCGCGATCGCCTGGTCGAGCACGATCAACGAGTGCGCGTAGACGTCCTTGTGCCGGTGGTGCTCGTCGATCTCGAGCTGCAGCGCTGGCAGCTCCGGGAGGACGTGGTCGGCCAGGCCGGTGTCGACGAGGACCTCGAGCCCGAGGCGCGGGGCGCCGGCACAGAGCAGCTTCGACAGCTCGGTCTGCACACGCTCGGCCGAGACGATCGAGATCCGGCCCGCCATCGCGACGATCGCGGCCAGGGTGCCCTGTTCCACGTGAAACGAGAGCTGGGCGGCGAACCGGGCCGCACGCATCATGCGCAGCGGGTCGTCGTCGAACGACCGCTCCGGCGCGATCGGCGTGCGCAGCACCTTCGCGGCCAGGTCGGCGAGGCCGTCGTGCGGGTCGACGAAGGCCATCTCCGGCACGCGCACCGCCATCGCGTTGACGGTGAAGTCCCGCCGCGAGAGGTCGCCCTCGAGCGTGTCCCCGAACGCCACGACCGGCTTGCGCGACTCCGGGTCGTACTCGTCGCTGCGGTACGTCGTCACCTCGACGACGACCTCGTCGTCTCCCCCGCGGGCGAACCGCTTGGCGCCAATGGTGCCGAACTCCTTGCCGATGTCCCAGTGGGCGTCGCCCCAGGCGGCGAGGATCGGCTCGGTCTCGTCCGGCGAGGCCGAGGTCGCGAAGTCGAGGTCGTTGCTCGCCCGGCCGAGGAACGCGTCGCGGACGGGGCCGCCGACGAGCGAGAGCTCGTGCCCGGCGTCGCGGAACACCTCTCCGAGCTCCACCGCCACGGGCGCCATCTGCGTCAGGACGGCAAGCGCCCTCCGCTGCAGGTCGAGCTGCAGGCGTGGTTCGTCGGGGAGAGGGCGCGTGGTCGGAGTGGGCACAACAGCCAATCCTACCGACGTGGGTAAAGTTGCGGCATGTCTTCGGCTGCCCACTCCCCGGATCCTCGGGGAGCCCCTGCGCCACCTGGCGGCCACCGGATGCACATCGATCCCCACGAACGACGTCGCCGGGTGGCCCCACCGACCCCCCAACCCGTCGTCGACGAGGTCTCCGCCGGCGGCGTCGTCGTCGACCTCCGTCCCGACGGTCCGCACGTGGCCGTGATCGCGCGCCGCAACCGCGGGGGACGGCTCGAGTGGTGCCTGCCCAAGGGGCACCTCGAGGGCGAGGAGACCGCCGAGGAGGCCGCGGTCCGCGAGATCGCCGAGGAGACGGGCATCGACGGCGTCGTCCGACGCCCGCTCGGCACCATCGACTACTGGTTCGCCGGTGACCACCACCGCGTCCACAAGGTCGTCCACCACTTCCTGCTTGACGCCGTCGGCGGCTACCTGACCATCGAGAACGACCCCGACCACGAGGCCGAGGACGTCGCCTGGATCGCGATGCGCGACCTCCCGGACCGCCTCGCCTACCCGAACGAGCGGCGGCTCGTCGCCGCGGCGAGCGACATCCTGGCCGGTCTCGAGGTGCGGTACGTGCGCGGTACCGTGTCCCGAGCAACCCGAGCCCGGCCCCGCGACCCCGACGAGAACGGCACAGACGCCCCATGACTCACCCTCGCTCCGGCGCGTGGGCACGTGCCGTGGCAGTGCTGGCAGCCATCGGGGCGTTCAGCCTCGGAACGGTCCCCGCGGCGTCGGCCGACGACGCGACGTCGAACGCCACCGTCAGCATCGGTGAGGTCACCCCCGCGATCCTCGACTACGACACCGAGGTCACCGTCGTGGCCACCGTCACCAACACCGGGTCCGAGCCGATCACGGGCGCCACGGCGCGGCTCGGGATCGACCGGGAAGACGGCCACACCCGGTCGTGGGTCGAGACGTGGAGCACCGCCGACGACGACGGCCCGGTGGGGCTGGAGATCCTCACCGAGGAGATCGACGAGATCGAACCCGGCGAGGACGCCTCCGTGACGTTCGAGTTCACCCGCGCCCAGGCCGGGATCGGGTCCTGGACCGACTGGGGCGCCCACGGCATCGCGGTCGCGGTGAACACCGGGGACGGGGTCGTCGTGGACCGCACCTTCGTCGTCTGGTCCCCCGAGGGGTCCGACGACGTCGCCCCCGTCCAGGTCGGCCTCCTCGCCCCGGTCGTCGGTCCCCTCGTCAGCACCGACCCGACGACCGCCGAGCTCGCGCTGACCGACGCGGTCCGCCCGGACAGCAGGCTCGCGGACGTCGTCGCCGCGACCGAGGACCAGCCCATCGCGTGGGCCGTCGATCCCTGGCTGGTGCAGGAGGCGAACCTCGTCGAGACCGACGACGCCAAGGCCTGGGTGGCGGACGTCGTCGCGGGGGCGCAGGACCGCGACGTCTTCGCGCTGCCCGCCCTCGACCCGGACCCCGCCGCGCTGGCCCATGCGGGTGAGCGCGTGCCGCGGCTCGACGTCACGGGCCCCGGGTCCGAGTGGCGGACCGACCTGATCTGGCCCGCCCCGGCACCGGACCGGGAGACCGTCGCCGCCTCGGCCGACGCCGCCGACTTCGTCGTCGTCACCGGGGCCCTGGCTCCGTCGGCGTCGAGCGTGGCGACCCCCGACGCGACCACCCGCGTCGACGTCGACGGCAGCTCCGCGACCGCCGTCGTCGCGGACGAGTCCCTCTCCGACCTGATCACCCGGGCCACGAGCGGCGACGCCGAGGTCGGCGACGCCCGCCAGGTCATGGCCGAGACCGCGACCATCGCGGCGGAGCGTCCCTCGCAGACGACGACGGTCCTCGCCGCGTTCCCCCGCGACTGGACGCCCGACGCCGAGCTCACGGCCGACGCCCTCTCCGCCCTCGACGCGCTCCCCTGGGCAGGGGTCGTCGACCTCGACACCGTGCTCGAGACCACCCCGACACCCGGGTCCCGCACCCCGCTGCCGGCCTCCGTCGTCGCGGACGCGGAGCTCGACGTCGCCGACGTCGACCTGCTCGTGCGCGACCGCGCGTCGATCGCAGAGTTCTCCACCATCGTGGAGGACCCCGACGCGCTGCTCGCCGAGGTGGACCCCGCGCTCGTCGCGCCCACGGCGATCGCGGGACGCGACGAGCCCGAGGCCCGGGACTCCGACGTCGTGATCGCCCACGGGAGAGCCGCCGAGCTGCTCGACGCCGTGAGCATCGTCGAGTCCTCCGACTACAACCTCATCGCCGAGTCCGGGGACCTGCGCGTCAACGTCCAGAACGACCTCGGGCAGGACGCCACCGTCCAGGTGGTCCTCGAGCCGGACGACTCGGCGCTCCAGGCCGACACCGTGCCGCCCGCCGTCATCACCGCCGGCACCGTGACGCCGGTCCCGGTCCCGGTCACCGCCGTCGGCTCGGGCGACGTGAACGTCACCATCTCGATCCTCGCCCCCGACGGCTCGCGCGTCGCCGACTCCTCGACGTTCGAGGTCCGCGTCCGCGCCGACTGGGCGGGCGTCGGGCTCTGGGTGATCAGCATCATCCTCGGCGGGTTCCTCGTCGGGGGAATCTGGCGCACCGTCCGCAGGCACCGGCGGAACACCGCCACCGCGCGGTCGGAGCAAGGAGCCACGCCGTGAGACACGGACGCCGTCGCGGGACACCACGCCCGCCCGCACCGAAGACCATCCCGGCGACCGCTCCCCCCGGGACGCAGCCGACGTCGTCGGACCTCACCGAGGCCGACACCGCCGGCGGGGACGTGACGCCCGACGACGTCACTCCCGACGGCGTGGCACCCGACGGCGTGGCACCCCAGGAGGGCGCGACCGGGGGCGGCGAGACCGGAGGCGGCAGTTCGTCCCTCGGCCGCTCCAGCGCGGTCATGGCGGCCGGCACGGCGGTCTCCCGCGGGCTCGGCCTCGTCCGCAACATGCTCCTCGTCGGGGCCGTCGGGGCCACCGGCCTGGCCGCCGACGCGTTCGACGTCGCGAACAAGATCCCCAACATCTTCTTCGCCATCCTCGCCGGCGGCGTGCTGAACGCGGTCCTCGTCCCCCAGATCGTGCGCGCCTACACGCAGCGCAACCCCGAGGAACGGATCGGCAAGCTCCTCACGCTCGCGATGACGTTCATCCTCGCGATCACGGTTCTGCTGACCCTCGGGTCCAGCATCATCATCCCGCTCTACGCGGGCGACTCCTGGTCCGACCCGCAGCTCGCCCTGGCCATCACGTTCGGGTACTGGTGCATCCCGCAGCTGATGTTCTACGGGCTCTACACGCTGCTCGGCCAGGTCCTCAACGCCCGCCGCCAGTTCGGGCCGTTCATGTGGGCCCCCGTCGTCAACAACCTCGTCTCGATCGCCGGGTTCGCCGTCTTCATCGCGATCTACGGCCCAGCCGCCACCGGGCAGGTCGACGACCTCTCCGCGTGGGACGGCCCGAAGATCGCACTCCTCGCCGGCACCGCCACGGCCGGCATCGCGCTGCAGGCGCTCGTCCTCTTCGTCCCCCTCTACCGCGGCGGCTTCCGCTGGCGCGTGGCCTTCGGGTTCCGAGGCATCGGCCTGCGCAGCGCCGGGCAGGTCGCGGGATGGACCTTCGGGGCCGTGCTGCTGGAGCAGCTCGGTGTCCTGATGATCACCCGGATCGCCGCAGCGGCACCCGGCACAGCACTGAGCCAGGGGTTCGGACCGTTCGCGGACGCCGCGGGGAGCTCGGCACTGATCACCGGCGTCGTCGCCGCCTCCCCCGAGGCGTACGTCGTCGCCGGACCCGCCGCCTACTCCCAGGCCCTGATGATCTACCTTCTGCCCCACTCGCTCGTCACGGTGTCGATCGCCACCGCGCTGTTCACGGGGATGAGCGCGGCGGCGAACGCCCGCGACACCGCCGCCGTCCGCGCCGACCTCTCCCGCGGCCTGCGCGTGATCGCGGTCTTCACCATCTTCGCGACGGCGGTGCTGATCGTCCTCGCCCACCCCGTCACCAAGCTCCTGGTCCCCACGGGAAGTCCGGCGTCGATCGTCGCGATCAGCCAGGTGCTGGTCGCGATGTCGATCGGGCTCTTCCCGCTCGGCGGCATGGTGCTGATGAAGTGGGTCTACTACGCGTACGAGGACGGCCGATCCGTCTTCCTGATCCAGTTCCTCGGCACCGTCCTGCTGCTGGCCGCCGCCTACGGTGCGACGGCGGTGCTCGACGCTCGCTGGTGGGTGGTCGGGATCGCCGGTGCCATGTCCCTGTCCAACATCCTGGTGATCATCCTGCGCGCCGCAGGGCTCCGCAAGAGGCTCGACGGCCTCGACGGCGCCCGCGTCCTCCGGCTCCTGGTGCGCGTCCTCGTCGCCAGCCTCGTCGCCTCCGCGGCAGGCTGGCTGACCCTCCAGCCGTTCGGCGATCTGTACGGTCTGAGCTGGACCCGGGCGCTGCTCGTCGCCGGCTGCGCAGGGCTCGTGATGCTCGCCGTCTACCTGCTGCTGCTCCGGATCATGCACGTGCGCGAGCTCGACGACCTCGCCCGGCCTCTGATGGCCAAGATTCGGCCCGGGAGATAACGATCACCGCGTAGCATGGTGCTGGTCCTACCCACGATGTCGCTTCGGAGGTTCGGTGAGTTCCCTCGGTCCCGGTACAACCTTGGTCGGTCGCTACCGGCTCGGCGACCGGCAGGTGACAGATCTCGTCGACGTCGAGGCGTGGTCCGCGCACGACACGGTCCTCGACCGACAGGTCCGGATCTCCGTCGTCCGCGGCGACTCGGCGGGAGCGGCGCTCGACGCCGCCCGACGAGCCGCCCTGATCTCCGACTCCCGCCTCACCCGTGTGCTCGACGTCGGCGCCCAGGAGGGCGTCTCGTACGTCGTCACGGAGTCGTTCCGCGGCACGCCGCTGACCGAGGTCGTCGAGGCCGGGCAGCTCAGCGCCGACCAGGCCCGTGCCGTGGTCGGCGAGGCCGCCGCCGCGCTCGAGGCCGCGCGCCGTCGTGGTGTCCACCACCTCGCGCTGCGACCGTCCTGCGTCCGGATCGACGGCCGGGACGTCATCGTCACCGGTCTGGGGCTCGACGGCGGCGTGGCCGGCCGCCGACTCTCCGACGACGCGGCGTCCCGGGCGGACTCCGTCGGGCTCGTGGCCCTGCTCTACTACATCCTCACCACCCGCTGGGGTGGCGCCCCGCTGGACGACCTTCGACTCACCGCCGGCAACCCGGCCCCACTGTCCGCGACCCGGCGCGACGGGACTCCCGTGCCCCCGCCGGACGTCCCCGCCGACCTCGCGGCGCTCACGACGTCGACACTCGCCCTGGGGTCGCAGAGCGGGCCCCAGGTCCCCGGTGACGTCGTCGCAGACCTCGAGCCGTGGCCCGAGCTCGCTCCCCCGGCACCCCCGACCCCGATCGCATCGGAGCCCCCGCGAGGCGCTCCCGTCCGACAGTCGAGCCGAGGCCCGCGGATCCACCGCACCTCAGCGTTCGGCGCGGCCGGTGCAGGCGCTGCTGCCGGAGCGGCCGGGGCCGCGAACGCCGCCGGCGCCGTGGGCGCGCCCACCGGTCCGGTGCCCACGCAGCACGCACCCGTCCCGACGCGACCCCCGCAGCCCACGGCTCCCCAGACCGGTCCGCCGCCTCAGCAACCGGGCACAGGTCCGGCGCGCACGTCCGCCTTCGGTGCCTCCGCGGCGTCGACGACCCAGTTCGGTGCGCCCCCGGCTGCTCCGACCCAGACCTCCGCGGGCCAGCCCCTGGGTGCTGCCCCGGCCGGCGCGGGGGCCGGGACCGACGGTTCGTCGTCCACCGGCGGCCGGTTCGACCCGACATGGATCGTGATCGCGCTCGCGGCTCTGGCCGTCATCCTCGTGCTGGTCTGGTCGCTGAACAAGGTGTTCTCCCCCTTCGACTCGACCGTCGACGCCGCTCCCGACGTCTCGACGAGCGACGAGTCGGCGGCCCCGGAAGACACCGGCGAGGAGACCGAGGACGAGCCGACCGAGGAGCCGACCTCCGAGGCCCCGGTGGTCGTCCCCGAGATCGACGACGGCGACCAGCTGGACCCCCAGGGCGAGGAAGCCGGTGACACCGCGGGCGAGCACCCGGAGGCCGTCGAGCGTGCCCACGACGGCCAGCCCGAGACGTTCTGGTACACCCGCACGTACGGATCCCCCCAGTTCGGCGGGCTGAAGGACGGCGTCGGATACGCGGTGGAGCTCAAGGAGCCCGCCGAGGTCTCGACGGTCATCCTCGACACCAACAACACCGGTGGAAACGTCGAGATCCGTGCGACCGACAGTTCCGACCCCACGGGTGGCGATGTTCTCGCCTCCGGTTCACTCGACGGACAGACCGAGTTCAACTTCGACGCCACCGAGGTCGATACGTTTGTCCTGTGGTTCACCGAGCTGCCACAGGCGGCGGACGGCGGCAACCGGGTGGAGCTCAAGGAGATCATCGTTTCCTAGCGGACGACCGTGTCGCGCCGCTGCGGACGCCTGGAACATCGCCGCCCCTCGCGGTGTTCCCCTCGCAGGAGACCAGCGAAGAAGGAGAACACGTGAACCAGGAGTCAACCCCCGAGGTCCGAGACCTCGTCATCGTCGGATCGGGGCCCGCGGGGTACACCGCAGCGGTCTACGCCGCGCGCGCGGGCCTGGAGCCTGTCGTGCTCGCCGGCTCGGTCACCGCGGGTGGCGCGCTCATGAACACCACCGAGGTCGAGAACTTCCCCGGGTTCCCCGAGGGCGTACTCGGCCCGGACCTCATGGAGAACATGCGGAGCCAGGCGGACCGCTTCGGCGCGACGATCCTCTACGACGACGCCGAGACGCTCGAGCTCACCGGTGACGTCAAGACCGTCACGACCGCGAACGGCGAGACGTTCCGCAGCCGGGCCGTCATCCTGGCCACCGGGTCGGCGTACCGCGAGCTCGGGATCGACGACGAGAAGCGACTCTCCGGCCGCGGTGTCTCGTGGTGCGCGACCTGCGACGGGTTCTTCTTCCGCAACCAGCACATCGCCGTCGTCGGCGGTGGCGACTCGGCGATGGAGGAGGCGACCTTCCTCACCCGATTCGCCTCGAAGGTCACGATCATCCACCGCCGCGAAGAGCTCCGTGCCTCGAAGATCATGGCCGACCGCGCTCTCGCCGACCCGAAGATCGAGTTCGCGTGGAACAGCGCGGTCAGCGGCATCAACGGGACCGACAAGGTCGAGTCCCTCGAGCTGACGGACACCACCACCGGCGAGACCCGCACACTCGACGCCACCGGGCTGTTCGTCGCCATCGGCCACGACCCGCGCACGGAGCTCCTCACCGAGCAGGTGACGCTCGACGACGAGGGCTACATCGTCGTCGACCACCCCACCACCGCGACCAACCTTCCTGGTGTGTTCGCGTGCGGTGACGCGGTCGACCACATCTACCGCCAGGCCATCACGGCGGCAGGCACCGGTTGCTCTGCCGCCCTCGATGCTCAGACGTTCCTGACCGAGGCCGCAGACAAGGCCGGACTCGAGTCCCTGGCCGGCACCCCCGCCGAGCCGAACCCCGAGGGGCTCCCCGAAGCACTGGAGGAGATCAAGTGAGCGCCACCGTTCCCGTCACCGACGCGACCTTCAAGGAGACCGTCCTCGACTCCGACGTTCCCGTCATCGTGGACTTCTGGGCCGAGTGGTGCGGCCCGTGCCGTCAGGTGGCCCCCGTTCTCGAGGAGTTGGCGTCGGACTACGCGGGCAAGGTGACGATCGCCAAGCTCGACACCGACGCCAACCAGGCCACCGCTGCCGCCTACGGCATCACGTCGATCCCCACGCTCAACATCTACCGCGGCGGCGAGCTCGTGAAGTCGATCGTCGGTGCCCGCCCCAAGCGTGCGATCGCGCAGGAGATCGACGAGGTCCTCGCCTGATCGCCAGCTGAACCATCACCTCACACACGTCGAGGGGCCCCGCGGAGCGGGGCCCCTCGACGTGTATCTGCGGACATGTGTCTGTGCTGGTCAGCGGTCCGTCTGTGCTCGTCAGCCGTTCTCGCGGAAGACTCCCGGGTCCTGCGGAGCCATGACGTCGAGGATTCGGTTGAGGTCCTCGACCGAGGCGAACTCCACCGTGAGGCGGCCCTTGTTCTTTCCGAGGTTGACCTTCACGCGCGTCTCGAACCGGTCCGAGAGCCGCGACGAGAGATCCTCGATCGCCTGGATGCGCTGACCCGCTCTCGGGGCACGTTTCGGCTTGTCGTCGAGCCCACCGAGAGCGACGATCTCCTCCGTCGCACGGACAGAAAGGCCCTCCGCCACGATCCTCTGCGCAAGCTGTTCAGCAGCTGCCGGGTCGTCGAGGCTGAGCAACGCCCGCGCGTGGCCCGCCGAGAGCACTCCGGCAGCGACGCGTCGTTGGACCAGGGGTGGCAGCTTCAGGAGCCTCAGAGTGTTCGAGATCTGCGGTCGCGACCGGGAGATGCGTGAGGCGAGCTCCTCGTGGGTGCAGCCGAAGTCGTCGAGAAGCTGGCGATACGCCGCAGCTTCTTCGAGGGGATTCAGCGCTGCACGGTGGAGGTTCTCCAGGAGCGCGTCGCGCAGCATGTCGGCGTCGTCGGTCGACCGGATGATGGCAGGGATCGTGTCGAGGCCGGCGGCACGCGAAGCGCGCCACCGCCGCTCCCCCATGATGAGCTCGTAGCCATCTCCGTCGGCACGGACGACGATCGGCTGCAGGACACCGATCTGGCGGATCGATCCGATCAGCTCGTCGAGCTCACCCTCGTCGAACACCGTCCGGGGCTGGCGTGCGTTGGGGTGGATCGCATCGATGCCGAGCTCCGCGAACGTCGCACCGGGCACTGGAACAAGTCCGTCGTCCGACGGTGTTTCACGTGGAACATCAGCGGCTCGGGCTTCTCCAGCAGCGGACTCCTGACGGGCCGGCCCGGACTCGGCTCGGGCTTCGTCTGCCTGGTTCCGGCTGCTCATGGGAGCCGAGCTGTTCAGAGGGCTGTCTACACCCGTGACCACCGCTCCACTGGACGTTGAGCCGTCCTCGGCATCCGCGGGCGCCGAAGGGGTCGCGGAACCCCTCTGGTCGACACTCTCGTCGTGCTCCCCCGCGTCCTCACGGGCGTGGAGCGCATCCGCGTCGCCCGCAGCCGTGGCGTCGGTGCCACCGTCCGAGTTCGCGAGGCCCTCAAGCGCCTCCGGCACAGACACCGTGGCGACAGCGACGGTGGACTCTTCCGGTCCGTCCGCCGTCGGCGATGAACTGGGGAAGAAGACGTCGACCGGTCGCGCACCCTCGCTCGACGTCGGAATGAGTGCCCCGAGACCTCGCCCGAGACCTCGTCGTCGGTCGCTCATCGTGTCTCCCCTTGCTGCTCATTCGTTGCTGTCGTGGTCTGAGGCGCTGTGCCCCGAAGTGAAGGGTCACGTTCGGTGACCTCCCGTGCTGCTTCAAGATAGGCCAATGCCCCGGTCGAGCCAGGGTCGTAGGTCATCACGGTCTGCCCGTGGCTCGGAGCCTCGGAGATGCGCACGGAGCGTGGAACTGTCGTTCGCAGCGTCTGGTCAGGGAAGTGAGTCCGTACCTCCTGCGCCACCTGTTGCGCGAGGTTCGTGCGTCCGTCGTACATCGTGAGCAGAATCGTCGAGACGTGAAGCGTGGGGTTCAGATGTGCCTTGATCATGTCGATCGTCTTCAACAGCTGGCTGAGTCCCTCGAGCGCGTAGTACTCGCACTGGATCGGGATCAAGACCTCGCGCCCCGTCACGAAGGCGTTGACCGTAAGGAGGCCGAGGCTCGGAGGGCAGTCGACAAGCACGTAGTCGATACGCCCTTCGGGCGAGGACTCACGTTCCTGCAGGTAAACGTCGAGCGCACGCCGAAGTCGTGTTTCACGTGAAACGAGCGAGACGAGCTCGATCTCCGCTCCTGAGAGATCGATCGTCGCCGGCACACACCACAGCGTCGGAATGTCGGGGCACTGCTGGACCGACTCCGACATCGGAGCGCCTTCGACGAGAACCTCGTAGACCGACGGTGTCCCCGATCGATGTTCGACACCCAAAGCCGTCGACGCGTTCCCTTGCGGGTCGTTGTCGATGACGAGAACGTTGAGGCCGGCCATCGCCAGCCCCGCGGCGACATTGACGGTCGTCGTCGTCTTGCCGACGCCGCCCTTCTGGTTCGCGACTGTCATGATGCGCGTCTGAGGCGGTCGGGCGAACCGTCGCCCATGGAGTTCGATCCGTCGACGAGCATCCATGGCCAGTTGTGCTGCCAGGGGCGTGTCGTCATCCATGTGAGGAAGGCTCGCCATCAGTTCGGCCCGGCGCATCTCCTCGTTCGGCGTTTCACGTGA
The DNA here is from genome assembly GCF_900105445.1 of Paraoerskovia marina. Classification (NCBI taxonomy): domain Bacteria; kingdom Bacillati; phylum Actinomycetota; class Actinomycetes; order Micrococcales; family Cellulomonadaceae; genus Paraoerskovia; species Paraoerskovia marina. Next base: position 444,764 of record NZ_LT629776.1, read on the forward strand.
AACTGCTCCACCCGCACTGTCGGGCCTGTTGCGGTGTTCCGCCTCACTCACATGTGCCTCCGTCTCCACGTTCTAAGGATGCCTCGCCGATCGAGTCGATCTGATCAGGCGCGCCTACCGCAGTACGACCCGCGGGTGCAGCCGTTCGTCGGACACCGACGAACCACTCCCCTATCGTCGGATTCGTACGACCGTCGTCGACTCCACTCCTGCAGCGACCTCTGCCGAAAGCACCTCTGGCTCCGACGCCTTGAACCGGCGAATGACCTTCAGCGCCTTAGGGATCTCCTGCTGGACGTTCTGCCCCTTGAGCACCACCATCTGGCCACCGACTTCCACCAGCGGTAGCGAGAGGCGGCTCAGCTTGTCCAGGGCAGCAACCGCTCTTGACGTGACCGCGGCGACCTCGAACGCGTCGTGGAACTCTTCAGCGCGACCGCGCTTGATCACCACGTTCTCGAGTCCGAGTGCCTCGACCACCTCAGCCAGCCAGGTACAGCGGCGTTCCATCGGCTCGATCAGCGTGACGGTCGCCGACGGGACCATCGCCGCGACGACTATTCCGGGCAGCCCTGCTCCGCTCCCGATGTCCGCGATCGTCGGAGCATCTCGCACGAACTGCACGACAGCCGCAGAGTTCAAGATGTGCCGCTCCCACAAGCGCGGCAGCTCCCGCGGGCCGATCAATCCTCGGAGCTCACCGTCAGTCTCGAGCATCTCGGCGAACTGCACGATCTGCGGGAGCGCCTCTCCGAGGAGTTCGCGGACAGCGGGCGACTCGGACAGCTCTCGGTCTCGCTGTGCGACTACTTCGTCGGGTGCGGCACTCATCAAGGTGGCCCTTCAGGTTAATCCAACCGGTACACACTGAGCCTATCGACCCCGAGAGCTCAAGGAGCGCTGGTCCTCATGATCTGGGGAGTGAGTTGCGACGGGCAACTGTGGACGAACGGAAACCACCGCACAGAGGTGTTTCACGTGAAACACAGATCACCGTGGGGCTGAAGCCGACCCGGCACTCGCGGCCCGCTCGACAACCTGGTGGGTGCGGCCCCGCGAGGAGTGGGACGTCACCCCCACCACGACGAGGACATAGCCACTTCCCCTCTCTCCCTCGGAACTGGCCATCAGTGCGGGCCCGACACGACTGTGCCGGCGAATTGCCGAGGTCCGGCGGATCCACGAGGTCCAGCAGGCCCCTGTCGTGGCCACAGGTCCGCAACCTTCAGCAGATCCCCGTATCGACCGTGGTGGGCAGATGGACAGCGACCACACTGCGGCCGAGGCCCCGACCTTCTGAGCAAGAGAGCATGTCTCCAGATCTTTGGTGGAGACGCTCAGTGGATCGGCGTGGACGAAGTCCTCCGGGTCGGCGTGCGCAATCTCGGGCACGGCACCCACCACCGCGCAACGTCGCAAGGAGCCGAAGATCTTCCGGTTCACTGTGACGCTGCTCAGAGAGCGACGACGGTCAGCCGCCGAGTACGGACGCTGCGGATCACGCTCAGCCCGCGGGGTGACGGTAGAGACCCCAACGTGTGGCCGACACGGAGCAGAAAAGTTAGAGCGTTGACACCGCGCCACATCGCCGCGCCACGTTTCACGTGAAACGGTCGGTGCCGCGCAGGCAGACACCGACGCACCTTCGCCCATGTCCTTCTGGAGGCCGCCACGATGAACCGCCTTCGGGCGTCGTAGTCACTCGGCTTCACCGACTGCCTGGCTCTACTCCCCTCCCCCGCCAGGTCCGATCCACTCGGTATGGGCGGCTGAGCAGATCGAAGCTCCTCGGCACCCACAACGACACACGTCCGCGCAGATGCACTCCGAACGTGGACCACACCCCGGTGTAGGCAGCCTGCCTCAACCCAGGACTCGTCACTGACGCCAGAGCTGGCCGTCCGCAATTCCTCCTGACCGCCGTCCGTACTTCCTCCTGACCCGAGCAGCGGGAACGTCAGCGTGCCACCAGACTCCGTCCGGTCCCGACCGGGCTGCCAACCCCCACCATGCCGCGAGGCGTTCCGTCGGGTCGGCCCTTCGGAAAATAGCTCTACCCACGCCGAACGGCTGACGACCTCCTCCGCCGAATCCCCGGGCCATCGCTAGGCGCACCACGTCGGCAGTTCAGGGATCGGGACAGATCTCGTTCGGGAGAGACGGGTGTCCCAACGAACCCGGACGCGCTGTGAATTCGAACGTTAACCACCGTTCAACCCGGCGTGCAGAGTGCATGCCATGGGCACCATGCCCTGGGACGCGATTGAGTGCGACTCTCGCGTACATCGCGCGTGCAGGCGGCGGTAGAGGCCACCGGATCGAGCACTGTCGGCCAAGAAGACCATCCTCAGGATTCACGGCACGGCACACCTCCCGCGGGCCTGGACTCACCCACACTCCCCCTACGTCCGCCACCGCGTTCGGAGTCTCGGCCCGTCCGACGTCTGCAATGCATGGTCCCAACCCGGGCCACCCACCTACGTCCTCCGACTCCGACAACAGTAGAACTGCCGAACTCCCTCACCCCAGCGCAGCCCCAGACCGACGAGAGAGGGCTTCGACGATGACTGTCCACTGCTCGACTCTGCGCACAGACCTGAACCGGCGACCGTCGCCCGGCATCACATACCGGACCGCTAACACGATCCGGAGCCACATCACCCAGCTCCCGACCTCTGGCACCGATGCTGTCGATCGGCCCATCTGGGCACGGCAGGAGCCACGTACGCGCCTGCGTTTCACGTGAAACCTCACGCCGAACCACAAAAGTCTGCCCCGGACAGATCTTCTGTCCGGGGCAGACCCGCGATGCTGCTCGTGAAGCTGCTACTCCGCCGCAGCCGCCTGAACGACAACGTAGCGCTCGGGGTCGACGCCCCGCGAGTCAGAACGGAGACCGGCGGCCGCGACGGCGTCATGCACGACCTTCCGCTCGAACGCGTTCATCGGCTCGAGGGACGCCTCGGGCGCGGCACCCGACTGCACCCGCTCGATTGCGATGCCGGCAAGATCCACGAGCTCGCTCCGGCGCCGCTTGCGGAAGCCTGCGACATCGAGCATCAGGCGACTCCGCTCCCCCGTCTTTGCCTGGACCGCGAGGCGGGACAGGTCCTGCAGCGCCTCCAGAACCTCTCCATCGGAGCCGACGAGTTCGTCGAGCGAACCGTCCTCGGTCAGGATCTCCACGGCCGCACGACCGTTCTCGACGTCGATGTCGATGTCGCCGTCGAGATCCGCGATGTCGAGGAGCTCCTCGAGATAGTCCGCCGCGATCTCGCCCTCTTCTTCGAGCGTTCGCAACTCCTGCGCTCCGTCGACTGCGGGCGCTGCTTCATCCTTCGACATGGGTTCACCCTTCGCGTCGAGCATCGGCTCGTCCATCACTTCTTACGCTTCTTGGAGGAGTTCCCGGATCCGCCGGACTTCTTCTGTCCAGGCTTCTTCTGTCCGGGCTTGTGCGTACGTGGCTTCTGACCGTTCGGCTTCTGGGGAGCCGACGAGCTCTGCGGAGCCGATGCCGGCTCCGCGGCGGACTCGCCAGCGTCGTCGCTGCCTTCGGCTGTCGCATCCGAGCCGGCCTGCTCCGAAGCGGCGCCCTGCGAGGACGCCGCCGGCTTCGGACCCGCTGCACGGTTCTTGCGCTTGGGCTGCTGACGCTGTCCGCGGGGCTTCTCCTCCACCGCAGGTGTCTCTTCCTCTGGCGGCAGGCCCTTGGCGATCCGCTTCTTGGCCTTCTTCTCCTTCAGTCGACGCTCAGCCTCCGAACCGGGGGCTGGCATCCGGGAGATCGTGTAGTACTGCTGCCCCATCGACCAGACATTCGTGGTCGACCAGTAGACGAGGACACCGACGGGGAAGTTCACACCCGAGACGAGGAAGATCAGCGGGAACAAGTACAGCATCATCTTCTGCGTCTGAGCCGCGGGGCCCTCGAGCGCAGCAGGCGGCATGTTCTTCATCGTGAGCTGGCGCTGCGTGAAGAACGTCGTCCCGACCATGAGCAGGATCAGGCAGCCGATGACGATCTTCGCCTGGATCGAGTCGGTCTGCAGGAAGACGTCGGAGAGCTGCGCACCGAACACGGTCGAGCGCTCGATGTCGGAGGCGACCTCCTGGGTGATCGGACCCAGGGCGTCCTGACTCCCCTCCGCGATCGGCTGCAGGCTGTTCAGCACGCGGAAGAGCGCGAAGAAGATCGGCATCTGCAGAAGGATCGGGAGGCACGACGCGAACGGGTTCGTGCCGTGCTTCTTGTACAGCGCCATCGTCTCGCGGCTCATGGCCTCGCGCGACGCCGGGTCCTTCTTGTTCTTGTACTTCTTCTGGATCGCCTGCATCTCGGGCTGGATCAGCTGCATGCCTCGGGATGCGTTGATCTGCTTGAAGAACAGCGGGATGAGGGCGACACGGATGATGATGACGAGACCGACGATGGACAGCACCCAGGCAGGGCCAGGACCGTCGGAGAACCCGAGTAACAGCAGGCCCTGGTGGCACAGTTGCATGATCCATGCGACTGCCCACTCGATGGGGTAGAGAATCTGAAACATCGCTGGAGTGCTCCTCGTGGTCGGTCACCCGTGGTGCTGCGGTGAGCCGGCTTTCAGTGGTGGTCGTGCGTGGTCTCGTCCCGTCGAGTCGCTGGCACGTCGTCCACGCCGCCATCGCTCCACGGATTGCACCGCAGGACCCGCCAGGCGGCGAGCCCACTCCCCCGCAGCGCACCATGGCGTTGTACCGCGATCAGGGCGTACTGCGAGCAAGAGGGGTAGTACTTGCAGGTGGGACCCGTCATCGGTGAGATCACCGACTGGTAGGCGCGCACGATGCCCACGAGCACGAGTACAGGGATCTTCCGGACGAATCGGAGTGCACGTCGCCACCCGCTGACGCGGGGCGGAGCTACCGCTGATTCGGTCCTCGGAGCCGTCGGCGCCGTCACCTCGAGCCCCCGCGGGTCCGCGTGCGTCGCAGACAGCGGTCGAGGTCGGCCTCCAGCGTGCTGTAGTCCGCGCCGGCCGACGCGGGCAGCGCACGGACGACGGTCGTGGATCCCGCCGGGAGCTCCTCGAGGTGGGACCGGAACGCTCCACGAAGGCGTCGCTTCACGAGATTCCGCTCGACGGCGTTCCCGACCTGCTTCGACACGACGAACCCGACGGTGGGCACAGCAATGCTCCCGGCGTCGTCAGACGCCGGGAGCATGTGCACAACGAGTGTTGAACTACCGGCACGCGCTCCACGTCGCACCGCTGCTCGGAAGTCCGGGGAGCGGCGAAGTCGGTGTGCCGGTGGAAGCACTCTCAGGCAGAGAGCTCGGAACGGCCCTTGCGACGGCGCGCAGCGAGAACCGCGCGGCCACCGCGCGTGCGCATGCGCAGACGGAAGCCGTGGGTCTTCGCACGACGACGGTTGTTCGGCTGGAAGGTCCGCTTGCTCACGAGGTGCTCCAAGGTCGGGGCGCATCACCGCGGGTCGGTCATGCACTGGTGTTGCAGGTTCATGTGGCCGCTGAGCGTTCGACGCACGGTCCTGGTGTTCAGGCTCACGGGCACGCCGAAACTGCTCGGAACGGCTGTATGACGTTACGCCGCCGTGCGGCGTCAAGTCAAACCGGCTCACCCTAGCGCGCCCATGACCGGAGCGCACGCACCACCGCGCCCTGAGCCGTGCGGCACCGACCTCACAGGCTGTGGAAAACTATGTGGAAAACCGGAGTGCGTGGCAGACTCCGGCTCAGCCATCAGCCCGTCAGCAGGGAAGGGAACCCCGTGCCCGCAGCGGAAGTCAGCATCGACGAGGTCTGGGAACAGACGATCGCGACACTCGGGTCCAACCCCCACATGACACGACGCCAGATGGGCTACGTCAAGATGGCGAAGCCCCGAGCAGTCTTCGAGGGAAACGTCTTCCTCGCCGTGCCCGCAGATCACGTGCGGACGTTCATCGAGTCCAGCCTCCGCGACGATCTCGTCGAAGCGCTGACGTCCGTGCTGGGGACGGAGGTCCGGTTCGCCATCTCGGTCGAGCCCGACATGGACGTCCAGCCGCCGACGGGGCCCTCCCCCGACTCGGTCGAGGAGTCTCCCGCGTTCCTGTCCCCACGTCGCTCAGGACCGCCGTCACAGGGCGAGGACGCCGACCCCTTCGCCACGGGGTCCGACGCCTTGGACGCCGACGGCGACGACGGCGACGGCGACGACGAAGCCTTCGAGCGTCCCTCCCCCGCGGACGTGGCGCCCAGCCGCAGGAGCCCCGAGCCACGCCGGCAGGCCGAGCCGTCGCGTCTCAACCCGAAGTACATCTTCGAGACGTTCGTCATCGGAGCCTCCAACCGGTTCGCCCACGCCGCGGCGGTGGCGGTCGCCGAAGCCCCGGCCAAGGCCTACAACCCTCTGTTCATCTACGGGGACTCCGGCCTCGGCAAGACCCACCTCCTGCACGCGATCGGCCACTACGCCTACAACCTGTATCCACACGTGCGCGTGCGGTACGTGAACTCCGAGGAGTTCACCAACGACTTCATCAACAGCATCGGTGAGGGCAAGGCGGGCGCCTTCCAGCGCCGGTACCGCGACGTCGACGTCCTCCTCATCGACGACATCCAGTTCCTCCAGGGCAAGGAACAGACGATGGAGGAGTTCTTCCACACGTTCAACGCGCTCCACAACGCGAACAAGCAGGTGGTGATCACCTCGGACCTGCCGCCCAAGCAGCTCGCGGGCTTCGAGGCTCGACTGCGGTCCCGCTTCGAGTGGGGTCTCATCACCGACGTCCAGCCCCCCGACCTCGAGACGCGCATCGCGATCCTCCGCAAGAAGGCGAGCCGGGAGAACCTCGCGGCGCCCAACGACGTCCTCTCCTACATCGCCTCGAAGATCTCCTCGAACATCCGTGAGCTCGAGGGAGCGCTGATCCGTGTCACGGCGTTCGCGAACCTGAATCGGCAGCAGGTGGACCTCGCTCTCGCAGAGATCGTCCTGAAGGACCTCATCACCGACGACGAGCCGCAGGAGATCACCCCCGCCGTCGTGATCGCCCAGACCGCCGGCTACTTCGGTCTCACCATCGACGATCTGTGTGGGACGTCGCGCTCACGTGTGCTCGTCACGGCACGTCAGATCGCGATGTACCTCTGCCGGGAGCTCACCGACCTGTCGCTGCCCAAGATCGGGCAGCAGTTCGGTGGCCGGGACCACACGACGGTGATGCACGCGAACCGGAAGATCGCCGACCAGATGGCGGAGCGTCGATCGACCTACAACCAGGTCACCGAGCTCACCAGCAGGATCAAGCAGCAGCCGCACCGGTGATTCTGTCCCCCGTGCCGCCGTCCACATCCGTGTGGACGGCGGCATCTGTGCATTCGGGCCCGTCCGTCCACATGAAGGTGCTTGAGATTTCCCTCTATAGAACTAGTTCGTCGTAGTCATCGGGGCTGTGGAACTTGTGGGTAACCGGTGTTTTCGCAGGTCAGAGGCATGTTCTGCCTGTGTGCATCCTGTCCACGAAAATGTGGACAAGTCGCAGCCCCTGTGGATCGACAGAAGTTACCCACACTCTGCCCACAGGTACCCCACGTTGCGTCCACAGCGACACCGGCCCTGTCCACACTTGTCCACAGCACTGCACACAGGTGTGTACAAGTGTTCGAATCCAGAACCTTCCTGTTTCCACATCTTCTGTGGACGAGTGTGGACAACACTGTGGACGCCGATGAACGGTACAAAGTCGACGTCGCGCCAGATGTCCGTCAGGCCCTGGCTCGCGTAGTGTGCAACCACGGTCGATCTCGCGTGAATCACGAGATTCGGCCGTGATCACTGACATTTGGACGAGAGGGTTCGAGGATGAGGTTCCGGGTCGAGCGGGATGTCCTTGCCGACGCAGTGACATGGACTGCCAGAACGCTCCCCACCCGCCCGCCGGCACCCGTGCTGGCCGGCGTGCGTATCGAGGCGTCGTCCGAGGGAACGCTGAGTCTCTCCACGTTCGACTACGAGGTGTCGGCTCGTTCCGAGATCCCGGCGGACGTCTCCGAGTCCGGCACCGTGCTCGTCTCGGGCCGCCTGCTGGCGGAGATCTCTCGTGCTCTGCCGAACAAGCCGGTGGACGTCTCCGTGGACGGGTCCAAGGTCGTCGTCACGTGCGGGGCCAGCCGCTTCACGCTGCTGACGATGCCGGTGGAGGACTACCCCGCCCTCCCGGCGATGCCGGAGCTCAGCGGCACGGTCTCCGGCGACGAGTTCACGCACGCGGTCGCCCAGGTCGGTGTCGCCGCCAGTCGCGACGACACACTCCCCCTGCTGACGGGCGTGCGGATGGAGATCGAGGGCGAGAACATCACGCTCCTCGCCACCGACCGCTATCGCCTCGCGCTGCGCGAGATGACGTGGACGCCGGCCTCGCCGTCGATCTCCCAGGTCGCTCTCGTGCGGGCACGCACGCTGAACGACGTCGCGAAGGCCCTCGGTTCGTCGGGCAAGGTCAACATGGGCCTGAGCACCGGCGCGGGGGTCGACCTCATCGGGTTCGAGGCCGGCGGTCGGCACACGACGTCGCAGCTCGTCGACGGTGACTACCCACCGGTCCGTCGTCTGTTCCCGGACGAGAGCCCGATCCGTGCCGTCGTGGCCACCTCACCGCTGATCGAGGCGGCCAAGCGGGTCGCGCTCGTCGCCGAGCGCAACACACCGATCCGCCTCTCCTTCAGCGAGGGGCAGGTCGTGCTCGACGCCGGGCAGGGAGACGACGCGCAGGCGTCCGAGGCGCTCGAGGCCTCGCTCGACGGCGAGGACATCTCGGTCGCGTTCAACCCGCAGTTCCTGCTGGACGGCCTCGGCGCCATGGGTACCGACTTCGTCCGCCTCGGCTTCACGCACCCGAACAAGCCGGTGGAGTTCGTCGGGCAGGAGTCTCTCGAGGGAGAGCCGTCCACCGGATACCGCTACCTGCTGGTCCCCATCCGGTTCGCCAGCTAGTCCTGGAACACCCTGGAGGTACTCATGCACATCGGCATCGTGGGTCTCGGCAAGATGGGCGCGAACATGCGTACCCGCCTGAGAGCAGCGGGTATCGAGGTGACGGGGTACGACCAGAACCCTGAGGTCAGCGACGTCCCCTCGCTGACCGCCCTGGCGGACGCTCTCGAGGACGAGCGCCGCATCGTCTGGGTCATGGTGCCGGCCGGCGACATCACCCGCGGGGTGGTCGAGGAGCTCGCCGGCATCCTCCGCGCGGGCGACATCGTGATCGACGGCGGGAACTCGCACTATGTCGACGACGCCGAGCACGCGCGTGTCCTGGCCGAGCACGGCATCGACTATCTCGACGTCGGCGTCTCGGGCGGTGTGTGGGGCCTGGAGAACGGATACGGCCTCATGGCAGGCGGTGACGCGGCCGTGGTCGACGTCGCGATGCCCGTCTTCGACGCGCTGCGCCCGGAGGGCCCGCGGGACGAGGGGTTCGTCCACGCGGGCGACGTCGGTGCGGGCCACTACGCGAAGATGGTGCACAACGGCATCGAGTACGGCCTCATGCAGGCGTACGCCGAGGGCTACGAGCTGTTGACGGCCAAGGACGTCGTCCATGACGTCACGGGGACCATGAAGGCGTGGACCCGGGGTACGGTCGTCCGCTCCTGGCTTCTCGAGCTCCTCGTCGCCGCCCTCGAGGAGGATCCCTCACTCGGCAGCATCGACGATTTCGTCGCCGACTCGGGCGAAGGGCGCTGGACCGTGGACGAGGCGATCGACAACGCGGTGCCCCTGCCGGTGATCTCCGCGGCGTTGTTCGCCCGGTTCTCGAGCCGTCAGGTCCAGTCGCCGGCGATGAAGGCGGTCGCGGCTCTGCGTCACCAGTTCGGTGGCCACGCGACGAAGCCGTCCGCCGACGGGTGACCGTGTACACCTGCAGTTCTCTCTGATGTACGTCTCACATCTCTCGCTGGTCGACTACCGGTCCTACGCCCAGGCCGACGTGGAGCTCGACCCGGGGATCAACGCGTTCGTCGGCCCCAACGGCCAGGGCAAGACCAACCTCGTCGAGGCGATCGGGTACCTGGCGACGCTCGGCAGCCACCGGGTCTCTGGCGACGCTGCCCTCGTGCGAGCCGGGGCCGAGCGCGCGATGATCCGCAGCCGCGTCGTCCGGGGAGACCGGGCCCAGACCGTCGAGCTGGAGATCACCCCGGGACGGTCCAACCGGGGGCGGGTCAACAGGGGCGCACCGGGTCGGGCGCGCGACGTCCTCGGAATCGTGCGGACAGTGCTCTTCGCGCCTGAGGACCTTGCTCTGGTCAAGGGTGATCCGGCAGGCCGTCGACGGTTCCTCGACCAGCTCTCCGTGCTCCTGGTCCCCCGCGCCTCGGCGACCCTCTCCGACTACGACCGCGTCCTGCGTCAGCGCAACGCCCTGCTCAAGCAGGCCTCCGTCCGCGCACGTCGGGGCGACGTCGCCGCCGAGCTCACGACTCTGGAGGTGTGGAACGACAGGCTCGCGGACCTCGGAGCCCAGGTCCTCGCGCTGCGGCTCGAGGCGATCGCTGCGCTGCGACCGTACGTGGCGTCCGCGTACGAGGAGGTCAGCGGCGGTCAGGGAAATGCCGAGATCACCTACGTCCCGACGGTCGAGGACCTCTCCCCCGGCGTCGGCGGCACCGTCCCCGACGTCGCGGAGATCCAGCGCGCGTTCTCGGCCCAGCTCGTGGAGTCCCGGGACCGGGAGATCGAGCGTGGCATCAGCCTCGTCGGCCCCCACCGCGACGAGCTCCAGCTGGACCTCGGCGACCTGCCGGCCAAGGGCTATGCGAGCCACGGAGAGTCCTGGTCCTTCGCCCTGGCGCTTCGACTGGCCTCCTTCCACGTGATGACGCAAGGGGTTCCGGACGACCTGCGGCTCCTGGCGGGCGCGGCGGACTGGGGGGCGCACGGTGAGCCAGTCCTGGTGCTCGACGACGTCTTCGCCGAGCTCGACGTGCGCCGTCGGGAACGTCTGGCGGGGATTGTGTCGACGGCCGGGCAGGTCCTGGTCACCGCGGCCGTGCCTGACGACGTGCCCGGGGTCCTCGACGGGGCGCGCTTCCGTGTCCGGACGGGTGAGGTGACCCGTGAGTGATCCGTCCGTCCCGGCCGCGCCTGAGGGGGAGGACGGGGACGACGGCGCACCTGTCGCCGACCATCGTCCCCTCGCCGAGCGCGTCGACCTCACTCCCCCGGCCTCGGTCGCGCGCGCGGCACTGGACCGTGCCCGGCTCCAGGCGAAGGAACGGGGGATCCGGCCGGGGCGACGTCGTCCCAGCCCGCTGGCGGACGCGGCGACCGCCGAGCGCAAGGGGCCCGGCGCGCGCGACCCCCAGCTCTTCGGCGACGCCATCACCAACCTGCTGCGCCAACGGGGGTGGACGGCAGACGTCACGGTGGGCGGGGTCGTGGGCAGGTGGAGGGAGATCGTCGGCGACGACGTCGCGAACCACTGCGTCGCCGAGACGTTCCACGACAAGGTCCTCGTGATCCGTGCGGACTCCACCGCCTGGGCGACGCAGATGCGGATCCTGACCCCGCAGGTGCTGAACACGATCGCGAAGGAGGTGGGGGACGGAGTCGTCACGGAGCTGACGGTGCTCGGGCCCGCCGGCCCGTCCTTCAAGCGGGGCCCCAGATCCGTCCGAGGAAAGGGCCCGCGCGACACGTGGGGATGAACCTCGTGCCCGCGGGTCGGTGTCGACGGATGGTCGTCAGCAGGCGATTCGTGCCCCCGGTGGAAAAGCCTGTGGAAAACTCTGTGGACGGGCCCGTTCATCCACCAGTTTCTGCGGTTTTGCGGGTAGGATAGGGCTGTCAGTCCGGGTCCCCCGTGGGTCGGTCGTGCAGGTGCCCCCACCGGTCCGATCTCCTCTCGTGGGGTTCGGAACGCGTGATCGGTGAGTTTCCCCACCCCGTGGGGTGCTCACGACGACGAGGAGCCTCTCAACCCGTGGAAAACCAGAGCAATCCCACCGTTCCCGGCCCTCACGACGATCCTTCGCCCGTGGTTGGTACGACGCCGGAGGTCAAGGCACAGGAGCCGCACGCCGGATCGTACGACGCAGGCAACATCACCGTCCTCGAGGGCCTTGAGGCTGTTCGCAAGCGTCCTGGCATGTACATCGGGTCGACGGGAGAGCGTGGCCTCCATCACCTCGTGTACGAGGTTGTGGATAACTCTGTGGACGAGGCCCTCGCCGGTCACGCCGACACGATCGACGTCGCACTCCTCGCGAACGGCGGGGTGCGTGTCTCCGACAACGGGCGCGGCATTCCGGTCGCGATGCACCCCACGGAGAACCGGCCGACGGTCGAGGTCGTCATGACGATCCTGCACGCGGGCGGGAAGTTCGGCGGGGGCGGGTACGCGGTCTCCGGAGGTCTCCACGGCGTGGGTATCTCCGTGGTGAACGCGCTCTCCGAGAAGGTGGAGACCGTCGTCCGCCGCGACGGCTACGTCTGGTCGCAGCGCTTTGCCGACGGAGGCGTCCCCCAGACCGGGCTCGACCAGGGCGAGGCGACCGAAGAGACGGGTACGACGCAGACCTTCTGGCCCGACGGGACCATCTTCGAGACGACGCACTTCGACTTCGAGACCCTCCGCGCCCGGTTCCAGCAGATGGCGTTCCTCAACAAGGGACTGCGCATCACGCTGACGGACGAGCGACCCGGATACATCGACACCGACGACGAGGTCACGGGCAGCGACGAGCTCGACGACGAGGCGACCGAGGGAGCCGAGGCACACAAGCCGCGCGTCGTCTCGTACAAGTACGACGGCGGGCTCGTCGACTACGTCAAGCACCTGAACAGCGCCAAGAAGGTCGACCTGGTCCACGAGGAGATCATCGACTTCGAGTCGGAGGACACGGAGAAGCGCATCTCCGCCGAGATCGCGCTGCAGTGGACAAGTGCGTACTCCGAATCTGTACACACCTATGCGAACACGATCTCGACCACCGAGGGCGGGACGCACGAGGAGGGCTTCCGTGCGGCGATGACGTCGCTCGTCAACTCCTACGCGCGCGAGAAGAACATCATCAAGGAGAAGGACGACAACCTCACGGGCGACGACATCCGCGAGGGCCTGACCGCCGTCGTGTCCGTCAAGCTCGGCGAGCCGCAGTTCGAGGGCCAGACCAAGACCAAGCTGGGCAACACCGAGGCCAAGACCTTCGTCCAGCGCATCGTCCGCGAGCGTCTCACCGACTGGTTCGACTCCCACCCCACCGAGGCCCGGGACATCATCCGCAAGGCGATCCAGGCCTCGCAGGCGCGGATGGCCGCGCGCAAGGCCCGCGAGGCCACGCGCCGCAAGGGCCTGCTCGAGTCGGGCGGCATGCCCGGCAAGCTGCGCGACTGCCAGTCGAACGACGCCTCGCTCTGCGAGGTGTACATCGTCGAGGGTGACTCCGCCGGCGGTTCCGCCGTGCGTGGCCGCAACCCGGAGTACCAGGCGATCCTCCCGATCCGCGGAAAGATCCTGAACGTCGAGCGTGCGCGGCTCGACCGTGCACTGGGCAACCAGGAGGTCCAGGCGATCATCACCGCGTTCGGCGCGGGGATCGGCGAGGACTTTGACATCAGCAAGCTGCGGTACCACAAGATCGTCCTGATGGCCGATGCCGACGTCGACGGCCAGCACATCAACACGCTGCTCCTGACACTGCTGTTCCGCTACATGCGGCCGTTGATCGAGGGCGGGCACGTCTACCTCGCACAGCCACCCCTGTACCGCCTGAAGTGGTCGAACGCCCCGCACGACTACGTGTACTCCGACCGGGAGCGCGACGTGTTCCTCGCCGCCGGCCAGGCCGAGGGCAAGCGGATCCCCAAGGACAACGGCATCCAGCGCTACAAGGGTCTCGGCGAGATGGACTACTCCGAGCTCTGGGACACCACGATGGACCCCGAGCACCGGACCCTGCTGCAGGTCACGATGGACGACGCTGCCGCTGCCGACGAGATCTTCTCCGTGCTGATGGGTGAGGACGTGGAGTCACGTCGTGGGTTCATCCAGCGCAACGCCAAGGACGTGAGGTTCCTGGACATCTAGCGCACCGCCGCTCTGAGCCCAGGACGGCCCGGCCTGATGCCGGGTGCCCAACCGAGACGAGGTAACACGTGACCGACGAGCAGACTCCTGACCAGGACCCCACGCCCGAGACCCCTGCAGTACCCACCGGCGAGGACGCGGTGGCCGCGGCCGCCGCCCTGGCCGTGCACCACGGCCGGATCGAGCCCGTGGACCTGCAGCTCGAGATGCAGCGCTCCTACCTCGACTACGCGATGAGCGTGATCGTGGGCCGTGCGCTCCCCGACGTGCGGGACGGCCTCAAGCCCGTGCACCGCCGCGTGCTCTACGCGATGTACGACGGGGGCTACCGTCCGGACCGCTCGTTCTCGAAGTGCTCGCGCGTCGTCGGCGACGTGATGGGGAAGTTCCACCCCCACGGTGACTCGGCGATCTACGACGCACTGGTCCGCCTGGTCCAGGACTGGTCGATGCGCTACCCGCTCGTCGCGGGTCAGGGGAACTTCGGCTCCCCCGGAAACGACCCCGCGGCCGCGCCGCGATACACGGAGTGCAAGATGGCTCCGCTCGCGCTCGAGATGGTCCGCGACATCGACAAGGACACCGTCGACTTCGGCGACAACTACGACGGGCGCACGCAGGAACCGCTGATCCTCCCGTCGCGGATCCCCAACCTGCTGGTGAACGGATCCTCGGGCATCGCCGTCGGCATGGCCACGAACATCCCGCCGCACAACCTGCGCGAGGTCGCGGAGGGCGTGCGCTGGCACCTCGAGAACCCTGACGCGAGCAAGGAGGAGCTGCTGGAGGCTCTCCTGCAGCGGATCAAGGGACCGGACTTCCCGACGGGCGCCTCCGTGCTGGGGCACGCCGGGATCGAGGAGGCCTACCGGACGGGCCGTGGGTCGATCACGATGCGCGCGATCGTGAACGTCGAGGAGATCCAGAACCGCATCTGCCTCGTCGTCACCGAGCTGCCGTACCAGGTGAACCCCGACAACCTGGCTCTAAAGATCGCGGACCTCGTCAAGGACGGTCGTATCCAGGGCATCGCGGACATCCGCGACGAGACCTCGGGTCGTACAGGTCAGCGACTCGTGATTGTACTGAAGCGCGACGCCGTCGCGAAGGTCGTGCTCAACAACCTGTACAAGCACACGCAGCTGCAGGACAACTTCAGCGCCAACATGCTCGCGCTCGTCGACGGCGTCCCCCGGACGCTCAGCCTGGACGCCTTCATCCGGCACTGGACCACCCACCAGATGGACGTCATCGTCCGCCGCACCAACTACCTCCTCAACGAGGCCGAGCAGCGCATCCACATCTACCGCGGATACCTCAAGGCGCTTGACCAGCTCGACGAGGTCATCGCCCTCATCCGCCGCTCCCCCGACGCCGACGCCGCGCGCACCGGCCTGATGGAGCTGCTCGGCGTGGACGAGCGGCAGGCCCGCGCGATCCTCGACATGCAGCTCCGCCGGCTCGCCGCGCTGCAGCGCCAGGAGATCATCGACGAGCACGACAACCTGCAGCGTCTGATCACCGAGTACCGCGCGATCCTGGCGGACGAGAACCGTCAGCGCGAGATCGTGCGCGAGGAGCTCGACGAGATCGTCGACAAGTGGGGCGACGACCGCCGCACGACGATCCTCCCGTACGGCGGCGAGGTCTCGATGGAGGACCTCATCGCCGAGGAGGACGTGGTGGTCACGATCACCCGCGGTGGGTACGTCAAGCGGACCCGCTCCGACAACTACCGCGCACAGCGTCGCGGCGGCAAGGGCGTGCGGGGTGCACAACTGCGCGAGGACGACATCGTCGACCACTTCTTCGTCACGACGACGCACCACTGGCTGTTGTTCTTCACGAACCTCGGTCGTGTGTACCGCGCGAAGGCCTACGAGCTCCCCGAGGGCGGCCGGGACGCCAAGGGTCAGCACGTGGCCAACCTGCTGGCGTTCCAGCCCGGCGAGAAGATCGCCCAGGTGCTGGGCATGCGCGACTACGACGCCGCGGAATACCTGGTCCTCGCGACCCGCCGCGGTCTGGTGAAGAAGACACGCCTGAGCGAGTACAACTCCCCCCGCAGCGGCGGCCTGATCGCCATCAACCTGCGCGAGGACGACGAGGGCGTGGCGGACGAGCTCGTCGCCGCACGCCTGGTCGACGCGACCGACGACATGATCCTCGTCTCGCGCAAGGGCCAGTCCATCCGCTTCCAGGCGAACGACGACGCGATCCGCCCGCTGGGCCGCGCGACGTCGGGCGTCACGGGGATGAAGTTCCGCGAGGACGACGAGCTGCTCTCGGCGGACGTGGTCGTGCCAGGGTGCGACCTCTTCGTCGTCACCGAGGGTGGGTTTGCCAAGCGCACGCCGATCGACCAGTACCGCGTGCAGGGCCGCGGCGGGCTCGGCATCAAGGTCGCGAACCTCGTCGAGGCGCGCGGGGATCTCGTGGGCGCGCTGATCACCGAGGCGGACGACGAGGTGCTCGTCATCATGGAGCGCGGCAAGATCGTGCGGTCCGCGGTCGCAGAGGTCAACCTCACGGGGCGCAACACCCAGGGCGTGACCTTCGCGAAGCCGGGCAAGAACGACCGGATCATCGCCGTCGCGCGGAACGTCGAGAGTCGACTTGCCGAGGATGGCGCTACGGTGGACGACACCGACCCAGCCACTGGCGGCGGATCTGCAGCAGATGCGGATGCGGCCACGAGCGAGGAAGCCTGAGAATGACGACCAACGACCGGCTGAAGACCGACACGCCTCCCCCGCCTCCTGAGCCGAAGGACACCGCCAAGGACGCCGACCTGCCGTTCGACCAGGATGAGTCGGTCGAGCGACCCGGCAGCACGACGACTCCTCCCGGACCCCCGGCGACGACGGAGCAGCCGACGGTCCCGGCGTCGTCGGCCACCGCCGGCGTGAAGTCCTCGGCCGCGAAGGCGGCCGCTGCCGCCATGTCCGTCGCGCGTTCTGCCCGTGACCGGGTGGCCAGCGCGACGGCCGAGGCGCAGGCAGCCCGTCAGGAGCGCTACGGGCAGCGGGAGAACGCCACGGCGTCCTCCGGGGCGCAGGAAGCACCTCAGGGAGCTTCGGCGGGCGCGGAAGGAACGAGCGCGATGCCGGGTGGCGAGCAGCCGGCGTCGTCCCAGCAGTGGAGCGCCGCCGGCACGACCGGCACGGCCACCGCGACGGCTCCGGCCGCCGTCGACGGATCGGTCCGTCGGGTCCGGCTGGTCGTCTCGCGAGTGGACCCCTGGTCCGTCATGAAGCTGGCGTTCCTGATGTCGTTCGCGCTCGGGATCCTCTGGGTTGTCGCCACCGCGATGTTCTGGAGCACCCTCGACGGGCTCGGCGTCTTCACGGAGATCGACGGCCTCGTGCAGAGCATCGTGGGCGAGGAGAACCCGGTCGACGTGCTGCAGTACGTCGCGTTCGACCGTGCACTCTCGCTCGCGGCGCTGATCGCGATCGTGAACCTCGTGCTCCTGACCGCGATCGCCACGATCTTCGCGTTCATCTACAACCTGGTCGCAGCGGCGGTCGGTGGGATACACGTCACACTGACCGACGAGTGATCCGGTTTGGGAACGACGGCTGAGATCAGGTATCGTCAACCGTCGCGCCCTTTGGGGCGCACGGGCCCATAGCTCAGGCGGTTAGAGCGCTTCGCTGATAACGAAGAGGTCGGAGGTTCAAGTCCTCCTGGGCCCACTGCACGGACGATCCGACGGAGGAGAGATCGCATGAAGAAGCTGCTCGTCATCGCACTCGCTGCGGGAGTCGGTTATTTCGTCTGGCGCAAGTACACGGAGAACGCTGAAGAGCGCGACCTCTGGGCCGAGGTCACCGACACGTTCGAGTGACGCGGCAAACCTCGCAGATCGTGCGAGGTGCGGGGCCATGGCGCAATTGGTAGCGCACCTGCTTTGCAAGCAGGGGGTTGCGGGTTCGAGTCCCGCTGGCTCCACCATCGAAGGGCACCGACCGTCGCGGTCGGTGCCCTTCGTCGTGAGGAGGACTGCGGCAGGCCAGGGATCTATGCCGAGAGCTGCATGGTCGTCAGGCACGTCTCCGCGTTCTCGTCGGTCGTGACCGGTGCTGTCGCGCTCCTGCCGTCGTCCATGACGGTCACGCCGACCTCCTTGCCGCCGAGCTCTCCGGTGCACGTCGTGAGCGAGTGCATCGAGCACGGGTGCGTCTCGTCGACGTACGGCGCGACCGAGAGGTAGAACTCGTCGTCGGGCAGGGGAAGGTCGTCTCGTCGTCGTCTGCCAGGAGCACCAGTTCGGTGGGCTGGACCGAGGCCCTGAGACCCGTCGCCCGTGCGTGGAGGGGAGCGGCCTCGAGGGAGGGCGTCAGCCGGCGCGGCGCAGCCGCAGGGAGTTCCCGACGACGATCACCGAGCTCAGTGCCATCGCGGCCCCCGCGATCATGGGGTTGAGCAGACCGGCTGCCGCGAGCGGGATCGCCGCGACGTTGTAGGCGAAAGCCCAGAAGAGGTTCTGCTTGATCACCCGCAGGGTGTCGCGCGAGAGCTGGATCGCGGTCGCGGCGGAGCGGAGGTCGCCCCGCACGAGCGTGATGTCGGACGCCTCGATCGCCACGTCCGTCCCGGTGCCCATCGCGAGGCCGAGGTCGGCCCCGGCGAGGGCTGCGGCGTCGTTCACGCCGTCGCCGACCATCGCGACGGTCTTGCCCTCGGAGCGCAGCCGCGCCACGACGTCGGCCTTGTCCTCGGGCAGGACGCGCGCGATCACGTCGGACTCGTCGATCCCGACGGCGCGGGCCGCGGTCCGGGCGGCGGCCTCGGAGTCCCCGGTGAGGAGGATCGGGTGCAGCCCCAGGTCACGCAGCTGCGCGACGGCCTCGGCGGAGGTCTCCTTCACCGCGTCCCGCAGGACGAGGGCCGCGCGGGCCGCGCCGCCCCACCCGACCACGACGGCGGTGGCACCGGACTGCTCGGCCTCGGCCACGGCGTCGTGAATCTCGGGCGGGACGGTGAGTCCGTCCGCCTCGAGGAGGCTCAGGCGGCCGACGACGACGCGGCGCGCGTTCAGCGAGCCCGTCCCCAGGCCTGTGGACGCGGGGGAGAGGCCCGAGTGCGCCTGGCGGACGACCGCCTCGACGCCCCCGCCAGGGGTGGAGGTGAAGTCGAACGCCTGCAGCGACCCGATGGTGACGCCGTCGCCACCGGTCTGCGCGGTCGGGTCGGCCGTCGTCTCGGCTGCGGCGGCGACGGCCTGCGCGATGGGGTGCTCGCTGAGCGCCTCGACCGCGCCGGCGTGGGCGAGGGCGTCGTCCGCGTCGGTGCCGGGGGCCGGGACGACGGACTCGAGCGCCATCTCGCCGGCGGTGACGGTGCCCGTCTTGTCGAGCACGATCGTGTCGACGCGACGGGTCGACTCGAGTACCTCCGGACCCTTGATCAGGATGCCGAGCTGGGCGCCACGGCCGGTGCCGACGAGCAAGGCGGTCGGGGTGGCGAGGCCCAGGGCGCAGGGGCACGCGATGATCAGGACGGCCACCGCCGCGGTGAAGGCGAACGCCGTGTCGGCGCCGTCGAGCAGCCAGCCGACGAGCGTGAGCACCGCGATCCCGAGGACGATCGGCACGAAGACCGCGGAGATGCGGTCGGCCAGGCGCTGCACCGGGGCCTTGCCGGTCTGCGCCTGCGTGACGAGGCGGCCGATGCGGGCGAGCGTCGTCTCGTCCCCGACCCGGGTCGCACGCACGAGCAGGTGACCGGACGTGTTGACGGTGGCACCGGTGACGTCGGAACCGGGGGAGACGTCGACCGGCACGGGCTCGCCGGTCAGCAGGGAGGTGTCGAGCGCACTGGTGCCCTCGACCACGACGCCGTCCGTCGCCACCGTGGCCCCCGGGCGCACGGTGAAGAGGTCGTCCACGCGGAGGTCGGAGGCGTCGACCGACTCGGTGACGAACCGCCCGTTCTCGCGGCGGGGAGCCCCGTCGTCGTCGGTGAGGACGCGCTCGGCGTCCTTGGCGCCGAGCTCCAGGAGGGAACGCAGCGCGTCCCCGGCGCGACGACGTGAGCGGTGCTCCGCCCATCGTCCGCCGAGCAGGAACGTCGTGACCACGACGGCGACCTCGAAGTAGAGCTCCGGCGGTCCCGTGTGCTCGCGGGAGGGGAGCAGGGAGAACTCCATCTGCATCCCGATCTCTCCGGCGCCGCCGAGCAGAAGTGCCCAGAGCGACCACGCGGTCGCCGCGATCACGCCGATCGAGACCAGGGTGTCCATGGTCGACGCGCCGTGCCGCGCGGCCCGGAACGCCGCGGCGTGGAACGGCCACGCGCCCCACACCACGACGGGGAGCGAGAGCGCGGCGACGACCCACTGCCACCCGGGGAACTGCAGGACGGGCACCATCGAGAGCAGGACGACCGGGACGGCGAGCACCGCGGAGACGAGGAACCGACGTCTGAGGTCGGCTCCGCGGTCCGGGGTCGGCGCGGAGGTGTCCTCGCCCTCGACCATCTGATGCCCCTCGGCCATCGAGTGGCCGGACAGGGCGTGCTCCGTCGGGTCGTGGGTGTCGGCGTGCTCCGGGGCGGAGGTGTGGTCACCGGCGGGCGCGTCGGTCGAGCGGCGTCCGGTGACCCGCGCGGTGTACCCGGCGCGGGAGACGGCCTGGACGAGCGCGTCGTCGGTGACCGGGGCGGTGAGGACCACGTGCGCCGTCTCGAGCGGCAGGTTGACGGTCGCCTCGACACCCTCGACGGCCCCCAGCTTCTTCTCGACGCGGGCGACGCAGGATGCGCAGGTCATCCCGGAGATGGCGAGGTCGACCTCACCGAGGGGGAGGGAGTGCTCGTCCTGCTGCTCGGGTGCGGGTGGGGTGCGGTCTGTCATCGTGACTCCTTGCCATATACCCGTAGGGGGTATCAACACAGTACCCCGTGGGGGTACCTCGATGTCAAGGAAGTGGCGGAGATGCACGAAGGCCGCGCCCCGAGGGGCACGGCCTTCGTCCGAGGGTCGGGCTACACCCGACCCGAGGTCACTTCGTCGACCCGCCCTTGGGGCCGGGCTTCGGGGTCTCGGAGGACTTGGAGCCCGCCGACTTCGCGGCGTCGGAAGCCTTCGCCGCCGTGCCCTGGGCAGCGTCGGCAGACTTCTCCGCAGCATCCTTGACGGCCTCGGTGCCGTCGTCGACGGCGTCCTTGGTCGCGTCGGCGGCGTCGTCCGTCGCGTCCTTCGCGGAGTCCACGGCGCTGTCGGCCGTGCCCCGAGCCTTGTCCGCCACCTTCTTGGTGGCGTCCTTGGCGTCGTCGATCGCGTGGCTCGCCTTGCCGGCGGCGTCCTTGGCGACCGCGGCGGCCTTGTCGGCGGCGTCGCGGCCCTTCGAGACGGCCGTCCCGGCGGCCTCGCCGACCGACTCCGCGGCACGGCCCACCGGTGAGCTCGCGCTCGACGCGGGGACGCTGGCGGGCTCGACCGGGTCGGACCAGGGGTCGTCCGTCGGCTGGGCGCGGCGCCAGAGGACGACGGCGGTCCCGGCGGCACCGACGGCGACGACCGTCCACAGCACCTTGTGGGACTTCTTGTCGGCCTTGGCCGCTTCCTTCTCGGCCTTCTTGGCAGCCTTCTTGGCGGCCTTGCCCGTGGCCTCGACGTTGCTCTGCAGGTCCGCGACGGCGGAGTCGGCAGCGGCGATGGTCGCCTTGCCCGCCTGCTTCGCCGTGTCGCCGGCCTTCTCCGCGGCGGCGTTGACCGACGCGACGAGCTTGGGGATCACCTCGTCACGCAGCTTGGCGTGAGCGCTGTCGATGGCCGGGCCGGCCTTGTCGGCGGCGGCCTCGATGCGCGGCGCCGCGGCGATCACGCTCTCGTTCCATGCCTTCTCGGCACGCGGAGCGGCCCAGTCGCGGGCCGCTCCGGCAGCGTCCTTCGCCTGGTCGGCGAGCTGCCGTGCCGCGGGCCCTGCCTGCTCACGCGCCTCCTGGAACTGGGCTGCGAGCTGTGCGCCCTGTGCCTTCAGCTTTTCCGTGTCGATGGAGGCGGCCGCCGTGCTGGCGGACTTCCGGTTTTTTCCCACCATGGAGCTCCGATCGTTGTGGCGCGGTTATCTTCTACGTCACTCTGCCACTCCGTCCGATACGTCGCACCCGGCATCGGCAACTTGTGACGAATCAGGCCCGGGATCCGCACGCCCGTGCGAGAATGTCGACATGTTTGCGACACTCCACACCTCTGCCGGCGACATCCGCATCGAGCTCTTCGAGAACCACGCACCGAAGACCGTCGAGAACTTCCGTGGTCTCGCCACGGGCGAGAAGGCCTGGACCGACCCGCGCACGGGCGCTGAGAGCAACGCCCCGTTCTACGACGGTCTGATCTTCCACCGCGTCATCGAGGACTTCATGATCCAGGGTGGCTGCCCCCTGGGCACCGGGACGGGTGGCCCCGGCTACACGTTCAACGACGAGATCCACCCGGAGCTGAGCTTCGACCGCAAGTACCTCCTCGCGATGGCGAACGCCGGCTCGCGCCGCAACCCCGTCACCGGAGAGACCGAGGGCACCAACGGGTCGCAGTTCTTCATCTCGACGACGCTGACCCCGTGGCTCAACGGCAAGCACACCATCTTCGGTGAGGTCGCCGACGACTCGAGCCGCGCCGTCGTGGACCAGATCAACGCCGTCCGCACCCGCCCGGGCGACCGCCCGGTCGAGGACGTCACGATCAAGTCCGTCACCATCGAGGACTGATCATCAGCGCGTCCACCCCCGGGGCGCCGCAGGGCACGGGAGAGGTTCCCGTCTGCCCGCGGCACCCCGATCGCCCGTCGTACGTGCGCTGCCAGCGCTGCGGACGGCCGGCGTGCCCCGAGTGCCAACGCCCCGCCGCCGTCGGGGTCCAGTGCGTCGACTGCGTCAAGGAGTCGGCGCGCACCACCCGCTCGGCGCGGACGGTGTTCGGCGGCGAGATCCGCCAGGGCCGGCCGGTGGTGACGCTGACGATCATCGGCATCTGCGTGGTGAGCTGGGTGCTCCAGCTCGCCACGGGCGGGGCGTGGACGGAGCGGTGGTGGTTCGCACCGTCGATCGGTCAGGACGAGCCGTGGACGTTCCTCACGGCCGCGTTCCTGCACTCGACGAGCCCGCTGCACATCCTGTTCAACATGTACGCGCTGTGGATCGTCGGCCAGTACCTCGAGCCGGCGTTCGGCCGGGCCCGGTTCATCACGCTGTACCTGCTCGCCGCGGTCGGCGGGCAGGTGGGTGTCCTGATGCTCGCGAGCCCGTTCGACGACTCGTGGCGCACCGCCGTCGTCGGGGCGTCCGGCGCGATCTTCGGCCTCTTCGGCGCGATCTTCTTCGCCATGAAGAAGTTGGGCCGCAACGCGTCACAGATCCTCGTGCTGATCGCGATCAACCTGGCACTGCCGCTGTTCATCCCCAACATCGCGTGGCAGGCCCACGTCGGCGGGCTGCTGGTGGGCCTCGCGCTCGGCGCGGCCTATGCGTACGCGCCGCGGGACAAGCGGCAGCTCGTGGCCTGGCTGGCACCGGCCGTCGTCGGCGTGGTGCTGCTCGGGCTCACGGTGTGGAAGTACTCGACGGTCCCGTCGATCGGGAGCCTGCTCGGCGCCTGAGAGAACCACAACGGTGTAGTTATCCACAGGTTATCCACCCCTGGGGACGACGGTCCCCGGGGGTGGACTGCCTACTTCCAGCGGGTGGTGAGCGAGAAGCCCGCGATGATGAACGCGAACCCGATCGCGAGGTTCCACTGACCGATCGAGGGGATCGGCAGGTCCATCTTCCCGGAGGTCAGGTAGAAGATGACGATCCACGAGAGGCCGACCAGCATCAGGGTCAGCATGGTCGGGAGCAGCCACGGCGGGTTGACCTCTTCCTTTTTCGACACCGTAGGAACGGTGGAAGGGGCCTTCTTCTTGCGACGCTTGGACTCGGGCACGGGTTCTCCTGCGAGGACTTGACGGATCGGGCGTCGGACGGCGCAACCGCACCGTCGCTCGTCGACTAGCGTAGTGCGCGCGGGCGTAGAGTCCGACCATCCGGCGGAGACCGGGTCGAGGAGGTGGGCAGGGTGAAGAGTCAGCACCTGACACGAGCGCGTGTGCGCAGCGCGCTGAGCGTGTTCGTCGTGCTCGTCATCTGCGGCCTGATGTTCACGGCCAGCGCGAGCCTCGCCAACGGGTCGAGCGACCGCCATGCCGAGAACCTTCCCGAGCTCGTCGCGCAGGAGTCCGAGCGCGTGGCCGACCTCCAGGACGAGGTCGACGACCTCGACGCCGAGATCTCCACGCTCCAGGAGGAGGCGGGCGTCGACGCCACGGACGGGACCTCCGCGGACATGCGCGTCGTCTCCGGCTCGATCGCCGTCGAGGGGGACGGCGTCCGCGTCAGCCTCAACGACGCACCC
The DNA here is from genome assembly GCF_900105445.1 of Paraoerskovia marina. NCBI lineage: Bacteria > Bacillati > Actinomycetota > Actinomycetes > Micrococcales > Cellulomonadaceae > Paraoerskovia > Paraoerskovia marina. Next base: position 469,242 of record NZ_LT629776.1, read on the forward strand.
GACTCCGCGCTGTCGGACGACTACCGTCCTGACGACCTCGTGGTGCACCAGCAGGACCTCCAGGGCTTCGTCAACGCGCTCTGGGCCGGCGGTGCCGAGGCGATGACGCTCCAGGGGCGTCGGGTCGGGCCGACCACGGCGTTCCGCTGCGTCGGCAACGTCCTGATCCTGCACGGTCGCGTCTACTCCCCGCCGTACGTGGTCGAGGCCATCGGCGACCCCGACGCGCTCCGCGCGGGCATGGACGACTCCGACGCGGTCGAGATCTACCGCAGCTGGGTCGACGTCGTCGGCCTCGGGCTGGACATCTCCGACGAGACCGGGCTCGAGATGCCGCGGACCGAGAGCGTCGAGCTCTCCTACGCCCGGCTTCCCGACGACCAGCTCGACGAGGTCGCCTCGTGAGCCACCCACTTCCGTTCCGACCTGAAGGTGCACCACAATGGCGACCGTGAAGGCCCCCAGAATCCTCGTCGTGGACAACTACGACTCGTTCGTCTACACCATCGTCGGCTACCTCGACCAGCTCGGTGCGGAGACCGTCGTCGTGCGCAACGACGCCGTCCCCACCCCGGACGAGGACGGCCGGTTCCGCGACGTCGACGGGACGGTGTTCGACGGCGTCCTCGTCTCTCCGGGCCCGGGCACCCCCCGCGACGCGGGCGCGAGCGAGGACGTGATCCGCGCCTGTGCGCAGTCCCGCACGCCGATGCTGGGCGTCTGCCTGGGACACCAGGCGCTCGCCGAGGTGTTCGGCGGGACGGTGACGCACGCCGAGGAGCTGATGCACGGCAAGACCAGCCGCGTCGAGCACCACGGCGTCGGCGTCCATGCGGGACTCGCCTCACCGTTCACGGCCACCCGCTACCACTCGCTGGCCGTGCTGCGGGAGACCGTCCCGGAGGTGCTCGAGGTGACGTCGGAGACGGCCGACGGCGTCGTCATGGGCCTGCAGCACCGCGACCTCCCGCTGCACGGCGTGCAGTACCACCCCGAGTCGGTGCTGACCGAGGGCGGTCACCGCCTGCTCGCCAACTGGCTCGAGCTCTGCGGCGGCATCGGTGCCGTCGAGCGCTCCGCCGGGATGGCTCCGCTGGTCCGGAGCTAGCCCGGGTCCACCGACGTACGAACGGCCCGCAACCTCCGTGGTTGCGGGCCGTTCGTGCGTGCGGGTCTACCTCGGCGGAGCGTCAGCCGTCCGCGCCGGGCTCCGTCGTGGGATCCGTGTTCGGACCGCCGTCGTCCCCGTTTCCGTTGCCGTTGCCCGGCTCGTCCGACTCGCCGGACGGACCGGTCGAGACGACGATCGTCACGACCGTGCCGACCTCCACCTCGGAACCGGAGCCGGGATCGGTACGGATCACCTGGCCGGCGGCCACCGAGTCGGACGCCTCGGTGGTCACCGTGGAGTTCAGGTTGCCCTCCTGGCGGAGCTTGACCTCGGCGTCGCTCTGGCTCAGCCCCGTGACGTCGGGGACCGTCGTCGTCTCGGCCTCGGGCTCCTCGGCGATCCAGATCGTCACGGTCGTGTCGGCCGTGACGCTGGTGCCCGCGGAGGGGTCCTGCCGGAAGACGTCGCCCGGCTCCTGCTGGGCGCTCTGCTCCGACCGGACCGAGCTGTTCAGGCCGGCGTCGCTCAGCGTGCTCGTGGCCTCGTCCTCGGACATGCCGGTCAGGTCGGGGACGTCGAACTCGCCGGTCGAGAGCGTCAGGTTCACGGTGGCCCCCGCCTCGACCGGGTCGCCCCCGGCGGGGTCGGTGCTGATGACGTGGTCGGCCGCGACGCTACTGCTGTCCTCGGTCGACGTGCTGCCGACCTTCAGACCTGCCGCCTCGATCGCGGCCCGGGCGTCGTCCTGCGACTGGCCGACGACGTCGGGAACCTCGACCGAGTCGGGCCCGGAGGACCAGTACCCGACGATCTCGGCGCCCTTCTCTTGCATCGTCCCGCCCTCGGGAGTCTGCTCGAGGAACGTCCCGGCCTCGGCGTCGTCCGCCCGCTGGCGGTCGTCGAGCGTGAACTCGGCGCCCTCGACACCCTCGACCAGGTCCCGCGCCTCGTCGACCGTCATGCCCTCGCTGATCGCGGGCACCTCGAACTCGGTGGCCTCCTTCTCCCCGCCGAGGAGGAGGAAGGCGACGATCGCGGCGATCGCGACGGCGCCGATGGCGATGAGGGTCCACATCAGACCCTTGCGACTCTTGGGCTCCTCCTCGTCCGGGTCGACGGGCACGGGCTGCGTCCCCGACGTCGGGTTCTGCAGCGCGGTCGCTCCCCAGGGGTTCTCCTGCGTCGCGCCCATGACCTGGGTCGAGTCGGCGGCACCCATCACCTGGGTGGCGGCCCCGGCGGCGCCGGCGGCAGCAGCTCCGGCGGCGACGACGCCGAGCGCACCCGCCGAGATCGCCGTCCCGCGGGAGGCCGCGTCCAGGTCGGCGCGGAACTCGCCCGCGCTCGAGTAGCGGTCGGTGCGGTCCTTCGCGAGGGCCTTGAGCGTGATCCGGTCGAGCACCTCGGGGACGTCGGGGGCGACGTCGGACGGCTTGAGCGGCGTCTCGCGCACGTGCTGGTAGGCGACGGCGACGGGGGAGTCGCCGACGAACGGCGGCCGGCCCGTGAGCATCTCGTAGAAGAGGCAGCCGGTGGAGTAGAGGTCGGAGCGGGCGTCGACGGTCTCGCCGCGCGCCTGTTCGGGGGAGAGGTACTGCGCGGTGCCGATCACGGCCTGCGTCTGCGTCATCGTCGCCGCGGAGTCGGCCATGGCACGCGCGATGCCGAAGTCCATCACCTTGACCGCCCCGGTCGGGGTGATCATGACGTTGGCGGGCTTGATGTCACGGTGGACGATCCCGGCGTGGTGCGAGTACTCGAGCGCGGCCAGGACGCCGGCCGTGATCTCGACGGCCTCCTCGATCGGCACCGACTGACCGTCGCGGACGATGTCCCGGACCGTCTGGCCCTCGACGTACTCCATGACGATGAAGGGCACGTGGACGCTCGCGCCCTGCGTGTCCGTGTGGATGTCCTCGCCCGTGTCGTAGACGGCGACGATGGCGGGGTGGTTCAGCGCGGCGGCAGACTGCGCCTCGCGCCGGAACCGGGTGAGGAAGGACGGGTCGCGGGCGAGGTCGGAGCGCAGGATCTTGATTGCGACCGTACGCCCGAGGCGTGTGTCGTGGCCGATGTGGACCTCGGCCATTCCTCCGCGACCAATGAGTTCGCCGACCTCATAGCGGCCGGCGAGAACTCGGGGAGCGTTCTCCACCTGTCACACGTCCTTCAGTGTTGTCTCGGGGCAGAGCGTCGTCTGACGCTCCGCTACGGTGTGCATCATCCCACTGTCGAGCGGTGAGACGGCATGTCCTGGCAACGATACGGTCACGATTCCGACATCTGAGACTAAATCGTCGGGGGTAGTGAAACGCGCGGCGTCGTCGTCGGCGCCACCCCCGGTCAGAACGGTCGCGAGCACCAGGACGACAAGGATTCCGATCAGGGCCAGCAGCGGCCACGACAGCAATCCTGAGCCCAGACGGAAGCGTTGGCCCGTCGTCGTCGACGTCCGCACAGGCTCCCGCCGCGAGGACCGGCTCGGGGTCGAGGCGGGGCGGCGCGTGGAGTGGTGGACGTCGCGCCGGGTGGGGTACGACGGCGAGTCGGCCTCTCCCTCCGACGCCGAGCTCTTCGGCCGGGGAGGGATCGACGGCGTCTTCTCCGCAGACTTCTCGGGTGCCTTGGCCCGCGCGCGGGTGCGCTGCGCGGCGGGCGCGGGGCGGTCGTCCGGACGACGCCAGGGAGCCGGCGGCCCGCTCTCCTCCGGAGCGACGACGTCGGTCGCCGCGGGAGCCGGAGGGGGCGGCGGCGCGTCGGCCACGACGGCCGCGGCGTCACCGAACCCGGTGCCGTCGGGCTCGACGGCGTGGCGCGGACTCCGCAGGGCCGCGGGGATCGGGATGGACGTGAGCTGCGGGGCGGGGTCGGTCGTCGGGTGCGGGCCGACGTCGGAAGGCCGGCCGGCCATCCCGGCGACGGCGTGCGCGCCCACCGAGCCACGACGGGAACGGCGGCCCCACGGGTCGTCGGCGACGCGCTGCGTCAACTCGTCGAGAGCCTGCCCGACGGCGGCCGCCGTGCGGGGACGCTCGGTGGGGTCCTTCTCGAGCATCTTCATGATCAGCGCGGCGAGGTCGCGGTGCACCGCGGCAGGCAGGGGCGGCACCGCCTCGTTGACGTGCGCCACGGCGATGTCCACCGGGGTCTTGCCGGTGAACGGGCGCCGGCCCGCCACCGACTCGTACGCGACGATCCCGAGCGCGTAGACGTCGGAGGCACCGGTCGCGGCCTGACCGATCGCCTGCTCGGGGGAGAGGTACTGGGCGGTGCCCATCACCATGCCCGTCGCGGTCATCGGCACCTGGTTGGCGGCCAGCGAGACACCGAAGTCGGTGATCTTCACCTCGCCGGACTTGTCCAGCAGGATGTTGCCCGGCTTGATGTCGCGGTGGACGACCCCGGCGACGTGGGCGGCGTGCAGGCCGCGTGCCGTCTGCGCCAGGATCGGCAGCAGGCGGGGGAGGGCGATCACGGGTTCGCGCTCCAGCAGGTCGGCCATGGGTTCGCCGATGACGAGCTCCATCACGAGGTACCCGGACTGCTGCTGCTCGCCGTAGTCGTACATCTGCGCGATGTTCGGGTGCGAGAGCGCGGCGCTGTTGCGTGCCTCGGTGCGCAGGCGTGCGAGGAAGTCCTCGTTGCCCGCGTACTCGGAGCGCAGCACCTTGACGGCGACCTCCCGGTGGAGGGCGCCGTCGTTGGCCACCCAGACCTCACCCATGCCACCGATCGCGATCCGTCGCACGAGGGTGTAGCGCCCCCCGAGGACGAGGCCCTCGGCAGGTGTCATCCGAGAACCGCCTGGATGACGGCGCTGGCGATCGGGGCGGAGACGGAGCCACCGGTGGCCTCGCTGCCCTGGCTGCCGCCGTCCTCGACGATCACCGCGACCGCGACCTGCGGGTTGTCGGCGGGCGCGAACGCGGTGAACCAGGCGTGCGGGTTCTCGGTCCCGTCGCCGTGCTGCGCCGTGCCCGACTTGCCCGCGACCTCGACGCCGGAGATCTGTGCCGCGGTCCCCGTGCCGTCCTCGACGACGCCGAGCATCATCTCGGTGAGCTCCGATGCGGTCTCGGACGAGACGGACTGTCGCAGCGTCTGCGGTGCCGTCTGGCTGACCACGTCGAGGTCCGGCGAGCGCACGGTGTCGACGAGGTAGGGCTGCATCTGCTCGCCGCCGTTCGCGATCGCCGCCGAGGTCATCGCGATCTCGAGCGGAGTGGCGAAGACGTCGCCCTGGCCGATGCCGGCGCGGGCCAGCCCTGCCTCGTCGAGGTCGTCGGTGGCCGGGAACCGGCTGGGCGTGACGGTCATCGGGATGGACAGGTCGGTGTCGTAGCCGAACGCCTCGGCCTGCTCGCGCAGCGCGTCCTCCCCGATCGCCACCGCGAGCTCCGCAAAGGCGGTGTTGCAGGAGATCTCGAGCGCCTCGGCGAGCGTCTGCTCCCCGGAGGGGTCGCACTGCTCTCCGCCGAAGTTCGGCAGGACCGCCGTGGAGTTCGGGTACTGGTAGACGTCCGGGGCCGGGATGACCGTGTCGGGCTCGTAGTCGCCCGACTCGAGCGCGGCCGCGCTCGTCACCAGCTTGAACGTCGAGCCCGGCGGGTAGGTGTCGCCGGCGATGGCGCGGTTGATCAGCGGGTCCGTGTCGTCGTCGACGAGCGCCGAGTACGAGTCGGACGCCGCGCCCAGGTCGTGGTCCGCGAGGACGTTCGGGTCGTAGGAGGGCTTGGAGACCATCGCCAGGATCTTGCCCGTGGCGGGCTCGATCGCGACGACGGCGCCGACCTGGTCGCCGAGTCCGTCCCACGCAGCCTGCTGCGCGGCGGCGTTGAGCGTGAGCTCGACGGACGAGCCCTGCGGGGTGTTGCCCGTCAGCAGGTCCTTGATCCGGGTGAACCAGAGGTCGTCGGCCGTCCCCGAGAGGTAGTCGTCCTCGGCCGCCTCGATGCCGGTGCTGCCGTTGACGAGGGAGTAGAAGCCGGTGACGGGGGCGTAGAGCTCACCGTCGGTGTACTCGCGCTGGTACTGGTACGGGTCGTCCACCGGCTCGGACTTCGCGATCGAGTCGCCCTCGACGACGATCGGGCCGCGGGCGCGCCCGTACTGCTCGTAGATCGTCCGCTTGTTGCGCGGGTCGGCGGAGATGTCCGGGGCGCGGAACACCTGGATGATCGTGGTCGAGACCATGAGTGCGAGCACCATCAGCAGGGCGATGGTCGCCACGCGGCGAATGGGGACGTTCACCGGTCGCTCCCTTCGTCGCGCGTGCTGGGGTCTGTGTCGCGGTCCGACGTCGCCGGGTCAACCTCCGGCGACGGTGCCGTCGTGGTGGGTGGTTCGCCCGACGGCGGGGGCGGAGGGACGGGCGGAGCGGGCGGGACGGTGCCGGGACGGCCGGTTCCCGGAGCGTTGCCGCCGCGGCCTTCCGCGTCGAGGTCGACCGGCCGAATGGCCGCGGTCTCCTCGCTGGCCGACTCGGGCCGCGACGTCGGGCGGACGATCTGTGCCGGACGGCCGGGGCCGCCGGCCGCCGTCGGGACGCCCGCGGTCTGATCGGCCGCCGAGACGCGCACGGGGCCGGGCGGGGCGACGTCGGGCTCGCCGACGGCGTCGACCTCCTCGACGTCCTGCTCGACCGGCGGGTGCCCGGACGCGACCTGCCCGCGGACCGGAAGGGCCGACGGGCGGCGGGCGTTGTCGGAGATCCGCAGCAGCAGGCCGACCACTAGCCAGTTCGCGAGGAGCGACGAACCACCGTGCGCGACGAACGGGAGCGTCAGCCCCGTGATCGGGATGATGCGGGTGATGCCGCCGACGACGACGAAGAGCTGGAGAGCCATGACGAACGCGAGACCGCCGGCCAGGAGCTTGCCGAACCCGTCGCGGACGCCCACCGCCGTGCGCAGACCGCGCTCGATCAGGATCAGGTAGGCGATCAGGATGGCGAGCAGACCGGTGAGGCCCAGCTCCTCACCCAGCGAGGCGTAGATGAAGTCGGAGTACGCGTACGGGACGAGGTTCGGGTACCCGTTGCCCCAGCCGGTGCCGAAGAGGCCGCCGTTGGCCATGCCGAACAGGCCCTGGACCAGCTGGTAGGACGTTCCCTGGTCGTACACGGCGGTGTCGAAGGCGTGCAGCCAGCCGTCGATGCGGGACGAGACGTGGCTGAACGTCGTCGCGGCGAGGATCGCGCCGCCGCCGAACAGCACCATGCCGATCAGCACCCAGCTGATCCGCTCCGTCGCGATGTACAGCATGGCGACGAAGAGGCCGAAGAAGAGGAGCGACGTCCCGAGGTCGCGCTCGAAGACGAGGACGGCCAGTGACGCGAGCCAGATGAGGATGATCGGCCCGAGGTCGCGCACACGGGGCAGGTGCAGCCCCATGAGCTTCGGGCCGGCGAGCGCGAGCGTGTCACGGTTGGTGACGAGGTATCCGGCGAAGAACACCGCGAGGGCGATCTTCGCGAACTCGGCCGGCTGGAGCGAGTTGCCCGCGATCGTGATCCAGATCCGGGCGCCGTTGATCTCCTGGCCGAGCCCCGGGACGAGGGGCAGCGCGATGAGGATCAGACCGACGACCATCGCCGTGTAGGTGTACCGGCGCAGCGTGCGGTGGTCGCGGAGCAGGAAGATGACGGTGGCGGCGACGAGCATCGCGAGAGCCGTCGCGCCCAGCTGCCCGTTGGCGAACGCCTGGTCGGTGCCGCTCTCCTGCTCGCCGAGGTCGGAGCGGTAGATCATCGCCAGGCCGATGCCGTTGAGCCCGACGACGATCGGCAGCATCACCTGGTCGGCGTACGGTGCGCGCCAGCGGAGCAGCATGTGCATGCCGAACGCGAGGACGACGAGGCCCACGGTGTGCACCCAGAACTGGGTGGGCAGGGTCTCGGTGATCCGCAGCGCGACCTGCGCGTAGGCGGTCACCCCGAGCGCGAGCGCGAGGACCAGGAGCCAGAGCTCGGCCCGTCGTCCGGGACGCGCTGCGGTGGGCTCGACGGTGACCATCAGGCATCACCCGTCGTCGGCGTCTCCGTGGGGCTGGGCTCCACCTCGACGGTCGGCGGGATCGCGTTGTCCGCGATACCCGCGGCACGGTCCTCGGCGTCCGCGCGGCTCTTGGCCGGGACCGTCTGCTCGACGCGGGTCTGCAGGTAGTCGGGCAGGTCCGAGACCTCGGTGTCGGTGACGTCGACGGCGGTCGAGAGCTCGAACGAGCCGATGGACGTGGGGATCCCCTGGAACACCGCCACCTTGTCGTCCGAGACACCGACGTAGTACTGCGTCTGCGTCCAGGCGTAGGCCGCCCACGCGGCGGCGGCGAGTCCACCGAGGATCAGCAGCGTGGCGAGGACGGGGACCCATCGGCGACGACGGGGGGTGTCGCGTGCGTCGCTGGCGTCGCCGAGGTCGCCCTCGGGCGACAGCTCCGGCAGCGCGGCAGCGCGCGCGGCGGGACCGTCCTGCGCGACGGTCGCGCGGTTGTGGTCCTTCGCGGCCGAGCCCACCACCTGCGCGGTGGTCCCCGGCCCCGCGCCGTCGGGAAGCCGGTCGAGGTCGACCACGTCGGCGACGACGGCCGTGATGTTGTCCGTGCTGCCCGCGCGGAGCGCGAGCTGGACCAGATGGTCGGCGCACTCGTCGATGTCGGGCACCTCGATCAGGGTCTGCTCGAGCGTCTCGATCGACACGAACCCCGAGAGCCCGTCGGAGCACAGCAGCCAGCGGTCGCCGGCCCGCGCCTCCCGGACGGACATGTCCGGCGTCAGGTCGACGTCGAAGTCGCCGAGCACGCGCATGACGACGTTGCGCTGCGGGTGCGACTCGGCCTCCTCGGCCGTGATACGGCCCGAGTCGACGAGGTGCTGGACGAACGTGTGGTCCGTCGTGACCTGGGCGAGCTCGCCGTCGCGCAGCAGATACGCGCGCGAGTCACCGAGGTGCGCCATCACGAGCTTGTTGCCCGCGCGCAGCATCGCGGTGACGGTGGTGCCCATCCCGTTCAGGTCGGGCTCCTCCTCGCTGCGCTGCACGAGGTCCACGCGCGCCTCGTCGACCGAGCGCTCCAGCTCGGAGAGGGCGTCGTCCGGCCCGTGCGACTCGCCGTCGAGGTGCGCGAGCGCGGCGATGGTCATCGACGACGCCACGTCACCCCCGGCGTGCCCGCCCATGCCGTCGGCGACGACAAGAAGGTGGGGACCCGCGTAGGCGGCGTCCTGGTTGTTGGCACGCACGAGTCCGACGTCGGACCGTGCGGCGTACCGCAGTGCGATGTTCACCGAAAACCGCTATCCCTGGAGTTCCACGACGCTCTGACCGATCTTGACGGGCACACCCAGGGTAATCGGCATCACACCCGAGATTCGCTGGTCCCGGACGAACGTCCCGTTCGTGGAGCCGAGGTCCTCGACGAACCACTTGCCGCCGTCGGAGTAGAAGCGGGCGTGGCGCGACGACGAGTAGTCGTCGTCCAGCACCAGCGTGCAGCCGGGCGCACGGCCGATCAGGATCGGGTGACCGCCCAGCGGGAGTGACGTCCCCCGCAGCGGGCCCGACGTCACGACCAGACGACGCGGCGTGCTCGACAGGGCGCCCGACGGCGTCGGCGGGCCCGACGACGGCGCACCGGAGGCGACCGCGGGCTTGCGCTTGCGCCGCTGGGTGATCCGCGTGCCGTACAGGTCCCGGCGCAGCACACCGACCGCCGAGAGCACGAACACCCACAGCAGCGCCAGGTATCCCAGCTTCAATAGGGTGAACGTCAGCTCGCTCATCGGTGCGTGATCACCACTCCTCGTCGTCGCGGGTGGGCGCGCCGGTCCAGAACATGATCCGCGTGCGCCCGATGGTCAAGGTGTTCCCGTCGAGGAGCGTAGCGGCTGGAACCTGATGACCCTCAACGTACAGGCCGTTCGTCGAGCCGAGATCCGTCGCGACCACACCGTCCCCGGTCACGCGGATCTCCAGGTGCCGGCGGGACACCCCGGCGTCGTCCACCACGATGTCCGCCTCGGAGCCACGGCCGATGACGGTGACCGGGCCCGTCAACAGGTAGCGCTGACCGTCGATGTCCACCAGGGGGTGTCGGGCCCCCGGGGACGACGTCGCGGGCGCCGTCGAGCCGCGGACCGTCGCCGAGGAGAGGGTGAAGCGGCCGGGCTCGAGCTCCGTGTTCTGCTCGAACGTCACGCTCACCGGCCCGACGAACGCATAGTGCTGCGAGGCGGCGTACTCCGTGACGTTGGTGGCAAGCTCGTCGGCGAGCGTCTCCGCGCCCCAGCCGTCGATCTGCGTGTAGTCGTCCTCCGACAGGTTGATCGTGTACTCGTTGGGCACGACCGTCCTGTCGCGGCCCACGACGGCGGCACGATCGTCGACCTCGCGGCGCAGCGCGCTCGCCAGCTCGACCGGCTTGACCTCGGTACGCCCACGCGAGAAAGCGCTGTTGACGGCGCGTTCGACGCCGCGCTCGAAACGATCTAGGACGCCCATGCCACCTCCTCCCGTCGACGCACACGGCGACGACGCCACAGCCGCGCCCACCCGGTGCGGGCGCGGTCCCACTGATCGTAACGACGAGAGCGATCATTGGCCCTCTCGGTGCGACACGAGCGAGACACGGTGTGGTGAAGGTTCTGCGCACGCGCACCGGGCTGTCCTATTTGTCGCACGCACCGGCCGCCCCGCCGGGCTCGATTCAAGGATCAGGCCCGCTGCGTGCTAATCTCCTTCAGCGCGCGCGAGTGGCGGAATGGTAGACGCGCTAGCTTCAGGTGCTAGTGTCCGAAAGGGCGTGGGGGTTCAAGTCCCCCCTCGCGCACAGAGTCGGTCTCCTCCGGGAGATCGCAACGATGAAAGTCCCGACCGGGTCGACCGGATCGGGACTTTCGTCGTTTCTGGGGCGGCCGGTTGGGACCAGCGCCGCAGGTCGAGCTCAACCACCGTCGGTCGAGCCTGTCGAGACCGGGTTTCGACAAGCTCAACCTCCGCAGGTCGAGCTCAACCTCCGTTGGTCGAGCCTGTCGAGACCGGGTTTCGACAAGCTCAACCGCCGTCGGTCGAGCTCAACCGCCGTCGGTCGAGCCTGTCGAGACCTGCCGTCAGCGGAAGCGCAGACGGTGCGCCTGGACCAGGCCGATCAGATCGGCCCCGACGCTCCGAGAGGCGGCGGACAGCCGCTTCAGCGACTCCCGGAACCGGCGTCGGGCGTTCTTCAACTCTTGGTCACTGTCCCAACGACGCAGCATCGCGCCCAGACCCGCGACGGCGGAGAGCGCCTCGGCGTGCACGGCATGGTCTGTCGGCTCGAGTGCCTCGAGCCAGTCGGCGTAGCGCTGTACTCGCTGCTCCATCGCGTCCGAGACGAGACCGCTCCGGCGTAGGTCTCGGACGCCGATCGCCGGCGTCGTCGGCCCGCTACGGGTCGGACGCTCGACGATCGGGACGCCCTGCAGCACCGCCTCGTCGAAGACGCCGTGCACCCGGGCCTTGAGGTGGGCGCGCGCGGCAGCCACGCCAGAATCGTCTCTCACGGACGGGCCGATCAGCCGGTGAAGGATGGTCTGCCGGTCCGCGGGGGACGTCGCGGCCGCGGTGGCCAGATGGTGCGCGAAGTGGTGGCAGACGTTGCATAGCGTTCGGTTCCGGCTGAGCTCGGTCCGGCCCCACGAGCCGACCATGCAGGCCGTGCAGAGCATGCCGTGCTCGATGAGCGTCACGCCCGTTCGTCGTGCCCTCTCGCGACGACGCGCACCCGGCTCGTGTTCAAGGATTCCGTCGATCCGCAGGTAGTACTTCTCCACCATCCGTGGCTCCCTTCGCTCCTTCCCGCCACGGTCGTGGCGGGCCGGTCTTCCTCCTGGGGCACCGTGCGCGGGGTGGCGCGGTTGCCGGACCAGCACGCGGAGGGCGTATCGCTGGTCGCTCTTGACCTGGGGCAGGACGATAGCGGCGGATGGCGGGTGGTGCAAACCGGGACAAGCGGGTCTCGACAGGCTCGACCGACGGGGGTTGAGCTTGTCGAAACCGGGTCTCGGGCTACGGGTCTCGACAGGCTCGACCGGCGGGGGGTCTCGACAGGCTCGACCGACAGGCTCGACCGACGGAGGTTGAGCTTGTCGAAACCGGGTCTCGGTCTACGGGTCTCGACAGGCTCGACCGGCAGGGGTCTCGACAGGCTCGACCAACAGGCTCGACCAACAGGCTCGACCAACAGGCTCGACCAACGTCAGACGACGTAGTCCGCCAAGTGTTCCCCGGTGAGCCCGGCCCGGGCGGCCACGAGGTCGGCCGGCGTGCCCTCGAAGACGACGCGACCGCCGTCGTGCCCGGCGCCGGGGCCGAGGTCGATGATCCAGTCGGCGTGCGCCATGACGGCCTGGTGGTGCTCGATCACGATCACGGACTTGCCGGAGTCGACCAGCCGGTCGAGCAGCCAGAGCAGGTGCTCGACGTCGGCGAGGTGCAGGCCCGTCGTCGGCTCGTCGAGGATGTAGGTGCCGCCCTTCTCGCCCATGTGGGTGGCGAGCTTGAGCCGCTGGCGCTCGCCGCCGGAGAGGGTGGTCAGGGGCTGGCCGAGCTTGACGTACCCGAGCCCGACGTCGGAGAGGTGGCCGAGGATCTTCGCGGCGGCGGGGACGCGCGAGGCCCCGGTGCTGAAGAACTCGGAGGCCTCGGCGACGGAGAGCTCGAGGACCTCGCTGATGTTCTTGGCGCCGCCCGCGGAGTCGTCGTCGCCGAGGGTGTACTCGAGGACGGAGGCCTGGAAGCGTCGGCCCTCGCACTCCTCGCAGACGGTCTCGACGCTGGCCATCACCCCGAGGTCGGTGTAGATCACGCCGGCGCCGTTGCAGGTGGGGCAGGCGCCGTCGGAGTTGGCGCTGAAGAGACCGGGCTTCACGCCGTTGGCCTTGGCGAAGGCCTTGCGGATGGGGTCGAGCAGGTTGGTGTACGTCGCGGGGTTGGAGCGCCGCGACCCGCGGATGGGGTCCTGGCCGACCGACACGACGTCGGCGCCTGACGGGATCGACCCGTGGATCAGCGAGCTCTTGCCGGACCCGGAGACGCCGGTGACGACGACGAGCACGCCGAGCGGCACGTCGACGTCGACGTCCTGGAGGTTGTGCATCGAGGCGCCGCGGATCTCGAGGGTGCCCGACGGCGTGCGGACAGCGTCCTTCACCGAGGCCCGGTCGTCGAGGTGGTGGCCGGTGAGGGTGTCGGAGCCGCGCAGCCCGTCGACGGTGCCCTCGAAGCAGATCTCGCCGCCGGCGGTCCCGGCGCGCGGGCCGAGGTCGACGACGTGGTCCGCGATCGCGATCATCTCGGGCTTGTGCTCGACGACGAGCACGGTATTTCCCTTGTCGCGGAGCTGGAGCAGGAGGGTGTTCATCCGGTCGATGTCGTGCGGGTGCAGGCCGATCGACGGTTCGTCGAAGACGTATGTGACGTCGGTGAGCGACGACTCGAGGTGGCGGATCATCTTCACGCGCTGCGCCTCGCCGCCCGAGAGCGTCCCCGACGGGCGGTCCAGGCTCAGGTACCCGAGGCCGATGGTCACGAACGACGCGAGCGTCGCGCGCAGCGCCTCGATCAGCGGTCCGAGCGACGGCTCCGCGAGGTCGTCCATCCAGGTGGCGAGGTCGCTGATCTGCATCGAGCAGAGGTCGGCGATGTTCTTGCCGCGGATCTTCGACGACCGCGCCCCGGCGTTCAGGCGCGTCCCGTCGCACTCGGGGCAGTCGGTGAACGTGACGGCACGGTCGACGAACGCCCGGATGTGCGGCTGCATGGCCTCGCGGTCCTTGCTGAGCATCGACTTCTGGATGCGCGGGATCAGGCCCTCGTAGGTCATGTTGATGCCGGCGATCTTCATCCGCACGGGCTCGTGGTGCAGGAAGTCCGCGAGCTCCTGGTCCGTGTACTCCCGGATCGGCTTCTCCGGGTCGACGAACCCCGACTCGCGGTACAGGCGCATGTTCCACCCGCCGGCCGTGTATCCCGGGACGGTGATGGCGCCGTCGGCCAGTGACTTCTCGTCGTCGTACAGCTGGGTGAGGTCCAGGTCGGTGACCGTCCCCATGCCCTCGCAGCGGGGGCACTGCCCTCCGGTGATCGAGAAAGACCGCCGCTCCTTCTCGGTCTTGCCGCCCTTCTCGAAGGTCACGGCCCCGGCGCCGCTGATGGAGGCGACGTTGAACGAGAACGCCTGCGGCGAGCCGATCTGGGGGTCGCCGAGGCGGCTGAAGACGATCCGCAGCATCGCGTTCACGTCCGTGACGGTGCCGACCGTGGACCGCGAGTTGGCCCCCAGGCGCTCCTGGTCGACGACGATCGCGGTGGTCAGCCCGTCCAGCACGTCGACGTCGGGGCGCGCCTGGGTGGGCATGAAGCCCTGCAGGAACGCGGAGTAGGTCTCGTTGATCATCCGCTGGGACTCGGCGGCGATGGTGCCGAACACGAGCGAGCTCTTGCCGGAGCCCGACACCCCGGTGAACGCGGTCAGCCGTCGCTTGGGCAGCTCGACGCTGACGTCCCGCAGGTTGTTGACACGTGCGCCGCTGACCCGGATGAGGTCGTGCGCGTCGGCGGGGTGCGGGGTCGGCATGGTTACTCCCTGGTCGGCGAGGTGCGGCGAGTCGCTGCCATTGTCGTCCGACGTCGCGGGGTTGACGAGCGGAAGCGGCCCCGGGGCTATCTCGGCGTGTGGATCGAGTCGAGCGCGGCCCGGAGGCGCTGCTCGGCGTCTTCGGCGACCGTGCGGAGCTCGTCGTCGTCCGCGACGGACATCATCGCGTGCGGGTCCACGGCTTCGACCACCGTCGTCCCGCCGTCGGCCCGGACGACGACGTTGCACGGCAGGAGGGTGCCGACCGACGGGTCGGCCTGCAGCGCGCGGTGGGCGAGCGGCGGGTTGCAGGCGCCGAGCACCAGGTACGGCGGCATCTCGACCCCGAGCTTGGTGCGGAGGGTCGCGGCCATGTCGATCTCGGTCAGGATGCCGAACCCCTGAGCGGCCAGAGCCTCACGGACGGAGGCGACGGTCTCGTCGAACGGGGTGGGCACGGTGGTGGTGAGCGTGTAGGTCATGGTGTTCCTCCGGTGGTCGGTTGCGGGGACGTCGGGCACGACGTCGCTGTGCCGGCCCGTCGTCGGACGAGACCGAACGTCGTGGCCAGGACAGCGACGAGAGCCATCGAGGCGCTGAGCGGCGCCGACCCGAGGAGCAGGGCGGGCAGGAGCACGGTTCCTGCGGCGACGACGTCGCACGGTCCGCACCCCAGGGTGCTCCGCCAGGCCTCGCCGCGCTCGGGG
This sequence comes from Paraoerskovia marina, assembly GCF_900105445.1. Taxonomy (NCBI): domain Bacteria; kingdom Bacillati; phylum Actinomycetota; class Actinomycetes; order Micrococcales; family Cellulomonadaceae; genus Paraoerskovia; species Paraoerskovia marina. The sequence goes on from NZ_LT629776.1 coordinate 484,671, forward strand.
ACGTAGGACGCGAGGATCGCGCCGCCGAGGCCGGCGCTGAGCGCGACGAGCGCGAGGTGGACGAGGCCGCCGGTGCCCCCGCTGACGCCGAGGTACCAGGCGAGCAGGACGGCGGCGGCGAGGGTGCCGGCGATCAGCCGTCGGGGGGAGGGTCGGACGGCCATCGTGCTCCTCCGAGTCGGGGTGGGCTGACCCTGTCTACGTTATACCCCAAGGGGTATGGTGTCGACCGTCTGGGGTCCGGCGCGAGGCTCGGGGCGGCGTGCGTGCGGAAAGAGTGTGAACGTCGGGTCAATGTTTGTGAAGAAAGGTGCAATCCCCAGGATTGCAGTCCTCAGCGGACCTACAGTGAGTCCTGACGTCCCGCCACGACGCGGAAATCTGCGAGCACCGCTCCGGCGTCAGGCCGATCCCGTCGACACCGCGGACCGACCGCCACACCTCGACGACCCGGCCGCACCACGGCCGTGGCTGATTGGAGAACCCATGAGCACGCACACTCCCGCCCACGGTGCCGAGTCCAACGACCGCCGTCGTACCGGCGCCAAGATCGCCCTCGCGGCCCTCGCCATCGGCGGGATCGGGGCAGCCGTGACCACCGCGGCCTGGACCGACGACGTCTGGATGACGTCGGGCGCCAACGCCGCGAGCTTCGAGCTCGAGGGCAGCGTCGACGGCGAGACCTGGTCCGAGGCCGACGACGAGTCGACCGCGATCGTCATCGACAAGTCCGAGCTGGGGGAGCTCGTCCCCGGCGAGACCCGCACCGTCGAGCTGCAGCTCCGCAACGCCGGCAGCACCGACGCGAACCTCGCGGACGCGACGGTGTCCACCACCGGCGAGGTCTTCGCCGGTGACACCCCCGCGACCGCCGAGGTCGACTCCGTCGCCGGCACTGTCCTCGCGCCGGGCGAGACGACGACCGCCGACCTGACCGTCTCCACACCGGTCCTGTGGCCCGACGAGTACCAGGGCGACACCGGCAGCATCGTCATCACCTTCACCGCCCAGTCCTGACCCACCCGCCGCTGCACCGACCCCCGGAGGAGGAACCCGTGCGCAAGCTCCTGCGCGTCGTCGGGAACCTCCTGCTGGGGGTCCTTGCCGTCGTGGGCATCCTCAGTGCCCTGACCTGGGGCGCGACCGCCGCCGGGCTGATCCAGCCCGTCGTCGTGGTCTCCGGGTCGATGGAGCCCGAGATCGCCGTCGGCGACCTCCTGATCGACCGCCCGACCGACACCGACGACGTCGAGGTCGGTGACGTCGTCACGATCCCCAGCGACCTGACGGGCTCTCTCGTCACCCACCGGGTGATCGAGATCGAGCACCACGACGACGGCGGAGCCACCATCCGTATGCAGGGGGACGCGAACGAGCGCGAGGACGTCGAACCCTACGAGGTCGGCGACGAGGTTCTCGCACCCGTCGCGCAGGTCCCCGGTGCCGGGCGTTGGCTCGCGCTGCTGAAGCAGCCCGGCGTCGTCATCGGGCTGCTCGTCGCCGTGGCCGCGTGCATCGGGCTCACGATGTTGCCGCCGAAGTCCGTTCCGCCCGTCGAGCCTGGCCCGCCGGTCGAGCCTGGCCCGCCGGTCGAGCCTGGCCCGTCCGTCGAGCTTGTCGAGACGAGGGACGGGGTCTCGACGAGCTCGACCGCCGGCCGCTCGTCCGTCGAGCCTGTCGAGACGACCGTCGGGGTCTCGTCCGTCGAGCCTGTCGAGACGCGGGTCGGGGTCTCGACGAGCTCGACCGTCGGGGTCTCGTCGAGCTCGACCGTCGGGGTCTCGTCGAGCTCGACCGCCGGGGTCTCGACCGACGGCGCGCGGCGATGACCCGCCGCATCCGCGCCGGTGCGTGGTCCGGTGCAGCCCTGCTCGCGATCCTCCTGTCCCTGCTCCTGGCGCGGACGGTCGCTCCCACCGAGGCCGCCTGGGTCGACGCCGCCGTGGTGTCCTCCTCGGCGAGCGCCGGGACGTGGAGCTCGGGTGGTGGCGAGGGCGGTGAGGGCCCGTTCACGCCCGGGAACGCGGACACCGTGATCACCGACGTTGCGTGGACGATCCGGAGCGCGACGCAGTTCTGTGCGGACGTCGAGATCACCACGGACAGCACCGACGAGGTCGCCTGGGCGATGGACGTCGACACCGCGGCCGCGCCCTTCAACTCGTCGTTCCCGGACGAGCTCCAGGGGGCCGTGGGGCCGGGTGGCGCGAGCCCGGGCGACGTCGTGACCGTCTCGGGGACCGACGGCGGGGAGGGCGCGCCGTTTGACGAGATGTGGAACAACGCGCTGATCAGCGCGGGCCAGACCGCCACGGTGCACGTGTGCGACTACGCGGCGGGGCTCCCGTCGGTCGTCGATCCCGGTGACGACACCTATACGTACACGACCGCGTTGACGGGGAGCAGTCAGTACAACGTGTGCGCCGTGACGACGGTGGAGGGGCACTCGGACCCGTTCTACGTGGGGTGGGAGGTCGTCCTCGACTGGTCGGACACCCTCGACGCTCAGGTCGCGGCGGGGGAGATCACCCAGGCGCAGGCCGACGACCTGGCGTCCGTGGACCTGACGCGCTGGGACGCATCCGGGGCGGTGGACGTCACGCAGGAGGGCGACGTGTACACGGTGCACGGCGCGACGGCCGAGAACGCGGCGGTCGTGGACGGCCAGAGCCTCACGGTCAAGGGCTGCGCCTCCTGACGGCGTCCGGCCCGACGGGGCTGCGTCCGTGGCACGATGGCGCGATGAGCGAGTACACCCCCGTCGCCCCCGACCACGTCGTGACCTGTGACGACGCCGGCAACCGCCTGGGCACCGTGCGGCGGTCGGCCGTCCATACCGTCGAGACCCCGCTGCACCTGGCGTTCTCCTGCTATCTGCTGGACGATGCCGACCGGCTGCTGATGACGCGCCGCGCCCTGGTGAAGAAGACCTGGCCGGGTGTGTGGACCAACTCGTTCTGCGGGCACCTGCGCTGGACGGAGGAGGCCGAGGACTCACTCGTGCGGCACGCGGACCACGAGCTCGGCACCCGGGTGCGTGACGTCCAGGTGGTGCTGCCGGAGTTCCGCTACCGCGCGGTCGACGCCTCGGGCGTCGTGGAGAACGAGATCTGCCCGGTGTACGTGGCACGGATCGACGGGGATCTCACGCCGAACCCCGACGAGGTGGCCGAGCACGTGTGGGCGCCGGCCGCCGAGGTGCTCGCCGCCGTGCGGGCCACGCCGTGGGCGTTCAGCCCCTGGATGGTGCGGCAGGTGTCCGACGCCGCGGCTGCGGCCGCCGAGGGCGGCTCACCGGGGGCGCGGACCCTGGCGACGGCGTTCCGCCTCGACGTCTGAACCGCCTCGACGCCTGAACCGTCCCGTCGTCTGAGCTGTCCCGCCAGGCTCCGGGCACGCAAGAACCCGCGGGCCGGTGGGGGTCCACCTGTCGTGCTGGACGAGGGCACGACGCCCGCGGGTTCCGGTGACTGCGTGGGATTCGCCGACGTCACCCCCGCGGGGGTGACACGCGATCGGCAGCTGCCGTCCGGTCGGTGCGCGACGTCAGCGCGCAACCACCTCAAGAGTCCGGGAATCAATCATTTCCTTGGACCACCTCCTTCCCTTGTGACCACGACGCTACGCCTGCCGCGCGCGGAGGGGAAGGTATTTTCCGACGTCGGACTGCCGGGGCAGACTGGGGCGATGACGACGCGAATCATGACGGTGTGCACGGGCAACATCTGCCGCTCCCCGATGGCCGAGGTGGTGCTGCGCTCGCGGCTCGCGGACGCCGGGCTCGACGACGTGGTGGTCGACTCCACGGGGGTCTCGGGCGAGGAGCACGGCAACCCCGTCGACCCGCGCGCACGCCGCGTGCTGCGCGAGCACGGGTACGAGGTGCCCGACCACGCGGCGCGTCAGGTGAGCGCGGAGCAGCTGGGCGACCGTGACCTGGTGCTGCCGATGACGGCTCAGCACGCGCGCGTCCTGCGGCGCCTCGCGGCGTCGGCGGGCGTCGACGACTCCCACGTGGTCATGTACCGGGCCTTCGACCCGTCGGCCCCGGCGTCCGACGGCGACTCCGCCGACCTGGACATCGCCGACCCCTGGTACGGGGACCAGGACGGGTTCGTCGAGTGCCTGGCGCAGATCGAGGCCGCGGCAGACGGCGTCGTCGAGCGGGTGCGCGCGCTGAACGGGGCCTGACGCAGGGAGGACGGCGCGGCCCCGCGCCCGGCCGCACCTACGCGTCGGGCGTGCTGCCCGGCGTCGTGCCGCCTGCCGAGGTCCCCTTCTCCGACTCGTCGAAGGCTGCGACGGCCGCGTGGACGTCGGGCACGACGTGGGGCATAAACTCCCGTGACGGCTCGGCGTTGCGGATGAGGTCGCGGACCTGTCCGACGTCGCGGGTCAAGTAAAGCGTCACACCCTTGCTCTGGAGGCTGTCGCGCAGCTCGACGAGCATCTTGGCGGCCGTGACGTCGACGAACGGGACGGTCTGGGCGTCGAGCACGACGGCGCGGGTGTCCTTGTCGACCCGGGCCTCGACGAAGTCCTCGATCATCGTGGAGTTCGCGAAGAACATCCCGCCCTCGACGCGGAGCACGACCATGCCCTCGTGCGGGGTGGTGCTCCGCCCGTGCGCGGTGGCGCGGTCGGTGTCCACCCAGAGGTCCCCGGTCTGCCCGAGCTCGGCGATGTGCGGCTTCGACGCCCGCGAGAGCAGCAGCAGGATCGAGATGATCACGCCGATGACGAGGCCCGGCAGGGTGTCGATCAGCAGGACGCCCAGCAGGGTGGCGGCCGCGGCCCAGAAGTCGGACCGTGCGGCACCGCCGTACCGGACGCCGTGCAGCGGGGTGGCGAGCTTCCACAGCCGCACGAGCGCCTTGATGTCGACGAGCTCGAGGACGGCCGCGATCACGACCGCGGCGAGCACGGGCTCCGGGAGCGGCTCGAAGAGCGGGGTGAGGAAGAGCAGCGTGGCCAGGGTCAGGATGCCCGCCACGATGCTCGACCACTGGGACGTGCCACCGGCCGCGGAGTTCACCGCGGTCTTGGAGAGCGACCCGTTGACGACCATGCCGCCGGCAAGGCCCGAGCCGATGTTCGACATCCCCATGCCGATCAGCTCGCGGTTCGCGTCGATCTTCTCCGTCGTCGCGGACGAGCGGGCGGCGCCCAGCGACTCCGCGAACGCGACGGCCATGATGCCGAGGGCGGGGACCAGCAGGTCGGAGTAGTCCGAGAGCGCGAGGTCCGGCAGCCCGAGCGTCGGGATGCCGGGCTCGATGTGACCGACGATCTCCACACCCTGGTCGCCCAGGCCGAGGAACACCGACACCAGCACACCCACGGCCACCACGACGAGCGCCCCCGGGACCTTGGGCGCCCACCGCCGCAGCGAGAGCGCGAGGGCCAGGGCCGCGATCCCGAGCAGGGCGGACGCCCCGTGGATGTCGCCGAGCTCGCCGAACACGCCGATCGTCTTCTCGACGGCGTTCCCGTCGACCGAGTCGAGACCGAGCAGCTTGGGCACCTGGCCCACGATGATGACGATCGCCATGCCGATGATGAAGCCCTTGAGCACGGGTTCGGAGACGAACGACGCGAGCACGCCGAGGCGTGCCACGCCCGCGACGATGCAGAGCAGGCCGGTGACCAGGGCCGCCCCCGTGGTCAGGGCGAGGAACGCGGCGTCGTCGCCCGGATGCAGCGCCCCGACGACGGCGGCAGACAGGGCGGCGCTCGCGGCCATCGGGCCGACCACGAGCCGGCGCGAGGTGCCGAACACCGAGTAGAGGATCAGGGACGGGACGGCGGCGTAGAGGCCGACCACGGGGTCGACGCCAGCGATCGTCGCGTACGCCAGCGCCTCGGGGACGAGCACCGCCCAGACGGTCAGTCCGGCGATGAGGTCCTTGCGGGGAGTGCCCCCGCGCAGTGCTTCTCCGAGTCGCATCAGTCTTCCTCCTGCCAGGCGCGTGCGTCGTGAACGGCACGCAGGGTGGATTCGCGCAGAGTGGTGGTGGTGATCCTGATCCGGTCCTGGCCGATCTTGGCCGTCGTCCCGGTGCGTTCGAGCTGTGCGGCGAGGTCGGCGCTCACGCCGACGAGGTAGAGGCGCGAGTCCGCGGTGGCGAGACGCTCGGAGTACCGGTCGACGAGGGCGATGAAGGTCGAGCCGAGCTCCTCCTTCCCGCGGAGGTTGAGCAGGACGGCGCACCGGTCCGTGGTCGCGCCGACGGCGGGGAGCTGGGCTTCCGCGATCGGGGTCGCGGCGAAGAACAGCGACCCGTACGGGCGGATGACGACGATCTGCTCGTGGCCGAGCTCGGAGGGCAGGTCCTCCTCGGTGAAGCTGCCGTCGGGGTTCGGGATCCAGCGGCGGAGCGTGACCTTGTTGGACTGCTTGACGACGAAGAGGATGAGCGAGGTCCCGACGCCGACGAGCACCGCGTACTGGAGCGGGATCAGGATCGTCAGGACGAACGTCACGAGCATCGCCGTCGCCTGGACACCGCCGGTGCGTAGGACGCTCTTGGCGGCGGAGACCTTGAAGCTCCGGATGCCGACGACGATCAGCAGGCCCGCCAGCGCGGGCATCGCGACCTGGCCGACGGCGTCGGACAGTGCGAGGACGACGACCGCCATCGTCAGGCCTGCGACGAAGAGGGCGAGCCGGGTGCGGGCCCCGGCGCGGGTGACGATCGCCGTGGCCGACATCGAGCCACCGACCGGCATCCCGGAGAACATGCCGGAGGCGATGTTGGCAATGCCCTGCCCACGGAAGTCCCCCGAGGGGTCGGGGTAGGTGCCGTCCGGGTTGGGTGTGGACGCGCTGATCGCGGCGCCCTGCACGAGGCCGACGAACGCGAGCGACGCGGCCGGGACGAGCAGCTCGGCGATCAGGGAGAGGTCGGGGAGCGTGATGCCCGGCAGGCCGGCCGGGACCGTGGCGATGTCCGACAGGATGGGGACACCACCGAGCGGGACGGCGATCAGCGAGCCGAGGACGACGGCGGCCACCATGCCCAGCGCACCGAGCCTCGTCCTCTCGAGCACGACGATCAGGCTGATGGTGATGGCGCCGATGATGACGGCGTACCAGTTCCATGACCCGATGTGTACAAGGGTGTCGACGGCCTCGTGCAGGCGTGTGGCGCCGGTGCCGTCGTAGCCGGTGATGTCGTCGAGCTGCCCGAGGACGATCGTCACCGCGACGGCGTTGACGAACCCGACGAGCACCGAGTTGGGCACCCAGCGGACCACGCGGCCGAGCCCCGCGAGCCCGAGCCCGAGCATGATCAGTCCGGTCAGTACCGCGACGGTGAAGAGCGCGGTGTCCCCGTCGTCGCCCTGGACCTGGGGGATGTCGCCGACGACGACCGCCATCGCGCTCGTCGCCTGGACCGCCATGAACGCGGAGCTCGTTCCGAGCGCCCCGAAGAACGTGCCCATCATGTACCCGTAGAGCCCGTAGATCGGGTTCACCCCGGCGAGCAGGCCGCCGGCAAGGCCGTCCGGCACCGACTCGACGCCGAGAGTGATGCCGGCGGGGACGTCCTTGCGCCAGTGCTGGAAGAGCCGTCGACGCGGTCGCTTCGGGCTGTCGGACGGCGAGTCTGGCATTGAACATCCCGTGTCGTCGAGGGCTGACCGGTGGACGATCTGACGCTACTCCTGGGGCAGAATTCCCGACACGTGACACGAAGGCACGCACCGAGGATCTTCGAGTTGTTCAAACTACCGTCACATGCCGCGGCGGGCGACGTGGCGCGTCCCGCCGTCGAGCCGCCGTCGGGACGCGTCGACCGGCCAGCGCGCACAATTGGTCCAGGTCGGCCATGATCGACGCGAACCGTCTTGGTTCGTACGACGGAGGTGACCACGTGGGGCGCGCACGAGCGAGGTTCGGGCGTCCGACGCCCCGGGACGCGGCCAGCGGTTTCGTCACCGGACTCTTCTCGATCCCCGAGGGCATGGCGTACGCCAGCCTCGGCGGGTTCGCCGCACCGATGGGCCTGTGGTCCGGGGCGGTGCCGACGATCGTCGGGTCGCTCTTCTCCCGCACGGTCCTCATGGTCACGACGCTGACGAGCGCGACCGCGCTCGCATCCAAGAGCGTGCTCGCGGACGCAGGACTCGACCCGGGCGACGTCGGCGCCGTCGCGACGCTGACGCTGATGGTCGGTGCCGCGATGCTGCTGATGGGCCTGCTGCGCATGGGGTCCGCGATGGCGTTCGTCTCGGCGGCCGTCATGACCGGCTTCACCACCGGCATCGCCGTACAGATCCTCGCGGGGGTGATGAAGGACGCGACCGGGTACGAGCCGGAGCGGTCGAACACCGTCGCCAAGATCGTCGAGACGTTCGCGCACGTCGGCGACTGGGACCTGATGACCGTCGTCGTGGCGGCCTCGACGGTCGGACTGTGGGCAGCGGTGCGGACGTATCGACCCCTGCGTGCGACGGCGACCCTGATCGCGCTGGTCGTCGTCTCCGTCGTCGCGGTCGTCGCGCGCCTCGACGTCGTCCGCGTCTCCGACATCGCGACGATCCCCCGCTCCCTGCCTCCTCTGACCCTCCCGGAGCTCGCCGCGGCACCGCAGCTCGTCTCGGGGGCGTTCGCCATCGCGCTCGTCGCGCTCGCCCAGGCCGCCGGGATCGGGGCCGCCGTCCCGAACCCCGACGGGTCCCGCGGCGACACGTCGGGCGACTTCCGTGCCCAGGGCGCCGCGAACCTCGCGGGCGGACTCTTCGGCGCGCTGCCCACCGGCGGCTCGCTCTCGCGGACGGGCGTCGCCACCAGCGGTGGTGCGCAGACGCGGTGGGCGGGGATCTTCGCCGGCGTCTCGCTGCTGGTGATGGTGCTGATCCTCGGGCCGGTGGCGGGCTCGATCCCGATGGCGGTGATCGGCGGCCTGCTGATCGTGATCAGCTTCGAGCTGATCCACGGTCGCCTCGCGGACATCAAGCTGGTCGTCCGCACGGCCTGGCCGTCGACGGCCGCGATGATCGTCACGTTCCTCGCGACGACGCAGCTCCCGCTCCAGGTCGCGATCTTCCTCGGCGCGGGACTCTCGATCCTGCTCTACGCGGTGCAGGCGGCGCGCTCCGGCCGCCTGGTCCGCCTCACCCCCACCGAGGACGGCGACTGGGCGATCGGCGAGGTCCCCGACACCGTGCCCAGCGGGACGACGATCGTGCTCCACTACACAGGCCACGGCTTCTTCGCGGAGGCCGTCCGTCTCGACGACCAGTGGCCGTCCATCGACGGGGCCCGCGACGCCGCGATCGTCCTCTCCCTCCGGGACGCCGTCGGCGTCCCCTCCACCACGCTGCTGAAGATGTTGCGCAGCCGCATCGAGGCATGGCGGGCGCACGACGTCCACGTCGTCATCTGCGACGTCAGCGGCGCACTGCACGACCGACTGCGCAAGGCGGGAGTCCTCGACACGCTCGGCGACGCCGTCGTGCGGGACACCGGGACCGTCCTGGGCGCGCTCGAGGCCGCGTGGGCGCTCGCGGAGGAACGACGGGTCGCCGACGAGATCGAGCACCGAGAAGAGGAAGAACGATGAGCGACTTTCTGATCGACCTGGCACGGGTCGCGATCCTGACCTTCGTGATCACGTCGATGGTCGCTCTGGGGCTCTCGCTGACGGTCTCCCAGATCACGGCACCGCTGAGGTCCGCCCGCGTGGTGGTCTTCGCCCTGCTCGCCAACTTCGTGGTCGCCCCGCTCGCGGCGTGGGGGATCGGCGAGGTGTTCGGTCTCGACGACACCGTCCAGCTGGCCCTGATCCTCCTCGGCGTCTCGGCGGGGGCGCCGTTCCTGCCGAAGCTCGCGCAGATGGCGCGGGGGGACGTGGCCTACTCCGTCGGACTGATGGTGCTCCTGATGGTGGCGAGCGTCGTCGTCGTGCCGCTCGTTCTCGCCACCCCGCTCGTGGGGGTGGAGGTCAGCGCCTGGGACATCGCCCGCCCCCTCGTCCTGCTGATGCTGCTGCCGCTCGTGGTCGCGCTCGCGGTCAGGGCCCGGTATCCGCACGCGGCCGACGCCGCGGCTCCCCTGAACAGGATCTCGTCGACCGCGCTCGCGCTCGGCCTGGTCGCGGCGGTCGTCGCCGGGTTCTCGCAGTTCGTCGACCAGTTCGGGACGGGCATCCTCCTCGCGACGCTCGCGCTGCTGGTGGTCTGCCTGCTGGCCGGGTGGGTGCTCGGCGGCAGCGGGCGCGAGCAACGGGTCGTCTCGTCGCTCGGTGCCGGGCAGCGCAACCTGTCGGCCGCGCTCCTCGTCGCCGGCACGAGCTTCACGGACACGCCCGAGGTGCTGGTCGCGGTGCTGCTCGGCGCGCTCCTGCTCACGATCGTCCTTCTGGCGCTCGCAGCGGAGCTGGGGCGTCGCGTTGATCGGGCCGATGTCTGAAAGTCGACGATTGGTTGTCAAAACCGACCAATGGGCAAAGCGTTCGTGAAGAGTCTGTGGAGCCCGTGCCTCCGCGCTGCAGGATTATAACGAAGGAGTAACGTCATTCTCACCAACTCGTCTTGAAGGAGAGCGATATGAGCACACCAAAGCCAGCCACCGAGGCCACCATCCGCGCGAACCGGGCTGTGCGAGACAAGCTCCCCTTCGACGACACGACCGACTTCGAGAACGCGGACCGCGGCCTGGTCGTCCGCGCCACCGGGCAGGTGCTCACCGACGAAGGTGACGTCGCCTGGGACTTCGACCGGTGGAGTTTCCTCGAGGGCGAGTCGCCCGACACGGTGAACCCGTCACTGTGGCGCCAGAGCCAGCTCGTGTCCAAGGCGGGCATCTACAAGGTCGCCGACGGCATCTACCAGGCCCGCGGCTTCGACCTCTCCGTCGCCTCCTACATCCGTGGTGAGAAGGGCTGGATCGTCGTCGACCCGTCGATCAGCGTCGAGCCGACCAAGGCGGCCTACGACCTGATCCGTGAGCACGTCGAGGACCTGCCCGTCACGGCCGTCATCCACACCCACTCGCACATCGACCACTACGGCGGCGTGCGGGCCTTCGTCACGGACGAGGACGTCGAGGCCGGCAACGTGCGGATCATCGCCCCCGTGGACTTCCTCGAGGAGTCGGTGAGCGAGAACGTGATGCTCGGCAACGCGATGGCGCGGCGCAAGTCCTACATGTACGGCGAGATCGTCGGGTACGGCCCGGACCGTTCCGTCGGTGCAGGACTCGGCCAGGTCACGTCGGCCGGGGAGGTCACGCTGATCCCCCCGACGGACATCATCTCCGAGACGGGAACGGAGCTGACTGTCGACGGCGTCCGCATCGTCTTCCAGCACACGCCGGGTGCCGAGGCTCCGGCGGAGATGTGCTTCTACCTCCCCGACCTCAAGGCCCTCTGCGGCGCCGAGATCGTGACGCACACGCAGCACAACCTCTACACGCTGCGTGGTGCCAAGATCCGCGACTCGCTGATCTGGTCCAAGCACCTGCACGAGATGCTGCAGCTGTTCGGCGACGCCGAGGTGCTCTTCTCCTCCCACCACTGGCCCACCTGGGGCAACGGCGAGCTCCGCGACCTCATCGAGTCCCAGCGGGACATGTACCGGTACCTGCACGACGAGACGGTGCGGCTCGCCAACAACGGCTACACCCCCGTCGAGATCGGCGAGCAGATCGAGCTGCCCGACGCGCTCGCCCAGCGGTTCGCCAACCGCGGCTACTACGGGTCGATCAACCACAACGTGAAGTCGACGTACGTCTACTACCTCGGCTGGTTCGACGCGAACCCCGCGACGCTCAACCCGCTCGAGCACGTCGACGCCGGCCCGCGCTACGTCGAGTACATGGGCGGTGCCGACGCGATCATCGAGAAGGCTCGTGCCGACTTCGAGAAGGGCGAGTACCGCTGGGTCGCCGAGGTGCTCAACCACCTCATCTTCGCCCAGCCGGAGAACACCGAGGCCCGTGAGCTGCAGGCCGACACGTTCGAGCAGCTCGGGTACCAGGCGGAGAACGGCACGTGGCGCAACTTCTACCTCACCGGTGCGATGGAGCTGCGTGATGGCATCCGCAAGCAGCACGTGCTTGTCACGGCCAGCGCCGACTCGGTCCGCGCCATGTCGGTCTCGATGTTCCTCGACTACATCGCGATGCGGATTAAGGCGCCGGAGGCCGTGAGCCTCTCGTCCACTTTTGCGGTGGTCCTGCCCGACATCGACGAGAAGTACGTCCTCGAGCTCGGCAACGGGGTGCTCAACCACCGCCCCGGGACGTCCGACGACGTCCAGGCCACCCTGACGTTCGACCGTTCCGTCCTGGACGCGGTCGTGCTGGGGACCACCGACATCCCGGACGCCGTCGAGAACGGCGACGTGCAGGTCGACGGTGACATCACCGCGGTCCGCGAGTTCGTCGCCCTGCTCGACGTGTTCGACTTCTGGTTCGACATCGTCACCCCGTGACGACACGACGAAGGGCCCGTCGCACCGGCGACGGGCCCTTCGTCGTGCCAGGGTCGGGCCATCCGCGCCGGGCGCTACTCGTCGATCTTGTCGCGACGGCGCTCGTCGACCGTCCGCGCGGCCTCGCGGGCGGCCCGCAGGTTGGCGGCACGACGACGGTCGGCACGGCTCGCGAAGAGGCCCGGACTGGACGGGGTCGACTCGTCGTCCGACGTCCCGGACTCCGCGTCGCCCGCGCCGTCGTGCGGGCTGCCCGGCGTCTCGGGGTCACGCAGCAGGTGTGACTCCACCAGCTCGTGCCGCGTGAACCAGGTGTTGGCCGCGGCCTGGAAGGTGGCCACGATCGGGAGCGAGAGGAAGGCGCCTACGGCGCCGAAGACCGAGCCGAACCCGATGACGGCGACGAAGCTGACGGCTGGGTTCATCTCCAGGGCCCTCGCGGTCACCTTCGGCGCCAGGATCAGGTTCTCCACCTGCTGGTAGGCGATCACGAAGACGAGCACGCCGATCGCCTCGGGGACCCCCTGGGAGGTGAGTGCGATCGCGGTCGGCAGCGCACCACCGAGGTAGGTGCCGATGGTCGGCACGAACTGCGAGACCACGCCGGTGAACAGCGCGAGGGGGAGCGCATACGGCGTGTCGATGATGAGCAGGAAGATGCCGGTCGCCACGGTGCAGAACGTCGCGAGGACCACACGCGAGTTGATGAAGTCGGAGACCTTGACCTGGGTGATCTCCCAGAGACGGAGCACCTCCTCCTGCCGGTGCGGCGTCAGCCACGCGCAGATCGACTGCCGGAACCGTGGCCCGGCTGCCAGCAGGTAATAGACGATTAGGGCAATCATGAAGAACGAGAACACGACGCCGAGGATCCCGGCCCCGATGGTCAGCGCGCCCGTCGCGACGTCGTCCCCCCAGGCTCCGAGCGCCTGTCGGAGCAGTTCGTCAGACTCCGGCAGCGTCGTCCCCAGTGTGCCGTCCGCCCAGGTGGCGATCTCCTCGTAGGCGTCCGGGATCGACTGCACCAGCTGTATCAATTGTTGGACAAAGAGATTCCCGAAGACGGCGATCACGACGCCGGCGGTAAGAATTGCCCCGATCAGGACGACGAATGCTGCAATGCCGCGCCTCCACCCCCGGGTGACGAGCCAGACCACCAAGGGTTCAAGCATCAACATCACAAAGAACGAAATTAGGATGTTGGTGAGCAAACCGGTCAGCTGGCCGAACGCGTAGTAGACGAACATTCCGGCGAAGACGGCCGTCCCCGTCCAGAGGAGGGCACGGGGGAGCCAGCGTGGGGGTCGCCGCGTGTCGTGCTGGATCGGCCGGAACTCGCGCCGATCCGCGTCTCGCTCGGCCTCGGCGCCCGACGGGCCGGAGCGTGGCGGGGGGACTGCGTCGTCGCTCATGCCTCGGAGACTACTCGCGTGCGGGCGGCGTGGCGGAGTTGTTTGTGAAGACAGAAATTATCGGTCTTTCCCGACAGAAACCGAGGGTATCTGGGTTTCCTGTTGCGAACCTGAGAATGCAATGTGCCAATGGTGTGCATAGCGCTCGTCAGGGCCGACGAGCATGCCGTCCACCGATGGGGGAAAGACCGTGGCTCGATCGACGAATGCACGCCGTGGCGGGAGTGGCCAGACCGGGATCAGAGCGGTGCGCCGCCAGGGTCTGGCCGGCGCCGTCGGCGGCTCGCTGGTTCTGACGCTCGGCCTCGTCGCCGCGCCCGTGGTCTACGAGCCGCTGGCGAACGACCTCCCGGCGGCCGAGGCCGTCCCGGGCAGCCCGGGTGTCATGGAGGCGCCGACCAACTTCTTCGCCGAGAACTTCGAGAACGTCACGTGGCAGGAGCCGGTGGGCACCGGTGGCGGGTCGGACGAGGCGGCGTGGGACGCCGACGACTTCGTCCAGACCCTGACGGAGTACCCCTTCGGTGACGACGGGACCGCGGCCGACTTCCAGCCTGGGTACGTCAACGAGAACGGCACGACGACGTATTCGGCGGACCCGCAGTGGGCGGCGGGCACCAACTGCAACGGCTTCGTCCTTGCAGCGCACGGGGCCCAGAGCTACTCAAACACCAACGGCAACGTGGCGCTTCCGAACGCCGGACCGGCGCAGGCCTGTGGCGACGCACCGTCGTGGAACGCGGTGCGCCTCCTGGCGAACGTCATGGGGCAGTACCACCTCAACGAGAATCAGAACCCCTACTTCGACCAAGACCTCGGTGACCCCGACGACTTCCTCGAGAACCACGTCGTCAGCTCGTACACGGCGGGGTCGAACATCGCACCGGGGACCATGCTGGAGTTCGACGAGCCGATCGACGTTGATCCGGGGCGCTACTACCAGGCGTCGATCGACATCGCGGCGATGAGCTGTGTCACGACGGGCAACGGTGCGATCCCGCAGATCTTCCTCAAGCAGTCGGACGGGACGGAGAGCCCTGTCTTCTCCAACGCGATCAACACCTGCAACCCCGGGGCCCTGGGGACGGTCTATCAGTACGGTCCCGGCGGGGGCGGGAACACCACCGGTCGGCAGCGGACCACACGGGTCGGCACATTCCTCAGTGACCAGGCCCTGCGGTCGACGGGCGACACCCTCGGCATCCGGATCAACAACGACCAGTCGTCCACGAACGGCAACGACAGCGCGTTCGACAACCTGGTCGTCATCGACACCACGCCAAAGATCGACAAGGAGTTCAGTTCGTACCCCGGCCCGGGAAGTGACGGCGTCTACCCGACGGGCACCGACGGCACGCTGACCTTCACCATCACCAACACGTTCGACCCGCTCGATCCTGACGAGCCCTCGGGCCCGAAGGAAGACTTCGGCTTCACCGACACGATCAACGACTCCAACCTCCAGCTGACCGGCACGTCGGAGACGACCTGTGGCGACGGCACGGTCACGGTCGACTCGGCGGCGGGCACGGTCGCGCTCGACGGCGGCGACCTCGTCGACCCCAACCTCGTCAGCTGCACCGTCACGGTGGGCGTCACCTCCGACGTCGCGGGCACGTACACCAACGGCCCTGACGACATGGAACTCATCGGCCTGAACCCCCCGGGTGACACGTCGATCGCGTTCGAGGACGTCGAGCCGGTCGAGTGCTCGTCGACCGCACAACTGTGGCAGGCCACGGATGACAGCCCGCCGACGACGGTCTTCGACCTCAACCTGATCACGGGTGACTATGTCGACCAGGGTGAGGTCCCCGAGCACAGCATCAACGCCGTGGGGTACAGCGCGTTGGACGGCTGGTTCTGGGGCAGTCGAAACTTGAACGAGTCGACGACATCGCCCGAGATCGTCGCGACCTCGCCGGACTATTCGGAGCAGGTGCTGTATGGCAGTCCGAATTTCGACGACGTCCCGTTCGGAACAGGGTCGTTCTCGTCAGGGGTGAACATCGGCGACGTCTCGCCGGAGGGGATCTGGTACGGCTCGACCTCGGAGAACACGGGAGCAGCGTGGCTGTCCGTGGACGTCGACCCGTCCTCGCCGACCTTCATGCGCGTGCTCGACGGCGACACGTCGTACGGCACGGGAAACAACAACCTTCAGCCCGGCGACGACTGGTCGTACTACGACGGCAAGCTGTGGTCGGTCGGGTACAACTCGAGCAACAACTCAACGGTCCTCTTCTCTCTGGACCCGTCGGTCGACAACGTGAATCTCGTGAACGAGAACAACTACGGCGTGATCAAGGCTCCAGACAACATCAACCCGTCGAACCCTCCGGGTGGGGGCAAGGCATGGGGCGCGACCTACACCGACGACTCCGGCTTCCTCTACGCCTCGAACAACGGGACCGGCCAGATCTGGCGCTTCAACATGAACGATCCCACGGAGCCCGCGGCGTTCTTCTCCTACGGCCCGGCATCCGGAGGCAACGACGGGTCGCGATGCCCGGGACCGCTGCCGATCGACTTCGGTGACGCGCCCGACAGCTACCAGACGCTTCTCGAGTCCACCGGTCCCTTCCACGGCGTCACGAACGACCCGGCGGACCCGCTGCTGACGATCGGTGACACGGTCACTATCGAGACGGACGGTCAGCCTGATGTGTCGGCGGGGCTGGATGAGGATGATGCGTTTACCGAGGACCCGACGGTCAACGTCGACGCGGACGAGTCGACTCTGACGATTCCGATTACGAACAACTCGTCTGATGGTGCGGCGTTGG
Organism: Paraoerskovia marina; assembly: GCF_900105445.1. Lineage (NCBI taxonomy): Bacteria > Bacillati > Actinomycetota > Actinomycetes > Micrococcales > Cellulomonadaceae > Paraoerskovia > Paraoerskovia marina. The sequence continues at coordinate 501,310 of NZ_LT629776.1, forward strand.
CGGGGTGGATCGACTTCGACCTCAGCGGCACGTTTGACGAGGATGAGCGGTCGGTGATCGACACGGGTCTGGCGACGGGTGATGCGGTGTTGACGTGGTCGGTGCCGGCGGATGCGGTGCCGGGTGATTCGTATCTGCGTCTTCGTGCGGCGCTGGTGCCGGGTGATGATCTCCCGACGGACACGTCGGACATCGGTCCGGGTGTGGATTCGGGTGAGGTCGAGGACTGGCCGATCACCCTCGAAGAGCTCCCGCGCGACTTCGGTGACGCCCCGGATTCGTTCGGGACGTTGGATGCCTCGGGTGGTGCGAGCCATGGGGTGATCGATTACGACGACACGACGAACACGGCTCCGTTGATGCTGGGTGACTCGACCACGGTGGATGTGGAGGAGGACGGGGTTCCGACGGTCGGTGCTGACGGGGACGACCTCGCGGACGTCGACGACGAGGCCGCGATCGCCGAGCCCGTCGTGGCGGGCCTGGACAGCCCGTTCGTGACGAGTGTGACGGCGACGAACGACAGCCTGACGGACGCGACGTTGGTCGGGTGGCTGGATGTGAACAACAACGGTGTCTTCGACACCGGTGAGATCAGCGATGTCGTGGCGGTGCCGGCCGAGTCGGGGGCGGCGGACTATGCGTTGACGTTGCCCGCTCCGACGTCGACGGATGACACGTATCTGCGTCTGCGCCTGTTCGCGGGCGGTAATGACACGCCGTTGCCGACGGGTGCGTGGACCGGTGGTGAGGTGGAGGACTATCTGGTCACGGTGGTCGAGCCGGAGCTGGCGGTGGAGAAGACCGCCTCGACGGACGAGGCTGCCCCGGGCGAGGACGTGACGTACACGATCACGGTGGAGAACACCGGTGCGGTCGACTTCACGGAGTCCAACCCGGCGACGGTCTCGGATGACCTGTCGGGTGTGATTGATGATGCGACGTATAACGACGACGCGGCCGCGACGTCCGACGTGGACGGCAACACGCCGCCTGCCCCGTCGTACACGGAGCCGGAGCTGTCCTGGTCGGGTCCGCTCGCGGCAGGGGAGACGGTGACGATCACGTACACGGTGACCGTCGCGGACCCCCTGTCCGAGACGGGGGACGGGGTGCTGGACAACGTCGTGAGCGCACCGTTCTCGAACTGTGAGGACACCCCGGACGCGCCGGAGTGCAACCCTCAGGTGCCGATCAAGTCGCTGGAGATCACGAAGTCTGCCGACCCCGGTGATGAGGTGCTGGCCGGTGAGACGGTGACGTACTCGATCACGGTCGAGAACACCGGCGGGTATGCCTACACCGCCCTGGACCCGGTCACGGTGACCGATGACCTGACGGACGTGCTGGACGACGCGACGTACGTGGACGGCAGCGAGGACGCGACGTCGAGCATCGTGGCGAACACTCCGCCGGTGCCGTCGTACAGCGATCCGGTCCTGTCGTGGACGGGTCCGTTGGATGTGGGTGAGACGGTCACGATCACGTATCAGGTCACGGTCGACGACCCGCTGTCCGAGACGGGTGACGGGATCTTGGACAACGCGGTCACGGGCCCTGAGGAGTCGACGTGTCCGCCGGACTCGACCGACCCTGAGTGCAACCCGCAGGTTCCGGTCAAGGCGCTGGACATTACCAAGGCCTCGGACGCTGATGGTTCGGTGGCTGCTGGTGACGTGGTGACGTACACGGTGACGGTGGAGAACACCGGGCAGGTGGACTATGTCGACCCGGATCTGGTGGAGATCTCTGACGACCTGTCGGCGGTGCTGGATGATGCGACGTACAACGACGACGCGGCCGCGGTGTCTTCGGACGGTGTGACGGTCGACGATCCGACGTTCGCGGACCCGACGCTGAGCTGGTCGGGCCCGTTGGCTGCGGGTGAGACGGTCGAGATCACGTATTCGGTGACGGTCGACGACCCGCCGGGCGACGGTGCGGACGGTCTGCTCGACAACGCGGTCGTGGGTCCGCCGGAGTCCAACTGTGACCCCGACCAGGACCCTGCGGACCCGGACTGCACCACGTCGGTGGCCTCGCGCTCGCTCGACATCACCAAGTCGGCCGACCCCGCCGGGGAGGTCCTGGCCGGTGAGAGCGTGGAGTACACGATCACGCTGGAGAACACCGGGGAGGCGGACTACACGGTGGCCGACCCGGCGGACATCTCGGACGACCTGTCCGGGGTGCTGGATGATGCGACGTACAACGACGACGCCGCAGCGGTGTCCTCGGACGGTGCCTCCGTTGACGACCCGACGTTCGCGGACCCGACGCTGAGCTGGTCCGGTCCGATCGCGGCCGGGCAGACGGTGACGATCACGTACTCGGTGACGGTCGACGACCCGCCGAGTGCGGGTGCGGACGGCAACCTGGAGAACGCGGTGGTGGGCCCGCCCGAGTCGAACTGTGACGAGGATCAGGACCCGGCCGACCCGGACTGCACCACGCAGGTGCCGGTCAAGTCCGTCGACATCCTCAAGACTGCTGACGGGCCGGAGACCCTGCAGCCCGGCGACACGGTCGAGTACACGATCGAGGTCACGAACACCGGCGGCGTCGACTACGTCGACCCGGATCTGGTGGAGATCTCCGACGACCTGTCGGACGTGCTCAACGACGCCGACTATGACGGCAACGCCGTGGCGACGTCGAACATCGGCGGCAACACGCCGCCGGCGCCGACGTACACCGCCCCGGAGCTGAGCTGGGCCGGTCCGTTGGAGGTCGGGGAGACGGTCACGATCACCTATTCGGTGACGCTCACGGACCCGCCGGGCCCGGATGCGGACGGTCAGCTCGACAACGCGGTGGTGGGTCCGCCGGAGTCCAACTGTGACGAGAACCAGAGCCCGCCGGACCCGGCGTGTTCGGAGACGGTCCCCGAGCCGCTGCTCGAGCTCACCAAGGAGTCCGACGCGGTGGGTGAGGTGCTGCCCGGTGACACGGTGACGTACACGGTCACGGTCGAGAACATCGGTGACAGTGCGTACACCGACGCGGTGCCGGCGTACGTCTTCGACGACCTGACGGATGTTCTGGACGATGCGACGTACAACGACGACGCGGTCGCGACCCCGGATCAGGGCGAGTTCGACTACACCGAGCCTGTGCTGACGTGGTTCGGCCCGCTCGCCCCTGGCGAGCTGGTCACCATCACCTATTCGGTGACGGTCGACGACCCGCCGGGCGACGACGCCGACGGCGTGCTGTTCAACGCGCTGGTGGCCGAGGGCTCCAACTGTGACGAGGACACCGACGACCCGGACTGCACCGACACGGTGCCGGTGCGCTCGCTCGACATCGACAAGTCCTCGGACGCCGGGGACTCGGTGGCACCGGGCGACGTGGTGACGTACTCGATCGCGGTGACGAACACCGGGTCGGTGGACTACACGCTGCTCGACCCGGCGGTCGTCGTCGACGATCTCACGGACGTCTTGGACGACGGCGTCTACAACGACGACGCGGTCGCGACGTCGGACATCGTCGCCAACGTCCCGCCCGCTCCGCAGTACGAGAACCCGCAGCTGTCGTGGCAGGGCCCGCTGGAGCCCGGTGAGACGGTGACGATCACGTACTCGATCACGGTCGACGACCCGCTGGCCGACGACGCCGACGGCGTGCTGGCCAACACGGTCGTCGGGCCTCCGGAGTCCTCGTGCGACCCTGAGCAGGACCCGGCAGACCCGGACTGCACGGTGACCACCCCGATCCGTGAGCTGGGCGTCGTCAAGACGTCCGACGCGGTCGAGTCGGTGGCCCCGGGTGACGTGGTGACGTACACGGTCGAGGTGACCAACACCGGTCAGGCCCCGTACACGGTCGAGGACCCGGCGACGGTGACCGACGACCTGTCGGGTGTCCTGGACGATGCGACGTACAACGGTGACGCGGCGGCGACGTCGGACGGGGACACCACCCCGCCGGCGCCGGTGGCCAGCGCCGTGTCCGAGACGATCACGTGGTCGGGTCCGCTGGAGGTCGGTGAGACGGTGACGATCACCTACTCGGTGACCGTCGACGACCCGCCGGGCGAGGACGCGGACGGTGTGCTCGAGAACGCGGTCACGGGCCCGGACTCGAACTGCCCGGAGGGCTCGACCGACCCGGACTGCACGGTGACCACCCCGGTTCGCGGGCTGGACGTCGTCAAGACGTCCGATGCGGGCGGCGAGGTCGCTGCGGGTGACACGGTGACCTACACGGTCACGGTGACCAACACCGGCGGGTTCGACTACACGGTTCTGACCCCGGTCGAGGTGAGCGACGACCTGACGGGAGTCCTGGACGACGCGGAGTACAACGACGACGCGGCGGCCAACCCTGACAGCGGGACGTTCGCCTACACCGAGCCGGTGCTGACGTGGACGGGTCCGCTCGCGGCCGGTGAGTCGGTCGAGCTGACCTACTCGGTCACGGTCGAGGACCCGCTGGCCGAGCCCGGGGACGGGGTGCTGGAGAACACGGTCGTGGTGCCGGGCACCAACTGCCCCGAGGGCAGCGAGGACCCGGACTGCACGGTGACCACGCCGGTGCGTTCGCTCGAGATCGTCAAGACCTCGGACAACGACAACGGTGAGGTCGATGCCGGTGAGACGATCCTCTACACCATCGAGGTGACCAACACCGGTGCGGTCGACTATGTCGACCCGGACCTGGTGGTGATCACCGACGACCTGTCCAACGTGCTCGACGACGCGGCGTACAACGACGACGCGGCGGCGACGTCGACGGGCGCTGTCCCGCCGGCGCCGACCTACACCGAGCCGGTGCTGAGCTGGACGGGTCCGCTCGCGGCCGGCGAGACGGTCACGATCACCTACTCGGTGACCGTGGACGACCCGCCGACCGGCGACCAGATCCTGTCCAACACCGTCGTGGGCCCGCCCGAGTCGAACTGTGACCCGGACCAGATTCCCGCGGACCCGGACTGCACCGCCGAGATTCCCGAGCACGCCGCGTCGGTCGTCAAGACCTCCGACGCCGGTGAGTCGGTGGTCCCGGGCGACGTGGTGACCTACGAGGTCGTGGTGACCAACACCGGTGCGATCGACTACACGGACGCGTTCCCGCTGAAGGTGGCCGACGACTTGTCCGAGGTGCTGGACGACGCGACGTACAACGACGACGCTGCGGCGGCGCCTGAGGCCGGTGAGTTCGTCTTCGCCGACCCGTTCCTCCAGTGGACCGGTCCGCTGGCGGTCGGTGAGTCGGTGACCCTGACCTATTCGGTGACGGTCGACGACCCGCCGGGTGCCGGCGCGGACGGTGAGCTCACGAACGTCGTGATCGTGCCGGGCTCGAACTGCCCCGAGGGCACGGAGGACCCGGACTGCTCGACGACCACTCCGGTGCGGTCGCTCGACATCGTCAAGACGTCGGACGCGGTCGGGTCCGTCACGGCCGGAGACACCGTGGAGTACACGGTGACGATCACCAACACCGGGACGGTGGACTACGCCGACGGTGAGCTCACGGTCTCGGACGACCTGACCGGCGTGCTCGACGACGCGACGTACAACGACGACGCGGCGGCGAACCCCGACACGGGTGTCTTCGACTACACCGAGCCCGTGCTGACGTGGACCGGTGGCCTGGCCGCCGGTGAGTCGGTCGAGCTGACGTACTCGGTGACGGTCAACGACCCCGACGAGGGCGACGCGTCGCTGGTCAACGCGGTGGTCGGTCCGCCGGAGTCCAACTGTGAAGAGGATTCGGAGGACCCTGACTGCACCGAGACGGTGCCGGTGCGCCGTGCGGAGGTCGCCAAGACCTCTGACGCGGCCGGGTCGGTCCTGCCGGGCGACGTCGTGACCTACACGGTGACGATCGAGAACACCGGGGACGCGCCGTACACGATGCTGAACCCCGCGACGATGGTCGACGACCTGACCGACGTGCTCGACGACGCGACGTACAACGACGACGCGACCGCGATGTCGTCCGTCGTGACGTCGACGCCGCCTGCTCCGGCCTATGCGCGGCCGGACCTGACGTGGACGGGTCCGCTCGCGGTCGGTGAGACGGTCACGATCACCTACTCGGTGACCGTGGACGACCCGCTGGCCGAGTCGGGCGACGGTGTGCTGGACAACGCGGTCGTCGGGCCCGAGGGGAGCAACTGCCCCGAGGGTTCGGAGGACCCGGACTGCACCGAGACGGTGCCGGTCCAGTCCCTGGAGATTGCCAAGACCTCCGACGTCGAGGGGTCGGTCGCACCGGGTGAGACCGTCACCTACACGGTGGTCGTGACGAACACCGGTGCGGTGGACTACACGGACGCCTCCCCGGTGGTCGTGGTCGACGACCTGTCCGAGGTGCTCGACGACGCGGCGTACAACGACGACGCGGCGGCGAGCCCGGCCAGTGGTTCGTTCGTCTTCGCCGACCCGGAGCTGACCTGGACCGGTCCGCTCGTGGCCGGTGAGAGCGTCGAGCTGACGTACTCGGTCACGATCGACGACCCGGTCGACGGTGATCACGTCGTGACCAACACGATCGTCGGCCCGCCGGAGTCCAACTGCCAGGACGGGTCCGAGGACCCTGACTGCGGGACCTCGGAGCCGATTCGTGAGCTCGATCTCGTCAAGACCTCCGACGGAGGCTCGGACGCGCTCGAGAGCGGTCAGGTCGTGACCTACGAGATCACGGTGACCAACACGGGCCAGGCGCCGTACACCGGTGCCGACCCCGCGGTGATCACCGACGACCTGTCGGACGTGCTCGACGACGCGACGTACAACGACGACGCGGCCGTCGACCCGGACCAGGGCCTGCTCGACTACACCGAGCCGGTGCTGTCCTGGACCGGGCCGCTGGACGTGGGCGCGAGTGTCACGATCACCTACTCGGTGACCGTGAACGACCCCGACGAGGGCGACAAGGTGCTGCGCAACTCCGTGGTCGGCCCGCCCGAGTCGAACTGTGACCCGGACCAGACGCCGGCGGACCCGGACTGCACGGAGATCGTCCCGCAGCCCGACCTGACGCTCGCCAAGACGTCCGACGCCGGTGAGTCCGTCTCACCGGGCGACACGGTGACCTACACCGTGAGTGTGGAGAACTCGGGGGCCGTGGCGTACACGGACGACTTCCCGGCCGTGGTCACGGACGACCTGACGGACGTCCTGGACGACGCGACGTACAACGGTGACGCGTCGGCCGACCCCGACCAGGGCACGTTCACCTTCACCGATCCGTACCTGGTGTGGGAGAGCGCGCTCGAGCCGGGCGACGTGGTGGAGCTGACGTACTCGGTCACGGTCAACGACCCGGCCACCGGTGACGGCCAGATCGCGAACGTCGTGACGTCGCCGGACTCGACCTGTGAGGAAGGGTCGGAGGACCCCGACTGCGGGACGAGCACGTTGGTCAAGGACCTGGACGTGACCAAGACGGTGACGCCGGAGGGTTCGGCCGCGCCGGGTGATGAGCTGACCTACGAGGTGACGCTCACCAACACCGGCGCCTACTCGTTCACCGACGCCGACCCGGCGTCGCTGGTCGACGACCTGACCGACGTCCTGGACGACGCGGTGGTGGTCGACGGCCCGACGGTCGACCCGGAGGTGGGCACGCTGACCGAGCTCGACCCGTACATCGTGTGGGTCGGTCCGCTGGCTGCCGGTGACGCGGTGGTCGTGACCTACACGGTCGAGATCAACGACCCGGTGACGGGTGACGGAGTGGTGGCCAACACGGCGTACGCGCCCCCGACCGAGCCGTGCACCGACCCCGACGGGTGTGAGTCGCTGCCGCCGATCGAGCCCCCCGAGGGCTGTGTCGACGGGTCGACTCCGGACGGGCAGCCGTGTGGTTCGACCACGACGCCGGTGCGCGAGGTCGAGATCGTCAAGACCTCCGACGCCGGTGAGCAGGCCGTGCCGGGGCAGGTCGTGACCTACTCGGTGCAGGTCACCAACACCGGCGGGGCGGACTACACGTCCGAGGAGCCGTTGACGGTGACCGACGACCTGACCGGGGTGCTCGACGACGCGACGTACAACGACGACGCGGCCGCCGACCCGGACCAGGGCTCCTTCACCTACAGCGACCCCGAGCTGGTCTGGTCGGGTCCGCTGGATGCCGGGGCGACGGTGACGCTCACTTACTCGGTGACGGTCAACGACCCGGTCACCGGTGACGGGTCGGTGGACAACGCGGTGGTCGGACCGCCGGAGTCGAACTGCTACGAGCCGATGTCGCCCGCGGGTGCCTCGATCGGCGGGGTGCTGCCGATGGCGGCCTCGATCGAGGACTGCTCGACGACCGTCCCGGTCGTCGAACGCCCGCTGGAGATCGTCAAGACGTCCGACGCCGCCACCGACGTGACCGTGGGTGACGACGTCACCTACACCGTCACGGTCACCAACACCGGCGAGGCCGACTACACGGAGACCGACCCGGCCACCGTGGTCGACGACATGACGCAGGTGCTCGACGACGCGACGTACAACAACGACGCGTCCGCCAGCCCCGCGGTCGGGGAGTTCGCGTTCGAGTCGCCGCAGCTGTTCTGGTCCGGGCCGCTCGCCGCAGGTGAGTCGGTGACCCTGACGTACTCGGTGACGCTGACCGGCGAGGGTGACGGCGACGTGCTCAACGTCGTCTTCCAGCCCTCGGGCCCGGGCTGCACCACGATCCCGGACTGTGGCGACATCACCCCGCCGGACCCGGGTGAGTGCACCGACGGGGTGGACGAGAACGGTCAGCCGTGCGACGAGCACGAGTTCACCGTCACACCCCCGACCACACCCACCCCGGGCCCCTCGCTCCCGGTCACCGGTGCCCAGATCGCCGCCCTGGCCGCCCTGGTGCTCCTGCTCCTGATCGGCGGAGCAGCCCTGCTGGGCAGCGGCCGCCTACGCCGCCGCCACGACGGCCACGACGACGCAGGAGGTGTCGGGTCCCTCTAGCCCTGCCAGACGCATGAAGGACGGGCGTGGGCCCTGCCGCAACCGCGGCAGGGCCCACGCCCGCGTCCCCTGCCCCGCCCTCGGGGAGGTTTCGTGGACGTGCCGGGTCCCGGATGCCCTGGAGCCGCGGTGGTGCAACGATCGGTGCGGAACCACACATCCGAGCATCAGGAGACAGCATGGCTGAGAGAACTTTCGGGCCCGTCGAGTTCGTCGTCGTGGCACTGCCGGGGGCGGGGGTCCCGGACGCGCTCGTCGCCGAGACGCGCCGGCTGGTCGAGTCGGACGTCGTGGACCTGCTCGACGTCGCCTACATCTCCGTCGACACCGAGGGCGAGCTGACGACGCGCGAGCTGGAGGACCTGACGGAGGAGTTCCCGCGTCTCGCCGAGCTCGGCCTCGACGCGCCGGGCCTCGCCGGGGCCGAGGACCTCGAAGAGGTCGCCGAGGCGATCGCCCCAGGAACAGCCGCCATCGTGCTCGTCGTCGAGCACACGTGGTCGCGCCGGTTCGTCACGGCGGTCGAGGAGTCCGGCGCCTACGTGATGTCGAGCGAGCGGATCTCGGCCGAGGTCGTGAACGAGATCGTGGCGCTCGACGCCGCCTCCGACTGACCGGCCGCGGACCGCTCCGCGACACGACCGACGAACACACGACCAGAAGGAGAACGACGATGGTGCGACGCGTGGGACGACCCGGCCTGATCGGGACGATGGCCCGGACCGCTGTGATCTCGGGGACCGCGACCGCGGTGTCCGGGGGAGTGCAGCGCCGGCAGATGAACCGGCAGCAGGCGAACTACGAGGAGCAGCAGCGTGCTGCCGCCGAGGAGCAGGCGCGTATGCAGGCCGCTGCGCAGCAGGCGGCGGCCCAGCAGGCTGCTGCGCAGCAGGTACCGGCGGCGCAGGCTCCCGCACAGGTCACGTCCGCCGGTGGCGGGGACGACCTGATGGCGCAGCTCGAGCGCCTGGCCCAGCTCAAGAGCTCCGGCATCCTCAGCGACGCCGAGTTCGCGGCCGCGAAGGCCAAGCTGCTCGGCTGAGCAGACCCCGGCGACGCGGCGGACCGTCGCGAGGTGGCGGGCCCTGTCGCTCAGGCGGCGGGGCCCGTTCCGCGTGATGTCGTCGACTCGACGAATCATCACGAACACGCTTCGGCGGTGTGAAGATTTGATACTTTAAAACACCTATATGTCGGGACTTAATCTAGCCAACTCGACAATTCTTCCCCTTTACTGCACATTCTGGCACCGCGATCTTTTGCAGAGCGCTCCGTACTATGTGACAACTGGGACACGGTGCGCCGTGTACGGCGGTGTACCACGCGACGTGACGTGGGGTCCCAGATGCGACGAACCAGACGCTCGAGCCGGACGATCGGCCGGGGTGTGGCCGGGGGCGTCGGCGCGTCGCTGGTGCTGACGCTCGGGCTCGTCGCGGCGCCGGTCGTCTACGAGCCGCTCGCGCAGGACCTCCTGGCCGCTGAGGCCGTCCCCGGGCAGCCCGGCGTCATGGAGGCGCCCGAGGACGTCTACCACGAGAACTTCGAGAACGTCACGTGGCAGGAGCCCGACGAGGCGGGATCCGGCTCGAACCAGAACGACTGGGACGCCGGCGACTTCGTCCAGACGCTCACCGACTTCCCGTACGGCGCGGACGGCAGCGAGGCCAACTACCAGGCGGGGTACACGTCGTCGTTGGTCCAGCCCGACGGCACGCCGCTGGACGTCACGTACACCGCCGACGTGGACTGGGCGGCCGGCAACTACTGCAACGGCATCATCGTCGCCGCGCACGGGACCGTCAGCTACCAGGCCACGACCTACGACTCCCCGAGACCCCGGTTCTGGGCCGACCCGCTCCTCAACCCGACGGACGGGTGCGCACCGACCGGGGGACAGACCGACAGCGCCTGGTGGAACCGACTGCGGTCGATGGCGCGGGCGATGGGCGAGTGGCACGAGAACGCCAAGTACCCGTACCTCGGCGTCTTCCCGGCGCAGGACGCCGACGAGAACCACATCGTCTCCTCGTACACCAACGCGGGTGCCGCGACCCTCGCACCGGGCACCATGCTCGAGTTCGAGCAGCCTCTGACCGTCGACCCGGGGCGGTTCTACCAGTTCTCGATCGACACGGCGTCGCAGAGCTGCAACACCGCGGGCGCGGTCGGGGCCCTCCCGCAGTTCAACGTCACGCAGTCCGACGGGAGCGTCACCCAGGCGTTCAGTACCCCCGTGGACACGTGCGACGTCGCGCGCGACGCCGACAACGGGGTCGTCGTGCCGCCGAGCAACGTGTCGAACCAGTCGCGCCAGACCCGGATCGCGACGTGGATCGGGGACACCGCCGTCCGTTCGACGGGCGACACGCTCGGCGTCCAGATCGACAACCTGCAGACCTCAGGGGTCGGCAACGACACGGCGTTCGACAACATCACGATCCTCGACACGACGCCGAAGATCGACAAGGAGTTCTCGGCCGGCCCGTACCCGACGGGGAGCGAGTCGCAGCTGACCTTCACGATCACCAACACCTACGACCCCACGGACCCGACGGAGCCCTCGGGTCCCAAGGAGGACTGGGCGTTCGTCGACGAGTTCAGCAGCACCGACCTGGAGCTGACCGGCAACGTCTTCGAGAACACCTGCGGCGACGCGGCGATCGACGAGAACACCGGGCAGCGGATCGCGGTCAGCGGCGGCGACCTGACCGGCGAGAACCTCGTCTCCTGCCAGATCACGGTCGGCGTCACCTCGGACGTCCCCGGGGTGTACACGAACGGGCCCGACGACTTCCCCGAGGACGGTGGTCTCGTCGGCCTGAACCCTCCGGGCGAGGCCGACGTGACCTTCGTGCAGAACCCGCCGGAGTGCGAGCTCGAGGCGACGCTCTGGCAGTTCACCCCGCCCGCGAGCGAGACCGGCGTGACCTCCATCAACCTGGTCACCGGCGGTCAGACGGACGAGGGCACGGTCCCGCCGGCGTTGAACGGCGTCGGCTTCAACCCGGCCACCGGCTGGTACGTGGGCTATCAGGTCTCGGCGGACGGCGGACCGCAGATCTACACGGTCTCCCCGGACTTCTCGGAGGTCGTGAACCTGGGCTGGCCCTGGGACGACGGCAACGCGAACGGCTTCGCGGAGCCCCAGGGCGTCAACACCGGCGACGTCGACGGCGACGGACTCTGGTACATCCGGGAGTTCGACAACACCGGGTCGCTGTGGGCCGCGATCGACATGGACCCCGCGTCCGCGACCTACCTTCAGGTGGTGAACGGCGGCTCGACCGGGTCGGGCGACAACGCGAACACGCTGGGGGCGGACTGGGCGTGGAGCCCGGTGACCGAGAAGTTCTACTCCGTGGGCAACAACTCGAGCACGCTCAACTCCTTCCTCTGGGAGTTCGACCCGGCGACGGGCAGCGAGACACTGGTCGGCCGGCCGAACCTCGACACCGGCGGCAACCGCCTGCAGGCCCCCGACGGCACCAACTCGGTGCGGCAGAACCTCGACACGGAGTTCGGGGCGATCTACGCCGACGCCGACGGGTTCATCTACGCGGCGAACAACGGCACGGGCCACATCTGGCGGATCGACCCGGCGACGACGGCCACGGACGGGACCGGCGAGCCCTGGGTGTTCTTCGCCTACGGCCCCGCGTCGTCGGGCAACGACGGCGCGCGATGCCCGGGCCCGCTGCCGCTCGACTGGGGCGACGCACCCGAGTCCTACGAGACCCTGGCCCAGGACGGCGGCGCGTTCCACGGGATCGTGCCCGACGCCGACGACCCGGCACTGATGCTGGGCAGCACCATGACCGCGGAGACCGACGGGCAGCCGACGGACCTCGACAGTGACGACGCGCTGCCGGCCGGCCTGGCGCTCTCGATCGACGACGGGTCGATCGAGCTCAACGTCCCGGTGACCAACGAGGGCGGCGAGGTCGGGTTCCTCGCGGGCTGGATCGACTTCGACGGCAGCGGCACGTTCGAGGACGACGAGGGCGTGGAGATCGGGATCGACGCGCAGACCGGTGTCTACGACCTGCCGTGGTCCGTCCCGGCCGACGCGGTGCTCGGCGAGACCTGGTTGCGACTGCGTACCTCGTACACCGCGGGCATGACGAGCGGGCTCGGCTACGACTACGGCGAGGTCGAGGACTGGCAGATCGAGCTGATCGACGCCGACTACGACTTCGGCGACGCGCCTGACACGTACGGCACCACGCTGGCCGCCGACGGCGCGCGGCACGTCGTCCTGGACTTCGACGAGACTACTCAGCAGGCGCCGCTGCGCCTCGGGGACGTGGTCGACGTCGAGGAGGACGGCCAGCCGACCACGGCTGCCGACGGCGACGACACCACGGGGACCGTCGACGACGAGGACTCCGCCTCGGCACAGTTCCAGGCGGTGGAGGGTTCCTCGTCCACCGTCGACGTCGTCGCGGTGAACGACAGCGCCGAGGACGCGACGCTCGCGGCCTGGATCGACCTCGACTTCAGCGGCACGTTCGACGACGGCGAGCTGCAGTCGATCGCTGTTCCGGCCAACACCGGCTCGCAGACGTACCAGCTCACGTTCCCCGGCGCGTCGTCGTTCGGGGACACGTACGGACGGATCCGGCTCTTCGCGGGGACCAACACGGACCCGGAGCCGACCGGAGAGTGGACCGGCGGCGAGATCGAGGACTACGTCGTGCCCGTCCTGCAGCCCGGGGTCACGATCAGCAAGAGCGCGGTCGGGGACCCGCAGGGTGCGGAGCCGGGCGACGTCGTCACCTACGAGATCGAGATCGAGAACACCGGGACGTTCGACTACCCGGCGGCCAACCCGATGGTCGTCACCGACGAGCTGACCGACGTCGTCGACGACGCGACCGTCGACGAGGCCTCTCTCGAGACGGACCCCGACGGTCAGGGGCTGCTCTACTACGACCCGAACACAGTCGTGCTCTCGTGGTCGGGCCCGCTCGCCGCCGGGGAAACCGTGACCGTGCGGTACGACGTGACGGTGAACGACCCTGCGACGGGCGACGGCGTGCTCACCAACACCGTGCTCGGTCCGCCCGAGTCCAACTGTGTGGCCGGCCCGGACGGCCTGCCGACGGGTGATCACCCGGAGTGCACCGTCACGATTCCGCCCCGCGAGGTGGAGATCACCAAGACCTCTGCGCCGTCGACGGTGGTTCCCGGTGACGAGGTCGAGTACGTCGTCACGCTGACCAACACCGGGGACGCCCCGTACGAGGACCCGGACTCGCTGCTCGAGGTCTCCGACGACCTGTCGGCCGTCCTGGACGACGCGTCGTTCGGGACGGTGACCACGGACTCCGACGTCGACGGGAGCACGCCGCCCGCGGCGACCTTCGACGAGGGCACCGCGACCCTCGCGTGGGCGGGCCCGCTCGCGGTCGGCGAGACCGTCACGATCACCTACACCGTGACCGTCCTGGACCCGCCCGAGGACGGCGACGGCCTCCTGGCGAACGTCGTGTCCGGTCCGCCGGAGTCGAACTGTGCCGAGGGCGCAGACCCCGCCGACCCGGCGTGCATGACGAGCACCCCGGTGAAGATGGTCGAGATCTCCAAGGCCGTCACGCCCGACGGCCCGGTGGAGCCGGGCGACGTCGTCGGGTACACCGTCACGATCGTGAACACCGGCCAGGTGCCCTACGACGACACCGACGGTCTGCTGACGGTCACCGACGACTTCACCGACGTCGAGGACGACGCGACGTACCGTGACGACGCCTCGGACGGTGGTGCGGGCGGCACGTTCACGGGGCCGGCCTGGACCGGTCCCGTCGGCGTCGGGGAGACGGTCACCCTGACGTACTCGTTCGTGGTGGACAACCCGCCCGCGGGCGACGCTGTGCTGGACAACGTCGTCACCGGCCCCGCGGAGTCCAACTGTGCCGAGGGTGAGGAGGGTGCGGAGTGCGCCACCACGACGCCGGTGAAGGTTCTCTACATCGAGAAGACCGTCGACCCGTCCGAGGGCGTGACCCCGGGGGACGACGTCGCCTACACGATCACGATCACGAACACCGGCGGGTACGCGTACACGCTGCTCGACCCGGCGATGCTCTTCGACGACCTGACCGAGATCCTCGACGACGCGGAGTACAACGACGACGCGGCGGCGACCTCCGACGTGGTCGTCAGCACCCCGCCCGAGCCGACGTACCAGGACCCCACGATCGACTGGGAGGGTCCGCTCGCGCTCGGCGAGACCGTGGCGATCACCTACTCGGTCACCGTGGACG
The DNA here is from genome assembly GCF_900105445.1 of Paraoerskovia marina. Lineage (NCBI taxonomy): Bacteria > Bacillati > Actinomycetota > Actinomycetes > Micrococcales > Cellulomonadaceae > Paraoerskovia > Paraoerskovia marina. The sequence goes on from NZ_LT629776.1 coordinate 516,497, forward strand.
ACCCGCTCGGACCGGGTGCCGACGGGATCCTCGACAACACGGTGATCGGTCAGGACGAGTCGAACTGCGAGGTGGACGACCCTGACGTCGAGTGCAACACCGAGGTCCCGGTCGCGAGCCTCGACGTCGTGAAGACCTCGGACGCCGCCGGACCCGTGGCTCCGGGCGACGAGGTCGAGTACACCGTGGCGGTCACCAACACCGGGGCCGTCGACTACGTCGAGGGCGTCAACCCGGTCGTCGTCTCCGACGACCTGTCGGCGGTGCTCGACGACGCGGAGTACAACGACGACGCGGCGGCGGACCCCGAGAGCGGGGCGTTCGAGCTTGCGGGCTCGACGCTGACGTGGACCGGTCCGCTGGCCGCCGGCGCCTCGGTCGAGCTCACGTACTCCGTGACCGTGGACGACCCGCCGGGTGCCGACTCCGACGCGCTGCTGCAGAACGCCGTCGTCGGCCCGCCGGAGTCGAGCTGCGCGCCTGCCGACGACCCCGTCGACCCGGCGTGCGTGACCGAGGTCCCGGTCCGCTCCCTCGAGATCGTCAAGGACTCCAGCGCCTCTGACGCCGGTTCCGTGCTCGCCGGCGACACGGTGACCTACTCGGTCGAGATCACCAACACGGGTGCGGTCGACTACACCGACGGCGAGCCCGTCGTCGTCTCCGACGACCTGGCCGGGGTGCTTGACGACGCGGAGTACAACGACGACGCGGCGGCGGACCCCGAGAGCGGGGCGTTCGAGCTTGCGGGCTCGACGCTGACGTGGACCGGCCCGCTGGCCGCGGGCGACACCGTGACGCTGACCTACAGCGTCACGCTCGACGACCCGCCGGGCGCCGACGCCGACGGCGAGCTCGTCAACGTGGTCGTCGGCCCGTCGGAGTCGACCTGCGCCGACGACTCCGAGGACCCGGACTGCGGAACCTCCACCCCGGTGCGCTCCTTGGACGTCGTGAAGACGGCGTCTGTCCCGGACGTGCTCCGGCCGGGCGACCAGGTGACGTACACCGTCGAGGTGTCCAACACCGGGGCGGTGGACTACGTCGACCCCGACCTCGTCGTCCTCACCGACGACCTCTCGGACGTCCTCGCCGAGACGGACCTGGTCGGCGCGCCGACGGCGACGTCCGACGTCTCCGGGAGCACGCCGCCGGCGCCCACCGTCGTCGACGACGTTCTGACCTGGGAGGGCCCGCTCGCCGTCGGCGAGACGGTGACCATCACGTACACCGTCCAGGTCATGGACCCGCTGCCGGACGACTCGGACGGCGTGCTGGACAACGCCGTCGTGGGTCCGCCGGAGTCCAACTGCGACCCCGGCCAGAGCCCTGAGGACCCGGCCTGCTCCGAGCGGATCCCGCAGCCCGAGCTCGAGGTCGTCAAGACCTCGGACGCGGTCGGCGAGGTGGTGCCGGGGGACACCGTCGAGTTCACCGTGACGGTCCTCAACGCCGGCGAGGTGGACTACACCGCCGAGATCCCGGCCGTCGTCGAGGACGACCTCTCCGGGGTGCTGGACGACGCGACGTACGACGACGACGCGGCCGCCAACCCTGAGCTCGGGACGTTCACGTTCACCGACCCCTCGCTCGTCTGGACCGGCCCGCTCGCGGCCGGGGAGTCCGTCACCCTGACGTACTCCGTGACGGTCGACGACCCGCCCGGTGACGCCGCGGACGGCGTGCTCGTCAACGCGGTGCTCGTCGAGGGCTCCAACTGTGGCGAGGACTCCGAGGACCCGGACTGCACGGTGACCGTGCCCGTGAGGTCGCTCGACGTCGTCAAGACGTCGGACGCCGGCACCTCCGTGGCGCCCGGTGACGCCGTCACCTACTCGGTCGCGGTGACGAACACCGGGACCGTGCCCTACTCCGCGATCACTCCCGTCACGCTCACCGACGACCTCTCGGACCTGCTCGACGACGGCCGGCTCACCGGCACGCCGGTCGCGACGTCCGACGTCGTGGCCAACGTCCCGCCGCAGCCGATCTACTCCGCACCGGTGCTGACGTGGACGGGCCCGCTCGACCCGGGCGAGACGGTGACGGTCACGTACGTCGTCACGGTCGACGACCCACCGGGCGACGACGCGGACGGGATCCTCGGCAACACCGTGGTCGGCCCGCCCGAGTCGAGCTGTGACGCGGACCAGGACCCGGCCGACCCGGACTGCACCGTCACGACGCCGGTCCGGCTGCTCGAGGTCGTCAAGACCGCGGAGCCGACCGGATCCGTCGCGCTGGGCGAGACCGTCGAGTACACCCTCGTCGTGACCAACTCGGGGCAGGTGGACTACACCGCGGCGGACCCGGCTGTCGTCGTCGACGACCTCTCCGGCGTCCTGGACGACGCGAGCTGGAACGCGGACGCTGCCGCGACGTCGGACGTCTCGACGCCGCCGACGCCCGTCTTCGCCCCCGTGGGCGAGACCCTGACGTGGACCGGCCCTGTCTCCGCCGGCGAGACCGTCACCATCACGTACTCCGTGACGGTCGACGACCCGCCCGGGGAGGACGCCGACGGCGTGCTCGAGAACGCGGTGACGGGTACGGACTCGTCCTGCGTCCCCGGGACGAGCGACCCTGACTGCACCACCACGACCCCGGTGCGCAGCCTCGCCGTCGTCAAGACGTCCGATGCGGGGGACGTCGTCCTCGCGGGTGGCACGGTCACCTACACGGTGACCGTGACCAACACGGGTGGCTTCGACTACACGGACGCCGTCCCGGCCGTGGTCGTCGACGACCTCGCCGACGTGGTCGACGACGCGGTCTACAACGGTGACGCCACGGCGAACCCGGACAACGGGGCCTTCGACTACGCGGCACCCACGCTCACGTGGACGGGCCCGCTGGCAGCGGGCGCGCAGGTCGAGCTCACCTACTCGGTCACCGTCGACGACCCGTCCACCGGGGACGGCGTGCTCGAGAACGTCGTGACCGGCCCCGACTCGAACTGCTCGGAGGGTTCGACAGACCCGGACTGCACCACGAGCGCGCCGGTCCAGCAGGTCGCGATCGTCAAGACGTCGGACGCCGAGGACGTCACGCCCGGCGACGTCGTCGAGTACACCGTGACGATCGAGAACACCGGCCAGGTGGACTACCCGGCTGACGAGCTGGTCGTCTCGGACGACCTCACCGAGGTGCTCGACGACGCGGAGTACAACGACGACGCGAGCGCGAGCCCGGTCTCCGGCTCGTTCGGCTACGAGGAGTCTGTGCTGACCTGGTCGGGTCCGCTGGCCGCGGGAAGCTCCGTGACGCTGACGTACTCGATCACGGTTGACAACCCCGTCACGGGCGACAGCATCCTCGCGAACGCCGTGGTCGGACCCCCGGAGTCGAACTGCGACGTCGACCAGATCCCGGCCGACCCGGACTGTTCGACGAGCGCGTTGACGCCGGCCACCGAGGTCGCGAAGACCTCGGACGCCGGTGACGAGGTGGTGCCCGGGGACGTCGTCGAGTACACGGTGACGGTGACGAACACGGGGCAGGTCGACTACACCGACGGCGTCCCGCTGGTCGTGACCGACGACCTGTCGGGCGTGCTGGACGACGCGACGTACAACGACGACGCGGCGACCGACCCGGAGACCGGCGAGATCGTGGTCGACGAGCCGTTCCTCGAGTGGTCCGGCCCGCTCGCCGTGGGCGAGAGCGTCGTCATCACGTACTCGGTGACGGTGGACGCGCCGCCGCAGGACGGTGCGGACGGGCAGCTGACCAACGTGGTGCTCGTGCCGGACTCCAACTGCACCGCGGAGAGCACGGACCCCGACTGCACGACGTCGGTGCCGGTCCGGTCGCTCGAGATCGCCAAGACCTCCGACGCGGTCGGATCCGTGGTCGCCGGCGACACCGTCGAGTACACCGTCACCCTGACCAACACGGGCCAGGTCGACTACGCGGACGGCGAGCTGTCCGTCTCGGACGACCTGACCGGTGTGCTCGACGACGCGACGTACGACGACGACGCCGCCGCGGACCCGGACACGGGGACCTTCGACTACGTCGAGCCCACGCTCACGTGGACCGGCGGCCTCGCCGCCGGAGAGTCGGTGGACCTGACCTACTCGGTGACGCTCACGGACCCCGTCGAGGGGGACGCATCGCTCTCCAACGCCGTCGTCGGCCCGCCAGAGTCGACCTGCGCCGAAGGGACCGACGACCCAGGCTGCACCGTGACGGATACCGTTCGACGCTCCGAGGTCGTCAAGAGCACCGACGCCGGGCCGCAGGTGTTCCCCGGTGACACGGTCGGCTACACCGTGACGATCGAGAACACGGGGACCGCGCCGTACACGGTGCTCGACCCCGCCACCGCGGTCGACGACCTCTCGCGCGTCCTCGACGACGCGACGTACGACGACAACGCCGCCGCGACGTCGAGCATCGTCACGCGGACCCCGCCCGCCCCGACGTACTCCCGCCCGGACCTGGCGTGGACCGGGGCGCTCGCGGTCGGTGAGACGGTGACGATCACGTACTCCGTGACCGTGGCGGACCCGCCGTCGGCCGACGGGGACGGGCGGCTCGACAACACCGTCGTCGGCCCGGAGGGCAGCGACTGCCCCGCCGGCAGCACGGACCCGGACTGCACCACGAGCGTGCCGGTCGCGGCGCTCGACATCGTGAAGACCTCGGACGTCGCGGGCGCGGTCGTCGCCGGAGACACGGTGACCTACACCGTGACGGTGTCGAACATCGGGCAGGTCGACTACACCGACGACAGCCCGGTCGTGGTCTCGGACGACCTCTCGGGCGTGCTGGACGACGCGACGTACCGCGCCGACGCGGTGGCCGACCCCGGCACCGGGGCGTTCGACTACACCGAGCCGACGCTGACCTGGACCGGTCCGCTCGCCGCGGGGGACTCCGTCGACCTGACGTACTCCGTGACGGTCGACGACCCGCCGGGCGAGGACGCCGACGGGCTGCTGGAGAACGCCGTCGTGGGACCGCCGGAGTCGGGCTGCGAGCAGGGCTCGGCCGACCCGGACTGCTCCGTGACGGTCCCCGTCCGTGAGCTCGACGTCGTCAAGTCCTCCGACGGCGCCGACGAACCGCTGACCCCGGGGGAGACGGTCACGTACTCTGTCGAGATCACGAACACGGGCCACGCCGACTACACGGCCGCCGAGCCCGTCGTCGTGACCGACGACCTGTCGGACGTGCTCGACGACGCGACCTACAACCTCGACGCCGAGGTCGACCCGGACACGGGGCTGCTCGCGTACGCGGACCCCGTCCTGACGTGGACCGGCCCGCTCGCGGTGGGCGAGAGCATCGTCATCACCTACTCGGTGACGGTCGACGACGTCGGCGAGGGCGACCAGGTGCTGCGGAACACGGTGGTCGGCCCGCCGGAGTCGAACTGCGACCCGGGCGTGGTCCCCGAGGACCCGGCGTGCACGGAGATCGTCCGGCAGCCGGCGCTCACGGTGGCCAAGACGTCAGATGCCGGTGGGAGCGTCGCCCCGGGCGACGTCGTCGAGTACGAGGTGACGGTGGAGAACACCGGGGCCGTGGACTACACGGACGAGTTCCCGGCGCAGCTCGTCGACGACCTGACCTTCGTGCTCGACGACGCGACGTACAACCAGGACGCGGCGGTCAGGCCCGACCAGGGTTCGGTCTCGTTCGTGGACCCGGAGCTCGTCTGGGTCGGCCCGCTCGCGGTCGGGGAGGCGATCACGCTGACCTACTCGGTGACCGTGAACGACCCGGTCTCCGGGGACGGGTCGCTGGACAACCGGGTCACGGGCCCGGACTCCAACTGCCTCGAGGGCTCGGACGACCCCGCCTGCACGGTGAGCACGCCGGTGCGGTCCCTCGACCTGACCAAGTCCGTCGAGCCCGACGGCGCGGTCACCGTCGGCGACGACGTCACCTACACCGTCACGCTGACCAACGACGGCGGGTACGACTTCACGGCCGACGACCCGGCCGTGGCCGTCGACTCGCTCGCGGACGTCCTCGACGACGCGACGCTCACGGGCGACCCCGTGGCCACCCCGGACCAGGGCGAGCTCACCCTCGTGGAGCCGTACGTCGTCTGGGTCGGGCCGCTGGACGCCGGGGAGAGCGTCCAGATCGTCTACACGGTGACCGTCGACGACCGCGAGTCCGCCGACGGAACCCTGGAGAACCTGGCCTTCGTGCCGCCCGAGGTCCCGTGCACAGACCCGGACGGGTGCGAGGGGCTTCCGCCGGTCACGCCTCCGCAGGAGTGCGTCGACGGCGTCGACCCCGAGACCGGCGGCGCGTGTGCCACGACGTCGACCCCGGTCGCGTCTCTGGGTCTCGTCAAGACCTCCGACGCCGACGGGTCGGCCGCAGCGGGCGACGTCGTCACGTACACGGTGACGGTGACCAACACGGGCGAGGCGGACTACACCGACGCGAACCCCGTGGTCGTCACCGACGACCTCTCGGGCGTCCTGGACGACGCGACGTACGGCGCCGACGCGACGGTGTCGCCCGACCAGGGGGCCGTCGCCTACGACGCGCCGGTGCTGACGTGGACCGGCCCGCTCGCGGTGGGCGAGAGCGTCGACATCACCTACTCGGTGACGGTCGACGACTCCTCGACCGGTGACGGAGTGCTGGACAACACGGTCGTCGGGCCGCCCGAGTCGAGCTGCCCCGACGGTGCGGAGAGCCCGGACTGCACCGTGACCGTACCGCTGCGGTCCCTCGAGATCGTCAAGACCTCCGACGGCGGCGCCGACCAGATCGAGGGCGGGCAGGTCGTGACCTACACGGTGACGGTGACGAACACCGGTGAGGCCGACTACACGGACGCCAGCCCCGTCGTCGTCACGGACGACATGTCCGACGTGCTGGACGACGCGACGTACGGCGACGACGCGACGGTGTCGCCCGACCAGGGCGCGGTCGCCTACGACGAGCCGGTGCTGACGTGGACCGGCCCGCTCGCGGTGGGCGAGAGCGTCGAGATCACGTACTCGGTGACGGTCGACGAGGCTGCCGACGGCGACCAGGTGCTGCGCAACGTCGTCGTCGGGCCGCCCGAGTCCAACTGCGACCCCGACGCGTTCCCCTCCGACCCGGACTGCCGCGAGATCGTCCCGCAGCCCGGCCTCACGGTGTCCAAGACCTCCGACGCGGACGCGGCGGTCGTCCCGGGCGAGACGGTGACCTACACGGTGACCGTCGAGAACACCGGTGGCTCCGACTACGACGAGGACTTCCCGGCGATCGTGCAGGACGATCTGTCGGGCGTCCTGGACGACGCGACGTACAACGACGACGCCGCGGTCACGCCGGACCAGGGCTCGGTGACCGTCGTCGAGCCGTTCCTCGAGTGGTCCGGCCCGCTCGCGGTGGGCGAGAGCGTCGAGATCACGTACTCGGTGACCGTCGAGGACCCACCGGGAGGCGACGGGGTCCTCGAGAACGCGGTGGTCGCACCGGGCTCCGCCTGCGAGGAGGGCTCCGACGACCCCGACTGCTCGACGAGCACCCCGGTCAAGCAGCTCGAGATCGTCAAGACGGCCGACGCCGCGGCGGAGGTCGGTCCGGGCGACACCGTCACGTACACGGTCGAGATGACCAACACGGGGACGTACGGCTACACCGAGGACGACCCCGCGGTCCTCACGGACACGATGACGGGTGTGCTGGACGACGCGACGTACGACGACGACGCGACGGTCAGCCCGGAGGGCGGAGAGATCACGTTCGCCGACCCCGAGCTCGTCTGGGCCGGCCCGCTCGCACCGGGCGAGACGGTGACGCTGACCTACTCGGTGACCGTCGACGAGCCGCCTGCGGGCGATGCCTCGCTGGTCAACGCCGTGCTCGGGCCGCCCGAGTCCAACTGCCCGGTCGACATGTCCGGGTTCGGCATGAGCGCGAGCGGCCTGATCCGGGCCGTGTCCGTCGAGGACTGCACCACCACGGTCCCGGTCGCCTCGGGTGCCCTGGAGATCGAGAAGGCGGCTGCCGAGTACGAGGACGCCGTGGCGGGTGACGTCGTCACCTACACGGTGGTGGCGACCAACGTCGGCTCCGTCGACTTCACCGCGGGTGCGCCCGCGACCGTCGTCGACGACATGACCGAGGTGCTCGACGACGCGACGTACAACGACGACGCGGCCGTCAGCCCGGAGGGCGGCGACCTCGTGTTCGACTCACCGCAGCTGATCTGGTCGGGCGCGCTCGCGGCGGGCGACTCGGTCGAGATCACCTACTCGGTCACGCTGACCGGGGAGGGCGACCTGGAGGTGCGCAACGTGGCCTTCGCGGTGCCCGGCCCGGACTGCACGGCCGGGTCCGGCTGCGGCGAGATCACGCCGCCCGCCGAGTGCACCGACGGCGTGGACGAGGACGGGCGCGCGTGCGACGACGTCGAGTTCACGATCACGCCACCCGTCCCTCCGGCGCCTCCGACCCCGCCGACGAACCCGGCGCTCCCGGTCACGGGTGCCCAGGTCGCGGCCATGGTCGGCCTGGTGCTCCTGCTGCTGATCGGCGGTGCGGCGCTCCTGGGCAGCGGGCGTCTCCGTCGGCGCCACGACGGGCACGACGACGGCGGAGGCGTCGGGTCGCTCTAGCGTCCCTGGTTCCGCGATCCGTGCGGGCCCTGCCGCTCAGGCGGTGGGGCCCGCGTCGTCGTCCGGCGGGCCGGGGAGCGGGCGGTGGAGACGGCGGATCGTGTGCTCGACCCCGCCCTCGCGGACCACGCGTGCCGTGGCGATCGTCAGGCGTGCGGTCGACTCGCCGGGGACCGACACGGGGACGCCGTCGTCGTCGAGCGGCTCCGGGTCCCCGGAGCGCAGACCGAGAGCCTTCGCGACCGCCGGACCGCTGAGCCCGTAGACCAGGGCCGTGAGGACGATGATGCCGAAGACGACCGGGACGAGCTCGGGGAACGGCCGGCCCGCCTCCTCGAACTCGAGCGCGAAGACCGACGCGGTCGATGCCGCGACGATGCCCCGGGGCGCCATCCAGGCGACGAGCCCGCGCTCACGACGGTCGAGGCTCGTCCCCGCCGTCGCGACGGCGGTCGCCACGGGCCGCACGACGAGCACGAGCAGGACGACGATCAGGACGGTGGCTCCGCCGTACGTGATCAGCTCCCCGACGTCGACCCGTGCCGAGAGCAGGATGAAGAGCGAGCCGACGAGCAGCATGCCCAGGTGCCCGCCGAACTCGTGCAGCGGCTCGATCGGGACCAGACGCTGGTTGGCGAGCACGACGCCCAGCGTGGTCATCGCCCAGAGCCCCGACTCCGACTGGACCTCCTCGGCGCCCGCGAACGTGACGAACGCGAACGCGACGGCCAGGATCACCTCGGTACCCGGCGGGACCCTGCCCCACCGCACCACGACGACGTAGACGGCTGCGGCGAGCAGTCCTGTCCACAGGCCCGTGAACGCTGTGGTGAACAACCGCGGCGCCTCCTCGTACAGGACGACGTTCGCCACGGTCAGCGCGATCGTCGCCCCGATGGGGTCGATAAAGATCCCCTCGAAGGCGAGGACAGACCCGACCGGCTCGCGCGGCCGGATGATGGACAGCAGCGGCCCGACGACGGTCGGCCCGGAGACGATGACGATCGACCCGATCACCGCGGCCTCGCCCGCCGTGACGTCGAGGACCCAGTACGCCGCGAGGCTCGCCCCCACACCGGTGATCAGCGCACCGACGGTCACGAGGCCGACGACCGGCCGCCGGGCACCCCCGCGCAGCCGCCGGGCGTCGAGTTTGAGGGACTCCTCGAAGAGCAGGAGCCCGACGCCGAGCGACACGACGGGGAAGAGCGAGGTGCCGAAGACCTCGTCCGGGTCGAGCACCCCGGACAGCGGGCCGATCACGAGCCCCAGCCCCAGGAGCACGAGGATCGAGGGAACGTTGATGCGGCGGGCGATCACCTGCCCGAAGACCCCGAGTGCGACGACGATCGCGAGTCCGGTGGTGAGGCTCACCGGGTGGCCCGGCGCCGGGGAAGTGCATGCGTCATGGGGCGGAGACTACCGGCACCTCGTCGTCGTCCCCGCGGCGCGCGAGGCGCTCGCGGACGCGCGGGGCGGCCCACGGCCAGAACCCGGCGACGACGGCGACGAGGACCCAGAACGCGGTGGTCCACCACAGCTGAGCCGTCAGGGGTCCGACGAACGCGTCGGCGACGGCGTTGACGGTCTCGAGCGAGACGATGCTGACGCCCAGGTCTCCGAGGTACACCGAGCGGCCGATCGCGATCCCGGCCGCGAGGATCGCGCTGACGGCGGCGAGGCAGCACGCGGCGATCAGGACGGTGCGCGCGCGGCGTCGGGCGACGGCGGCGGCACCGGCGACGAGCCCGATCACGAGGACCGGTAGCAGGAACGCGATGCGGTCGAACCAGGCAAGGGCCGTCTGCGCGGTGCCGAGCTCCGCGGAGTCGATCAGCACGATGCTGCGACCCTGGGGCTCGATCTGCTCGGCGATGTCGAGGCCGGCGTCGACGAGCCGGACCTTGAGGGCCTCGACGACGGGGTCGAGCGGGATGGAGATGACGCCGTTCTCGACGTCCACGTACTCGCGGTCCTCCTCCGAGAGGATGGACGTCGCGGCGCCGTGGCCGACCTGGTTGGCCTTGACCCAGATCTCGGCGAACTGCTGCGACTGCACGAGCTTCTCGCTCGTGCGCTGGATCAGGGCCTCGGTCTGGTTGGCGATGACCGGCGCGAGGCGGGTGACTCCGTCGGGGACGCGTTCCCCCTCGGCGAGGGAGCTCAGCGCCTCCTCGGCGTAGGCCTGGAGGTCGACCTGGTCGACGACGGCCTCGGTGACCGCGTCGGCCACGGTCTGCTGGACGGCCGGGTCGCTCGCGAGCGGGCCCACCATCTCGACGTAGCCCTCGGTGTCGAGCACGTTGGCGTGCACGTACCGCGCGGGGACCGCGATGATCGCGAAGATCACGGCGAGGACGACGAGGACGACGGGAACCACTCGACGTGTCATGGTGCGAACGCTACAGCGGCCGGGCACTGAATTCTTGGTCAGTGCCCGGCCGCAGCAGGGTGAAGCAAAGTCAGCAACGAGAAAGTCAGTTGCTGTTGATCGCCTTCGCCTTGAGAACCTCGAACTCGGCCTCGTTGATCGAGCCGTCGGCGAGCAGTGCCTTGGCCTGGGCGATCTGCTCCGCCGGGGACGCGGTCGCCACCGTGCGGATGTAGTCGTCGGTCTCGGCCTTGCGGCGCTGGACGAGCTGCATCTGGCGGCGCGACATCCCGCGGCCACGCGCGATCAGGTAGATCAGCGCGGTGATGACGGGGATGAAGAGCAGCGCGATGATCCAGAGCGCCTTCCACCAGCCGGAGAGCTCTTCGTCACGGAAGAGGTCGGCGATGATCTGGAAGAGCACGATGAGGTATGCGACAAAGAAGAAGGCCCAGACCATGAGCCAGAAGACCTGCCAGAAGTCCATGATGTTCTCTTTCGGTGGAGATGTGCACGACGGCTGTCGTGCCTTCTTCCATTGAACCGCGTCGGGGGCGCACCACAAAGACGACGGGCGGTTCCGGAGTAATATCAGCCAGGATCGAGACCACGGTCCGACGGGCACGAGCTGAATGTGAGGGCGCATGGGCGCTCCCAATCCTGACGATCTGCACTTTTCGTCACGTGTTGGACGTTTTTCCTGGAATCCCGCGACCTCCGAGACCCGCTGGTCCGACGGGATGTTCCGGCTGTACGGCTTCGAGCCGGGCGAGGTCGTACCCACGCGAGAGCTGGCGATCTCGCACAAGCACCCCGAGGACCGGGAGCGCTACGTCGAGCTCGTGCAGATGATCGCGACCACCCCGGGCGACTTCGCGCTCTGGCACCGGATCGTCGACACCGCCGGTACCACGCGGTACGTCGTCGCGACCGGCACGGCGCACGCCGACGACGCCGGGGTGGTGGTGCGGGTCGACGGGTACACCGTGGACGTGACCGAGCCCCACCGGTTCGTGGCCGACGCCGGGGTGCGGACCTCGGTCGAGCGCTTCCGGGAGAGCGCGGCCGTGATCGAGCAGGCCAAGGGAGTGCTGATGGCTGCCCGGGGCGTGAGTGCCGAGGAGGCCTTCGAGATCCTCCGGTCGACCTCGATCGGCGGCAACGTGAAGCTGCGTGCTGTCGCCGACGCCGTCGTCGAGCACGGCGCCGATGCGATGGCCGAGGACGGAATCTGACGATTTCACCCGCCGTCCTACGCCCGCGCCGAACCTTCTGACGTGCGAGGGTCCGTCAGCCTGCGAGAGTGAACCCACGACGATCTCGACGGGCCAGGCGAACTCGACGGACAGGGGTGGAATCGTGCAGAGAGCAGGCAGGCTGCTGGACAGCCTCGACGCGCGACTCGCGGCGAGCGGTGGCACCCGTGCGACCGCGCCCGAGATCCTGGACGCCTGCATCGTGCTGCTCGGTGCCGACGGCGGCTACCTCACGGTGGCGGCACCGGGGGACGTCCACGCGGTCGTGCACGCGTCGAGCGCGACGGCCGAGGAGCTCGCCGACCTCGAGATCTGCTACGGCGAGGGGCCGGCCCGTGCGTCCTTCGAGGACTCCGCCGCGCGCACCGTGACCCTGGGCGAGGCCTCCGGGCGGTGGCCCGTCTACGTCTCGGCCGCGGAGTCCCTCGGCGCGGCGCGGCTGAGCGCCTTCCCGCTGCGCTCCCCCGACCGGGTGCTCGGTGTGCTCGTCCTGTACGTCGAGTCCGACCACCCGCTGAGCGTCCCCGACGAGGTCGCCCAGGTGCTGGTGGACCACGCCGCGCTGACACTCGTGGACACGTGCGACGTCCCCGAGCTGATCCGGGACGACGAGTGGGCCGACCAGGCGATCGTGCACCGGGCCACCGGGATGGTGGCCGCACAGCTCGGAGTCTCCCCGCAGTCGGCGGTCTCGGTGCTCCGGGCGCGCGGCTTCGTCCGGGGCGAGCGGCTCGTCGAGGTGGCCCGCGACGTCGTCGAGCGGCGGCTGACGCTCAACCCCTGACGCGGCCGGCAGCACTCTGGGGTGCACTCGGGTCACGTTTCGGTTACGTTGGCCCCGGCGTCAAGAAGCGGCTCCGTGAACTCTCCTCCGAGAGGACCTGTCATGTCTGCTGAAGAAGTCGAGCCCGTCACCACCCCCTGGGACGTCACCGTCGAGGACGCACTCGGCGGTGGGCATGCACTCCCCATCGGCCAGTACCGCACCGACCTCGCCAAGGGCACCTGGTGGTGGTCCGACGAGGTCTACGAGATGCTCGGGTACCGACCCGGCGACGTCGAGCCGAGCGCCGAGCTCCTCGCCGCACGCAAGCACCAGGACGACCGCGGGACGATCGCGCGGGAGATCTCCCGCTGCCGTCGCACGGGTCGTCCCTTCAGCTTCCTCCACCGCATCGTCGACGGGCGCGGACGGACACGCACCGTGACCGTGACCGGGCAGGGCCGCCGGGACGCGAACGGCAAGATCGCCGAGATCGCCGGCTACGTGGTGGACCAGTCGGCCGCGCAGAACCAGATGCGCGAGGCCGAGATCACCCGCGCCGTCGAGCAGCGGGGCAGCGAACGCATCCTCGTCGAGCGCGCCAAGGGCGTGCTGATGGCCGTCTACGGGATCGACGACGCCGCGGCCGCCGACCGGCTGGTGTGGCACTCGAGCCGAGCCGGGTTGCGGGTCCACGACGTCGCGGTGCTTCTCGTCGAGGCGCTCGATGACGGCCCCGGGCTGGGGTCCGAGGCCGGTCAGCTCGTCGACGGGGTGCTCGGAGACCTCACGTCGGCCGACAAGCGACGCCCCCGCAACGCCCAGCTCACCCGCAAGTTCAGCTGAGGCGCGCGCAGTCCCGGCGGGATCCCGAGGCCCGTGCTGCCCCGGAATCCGCCACGTATCCTGAGGTCCGGGTCCGTCCGGACCTCAGGAGCGCGGAGGATGGGCCATGACGAAGGAGCTCGAGGAGACCGAGGTCAGCCTCGGCCTGCACGGTGAGATCGCCCGGGCGGTGCGGCTGCTCGCGGACGAGGACAGCCTCGGGTCGACTCTCGACCGGGTGGTCGAGCGCGCCGTGGCGATGATCGACGGTTGTGCCTCGGCGTCGATCTCCCTCGTCGCCCGCCGCGGCCGGATCGAGACCCCTGCGGCGTCCGACGCGATCGGGGGCCGCGGGGACGAGCTGCAGTACGAGCTCGACGAGGGGCCCTGCCTCGACGCGATCCGCGAGACCGAGATCGTCTCCACGCCCGACCTGGCGCACGACCCGCGCTGGCCGACGTGGGGTCCGCGCGTTGCGGAGCTCGGTGTCGGGTCGATGCTGTGCATCCAGCTCTTCACGACCGACACGAACCACGGCGCCCTGAACCTCTACGGCACCGAGCGCGGCGCGTTCGACGGGCCGGACCAGACCCTCGCGACCACGTTCGCGGCCGTCGCCGCCGCGGCCCTCGACGCCGCGCGGACCGAGGACCAGCTGCAGAGCGCCGTCCAGGGCCGCACGATCATCGGCCAGGCCCAGGGGATCTGCATGGAGCGGTACGGGATCTCCGCGGAGCGGGCGTTCGAGGTGCTCAGCCGGATCTCGCAGGAGTCCAACGTGAAGCTCGTCGACGTCGCTCGCCGGGTGGTGAGCGAGCGAACCGTCCCGGGGGTCGGGGCCGAGCAGCCTGTCGGGAGCGCCCCGCGGTGAAGGTCTCGCGCCGGGCCCACGTCCGGCCGTTCGCCGTTATGGGAGTGCTCGCCGAGGCCAACGCGCGGCGTGCGGCGGGGGAGTCGATCCTCAACCTCTGCGCGGGTGAGCCGGGATCCGGTGCGGCCGACGTGGTTCGCCGGCACGCCGCCGACATCATGCGCGACGGCGACCTCGGGTACACCGAGGCGATGGGCATCCCCGCGCTGCGCAACGGCATCGCCGAGCACTACTCCCGGTGGTACGACGTCGCGGTCGAGCCCGGGCACGTCGCCGTCACCACGGGCTCCTCCGGCGGGTTCCTGCTCGCGTTCCTCGCCGCGTTCGACCCCGGCGACCGCGTCGCGCTCGCCCGACCCGGCTACCCCGCCTACGCGAACATCCTGCGCTCGCTGGGCTGCGACGTCGTCGAGCTCGACTGCGGCCCCGCCGAGCGGTACCAGCCGACCGTCCCCCGGCTGATGGAGGCCTACTACGAGGGTGGTCTCGACGGGCTGATCCTCGCCAGCCCCGCCAACCCGACGGGCACGATGGTCGACGCCCGTGAGCTGCGGACGATCGCCGACTGGTGCGCCGACCACGACGTGCGGCTGATCAGCGACGAGATCTACCACGGCATCACCGGCGGCGACGTCGAGACCCCGGCCCTTCCCTCGGGCTCACCGGCTGGAGCCCCGACCGCAGCGACCTACCGGGACGCGGGAGCCGTCGTCGTGAGCTCGTTCTCCAAGTACTGGGGCATGACGGGGTGGCGGATCGGGTGGCTCGTGCTTCCCGACGACCTCGTCGGGCCCGTCGAGGCGCTCGCCGGCAACGTCGCGCTCTGCCCTCCGGCGCTCGCGCAGCACGCCGGCGTGGTCGCGCTCGGGGACGAGGGCATGGCCGCCGCCGCGGAGTCGGTCGCGTACTACGCGGCGTCGCGCGAGCTGCTGCTCCGACGCACGGCGGACCTCGGGTGGGACCCGGTGGCGCCGGCTGACGGCGCGTTCTACCTGTACGGCAACATCGCCCGGTTCGGGATGGGGTCCGTCGAGTACTGCGCACGCCTGCTCGCCGAGGCCGGTGTCGCGCTCACGCCCGGGACGGACTTCGATCCCGAGGGCGGCGGTGACTGGGTGCGGCTGTCGTTCGCCGCGTCGCCCGAGGTCGTGGCCGAGGCGGTCGAGCGGATCGTGGCCTGGCAGTCGACGCTCGGCCGCTGACGTTCTTCCCTGACGCAGAAGGTCCCCGCCCGGTCGTCCGGGCGGGGACCTTATGCGTGGAGCGGGTCAGGCGACGAGCGAGACGTCCGCGGGCTTGGGGGTCTGCTCGAGCACGAACTCGCCGGGGGCGTCGCCGTGGGCCGGGGCGACGAGGGCGTCGCTGAGGGTGTCGGCGAACGTGTAGGTGTAGGCGCTGGGCTCGTCCGGGTCGACGACCTCGACGAACGGGTCGACGAGCTCGGCCTGGGCGGCGGCGACGGCAGCCGCGCGGCGGTCGGCGCGACGGGAGGAGAAGACGACCAGCAGGGTGTTGACCCCGATGACGACCCACACCATGTTGGCGGCGACCGAGGGCCAGATGCCGTTGACGGCCCCGACGACGATCATCAGTCCGGCCGCGGTCATGTTCGTCACCTGGAACCGCACAGACTTCGCGTCCCACACGCCGCGCGAGGCGAGGCAGTAGGCGATGGCGCCGGCGAGGGCGCTGATCCAGCCGAGGAGCATGACGGCTTGGTCAAAGAATGCGGACATAGGTGTCTCCGACGAGGTAAAGCAGGTGGGTGAGGGATGCGTGTCAGCCCTGGCGCTCCAGGCGTTGCTGCTGGCGACGTGACCATTCTGAGACACGACGTGGCTTCAGCGCAATCGAACAACTCTGCATCCACTGTTTAGTATTGCTACATGGCAACAGACCCACGAAGACTTGCCTTTCTCCTGGCCGTCTACCGCACCGGAGGGGTGCTCGCGGCGGCGGACGTCATGCACGTGACGCCGTCGGCCGTCTCTCAGCAGATCCAGCGTCTCGAGGCCGAGGAGGGCGTGCAGGTCCTCGAGCGTGGGCCGCGCGGCGTGACCCTCACCCCGGCGGGCCGTGTGCTCGCCGACGCCGCGGAACGGATCGAGAACGAGTTGGTCGAGGCGCGGCGCGAGCTCGCCACCATGGGCGACGACGTCTCGGGACGGGTCCGCGTCGGTGCCGTCCAGACGGGGATCCGCGCCGTGATCGCACCGCTGCTCGCCCGGCTCCCCGAGGACTACCCCGGCGTCGACCTGATCGTGACCGAGGCCGAGCCCGTCGACGCGTTGCGCGGGCTCCGGGCCGGTGACTTCGACCTCGTGATCATCGAGAGCGACGAGGAGTCGGACGCCACCGTTCCCCGCGGCCAGCGCGAGGTCGTGCTGATCGACGAGCCGTGGCGGCTGGTGACCCCGTCGGCGTTCCCGACCCCGAGCCAGCTCGAGGACCTGCGCGACGCCGCGTGGCTCGGTCCAGAGCGCAGCACGGCGGCGGCGCGCGCACTCGCCCGCGTCGGGGCCCAGATGGGGACGACCCTGCCGACGCGGCACTCCTACTACGACTTCGACGTCGCCCTCGCGCTCGTCGCGGCAGGCCAGGGGATCGCGCTCGTGCCGGCCCTGGCGCTCCAGGAGGACCTCCCCGACGGGGTCGAGGTCGTCAGGCTTCCGGGGCTCGGGTCCCGCCGTCTCGTCGCCCGGCACCGGGAGACTCGGCGCGAACCGGGGCCCGCGACGTCCGCGATGCTCGACGAGATGCTCTCCACCGCGACCGAGCTCGAGCTGTGGTGAAGGTCGCGTTCCTCAGGCGTCATGCGGGAGCCGTGCCGCGGTCCTGACCAGTGTGAGCCCCAACGCTGCGCGGAACACGCGCCTCAACGCCGTCATCGTCACGGACCGGACCGTGCAAGAGCTGCGGATACTTGCCTACGTCGGGCTTCGTGGTCTGGCGAAACCGTCGACCGCCGAACGCGTGCTCGACGGAGGGTCGGGGGAGGTGCGCGCGACGATCGCTCGTCTCGCCGGGCTGGGCATGCTCGAGGCCGTCGCGGCCTCTGGTGCGGGTGCGGAGGCCGACCTGCGGCTGACCCGCAAAGGGCGGCTCGAGATCGACGCCATCGTCGGCCCGACGCCGCGCCCTCCGGCCGTGCCGCCCGTGACGACGGCCGAGAGCCCCGAGCTGCGCACCCGTGTCCTGCGAACGCTGCGGAGCGGCCCGGTGCAGAAGGACGTGCTGATCGACGCCGTCGGCGGCCCGGTCACGACGGTCCGCGCGCACCTGACGATGCTCGAGAACGCGGGCTTCGTCCGCCAGATGGTGGCCGACGGGCGGCGTACGGGGCGGGAGTACGTCCTGACCCTCGCCGGTCGGCGCGAGCTCAAGAGGGTCGGGGGCGACGATGTCTGAGGCAGGCTCCACGGGAGACGTCGTGGCGGACCGGAGGCTCGAGGCCCTCGTCGGTGTCGACGTGCCGCTCCAGCAGCTCAAGGTCCTCGCGCTGCTCAAGCTGCACGGGGTCCTCACCGCGTATCGGATCGGAGAGCTCCTCGACTCGACCCCGTCGACCGTCACCGGGATCGTCCAACGGCTCGAGTCGTCCGGGCTGGTCGCCCGGCTCCCGCACCCCACCGACGGGCGGGTCAGCAACATCCTCGCCACGCCCGCGGGGGAAGAGATCGTCGACGCGCTGGTCGACTGAGGGTCGGTCGATTCAGGGCACAGCGGTGAACGAGACGCTCACGCTCCCGGAGCCGTCGAGGTAGCGCGCGGTGAGCGTGTGCCCTCCGGCCGAGACCGAGCGCAGGAAGTAGGGCACCGCGTCCTCGGTGACGACGAGCTGCTTCTCGGCCCCGCCGTCGATCGAGATCGCCACGACGCGGTCGGGGTCGCCCGCGATCCACACCAGCAGGTCGTCGGCCGTCCCCGAGCCGTCGACGTCGCGGAGCGCGACCTTGGCGCCGGGGTCCGGGTGGAGGAGCTCGGGTGCGGCGACGTCGGGCGCTGGCGCAGGTGCGGGATCCGGCTCGACGGTCGGGTCGGCCGCGTCCGGCTCGGTGGCCGTCTCCGGGGCGGGTGTCGACGCGTCCGGCGACGCCGAGCTCTCGACCACCGGGGGCTCGGGGTCGTCCTCCGAGGCACTCGTCGGTGCGTCGTCGGCGTCCTGCGCCCGCCGGACAGCGTCGGCCCCGGATTCCTCCGCCGCCTCGTCGGCCGGATCCTCGACCTCGGGTTCGGCCGTGGCGCCGGCCGGGGCGTCAGAGCCCGCGTCCGTACCCTCGCCGTCCGAACTCCCGTCCTCGGTGCTCTTCTCCTCCGGAGCGCTCGTCGGCCCGGGCTCGAGGTCGTCCGTCGGACGGTCGCTCGGCTCGGACGTCGTCGGCGGGTCGGCGAGCGGGGAGGCGCTGGCCTCCGGTGCCGCGTCGCCGCCGAGAGTCGTGAGCGCGAGGCTCGTGACCGCGACCGCGACGATCGACGCGGTCAGACCCCAGGCGGCCTTGGGGTGCGTGGTGAACGGGTGGTGCCAGCCGTTGCGCCCTGCCTCTGCCGCCGTGCGTGCCTGCTCGGGGGTCACGCCCGACGCCTGGGCGGGGAGGATCGCGGCAGGTCCGACGGACTCGCCCCCGATCATCACCGCGGGGCCGAGGACCAGCGGGACGAGGATCGCCCGCAGGGAGGACGCCACCTCGTCGAGCTGCTCCGCGAGGATCGAGCACGCGGTGCAGTGCGTGAGGTGGTCCTCGACGCGGTTGCGCTTGCGGCGCGACAGTCCGTCCCGCACGTAGGCGGACAGGTGCGAGACGGTCCAGACGCACTCGGGGTCCCCGCTGGTGGACTCCGCGTGCGTGTCGATCCAGGCACGGCGCAGCCCCTCGCGGGCGCGGTAGGTGAGGGCAGCCACGGCGTTGGGGGTCGAGCCGAGGATCGGCGCGACCTCGGTCGCGCTCATCCCCTCGACGTCGACGTACCAGAGGACCGAGCGCCACTCGTCGGGAAGCGTCCGGAACGCGCGCGCCGTGACGGTCCGGTCGACGAGCTCGGACTCGAACTCCTGGGTGGGCCCGACGGCGTCGAACTGCTCGGGGTCGACAGACACGGAGTCCGACGACGACCAGGACGCGGCGAGGTTGCGGACGGTCGCGTACAGGTACGGCCGGAACGTGGTCCGGGGTCCGCGCCCGTCCTGCAGGGCCGCGAACGTGCGGGAGAAGGCCTCCTGCGTCAGGTCGTCGGGGTCGAATGCCCGGGTGATGCGCCGCGCAGCCCCGCGGACGGCGTCGTGGTGGCGTTCCCAGAGCTCCGCGTACGCCTCGGGGTCTCCGGAGCGGGTGCGGTCGATCAGCTCGATGTCGGTCTCGGGCGCTTCGGGGGTGTCCGCATGGTGTTGCGACCCCTGAACTGTCGTGGGCATTGGTACCTCCACCCATTGAGACCGTCCCCGGAGCCGATGATGACGGCACGGCCGAGTGGGATGGGTCACCCTGCGGTGCCGTCATCACGCGACCTGGGCACGGTCCTGTCCTCTGAGTCTCACCCCGCATGCCGCCTGGCGTGCGAACCGACCAGAGCCGAGGAATCTCCATGTCTCGACACACGCCAGCCGTCGCTGCCGTCGCCGTCCTCGTCGGCGGCGCACTCGTGATCCCGACAGCCGCCACCGCGGCCCAGCCCAGCCACGCCCTCCGGACCGCTGTCGAGACGTCGGACGCCGACCTCGTGATGACCAAGGTCTCCGACGCAGACGGCGACATCGCCCCCGGCCAGGTCGTCACCTATGAGGTGAGCCTGACCAACACCCGCGACGAGCCGTACACGGCCGACGACCCGGCCACCTTCTCCGACGACCTCTCCGGCGTGCTCGACGACGCCACCTGGGACGACGTCGTCGGCGGCCCGGGAACGGCCGAGGTCTCCGGCGACGAGCTGGAGTGGGCCGGGCCGATCGGTGCGGGCGAGACGGTCACCGTCACCTATCAGGTGACGGTCGGCCCCGAGGGCACCGGCGACGGCGCGCTCACGAACGTCGTCACGGGCCCGCTGGACTCGAACTGCTCGGCCGAGGGTCGCGCCGACGAGCTGATCCACTTCTACGACGTCGCGTCCGCCGGCGGAGAGCTCACGGTCGGTGCGCAGACGATCCGGTTCAGCACCGGGCTGGTCTCGAACCGCGGCTCCGTCTACCCCGACTCCGGCACGCAGTGGCCGTCGGGTGACGAAGGGCTGACCACGTTCGGTGCTCAGCCTCGCGGGGCGTTCGACCGCAACGGACGGCAGTTCAGCAGGTTCGCGTACGCGAGCGCCGAGTTCGACCCGGCGATCGTGGCGGGAGCCGAGTTCGGGATGGGAGACCTCGACGGGACCGCGGGAGATCCGGGCAACCGTGAGATGGGGCTGGTCGTCGGTCTCAGCGACGGGAGCCAGGTGGACTCGTCCCGCGGCACCTCCGGCAACCACGTCATCGCGCAGCAGATCGTCGGAGGTGTGACCGTCGACGGCGACCCGCTGGGAACCCAGACGTCGGGGTTCAGCGCGAACGGGAACGTCAACGACTTCGACAACTCGAACGCCACGGTCAACGGCCGGGCGATGACCGACTTCGGGGGAGCGTCGGTCGACCGGCTCGACTTCATGCTCGCGATCGGCAACGACGTCGGCACTGACGGCAACCCGCAGCGCAGCTACACGATCGATCCCGGCTGGCCCGCGGTCTACGACGACGCCGCCTGCGAGACGACGAGTCCGATCGTCGTGCCCGACGTCCCGGTCTGCGTCCCCGAGGATCTCGTCGCACGGGACGACGAGGCCGCGACCGCGGAGGGAGAGCCGACCGACGTCGTCGTGACCGAGAACGACACGACTGCCGACGCGGAGACCGTCGTCGAGCTGGGCGATGCGCCCGCCAACGGCACGATCTCGCTCGGCGAGGACGGCATGGTGACCTACACGCCGGACGCCGGCTTCGCCGGAGAGGACTCGTTCACCTACACGCTCACGGTCGGGGACTGCACCTCGGACGTCGCGACCGTGACCGTCGTCGTGGCCCGACCGATCCCGGTCGCCACCGCGGGAGTCGGGGCGGCCACGGTCGCCTTCCTTGCCCTTGCCGGACTCGGGACCGCGGCACTGCGCCGTCGGACCGTCTGAGCGCGACACGGATCAGGAGACCTCATGTACAAGACCGGAGCCGGTGCCGCCGGCACCAGCGCGGGCACGCTCGCGGCCACGGGGGCGACCTCCCTGGCCGTCGTCCTGGCCGTCGTCCTGCTCGCCGTCGGCGCGCTTCTCGTCTACCGCTCGTCGCGACTCGCGCGTCGTCAACGGTAGGACGTACGGATGTCCACCCTCGAGACCACGGTCAACGTCGTCGGATTCGTCCTGCTGGTCATGTTCCTCGCGTACGTCACGCTGATCCTCGTCCCGTTCCTGGGACGACGGCGTGCACGGCGCGGGCTGGCGCACCTCTT
This sequence comes from Paraoerskovia marina, assembly GCF_900105445.1. NCBI lineage: Bacteria > Bacillati > Actinomycetota > Actinomycetes > Micrococcales > Cellulomonadaceae > Paraoerskovia > Paraoerskovia marina. The sequence goes on from NZ_LT629776.1 coordinate 538,631, forward strand.
CGAGTGGCACATGTTCGTGCCTTGCCTCGACGAGGAGTTCGTGATCGACGAGACCCTCACGCGCTTCACGCGGGACTTCCCGTCCGTGCACGTGTGGGTGATCGACGACGCGAGCGACGACGCGACGCCGCAGATCGTCTCGAGGTGGGCATCCGCGCACCCCCGCGTCCACCTCGTCGAGCGCCGACGACCGGACGCGCGACAGGGCAAGGGCGCGGCCCTCAACGCCGCCTACCACGCCCTGCACGCCTGGCGGGCGACCGCCGGGGACGAGCTCTCCGGCGTCTCCGACGACCGGGTCGTCGTCGGGGTGATCGACGCCGACGGCGAGCTCGTCCCCGGCGCGCTCGAGCACATGAGCGGAAAGGACGTCTTCCTCGACCCCGAGGTCGGCGCCGCCCAGGCGTCGGTCGCGATGAACAACACCGGCCGAAAGATGCACGCGGGCACGGGTGTGCGGGCCTGGCTCCGCAACGCCCGCGCCCGGTGGCTGCTGCGGAGCCAGGACATCGAGTTCCGCACCACGATCGCCGCGATGCAGACCCTGCGGCTGCGCACCGCCTCGGCGGGCATGGGCGGCAACGGTCAGTTCACCCGGCTCGTGGCGCTCGACGCGATCGGCGAGACGTACGGCGAGCCGTGGCACGGAGCGCTCCTGGAGGACTACGAGCTCGGCATCCACACGATGCTCGCCGGGTACCGCACCCGCTACGTCCACGACGCCGTCGTGCGGCAGGAGGCGCTGCCCGCCATGCGCCCGTACCTGCGCCAGCGCACGCGCTGGACCCAGGGCGGGATGCAGTGCGCGGCGTACGCGCCGAAGATCATCGCATCGCCCGGATTCACCAACGCGGGCGTCGTCGAGAGCCTCTACTTCCTCTCGATCCCGTGGCTCGGCCTGCTCGGGGTCGTGATCTGGCCGGTCATCGCCGCCTTCGTCGTCACCGGCGCGGTGGCCACGCACACGACGGCCACCCTCCTCGCCGCCGCATGGTGGCTCGTGCCGCTGACGATGCTCACCGGTATCGGCCCGTTCGTGCTCTGGGCGTTTGTCTACCGGTCCCGGGACGACCCGGACTCGAGCATCGGGCGTGCCGTCGTCCGCGGGTTCGGGTACTGGCTCTACTCCTACACGACCTACCCCGTGCTCGTCCGCGCCGCAGGGCGTGTGCTGCGCGGTCACTCGGGCTGGGAGAAGACCGCACGCGTCGGGGCCGGGGTGCAGGCCGCTGTCCTGGACCAGGCACGCGCGGTGAAGCCCGCCGGCGCGACTGCCAGACCCCTCGCGCTTCCCGGTGCCGGAGGCGCTGACGCGGACGTGATCGAGCTCGACGCCTGGCGGGCCGCGTGACCGCCGCCGCGCTGCCCGCACCGGCGCGCGTGAGCAACCCGGCGCGCGTGCTCGGCGCAGCGGCGGTCCTCGGCGCCGCAGTGCTGCTCGTGGCATGCTCCGCAGCCGTCCGGGCGGGTGAGGCGAGCCTGCTCGCGTGGGTCGCCGGTCCGGTGACCGACGGCACCTCGCGCGCGATCGGGGACATCGCCGTCATCGGCGGCGGGACGGGCCAGAGCATCGGTGTGCAGATCACGTTCATGTGCTCGACCGTCGTCCTCGCCGTCCCGCTCCTGGTCCTCGGTGCGGTCACGCTCGGCCTCGCCCGGTTCCCGGTCCGCGCCATGCTGGGCGGCCTCGGTGAGGCGCTCGGGATCGTCCTCGTCGCCAACATGGTCCGGTACGCCGGCGTCCTCGTCGCGTACCAGGTGTGGGCGGACGAGGGCTTCGAGATCAGCCACCACCTGGTCGGCGCAGTCTTCGTCGTCGCCGCGTTCGTGGTGGCGATGATGCGGTTCGCGATCCGCGTCGGCCGGCAGCGCTGAACGTCGCCGGCCGCGCGCCGTCGTCGAACGACGGACAACCGGGCGCGAGTGGGCTAGGTTCGCGACGAAGAACCCGTCGCGAGCCGACATCCGGCCCGAGAACCAAGGAGCATCATGAGCGGACAGACCCCTGACCCGTACGGAGTCCCCGACGGCCAGAAGCCCGACTCGTCGACACCACCGGCCTACGGGCAGCAGCCCGCGCAGCCCGGCCCGCCGCAGTACGGCCAGTCCGGAGAGCCCGGCCAGTACGGGCAGTCGGCCCCGTACGGTCAGCCGGGCTATCCCCAGGCACCCGGCACCCCGGACCCCTACGGCCAGCAGCCCGCGCGGAGCGGGAGCGTCCCGGGCAAGACGATGGGCATCGTCGGCCTCGTCCTCGCCTTCTTCATGCCGATCGTCGGCCTGGTCCTCAGCATCGTCGCGTTCGTGCAGTCGAAGAAGGCCGGGTTCTCGAACGGTCCAGCTCTCGCGGGCATCATCCTCGGGGCGATCTTCACGATCCTGGCGACGATCGCCCTGATCCTCATCTTCACCGTCATGGGCGGCGTCGTCGACCTGTACATCGAGAACTGCATCGACGGCAGCGGTGGCACGTTCGTCTACGAGGGCGAAGAGTTCGCCTGCGAGTAACGTTCGATTTGTACGTTGTGCCTGACCTGGCCCGACGTGCGGTGTGTGCGAAGACACCGCGCGTCGGGCTGCGTGTTTTCGTGACCGCCCGCATGATCGAAGGATGAAAGACGACGCGGGCACGCCGCTGTTCGACGAGGCGAAGCTGAGCACGGGCATCGACCCGCAGCTCGGGGACCGCCCCTCGGCCGCGGGCGAGGGCCAGGACTCCGCCGGGAAGACCGCCGAGACCGGGCGCGGGTCCCGACGGGCGCGTCGCGCACGACGCATCCCCGACCCGTCGCCGCCCAGCGGCCAGATCCCGGCGACGCCGCCGCCGGACCAGGAGTAGCCCAAGCCTTCACACGACGACCACGAACCTCGGGCGTTCGGTCGCTAGACTGGGCCGGTAGTCGCCGTTCGAATCATGACGGGAGAGTCCGGCAGGTCCACGTGACCGGGTCGGCGCCGAAGGAGCAATCCCTCCCCGGGAATCTCTCAGGCCCCCGTACCGTCATGGCGAGGCAACTCTGAAAAGCGGTGCGCGACGTCGTCCCTCGGGTCGGTGACGGGCACCCACCGACGGTGCAAGTTGGCGCGCGCCGTCCACGGAAACGTGGAGACTGCGGACCAGCAAAACTCTCAGGTCGACCCTCGGGTCCGATGACAGAGCGGGGAGGGACAGGTCGGCCCCGGACGGGGTCGGTCCCCTCGTGAACTCCCCGGAGACCCATCGTGACCCAGCCGGACCAGACGTCCTCCAGCGCGTTCGACCGCGAGCACTTCGCCTTCCGCCACCTCGGCCCGCGCGGCGTGCGCACCGAGACCGAGCAGCGCGTCGACGGTGACACTCAGCGCATGCTCGACGAGGTCGGGTACCCCAGCCTCGACGCGCTCGTCGACGCCGCCGTGCCCGCCGTCATCCGCAGCGACCGGCCGCTGGACCTGCCGGCCGCCCGGACGGAGACCGAGGTGCTGGCCGAGCTCCGCGAGCTCGCGGGCCGCAACACGGTCAAGTCGCAGATGATCGGGCTCGGGTACTCCGGGACCGTCACGCCGCCGGTGATCCGCCGCAACGTGCTCGAGTCGCCCGCCTGGTACACCGCCTACACCCCGTACCAGCCGGAGATCTCCCAGGGCCGGCTCGAGGCGCTCCTGAACTTCCAGACGGCGGTCTCCGACCTCACAGGGCTCGAGGTCGCCGGGGCCTCGCTGCTCGACGAGGCCACCGCCGTCGCCGAGGCCGTCGCCCTGATGTGGCGCGCCACGCGGGCCAAGACGGGGTACGTCGTCCTGGACGCCGACCTCTTCCCGCAGACGCTTTCCGTCGCGCAGGGTCGCGCCGAGGCGGCAGGGCTGCCCGTCGTCGTCGCGGACGTGAGCGAGGGGCTGGACTCGGTCCCGGTTCCCGACGACGCAGGTCCCCTCGTGGGCGTCGTCGTCCAGCAGGTCGGGGCGTCCGGCCGCATCGCGGACATCCGCGGTCTGGTCACCGAGGTCAAGGAGGCCGGTGCGCTCGTCACGGTCGCCACCGACCTGCTCGCGCTGACGATGATCACCCCGCCCGGGGAGCTCGGTGCCGACATCGCCGTCGGCTCGGCCCAGCGCTTCGGTGTCCCGCTCTTCTACGGCGGCCCGCACGCCGCGTTCATGAGCGTGCGCAAGGGGCTCGAGCGGTCCCTGCCGGGCCGGATCGTCGGGGTCTCGGTCGACGCCGACGGTGACGTCGCCTACCGCCTCGCCCTGCAGACCCGCGAGCAGCACATCCGTCGCGAGAAGGCCACGTCCAACATCTGCACGGCGCAGGCGCTGCTCGCGATCGTCGCGTCGATGTACGCGGTCTACCACGGCCCCCGGGGGCTCACGGAGATCGCGCAGCGCGTGCACGGCCAGGCGGTCACGCTCGCGAACGCCCTGCGTGCCGGCGGCGTCGAGGTGGTCCACGACGACTTCTTCGACACGGTGCGCACCCGCGTGCCCGGCCGCGCGCAGCGGATCCTCGCGGCGGCCGCCGAGTGGGGGGTCAACCTCTACGCGCCCGACGCCGACCACGTGCAGGTGGCCTGCAGCGAGGCGACGACCGCCGCCGACCTGGAGACGGTGCTCACCGCCTTCGGCGTGCTGACCGCCGACGACGCCGCAGCGGCGTCCGCACCGGCACTGCCCGAGTGGGCGACGCGGACCTCGGAGTTCCTCACCCACCCCGTGTTCTCCCAGCACCGCTCCGAGACCTCGATGCTGCGCTACCTGCGCCGTCTGGCGGACAAGGACCTGGCGCTCGACCGCACGATGATCCCGCTGGGCTCGTGCACCATGAAGCTCAATGCCACGGTCGAGATGGAAGCCATCTCGTGGCCGGAGTTCGCGAACGTGCACCCGTACGTGCCGACCGAGCAGGCCGCCGGCTACCTCGAGATGATCAGCTCGCTCGAGTCGCGCCTGGCCGAGATCACCGGGTACGCGGCCGTCTCGGTGCAGCCGAACGCGGGCTCGCAGGGCGAGCTGGCCGGTCTGCTCGCCATCCGGGACTACCACCGGTCCCAGGGCCAGGGCGAGCGCGACATCGTGCTCATCCCCGCCTCCGCGCACGGCACGAACGCGGCCTCCGCGGTGCTCGCGGGCCTCCGCGTCGTCGTCGTGGCGACGGCCGACGACGGCGAGGTGCTGCTCGACGACCTGCGCGCCAAGCTGGAGCAGCACGGCTCGGCCGTCGCGGCGATCATGATCACCTACCCCTCGACCCACGGCGTCTTCGAGGAGCACGTCCGCGAGGTCTGCGACCTCGTGCACGCCGCCGGCGGGCAGGTCTACATCGACGGGGCCAACCTCAACGCGCTGGTCGGCCTGGCCCGGCCGGGCGAGTTCGGCGGTGACGTCTCGCACCTCAACCTGCACAAGACGTTCTGCATCCCCCACGGCGGCGGCGGCCCCGGCGTCGGCCCGGTGGGCGTGGCCGAGCACCTCGTGCCGTTCCTGCCCGGATCCCCGACGTTGCTCGTCGCCACCGAGGCCGGCGGCACGCCCGTCTCGGCCGCACCCTACGGCTCGGCTGGCATCCTCCCCATCTCCTACGCCTACCTCGCCCTGATGGGACCGGACGGGCTCACCGCGGCGTCGGAGACGGCCGTGCTCACGGCCAACTACGTCGCCCGTCGCCTGCACGAGTACTTCCCGGTGCTCTACACGGGCCCCAACGGCCTCGTCGCGCACGAGTGCATCCTCGACCTGCGCGACCTGACCAAGCAGACCGGCGTCACCGCCGAGGACGTCGCCAAGCGCCTCCAGGACTACGGGTTCCACGCCCCGACGCTGAGCTTCCCCGTGCCCGGCACCCTCATGGTCGAGCCCACCGAGTCCGAGGACCTCGGCGAGCTCGAGCGGTTCGTCGCCGCGATGATCGCGATCCGTGGCGAGATCGACGCCGTCGCGGCCGGCGAGTGGGCCGTCGAGGACTCGCCGCTGCGCGGTGCCCCACACACCGCCGCGTCGGTGACCGCCGACGTCTGGGACAAGAAGTACTCCCGCGAGCAGGCGGCCTACCCGCTCGCCTCGCTGCGCGCGAGCAAGTACTGGCCGCCGGTGCGCCGCATCGACGGCGCCGCGGGGGACCGGAACCTCCAGTGCTCGTGCCCGCCGCTGTCCGAGTACGAGACCGTCTGACCGGCAGCCCCGGCCAGAGATACGAGAGGATCGACGTATGAGCAACGACTCGACGACCGACCGCCCCAGCCCGCTCCACGAGCAGCACGTCGCGCTCGGCGCGGCGCTGACCGGCTTCGGCGGCTGGCAGATGCCGCTGCGCTACGACTCGGACATCGCCGAGCACCGCGCCGTCCGCGAGGCCGCCGGTCTCTTCGACCTCTCCCACATGGGGGAGATCGAGGTGTCCGGCCCGCAGGCCGCCGCCGCGCTCGACTACGCGCTCGTGGGCAACCTGAGTGCCGTCAAGACCGGCCGCGCCCGGTACACGATGATCTGCGCCGAGGACGGCTCGGTGCTCGACGACCTCGTCGTCTACCGCCTGGACAACGAGCACTTCGTCGTCGTCGCGAACGCCTCCAACGTCGAGGTCGTGCTCACGGCCCTGACCGAGCGCGTCGAGGGCTTCGACGCCGTCGTCGTCGACCGCTCGGAGGAGACCGCGCTGGTCGCCGTCCAGGGGCCGCGCGCCGAGGAGATCGTCACGAGCATCACCGCGGCCGCGGACGTCCCCACGGTCCGTGAGATGCCGTACTACGCGAGCGCCCGTGCGACGGTCGCCGGAGCCACGGTGCTGCTGGCGCGCACCGGGTACACCGGCGAGGACGGGTTCGAGCTCTTCGTCCCCGTCGAGCAGGCCGCCGAGGTCTGGGCCGCCCTGCTCGAGGCCGGTCAGCCGTTCGGGCTGGTCCCGGCCGGGCTCAGCGCCCGGGACTCGCTCCGCCTCGAGGCCGGCATGCCCCTGTACGGCCACGAGCTCGACACGACCACGACGCCGTACGAGGCGGGCCTGGGTCGGGTGGTCAAGCTGGAGAAGACCGACGACGCCGGTGCGCCGCTGCCGTTCGTCGGCCGCGACGCCCTCGAGTCACGGCGTCAGTCGGCACCGGCCCGCGTACTGGTCGGCCTGCGGGGGACCGCACGCCGTCCTGCGCGGGCGGGCTACGACGTCGTGCTCCCGGGCGCGGGCACGGTCATCGGTTCCGTGACCTCCGGTGCGCCCTCGCCCACGCTCGGGCACCCGATCGCGATGGCGTACGTGACCCCGGAGTTCTCGGCCGAGGGCACCGAGCTCGCCGTGGACGTGCGCGGACGCCAGGAGCCCTTCGTGGTGGCCCCGCTGCGCGCCTACGTCCGCCCCACCTCCTGACGGGCGCCCGCCGCGCCCGCCTCCGTCCACCCCCAGAACCTGAGGAGTCCCCGATGTCGAACGTCCCCGAGAACCTGATCTACACCGCCGAGCACGAGTGGCTCGACGACGGCACGCCCGCCACCGTCGGGATCACCGCCAACGCCGCCGAGGCCCTCGGCGACATCGTCTACGTCGAGCTGCCCGAGGTCGGCACCGCCGTCACCGCCGGAGAGGTCTTCGGCGAGGTCGAGTCCACCAAGTCGGTCTCCGAGCTCTACTCGCCGGTCACCGGGACCGTCGCCGAGGTGAACGACTCCGTGGTCGACGCCCCGGAGACCGTCGGTTCCGACCCGTACGGGGCCGGCTGGCTCGTCAAGATCACGGTCACGGAGACCGGGCCCACCCTGACCCCCGCGCAGTACACGGAGCTCATCGGCGGCTGACGCCGCTCGCGCGACTCTGAGTTTTCCCTGAGAGGCCATACTGGTACATGCGTACCGGTATGGCCTCTCATCTGCGTCGACGCAGGGAAACGGCACCGCCGTGTCCACAGTGTGGGACGAATGTGGATTCGATGTGGAGTTTCGCGTCATAAACCGAGTGGACGGCCCTCTCCATCCGTAGAAACATCGAACATGGGCGCCTCAAGAAGCGGGGCGCCCGGTCTGGAGGAGAGATGACCGTCGTCGATCACGGGCCCGCAGCCGCACCCGGGGGAGCGAACCACCTGACGCGCCGCGAGCGCGTCGTCCTGTCACACCTGTCGGATGACGCCACGTTGGAGCAGATCGCCTCGACGCTGTACGTCACCCGCAACACCGTCAAGTCGCAGGTCCGCAGCGTCTACCGCAAGCTCGGCGTCTCGAGCCGGGCGGACGCGATCACCTGGGCCCAGCGCCACGGGATGCGGTAGCGCAGGCGGCTCAGCCGGGGGTCGGCGCCCCGGCGATGTTGACCATCCAGTGCACCCCGAAGCGGTCGACGCACATCCCGAACGCGTCGCCCCACGGGGCCACCTCGAGCGGAAGCGTGACGGTGCCACCGTCGGCGAGGCCGGCCCAGAACCCGCGCAGCTCGGCGTCGTCGTCCCCGCTGAGCGAGACCGCGGCGGACCCGGTGAACGGTGCGTGCTGCATGCCCGGGGGTGTGTCGGAGCACATGAGCACGAGCCCGCCGGGGGTCGTCAGCATCGCGTGCATGATCTTGTCGCGCGCGTCGGGGTCGTCGCTGAGACCCGCATCGCCGAACGTGCTGAGCTCGACGTCTCCGCCGAAGACCCGCTGATAGAGCGTGACGGCGTCGCGCGCGGTGCCGTCGAACTGGAGATAGGGGTTCAACCGTGTCGTCATCGATCGAGACTACGCGCGGGTCCTCGGGCACGCCCGAGGAGGCGGCGCGCGGGGCGGGCCGTATGTCGCAGGCCGTGGGCGTGGCATCATCCGGGACATGACGCCCCGCAAACTTGTCGTCGCCGCCGCGATCCTCGACGATCTCGACCAGCCCGCGGCACTGCTGGGCGCCCGACGCAGTCAGCCGGAGCACCTCGCGGGACGCTGGGAGTTCCCCGGCGGGAAGGTCGAGCCGGGCGAGACGCCGGTCGACGCGCTGCACCGCGAGCTGCGCGAAGAGCTCGGGGTCACCGTCGAGCTGTCCGAGGAGGTCCCCGGTCCGCGCGACGGCGCCTGGGAGATCACCGACCGGCACGTCATGCGTCTGTGGTGCGCTCGCGTCGTCACCGGCGACCCGCAGCCGCTCGTCGAGCACGACGAGCTCCGCTGGCTCGGGCCCGACGACCTCTACTCGGTGCCGTGGCTCGACGCCGACGTGCCGATCGTGGACGCCGTGGCCGCCCGGACAGGACTCACCGCGGGCTGAGGCTCGCCACCCATCGGCGCGCCTCGTCGTGCGAACGGACCCGCACCAGCCGGGTGCCCGGCGCCTCCGTCGTGAGACGTTCGGGCAGGTCGTCCAGCGCGTGCCGGGACGTCCAGGCCCAGACGACGATGTTCCCGTCAGGGTCCAGGCTGCGGAACGGGTGTGGCTGGCGGTTGCCGTTCCACAGCTCCTCCTTGCGCCACCAGCGTCGGAGCGTCCGGGTGGTGACCTGCCGCATCACCGTCCGGACGGGCAGGTCCAGCCACAGCACGACGTCGGCCCGGGCCGAGATCAGCGGCCGTGCCGTCGGGTACTGGTACTCGCAGACCCAGGCGTCGGTGGCGAGGAACGCGCGCACGTCGTCGAGGAACTCGGGCCGCGGCGTCCAGTCGGGCCCGTGGAAGAGGGCATCGACCTCGACGTGCGGGATCCCGGTGCGCCCGGAGATCCGTCGCGCCCACGTCGTCTTGCCGCTGCCCGACGTCCCGGCGACGGCGATGCGACAGGGCGAGGTGGGCACGCGCAGATCCTAGCCCCGGGGCCGCGCTACTCCGCGGGGACCAGGTCGGCCCAGAGCACCGACTCGACGTAGTCGTTCTCGCGGTCCGCCCCCGACCCGCCCGCGAGCTCGGCGGCAGTCGCGCGCAGCTCGTCGCGGTCGTCCGAGTCCACCACCCACGGCGACATCACGAGGAACTCGGACTTGTCGCCCGCGTACACCCGCCACTCGTCGCCGTCCTCCGGCTCGGCCGCGTCGATCCCGACGAGGTGCATCCCGCCCCCCGAGGCCCCGCGCTCCGAGATCGTCGACTGACCGTCGAAGGTCAGGTCGAAGAGGTTGCCCGTCATCATCGGGGTCACGTTGTACCGGGTCGAGACCGTGGGGTCGGCGACCTGCCGCCAGACGCTGCCCATCCACTCGAGCGGCTGGTACTCGCCGTGGCCCCCCGGGGCCGGCCACTGCCCCGGGTTGGCGTCGGCCTGCAGCACCACCTCGACCCCGAGCTCGTCCTGGCACGCCTCGTACGACTCCCGCAGGTCCGCGCAGGGGTCGAACCCGGCAGGCCGGTCTCCGAACGGGTACCCGTACCGGAAGGCGGGCAACGACGTCGCCATCCCCACCGCGAAGCCCGCCACGTCGACCGGGGCGGCGTTCTCGAGCGCCTCCGGGCCGGTCGCCGGGCCCTCGTCGAGGCCGAGCAGGTCGAGCTCGAGCGGCGTCAGGGGGATCTTCTCGTTCTTCGCGAGCAGGTTCGTCAGGTAGTCCGGTGCGTCCGGGTCGACGACGTCGGGTCCCCACAGGAACGTGGAGTTGGTAACGCGCGACGACGTCGCGACGTAGGCGCGGTCGGTGGGCTGCGCCTCCGGGTCGGCGAAGATCGCGACCTCGGCGGGGTCGGTGGTCACGCGGTAGTCGGCCATGTTGTTGGACGCGACGACGTAGACGCCGTAGTCGCTCGCGATCTCCGAGAACGTGCGGGCGAACGAGCGGACCGCGGTGTCGGTGGCGGCGAGCATCGCCTGCTTGCGCGGGTCGACGCCGCCGAACCTCGCCTGGTAGGCCGCGATCTGCGGGCCGTAGCCGAGGTTGAACTGCCCGAGCGCCCCGGCGAGCGCCAGCGGGACGTCCGGGCTGACGGCGCGCAGCGGTCCCTCGGCCTGGGCGCGGACGGTGGCACCGCGCGCCCCGAGCGCGACGGCAGGCAGCCCGACGTCCTCCGGGTAGACGACGAGCGCCGGCTGCCCGGGCTCGAGGTGCGGCACGACCTCGTCCTCCATCAGGCAGCGCATGCGGTCGCGGTAGGTCGCGTAGTCCTCGGCGTCCGAGACGCGCAGGTGGTAGCCGATCGTGAACACCCGCAGCGTGGCCCCGTCGGCCGCACGTCCCTGCGTCTCGACGCGGCCCTCGGGCCGCAGCTCGGTGCAGCGCGCCGTCGCCGGTGTGCCGGTGAGCTCGTCAGCGCGTTCGCCCGTGACGACGTTGGAGACGACCGTGGCGCTGGCAGGGATCCACATCACCGCGAGGAGGGCGGTCGCGGCGGTCACGGCGACGAGACCGGCGCCCGCCCCCGTGCGGCCCACGACACGGCGGACCGTGCCCCGCTCGACCTCGCGCGTGCCCACCACGTCCGTGCCGGCCGCCACGTCCCAGAGTGCACGACGGCGTCGTCCGAGCACGGGGGCGGCCGCTGCCCACCAGAGCACGCCGAACGAGACCAGGCCCGCGAGCAGTGCGAGCCCCTTCCAGAGCACCTCCCGGGCGGCCATCCGGCCGCGGGTCGCCGCGCCGTCCCCGCGCTCGACGTGCAGGCGCACCAGCCGCATGCCGGGCGTGCGTGCGTGCCCCCACTCGAACCACGACCACACCAGCCAGCCGATCCCGAGCGTGACGACGAGCAGGAGGGCGTCGAGGGCGAGGCCGGCGAGGCGCCGGGCGGGGGTGGCGGTCACGCGGAGAATGTAGCCCGTGTGACCGCGCTCACCGAAACTGGTCATAGGGTACGTCTCATGCAGCACGACATCGTGGTCGTCGGAGCCGGGGTCTCGGGCCTCGTCACGGCAGACCGACTCACCACCCAGGGGTACGACGTCGTCGTCCTCGAGGCCCGCGACCGCGTGGGCGGCCGCACCCACACCGTCCCGGTGCCCGACCACCCGGAGTACCGGATCGACGTCGGCGGCCAGTGGGTGGGGCCCGACCAGCGGGCGCTGCTCGCCGAGCTCGACCGGTTCGGCCTCACCACCCACGATCAGGACGACGGTCGCGACGCTCTCGTCAGCCTGCGCGGGAGTCTGCGCCGGTACCGCGGCGACACCCCCAAGATCGGTGCCGTGGCGCTCGCCGACGTCGGGCAGGCGCTGTGGCGCTTCGACCGGTTGTGCGCACGGGTCGACCTCGACGCACCCTGGGCGACGCCCGACGCCGTCCGCCTCGACGCTCAGACGTTCGAGACCTGGATCCGTCGGAACCTGCGGACCTCGCAGGGCCGAGACTTCTTCCGCATCGGGTGCGAGGCTGTCTTCGCGACGACGTCCGCGAACCTCTCACTGCTCCATGCGCTCTTCTACAGCCGCTCCGGCACGTCGTTCTCGCACCTGCTGACGACGGGCGGCGGCGCGCAGCACGCCGTGGTCGACGGCGGGATGGCCCAGCTCGCCGAGCACCTGGCCGCGGGTCTCGGCGACCGCGTGCGTCTGTCGTCGCCGGTGACGGCGGTGGAGCACGGTCCGGGCGGTGTCGTCGTCCGGACGGGGGCGGACGTCGTGCGAGCACGCCGGACGGTGGTGACCGTCCCGCCGGCGCTGGTCGCGGGCATCGCGTTCGCACCGCCGCTCCCGCCCGTCCGCGACGCCGTGCAGCGCCGCATGCCGCACGGCAGCGTGATCAAGTGCCACGCCGTCTACCCGACGCCGTTCTGGCGCGAGGACGGGTTGAGCGGCGAGGCGGCCGGCGACACCGGCCCGGTGAAGGTGGTCTTCGACGCCACGCCCCCGGCCCGCTCGGGCGCCGGGCCGGACGACGCGTCGCCCCCGGGGATCCTCGTGGCCTTCATCGAGGGTGCGGACGCCCTCGAGGCGGCGGCGTGGACGCTCGAGCAGCGGAAGAACGCCGTCGTGCGCGTGCTCGCCGGGTACGTGGGCGACCGTGCGCTGTCCCCGACGTCGTTCAACGAGCAGGACTGGACGGCCGAGGAGTGGACGCGCGGCTGCTACGGAGCACACCTGCCGCCCGGGGCCTGGACGCAGGTGGGACGGGCGCTGCGAGAGCCGGTCGGCGTCGTGCACTGGGCCGGCACAGAGACGGCTACCCGGTGGTGCGGGTACATCGACGGCGCGATCAGCTCGGGCGAGCGGGCGGCCCGGGAGGTCGCGGCGCTGCTTCCCGAGGCCTGATCCCGCGCGAGGGCCCGGCCCCTCGACGGGCCGGGCCCCACGTCTTCTACCAGGAGGCGTTGCGGGCGAGCTCGAGCGCCATCGACTGCCACCAGGCGCCGGCCGACGGCCCGCCGTTGCAGGTGCCGTCGGACTCGCCGGGGAGCTTGACCCACAGCAGGGCGTCGAGGTTCGTCGAGTCGTCGACCAGGCTGGGCCTGTCGCCCAGGGCGCGGCCGCTCGGGTTGCACCACTGCCCGTTGGAGCCGTTGCCGTTGCGTGACGTGTCGATGACGTAGCCGGCACCGCCCGTGAGCGCCGAGACCTGCTCGGCCCAGGCCTGGCTGTCGGCCGTCGTCTGGTAGTTCGAGGTGTTCACCGCGAACCCGACGGCGTCGTCGAGGCCGACCTGCAGCAGCCGGTCCGCCGCGGTGGCCGGGGTCAGCCAGCCGGAGTGCCCGGCATCGATGTAGACGTGCGCACCGGCGTCGGTCAGCGACGACGCGGCGTAGGCGAGGTACCCGACCCGGTCGCCCTGGCCGTCGCAGTCGCCGAGCTGGGCGAGCGCGTCGGGCTCGAGGACGACGAGGGGGTTGCCCTGAATGCCGGCAGCCATCGTGTCGATCCAGTCGGCGTACTCCGACTCGGCGACGCCGCCGCCGGAGTAGGAGCCGCAGTCACGCCCCGGGATCGCGTAGATCACGAGCTGCGGGACCTGCCCGGCGGCGACCGCACGCCCCGTGTAGTCCTGCACCTCGGCCTGCGCGTGCTCCGGGTCGTCCCAGTTGCCGACCCAGTACGCCTGGGGCGTGAGCGCGATCTTGGCGAGCAGCGCCTTGTCGTCCCCGCTCGCGGCGCTCCAGGCCGCGTACGCCTGGTTGCCGGTGTCGACGTAGAGGTCGCCGTCCGCTGCCGGCGGGTCCGTGGTCTCCGTCGGTGTGGGTGTGGGCGTCGTCTCGGTCGGGGTGGGTGTCGGCGTGGTGGTCGTCGGTGTCGGCGTGGGGTCGGTGCCCGTCGAGCATGCGGCCCCGTTCAACGTGACCGCGGTGGGGGTTGCGGTGCTGCCGTCGCCGGACCCGTTGAACCCGAACGAGAGCGTGCCTCCCGTCCCGACGGCCCCGTTCCAGGGCAGGCTCGCGACGTGGACGGTGTTCCCGCTCTGGCTGACCGTCCCGTTCCAGAGCTGCGTCACCTGCTGGTCGCCCGAGAACTCCCAGGTGACCTCCCAGGACGTCACAGGGTCTCCGGGGCTGGTCACGGAGACGTTGGTGCCGAACCCGCCGTTCCACTGGTTGTTGACGTCGAAGTCGGCCTCGCACGTGCCGGCGGCCGCCGCGGGGTCCGCGTCGAGGGTGACCGCGGCGAGCGTCGTCGTCCCGGCGAGCGCGAGCAGCGCCGTCGCTGCGACGAGGGCGACGCCGTGGCGCGCCCTGGGTGGCTGCGCGTCGGGCAGGATCGTGGGGGAGCGGTGCATGGGTACCTCCGGATCAGGCGCGGCGACGACGGCGGCCTCGGTGTCGCCGTCGCGGGGCCGGGGCCCGACCGCGCTGCTGCGGTGATCACAGCACGGCACGAGCGCGCCGACGAGGGCCCTACACGTTTAGGCCCGGGTCAGGCGTTGCGGGCCGCCGACCGCTCGACCGCCCGACGGAGGTCCGGCACGCCCGGCCCCCCGAGCTCGTCCAGGTACACGGCGCGCCCGGCGAGGGCCATCACGAGGGCAAGGGTGGACCCTGTCACGCTCGGCCCGGTGCCGGCCGTGAACGGTCCGTCGTCGGCCGTGAGGCGCAGGCCGTCGGCGTGCGTCCGGCTGGGCACCGTGAAGTTGTTGGCCGCGTAGAACTCCGCGACGGGCGTCAGTGCCTCGACGGCGGGCTCGGTGGCGATCCCCAGCGGACGGCGGATGTCCTGGGCGTGGACCAGCACCTCGCCGAGGTACGCGGCGGTGTGGGAGGACGGTGCGACGGTGCTGGTCACGACGGCGCGGAAGCGGTCCAGCGTCTGATCGGGCGTGGGCCCGCGCTGCTCGCGGAGACGGCGCTGGTTGTGGACCGCGGGCCGGAACCCGGCGGCGACGATGCTGCGGACCCACCGTCCGGGGGTCACGGTCGCGGCCGCGGTGAGGTGGGCGACGACGTCCTCGACGTCCCAGGTGCCGCAGAGCGTCGGGCGGGCCCAGTCGGCCGGTTCCAGCGTCTCCAGGTCGTCGGCGAGACGGAGCCGCTCGGTGCGGACCGTCGACCAGAGCTCAGCACGGACGTGGGGCATGCCAGCTCCTCGGGGACGTCGGGTGGTGCGGCCTCGGACCGTCCTCAGCGTAGCGGCGGCCTCTCACCTCGACGCGGTGAAGGGCGGGCGGTCAGCGCCGCGACGCCGCCGGGTCGTCGGCCGCCGGCGGGCTCGTCCGCGGGGCGTCGTCGTGGTCAGCCGGCCCGGCCGTCGTATCGTCGGCCGACTCCCGTCGCAGCGGGGCGACCTGCCCGGCCAGCAGGATGCTGAGGAGAAGGGCGATCGCGATCGACCCCAGTGCGTACCGGCCACCGATCGTCTCGACGAGCAGCCCGAGGACCGGGGGCGCCGCCAGCTGCGCCATCGAGCTGAACGAGGTCACCACCGAGACCCGGGCGGCGGCGCGCGTCGGCTCGTCCGAGGCCGCCGCGATCGAGATCGGGACGCCGAGCGCGGCCCCGAACCCCCAGAAGACGATCCCGACCCATGCGAGCGGAAGGCTCGGCGCGAACGCGAAGAGCATCAGCCCCGCCAGCGACGCGATGCCGGAGGTGCGCAGCACGGTCACGCGGCCGTAGCGGTCGATCACCCGGGCGCCGAGGATCCGGAACACCGTCATCGAGACGATGAACGTCCCGTAGGCCAGCGACCCCACGGCCTCGCGCTCGTCGAACCCGTCGACGACCGCGATCGACAGCCAGTTGCCCGCGGAACCCTCCGAGAGCGACCCCGCGAGGACGACGAGCCCGATGAGGACGGTCCGCGGCTCGGCCCACGCGGCGAGCGCCGTCCGCAGGGCGACGCCCCCGCGCGGGCGGGGTGCTCCGTCGTCGGACGCCGAGTGCCTCAGGGGCGGCGGCTGCAGCGCGGAGGCGGCGGGGATCAGGAGGAACCGTGCCAACGCGACGACGAGGCTGATCACGGTGATGTGCACGGCGGCGGACACGTGCGCGGCGGAGAACGCGGCGCCGGCGAGCGTCCCGAGCGCGGCACCGATGGAGAAGGCCGCGTGGAAGTGGGGGAGGATCGCGCGGCCCACGTGCTGCTCGATCACGGCGGCGTTGAGGTTGATCGGGATGTTGGTGCCTGCCCCGCACATGCCGTTGATCAGGGCCCCGACGACGAACAGCCGCGCGTCGCCCGCGGCCGCGGCGGCAGCGATCAGCCCGAATCCCACGAGGTTCCCGGCGGTCGCGACGAGCATCACGGCGCGACTGCCGAACCGGGTCACGATGGTTCCCGTCACGAGCACCGCGGCGAGCGCCCCGACGGCACCGAAGATCAGCAGGGCCCCGAGCTCGGCGGACCCGATGCCGAGGTCGACGCGCAGCGACGGCAGGCGGGTCAGCCAGCTGGAGAACAGCATCCCCATCAGCGTGAACAGTGCCAGCAGGGAGTAGCGGGCGCGCGTCACGACGGCTGCGGGCGCAGCGGTGTCGTCGACAGGCAGGGAGGGGGGCATGTGCCTAGTCTATCGAATCGTTTCGAGCCAGTGGTCCGCCCGCACGACGACGGCCCGCACCCTCCGTGAGGGAGGGGGCGGGCCGGAGCAGTCGGATCAGGTCAGATCAGCGCTTCTTGCCCATCACGGCACCGTAGATCGCGAGGACGATCACCGAGCCGCCGATGGCGAGGAGCCAGGTCTGGATGGAGAAGAAGTCCTCCAGCGGAGCGTCGAAGAGGACGCTGCCGAGCCAGCCACCCAGGAGGGCGCCGACGATACCGAGGAGGATGGTGATGATGATGCTGCTCGTCTGCTTACCCGGGAGAATCCAGCGCGCAATGAGTCCTGCAAGAAGACCGAGGACGATAAAGGCGATCCAGCCCATTGTGTGCTCCTTCGTTCAGGTATCGGAGGATTTCTCCGGCCAGTGATGAACAGTGGCAGTGCTCCGGACAACTCGCACGGCGAACGGGGTGTGACGCGCGTCGCGCGGGTCTCGACGGGCTCGACCGCCGCGCTGATCGAGCCTGTCGAGATCGAGACCGCCGCGTGGATCTCGACGGGCTCGACCGCCGCCGCGTCTCGACGGGCTCGACCGCCGCGCTGATCGAGCCTGTCGAGATCGAGAACGCGGTAACCTACCCGTGTCGGTGGAGCGCCGACGGAAAGAGCACGGAGGAGATCATGGACCGCACCGAATCGACCGAGCACCAGAGCATGGGGCGCTACGTCAGCTTCGTCCTGGCCTTCGTGGCCTTCCTCGCGAGCCTCTTCCTCATGGGCACGGCCTTCAGCTACGACGGTGTGACCGCGTTCAGCATGTTCGCAGGTGCCCTGATCCTCGGCACGCTGGCGTTCGCCATTCCGATGCGCGAGCACCGCAACTGATCTGACACGACGAATCCCCGGGGCCGACGACGGCCTCGGGGATTCGTGCGTCTGCGCCGGTCAGAGGAGTCCGCGGACCGCCTTCGCCGCGCCGACGAGGTTCTCCAGCGACGGCACCGTCTCGGCGTACCGACGCGTCTTGAGGCCGCAGTCCGGGTTCACCCACACCAGGCGCGGGTCGATGGACTTGGTCGCGAGGTGCAGCAGCTCGGTCGCCTCGTCCACCGACGGTACGCGCGGGCTGTGGATGTCGTAGACGCCCGGGCCGATGCCGCGGGAGTACCCGGCGTCGGCCAGCTCCGGCACGATCTCCATGCGCGAGCGCGCCGCCTCGACGGAGGTCACGTCGGCGTCCAGGCCGTCGATCGCGCCGATGACCTCGCCGAACTCCGAGTAGCACAGGTGCGTGTGCACCTGGGTCTCGGTGCGGACCCCGGCCGTGGCGAGGCGGAACGAGCCGACCGACCAGTCGAGGTACGCGGGCTGGTCCGCGCGGCGCAGCGGCAGGAGCTCGCGCAGTGCGGGCTCGTCGACCTGGATGACGCCGATGCCAGCCGCCTCGAGGTCGGTCAGCTCGTCGCGGAGCGCCAGGCCCACCTGGTTGGCGGTGTCGCCGAGCGGCTGGTCGTCGCGGACGAACGACCACGCGAGGATCGTCACGGGCCCGGTGAGCATGCCCTTGACGGGCTTGTCCGTCAGCGAGGCGGCGAACGTCGACCAGTCCACCGTCATCGGCGCAGGCCGGACGACGTCGCCCCACAGGATCGGCGGGCGCACGCAGCGCGACCCGTAGGACTGGACCCAGCCGTTGGCGGTCGTCGCGAAGCCGTCCAGCAGCTCCGCGAAGTACTGGACCATGTCGTTGCGCTCGGGCTCGCCGTGCACCAGCACGTCCAGGCCGATCTGCTCCTGGAGCTCGACGACGCGGCGGACCTCGTCCTGCATCGCCGCCGTGTACTCCGCCTCCGGCAGCGTGCCCTTGGCGTACTGGGCGCGGGCCCGGCGGATCTCCGGGGTCTGCGGGAACGAGCCGATGGTGGTGGTCGGCAGCAGCGGGAGCCCGAGGGCCTGTGCCTGCGCCTCGGCGCGCTCCGTGGCGTCCCCGCGGGTGAAGTCGGCCGCGGTCAGCCCCGCCGCGCGGTCACGGACTGTCGGCACGACGACGCCCGCGGCGCTCTCGCGGGAGGCGACGGCGGCGCCGGACGCGGCCAGGGCGTCGGCGACCGCGTCACGCCCGTCGCGCAGGCCCGTGGCCAGCGTGGTGACCTCGGCGACCTTCTGGTCGGCGAACGCGAGCCACTCGCGCAGCTGCGGGTGCAGCTTGCGGCGTGCGGCGCCGGGGGTGGAGTCGTCGCCCCACTGCTCGTCGTCCGCGTCGTGCGGGACGTGCAGCAGCGACGTCGAGGTGCCGACGGTGACGCCGCCCGCCCCGAGCGCCGCGACCTGCTCGGCGAGGTCGAGCTTCGCCGCGAGGTCGACGCGCCAGATGTTGTGGCCGTCGACGATACCCGCGACGACGGTCTTGCCCTCAAGACCCGCCACGGGGCCCGTGGGGACCGCGCCGCGCACGAGATCGAGCGAGACGGCCTCGACGTCGGTCGCCGCGAGCAGCGCCAGCGCGTCGGCGTCCCCGCCGCGCAGGTCGCCGAAGGGCGTGCCGACGAGGATCCGCGGGCGGACGTCCTCCTCCGTCTCGACAGGCTCGACGGGCGATGCGCTGGTCGAGTCGGTCGCGCTGGTCGAGCCTGTCGAGACCTCGACCGGCGAGAGCTCCGTCGCCAGCGCGCGGTACGCCGTCGTGACGGCCTCGTGCACGCGCTCGACGGGGACGTCGAGGGTGTCGGTCACGAGGATCGGCTCGTCGAGCTGGACCCACGGCACGCCGACGGAGCCGAGCGCACGCAGCAGGTCGGCGTACGCGGCGACGACGTCGTCCAGGCGGTCGAGGGGCGTGAAGCCCTCGCCGGCGTCGTCGGCCGCCTTCGCCAGGGCGAGGAACGTGACGGGGCCGACCAGGACCGGGCGGGTCGTGACCCCGGCCTCCTTCGCCTCGGCGTACTCGCGGACGATCCGGTGGTCGGCGAACGAGATCGACGTGGTCTCGCTGATCTCGGGCACGAGGTAGTGGTAGTTGGTGTCGAACCACTTGGTCATCTCGAGCGGGGCGTCCTCGCCGCGACCGCGGGCCACGGTGAAGTAGCCGGCGAGGTCGAGGGAGCCGTCGTCGGGGTCGATGAGGTCGCGGAACCGCTCGGGGACCGCACCCAGCAGCGCGACGACGTCGAGCACCTGGTCGTAGTAGGAGAACGACCCGGGGACCGACCCGTCGTCCGGGTTCAGTCCGAGGGAGACGAGGCGGCGCACGGTGTCGCGGCGGAGCGTGCCCGCGGCGACCTCGAGGTCGAGCGTGTCGGCGTCGCCCGCCCAGAAGGCCTCCACGGCCTTCTTGAGCTCGCGACGTCGTCCGATGCGGGGGTAACCGAGGACGGTCCCTCCGGGAAATGCTGTGCTGGTCATGGTGCGAGTCCTTCCGTGAGGGTGGTGGATTCGCCGGAGACCCACGGCCCGCTGGCCAGGTCCGCGGGTGCGGGGCTGGTCGCCCGCGCACCCCCGCCGTCGAGGTGGACACCCTCGAGCAGGTCGAGTGCGGCTTCGTGCTTGTTGAAGGTGTAGACGTGGATGCCGGGCGCGCCCGCGGCGAGGACCGCGCGGGCGAGCTCGACGGAGCGTCGGACGCCGAGGGCGTGGCGCGCGGCGTCGTCGTCCGCCGCGGCCTCGAGCTCGGCGACGATCGAGGTGGGCGCCGGGACGCCGGTGAGCTCCTCGACACGACGCAGGCGGCGCGGCTCGGTCATCGGCAGGATCCCCGCGAGGATCGGGATGGTGACGCCCGCTGCCCGGGCCTCCTCGACGAACTCGATGTACGACGAGGCCTCGTAGAACAGCTGGGTGATGGCGAAGTCCGCGCCGGCCTGCTGCTTCTCCAGCAGGCGGGCGACCTCCTGGGTGCGGGTGGTGCCCGCGTCCCGGTTGCCGTCGGGGAACGTGGCGACGCAGATCGTCAGCGGCCGGGCTGCCCCGCGCAGCGCGGTCGAGACGTCCGCCGCGCACCGCCGTGCCTCGACGCGGCGCAGGAGCGCCACCAGCTCGACGGCCGACGACGGCCCACCCTCCGCCGGAACCCAGTCCGGGTTGTTGACGGGCGGGTCGCCCCGCAGGGCGAGGAAGCTGCGGACGCCCTCGTCGAGGAAGTCCTCGATGACGGACTCCGTGTCCTCGAGCGACGCGCCGACGCAGGTCAGGTGCGCGATCGGGAGGACGGGGGTGCCCGCCAGGAGCTTCCCGACGACGTTCCGTGCGGTCGAGCGGTCGTTGCCCGCCGCGCCGTAGGTCACCGAGACGAAGTCGGGGCGGGCCGCGACGAGGCGGCGCGCCGTCTCCCAGAACTTGGGGGCGGCGTCGGGGTTGCGCGGGGGCATCAGCTCGAACGAGATCGTCGGGCGGGCCGGGGCTGCGCCGATCGTCACGGTCATACGAGTGCCTCAGACATGCGTGGTCTCCATCGGACCTGGCGTTAGCACCTGTACCCCTCGGGAGGCTTCCGTCGGGCAGGTTGCTGCGGTGTCGACGAGCCAGGACTCTCGACCGCTCTGGATGGGTTGCTGGGACGAGCCTACGAGCCGCCCGCATGGTGGGCCAAGCGCTGTCCGTTGGGCGAGACGACGTGACGTGCTCAGGCGGAGGCGCGCCAGACCACGGTCGTCGGGAGCGTCACGTTCGCAGCGGCCTCGGGGCTGCGCAGCTGGTCCAGGACGAGTCGCGCGGCCGCGTGTCCGATGTCGTGGGCAGGTTGCGCCACCGTGGAGAGCTTCGGGGTGCAGCGCTGGGCCCAGTCGCTGTCGTCGAACCCGACGATCCCGACGTCCTCGGGGATGCGGCGCCCGTGCGCGCGCAGCGTCTCGATCGCGCCCGCGGCCACGGCGTCGGACGCCGCGAACACCCCGTCGACCGACGGGTCGCGCCGCAGCAGCTCAGCCATGCCGCGGACGCCCGACGTGTACGAGTACAGGGGGTCCGTCACGACGAGGGACTCGTCGAACCGCTCGCCGAGCGCCTCGGTGAACCCGGCGAGCCGGTCGGCGCCCGAGTCCCGGTCGAGCGCGCTCGCGAGCATTCCCACGCGCCTGCGCCCGGTCGCGACGAGCCGTTCGGTGATCTCGCGTGCGGCGGCGTGGTTGTCGATCGCGACGTGGGGGAGGGAGCCGCCGCCCTCCGGCTGGCCGATGACGGCGGCGGGCAGGGCGATCTTCTCCACGGCCTCCGCGACGGCGTCGTGCGTCCGGGCGGAGACGAGGACCACGCCGTCCACGAACCCGCCGCGGAGGTAGGTCGAGACACGCTCGGCGTCGCTGTCCGACGCGACGACGAGGACGACGAGCTGGTAGCCGGCGTCGGCGAGGGCGTCGTTGGTGCCGAGCATGATCGACCCGATGTTCGGGTCGCCGAGGAACAGCTGGTGGGGCTCGTGGACGACGAACCCGACCGCCATCGAGCGCTGGGTCACGAGGTTGCGTGCCGCATTGTTGCGGACGTACCCGACCGCCTCGATCGCCGCCTCGATCCGCGCCGCCGCGTCCGCGGAGACGTACCCCGTCCCGTTCAGGAACCGGGAGACGGTTCCGCGTGAGACTCCTGCTCGGGCGACGACGTCGTGGACCGTCGCACGTTGCCGCGGGGGAGGGGTCATGAGCGCAGGCTATCTCCGAACTGGTCGTGTGTGCACGTGTACACATCGCCGGAAGTCGTGTAGCGTGCTCGATTGTGTGCACGTGCACACACTGATTTTCGACGACGAGAACCAGGAGTCAACGTGGACGACCCCGCAGCACAGGGCCGCGGTCTGCCGCTGCCGCACCGCGGCATCGCCTTTGGCGGGGACTACAACCCCGAGCAGTGGACGCGCGAGACGTGGGCCGAGGACGTGCGCCTCATGAACGAGGCCGGTGTCGACCTCGTCGCCATCAACATCTTCGGCTGGGCGGAGATCGAGCGCACCCCCGGGAACTACGACTTCGGTCGCCTCGACGAGGTCATGGACCTCCTGGCCGCCCACGACATCTCCGTGAACCTCGGCACGGGAACGTCCTCGCCGCCGCCGTGGCTCACCACCGCGCACCCGGAGGTTCTTCCCGTGACGCGCGACGGGGTCACCGTCAGCCCCGGCGGTCGCCAGGCGTGGTGCCCCAGCTCGCCGGTCGTCCGCGAGCACGCGCTGAACCTGGTCCGGGCGGTGGCCGAGCGGTACGCGGAGCACCCCGCGCTCGTGCTCTGGCACGTCTCGAACGAGCTCGGGTGCCACAACGCCCTCTGCTTCTGCGACGAGTCCGCCCGCGCGTTCCGCCGGTGGCTCGCCGACCGCTACGGGAGCGTCGACGCGCTTAACGACGCGTGGGGCACGGCCTTCTGGAGCCAGCGCTACGGGTCGTTCGACGAGGTCCTCCCGCCGCGCGTGACGGCCTCGTCGGGCAACCCGACGCAGGAGCTCGACTACCGGCGCTTCAGCTCGGACGAGCTGCTGGCCTGGTACGACGCCGAGGCCGAGGTCCTGCGGGAGCTGTCGGTCGCGCCGGTCACGACGAACTTCATGGCCACCGCGCACATCCGCACCCAGGACTACTGGTCGTGGGCGGGCCACGTCGACGTGGTCGCCAACGACCACTACGTCGACCACCGCCTGGCGGACCCTGCCGGTGAGGTCGCGTTCGCCGCGGACCTCACGCGCGGTCTGGCACGGGGCAACCCGTGGATGCTGATGGAGACGTCGACGGGTGCCGTCAACTGGCAGCCCCGGAACATCGCCAAGGTTCCCGGAGAGCTGGAACGGACCGTCCTGACGCACGTCTCGCGCGGTGCGGACGCGGTGTGCTTCTTCCAGTGGCGTGCCTCCCGCGCCGGGTCCGAGCGCTTCCACTCGGCACTCCTGCCCCACGCGGGGACCGACTCGCAGCAGTGGCGCACGACGACGCGGCTCGGGGCCCTGCTCGACGCGCTCGACGAGGTCGCCGGCAGCACGGTCGTCGCGGAGGCGGCGCTGGTCTTCGACTGGCAGGCCTGGTGGGCGTGCGACGGCGAGGGGCATCCGACGGCCGACGTGCGGTACCTCGACGAGGTCCACGCGCTGCACGGCGCCCTGCGCCGCGCCGGTGTGACGGTCGACGTCGTCCCCCCGGGCGCCGTGCTCGACGACTACCGGCTCGTCGTCGTGCCGACGCTCTACGCCGTCGACGACGAGGCAGCCCGCTCGCTGGAGGGCTACGTGGGCCGGGGCGGGCACGTGCTGGTCACGTACTCCTCGGGGCTGGTCGACGAGAACGACCACGTCCGGCTCGGCGGGTACCCCGGCGCGTTCCGTGAGCTCCTGGGGGTGCGATCGGACGAGGTCTTCCCGCTCGAGGCCGAGCAGATCGTCACCCTCGACGACGGCAGTCACGGATCGGTGTGGACGGAACGGCTTGAGGCGCGGGGTGCGCGGGTGGTGGCGAGCTACGTCGACGGTCCGTTGCCCGGGACGCCGGCGCTGACCCGGCACGAGTTCGGACACGGCGTGTCCTGGTATCTCGCGACCCGGCTGGACGAGGCGGGGCGCGACGCCCTGATCGCGCGGATCCTCGCCGACGCCGACGTCCGGCCCGTCCTGCGCGACGCTCCCGCCTCGGTCGACGCCGTCCGACGCCGCGGGTCGGCCGACTACGTCTTCGTGATGAACCACGGCGACGAGCCGTACGTCGCGGACGTCCCGGGCCGCGAGCTCACCACCGACACCCTCGACGACTCCCACGTGGTCCCGGCGGGCGGCGTCGCCGTCGTCCGGCAGGAGACCCACGGGCGTCGACCCACCCAGGAGGAGGACGCATGAGTACCACGACGAGCGCGGCGACGGACTTCCCGCGCACGGGGCGCGCGGCACCGGCACGCCGGACGCGGGGGCACCACCGCGGTGCGATCGCGATCTTCGTCGTCCCCTTCGGGATCCTGTTCTCGCTCTTCTACCTGCTGCCGATCGGGTACGCCGTCTACCGATCGTTCCAGACCGTGGAGCGCGAGGGGACGTTCGGGCCCGCCACGGAGGTGTTCGGCGGCCTCGTCCAGTACGAGCAGGTGTTCGCGTCGGACGCCTTCTGGGCCTCGATCGGCCGGGTGCTGCTCTTCGGCGCCGTCCAGGTGCCCGTGATGCTGGGGCTCGCGCTCGTGTTCGCGCTGCTGCTCGACTCGCCGCTGATCCGGGGGAAGAAGTTCTACCGGCTCGCGTTCTTCGCGCCCTACGCGGTGCCGGGCGTGATCGCGGCGATCATGTGGGGCTTCCTCTACTCGCCGAGCCTGTCGCCGTTCAGCGTCCTGACCTCGAACGTGGACCTCCTCGGCAGCGGTCTCGTGCTCTGGTCCATCGCCAACGTCGTCACCTGGGTCTACGCCGGCTACAACATGCTGATCATCTACTCGGCGCTGCAGTCGATCCCCGGTGAGATCTACGAGGCCGCGCGGATCGACGGGGCCAGTCAGCTCCGCATCGCCTGGTCGGTCAAGATCCCGCTGGTCGTCCCGGCGCTGGTGCTGACGGGGGTGTTCTCCATCATCGGGACGCTCCAGCTGCTGACCGAGCCGCAGGTGTTCCGGACGTTCACGACCTCGATCAGCTCGACCTTCACGCCGAACCTCGTGGTCTACACCACCTCGACGGTGCCGAACTTCAACCTCGCCGCCGCCTTCTCCGTCGTGCTGGCGCTGCTGACGTTCGTGCTCTCGTTCGTGTTCCTTCGCCTGACTCAGAGGAAGGCCTTCCAGTGAGCTTCTTGACCCGCACCGCCGGCTACGGGCCCCCGGCAGCACGCCAGGTCCGCGAGCGCCCCATGTCCCGCCTCGTCGCGTTCGTCATCATGGCGGCGTTCTCCCTGTACTTCCTCGTCCCGATCTGGTGGCTTTTCGTGGCGTCGACGAAGTCGCGCGGCCAGTTCGCGTCGTCGGACGGGCTCTGGTTCGCCGACTGGCACCTGTGGGACAACCTCACGTTCCTGTTTACCTACGACGGCGGGGTGTACCTGCGCTGGCTGGGCAACGCCGTCGTCTACGCGGGGGTGGGGGCTGTCCTCGGGACGCTGCTGGCCTCGATGTGCGGGTACGCCCTGGCGAAGTACGCGTTCCGCGGTCGCGACGCCGTGTTCAACGTGATCCTGGGCGGTGTCCTGGTCCCGGTGACGGCCCTCGCGCTGCCGCTCTTCCTGATCTTCAGCGCCGTGGACCAGACGAACACGTACTGGTCGGTGTTCCTGCCGAGCCTGGTGAGCCCGTTCGGCGTCTACCTGGCGCGGATCTACGCGGCGGCGAGCGTGCCGGCCGAGCTGCTGGAGGCCGCGCGCCTCGACGGCTCGGGCGAGGTGCGGACGTTCTTCACGCTGTCGGTCCGCCTGATGGCGCCCGCCCTCGTGACGATCTTCCTGTTCCAGTTCGTCACCATCTGGAACAACTTCTTCCTGCCCCTGGTGATGCTCTCCAACGACAAGCTCTACCCCGTCACCCTCGGGCTGTACGCCTGGAACTCGCAGACGAACGCGGTTCCCGAGCTCCGCACGGCCGTGATCGTCGGAGCCTTCGTGGCGATCGTCCCCCTGATCCTCGCGTTCCTGGGGCTGCAGCGCTTCTGGCGCGGCGGTCTCGCCGCAGGCGGCGTCAAGGCATAGCCCGATCGCCACAGCACCACCCGTCTACCTTCCAACCAGCAAACACGTTCAAGGAGGAACATGATGAAAAAGTCACTGTGGGTCCGGACCGGCGCCACCGTGCTGGCCGGGACGATGGTCCTGGCCGCGTGCTCGAGCGGCTCCGACGAGTCGTCCAGCACCGAGGGCGGGGCCGAGGCGTCGGCCTGCGAGCCCTCGGAGGGGCCCGTCGAGCTGGAGTACACGGGGTGGGTCCCCGGCATGGAGGACGCCATCGCGCTGTGGAACGACGCCAACCCTGACATCCAGGTCACGTACAACACCGGCCCGGCCGGCAACGCGGGCACGTACCAGGACTTCTTCAACCAGCTCGAGGCGGGCAACGCCCCGGACCTCGGCCAGATCGAGTTCGACACCCTGCCCAACTTCCGTGTGCAGGACGGGCTGACCAACATCGCCGACTGCGAGGGCGTCATGGACGCGGGCGACGAGTTCGTGGACTGGACGTGGCAGCAGGTCACGTTCGGCGAGGACGACGCCGTGTACGCGATCCCGCAGGACACCGGCCCGATGGCGATGTTCTACCGCAAGGACCTCTTCGAGAAGGCCGGGATCGACGTCCCGACCACCTGGGACGAGTACGCGCAGGCGGCGCAGCAGATTCGTGACGAGGGCGCCTACATCACGCACTTCCCGCGCACGGACGTCAACTGGTTCGCCGGGCTCGTCTGGCAGGCGGGCGGGCAGTGGTTCGCCAACGACGGCGACGCGTGGACCGTCGACCTCACCGGTCCCGAGTCGACCAAGGTCGCCGACTACTGGCAGGGCCTGATCGACGACGGTCTCGTCAAGGACACCGCCGGGTTCTCGGACGAGTGGAACAACGAGCTCAACACCGGTGAGCTGTGGACGTGGGTCAGCGCGGTCTGGGGCAGCAACTCGATCTCCTCCGGGGCACCCGACACGTCCGGCAACTGGGGTGTCGTCCAGATGCCGCAGTGGGAGGACGGCGCGAACGCGGCCGGGAACTGGGGCGGGTCCTCCGTCGCGGTCCTCAAGGGCAGCGAGCACCCGTACGAGGCCGCGCAGTTCGCACTGTGGCTGAACACCTCCGAGGAGTCGCTGACGGCACTCAACAAGGGTGGCGGCCTGTACCCGGCCACCACCGCCGGCCTCGAGCTGCCCGCGCTCAAGGAGGGCCTGGACTTCTACGGCGGAGAGGCGATCTTCGACGTCTTCGCCGAGGCCGCAGCCGCGACCGACCCGAACTTCGTGTGGGGGCCGACGATGGCGCAGACCTACAACGACGTCGCTGACGGTTTCGGGTCCGCTCTCGGTGGTCAGGGCACACTGCTCGACGCCCTCGGCGCCGGGCAGGAGGCCACGGTCTCGACGCTCGAGTCGCAGTCCATCCCCGTCGCGGAGTGATGATTCTCCGGTGACGATCCACCACCTCCGTGCCGCGGGCACCAGCCTCGTGCTGGACGCCCGCGGCACGGCCGTCCCCGCCGTCGTGCACTGGGGCCGCGACCTCGGCCCGACGAGCGCCGCCGACCTCGAGACGCTCGCCGACGCCCAGGTCCCGGCGGTCCCCCCGAGCTCGGTCGACGTGCCGCTGCGGTCCCGCCTGGTGCCGCTGCCCGCGGACGGCTGGTCCGGGCGTCCTGGCCTGCGGGGCTGGCGTCCCGACGGCGAGCGTGCCGCGGCCTACGTGGGCCTGCAGCACCGCGGGAGCCGGAGCGATGTCGCCGGTTCCGTCACGGTCCACCTCGGCGACGACGCGGCCGGCCTCGAGGTCGAGGTCACCCTCACGCTCGGCCTGTCCGGCGTCCTGGAGAGCCGCACCCGCGTGACCAACGTCGGGACGTCGTCGTACGTCCTCGACGGGGTGGTGGCGACCCTCCCGCTCCCGGCACGGGCCGGCGAGATCCTGGATCTCAGCGGGCGGTGGTCGGGCGAACGACGTCCGCAGCGGGTCCCGGTCCGCGACGGAGCCTGGACGCGGGAGACCCGGCACGGCCGTCCGGGGCACGACGCACCCACGGTGACGGTCGTCGGCGTGCCGGGGTTCTCGTTCCGGGCGGGCGAGGTTTGGGCCGTCCACCACGCCTGGAGCGGGGACACGAGCGTGCACGTCGAGCACCAGCCGACGGGGCACACCGTGGTCGGCGCCGGTGAGCTCTGGGGGCCGGGCGAGGTCGTGCTCGCGCCCGGGGAGTCCTACGACTCGCCGCGCACGCTCGCCGCCTGGTCGGACAACGGGATGGACGGCACCTCCGAGTGCTTCCACGCGTGGACCCGGTCCCGCCCCCGTCGGACGTCGCGGCCGCGGCCCGTCACGCTCAACACCTGGGAGGCCGTCTACTTCGACCACGACCTGGCCCGGCTCACGGCGCTCGCCGACGTCGCGGCCGACGTCGGGGTGGAACGGTTCGTGCTCGACGACGGCTGGTTCCGCGGCCGGGTGGACGACACCCGGGCGCTCGGTGACTGGCAGGTCGACCCCGACCGGTGGCCCGACGGGCTCGGACCCCTCGTCGAGCACGTCCGTGCGCGCGGCATGGGGTTCGGCCTCTGGGTCGAGCCCGAGATGGTGAACCTGGACTCCGACCTCGCACGCGCGCACCCCGAGTGGGTCCTGCAGGGCGCCGCGCACCGCGAGCCTCTCGCGTGGCGTCACCAGCACGTGCTCGACCTCGCCCAGCCCGGCGCGTACGCGACCGTCCGGGACGCGATGGTCGCACTGCTGGAGACCTACCCCGTCGAGTACCTCAAGTGGGACCAGAACCGGGACGTGCTCGACGGACCGAGCAGGCCGCAGGTCCTGGCCACCCGGCGCCTCATGGACGAGCTCACCGACCGGTTCCCCGGCCTGGAGATCGAGTCCTGCTCCTCGGGCGGAGCACGCGTCGACCTCGATGTCCTCGACCGCACCGACCGGGTCTGGGCCTCCGACACCAACGACCCGCTCGAGCGGCAGGCCGTGCAGCGCTGGACCGGGCTGCTCGTCCCGCCCGAGCTCGTCGGCACCCACGTCGGCGACGCCCGCGCGCACACCACCGGGCGCTCGCAGTCTCTGGGCTTCCGGCTGCTGACCGCCGTCTTCGGGCACAGCGGCATCGAGGCCGACATCACCGCACTGAGCGAGGACGACCGACGCGCCCTGCGGCGCTGGACCGCCCTCGTGCGCGACCTGCGGCCCCTCGTCGCCACCGGGGTGACGGTGCGCGCCGACCGCACCGAGGAGTCCTGGGTGCACGGGATCGTCGCGCCCGACCGGACCGAGGCGATCTACGCCGTCGTCAGCCGGACCGCGTCGGTGGACGCGATGCCGGCACCGGCCTGCCTGCCCGGGCTCGACCCCGGACGGCGGTACCGCGTCGAGCGCGTCGACCTCGGCCCTGTCGCGCTCGCCGTCCAGGACGCGCCGCCGCCGTGGTGGGACCAGGGAGCGGTCGAGCTGGCCGGCGCGGTGCTGGAGTCCGTCGGGCTGCCCCTGCCCTGCCTCGCGCCCGAGCAGGGCGTGCTGCTGCGCGTGCGGCGAGTGTGAAGATCCGGTGCACAATAGTTGAATGACCTATCGCGTCCTCAAGCTGATCCTGTCGCTGCTTGCGTACGTGTTTCTCCGTCCAGAGGTCACCGGGCGCGGCAACATCCCGCGCAGCGGGCCCGTCATCCTCGCCAGCAACCACCTGTCGTTCATCGACTCGCTGATCATCCCGATCGTCGCGCCGCGGCACGTCACGTTCCTCGCCAAGGCGGAGTACTTCGAGGGTACGGGGGTCAAGGGGCGGATCTCCCGCTGGTTCTTCACCACGCTCGGGCACATCCCGGTCCAGCGCGACGACCCGCGGGCGGGGCAGCGGTCCCTGCAGGACGCGCTCGACGTCCTCAACCGTGGTGGCGCCTTCGGGATCTACCCCGAGGGAACACGCTCGCGCGACGGCAAGCTCCACAAGGGGCACACCGGCGTCGCGTGGTTGGCCCTGGCGGGCCACGCCCCGATCATCCCGGTCGCCGTCACGGGGACGGACAAGGTGCAGCCCCCGGGCAAGCGACTGCCACGGATCCATCGGGTTCAGGTCTCGTTCGGCAAGCCCATCGGCCCGACCAAGCAGCTGCCGGTCGGCACCCGTCCGGCGCAGGCGCGGAGAGAGCTCACGGACGAGGTCATGACGTCGATCGGTGCGATGAGCGGCCAGGAGCGTTCTGCTTGACCATATGCGAGTAAAGCAGAGGAATTGTGTTGGGAGCGTAGGAGCATTGTCGGAGTCGGTCGTTCGCCAGGCGCGCACGACCGTCCGGATCTAGCCTCGAAGGTGGTCGGTGATCTCCCTCACGGGGCGATGGCCGCTTCGACTACTCCTAACCTTGTGAGGCACAGCATGGGCGCACCAGAACTCATTCTCATCAACGCATCCGTGGTCACGGTCGACGACGCCGGGAGCACGGCCGAGGCCGTCGCCGTCGCCGACGGGAAGATCGTCGCCGTCGGGACCACCGACGAGATCCGCGCGTTGGCCGACGAGAGCACCGAGGTCCTGGACCTCGCCGGCAAGACCGTCGTCCCAGGCTTCATCGACCCGCACAGCCACATCACGGCCGGTGCCCCCTACATCAAGCACGCCGCCCTGCACACGCCGCCCGTCGGCGACACCCGCACGGTGCAGGACATCCTGCGCAAGCTCGGCGAGGCACGTGACCGCAACAACGCTCAGCCGGGCGACTGGATCCTCGGGTGGGGCTACTACCCGGACGAGATGGACGACGGCGGCAAGATCACCGCGGCCATCATCGACGAGGAGTTCTCCGACTACCGGGTCGCGCTCATCCATATCTCGAACCACGGCGCGGTCGTCAACGGCAAGGTCCTCGAGCTCCTCGAGTACACCGCCGAGACGCCCGACCCCGACGGCGGCACGATCATCCGCACCGAGGGCTCGCAGGACCCGTCGGGCGAGATCTGGGAGCAGGCGTTCTTCCCGCTGATGTTCCAGCTCCCGCCGGCCGGCGAGGAGGAGCTCCGGGCCATGGCCGCCGAGTACGCCCGCTGGGGCTACACGGTCGCGCAGGACGGTGCCGCGGACATGAGCGCCGTGAACCTGGTCCGCGAGAGCGCGACAGCCAACCCGCTGCCGATCGACGTGAAGTCCCTCGTGTTCTTCCCGGACCTGCAGAAGGCGATCGACGCGAAGATCATCGGCACGGAGGTCGGCGGGCACTCGGTCCACGGCACCAAGCTGATCCTCGACGGCTCGCCGCAGGGCCGGACGGCGAACGTCACCGAGGAGTACGTCACCGGCGGCCCCAGCGGAGAGACCCACTGGCACGGCATCGCCGTCATCGACCAGGACGAGACCAACTCCCTCGTCGAGCTCGCGTACCGCAACGGCGTCCAGGTCTTCGCGCACTGCAACGGCGACGCCTCGGTCGACCAGCTCCTCACGGCCCACCGCGCGGCGGTGGAGGCGGGGGCCGAGGCCCCGGGCCGCACCGTGCCGATCCACTCGCAGGTGATGCGTCTCGACCAGCTCGACGACTACGTCGCCGAGGACTTCGAGCCGTCGATGTTCACCATCCACACCTGGATCTTCGGCGACACGCACGTGAAGAACTTCGGCGAGGAGCGGGCCTTCGGGATCTCCCCGATGCGGTCGGCGATCGACAAGGGTCTGCACCCGACCAACCACTCGGACTTCCCGGTCACCCCGATGAACCCGCTCCAGCTGATGTGGACCGCCGTCGTGCGCCGCTCCACGGGCGGGACCGTCATCGGCGAGGCGCAGCGCATCACGCCGCTCGAGGCGCTGCAGGCGCTGACGATCAATGCCGCGTACGAATACCGCGAGGAGGCCGTGCGCGGGTCGATCGAGATCGGCAAGAAGGCCGACTTCGCCGTCCTCGACGCCAACCCGATCGAGGCGGACGCGGACGCGATCAAGGACATCGCGGTCGTGCGCACCATCAAGGACGGTCGCACGGTCTTCGAGGCCTGATCCCACCCGAGGGCGGGGCAGGCCGGATCTCCGGCCCGCCCCGCCCTTCCGCCATCTCGGGTGCGGTGGGCCGGAGGCTCGTAGCCTGACGGGATGAACGCACGTCCGATCGAGCAGACCACCGGCGACGACGCCGTCCTGGCCGCCACGGGTCGCCGTCGCGCGCAGTGGTTCGAGATCCTCGACGCCGCCGGTGCGCGGGAGATGCAGCACCCGGCCATCGCGGCGCTCCTCGTCGAGTCGCACGACGTCGACGGGTGGTGGGCACAGTCGGTCACGGTCGCCTACGAGCAGGCGCGCGGTCTGCGTCGCCCCGGGCAGCGCGCGGACGGCACGTACGAGGTGAACGCCTCGCGGACCATCGCCGCGAGCCGCGCGGAGGTCTTCGCGTTCGCGTCCGACGACGTCGCGCGCGCCCTCTGGCTCGACGCCGCCCTCGGGAAGATCGCCCGGGGTGACGACCCCGTCGAGATCGAGGTGGTGGGGGCGACGGCACCCAGCTCCGTGCGCTGGCGATGGCCGACGACCGCCGTCGGCGGCGGAGACGGACGGGGCCGCGTGATCCTCGGGCTGAGCGACGCCCCGGACCGCGCCGACGGGACTCCGAGCGGCAAGGTGCGGGCCGCCGTCCAGCACACGCGCATCGAGGACCCGGACGACGTGCCCGCCCTGAAGGAGTTCTGGAAGGCACGCCTGCACGCCCTCCGGCGCCTCGTCGAGGGCTGACCGTCCGCACGACGGCGAACGTCACCGTCGTGTGGCACCGTGGCCCCGTGCCCAGCCACCGACCTGACGCCACCCACCCCGCGGACCACTCGCCGTCGACGTCCCGCCGCCCGCACCTCGCCGCCCGGCTCGAGGACCGCTATCACCGCGTGCTGTCGCGCCTGCTCCGCTCACGGGACTGGCGGCCGGCCGTCCTGCCGTACACCGGGTACGGCTCGGCGGGCACGACGTCGCAGCCGGGCTCGGTCCGCGTCATGGCCCGGGTGCTGCTCACCCGGCCGCGCCGCGAGGCCGGCAGGCCCGCGGGCGAGCGCCGCGGGTACCGCAGCTTCTTCTCCGCCCCGGCGCCGGGGGAGCGCGTCGACGTGCAGATCGCCGGACGGTCCGTCGCCCTGCACGCCGACCGTGGCGGCTACCTGCACGCCACCGTCGACGCCCAGCTCGAGCCCGGTCGGCACGAGGTCACCTACCGGGTGGCGACCGGGGAGTGCGTCACGGGCGACGTCGTCGTCGTGGCCCCCGGCGACCGGCTCGGCGTCGTCAGCGACATCGACGACACCGTGCTCGTCACCGCACTGCCGCGACCCCTCGTGGCGGCCTGGAACACGTTCGCCCGGCACCCGAGCGCCCGGCACACCGTGCCCGGCATGGCCGACCTCTACCGCGGGATCCAGGCCGCCCACCCCGACGCCCCGTTCGTCTACCTCTCGACCGGCGCGTGGAACACCGCGGCCACGCTGCGTCGGTTCCTCCAGACGCACGGCTTCCCGGCCGGACCGCTGCTCCTCACGGACTGGGGCCCGACCAACACGGGCTGGTTCCGCAGCGGCCCCGAGCACAAGAACGCCGAGCTCGACCGCCTGGTGCAGGAGTTCCCCGACGTCCGCTGGCTCCTGATCGGCGACGACGGGCAGCACGACCCCGAGATCTACGCCCGCGCGGCCCGGCTGTACCCGGATCACATCGCAGGGATCGCGATCCGCGAGCTCACCCCCGGGCAGCAGCTCCTGGCGCACGGCACCCCGACGGCCCTGCGTCAGACCCATGCCGAGGTCGTCTCCGCCCCGGACGGGCGAGGACTCGCCGTGAAGCTGGCCGCCTACCTCCGTCCGGCGCCACCGGACTGAGCCTCAGGCGCAGTCGATGCAGCGGCGCGCCGTGGGACGGGCCTCGAGGCGTGCGGGCGCGATCTCCCGCCCGCACACCTCGCAGACGCCGTAGGTGCCGGCGTCGAGCCGCGCGATCGCCGCGTCGATCTCGGCGAGATCCGTGTCCGCCTGCGAGGCTAGCGCTGCGGTCTGCGCCCGCTCGAACGCGATCGTCGAACCCTCAGGGTCGTGCTCGTCGTCGGCGTTCGAGGTCCGCGACGCCTCCACCATGCCGTGGACGTCGCCGCGCAGGCGCTCGCCCCGGAGCAGCGTCGTCGCGCGCAGCTCCAGGAGCCGGGCGCGGGCAGAGTCGTTCATCAGCACTCGATGACGTTGACCGCGAGACCGCCCTCGGACGTCTCCTTGTACTTGCTCGACATGTCGAGCCCGGTCTGGCGCATCGTCTCGATGACCGTGTCGAGCGAGACCACGTGCGACCCGTCCCCCTGCAGCGCCATCCGCGCCGCCGAGACCGCCGTGCACGCCGCGATCGCGTTGCGCTCGATGCACGGTACCTGCACGAGCCCGCCGACCGGGTCGCACGTCAGCCCCAGGTTGTGCTCCATCGCGATCTCCGCGGCGTTCTCCACCTGCGCGGGCGTGCCGCCGAGCAGGGCGCAGATCGCGCCGGCCGCCATCGAGCAGGCTGAGCCCACCTCGCCCTGGCAGCCCGCCTCGGCGCCGGAGATCGAGGCGTTGCGCTTGTAGAGCGCGCCGATCGCGGCAGCGGTCAGCAGGTACGTCCGCATCGTCCGACGGCGCTCCGCGGCCGTGGCTTCGTCGTCGCCCTGGAGCTCGGGGTGGGTGCGCAGGTAGTGCCGCCCCACGGCCGGGATGATGCCGGCGGCACCGTTGGTCGGCGCCGTGACGACGCGCTGGCCCGAGGCGTTCTCCTCGTTGACCGCCATCGCATAGGCCTGCAGCCACTCGATCGTGGTCTCGGCGCCCGCGGCGTCCATCACCTCGAGCTTCTCGCGCTGAGACCGCGCACGACGGCGGACCTTCATCCGGCCGGGCAGCGTCCCGTGCCGCTCGAGACCGTGGTCGACGCAGTCCGACATCGTCTGCCAGATGTCGTCCAGGGCCGCGGTCACCTCGGCCTCGGGGCGGAGCGCCGTCTCGTTGGCCCAGGCGACCTCGGCGATCGAGAGGCCGGTCCGGTCGGCGGCGGCGAGCAGCTGGGCGGCGTTGAGGACGGGGTAGGGGACAGGCTCGACCGGCTCGACCGGCGTGGGGACGGTCGTTTTGTTCGTCGAGCCTGCCGAGACGGTCGTTTTGTTCGTCGAGCCTGTCGAGACGGTCTCGACGGACTCGACCGGCGCAGGCTCGACCGGCGCAGGCTCGACGGCCTCGGCGGCACGCTGCCGTTTCTCGGCCTCCTCTGCTTGGGCGAGCTCCTCCTCGCTGAGCACGAACCCGCCGCCGATCGAGTAGTAGACCCGCTCGACGACGACGTCGCCCGCGTCGTCGGTGGCCGTGAACCGCATGCCGTTGGGGTGCCCGGGCAGGCGCGTCAGCGGCGCGAGCCGGACGTCGGCGGTCGCGACGGTGATGACGAGCGGTTCCTCGTCGAGATCCTCGCCTTCGTCCTCGCCCGCGGCGTCTGCGTCGAGCCCCCGACCGATCACGACCGGGCTGCCGTCGCCGAGCTTCTCCCACCCGTCGGGGATCGCGTCGGGGTCGCAGGTCTCGGCGATCTGACCTCGCAGGCCCGCGACGACGGCGTCGGGGGTGCCGTGGCCGATACCGGTGGCGCCGAGCGACCCGCACAGCACCACGGAGAGGTGCGTCGGGGCGCCGGTCCCGCCGCCGGCGGGACCGCGCCCGTCGCGGGCGCTCCGCTGGAGCTCTCCGGCGAAGTGCGCGGCGGCACGCATGGGGCCGACGGTGTGCGAGCTCGACGGCCCGATGCCGATCGAGAAGAGGTCGAGAGCGCTGACGTAGGCGGACATGCCTCTATCGTCGCACCTCGTCTCACCTGCTGGACGCCAGCGCGGCGGTCGTGCTGGTCAGCACCTCGCGAGGACGACGGGGCAGGCCGCGAGATGGTCGTCGACGAGGCCGCACGCCTGCATCGCCGCGTAGGCGGTGGTCGGCCCGACGAACCGGAAGCCCCGTCGCTTCAGCTCCTTGGCGAGCGCCTTCGAGGCCTCGGACGTCGCGGGGACCTCGTGCCAGGTTCGTGGCCGGTCCGACTCGGCGCGGGCCTCGGGGGCGAAGGACCAGACCAGCTCGTCGAGTGACTCGTCCGCCTCGTGCAGCGCGACGACGGCGCGCGCGTTGGCGATCGTCGCCTCGATCTTGGCCCGGTTCCGGATGATCCGGGCGTCGCCGAGAAGGCGCGCGACGTCGTCGTCGGTGAACCGCGAGACCGCCTCGGGGTCGAACCCGTCGAAGACCTCGCGGAACGCCGGCCTCTTGCGCAGGACGGTGAGCCACGAGAGCCCCGACTGGAAGCCCTCGAGCGCGAACCGCTCGAGCAGCGCGGTGTCTCCGTGCACGGGGACACCCCACTCGTCGTCGTGGTACGCGGCGTACAGGTCGTCGCCGTCGCCGAAGCAGCGGGCTGAGGTCGGTGTCATGGGACCACTCTCGCGGTCTCCGCCGACATTGCACGCGAGAACGGGAACGGACTGTGGACGGCGACGGCCTCACCGTCCTGTGGACAGGGCGGCGGCGGCCGGACAGCAAGATCGGGGGCGGCCCGGGGTGTGGGCTGCCCCCGATCGGGTGCGGGAGCGTGGTCGCCGATGACACGCCCCGAGAGGGTCAGGCCGTGTAGCGGCTCCGGACCCCCAGTCCGATGGCCACCGCACCTGCTGCGGCGGCGAGGAGGGCGATCAGGATCGCGCTCCAGGCGACGGGGACGACCGGAGCCTCGTCGACCTGCGTCCGCAGGTCGGTGGTGCCGGCCGCGACCTGGACGACGCCGTCGTTCAGGTCCGAGGCACCCGTCGCGATCTGGCCACCACCGTCGGCCAGCTCGGACGCCCCCGTGGAGAGGTCGTCCGTCCCCGCGGCGAGCGTCGTCGCGCCCTCCTCGAGATCACCGGCTCCCTCGTCGAGGTCCGTGCTGCCCTCGAGCAGCGCGGCCAGACCGTCGCGGAGGTCGCCGGCGCCGACCGCCAGGGCGTCCGCGCCGTCGTTGAGCTCCACCGTGCCCGTGCTCAGGCGCTGGGCGCCGTCGGCCAGGCGTGAGTTGCCGTCGGCCAGGTCGCCGGCGCCGGTCGATACCTGCTGCACGCCTGCCGCGAGCTCGCCGGACTTGTCTGCGAGCGTCACCGACCCACCGGCGACCTGGAGCACGCCGTCCGAGAGGAGCACCGCGCCGTCGTCCAGCGTGACGAGACCGTCCGCAAGGTCACCGGCCCCGCCGGCCACAGCACTCGCGCCCTCGGCGATGGCCGTCGTCCCGTCGGCGAGCGTCACACCGCCCTCGGCCGCGGAGGTCGCGCCGTTCGCGACCTTGCCCGCGCCGTCCGCGAGCTGGGCCGATCCGCCCCGGACACCCACCGCGCCGTCGGCGACGTTCGAGGTCCCGTCCGCGAGGTTCTCGGCACCGGTCGCGAGATCGCGCGCGCCGGTCGACGCCGCAGCGGCGCCTGCAGAGAGCTGCTTGGCCCCTGGGACGAGCCCCGCGACGTTCTTGCCCGCGTCGCCGGCGAGGCCCACACGCAGCTGCTCGGCACCCGCGGCGACCTTCGCGGTCCCGTCCCGGAGATCGGCGGTGCCGGTCGCGAGCGCCTGGGCGCCGTCGTTCGCGGACTTCGCACCTGAGGCCAGGTTCTGGATGCCTCCGTTGAGGGTGGCGGCTCCTGCTGCGAGGGTGTCGGAGCTGGTGCGCGCCTCGGCGATGCCGGCCCGGACGGCCGCGAGCGTGGCGGGGTCGATCTCGCCGCTGGTGCCGAGGGCGGCCTCGAGGTTGGCCAGGGCTGTCGCGAGCTGTGCCACGCCTCCGGAGACGGTGGCCGCCCCGCGTGCTGCACCGGCCGAGGGGTCGTTCAGACCCGCCGAGAGCTGCGCGGTCCCGGCTGCGAGGTTCTGCGCGCCGGTGGCCGCGGTGTCGGCGCCCGCGGCGACCTCCGCGGCTCCCGCGGCGAGCGGTGCTGCACCCTCGTCGAGGGCCTTCTGCGCACCGGCCGCGAGGTCGGCGGCTCCGTCGGCGACCTGCTGTACCCCTGTCGAGAGGTCGGCCGCGCCGTCGGAGAGCTGTGCTGCGCCGTCCCGAGCCTGTGCAGCGCCGTCGGCGAGGAGCGTCGCCCCGTCCTTGAGCCCGGTCGCGCCCGTGAGGAGGTCCCCGGCTCCCGTGCTCAGCGAGGTCAGCCCGGTGGCCAGGGTGACAGCTCCGTCGTCGAGGTCCGCGGCGCCGTCCGCGAGGTCGGAGGCCCCGTCGGCGAGGGACTCTCCGCCGGTCCGGACCTGGGACGTCCCGTCGGCCAGGCTGAGCGCACCGCCCGCGGCCGAGGCTGCGCCGTCACGCAGGTCGCCCGCGCCGTCGGCGAGGGCTGCGGCGCCCTCGCTCGCCGTGACGCTCCCGGCGCTCAGGCGTCCGGCGCCCGCCGCTGCGTCCTGCGCCCCCGTCGCCAGGTCGCCCGCGCCCGTGCGGGCGGTGGCCGTCCCGTCGAGGAGCTTGAGCGCGCCGTCTCGCAGGTCGACCGAGCCGTCTGCTGCGGTCTGTGCGCCGTCGGCGAGGCGTGCGGTCCCGGTGCTGAGCGTCGTGGTGCCGGCGGCGAGTTCGTGCGCCCCGGCGGAGACCTGCTCGGCGCCGGCCGACAGGTCGGACGCGCCGTCCCCGGCGGTTCCGGCGCCGTCGGCCAGGGTGCCGGACCCGGTACTGACCTGGGCGGCGCCGTCTTCAAGCCGGGTGGCGCCGTCGGACACCTTGCCGTTGAAGACCAACAGGTAGGCGACGAGTCCGAGGACGATCAGGGTCAGGAGGGCGAGCGCGACGGCGCTGACGGCCCAGGGCGTGCGGGGTTCCCGCAGGAGGTGCGTGGACATGATGTCCTCTCTCGCGACGTGCACCGTTGCACGTGGCGGTTCTCGATCTCACCCGGACGGGTGAGGCGCAGAGCTGGAGCGAAGCCGTGGCTGACAGTAGCGAGACGCTGTCGCATCGGGAAGGGAAGTATCTGATACCGAATCGCAACGATTAGGTCACGGGGATTTCTCACACGGCGTCGAAGGCCCGGAAGGTCCGGTTCGCGGTCGATTACCGAGCACTATTCTGTTTTTGATGGCGACGGGAACTGTCCCTCGCTCGCGAGAAGGAGACGAGATGAGCAACGAAGCGGACGCGTCGACCAGGCCTCGCAGCCGAGCACGACGGATCTGGACCTGGATCCTCGGGGTGCTGGCCGTGCTGATCGTCCTCGTAGCGGGCGCGGCGTTCTGGTTCCTGTGGACGCCGTCGGTCGACGAGCCCGACCTCGCCGCGGACGTCGGCCCGGGCAGCGTGGCCGTGGACGGCACCGATCGTGACTACCTCGCCGTCACGCCCGAGGACCTCCCGGACGGTGCACCGCTCCTGATCTGGTACTCCGGAAGCGGCGAGGACGCCGCCGGTGCCCGCGAGTCCACGGGATACCGCTTCGACGAGCTTGCCGTCGAGGACGGGTTCGCGGTCGCCTACCCCGAGGGCTACGAGAACACCTTCAACGACTGCCGCGCCGA
Organism: Paraoerskovia marina; assembly: GCF_900105445.1. NCBI lineage: Bacteria > Bacillati > Actinomycetota > Actinomycetes > Micrococcales > Cellulomonadaceae > Paraoerskovia > Paraoerskovia marina. Next base: position 578,515 of record NZ_LT629776.1, read on the forward strand.
GGGCGACTACCCGTCCCAGACGGAGGACGTCGACGACGTCGCGTTCACCCTCGCTCTGATCGACCAGATGGCCGCGGACCACGGCATCGACACGGACCAGGTCTACGTCGGCGGGTACTCCAACGGTGGGCACATGGCGATGCGGATGGCGGCGGAGGCACCTGATGCCGTCGCCGGAACGGCCACCGTTGCCGCCACGACGCCGGTCGAGGACAACTGGGACTGCGCGGGACCGAGCGAGCCCGTCCCGGCCATGTTCGTCACGGGCACGGACGACGGTGTCAACCCCTACGAGGGCGGCACCATCCGCGCCGGAGGCGGAGACGCGGGCGAGGCGATGTCCGCCGTCGACGGCGCCGCGTACTGGGCCGGGCTCAACGGCGCGACGGGGCCGACGGAGACCGCGGTGTCCGACGACGTCACCGAGCTGGCCTGGACCGGGGATGCGCCCGTCGTCCTCGACACCGTCGACGGCGGCGGCCACACGGTCCCGAACCCGAACGCCCGCGCCATCCGCGCGCTCGGCTCCACGAGTGACTGGGACGCCCCCGCAGCGATCGTGGAGTTCTTCGGTCTCGCCTGAGGCGGACGCACCGAGGGCCGCGAGACCGTGACGGTCCCGCGGCCCTCTGTGTCTGGTCGGGTCAGCGTGTCCCGGACTCCTCCAGCCGGCGCACCAGCTCACGCTTGAGGATCTTGCCGCTCGGTCCCAGCGGAAGGGTGTCGAGCACCTGGACCGTGCGCGGGTACTTGTACCCGGCGATCTGCTCCTTGGTCCACGCCACGATCTCCTCGCCCGTGACCGGGTCCGCGCCGTCGGCCAGCACGACGGCGGCCGCGACCTCCTGCCCGTGCGTCTCGTGCTCGAGACCGAACACCGCCGCCATGTTGACCGCCGGGTGCCGCATCAGCACCTCCTCGACCTCCCGCGGGTACACGTTGTAGCCGCCGCGGATGATCATGTCCTTGGTGCGGTCCACGATCGTGATGAAGCCGTCGGCCTCCTTGGTGCCCAGGTCGCCCGAGCGGAACCAGCCGTCGACGACGGCCTCCGCGGTCGCGTCGGGGCGGTTGAGGTAGCCGGAGAACAGGTTGTGCCCCCGGATGACCAGCTCGCCGAGCTCGCCGTGGGGGAGCAGCTCGATGCTGTCGCGGACCAGCGGGTCGGCGACCTCGACGTCGACGCCCCAGATGGGCTGGCCCACCGTGCCGGGGCGGATCGGCTGGCCGAAGTGGTTGAACGTCGCCACCGGGCTGGTCTCCGTCAGCCCGTATCCCTCGTGGATGTCGGCACCGAACGTCTCGGAGAACTTCTCAAGCACCGCGATGGGGAGAGCCGCGCCGCCCGAGACGCCGAACCGCAGCGGTGGCCGCTCCGGGTTCTTCGCCGCCGCCTGCGTGATGGCGATGTGCATCGTCGGCACGCCCATCAGGATCGTCACCCCGTGGGCGTTCATGAGGCTCAGCGCGTTGTCGGCGTCGAACCGCGGGAGCAGCACCACCGAGGCGCCCGCGCGGAACGCCGCGTTGAGCGCGCACGTCTGGCCGAACGTGTGGAAGAACGGCAGACACCCGAGGATCACGTCGCTCGACTTCATCGGGATCGCGTCGAAGAGCAGCGTGTTGACCTGCTCGACGAGCGCGAGGTGGCAACCCATCGCGCCCTTCGGCTCGCCCGTGGTGCCGGACGTGTAGAGGATCGTCGCGACGTCGTCCGGCGCCTGGGGCACGTACGTGTCGATCGGGGTGGCCGACGACGCCTCGTCCTCCAGGCGGGGGACCGGCACCTGGTCGACCATCTCGTCGGGTACGAGCAGGCTGAGGACCGGGACCTGCGCGGCCTGCGCACCCTTGCCGGCCTCCTCGAGCAGCGGTGCACCGGCGAGGAGCAGCGTGGCGCCCGAGTCCTCGAGGACGTAGCGGATCTCGCCGCCCTTGAGCAGGGCGTGGACGGGGACGACGGTCGCGCCGAGTGCGAGCACCGCGTAGTAGCAGCGTGCGAAGTCGGGGACGTTGGGGAGAAGAACCGCGACCTTCGACCCCGGTCCGACACCGCGGGCGCGCAGCGCGCCGGCGTAGGAACGGGTCTGGTCCCAGAGATCCGCGTAGGTGATCCGCTGGTCGCCCATGATCAGGGCGGTCTGGTCGCTGTGCCGGGTGGCGGACTCGGCGAGGATGGCCGCGACGGAGACGGTCGCGTTGGTCGGGTTTGACATCGGTGTCCTTCCCTGACCGCCACGGCGTCGTGGCGGTCGACTGTATCGATTGCGCCACTCTAAGTGTGGTCGGGGTCACAGCGAAATCGTGGCGCCTGGCGCCCTGTCCGGCTGCCCGCGATGCGGGTGTTCGTCCCGTCGCGTCACCCGATCCCGGCGACGATCGTGTCGAACAGTTCGGTCATCGCATCCCTCAGTGGGAGGTGCGGGGTGGTGAACGTCGCGCGGAAGAGCCCCTCTCCGTCGTCGGGATCGAACCAGTAGTCGACGACGAGCTGGCGCAGGTCCGTGCATCCCCAGACGTCCGGTCCGTTGCTCTCTCGAACCTGCCGCAGCACCGTGCCGTGCGGACCGATCGCCTCGCTCGCCTCGCCTCCGAGAATGCGCACTCGACGACGCTCACTGTTCAGAGTCTGCTCCTGACCGAGGCGAAACGTCGTGACCGTCGCCGAGACCGGTCTGCCGGCCACGTCCATCAGCGACGTCGCGAAGAGACGGCCGCCCTCGCGGTGCGCGGCATCCAACGTGGCCGAGAGCTCTCGGCGCAGCTCGTGGCGCAGCGAGACCTCCACGTCCGCCCGCCCCACCTGTCGTTCGACCAGGGCCCGGACCGACCGTGAGCACGCCGCCGAGTCCGTCAGCGGGACGACCCACCAGGCCGCAGGCAACGGCACCCGGAGGTCACCGGGAGCGCTCGACGACACCCAAACGGACTCCTCCTCCTCGTTCCCCTCCTCCTCGACCTTCTCCGTCATCGCACTCACGCCGGGTGGCCAACGACGGGGATCAACGAGTTGTTCAACTCGGAGTGGATGAACGGGTACTGATCGGCGAGGACCGTATGCGGCGTCCGCGTACTAATCTCGATCACGCCCACGGTGTTCTCCATGAACAACGCGCTCGTGATCGTCGACCACACCGTGTTCCGTTCTGGCTCGACCTGCGCCTCCAGAAGATGGACGTACGTGTACTCATCGCCTTGCGGGAACACGGAAGCTCGGCGGCTCGTCACCCGCATGCCGTCCGGGCCGACCTTCGGGCGCTTCATCAGCCCCCGGCGGTACTGCTTCGGCGCTCGTGGGTGTCGGCCATCAACCGGCAGGATCGAGAGGTGTCCGTAGATCCCCACCGAGCCGGTCGTAGGGTCCGGAACCCAGACGGCGCCGGCGACGGTGTGCGGGATCAACGACAGCTGGTGGTCGACGTCGACGACGGCGCGTACCAGCGCCTCGCCCGCTCTGTCGGTCCGCGCGGCCGCACGCAGTGCCTCGGCGACCGTCGACGGCTCCGCGGCCGGCCACACATACCAGTTCTCGATCGGGTCCCACTCGACACCCGCGAGGATGGTGTCAGGTATTGCCGTGTTCTGGGCCATTACAACCCCAACCTCTCTGCCGGCGTGGGTGCCGGGCCGGTCGACCGTTCCGTGAACGACGTGACCATGTCGTCGGTGAGGTAGGCGTGGAGTGCGGTGTCGACGACGAGCTTCTCGCCGAGCGACGCCGCGACCACACTCGCCGTCGAGTCGACCCGAGTCGCATTGCTCGCCAAGAGAGCCAGCGACTCTGCCGCATCGCCAGCGCGAGCTGCCGGCGCGCTCGCGGCGAGCGACGCCGCGCGCCCGTCGCGCCCCGTGCTGACGAGGGACCTCACGTCGTAGGCGTCGTCCCCGAGGCCCACGAACGTCAGAAGGTTGTCCCGGGCCGAGCCAGAGAACGCCTCGCGCGTGTTGGCGACCGGGTGCCTGGCGAACTCCGTGACCTGCCCGACCCCCTTGAGGTCGCCCCAGAGCTCCTTGGTCGTCGCGAACGGGTTGAGCGAGTGACGCACCGCACGCCCGAACGCGCCCGGTTCGCCGACCTCCCTCATCACGCTCCGTGCCTGACTGTGCGTCCCGCCCAGGAGCTTCGCGCTGTCCGTCATCGCTGCGAGGTCGAGGCTGCTCCGCGGCGACTTCGAGGCCAGCCCAACGCCTCGCATCCCGACACGAGCGACCGCAGCGCCACCGTGCGTCGCGAACCGGAGTCCAGCAATCGCGACCCGACCGACGCCGAACGTCGCGACTCCGAGGGCAGAGATCGCCCACTCTCCGAGCGTCTTTTCTCCGTGCCGCAGCAGGAACGAATCGGCGACGAGTGCCACCACACCCGCGACGATCGCGATCGCGCCCAGGGCTGCGCCGAGGCCCGGGACCCACGCGAGGACCAGAGCGAGGACTCCGGCCGTCGTGGCGATCCACCCCGCGACCTTCGACGTCCACTCCATGGCGTCCTTTCCCCACTCCTCCCACCACCCGTCCGTCAGCTCGTCGTCGAAGGACGCCCGGATCGCTGTGGCGGCGGTCTCGGCAGCCTCGTCGTGGCGACGAACGGCGAGCGCGAGGTCCTGCGCCGCCTGGTCGATCGTCGTCTGCGCCGAGCTCCGGATCGAGGCGGCGTCCTGGATGCGCCAGGTGATCGACGGGTCGGGCGGCTCTGACGGGTCGGCGTTAGCCTGAACGGACTCAAGAACCCGCAGGTCTTCTGCTGCGTCGTCGGCGCGAAACTGTGCCGACTGCGCCTGCTCGAGAGCCGCGTCAGCAGCCGCCTGCGCGCTCGTCAACGCCTCGGCGTACTCCGAGAGTGCCCGAGCGGCCGACTCATAGCGGGCCGCAGCCTTGTCAACGTTGCGCCCGACGTCGTACACCCGGTCGGTGAGCGCTTCTACGGCCTCAGACGACGACTCGTCTAGGCGCGAGTATCGCTCCGTCTCGTCGGCAACGAACCGGATCGACCGATTCACCGAGCGAAGACGCTCGGACCCCGCGCTCACGACGGTCGGGTCGCCAGGGAGCGGATCGCTCGTGGCCAGCGGGTGCCACGTGAACGGGCGGCTCATTCGATGCTCTCCTCGGGCTGCGGGCAGGTGAGAACGTATGTCGCCGGGGTATGGCTGAGGAGGCAGACTTCGACGTCGCCGTCATCGTGCTCGATCAGGGCACTCCCATCGAGGCCGCCTGCGGTGGGGATGGTGGTGAGGTCGTCGATGTCGGGCGCCGTCCGGACGATCGTGACGTCATAGGCCTCGTTGAGTGCGCTGGTCACAGCGTCGTAACGGTCGAGGCGGGCCGCGAAGTAGGCGTCCCATTCGTCATCGTTGACGTCTTGGGAATAGTCGTTTCCAACCGCCATGCCGATCCCGCCGACGAAGATCGCGGTGAGCGAGACGAGAAGGCCTGGGAGAGGGGAGATCCCGTTCTGGAACCAGCGTCCTGGTGAGATGACGACGGTCGCAAAGCCGAGGATTCCGAGGAGCGTGACGATGAGGAACGCCGAGGTGTACCACGGGGGCGACCAGAAGCCCGGAGATTCAGGCTCGGGAACCGGCGGGACGATCGGCGTCGTCGCGAGCAGTTCGACGAGGATTGTCATGCGGTCTCACCGCGCAGTGCTGAGGCGAAGTCGGCGTCGAGCGCTTCGAACTCCTCACCGACTCCCGTGGACGCGTCGGCAAGGCTGGCGATCTCCTCGACGATCTCGACACGGCGGTCATCCCAGTTGTCGGCGAACTCGCGTACCGCCGACGCCAGGTCGTCGTGACAGATCGCTCGCGCGAGCTCCTCGCTGCGCTCGTCGGCGTAGGTGAACTCCTCCGCGATCGTGCGCAGGTTCGTCCCCAGGTCTCGCAGTGCGGTGGTGTCGATCTGGAGGCGGTTCCCCATGAAATGTCCCCTTCGTCAGAGACATCGTAGAGACGCATGTCGGCGCGAACCCGGTTATCCACAACCCTTCTGACCTGGGCGCGGGCCTGCCGTCCTGGTGCTGCACCCGCTGAAGCAGTACCCGCGCGGGGCGCCGAGTACGCGCTCACCACCAGCTCGGGCTAGGAGCTCAGCACCTTCCGGATCCTCTTCTCCGACACCGACCCGTCCGTGCCGAGCTGCTGCGCGAACAACGAGACCCGCAGCTCCTCGATCATCCAGCGAACCTCGGCGAGCTGGGCGGCCCGCTCCGGGTCGGGGCGGCCCTGGGCGAGGGCGGCACGGGCGGCGCCGTACGCCTCCTCGACGTCGTGGACCCGCCAGGCGAGCTCGGCGTCCCGGTTCGGGTTCTGGGCAGCCTTCTCCAGCCGGTACGACGCCGCCCGCAGGTAGCGCGTCAGGTGCCGCAGCCGGTCGGGCGGGGTCGCGGAGACGAAGCCGCGTCCGACGAGCCCGGCGGCCGTGTCCCTCAGGTCGGTGAGCGTGTTGAGCAGCGCCAGGCTGTTGGCGTCCTTGATGGCGACGTCCAGCTCACGGGCGGCGGTCAGGGCCGCCGTGACGTGACCGACGATCGTGTGGACCTCGTCCTCCAGGCGCGTGCGGACGACGTCGCGAGCCGCCCGGTACGCGGCGGCGTCCCGGATCGCGGCCGGGGCGGTCAGGATCGACTGCACCGCGGCGAGCTGCAGGTCGGCGACGAGCGCCTCGGTGTTGCGGTACGGGCTCGCCGCGAGCGTGAGGGCCTGCGTGCCGCTCCACCGCGACGTGATGCGCTTGGTGGGCAGCGAGGTCTCGCCGACGAGCAGGCGCACGACGCCGCGCGCATGGGCCGCGTCCCGGGCCCCCGCGTCAGCGAGGACGCGCAGCGCGACGGCGGGGCACTGTTTCGCGTCGAGCTCCTCGACCAGGGCGGGGTACCCACGGACGACGACGCCGCCTCCGACGTCGGTGCTCACCTCGTCCGGCAGGGCGTCGTCGGGCAGCCCCTCGGGCCAGGTGGAGAGGTCGGTCTGCTCGGACACGAGCTGGGCGGGTTCTGGTCTCGACAGGCTCGACCCACCGCTCGACAGGCTCGACCCGCCGCTCGACAGGCTCGACCCACCGTCGCCCGGCTGCTGGTCGAGCTTGTCGAGACCGTGATGCGGCCCGGGCCGCGAGAGGTTCGGTCCTCGTCTCGACGGGCTCGACGGGCTCGACGGGCTCGACGGATGCGACCCGCTCGACGGGCCGGACGGACCCGACGCACGGCTCGAGGCCTCGGCCTCCGCGAGCGCCGCCCCGACGGCGCCGCGCACGGCGGTCCGGACCGCGGCCTCGCCCTGGGCCTTGAGCCGACGCTGGAGCGCGAGCAGGTCGGTCGACTCGTCGAGGACCATCGTGGACCCGGCGCGCTCCTCGGTGACGCGGTACGTCATCCGCAGGTGTGCGGGCAGGCGTTCGGCGGCCCCGTCCCACGCGTCGTCCGGGATCTCGACGTCCCGCAGCGCACTGACCGCGCGGGTGAATGCGGCGCGGAACGACTCGGCCATGTCGCCCGCCCGGGCCATGTCCTCCCAGGCGGGTGTGTTCGCGCGGAGCCAGGCGACGACGTCGCGCGCCACGTCGGGTGCGGGCACGAGCTGGCGGCGGACCGGCTTGGGCAGCGCGCGGATCGTGGCGGTGGCGAGCTCGTCGAGCAGGCCGGGCACCATCCAGTCGAACCCGTCGGGGGAGATGCGGGTCAGGACGGAGATCGGGACGTGGACGGTGACGCCGTCGGCGTCGGTCCCGGGCTGGAACTGATAGGTCAGCGGCAGCTCGAGGTCGCCCTGCGGCCAGATCTCGGGGAACTGCGACGTGTCGACGGACGCGGCCTCGGGGACGAGCTGGTCGAGCGTGAACGTGAGCAGGTCCGGCGTCGTGCGCTGCGCCGTCTTCCACCAGCGGTCGAAGTGCCGGGCGGAGACGATGTCGGCCGGGACGCGGGCGTCGTAGAACGCGAAGATCGCGTCGTCGTCGATGACCAGCCCGCGGGTGCGTGACCGCGCCTCGAGCTCCTCGGCCTCGGCCAGCAGACGCTGGTTCTCCGCCCAGAACCGGTGGTGCGTGCGCCACTCGCCCTCGACGAGGGCGTGCCGGACGAACATCTCGCGCGCGCCGTCGGGGTCGACCTTGCCCCAGAGCACGGCCCGGTCGCTGACGATCGGCACGCCGTACAGCAGCACCTTCTCGGTGGCCTGTGCCGAACCCTGCTTGCTCGACCAGTGCGGCTCGGAGTACGTGTACTTGGCCAGCGGGCCGGCGAGGCTCTCGGCCCACTCGGGCTCGATGCGGGCGACGTCGCGGCCCCACAGGCGGGAGGTCTCGACGAGCTCGCCCGCCATCACCCACGCCGGCGGCTTCTTCGACAGCGGCGACCCGGGGAAGATCGCGAACCGCGCACCACGCGCGCCGAGATACTCGTTGCGCGCCTGCTTCTTGGCGCGGCGGATGGCCTGCTCGCGCGCCGGGCCCTTGAGGTGCGTGAAGCTCGACGCCTTGAGCTCGTTGGTCTCCTGCATCCCGATCTGGGAGAGGAGGCCCGCGAGGATCGACTTGTGGATGGCGTCGTCGTTCCACGTGTGGCGCAGGTGGGTGTCCGTGGTCTCGACAGGCTCGACCCGCCGGGTCTCGACGGGCTCGACCTGCGTTGCGTCGGTCGAGCCCGTCGAGACCCGCGTGTGCGAGAGGTCGATCCCCAGCGGGCGCGACATCTCCCGGAGCTGCGCGACGACGTCCTGCCACTCCCGGACCCGCAAGAAGTTGATGTACTCGCTCTTGCACAGTCGCCGGAACTTCGACGACGAGAGCTCGTGCTGCTGCGTGCGCACGTACTCCCAGAGGTTGAGGTAGGTGAGGAAGTCCGATCGCGGGTCCGCGAAGCGGCGGTGGAGCTGGTCGGCCTGGTCGCGGGACTCGGCGGGGCGTTCGCGCGGGTCCTGGATCGAGAGGGCGGCGGCGACGATCGCGACCTCGCGCGCGACGTCGTGCTTGGCCCCCTCCCAGATCATCCGGGCCAGGCGGGGGTCCATCGGGAGCTGCGCGATCGCGCGTCCGACGTCGGTCAGCCGGGTCTTCGAGGTGCCCTTGCCCGTCGTCGTGGTCACGGCGCCGAGCTCGGTGAGGAGCTGGACGCCGTCCCGCACCGCGCGGGTGTCGGGGGACTCGACGAACGGGAAGCGCGCGACGTCGTCGGGTGAGGAGACCACGCCGACGCTGATCATCTGGAGCAGCACCGAGGCAAGGGACGTGCGCAGGATCTCGGGCTCCGTGAACGCGGGGCGGGCCTCGAAGTCCTCCTCCGAGTACAGGCGGATCGCGATGCCGTCCGCGACACGTCCCGAGCGGCCGGACCGCTGGTTGGCGCTCGCCCGGGCGATCGGCTCGATCGGGAGGCGCTGGACCTTGGTGGCCTTCGAGTACCGGGAGATGCGCGCCGTGCCGGGGTCGATCACGTAGTGGATGCCGGGCACGGTCAACGACGTCTCCGCGACGTTTGTCGCCAGCACGATCCGTCGCGACGAGTGCGCCTGGAACACCCGGTGCTGCTCCGCCGCAGAGAGTCGCGAGTACAACGGCAGGATCTCCACGTGCTGCGGGTGGCGGGTGTCGCGGGCGCGCTCGCCGAGCCAGGACTCGAGCGCGTCCTGGGCGTCGTGGATCTCGCGCTCACCGGAGAGGAACACCAGGATGTCGCCCGGCCCCTCGGCGGTGAGCTCCTTGGCGGCGTCGACGATCCCCGTGACGAGGTCCTTCTCCTCGCCGCGCTTGGTGCCGTCCGCGACGAGCGGGCGGTAGCGGATCTCGACCGGGAACGTCCGGCCCGTGACCTCGATGACGGGGGCGCTCTCGATCTCGACAGGCTCGACCTCCGGTGGCTGAGCCTGTCGAAGCCCGGTCCCGGTCTCGTCAGGCTCGACCTCCGGTGGCTGAGCCTGTCGAAGCCCGGTCTCGATCTCGACGGGCTCGATCAGCGCCTCGTCGGTCGAGCCTGTCGAGACCAGGGGCAACGGGCCCCCGGGCGCAAAGTGCCGGGCGAACCTCTGGGAGTCGATCGTGGCCGACGTGATGACGACCTTGAGGTCGGGACGGCGCGGCAGGAGCCGCGTGAGGTAGCCGAGCAGGAAGTCGATGTTGAGGGACCGCTCGTGCGCCTCGTCGATGATGAGGGTGTCGTAGGCGCGCAGGTCGGGGTCGCGCTGGATCTGCGCGAGCAGGATCCCGTCGGTCATCACCTTGACGAGCGTGCGCTCCGACGACTGGTCGGTGAACCGCACCTGGTACCCGACGATCTCACCGAGCGTCGTTCCGAGCTCCTCGGCGATGCGTTCGGCGACCGAGCGGGCCGCGATGCGTCGAGGCTGGGTGTGGCCGATCTGGCCGTCGCGTCCGCGGCCGAGCTCGAGCGCGATCTTGGGGATCTGCGTGGTCTTGCCGGAGCCGGTCTCGCCCGCCACGATCACGACCTGGTGGTCGCGCATCGCCGCGGCGATGTCCTCGCGCCGGGCGCTGACCGGAAGCTGCTCGGGGTAGCTGATCGGCGGGACGACGACGTCGCGTCGCTTCTGTGCGGCGCGCTCCAGCTGTGCGGAGGTCACCTGGGGTGGGCGGCCGTCACGGACCGCCCCCGGACGTCGACCGCGTCCACGGTTGCGCTGCCCACGACGACCCTTGCGGGGGGTCTCGCCGTCGCGGGGGCGGGGATGCTCGGGGTGGTCGGTCGTCACGGGACCTGATTCTCCCAGGTGACGCAAGCGCATTGCCGACGCCGCGGCGTCGTCCGCGCTATCGCGCCGTCTCTCCGCGCAGCTCGTCCACGTGGGCGGCGAGATCCTGCAGGCTGGCGGGGACGCTGCTGCCGCTGTCGGTGATGAGGCTCGTGACGTGACGCAGGTGGGCGCTCGCGGCCTCGAGGGCCACCTGCGCGTCGGCCAGCTCGACCGATGCGCGGTCCTCGTCCGAGATCGCGCCGGCCCCGACGTCGGAACTCGTGGCGGACGACGCAGCGGCCAGCGCGGCCCGTGCCTGCTCGGCGGCGGCGCTCGCCGACTCGACTGCTTCGGTGACCTCGGCCCGCAGGACCGTCGTCAGCGCCGCGGCGTCGTGCTGCGCACGGCCGAGCTCTGCCGTGATGGCGTCGGTCTGGAGCCGTGCGGCGGCGATGACCTGGTGCACGGCAGCGGGTGTCGCGGCGGCGGGGCTCGCGGAGAAGGGGAGCATGGCGGCGAGCGCGAAGAGCCCGGCGGTGGCCAGGCGTGATCCCGGCAGCGGGGCTGCCGGGCGTGCGGTCGAGACCGCGGTTCGTGAAGTCGTCGTTGACATCATCGTCCGATCATGGCGTGCGAACCTGAAAGGTTCCCGAGAGTTCCATTGTCAGGAACACTTCCAAATTTTACGCGCACACCCCCAGGGATTGTCGAGAGTCCGGTGGGGTGATCGTGCGCACACGATGTGGGGGTTCGGTGTGCGCGACCGCGACGCGACGCGAGCGGCACGTTGTGGGCCTCACGAGATGCGTGAGACGGCCAGAACGTGCCGCTCGGCGCGACGGCGGTGCGGCGCTCGATCTGGGGCGCGGCAGAGTGCGGGGTGTGGGCTAGGAGGTCGCCTCGTCGACGGCCGCGCGCAGCTCGTCCACCTGCTGCTGCAGGTCCTCGATCGCCGCGCGGGCACTTTCGTCGGCGGACTCGGCGTTCGAACGCAGGTCGTCGAGCTGCTGGGACGCGTCGTCGAGGGCCGTGCGTGCGTCGGCCAGCTCCTGCTCGGCGCCCTCCTTCGAGCTCTCCGCGTCGTCGAGGGCCGTCTGAGCATCCTCCGCGGCCGTCCGGGCGGAGTCGAGCGCGGTCTCGGCCTCGCCGCGCAGCTCCTCGGGGAGCGAGGTGATCTGGTCGCCGAGGGACTCGACGTCGGAGGTGATGGTCTCGACCTGGCTGCGGGCGTCGTCGACGAGGGACTCCAGGGACTCGCCGTCGATCGTGATCTCGGGGATGGAGATCTCACCGTCGGCGCACGCGGTGAGCGACACGACGGCGAGGGTCAGGACTGCGGCGGCGCGGGTCAGGCGCGTCGGAGAGGTCATGGTCCGATTGTGCCCTTCGTGGGCAAGAGTGTGAACCGCGCAGAGATTTCGCCCGCCGGAGCGCCCGTATCTCTCGCGCTTCGACGAAAGTCGGCGCACAGTGGTAAAGATGTGTTCGGCATCACAGGGTGAAGCAGGAGGGGATCGGATGGCGAAGCACCTGCGCGAGTCAGCGCCACGTCGGGCTGCCGGCGTCGCCGTGCCCGCCCCGTACGTGGACCTGCGACGGACCCGGACCCCGGGCCGCGGCCGGTCCTTCTTCCGTGCCTCCGTGGTCTCTGCCTGCACGATCGCGCTGGTCGGGGTCATGGGAAATTCTGTCGGCCTGTCGAGAGACTCGGTGGACGCGATGCTCCAGGTGCGGGTGTCGCCCGGCACGAGCGCGCCGCCGGAACAGAACTCGGTGACGGTCACGGGAGAGGACGAGGTCACCCCGAGCCCGTTCGCCGTGAAGATGGCCGTCCTGCAGCGGCACGACGTCGTCGCGCTTCTCGACGACGCGGCCGTCGCCGTCGAGGACGCCCCGCCGACGTCACCGCTCGCGCAGGCGGTCTCCGAGCTCGGCATGCTGATGGCGACCTATGAGGCGCAGCTGGCTGCCGAGGGTGCCCCGGAGAGTGACCTCGTGGCACCGGTGCGCGGGATCGTCGACCCGGACCTGGCGCCGGAGGACATGCCGGAGCTGAGGGCGCCGAAGCCGGCCGACCCGTCCCCGGCAGAGACCGGACCACCCGACGGCGAGACGCAGGACGAGGGCGTCGTGCCCGTGGTGCCCGACGAGGTCGGTGACGGCGAGGCGCAGGCCGTCTCGAACGCCGTCGTCCCCGCGGCGGACGAGGTGCCGGAGGGCGCGGGCCCCGCGGACGACCCGGTGGTCGCCGCAGACCCCGACGAGGACGCGGGCGGGGCCACCGGGGGTGCTACCGACGAGGGCAGATCCGCCGAGGAGGCCGGCGACGCCGACGCTTCGGACGCTGCTCCCGACCCGCTCGTCGACCCGCACGCCGAGGCCTATCAGGCGGTCGCGTGGTTCGACGTGCTCGAGGCCGCGTACCGGCTGAAGTACGCCCTGGACTCCCAGCTCTCCGCGGGCCCCGTGAGTGTCATGACCCAGGCGTCGGACGACCCGTCCGTCGTCGGGGAGGTCTCGGCCGGCGTGACGGACATGAACGGCGACGGCGAGATCACTCTCGACGACGAGCTCGAGGCCGTCGTCGTGCGGTACGCCGGTCAGACGTCCGGGTATCTGAACGGCGCGATCCCGTCGACGGCGCTGTGCACGCTGGACTTCGCCGCGGGCGAGCAGCTGCGCTGCGACGCCGCCGACCGGCTCAACGCGCTCGCGAAGGCCTTCAAGGCGCACTTCGGGTACGACCTGCCGATCGTCGACTCCTACCGTCCGTACGCCGACCAGGTGGCGGTCTACGCGTCCCGCCCCCATCTCGCCGCGGTCCCGGGGACGTCGAACCACGGGTGGGGGCTCGCGGTCGACCTCGGCAGCCCGATCAACAGTGCCTCGTCGGCCGAGTACCGGTGGCTGCGCGCGAACGGCCCGCAGTACGGCTGGGACAACCCTTCGTGGGCACGCCCGGGGGGCTCGAAGCTGGAGCCGTGGCACTTCGAGTTCTACGCCGGCGGCGTCCTGCCGACCGACATCAAGGGCTCGGCACGGGCGTACGCGGGCTCGGGCGGCTCCTCGAGCGGGAGCTCCGGCGGGTCCGGGGCGTCCAGCCCGTCGTCGGGCAAGGGTTCCGTGTCGAAGGACCCGGCCAAGCCGTCCTCGACGCCGAAGGAGCCGAAGCCCACGCCGTCGGGCGACAAGTCGCCGTCGACGTCCCCGACCCCCTCGAAGACGCCGAAGCCGTCGCCGTCGACACCGACGACGAAGCCGACCGAGACGGTCAAGCCGACCCCGACGGAGACCCCGAAGCCGACTCCCACGGAGACCGTCAAGCCCAGCCCGACGGAGACGCCGAAGCCGACCCCCACGGAGACGGTGACACCGAGTCCGACGACTCCCGACCCGGAGCCGTCGACCTCGACGTCGACGACGACCGAGGTGCCGGAGCAGGAGACCCCGACCACGACGGAGTCGGCCGCGACCCAGCGGGCGGCGACGACCGAGGCGCCCGAGCAGGAGTCCTCCGCGACGACAGAGTGAGGCGGGCCACGTACGGCCCCGCGGGCGAGTGTCACCGGATCGGCCTAGCCTGAATTTCATGACCGCCGAACGCGCTGCCGCAGCTCTCGATGCTGCGGGCATCGACTACGAGACCACGCGGCACGGCCCGGCGGGCTCGCTGGCCGAGGCCGCGGCGCTGCGTGGTGTCGAGCCGGGTGATCTGATCAAGACGTTAGTGCTTCGTCGCGCGGCCGACGACTACGTGCTGGTCCTGGTCCCGGGGGACCGCGTGATCTCGTGGCCGCGCCTGCGGGAGTTCCTGGGGGTCTCGCGGATGTCGATGCCGGACGCCGAGGTGGCTCGCGACGTCACGGGGTACGAGCGGGGCACGATCACGCCGTTCGGGACCCTCACCCGGCTGCCCGTCGTGGCCGACGTCCGCGTGGCCGAGCCGCGCCGTCGGGTGTCGATCGGTGGCGGAGATCATGGGGTCGGTGCGACACTGGACACGCAGGACCTGATTCGCGCGGTGGATGCGCGGGTCGCAGACGTCACCGATCCGCCGTGACAGGTGTTGATCGCAGACGATGTCGGCGAACCGGTCCAGACCATTGCATTACACTCTCTTGAGGCGCAGACTAGTTGCGCCCTGCTGATCCTTGAATGGAGCATTGAATCCGCCATGTCTGACGAAGACGTCGCAAGCGGGATCGCGTACCGGCCGCACGAGGACGGTTCGCTCGTCACCCTGTGGGGCGAGGTGGACGCCGCGCTCCGCACGGAGGCGAGCGAGGCCATGACGTTCCTCGTCGGCCGCCACGGACCGGTCGTGATCGACGTCGAGCGCGTGTCGTTCATCGACTCGGCCGGCATCGCGTTCGTCCTGCAGGTCTACATGATCGGGCGCGAGGCCGGGCAGCCCGTCACGCTGCGCAACCCGACCCGTGAGTTCGAGGACATGCTCGCCATCATCGGGATGGACGGCGAGATCGAGATCACCCGTGGGGTCACCGCCGCCTGAGCGGGTGGCCCCGCTGTGGGCGGTGGGCGCTACCGTCGCGGTATGCGGATCATCCACACGTCGGACTGGCACCTCGGGCGCACTCTGCACGGCGTGGACCTGCTCGAGCACCAGGCGGCGTACCTCGACCACCTGATCGACCTGGTCCGGACGGAGTCCGTGGACGCGGTGGTCGTCGCCGGCGACGTGTACGACCGCGCGATCCCGCCCGTCCCCGCCGTCGAACTGCTCTCGGACACGCTGCGTCGCCTCGCCGAGCACACCACCGTCGTGCTGAGCTCCGGCAACCACGACTCCGCCGTCCGTCTCGGGTTCGGGGCAGCCGTGATGCGCCCGGAGATCCACGTCCGCTCAGCGGTGGCCGGCGTCGGCACCCCGGTCGTGCTGCCCACCGCCGCCGGAGCGCCGCCCGTCCTGGCCTACGCACTGCCGTACCTCGACCCCGACGCGTGCCGTCGGACGCTCGCCGACGACGACGAGCCGCTGGCCAGGTCGCACGAGGCGGTGACCGCGGCGGCGCTGGCACGGGTGTCGGGGGACCTCGTCGCCCGCCGACGCACCGCGCCGGGCACGCGGGCGCTCGTCATGGCGCACACGTTCGTCGTGGGCGGCGACGCGTCGGACTCCGAGCGGGACATCACCGTCGGCGGCGTGCACTCCGTGCGTTCCGGCCTGTTCGCGGGTCAGGGGCTGGACTACGTTGCCCTCGGGCACCTGCACGGCCCGCAGACCGTCGCGGTCCCGGGCGACGACGCCCCGGTCGCGCGGTACTCCGGCTCGCCGCTGGCCTACTCCTTCTCCGAGATGCACCAGAAGAAGTCGACCGTCCTCCTGAGCCTCGGCGGCGGCACCGCCGACGTCGGTGGCGACGTGGCGCCCGAGATCGAGCTGGTCCCGGCTCCGGTGCCCCGACGTCTGGGCGAGGTGCGCGGCACCCTCGACGAGGTGCTGGGCGCCGCGGGGGACGACCACGTCGAGGACTGGCTGCGCGTCGTCGTGACCGACACGGCTCGTCCCCGCGACCTCGTGGCGCAGGTGCGGCAGAGGTTTCCGCACGCGCTCCAGATCCACCACCAGCCCGACCGGCCCGCGGGGCGCGAGGCGATCTCCGTCGTCGCCGCCCACCATGACCCGCTCGACGTCGCACGGGACTTCGTCGACCACGTCACCGGCCAGGCACCCACCCCCGCGGAGAACGAGGTCCTGCGCACGGCCCTCGAGGCCGCCGCGGCGAGCGAGCGGAGCGCCTGATGCACCTGCACTCGATGACCCTGCAGGCGATCGGCCCGTTCCCGGGCCGGCACCACGTCGACTTCGCCGAGCTCGGGGCCTCGGGACTCTTCCTGCTGGAGGGCCCCACCGGGGCGGGGAAGTCGACGGTGATCGACGCCGTCGTGTTCGCGCTCTACGGCAAGGTGGCGTCGGAGGCGGCCAGCGAGGACCGGTTGCGGTCTGCCTACGCGACGCCGGACGTCGAGTCGTTCGTCGACCTCGTGCTGGAGACGGGGTCCGGGATCTACCGTGTCCGCCGGAGCCCGGCGTACGAGCGCCCGAGCAAGCGGGGCGGCGGCACGACGAAGCAGCAGGCGGGTGTCCGGCTCTGGCGTCTGCAGAGCGTCCCCGAGGGCGCGCCGGACGACGACGCCCCGGAGGGCGACCTCTTCTCCTCGCGCCTCGACGAGGCCGGCGCGGAGCTGCAGCGCATCATCGGGCTCGACCGCCAGCAGTTCGTCCAGACCGTCGTCTTGCCCCAGGGCGAGTTCGCGAGCTTTCTGCGCGCCAACCCGGAAGACAGGCGGGGGCTGCTGCAGAAGGTCTTCGGGACCGAGATCTACGAACGCGCCCAAGCCGAGCTCGCCGAGATGCAGCGCGGCGCCAAGCGCGCGGTGGAGGCGGCCGACGCCGCCGTCCACCAGGGCGTGACGATGTTCTGCCGCTCCGCACAGGTCGGTCCGGCCGACGGCGAGACGTTCCGCGACGCGGCCGACGCAGACCTGCCGGGGCTGGTCGCCGCCCGCGTCGCGGAGATCGAGGCGGAGGTCGAGGAGCACGAGGGCGCCGAGCTCGCGGCCAACGCCGGGCTGGTCGCGGCCCGCGACGCGCACGACGTCGAGCGCCGGCTCGCAGAGCAGCTCGAGCAGCGGGCGGCCCTGCGGGCGGAGAAGGCCGCGCTCGACGCGGCGGTTCCGTCGGTCGTCGAGCACCGTGAGGTGCTGGAGGCGGCCCGGCGCGCGGAGGTGGTCGCGCCCGTCCGCGCCGGTGTCGAGGTTGCCGACCGCGCCCACGCGACGGCACAGACCGAGCTGGCGACGGTCCGTACCGAACTGCCCGAGGCGGTCGCAGCGCTGGATCCGACCGCCCTCGAGGAGGCTCGCCGAGAGCCCGCGGACGCGGCGGCACGCCTGCGCCACCTCGAGTCCGACGGTGCACGCCTTCCCGACCGCGAGCGCGACCTGCGGGCCGGCCGCGCGTCGCTCGCGGACGCGGACGAGAACGCCGACGTCCTGCGCGCGCAGAACGCCGGACGTCCGGCGCGCCGGGCCGAGCACGAGGCTGCGGTCGAGGAGTCGTCGGAGCTGGCCGCCGAGCTCTCCCTGCGCCAGAAGGCGGTGCTCGACGCCGACGCCGTGCTGCGTGCGGCTCGCGGTGTGGAGGAGACCGCGGCGGCCCTTGAGCGTGCGGGCGACACCCTGCAGGTGGCGCGCCGGGCCGCTGCTGCGGCCGGCGAGGCCGAGGACGCGGTGCGGGCCGCCCGGATCGCGGGCATCGCCGGGGAGCTGGCCGTGGACCTCCGGGCGGACGAGAAGTGCCCCGTGTGCGGCAGTGTCGAGCACCCCGCCCCCGCCGCCCTGACGGCGGACCACCCGGGGGCCGGGCAGGTCGAGGAGGCGGCGCGTGTCACCGCGGACGCCCAGGATCATCTCGCCGAGGCCCGCGCCGAGGTCGACCGGCTGTCCGAGCGGCTCGAGGGTCACCGTGCCGCGACCGGCGGCACCGACCGCGTCGCGGCCGAGGATCGGCTCGCCGAAGCACGTACAGCCGTCACCGAGGCTCAGCACGCGGTGACCGTCCGGGACGAGGCGCGTGCGGCGCTGGCGGAGTTCGACGAGGAGACCGCCGCGCTGGCGGAGCGTCTCGGGGACGTCGACCAGTACCGTGCGTCCCTCCGGAGCCGCCTGGAGGCTGAGGAGCTGGCCCTCGAGCGGGACCGCGCGACGATCGCGACGGAGCTCGAGAGGGCTGCGGCGCTGCTCGGTGACGGGTCTCCGGTCGACACGGTGGACGCACCGAACCCG
The DNA here is from genome assembly GCF_900105445.1 of Paraoerskovia marina. Classification (NCBI taxonomy): domain Bacteria; kingdom Bacillati; phylum Actinomycetota; class Actinomycetes; order Micrococcales; family Cellulomonadaceae; genus Paraoerskovia; species Paraoerskovia marina. The sequence goes on from NZ_LT629776.1 coordinate 597,006, forward strand.
GTCGCGGTGCTGGCGGACGCTCTCGACGAGCGAGTCACTGCGATCGACGCGCTCCGTGCGGCGCAGGCCGCGTGCGCCGCCGCGGAGGAGGCGGTGGCCACCCGGCGCACCGAGCTCGCCGAGGTCGTCGCGTCGTCGGGCTTCGCGACGGTCGACGACGCGCTTGCCGCGGTGCTCCCCGAGACGGAGAGGCTCCGCGTCGAGAAGGTCGTCCGCGACCACGACGCCGCCACCGTGCGCGTCGAGACGGCGCTGGAGGCGTTGGCGGAGCTCGCGGACGATGCCCAGGCCGACGTCGCGTCGACGCAGGCTGCCCTGCGTGATGCCGAGTCCGCGTATACGGCGATCTCGCAGCGCCTGGCGTTCGTACGCCGACGCCTCGCCGACGCACGGGCCGACCAGGACCACCTCGTCGACGCGCTCGGTGCGTCGGCGCGGACGCGGACGGAGGCCGACCCGGTGCTCCGCATGGCGGGCCTGGCGTCGGGCTCGTCGGGTGACAACGCCCGCGCGATGTCCCTGGCGACGTACGTGCTGGTCCGACGCTTCGAGGACGTCGTGGCCGCGGCGAACGACCGCCTCTCCGAGATGTGCGACGGACGCTACGAGCTGGTCCGCAGCGACGACAAGGAGGCGGTGCGGACGCGCAAGACGGGTCTGGCGATGAAGGTGGTCGACCACTGGACCGAGGCCTCGCGCGACCCGCGGACGCTCTCGGGCGGCGAGACGTTTCAGGTCTCGCTCTGTCTGGCCCTCGGGATGGCGGACGTCGTGACGGCGGAGGCCGGGGGAGTGGACCTGGGCACGCTGTTCGTCGACGAGGGGTTCGGCACGCTCGACCCGGAGTCGCTCGAGAACGTGCTCGACGTGCTCGGGCGGCTGCGCGAGGGCGGACGGACCATCGGCGTCGTCTCGCACGTGGACGCCATGAAGCAGTCGATCGCGGAGCGCATCCAGGTCTCGCGCCTCCCGAGCGGCGCGAGCACGTTGACGGTCCGCGCGTAGCGACCCGCCGTCATCGGCTCAGCACGGCAACGGCTCAGCACTGCAGCGCCTCAGCACCGGAACGGCCCCGCGCCTCATCGGCTGACGGGTTCGGGGTCCAGGAGCCGTGCGATCTCGCGACGGCGCGGAAGGACCTCCCAGTCCCCGTCGCCCGTGCAGGCGTACGCCCCGACGGCGACGGCGGTGCCGAGCGCCGTCGCGGCGTCCTGGCCGTCGACGACGTCCGCGAGGTAGCCGGCGACGAACGCGTCCCCGGCGCCGATGGTGTCGCGCACGGTGACGGGCACCGCGGGGCGTTCGTGCGTGCCGCCGGGTCCGCTGCTCAGGGCGCCGTCTGCCCCGCGCTTGACGACGGCGGTCCCGGCGCCGAGGTCGAGAAGCCGTCGGGCGTAGGTGCGTGCGTCGGGGGCGCTCCCGACGGCGATCGCCGCCTCGTCGTCGCCGGCGAACACGAGCGTGCACAGGGGGAGGATCTCCCGGTAGAGCGCGCGGGCGTCGTCGGGCGACCAGAGGCCCGCCCGGTAGTTGAGGTCGAACGAGACGGGGACCCCGGACCCGGCGGCGAGTGCGGCGACCTGCAGGGTCAGGGCGCGGGCGGACGGGGAGAGCGCCGCCGTGATGCCCGTGAGGTGGACCAGTGCCGCCCCGGTCACGGCCTCGTCGGGCACGTCTCCGGGGGCGAGGCGCGATCCCGCGCTCGCCTGGCGGTAGTACCAGACGCGGGTCTCCATGGTGGAGCGTCGCTCCTTGAGCATCAGGCCGGTCGGGGCGGAGGGGTCGCGCAGACAGGTGGTCTGCACGCCCTCGCCGAGGAGCAGTCGTTCGACGAGGTCGCCCGCGGAGTCGTCGCCGACGCGGCCGACCCAGTGGGCGGCGGTCCCGAGGCGGCGGAGGCCGATCGCGACGTTGCTCTCCGCGCCGCCCATCCCGAGCGACATCGGCGTGCCCTGCTGGAGGGGCTCGTGGCGCGTCCCGGCGACGAGCACCATCGTCTCGCCGACGGTCAGGACGGGTGCCGTGCTCATCGTGGGGGGACGACGAGCTGGCGCTGGGTGCCGAGGCGGTCGATCGCGAGGGTCATGACCTGGCCGGGCTGGATCCACGCAGGGTCGGCCATCCCGGCCGCGACGCCGGGGGGCGTGCCCGTGTTGACGAGGTCGCCCGGCTCGAGCACCAGGAACTGGCTGAGGTGCACGAGGATCTCGTAGGGGTCGAGCACCATGGTCGCGGTGCTGCCGCGCTGGCGGCGCTCGCCGTCGACGTCGAGCCGCATCGACAGGGCGCCGACGTCGGGGATCTCGTCGGGGGTGACCAGCCACGGTCCGCAGGGGTTGAACGTCTCGGCGGACTTTCCCTTGAGGGTCTGGCCGCCGCACTCGTCCTGGAAGCGGCGCTCGCTCATGTCGTTGCAGATCGTGAATCCCGCGACGTGCCGACGCGCCTCCTCCACGGACTCGAGGTAGGACGTGCGGCGTCCGACGACGAACGCGAGCTCGACCTCGCCGTCGAGCCGGCTGAATCCGCGGGGTGCGCGGACGTCGTCGTCGGGGCCGACGAGGCTGTTCGGCGACTTGGTGAAGACCAGGGGCTGGTCCGGGACCGGGGCGCCGATCTCGGCGGCGTGGTCGCTGTAGTTGAGGCCGACGCAGAGGATCTGGTGGGGACGAGCGATCGGCGGGCCGATCCGCGTGGTTCCCAGCGGGTGCACGGCACCGGCGGCCACCCGTGCCGCGACGTCGAACCGCAGGCGCCGCGTGCCGGCCGCGAAGAAGGCCTCGTCGTAGTCGTCGACGAGGTCGCCGACGTCGACGTACGAGTCGTCGGTGACCATGACCACGGGGCGTTCCCGGCCGGGCGGCCCGAGGCGTGCGAGCCTCACCGCTGCTCCGCCCGGGTCAGCGCCTGCCTCCCCTCGACGCTTTCCTCGACGCCCTCGGTGGCGGCCGCACCCTCGACGGCGGAGGTCGACTGCCGGACGACGAGCTCGGGGCGCAGCAGCACGGAGCGTCCGTCCTCGCTCTCGGACGGGTCCTTGAGCACCTCGGTGATGGCCAGCCCGGCCATGCGCGCGATCGGCTGGCGGACGGTGGTCAGCGGCGGGTCGTAGAGGTCGGCGAGGATGATGTCGTCGAACCCGACCACGGAGACGTCGACCCCGACCTCGAGGCCACGGTCGCGCAGGCCCCGGCAGAACCCGAGCGCCGTCATGTCGTTGATGGCGACGACGCCGGTGGGCGGCTCCTGGGTGCCGTCGAACAGGTCGAGGGCGGCACGGCGTCCGACCTGGGCCGACTCGACGTCGCCGAACGGCACCTCCTCCATCCCGGTCCACATCGGCATCGTCGCGGGGTCCAGGTCGACGGCCTCGAGGGCGGTGCAGAAGCCCCGGAACCGGCCGGTGCGGTTGATCGACGCGATCGAGCCGGAGACGAACGCGAGCTTCTTGTGCCCGAGGTCGGTCAGGTGCGACGTCGCGATGAAGCCGCCGACGTGGTTGTTGATGCTGATGCTGACCACGGAGGCCGGGTCGTCGGCCTGGGCGGGGCGGTCGAAGGTGACCAGGCGCAGCCCGCGGTCGATCAGGTCGGCGAGGTGGTCGAGCGAGGGGAGCGAGGTGCACAGGACGACGCCCCGCACACCGTCCTCCCAGAGCTCCTCGACGTACCGGCGCTCGCGCTCGGGGTCGCGCTCGCTGTTGCACAGCAGGACGTTGCAGCCCGCGGCGAGGGCCGCGACCTCGAGCTCGCGGGCGAACGCTCCCCAGAAGGGGTTGCCGACCGAGGGGACGATCAGGCCGATCGTCTGCGTCTGGCCGGTGCGCAGCTGGCGGGCGGCGCGGTTGGGCCGGTACCCGAGGTCGGCGATGGCGCTGGCGATCCGCTCGCGGGTCGCGGGGACCATACGGTTGGTCCGACCGTTGAGGTAGTTGGAGACGCTGCTGGGCGAGACGCCGGCCGCGGCCGCCACCTGCTGGATCGTCACGCGGGCCACGGTGCCCCTCCTTGTCGACGGTTCGGTCGCACGACACGACCTAGTGCAACGTTATATCACGCAGAAGGCCGTCGATCCGGGGTGGTCGCGCTCCCACGATGGATTCCGTGAGCATTTCGTGACATGACAGCGGTTGACGGGGCGAGAATCTGGTGCGTACCTTGGTGCATCGTTACACCAGACCAACGGTGGAGGCCGATCACCGGCCATGGCAACGCAGCCGCACCGTCGACGAGCACGGAGGATCAATGATGATCAGGAACAGCCCTACCCGGGTCAGGGTCGGCGCGATCAGCGCCGTGGCAGCACTCGCACTCGGACTCTCGGCCTGTGGGTCCGAGTCCGACTCGTCCGCCGCGACGACGTCCGACCCGGACGAGGTCACCGGTGACATCACCCTGCTGACCCCGATCTTCGAGGGGACCGAGGGGCAGAAGCTCCTGGAGGACGAGCTGCTCCCGCAGTTCTACGAGGAGTACCCGAACGTCAGCGTCTCGGTGGACTACACCACCTACGGAAACCTGAACGAGAAGCTGACGACGGCGGCCGTCTCCGGTGCTGTCCCCGACGTCATGCTCATGGGTGTCGGCTGGATCGAGGGCTTCGCGGACCGCGGCCTGATCGCGGACCTCAGCGAGCTCGGGCTCACCGAGGAGAAGCTCCTCGAGTCCTACACGCCGGCGATCGTCGACGCGGGCACCTGGAACGACGGCGTCTACGCCGTGCCGATCATGCTCGACACCCGGTTCGGCGTCGCCCGCATGGACCTGCTCGAGGAGGCCGGCTACGACAGCCCGCCGCAGAACTGGGACGAGCTCGTCGAGATGTCCAAGGCCCTGACGGTCCGCGACAGCGACGGCACGCTCGAGCGCGCCGGATTCGACATGCTCTCGCTGGACTCGCGCCAGGCCTTCGAGACGATGCTCTTCTCGGCCGGCGGCGACCTCTTCAACGAGGACGACACCGCCCCGACGTTCAACGAGGACCCGGGCGTCGACGCGCTCCAGCTCATGTCCGACCTCATCAACGTCCACGAGGTCGAGGAGATCGGCTTCTCCTCACCCGACGCTGCGGTGAACCCGCTCCTCAACGGCCGCGCGGCTATGGGGATCGCCCACAACAACCTGTGGACCCAGGGCCTGGAGGCGGCGCCCGAGGTGCTGGACGACCTCGAGCCGTTCGTGATCCAGGGCGAGGGCGAGGGCATGTTCTTCGGCGGCACGCTCGCCACCCGCTCCGCGACGTCGCAGAGCCCCGAGGCCGCCCAGGCGTTCCTCGAGTTCCTGGCGAGCCCCGGCCCGGCACTGGCGGCCAACGAGCAGCGCGGCAACGTGCCGGCTCTCAGCGAGCTCCTCGACAGCGAGTACGTGCAGTCCAACGGGTTCGTGCAGTTCGCGATGGAGAACCTGGACGTCGCCAAGCGTGAGGGCGGCCCCGCCGAGTGGCTCGAGGTCCGTGGCGACTTCGCACCCGCCGTCGAGGCGACGCTGCTCGACCAGATGAGCGCTGAGGACTCCCTCAACGACCTCGCCGGGCTCGTCCAGACGGCAATCGACCGCTAGTCCGATCCGACGACGCGCCCGGGTCGCACCGACGCGGCCCGGGCGCACCGTCCGGAACGAGGGAGAACCATGACCAGTACCGAGACCTCTCCGCCGAGGGAGGACACACGCCCCGAGGCGGCGCGTGGCGGCCCCTCCGGCCCTCCTCGCCAGCGCAAGTACTCCGCGTCCGAGCGCAAGCTGCGCCGCACCGGCTGGCTGATGGTGACGCCGTCCCTGCTCCACATCGGCCTGTGGACGGCGATCCCCGTCATCGCGACCTTCGCGCTCGGGTTCACCGACTACAACGTCTTCTCACCACCGCGGTGGATCGGGCTCGACAACTACGTCGAGATCGTCCAGGACCCCGTCTTCCTCAAGGCGACGTGGAACACGATCTCGTACACGTTCTGGACCGTGCCCGTCTCGATGATGCTCGCCATGATCATCGCGGTGGCGCTCAACCAGGGTCTCAAGCTCCAGAAGTGGTACCGGACCGCGTTCTTCCTGCCCCAGGTCACCGCCACCGTCGCGATCGCGATGGTCTGGCTGTGGATCTTCAACCCCCAGCAGGGTCTGCTCAACGCCTTCCTGGCGATCTTCGGCATTCCGGGCCAGGCATGGCTCGCCGACCCGGACTGGGCCCTGTGGGCCGTCATCCTCGTCGGTGCGTGGCAAGGCATCGGCATCAAGATGCTGATCTACATCGCCGCGCTGCAGAACGTCGACGAGAGCCTGTACGAGGCCGCCTCGATGGACGGGGCCTCCTCGGTCCGCAAGTTCTTCGCGATCACCGTCCCGATGCTCAAGCCGGCGACGTTCTTCGTCCTCGTGATCTCCGTGATCAACGCCTTCCAGGTGTTCGACCAGATCTACGTCCTGACCGACGGCGGGCCGGCGAACGCCACCACGATGATGACCTACGAGGTCTATCGCTCCGCCTTCCAGGAGTTCCGGATGGGGATGGCCTCGGCGCAGTCCGTCGTCCTGTTCATCTTTCTCCTGGTCATCACCCTCGGCGGCCGCCGTGCGACCCGAGAGGACCACTGATGGCTCTGACCACGCCCCGGACCACCCAGAACCCGCCGCTGGCGGCGGTCGTCGGGAAGACCCCGCCGCGTCAGCACCGGCCCAACGCGCGCAGCCGCAACAAGGTCATCCTGAACGTGGCTCTCGCGCTCGGCTCGCTCACCATGGTGATCCCGTTCATCTGGATGATCTTCACCTCCGTGAAGTCCCCGGCGGAGCTCGCACAGTTCCCGCCGACCTTCTTCCCGCAGGAGTGGCACTGGTCGAACTACAGCGAGGCGCTCGACGCCGCGCCGTTCGACGTCTACTTCCGCAACAGCTTCATCATCGCCACGGGCCACACCCTGATCACCTTGGTCCTCGGGTCGATGGCGGGCTACTCCCTGGCCCGCATCCGGTTCCGCGGACGCGAGATCGTCTTCATCTCGCTCGTCGCGATGCTGATGATCCCGACGTACACCAAGATCGTCCCGCAGTTCCTGATCGTGAAGTTCATGCCGCTGTTCGGCGGCAACGACATCCTCGGCCAGGGCGGGACCGGCTGGCTCAACACGTGGTGGGCGCTGCTGATCCCCGGCGGCCTGAGCGCGACGTCGATCTTCCTGTTCCGGCAGTTCTACCTCTCGCTCCCCAAGGAGCTCGAGGAGGCCGCGCGACTCGACGGGCTGAGCGAGTTCCGGATCTTCGCGCAGATCTACACGCCGCTGATCAAGCCGGCCATCGCGACCGTCGGGCTGCTCACCTTCCAGGAGAGCTGGAACAACTTCCTGTGGCCTCTCCTGGTCACGACCAGCGACGAGCTGCGCGTGATCCAGGTCGGGCTCGCCGTCTTCCAGCAGCTCGACAACACCTCGTGGCACTACCTGATGGCAGGGACGACGCTGGCGACCGTTCCGATGGTCCTGCTGTTCGTCTTCGCCCAGAAGTACTTCATCCAGGGGTTCACGAACGCGGGCATCAAGTGACCCGCGCCGCACACCCCCACCCCGACGAAAGAGGAACCATGCAGAACGATCTCACCGGTCGCCGCGCGCTCGTCACCGGAGCCGGGCACGGCATCGGGGCGGCTCTCGCCCTCGGCCTCGCCCGGGCCGGCGCCGACGTCGCCGTCCACTACGCCAACAGCGCCCAGGGTGCCGAGGAGATCGCGGACCAGATCCGCGCCATCGGCTGCAAAAGCACCACGATCCAGGGCGACCTGACCGACTCGGCGTCGGCGACCGCCGTCGTCGAGGCTGCCGTCGAGTCGCTCGGCGGTCTCGACATCCTCGTGAACAACGCGGGCCACCTGGTGGGCCGCGCGACCGTGGGGGAGATGACCGACGAGCACTGGCACAAGGTCGTGGACGTCAACCTCTCCAGCCTCTTCTACGCCTCACGGGCCGCGATCCCGTTCCTGACGACGTCGACCTCCGGGCGCATCGTCACGATGGCCTCGCTCGCGGCCGAGAACGGCGGCGGTGCCGGGTCGGTGGCCTACGCCGCCGCGAAGGCCGGCGTGGTCGGCTTCACCCGTGGCCTGGCCAAGGAGCTGGCCGGGGACGGGATCACCGTCAACGCCCTCGCCCCCGGGTTCATCGGCGACACGCCCTTCCACAACACGTTCACGCCCGCCGCGGCGCAGGAGGGCATCGTCGCGGGGATCCCCCTGGGACGGGCCGGGACGGTCGAGGACGTGGCCGGGGTGACGACGTTCCTCGCCTCGGACGCCGCCGGGTACGTGACCGGCCAGGTCATCGACATCAACGGAGGACTCAACTTCCGATGAGCCTCGTCCCCCAGGCCCTCGGCGGGTGGTGGCACGACTACGTGTGCCCGACCCACGACGTCGAGCTGGCACGTTCCCCCGAGGGCGACCACCGGTGCCCGCGTGGCTGCGTCGTCGTCGGCGAGAAGATCGACGCCGCCGCGCTGGTCCTCGACCACCAGGCCGCGGCCGGCACGGTGCGCCTCCTCGCGCACCGTGCGGCCCGGACGGGTGACGTCGCGGCCCGCGAGCAGGCCGTCGCGATGCTCGGCGAGTACGCCGACGTCTACGATGAGGCGGTCTCCTCCGGGTGGAGCGGGGCCAGCGAGTCCTGGATGCTGCGCGGCAAGCTGTTCGCCCAGGCACTGACCGAGGCGCAGTGGGCGGTCCAGGTCGCCGACGCGGTGATCGTGCTCGGGGCCGACGGCCTCGCGCCCGGCGTCCCGACGATGCTCCGGTCGCTGCTGGAGACGGTCGACGACGCCCGCACGGTCCTGGTGGACGAGCGCGACGACGCACGCAGCAACTACACCGCGTGGCTCGACGCCGCCGGGGCGCTCCTGGCACGGGCTCTCGTGGTCTGCGGTGAGCCCGTGCACGCGGGCCTGTGGGTCGAGCGAACCCTCGACCACCTCGTCCTCGCCGTCGGCGAGGACGGGTGGGAGTGGGAGGGCTCCACGTACTACCACCTGTTCGTCCTGCGGGCCTACCTGCTGGCCCTGCGCGACGTGAAGCCGACCGACCTCCCTCAGGCGTCGGTCGAGGCGCTCGCGGCGATGGTCCGGGTGCTCGCCGAGGTCGCGGCACCCGACGGCCGGCTCCCGTCGCTGCACGACGGCCCCTACGACCGTGCGCCGATGCACCGCGAGGTCCTCGAGATCGCCGCGCTCTCGCGGGGTCTGCTCACGCCGACCGGCCTGGACACCGTCGAGCGGTACGCCCGCGAGCGCCTCGGCGCCGACGACGACGGGCTCGAGCTCGGCCTGGACGGCTGGTTCGCGGGGCCGCCGGTCCCGACCAAGGCGCCGACGCGGGGGAGCGTGCTGTTCCCCGACGTCGGGTACGCCGTGCTGCGTGACGGGCGCGACCGGTTGCAGGCGGTGCTCGACGCGGGCCCGCACGGCGGCGCGCACGGGCATCTCGACAAGCTGGCCGTCTACCTGTACGGCGCGGACGCGTGGCAGCCCGCTCCCGGGGTGCCGCCGTACGCGAGCCGGCTGCGGCACGGGCACTATGCACGGACCGTCGCCCACCCCACGGTCCGGGTGGACGGGTACGACCAGCGCGAGACGTCGGGACAGATCCTTGAGTGGGACGCGGCGCGCGGCCGGGTTACGGCCTCGGCGGAGCCGTTCGTCGGGGTGCGGGTGCGCCGCTCCTTGGTGATGGGTGACGGCGTTCTCGCGGACGTGGTCACGGTCACCTGCACCGACGGCGTGCCCCACGACATCTCGTTGGGACTGCGGCCGGCGGTCGGTCTGGACGTCCGGACGGTGCCCCAGGGTGCGGTCTCGACGTGGCAGGGCGACGGGGCCCGACTGCACGGCGTGCACGTCTCGTCCGTGCCAGCCGTGATGCAGGCCGGACCGGGCCGCGGGCCGTCGCACGACCCGGCGGCCCCGCAGCTCGTGGCCGACTGGACGGTGCACGCCGAGCGTGTCGTCCTCGCCTCCCTGTACGTCCTGGACGACCAGGAGCCCGACGTCAACGTCACCTTCGCCCCTGCGGGCACGACCACCTTCCACCTGCGCGCTCGCGACGGCGCGACCACGATCGAGGTAACCCCATGACCCACCCCCTGCTCATCGCCGACCGCGAGGAGACCCTGCGTGCCGAGATGAAGGGCGCGCGTGCGCCCCAGATGCGGCGCCTCGTCGACGAGTGCGAGCGGTACACGCAGCTCGTCCTGCCCGAGGAGCACCCGCTCGCGTCGATCACGTACCTGGGCGCGGGGGCCGCGAACCTGGCCCTCGCCCACCGGCTCACGGGCCAGGAGCACTACCTGACCGAGCTGCGGCGCTGGCTGGTGCCGGCCGTCTCGTTCCCGCACTGGGGCCGGGCGAACATGCCGGACCACGACCTCGACGCCGGCTGGCTCCTGCACGGGCTCTCGCTCGCGTACTCGTGGGCGGGCGGGGCACTCGACGAGACGGAGCGGGCGGCGCTGCGCGACAAGCTGCTGCTGCAGGGGCGGCGGATGTACGAGTTCGCCGTCGAGTCCGAGGGTGGCTGGTGGTCGTCGTCGTACTGGCAGAACCACAACTGGATCTGCTACGCCGGGCTCGCCACCGCGGGGTACGCGCTGCAGGACGAGTTCCCTGAGGCCCGGGCGTGGACCGAGCGCGCCAAGGAGAACTTCGCGACGGTCCTGGAGATGCTGCCCGAGGACGGCTCGAACAACGAGGGCGTCGTCTACTGGCGCTACGGCGTCCCGTGGCTCGTGACGTACCTCGACGTGCTGAAGTCCGAGGAGGGCATCGACTGGTTCGCGACGAGCGACTACCTGCGCGAGACCTTCTGGTTCCGCCTGTACCAGGCCGCCCCCGACCTCGAGCGGATCGTCGACCACGGCGACTGCCACGACCGTCGCAGCGGGCACCCGGTCGCGATGTACTACAAGCTGGCCGCCGAGTACCGGATCCCGCAGTGCCAGTGGTTGGCCGACAAGGTCGCCGACGAGTTCTTCTGGCGCGAGGCCTACGAGAGCGGCGTGCGCCCGGGCGTCCGGGCCGAGGCATACCAGGAGCTGCTCTGGTTCGACCCCACCGCTCCCGTCGAGGGACCGCAGGACCTGCCGACGAGCCGGTACTTCGAGGACCTCGGTCTCGTCGTCGGCCGTACCTCCTGGGACGACGACGCGGTGCTGCTGTCGTTCAAGGCCTCCCCGGGCGGCGGGCACAAGGCGTGGACGACGTCGCACCGGATCAAGCGGGAGACGGGGTGGACGACGCTCAACGCGGGCCACCACCACCCGGACTCGGGCACGTTCGTGCTGATCGGGCACGGCGCGTACCTCGCCCTCGACGAGGGCTACTCCTCGCGCAAGCGCACCGAGCACCACAACGCCGTCCTCGTCGACGGCCACGGCTTCGTCAACGAGGACAGGTACCACGTCTTCGAGGAACTGGCCGAGGAGTACGAGGCGCACATCGTCTCCGCGACCCTGCAGGACGGCTGGACGCACGCGGTCTCCGAGACCGCGGCGATGTACGACCGCGCGCTCGGCGTGACCCGCGCGCGGCGGCACGTCGTCCTCAGCCCCGGGGGCACGCTCGTCGTGGTCGACGACCTCCAGGCCACCGAGCCGCGCACGTGGACGGTGCTGCTGCAGACCCAGAACCCTGCCCGCCCCACGGGCGAGGGCCGCTGGATCGCGGAGGCCGGGACCGGGTCGATGCTCGTCACCGCCCTCGACGACGCGGCCACCACCGAGGTCGTCCCGACCCCGGTGCACGCGAACCCCACGTCCTCGACGCCGAGCCTCGCGATCGAGAAGGTGCAGCACACGCTGCGCCGCTCGAGCGAGCCGACCGCCGCCGCACGGTTCGTCAGCGTGCTCGAGCCGCGTTCCTGGGACGACACCGAACCCGCCGAGGTCTCCGCGACCGAGGTCGACGGCGTCGTGACCGTGACCGTGACACGCGACGGGGTGCGCGAGACCATGAACCTCGAGCTGGAGGCGACCTCGTTCTCCGGGCAGGTCGAGGCTCGGGACTCCGTCGGCAGCGGGTCGCGGGAGTGAGGACGGCGAGCGTGACCGCAGGGCAGACCCCCCGCCGGGCAGGTCGAGGCGCGGAGGGGTGGGAGGCCAAGACGCTGCGCGCCCTGGCCTACCCCGCCAACATCGTGCTCGGAGGCCTCGCAGCCACGCTGCTGGCGATCCCGGTGGTCACCGCACTGCCCGCGGCGGTCGCGCTTGCCCGTGCCCTGCACGCCTGGCGGGTCGACGGCGACGACGCGGTCTTCACCAACACCTTCCGCGAGTTCGGGGCCACGTGGCGCCGGACCCTGCCCACGGGGGCGGTGACGGCTGGTGCGGGTGCCCTCCTGCTGGTCGACGCGCTGTTCCTCGTGAGCAGGCTCGGCACCCCCGACGCCGGGTTCGCCGTGCTGGCCGCCGCCGCAGCCCTGCCCGTCGCCGTCGTGCTGGTGCTCGCGTTCCTCGCGATCCCCGTCGCCGCCGCGCGCCACCGCGACGCGGACGCCGCGACGTGGCGGCGCGAGGCCGCCCGGCTCGTCGTCCTGCAGCCGGTGCGCTCCGCCGTCGTGCTGGTCCTCTCCACGGGGCTCGTCGCCACCTGCATGCTCCTGCCGACGATGCTCCCGTTCCTCGCGTTCTCGGTGCCCGGCTACCTGGCGCTCGCCACGTGGCAGACCGAGGGCGGGGCGTCCGACGGCGGGCCGCAGGAACCGACGGAGTGAGGGACCGCCGCCTCCGCACGCCCCGGACCCCGCGCGAGCGGGCCCTGTGGGTGCTGTACGCCGACACGCTCACCATGGCCGTCGGCTTCTACATGCTCGTCCCGCTGCTGGCCTACCACTTCCTCCAGGACCTCGGCCTCACGGTCGCCGTGGTCGGCGCGCTGACGGCCCTGCGGTCCGCCGCGCAGAACGGCATGATGCCGTTCTCCGGGTGGGCCGCCGACCGGATCGGGTACCGCCGCGCGATCGCCGGGGGAGTCCTGGTCCGGGCCCTCGGGTTCGTCGTCCTCGGCTCCGGCGGCTCCGTCCCCGTCCTCGTCGTCGGCTCCGTGCTCGCCGGGCTCGGCGGGGCGCTGTTCCACCCCGCCAGCTATGCGGCGTACGCGGCGCTCGCGGGCGAGGACGACCGCGTCCGGGTCTACGCCACCCGGGAGCTGATCTCGAACGTCGGGTTCATCCTCGGCCCGATGGTCGGTGGCCTGCTCGCCGGGCTCGACTTCCGGTGGGTCGCCTACGGCTCGGCCGGGCTCTTCGCGACGGCGTTCGTCCTGACCGTCCTCGGCCTGCCGGCCTCCCTCACAGGGCCTGCGACCGAGCCCACCCGGTTCGGTGCCGCGCTCAAGGACCGGCGGTTCGTGCGCTACTGCGTGCTCGCGAGCGGCCTCTGGCTGCTCGTCTCCCAGCTCTACCTGGTGGTGCCCGTCCGGGCCGCCGACGTCCTGCCCGGGCCCGCCGGCGTGGGACTCGTCTACACGGCCGCCGCCGTCTTCATGGTCCTCGTGATGCTGCCGCTGACCGGGTTCGCGTCCCGCCACCTCCCGCCCCGGGCGATCCTCGCCACGGGCGCACTTGCCCTCGGGACCGGTGTCGCGGTCATGGGGCTGTGGGGCACCCTCGCCGGGCTGCTCGCCGGCATCGGGGTCTTCACCATCGGCCAGATGCTCTCCCAGCCCGTGATGAACGCCGTCGTCTCGGACTTCGCGGGGACGACGTCGGTCGCGTCCTACTTCGGCGTCCTCGGGCTCGCGCAGTCCGTCGGAGGGATCCTCGGCAACCTCGCCGGCGGCTTCCTCTACACCGTCGCCCAGGGCGACGGCCCGGCCGCGAACCTCGTGTGGTTCTTCTTCCTCGGCTGGGGTCTGCTCATGGCCGTCCTCTTCCTGCGCTTCGGGCCACGGTCCGCGGCACCGGCCTGACGCCCGGTCAGTACCCGAACGTCTGCACCCATACGTTCCCCGTCCGGGCGAGGCCCACGGCCCCCAGGTCGCAGTTGAGGATGTTGGCGCGGTGGCCGGGACTGTCCATCCATGCGGCCATCACCGCGTCGACCGTGCGCTGGCCCGACGCGATGTTCTCCGCCCCCGGCTGTGCGTAGCCTGCCGCACGGATCCGCTCGTCGAACGTGCGCCCGTCCTGGCTGACGTGGGAGAAGTACCCCTGCGCCGACATGTCGTCGGCGTGCGCCTGGGCCGCCGCGACCAGGCGGTCGTCGCTCACGACGGCGGGGCAGCCGACTGCCGCGCGCTCGACGTTGACGAGGTTGAGGCCCGCGGCCGTGCCCTCCGAGGGTCGAGCCTGTCGAGACCCGTCCTCCGAGTCCGCCGTTCCCTCCGTGGGTCGAGCCTGTCGAGACCCGTCCTCCTCGTCCGGGGTCGCAGCCTCGACCGCGACCGGCTCGTCGCCGTCGTCGTCCGACTCCGGCCCGGTCTCGATGGACGTGGTGGTCTTGGCCGGTTCGACGGTCTCGGCGGGCTCGACCTCCGGTGGCTGAGCCTGTCGAAGCCCGGGCGGGATCGAGACACCCTCCCCGATTCGGGGGACGTCGCTGATCCGGACGACGTCGGACGAGCTGGCGAGGTACCCGGCCCCCGCGCCGCCCACGAGGACGGTCAGCAGCAGCACGGCCGAGGGCAGGGCGGACTTGCGACGCATGGGGTTCTCCTCGTCGGGGACGAACCCACCCTAGAGGGGTCGAACCGGTCGGTTCCGGGCTGGTCTACCGCGACGCCTGTTGCGCGGTCGCGGTGAGCTCCCAGAACTCTCGGGCGCAGGCGGAGATCTCGGCCTGTGCCGCCTCGACCAGCTCGGGGCTCGTCCCGGGGGCCGGGTCGTCCAGATCCCGGCCGAGCACCATCGCGCGCCACAGGGTGCGGTGGGCGTGGTCGAGGGCGTCGGGGGTGGCCGACCGGATGGTCGCGAGATTCGCGACGTCGGCCTCGTTCGTCCCGACGAAGTCTGGCCTGACGCGTCGCACCAGCAGATAGACGACGAGCCCGACCCCGGTGCAGATCGCCAGGTTCAGGGCGGACTGCTCCCACCCGCCCGGGGGATCCTGTGCCAGCGACGTCAGGAGGCCGGCGGCGACACCGAAGGCCGGCGCACGGTCGGCGAACCACCAGCGGACGATGTTCCGTCGTCGTTCGGTCGAGTCGGTGCCCGGGTCGAGCAGGATGTTGGTGAACCGCGTCGGTGGTGTCCCGCGGTACCGGGTCGGCGTCGTCGCCATGGTCTGTGCCCCCCGTGTGCCCTGTGTCCGCGCAGCACCCGGCCCTGCTCCGGGTGCACGGCTGCGCGAGCCGGGCCTCACTTTAGCCGCGGGTGTCCGCGACCGTGCAGCTGTCGAGGGCCTCGGCCATCGTGTCGTGCTCGTCCGCGGTGACGCTGAGCCCGTACCCGGCCTTGACCTCGATCTGCCGCACGACGTACGCGCACCGGAACCCGGCTGCCGGTGGCAGCCACCCGGCGGCGTCGGAGGCGCTCTTCTGCCCGTTCAGGGGCCCGTCGACGGCGAGCAGGTTGGCCGGGTCGTTGGCGAACTCCTCGCGCGTCGTGTCGTCCCACGCGTCGGCGCCGGTGCGCCAGGCGTTGGCCAGGGCGACGACGTGGTCGATCTGCACCTCCGCGGAGTGCTCGCCGCGTTCGAAGTCGATCGTCTCGCCGCCATAGGGGTCGGTGAGCGTGCCGGTGAGGACGGTGCATCCGTCGTCGTCGACCGTCTCGGCGGCGAGGTCGCGGGCGAGGATGTCGTTGCGGGTGTCGCAGCCGTTGCCGTCGGGGTCGGTCCAGTGGTCGAACGCGTCGCGGTCGTACCCGTCGAGGACGCCGCGGTCGCCCACGGACAGCGACGCGAGGTCCGTCTCGGCGCGGTCGAGCTGGTCGGCGCTGACGGTCGTCAGGGTCTTTGTCGTCTCGTCCCCGGCGAGCTCCTTGAAGCTGATCCCACCGGTGACGACGAGGGCCACGACGACCAGGGCGAGGGACCAACGAGGGGTGCGACCGGAGCTCATGGGCACATCGTCCCTGGTGCTACCCACGCCGGAGGGCACCGGCGTGCGTCGGGTCCCTCACACCACGGCCGGGGACGGCGCGAGGCTAGGCGACGGTCAGCTCGCGCGCCCGGCGCAGGACGTCGTCGATCATCGCGGGTGTCAGCCGTCCGGTGAAGGTGTTCTGCTGGCTGACGTGGAAGCAACCCAGCAGCGTGGTGCTGCGCCCGCCGGGCCCGGCGAGGGTCACCTCGGCGCCGTGCCCGAACGCGGGGCGGGGCCTTGGGATCGTCCAGCCCTGGTCCGCGAGGGAGGCGAGCACGGCCTGCCAGCCGAACCCGCCGAGCACCACGAGCACCGGGGCGCCCGCGAGCTCGAGCTCGCGGGCGAGGAACGGCGAGCAGCGTCGTCGCTCTGCCGGGGTGGGCTTGTTGGCCGGGGGCGCGCAGTGCACGGGCGCGGTGATCCGTACGCCGGTGAGCTCGAGCCCGTCGTCGGCGGAGACCGCGGTCGGCTGGTTGGCGTACCCGGCGCGGTGCAGGGCCGCGAAGAGGAAGTCGCCGCTGCGGTCGCCGGTGAACATGCGCCCGGTGCGGTTGGCGCCGTGCGCGGCGGGGGCGAGTCCGATCACGAGCACGTCCGCGTCGGGGTCGCCGAACGCGGGGACCGCCCGCCCCCAGTAGTCCTGGTCCCGGAAAGCGGCGCGCTTGTTGCGCGCCACCTGCTCCCGCCACTCGACGAGGCGGGGGCAGGCGGCGCACGAGGTGACGAGCAGGTCGAGCGCGGCGGACGACGTCGTCCCGGCGGCACGAGCGGGTGCCTCCGGGTCGAGCGGGGGGCGGGCGGGCCAGCTCACGTCAGCGGCGCTCGTCCCGCCAACGGACCCACTGCTCGACGAGGGAGAGGTCGTAGTCGGGCCCGCCGGTGCCGACCGTCAGCAGCGTCGCCCCGGCCCCGACGACACCCTCGGCGACCTCCGACGGCGGCGCCTCGACCCCGACGGAGCGCTCGACGAGCGTGGCGGTGTCCCGGCCGACGGCGTCGCCGTGCTGGTCGAGGATCGCGGACTTGCGGGCGAGCGTCTCGGGGTCGCCGAACGAGTGCCAGAGGTCGGCGTGCTCGGCGACGATGCGCAGCGTCTTCTTCTCGCCGCCACCGCCGATCATGATCGGGATCTCGCGCACCGGGGCCGGGTTCCCGGCGGCCAGCCGCGCCTTGATCCGGGGCATGTCCGCGGCGAGCTGCGCGATCCGGGATCCGGCGGTGCCGAACTCGTACCCGAACTGCTCGTAGTCCTTCTCGAACCACCCGGCGCCGATGCCGAGGATCAGGCGCCCGCCCGAGATGTTGTCGACGGTCCGGGCCATGTCCGCGAGCAGCTCCGGGTTGCGGTACGAGTTGCAGGTCACGAGGGCGCCGATCTCGACGCGCTCGGTCTGCTCGGCCCACGCACCGAGCATCGTCCAGCACTCGAAGTGCTTGCCCTCCGGGTCGCCGTAGAGCGGGAAGAAGTGGTCCCAGTTGAAGATCACGTCGACGCCGAGGTCCTCGGCGCGCAGGACGGCGTCCCGCATCTGCGCGTAGTCGGCGTGCTGGGGCTGGAGCTGGACTCCGATGCGGATGGGGTATGTCATCCGGCCAGACTAGGCATGTCCCCCTACGCTGGCCGCATGAAACGCGTGTGGTGGGTCCTGGCGGTCGTGCTCGGCATCGTGCTGCTGCTGGTGGTGGCCGACCGCATCACGGCGGCCGTCGTCGAGTCCGGTGCCGAGGACGCCTGGGGCGACGAGGGTGCCACCGGCCAGTCGGTGGCGATCGGCGGGTTCCCGGTGCTGACGCAGCTCGCGGCCGGGGAGCTCGGTGACGTCAGCGGCTCCGCCGACTCGATGGTCATCGGCGACGTGACGATCGAGGACGTGGCGTTCACCGGCAGCGACGTCCAGACGGAAGCACCCCACCTCGCGGGCGCCGTCGAGGGTGCGGGGACGCTGCCGCTCGCCGGACTCGAAGAGCTCGTCGCCCAGGAGGCGGGGGAGGGCACGAGCGTCGCCGTCGTGGACGGCGAGCTGACGCTGACCGGGACCGGTGCGCTCAGCGCCGTCACGGTCGCCGTCGAGCCCCGCGCCGAGGACGGGGGCGTGGTGGCGGAGGTCTCCTCGATCGCCGTCGGCGGCGCGACCGTGTCGCTCGACGACCTCCCTGACTTCCTCGACTCGCTGCTCGGCGACGTGCTCGACGGGTTCGAGATCCCGCTCGGGCTGCCGGAGGAGATCAGCGTCGACGCGGTCGAGGTCACCGATGCCGGACTGCGGGCGACGCTCAGCGGCCAGGACGTCGTGCTGGACGATCTCGTCACGGAGTGAGCGATGCCGACGGACGGCTCCGCCGGATTTCTGCATGCACGTCGCGCAGGTCGCCCAGGCCCCGTTAGGCTGAAATTCTGCTCGGGGGCACCGCAAACGATTGCACCGGAAGGACGTCCATGGCTCAGCTGAGCGTAGTTCTGTTCGATCTCGACGGGGTCCTGACCCCGACCGCCGAGGTTCATCGGCGGGCCTGGGCGCGCCTCTTCGACGCGTTCACCGAGGAGAACGGGCTGCCTCCGTACTCGGACGCGGACTACTTCGCGCTCATCGACGGCAAGCCCCGGTTCGAGGGTGTCGCCGACTTCGTCGCGGACCGCGGCGTCGAGCTGCCCTGGGGCTCGCCCGACGACGAGCCGGGGGACTCGACCGTCTGCGCGCTCGGGAACAAGAAGAACGTCGTCGTGAACCAGCTCTTCGAGTCCGAGGGGGTCTCGCCGTACCCGGGCTCGGTCGCGTTCCTCGACGCCGTCGTGGCCGCCGGTGCCCATGTGGCCGTGGTCTCCTCCTCCCGCAACGCCCCCGCGGTGCTCCGTGCGGCAGGCCTGGACCACTACTTCGAGACCGTCGTCGACGGGACGGTCGCGGCGGCCGAGGGTCTGCCGGGCAAGCCCGCGCCGGACACCTACGTCTACGCGGCCCGGCTCTTCGGGGTGACGCCGGAGCAGGCCGTGGTCGTCGAGGACGCGATCTCGGGCGTGCAGTCCGGGCGCGCCGGCGAGTTCGGCCTCGTGGTCGGGGTCGACCGGGGCGTCGGCGCCGACGCACTGCGCTCCGCGGGTGCCGACGTGGTCGTCGCCGACCTGGACGAGTTGGACGCGAGCGTCCTGGAGGGAGGCCGATGAGCCCCGCGACGAAGGCCGAGCGCCGCAAGGTCGACCGCAGCCGCTTCCCCGTCGACCCCTGGCGCCTGGTCGAGGCCCGCTGGTCCGGCGAGGAGCTGGGCGTCACCGAGACGCTGTTCTCCGTCGGCAACGGCTACCTCGGCACGCGCGGGAACGTGGAGGAGGGGCGCGAGTCCCACACCCACGGCACGTTCATCAACGGCTTCCACGAGACCTGGCAGATCCGGCACGCCGAGGAGGCGTACGGGCTCGCCCAGCAGGGGCAGACGATCGTGAGCGTCCCCGACGCCAAGGTGATCCGGCTCTACGTCGACGACGAGCCGCTGCTGATACCGGTGGCCGACCTCGTCGAGTACGAGCGCGCGCTCGACTTCCGTCGCGGCGAGCTCAACCGCGGCCTGCTGTGGCGGACCCCGAGCGGCAAGCAGGTCCGGGTCTCCTCGACGCGGATGATCTCGTTCACCGAACGCCACCTGATGGTGATGACGTTCGAGGTCGAGATGGTCGACGAGCCCGCCGCGATCGCCATCTCCTCGCAGATCCTCAACCGCCAGGACGGCGAGGACGAGTACCACGTCGCCTCCGCGGCGATGGGTGCCTCGTTCGACCCGCGCCGCGCCGAGAGGTTCAGCGACCGCGTCCTGCAGCCCGTCAGCCAGTGGCACGACGACGAACGCCTCGTCCTGACCTACCGGTGCACCAACTCGGGGATGACGCTCGCCGTCGCGGCCGACCACGTCCTCGAGACCGCCAACCACGCCGAGACCCGCGGATACGTCGGCGAGGACCTCGCCAAGCACGTCTTCCGGGTGGACGCGCAGCCCGGCGTCCCCGTCCGGCTCACGAAGACGGTGGCGTACCACACGTCGCGCGGCGTGCCCCCGCGCGAGCTCGTGGACCGCTGCCGCCGCACCCTGGACCGCGTGGCGCGGGACGGGATCGAGCGGGTGCGCGAGGAGCAGCAGGCATGGCTGCACGACTTCTGGGAGCGCTCGGACGTCGAGGTCACGGGCGACGAGGGCGCGCAGCAGGCGATCCGCTGGAACCTCTTCCAGCTCGCGCAGGCCTCGGCGCGGGCCGAGGGCTCCGGCATCCCGGCCAAGGGGCTGACGGGCTCGGGCTACGGCGGCCACTACTTCTGGGACATGGAGGTCTACGTCCTTCCGTTCCTGACGTACACCTCGCCGAAGTTCGCCCGCAACGCGCTGCGGTTCCGGTACGAGATGCTCGACGCCGCGCGGCAGCGGGCCGCCGAGGTGACCCAGCTGGGTGCGCTCTTCCCGTGGCGGACGATCAACGGCCGCGAGGCCTCGGCGTACTACGCCGCGGGCACGGCGCAGTACCACATCAACGCCGACGTGGCCTTCGCCCTGATGCAGTACGTCCGGGCCTCGGGCGACACGGACTTCCTCGTGCGCGAGGGCGTCGACGTGCTCGTCGAGACCGCCCGGATGTGGTCGGACCTGGGGTTCTGGCGCGAGAACGCGGACAACCAGTTCCACATCCACGGCGTCACGGGCCCGGACGAGTACACGACCGTCGTCAACGACAACCTCTTCACCAACGTCATGGCGCGGTTCAACATGGCGTCGGCCGCCGAGGCGCTGCGGTACATGGCCGAGGAGGCGCCCGAGATGCGGGCGGAGGCGACCCGACGCCTCAACGTCAGCGAGGAGGAGATCCGCGAGTGGGAGCGGGCGTCCACGGCGATGGCGATCCCGTACGCCGAGCACCTCGGCATTCACCCGCAGGACCAGCACTTCCTCGAGCGCGAGGTCTGGGACGTGCCCGCCACCCCGCCGGACAAGCGGCCACTGCTGCTGCACTACCACCCGCTCGTGATCTACCGGTACCAGGTGCTCAAGCAGGCCGACGTCGTGCTCGCCCTCTACCTGCAGGGCCAGCACTTCTCCGACGAGGAGAAGCGGGCCAACTTCGACTACTACGACCCGTTGACCACGGGCGACTCGACCCTCTCGGGCGTGGTGCAGTCGATCATCGCCGCCGAGGTGGGTTACCACGAGCTCGCCCTGGAGTACTTCGAGGCCGGCCTCTACGTCGACCTGGCGAACCTGCACGCCAACGCCACCGACGGGGTGCACGTCGCCTCGGCGGGCGGCACCTGGGCGGCGCTCGTCTCGGGGTTCGGCGGGATGCGCGACCACGACGGTGTCCTGTCGTTCGACCCGCGCCTGCCGGACTCGTGGGACGACCTGACGTACCGCGTCACGGTCCGCGGGTCGCGGGTCCGGGTCGTGGTGACCCCCGACGCGATCACGCTGACGGGCGAGACCGGCAGCGCCGACGTCGTCGTGCGCGGTACGCCGGTCCACGTCCCGCACGACGAGACCGTCACCGTCGCGCTCGACGGGCAGGGGCCGCGGCTGGAGGGTCGGCCCACGCTGCGCGCGATGGCGGGCAGCCGCCGCGAGGACGGGACGCTCATCCACGCCACCGTGCCGCACGCCTGACCGGGCGCTCAGGGCCTCAGCCCAGCATCGCCTCGACGTACCCGCCGCGGAAGCGCCCGGCAGGGTCGTAGCGCTCCGCCAGCGCCCGGAAGTCGCCGAAGCGCGGGTAGCGGCCGACGACGTCGCGCACGTCCTCGGTGAAGACCTTGCCCCAGTGCGGGCGTGCGTCGAACGGGGCGAGCGCCCGCTCGATCCGGGGGAGCACGGCCTCGACCTCCGCCTGGGCGGGGTTCCACGTGAAGTGGAACCCGACGACCCCGTCGGCACCCGCGGCGTCGGCGTTCGCCGTGCTCATCCACAGACGGTCGGCCGCGACGGTGCGGATCTCGGTGACCTGCAGCAGCGGGCGGATCACCGGTGCCAAGCCCCGCATCGCCTCGATCGCGGCGACCGCGTGACGGCGGGGGAGCAGGAACTCCGACTGCAGCTCCTCGCCGTTCGACGGCGTGTGATCGAGCCGGAAGTGCGGCAGCCGCTCGTTCCACGGCCCCGGCACGCCCAGCTGGGCCGTGCACGCCGCCGCGTCGACCCCGGGCAGCGGGTGCATCGCCGAGACCGCGGCCCGCGCACCGAGGTACTCCTCGGGTGCGGGAGCGTCCGACCTGCCGACCGCCTGCTTCTGCCACACCTGGTCGACCCCGCCGTCGCCCCAGCGCGTGAACAGACTGACGGAGGTGGCGCTCGCGGTCACGGCGTCGAAGCTCGCCGCCAGCGTGTCCCACCCGAGCCCGAGATAGACGTTCTGCCGCACGGCGTAGGTGGGCACGACGTCGAGAAGCACCCGGGTCACCACGCCCAGCGCACCGAGACTCACGACGGCGCCCGGCAGGTCCGGGTGGTCGCGGCCCAGGAGGCGGTGCTCGCCGTCGTCCGTCATGATCTCGAGCCCGGCGACGGCGGCCGCGAGGTTCGCCTCCGCGTCGCCCGAGCCGTGCGTGGCGGTCGCGACTGCCCCGGCCACCGAGATGTGCGGCAGCGACGCCATCGCCCCGAGCGCGACCCCCTCGGCGTGCAGGGCGAGCGACACCTCGCCGTACCGCAGGCCGGCCGCGACGCTGGCCGTCATCGCCGCACGGTCCACCTCGACGGGAGCACGGCCGTCGTCGAGCCGGTCGAGGACGACGTGCGTCCCCGTGGTGTCCGCGACGTCGTTGAAGCTGTGCCGGGTCCCCAGAGCACGGACCCGCGGGGCGGTGCGGACGACGTCGGACAGCTCCGCCAGGGTCTGCGGGTGCCGGACCTCGTGCGCGGCGTAGGCGAGGTTTCGTGCCCAGGTGCGGGACTCGGTCACTCGGCCTCCTCGTCGGCGGCGTCCGCGTCCTCGGCGGGCTCCTCGACCGGCACGTACGCCACCCGGTCCATGAAGCGCAGCGTCTCGTCGGCGACCTGCGCGTAGAGGACCTCGGGCTCGAACTGCGTCCGCGCCTCGCCGCGCAGGGGGCCGTAGTCGGCGAACGACGAGTGGATCGCGCCGGGGATCCGGACGAAGTCCGTCGAGGACGGCAGGTTGGCGCGGGAGGCGGCGATGTCGGAGGCGGGGACCACCGTGTCGAGGGTGCCCCACATCGACGTGGACCTGATCTCGAGACCGGAGACGTCCAGCTCGGGAGCAGAGGCGTGCAGCACCAGCCCCTGGGCGTCGGCTCCGGCGTTCGCGTCCGCCCACGCGGCCGCGGCGTGCCCGCCCGTGCCGTGCCCGCCGACCACCCAGCGGGAGATCTCGGGGAACTCCTTCGGCGCGACGTCGGCCAGGTCGGGGTCCGGCGCGTCCAGTCCCAGCGGCTCCGCGAGCACGACGACGGTGTACCCCGCCTCGGCGAGCGGGCGCAGCACCGGCGCCTCCGCCCGCGAGTCGACGCGCTGGTCCGGGAAGAACACCAGGCCCGTGTCGGCGACACCTTCGGGGGTGGGCGCGTACTTGCCGGAGCGGTCGACGTGCCCGGCCGGGTCGGTGCCCGGCTCGCGCGGGACGAACGCGTACCAGCCGTGGCCCTCCACGAGGTCGACGACCTCGCCTGCGGCGTAGCTGACCTTCGAGTCCTGCCCCGCCGGGTGCGGTCGCAGGTAGACGATCCCCGTGCCGACCGAGAGGAGCAGCGCGGACACGACCGTCCACACGCCCACGCGCGCCCACCGCTTCTTCGGCGGCAGCGGCTCGGGGATCGGGGCCGGCCGGCCGTACGGGTCGTTGCCGCCCCCGTCGCGGTAGAGCAGGTAGAAGAAGTACCCGAGCAGGAGCACCCCGGCCACGAACGCGACGACCAGCATCACCGGGTACGTCCAGTGGTTGCGGGCCAGTGTCGCCCCGAAGCTCAGACCTGCCCACAGCGAGCCCGCGAGCAGGAACGTACCGAGCAGAAAGAGCCCCAGGCGCGTGAGGACTCGGGCGATCATGTACTAGACCGTAGGCGGCATGGCCCCGCACCGCGCGGCGGGCGCGCGGGGATTCTGGTCACATCTCGACCACTCCTCGGACGTCCGGAGGCGCGCTCGGACGTCGCCCGGGCGCGCGCCGGTCAGTCGCCGTGCGGGGTGTCGCCGTCGCCGCGCACCCACCAGCCCTCGTCGCCCACGAGGCGGTCGGCAGCGGCCGGACCCCACGAGCCGGGCTCGTACGGCTCCGGGGCCGGGCGCCCGGGGCCGAGCAGAGGGGCGAACGCGCGCCACGCCTCGGTCAGCGTCGCCGACGTCGTGAACGCCCGGCGGTCGCCGTCGAGCACGTCGTGGATGGCGCTCGCGTACGGCGGGAGCGAGGCGCCCGGGTCGACGTCGTCCAGAGACAGCCGGGCGATCCCGCTCGCGAGCTCGAGCTCCGGGCCGGGTCGCTTCACCGTCGTCGAGAGCTCGATCTCGCCGTCGCCGCTGATCGAGACGCTGATCGCGTTCGGCCGCACGGTGGACTCGCCGGCCATCGGCCCGCGCGGGGCGCGGAGGACGAGGGTCACGCGCTGCGCGGCGCCCGCGAGCATCTTGCCCGTCCGCAGCACGAACGGGACGTCCTGCCACCGCTCGTTGTCGATCCACAGCCGTGCGGCGACGTAGGTGTCCGTGGTCGAGTCGTCGTCCACGCCGTCGATGTCCGTGTACCCGGTGAACTGACCGAGGACGACGTCGTCGGTCGGGTCGAGCTCGCGGAAGGACCGGAAGACCTCCTCGCGGGCGGCGACGAGCGCGTCGACGTCGAGCGAGTCGGGGGTCTCGAGCGCCACCTCGGACGCGACCTGGAACAGGTGCGTCACCAGCATGTCGAGCGACGCGCCCGTGGCGTCGTAGAACTCGGCGCGCTGGGCGACGTCCAGCGTCTCGGGGACGTCGATCTGCACCTCCGCGACGTGCTTCCGGTTCCAGGAGTGCGCGAACAGCTCGTTGGCGAACCGGAGGACGTGCAGGTTCTGGGTGCCCTCCTTCGCGAGGAAGTGGTCGATGCGGAACACCTGCTCCTCGTCCAGGTGCTCGTGCACCAGCGCGTCCAGCTCGGTGAACGACTCCGGCGACGTCCCGAACGGCTTCTCGTAGACGACGCGGGCGTCGGTCAGCAGATCGTGCTTCGCGAGCGCCCGGGTGATCGGGGCGAAGGCCGACGGCGGTACCGCGAGGTAGTGCACGAGGAGCGCGCCCTTGTTCGTCTGGTCCCCGATCGCCTGCTCCTGCTCCCAGGGGGCGTCCTCGGTGACCTCGGTGGTGTACGCCAGGCGGGCGGCGAAGTCGTGCCATCCGGAGTCGAGGGGTTCGTCCGAGTACTTCTCGAGTGCGTCGTGGACGTGGTCGATGAACTCGTCGTCCGTCATCTCCGCGCGCCCCGTGCCGATGATCCGCCACTCGTCCGGCAGCAGGGCGCGGCGGTACAGCAGGTACATCGAGGGCAGCACCATCCGGGCGGCGAGGTCTCCCCGGGCGCCGTGCAGCACGAGGAGGAGAGATTCGGGCTCGTCTCGCGTCGTCGTCATGGGCACGACGCTACGACCGCCGGGCCGCGTTCACACTTTGGCGATGTGCACGCGGACGTCGGGTCCTGGTTCACAATCACCGACGGTCCGCCGTGCTGGCACCCCCGCACGGCGCTACTGTGCCCCCAGTCCACGAACACCGGCCGCTCCACCCCACGGCGGCCGCCCCACACCGAGCGAGGTACCCATGGCAGGCTCAGAGTCCACGCCGTCCGCCGGCGCACGGCGTCGACCGCGCGAGCAGTTCAGCGGTCAGACGGCCTTCATCCTTGCCGCGGTCGGATCAGCCATCGGCCTCGGCAACATCTGGCGGTTCCCCGGGGTGGCGTACGAGAACGGCGGCGGCGCGTTCATGGTGCCGTACCTGATCGCGCTGCTCACCGCCGGCATCCCGATCCTCTTCCTCGACTACGCCGTCGGGCACCGGTTCCGTGGCGCGCCGCCGCAGGCCTTCCGGCGGATCTCGCGTGGGCTGGAGAGCCTCGGCTGGTTCCAGATCGGCATCTGCATCGTGATCGCGCTGTACTACACGGCCGTGATCGCGTGGGCGGTCAGCTACTTCTTCTTCTCGTTCAACTTTGCCTGGGGCGACGACCCGACGGGGTTCTTCGTCGGCGAGTACCTGCAGGTCGGGGAGCCCGGGTTCAGCCTCGACTTCGTGCCCGGCGTGCTGATCCCGCTGGTCGCCGTGTGGGTCGTGACGATCGTGATCCTCGGTGCCGGCGTGGCCAAGGGCATCGAGCGGGCGAACGTCGTGTTCATCCCGCTGCTCGTCGTCACCTTCACGGTGCTCGTCGTCCGCGCCCTCTTCCTCGACGGCGCCGCGGACGGGCTCAACGCGCTGTTCACCCCGGACTGGTCGGCGCTCACGGACGCGAACGTCTGGATCGCGGCGTACGGCCAGATCTTCTTCTCGCTCTCGATCGCCTTCGGCATCATGATCACCTACTCGTCGTTCCGCCCGCGCCGGTCGAACATGACCGGACCCGGCCTCGTCGTCGCGTTCGCCAACTCCTCGTTCGAGATCCTCGCGGGGATCGGTGTCTTCGCCACGCTCGGGTTCCTCGCCTTCAACGAGGGCGTCGCGATCGACCAGCTCGAAAACCTCACCGGTGTGGGTCTGTCGTTCATGACCTTCCCCGCGGTGATCTCGGAGATGCCCGGCGGGCAGCTCTTCGGGGCGCTCTTCTTCGGCACGCTCGTGCTCGCGGGGCTCACGTCGCTGCTGTCGATCCTGCAGGTGGTCTCCTCGGGCTTCCAGGAGAAGTTCGGCTGGAGCCCCCGGGCGTCCGCCGTGGGCATCGGGAGCGTCAGTGCCGTCATCTCGATCGTGCTGCTCGGATCGACCACCGGGCTGATCTACCTCGACACCACCGACAACTGGGCCAACAACATCGGGATCGTCGGGTCCGCCGTCCTGATGACCGTGCTGCTGATGTGGGTGCTGCGCCGGGGCAAGGAGCTCCAGTACCACCTCAACACCGTCTCGACGTTCCAGCTCGGGTCCTGGTGGCGGTTCTGCGTCGGGATCCTCGCACCCGTCCTGCTCACGTACATGCTCGCTTCGCGCATCGTCACGCTGATCTCCGAGGGGTACGAGGGCTACCCCACCTGGTACCTCGTGACCGTCGGCTGGGGCTCCGTCGCGTTCATGGTCGTGCTCGCCGTCGTCATGCCGATGGTGCGCCGGCACGAGTCCGTGGACGGGTTCGTGCCCTGGCCGGAGTACCCGCCCAAGCCGCAGCCCACCAGCGCCGTCAAGGAGGCACGTCGATGACCAGCACCGCCGTCATCTTTCTCATCGTGACGATCGTCGTCGTCTGGGGCGGTCTGATCGCCAGCATCGTCGCGCTCCGCCGGCGCCCGGAGGCGGAGAACCTCCCCGAGGGCGGCCACGACGACGACGGCGTCGCGCCCGTCGTAGACTCCAGGGAGTCATGACCTCGCACCCCGCACAGCACCCTCCCGGGCCCGCCCGCCGTCCGACGTCGGGCCTCCGGATCGCCGGGGTGCTGACCGTCACGGCGCTGGTCGCCGCGGGGTGCACTCAGGTCTCGGACGAGGAGATCATCGGCGAGAGCGGCGGGGTGACCATCCCCGAGGTCGACGTGTCCACGATCCAGCCCGACCCCGACGTCGTCGCGCTCGTCCCGGACGACGTCGCGGCCGGCGGCCTGCTCACGGTCGGGGTCGACGGGGCCTACGCCCCCGCCGAGTTCCTCGCCGAGGACGGGCAGACGCCGATCGGGTACGACCTCGACATCATCGCCGCCGTCGCCGCCGTCATGGGGCTCGAGAGCGCCCCCGAGATCGCCGACTTCACGAGCATCATCCCGTCGGTCGGCTCGACGTACGACGTCGGGATCTCGTCGTTCACGATCACGCCGGAGCGCCTCGAGGCGGTCACGATGATCAACTACTTCAACGCCGGCGAGTCGTACACGGTGCTCGCGGGCAACCCCCGGGAGATCGACCCCGACCACCTGTGCGGGACCACCGTCGCCGTGCAGGTCGGGACCGTGCAGAACGAGGAGATCCCCGTGATCTCCGACGAGTGCGTGGCCGCGGGCGACCCCGAGATCACGATCCTGCCGTTCAACCAGCAGAACGAGGTGACGACCAACCTCGTCGGCGGACGCGCGGACGTCATGTACACCGACTCGCCCATCGCGGCCTTCGCGGTCGCCCGGACGGGCGGACGCCTGGAACAGCTCGGCAGCGTCCGGGCCGAGGCCGACCAGGGGATCGTCGTCGAGCTCGGTGACGACGACCTCGCCCTCGCCATCCAGGCCGCCCTCGAGTCGCTCGACGCCTCGGGCGACTACGAGCGCATCCTGACGGCGTGGGGCAACGAGCAGGGCGCCGTCGACTCCTTCGATATCCAGCCGGAGATCTCATGAGCCAGACCCCGACCCCCGAGACCGACCCGATCCCCGGGCGCATCCACGCCGTGCCCGTCCCGCGGCCCGGGCGGTGGATCTCCGCCGTCGTCATCGGCGTGCTCGCCGCGATGGCGGTCAACGGCCTGGTCACCAACGACAACTACCGCTGGGACGTCGTCGGCGCCTACCTCTTCGACACCCGCGTGGTCCAGGGCGTCGGGTGGACCCTGCTCCTGACGTTCCTCGCGATGGCGATCGCGGTCCTGCTCGCCGTCACCCTGGCGATCATGCGGCGGTCGCAGAACCCCGTCCTGCGCTGGACGAGCTGGACCTACATCTGGATCTTCCGCGGCACCCCCGTGTACACGCAGCTCGTCTTCTGGGGCCTGCTGTCGGTGCTGTACCCGCGCCTGAGCGTCGGCGTGCCGTTCGGGCCCGAGTTCTTCTCCTTCGACACCGCCGACGTCATCACGGCCTTCTACGCCGCCGTCCTGGGCCTCGCGCTCAACGAGGCCGCCTACCTCGCCGAGATCGTGCGCGCCGGGCTCGGCTCCGTCGACCCCGGTCAGAGCGAGGCGGCGAAGGCCCTGGGGATGAGCGAGAGCAAGATCCTGCGCCGCGTCGTCCTGCCCCAGGCCATGCGCGTGATCGTCCCGCCGACGGGCAACGAGACGATCTCCCTGCTCAAGACGACGTCCCTCGTCCTCGCGGTGCCGTTCACCCTGGACCTGACGTTCGCCACCAACGCGATCGCCAACCGGATCTTCCTGCCGATCCCGCTCCTGATGGTCGCGGCGATCTGGTACCTCGTCATCACGAGCATCCTCATGGTCGGGCAGCACTACATCGAGCGGTACTACGGCAAGGGGTTCGGCTCCGACGGCGGGACCGGGCGCCCGGGCGGAGGACGACGACGCGCGGGCCGCCCGAGCCGCCAGGCCGCCATCCGGCAGTCCGGCACCACCACCGACGACCCCTTCCTGGACGTGACGCCATGACCACGCAGCCCACCACCCCGGACCCCGCGGCGGCCACGGCGCCGATGGTGCAGATCGAGGGCCTCCACAAGCTGTTCGGCGACCTGCACGTCCTGCGCGGCGTCGACCTGACGGTGCAGCCGGGGGCCGTCAGCGTCATCCTCGGTCCCTCGGGGTCGGGGAAGTCGACCCTGCTGCGCTGCATCAACGAGCTCGAGGAGATCGACGCCGGCTCCGTCGAGGTGGCGGGCGAACGCATGGGCTACCGCGAGGTCACCCGCCGTGGGCGCACCCGCCTGCACCGGCTGCACCCCAAGGTGGTCGCACGCCAGCGCTCGCGCATCGGCATGGTCTTCCAGCGCTTCAACCTCTTCCCGCACCGCACCGCCCTCGAGAACGTCATGGAGGCGCCGGTACAGGTCCGGGGGGACTCGAGGTCGACGGCCCGGGCCCGGGCGCTCGAGCTCCTGGACCGCGTGGGGCTCTCCGACCGCGCCGACCACTACCCGGCCCAGCTCTCCGGGGGGCAGCAGCAGCGAGTCGCCATCGCGCGGGCCCTGGCGATGGACCCCGAGCTCATGCTCTTCGACGAGCCCACCTCGGCCCTCGACCCCGAGCTCGTGGGGGAGGTGCTGGGCGTGATGCAGGACCTGGCACGGTCCGGGATGACGATGGTCGTCGTGACCCACGAGATCGGCTTTGCCCGCGAGGTCGCCGACCAGGTGGTGTTCATGGACGAGGGTGTGATCGTCGAGCAGGGGGCGCCCGAGCAGGTGCTCGTCACGCCGCGCGAGCAGCGCACGCAGGACTTCCTCGCGCACGTGCTGTAGGCGTCAGCCCCGGACGAGCGCTCCGAGGCCTACTCCGCCGCCCAGGCCGACGACGATCGCGGCAGAGGTGAGGGCGACCGGGTGGCGCAGCAGCCGCTGCGAGAACGTGAAGTCGTGGGCGTCATGCGTCACGGCACCGTCGGCGACGGGGTGGGCGGCACGCTCTTGCGGTGCCTGCACGAGGCTCGCGGGCGACGTCGTCGACGGTGATGCGCTGATCCGGGCGGACTGTGGCACGGAGACCTCCAGGGCACTGCGGCTGCTCGTGCACGGCGCACGAAGCGGGCAGACGTGTGTGCCTGCCCGCCTCCGAGTCTGTGGTTCGCCGTGGTCGCACGCTCGCTGAACGAGCCTCCGTTACCGATCCGTGGCCGAACAGGTGAGGTAAAACGCCCCGTACCGGACGGACCGGACGCCCGCGGAGGCCTCAGTCGCAGATCACGCCGTCGCGGTCCCAGTCGAGGATCGCGTTGTAGGCGGGGTCTCCCTCGCGCATCGGCGCGACGCCGTCGCGCTTCGCCTCCCCGCAGTCCCAGTACGTCTTGTCGGCGTTCTGGTTGTTGTTCTGGTTGTCGTTGTTCTGGTTGTTGCCCTGGTTGTTGTTCTGGTTCTGGTTCTGGTTGTTGCTGTTCTGCGCCTCGTCCTCGCGGTCGCTGATCTCGCTCTCCCGGTCGTCGAGCGCGTCCTGCTCGTCCTTGAGCGCGGCCTGGTCCTCGGCGAGCTGCTCCTGCTGGGCGGTCAGGTCCTCCATGTGCGTCTCGAACTCGGCGCGGTCGTCCGCGAGGGAGTCGCGCTCCGCCTCGGCCTTGGCCTGCGAGGCGTTCGCCTCGGCGATCGCCTCGCTCGCGTCGCCCCGTGCGGCGAACGCGAGGACCAGCCCGATGACGAGCCCTGCGCAGAGCCCGCCGATCGCGGCGGCGACCATCGGGCCCGTCGCGGTGCGCCGTCCGGAGGACCCGTCCTTGCTCGGGTTGCCCGCGCCGGATCGGCTGCCGCGTGACGGCGCCCCGGCGGCCGGGGAGTCGTCGGGGGTCGCGCCCAGGGCGACGACGCCGCTGGCGGACGCGGTCGGTGTCGACCCCGACGGGCTGCGGGTGGTCGACCCGCTGGTGGCCGTCCTGTCGCCCGAGCTCCGGACGGTGGTCGTCCTCGTGCTCGTGGCCGCCGGAGTGCGGACCGCCTGCATGACGGCGGTGGCACCCGGATCGGTCGCGGCGGGGACCACGGTCGTGGCGTCGTCGTCGTCGACCCAGTACTCCCAGCCGGGAGGGGCCGGGGGCCACGACGGGTCGGGCGACCAGGTCGCATCGGGCTCGAACCCGGGCGGGGTGCTCCACCCCGGGGGCGGGTTGAAACGCATGTCAGGCTCCTCGATCGGTTGCGCGGAACACTATGCGGCAAGCGAGGTGGTTTGCGCCAGACCGTGTGCATTTTTGGGCAGGCGGACGACGCCGGCCTCCCGTGTCGGGAGCGGCCTCCGGTCAGGTGGTCGCGGGGCGGGGAGCGGGGCCGACGCCGCACTCGACGAACGCGGAGACGGTCCGGATCGCGTCGTGCGCGTCGTCGACGACGTACCGCAGGGCGTGGTGCTCCTCGTGGACGGCGACGAGGTCCCCGACGTGGAGCGCGGCCCGCAGATCAGCGGCGTGCCAGAGGATGGCGCGGTTCGGCACCGGTGCGGGCTCTCCGAGACCCGTCGGTCCGGACGGCGCGGCAGGGAGGACGTCGGCGTCGTAGCCGACACACGTGAGTCGTTCCGACACGGACCGCACCACCCCGGTGCGCCATCCCCACGGCGTGGCGTCGAGGGCGGCGCGCTGCGTCGGTGTGAACCCGTACCCCGGTGTGACCGGAAACACAGCCGCGGTGGCCTCGGGCGTGCGCGTGCCGGCGAGGGGAAGGGTGGTGGCGGAGGCCATCTGCGTACTCCTGACGTGGTGCGCTTCCCCCACCGGCGGCGGGGGCGGGTCTTCCTCCGGGAGCACCGTGCGCACTGGCGCGGTTGCCGGTCCCGCACGCCGGAGGGCGATACCACGGGGCCTCATGACCGCGACCATCGTAGGCCGATCCGCCCGCGGATGGCGAGCCCGTCGTCGGGCACCGCGTCCGCACGCAGAACGACCCCCCGCCACGAGTGGCGAGGGGTCGTCGGTTCAGCTGCCGCGTCAGGCGGCGGGCTGAGAAAAAATCACGCGGGGCGGATGTTCTCCGCCTGCGGGCCCTTGGGGCCCTGCGTCACGTCGAACTCGACGCGCTGCGCCTCTTCGAGCGTGCGGTAGCCCTGCGTCTGGATCGCCGAGTAGTGGGCGAACACGTCGGCGGAGCCGTCCTCGGGGGCGATGAAGCCATAGCCCTTCTCCGAGTTGAACCACTTCACGGTACCGAGCGTCATCTTGTTTCTCCTTCAAGAGGTGTCAACGGCCCCGACTTCCGAGGCCGGCATCACGGTGATTCGTCGTCAACTCTTGGGTAAACAAGGTCCGCCCGGTCCGGAGACCGAAGCGCAAGGACAAGCGAACTGCATTCTGCGAGTACGAGCGTACCGGGTTTGAGCCAGGGACACCATGGCCTGACGGCAGAATCATGTGGAGATTTCCGCGCCGCCGGTGCCGCCGCTGCCGCCGGTGCTGCACGCGCGGCCAGGCGGTGCGGTCGCGGGTCGAGGCGGGGCTGTGCGACGTCGTCGCCGCCGAAACGGCACGATCGTGCCGGTATTGCCCGCCAGGTGAGACGAAACGTGTCATGAGTCACATCACGGTAACGATCGGGCGGAACTGTGCCCCAGGACACATCGCCGACACATTCGCTGCCTACTGTGACCGCACGGCACGAATGGTGTCGTGGATCACAGGTCCACCTCGGAGGGAAAAGACTTATGAAGCGACGGACCCTTGCGACGCGAAGCCTCGCGCTCGCTGCAGCCCTCAGCCTGGGCCTGGCGGCCTGCTCGACCGACGACGGCGGCGACAGTGCCGACGGTGGCGGCGACGGCGGCGGCGGCGACGACCAGCTCGTCGTCGGGACGCTCCTGCCCCTGACCGGAACCCTCGCGTTCCTCGGCCCGCCCGAGGTCGCAGGTGTCGGCCTCGCGGTCGACGAGATCAACGAGGCCGGCGGCGTGCTCGGCAACGACGTGACCATCGAGGGCGCAGACTCCGGCGACTCGACGGACTTCAACGTCTCGACCCAGTCGGCGACCGACCTCATCGGCAAGGACGCTGACGTGATGATCGGCGCCGCGTCGTCGAGCGTCTCGCTGAACGTCGTCGACATGGTCACCGAGGCCGGCGTCATGCAGATCTCGCCCGCCAACACGTCGACCACGCTCTCGGGCTACAGCGACCTCTTCGCGCGCACCGCCCCGCCGGACTCCGTCCAGGGCTCCGCCCTCGGCTCGCTCATCCTCGACTCGGGGGCCACCAAGGTCGGCTTCCTCGTCCAGAACGAGGACTACGGCACGGGCCTGCGCGACAACGTCCAGCAGACGATCGAGGCAGGCGGGGCCGAGGCGGTCTACGGCGGCACCGGGGCCGGGCAGGAGTTCCAGCCCGGCGAGTCGAACTTCTCCGCACAGGTCACCGACCTGCTCGCGCAGGACCCCGACGTCATCTCCGTGATCGCGTTCGACGAGACCAAGGCGATCGTCACCGAGCTCGTGGCCCAGGGCTGGGACCTCGGCGGCAAGACGTTCTTCTGCGACGGGAACACGGCGTCGTACGAGGGTGACTTCGACGAGGGCACCCTCGAGGGCGTCATCGGGACGATCCCCGGTGCCGAGGCCAAGGGTGAGTTCAAGGAGCGTCTCGACGCGTTCTACGCCGACTCCGAGGGTGGCGAGCTCACCTCGTACGCCTACGGCCCCGAGTCGTACGACGCGACGATCCTCGCGGCCCTCGCGGCCGTGCGTGGTGGATCGGCCGACGGCCAGACGATCGCGGACAACATCAAGTCCGTGTCGGGCGCCGACGGCGGCACCGAGGTCAGCAGCTTCGCGGAGGGCGTCGAGGCGCTCGAGGCGGGCGACGACATCCACTACGTGGGCGTCTCCGGCACCGGCCCCCTGAACGACGACAACGACCCGTCGTCGGCGTTCATCGGTGTCTACGAGTACGACAGCAGCAACGTGCAGAACTTCACGCGTGCTGTCGAGGGTCAGATCGGCTGACCCTCTCCACACCCCCGCCGCAACGGCGCGGCAACCGAGGAGGGCTCGGCACCGTCTGGTGCCGGGCCCTTCCTCATGGGACACCGGGCGAGCCCGCGTGCTCGGCCGCGAGCATCCCGTAGACGGCGGTGTCCGTCCACTCGCCCTTGCACCACCAGTTCTGCCGCAGGTGGGCCTCCTGCCGCATTCCCAGACGTACGCAGAGCCGTGCCGACGCGGTGTTGCGGGGGTCGAGCTGCGCGGCGACGCGGTACATCGAGTACTCCTCGAACGCGATCGTCAGCAACGCCTGCGCGGCCTCGGTGGCGTACCCGCGCCCGGCGGCGTCGGGGTGCAGCACCCAGCCGATCTCTCCGCAGGCGAGCGTGTCGTCGGTCGGCCAGAGCACGACGTCGCCGATCACCCGGCCGTCCAGGACCATCACGAGCGCCAGGGCCGTCCCCGGCCCGTCGATGCCGGTGCGCGCCACCCGCTTGGCCATCTCGACCGGCGTGCTCTCCGCGGTCCAGGCCGCCATGGGCACGTACCGGGCGACGTCGTCCCGTCCGTAGATCTCGCGCAGCGACGGTGCGTCGTCCTCGTGGACGTGGCGCAGGAGGAGACGGTCGGTGGTCACGGGCACGGTCATGGCACCAGTCTGCCCCCGGAAACGACGCCGGCCCCGGGGGAAGTCCCCCCGGGGCCGGTCCGTGCTGCGGTGTCGGGCGGGCCGGAGCCCTGCCCGGTGGTGCTACGGCGTGGAGCGGTCCGCTGCGGCGGCGTCGGCCGCGTCCTCGACGCCCTCGGCGAGCGTGCCGAGGTACAGCGAGATGACCTTCGGGTCGTGCTGCAGCTCGCTCCCCGTGCCGTTGTAGGCGTCGACGCCCTGGTCGAGCACGTAGCCGCGGTCGCAGATCTGCAGGCAGCGGCGGGCATTCTGCTCGACCATGATCACCGAGACCCCGGCCTTATTGATCATCCGGGTCCGCAGGAACGTCTCGTCCTGCCGCACGGGGGACAGTCCCGCGGACGGCTCGTCGAGCAGAAGCACGGAGGGGTTCATCATGAGCGCGCGACCCATCGCCACCATCTGACGCTCACCGCCCGAGAGCGAGCCCGCGCGCTGGGCGCGGCGCTCCCCGAGGGCGGGGAACAGCTCGGCGATGAACGCGAAGCGCTCGGCGAACGCCTTCGGGCGCAGGTACACGCCCATCTTCATGTTCTCCTCGATCGTGAGGGACGGGAAGACGTTGTTGGACTGCGGCACGAACCCGACGCCGCGCTCCACGAGCTTGTTGGCCTTCATCCCGGTGATGTCGTCACCGCCGAGCGTCACGGTGCCGGACCGCACCTCCACGAG
Organism: Paraoerskovia marina; assembly: GCF_900105445.1. Taxonomy (NCBI): domain Bacteria; kingdom Bacillati; phylum Actinomycetota; class Actinomycetes; order Micrococcales; family Cellulomonadaceae; genus Paraoerskovia; species Paraoerskovia marina. Next base: position 632,826 of record NZ_LT629776.1, read on the forward strand.
ACCGAACAGGGCCTTGAGGAGCGTCGACTTCCCGGCGCCGTTGGGGCCGATGATGCCGATCAGCTCGCCCTGCCCCACCTCGATCGAGCAGCCGTTGAGGATGTTGACGCCCGGCAGGTAGCCCGCGACGAGGTTGTCGGCGCGCAGCAGCAGGTCGTCGACGGCGGGGCGGGGCCCCGCGGTGGCGGTCACGGTGTCGTTGCTCATCGCTTCTTCTCCTCTTCCTCGAGGCGGGCGAGGATCGCGGGGTCGAGGAGCGAGTCGTCACCCAGGTCGGTGTCGTGGTGCGCGCCGAGGTAGGCGTCGATCACGGCCTGGTCGTTCATCACGCTCTCCGGTGGCCCCTCGGCGACGATCCGGCCCTCGGCCATGACCACCACCCAGTCGGAGACGTGGCGGACGGCGTGCATGTCGTGCTCGACGAAGAGCACGGTCATGCCCTCGTCGCGCAGCGCCTGGATGTGCCCGAGCAGGGACTGCACGAGTGCCGGGTTCACCCCGGCCATCGGCTCGTCGAGCATGATCATCGTCGGGTCCGTCATCAGGGCCCGCGCCATCTCGAGGAGCTTGCGCTGGCCGCCGGAGAGCGAGCCCGCGAAGTCGTCGGCCTTGGCGAGGAGGTTGAAGCGCTCGAGGATCTCGGACGCCTTGTCCGTGACCTCGACCTCGCGTCGGCGCCACAGCGGCGGGACGAGCGAGGCGAACATGTTCTCGCCCGGGTGGTTCCGCGCGGCCAGGCGCATGTTGTCCATGACCGTCAGCCGCGAGAGCGCCTTGGTGAGCTGGAACGTGCGCACCATGCCCGCACGGGCGACCTTGGCGGCGGGCTTGCCGCCGAGGGAGTGCCCCTCGAACGTCCAGGACCCCTGGTCCGGGACGTCGAACCCGGTCAGAAGGTTGAAGAACGTCGTCTTGCCGGCACCGTTGGGGCCGATCAACGCCGTGATGGCCTTGGCCTCGACCTCGAGGTGGTCGACGTCGACCGCCGTCATCCCGCCGAAGCGGCGGCGGACGTTGTCGACCGTGAGGATCGACGTGGGCTTGGGGGACCCGGGCGTGGCCTCGACGTGTGAGAGGTCCAGCTTGACCGGGTCGACCGTCGTCTCGGTCGTCGTGTCATCGGACATTGAACGACAGCTCCTTCTTGTCGCCGAATATTCCTTGGGGTCGGAAGATCACCAGGCACATCAGCGTGATCCCGACGAGCATGCCGCCGATCTGCTCGATCTGGGCCGAGGAGACCGCGTCCGGCAGGGCGGAACGCATCCCGGCCCGCAGCAGCATGTAGACGCTGAAGAAGATCATCGACCCGATCACCGGGCCCCAGACGGTGGCGGCGCCACCGAGCAGGAGGATGGTCCAGATGAAGAACGTCATCGACCGGCCCATCGAGTCGGGCTGGACGGCGCGCGGGAGGACGAACAGCACGCCTGCCACGGAGCCGGCGACGCCGCCGAGGATGAGCGCCTGCATCTTGTACGCGTAGACGTTCTTGCCGAGCGACCGCACGGCGTCCTCGTCCTCACGGATCCCCTTGAGCACGCGGCCCCAGGGGCTGCGGGTCAGGAGCCAGACGAGCAGCACGGCGATCAGGACGACCGACCAGGCCACGATCCGCACCCACCAGGAGTCCGAGCCGTTGTTCAGGTACTCGAGCGGTCCGATCGCGGAGCGGCCGTCGGGCAGCGGGGAGAGCCCGAGGAAAGTCTCCTTGAACGAGTTGCCGGTGAGGCCCGAGGACCCGCCGGTCTGCTCGTTGAAGACGGTGGAGCGCCCCACCATGCGGATGATCTCCGCGGCCGAGATCGTGACGATCGCGAGGTAGTCCCCCCGTAGCTTCAGCGTCGGGATGCCGAGCAGGAGCGCGAAGAGCGCTCCGGCGATGATCGCGACGAGGAGGGCGACGAAGAAGGGTGCTCCGGCGATCGTGGAGATCGCGAAGCCGTAGGCGCCGAGGAGCATGAAGCCCGCCTGGCCCATGTTGAGCAGTCCGGTGTACCCGAAGTGCAGGTTGAGCCCGATGGCCGCGAGCGCGTAGGCAGCGGTGGTCGGCGCGATGAGCTCGCCGAGGGCTTGTTCGAGGATGCGCAGAAAGTCCATGGTCAGCTTCCCTTCAGCCGATGCGCTCGGCTCGACCGAGCAGACCCTGGGGCCTGAACACGAGGACGAGGATGAGGATGAGGAGGGCCGAGGCGTACCGCAGGTCGCTCGGGATGAAGAGGTTGGAGAGCTCGACGACCATGCCGATCACGAGGGAGCCGACGAGGGCTCCGAACGCGGTGCCGAGTCCACCGAGGGTGACGGCGGCGAACATCAGCAGCAGCATCTGCATGCCCATCATCCAGTTGAACGACCCGAAGACCATGCCGAGCAGCATCCCGGCGAGGCCGGCGAGACCGGCGGCCAGGACCCAGACGATGCGGATGATCTTGTTCGGGTCGATGCCGGTCGCCGAGGCGAGCGCGGTGTTGTCCGAGACGGCGCGGGTGGCCTGGCCGATCCGGGTCCGGGTGAGGAACCACGCGACGGCGAGGAGGACGACCAGGGCGATCACCATCGAGACCCACGAGGCGCGGGTGAGGGTGAACGGCCCGAGCGACCACGTCTCCGGGTTGCTCGTGATGATGCGCTGGGTGCCGGCGCCGATGGCGAGCTGGATGAAGTACTGCAGCGCGATCGACAGGCCGATCGTCACGATCATCAGCTGGACCACGGGTGTCCCGCGTTTGCGGAGCGGTTTCCAGATGCCGGCGTCCTGGATCCAGCCGGTCGCGGCGCAGAGCGCGATGGTGACGATCGCGCCGAGCCAGATCGGCATGCCCATCACGTTCATCGTCACGTACGCGAGCATCGCGCCGAGGGTGACCTGCTCGCCGTGGGAGAAGCTGGAGAGCTTGGTGGTTCCGTAGATGAGGCTGAGGCCCACGGAGGCGAGGGCCAGCAGGAGGCCGAAGCGGAGGCCCGAGCCGATCTGCGTCCACACCTGGTCGGCCTTGAGCCCGCCGGAGGAGGCCGCCGGTGTGCTGCCGTCGCCGTCGAGCCCGCCCTCGCCGGTGGACGAGGCGGTCTCGCTGGGCGCGACCGCCGTGTCCTCCCCGATGCGGAACGCGGCGCGGGCGGTGCCGCCCATCTGCGCCGTGACGGTGATCTCGGTCTCTGCTCCTTCGCCGAGCTCCTCCCCGTCGGGGAGGGTCGTCGCGTCGAGGGAGGCGACGTACTTGCCGGTCTCCGTGACGGCGACGGCGGAGAGCCCGTCGTCCGTCGTCGTCACGATCTCGCTGAACCCCTCGGGTCCGGTGATCTCGATGTCGGCGTCGGCGATCCGGTTGTTCTCCGGGTCGAGGACGAGAACGCCGATGCAGGCCGTCTCCGTGTCGGGCGTGCAGGTGCTGGTGGCGGTAGCCACGCTGGTCGGTGTGGTGGCCAGGGCTGGGGCGGCGGCGAGCGCGGCGAGCCCGGACAGCATCAACGCTGCCAGGGATCGTCGGATCGTCGTCTTACCTCGGTCCGCTGTCATCGGCGGGTCCTCCGTGTTCGCTGTTCACCGAGAGGGGTGGCGGGTCGGCCGCACCTCGGTGTGCGGTGGACAGTAGATCGGGCGTGTATCGGTCGTGTTTCTGCAAGGTGCCGGAAGTGTAGCGCGCGTCACATTAGGAATTGGTGGCCTGCGAGTGCCTGGCTCTTTACCTGGACGTTTGCACCACTTTCCGCCGTTCACGCAGGTCAGTGGCCGGATTCGTGCTGATTCGCAGAGTGGATTCGGGCGCTCTCCCGTGCCTGGCGGGCCCCCAGGGCGGGCCAGGGTGTGCGGCGCGTCGCCGATTCCCGTCCGTCGTCGAGCGTCCGGTCCGTTGCGCGATCGTGACACTACGTACCGTGATGTGAGACACAGTCGCGTCCGGTCGGTCTGCGGGAGGATGGCGACATGACTTCTCAGAACACGGACCTGCGCGACGAGTCCTTCCTCGCCCTCACGACCTTCCGACGCTCGGGCGAGGGGGTCGCGACGCCCGTCTGGGCCGCGCGTGACCCCCAGGTCGACGGCGCGCTCGTCGTCGTCACGGACCTCCACTCGGGCAAGGTCAAGCGTCTGCGCAACAACCCGACGATCACGCTCCAGCCGTGCGACGCCCGCGGCAACGTCCGCGGAGAGACCGTGACCGGGACCGCCGTTGTGCTGGACGGGACCACGCCGGCGGACGAGGCCACCCGCAAGGCGGCGCACGCCGCGCTGCGGAAGAAGTACGGGTGGCAGGCCCGCGCGCTCGACCTCGCGTCGAAGTTCCGTCGCAAGCAGGAGCGCACCTACCTCCGCCTGACCCTCGACGACGGCCAGGACGCGACGGCGTAGCCGCCAGGCGCGTTCGACGGCACCCCGCCCCGCCCCCGTACGCTGGCGGGGTGTCGGATTCGCAGCAGTTCTCAGACCCCGCCGTCGTCGCTCCCGTCGCGGAGAAGCGCCCGACGACGCGCACCCACCACGGCGACGTCGTCACCGACCCGTACGAGTGGTTGCGCGACAAGGAGTCGCCCGAGGTGCTCGCGCACCTGGAGGCCGAGAACGCCTACGCAGCCGCGCAGACCGACGACCTCGCCGACCTGCGCGAGCGGATCGTCGGCGAGATCAAGGCGCGCACGCAGGAGACCGACCTCTCCGTCCCCGTGGCGGAGGGCCCCTGGTGGTACTACTCGCGCACCGTCGAGGGACAGCAGTACGCCATCCGTGCCCGCGCACCGCGCGTACCCGGCGACGACGTCCCGCCCGAGCTGGTCCCCGGCGAACCCGTCGAGGGTGAGCAGGTCCTGCTCGACGAGAACGTCGCCGCCGAGGGGCACGAGTTCTTCTCGCTCGGGTCGTTCGACCTCTCCGGCGACGGAGACCGGCTCGCGTACGCGACCGACGTCGTCGGCGACGAGCGCTACACGCTCCGGGTCCGCGACCTGACGACGGGAGAGGACCTGGCCGACGAGGTCCCCGGCACGTTCCCCGGGGCGACGTTCAGCCCCGACGGCCGCTACGTCTTCTACCCCACGGTCGACGACGCGTGGCGCCCCCACCGCATCTGGCGGCACGAGGTCGGCACCCCCGCGGGCGACGACGTGATCGTCTTCGAGGAGCCGGACGACCGGTACTGGGTGGGCGTCGGCCTCTCCCGCTCGCGCCGATACCTGCAGATCGAGCTCGGCTCCAAGATCACCAGCGAGTCGTGGATCCTCGAGTCCGACGACCCGACAGGCGACTTCCGCGTGGTCTGGCCGCGCCGCGAGGGTGTCGAGTACACCGTCGAGCACGCCGTGCTCCCCGGCGCCGACGGTCCCCGTGACAGCCTCCTGATCACGCACAACGACGGGGCGCTCGACTTCGAGGTCGTCGCCACCGACGTCCCGACGGCCGGGGCGACGCTGCTCCCCGAGGACGCGACCGTCGTCGTGCCGCACGACCCCTCGGTGCGGATCGAGGGCGTCGACGCGTTCGCCGGCCACGTCGTCGTCTCCTACCGCAAGGACGCGCTCGCCCGGGTCGGGGTCGTGCGGCTCGACGTCGGTCGAGCGGAGGTCGTCGGTCGGGCGGAGGACGGCGGTCGAGCTCGTCGAGACCAGGATCTCGACAGGCTCGATCAGCGTGGCCGGCTCGATCAGCAAGGGCCGCTCGATCAGCCGTGGCAGATCGAGGAGATCGCCTTCGACGAGCCGCTGTACACCGTCGGCGTCGGTGCCAACCCGGCGTGGGACCAGCGCCACGTCCGCATCGGCCAGACGAGCTTCGTCACCCCGGCGACGGTCTACGACCACGACGTCGCGACCGGCGAGCGCACCCTGCGCAAGCGCCAGCCCGTGCTCGGCGGCTACGACCCGGCCGACTACGCGCAGTCGCGCGAATGGGCGACCGCGGACGACGGCACGCAGATCCCGATCTCGCTCGTGTGGCGCCGCGACGCGGTCACGCTCAACGCGTCGGGCATGCAGGCCGACCCGGCACCGCTGATGCTCTACGGGTACGGCTCGTACGAGATCAGCACGGACCCGGGGTTCTCGGTGCCGCGCCTGTCGTTGCTGGACCGCGGGGTCGTCTTCGCGGTCGCGCACGTGCGCGGCGGTGGCGAGATGGGGCGCGGCTGGTACGACGACGGCAAGACCCTGACCAAGAAGAACAGCTTCACGGACTTCGTCACCTGTGCCCGGCACCTCGTCGGCAGCGGGTGGACGACGCCGGAGCGCACGGTCGCGTACGGGGGCTCGGCCGGCGGCCTCCTGATGGGGGCGGTGGCGAACCTCGCCCCGCAGGACTTCGCGGGTGTCGTCGCGGCCGTGCCGTTCGTCGATCCTCTGACGTCGATCCTCGACCCGTCGCTGCCGCTGACCGTCATCGAGTGGGACGAGTGGGGCAATCCGCTAGAGGACCCCGAGGTCTACGCCTACATGAAGGAGTACTCGCCGTACGAGAATGTGCGCGACGACGTCGAGTACCCCCGAATCCTCGCCCTGACATCGCTCAACGACACCCGCGTCCTCTACGTCGAGCCCGCCAAGTGGGTGGCCCGGCTGCGTGAGGTGGGGGCCGACGTCGTGCTGAAGATCGAGATGAGCGCCGGGCACGGGGGAGTGTCGGGGCGGTACGAGCGCTGGAAGGAGATCGCGTTCGAGGACGCGTGGACGCTCGACGTGCTGGGGCTTGCAGGCCGTGCATGAACGACACACAGATGTTTCTTAGAATCTCCTGCTGACTCGAACGCAAGATGAACTCCAGGTGAACAACCGCGGAAGGGTTGTCGATCTGGTCGCGTCCTCCCCTCCGGACGCCGCACCATTGAATACGTGACAGAGACGATCCTTCTGGTCGTCGTCGTAATGACGGCGCTGGCCTTCGACTTCACCAACGGGTTCCACGACACGGGGAACGCGATGGCCACGTCCATCGCCACCCGGGCTCTCAAGCCCAAGACCGCCGTCCTGCTGTCGGCGAGCCTCAACATGGTCGGTGCGTTCCTGTCGCTGACCGTGGCCGCGACGATCGCCACGGGCATCGTCGACGCGGGCCTCGTGACGCTCGAGGTCGTGCTGGCGGGTCTGGTCGGCGGCATCCTGTGGAACCTGATCACGTGGCTCTTCGGTATCCCGTCCAGCTCCTCGCACGCACTGATCGGCGGCATCGTCGGCGCCATGCTCGCCGCCGCCGGCACCGAGGGCGTGCTCTGGGGCGGTCTGGTCGCCAAGGTGATGCTGCCGGCGCTGCTGGCCCCGATCGTCGCGATCGCGGTCGCGAGCATCGGTACGGCGCTCGTCGCCCGCCTGACGCGCGACGTCCCGCAGGACATGAACGAGAAGTCGTTCCGCTGGGGTCAGATCGGCTCGGCATCCCTCGTCTCGCTCGCGCACGGCACCAACGACGCGCAGAAGTCGATGGGCATCATCCTGCTCGCACTGATCGCCGCGGGCGCGGTCCCCGAGGACTCGGGCGTCCCGTTCTGGGTCATCTTCTCCTGCGCCCTCGCGATGGCGCTCGGCACGTACCTCGGCGGATGGCGCGTCATCCGCACGCTCGGCAAGGGGCTCGTCGAGATCGACTCCCGCCAGGGCATGGCCGCGGAGACCTCGTCCGCCGCCGTCATCCTCCTCTCCAGCCACTTCGGCTTCTCGCTCTCGACGACGCACGTCGCCACGGGATCGATCCTCGGCTCCGGCGTCGGGATGAAGGGCGCCGACGTCCGGTGGGGTGTCGCCGGTCGGATGGGCCTCGCCTGGCTCATCACGGTCCCGGCCGCGGGCATCGTCGGAGCGCTCGCCTACTGGATCCAGGGTGTGGTCGGCGGCGATGCCGGTGCGTTCGTCTCCTTCGGCCTCCTGATCCTGATCTCGGCCGGGATCTACCTGGTCTCGCGGCGCAAGCCGGTCAACCACACCAACGTCAACGACGAGTGGGAGCCGAGCCGCACGGGCGGCTCGGACGAGACCGCCACGGACGGCGAGCTCACCGGTGACTCGTACGAGTACGACCCGGAGGCCATCGACGTCCTCGCCGACGCCGTCGTGATGCGCGACGTCTACGCGCTCTCCTCGGAGTCCGACACCGACGAACCTGACCCCACTACCTCGGAGAACCGCGCATGAACATCGAGTGGAGCGCCCTCGGCAGCGTGATCATCTGGGGCATCCTGATCGGCGCCGGCCTGCCCGCGCTCTTCGCGCTCGGCGTGAAGACGCTCGCCGTCCCGGCCGGACCCGACGGTGAGCGGCACCCGAGCCTCGGCCGCCGCGTCGGGGCCTGGACGTGCTTCGGCGTCATCATCCTGGCGATCGTCGGAGCCGTCGTCTTCATCGCCTCCGGCGGGCACTGACCTCCTCGGCCGACGAAGGTCGGGCCGAGGAATTGCCTGCTCGGTTTCCGGTCGCGCTCCCACGCTTTCTGGACCACCCTGTGATGTGACGCACAGGGTGCAGGGGGGATCGGGGACGTTCATGCGGACGACGACGAGGCGCGCGACCGCGCGCGCCGCTCTCGCCGGACTGGCGCTCGCGCTGGTGGCGCCCTTCAGCCCGTTCGCGGTGGTGGCCCCCGCGGCGGCTGCTGACGCCCTGCAGTGCCCGGACGTCCCGCCGAACGTGGGGATCTTTCCCCCGTTCAACGGGTACGACACCAACGTCAACACCTATGTCGGCGGCGACTGGACCATCACCGAGTCCGCGGCCGAGACCGAGGGCGTCGTCGTCGTCGAGGGCAACGCGACGTTCGACCGCGACCCCGACGGCATCTTCAACCTCGGCGTGGTCGGCGTCGGCTCGCAGGTCGTGCCGCCTCCCGGGTCGGTGATGCTGCACGTCGGCGGCGACATGGAGACGGTCGGCACCAACTACGTCGACGTCGGCTCCGGGCTCGACGGCGGTGGGGCCGTGAACGTCGGAGGCGGGATCACCACCGGGATCGACCAGTCGGCGGCGATCGTCACCAACGGCGGGACGGTCCAGGAAGGGCTGGGAACGCCCGACGCGCTCGTCCCGTTCGAGTCGTTCGGCAACACGCTGCAGACGACGTCCGACACGTATGCCGCCCTCGCACCGACCGGGACGACGACGGACGACGGCTTCGGCACCCTGTACTTCGAGGGGGACAACACCCTCGACCGTCAGGTCTTCGAGGTCGACCTCAACGCCGATCCCACCGCGCTCGAGAACCCGACGATCGTCTTCAAGAACATCGACCCGGCAGCCGTCGTCGTCATCAACGTGATCGGGCCGGACGACGGCAGCCCGGTGAACGTCAACACGAGCACCTTCTACGGCGGCGACCCCTTCGCCGGCGGCACCGCCCTCGGGGCCGAGAACCTCGGCGAGTGGGCGACGGACACCCTCTGGAACTTCGAGGACGCCACCGACATCACCTTCGACGGCACGTCGCAGTTCGTCGGGTCGGTCGTCGTCCCGACTCCGGGCGGCACGGTCACCACGTCCATGCCGGGTCTCAACGGCCGGATGTACACCAACGGAGACCTCACCCAGGCCGGAAGCGGCACCGAGATCCACGCCTACCCCTTCGACGACGGCACCGACTGGGGCTGCCAGGACGAGGACGCGGGGTACGGGATCGCCAAGATCGTCGTCGACCCGGAGGGCATCGCGCCGGAAGACCTCGTCTTCTCCGGGACGTTCGAGTGCCGTGACCCCGACGACGACTCCGTCCTGCTCGAGGGCGCGTGGGAGCTGACGGCGGGCGAGACCAAGATCTACGCGGGCGACGGAGTCCCGGCCGGGTCCGTGTGCACCGTCACGGAGAACACCCCGCCACCGGTCGACGGGGGTACGTGGCAGGAGCCGGTCCTCGACCCGTCGGAGTTCGTCGTCTCGGACGACCCGACGGAGATCGTGACCATTCAGGTCACGAACACGCTCGACGCGCTCGCGACAGGGTTCGAGATCACCAAGGACCTGACGGACGGGGAGAGCCTCGTGCCCGCCGGCACGGAGTTCACCGGAACCTGGGAGTGCACGGACCCCGACGACGGAAGCACCGTCGGCTCGGGCGACTGGGCGCTGGAGGCCGGTGAGTCCGTGACCGTGGCCGAGGACCTGCCGATCGGCTCGGTCTGCACGGTCACCGAGGACGAGCTCCCGGCGATCGACGGCGGTCAGTGGCAGGATCCGGTGATCTCCCCGGACTCCGTGACCCTCGGCGTCGCGGCCACCGACGAGGTGCCGACGATCACGGTCGCGAACGAGACGGCGGTCCTGGCCGGCGGGCGGTTCGACATCGTCAAGGCGCTCGACGACCCGACGGGTGCCGTGGATCCCGACCTGACCTACGACCTGCAGTGGGAGTGCACGCTCGACGGCACGGTCGTCCGCTCCGGGACCGTGACCCTGGCGGCGGGCGAGAGCGCGGAGGTCCCCGGGGCGGACGAGGAGCTCCTGCCCGTCGGGGCGGTCTGTGTCGTCTCCGAGGTCGACCCGCCCGACGTCGACGGCGGGGAGTGGGCCGACCCCACCATCTCCTCCGAGGTGGTGATCGGCGACGAGTCCGCACGCGCCGACGTCGTCATCACGGTGGTGAACGTCTTCGAGGTCGACACCACCGGGTTCGTCATCGCCAAGTCGGTCGACGACCCGGACGAGGTGCTCTCCGGGGACGAGACGTACACCGGGACCTGGGAGTGCACGCTCGACGGCGAACCAGTCGGGGACGGCACGTGGTCCCTGACGGCCGGTGAGACGGTGACGGTGGCGGAGGACGTGCCGACTGGCTCGGTGTGCACCGTGGAGGAGGACCTGCCGCTGCCCGAGATCGCCGACGGCGTCTGGGCCGACCCGATCCTGCCCGAGCCGGTGACGGTCGTCGCCGCGGGCGAGGGCGTCGAGGTCCCGACCGCGACGGTCTCGAACAGCGTCGCGGCGGCCGTCACCGGGTTCGAGATCACCAAGGCCCTGGTGGACGACGAGGGCCTCGTGCCGGACGGCACGACGTTCGACGGCGCGTGGGCCTGCGTCTTCGACGGCGAGGTCGTGGGAACCGGGACCTGGGAGCTCGCCCCGGGGGAGACGGTCGAGGTCGCGGACGGGCTGCCGATCGGTGCGGTGTGCACGGTGCGCGAGATTCCACCGCTGCCCGACGTGACGGGTGGGTCGTGGGAGTTCCCGACCTTCGAGGGGGTTCCCGTCACGCTCGAGGACCGCTCCGACGGCGCGGACCCCGTCACGGTGACCGTCACCAACACCTTCACCGCCGACGTGACGGGTTTCGAGATCACGAAGGTGGTCTCGGACGCGGACGAGCTGTTGAGCGGGGACGAGACGTTCACGGGGACGTATGCGTGCACGCTCGACGGTGAGCCGGTCGCGGGTGGCGAGGGGACGTGGTCGGTGGTCGCCGGTCAGACCGTGACGGTGGCCGAGGGGCTGCCGGTGGGCGCGGAGTGTGTCGTGGCCGAGGACGACCTGGACCCGGTGGACGGTGGGACGTGGGCCGACCCGATGATCGAGGGGTCGCCGGTGGTCCTGGAGAACCTCGACGACGGCGTCGACCCGGTGCTTGTGACGGTGACGAACACGGTGGTGGCCGAGGACGTCGTCACCGGCTTCGACATCACCAAGGTCGTCAACGACTTCGACGAGGTGCTCTCTGGCGACGAGGAGTACCCGATCACCTGGGAGTGCACCTCCGACGGCCTGGTCGTGGGCGGGGGTGACCTGATGCTCGCCGCGGGGGAGACGGTGACCGTGGCCGAGGACCTGCCCGTGGGCTCGGAGTGCACCGTCACCGAGGGCGGCCTCGACCCGGTCGACGGGGCCACGTGGGCCGACCCGGAGATCGACGGGTCCCCGGTGGTCCTGGAGAATCTGGCCGACGGCACCGGGCCGACGCTGGTGACGGTGACGAACACGATCACGGCCGACGTGACGGGTTTCGAGATCACGAAGGTGGTCTCGGACGCGGACGAGCTGTTGAGCGGGGACGAGACGTTCACGGGGACGTATGCGTGCACGCTCGACGGTGAGCCGGTCGCGGGTGGCGAGGGGACGTGGTCGGTGGTCGCTGGTCAGACCGTGACGGTGGCCGAGGGGCTGCCGGTGGGCGCGGAGTGTGTCGTGGCCGAGGACGACCTGGACCCGGTGGACGGTGGGACGTGGGCCGACCCGATGATCGAGGGGTCGCCGGTGGTCCTGGAGAACCTTGACGACGGCGTCGACCCGGTGCTTGTGTCGGTGACGAACACGGTGGTGGCCGAGGACGTCGTCACCGGCTTCGACATCACCAAGGTCGTCATCGACGCGGACGGCGTGGTCGGCGACGACGTCGTGTTCACCGGGACCTGGGAGTGCACCTCCGAGGGCAGCGTCGTCGGCGAGGGCACCTGGGAGCTCGCCGCGGACGAGACGGTGACGGTCGCGGAGGGCCTGCCGGTCGGTTCCGAGTGCACGGTGTCTGAGGACGTGCCATTGCCCGAGATCGAGGGCGGCGCCTGGTCGGAGCCGTCGCTGCCCGGCGCGGTGACGCTCGTCGACGCGGGTACCGGCCCCCTGCCGGTCGCCGTCGTGACCAACACCGCCGGTGCTGACGACGTCGCCACGGGCTTCGCCGTCCGCAAGCAGCTCGACGACCCGGACGGCGTCGTGCCCGACGGGACGCCGTTCACCGGGGACTGGGAGTGCACGCTCGACGGCGAGACCGTCGGCGAGGGCACGTGGGAGCTCGCGGCGGGAGAGTCGTCCGACACCCTCGGTGCGGATCTGCCCGTCGGCGCCGAGTGCTCCGTCACGGAGGACGACCCGGCCCCGATCCAGGACGGGGAGTGGTCCGCACCTGTGATCTCCGACGCGGTCGTGCTCGGCGTCGACGGCATCGACCCGCTGCCCGTGGTGACGGTGACGAACGAGGCGGACGCGACGTCGTCGGGCGGGGGCTCCCTGGCCGTCACCGGCGCGAACGCGGCAGGCCTGATCGGTGCCGCAGGGGCTCTGATGGTCCTGGGCGGCCTTCTCGTCGTGCTCCGTCGTCGGTTCGGCTGAGGGGACGTTCGACTGGGCGTGAAGAAAAATTGTCCTGAATTGAGAACTAAGGTTCGTATTCCCGGGTGATTTAGTTCGCAGTGCGTACGAGAAACTTGAACGCACGTCCAGTTCGGTCCCACAATCGTCGTGGCCTCGAAGTTTGAGGGTGGTTGCGACGGATCAGGAACAGCACAGATGAACAGGTCTCGGACGGTACGGCTGCGGGCGCGATGGGCCTCCGCCTCGGCGTTGGCCCTGGTGGCGGCGACGAGCACGGTGGCGACGGCGATGCCGGCGACAGCCGCGCAGACGTCCCCGGTCGCTTCGACGCTCTCGACGGCCCCCGAGACCTTCTCGAGCGCCGCGTACTGCCCGGAAGTGCCCCCGGACATCGGGAACGGCGGCCCGGCGGGGTTCGACTCGAACGTGAACGTCTACGTCGGCGGGGACTGGTACACGACCGAGGGCGCGGCCGAGACCGAGGGCGTCGTGGTCGTCAACGGGAACGCGACCTTCGACCGTGACCCCGACGGCCTCTTCAACATCGGTGTCGTCGGCGTCGGTTCGCAGGTGCCTCCGCCCCCTGGCTCGACCATGCTGCACGTCGGCGGGGACCTGACGACGGTCGGCACCAACGTCATCCACGTGGGCATCGGCCACCACACCGTCGGTGGCGGAGTCAACGTCGGCGGGACGATCACCCCCACGCCGGCTGACGCGCCGTGGGACACCGGGAACGTCCAGACCGCCGGGGCACTCGTGCAGGAGGGCATGGGTCACGACGCGGCGCTCGTCCCGTTCGAGAGCTTCGGCTCGACGGCCCTCGACACCTCGACGGCCTACGCCGCCCTCGAGCCCACGGGAACGGTCTCGAGCGAGTGGGGCACGACCACCCTCACGGGCACCGGCGCGGACACCACCGACCGCCAGGTCTTCGAGATCGACCTCAACAAGACTCCGGAGGCTCTCGGCACGGCCAGCACGGCGGCGACGATCGCCTTCGTCGACGTGAACCCTGATGCGACGATCGTGATCAACGTGATCGGGCCCGACAGCGGGACGACGACGGTCAACGTCAACTCGTTCTTCGGCGACGGCGCACCCCTCGACTTCAGCTCGATCGGCCAGTGGGCCACGGACACGCTCTGGAACTTCGAGAACGCGGACACCCTGAACCTCGAGGGTTCCGCACAGTTCGTCGGCTCCGTCGTCGTGCCCTCGACATCGGGGACCGTGACCACGTCGATGCCGGGCCTCAACGGTCGCCTGTACGTCGGCGGTGACCTGGTCCAGGCCGGGAGCGGCACCGAGATCCACGCATTCCCGTTCGACGACGGTACGGGCTGGGGCTGCACCGGCGGGATCACGCTCACCAAGGTCGTCGAGGACCCGAGCGGCACGGTCCCGGCAGACACCGTCTTCACCGGCACCTGGGAGTGCACGCTCGACGGCGAGGTCTCGGCGAGCGGCACCTGGGAGCTGACCGACGGTGAGTCCGTCACCCCGGACGTGGAGATCCCGGTCGGCAGCACCTGCGCCGTCGAGGAGAACACCGCCCCGCCGGTCGACGGTGGGTCGTGGGAGGCCCCGGTCGTCACGCCCGAGCAGCCGTTCGTCGTCACGGACGGGACGACGGCGGTCGGTGTCGTCGTGACCAACACGTTCGTGCCGACCACGGTCGAGGAGTCCACCGGGTTCTCGATCACCAAGACGGTCGACGACGAGTACGGCTCGATCGCCGCGGACAAGACCTTCACCGGCACGTGGGCGTGCGAGCTCAACGACGCACCGGTCGGTGACGGCGAGTGGACCCTCGCGGCGGGCGAGAGTGTCACGGTCGCCGACGGGCTGCCGCTCAGCGCGACCTGCACCGTCGAGGAGAACTTCACGGACGGCACGGCCGACGGGACATGGGCCGAGCCCGTGATCTCGCCGGAGTCGGTCACGCTCAGCGACACGACCGAGCTCACGACGGTGACCGTCGCGAACACGTTCGAGCAGAACCTCGGTCAGCTGAGTGTCCTCAAGATCGTCGACGACGCGGACTCCGGGCTCGTCCCGGCCGACACGACGTACTCCGGTGACTACCTCTGCACGTTCGACGGCACGGAGATCGCCGCGGGCACGTGGGAGGTCGACGGTTCCGGAACGGCCGTCGTCGCCACGGACCTGCCCTACGGCACCGAGTGCGAGCTGACCGAGGACGCGGCCCCGGCAGTCGAGGGCGGCACCTGGATCGCGCCGACCATCGTCGGCTCTCCCGTCGTGATCGGCGAGAGCGGCAGCGACGTCGCGCGCGTCTCGGTGACCAACACGTTCGTCGAGACCCCTGCCCCGGTCGTGGGTGGTTTTGAGATCACGAAGACCCTGAACGACGAGGGTGGGGTGGTTCCGGTCGGGACCGAGTTCACGGGCACGTTCGAGTGCACGGCTGACGGCGGTGTGGTCGATTCGGGTGTCTGGTCGGTAGCAGCCGGCGAGACGGTGACGGTGGCTGAGGATCTTCCAGTCGGTGCCGAGTGCACGGTCGAGGAGGATGCTCCCGCCGAGGTCGAGGGTGGCACGTGGGACGCTCCGGCGATCTCGGGTTCACCGCTGACGGTCACGGATGGCACGGACGGCCTGGCGAACGTGACGGTGACGAACACGTTCACCGGAACCACGCCGACGCCGACGCCGACTCCGGAGCCGGTCACGGGTCACTTCGCGATCACCAAGGTGCTGGACGACCAGACGGGCCTCCTGACCGAAGACCTCACCTACACCGGTGACTGGGAGTGCGTGCTCGACGGCTCGTCCGTCGGTTCGGGTACCTGGGAGCTGCAGGCCGGCGAGACGGTGACGGTGTCGGAGGAGCTGCCGGTCGGTGCCGAGTGCGCGGTGACCGAGGACGCGCTGTCCCCGTCGGCCTGGGGCGAGTGGCGGGAGCCGACGGTGTCGGCGCCGGTCACGATCGTCGACACCGAGGTGCTGCCGGTGGTGACGGTGACCAACACGCTCACCCCGTTCGAGCCAGAGGTGCTGCCGACGACGGTTCCGTCGCCGGAGCCGACGACAGGTCCGACGACGGTTCCGTCCCCGGAGCCGACGACCGACGTGACCGAGGGCCCCGGCGGCCTCGCCGTCACGGGTAGCGCGGTCATCGGGACGCTGGCGGTCGCGGCGCTGCTCGTGCTGATCGGTGTGGGGATCGTCGTCCTGCGACGTCGCCACTCCTGACCAGCCTGACCTCAGCCCTCCTCGCGGATCGTCGCGAGGAGGGCTGAGGCGTCTGCCGGGGTGGTGTCCCACGAGCAGACGATGCGCACGGTGGCGGTGCCGTCGTCGTGCGGGGTGCCGAACGCCTGGTGCTCGCGCGCCACACGGTCGGCCGCCGCCTGCGGCATCCGGACGAACAGCAGGTTCGCCTCGACCGGCGCGACCACCGCGACGCCGGTGGCTGCCGTCTCGGGCGTCGCGAGGCCCGCGGCGATCTCGGCGGCGCGGGCGTTCGCCGACGTCGCGCACCGCTCCCAGAGGGGAGCGTCGCCGTCGAGCAGTGCCAGGAGCTGCGCCGAGAGGTAGCGCTGCTTCGAGGCCAGCTGCAGGTTCGGCTTGTGCAGGTGTCGGACGGCGGAGGCGAGGTCGTCGCTGAACGTCACGACGGCCTCGGCCCCCATCCCGCCGTTCTTGGTGCCGCCGAGGCTGAGGAGGTCGACGTCGCCCACCGCCTCGCGCAGACCGACCCCCAGGTGCACGGCCGCGTTGGCGATCCGTGCGCCGTCCATGTGGACGAGCATCCCGGCCGCGTGCGCGGACTCGACGAGCCGCGCGACGTCGTCGGGGGAGTAGACCGTCCCGAGCTCGGTGGCCTGGGTGATGGAGACGACCACGGGTTGTGCGTGGTGGATGTTGCCGGTGTCCCGGGCCCAGCGGGTGATCGCGTCCGGCGTGAGGCGGCCGTCCACCGTCGGACACGTCAGCACGGTGAGGCCGTGCCGGGCCGGGGCGCCCGCCTCGTCGGCGACGACGTGTGCGACGTCGGCCACGACGACACCACCGCCGTACGGTGCCGCCGCGTTCAGCGCGAGGATGTTGGCCCCCGTCCCGGTCGGCACGACGACGGTCCGCGCCCCGCGCTCGAAGGTTGCGGCGACGCGCTCGGCCAGGGCCGCCGTCGTCGGATCACTGCCGTACGCGGGCGAGTGTCCCTCGTTCACGGCCGCCAGCGCGGCGAGGATCTCCGGGTGGACGGGCGCGGTGTTGTCGGAGGCGAACGAGTGTGTCATCCGGTGAGTCTAGGTCGCGGGAATGCGCGCGACATCGCGCGACATCGTGCCGCGACCAGGGTGTTCCGCGGGGGCGGGTTCTGCCCTACTATTCGCTCAGGCGCGCAGAGATCGACTGATCGACGAGGCTCCAGAGCGCGGCAACCGTCGCGGCTCGTTGTCCGGGCTCAGGCCCCTTTCACTCCTCGGTGCGCCGTGTGGTGTGCCGTGAACGGATCACGATGAAGACATCACGCATTCTTGCCTCGAGCGTCGTCGCCGGGGCACTCGTGCTCTCAGCCCCGCTGGCCGCGGCCGCGGAGGACGCACCCGTCGAGTCGAGGACGACCTCGACGGATGACGGCTCCGACGACACCGGCGACGACGCCGGTGACGCGGCCCCGGGGACTCCGGGAGTCGAGGAACCCGCCGCGGGCGACGCGGAGTCCGCACCGCTCGTCGGCGAGACGTCGCACGGCGAGACGGGGACGCCCGCCGCCACCGACGAGACCGGTGCGGTCGCAGGCGAGGAGGAGACGGTCGGCGGCGAAGACGACGGGTCCGGGGACGGGGACGGGGACGCGGCCGGCTCCGACGACGGGTCGGGCGACGGTTCCGCGGGGAGCGACGGCGACGCCGGGTCTGGCGAAGAGATGACCGACGAGGACCTGGGCGAAGACGAGGCCGAGGCTCTGCCCACCGAGGACGACGTCGCCTATGCGCCGATCCCGCTCGTCTGGGTGGACGACCCGTGCGGCTACGGTGCGGACGCCTGGTACGTCGGCTTCCAGGAGGAGGACGTCGACACCTTCGAGTACCTGCTGGCCTCGAAGGCCGACGGGTACTCGGAGCTCCTGGTGCTGACCCCGGAGGGCACCGTGAGCGATGTCGACGGGCTCTACGAGGTCTACGAACCGGACGAGTTCCTTGTCGAGGCAGAGGAGGACTTCGCGGTCTTCGCCTACCAGTTCACCGACGAGACGTGCACGGGGGACCTGCCGGTCGCCGACGACGGCGCGATCCTGATGCTTGACGGTCTCGGTGGCGAACTGCCAGAGGAGGTGGCCGACGTCGTGACGACGCCGAGCGCCGCACCTGCCGCACCCGCCGTGCTCGACGCCGCCGTGCCCGCACCGGCCGAGCCGCGCGCACTGGCGAAGACGGGTGCCGACGCCGCCGTGATGGCGTTGGTCGCCGGCGGGCTCGTCGCGGCCGGTGGCGCCCTGCTCGCGCTGCGTCGTCGGGTGAGCGCGTCGACCACCCGCTCCGCGAGGTAGACCCATAGCCGCCGACGTCGACCCTGCCAGGCACTACCTCGCGCGGCAGGGTCGACCTCGGCGATGGGGCAGGAACGCCGCGGGTGGGTACCGTTGCCGCATGACAGGTGATCTGCGATGAGGGCACGGTGGGCGAGCGCCCGGGAGTCGTTCTGGTTCTTGCCGACCGCGCTCGGCGTCAGCGCGATGGTCCTCGCGCAGCTGCTCGTCGCGTTCGACCGGCTCCTCGTCTCGAAGGGCCTCACGGACCTCCCGCTGCTCGACCAGCTCAGCGCCAGCGGGGGCCGGGCGATCCTGACCGCGATCGCCGGCTCCGTGCTGACAGTCGCCGCGACGTCGTTCTCCATCACCATCTCCGTGATGGCCACGACGTCCTCGGCGTACGGGCCGCGACTCGTCCGCAACTTCATGGCCGACCGCGCCAACCAGCTGGTGCTCGCCGTCTTCACCTCCACGTTCCTGTACTCGCTCGTGGTGCTGCTCTCCGTGCGAGACCAGCAGGATGGCGACAGCGCCTTCGTCCCCACCGTCGCCGTCCACGTCGCGGTGATCCTCGCCGTGCTCAACGTGGCGTTCCTCGTCTTCTTCATCCACCACATCGCGCTCAGCGTGCAGGTCACGACGCTGCAGACGTCGGTCCGCAACGAGCTGGTGCGCGTCGTCGGGCAGGTCTACGAGGACACCGAAGGTCGCGGAGCCGCCGTCCCGTCTGCCGAGGACGGCCGCGTCGTCGAGTCGGACGGCGCCGGGTACGTGCAGTACGTCGACGTCGCGGCGCTCCGGCGTGCGGCGAAGAGCGCCGACTCGGTGGTCACGGTCCTGGCCGGACCGGGCGACCACGTCGCAGGCGAGCCGTTGGCCCGCGTGGTCGGAGTGGCCGACGACGACGTCGACTCCGCCGTCCGCGGGGCCGTCACCCTGGGCTCGGCGCGGACCCCGACGCAGGACGTCCGCTTCGCGGTGCAGCAGTTGACCGAGATGGCGGTCCGGGCGCTCTCGCCCGGGACCAACGACCCGTACACCGCCGCGAGCGCCTTCGACGGACTCGCCGCCGGCCTGTGCCGTGCCGTGCAGGCGGCGCCGGTCGCCCGGGGATGCCTCGACGACGAGGGCGAGCTCCGCGTCGTGATGCCGTGGCCGGGCGTCGAGCTGCTGATCGACGACGTGCTCGTGGCCGTGCGCACCTACGCGCTCGGCTCGCCGGTCGCGCTGCACGCCGCGATCGGGCTCGTGGAGCGCATGGAGGACTGCGCCGAGCGGGTCACGGTGCGGTCGGTGCTCAGCGAGCAGGTGCGCGAGCTGCGGGGTGCCTACGACGCGACCGAGCCGCTCGACGCCGACGCGCAACCCGTGCGGGCTCGGCTCGACGCCGTGAGCGCGAAGCTCGCGGTCGTCTAGCTCGACCTCTGTCGGTCGAGCTCAACCCGCGGAGGTCGAGCTGGTCGAGACCGGGTTTCGACAGGCTCAACCCGCGGTCGTCAGGCTCACCCCCGGTGGTCGAGCTTGTCGAGACCGGGTTTCGAAAGGCTCAACCCGCGGCGGTCGGGCTCAACCCGCTGCGTCGACGTAGTACCAGCGCCCACCTTCGCGGACGAACCGGCTCAGCTCCTGCATCTTCCCCCGGCCCTCCCGCCCGGCGACGGCAGGGTCGCGATAGTGGGCCACGAACTCGACGGTGCCCGCGTCGTCGAACGGGCCGCCCGCCGTCGTGCCGAGGATGTCGAGGCGCCACCACTCGAGATCCGGGTCGAGGTCCAGCTCTGCCGGACGGGTGCTGACGTGCCAGGAGGCGCGCAGATAGTCGGCGTCGCCGACCGCGAAGGCGCTGAAGCGTGACCGCATCAGGGCCTCGGCCGTCGGGGCCGGCCTCGTCCCGGAGTGCGCGGGACCGCAGCACAGCCCGTAGAGGTCGCCCGAGCAGCACGGGCAGCGGGCGTCGGTCGCCACCGGGGCGCTCGCGGTCATGCGTCGGACTCCGGCGCGTACCCGGACCCGTCCGCCGGTCCGCGCTCGAGCCCGTGCCGGGCCGTGCGGACGGCCAGGTCCACGAGGTCGTCGGCGCGCATGCCGGGCCATCCGTGGACCGCGGCTCGCCAGTCGGCGGGAACCCTCGATGCGCCGTAGTACGCCCCGAGGAGCTGCCCGGCGATGGCGGCGACCGTGTCGGTGTCGCCACCGATTCGGACGGCGGCGGCGAGCGCTTCGACGAGGTGGTGCTCGGCGTCGCGCGTGGTGTGGACGGCGTGCCAGGCGGCGAGGAGGGCGGTGACGGTGAACCCGTTCTGCCGGAGCTCGGCGGTGGGCTCGTCCTGCTCGGCGTCGTGGATCCATGCCGACCACATGTCGGCGCGTTCGGCGGGCAGCAGGTCGAGGCCGGCGCGGACGTCGAGGCGTTCTTCGGTCACCGCGACGCGGATCGCCTCGCCCCAGAGCACGCAGGACTCGGCGGCGAGCACGTCGGCGTGCGTGAGGTGCGCGACGGCGCGGGTCGCGCGGGCGGTGGCGGTGCGGTCGTCGAGGGCCACGAGTCCGACGATGCCGGTGCGCATGAGTGCGCCGTTCCCGGCGGTCTTGCCGGTCACACCGTGCAGGGCGCGGGCGGCGGTGGTGAGACGGCGGTGGGCGGGCCCGTCGAGGTGCGCGGCGTCGCGGAGAACGGTGGCGGTCTGGGTGCCGATGTCGCTCGCGCCGCCGTTCCGCCATGCCTCGAACGCCTCGGCGATCTCGTCGAGGGCCTCCCCGCGCGCCTCGCCCTCGGTGTCGACGAGGCAGTGCCCGCCGGGTCCGTGGGCGGTGACGCGCGCGATGCAGATCGCCATCTGGGTGTCGTCCGACCACTCGCCGGGCTCGTACGGGCCGAGGCCCCCGCCGCGCATCACGGGCATCTCGTCCTTGGCCGGTGGCATCGCGAACTCGTACGGCACGCCCAGGGCGTCCCCGCAGGCTTGTGTCAGCAGGACGCCGGCGGCTCGGGCCAGCAGGGCGGCGTCGTCGAGATCGGCGGGGTGGGAACTGCGTCGGTCTGCCGGGGAGCTCATGCCGTCAGCCTAGTGATCGGGGGAGGGCTCAGCGCGCCGGGTCGGCCTCGATGCGTGCCTCGGCGTCGAGCTCTGCGGCCTCGAGGTCGAACGTGTCGAGGCCGTCGACGACGCGTCCGAGGATCTGGACGAGCCGGTCCATCTTCTCGGCGGGCAAGTCGGCCTCGGCCTTGGCCACGGTCTTGCCGGCGATGGCGTCGGCGACGTCGCTCGCCCAGCGGTCGTCGGTGCTCGCCGACGGCGTGTCGCCCTCAGGTCCCTCGTGCGCGTCTGCCACACCCGCTCCTTCTTCGCGTTCCGTACCCCGAACCGTAGTGTCTCCTGCCGGAGTTGAACACACCGTCCACCGCGCGAGCAGTCCTGCTCAGAGGTGCGGCCTGACCTCGTCGAGCACCGTCGCGAGACGCTGCGGGAAGTCGGGCGGGACTTCGGCCGGCAGGTCGTCGACGGCGAACCACGCGACGTCGTCCGACTCGTCGCTCACGGCCGGAACCATGTCGCGTGGGGCGAACGAAACATACCCGACGTCCCAGTGCGCAGTACACCGCCCGAACGCACTGCCGAGCTCGTGCCGGTGAAGGTCGGCGGGCCGGGTCCGCCACGCGGCGACGTCGAGCCCGCTCTCCTCGCGGGCCTCCCGGAGCGCGCCGTCGGCGACGCTCGCGTCGTCGGCCTCGACGTGCCCGCCGACCTGGACCCAGAACTGTCCCTTGCGGTGGTAGCAGAGCAGCACGTGGGTGAGATCGGGGGTCAGGACGAAGCACGACCCGGTGACGTGCTCGGGCCCGCCGTCGCGGCGCAGGGAGTCCTCGCCGTGAATGTCGAGGAAGTCGAGGTAGCGGTCGCGGAGCGCCGCCTGCTCGGGCGACCGGGGCTCCCACGCGCGCAGGTCGGCGTGGAACGCCGCGGCCCGTGTCATGCCGGGTCTCCGGCCACGGGCAGGACGGTGATCGCGGCGGTCCACGGCGCGGACCACTGCGAGATCGCGGCGAGCATCAGCGCGGCGGCGCCCTCGGGGGAGTCGTCGTCCCAGGGTGCCTGGGCCACGCCCAGCCGGAGCCGTCGGATCCGGATCTTCGCCCAGGTCTCGTCCTTGGCCGGTGGGGCGGGGACGGCCTGCACCGTCAGCGCCGGCACACCCTCGGCAGTCTCCTGCGCGGCGGCGACGTACGTGCGTGGGTCGATCCCCGCCCACCCGCCGTAGGTGAGCACGATGCGCTCGCCGCGAGGGAGTCGGTCGCGCAGCACGGCGGTCATCAGCGAGACGTACTCGGGCCAGTTGACGTCCGACGGCGGTTCCTCCAACGCGGGGCCCAGCCGGACGACGTCGTCCCCCACCTCGGAGAGCAGGAGTTCCGTCCCCGCGTCGTCGGTCCGCACCCCGACGATCTCGCGCACCGCGCCGTCGGGCAGCACGTGGCGGGGCAGCCTCCCGCGGCCCATGACCTCGGCGAGACGGGCGGCGTCGTCGGGCGTGGCGAACGGGTGCACGGTGTACCGTCCGTCGCCGTGCCACAGCGGTACGAGCGTCGCCCCCGGCAGGCCCACGACGGACCCGGGAGCGCCACCCACTGTCGGCGGGACCGCAGGCCCGCGCGGGGCGGCGACGGCGATGGCATCAGGGTGCAGCGGCATACCGCGACCGTAGCCGATCCGCCCGACAGTGCCGCGTGCGGGCGCGGGAGATCACCGACGTCTGTCGGATCCGGTACACATGACACATGGCTCGCCTGTACCCGCCCGCACCCAAGTTCCCGCACGACAACGGTGCGGAGCTCGCGGTCTGGCGAGCACTGAAGGAGAACCTGCCGGACGACGTCCTGCTGTTCGCCCACGTCCCCCTCCAGATCGACGACGACGAGGGTGAGATCGACCTGGTCGTCGCCTGGCCCGAGGTCGGGATCGCGGTGATCGAGGTCAAGGGCGGGCACGTCACGCGACGCGACGGCGAGTGGATCCAGTCGGGCGGGGGCGCCGAACGGCGCATCGACCCGGTCGGGCAGATCCAGCGCGCACGGCACCTGCTGACGGACGGTCTTTGGGAGGCCGGGTTCGACGTCGCGGACCTGCGGACGGTGCACCTGGTCGCGTTCCCGCACGTCGCCGTCCCGGACACGTGGGGCACGCTCGACCTGCCGCGGGCGATGCTCGTCGACCGCACCGAGGTCGACAACGGTGCGGCCGTCGTCGCACGCGTGAAGAAGGCGATCGAGCAGCACGGGCACGGGCACAGCGGGCTGCCACCGGCGGACGCGGAGCTGCTCGTCGAGCACCTCGCCCGGGGCTTCCCCAGCCAGGTGGAGCATTTGGTCGCCGCCGCGATGCACGCCAGCCACGCCGACCAGCTCACGAGCGAGCAGGCGACGATCCTGGACGTGCTCGAGCAGCAGCGCCGCACGTGCATCGTGGGCGGCGCCGGCAGCGGCAAGACGTGGCTGGCGCTCGAGAAGGCGCGGCGGCTGGTCCGCGCCGGCGAGCGCGTCGCGCTCCTGTGCTACTCCCGCGGGCTCGGTCGGTACCTCCAGCGCACGGTCGACACCTGGCCGCGTCGCGAGCGACCGGCCTTCGTCGGCCTGTTCCACGACCTGCCCGTCGAGTGGGGTGCCGAGGGCGGCGCCGACGACGACCCCGACTACTGGGAGCGCCAGCTCCCCCTTGCCCTGGGTGAGCTCGCGGACGCCCGGACGCCGGAGGAGAAGTTCGACTCCGTCGTCGTGGACGAGGCGCAGGACTTCGGCAACCTCTGGTGGCCCTCGCTCCTGCGGTGCCTGCGTGACCCGGACGGCGGCGGCGTCTTCGTCTTCATGGACGAGGCCCAGCGCGTCTTCCCGCGCGACGGCGAGGCCCCGATCAACCTGCCGCCGTTCCCGCTGCTCGAGAACCTGCGCTCCACCAAGCAGATCGCCCAGACCTTCTCCTCGATGTCGGACCGCCTGGTCCGGCCACGCGGGCTCGACGGCCCGCCCGTGCGCATGGTCGACGTGCCCGCGGAGCAGGCGATCGCGACCGCCGACACGTGCATCGACCTGCTGCTCGAGGACCACTGGGAGCCCGGGCAGATCGCGCTCCTCGCGACCGGGCGCCGGCACCCGGCCCAGGTCAACGAGGTCGAGGTCGGCGGGTACGAGTCGTACTGGGACCAGTTCTTCGCCGCCGAGGACGTCTTCTACGGGCACGTGCTCGGGTTCAAGGGCCTGGAGCGGCCGGTCGTCGTGCTTGCGGTCAACGGGATCCGCGACATGGACCGGGCGCGCCAGATCCTCTACACGGGCATGTCGCGCGCCCGCTCGCTGCTCGTCCTGGTGGGGCCGCGGGACCTCGTGGAGTCAGTCGGAGGAGAGGGCGTCCGACGACGCCTGGCCGGCGCGTAGCCGGCGTCGCCGTCGCAGGAGCCACCACGCCCCCGCGGCGAGGACCGCGACCACGACGATCACCGCGACGTCGGGCACGGACCCGGTCGTCTCCATCACCCAGCTCTCGAGCCGGAACTGCTGGGGCGCACCCAGCACGCCGCCGAGCGTCGCCGTGCCCTCGGTGAGCAGCAGCAGCACCCCGACGGCGATCGTCAGGACCCCGCCGACCACGCCCGTCCACGTGTTGCGCCACGGGCCGACCGAGATCTCCCGCGGTCGCACCAGCCGGCGGACGAACGGCAGCCGGCCCCACAGCAGGGCGAGCAGCAGGAGCGGCAGCGCCATCCCTGCGGCGAACACCAGCAGCACGACGCCGCCGTACAGGGCGCTCCCGCCGAGGGCCGCGAACGTGAGAGCCGCACCGAGCAGCGGGCCCGCGCAGACACCCGCGAGCCCGTAGACGGTGCCGAGCGCGTAGACCGCGAACGTCGAGGTGTTGGCGCCGGTCGCGCCTGCCGCGCCGGTCGAGCCTGTCGAGACCCCGACTCCGGTGGTCGAGCCTGTCGAGACCCCGCGCCGCAACCCCGGCACCTGGACCCCGAGCAGCATCAGCAGCCCCAGGAGTATCACGACGACGGAGGCAACGGTGACGACGTCGGTCCGGTAACGGTTCACCAGCGCCCCGAGCGACCCGGCGAGGACGCCGAGGGGCACCAGCGTGGTGATCAGGCCGAGGTAGAACACCCCGGTGCGCTCGACGATGGTGCGCGGGTCGGTGAACGCGTAGGAGAAGAACGCGGGTAGGAGCATCACGGAGCACGGGCTCAGCAGTGTCAGGACGCCGCCGAGGAACGCCCCGAGGAGCCCGAGGTCCACGTCAGGACGCCTCGGGGAGGCGGGCGTCGATGAACTGGCGGAAGACGTCGACGGGCTGGGCCCCGGAGATCGACTCGGTCCCGATCGCGAAGAACGGCACGGCGCTGACGCCGAGCTGCTGGGCGGTGGCGGTCGACTCCTGGACGGCGGCGTGCAGGTCCTCGCGGTCGAGGTCGGCGGTGAACTGCTCGATGTCCGGCACGCCCGCGTCCTCGGCGAACGCGATCAGCTTCTCGGCCGGCATGTCCGGGTGCCCGCTGCTGGGGGCGTTGTCGAAGACGACGGTCATGTACTCGAGGTACTTGCCCTGCTCGCCCGCCGCACGGGCCGCGACGGCGGCGTCCTCGGACTCGTCGCCGAAGAACGACACGTCGTTGATCTCGATGCGGACCTGCCCGCTCGCGACGTACTCGTCCTCGATGGTCGGCAGGATCTCGGTCGAGTAGACGGCGCAGAATGGGCAGCGGTAGTCGATCCACTCGACGAGGACGACCGGCGCGTCGACCGATCCGATCGCCATCGGGTCGTCGGCGTCGCGGCGCACGATGGGGAGCTCACCCTCGCGCGGTCCCTCGGCGGCGGTGGCTGCGGCGCCGTCCTCGGCGTCCGACGTCGTCCCTTCCGGGGTGGCGGCGGTCTCGCCGGAGTCCGTGGTCTCCACGGCGGTGTCGGCCAACGCGTCGTCCCCCTCGAGGAACTGCGCCGCGAGCACGAGCGCGAGCAGGCCCACGATGACCGCGATCACGGCCCAGGCGACGCCCGGGATGCGGCGGCGCTGCGTCGTCGTGCCCGCGGGTCGGTCGGGCGACGACTCGGGCGCCGGGGTGGGTGCGGGCGACGACATGTGCTGCTCCGGAGGACGAAGGGGTGGTGAGGGGAACGCTACGCGAGAAATCGGTACGTGTGTGCAGGTCGAGGGTGATTCTGAAACTCGCCTGTGGATAACCCGGGCATTCGGCGAAGCGTCCGGAGCGCTGCTGGTTGGGTGGTGACCCGACACCTACCCGTACTGCCCCTAAGGACATCCATGTCGACGCCCTACGACGCCCCGACGCCTCCAAATCCATCCAGTGGTGGGGGCCACCCGGCGCCGACCGCGCCGACGGACAGCAGCCCGTACGCGACGCCCGTGGCCCAGGCCGAACCGTCGAAGGCCCCCGAGGTCCAGGGTCCGCAGTACGGCGGGCCGCCGTCGCCCCCTCCCTTCAACCAGGCGCCCTACGGCGGCCCCGTTGCCGCGAAGCCGAACTCGGAGAAGAACGGTTTCGCCATCACGGCGCTCGCCCTCGGGATCGCCGCGTTCCTGGGCTGCTGGATCCCGTTCGTGAACATCGTGTCGATCGTGATCGCACTGGCCGGCGTCGTCTTCGGGATCCTCGCGCTGGTGAAGTTCGGTGGGAAGGTCCTCGCGATCGTGGGGATCGCGCTCTCGGGCGTCGCGATCGCCGTTGCCGTCGGGATGAACATCCTCGTCGGCTCGGCGATCACGGCGCAGGTCGACGCGCAGAACAGCGAGCTCGCGGACCTGGATACGGTGCTCTCGGAGCAGCTCGACGCCGCACAGGACGACGCCGTGTCCAGCGAGCTGCACGCGGACGATGCCGCACTGCCCGCAGATCCCGCCGACGCGGTGAGCGAGGTCGCCGGCTTCGAGGAGGTCTTCATCTACACCGACGGGCTCGAGGTCTCGGTCAGCACCCCGGAGGCCTACACGCCCGGCGACTACGCCTACCAGTCCGACGAGGGCGGCGAGCCGATCGTCTTCGACGTCACGGTGACGAACGGGACCAACGAAAACCTCGACGGCTCGTACATCCTCACGAACGTCATCTCGGACGGACGCGAGGCCGTCAAGATCTACGACGACGGGATCGACGGCCGTGGGTCGGGCACCATCCTGCCCGGCAAGTCGCACACGTTCTCGAACGCGTTCGCGGTCGAGAACCCGGACGACCTCCAGATCGAGATCAGCCCGGACTACGCGTACGACACCGCGATCTTCGTCAGCTGACGTCGTACCGCACCGGATGCCGCCTTCCCGTCAGGGAGGGCGGCATCCGTCGTCTCGGAAAGAAGTTCCGATCCGGACCCATCCGATCGGCCCGCGGCACCGAACCGTTGATGTGGCCCCGAGATTCGGGACGCCACAGAACGGAGGGAAACGACCATGAAGGCACGCACCCGTACCGCACTCGCGGCACCCGCACTCGCACTCACCGCGATGTTCGCCGTCGCCGCACCCGCGTCCGCCGAGACCGGCACCGGACAGGGCGACCTGTCACCCGTCCCGCTCAACGGCGTCGACGGCTCCGGGACCGCCATGGTCTGGGTCGACGGCACCACGCTCAAGGTCGAGGTCGAGGCGAACGGACTCCTCGCCGGCAGCCCGCACGCCGCGCACATCCACTACGGCTCCGACGCCGCCAACCAGTGCCCCACCGCCGACGACGACGCGGACGGCTCCGGCACCATCACCACCACCGAGGGCGTCCCCTCGTACGGCACCGTCCAGGTGTCGCTCACAACGTCCGGCGACACGTCGCCGGACTCGGCGCTCGCGATCGACCGCTTCGACACCGCCGAGGGCGGCAGCATCTCCTACGAGCGCGGCGAGATCGAGGTCTCCCAGGACCTCGCCGACGACATCCTCGCGGGTGACGCGGCCGTCGTCGTGCACGGCGTCGACTACGACGGCTCCGGCGCCTACGACGGCGACGTGATGTCAGACCTCGACCCGTCGCTGCCCGCCGAGGCGACCGACCCCGCGCTCTGCGGAATCGTCAGCGCCTCGCAGATGACCGACATGCCTGAGGGTGGCGTCCAGACCGGTGGCGGTCAGACCCAAGGCATCGAGCACCTCGGACTGCTGGTCGCCGGTGGCGCCGCCGCAGCCGTCGGTGGCGGACTGCTCCTGCGCCGTCGTTCCACGCGCACGGACAGCTGATGAGTGACGACGCCCGGCCCGAGGAGGCCGGGACGACGCCGGGCTCCCGGGCCCGGCGTCGTCGGCCGGTCCTCCTGGTCGCCGCGGTCGCCCTCCTCGTCAGTGGGGTGGCCGCGGTGGCCGTCGGGGTCGCCGGACAGCAGTCTGCGCCGCCGTCGGCGGTCGAGTCGCCGGTCGAGCCTGTCGAGACCCCGTCGCCGGTCGAGCCTGTCGAGACCGACGAGCCGACCACGCCGGTCGAGCCTGTCGAGACCCCGCCCGTCGAGGCCACCGCCGCGCAACCGCTGCCGACCGAGGTCTCGATCCCGTCGATCGACGTCGCCTCGGACCTACTCCACCTCGGTCTCAACGCCGACGGGACGGTCGCTGTCCCCGAGGGCGACGACGTCGACACCGCCGCCTGGTTCGACGGTTCCCCCCGCCCCGGTGCGGTGGGGCCGGCAGTGATCGAGGGGCACGTCGACAGCGTGAACGGCGAGTCGGTGTTCTACGACCTCGCGACCGTGGAGCCCGGCGCGACCATCGACGTCGGGCGCGAAGACGGCAGCACGGTCAGCTACGTCGTCGACCGCGTCGAGCAGTACCCGAAGAACGAGTTCCCGACGCTCGCCGTCTACGGGAACACGGAGAGTCCAGAGCTCCGCGTGATCACGTGCGGCGGGTCGTGGGACCCCGAGATCGGGCACTACCGCGACAACACGGTGGTGTACGCGCACCTCGCGGAGTAGCGCCCCGTCCGAGATCACCGACCCCCTTGTGTCGTCAGTACTGGGCGAGGGGGTCGGTGACGAGTCGTGGGGTGAGTTCGAGGAGGTCGAGGGGGTTGCTGGTAGAGGTGGTGGTGGCGATGCCGGGGACGTCGGTCCAGGTGGTGGCTTCGGCGATGCGGTATTGGCCGGTCCATTGGGTGGTCAGGGCCCGCTGTCAGCAGGACCGTCATCCCGCTTCGCCCTGGTCGGTGGTGAGAGCGAGTGTGCGCCAGCTTGAACCGTCATGAACGAGATCGATCTGGAGAAATCCCGTGTCACGATCCCACCTGTCGACTTCGGTGCCGGACGCGTCGTGGACCGTTCGTTCGTCTGCTGAGAATGCGGCCGTGACGGCGTATCCCCCGGTCAACGAGTCCTTGTCGCCGGTCTGAAGGTCAGATATCTCGGTGGCACCGCCCGTGACCGTGTAGCCGGAGGTTTCGTACTCCTCCGCTTCCTCGACGACGGCGACGCAGAATCCGCACGTGCCGTCGTTCGACATCGCCGCCAGTTCGGTCGTCTCACCCGTCGTGCTGGCGTAGGTAGTGAGCGCGATGAAGTACTCCGCTGCAGCCTGCGCGCCCTTCTTGCCGGTGTCGTCCATCGCCGCCGGGCGTGGTGGCGGCGTCGGTCCGGTCTCGGCGGGTTCCGGCTCCGGGCTCTCGGTCGGCTCAGGCGTCTCGGACACCGATGCGGTCGGTGCCGCGCTCGTGGTGGCGCTCGCCCCGGGCTCGGGTTCGTCGTCGGACGAACAAGCGCCCAGTCCGACGACCAGGGCGACGGGCAGGACAAGGGCGGGCGTGCGGCGTCGGACGCGCATGGGAACTCCTCAGCAGGCGACAGTCCGCGCACGGTAGCGAGAATCAAGGCCTGTCCGCGGAGGGGCTGTGGATAACGAAGGCCTGCTTTACGTTCACCGTCTCCTTCGTGCCGCTACTTCTGTTCGAGGAGCTCGGTACCGGGCTCTTGGACTGCAGGTTGGAGTAGCAACTCGTGGAAGGCTCGGGCGGCTTCGTCGGCGAGGTCGGCGGGTCCGATGCACTCGGGTAGCGCGTCGCGAGCTCAAAGCCAACGACGACTGATGAGCCCTCCGTCTGCGGCGACCATCCGAACGGGATCAAAGTGATCGAAACGAGCGCGGAGGCAAGTGCAGACGCTTTCACTCCGCTGCGTCCTGGTCAGTAACGATGGCCAAAGCACGCCAGCGGGTTCCATCGTGCATGGCATCGAACTGCATCCAGCCGTCGTCGTACTCCCACTCGTCGAGGATCTTTCCAGACGCGTCTCGAAGCTCGCCGGCTGGCTCTGAAAACGCCATAGTGACGGCGAAGCCGCCAGTGAGCGAGTCCTTGTCACTCACTTCGAAATCCCAGAGCTTGGTTTCTCCCCATGTTGAGGAGTACCCGTCAGTTTCGACCTTCGCCGCCTCCTTGATAATCGAACTGCACGCTGTACATGTCGAGGGGTATGCCATCTCTTCAAGCTGCGAGACGTCGCCGGTGGCATACGCATACGTGACGAGCGCAATGAAGTACTCAGCCGCAGCTCGCGCGCCCTTCTTACCGGTGGCGTCCATCGCCACCGGCCGTGGCGGCGGTGTCGGGCCGGTCGCGGTGGGTTCCGGCTCGGGGCTCTCGGTGGGCTCGGTCGTCTCGGACGCTGGCGCGGTCGGTGCCGTGGTCGTGGTGGCGCTCGCTCCTGGCTCGGGTTCGTCGTCGGACGTGCAGCCTCCCAGACCGAGGATCAGGGCGACGGGCAGGGCAAGGGCGAGCGTGCGACGTCGGACGCGCATGGGAACTCCTCAGCAGGTGACAGTCCGGGCACGGTAGCGAGAATCGACACCTGTCCGCGGAGGGGCTGTGGATAGCGAGGGCCTGGTCCGAGTTCTTCGATCCCCTCGTGTCGTCAGTACTGGGCGAGGGGGTCGGTGACGAGTCGTGGGGTGAGTTCGAGGACGTCGAGGGGGTTGCTGGTGGAGGTGGTGGTGGCGGTGCCGGGGACGTCGGTCCAGGTGGTGGCTCCGGTGATGCGGTATTGGCCGGTCCATTGGGTGGTCAGGGTGATGGTGTAGGTCTGCAGGTCGGTGTATTGGTGGGTGATGGTGTGGTCGGGGTAGGGCTTGCCTGGGTCGTTGGTGGTCTGGGTGGTGCCGTCGCCGAAGTCCCAGGTGTACTCGGTGGGTTGGGCGCGGATCTGGACGGGGGTGCCGAGGAGCTCGGTGGTGGTTTCTTGGGCTGCTTCGTCGGGGTTCTGGGTGTGGACGATGGTGTCGAAGTGGACGATGGTCCAGCCGTTGGGTGGTTGGACGTTGAGGGTTGCGGGTTGGATCTGCATTTCGTGGAAGGCGCGGGCGGCTTCGTCGGCGAGGTCGGCGGGGCCGATGCACTCGGGGCCCGAGGCCAGGGTCCAGGTGCTCCAGGGGGCGGTGTCGTTGTCGCGGGTGGAGACGAAGAGCGGGTCGAGGAGGATCTCGTCGTCGGTGCACTCGGGTAGCTCGCCCAGGGCCAGCGCTGCGGCGCAGGTCGCGGCGATCTCGGGGGAGCGTTGGGCTTCGGGGTTGATGCACGCAAAGACCGGGAAGCGGTGGTATCGCACCGTCGTCGGCGATGAACTCACCGGCGCGGCGCTGTAGATCGTCGAGTCTTCCGCATAGATCGCGACCTGTTGCGCCTGCGTGTCGCCGTTCAAGAGAGGAGGTGGTTCCGGCGTGGTGAAAAGTACGCTCAGCGCGAGAAGCCACGTCATTCTGCAGAGTCCTGGTCGGTGACGACGGCCATGACGCGCCACGTGTTCTCGTCATGTAGAACGTCGATCTGAATGAAGCCGTCGTCGGACCTCGACACGCCGACGTTCTCACCATCGGACGTCGAGACGGCCATCTCACTCGTCTCGAACGCGCCGCTGACTGCGAAGCCACCTGTGAGTGGATCCCGATCGCTGACCTTCAATCCGGAGAGAGTGGTCTCGCCGCCGACGACCACGTAGTCACTATCGCGGTGTGAGTCCGCTCGTTCAGCGAAGTTCTCGCAGGAGATGCACGTGGCGGACAGGGACATCTCTCGAATGGATTCGGATTCGCCCGACTGAAACGCGTAGCCGAGCAATGAAATGAAGTACTCGGCCGCAGCCTGCGCGCCCTTCTTGCCGGTGTCGTCCATCGCCGCCGGGCGTGGTGGCGGCGTCGGGCCGGTCTCGGTCGGTTCCGGCTCCGGGCTCTCGGTTGGCTCGGGCGTCTCAGGCGTCTCGGACACCGACGCGGTCGGTGCCGCACTCGTGGTGACACCCGAACCGGGCTCGGGTTCGTCGGCAGACGAGCAGCCTCCCAGACCGAGGACCAGGGCGGCGGGCAGGACAAGGGCGAGCGTGCGACGTCGGACGCGCATGGGAACTCCTCAGCAGGCGACAGTCCGCGCACGGTAGCGAGAATGAACACCTGCCCGCGGAGGGGCTGTGGATAACTCCTGGGCGTACGATGTGACGGAGAAGGACAGCGCTCCGTGAGGGCAGCGGTGCGCGCCTCTACGGGGTGACGGTGACCGTGGCGGGTTCGCTCGTCCCTGCCCCGATCTGTGCCTCGCCCGACTGGGCATCTGGTGGGGCGGTCGCGTCGAGGGACCACTCGCCGTCGGGGCCAGCGTCGACGCGGCCGAGCTCGATCTCGACGTCACCCTGGGACCAGACAACCGAGATGTCGGACATCGCCGTGCTGGACTCGTCCGGGGCCAGCGTGCCGTCCACGACCTCCGGGTTGTCGGCACAGCCGTCGACGTACCCCTGCCCGGTGATCCTGAGAATCTTGCCGGGTGCGACCGGCCCTGGCTCCACCGAGACACGGGCGGCCTCGCAGGCGCCGTCCGCCGTCGTCGCGGTCTCGCCGGGCGAGCAGCCGGCCGCCAGTGGGACGACGATGCCCGCGAGGACCGCGAGCAGAAGAGCGCGTGTTCGGGCACTGCTGCGCATGACGGTCTCCTTAGGAAGGGCCTGTGGGTCGTTCTGCTCTCACGTCGGATCGCGCGCGGGCTCAGCACCCGAGAACCATGAACGATCTTGCCAAAAGATAGCGCAGCGGCGCCCCTGGTGGCTCCCTGGAGGGCTGGCCTCAGGCGCGCATGCGCTGCGATGACGTGTTCAGCCCCGCTGCGACCTCGCGGTGCCCGTCGGCGTTGGCCCGGCCGAAGCGTGGCATGTTCACGTAGACCGCCTCGCTGCCGCCGGACCGCAGGTCGTAGAGCTCATGCCACACGCCGAGGTCACGGGTAGCGCCGATCAGGCGGACGTACTCGCGCCACGCGGGAAGGTGCAGCCCGTCCGGCTGACTGGCGTAGGCCTGGACGGCGGCGACGTCGCGCCAGTAGGAGACGAGGATGGTCGTGCGTGCGAACCAGTTCTCCCCGCTGAGGAAGCCTGTCTCCGGGTGGGCGTGCAGCTCGGCCTGCATCGCGCCCATCGCACGGCCGACCCGGCGTGCTCGGAGCAGCCCTCGCAGGGTGTTGGCCCGCATCCCGATCAGGAGCATCGCGCCGGCGTTGCTCTGTTCGGCGGGGCCGGTGGTCCATCGTCCTGTGTGGACGGCTCGAGCGGGCATAGAGGTCTCCTCTGAGGTTCGTAACGGTGTTATGTAACGACGTTACGTTAGCCTGTGAGCATGCCCCGCGCCAGAGTTCACGACGACGACCTCCGCACTCGCCTCGTCGAACGCGCCTCTCAGATCATCGGGGCGGGCGGCGCCGAGGCGCTCTCGCTGCGCGGTCTGGCCGCCGCTGAGGGCACGTCGACGAGCGCCGTCTACTCCCTGTTCGGCGGAAAGCCCGCGCTGCTCGGGGCGGTCCTCGATGCGGCGTTCGAGAGCTTCGGAGCCTCGCAGCGGGACGCCGCGTCGCGGTGCGCCGCACAGGAGGTCGGTGTTCCGGAGGAGCTGCTAGCGCTCGGGCGGGCGTACTGGACGTGGGGCAGCAGCCATCCCGACCTCTACGCCGTCGCCTTCGGCCAGGCCACGGGGATCGAGTGCGAGCCGCCCACGGCTGCTGCGCGGGGGGCCATGGGTCCGCTTTATGCCGCCGTCGAACGCGGTCTCGCTGACGGGAGTCTGCGATCTGAGGCCCCGTCGGTACTCGTCGGTTTGCTCTGGGCCGCCGTCCACGGACCGATCTCGCTCACGCTCTCCGGGCTCGTCGGAGACGACCGTGACGCGCAGCAGACGCTCGCCGAGGCGACGATGCGCGCCGTCGTCCGAGGGGTGTCGTTTTCGGCTGCCGAGCGTGCGTACGGCTGAGTCGAAAGTGTCGGCGCGCAAGCGTTGAACGTGCTGGCGTGCGGGGTGCCTACGTGGGAATGCCGCGGTCCACACATCTGTCGAGGAGGCTCAGGTGAGTAGTCGGAGATATTTCCCTCCTGCAGTACTGCAGTAATTCGACTACCGTGAGAATTTCGGTGTGACAACTCAACGATGAGGTGTGAGCTATGTCTGGTATTGCGGATTTCGAAGGATCGTGCGGAGAGAATTCTTCGGCGACGGCGGGGCATCCGTTGCAGCTGAACCAAGAGGTTCGCCTCAACGGAAACACTGACCTCAGTTCCTGCATCACGGGCAACGACAGTGCCTGCGTCCACGGGATCACGCTCACAGGCTCGCCGGGGTTCTACGACCACGTGCTCAATGTCGACGCGGAGGGCCCGCACGCCGTCTTCGGCGGCAGCCTCTACCTTGCCTTCACGGACGAGACCGGAGACCGCTACCGCCTCATGATCTACAGCAGCAAGCGTTCTGTCCACACTGTGCGGTTTGATAGCGAAAAGCCCGGCATCAAGAAGATCGAATGGAGCAACACAAGCATCGACTGACCCTCGGCGCGTCGCTGACCTTTCGGCGGTCGGAGCGTGAGTTCGATCGAGAACTTCCGTCTCAGCTTCTGATTTCATCGACCAGGTGGATCTGGATCGTCCAGTTTCGGATTTTCTGAAGGCGGGCAATCCGCCGCTCAATCGGCGCGCATTTTTCGTTCAGCAGTTTTGTGCCTATTCGAAAGAGAGCACGTCCCGAGAATCCACTCTGACGCGCCCGAACGCCTCGAGGATCGACCGGTGCGTCTGCCGCGGCAGGCTCCGGTTCCCGGGCTCGCCGAACGGGGTCCCCGGGCGGGCGGGGGCCTCGTCCAGGAGCGTGTCGAGCCCGGGGCGCGCGAGCATCAGCAGTCCGTGCGTGGCACGGGTGCACGTGACCGCGAGTCGTCCGAACTCCGAGTTGAACGCGTCGAGCCCGGTGGCTCCGTTGAGCGGGTGGATCGCCACCGTGATGCCGTTGGTCTGGCCCTGGTACGAGTCGACGGTGGAGGCGAGGATGTCGCTCTCGAGGAGGCCGTGGTGCTCGCGGAGGCGTTCGACGGCGTCGGTCGCGTCCTCGACGGCGAGTCCGCGGGTGGCGAGGACGGCGATCAGCGCATCGTCGGACGGGTCGCCGGGACCGCGGCGCATGATCTTGCCGGTGGGGTTTGCCCGCGCGTCGTACGCGGCGGTCGTGAGCGCGAACCCGGCGGCGAAGAGTTGGTCGATCAGCGACTCTGCCGCGAGCATCAGAGGCAGGTCGATGTCGGGGGCGTCGGGCGCCTCGAGCCCGTCGATCTCCACGAGCGTGGGCACCCCGGTCCCGACGTGCTCCCAGATCGCGGCCACCGCCGGCGGCAGGTCGCCGACCTCGAGCCCTCGGTCCCCGGGCCCGGCCACGCAGTTCAGCGTCGACCACTCGGGGTAGAACCGTCGCCAGAGCCCCAGGTGCCCGACGGCGGGACGCCAGACCGTCGGGAGCTCCCGCGCCCACGTGTTCTCGTCGTCGTCGTACGCCGTGGGCCACGCCCGGTACGGGTTGTACCCGCTGTCGCCGCGCCACGGGTTGTCGCCGATCTCCAGCGGGGAGAGCTGCCCCACGTCGCCCACCCCCACCCACAGGTGCGCCGCCTTGGACACCTTGGTGAACAGGTGGTGGGGGATCTGCCACGCCTCGTCGACGAACAGGACGTCGTAGGGGGTCTCGCCGTTCGCGGCCGGGCCCAGCAGGTCGAGGTGGCGAGTCAGCTCGTGGAAGACGCCGAGCTTGTGGACGGTGGAGATGATCACCTGGCACTCGGGCGGGATCTCCTTGGCCGACGTCGCGACGGTCACACGGTCGGCCACCTCGTCCGGGAGCTTCGCGAGCGCGCCCGCCGCGGCGAAGAGGCAGACAGCCTCCCGGCCCAGCGTGTTTGTGAGGGACAGCGCGAGAGGCCACGTCTGCTTGTTGGTGAACGCGACGATCGCCACGCGGGTGCAGCGCTCGTGCGCGACCGCCTCCGCGACGAGGCGCTTGAGGACGAACGACTTGCCGGCTCCTGCGGCGGCCTTGAGGAGGATGCGGTGGTCGAGCTTGTCGAGCTCGTCGAGACCGTCGTCGCGCTGGTCGAGCTTGTCGAGACCTTCTTCCTCGTCTCGACGGGCTCGACGATCGGGATCCTCGTCTCGACGGGCTCGACGATCGGGGGCCTCGTCTCGACGGTCGGGGCCGTTCAGCAGCCGTCGCAGCTCGGCCACGGCCTCCTCGGCGACCACGGCGTTCCCGTCGGCGGCCTCCGCGTGGTGCGCCCCGTCGTCGTGCGGCGGGACGGTGAAGGGGAGGGTCATCGCCTACTCCAGGTCGTTGATCGTGAGGTCGGCGGGCGGCGTCTCGGGCGGACTGGTGGTGGCGTCGCCGCGGGGCAGACCGTCGGGCGGGACCTCGAACGCGTCGAGGTCGCGCACCGGGGGCCAGGCCTGGGGGTTGAGCTCGTCGTTCTCACGGCGCTCGGCGAGGATGTCGGAGTACTCGGCCTCGCCGATCTCGTGCGGCCGGCAGCAGAACCCGTGGCTCTCGGGATCGTCGGCGTACGAGCCGGGCTGGCAGTCGTCCTTCGGGGCGAGCGTCTTGTCCACCGGCGGGCGGGGGACGGAGAAGTACCGGTTTCCCTTGGTCTTCGCGAACCATCCGAAGTCCGCGAGGACCACCGCGTCGCCCACCGACAGCGCGGGCGGCACCTCCGGCTCCCAGACCATGCGCGACGGCGCACCCACCTCGACAGGGCGTGTTCCGTCGTCGTGCGGGTGCAGCGGGCCGATGCTGAAGCCGTCGATCTTGAAGGAGCCGCCCTGGTGCTTGATCGAGACGGCGTTCTCGATCGCGGGCGTGCCGTTGGTGTGGAGCAGGACCGCGCGGACGGCCTCGTCCCCGGAGGCCCGGCCGAACCGTCGGCTCTCGACGTCGACCACCAGCGGATCCAGCGACGTCACCGTCGCGCGGGTCAGGTACTTGTGGCTCGGGTCGGCGGCCATCTCGTCGGCCTGCTGCGGGTGCGAGACGGCGGTCAGCTGCTCGCGGCAGGAGCTGTCGGCCTCGATGATCGGCACCAGCGCGTTGCGCCAGAACGGGGCGGTGCGGCCGAACCGCACGAGGTCCGAGGAGTGCAGCTCCACGCGCCGCCGCCACACCGCCTGCGCGGAGGACTCGATACCCTCGTACATCTCGCGCGCACGGGAGGTGGGGAGCGTGCCGAGGTGCGCGACGACGTCGTCCACCACCGCCTGCTTGTACGCCAGCTCATCTATCACCAGGGCGGCGTACCGCTCCGGGTCGGCGGGTCGGCCGCTGCGGCCCCGCGTCCCGGAGAGCGCGTGGTGGATCTCGTCCGAGCGGACGTTGGTCAGGCGCGCACCCGGTGTCGAAACCAGGGCCTCGACGTGGTCGGCGACCGCGCGGTGGTCGAGCGGCTCGGTAGCAGTCGCCCATGTGGCCAGGTAGTCGAGGCGCAGCGAGTCGACCGCCGGCCCGCCCGCGACGACGTGCCGGGCGAGCACCGCACGCAGGTCGGCCACGGGGGAGCGCAGCGTCAGCGCCCGCGCCCGGTCGTCCTCCAGGAAGAAGGAGACCGCGACCCTCGCGACCGCGCCGAGCGGCTGCGGGATCCGAGCCGGCTCGCCGTCAAACGTCAGTGCCTCGCGCCCCTGCTCCAGGTCCCGCTCCCACCGCAGGCGGCTCAGCTCCACACCCGCGAGGGCGTCGGCGACCGTCGCGAGCACGTCCGCCGTCTGCTGATCGGGCACGACGACGTGCACCGCCCCCTCCGCCTCGGCGCTCGCGGCGTCCAGGGCCTCGCCGAGCAGCGCCATCACCGTCCGGCGCGTCGCGTCCGACTGCGGGTCGTCGAACACCCGGGTCTCCCACGGCGTCGGACCGTCGGGCGTCATCCGCTGCTGGGCGATTCCGTGCAGGCCGAGCGTCGCGGCGTCGGACTTCGCGACCACCACGTTCACCGTCCCCGGCAGGCCGACGGCGTCGACCCGCCCCTGCCCGGTCAGCTGCGCGACGCCCTCGCGGGTGGCCCGGAGCACGGCGCTCGCGGTGGGGCCGTCGTCCTCCGGGGCGAGGCCGAGCTCGATCCGCAGGCTCGCGTCGTCGTCCGACGTGCGGAGCTCGTTGCGGCAGTACGCGAACAGGCTGCAGGTGGCGCACGACGCCGGATCGAACGTCGCCACGAGGTGTTCCGTCGGGACGGGGGTCGGGTTCGCGGCGGCGGCAAGCCGCTGGTCGAGGAACCACCGAACCTCGGTCCGGTGGTCGCGCAGGTCCTCGAGCACCGCCGTCGGCTGGAGGTACGCGTTGCGCGGGACCGCGAGGACACCGAACCGGTGGACCTCGAGCCCGTCGGGGCGCAGCGCCCACCGATCGAGGGCCTCGGCACCGAGCGCCACCTGCAGGTACCCCTTGAGGAGGCGTCCGTCGTCGATCCGCGACCGGACCCGCTCGTAGTCCTTCGCATCGCCCATGACCACCCAGGCGCCGTCGTCGTCGGTGCGCGCCGTGACGATAAGGAAGTCCGGCTTGATCGGCGTCGCGTCCGGTGCCGTCACGCCCGGGAACGGGACTTCGGGCTGGTAGATCAGCGTGGCCAGGGGACCGCCGTCCGCGCCGTCCGACCGCGCGCGGTCGCGGGCCTCCTCCAGAAGCCGGACGGTCTCCGCCTGGCTGCAGTGCGCGTCGACGACCGCGACCTCGTCCGGACGGTCCAGCCCCAGGCCGCCGACCGTCGTCGTGGTGACCTGCGCGGCAAACGCCTCGTCGCGCACCAGACGCTCGAACGTCATCGCGCGCATCCACCGCGCCTCCGGGATGCCGGCCGCGGTGTCCGGGAACCCGAGGTCCGCCGCCAGCGCGCGCCGCGGTACGCCGGTGACCAGGGGGTCGGTGCCGCGGAATCGCTCGCACGCCGACAGCGTCGACGCGCCGACGGCGCTCGAACCGCCGCCTGTGATGGTCGTCATGTGGGCCTCCTGGGACGAGCGTAGGGGGTGGGACCGACGGCGCCGTCATGGGTGGGGCTGTGGATAACTTCCTGGGGGCTCGTGCCTCCGTGACTAGGGTCTCTGCCGATGAGGGGGAGACCTTGGCGGAGAAGCTGACAGTCGACGAGCGTGAGATCTTTACAGCGAGCGCACCGGTCGTCAGGCTGCGAGCAGCGTTGCCCGAGAGCGTGACGCTCGACGCGGGCGACTGCGGATGCGTTCGCGTTCGCGATGCGATCGACACCTACGCACTCTGGGCGACGGCGCGCCTGAGCGGTGTGTCGAGCCTCGCCGGCGCTCTGATCGACGGCGCGGCCGGCTCGGTCGACGCCTACGCGGCTGCGGACCACGAGCTCTCGGCGGCGACCTCGTGATCGCCTGGGACGCGCAGGACCCGGCCTTCGGGCAGGGTGTCGGAGTGTCTGCGGCGGCCGCCGTGCTCCGCGGTGTCGGTGACGACCTGGGTGCGTTGGCCGAGGCTGCCGACGGTGCAGAGCAGATCCCCGAGACGGCGTGGGACGGAAGCGCGGCATCTGCATGGCGTGGAGTTGCACGCCTCCTCCGCGCCGATGCTCGCGAGATGGTGACGGCGTTCGACGACGGTCAGCACGCGCTCGACCGGTACGCCGACACGCTTGCCGCCCTCCGGCCCCGAGTCACCGCGGCGCGGGCACTCAAGGACGCCGCACTGCAACGGATCGGCACGTTGCAGTATCAGCCCGACCACGGGTCACCCGCGGCGGCTGCCCAGATCCAGTACGCCCTGGACACGGCCCACTCGAACCTGCACGAGGCAGACCGACGGCTGGAGCAGGTCGCGAACGAGCGACAGACGGCGGACGACGCGCTCGTCTCCGCGCTCGCGATCCCGGGGGTCTGGTCGGACGCTCTTCGCGCGCTCGAGCGCGTCGGCATCCACGACGTGGATGCGCTGGCCCCGCACGTCCTGGCAGAGCGCATGGTGGTCGTGGCCCGCTCGATCACGTCGGGCACCGGAGACGACGAGGATGCTCGCGCACTGCAGGCCTTCCTCGATCACTGCGGGCAGAACCCGCAGGCGGCAGAGACGTTTGCCGCGGCACTC
Organism: Paraoerskovia marina; assembly: GCF_900105445.1. NCBI lineage: Bacteria > Bacillati > Actinomycetota > Actinomycetes > Micrococcales > Cellulomonadaceae > Paraoerskovia > Paraoerskovia marina. Next base: position 673,713 of record NZ_LT629776.1, read on the forward strand.
GGCGGGGCTGGTGCCGTGGCCCTTCTTGCACGGCTCGGCGACGGCGTCCGAACCCACGACGCGGAGTCCTCCGTGCGTACCCGGGCGCTCGCGGGATCTCTGCGAAGTGCTCTGTCGCTCGGAACGGTCCGGCTTTCCCGGAAAGAGGCCACGGAGTTCGTCGACGGGGTCTTCACGGCCGCGAAGGCACCGGGAGGGCGAAGCGTCGTCGCGTACCTCTTCGGCGACTCGGCCAACGCCCCCATGGGTCGGGAGGTGACGATCGCAGCGGCGATCCGGGTCGATGCACTGGAACGCGAGACCGGCGGAAGCGCCTGCGGGTGGTTGGACGACGACCCCGTCCACGCCGGCGGAGGCAGACTGCTGGCTGAGGGCGGAAATCTTGAAGGAGACCGCCTGAAGGACCCGGCCGGCCGCATCCTCCAGACCTTGGCGCTCTATCCGGATGAAGCGCTGGCCTGGCTGACGGAACCGGGACGGGACGACGACGCGTCGTCGAGCTCGATCGGTGAGGAACGTCGGGCCTATTGGTTCTGGGCACGAGACTGGTCCGCCCAGACGAGCGGGGACGGGTTCGAGGGGCCGGCGTCGCTGGTCGCAGGGGTCCAGTACGCGACCGGCGGCCCCAACAGTCCGCCGTACGACGAGAAGGTCTGGGAGGACGTCGCCGTGACCTCGTCCGACGCGCTCAGAGGTCTAACCGGCGACGCCCAGCCTGGAAACGACCGCCTCGATCCTGACCACGTCACGGCCCGTGGGTCGATCGCGATGTCCGCGGCTGTGGTCAGCATGTACGACGAGCTGATGGAGACGTCGATCCTGAAGACGCGCACAGGCGACGAGCCGACGGACCTGGTGGCGACCGATGACGGCTTCTATCCAGGAGTCGCCCTTCGTGACGGAGTGTTGATTCGCTCGGTCATGGCAGCGACGCTCACGGAGCCGGGCGCGGCGCTCGTGGATGCGCGGGCGTTGCTCGAGATGAGCGCGACTCTCGATGCTGCTCGTGCGGGAGTCGTGGACACCACATACTTCGACGACCGTCTTGTGACAGCGGCCGCACTCGTAGATGCCGGTGATGACACGGCCAGGCTTGAGCGCGCAGCCCGACTAGACATGGAGCACGAGGAACTGGCGGCAGCTCGAGCCGCGGTTCTTGGTGGAATCCCGGTTCCCGGTGCCGAGGTCGGATCCAAGGTGACGGGGTACTTGCTGGATACGGCTATCGGTGCGACTCAAGGGCACATCGCCAACATCCTCACGAGTGCCGACTCGAGTGCGCACGAGAATGCGCGGGCTGAGATCTATCTCGCTCAAGCCGAAGGTGCCGATGCGTTCGTCGATTGGTACCGGGAGCAGGTGGCCTCGCTCAAGCAGGAGGGTGTCGTCTTCCATGGTTCGGCCGATGCCGAATCCGTGAACACGGCCTACCTCAATCAGCGCACCAGGTGGAAGGACGTGGCCGAGACGTGATGGGACGACTGAACATCAGAGGGCTGATGATCGCAGGCTCCGTCGTTGTGGTACTCGCCGCGTGCTCAGAGGATCCAGGGACGCGGCCGAATACCACGACGCCGTCGCTCGTGCTCACGAGCGGTGTAGTGCCGCCGCCGGCCGATCACGACGAGTTCTTCGACAAGGTCCGTGACCTGGAGTTCGAGCGAGCGGTGTCGTGGAACGCGAGGGACTTCTCACGGCCGGAGCTGCAGAAGGCGATGCCGTCGTCCTTCGTGGAGCCACTTAGCGTCACAGCAGCCCGCTTGGAGCCGGTCGTCGTCCCTGGCCCGGCGGCGCTACGACTCATCTCTTTCGTCGAAACCTCGGACGACCGCATTCAGCTGGAGGTCTGTCGATCACTGCCGGGAGAGCCAGCAAGCGAGCCGGGACCGCACGTGTTCGTGTACATCATCGTGCAGACGGACTCTGGAGACTGGGAGATCTCGTCGTACGGCACGTACCCTGGTCCGTTGGTGACGTGCGATATCGAGGATGCTCCTCGGTATCGGTTCGATCCTGCTCCTGAGCCGAATACCCACCCCGTCATCGGACCCGACGGCGAGCACGTGGAGTGGCCCGGCCAGTGACGCCCTGGCCGTCTAACCGGATGGCGTTGAGACGAACCGCTGCGGACTAGTCGCTGGGAGCTCGTGCCGTCGCGGTTGGTGTCGCCACTGACGACGGGGAGACCATGACGGAGATGCTGACGGTCGACGAGGGCGAGATCCCTGCGGTGGGTGCGCGGATGCGCTGGCTCGTCTGTGCCGTGGGGATTGCCTTGGTCCTCTCAGGCTGTGGGGAGGAACCGCGCCCCAACTCGGGGAGCCTGCCCTGGTGCTGGTTGCCGGTGAAGAGCCTGAGCCGAGCCGGACGGGCTCGCGCTCGAGACGGCATACCGCGATCCCGTGGTCGTACCGGCGCCGGCGATGCTCGAGGTCATCGACGTGAACGAGAGCGACGGCGAACCCGGGGTCACGCTCGACGTCTTCCGGTGGCTCCCGGCCGAGCTGGCCGGGGACACCACGCCACAACTCTACGAGTACGACCTGGTCGAGAGTGACGCCGGAGAGTGGGTGGTCGAGTCGTTCGGACCGGCCTCATACACGGACCCCCGCCGGGACTGCGACCTCGGCGACGCACCCCGGTACCTCTTCGACCCCGCACCCGAACCCAAGGCGCACCCGCTTCTCGGGCGCGACGGCGAGGAGATGCAGCGCGCGGACCAGTGGTCTACGCAAGGCTGGTGCCCGCCCCGAGCCATCATGGGATGGGTCCCCCGAGGCTCGAGACGTAGCTTTGCTGTGAGGCCGCGTACCCGGCATGGCCCGACGCTCGGTCGACTGCCTGACGCCGGTCGCGAGTGTTGCAGGTATAGCCGCATACACGCTTGGCAGTTGCCAACTATCGCCGCAGCCGTGTCGGACCTTGCCGCGGAGCATCCGCGCGCGGTGCGGGTGCCACGCTCCGCTGGGACGAGAATTCAGACCACTACAATCTGGAAGTGGTTGCCACACGTGCCGAATGAGCGATAGCGTCGCTGGCCGCGTTCGGCTGGTGCAGGCCGATTGCGTACTAGGTATTCTATTCCTTCACTGGTGCGACCCCTGAGACATCATCGACGGCAAACCTTATTCGAGAGTCCGCGAGCTTGTCTCGAACGGCAGCCTCGACGTCGATGTCGAGAACGTCCGCTAGTCGAAGGAGATACGTCAGCACGTCGCTTATTTCTTCGGCTGCACGCTGCTTGCGTCGTGGGTCTCGAAATTCCAGCTCGACGTTTTCGGCGGGCAACCACTGAAACAATTCTGCCAACTCGCCAACTTCGCCAGTCAGTGCAAGCACGAGCGACTTCGGGTCGTGGAACTTTTCCCAATCGCGCTCACGGGCAAACTCGCGAAGGTCCGCGGTAAGATCCGCCAATGAGTTGAGACTTCTGGGCATGTGTTAGCTCCTCTACTCGCGAAGGGTGGCTGGAAAGAACGGACGGAGGTGCTCACGCAGTGCGGAGTCGCAAACATAAACGTACGTGCCGCGCATGCCGCGAGTGAGTAGAACCGAGTAAATATTCTTCACCATGGCAAGGATGTCGCTATCACGATACTCTATTCCCAGTAGATTATTATTGGCCTTGCCCTTCTTGTCGAAGTAACACGAGCGATCGAACTCGATATCGAGGGTCGACGGATTGTAGTAAAGGTCGTTCCCGATGATAACTCCCGCGTAGTTCAGGTCGTACCCCTGAACGGTGTGGATCGAACCGACTTCGTTGACGGAGCCCTCGGAGTTGATCCAGTCGGTATCGGTACCGTTCCATCGACGCTCGTAGCCGCCGATTTTGATGTCGGCAATCGAGGGGTCCGGCTTCGATCCTCTCTTTGGTTTGGAGTTCCAGGGCCACGCGTAACCGGCAACCATGCGCGCGAGAGAGTGCTCCTCGTCGCGCTTGCGAATCTCCGCGTCCATCGCTTCGATATCGTCGAAGAACCGGAGGTCATAGTTCTCGAAAATTGGGAGACTCTGTGGCGGACGGCTGCTGAGCACGTCCCGGATGAACCCGAGGTAGTCGTCCCCGGCGGCAACGCGCATCTGAGACTGGAGCTTGTACGTCCGTCCGTCAGCAGTTGCTGACCGCAGCGATTTGAGTGCGGAAGCTGGCACATCGTTGGGTCGAACTCCTTGGCCTTCGTCGACCAGAAAGACTTGATGTTTGCTCCTGCGGATGAGCCAGTCGATTTGGGTTAAGGACTTCCAGTCCTCTCCGTCCCGGACGACGGATCTGCTTGCGGTCCGGAACTGAAGGTTCATTGGCCCTGACGACTGCGCAGCGTACTGACCCAAGCGGTGTGCCTCGTCGATGACGAGGAAGTCGTAGTCAACGCTTGACTTCGCCACATCGAATGGCGTGACAACCATCGATGCGTCGAGACCTGGCGTACGCCGAAACACCTTCTGAATGGACTTTCGGAGCGACTGCTGGGGGACGACGAGGCCGACCTTGGTGCCCGCGAGAAGGGTGGGATATCCGTCTAAGAAGTACTCGGCAAAGAGCGATTCGGCCTCTGTGTTTTCTTGGTCTGTTTGATTGCGGATATCACTGAGGAGCTTGAGCAGATAGATCGCCACGATCGTTTTGCCCGTTCCTGGCCCACCTTCGACGACTGCTGTACTCTGTCGACTTATTGCCAGGTCGTCGAAGAGGCCCTCAAGGATATCGTTGATGACGATTTCTTGATCGACGTTTAGCGCCTTGAACGGAGAGAGCTTGAAGAGGTCGGTGTTCTCGATCTCTGAGATTGACTTCTCGAAGATTCCATCGGCACGTAACTCGTTGAAGATTTCTTCGAATGCGTCCCGGTAATAATCTCGCTGGAAGTAGTCGGCGTCAGTAACACCGTCGTTCCGATTGAGAACCTGGAACTGTCCATCGCCAGCGAACAGGCGGATGAGAAATGATTCGAGGTCGAGGCAGACAGACTTGTTGAAAGTCTGGTCGAGAATTATTCGGGCTTCGTTGAGGAGCTTCGCTTTGCCAGTGTCGAGGTGCTGTAGCATTCGTGATACTGCGTTGATTGATTCGCCGACGTAGATGTCCTTATCGCTACTAATCGTATAGACGACGGGCCAGTTCCGAAGTTTTCCGTCGCGGGAACTGAGTGCGCGGATGGCTCGGGCATCGAACGGTGTCTTTTCGATGTGGGGCATGCTTCGTGGAGGGGGCACGGTGCTCATTGGTTTCCGTTCCTTGATCGGCGAGCTGCACGCGGTGGGTCAGAGCGATCAGGCAGTCGCTTTGTGGCCATCTCGATGAGGAGGCCCGCAGTCCTTAGAACGACCTGAAGGCCAATCGGCGGAATCTCATTCATACTCGTTACAATCTGCGATATATGTCTTCCCATGACAATCTTCGGGTCAAATCGCGACATTGCTATATACGCGACAGACTCGGCCTCGAACTCGCGCGTCTCCTTGGTTTCTAGGAGTCGACTTTCCCAGTGTTTGGGGTTGCGTGTGCCTAGATGTCCGCAGTAGATATGTCCGAGCTCGTGCAAGAGTGTCGCGAGTTGGTCGGCGATTGGGTCGTTCGCATTCACGACGATGTCGAATCGGAGTGGGTGAGTTGTGGCGATGTCGCCTGGTCGTGACGGTGGTCGGACTAGCAAATCTCCAGCACTCACCCGTGCATATCCTGCTGAGTGGTGTCCTTCATCCTTGGTCCTGATGCGAATGCCATCGCGTTTGGCGTTGTCGAGGAGACGTTCCCAGCACGCATGAAGTTCGTAATCTGGAAGCGTGGCTGCTGCGGCCATTGGGTCGAGCACCCCGAGCGGAAGATCTCCGCCAGATCCATCCGGTTCCGTGTGGCGAACATCGAAGACGACCATGACAGGGCCCTTGGGTCGCAAAATCACGATGGGCCGCGCGAGTTCACTGATCTTGCGGCCGTAGTTGCTTCGCCAGTGCGCTGGCGTTGCGACAAACGCGGCACCTGGATCTTGGAGGTGAACAAGTAGTCCGTTAAATGGCGAATACTGTCTGAATCGTTTGATGAATTCCACAAGGTCGCGATACTGGCTGCTGAATCGATAGTGCAGGCCATCGCGTACGAGTGCGTCGATCGAAGCCTTCGCCTCATTCATGGTGGGTTGGGGCGGACGTTCAGGTGACACATGCGCGCCATCGAAATGCGCAAAGAGGGATTGACTTCCGCCATCGAGGTCGAGGGCCTCCTGGCCAAGGCTGTTAGTCACCACTCTTGTCCGCCATTCGAACTGCGGTGGGGGAGAACCACCTTTCTAAAGTCAAGGACATGAGGTGAGGGTGGAATGGTTGCAGTTTCTTCGAGCGGATAGGAGGCCGACTCAAGTTGGAACGCGTGTCTTCGATGTTGTTGGATTGCTGACGCAACGGAACTTTTGCCGGCGGACACACCGCGGGTTCGAGGTTTCCCTCGCCTGTCGTACGCGCGAACCACGTGCCTGTGCCACGCTCCGAGCGGCGGTTTGTCCAAGGGGGCTGCACGCACGTCTATTGCCTTTCACTGCGTCGCGGCGTCGGTGCGCGCGAGTTAGCAAGAGGTTAGCGTGGCCCCACCGACAAGCAGACCTCGCGCCTGTCTTGTCCATGCCCCTCTCGGTTCTGCACCGGCGGTCTGGTGCGCATCGCGCGAGCCTCCGCCAGTGTCTCGGGGAGTTGGGGATTGGGTGCGGCTCTCGCTGCCTCGGCCGCGAGATGGCGCTGTATCGGTATCGGACCTCCCCGCGCACCTCGCTCACTGGGTGCGGCCGTTTTCCTTCGGACTGGGATGGTCCGAGCTCGTAGAAGAACGGACTTGGGTATGGCTACCCGTTGTAGCAGGAGGTGTCGAGACTCGTGTACGACGTGTCGGAGACCGTCGCGCTGACGTAGTCGCCGCCTCGCTCGAGGCACTTCTTGACCTCGTTGTACCAGGCCGGTAGCGCAGCCTTCTCCTGATCGGCCTTGAGCTTCTCTTCGCCCTCTTCGAGCGCCGATTCGCGGGCCTCAATATCCTTGAGGGTCGTGTCGAGCTCGTCCTCGCGCTGATCGAGCGAATCAGATCGGGTGGAGACCGCAGCCGCGGCTTCGACGGAATCAGCAACCTCTTGTTCGAGGTCATCAATCGTGTCGTCCTGCTCTGCGATCGTCTCTTCGGCCGATACGAGGTCTGCTTGCGACTGTTCCCATGCGTCAAAGTTGGTCTGCGAACGCTGGGCGGTGGCGCGCTCCATATTTGCGGTCGCGATCCAACCGATCGCCGCGATCAGCGCGACGAGTACGAGCGATGCGATGACGACGTTGTGCTTGGTGAGGTACGAGCGCACTCTCAGCTCTCCTGGTGGCGTTGGTCTGAAATATCGCCGCAGATCGGTACGCAAGGGCATCGAAGGCACTTCGCGTCATGCGGACTGTATGGGTGTCGTAAAGTACCATCGGCCCGCCACGGGCAGTTGCGCCGAGATGTCCAGATCCTGGGCGTTCCAGCATCCGGCTTGCGTGGCCCCGCTTGCGCTCTGCATATCCGTCGCGCTCTTCTCACCACCGAAAGGAAGCTATGCCGGTTCGCTCATCGACGACGTCGGTCTCGATCTTCGCTTCGCTTGCGCTCCTCCTGACCGGGTGCGCCTCGTCATCCACCGACGTCGCATCGGTGGAGACGGCGACACCCACACCGAATGAGACGACTTCCGAGCCTCGCGAAACGCCGACGACCGCGACACCTACTCCCGATGTCCCGACCGAATCGCCGACCACCGAGGCTCCGAGCGTCGACCAAGCCATCACGGACGCCGTCGTCGAGTACACCGACGCCTACTTCGCGGGCGACTGGGATATCGCCTTCACGAAGTTCTGGTCCGAGCGCTGCAAGGCCGACAACACGGAACGCAATGGGTTCGTCGGGACCCTCGCGGCCCAGGAGTATCTGTACCCCGAGGGGTCGCCGCGACCGGTGGCCGTCGACGTCGAGATCGATCGAGTCGCTGGCAGTGTTGCCACTGTCTCGTACGGCTACCGGTCGTCGACCGAGTCAGGCACGATCGACGCTCAGTCGTGGGTGCTTGAGGACGACCAATGGCGGTACGACGGCTGCTGATTTGTGACTGCGCGGTCGTCGTTGTCGCCGAAGGCCGTGGCAATCCGCGCCGCGAGCCCATCGATCTCCTGAAGGATCAACGCCGGCTCTGTGGACAGGTCGAGCGCGTGCACGTGGATCACGGGTCCGTTGTCCACCACCTGGATCGGATTCGGGACATCACCGCGAGCCCCTGCGTAGACGATGTGTCCAGCAGGGAGCCCGAGCGCCACGCAGTATGCCAGCAGCTGATAGATGTTTGACGGGTGCTTGTCGTTGGGGCCAATGAACTGGTACTTCGCATCGACAACGGCGGCCGGCAGCCCTCCGCGTTCCCAGACGAGGTCGGGGATGAGATGAACCTCGCGCCCGACGTCGAGCCAGCGGCGCCCGTCCTGGGGGACAGCACGCCCATCGAACCTGGTGAGCCGCTTCCCGAGCTCGCGGGCGAGGAACCCCTCGAATACATCGTGCATCTTCAGAGTGAGCGATCGACCAACGGTGGCCCCGCCAACCGACTCGACCCCGGTATTCGCCAGGATCAGCCGGGCAAGCTCCACCGCGTGCCGGTAGCGCTCGTTGAGGCGCGTCCATTGGACCGTCGGGACCTCGGCCGGTCTGACCCGGATCGGCGTCACATCGCACAGCACCGTTCGCACACGGTGCAATCCACGACGGATCCCGGTGTCGTGAGCCGCGAGGGGTCCGAGTGCCGTGGCCGCTGCGAGCAGTATCTGGTTCTCGAGGATGTTCTCGTCATGCTCCTCGAACACGACGGCGAGCGGTAGCCCCTGCCCGGGCCGGCGACGGACTTGCCCCGCAACGTCGACTCGACCGCGAACGGTGGCCAGGTCGGTACGACGCTCGCGGTAGCCGCGCAGCACACCACCCCGAAGGGTCTCGTCAGCGATGTCGATGAAGAGCTGCGCCAGGGCAGTGTGGACGTCGTGGTGGGCAGCCAGCAGTGACTGGCCGCGCCACTCCGTGACCGCGCCCGCCATCCACAGCACGTGACCGACTGGGATCCGTGGCCTCACTGAGACTTGCCACCCGGCGATCGAGGCGACACCGACCACACCGACGGGTGTCACGTTCCACGTCGGCAGGCTCTCTGCGGTGGCATCGCTGACTGGACTGACCGATGCGCCGAACATCGACTCAATTCCGCGCACGACGGCAGCAGGTGCTTCGACCGTCGAGGGGGTCCACTCGGAAAAACTGAGGGACCTATTCGTCGTCGCCATCAAGGGCCTCGATGGACGGCTCGGTCTGCACCTGACCACGGAGTGCCTCAAGGCTGAGAGAGTCCAGTACGTCTTCTCGACCGAAGAGGTTCTCGCGCAGTGTCGGCAGGACGTCGTACGTCCAGATTCGCTCCACGTGGCGCTCAGTGAGGTCGACGCGCATGAAGTGGCTGGGGCCGATCGCAGCGAGCGGGTCGTTGACGATCGCATTGGCCCGGTGAACGACCTCGGATACCCATCCCATGGAGGGCCGGTGCGTGCGGAGGAACCGCGGCAGAACCTCCGAGACGGGGGCCGCCGACGGGTCGAAGTCGACGAACGAGAACCTGCGTCGCAGCGCGGAGTCGAGAAGAGCGATCGATCGGTCGGCGCTGTTCATCGTGCCGATGATCCAGAGATTCTTCGGCAGGGAGAACTCCTGCGACGAGTACATGAGCTTCACGGACTCATCTCGGTACTCCAGGAGGAAGTAGAGCTCACCGAACACCCGCGCGGTGTTTCCACGATTGAGCTCATCGATGACGAGCACGTGCGTGTGGGACGGGTCGGCGGCCGCTCGGTCTGCGGCGACGCGGAGCGGTCCCGGACGGAGCTCGAACCCGCCGTCCGACGTCGGCCGGTAGCCCTCAACAAAGTCCTCGTACGAGTACGACGGGTGGAGTTGCACCAACGACACGCGCTCAGCTGCCCCCGCGATCCACAGCGCTAACTTCTTGGCGACGAACGTCTTTCCCGTGCCGGGGTTGCCGGTGAAAATCACCTGGCTGCGATCGCTGAGTAGCTCGAGAACGTCGTCGATGAAGGACTGGTCGAGGAAGAGTTGGTCAGCCACGTCCTTCGCGGTCAACTCGCCTGCGATCTCCTCCGCCTCCTCGTGAGGCGATGCGGCACTTCGTTCCCCCTGGTCGTTGGTGGGCGGCATCGTTGCACGGTCCTTGCGCCACAGGACGAGCCTGTCGTATGTGTCTGAGCCGATCGAGTCGTCGGCGTTCATGATCATCCAGAGGAGTCCTTGAGCGTCCAGCCGATCGTTAACCGTTGAGCCATGACGTGCCGAGATGTCGATGACTCGATCGAGCAGGCTGAGAAACTGCCCGTAGACCTCGGAGTCGGGTGCGAGGGGTGAGGGCCGGTGTATCCGGACGGACTTGAAGAAGTCGTCGACATACCGAGATCGCCACGGCGGTTGGTCGTTCGGATCGAGGGCGAGTCGGAGGTAGGAGGAGACTGCGAGGCGTGCTCCTACGGTCGGGAGTACTGACCTCACCAGATCTGCGAACGCGTCGAGGCGCTCGTGGGAGTCGGTCTGCCAGAGTGTTCGGAGCGCATTCTCTGCCTCCTGCGGGGATGCGGTGACCCACTTGGCGAAGTCATCGACGACCCGCCACGGCACAAGGTTCGTAGCATTGAGCTTGCGAATCAGCGGCTGGGTCCAGTCCCCACCGGTCATCAGGGTCTCCCGGATGTCCGCGAGCGACTGCGCTTCCGCGAGTTTGTACTGCCGCTCGCTCGTGGACACATCGACGTTCGCATTGAGCCAGACGAACCACGTGCCCGCGCTGTCCCACACGGCGCTTGGCGATGACCACTGCCAGTGCCACGGAGATTCCCAGAAGTCGACATACTGCGTCGGCTCGCCAGCCTCCGCAGCCAGTCTCTGCGAGATCTCGGAGAGATCCCAGGGTGATGGCCGTCCGGCGACGAGGTGGCTCCACTGAGCAGTGATCGCCGTGCGTGCGGTCTGACCGACGACTGGCGCAAACTCGTCCGGGAAGAGCAGATGCTCCAATGCGTACTTCTGAACTCGCCCACCCTGGGAGTCGTCAAGGCCGTCGATGAGCTCGACGAAGGCCGCAGAGTCGTGCAGTGCCCGTTCACGGTCGACCGGAGAGAGGCGCTTCACCGCGACGACAAACTCCACGAGGAAGCCGAAGAGTCGCCAGCGGTAGGTGGCATATGCGGTACCAGGATCGATCAGGCCTCCGTCCAGGATCTCTCCCAGGTCCTGCGGAAGCGACTCGGTCGTGGGAGAGATCGACAGCACCGCATCGATGACCTCGCGCTTCTTCCCCCCGCTGACGTGGCCAGGCTGCGCAATGAGGAAGTGGATGTACAGCAACTCGCCCGCGAGTTGCACGGCCTCCGGTGAGGACTGCCGCAAGTGGTCGCGGACACGCGCAACGAACGTTGCTCCCTCGTTCTCGGGAGCATCCACGAAGTCCCTGACCAGATTCTCGCCGGCCCCTAGGGTTGAGGTGTGCCCCTCGCTGAAGAGCGAGTAGTCCTGCACGAGACAGCGATCACGCCAACGAGCAGCGACGTCGTAGATCGGAGCGGCGGTGGCGTAGGGAATCCGGGTGGCGGACATCGTGCTCCTCAGAACGGGTAGCCCGACCCTATATACAGCAACGTCGACCAGCCATTGCCCGCACCGTCGCCAGTGTCTCGGGGCGTGGGGGATTGGCTGCGGCGCTCGCGGCTTCCGCCGTGAGCTGTTGCTGGATCGGTGTCGGGCCTCGCCGCGCACCTCGCTCGCGGGGTGCGGCTGTCTTCCTCCGTAAGGAGGGGAAGGGGTGTCGTTGTGTCAGGTTGGGAGCGCCGCCGTCGCGTTCGGCTCGGGCGTGGGCGCGCGCGTCCTTGGCTCGGCGTGCGTGGGGCAGGAGTCGTATGAGCGACCGCTTCGTGATGCGGATCAGGGACGCGACGCCGACGCGGCCCTTCCGTGCGCCGCGCCGGAGCATGGTGACGATGCCGTGGTCCTGCAACCAGTGCCGGGCGCGTAGGACCGTGCGGGTCGAGACTCCGGCTCGCTCGGCGGCCTGGGCGTCGGTGATCTCGACGACGGCGGTCCGCGCGTCGGCGAGGCGGGCGAGGGCCAGCAGATACGACCGCACGGACTGCGGTGCCGCGCGGAGCTCACCCCAGCCTGCGGCAGCGAGGGTGTCGACGATTCGCCACAGCGAGGCGCGGGCGTTGATCCGGACAGTGGGCGCCGGTATGGGCGCAGGCGCGTTGATAGGGTATGGCTCAGCCATTCGAGAGGCTCCAGTCCTCTTGTGTGGTCAGGCCTCGGTGGGTGCTGTAACACCCTCCGGGGCCGTTCTATTTGGTCGTTCTGGCCGTCACACTAGCGCAGTTGGGCGTGCCCGAATAGGCCGGAGCCGAGCTCGTCGAAGAACCGTCGTGGACGTGGCTACCCGTTGTAGCAGGAGGTGTCGAGACTCGTGTACGACGTGTCGGAGACCGTCGCGCTGACGTAGTCGCCGCCTCGCTCCTGGCACTTCTTGACCTCGTTGTACCAGGCCGGTAGTGCAGCCTTCTCCTGATCGGCCTTGTGCCCCTCGTTGCCGTCTTCGAGCGCCGACCCGCGGGCCAAGTGTTCTTGAAGGTCTTCTCAAGTTCGGCCTAGTACCTACCCGACGGCACTGCGGTCAACGCGCAGTTCAACTCTCTGACGGCCTAGGTGTTCTGGAAAACGCCGTAGGTGACGGTCGGCTGATGGGTTGGAATCCGCGCAGGGCAGGGCGGCGTCGTTGAGCGTTGCACTCCTGTAGCCAGGGGGGCAAGCGCACCATCGGAGAGATCTACAAGATCGTCATGGCCGACGGGACCACCTCGGATCCCGAACCTTTGGGGCGTTCGAACCGAGATGTGAGCTCAAGGAGGACGTGACGACCTCTCCTCCGAGGATCGATACCATCTCCGGACGACGGACGCCGTGCGTGCCAAGGTCCCCATCGGCGGCTTCGTCATCGGGGCCGTAGCTTCTACGGCTTCCACAATGACGCCGCGGTCCAACAACGGCATGCGGCGAACCCCACAGCAGCCCCCCACTGAGCTCCAAGACCCTGCGGGCACCCCGGCCGCCACACCAAGTACTCGAATACGACCCATTCGCCCTCCAGCCGTACTACGTTGAACGCGTAGAGCTACTCGACTCCGCGAGCCTATGGCAAGCTCTGCACGTGACGAACAGTGAATCGAAGAAGATCAACGTAGTCGGCGCGGTGATCATCCGCGATGGAATGGTGTTATGCGCTCAACGCGGACCTGGCGGAAGCCTTGCAGGGTTGTGGGAGTTCCCGGGTGGAAAGATCGAGCCGGGCGAGTCGCCAGAAGTGGCGCTCGTTCGTGAGATCGACGAGGAACTAGGGTGCGCGATTGCCGTCGGTGAACGAGTCGCATACACCGAGTTCGAGTACGACTTCGGCACCGTCGCACTGGCAACCTTCTACTGCAGGATAACTGGTCAAGCCCCGACGAATCGCGAGCACACGAGCATTCGCTGGGTGAAACCTGCTGATCTCGATGCACTGGGGTGGGCTCCTGCCGACATTCCGGCCGTCGACCGCATCAAGGCGAGATACGGCGCATGAGCGCGGACCTTTCTTGGCGTGGAGAGCTCGAAACCGATCTCGACTTCGGCTACATAGACCGTAGTCGAGCTGTTCGACCACCTGGTAGGTACAGTCCACGGCTCGTGACGAACGACGGCTCCGGCAACGTTCTGCGCGAGATTAGGCTCGAGCTCAAGCATGCCACCGCATTCGCATTCTCGGTTGCGTTCGTCACGCCGAGTGCTATCGCACTGCTCAAGCAGGACCTTGTCGACTTTCAAGGCCGCGGAACGATAATAACGTCCGACTACCTGGGATTCAATACGCCTGAAGCTTTTACCGAACTGCTCAATCTCGAAAGACTTGACGTGGAGGTCCGCGTTCACTCGGACCCCGCATACCATCCCAAGGCATACTTGTTCGATCACAGAGCGACGAAAACCGCACTGATCGGTAGCGCGAATCTAACCGCGGCTGCCCTCGTTCGAAATCATGAGTGGAACATTCGAGTCTCTGCGAGCCGTGAGGGCGATCTTTCCACACAAATGCACGCCCTCGTCCAGAGCCAGATAGCTCGGTCGACTCGAATTACCCCGGAGTGGATCGAGCAATACCGATCTCGGCGGGTCGACCTCACGAACGGCGCGCGATCCGAGGTCCGGGAGCAGTCGACCCTCGGTGTGGACGCCAATTCTGCCGATCAGAGTCAGGCTATTGGAGCTCAAACCACGTCGCAAATCGTCGCGAATCAGATGCAGCAGGATGCGCTATCAGAACTGGCGAGGCTCCGAATTGATGGATGCCGCCGAGCGGCTGTGATATCAGCAACAGGCACGGGGAAGACGATCCTCTCAGCGCTCGATGTTCGCTCGCTCGCCCCGCGACGCTTATTGTTCGTCGTCCATCGAGAACAGATTATTGATCGAACAATTGCCGAGTACCGCGCGGTTCTCGGCGGTAGTCTCACGGAGTATGGAAAGCTCTCCGGGGGTTCCAAGGATTGGAATGCCCGGTACCTGTTTGCGACAGTTCAAACCATTTCCCAGATGTCCGTGCTCGAGAAATTTCCGCGCGATGAGTTCGACTATGTGGTTATCGATGAAGCCCACAGGGCTGGGGCTCAAGGACATAGGCGGGTGATCGAGTACTTCGCGCCGAAGTTTCTTTTGGGAATGACAGCCACACCCGAAAGGATGGACGGGTTCAATATCTTCGCTCTCTTCGATCACAACGTCGCGTATGAGATTCGGCTTCAGAATGCCCTCGAGTCAGGCATGCTCACGCCGTTCCACTACTATGGGGTGGCCGACGTCGAGTATCAAAATGGGCGAACAGTGTCCGAGGACACTGGATTTACTGACCTGGTATCTTCGGAACGTATCGAGCACCTAGTTAACGCACTGACAACGTACGGGCATGCCGGTGTGCCTATTAGAGGGCTGATTTTCTGCAGTAGAAAACAGGAGGCGCGGGCACTATCGGCCGCATTGAACGGTCGACATCTTCGAGGTCGACTGTTGAGAACAGTCGCGCTGACGGGAGATGATCCCGTTGCTGTGCGCGAGGCAGCGGTTCACCAGCTCGAATGTGGTGATCTCGACTACCTTCTGACTGTCGACGTCTTCAACGAAGGCGTCGATATCCCGTCTGTTAATCAGGTAGTTATGCTGCGTCAAACCCAGTCGGCCATAGTCTTTGTCCAGCAGTTGGGGCGAGGGCTGCGTAAGCACCCCGGGAAAGAGTATCTGATTGTTATTGATTTCATCGGAAACTATGCCACCAATTTTCTCATTCCGATTGCCCTGTTTGGAGACCGGACCCTCAACAAGGAGTCTCTTCGCAGGCAGTTAATCGCCTCAGAGGAATCAGGCACGATTGCCGGGATCTCCAGCGTGCAGTTCGATCGAATTGCACAGGACCGGGTACTGGCGTCAATCGCCGCGGCGTCTCTCGACAGTAGAAGTCGTCTTCAGGCCGTCGTGAAGGAAATGTGGGACCGAGTTGGTTGTCCACCAAGACTCTGGGATTTCCATCACTTCGATTCGGCGGATCCAGTTGTCCTTGCCAATAAGTATCGGAACTACCCCGAACTATTGAGCAAGTTGTTTGACTACACGGTTGACTTCTCTTCGTTCGAGCACGGGGCGTTGCAGTACCTGTCAGCCGAAGTCTTGGCATCAAAGCGCCCGCATGAAGGCGTCGTGATGCGCGAGCTCCTTCGATCCGAAACACTGTCCCGCGAAAGTATGGAGCGCGTATTTCGCGCGGAAGGTCTCCGAACTTCCTCTGGTCTGATCGACAGTGTATGTGCCTGGTTTGCTCTCGATGGTTTCAGTAGTCAAGATATGAAGCGGTATGCGACCCCTATTGCTAGGCACACCTCGGGCCGGGGTTTGGTTCTTGATGATGCGTTTCGACGCTCTTATGTTGAGAAGCGCGATTTTCGGGCTGCGGTAGACGACTTGGTGACTACGGCTATCGCATACACGAAGAATCGCTTCGACCCGAAAATGCCGTTCACCGTTGGTGCGCAGTACTCTCGAAGGGAGGCTCTTCGCCAGTTGTGCGAGTCCCCAAAGAATGCGTCCACGGTCTATGGCTACAAGGTATTTCCGCGTTCTCGAACATGTCCCATCTTCATCACGCTGCATAAGGAGCAGGATGTTGCAGCCAGCGTTGCCTACGCCGATGACCTTGTTGATCCATCCACTATGCGATGGTTCTCGAAGAGCAATCGGAGGCTTGATAGCAATGAACTGCGGCCAATAATTGATGGAGATATTGATCTCCATGTTTTTGTTCAGAGGAGCGGTTCTGATGGCTCAGAGTTCTACTATCTAGGCGAAGCTGACGCTTACGAAGCGGTTCAGGACTCAATGGAGGGCAACTCTGGAAAAGTGCTCCCGGTTGTGCGGTTCCGTTTGGCCTTCCGGACCCCTATTGACCGGTCTCTGTTTGATTATTTGCATCCACTTGTGACGCGCGTGTGAGTGGATGTCTCCGGTCAGACTTGGTGGCATCGCTCGTCGTTTCCTGGGCTGGTCGATGGCTGGTCTGGTCGTTTACGGCAAGTCCGTCGGTCGTTCCGGCTGAGGAGGGACTGCCCCGGATTCGGTAGACGTCTGATGCGTGAGGGCTGTGGTCCTTGCTGGAAGGAGGTTCATCGTGCGTCCCGCGTTCCGGAGAGATTTCCGTAGCGACGTGGTCGCGATTGCGCGGGATGACGATCGGCGACCTCGAGGTTCGCGAGCGCCCTGGTGTCACGGCGTCGGAGTCCGAGGCATTGGGTGAGGGGAGGATGCGGAACCGGGCACTTGATGAGGGGAATGAGATCTCGCGCCGGGCCACGGCGTACTTTGCCCGCGCGCTGCCACCAGAATGACGTACCCGCTGGTCCTCGAGCTTGCCGGCGACGGCATTGTGGTCGCGGCGACCGGGTCCATCCGGGGGGAGTGCGAGAGCTGACTTCTACATCGAGTCGGTTCTCTTCGGGTGCACGGCGTGCGCCTCCGTCTTCTTCTCGCGGGATCTGAACTCGTTCTTCCCGTACGCCCACATCAGCTCGACCAGAGTCGGGTTCTCGATGAGTTCGGCGTCACCCCCCCCCGTTTCTGGTGCGGTATCTGCAACACCGCTCTTGAGACGGAGCACATGCCCGTACGGTGACTCCAACCGGACGCTGAATGCCTTGTTTCCGATCGGGGTGTAGGTCAGGGTTGTCACCGGGCGCGTCCTTTGATCTCTTCGGTCGAGTGGTTCGAGGCTGCCCTGGGGCGGTGATCCCACGATGAGGCAAGCGGCATATACGTATTGCGGTAGAAAGTGTGTCAACTTCGTGACCTCGGGTTCGGTGATAGCACCCTCTCTCAGGCGCTCTCGCCGTAGTTGCGGGCGCAGATTCCCTGCGAGCTCCATCTACTCCTTCTCGCTGTGAGGGGCGAGTATGGCTCGCACTTCCCCACGCCTGAAGCTGGCACGCGCGCGAGGGCTCCCGGTCTCGCAGGGGCTTGTGACGGGCCTTTCGTGAGCGGGGCTATCTGCTGAGCTTCCTTCGAGCGAGGCTTACCATTTGAGGGACCCGGGCAGGGCCAGCACCACAGCACCGCCGCCCGACCGCCGACCGAGAGGACCCTGCCGTGGGCCGCAGCCGTGACAGCAGCCGGCCGGCCGGCGACGGCATGTCCGACGACGAGTTCTGGGGCACGGCCCCGCACTCGCCCAGCGGCTCAACCCGCTCGCCGTCCGACGACGACCTCTTCGGGGACACCCCGGCCGCCCCGCCGCCGGCCGACGCGCCGAGCTCTCGCCGCCCGTGGTGGCCCTACGCCCTCGGCGGTGCCGTGGCAGGAGCGCTGATCGTGGGCGCCGTCGTGATCGTCGGGGGAGCTGGCGACGACGCACCCGCGCCCCCGGTCGTCGCGTCGCCCACGACGTCCGCTCCGACGGAGCCCGCCGAACCGTCGCCCACCGAGGCGACGGAAGCGACGACCACGCCCACCCCGGAGCCGGCGCCGGAGCCGAGCGCGACGACGCCGGCGACCCCGAACACCGGCGCCGCGTGGCTCGCGGTCCTCGACACGGTCGACGTCGCGCCCGAGGGCACCTCGAGCGGGTACGACCGCGACCGCTACGGCGACGGGTGGTCCGACACGGACGGCAACGGCTGCGACACTCGCAACGATGTCCTAGCCCGGGACCTCGACGACGTCGAGATGCGCGACGCCTGTCTCGTGGAGAACGGGTGGCTCGACGACCCGTACAGCGGCGAGCGGACCTACTTCGAGCGCGGCTGGGAGACGTCGGCCCTGGTGCAGATCGACCACGTCGTCCCGATGGCGGAGTCGTGGCGGTCGGGTGCCGCGGCGTGGACCGACGCGGAGCGTGAGGCGTTCTCGAACGACCCGCTGAACCTTCTTGCCGTCGACGGCGAGCTGAACCAGCAGAAGCAGGCGGACGACGTCGCGGAGTGGCTTCCGCCGTACGAGGGCTCGCGGTGCGGGTACGCCGCGCAGATGGTGGCGGTGAAGTCGACGTACGGCCTGACGGTGGACGCTGCGGAGCGCGACGCGCTGGCCGAGATCCTGGGCGGCTGCGGGGAGACCGTGCTGCTGACGGGCACCGCGTGGCCTCTCACGGAGTGAGCCTGACAGCGGCCTGTGGGCCGTTCGATATAGTGTGCATCACACGAAATGCAGGGTCGGCGCGCGCTGCTCCGCCGTCTTGAACATGCACGGGTCACCAGGTGCGCATATACAGGTGATGTCAACGACCGAGGAGGGTCGATGTACCTGGAGGAGTCCACGACGTCGCAGTCGGCGGAGTCGGTGAAGCCACCGGTGTCGCTCGCGGTCGTCGCGATGGCGAGCGCACTGGTCGCCGTCGCCCTCGTGCCCCTGAGTCGGGGCCTCTCCTCCTCGGCGCTCCTCTCCGTCACGATCGCCGGGTATCTGATCGGCGCCGTCGTGACGGTCGTCTTCGCGAGCCTCTACCGCACCGGCCGCAACAAGGCGCGCACCGAGCGCGAGTTCCGGCCGCAGGGCTGGGCCGACAAGGTCGTGACCGTGGCGCTCGTCCTCGGGATCCTCGCCGGCCTCGTGCACGCCTTCCTCCTCGCCACCGAGATCGCCAAGTGGTAGCCCGGACGCGGCGGATCGTCGCCGCCGCCCTGGGCCTCGTCATCGGTACGACGGCGTCCCTCGTCACGGTCGTGCCGGCGGTGGCGGCCGGTGGGGACCTCAGCGACGCGGGCGCCGACGGGTTCGCCGACGTCTCGTCCTGTGTCGCCTCCGCGGACACGCTGCTCGCGTCGATCGTGGTCGACGAGTCCGGCAGCCTGCAGGAGACCGACCCCGGGGCGGCCCGCGTGGGGGCCGTGGAGA
Organism: Paraoerskovia marina; assembly: GCF_900105445.1. Lineage (NCBI taxonomy): Bacteria > Bacillati > Actinomycetota > Actinomycetes > Micrococcales > Cellulomonadaceae > Paraoerskovia > Paraoerskovia marina. The sequence goes on from NZ_LT629776.1 coordinate 693,259, forward strand.
CCGCGGTCGACTCGCTCAGCGGGCTGCAGGGCGACGCCGGCGACGGCCTCACGGTCGAGACGAGCCTCGCGGTCTTCGGGTCGACCTACGAGGAGCTCGTCGGCTGGGGGTCGGTCGACGGCGCGCACGGCGAGCTGCTCGTCACGGCCGCACAGAACCAGCTCCCGGAGCGCGACACCGCCAACCTCACCGACTACCGCGCCGCGCTGACCGGGGCGCAGCAGTCGCTCGACGCGCGCGCCGAGGATCTCGACGGCACCACCTGCAAGACGGTGCTCTGGTTCACCGACGGCCGGCTCGACGTCGACGGCACCGGCGAGGGCGCGGCGACCGAGTCCGCGCGCGAGGACCTGTGCACGGCCAACGGCGTCGTCGACGGCGTCCGCGGTGACGACGTCTCGATCATCGCTCTCGCCCTCTTCATCGAGGGCGATTCCAGCACCGTCACCGAGGCGGACCGCGAGTTCCTGCGCGCGATCGCCGAGGGCACGGGCGGGGGCGGCGTCGAGTGCGGGCACGTCCCGATCGCCGCCGAGGACTCCGCCGGGGCGTATCTGCGGGCGGACCAGCCCGACGGTCTGCGCCGGCTCTTCGCGGGCGCCGGCGCGCTGATCGACGGCGCCACCCCGGGCCAGTCCGCGCTCTGCCCGGAGGAGGCGTGCACCGACGGAACCCTGGACTTCGCCGTCGACGAGGGGATCGGGGGCTTCCGCGCCGTCGTGCAGCTCGACGAGGGGACCGACGCGCCCACGCTGATCTCGCCGGACGGCGACACGGTCACCCTGAACGGCGAGACGGTGAAGGTCGACGACGCCACGGTGGTCACGACGTCGCGCGACGGCCTGGTCACGGCGGACGTGACCTTCAGCGGCGGCGGGTCGCCGGGCGGCACGTGGCGTCTGGTCGCGGACCCCGCGGGGCAGAGCGCGATCGACCTCTACTACTTCTGGCGGGCGACCCTCGGCGTGGACGCCGCGGACGGGATCGTGCTCGGCGAGCCGTCCCAGATCGAGGTCTCGACCAGCCACGCCGACGGCTCGAGCATCGACCCCGAGACCCTCGGGAGCTACGACGTCACGCTGACGATGGACGGCGAGCCCGTCGACCTGTCGAGCAACGACGACGGCACCTTCACCGCCGAGGTGACGGTGCCCGCCTCGAGCGGCGTCACGGAGGTCGACCTCACGGCCACCGCGACGGCGCTGAGCGCACCCAGCGGCATCGCGCTCGGCCCCGTCGTCAGCTCCACCTCCGTGCCCGCCGCGCTGCCGCCGTCGTACGCCACGATGGAGACGCGACGGCTCGACCTGCCCGACGTCGTCGGGGACGAGCCGTCCACCGGGACCGTCACCTTCACCGGCAGCGAGGATGGCGACACCGAGGCCTGCTTCGGCACCGCGGACGTGTCCGGCCCGGAGTCCGCGGGCGCGGTGACCCTGACGAGCGCGGACGGCTGCGTCGAGATCCCGGCGGGCGAGACCGTGACCTCCGACGTCGAGGTCTCGACCCGCCTGCCCGCCGACGGCCGGATCACCGGCACCATCCCCGTGACGCTCACCGGGGTCGGTGCCGACGAGGACCTCACCGTCGACCTGCCCGTCAACGCCACGATGACGCGACCCGTCGACGAGGTGGAGCGCTGGGGCCTCGTCCTCGGGCTGATGCTCCTGGCCCTCCTCATCGCCTGGGTCGTCAGCTGGCTCACGCGAATGCTCGTCGAGCGGTACGCGCTCGGCGACACCATGAACGTCGCCGCGGTCCCCGTCGTACTGACGCCCGGTGGGTTGCGCCGCACCGAGCCCCGGGACGAGGCCGGCGAGCCGAGCCTGCTCAGCGATCTCGACTTCGGGCCGGTCGCCGAGCGCCGCAACCAGGGGTCGTTCGACACGCGCGGGCTGACGTTCGGTCGCCAGGGACTGTGGAACCCGTTCGCCGAGGTGCAGGGCGTCGTCCGGTCCGACGACGGGGCGATCGTCGTCACCAACGACACCGCCGGCCTGCGGGTCATGGACGACAAGGGCCGGAGCGCGCCCGTCGACATCCCCGGGACCCGCCAGTTCTTCCTCGTCGTCTCGCCGGCCGACGCCGCGGAGGACGAGATCGCGGCACGGCTCGTCGTGCTCGCGGACGGCAAGAACGGTCTCACGACGCCCGCCTCGCGATGGTCGGACGACCTCGCGGCCTACGAGGGCTGGGACTCGGTCGTCGACACGGTCCGTGCCGCGGCGGTCGCCCGGCAGGCCGCGGAACGCCCGCCGAAGGAGCCGAAGGAGCGCCGCGACCGGGGCGCAGCGACGTCGGCCGGCGCGGACACCGCCCCGAGCCGCTCGGCGGACGACCTCTTCGGCACGGGGAGCGCCGGATCCACCGGGAGCACCCCGACGGCGGGACGCAGCCCGTTCGACCCGGCATCGCCCGACTCGAGCCCGTTCGACGGCGGACCGCCGAGCAGCGACCCGTTCGGTCCGTCGTCCGACGACGACCTCTTCGGTGACGGCCGCTGACCGCGGACGCCACTCCATCCTGACCACGATCTCGACAGCACGACGAAGGGTTCCACGATGCTCCGCCCATTCCTCCTCATCGGTGTCGGTGGCTCCGGGGGCAAGACCCTCCGTGTGGTGCGCGACGACCTGACGCGTCGACTGGCCCAGGCAGGCTGGGAGGGCGACCTCCCGCAGGCCTGGCAGTTCGTGCACATCGACGTCCCGACGCACGCCGACGGTGACGACCGCGACCTCCCGGCACAGCTGCCGGAGCGCGACTACCAGGGCCTCGTCGCGAGCGGGGTCGACTACCGGACCATCGACGCCGCGATGGTGAACCAGGGCGGGCCGCACCTGCGGGACGCCGTCGCGAGCTGGCGGCCCGACCCGAACAAGGTCAACGTCCCGGCGTCCAAGGGTGCGGGCCAGTACCGCGCGCTCGGCCGCATCATCACGGTGGCGGGCATGACGCGCATCAAGGAGGCGCTCAACACGGCGCGCCGCCAGCTCACGGGCGCCGAGGTCGACGGAGAGCTCGCGGAGGTCACGCGGCTGCTCGGTGCCGGGGCGTCGACGTCGAAGGACTCGCCCACGGTCGTGGTCGTCTCCTCGATCGCCGGTGGCTCGGGCGCCGGCGCTGTCGTGGACGTCTGCGACGCCGTCCGCTCGCTGGGGGACAAGTGGGCCTCGGAGATCGTCGGGCTGCTGTACGCCCCGGACGTCTTCGACTACCTGCCGGAGGAGAACCGTCGCGGGGTCCGGCCCAACTCGCTCGCGACCATCGGCGAGATCCTCAACGGGTACTGGAACGCCAGCGGACCCTCGGAGGCCACGACCGAGCTCTTCGCCAAGTACGGTCTGCAGCTCGGCGCCGCCGTCCGGAGTGGCCCCCGGTTCCCGTACATCGTGGGCAGCAGCAACGAGTTCGTCAGCTACGCCTCGCAGAACGACATCTACCGGGCGCTCGGCCGGTCGCTCGCCTCGTGGGTGACGAGCCCGACCCTCCAGGACTACCTCTCGGCGTACGTCCAGACCAACTGGTCGAACTCCGCGTCGTCGGTGCCCGACCACCTGCCGCTGCACTCGCCCGGGACGGAGACGCCGCTCTCGGCGATGGGGTCGGCACGCGTCGGCCTCGGCCGCGACCGGTTCCGCGACTACGCGTCCCAGCACCTCGCCCGCTCCGCGACGACGCGGCTTCTGCACCGGCACGAGGAGCTGCGCCGCTCCGGCGACGACCGCACCGAGAAGCAGGTGATCCGCGAGGCCGCGGAGTCGGCGTTCGGCGGTTTTCTGCGGCACTCCGGGCTGGACGAGCGCGGCCAGGAGAACAACGACATCATCGACGCGCTACGGCCGACCGACCAGGACGATGCCCGCAAGCTCCTTGCCCGCAAGGTCCTCGAGCTCGTCAAGGAGAGGATCCCCAAGAAGGGCGACACGGTGGAGAACATCCGCCGCACCGTCATCAACACGGTCAACGACCGGGCGTCGTCGTTCCTCTCGCAGCAGCGCGAGGCCCGGCACGCGCGAGCCGCCCGGTGGACGACCGACATCCAGCGCCACCTGGTCGCGCAGACGTCGAAGAGCATCGCGCTCAACGGGGCGCCCGTCATGGTCGAGGTGCTCGGCAAGCTCGACACCGAGCTCACGCACGTCCGCGAGGAGCTCAGCAGCGAGGCCGCCAGCTACAAGCGCAGCGCCGCCGGACTGCACGGGTACGTGCAGAGCGCGCTCGGCGAGAACTCGAGCACCGTGATCACCGCCGAGAGCGAGCTCATCCAGAACGCGATCCGGGCTGCCGTGGACGCACTGCGCTCGCAGGCCGAGGCAGAGGTCCGCGAGCTCGCGGTCTCCCTGCTGCCCGACTTCGCGGAGAACGTGCTCGCCCCGCTGACCGAGGCGGTCTCCCACGCGTACCAGAAGCTCGCGAGCGACGGCGAGATCGTCGAGTCCTGGCCGGAGCGCGACGTCGTCCCCACCCGTCTGCGCCCCGCACCCAACGAGTTCCTCGTGGACCCGCCCGAGTCCTACCCGCAGATCCTCGACGACCTCGTCCAGCGCACCGTCGCGTCCGACGACGGCGTCTCGCACCGCGCGGACGCCGACGTCCAGGTGATCCTCGGGGTCGACTCGGTCGAGGCCGCGGGGCAGACGCTGATCCGGCCCGAGGCCGCCTGGGTGCCGCGCGACCACCAGGTCGTCGCCTCCGCCACCGCCGTGCCGACGCGGGCCTCGTTCCGCCTGGCCGCGCGCGCCGAGGACGTCCTCGGGCGTGCCGAGACCTGGCTGACCCGCCCGGGCACGACCGTCGGCGCGTTCATGGCCCAGGGGCTCTCGCACTACCTCGACCCCGAGAAGGCCGAGCCGGCCGAGCACATGCGGCGCCTCGAGCGGTTCGAGGGCCAGTTCATCGCCGCCCTCAACGGGGCCGCCCCGCTCGTCAGCATCAACCCCGCGGTGCTCGTGCAGGTGCACGAGAAGCACGAGATCAAGTACACGGCCACCTTCAGCGAGATCCCCTTCTCGTCCAAGTCGCCCGCCCAGTCCCTGATCCGCCGCGTGCTGGAGTCCCGCAACCAGTGGTCCGAGAAGGTCGACAAGGCCTTCGGCGACGCCAAGGTCGACTTCATCGACATCTTCACGGTGCTCGGGGAGCCCTACGAGCCTGTCGTCTTCGACAGCCTCATGCGGCCGATCAAGGCCGAGTGGGGTGCGCGGTCCAAGGCCAGCGACTCCCGCTCGGAGTTCTGGCGCTGGCGCCGGGCACGGCCCCTCTCCGAGTCGCTGCCGATGTCTCCCGGGGTGCTGGAGTCGATGGTCCGCGGCTGGTTCGTCGCCGGAGCCCTCGGCCAGCTCGACCTCCGCGACGACGCCGCGGGCATCTACGTGCCCGCGCGCAACGGCATCAGCGGCGAGATGGTCTCGTTCCCCTCGCCGCTGCTGTCCGGGGGCGGCCGTCTCGACGGCCCCGACGCGCTCGCGGCGATCCTCGAGGGCATCAACCTGGCGCTCCTCGAGGTCAACAACAAGGAGTCCCTCGAGCCGATCGCGCCCTACAGCCGGCTCCTCGACCTCGGCCGCTCCGGCAGCGGCAGCGACGCGGGGTACGAGGAGATCGGCCGCGAGCTGCGCCGCTGGATCCTCAACGGCGAGAACCACCGCACAGGACCGGACGCCGCCGGCACGTGGTCGAGCCGTCGGGAGGAGGCCTCCGCGCGCTTCAACCGCTTCATCCAGCGCTTCGGCGCCTACTTCGACAAGATCGAGCAGCAGCACGACATGCTCGACTCGCCCCCGATGTTCGACCTGCGCCACGTCGTGATCGCCGCGCTCGGCGACCTCCGCCGCGCCGTCGACGCCCTCGAGCTCGAGAGCGAAGACGGAGGGTGGGCGTGACCACAGATCAGCTCACCGTCTTCCTCGTCGGGGACGGCGCCCGCGGCGACGAGCTCGAGTCGCTCGTCGCCAGCTGGGCGGCCCAGGGCCTGATCGGCTCGTCGCTGTGGGTGCGGCCCGGGGGCATCACCGCGAGCGAGTACGGCCCGCCCGCCGTCGAGGCCGACCTGATCGACGACGAGGGGGTCACGACGACGGACCTGTTCCGCGCCGTCGGCCGTCACCGGCTCGCCACGCTCCGCGTCGTCGTCGGGCATCTCGCCGTCCCGGGAGAGAAGGCAGACCGTGAGCTCGTCGAGGTCGGACGACTCGTGGCGCAGCAGATCCGCGGAGTCCTGCCCCGGGCGAGCGACGGCAAGCGCGGGGGGACGCGCCTGGTCCGGGCGAACGTCGTCATCCCGGCGAGCGGCGTCGTCGACCTCGATCCTGAGATGCTGATCGCCGAGTGGGACGTCAATGCCGTGATCTCGTCCGAGGACCGGCCCGACCTCGACCGTGCGAGCGTGTTCGTCCGCGACGGGTCCAACTTCCTCGGGCACGCCGCGTCGGCCCTGTGCGCGGTCGGCGGGGTGCTCGACGGCGTCCCCGGCGGCGCGCTCGACCTCGTCCAGTCCGACTCCACCACGCACGACGGCGACTCCGTGGTCGTGCGCTTCTCGGTACGAGCCGTCGTGGGCGAGGACGTCGCGCGGCGCATGACGTCGCGCGCGATGGAGACCGTCGAGGACGAGCCCGTCGGAGCGGGCGCGTTCTCCACGTGGGGCCGGGGCGCCGCAGACCCGGCACGTCTGGTCCAGCGCGCGCTCGACCACGTCGAGCAGGGGTCCACGTGGCGCGAGGCGGAGCGCGTGTCGATCGACCGCCCGCGCCGTCGCCAGGAGACGCCGTGGCGGACCTTCAAGGAGGCCGCGCGGTTCAACCTGCGGACCGTCGGGACGGTCGCGAAGTGGACCGTGGGCATCGGCAAGCAGAAGATCGAGCGCGCCGCGACGCGCGGACTGGTGGGGGAGGACAGCGACACGATCGTGCGGTTCGGCCCCTCGTCGCCGTCGAGCCTGCGAGCGCACGCCGAGCAGTGGCTCCGGACCCAGTCCGCGGAGATCGAGCAGATCGAGGCAGAGCGTGAGGCCGAGAGCATCGCCGTCCCGTCGCCGCGGACGTGGGCCGACCTGCGGGAGTTCTGCTTCTCCCTGAACGACGGCGGGTCGTTGCCCGAGGGGTTCGACGAGCCGACGTACGCGGGGCAGCGCGAGCTCCTCGGTGCGGACGACCTCGCCCCGGCGCCGTTCCTGGCGGTGCACGGGGAGGACGGGCGCGTCGTCCGGCCGGAGCCCGCCGAGATCCGGGCCGAGGGCGAGCGGCGTCAGGCGCGTGCGACGGCGCTTCGAGCCAAGGCCCGAGAGCTCCACGCGCAGGAGGCCGCCGCGCGGGTCGAGCCCGAACCGCTGGTCGAGCCTGTCGAGACCGAGCCGGAACCGCCGGTCGAGCCAGTCGAGCCAGTCGAGCCAGTCGAGACCAAGCCTGTCGAGACCGAGCCGGAACCCCCGGTCGAGCCTGTCGAGCCCGAGCCCGAGACCAAGCCGGAACCGCCGGTCGAGCCTGTCGAGACCGAGACCGAGACCGACCCCGAATCGCCGGTCGAGCCTGTCGAGACCAAGCCCGTCGAGACCCCGACCGAGCCCGTCGACACCCCCGCCCAGCTCGCAGACCGCGCCGCCGAGGAGGCTGAGCGCGACCTGAAGTCGTTCCGCGACACGACGGAGTCGGCACGGGGGTCGCTCCTGTACCGCCTGTCCTCAAAGATCGAGGAGCGCCGTCGTGGGCACGAGCAGCGGCACGAGGCGGCGAAGCAGGCCCTCGCCCCTGAGCCGCCGCCGCACGAGACCCTCGTCCGAGCGCAGCGTCGGCTGATCTCGACGTGGCGGATCGCGCCGCTGCTGTGGCTCGTGTTCTCGCTGGTCGCGTGGGCTGTCGTCTACCTCATGGACGAGTCGCTGTGGACGGCCGTGTGGTGGACGGTGGGTCTGCTCGTCGGGGCTGTGGTCGTGCTGATCGTCGCCAACCACGCCTACTACAAGGCGATCCGTCGGTATCAGTGGGAGGTCGTCGAGGCGCGTGACCGCCGGGTGCGTGCGGCCGAGAACTACGTGCACTCGGGGCGTGAGGCGCGGCGTCTCGCCCTGGTCTACCGGCTCCTGGTCGACTGGACCGAGCTGATCGGGCACGTGCTGCACGGAGGGTTCGGCACCGTGCCGTCCGTCGAGCCGCACATCCCCGAGTCTGCGGTGGATGCGCTGCCGGCGGCGACCGCCGTCGCGCAGCAGGTCTCGGTCGACGACGAGCTGCCGACCTCGTTGATCGTCACGTGCATCCAGACGATCTACCGGCGGGGCTGGAACACGGAGAACTACCTGCGGGCGTACGAGCTCTTCAAGGAGAGGAACGCCGTCGAGGAGCCGGGCGGGTACCCGGCCGTCGACATCGACGTGAGCGAGAGCCACGCGAGCGTCCGTCGACGCCTGGTCGAGTTCTGGCGTTCCGGGTACCCGTCGACCCAGCTTGCCGAGGAGGCTGCGGGGCACGTGCGCGAGGTCGTGGAGGCGGACGAGATCCGGCTCCCTGCCCGGCGGGTGACGCGGGTCGGGATCTACGGTGACGGCGAGGTGCTCGCCGAGCCGGAGTTCTACCGCGCGACGATCGGTGACGCGACGGCGTTCGTCAACGACATGTTCACGCCGTTGGGTCAGCAGAACCGCAAGCACTACGTGCGCCGGTCCATCGTCTGGATTCCGCGGGTCGCCGGTACGGAGTGGGCGGACGGGCTTGAGACGGAGCGTGCGAGCGGCTCGGTCGCCCTGCGCGCCGACGTCTCCGCGCGGGTGGCTGCGCGGGAGCTGACGGCGTTCTCACCGAGAAATTCGCCGGCACCGGAGCCCGAGGCGGCCGAGGCACCCGAGGAGGACTCGCCCGTCGCCGTCGAAGACGGGCAGGCCTGGGTCTGACCCTGCGTCGCCGTGTCGGGGCGGTGTCCCCGACTGGGCTACCGTGGGTGATGTCCACGTACTCGTCGTCGACCGTCTGTGACCGGTGAGATTCCAGTCCTCCCGGGATCTTCTCCGACCAGTGCCGGCCCACGTCGTCGGGCCGTACTCCACCGCCGCGGTCCTGCCCGGCGAGAAACAGGGTCCGCATGCCGAAGGCCATCTCTCACCGCGTCGTCCTGATCCGCCTGTCCCACCTGGACGACGAGGTGTCGCCAGACGCGCTGTACGAGGCCTCGCACACGGGCTGGGCGGTCGGTGCGGTGCGTCGCAAGGGACCGGAGGCGACGCAGGTCGCGCTGGCGGTCCGGGACGGCGTGGTGGCGGGCGCGTGGTGGATCGACGGGTGGTGGCACGACGACGAGACCTCTCGGTGGGTCTTCGACGGCCACGGCGACGCGGAGCTGGACGAGAAGTACCTGGGGCTCGACGTCGCGCGCTGGTACCCGAAGGGCTCGCGCTTCTCGGTGCGCTACGTCGCGCCGGGGGAGAAGCCGGAAGCGCCCGTGATCAAGGCGGCGCGCGCCTCGAAGGTCGCCGAGAAGCCGTCGGTGCCGCAGCCGGTCCCGTGCCCGAGGTGCTTCATGGAGCTGCCGTCGACGGGGCTGTGCGTGCACTGCACGGAGTGACCCGTACCGGCCAGGCCCGTGTACGTATTGTCCCGTAAGTGTGTTGCGCACCGCGTCGTCCCTGGTCACGCTGGCAAGAAGCCCGCGTGTGCGGGGAACTTCGACGAAGGCTGAGATACGCGTGTCTGCTCTCAACCATTCCTCCACGGCCCGGGCGACGACGCCTGCTCGCCGTGTCTTCTTTCTCACCGCCCTGGCGGCGGTTCTCGCGCTCGTGGCGACGATGGCCGTCGCGGTCTCGACGGCGCAGCGCGCCGCGGCTGCCACGTGTGCCGCCGCGTGGTCGTCCTCGACCGTCTACACCGGGGGCGACGTCGTCTCGATCGACGGCAAGAACTGGACCGCCTCGTACTGGACGCTCAACGACGAGCCGGGCACGGGTGGCCCGTGGGGCCCGTGGCGCAACGGTGTCGCCTGTGGCGGCAGCACCCCGACGCCCGACCCGACCACCGATCCGACGACGGACCCCACCACCGACCCCACACCGGACCCGACGACCACCGCGCCGTCCTCCGACTTCGTGGTCACGGAGGCGCAGTTCAACCAGATGTTCCCGTCGCGGAACTCGTTCTACACCTACGCCGGTCTGGTCGACGCGCTGAAGGCGTACCCGGAGTTCGCGAGCACGGGCGGCGACGTGGTCGCCAAGCGTGAGGCCGCGGCCTTCCTCGCGAACATCGCGCACGAGACGGGCCACCTGCGCTACGTCACGGAGATCAACACCGCGAACTACCCGCACTACTGCGACGCCAACCAGCCGTACGGCTGCCCTGCCGGACAGGCGGCGTACTACGGCCGTGGGCCCATCCAGCTGAGCTGGAACTTCAACTACAAGGCCGCGGGCGACGCGCTGGGCATCGACCTGCTGAACAACCCGAACCTCGTCCAGGAGGACTCCTCCGTCGCCTGGCAGACGGGTATCTGGTACTGGATGACGCAGAACGGCCCGGGCACCATGACCGGCCACGAGGCGATCGTCAACGGTGCGGGCTTCGGTGAGAGCATCCGCTCGATCAACGGCGCACTGGAGTGCAACGGTGGCAACACCGGGCAGGTGCAGGCGCGCGTGAACTACTTCCAGGAGTTCACGTCGATCATCGGCACGACGCCGGGGAACAACCTCAGCTGCTGACCTGATCCGGTCGGCACGTCCGACGACGGCGCGAGGCCCGGTGAGGAGTGATCCTCACCGGGCCTCGTGCGTGGGGGGCGGTCAGCAGGACAGATGGTGTCCGGGCGTCGTCTCCAGGATGTCGCAGAAGGCGACGAAGCGGTCGACCCGTGACTGCACCTGGCGCGGGTTGCCGCCGTCGCACTCGAGCGGTCCGTTGATGGCCCGGATCGCCTCGGCGAACCCGTGCTCGTCGACGATCGCCTCGTGACCGGTGAACTCGCCCTCGCCGGGCTGGGTCATCCAGTACCAGATGCCGGTCTGCCAGGCGACGGACGCGTCGGTCTCGACGAGCTCGGGGTGGTGAAGCAGGTCGATACCGAGGGCGTCGCCGGCGGTCTTGTAGTTGAAGTTCCAGCTCAGCTGGATGGGCCCGCGGCCGAAGTAGGCGTCGTTGCCCGCGGGGCAGCCGTAGGGCTGTGCGGGGTCGCAGTAGTTGCCGTACAGGGCCGTGTTGATCTCCGTGACGTACTGGAGGTTGAGCGTCTCGTGGTCGACGTTGGCGAGGAAGGCCGCGGCCTCACGCTTGGCGACCTCCTCGCCACCCGTGCTCGCGAACTCCGGGTACGCCTTCAGCGCGTCGACCAGACCGGCGTAGGTGTAGAACGAGTTCCGCGACGGGAACATCTGGTCGAACTGCGCCTCCGAGACGACGAACGGCTGCGTCGCGGAGCCGGTGGCGTCCTGCGGCGGGACGGGAGCGGGTGTGTCGGGCATCGAGACCTCCGGGAGTGTGAGCGCCGCGCGTCGCTGCGGCCGACCGTCATCCTGATACGCCGCCGACACGATGAGCAATCTACGTACCTCGACGCTCGGGGCCCGCGTCGTCGCGCTCGCGGACCCGCGCGGCGTCCGAATCCTGGATCGGGGAGGGTGAAAAGTAGATTACATTTCGGTAACACGAAGCGTCCGAATTGCCCGAGTTTGACCCCTGGTGGGGCATAAACCGGATGAATTTTGCCTCTCCGCCTCATATGGCCCGGAAACTGGGGCTTCCTGGCAGTTGGACAAGCGTCCTAGAGTCTCCTCGGCCACCCTTCTGAACGCGTCGTGAGAGCGAGCAATCCTGCATGAATGTCAAGTCCTTGAGACCCTCGATCGCGATGATCATCGCGATCGCCCTCGTGCTCCTCGGAGCCGTCGTCGCCGTCCCGATGGCGATCGCCGGTAGCGGCAACGGCAACGGGCAGGAGACCTGCAACTCCGACGGCAGCGCTGGCTGGACCAAGGTCGACGGACTGAGCGGAAAGACCTACACCGTCACCGCGCGGGACGGCTACCTCATCGACGAGACCTGCGTGAAGGCGGCGAAGGTCGTCAAGTACGACAAGCTCGACACGCCGTCGGCGAGCGTCACGATCTCGTCGCCCGCGACGAACGGGAACGGCCAGGTGCAGGACATCAGCCACGTCTCGTACCGCGAGGTGCAGAAGGTCGAGGTGCCGTCGGCCGCCACCCCGAAGCTGAATGCTGGGTTTGTGTGCAAGGCGACGCAGGACGGTCCGGTGGAGAACGTGCCGGGTGGTCAGGAGTTCGCTGCTGGTGACTACATCGTTCAGGTGATTCAGCAGTCGTCGGTCGAGACGGACTGGCAGCTGCGCGTCGGGAACCAGACGCCGCTGCTCACGGGCACGATGCCGGCCGATGGTGGCCGGACGTATCACGCGTTGAAGTCGGCCGTCGATGGCGTGAAGATTCACTGGGACGGTGGAAGCAAGGGCACGTTCTCGACGAACGAGACCCAGCCGTGCTCCTACCCCGAGCCGGTGGTCGCCCCGAAGCTGAATGCTGGGTTCGTGTGCTTGGCGACGCAGGACGGTCCGGTGGAGAACGTGCCGGGTGGTCAGGAGTTCGCTGCTGGTGACTACATCGTTCAGGTGATTCAGCAGTCGTCGGTCGAGACGGCCTGGCAGATGCGTGTGGGCAACGGTCCGGCGCTGCTGGAGGGCACGATGCCTGCTGATGGTGGCCGGACGTATCACGCGTTGACGTCGCCGGCTGCTGGTGTCTCGATCTTCTGGGACGGTGGCAAGAAGGGCACGTTCTCGACGAACGAGACCCAGCCGTGCTCCTACCCCGAGCCGGTGGTCGCCCCGAAGCTGAATGCTGGGTTTGTGTGCAAGGCGACGCAGGACGGTCCGGTGGAGAACGTGCCGGGTGGTCAGGAGTTCGCTGCTGGTGACTACATCGTTCAGGTGATTCAGCAGTCGTCGGTCGAGACGGACTGGCAGCTGCGCGTCGGGAACCAGACGCCGCTGCTCACGGGCACGATGCCGGCCGATGGTGGCCGGACGTATCACGCGTTGAAGTCGGCCGTCGATGGCGTGAAGATTCACTGGGACGGTGGAAGCAAGGGCACGTTCTCGACGAACGAGACCCAGCCGTGCTCCTACCCCGAGCCGGTGGTCGCCCCGAAGCTGAATGCTGGGTTCGTGTGCTTGGCGACGCAGGACGGTCCGGTGGAGAACGTGCCGGGTGGTCAGGAGTTCGCTGCTGGTGACTACATCGTTCAGGTGATTCAGCAGTCGTCGGTCGAGACGGCCTGGCAGATGCGTGTGGGCAACGGTCCGGCGCTGCTGGAGGGCACGATGCCTGCTGATGGTGACCGGACGTATCACGCGTTGACGTCGCCGGCTGCTGGTGTCTCGATCTTCTGGGACGGTGGCAAGAAGGGCACGTTCTCGACGAACGAGAACCAGCCGTGCTCCTACCCCGAGGTCCCGGTCGTCCAGCAGTGCGAGTCCTTCGAGACGGTCACGTTCGCGGACCTGACGGACTGGGACACGTCGGAGAGCCACTCGGGCGGCTCGTCCGAGGTCACGACCGCCGGTCTTGAGGTTCACAACCCTCAGGGCGGCAAGGCTGTCGGCTACAACGGTCTCTCGTTCGACCTCGCGGTCGCCGGTGCTCCGTCGATGGAGTGGACCGGGACCGGTACGGCGCCCGGGCTCCAGATGGGTGTCGACCTGAACGGCGACGACAAGTGGGACGGCGTCCTGGTCAATGAGGCGTACAACTACCCGACCCGCGCTGACCAGTGGTGGTTCACCAAGACGACGTTCGACGCGCCCGTCGAGAGCACCTACTTCAGCGGAAACTCGAGCGGCTACGGCACGCTCGACGAGTGGCTCGCCCTGTACCCGGACGCGAACGTCCGCTACGTCGGGTACTCGCTCGGCACCGGTCCGGCCGGTGACGGGGTCATCTCGTCGATGACGTTCAACTGCCACACCTTCACGTTCGCCGCGCCCGAGCCCGTGCTCGAGCCGGTCACGCCCGCGCTCGAGCTCACGCAGCCGGTCTGCACGGCCGTCCCGGGTGAGCTGTTCGGTCAGGAGTTCTCCGACGGCGCGGTCTCGTTCACCAAGAACGAGGGCATCTCGTCGATCCACGTCTTCAACGGCACGGACACGAGCAACGGCAAGCCGTCGAGCTGGTCGGAGCTGGAGCCGGGTCAGTACTTCGTGATCGCCACGCCTGCGGCGGGGCACACGTTCGACGGCGCGCTGACGGACGGCTGGAAGCTCAGCTCGTCCGGCAAGGCGACCTACACCCTCACGGTCGAGCAGCCCGCCGACTGCTGGGAGCCGCTGCCCGCGACGCCGTCGGTCGACGTCGTGCAGCCTGTCTGCACCGCCGTCCCCGGTGAGTTGTTCGGGCAGGACGTGACCGACGGGTCGGTCCAGGTCACGTCGCTCGTCGGCATCCGGTCCGTCTACGTGTTCAACGGCACCGACGTCAGCACCGGCAAGCCGGACGACCTCGGTGCTCTGGCCCCGGGTGCGTACAACGTGATCGCGACGCCGGCCAACGGCTTCACGTTCGACGGTGCGCTCGCCGAGGGCTGGAAGCTCAGTCCCTCGGGCAAGGCGACGTTCGCCTTCACCATCGACGAGGCTGCCGACTGCTGGGAGCCCCTCGAGGTCACGCCGGTCACCCCGGAGTGGGACGACCAGTGCGGTGCGTCGATGAACCTGTCGGCCACCACGACGCCGGTCGAGGGCATCTCCTACGAGGTCACCGAGACCAAGAACGGCCTGAAGGTCGTCGCGACGCCGGACGAGGGCTACATCCTCACCGACAAGCCGAGCGACACGAAGAACCCCGACTCGTGGCAGTGGACCAAGGGCGACTCGTTCGAGCTCTGCGACGCGACCCCCGCGGTCGAGGTCACGCAGGCGGAGTGCGAGGCCGTCCCGGGTGAGCTGTTCGGCCAGTCCGTCACGGCCGGGTCGGTCTCCGTCCCCGAGCTCGACGGCGTGAAGTCGGTCTACGTCTTCAACGGCACGGACGTGAACAACGGCAAGCCTGGCGACCTGGGTGCGCTCGCCGCCGGTGACTATCTCGTGATCGCGACGCCGGAGGCCGACTTCTCGTTCGACGGGAACCTCGGTGACGGGTGGGAGCTGAGCCCCTCGGGCAAGGCGACCTACGCGTTCACCATCGACGAGGCGGCCGACTGCTGGGAGCCGATCGAGGTCACCGCGGCCACCCCGACCGTCGTCGACCAGTGCGGGACCGAGGGCGACGAGGTCGTCCTCCCCGAGGTCGACGGCGTCTCGTACGAGGCATGGGTCGCGCCGTCGGGCGACTGGCGGGTCAAGGCCACGGTCCAGGACGGCTACGCCCTGTCGAACCACTCGGCCAACGACGAGTCGGTCAAGTGGTTCACGTTCGAGCGGGACACCCGTGACTGCGTGACCGCGACGCCTCCGGTCGTCGACCAGCAGTGCGGTCTCGGCGCCGACGGGATCTCCTTCCCGCAGATCGACGGCGTCAGCTACTCGGCCGACCAGGTCGGCGGCGCGTGGATCGTCACGGCCGTCGTCGACGGAACCGCGCACATCCTCGAGAACGCCGACGTCGAGGGTGGCTCCACGGTCACCTGGCCGGTGGACCTGGGTGAGGCGGGGGTCGAGTGCCCGCCCGCGCCCGTCGTCGTCGAGCCGGTCGAGCCGACCGTCGAGGACCAGTGCGGCACGGACGTGAACATCACGGCCACGCTGCCCGAGGTCGAGGGCGTCACGTACAGCACGCAGACCACGGCGGACGGCGTCGTCGTCACCGCGCTCCCCAACCCCGGGTTCGTCCTGGCGGAGGGTGAGGGGCAGGCGGCAGACGCCTGGACCTGGACGTTCACCGACTCGCTCGAGGCGTGCCCCGCCCCGCAGGAGCCTGCTCTGACCGGGTCGGTCGCCACCGGCGAGTGCCTGAAGGACGCGCCGTGGATCTTCTACGACGTCACCCTCACGGACCCGGACGGTCAGTCGACGGGTACCGCAGCACGCATCGTCCTGACGGACGGCACCGAGACGTCGACCGTCGAGCTCGGCGAGCTCGGTGCGGACGGCACGCTCTCGGGCAAGGTGCTGTGGCCCGGTGCCTCGGTCGCCGAGGACGGCGAGACGCCGACCGGGTGGCCGGGCTGGGCGCAGACCGAGGACGGCTCGTGGGTTGAGACCGACGGGAACTTCGCGTGGACCCGGGGGGACATCACGGCGACGCTCGAGGTCAACCCGGAGATCTCGGTGGACCTCTCCTACCCGCCGGCGACGCCCGCCTGTGCCGCGGCACCGCCCGTCACGGAGACGGGGACCGAGACGACGGAGCCCACGGACCCCGAGACCACGGCGCCGTCGACCGAGGGCGAGCCCGAGGCGTCCGAGACCCCGGACTCCGAGGTGCTCGGCACCTCGATCCCGTCGCCCGAGGGTTCGGACGTCGCCGCTGAGGTGACGGACGAGGGCGGTCTGGCCGAGACCGGTGCGGATCTCGCACTTCTCGGACTCGTCGCGCTCGGGCTCCTGACGGTCGGAGCCGGTGTGCTGGCGTTCCGCCGCCTGGCCTGATCCCGCACGACGACGCCCCGGCACCTTCTCGACGGAAGGTGCCGGGGCGTCGTCGTACCCGGCATGGGAAAGGTGCAAACCGGTATATTCGGTCGAACCGATAGCACGGACTGAAAGGGTTGATCTTCGCGTGTCCGTCATACGGTCACTTCTCCGTCTATAAGCGGTAACGCATATCGTCAGGACGGCCAAGAATCGTATTGCCGAAAAGACGGAGCAGAAGTTCAATGTCGACGCCGACCGCATCCGCGGCACCCCTGATCCTCGAGGCCCCCGCGGCCCCTCCCGTCGTCACTCCGGAGCAGGCCGTGTCCACGGTCGCGGCCCAGAGCCCGGTCGCGCTGGAGAAGCAGACCGAGGCCCGCCGCAAGGCCGAGGTGCTCGTCGCGGAACTCGTCTCGGTGGACGAGAAGTCCCCGGACTTCTCGCGTCGCGTCGACGGCATCGGCGCGCTCGGGGCCAAGGAGCTGCGGGCGTCCGCCCAGGCCTCGAACCGCATGCTCGAGCGCCCGGCGGCCCAGGCCTCCGCGTCGAGCCCGCAGGGCAAGGTCGGCCGGACGCTCGTCGACCTGCGCAACACCGTCACGGAGCTCGACCCGAACCGGGCCGACCTCGTCGGCGTGAAGAAGGTCCTGAAGTGGCTGCCCGGCGGCAACAAGATCGACCGGTACTTCGCGCGCTACCAGTCCGCCCAGTCGCACCTGGACTCGATCATCCGCTCGCTGTCCTCGGGGCAGGACGAGCTGCGCAAGGACAACGCCGCGATCGACGTCGAGCGCAACCGCCTGTGGGAGACCATGGGTCGTCTCGGCGAGATCAAGGCCGAGCTCGACGTCCTCGACACGGTCGTCGAGGAGAAGATCGCCGAGCTCGAGGTCTCCGGCCGGCAGGAGAAGGCCGACGCGATGCGCTCGGACGTGCTCTTCGCCGTCCGCCAGCGGAGCCAGGACGTCATGACCCAGATGGCGGTCTCGGTCCAGGGTTACCTCGCGATGGACCTGATCCGCAAGAACAACCTCGAGCTCGTCCGCGGCGTCGACCGCGCGCAGAACACCACGGTGGCCGCACTGCGGACCGCGGTGATCGTCTCGCAGGCACTCGGGCAGCAGAAGCTGGTGCTCGACCAGATCAACGCGCTGAACTCGACCACCTCGGACCTGATCGAGTCGACCTCGCGCCAGCTGCGCCAGCAGGGTGCCGAGATCCAGCAGCAGGCCGCCACCAGCACGCTCGAGGTGCAGAAGCTCGAGGCCGCGTTCGAGAACGTCTTCGCGACCATGGACGCCATCGACACCTTCCGCGCCCAGGCGACCGAGACCATGGCGACCACCATCGGGCAGCTCGAGCAGCAGGTCGAGCGCGCACGTCCGTACGTGGAGCGGACCCGCCAGGCAGACGTGGTCTGACCCGACCGATGTCTGAACGACTGTTCGGCCGGATCTTCGGCCGCGCGACGAGTGCTGTCTCGGCGGCCGTCGAGCCCGTCCTGGACGAGCGCGCCGAGCTGGCCCAGATGGTCGACCGGGCGGACGCCCAGGTCGAGGCGGCCGCGGGCACGCTCCCCGCGGACGCCGTCGTGCTCGCCCGGCGCGTCACGGACCGGCTGCGCGTCGTCCTCGCACGGGACGAGATCCGGACCGAGGTGCGGGTGGCCGTCCGCGGCATGGCCGGTGACTACCTGCCGACCTCGGTGAGCCGGCACCTCGCCGTCGTGCGCCACGACCACGACCACGCGCACGACGCGCGGCTCGTCGACCAGCTGGAAGTCCTGCACGGCGCCGCGGAGGAGCTCGTCGAGGCCGTCGTCGACGACGACCTGCGGGCGCTCGAGGCCCAGGGGATCTTCCTGGAGACACGATTTACGGGGAGTGACCTGTGAGTACCGGTGGAATCGCCCGGGGCGGCAACGTCTCGCTGACCAAGGAGAACCCCGGGCTGTCCGCGGTCGCGGTGGGCGTCGAGTGGGATCGCACGCTGGAGCCGGCGCTGGCCGAGAGCCTGACGCTCGCGGCGGTGCTCTGCGGCGCCGACGGTCGCGCCGTGGGTCGCGAGAGCCTGGTCTTCTGGAACCAGATGACGTCGTCCGACCTCTCGGTCGCGGCCCTCGACTCCGCGCTGGGGCACGACGTCGAGCAGGTCGAGGTCTTCCTCGCGGACGTCCCGGACACGGTCAGCAAGGTCGTCTTCGTGCTGTACGTGAACGAGGGCAGCCCACGACGTCGGACGCTCGGCCAGCTCTCCACGTGCCGGGTGCGCGTCCTCGACGCGGAGTCCGGGCGGCCGCTCGCCTCCTCGGAGAACCTTGCGGCGTCGTTCGGCACCGAGACCGCCGTGCTGCTCGGCGAGGTCTACCGCCACCGCGAGCACTGGAAGTTCAA
Source organism: Paraoerskovia marina (assembly GCF_900105445.1). Taxonomy (NCBI): domain Bacteria; kingdom Bacillati; phylum Actinomycetota; class Actinomycetes; order Micrococcales; family Cellulomonadaceae; genus Paraoerskovia; species Paraoerskovia marina. The sequence goes on from NZ_LT629776.1 coordinate 712,212, forward strand.
GGTGGTCGGGCAGGGGTACTCGGCAGGCCTGCGCGGCGTCACCGACGAGTTCGGGCTGACGTCTTGACCGACACCTCGGCCTTCCTGCGCGTCCGACGGCGGCCCCGGGCCACCCCGGCACCCGTTGCGCCGTCCCCCGTCGCATCGGCAGCCGCGCACGTCCCCGCACCGGTCGCCCCGCCGACCGCACCCGACCGCCGTCGTGCGTCCCGACGCCCGGCGCCGACGCTGCTCACCCAGGTCCCCGTCCTCGAGCCGGGCTCGTTCCGGCAGCTCGGGCCGGCCGACCCGGTGGTGCAGCTCGACCGGGTCCAGGCGGCCACGGGCAGCCTGGCCGTCGAGGTCCACGCGCCCGACGCCGTCCGCGCGGCGGTCTTCGTCGAGACGAGCGACGGAGACGCACGGACCCACGCGGTCGTCGTCGGCCCGCTGCCGGGCCACGCTCCGTCGGCGTCGCGCCCCGTCGTGACCCTGAACGGCACGAGCGTGGCCGTCGACCTCGGTGCAGGTCCGGCGCTCCGGCGCTTCGCGCTCGCGCTGACGGGCGCCCGGGACGAGGGTGTCGTCGCGATCTCGACCTTCGACGGTGCCCGCGTCGAGATCCCGGTCCGTGCCACCGGCGGTGGCGAGACCGCGGTGGTGCTGCTCGGCACCCGGACCCGTAGCGGACTGGTGCTGCGCGCGCAGGGGCGGCGGGTCGACGACGGTCTTCGCGGCGTCGCCCGCGCCCACGGGTTCGACCGCATCTCCTGGCAGGACCCTGCGACCCCCGTCGCAGGCTGAACGGTTCATCACACATGACGAAAGGACGATGATGGCTATCACGCTGGCCAAGGGCGGGAACATCTCGCTGGAGAAGGTCGCCCCCGGTATGACGCACGCATGCGTCGGGCTCGGCTGGGACCCCCGCACGACGGACGGTGCGCCGTTCGACCTCGACGCCTCCGCGATCCTCGTGGGCGCGGACGGCAAGGCGCTCTCGGACGGGCACTTCGTCTTCTACCACAACCTGCAGGACCCCTCTGGGAGCGTCGTGCACCAGGGCGACAACCTCACGGGCGCCGGTGACGGCGACGACGAGACCATCAACGTCGACCTGCCCGGCATCCCCGCGCAGGTGCAGCGCATCGTCATCCTCGCCTCGATCCACGACGCCGCGGCTCGCGGGCAGAACTTCGGACAGGTCGCCGACGCCTACGTGCGCGTCTACGACGGCGACTACCCGCACGACCTCTCCAAGGTCGTCACGTACGACCTGGGCGAGGATGCGTCCATGGAGACCGCGCTGGTCTTCGGCGAGCTCTACCGCCACGGCACGGACTGGAAGTTCCGCGCGATCGGGCAGGGCTACTCGAGCGGTCTGGCCGGCGTCATCGCCGACTACGGCCTGCAGGCGGGCTGATCACCATGGTCGTCAACCTCAGCAAGGGTGCCAACGTCTCGCTCGCCAAGGTCGCGCCCGGGATGTCCCGGGCCGTCGTCGGCCTCGGCTGGGACATCCGGACGACGGACGGGGCACCGTTCGACCTCGACGCCTCCGCGCTCGTCCTCGGCGCCGACGGCAAGGTGCTCTCGGACGCGCACTTCGTCTTCTACAACAACCTTCGTGACCCGTCGGGCTGCGTCGTCCACGCGGGGGACAACCGCACGGGAGCCGGTGACGGCGACGACGAGCAGCTGAACGTCGACCTCGGCGGCCTCTCGCCCGACGCCGCCCGGATCGTCTTCGTCGCGAGCATCGAGTCCGCCGACGAGCGCGGGCAGACCTTCGGGCAGGTCTCGGGCGCGTACATCCGCGTCGTCGACGGGGACGACCCCGCGAACGGGGACTCGAGCGTCCGCTTCGACCTCGGCGAGGACGCCGCTATGGAGACCGCGCTGGTCTTCGGCGAGCTCTACCGCCACGAGTCGGGCTGGAAGTTCCGGGCGATCGGCCAGGGCTACACGACGGGTCTCGCCGGCGTCGTCACCGACTTCGGCATCGGCGTCGGCTGACGCCGACCACACACTGAGGAGCATCTCGCATGGACACCGTCAGACATTTCAAGTGGGACATCATCGTCCTCGTCGCAGCGCTGGTCATCGCGTTCGTGTACCAGGGCTGGGCGGCCGTCTGGCTCGCCGCGATCCTGATCGTCGTCGAGATCGTGTTCTCGTTCGACAACGCGGCGGTGAACGCGAAGTACCTGACCAGGATGAACGACTTCTGGCAGAAGATGTTCCTCACCGTCGGCATCCTCATCGCCGTCTTCGGCATGCGGCTGATCTTCCCGTTCGTGATCGTCTGCGTCAGCGGGGGGATCACGCCGGTGGAGGCCGTCACGCTCGCGATGGAGAAGGGTGACCCGCACGAGCCGGGCACCTACGGGTACATCCTCGAGCAGGCGCACACGAGCATCGCGGCGTTCGGCGGGATCTTCCTGTTCATGCTGTTCCTCGACTTCCTCTTCGACCCGGAGCGCGAGATCGCGTGGCTCTCGTGGATCGAGCGGCCGCTGCAGAAGCTCGGCAGGCTCGACGTGCTCACCGTCGTGGTCGCGGGCGTCGTGCTCCTGGTCGCCTCGGACGTGCTGGTCGACGAGTCCGAGCGGGGCACCGTCCTCTTCTCGGGCCTGCTCGGCATGGTGATCTACCTGTCCGTCAACGGGGTCGCCTCGCTGATGGAGGCGCAGGAGGAGAAGCGCGCTGCCGAGCTGGACCGTGCGGCGTCGGGCGCCGGTGCCCAGGTCCGCCTGGCCGGCAAGGCGGCGTTCTCGATGTTCATGTTCCTCGAGGTGCTCGACGCGACGTTCTCGTTCGACGGCGTCATCGGGGCGTTCGCGATCACCCCGGACCCGCTCATCATCGCCCTCGGGCTCGGCGTCGGGGCGCTCTTCGTCCGGTCCATGACGGTCTACCTCGTCCGTCGCGGGACCCTGGCCGAGTACCGCTACCTCGAGCACGGGGCGCACTGGGCGATCGGCGCGCTCGCCACCCTGCTGATCCTCACGCTCGCGTTCGACATCCCCGAGCTGGTCATCGGCCTCACGGGCCTGGCCTTCATCGTCACCGCGTGGACCGCGTCCGTCGTCGCCAACCGGCGCGAGGCCGCATCCGCCGACGAGACGACTGCCTCGCCGGCCGATCAGGACGCGGACGTCGACCAGGACGCGGACCCCACCGCCGGATCCGACGGTGACTACGACGACAGCCCGGTCGCCGTCGGCGCCGATCGCTGACGCTTCACCGCGACCACCCCTTCAAGAACTCAGGAGAACCACATGGCTATCAGCCTCACCAAGGGCCAGACGATCGATCTGACCAAGAACGACACCGGATCCGACCTGCGCACCGTCCGGCTCGGCCTCGGCTGGGACGTGAAGGTCGTCGAGAAGAAGACCCTGTTCGGTGGCACCAAGCAGGTCCAGCGAAACATCGACCTGGACGCCTCGGCGCTCCTGATCGGCGAGGGACGCGTCCTCGACATCGTCTTCTTCGGCCAGCTGCGCTCCAAGGACGGTTCCGTCCAGCACACCGGCGACAACCTCACGGGTGCCGGCGACGGCGACGACGAGTCGATCGTCGTGAACCTCTCGGCGCTCGCCCCGAGCGTGGAGCACGTCGTCTTCACGGTGAACTCCTACTCCGGGGACAGCTTCGCCGAGATCGACAACGCCTACGTGCGTGCCGTGAACGCCGACGCCGGCGACGCCGAGCTGGCACGGTTCGGGCTCTCCGAGTCCGGTCCGCACACCGCCCTCGTGATGGCCCGGGTGTCGCGCTCGGCCACCGGCTGGAAGTTCACCGCGATCGGCACGCCGGGGCACGCAAAGACGGCGCACCAGCTCGCGCCGCTCGCCCTGGGCGCGATCTGATCGTCCGACCGTGACGCGCGAGCAGGCGTCCACGGCCCTTCCCGGGACCGACGACGTCCGGGCGGTGAGCTTCGATATCTGGCTCACGCTGGTACGCAGCAACCCGGACTTCAAGAGAGCCCGCGCGGCGGCGTTCCACGAGGTGCTGGGGCTGACGGGGCCGGTGGACGACTTCGCCGCAACGCTCCGTGAGGCCGACCGTCGTACCGACCGTGAGTGCGAACGCACCGGGGTCGACCTCGACGTGCGGCATCGCGTCGGGGCGGCCCTGGTCGCGGCCGGGAGGAGCGACGTGGTGGACGCCCCCACCGTGCGTCGCCTGCTCGAGGCGCAGGACGCCCTCGTCGAGGCCCACCCGCCGCGTGCGATGCATCCGGGTCTCGCCGAGGGCCTCGCCGCGCTGTCGGCGCGGGTCCCGCTCGCCGTGACCAGCAACACCGGCATGATCCCGGGCGTGACGATGCGTCGCGTCCTCGCGCGCCTGGGCCTCCTCGACCCGTTCGTCGTCACGACCTTCTCGGACGAGGTCGGCCGGGCGAAGCCCGACCCGGCGATCTTCCGGGCGACGGTCGACGCCCTCGGCGTGCCGGCGTCGACCGTCCTCCACGTGGGGGACAACCCGGAGGCCGACGTCGCGGGCGCCACCGCGGCCGGGCTCGTCCCGTGCCTCGTCGACTCGCCGGAGTCGGTCCACGCGGTCGTGCAGAACCTCGTCGCCGCACGTGCGGAGGGCGCGGCGTGACAGCGACGGTCCGTCGCGTCGCCACGTGGACCGTCGCCCACGACCCGTGGACGTCGGGCCTCGACGTCGCGGCGTACTCGCGGATGAAGCACGGGAGCGTGGCCGACCTGCGCGACTTCGGCACCGCCGTTGGACAGGACCTCGTGGCGCAGGTCCCCGCGCTGGTCGAGGACCCCGCGGACGTGGTGTTCCCCGTCGCGTACCTCGCGGTACGTCCGGCATGCTGGTTCCTCGCCCGGCACGCCCTCGACGTCGTCGACCACGAGCGATCACGCCGGGGGCGCCCGCCCGGTCGGATCGTCCACGTCCACAAGGACGCCGTGACGGCGCGGGACTACGCGACGGCGGACGCGGCCGACCGTGCCGCCGAGCTGGCCTCGATCGGCTTCACGCTGCGCGAGCGGCTCGACGGCGCGCAGGTCGTCGTCGTCGACGACGTGCGGGTGACTGGCTCGGCCGAGCGCACGATCTTCGCGGCGCTCGCGGCGGCAGGAGACCGGCCACGGCGGGAGGTCGCCGCCTACGTCGCCGTGATGGACGGTGCGGCGGCCCACGACCCGAGCATCGAGTCGCGGCTCAACCTCGCCGCGGCGGCGTCGCTCGACGACCTGGCAGAGCTCGCACGCACGGGCGAGATGCACCTGACCATCCGGATGCTCAAGCGGGTACTCGGTGCCGACGAGGGTGAGCGTCGCCGGTTCCTCGCGGAATGCACGCCCGACCTCGTCGAGGAGATGCGCGCGGGCGCGCTCGCGACCGGCCCCGCGTTCGTCGAGTCCTACCGCAACGGGGTCGCCGATCTCGAGCCGGTCCCGGCGACGTGACGTCGGGGTTCCTGACGCTCGCGACCGTGCGGCCCGACGCCGCGGGTCGCCCGGTCGTCCGTGCCCGCCACCGCGTCGTCGACCTGGCGGCCTACAGCCGCTTCAAATATGGCGACGGGCTCGTCGCCGTCGAGCTCGCGTCGGCCCTCGCGTCCCTCGCGGCCCGCGTCCCCCGCCTGCTGAGCGACCCGCGGGGCTTCCTCGTCGCCGTGCCGGGGTACGACGTCGCACCGCCGGCCGCCGCGAGCCTGCTCGCCCCGTTCCTCGGCGAGCTCGGGGCGTCGCACCCGTACCCGTCGCCGCCGCGTGCCGCGGTGCGCGTCCGACGCCGCCGTGCCTCGCCGTCGGACTTCGCCGCGATGTCCCACGCGCAGCGCGGGCTCGCCCTCCGGGCCACGGACCTCGAGGTCGTCGACGACGTCCGGGGGCGCACCGTCGTCGTGCTCGACGACGTCCGCGTCACCGGGACGCACGAGCGCGCGATGACCGACGCCCTGCGCTCCGCCGGTGCCGGCCGGATCATCCACCTCTACGTGCTGAGCACCGGCGGCGACGACCCGACGATCGAGGCGCGCATCAACGCGGTCGCGGTGCGCACGGTCGCCGACATGGCTGCCCTCGCGCGGATGGCGGGCTACGTGCCGAACGCGCGCGTGCTGCGGGCGCTCATGACCGCCTCGGCGGCCGAGGTCGAGGATTTCTGCGCGTCGGTGCCGGAGTCGGTGCGCCGATGGGTCGAGGAGACCGTCCGGACGGACACGCTCGGCGCCGCACCGGCGAACCGTGCGGGCGCCGAGCGTGTACTCGACGTGCTGCGGGGCGCGTGGGCGGCCGGAGCCTGACCGCACGCCCCGCGGACCGTCAGTGGCTCAGCGCCGCACCGATCGGGGTGCCACCGTCGGTGTACCGGATGAACTGGCCGATGCTCGCGGGTGAGGCCAGCGCCTCGGCGATCGTCAGCGCGACGTTGCCGCGCGAGGTGCCCATCTCGTCGTTGCCCGGCAGCTCCGAGTCCTCGCCGTAGACGGCGATCTGGCCGGTGGCCTCGTCCTCGGTCAGGGCGCCCGGGCCGAGGATCGTCCAGTCGAGCTCGCTGTCGCGCAGGTGGAGGTCCGCTGTCACCTTGGCGTCCGTGTACGGGTAGAAGGAGTCCGTCTCGGGGACACCGTGGTTCGGGACCGCGCCGATGAACGAGACCATCACGTACCGGCCGACGCCCGCGCCCTTGGCCGCGTCCATCGAGCGGATCGCGGCGTCGCGGTCGACGGCGTAGGTCGTCTCCGCACCGCCCTTGCCGCCGGCTCCCGCCGACCACACGACGGCGTCGTGCCCACGGAAGGCCTCGACCATGCGCTCGAACGAGGCACCCGCGACGTCCAGCACCAGAGGTGTCGCGCCGAGCTTCTCGATCGACTCCGACTGGTCCTCGCTGCGGATGACGCCGCTGACCTCGTGGCCGCGGTCGACGAGCTCCGGGATGGCGAGCTGTCCGACCTTGCCGTGTGCACCGATGAGAGCGATCTTCGCCATGGGGTCCTCCTTGAAGCGATGGGGGACGCGCTGGTTGGCGCGTCCTCGGAACCTCTTCCACGCTGCCCCCTCAGGAAGCTGCTCGCCACCCACGAGGGCCGACGGCGGGGGTGCTCTGAGCGAACAGGCTATTCCCGAACGCTGGTCGAGCCTGTCGAGGCCCCGCTGGTCGAGCCTGTCGAGACCCCGCTGGTCGAGCGTGTCGAGACCGGGTTTCGACGAGCTCAACCCGCGCTGGTCGAGCCTGTCGAGACCGGGTTTCGACGAGCTCAACCCGCGTCGGTCGAGCTCACCCCTCGTCGGTCGAGCTCAACCCTCGTCGGTCGAGCCTGTCGAGACCAGACCCGACGCGCGAGTGTCGGTGGCGCTCGTCACACTGAGACCCGGACTGCACGACGGCGCGTCACCGGACACGCCCATGCCGGGAGGTGGCAGATGGACGGACCAGCGATCCGCGCGGACGGGATCACGAAGAGATTCGGCGACAAGGTCGCGCTCGACGCTGTCGACCTGGAGGTGCACGCGGGGGAGATCTACGGATTCCTCGGGCCGAATGGTGCCGGGAAGTCGACGCTGACGCGCGTGCTCTGCACTCTCCTGGCGCCGACCGAAGGGCGAGCGACTGTGGCGGGGCACGACGTCGACAAGGAACCGACTGCCGTCCGGCTGCGGATCGGTGTCGCGCTCCAGGAGGCCGCGCTCGACGACAAGCAGACGGGTGTCGAGCTGCTCCGGCTGCAGGGCCGCTTCTACGGTCTGACCAAGGCCGAGACCGATCAGCGGCTGTCCGACCTGCGCCGTCTGATCGACATCGGTGACGCCCTCGACCAGCGGGTCGCGACCTACTCGGGCGGGATGCGGCGTCGGCTCGACCTCGCGATGGCGCTGGTCCACAACCCGCAGGTGCTGTTCCTCGACGAGCCGACGACGGGACTCGACCCGGTCAGCCGTGTCGCGGTCTGGGAGGAGGTCAGGCGGCTCAACGACGAGCTCGGGATGACGGTCTTCCTCACGACGCAGTACCTCGAGGAGGCGGACGAGCTCGCCGACCGGGTCGGGATCATCGCGGGCGGGAAGATCGTCGCGGAGGGGCCGCCCGCCGAGCTCAAGCGGTCGATCGGCTCGGACCTGGTGGTTGTCGACGTCGAGGACGACCACGTGGACGGGGCGCGGCGCACGCTCGACGCGGTCGACGGCGCCGGCGAGATCCAGGTGGAGGGCACCCGGCTGACGGTGCCGGTCGAGGACGGCGCGCGGTCGCTGAGCCCGATCGCGGTCGCGCTGTCCGAGGCGTCGGTGCAGGTCACCGAGCTCGCGCTGCGGCGTCCGACGCTCGACGACGTGTTCTTCGACGTGACCGGGCAACGGATCGTGGAACAGGAGGACGTGTCATGAGCACTCGCGAGCAGGCTGCACGCGACGAGTCCGAGGCCACCGGCATCGTCGGTCGGCCGGCAGGGTTCTGGCGAGACCTGAGCTCCGTCGCGCTCCGCGCGCTGCGGCAGATCCCGCGCGAGCCCGAGGCGATCATCCCGGCGCTGATCATCCCGCTGTTCTTCTTCGTCGTGAACGTCGGCGCCCTCGGCGACATCGCCGGTGCGACCGGTGTCGAGGACTTCAAGGCCTTCCAGATCCCGGTGGCGATCGTCTTCGCCGTCACCGGCGTGTCCCGGGCGAGCGCTCTCGTCACCGACATCACCGACGGGTACTTCGACCGGCTCCTCGTCTCTCCCGTGCACCGGACCGCGCTGCTGCTCGGCCTGATGGTCGCCGACCTCGCGCTCGTGATCGGCCTCTCGATCCCGGTCCTGATCCTCGGGTTCGCCCTCGGGGTGACGTTCGAGACGGGCGTCGTCGGCGTCCTGGTCTTCCTGCTCTTCGCCGGGGCGTGGGGGCTCGCGTTCACCGGGTTCCCCTACGCGATCGCACTGCGCACCGGAAACCCTGCGGCGGTGAACTCCAGCTTTCTGCTCTTCTTCCCGTTCGCGTTCCTCACGACGACGTTCCTGCCGCAGGAGGCGTTGACCGGCTGGCTCGCGACGATCGCCGACTACAACCCCGTGACGTACCTGCTGGCCGCGCTCCGCTCGTTGATCAGCACCGGGTGGGACGTCACCGCCCTGTGGCAGGGGGCTGCCGCGATCCTGCTCGTGGGCGCGGTCAGCTTCACGATCGCGTTCCGGGCGCTGCGGGGCAGGACCTCCCGCAAGTAGCGGGTCGAGACCCGCTGGTCGAGCCTGTCGAGACCCCGCTGGTCGAGCCTGTCGAGGCCGGGTTTCGACGAGCTCAACCGTCGGTGGTCGAGCCTGTCGAGACCGGGTTTCGACGAGCTCAGCCCTCGTCGGGCTTCTTCGGCCGCATCGACGGCACGTCACCGACGATCGGCACCGGCCTGCGGTAGAACGGGAACCCGTAGCGGACCACGAGCCCGGTGAACGTCGTGAGCCGGTTGCGGGAGCCGATGAGGCTCATGATGTGCACGAACAGCCAGAGCAGCCAGGCGAACCCGCCAGTGAAGTCGGCGCGGTCGAACACCTGGGCGATGGCGGCGCGGCGGCCGATGATGGCCATGGTGCCCTTGTCCAGGTACTTCAGGTCCGCCGTCGTGCCACCGGCGACGAGGGCGGCGACGTTCTTGCCCGCGAGGGAGCCGCCCTGAATGGCGGGCTGGGCGAGCTGCGGGAGCTCCTCGGGGGTCGCGGCGATGTCGCCGGCGGCGAAGATCCGGTCGTGGCCCTCGACCCGCAGGTCGGCGCCGACGCTGATCCGCCCGGCCCGCCCGCGGGGCAGGTCCCAGGCGTCGACCTCGGCGTGAGGGCTGACGCCCGTGGCCCAGATCGTGAGGTCGGACGGGATGACCGTGCCGTCTGTGAGCTCGACCGAGTCGGGGTGGACCTCGGCGACGCCCGGCCCGAGGTGCAGTCCGACGTCGCGACGTCGCAGCTGTTCGGCCGCGTACCGACGGAGCCTGGGATGGAAGTTCTTCAGAACCTCCTCGCCCCGCTGGACGATGGTGACGGAGAACGCCTCGCCGTCGATCTCCGGGTAGGCGGGCCGGAGCCCCTGGTCCCGGAGCTCTGCGAGCGCCCCCGCGACCTCGACGCCGGTCGAGCCGCCGCCGACGACCACGACCCGCAGCCCGTCGTCGCGTGTGGGCGTCGAGGCCGACTTCTCGAGCCGGACGAAGAGCGTGTCGCGGATCTTCAGCGCCTGGGACCGCGAGTACATCGCGAACGCGTGCTCCTTCGCTCCCGGAGTGCCGAAGTAGTGCGTGGTGACCCCGTTGGCGAGCACGAGGTAGTCGTAGTCGATCCACTCGTCGTTCAGCAGGCGGATGCGACGAGCCTCGGCGTCGAGTCCGACGAGGTGCTCGTGCAGCACCCGGACGTTCGGCTGCTTGATGCGCAGCGACCGCAGGAAGTAGGTGACGTTCCCCGGGTTCAGGCCGCCGGTGGCCACCTGGTAGAGCAGCGGGTTGAACGTGTTGTACACCCGTCGGTCGACCAGGGTGATGCGGACGGGGGCGTCGGCCAGGGCCTTGACGGCGGAGATCCCGGCGAACCCGCCGCCGACCACGACGACGTGCGGGAGTGCGGACTGGTCGCTCACGGTGCTCCTCGGGGCTGTGGACGGCGTGCTGGGAACACGCTATGGCCCGCGCCGGGTCGACGCGCAGGATGCCCGCGCTCAGTCGTCGACCCGGAACACCCGGACGGCCCCGGCCGCCACCTCTGCCGCGCCGTCCGCACGCTCGCCGCTCACCAGGTCCGCGCCGACCACGGTGAGCCGGTGCTCCTGGTCCGCGTGGTTGATCGCGATCAAGTACTCGACGTCGTCATGCCGGCGGTGGACGACCTCCAGCTCGTCGGGCAGGCCCGAGCGGGCGATACCCGCGTCGGCGTAGACGGGGTCGAGAATCGTGCCGAGGGCGTCGACGTCGAGCCGTGTGGACAGGTACCAGCCCGTCCCTGCACCGAAGCGGTTCCGCGTGATCGCGGGACCGCCCGCCACGGGACCGTCGGTGTAGGTGCCGACGACCTGAGCCCCGTCGACGGCGAGATCGTCCGCCCAGACGTCGGCCACGAGCGAGCCGGATCCGGGGAAGACGGATCCGTCCAGGGAGACGTGCTGGACGTCCCCCTCGCGCAGCGGGCAGAACTCGTCGACGCGCGCACCGAGCACCGTGCGCAGGGGCGCGCCGAACCCGCCAGCGTGGACGGCGTCGTTCGCGTCGACGACGCCGGAGAAGTAGGACACGAGAAGTGTCCCGCCGTGCTCGACGAACGAGGTCAGGTTCGCCGCGCTCGTGGCCGTCAACAGGTATGACGCGGGTGCCACCACCAGGCGGTATCCGGACAGGTCCTGCTCGGGGTGGGCGAAGTCGACGGTGACCCCGTCCCGCCAGAACCGGTCGTAGAACGCGTCGACGCGCTCGCGGTGGCGGACGTCCACCGAGGGGCGCCACTCGAGGTCCTGCGCCCAGAAGGACTCGGGGTCCCAGAGGATCGCCACGTCGGCGTGCACTCGCGAGCCGCGCACCTCCTGCAGCGCCTCGACGGTCGCGCCGAGCTCGACGACCTCTCGCCAGACCCGGCTGGTGGTGCCGGCGTGCGGGAGCATCGCGGAGTGGAACTTCTCCGCGCCCGATCGCGAGGCTCGCCACTGGAAGAACATCACCGCGTCGGCGCCGCGAGCGAGGTGGGACAGCGAGTTCCGGGCCATCTCTCCCGGTCGCTTCGCCACGTTGCGCGGCTGCCAGTTCACGCCCGACGTCGAGTGCTCCAGCAGGAGCCAGGGTTTGCCTCCGGCGACGGAGCGCGTCAGGTCCGCGGCGAGGGCCAGCCCGACGTGGTTCCGTGGGTCGGACGCCGTCAGATAGTGGTCGTTGGAGACGACGTCGACCTCGCGGGCCCACGCCCACAGGTCGGTCGACGGGCACTCGCCCGCCATGAAGTTCGTCGTCACGGGTACGGAGGAGTGCTCCCGGATGGCGTCGCGTTCCGCGACGAAGCAGGCCAGGAGGGCGTCGTTGGTGAAGCGGGCGAAGTCGAGCTTCTGGGCCGGGTTCGCCACCGACGGCGTGGCGGCGGGCACGCCGACGTGCTCCCACTCGCCGTAGACCTGGCCCCAGAACCGTGTGCCCCAGGCGGCGTTGAGCTCGTCGAGCGACCCGTACCGCTCGGCCAACCACGTGCGGAACGCCCTGGCGCTCGCGGGTGAGTGGTCGGCGGACACCGGAGCGCCGTACTCGTTGTGCACGTGCCAGAGCGCGAGCGCCGGGTGGTCGCCGTACCGCTCCGCGAGCGCGGTCGCGATCCGGGTGGCGGCCCGACGGTAGGCGGGGGAGCTCGGCGAGACCATCCCGCGTGAGCCGAAGCCCAGCGTCGTCCCGTCCGCGGTGACGACCCGCGCGTCCGGGTAGGTGTGGAAGAACCAGGCGGGCGGTGACGCCGTCGGGGTTCCCAGGGCGACGTGGATTCCGTGCGCGTGCAGGAGGTCGAGGAGTCGGTCGAGCCAGCCGAACTCGAACTCGCCCTCGCGGGGCTCGATCAGTGCCCAGCTGAAGATCCCGACGCTGACGAGGTTCACCCCGGCGTCGTGCATCAGCGCGACGTCCTCCTCCCAGAGCTCCTCGGGCCACTGCTCGGGGTTGTAGTCACCTCCGAAGCTGATGCGGTCGATCCCGGGCAGCCATCCGTCGTACGCGGGCCCGACGGTGCGGCGGACGGCGGGCGGGTTGGGGCTGGTCATGGGTGCTCCTTGCTCACAACTCTGTGCACGTTCCCAGGTCGGCGACCTGTGCTGCAACTAGGTAACACGACGAAACATGGTCTTGACAAGAGCGCACATGATGCAACTACTGTGACCGTGCACAGTTGAAGTGCACAGCCGCAGGGACACCCGGTCGTTGTGGTGCACATGCCGTCGCGACGGAGCGGCGGTTCCTTGACGAGGAGGATTCATGCGCCTGCACACAGGCTTCAAGCTCGCTTCGACGATCGCGGTGACGGCACTGCTGGCAACCGCCTGCTCGGGCGGCGAGGCGTCGACGACGGGGGAGGACGACCAGAGCGCGGCCGGTCCCGTGGACCTGACGTTCTGGACGTGGGCTCCGAACATGGAGAACGTCGTCGAGATCTGGAACGACGAGAACCCTGACATCCAGGTCACGGTGAACAAGCAGGACGGCGGCGACCCTGCTGTCACCAAGCTGCTCACCGCCATCCAGGCCGGCAGCGGTGCACCGGACATCATGCAGGCCGAGTACCAGAAGATCCCCACGCTCGTCTCGTCCGACGCGCTCGCCGACATCGCCGGCGACGTCGACCCGAGCATCGCCGAGGGCTTCCCGGAGGGCGTCTGGAACGCCGTGACGCTGGGGTCCGACGCCGTCTATGCCGTCCCGCAGGACTCGGGGCCGATGGAGTTCTACTACCGGGCCGACGTCTTCGAGGAGCTGGGGCTCGACGTCCCGACGACGTGGGACGAGTACGCAGACGTCGCGCGGGCGGTGCAGGAGGCCGACCCGGAGAAGTACCTCGGGACGTTCTCCGCGACGGACGCCGGCTGGTTCACCGGGCTCGCGCAGCAGGCCGGTGCGTCGTGGTGGGGGATCGACGGAGACGCGTGGAGCGTGTCGATCGACTCCGAGCCGACCCGCCGCGTCGCCGAGTACTGGGGCGGCCTCGTCGAGGAGGGTGTGATCGACAACAAGCCGATGTACACCCCGGAGTGGAACGCCGCGCTGAACGACGGTTCCCAGATCGGCTGGCTCTCGGCGGTCTGGGCGCCGGGCGTCCTGCAGGGGAACGCCCCGGACACGGCCGGGCTCTGGGAGATGGCTCCGATGCCGCAGTGGGACTCCGCGGCACCGGCCACGGGCAACTGGGGCGGATCGGCCGTGGCCGTGACCACCCAGTCCGAGCACCCGGCGCAGGCGGCCGAGTTCATCTCCTGGCTCAACACGTCGCAGGAGGCCGTCGACGCACTCGTCTCCGAGGCAGGGATCTACCCGGCGTACACACCCGCGCAAGCGGGCGCGCTCTCGGCCCCGCCCGAGTTCTTCTCCAACCAGCCCGACTTCTACGAGCTGGCCGGCGAGATCGCACAGACCGCCGGCAGCTTCACGTACGGACCGAACGTGAACGTCGCGTACTCGGCCTACAACGACGAGTTCGGGCGGGCCGCCGAGGCGCGGTCGCAGTCGGAGTTCTTGCAGGCTGTGGAGTCCATGCAGTCCGTGACCTTCGACGACCTCGAGTCGTCCGGGTTCAACGTCACCGAGTGACGACGGGCGGCTCGCCCGGGGCACCGGGCGAGCCGCCATCTTCCACGCATACCGAGGAGACGTGACGTGACTGCGACACAAGACGCGCCGACCACTGCGGCGACCAGCCGGCGGACGACCGCCGGCCGTGACGGGCGACGTACCGCGCCCTACTTCTTCCTGGCCCCGGCGATCGTGCTCTTCGTGGTCTTTCTCGCGCTGCCCATCGCCTACGCGGTCTACCTGAGCTTTCGGACCGAGCAGGTCTCCGGCCTCGGACTCGGATCCGGGGCGCGCACGCAGGTCTGGACCGGCTTCACCAACTACGCGCAGGCGCTCACGGACCCCGAGTTTCTCGCGTCCGTCGGGCGCGTCGCCCTGTACGGCGTCATCGTCGTCCCGACCATGCTGGGTCTCGCGTTGATCTTCGCGCTGATGCTCGACTCGCGCCGGAGTCGCGCACGGGGCTTCTCGCGGATCTCGATCTTTCTGCCCTACGCCGTCCCGGCGGTGATCTCCTCGTTGCTCTGGGGCTTTATCTATCTGCCCGACGTCAGCCCGTTCTACTACGTGTTCGACCGGCTCGGATGGGACGTTCCGTCGCTCTTCAGCTCGAACCTCGTGATCTTCGCGGTCGCCAACATCGCCGTGTGGGGCGGTGTCGGGTTCAACATGGTCGTCATCTACACGTCGCTCAAGTCGATCCCGACCGAGCTCTACGAGGCCGCACGCCTCGACGGGTGCTCGGAGACCCGGATCGCCTGGCGGATCAAGATCCCGATCGTCACGCCGTCGATCATCATGACCTTCGTCTTCTCGATGATCGCGACGCTCCAGGTCTTCGCCGAGCCGACGACGCTCAAGCCGTTGAGCAACACGATCTCCAGCACGTGGACACCACTGATGAAGGTCTACCGCGACGCGTTCATCCGTGGCGATCTCTACTCTGCCGCCGCCACCTCCGTGATCATCGCCGTCGCGACGTTCGCACTCTCGTTCGGGTTCCTGCACCTCGTGCAGAGCCGTGCCTTCGGTCAGGAGAAGTGACATGAGCATCCTCGCCCCCGCGCCGCCGTCGGCGGCCACTGCCTCTGCGCCCCGCACGCTCCCACGACGCCGCGGCGGAGAGCCCGCGAGCGTGCTCGCCACGCTCGTGCTCCTGCTGGGCGCCGCCTACTGCCTCCTCCCCGTCCTGTGGGTCGTCGTGGCGTCGACCAAGTCGGGTGGGGAGCTGTTCTCGACCTTCACGTTCGCACCGTCGACACATCTCCTCGAGAACGTGAGCGACCTGAACGCCTATCGCGACGGGCTCTTCTGGCGCTGGATGGCGAACACCGCGCTGTACGCGGGCGTCGGAGCGCTGCTGTCCACCGTCGTCTCGGCGATGGCCGGGTTCGGTCTCGCCAAGTACCGGTTCGGCGGCAAGAAGGCGATCTTCAACATGCTGCTCGCCGGCGTGCTCGTGCCGGGTGTGGTTCTCGCGATCCCGCAGTACCTGCTGCTCGCGCAGATCGGCATGACCAACACCTACTGGGCCGTCCTCCTGCCGCAGATCATCAGCCCGTACGGGATCTACCTCGCCCGGATCTACGCGGCCGCGTCGGTTCCGGACGAGATCGTCGAGGCCGGACGCACGGACGGCGCCGGTGAGGGTCGGATCTTCCGCACCCTCGCACTCCCGATGATGCTGCCCGGGCTCGTCACCGTGTTTCTGTTCCAGTTCGTCGCGATCTGGAACAACTTCATGCTCCCCTACATCATGCTCGGGGACGACAAGCTCTACCCGCTCACCGTCGGTCTCTCCGGGCTCCTCAACCAGGGCGCCTCGCAGCCCGCGCTCTACACGCTCGTCATCACCGGTGCCCTGCTCTCGATCATCCCGCTCATCGCCCTGTTCCTGACGTTGCAGCGGTACTGGCAGGTCGATCTTGCGGCCGGTGCGGTCAAGGCCTGAGAGATGTCCGTAGACTCACGACTCGTGGACGAGGGAGCAGAATCGCGCCCGGGACGGGCGGACCGGCGACGGCCGACGATCCGCGACGTCGCGGCGGCCGCCGGGGTCTCCCGAGGCACGGTCTCCCGGGTGATCAACGGTGGTCACTGGGTCTCGCCCGACGCTCTCTCCGCCGTGGAGGAGGCCATCCGGACGACCGGGTACCAGGCGAACCAGCACGCCCGCTCGTTGGTGACGGGCCGCGCGAACTCGGTGGCGTTCCTGCTCACCGAACCCCAGCACCTGCTCTTCGACGACCCCAACTTCTCGATCCTCCTGCGCGGGGCCGCGGAAGAGCTCGCGAAACGCGAGATGCCGCTGCTGCTGATGGTCGCCGGGACGGCTGAGGAACGTCGTCGGATCAGCGCATACGTCGCCGCCGGGCACGTCGACGGTGTCCTGCTGATCAGCTCTCACCAGGGCAACCCGATCCTCACGGACCTGATCCGCCAGGGCATCCCGACCGTCGCCTGCGGGGTGCCTCTGGGGCACGAGCGTGAGATCGGGTTCGTCGCGGCCGACGACGCAGGCGGTGGTCGGAAGATGACCGAGCACCTCGTCGCGACGGGTCGACGTCGCGTCGCGACGATCACCGGCCCGCTCGACACCCCGGGAGGACAGCTGCGGTTCGACGGGTACCGCGACGTGCTCGGCGACTCCTTCGACCCCGAGCTCGTCGCGCACGGGGACTACTCCCGCGAGTCGGGCCGGCATGCCATGGTGGAGCTCCTCGGGCGGAGACCAGATCTTGACGCGGTCTTCGTGGCGTCCGACCTGATGGCGGCCGGTGCGTTGGTCGCGCTCCAGGCCGCTGGTCGCCGAGTTCCTGAGGACGTCGCCGTGGGAGGGTTCGACGACTCCGGTGTCGCTGCCGCCCTCCATCCGCCACTGACGACCATGCGGCAACCGTTCGCCCGTATCAGCTCCGAGATGGTGCGGCTCCTCCTCGAGGTCATCGACGGACAGGAGCCCGCGGCCGTCACCCTCCCCACCTCCCTGGTCCGGCGAGCGTCCGCGTAGCGGTCCTACACTCGTCGGGGCGCCCGCCGTCGTCGCGCCTTCCGTCGTCCCCGTCTGGAGAGGCCCGCCGTGGGCACCCTGAAGTTCTTCCGCATCGACATCGTGGTGCTCGTCGCCGCGCTGGCGATCGCGTTCTGGTACGACGGCTGGGCCGCCGTCTCGCTCACCGCGATCCTGATCGTCGTCGAGATCGTGTTCTCGTTCGACAACGCGGCGGTGAACGCGAAGTACCTGGGCCGGATGAACGAGTTCTGGCAGAAGATGTTCCTCACCGTCGGCATCCTCATCGCCGTCTTCGGCATGCGGCTGATCTTCCCGTTCGTGATCGTGAGCCTCACGGGCGGCATCTCGCCGTCGGAGGCGTTCACCCTCGCGCTCGAGAAGGGGGACCCGACCGAGCCCGGCACCTACGGGTACATCCTCAACGAGGCGCACCCGACGATCGCGGCGTTCGGCGGGATCTTCCTGCTCATGCTGTTCCTCGAGTTCATCTTCGACCCTGAGCGCAGGATCACGTGGCTCAGCTGGGTGGAGCGGCCGCTGCAGAAGGCCGGGCACCTCGGCACGCTGCCCGTGATCCTCGCGGGTCTCGCCCTGATGCTGACGTCGCGGTTCCTCGCCGAGCCCGAGGATGCTGGCAGGGTCCTCTTCGCCGGCCTAGCGGGCCTGGTGACCTACCTGGCCGTCAACGGGATCGCGACCGTCATGGAGGCCCAGGAGGAGCGTCGCGCCGAGAAGCTCGACGCCGCCGAACGCTCGGCCGGTGGGACCGTGGCGCTCGCGGGCAAGGCGGCGTTCTCGATGTTCATGTTCCTCGAGGTGCTCGACGCGACGTTCTCGTTCGACGGCGTCATCGGGGCGTTCGCGATCACCCCCGACCCGCTCATCATCGCCCTGGGCCTCGGCGTCGGGGCACTGTTCGTCCGGTCGATGACGGTCTACCTCGTCCGGCAGGGGACGCTCGCCGAGTACCGGTACCTGGAGCACGGCGCGCACTGGGCGATCGGCACCCTCGCGACCCTGCTCCTGCTGACACTGCGGTTCGACATCCCCGACGTCGTGATCGGGCTGGCCGGTCTCGTGCTGATCGTGAGCGCGTGGACTGCGTCGATCCGAGCTAATCGGCGCGAGCGCGCGGCGACCTCGGACGAGCCGTAGGCGGAGTCAGGAAAGCACCCCTTGCGCTGATTGTCCACATTCGGTACTTTTCCCTTGCCTTGCCTTGCGGATTATTGGAATGCGCCTGCTTGCGCGGGTGAGGCGTGGTCACCCGACGCACGCCTCATACGTCTTGGGGGGAGTGGTGCAGTGATTCGGAGGGCAGGGTGGACGCGGCAACTTTGGACGGTCGCGACGCCGGTCGTGGGAGCGCTGTTCCTTCTCGGGATGGGTGCGGGAGTCGCGTCAGCAGCTCGTTGCAGCAAGGGGGCGGCGTGCCTCTGGCCGAACAGCAATGACAGTCCGCGCTGGGGTGTCAAGTATTCGGTTGCGGCGTACAGCGGGACGGTGTGGAACACACCCATTTGCAACGCCGCGTCCGCCTTCTGATGTCGAGCCTGTTTCTTCACACGTCAAGCAGGGAGCGTTAGATGCTGAGAAGCCAGGCTGGCCGATGTGCGGCGACTGTGCTCGTCGTGAGTCTTCTCGCGGCATGTAGTTCAGCGTCTGCGCCACCGACCGATATTCCGACGGTTGCGGAACTAGACCCCGCCACGGGTGCGGTGAACCTGCCATTCGATCGCTACACAGCAGATGTCGAGGACGGGAACCTCTTCCGAGCGGCTCAGGCAGCGGCACGGGCAGTCTGTGCGCGGGATGCGGGGGTCGAGTTCGTCGCACCAGCGTACGTGGAGCAGGACATCTATCGCTCGGAGTCCTTTCTCGGACCGTGGACACTGGACCAGGCCCAGAAGTTCGGTTTCGTCGAGCCTGCTCCCGACGCAGACCTCCGTGCCAACGGCTACGTGTCCGCGGACTATGGAGAGCCGAGCAGGTTCGACTACGCCGCAGTGGGTGAAGCGAACTCTCGTCTGACGGAAGATGAGTGGGCGGTGGTCGACGAGTGCGGCACAGCTGCAAGTGAGTTTGCGCCGCCGGCCACGGGTCCCTGGTTCGCAGAACTTGATGCGCTGAACCGGGATGCTCTTGATCCGGGCTCGTCCGCAGTTGCTCCGATTCTTGACGATCTCTACGAATGCTACGAAGAGCGCAGTATCGGCCAGCACACGTCCGTCGCCGGCTGGCCTCAGGGGGCGGACAATCACGTCATCAACGAGGAGCAGATCTCCCTCGCGATCGCCTCTGTGGAGTGCAAGATCGAGCGTGGGACCACGCAAAAGCTGGCAGATGTGTGGGCGGCAGCACAGGCGCCGATCCTTGAGGAGTATGCGGCCGAGGTGGTCGAGTCCGGCAACAGGCTCGATGCCGTCCGGGAGGATGCCAAGGAGTTCCTCGCAGCCCACCCTGAAGTGACAGAACTGCCGTGACCCGGCTGGCCCGGACGCGCGGTCGTGCCCGTTGGATCTGGGCAGTTGTCGTCTCGGCCGTCGTGGCGATCGTCGCGGCATTTGTCGCCGGAGTCTTCGTCGACTCTCCGTGGCGGGATGCGGCTGCCAACGCCGAGAGGCAACCGCTCGTGACGGCGACGGTGGAAGAACGCGAGTTGACCGCCGACGCACCCGTCGTGGAGGGGCGCTACCTCGCTGGGACGACGTCGGAGCTGACGACGACGGGAGATGCGGCCCTGCCCGTCGTCACCTCACAGCTGCTCGAGCCCGGCGATGATGTGACGTCAGGATCGGTGATTGCCGAGATCTCAGGTCGGCCCGTCATCGCGCTCGCGCTGCCCTTCATGCTCTACCGGGACTTGGCTCCTGGGGCTGAAGGTGCGGACGTGAGAGTCGTCCAGGACGTGCTTGCGACGTTGGGGCACTACGACGGCGCTGTGGACGGCAAGTACGGCGGGCAGACCTCGGCCGCCGTCGATCGGCTCTACGCTGCCGCGGGGTATCCCGCTCCGTCGCCTGGTCCTGACGCCCTTGCCGCCGTCGAGGCAGCCGAGGCGGATCTCAGCCAGGCCCCTGCAGCACCGTCTGGCGAGCAGGACGGGGAAAGGTCGACGGAAGCTGGCGACGAGACTCCGGGCGGCCCATCGACCGTTGATGTGGCTGCCGCGCGCGTTGCACTCAGTGACGCGCGCGAGGCAGCCGGAACGCCCTTGCCGAGATCAGAGATTGCTCAGCTCGCCGATGCCGCCACGGTGCTCTCGGTTGCTTCGGTCGGGACCCTCCTGAGCGACGGAGCCTCCTACCTCAGAGTCCGTACCGGCATGCCAGCTGTCACGGCGAGGGTTCCTGTCGGCGCGGTCGATGCGTTTCCCGTGGGCGCATCCGTCACCGTGTACTCCGTCACCGACACGTCTGCGGCGATCGACGGCGTCGTGTCGGACGTGAGCGAGTTTCGTGATCCAGATTCCGAGACGATTCCGAACATCTCGGGCCATGACGTGTCGATCCGGTTCGACGCTCAAGACCTGCCGTTCGACGAGGGAGACACGATGGTCCTCGAGCCGGTGGAGGAGACCGAGCCTCTCGCCGATGGCCCCGCTGTTCCGCTGCTGGCACTGCGGGAGGGGCCTGAGGGCTCGTACGTCCTCAGCCCTGACGGGCAGCAGATTCCTGTCGACGTCGTTGCGACAGGACACGGATATGCGGTCGTTCGAGGCGTCGACCCCGGAGACACGGTGGTTGTCTCGGGGAATCCCGACCGTGACGCATGACCGTCATCGAGCTCGCGGCGATCACTCGGACCTACGCCATGGACCCTCCGGTCGAAGCACTGCGAGGTGTGTCGCTTGTCGCGCACGAGGGCGAGTCGCTGGCCATCGTCGGCCGGTCCGGGTCAGGGAAGTCGACCTTGCTGAACATTCTGGGGATGCTCGACGAGCCGACCTCCGGCGTGTATCGGCTGCTCGGCCGGGATACCCAGACGCTTTCCGGTGCGGCGCGAGATCGGTTCCGGGCCTCGTCGCTCGGGTTCGTGTTCCAGGATTCCCACGTCCTTGGACATCGAACCGCGGCGGAGAACCTCTGGCTACGGCTCGCACTCGCGGGTGTTGCGCGGTCGCAGCGGGCATCTCTTGTGGAGGAAGCGCTCGCCAGAGTAGGCCTCTCGCATCGATCCGAGTCTCCAGGGCGTCTCCTCTCCGGCGGTGAGAAGCAGCGGCTTGCCGTGGCACGGGCGGTCATCACACGGCCTCAGGTCTTGCTCGCCGACGAACCGACCGGAAACCTCGACGTCGAGAACGGTGCCGCAGTCCTCGACCTCTTCGCGGAGCAGGCTGCGACCGGCGTCGCTGTCCTGATGATCACCCACGATGTTCACGCAGCAGCGTGGGCGGATCACCGGGTTGAGCTGGATGACGGGTACATCCGCTCTGACGGGACGCGGAGATGATGGGGCCGGAGGGACGTCGGCGGAGACCCTCTGTGCGGGACCTCGTCGACGACGTCGTGGTGGAACTCTCGGTGCGCAAGGTGAGAGCGCTGCTCGTCGTCGGAGCAGTCGCACTCAGCACGGGTGCGCTCATCGCCTCACTGGGCATCGCAGTGACCGCTGCGGCGCAGGTCGGAGCGGATATTGCTGCCGCAACACTGGATGTCGTCGAGGTTCGTGTCGAATCACTGGCTGACGGAGCGCTCGACACGTCCGTCTTCCCCGATGACGCGGACGACCGGGCGGAGGCTGTCGACCTGGTCGCGTCAGCCGGCCGCCGTCTCGACCTCTCTGAGGTGTACCCCACGGCGGTCGCGAGGAGCGGGCACGCCGGGGCGGTCCCCACTCCGGGGATTCTCGTCGTCGGAGCAACCTCGGGATATCTCGACGCTGCGCATGCGGTGGATGACGAGACGTACACGTTCTGGCTGGATCGTCCGACGGCTCAGGTCGCCTTCCTCGGACCTGGTGCTGCCCGAGACCTCGGGGTTCCTCTCGACGGCCCGACGTCGGGGCTCCGCGTCTGGATCAACGCCGTTCC
The DNA here is from genome assembly GCF_900105445.1 of Paraoerskovia marina. Classification (NCBI taxonomy): domain Bacteria; kingdom Bacillati; phylum Actinomycetota; class Actinomycetes; order Micrococcales; family Cellulomonadaceae; genus Paraoerskovia; species Paraoerskovia marina. The sequence continues at coordinate 734,477 of NZ_LT629776.1, forward strand.
CTACGACATCGTGGGGGAGGTCGAACCGGACGGTCCGGCAGCGCTCGACCAGGCGGTCGTCATTCCGTATGCGCAAGCCGTGGCATCGGCGCGCAGTGACGCCGACGCCCGGATGCTTGTTCGGACTCTTCCCGGGGGTGGCGCGCAGGTCGCCGGCGTGATCGCGACCGCTATCCGTCCGGATGACCCGGCGCGGCTGGAGCCGTCGGCGGTGGTCTCGCTCTCGTCCTTGCGGAACGGGGTGTCGACGCAGCTCGATCGGCTCGCGGCCTGGATCGGGAGCATCCTGCTGGCACTGGCGGTCCTCCTGGTCGCCAACTCCATGATCGTCTCGGTGGCAGCGAGGACGTCAGAGATCGGGCTGAGGCGGGCGTTGGGGTCCTCACCGGTGACGATCGCCGGCCTCTTTGTGATGGAAGGGGCGGTCGTCGGCGGGCTTGGAGGCTTGGTCGGCTCGGGGTTCGCGTCGTCTGTGGTCGTGGTGACGTCGATCCTGAACGGTTGGGACCCCGTGCTCGATCCACTGCACATGGCGAGCGGCCCGCTTCTTGGGCTCGCGGCGGGGGTCGTGGCGTCTGTCTATCCATCCGTGCGCGCTGCACGCATCAGTCCGGCGATCGCGTTGCGCGCGGACTGACTGACGATGAGGTGGATGCCCCGGGTGAGTCGCCGCGATGCGGCACATGCCGTGGAGGGCGCATAACGTCGTCCCATGCCCGACGACGTTTCCAGCGGTTCCGCAGCCCCCGAGCCTTCTTCAGGTGTGCCCTCGGAGGGCGCGCCGCTCGCGAAGGGTCTGCGCACCCGGCACCTGACGATGATGGGCCTCGGGTCCGCCATCGGGGCCGGCCTCTTCCTCGGCAGCGGGGTCGGGATCCACACCGCGGGCCCCGCGGTGCTGATTAGCTACATGATCGCGGGCGGGCTCGTGATCCTGCTGATGCGGATGCTCGCGGAGATGGCGACGGCCGTCCCGGCGTCGGGCTCGTTCTCGGTCTATGCCGAGACTGCGCTGGGGCGCTGGGCCGGGTTCACGATGGGCTGGCTGTACTGGTTCATGCTCATCATGGTGCTAGGCGCCGAGATCACCGGGGCCTCGCAGATCATGGAGCGCTGGCTCCCGGGCGTCCCCGCATGGGTGTTCGGCGCCGCGATCGTGGTGGTGTTCGCCGTCGTGAATCTCGCCGGCGTACGCAACTTCGGGGAGATGGAGTTCTGGTTCGCCTTCATCAAGGTGGCGGCGATCGTCGCGTTCCTGGTGGTCGGCGTGCTGCTGGTCTTCGGGCTCCTGCCCGGGACCGAGCCGGTGGGGACGGAGTACCTGCTGGGGTACGGCGGTTTCGCCCCGATGGGGATCCAGGGGATCGCGTCGGCGCTGCTCGTGGTCGTCTTCGCGTTCGGCGGGATCGAGATCGTCACGATCGCCGCGGCCGAGGCGCGTGACCCGCAGAAGGCCGTCGCGAAGGCCACCAACACGATCGTCTGGCGCATCCTGTTCTTTTACGTCGGGTCGATCGCGATCATGGTGACGGTGCTGCCGTGGAACTCGCCGGCTCTGCTGGAGAGTCCGTTCGTCGCCGTTCTCGACGTGGCCGGGTTGGAGAACGCGAGCCGCGTGATGGAGGTCGTGGTGGTCGTCGCGCTGCTCAGCGCCTTCAACGCCAACATCTACGCGACGTCGCGGATGATGTTCTCGCTCGCAGGACGTGGTGACGCGCCCGCCGTCATGGGACGTGTCTCGCGCACCGAGGTGCCGTGGACGGCGGTGCTGCTGAGCGTGTTCTTCGGGTTCGTGTCCGTGTTCCTCAACTACCTGCTGCCCGAGGCGCTCCTCGAGATCTTGCTCAACGCGGTGGGCGCCGCGCTGCTGGTGATCTGGATCTTCATCGCGGTCTCCCAGCTGCGGCTGCGTCCCCGCATCGAGGCGGCGGCGCGCGAGTCGGGGCAGCCGATGAAGCTGAGGATGTGGGGCTACCCGGGGCTGACGTGGTTCACGCTCGCCGCGCTCGGCGGGCTCGTCCTGCTGATGCTGACCGACGACGTCGCGCGCGCTCAGGTGCTCTCGGCCGCCGGGCTGACCGTGGTGATCGCGGCGATCTTCTTCGCACGGGAGCGGTGGCGCTCCTCGTCAGAGCGACATGCGGCCTAGGCTAGGCAAGCCTTGCCTCAGTAAGATAGGGTGCTGACGTGCCGTCAGTTCCACGTCCTGCCACCCCGGAGGCGCCATGTCCCCCGCAGCAACCCTGACCGACCGCCCGACGCTCTCGGCGAGCCTGCGGGAGGGAACACGTGCCGAGCACGGGAAGGCGGAGTCCACCGGGTTCATCGAGGCGCTGATGTCCGGGCAGCTCACCGTGGCGGCCTATGCCGACCTCGCGGCGCAGCAGTGGGCGATCTACGGGGCCCTGGAGGCGGCGAGCGCCAGGGTCGGCGTCCACCCCGCCGGGGCGTCGCTGGTCTTCGACGAGCTCGAGCGGACGACGGCGATCGAGCAGGACCTGACGTTCCTCCTCGGCCCCGAGTGGCAGCGTGCCGTGACGATCCGCCCGGCGACCCGCGCCTACGTGGCGGCGCTCTCGGACCTGGGGGACGACGTCGCGCTGTACGCCGCGCACGCCTACACCCGGTATCTCGGCGACCTCTCGGGCGGGCAGATCGTCAAGCGCATGCTCGAGCGGCACTACGGGCTCGGGCCGGAGGGCCTGGCGTTCTACACGTTCCCCGAGATCCCGAAGGCCAAGCCGTTCAAGGACCTGTACCGCGAGCGCCTCGACGCGCTGCCGCTCACCGCGGCGGAGGTCGAGCGGACCGTCGCCGAGGCCTGCGTCGCGTTCCGCCTCAACAGCGCGGTCTTCGCCGACCTGGGGGCCGTGCACTGCTGACGCCGTGACGCACGGAGGCCCGGCACGCACGGACCGTCCGGACGATCGGACGGTCTGCACGCACCGGGCCGGCGCGGTTCAGATCACTTGAGCGTGACCACGATGCCGCCGGAGAACGCCGAGTCGTGCAGGTCGATCGTCGCTGGGACCGCGTCGGCGGGGACATCGAAGGCCACGATCCCGTCGACGGAGTTGCCGGGGTTGATCTCGGTGGCGAGGCTGTCGGACTCCTCGAGGTAGATCGAGGCCGAGCTGTCGGCTGAGTGGGTGCGCCCCTCGGTGTCGGTCAGGGACTGGTTGTCGCCGAAGAAGTACTGCGACTCGTCGCCGATGTTCTCGACGCTCATCGACACCAGGACGTACTGGCCCTGCGCCTCCTGGCTGAGGTACTCGTTCCCGACCGACGCCACGCCGGTCTCGACCCCGGTGACGGTGAACTCGAACTTGCCGTCGCGGACGGCGTCGCCGATCCCCGGGGTGGTCTCGGCCGGCTCCTCCTTCGGGGCCTCCTCCTTCGGGGCGTCCTCGGCGTCCGCAGTGTCGGCCGTGTCGGCCGCGGCGTCCTCGGACTCGACGGCCGACTCCTCGACCGCGGTGGCGTCGCCCGTCGTCGCGGCGACGTCGCCGTCGTCCCCGCCGCCGCCGAGCACGTTGACGGCGATGATCAGGACGATCACCCCGCCGATCCCGGTCAGGATCTTGTGCCGGGCGAACCAGGACTTCGTGGCGACCGGTGCGGGGTTCTGCGGGGCGAACGGCGGCTGCTCGGGGGCGGACTGCTTCTGGGTGGGCCCGGTGGGCTCGGTGGGAACGGTCATGATGACTCCTCGGTCGGTGCGTCGTGCAGGACGATTGCGAACACCACCGATCCTGCTCGGCCGGGGTCCACGGCCGCGTCGCCCGACCGGCTCGGACCGGGTAGCCGGACGGTTGACGTTCGGCGGCCCGGCACCAGCCGGACGGTGGACGACGGAGTCGGTGGGCCTGCGTAGGCTCGCGGCCATGCATCCCGATCACTGGGCGCCGCCCGCCAAGGCCCCCACCGCAGCGCAGGGCGCCGAACGGCGCGCGTTGGGCAAGATCGGGACGGGCTTCGCGGTCGCGAGCGTGTGGTTCTGGTCGATGCTGAACGCGGCGTTGGAGCAGCCGGCCGAGGGCGACGTCGAGATCCTGGCCGCGGTCGTCGGCTTCAGCGCGGCGGCCCTCGTCGCGACGTCGATGCTCTGGCGGCGGCGGTACCCGCTCCTCGTGTGCCTCGGGGCGGCCGCCCTGGGTGTCGTCCTGCCGATCGGCTCGCTGGGAGCGCTGATCGCGTTCAGCTGGGTGGTTCGCCGACACCCGGTGCGGCCGATCCTGGTCGCAGGCGGCGCGACGTTGCTCGCCACGGCGGCGTCGCTCCGGCGCGACGGAGGCCGGACCGGCAGCCAGGTGATCTGGTCGGCGACGTCGTCGGACGGCACCTACTCGTCGATGACGTGGATCGGCTACGTCATCCTCGCACTCGTGGCGATTGCCGTCGCCACCGGCGTGGGGCTCCTGCGCCGGTACGCCGCCAACGCCGCGGAGGCCCGCGGACTCGCCGCCGCCGAGGCCACGCGCGCCGACACCCTCACCACCGAGGCCGCGTTCATGCGCACCGAGCTCAGCCGGCAGGAGGAGCGCGACCTGATCGCCCGCGAGATGCACGACACCGTCGCCCACCACCTGTCGGTCCTGTCCCTGCACGCCTCGGCGCTCGAGGTCGGCAGCGACGACGACGCCGTCGGCGAGGCGGCACGGTCCATGCGGACCTCCGCGCGCACCGCCCTCGACGAGATGCACGGCCTCATCCATTCCCTGCGTGCCGGGGCCGAGCACTACGCGGGCACCCCGGCGGCGCTCGCGGACCTGCCGAGGCTTCTCGACGACGCACGGTCGGCCGGGCTGGACGTCTCCGGCACGGTCTTCGTCCAGGAGGCAGAGCAGGCGCCGGACGCCCTGAACCGCGCCGTCTACCGGGTGGTGCAGGAGTCGTTGACGAACGTGGTCAAGCACGCGCCGGGTGCACGCGCGGACGTCGACGTCCGCGCACGGCCCGGGCAGGGCGTCGACGTGGTCGTCCGCAACGCACTGCCCGCGGACGGGACCTCGGCGACGATGCCGGGCGCGGGCGCCGGACTGGTCGGCATGCAGGAGCGGTGCGAGGCGCTTAGCGGCACGTTCTCGGCAGGTGCCCAGGACGGGCGCTTCGTCGTCACCGCGCACCTGCCGTGGGCGGTCGACCCCGCCTGACCGGGGATGTCGCCGGTCACGGATAGGGTCGGCGGGTGATCAGGGTGATGGTCGTCGACGACGACCCGATGGTGCGCAGGTTGCTCGAGACGATCCTCGGTGCCGACGGCACCGTCGAGGTGGTCGCGACGGCGGCCGACGGCGACGAGGTGGTGCCGGGGATCCAGGCCCACCACCCCGACGTCGTCCTGATGGACCTGCACATGGCACGTGTGGACGGGATCGCGGCGACGCGGGCCGTCACCCGCCTCCCGACGCCGCCCGCGGTGCTCGCGATGACCTCCTTCAGCAGCGAGGCCGCCGTCATCGACGCCATCCAGGCCGGTGCCGCCGGGTTCCTGGCCAAGGACGCCGACCCGGGCGAGATCTCGCGCGCGGTGGCGGCGGTCGCGGCCGGCGACGGCACGCTCTCGCCCCGTGCGGCCAAGGCGGTCGTCGCGCGTGTCGCGGCCGACCCGCGCGCTCCGGAGCGGGACCACGCCCAGCGGCAGATGGCCGCGCTGACGGCCCGGGAGCACGAGCTCGCGTGCGCCGTCGCGCAGGGTCTGTCCAACGCGGAGATCGCCGCCACCGCCTACGTCAGCGAGGCCACCGTCAAGACCCACCTGAACCGGGCGATGACCAAGGTGGGCGCGACGAACCGGGTGCAGCTCGCGCTCGTCGTCGACCGTGCGGGATTCGGCCCCGTGACGGCTTGACCTGGCCTGACCCCGCCGGCCCGGCTCAGTCCGCGCGTCGTGACGGCGGTACGTCCTCCAGGAGGCTGTCGGTGAAGTGCTCGACGAGCGCGTCGACCTCGGGCTCGCCCTCCCACTCGGAGACGAGGTGCTCGATGTGGGTGCGCTCGACGGCGCGGATCCGCTCCGCGGCCTCGTGCCCGGCTGCGGTCGCGTCGACCCGGTCGCCGTCCACGCTGACGAGGCCCTGCGCCTCCAGGCCGAGGGCGACGCTGCGGGCCGTCGCCTCCGAGACCTCGGCGCGTTCGGCCATCGTGGCAATCGAGCGGGTGCCCTTGAGCGAGACGCGCGTGACCATCCAGCACTCCTCCGGGTCGAGGTCGACCTCCCCGGTGATCGCGGAGTAGACGCGCAGCGGGTCACGTGCACCGACGCGCTGCCAGAGGATGAGCCGCAGCTCCTCGGACGAGGTCCGGCTCGACGGCAGCGCGAAGGTGTCGCCCGCGGCCTGGCCGGCGTTCTGTGCCTCGTCGCTGTCCTTGGTCGCAGTGCGCAGGGTGACCTCGGGGAGCATCCACGTCAGCAGGAACGCGACGACGGCCACGGGCACCGCCCAGAGGAAGACGGTGTGCAGCGAGTCGGCGTAGGCCTGCGTGAACCAGGTCTGGACGTCGTCCGGGCACTGGGCCAGCCCGGCGGTGCTGGCCGCCAGCACGTCGGGTGCGCACGGACCCTGGGCGCTGTCCGGCGCCCCGCTCAGCAGGTTGCCCTCGAGCCGGTTCGCGAACACGGACCCGAAGACGGCGACCCCCACGGAGGATCCGATCGTGCGGAAGAACGTCGCGCCCGAGGTGGCCGTGCCGAGGTCGCGGTACTCGACCGAGTTCTGCACCGACAGCACGAGCACCTGCGTCACCATTCCGAGCCCGGCGCCGAGCACGAACATGCTCAGGCCCGCCTGGAGCGTCGAGGTCCCGACGCCCATGAGCGAGAGCAGGTACAGCCCGAGGGCTGTGATCGCGGTGCCGAGGATCGGGAAGACCTTGTAGCGGCCGGTGCGGGAGATGATCTGCCCGGACCCGATCGACGTCAGGAGCATCCCGACCATCATCGGGGTCATCTCGAGTCCGGAGGCCGTCGGGCTCGAGCCCTTGACCTGCTGCAGGTAGAGAGGGAGGAACGTGATCGCGCCGAACATCGCGAACCCGATCACGAAGCCGACGACCGCGGCCGTGGAGAAGGTCTTGTTGCGGAACAGGCGCAGGGGGAGCACGGGCTCCGGCGCGCGCTGCTCCACGAGGACGAAGGCGCCGATGGCGGCGACGCCGAAGATCGCCAGGCCCCAGATCTGTGGCGAGTTCCAGTCCCACGTCGTGCCGCCGAGGCTCGTGACCAGCACGAGGGACGTCGCGATCGCGCCGAGCAGGATGATCCCCGCGTAGTCGATGGACGGCTTGGCCCGCGGCGTGATCTTCGGCAGCACCGCCACGACGGCGATGAGCGCGACGATCCCGATCGGGATGTTGATGTAGAACACCCAGCGCCACGACAGGTTGTCCACGAAGAACCCGCCGAGCAGCGGTCCCGCGACCGACGAGACGCCGAAGACCGCACCGAAGAACCCCTGGTACTTGCCGCGCTCCCGGGGGGAGACGACGTCGCCGATGATCGCCTGGGAGAGCACCATCAGCCCGCCGCCGCCTGCGCCCTGCACGGCACGCCAGGCGATGAGCTGGCCCATCGTCTGCGACGTGCCCGAGAGGATCGAGCCGATCAGGAAGATCACGATGCAGATGATGAACAGCCACTTGCGGCCGTAGAGGTCGCCGAGCTTGCCCCACAGCACCGTCGTGGCCGTCGACGCGAGCATGTACGACGTGACCACCCACGACAGATGCTCGGCCCCGCCGAGGTCCGAGACGATCGTCGGCAGCGCGGTGGAGACCACGGTCTGGTCGAGCGCGGCCAGGAGCATCGCGAGCATCAGCCCGCCGAAGATGAGGTAGATCTGACGCTGAGGCAGCTGAGCCGTCTCGGTGCTCTGGGCTGACATGTCGCTCCGGCGGGTAGTAGGGCCTACGACGGCAGATTGCCACGGAAAGCACTCGTCGGCAGGGGGAACCGGTGGGAGAATCTCGGCCATGACCTCACCGGGAACCGTCCTCGCCGTCTGCCGCGTCGCACAGCTCGTCCCCGACCCGGGCAGCGTCGGCGTGACCGCGATCGACAAGCGTCCGGTCGACGGCCCCGTCAAGGTCCGACCGCTCGGGCTCTACGCCGACGTCCAGGCGGACCGCGACCACCACGGCGGACCGGAGCAGGCGGTCTACGCCTACTCGGCCGAGGACGCCGGCTGGTGGTCCGCCGAGCTCGGCTACGACGTCGTCCCCGGGCTGTTCGGGGAGAACCTGCGCACCCACGGGGTCGAGACGTCCGACGCCGTGATCGGCGAACGCTGGCGGGTGGGCACCGCGCTGCTCGAGGTCACGGACGCCCGCACGCCGTGTGCGACGTTCGCGCGGCGGCTCGGTGAGGAGAAGTGGGTGCGGCGCTTCACCGAGGCGAACCGGACGGGCTGCTACCTGCGGGTGCTGACCCCCGGCGTCGTGCAGGCGGGGGACGACGTCGTCGTCGAGCACCGGCCCGAGCACGGCGTGCGGATCTCGGACTGGTTCCGCGCCAGCTCCGGCGGCGGCGACCCGGAGGTGGCGCGTGCGCTCCTCGACGCCCACGCGCAGGGCGCGGTCCGCCTGACCGACGAGATCGAGGAGAAGGCGCAGAAGGCGCTGGCCCGCGCCGCGGCCCGGGAATGACGCACGTCCGCATGCCGTTGTCGTTGCCGTGACAACTATTGATATCTGGTCAGACATCGCCTGCCCCTGGTGCTACGTCGGCAAGCGCCGCCTCGAGACGGCGCTCGCCGACCACGACGGAGACGTCGAGATCACCTACCACTCGTTCGAGCTCGCCCCCGACACGCCCGTCGACTTCGAGGGCACCGCCGCGGACTTCCTCGCCCACCACAAGGGCATGCCGCTGCCCCAGGTCGAGCAGATGCTCGGGCAGATGACCGAGCTGGCCGCCGCCGAAGGGCTCGACTACCACTTCGACGACGTCCACCAGACCAAGACCCTCGCGGCCCACCAGCTCCTGCACCACGCGCTGTCCAAGGGCGTGCAGCTCGAGATGAAGGAGCGGCTGCTCAGCGCCTACTTCGTCGAGGGCCGCCACGTCGGCAAGGTCGACGAGCTCGTGGCGCTCGCGGCCGACGTCGGGCTGGACGCCGACGAGACCCGCGAGGTTCTCGAGGCCGGGACGTACGCGGACGCCGTGCAGGCAGACATCGCCCAGGCGCGGGCCTACGGGATCCAGGGCGTGCCGTTCTTCGTCTTCGACGGCAAGTACGGCGTCTCGGGGGCACAGTCGCCCGAGGTCTTCCGCGACGTGCTCGCCCAGGTCGCCCCGCCGACGCTGCAGACCGTCCCGGGCACCTCGAACGCCGAGGCCTGCGGACCGGACGGCTGCGCGATCTAGCACCGAGCACGACCGCGCCCCCGCCGACCGAGGTCGACGGGGGCGCCTGTCCGTGCGGGGTGACTAGCTCGGGACGTAGTTGAACTCGTCCGGGTTCGGGCCGATCCGCTCGCCCTTGTCGAGGGCCGTGATGTCCGCCCGGTCGGCGTCGGTGAGCTCGAAGTCGAAGAGAGCGAAGTTCTCCTCGATGCGCTTCGGCGTCGCCGACTTGGGGAACACGACGTCGCCGCGCTCGATGTGCCAGCGCAGGACCACCTGGGCAGGGGTGCGCTCCAGGCGCTCGGCGATGCGCACGACCGTCGGGTCGTCCAGCACCTTGCCCTGGGCGATCGGCGACCAGGCCTCGGTCACGATGTCGTGGCCGGCGTTCGCCTCGCGCACGTCGCTCTGAACGAAGTACGGGTGCACCTCGATCTGGTTGACGGCGGGAACCACCGTGCCCGAGTCGAGCAGCTTGTTGAGGTGGTGCGGCTGGAAGTTCGAGACGCCGATCGCGCGGGCCTTGCCCTGGCGGTACATCTCCTCCATCGCGCGCCACGTCTCGGTGAAGTCTCCGACCTCGGGCAGCGGCCAGTGGATCAGGAAGAGGTTGACGTAGTCGAGACCGAGGTCGGCGAGCGTCTGGTCCATCGCGGCCAGCGCGTCGTCGTAGTCGTGGAAGCCGTTGTTGAGCTTGCTCGTGACGAAGACCTCGCTGCGGTCCAGGCCGGAGTTGCGCACGGCCTCGCCGACGCCCGCCTCGTTGCCGTACATCTCGGCGGTGTCGATGTGGCGGTAGCCCGCCTTGAGCGCCGTGGCGACCGCGTCGGCGGTGTCCTCGGGCGGGATCTGGTACGTGCCGAAGCCGAGCTGGGGGATCTGCACACCGTTGTTGAGCGTGATCATGGGGACAGTCATGCGTCGACCTCCAAAGTCGTTGCGGTACGTCCCAACCTGTCAGGCCGACCGCGCGCTCGCCAGCGGTGACGCTACGGGCGAACGGGGGAATAACGACGTCGCGTGGCGGCGAGGTCAGTGGCGCAGGTGCGTCGGGGGTGCGGCCCGCGGACCGCGGCGCGGACGCTCCCCCCGGCCGGACAGGGCGAGGAGCCGCAGCACGCGGAACCGGTGGGGTCGCGAGGGCTCGAGCAGCTCCAGCATCTGCGCGTCTGCCGGTGCGAGCCCCGTGGTCCGGACCCCGGGTCCGGGGCGCGGGACGTGCTCCCCGGTGAAGGCGTGCACCACCCCGTAGGCGACGTGGAAGTCGCCCACCGGCACCACGTCAGCGTCCCCCCAGGCGCGGCACGCCACCTCCGACGCCGTCCAGCGACCCACGCCCGGCAGCGACGTCAGGCGCTCCTGCGCCTCCGCGGCGGGCAGGCTGCCGAGGCGCTCGAGCGAGGCGGCCCGGGCCATCGCCGAGGTGACGGTCCGGGCGCGTCCGGGGTCCACGCCGGCCTGCTGCCACTCCCAGGTGGGGATCCGTGCCCAGTCGGCGGCGGCCGGGGCGACGCGCATCCCGTCCGGCGCGGGGCCCGGGGCCGGCGTGCCGAAGCGGCGGACCAGCCGTCCCCAGGCGCCGAACGCCTCGATGCTCGTCACACGCTGGTCCAGGATCGCGCCGACGAACGCCTGGGCGACCTCGTCCGTCCGCGGGATCCGCAGGCCGGGGTGCTGATGGTGTGCCTCCCGGACCGGGGCCGGGGGCGTGAACGTCGTCGCGTCGTCGAGCTCGCCGAGCAGCGTGGGGACCCGGTGGATCGCCTCCTCGGCGCCCGGACCCCACGCCCGCACGACGGCGGAGCGCGGGCCGTCCGCGACCAGCGCCGTGGTCACGGGGCCGGACGGGAGCAGGGCGGTGCGCCAGACTGTCCCGTCCAGGCGGCGTTGCACGGGGTCGTACGGTCCGCGGGCGAGCAGACCGAGCGTGTCACCGAGGCTCAGCGGGCGGTCGGAGACGTGCCGGACCTCCGCGTCGGGGCTGTGCGTCGAGCTCACCGGTCTGGTCCGTCCGTCGGAGGTCTGCGCGTGAGCGACTCAGTCGAAGAGCGTGCCGTTCGACCAGGCGGGCTCCGCGGGGCGTTCCGTGGCGGCCTTGGTACCGGTGGTCACGGCGACCTCCTCGCGGGCAGAGCTCGGGCGGCGCGACGTCGCGCCCTCGACGAGCGGGGAGGCCTCGCCGAAGACGGCGTCCAGGTCTCCCCGCCCCGACGCCCAGTCCTGGGCAGCGTGCCCCGCGAGCTGGTCGGCGCGCTCGTTGAACGGGTTGCCGACGTGGCCACGCACCCAACGGAACCGCACCGGGCCCTCGCGCTCGGAGATCGCGCGGTCGATCGACTGCACCAGCTCAAGATTCTTGACGGGGCTCCCGCTCGCCGTCTTCCACCCCTTGCGGCGCCAGCCCTCGAGCCACTCGGAGGCGCACTTGATCGCGTACTGCGAGTCCGACTCGATCATCAACGGCTCGGCGCCCGGATGAGCGCGGACGGCCTCGAGCAGAGCCGTCAGCTCCGCGGTCTGGTTGGTCCCGGAGGCTGCACCACCGGCGTCGAACGTCCCGTCGTGGTTGATCCAGGCCCACCCGACCGCGCCACCTGGATTGCGGAGGCACGATCCGTCCGTACTGACAGTGATCACGGTTGACCTCAAGGTTCGGGCTTCGTGGACCGGAGTCCACCTACCACGGTGCATTGTGCCTGATCGCACCCACAGATCACAGAAACGACGACGACGGCGACCCGGGCGGGCCGCCGTCGTGCGCACAGGACGTGTGGACCCGGGCGGCGTCGGACGCCCGGGCGTTGCTCAGCGGGTGCCGAGCAGGTCGATCACGAAGATCAGGGTCTTGCCGGAGAGGCGGTGGCCGGCGCCCGCGGGGCCGTAGGCCAACGACGGCGGGACGACGAGCTTGCGACGCCCGCCCACCTTCATGCCCGGCACCCCGCGCTGCCAGCCCGGGATCAGACGGGCGAGGGGGAACTCGATGGGCTCGCCGCGGCTCCAGGACGAGTCGAACTCCTCGCCGGACTCGTACTCCGCGCCGAGATAGTGGATCGTGACGGTCGCGCCCGGCTGGGCCTCCTCGCCGTCGCCCACGACGACGTCGACGACCTCCAGGTCGGTGGGTGCGGGGCCCTCGGGGGCGTCGATCTCGGGACGGGTCAGGTCAGCAGTCATGGTGCGATCCAACCCCGCCCGCCGTCCGCGGCGCAAGCGTGACAGGCGAGAGGGTGGTTCTCGCCGTCGAAGGGCGGAGCGCAGGTGGTGGACCCGTCGTGATCGACCACGGGTGCTCGACGTCCGTCGTCCGCAAGGACCCAGACCTGCGCATCGTGCGCGAGGATCGAGTCGTCGCGCTCCTCGGTGAAGGTGACGCCGTCGTCGTCGCCGAAGACGAGGACGGTCAGCGGCATACCTTCGATCTCGCGAACCTGGAAAGGTACCTCACCGTCGATGCCGCACACGTGGTGCGCGGCGCTGCGCGCGAGAGCCACGCACGCCTCCACGGACTCCACGCGCCCGTCGGCCCGTGGCACACCGAGAGCTGCTGAGTACCCGAACTCGTCCTCGAGAACCGTGAAGGAAGAGATGTACGCCCCGTCGCCCTCGACCGCGGGCCACACCGCCGCCGTCTCAGGTAGCAGGCGATCGGCGTAGGCGTCGAGAAGAGACGGGGCGGGCCGATCGCACGGATCGTCGGCCATGCATCCCGCGAGCAGGCCCGCGCCGAGCGCCGCTGCCAGCAATGCGCTCGGGAAAGGTCGTTCGAGTCCACCGCTGCGCGCGTCGCGCACACCCTGGGAACGAACCGAACCGAACATCTCGACGCCTCTCAACGTGCCGGACAGAGCGCGGACGACTGACCTCGGGGTCGTGTTCCGGCCCCTCATGAGATCACAAACCAGACAATCATCCGGCGCTGTCCACCGAGGCCCGCGCGACGCGGCGCAGTACGACATCGGCGGGCGGAACCGTCGCTCGTGCGCACCCGTGGGCCGGTAGGTCGATCCGTCGGGCCCGGCGAACCGAAGAGTGTGGACGACCGAACGCACGTCGGGGCCGAAAGTCAGACACTGGAGGGGTGAGCGACGACCGATCCACCGACCCGCGCCTGTCCGGCAACGGCTCCCGCACGCCCGCCGACGTGAAGCGCTGGCGCCGGTACCTCGCCGACGAGCGCGCCGAGGCGGGGGTGTACACGGACCTCGCGTCCCGGCGCACGGGGGAGGAGCGCGACATCCTGCTGGCGCTCGCGGACGCGGAGGGGCGTCACGCCCAGCACTGGATCGACCTGCTGGGCGACGACGTGGGCCGGCCGCAGCGGGGCGACTGGCGCAGCCGCGGTCTCGCGTGGCTCGCGCGGCGGTTCGGCGGGGTCTTCGTCCTGGCCCTGGCACAGCGGGCGGAGGGGCGGTCGGAGTACGCCGCCGACGTCGACGCGACGGACGCGATGGCGGCGGACGAGCAGATCCACGCCGAGGTGGTCCGCGGGCTCGCAACGCGGGGCCGCAACCGCCTCTCCGGCACGTTCCGCGCCGCCGTCTTCGGGGCCAACGACGGACTCGTCTCCAACCTCGCGCTCGTGCTCGGCATCGGCGCGGCGGGTGCCGGGGCCGCGACGGTCCTGATCTCCGGGCTCACGGGCCTGCTCGCCGGCGCGCTGTCGATGGCGGCGGGGGAGTTCGTCTCCGTGCGCTCCCAGCGCGAGCTGCTCGACGCCTCGACGCCCGATCCCGAGGCGAGCGCCGCCGTCGGACGCCTGGACGTCGACGCCAACGAGCTCGCGCTCGTCTACCGGGCGCGCGGCATGGCGCCCGAGGAGGCCGAGGCCCACGCCGCCGAGATGCTCGCGGCGACCGGTCGGCCGATCGTCCCGGCCGGTACGGATGACGACCACGAGACCCACGGCACCGCCTGGGGCGCTGCCTGGTCGAGCTTCTGCTTCTTCGCCTCCGGCGCGCTGATCCCGGTGGTGCCGTACTTGTTCGGCATGACGGGGATCGCTGCGGTGCTGACCGCGACGGGCCTGGTCAGCGTGGCGCTGATCCTCACCGGCGCGACGACGGGGCTGCTCTCGGGCACCTCGCCCGTGACGCGGGCGCTGCGTCAGCTCGCGATCGGGCTGGGGGCCGCCGCCGTCACGTACGGGCTGGGACTCGTGTTCGGCGTGACGGTCGGCTAGTCCGTCGGTGACGACCCGCTGTCCCGGGGCGCGAGCGCGGCGTCGGCCAGCTCGTGCGGTGCCGCCGCGACGTCGAGGCGGATGCCGTCTTCGTCCGGGTCGAGGGGCTCGAGCGTCTCGAGCTGGGAGGCCAGCATCCCGGCGCCCATGAAGTGCCCGGCGCGCGCGCCGATCCGCTCGGCGAGGAGGTCGGGGGAGCCGTCGAGGTGGACGAACCGCACGCGTCCGCGCGCCTCGCGGAGGGTGTCTCGGTAGGGGCGGCGCAGTGCCGAGCACGTGACGACCGTGGACCGGCCGGCGTCCGCCTGCGCCGTCAGCCAGTCGCGCATCGCGGCGAGCCAGGGTGCCCGGTCGGCGTCGTCCAGCGGTGTCCCGGCCTGCATCTTCGCGACGTTTTCCGCCGGGTGGAAGTCGTCCGCCTCGGCGTACGGCCGGCCGGTCCGCTCCGTGAGGATCTCCGCGACGGTGGTCTTGCCCGAGCCTGCGACGCCCATGAGGACGAGGTGTTCGACGGTCATCCTCCCTGGATAGCACGCGTGCGCGGCCGTACCGGACCGATTGCCGCAGGTTGCCTAGAGTGTCCGCAGGATGGGTCCTGAGATTTCTCGACAGCGGGGTGTAACCACGACGCCGGTGCCGGCAACGCAGGGGGAGCAGGGGTACACCGACCGAGAGGGACAGGCGATGGGCGACCGCGAGGAGCGGTTCAGCGAGGCGTTCCGCGCCCACTACGGCGAGCTGACCCGGTTCGTCGCCCGTCGTGCTCCGTCCCGGATCGTCGACGACGTCGTCGCCGACACCTTCGCGACCGCCTGGCGGCGCTTCGACCCCGAGCCCACGCACGTGCGGCCCTGGCTCTTCGCCATCGCCTACAACGTCATGCGCACCCAGCTGCGCGGGCTCGGACGCTGGGAGTCCCTCCAGATCCGCATGGACGCCGAGCCCCCCCTGCCGCCGTCCGACCTCGCCGACGAGGTCGCGCTCCGTACCGACGTCGTGGAGGCGTTCGGTCGCCTGCGCGCCGCCGACCAGGAGGTGCTCTCCCTGGCCGTCTGGGAAGAGCTCGAGACCGCCGAGGCCGCTCAGGTTCTCGGCTGCTCCTCCAGGGCGTACCTCGTCCGGCTGCACCGGGCGCGACGCCGACTCAGCACGATGCTCGCCGCGACGACGCGGCGGGCCGATGTTCAGGGGGCACGATCATGAACGACTCACCCGTCCTGCAGGCACTCGCTGCCAGCGACCCTGCGCGTGACGTGGTCGCCGACCCGGACGCGCTGCCCGCGCGTGCGCTGCTCGCACGGACCGTCGCCCAGCCCGTCCCCGAGCCCCGCCCGGTCCCACGACGTCGTCCGGCCGCCGTGGCCGCGGCCGGTGCGGCCGCCGTCGCACTCGTGTTCGTCGGCGTCGCCGTGCTCGGCCCGTCGGGCACCGTCGCCTACGCGACCTGGGAGGCGACCCCCTCGGCGGCGACGGCGTCGGCGCTCGCGACGGCCGAGACACAGTGCGCGCCCGCCGCGGCCGAGGGCGGGACGGAGCGGGTCCTCGAGCAGCGTGGCTCCTACGTCCTGGCGGTCTATGCCGACGACGGTCGGATCGCCCAGTGCCTGACCGGCAGCGACGTGCCGACCGCGGGGACCTCCACCACGGGGGCGCTTCCGGCTCCCGCCGGGCCGGACGACGTCGAGGTCTACGACGCCGGGGCGCAGGCCTGGGGCGCCGGTGACGGGGAGGTCGTCTCCGTCGTCGGTGCCGTCGGCGACGCCGTGACCGAGGTCAGCGTCGAGAACGAGGCGGGCCTCGTCGTCGAGGCGACCGTGCAGGACGGGTGGTTCACGGCCTGGTGGCCGGGAACCAGTCCCGCTGACAGCATCACCGTGGTGACCGACAGCACCGTCGTCACCGTTCCCGCAGAGCAGACCACGATGGAGTGACATGCGAAAGACACTGACCGCACTGACCGCAGCCGTAGCGCTCGTGCTGACGCCCACGGTCGCGGGGGCGGCCTCCGGGCCCGCGCCCGCCGACGTGGACGGGAGCTCGCCGTCGCAGGGCGAGCCGATCCCGGGCGTGCCGACCGCGGAGTCCGCCGACGCCGAGTGGCGGGCCTGGGCGCAGGCCGTCACCAACGACGCGCGCCTGCGGGCCGACGACCCGTCACCGGGGTGCACGGTGGTCGAGTCGTCGGTCGAGCTCGTCGTGGACGCCGACGCCAACGCGCAGATCGGGGCGCCGGCCGACCTGGCGATGCCCGTCGTCCGGGCCGTGGAGGACTGCGGCGATGAGGCCGCGGAGGCCGCCGCCAAACCCGCCCGCGGGATCGACGCGGCACCGCAGGCCCGGCTCGCCTCCGGCAACCGCTGTGCGTACGTCTCCGGCGGGAAGATCTGCATCTCCGACTCGGGCAGCACGATCCGGGGCACGTACACGGCGTCGAGCTCGACCCGCGGGTTCGTCCGGCTCTACCAGATCTCACCCTCGGCGAGCGGGTGCCCGACCGGGAGCACCCGGGCGACGTCCTCCGAGCGCTCGCTGAGCGCCGGGCAGACGCTGAGCACGTGGTTCTACCAGACCCAGAACAGCGGCTACAACGCGACCTTCTGGCGCGACGTCACGTGGGGCCACACCAAGGCCGGCTCCGTCTGCGCGCTGCTCTGACGCGACGCCCAGGACCGCCCGGACCTGGGGAGATCTGGTGAGAACCACCATGGCGAGGCTCACAAGTTCTCCCCAGGCGAGCGGAATAGCCCCCCGTTAGTGTTCGACGGAGCAGGGGCCGACAAGGCCCACGCACGAACGAGGAGGCGTACGGTGAGCGATTCACCCGGGGGTGTACAGACCACGCGACTGAACAGGCGCGTCGTCGGGATCAGTATCGGAGCCGCGCTCGGCGGGTTCCTCTTTGGGTTCGACTCGTCCGTGATCAACGGTGCCGTCGACGCCCTCCGCGAAGACTTCGGGATGAGCAACGACACCTTCGCGGGCTTCGTCGTCGCCTCGGCCCTCCTCGGTTGCGCCGTTGGCGCCTGGTTCGCAGGCTCGCTGGCCGACAAGTACGGACGCATCCGCGTCATGGTGCTGGCCGCCATCCTCTTCATCGTCTCCGCGCTCGGCTCGGGCCTGGCCGTCGGTGCCTACGACCTGATGCTCTGGCGCATCATCGGCGGTCTGGCCATCGGTGCCGCGTCCGTGATCGCCCCCGCGTACATCGCCGAGGTCTCGCCGTCGAAGTTCCGCGGGCGTCTCGGCTCGCTGCAGCAGATGGCGATCGTGCTCGGCATCTTCGCGGCGCTCCTCTCCGACCAGCTCCTGCAGGGCGTCGCCGGCGGTGCCGGTGAGCAGTTGTGGCTGGGCCAGGAGGCGTGGCGCTGGATGTTCCTCGTCGAGATCGTGCCCGCCACGATCTACGGACTCGCCGCCCTCCGCCTCCCCGAGTCGCCGCGCTACCTCGTCAACAAGGGACGCGACGAGGAGGCGGCCGACGTGCTACGAACCTTCTCGGGCGAGCAGGACGTCGACCACAAGATCGACGAGATCCGCGAGACCCTGCACATCGAGGACAAGCAGTCGCTCGGCGACCTGCGCGGGTCCGCGTTCGGGCTCAAGCCGATCGTCTGGACCGGCATCCTGCTCTCCGTGTTCCAGCAGTTCGTCGGCATCAACGTGATCTTCTACTACTCGACGACGCTCTGGCAGTCCGTCGGGTTCGACTCAGACCAGGCGTTCCTCACCTCGACGATCACGTCGGTGACCAACATCGTCGTCACGATCGTCGCGATCATGCTCGTCGACCGCGTCGGACGCCGACTCATGCTCCTCGTCGGGTCCACCGGCATGGCGATCTCGCTCGGCCTCATGGCGATCGCGTTCTCCCAGGCCACCGGGACCGGCGACGACGTCGCGTTCAGCGGCAACTGGGACACCGTCGCCGTGGTCGGGGCCAACGCCTTCGTCGTCTTCTTCGGTGCCACCTGGGGCCCCATCGTCTGGGTGCTGCTCGGCGAGATGTTCCCCAACCGGATCCGTGCGACGGCGCTCGCGGTCGCCGCCGCGGCCCAGTGGCTCGCGAACTTCGCCATCACGATGACGTTCCCCGCGATGGCGTCCTTCTCGCTGACGTTCGCCTACGGGTTCTACGCGGCGATGGCGGTCCTCTCGCTGGTCTTCGTGTACTTCCGGGTCCCCGAGACCAAGGGGATGGAGCTCGAGGCGATGCGCGACGACGTCCAGGTCAAGCGTGGCAAGTTCGTCGAGTCCACGATGGGGGACGCCGCCGACTCCTGACCCGGCTCTCCTGACGCACGAACGCCGCCGACTCCCGAGGGGGGGTCGGCGGCGTTCTGCTGTGCCGTGCGGGACGGCTACGGGCGCGGGACGTTGCGCAGGTTCGACCGTGCCATCGACACGGCCTCGCCCATGCCTCCGCCGAGCACCTCCTTGGTCAGCGCGGCGGCGAAGCCGCGGACCTGGCCGGCGCTGATCGTCGGGGGGATCGAGAGCGCCCGCGGGTCCGTGACGACGTCCACGAGCGACGGCCCGGGCGTCGCCAGCGCCTTCGAGAGCGCCGACTTCACGGCCTTGGGGTCCGTGACGCGCTGCGCCGGGATGCCCACGCCGTTCGCGATCGCGGCGTAGTCGATCTCCGGGGAGTCGGTGCCGAACGACGGCAGGCCGTCGACCAGCATCTCCAGACGCACCATGCCCAGCGTGGCGTTGTCGAACAGCACGACGGTGATCGGCAGGTCGTACGCCTTGATGGTGATGAGCTCGCCGAGCAGCATCGACAGTCCGCCGTCGCCGGCCATCGCGATGATGTCGCGCTCGTCGCCGGCAGCCCGTGCCGCGAAGGCCGCGCCGATCGCGTGCGGGACGGCGTTCGCCATCGAGCCGTGCTTGAACGAGCCGATCACTCGCCGCCGGCCGTTGGGCGTAAGGTAGCGCGCCGCCCACACGTTGCACATCCCCGTGTCGACGGTGAAGACGGCGTCGTCGCCAGCGAGCTGGTCGAGCTGGTCCGCGACGAACTCGGGGTGGATCGGCACCGCCTTCTCGACGTTCTTGGTGTACGCCCCCACGACGCCGGTCATCGCCTTGCGGTGCGCCTTCACCTTGCCGTCGAGGAACTTGCGCGAGCGGCTCTCCTGGACCTGCGGGAGCAGGAGCCGGAGGGTCTCCGCCACGTCCCCGACGACCGCGAGGTCGAGCCGGGTGCGGCGCCCGAGGTGGGCGGGGTCGGTGTCCACCTGGGCGGTGCGGACGTCGTCGGGCAAGAACTGGTCGTACGGGAAGTCCGTGCCGAGGAGCAGCAGGAGGTCGGCCCCCTCCATCGCGTCCTGGCAGGCCCCGTACCCGAGCAGGCCCGACATCCCGACGTCGTACGGGTTGTCGTACTGGATCCACTCCTTGCCGCGCAGCGAGTGCCCGACGGGAGCGGCGATCTTCTCCGCGAGCGCCAGCACCTCGTCGCGGGCCCCGCGCACGCCGGCTCCGGCGAAGATCGTGACCTTCTCCGCGGCGTCGATCGCCTCGGCGAGCTCGCGGACGGCGTCCGCGTTGGGGATGACGCGCGGCGGGGACGGGGGGAGTGCGACGTCGGAGACGGCTGCGTCCGCGTCGAGGTCGGCGACGTCGCCGGGAATCGTCAGGACGGAGACGCCGGGACCCGCGAACGCGTGGTGGATCGCGGAGTTGATGACCCGCGGGGCCTGCTTGGCGGACGAGATCATCTCCGAGTACACCGAGCACTCGACGAAGAGCCGGTCCGGGTGCGTCTCCTGGAAGAACTCGGTGCCGATCTGGGCGCTCGGGATGTGCGAGGCGATCGCGAGCACCGGGACGTTGTTGCGGTTCGCGTCGTAGAGGCCGTTGATCAGGTGCAGGTTGCCGGGCCCGCACGAGCCCGCGCAGACGGCGAGCCGGCCCGTGATCTCGGCCTCGGCCGCCGCGGCGAACGCGGCAGCCTCCTCGTGGCGGACGTGCACCCACTCGATGCCCGTGCCGTTGGCGTTGGAGCGGCGCACGGCGTCGACGACCGGGTTGAGGCTGTCGCCGACGATGCCGTAGATGTGCCTCACCCCGGCTTCCACGAGCTGCGCGACCAGCAGGTCGGCGACGGTGCGGTTGCGCTTGTCCTGGGGAGCGCGGCCGATTTTCAAGGGCATGGAACGACCTCCGAGAGAGTGGGGTACCTCCCACTGTGCTCCTCGTCGGGTCTCCACGCAGCCGGATCGGCTGTGACGTTGGAGTCAGGCCGTCCGGATCTGCTCCGTCGACCGGTCCTTGCGCAGGCTCCGCACCGAGATCAGGGTGACGATCACGGAGACCGCGCCACCGGCCATGACGACGTGGAACCCGGCGGCAGCGCCACCGACGTCGACCCGCGCACCCGTGAGCGAGGCCCCGATCGAGACCCCGATGCCGAGCGACGTACCCACCCAGGCCAGACCCTCGGTGAGCTGGGACGGGCGCACGAGGTTCTGCACGAGCGCATTGCCGTTGATCAGCGTCGGCGCGATCGCGAACCCGGCGACGAACATGATCGCGGCGAGCGCCGGCAGGGTGTGGGCGAACGAGAACAGCGACGTCCCGACCGCGAGCAGCACCACCCCGATGACGAACCGACGCCACAGCGGAGAGACCCAGTGCTTCGCGCCGTACGCGAGGCCGGACGTCAGCGAGCCGAGCGCGAAGATCGCCAGCACGATCCCCGCCATCCCGGGGACACCCTGCTCCTCCGCGAACGCGATCGTCGCGACGTCGACGCCCCCGAGCACGGTCCCCATCGCGATGAAGACCAGGACGAGCGGGACCATCCCGGACTGCCGCATGGCCGACGTCGTGCGCACGCCCTCGACGGGTGGCACGGGGGGTGGCTCGGTACTGCGCTGCGACAGGAACCACCAGCCGCCGGCGAACGCGGCGACCAGGGGGACGACGAGACCCGCCGGAGGAGCGACCGTCGTCGCGAGGATCGTCACGACCGCGGGCCCGACGACGAAGACGAACTCGTCGAGCGCGGACTCGAGGGAGTAGGCGGTGTGTAGCGTCTTCGGGTCGGTCAGGACGTAGGACCACCGGGCACGGACGAACGACCCGAACGACCCCGACGCGCCGCCCGCGACGGCGGCGGTCAGGTACAGCAGCGGCTCGGGGCCGCGCATGATCCCGGTGACGATCAGACCACCGAGCCCGAGCGCCGCCAGGAAGATCAGCGGGAGCATCACGCGGCGCTGGCCGTGCCGGTCGACGATCCGCGCGACCTGCGGCGAGACGAGGGCCTGGGCCAGGATCAGCGTCGCGGAGACGCGCCCCGCGAGGGCGTACGAGTCGTACAGCGACTCGACCATGAGGACGGTGCCGATGCCGAGCATCGACATCGGCAGGCGCGCGAGGACCGCGGCCGCGGAGAACTTGGCGGCACCCGGGGTGCGCAGGACGGCCGCGTACGGGTTGGTGCGGCGCGGAGGGAGGGACGGTGCGCCGGGGGTGTCGGGCGCGTCGGGCGGATTCTGGACCACCGTCCCAGTATCGCCGGAGTTCGTGACCCTGCCCTGCGAGCGCCGGCCGTGGTGCCGTGGAAGGAATCCGCGCCCCCGGGCGTTGGCCCGGCATGAGCACACTCGAGTACACCGTCGTCGACGCCCCCGAGTCCGGCCAGTACGAGGCACGCACCCCCGCCGGTGAGGTCGTCGGATACTCCGCTTACCGCCGCGACGGCGACACGATCGTCTTCCCACACACCGTCGTGCCGCCCGAGCACGGCGGCCAGGGGATCGCGTCGGCGCTCGCGAAGACGTCGCTCGACGACGCCCGCGCCGCCGGCCTGACGGTCGTCCCGGCTTGCTCGTTCTACGCCACGTACATCGACCGGCACCCGGAGTACGCCGACCTCGTGCGGTGACCTCGTGCGGTGACCTCGTGCGGTGACGTGGTGCGGTGAGGACTACGGCGTCGCGGTGACGTCCGACGTCGTCCCGTCCACCGTCGTCACGGCCCAGACGGTCTCGTCCCCACGCTCCTCCAGCACGACCGAGTCGACCGGCTCGCCGTCGGCGGACGCGACGATCTCCTCGGCCCGCTCGTCGAGCAGGGGAGCCGTGTCCAGCACTGTGCGGACGCGCCCGTTCACCTCGGCGACCTCGTCGCTGACCTCGACGTCCGCGGCCGTCGCGTCGTCGTCCGGAAGGCCCGTGAGTTGCCAGGTCTGACCCGCATGGCTGGACACGATCACGTCCCACGCGTCGCCGTTGCGCTGCGCGGAGATCGCGGCACCGCGTCCGACGGCGTCGACCGCGTCGACGGAGGCCTCGGCGAGCGTGCCGGCCTCGGAGGTCGTCTCACCGGCCGACGTCGCGCTCGTCCCGGCGTCCGGGCCGTCCGACGTCGAGCACCCGGCGAGAAGCACGCATCCTGCCGCGAGCGCGACGAGCGCACGTCGGCGGGTCGTGACGTGTCCGGCCCGCATGCTCAGCCGCCGAGCGCGGCGGAGACGACGTCCTTCGCCTCGGCCTGCACCTGCTCGAGGTGCTCGGCCGAGCGGAACGACTCGGCGTAGATCTTGTAGACGTTCTCCGTCCCCGACGGGCGTGCCGCGAACCACGAGCTCTCCGTGGTGACCTTGAGGCCGCCGATCGGTGCGTCGTTGCCCGGCGCCGACGTCAGCTTCGCGGTGATCTCCTCGCCTGCGAGCGACGTCGCCGAGACCTGCTCGGGCGAGAGCTTGGCGAGCGTGGCCTTCTCGTCCAGCGTGGCCGGTGCGTCGACGCGGGCGTACCAGGACTCTCCGTGCTCCGCGACGAGCTCCGCGTGGTGCTGGGACGGCGTCCTGCCGGTCGAGGCGAGGATCTCGGAGCCGAGCAGTGCCAGAAGGATGCCGTCCTTGTCAGTGGTCCACACGCGACCGTCCGAGCGCAGGAACGAGGCTCCCGCGGACTCCTCGCCACCGAACCCGACGGACCCGTCGAGCAGCCCGGGGACGAACCACTTGAAGCCGACCGGAACCTCGATGACGCGTCGCCCCAGCGAGGCGCCCACGCGGTCGATGAGCGAGGACGAGACGAGCGTCTTGCCGATCGCGGCGCCGTCGCCCCATCCCGGGCGGGCCCCGCCGTAGAGATAGTGGATCGCGACCGCGAGGAAGTGGTTCGGGTTCATCAGGCCGGCGTCGGGCGTGACGATGCCGTGGCGGTCCGCGTCCGCATCGTTGCCCGTCGCGATGTCGAACGGCGCCCCGCCCCCGTGCATCGGACCTGCCCCGCCTCCGCCGGTCGAGCCTGTCGAGACCATCTTGGAGACGAGCGACGCCATCGCCGACGGCGACGAGCAGTCCATCCGGATCTTGCCGTCCCAGTCGAGCGTCATGAACGACCAGCGCGGGTCGACCTCCGGGTTCACCACGGTCAGGTCGATGTCGTAGCGCTCCGCGATCTCGCCCCAGTACTCGACGGCTGCCCCGCCGAGCGGGTCTGCCCCGATCTGTACCCCGGAGGTGCGGATCACGTCCATGTCGATGACGTTCGACAGGTCGTCGACGTAGGACGTCAGGAAGTCGTGCTTGCGCGTCGTCTCGGCGGCGATCGCCTGCTCGAACGGCATGCGCCGGACCTGTCCGACGCCGCTGCGCAGGATCTCGTTGGCGCGGTCCGCGATCCAGCTGGTCGCCTCCGACCCCGCCGGCCCGCCGTGCGGGGGGTTGTACTTGAAGCCGCCGTCGCGGGGCGGGTTGTGGGACGGGGTGACCACGATCCCGTCGGCGAGCCCGGGGCCGTGGGTGCGCACGCCGTCCGACGTCGCGGCGCCGTTGTGCGTGAGGATCGCCAGCGAGACGGCCGGGGTGGGCGTCCACGAGTCGCGCGCGTCGACGTAGGTCTCCACCCCTGCCGCGCCGAGGACCTCGATGGCCGTCCGCCATGCCGGCTCGGACAGGGCATGCGTGTCGCGGCCGATGTAGAGCGGGCCGTCGGTCCCCTGCGAGCGGCGGTACTCCACGATCGCCTGGGTCGTCGCGATGATGTGCGCCTCGTTGAAGGCGTGGTCCAGGCTCGAACCCCGGTGGCCCGAGGTGCCGAAGACCACGCGCTGTGCAGGATCGTCGAGGTCGGGCACGAGGTCGTAGTAGGCACCGACGACGGCGTCGACGTCGATCAGGTCGGACGGCTGGGCGGGGGTACCGGCGCGGGGATCCATATGACTGATCCTGCCACCGAACGGGGCGACGCGGCAGGTCAGACCGACCGCCGGTTGAGCTTGTCGAAACCGGGGTCTCGACGAGCTCGACCGACGGGGTCTCGACGAGCTCGACCGCCGGTGCTGGTTGAGCTTGTCGAAACCGGGGTCTCGACGAGCTCGACCGACGGGGTCTCGACGAGCTCGACCGCCGGTGCTGGACGGGCTCGACCGCCGGTGCTGGAGTCAGCGTCGCCCGGATAGACTCGGGAGCATGGTCAAGCACTCCGCATCGAACTTCGTCCTCCGCCCCTTCGAGGGCCTGCCCGGCGAGACCGACTGGGTCGCGATGCGTGAGGTCGTGCCCGCCGCGACGGCGACGGCGCGGACGACGTCCGAGCACGGTGCCAAGGACATCCAGGTCTGCACAGTCCTGCCCGACGGCGTGACGGCGATCCACCGCACGGACGGCGTGATCCAGATCGCGCTGCAGACGCTGGCGGGTTCCGGCGACACGTCCCGGGACCTCGCGGCCACGATCCTTGCCGCGGCCGACACGGAGCCGGGGACCGCGCTGCCGAGCAGTGGTCTGCCGGGCGAGGGCCCGCGCCTGCAGGACATCCTCGACCTCTCGGTGCCGTTCGAGGTGACGATGCACGAGGACCTCGGTTTCTGGCTCGACCCCGAGGACGAGGTCACCGCTGAGACCCGCGAGGCGATCGCGGAGTCCGCCGAGGGACTGATCCCGACGGTGAAGCTGGCCTCGGTCGAGTCCGCGTACTGGTGCGAGATGAGCCGCGAGTTCCTGCGCTGGGCGTTCCCGTACGACGAGGAGACCCTGATTGACGCGATCGCCCGCCTGCAGGCGCGTCGCGACTCGGGCCTCGGCTCGGGCAAGTTCATCGGCGCGTTCCGCGCCTCGGGCCTGTCGGTCCCCGTCTGGGAGTTCCCGCGGGGGACGCAGGCGGCTGAGCTCGAGGAGCCTGCGGTCGCGTTCCGGGCGAAGCTGGACGAGGTCCTCGCGATCACGGAGCCGCTGGACGCCAACGAGCGCCGCGCCCGTGCCGGCATCGTCGCCCGACAGGTGACGCTGCGCTGACCCGTCCCGGGCCTTTCTCAGAACCTCCACGGACCATCCGCGTGGCATTCGTCGACGCTCTCTTGGCCTGACTAGGATGATTGGTGTGAACGCGCAAAGTTCGGACGGGCCCGTGCCCGGCAGCCCTGACGCCGCCGGGTACGCGACCTCGAGCGTGCCCGACCCCGTGGCGAAGTCCCCGCGACCGCCCGCGGGCCGGCACCGGCAGCGTGTCGCCGCGATCATCCCGGCGAAGGACGAGTCCCGCCGCATCGCGGAGACCGTCCGTGCAGCGCGCGCCATCCCGCACGTCGACCTCGTCCTCGTGGTCGACGACGGCAGCGACGACAACACGCAGGACGTCGCACGTGAGGCCGGGGCCGTCGTCGTCCGTCACTCCCACAACCGGGGCAAGGCCGCGGCGATGGAGACGGGCGCCGCCGTGGTGGGTATGCGCGACGTGGCCGACCGTGCCGCACGCCTGCTGCTCTTCATCGACGGTGACCTCAGCGGGTCGGCGGTCAACACCGCCCCGCTGATCGCCCCGGTCCTCGAGGGGGTCGCGGACATCGCGATCGCCCTGCTGCCTCCGCAGCCCGGTGCCGGCGGTCGGGGCATCGTCGTCGGCGCGGCTCGCCGTGGCATCCACCGGCTCACGGGGTGGACCCCCACCCAGCCGTTGTCGGGCATGCGCTGCATGACGCGCCAGGCCTTCGAGGCCGCGACACCGCTCGCGCGCGGCTGGGGCGTCGAGACCGGCATGACGATCGACCTGCTCCGCCAGGGCTACGTGGCCGTCGAGGTTCCGTGCGACCTGCGCCACCGCGCGTCGGGCACGGACCTCAAGGGGCAGATGCACCGCGCGGCGCAGTACCGCGACGTGCAGATGGCACTGGCAGCACGCCGGACGCGTGCCGCCGTCGGCGCCGTCACCGGCCGCGGCTGACCTCGCCGGGCTCGTCCGTCTCCGCCTGACCCGCGCGGGCCTCGTCCGCGGTGGCGCGGTTGCGCACCACGCGCAGCCAGTTCACGTAGACGGCCACGAGCAGCGGCACGGCGATCGCGATGCCCGTCGCCGGGATCACGACGCCGGAGTCGTTGACCGCGAACCCGATGCCGAGCGCGACCGTCAGGGAGATGAGGCCCGGCCGGAGCATCGGCGCGTCCTGGCCGAGCTGTGTCAGCGGGGTTCCGTTGGACAGCCACTTGTACGCCCCGCCGTCGGGCTGCGTCGCGGCGAGTCGCAGGGGCTTGCCCAGGACGAGCACCACGAGCAGGATCCCGGCGATCGCGACGAGCGTGAGGGCGTTGCCGAAGAGGATCTGCAGGTTCTGCTCGAGCTTGCGGGCGATGACGTCCCACAGGCCGCCGTCGATCACGGTCTGGACGAAGCGTCCGAGGTGGGTGCGGTCGTCCGGCGGGCGCAGCCAGTCGACGACGGCGAACGAGGACACGACGACGACGGCGGCGACGAGGATCCCGAGCACCCGCCGCCACGTGATCCGGACGCCACCGGCGAAGAGGGTGAGCAGCGCGAACGCCGGGACGAGCGCCGGGGGGCCGCCGAAGTCGGCACCGATGCTGGGGAGACCGTCGAGGACGACGGCGACCAGCCCGATCACGGCGACGCACAGCGCCGCGAGACCCCGGCGTCCGCGCAGCACCAACGGGTTGGCGACCGCGACCGCGAAGAGGATCGTCGACGTCGCGAAGAGTGCGAAGGCGGTGTTGTTGAACCCGTAGAACCGCCCGGCGACCATGGGCTGCACGCCCATCAGGGACGAGATCTGCAGACGTGCGCCGGTCGCGACGTCGAGCGCGATCACCGCGGCCGTGAGGGCGGCGACCGCGCCGAGCGGCCCGAGCAGCCACCGCTGCCAGACGGGCGCGATCACGATGACGGTGATGACGGCGACCCACGCGACGACGAGCCCGGTCAGCGCCCAGCCGGCGCCGGACACCCGCCACCACGGGGTCAGGTTGGCGAGATAGGTGGAGACCGGGAGCGCCGCGACGGCGACCGCGGCGGCCTGCATCGCGCGCAGCACGCCGCTGGGGTGGGCGCGCATCCGGCGGGCGAGGCGACCGACGAACGTGTCGTCGCCCGGCTGTGCGTCGCTGGCGGGTGTCTCGCCGACCCGGGACAGCACCCGGCGGCTGAGCCCGACGGTCACGCCGGCGTACAGGAGCAGGTTCACGACGACGAAGATCGCGTAGAACGGCCCGACGAGGGGCCGGATCGCGACGGCGTGCACACCCTGGTCGACCAGCTTGTCCATCCGCGCGGTGCCCGTGTCCGGGCCGTCGGTGGGGGTGACGGGGGAGCCGACCGCGACGCCGTCGGGCAGCGTCAGGTCGAGGAGCCCGCGCAGAGTCGGGAGCAGGTCCGTGGTCTGGGTGTACCCGACCTGGCGCGTCGACTGCGACGTCAGGAGGCTCTCGCCGTAGGAGCCGTCCGCGGCAGGGCCGGAGGCAGCGAGCACCTGCATGCGGGGGGAGCGGGAGGCGTCGGCGACGGAGGCGACGAGGATCGTGGGGTCGAGCCCGTCGGCGCGGGCATCGGCGGCGGCGTCGAGCGCGGCCCCGATCCGGGCGTCGAGCGCGGTGAGGTCGGCGGCGCGGTCGTCGAGGTCGGGCTCGTCCGGGCCCGCCTGCGGCTCGGGGTCGTCGTCCTCGTCGGCGGGGACGTCGTCCTCGCCCCGGGGGATCAGCGGAAAGCCGGGTTCACGGAACGAGCCCGCGTCGGCCACCACGAGGTCCGACGTCGCGAGCGCCTCTCCCACGGCCTCGCCGAACGCCTCGTCCGCGGGCGGGGCAACGACGTGCTCGCCGACCGGGACGCCGTCGTCGTCCATCAGGGCGACGGCGGCCCCCGGCCCGACGGAGGTCGCGGCCAGGCCCTTCGAGGCGACCGCCTCACCGAGGGTCCCCAGCTGCGGGGCGAAGTTCGAGTCGGCGGCGAGCGTCGAGTAGTCGTCCCACCCCGGCACCGGAGCGCCGTCGGCCGGCTCCTCGAGCGTGCGGCAGGACGAGACGTCGGGGTTCTCGGTGTCGCCCGCACGGTTGCCCGCGGAGATCGCGAGCCACCCCTCGGAGGGGCACGTGAAGCTGATGACGCTCCGGACGACCAGGTTCCCCACGGAGGCGTCCTGCCCGAGCGCCCAGAGGTGGGGCGTCGTCTCGGGCCCCACGTCCTCCCACTGCACACCCGTGGTGCCGAGGAGCAGGACCGGTCCGGGGACGCCGTCGTCCGACGTCGCGGCGTGGGCCGGGAGGGCGACGAGACCCAGGAGCGCCCCGAGGATCGCCAGGACCCCCACGCGCAGGCGGGTTGCTCGGGAGCTCGAAGTCGACGACACGCGCCCAGCCTACGGTTTGCCGCGCTCAGGCGGTGCGCACGACCAGCGAGGACGGCTGGACGCGTGCCTTCAGCTCGACGGCCTTGCCGATCAGGTCACCGTCGACCTGGGCCTGCTGCCCCTCCTCGACGCGCACGGTGACGGTCCGGGCGCGGGCGTGCTCGATCTTGCCGATCTTGGCGGGCAGGTCGTTCGAGACGCCGAACCCCTGCATCACCACCTCGCCGAAGAGCTGGGCCCACCCCGCGATCCCGCCGCGGGTGTCGATGGCGGTGACGTCGAGGATGCCGTCGTCGATCACCGCGTCGGGGATCAGGTTGATGCCGCCGGGAAGTCGGCCGCAGTTGCCGATCATGAGACTGCGAAGCCGGGCCTCGACGGGCTCGTGGTCGTCGATCGTGATCTGCGTCCGCATACGTCGCCCGTGCAGGTGGCGGACTCCGGAGAAGAAGTAGGCCATCCACCCCATCCGGGCCTTGAGCTGGTCGTCGGTGTCCGCGACCATCGCGGCGTCGAAGCCGAGGCCGCCGATCACGAGGAAGATGAACTCGGCGTCCGGGTCCTCCGGCTCCTCGCCCTCGGCCCACTCGGTGACCGTCATCCAGCCGACGTCGATCGTCCGGTCGACACCGGCGATCACGCGGCGCAGCGCGCGGATGTGGTCACCCACCGGGACGTCGAGGTTCCGGGCGAGCAGGTTGCCGGTGCCCGAGGGGACGAGCGCCATCGGCGTGCCCGTGTCGACGAGCGCCTCGGCGACCGCGCGGACCGTGCCGTCGCCGCCGACGGCGACGACCAGCTTGGCGCCCTTCTCGAGGGCCTCGCGGGTCTGGCCGATGCCCGGGTCGTCGGGCGTCGTCTCGATCCACAGCGGGTCGGGGAGCGCGGCCTCGCGACACATGGTCCGGGCGATCTCCTCGAAGTCGGCGACGTCCGGCTTCGACGGATTGGCGACGAAGGCGATCAGCTCGCCCTCCGCACCGGCCGTCGGCGGGAGCGCGGCGACCTCGGACAGCGCGCGTGCGGCGGTGCGTGACGTGTACCAGCTCGCGATCGAGAATCCGAGCGCGACCAGGGCGACGGCGAGCGCGGCGAGGGCGAACCAGTGTTCGGGCAGCATGGGGCCACCGTAGTGCCCGGGGCCGCGAAGTCCGCGGTGCCGCGCTCGCCGTCCAGGTGTGTTCGCTAGGCTGCGGGGGTGATCGACCTGAAGATGCTGCGGAGCGACCCCGAGACCATCCGATCGAGCCAGCGCGATCGCCGAGCCGACCCGTCCCTGGTGGACGCCGCCCTCGAGGCCGACACGCGCCGTCGTGCGGCACTGGCCCAGTTCGAGGAGCTGCGCGCCGAGCAGAAGGGCCTGGGCAAGCAGGTTGCGCGCGCCCAGGGGGACGAGAAGCAGGAGCTCCTCGCCCGCACCAAGCAGCTCGCCGCGGACGTCAAGGGCCGCCAGGCGGAGGCCACCGAGGCCGAGGCCGCGCTCACGACCGTGCTCCGGCAGATCCCGAACGTCGTCGAGGGAGCACCCGCCGGGCTCGAGGAGGACTACGTCGTCCTGCGCCACGAGGGCACGCCGCGCGACTTCGCCGCCGAGGGCGTCGAGGTCCGCGACCACCTCGCGATCGGCGAGGGGCTGGCGGCGATCGACACCGAGCGCGGGGCCAAGGTCTCCGGTGCGCGCTTCTACTTCCTCACGGGCATCGGCGCGCGCCTTGAACTCGCGCTGCTCAACGCCGCGATGGACCAGGCCGTCGCCGCCGGCTTCACCCCCATGATCACCCCGACGCTCGTGCGGCCCGAGGTCATGCAGGGGACCGGGTTCCTCGGGGAGCACTCGGACGAGATCTACCGGCTGGAGAAGGACGACCTCTACCTGGTCGGCACCAGCGAGGTCGCACTGGCCGGGTACCACGCCGACGAGATCATCGACCTCTCCGACGGGCCGCGACGGTACGCCGGGTGGTCGGCCTGCTACCGCCGCGAGGCAGGCTCGGCCGGCAAGGACACGCGAGGCATCATCCGCGTCCACCAGTTCCACAAGGTCGAGATGTACTCCTACGCGCGCATCGAGGACGCCGAGGCCGAGCACCAGCGCCTGCTCGCCTGGGAGGAGGAGATGCTGGCCAAGGTCGAGCTGCCGTACCGCGTGATCGACACGGCGGCCGGCGACCTCGGCACGAGCGCCGCGCGCAAGTTCGACTGCGAGGCGTGGCTGCCGTCGCAGCAGCGCTACCTCGAGCTGACGTCGACCTCCAACACCACCCAGTTCCAGGCCCGCCGCCTGAACGTGCGCGAGCGGGGCGAGAGCGGCGACACGCGTCCGGTCGCGACGCTCAACGGGACCCTGGGCACCACCCGCTGGATCGTCGCGATCCTCGAGAACCACCAGCAGGCCGACGGCTCCGTGCGCGTCCCGGAGGGGCTGCGGCCCTACCTCGGCGGGCTCGAGGTGCTCGAACCGGTCGCACGGTGACGTCCGCCCCGGCGACCCCCGCCCGCCCGATGCTCGTCGCCCTCGACATCGACGGCACACTCCTGACGTACGACGAGCACCTGGCCGACGAGACGCGCGACGCCGTCGCCGCGGTCCGGGACGCCGGGCACCACGTGGTGCTGTCCACCGGGCGGTCGCTGGTGGCGGTGCTCGACGTCGCGGCGGCCCTCGGGCTGACCGGGTACGCCGTCTGCTCGAACGGGTCCGTCACCGTGCGCCTCGACCCGGACCTGCCGGGCGGGTGGGAGCTGGACGACGTCGTCACGTTCGACCCGGGCCCCGCGCTGCGCCTGATCGCGGAGCAGCTGCCCGACGCGCTCTACGCCGTCGAGGAGATCGGCGCGGGCTTCCGGCTGAACAAGCCCTTCCCCGGGCACGAGCTCGGCGGGGACCAGACCGTCGTCCCCTTCGAGGAGCTGTGGTCGCAGGAGGTGACCCGCGTCGTCGTGCGCTCGGTGGACCACACGAGCGAGGAGTTCCACGAGCTGGCGTCGCACCTCGGCCTGGGGGACGTCACGTACGCGATCGGCTGGTCGGCGTGGATGGACCTGGCCCCGCAGGGTGTGTCCAAGGCGAGCGCGTTGGAGCGCCTGCGCCGGATCCTGCACGTGCAGCCGGACCGGACGGTCGCCGTCGGGGACGGGCACAACGACATCGAGATGCTCGACTGGGCCGCGCGCGGCGTTGCGATGGGCCATGCCGACGAGTCGGTCAGGGCTGCGGCCGACGAGGTCACCGGCACGGTCGAGGAGCTCGGGGCCGCACGCGTGCTCCGCAGCCTCGTCTGACGGTCCCGTTCCGCCGTCTCGCCCGACGGTCCCGTTCCGCAGTCCGGCGGACGACGAGCCGCGGCCGGCCCCGTCGATCCGCCGCGATCGGGCAGCCGCGGTCGGTCAGCCGCGGTCGGTCAGCACGAGCGGCCCGTTCTCCGTGATGGCGATCGTGTGCTCGGAGTGCGCCCCGCGGGAGCCGTCCGCCGACCGGAGGGTCCAGCCGTCCGGGTCGGTGTAGATCTCGTCGGTCGTCTCGAGGAACCATGGCTCGATCGCGATGACGAGGCCCGGGCGGAGCGGGAAGCCGCGGCCCTTGCGACCGTTGTTGGGCACGTGCGGGTCGCCGTGCATCGTGCGACCCACACCGTGCCCGCCGAAGTCGGTGTTGATCCGGTAGCCGGCGCCGTGACCGACCTCGGCGATCGCCGCGGAGATGTCGCCGATCTTGCCTCCGGGCTGGGCGGCGGCGATGCCGGCCGCCAGGGCCTCCTCGGACGTCGTGATCAGACGCTCGTCCTTGGCGCCGCGCTCGCCCTTCGCGCCACCGACGACGAACGACAGCGCCGAGTCGGACACCCAGCCCTCCACGCCGACCGCGAAGTCGATGGTCAGAAGGTCGCCGTCCTGCAGCGCGTAGTCGTGGGGGAGCCCGTGCAGCACCGCGTCGTTGACCGACGTGCAGATGACCTTGCCGAACGGGCTCGCGCCGAAGGACGGGTGGTAGTCGATGTAGCAGGACTCGGCGCCGCGCTCCCGGATGCGCTGGTGGGCGAGTGCGTCGATCTCGAGCAGGTTGGTGCCGACGCGCGTCGTCTCCCGGATCTCGGTCAGGACCTGCGCGACGAACGCTCCCGCCGGGCGCATCTCTTCGATCTCACGGGGGGTGCGGAGCTCGATCATCGGGGTCCTTCCGGTGGCGGTACGGGTGCGCGAGCACGTGGTTTCGTGGGCCGCGGGCGTCCAGTGGGCGCGACGCGGTCGCACCACCACCCTAGTCGGAGCACAATCAGGCGTCGTGACGGGCATCGAAGAGGTTGCACAGGCCGCGGGCGTATCGACGGCGACGGTCTCGCGCGCGCTGAGGGGTCTGCCGAACGTCTCGACGGCCACGCGCGAGCGGGTGATGCGGGAGGCCGAGCGGCTCGGGTACGTCGCCTCGCCGTCGGCCTCGTCGCTGGCGAGCGGGCGCACACGGACCGTCGGGCTGCTGACCCCGTGGGTGAACCGCTGGTTCTTCGCCAACGTCATCGACGGCGTCGAGCGCACGCTGCGGTCCCTGGGCTACGACGTCCTGCTCTACACGTTCGACGTCGCGGGCGGGGCCCCGAGGCGCCGCGTCGACCCGGCGGTGCTGCGCCGGCGCGTGGACGGGATCCTCGTGGTCGGGCTTCCCCTCGACGACGACGAGGTCGCCTCGCTCGCGGCGCTCGACCACCCGCTCGTCTTCGTCGGATCGGGGCCCGCGGGGCACGTCACGGTGCGCCTGGACGACGACGAGACGGGGGCGCTCGCCACCCAGCACCTGATCGACCTCGGCCACCGCGTCGTCGGGCACATCACCGGCGTGCCCGACCGTGTCTCCTCCTGGTCCCCGCCCATCGGCCGGGAGGCGGGGTACCGCATGGCGCTCGCGGACGCCGGGCTGGAGGTCGACGACTCGCTCGTGGTCAACGGGGACTTCGACGTCGAGGGCGGTCGTTCGTCCGTGAAGGAGCTGGTGCGGAGGCGGCCCGACGTCACGGCGATCGTCGCGTCGTCGGACGAGATGGCGATGGGCGCCGTGCTCGGTGCCCGCGACCAGGGCTGGGACGTGCCGGGAGACCTGTCGATCGTCGGGATCGACGGGCACGAGCTCGGCGAGCTCGTCGGGCTGACGACCATCGCGCAGGACCCCTACCAGCAGGGCGCGGACGCCTCGCTCCTGCTGCTGGACATGCTCGGGGGACAGCGCGCACCGGAGGTCGTCACGTACCCGACAGAGCTCGTCGCCCGGACGTCGGCAGGGCCGCCCCGTCCCGGTGAAGGTCCTGCGTAACTCAATCGTTAGCGAAGAACACGTCGAAAGCGGTTGCACGTCGCTCGTGCAAACGCTTACATACGTAGTGTGAACGTGTGACGGAGGTTGCACCGAGCATCTGAGGGTTCGCCTGAGATGCCGCCACGACGATGTGGAGGGAACTTCGATGACCAGAACGACGACGGCCCGCGGGAAGCGCGGCCTGACTGTGCTCGCGGCAGGCGGGGCAGGGCTCGCGCTCGTGCTCGCCGGGTGTTCGAGCAGCGACGACAGCAGTGACGACACCGCCGACGTGATGGCCGACGTCGACTGTGCCGACTACGAGGTCTACGGCGACCTCGAGGGCACCACGGTGTCCGTCTACTCGAGCATCGTCGACCTCGAGGCCGAGCAGCAGGAGCAGTCCTACGACCCGTTCGAGGAGTGCACCGGCGCGACCGTCGAGTACGAGGGCTCCAAGGAGTTCGAGGCTCAGCTGCCGGTCCGGATCCAGTCCGGCAGCGCGCCGGACATCGCCTTCGTCCCGCAGCCCGGCTTCCTCCGGACGCTCGTCGCGGACTACCCCGACGCGCTCACGCCCGTCGGTGACCAGGCCTCGCAGAACGTCGACGAGTTCTACTCCGAGTCGTGGCGCGACTACGGCACGGTCGACGGGGAGCTGTACGGCACCCCGCTCGGCGCCAACGTGAAGTCGTTCGTCTGGTATTCGCCCTCGATGTTCGCCGACGCCGGGTACGAGGTGCCCGAGACCTGGGAGGACATGATCGCGCTGTCCGACCAGATCGTCGAGGACACCGCCGACGACCCGGACACCAAGCCCTGGTGCGCGGGCATCGGCTCGGGCGACGCGACCGGCTGGCCGGCCACCGACTGGCTCGAGGACGTCATGCTCCGCACGGCCGGGCCCGACGTCTACGACCAGTGGGTCAGCCACGAGATCCCGTTCAACGACCCGCAGGTCCAGGACGCTCTCGCCCAGGTCGGCACCGTCCTCAAGAACGAGGAGTACGTCAACGGCGGTCTCGGCGACGTGACCTCGATCGCGACGACCGAGTTCACCGAGGCCGGTTACCCGATCATCGACCAGCTCTGCTACATGCACCGCCAGGCGTCGTTCTACCAGGCCAACTGGTCCACGCTCGACCCTGACCTGCAGGTGGCCGAGGACGGCGACATCTGGGCCTTCTACCTCCCGGCGCCGTCCGACGCCGAGAAGAAGCCGCTGCTCGGCGGCGGCGAGTTCGTCGTCTCCTTCGACGACCGCCCCGAGGTCCAGGCCTTCCAGGCGTACCTCGCGAGCCCCGAGTGGTCCAACAACAAGGCCACGGCGACCCCCCAGGGCTGGATCAGCGCCAACAACGGGCTGGACACCAGCCTGCTGCAGTCGCCGATCGACCAGCTCTCGGTCGAGCTGCTCACCGACGAGGAGTACGAGTTCCGCTTCGACGGCTCGGACATGATGCCCGGCCAGGTCGGCGCAGGGTCGTTCTGGACGGAGATGACGGAGTGGATCGCGAGCGACAAGTCCGACGAGGACGTGCTCGACGCGATCGAGGCCTCCTGGCCGTCCTCCTGACCTGATCCGCCTGAACCCGGTCGGGGCCCGGCGTCGTACGACGCCGGGCCCCGACCCGCACAAGGGAGTGCTCCATGGACTGGCTGCTGGAAGCCGACGGGGTCGGACAGAAGCTCGGCGTCATGCTCGTCGCGATCCTGCTGTTCGTCGTCGTGATGGGTCTGATCCTCTTCTTCGTCGACCGCCCCAAGAACACGCCGCGATGGGTGGTCGTCACCGCCTTCACGGGCCCGGCGGTGCTGCTGATCGCCTTCGGTCTGCTGTACCCCGGGATCAAGACCATCCGTGACTCGTTCTACAACCGCACGAGCGACGTCTTCGTCGGCTTTGACAACTACGTCACCGCGTTCACGCAGGACGAGTTCCAGATCGTGCTGCGCAACACCGCGATCTGGGTGATCCTCGTGCCGATCGCCGCGACGCTGCTGGGGCTGATCTACGCCGTCGTCGTGGACCGCTCGCGGTTCGAGAAGTTCGCCAAGACCCTGATCTTCATGCCCATGGCGATCTCGATGGTCGGTGCCTCGATCATCTGGAAGTTCATGTACGAGTACAAGCCAGCCTCGCGTCCGCAGATCGGCCTCCTGAACCAGACGCTCGTGTGGCTCGGCCTCGAGCCGCAGAAGTTCCTGCTCGACGCGCCGATGAACACGTTCTGGCTGATCGTCGTGATGATCTGGATCCAGGCCGGGTTCGCGATGACGATCCTGGCGGCCGCGATCCGCGCCATCCCGGACGACGTCGTGGAGGCGGCCCGGCTGGACGGCGTCAACGGCCTCGAGCTCTTCCGCCACATCACCGTGCCGAGCATCCGCCCCGCGCTCGTCGTCGTCCTCACGACCATCGCGATCGGCACGCTGAAGGTCTTCGACATCGTGCGCACCATGACGGGCGGGCGGTTCGAGACATCGGTGATCGCCAACGAGTTCTACACCCAGGCGCTCCGGCAGGGTGACACCGGCCTCGGCAGTGCGCTCGCCGTGATCCTCTTTGTCCTCGTCGTCCCGATCATCATCTACAACGTGCGTCAGCTGCGGAAGACGGAGGAGATCCGATGAGCCAGGCAGTCCCCACGACGCCCGACATCGACGCCCCCGAGGGGAGTCGCGGCGACGACACCAAGGCCCCCCGTCGCACCCGCTCCGACAAGGCCGCCCGGCGGCTGACCTCCAAGCCGGCGTCGATCATCGCGATCTGTCTCGCCGTCCTCTGGACCATCCCGACCTTCGGCCTGTTCGTCACCTCGTTCCGGCCGCCGACGGAGATCCGGTCCAGCGGCTGGTGGACGTCGTTCTTCAGCACGGACTACACGCTCGACAACTACTCCGACGCCCTGTTCAGCGGTTCGACGTCGTTCGCCAGCTACTTCATCAACTCGATCGTGATCACGCTGCCCGCCGTCGTCATGCCGATCACGATCGCGCTGCTCGCGGCCTACGCGTTCGCGTGGATCGACTTCAAGGGCCGCACCTTCCTGTTCGTCGCGGTCTTCGCGCTCCAGGTGGTGCCCATCCAGGTCACCCTCGTGCCGCTGCTGACGCAGTACGTCGACTGGGGGATCGCCGGGTCGTTCTGGCCCATCTGGCTCTCGCACACGATCTTCGCGCTGCCGCTCGCGATCTTCCTGCTCCACAACTTCATGAAGGACATCCCGCGCGAGCTCGTCGAGGCGGCCCGCGTCGACGGCGCCGGGCACGTCAAGATCTTCTTCGTCGTGCTCATGCCGCTCCTGGTCCCGGCGATCGCGGCGTTCGGCATCTTCCAGTTCCTGTGGGTGTGGAACGACCTGCTCGTGGCACTGACGTTCGGGTCGGCCAAGGACGTGGCACCGATGACGGTTCGGCTCGCCGAGCTCTCCGGTTCTCGAGGCGCCAGCTGGCACCTGCTGCCCGCTGGCGCGTTCATCTCGATGATCGTCCCGGTGGCCGTGTTCCTCGGCCTTCAGCGGTACTTCGTCCGCGGCCTGCTCGCCGGCTCGGTCAAGGGCTGACGCGGTGCGGGGCGGGTCGCCGCCCCGCACCCGAGCCGTCTCGTCCCCGGTGGGTCGAGGGCCTAGGCTCGCCTGATGCAGTTTCGACCCGGACGGGCGCTCGACTCCGTCCCCGCGCCCGCCATCTTCGTCACCTCCGGGCTGACGCAGTACGCCGGCGCGGCCATCGCCGTCGGCCTCTTCGCCGTCCTCGGGGCCCCCGAGGTGGCCTGGCTGCGGATCGTGGTGGCGGCGGTCGTCCTCACTCTGTGGCGGCGACCGTGGCGCCGCGAGTGGACGGCCCGTGACCTCGGGTGGGCGTCGGTGTTCGGCATCGCGCTCGCCGCGATGAACGTCGCGTTCTACATCGGGATCCAGTATCTGCCGCTCGGCACCGGGGTCGCCATCGAGTTCCTCGGACCGGTGGCGGTCGCCGCGATCACGGGCCGTGGGTGGCGCGACCGGGTCGCGATCCTGCTCGCAGGGGCCGGCGTCGTGCTCCTGGCGGGTGTCACGCTGGAGGCGGTACCGCGCGACGACGCGGTCATCGGTCTGACGGCGCTGCTCACCGCCGCGGCCTGCTGGGCGGGGTACATCCTCCTCGGCCGGAAGGTCGCCGTGCGTGGAGAGGGCGTCACGTCCCTCGCCGTCGCGATGACGGCCGGCGCGCTGGTCTTCGCCCCGTTCCTCGCGCCGGGCTCCGCACCCGTGCTCCACGACGCCGGACTGTTCGCCGCCGTCGTCGGCGTCGGGGTGCTGTCCTCGGTGATCCCGTACGCCCTGGACCAGGTGGTGCTCCGGCGCGTCAGCACGGCCACCTTCTCGATCCTGCTGGCGCTGCTCCCGGCGTCCGCGACCGTCGTCGGCGCGATCGGTCTCGGCCAGATCCCGACCTGGCCCGAGCTGCTCGGACTTCTGCTGGTCTCGAGCGCCATCGCCCTGACCGGTCGGCAGGGTCGGGGACGACGAGCCGTGGCCGCCACGCCCGAGCCGCCCGCCTGACGATCGCGGCGCCGGGGCGCTACGGCGTGAGGAGGATCTTCCCGAGCACGCCGCCCGCTGCCAGTCTCTCGTGAGCCTGTCGAGCCTCGGAGAACGGGTAGATCGTGTCGACGACCGGTCGGACCCGCCCGTCCGTGATCAGCGGGAGGACGTGCCTCCTGACCCCGTCGACGATGGTCGCCTTCTCGCCCGCGGGCCGCGATCGCAGGGTCGTTCCCGTGACACTTGCGCGTTTTGTCAGGAGTACGCCCAGATCGAGCTCCGCCCGCCGCCCCTTCTGCATGCCGATGACGACGAGGTGCCCGTTCGTGGCGAGGGCACGGACGTTCTCGGCCAGGTAGGCGGCGCCGACGACGTCGAGCACGACGTCGACGCCTCGGCCGCCCGTCACCTCCAGCACGACGTCGACGAAGCTCTCGGAGCGGTGGTCGACGACGACGTCGGCCCCCAGTGCCCGGACCTGCTCGCAGCGCTCCGGGCCCCCGGCCGTCGAGATCACGAAGGCGTTGAGAGCATGCGCGATCTGCACCGCCATGGACCCGACGCCGCCCGAGCCTCCGTGGATCAGGACCGTCATCCCTGCGGTAAGCCCGGCGACGTCGACGAGGTTGCTCCACGCGGTGCACGCCGCCTCGGGGACGGCCGCCGCGTCGCGGAGTTCCAGACCCCCGGGCACGTGGATCACCTGAGCCGCGGGCGCGTTCACCAGCTCGGCGTATGCGCCACCGTCGACCAGTGCGCAGACGCGGTCACCGACGGCCACGTCCGTGACACCAGATCCCACATCGTGGACGATTCCCGAAAGTTCCAGCCCGAGTAGGTCCGACGC
Organism: Paraoerskovia marina; assembly: GCF_900105445.1. NCBI lineage: Bacteria > Bacillati > Actinomycetota > Actinomycetes > Micrococcales > Cellulomonadaceae > Paraoerskovia > Paraoerskovia marina. Next base: position 774,260 of record NZ_LT629776.1, read on the forward strand.
CCCGGGCGGCGGTGGGTAGAGGCCGGCCCGCTGCAGCAAATCGGCAGGATTGACACCGGAAGCGACCGTTCTGATCTGCACCTCACCTGCAGAAGGGGGGTTCTCAACCGTCTCGATGAGCGATAGGTTCTCAGGGCCGCCCGGCGCGGTAGTTGTCACAGCTCGCACGTTTTGACCCTACGCCGACCACGTGCGTGTGTCGTGTCAGCGTTCTGAGCGGATTAGGTGAACGCGCAAATACCACCGATAGTTGGTTCGCACGCCGGAGTATCCACCGGCACGACGGGCCATGGGTCACCCTCAGAGCCCTGGAACGGCCACTGACGAGAGAGGTTCGTATGCTCCGCAGATTGAGCGTCCGCGGGAAGATTCTCGCGGCACTTGCGGTGCCGGTCTTCGTGCTGTTCATCGCCGCGACCATCATCTCGGCACAGTCGCTGTCGAGCGCTCGGGTGGCCGCGCAGACGCACGAGCTGGTGGACGCGCTGACGGTCCAGGACGCTGCCGGCAAGGCGTTCGCCGTCGAGCGGGCCCTGTCGATCTACGACTCCGGCGGCCCAGCTGTGCGTGTTGCGATCGGGCGAACGGTCGACGGGGCCGAGGACGCGGAGCCGGAGCAGGCGATCGAGGCCTTCTACGGCTTGGTCGACGGCGCCCGCGCGTCGACGGACGACGTGCTCGACCGACGTGACACGATCTTCAACGACCTGAACCTCTCCGCGCTCGACGACGAGGTCCAGACCGTCGTCGACCGCACGATCGCCGACCGTGAGCAGCTCGAGGACCTGCGCGAGCGGATCGACGCGGACAGCGCGACCGAGTACACGCGAACCAGCGAGTACTCCGAGCTGATCGACCGCGCCGTCGGCGTGCAGCGCACCGTCGCGCTCACGTCGGAGGACCGCGCCCTCGCGCAGTACCTGCAGGCGTACGCGGACGTCGACGACTGGATGGCGGAGATCACCGTCGAGGAGCCGATCGTCCAGTCGCTCCTCATCAAGTCCGCGAGCGGCGAGACCAACCTGGCCCGCGAGGAGAACCGCGCCGCCCAGGTCGTGAACGGCGGCGACGCCATCCTCGAGACGGCCGAGGCCGCGGTCGACGACCTGCCCGGGGGTGAGGAGCTGCCCGCCACCCGTGGCTCGTACGCCAACGTGCGCCAGTCCGTGGGTGACCGCTCGCTGTCCTCGCTCTCGGACCGTGACAAGAGCCGCTGGCTCTCGTTGTCGCGCAGCCAGCTCGACCAGTCGACGGTGCTGCGTGACGACCTGCGGAGCACGTCGGGCGACCTCGCGACCGACACCCAGACGAGCGCGAACACCGCGGCCGGCATCACGATCGCCGCGACCCTCGTCGCGTTCTTCCTCTCGGTCCTCATCGCGACCCTCATCGCCCGGTACATCACGCGACCGCTGAAGCGCCTGACCCAGGCTGCCGGTGACATCCGTGACCAGCTGCCGACGATGGTCGAGCAGGTGTCGGTGCCCGGCCAGGGGCCGAGCATCGACATCGCCCCGATCGCCGTCGAGTCCGGGGACGAGGTCGGCCAGCTCGCGACGGCGTTCAACGAGGTGAACTCGACGACCATCCAGGTGGCACGGGAGCAGGCCGCACTGCGTGGCTCCATCGCCGAGATGTTCGTCAACGTCGCGCGTCGTGACCAGGTACTCCTCAACCGTCAGCTCGCGTTCCTCGACGACCTCGAGCGCTCCGAGGAAGACCCCAACGCGCTGTCGAACCTGTTCCGTCTCGACCACCTCGCGACGCGAATGCGCCGCAACGCGGAGTCTCTCCTCGTGCTCGCGGGCATCGACTCCGGTCGTCGCGTGCGTCAGCCGATGCCGACCTCGGACGTCATCCGTACGGCGTCGTCCGAGATCGAGCTCTACGACCGGATCCGGCTCAACCTCGACGTCGATCCCGTCATGCTCGGCCACAACGCGCTGAACACGGCGCACCTGCTCGCGGAGCTCCTCGAGAACGCGACGAACTTCTCCGAGCCGCACACCCCGGTCGAGGTCTCGATCGAGCGTGACGCCGGCGCCGTCCGCATCCTGATCCGCGACCACGGTCTCGGCATGACCGAGGAGGAGACGACCGAGGCCTCGCGTCGTGTGCGCTCCAGCTCGGCCTCGGACGCCGTCGGCGCACAGCGCCTCGGGCTCTACGTGGTCGGCCGCCTTGCGGACCGCCTTGGCGCGACCGTCCAGTTCCTCCCGGTCCAGGACGGCAACGGGACGCTCGTCATCGTCGGCCTGCCGCTGCCGCTCTTCGTGGCGGAGCAGAACCTGCCGCTCCCGGAGCCGACCGACCCGTTGTCCGCCTCGACGCAGATCGCCGCCGGGTCGTTCGTGGGTGCGGCGGACACCGGCCAGCAGCCGGTGGCTCCGGCCACCGGGAGCCTGCCCGTCCGTGGCGGTGGACCCTCCACGGGTGCCCTGCCCGTCGGCGAGGCACCCGTCGCCGTTCCCGTGGACCTCGAGGCCCTGACGGACGGCACCACCGGCACCGGTATGCCTCGTCGGCGCGCCGCGATGCCGCAGAACGACTCGCGCCCGACCACGGGATCGATCGTCCTGCCCCCGATGGCGGAGCCGACCCTCCCCGACGAGCTCCCGACGTCGGCGGACGACAACTGGATGCCTCCGTCGGAGGTCCAGTCGGCGGCGGCAGCCCTGCCGAGCCGAACGCGGTCGGAGGAGCCCTCCGTCGCGCTCGACACGAACGCCGCCGACCCGGCTGCGCTGCTGCCCGGCGACGGTTCCGTCGAGGAGATCTCCGTCGACGCCGACTCGCGTTCCGCGATGTTCTCCAGCTTCCGCAGCATGGGTGCTCTCGAGGACCGTGTCGCGAGCGGAGACGACCAGGCGCCGGCATCGCCGGCACCCGCACCCGCGGCTGATCGGACGTGGACCCCGGAGGCGGCGCCGGAGCCTGCGCCGGAGCCGGCTCAGCCCGGACCGTTCGGCGACACCCGCCAGTGGACCCCCGAGCCCGCACCGGTCGAGCCTGAGCCCGAGTCGGCTCCTGCCGAGCCCGCTCCGGCCCCGATCGAGTACCGGCACGAGGAGCCCGAGCCCCAGCCTGCTCCGGCCGAGTCTCGGAGCGAGCCGAAGGACGAGGCGTTCCAGACGCTCCCTGCCTTCGAGGACCTGATGGCGGATCTGCCGACGCGCCGCTCGCTCCGCGAGAGCCAGCGCAAGAAGTCGCGCTTCGGGGGAAAGAAGAACCGCGACGACGAGCGTCCGTCTTCGGGTCCCTCCGCTGCCGCACTGGCGTCGATGCCGCTCGCGACACCGCGCCTCACGGAGCAGTCGACGTCGAGCGACCCGTTCGGCACTCGTTCGTCCGCCACCGCGCAGCAGGCGCAGGAGCCCTCGCAGGTCGCCGCGCCGCAGTCGGCACCGGCACCGGCACCCGCACCGGACCCCGTACCGAGCCAGCCGGCTCCGGCACCCCAGGCCGACGCTGTCTGGACCCCGCCCGAGGTCAGCGACGATGCGGCACCGCTCTCCGCGCCGAGCCGTACGTCGTCCGGAGTTGCGCCGACGCAGCCTGCGGCCGAGTCGCAGCAGCCTTCCCGGGTCGCCGGGATGCCGCAGCGCCCGAGTGCTCGTGCCACGACAGAGAGCTCGGGAGCGGGCAAGCCTGTCGCCGCACAGTCCCACGACTCGGTCGAGGCGCGTTCGGAGTGGCTCGCCTCGGCGGTTCTCTACGAGGAGATGACGTCGCTGCTGCGGTCGGGCGGCGAGGACGACCCGTTCCAGCGTGACGCGGAGGAGCAGTACCAGCCGGCCTCCATGTCGTTCGGTGATGGGCTCGCACCCCGGCGTCGCTCCTCGGCACCGCCGGCGAACGACGGCCCGACCGCAACGATCGATCGCGATCCGGAAGAGATGCGGACCCGACTTTCTGCCTTCCAATCGGGAATCTCACGCGGCCGTCAGGCCGTCACCGACGAGGCACCCTCGACAGGAGCCCCTGTCACCCTGAATGATGAGCCCCACTCATCGGCTCCGGCGCGCTGACGGCGCGCACGGACCGATGGGACCTGACGAGGAGGAAGAGTGAACGCGCTCAGTACCGAGGCCACCAACTTTGGTTGGTTGTTGGACAACTTTGTGCGGACCGTGCCCGGCAGCCGCCACACGCTGGTGGTGTCGGCAGACGGTCTGCTGATGGCGATGTCCGACCAGCTGGACCGCACCAGCGGTGACCAGCTGGCGGCGATCGTCTCCGGCATGTCCAGCCTGACCCGTGGCGCAGCACGCCAGCTCAATGGCGGGAACGTGCGCCAGGCGATTGTCGAGATGGACAATGGCTTCCTTTTCTTGATGAACGTGTCGAACGGTTCGGTTCTCGGCGTCGTGGCGGAGTCCAGCTGCGACATCGGTCTGATCGGCTACGAGATGGCGCTTCTCGTCTCTCGGACCGAGGCGACGCTGACGCCGCAGCTCATCTCCGAGATGCGCGGCAGCCTCCCCGTCGACGGGGCAACGCGTACACCAGTGGCATGAGGTCGGATCGATGACGAACGGATCTTTCGGAGGCGGTATGCACAGCGCTGATACATATGAGGCGTCAACGGTTCGGCCGTACGCGGTCACCGGAGGGCGGGTTCGGTCGGCGACGTCCGACCTGCCGCTCGAGGCACTGGTGGAGGTGCTTCCCGGTGCGGTCAGCAGTCAGGGGCTGCCTCCGGAGAAGCGCGCCATCCTCCAGCACGCCGCGCACACCTACGTGTCCGTGGCCGAGCTGTCCGCGCTGCTCCGACTGCCGCTCGGCGTCACCCGCATCCTCGTGGCGGACCTCCAGGAGGAGCGTTACGTCACCGTCCACACCTCGACCCCCGTCAACGTGCACACCGGTCACGGCAGCGCGAGCTCGGGTATGTCCCTGAGTGTTCTGGAGAGTGTTCTCAATGGCATTTCCGCCCTCTAGCGGTCAGCCTGCTCAGCAGGCTGGAGCAGCACCGGCAGCCCAGGGCTCGGCCGCGCCGGCCCGGACCGCCCCGACGGTCGTCAAGATCGTCGTCGCGGGCGGCTTCGCCGTCGGCAAGACGACCTTCATCGGGTCGATCTCGGACATCGAGCCGCTGAACACCGAGGCTGCGATGACGGAGCACTCCGTCGGCGTCGACGATGCCGGTGGTCAGTCCGAGCGCAAGACGTCGACCACGGTCGCCATGGACTTCGGACGCATCGAGCTGCCGGGCTCGCTGTGGCTCTACCTGTTCGGCACCCCGGGTCAGGACCGCTTCCTGTTCATGTGGGACGACCTGGTCCGCGGCGCGATCGGCGCAGTCGTCCTCGTCGACACCGAGCGGCTCGAGCAGTGCTTCCCCGCGATCGACTACTTCGAGTCCCGCAACATCCCGTTCGTCGTCGGTGTGAACTGCTTCGACGGAGTGGCCAAGCACAAGCTCGACGACGTGCGTGAGGCTCTGCAGATCCCCGCGCACGTGCCGATGCTGTACACGGACGCCCGGTCGCGTGCCGCGACCAAGCAGACGCTGATCGCGCTCGTGCAGCTCGCGATGCGGCAGCTGCGCGCCAACGCACGGGCCTGATCTCGGGGCCTCCGGTTCTCAGGTTCGGATCCTCGCCCCACTCTCGGTAGACTCGACAGTGCAGGGCGTTGGTTCTGGGAGGGCTGACAGAGCGGCCTAATGTGACGGTCTTGAAAACCGTTGTTGTGCAAGCAACCGGGGGTTCGAATCCCTCGCCCTCCGCCGCCGGAACGAGCGGGCACCGCGACTCGGTGCCCGCTCGTTCGGTTTGTGGAGCACGCCGGCAAGCCCCGCAGTACGGCGGAATCGTGCGGTTCGGGACGGCGCTTTGCTCCATGCGCCCCCGGCCAGGTAACCTATCGGCGGACGTACATTCGTGTGTGTCTGAGGAGACGTCGCATAGTCCGGCCTAGTGCGCCACCCTGCTAAGGTGGTAACGGGGCAACCCGTTCGAGGGTTCAAATCCCTCCGTCTCCGCTCAGGAAGGTCTCGGCTGCACAAGTCGGGACCTTTTCTGCTGATCCGACGTCGTCCGGCCGTTGCGGTGAGACGTGGTGCGGATCACGGTGGCCCCAGGGCTCATCGGTTTGGGAACAGGCCGGGGAAGCGCTAGGCTCATCTACGGCTCGCCCGATGGGGGAGTCACGGTACGCGCCCGTAGCTCAACGGATAGAGCATCTGACTACGGATCAGAAGGTTGGGGGTTCGAATCCCTCCGGGCGCACAGCAGAAGGGCCCTGATCGGCAAGACGTCGATCAGGGCCCTTCGTCGTTCCCGGCAACGGTGCGCGGGACCTGGTTAACTGGTGTCCTGACCCGTTGGAGTGTCGGCCCGAGGAGGCATAGATGACTCACCTTTCCTGGGACCCGCACGAGGTCGGGGAGCTCGGCGCCGATCACCCTCTTCTGGTAGCGATTCTTGTGCTCGGGCTGATCGCCCTGCTCGTCGTCTCCGTCGCGGCGGTCGTCGCGATCGTGACGGCACCGCGGCGCTCGCCCGAGCCGGTACGGCACGACGACGAGTAGCGCGGCGGTGGTGAGCGGACCATCTTCATGACGTCAGTCGCCGGCCTTCGGGGTCGCAGGAGCTCGGCCATCGCGGCGACCGCAGGTTGAGCGTGGCCGAAGAACGCCCGGTGACCCTCGCAGAGGTGGTTCAGCCCCGGTTCACCGCCCGCGGCCGTGACGAATCGGTCCCTCGGGCATCCTCGGTTGCACGCCAGCGCACGGGGCACTTGCGACACTGCTCGGGGAGGCTCGTGATCTTGCTGAGGCCGAACTCGACCTGCTCTGGCGGTGCCAGCAGGTCCGGGAAGCTCGTCTCCGTGATGTTGCCGAGGCGGTAGTCGGGCTCGACGTAGTGGTCGCACGCGTAGACGTCGCCGTTGTGCTCGACCGCGACGGCCTGCCGCCACTGCGGGGCGTGCACGCACACGCTGGGCCGGCCGAGGTAGTTCCCGAGGGTTCCGTCGAAGTGCTGGACGAACATCTCGCCCACGTCGTGGCGCACCCACTCGTCGAAGACGGTGCTGAGAAAGCGCCCCCAGCCGGCGGGCGAGACGGTGCGTGACGTGACTCCGTCTCCGTCCTGGGTATAGAGGACGCGGTGCCCGTCGTCGTCACGCCAGCTGCGTTCCGCCGTCGGCCCCATCCCTGCAGGTACCCGCTCGACGATCGGGATGAACTGGAGGAACCGGTGGCGTCGGAGGAACACCGCCCATTCGTCGTCGATCAGGGTCCCGTTGGTCTGGATGACGTGCGCGCCGCGCTGGCCCGGGCGCCGGTACCGCTCGGAGAGCTCGACGACGCGGCGGAAGAAGGGCAGACCACGGAGCATGGGCTCGCCTCCCTGCCAGGCGACGGTGACCTCGCCGTCGGGGTGCGCGGCGAACAGCTTACGGTCGTAGGTGCTCAGCGTCTCGGCGGACATCCGTTGGGGCTTCTCGTCGTACGGCAGCACGTGGAGCGATAGACGCAGTACGAGCAGTCGAGGTTGCAGGCCGCGCCCGCGGGCTTCGCCAGCACCGAGTACGGGATCGTTCGACGCTTGGTCCTTTCGTTGCGTATCATTGACCGTGCTCCTTCGATCCGCCGGGGCAAGGCTCGTTTTCCGTCGTGTCTTCGCCAATTCCCGTTCAACGCTACCGATCGGTCTCTTTTCCCGACGGCGATACCCGACTCAGCTCGGGCACGTCCGGGCCTACGATCGCTCCATGCCACGACGCGGGCCGTACGCCAAGGGGATCGCCAGACGCGAGAGGCTGCTCACGGCGGCGCTCGCCGTGATCGCACGCCAGGGGTACCGTGGCGCCTCGCTCAAGGAGATCGCGGACGAGGTAGGGCTGAGCCAGACGGGGCTGCTCCACCACTTCGACTCCAAGGAGGACCTCTTCGTCGAGGTCCTGCGAGCTCGGGACGACGCCGACCGCACGCGTGCGTTGACGGCGTTCGTCGACGGGGGGATCGAGGGTGCCCTCGACACGTTCGTCGAGGTCATGCGTGCGAATGCCGACGTACCGGGTCTGGTCCACCTCTACACCGCGCTCGCGGTGGAGGCTGCCGACCCGGCGCACGCCGCGCACGAGTACTTCGTCAGCCGGCGCGGACTCTTCCGAGCAGTCCTCGCCGGCGCGGTCCGGCAGATGCAGGCCGATGGTCGCATCGAACCGTCCCTGGACGCCGACACGCTCGCGACGGGGTTGCACGCTCTCGCCGACGGGCTGCAGCTCCACTTCCTCTCCGAGCCGGACCTGGACATGGCGGGGGCGGTCGAGACGATGGTCGCAGCCGTCCTCACCCCGGTCCCGACGCGAACAGATCCGTCAGGCGATGTCGGCATACGGTAGATGGATGACCTCCACGATCCCCGGGCTGCTGTTCCGCGACCGCCACATCTCCGTCCCCGTCGACTGGACCGACCCGACGAGGTTCGGCGAGATCACCGTCTATGCGCGGGAGGTCGTCGATCCGGCACGTGACGGCGATGACCTACCCCTGCTCCTCTTCCTTCAGGGCGGCCCTGGCGGCCAGGGGCCTCGCCCGACGGCAGCCGGCGGCTGGTGGTCGAAGGTCCTTGAGACCCACCGGGTCGTCCTCCTCGACCAGCGGGGGACCGGCCGGTCGTCCCGCATCGACGGCGCGCTCCTCGACTCGTTCCCGACCCCAGCCGCTGCGGCCGAGTACGTCGCGTGCTTCCGGGCCGACGCGATCGTCGAGGATGCGGAGCGGCTGCGCCATGCCCTCTACGGCGGACGGCGGTGGACGACGCTCGGTCAGTCGTACGGCGGCTTCATCACCCTGTCCTACCTCTCGCGGTACCCCGAGGCGCTCGACGCCTGCCTGACGACCGGTGGCATCCCGTCCGTCCGTGCCGACGCAGAGACGGTCTACGCCCGGACCTTCCCCCGCCAGCTCGAGCGGAACCGCGCCTTCGAGCGGGAGTTTCCCGACGACGTCGCGACCCTGGGAACGATCGCCGACCTCCTGGGCGCACAGGAGGTCCTCCTGCCCGACGGCGACGTGCTCACTCCGCACCGGCTGCAGGTGCTCGGACAGTCTCTCGGGATGAGTGACGGGGCCGACGGTCTGCACTGGCTCCTCGAGTCCCCGTTCGCCTCTGACGGTGGACTCGACCCTGCGTTCCTCTCTGCGGTCGGCGCCCGGACCGGGTACGTGAGCAACCCGCTGTACATGCTGCTGCAGGAGGTCATCTACCACCAGGGCGAGCGCGAGCCGGGCTGGGCCGCGCACGACGAGTACCTGCGGACACCGGAGTTCTCGACGTCGGTACGTCCTCTGCGACTGACCGGTGAGACGGTCTACCCGTGGATGTTCGACGAGATCCGGGCCCTGCGCCCGTTCCGTGGAGTGGCAGAGGCCCTGGCCTCGCGGGAGTCCTGGCCCCTCTTGTACGACGTCGATCGGCTCGCGTCGAACGAGGTCCCGCTGGCCGCGGTGCAGTACGACGACGACCCGTACGTCGACCTCGGTCTCGCGCGGGAGACGCTCGATGCGACGGGGAGCTCGAGTCTCTGGGTGACCAACGAGTACCTGCACGACGGGCTCCGTGCGGACGGCGCACGGATCGTCCCACGGCTGTTCGACATGGTTCGCGGACGGTGGGCGCCAGCGGCACGCTGAGCAGATTGTGCTCAGGATGTGGACGGTGTGTGAAAGTGTGACCGCCGTCACACAGCATGTTATGGTCGATGATGCAAAGAAGTTCGCCTGACGGACCAACGCTCGATCTCTCTCAGCCCCGTCGTTTCAACGATCGTGAGGGGGGTCACGTCACTCCTGCGAAGTCGGCGTCCAACGCCCGTCGTGCAGAGCGTCCGGGCGCGGCAACTCCATGACTGTGGCGGCCTCGGGGTTGACTCTTCCCAGGGATGGACTGGCAGTGTCTAGGGCTTTGGGCACGCCGTCGGTGTGCCTCAACCAGCAAATGGAGAGGATTCCATCCCCATGAGCGACCAAACGTGGCAGACAATCGCCATCGTGGTCTATCTGCTCGCGATGCTTGCGATCGGCTACACCGCTTACCGCAACACCTCCGACATGGACGACTACATGCTCGGTGGGCGGCGCCTGAAGCCGGCGCAGGCCGCACTCAGCGCCGGAGCCTCCGACATGTCGGGCTGGCTCCTGCTGGGACTCCCCGGAGCGATCTACGCGTCGGGTCTCATCGAGGCCTGGATCGCCGTCGGCCTGACCGTCGGTGCCTGGCTCAACTGGAAGTTCGTGGCGCCAAGGCTGCGCGCGTACACCGAGGTCACGCGCAACTCGATCACGATCCCGAGCTTCTTCGAGAACCGTCTGCGCGACACCTCGCGCTCGCTCCGCGTCACCGCGGGCATCATCGTGCTCGTCTTCTTCACGTTCTACGTGTCCTCCGGCATGGTGGCCGGCGGGAAGTTCTTCGAGAGCTCGTTCGACTCGAACTACTGGGTCGGCATCGCCGTCGTCATCGGCGTGACCCTCGCCTACACGCTGTTCGGTGGCTTCCTGGGCGCGACGTGGACCGACGTCGCCCAGGGCATCTTGATGGTCGCCGCACTCATCGCCGTGCCGATCGTCGCGATCGTCGAGATCGGTGGCTGGGGCTCGGTCGTCGACGGCATCCGCGAGGCCGACGTGACCAACGGGGGCGACGCCCTCTCCTGGACCAAGGGCGCGACCGTCGCGGGCATCGTCTCGTCGCTGGCCTGGGGCCTCGGCTACTTCGGCCAGCCGCACATCATCGTCCGCTTCATGGCGATGCGTAAGCCGAGCGACGCGACCACCGGCCGCCGTGTCGGTATCGCCTGGATGATCATCTCGGCCACGGGTGCTGTGATGACCGGGCTCGTCGGTATCGCCTACTTCCAGCAGACGAACGCCACCCTCGATGACCCGGAGACGGTCTTCCTCGAGCTGTCGCAGATCCTCTTCCACCCTGTGGTCGCGGGCCTCGTGCTCGCCGCCGTGCTTGCCGCGATCATGTCGACGATCTCGTCGCAGCTCATCGTGTCAGCCTCGGCCCTCGTCGAGGACCTCTACATGATCGTGGGCAAGAAGACGACGGCGAAGAAGGGTGTCGTCCTCGGACGTATCGGTGTCCTCGTCGTGACGGTCGTGGCCGCGCTGCTCGCTCTCGACCCCGACTCCTCCGTGCTCGACCTCGTCGGGTTCGCCTGGGCCGGCTTCGGTGCCGCGTTCGGTCCGCTGATCCTCCTCGCGCTGTACTGGAAGGGCCTGACCCGCTGGGGTGCGCTCGCCGGAATGATCAGCGGTGGCGTGACGGCCTTCATCTGGGGCCACACCGAGCTGTCGAGCACGCTCTACGAGATCGTTCCCGGTTTCGTCATCTGCCTCGTCGTCGCCTGGGTGGTCTCGTTGGTCACCAAGCAGGACGACCCGCAGGTCGATGCGGAGTTCAACGCCGCCCGTGTCTACGCGAAGTCGGACGACATCGAGGCCGCACGCAAGGAGGCAGGCGCTACCGCCTGATCGTCCTCGCAACGCACGAAGGGCCCTGCACACCACGCGTGGTGTGCAGGGCCCTTCGCCGTCCGTGGGAGGCAGCGTCAGCCGTCTGCTGCCTGTCCTCGGGCCGGCGGGTCGGTCTGCAAGGCCGCGGTGCTTCGAACGAAGCAGGAATGCACCGGGACGTGCTCGCGCTGTACAACGGGACTCTTCGAGGCTCGCGCGTGCCGGCCACCGGCTGGGCCCGGCGAGCGGGGAGATCGGCTCCAGAGCTGTCGAGGGTGAGCAGCTGCGGGCGACGGACTCCCCCGAGGAAGGGGTGCGATCACGGGGTGGTGGGGGTCACGTCGGGGGGATTTGGTGGTTCGTTGTTCCGGCTGTAATGTTCTGGATGTCAGCCCGACAGGGAGACACGGACAGGAGCTCTTCGGGGCGGATGGCCGGTCCCGGGTGCTGATACCCCTGGTTTCTGAGTCTGGTTGGGTTGTGCCTTGTGTGCGGCTGGCTGGAAGGGGGGCTGGACGCGCGAGATCGGGTCTGGTAGGTTGGAGAGGTTGCCCCGGGTTCGGGTCGCTGAGGTTCGGCGGGTCGGGACGGTGCGTGCTGGTTGTTTGAGAACTCAACAGTGTGCTTGATAGTCAATGCCAAAGTTTTATCTCCTGGCTGGTGACTGTGGCTGCCCGTTCGGGTGGTTTCGGTTGGTGGTTGGGGGTCTTTGGACAACAGTTTTTGAAAACGTTAGTTTTCGAATCTGATTGCCAGATTAATGAGGCCGCGCATCGTTTGGTGTGTGGTGCTTCGTATGGTTGTTTGCTGGCTGGCTCCTTGTGGGTTGGTTGGTTGACGTTGATCATTTACGGAGAGTTTGATCCTGGCTCAGGACGAACGCTGGCGGCGTGCTTAACACATGCAAGTCGAACGGTGAAGCCCAGCTTGCTGGGTGGATCAGTGGCGAACGGGTGAGTAACACGTGAGGAACCTGCCCCTGACTTCGGGATAAGCCTTGGAAACGGGGTCTAATACCGGATATGACACCTTCTCGCATGGGATGGGTGTGGAAAGATTTATCGGTTGGGGATGGTCTCGCGGCCTATCAGCTTGTTGGTGGGGTAATGGCTCACCAAGGCGACGACGGGTAGCCGGCCTGAGAGGGCGACCGGCCACACTGGGACTGAGACACGGCCCAGACTCCTACGGGAGGCAGCAGTGGGGAATATTGCACAATGGGCGCAAGCCTGATGCAGCGACGCCGCGTGAGGGATGAAGGCCTTCGGGTTGTAAACCTCTTTCAGCAGGGAAGAAGCGCAAGTGACGGTACCTGCAGAAGAAGCGCCGGCTAACTACGTGCCAGCAGCCGCGGTAATACGTAGGGCGCAAGCGTTGTCCGGAATTATTGGGCGTAAAGAGCTCGTAGGCGGTTTGTCGCGTCTGGTGTGAAAACTCAAGGCTCAACCTTGGGCGTGCATCGGGTACGGGCAGACTAGAGTGCGGTAGGGGTGACTGGAATTCCTGGTGTAGCGGTGGAATGCGCAGATATCAGGAGGAACACCGATGGCGAAGGCAGGTCACTGGGCCGCAACTGACGCTGAGGAGCGAAAGCATGGGGAGCGAACAGGATTAGATACCCTGGTAGTCCATGCCGTAAACGTTGGGCACTAGGTGTGGGGCTCATTCCACGAGTTCCGTGCCGCAGCAAACGCATTAAGTGCCCCGCCTGGGGAGTACGGCCGCAAGGCTAAAACTCAAAGGAATTGACGGGGGCCCGCACAAGCGGCGGAGCATGCGGATTAATTCGATGCAACGCGAAGAACCTTACCAAGGCTTGACATATACGAGAATCTGCTGGAGACAGCAGCCTCTTTGGACACTCGTATACAGGTGGTGCATGGTTGTCGTCAGCTCGTGTCGTGAGATGTTGGGTTAAGTCCCGCAACGAGCGCAACCCTCGTCCTATGTTGCCAGCACGTGATGGTGGGGACTCATAGGAGACTGCCGGGGTCAACTCGGAGGAAGGTGGGGATGACGTCAAATCATCATGCCCCTTATGTCTTGGGCTTCACGCATGCTACAATGGCCGGTACAAAGGGCTGCGATACCGCAAGGTGGAGCGAATCCCAAAAAGCCGGTCTCAGTTCGGATTGGGGTCTGCAACTCGACCCCATGAAGTCGGAGTCGCTAGTAATCGCAGATCAGCAACGCTGCGGTGAATACGTTCCCGGGCCTTGTACACACCGCCCGTCAAGTCACGAAAGTCGGTAACACCCGAAGCCGGTGGCCTAACCCTTGTGGAGGGAGCCGTCGAAGGTGGGACTGGCGATTGGGACTAAGTCGTAACAAGGTAGCCGTACCGGAAGGTGCGGCTGGATCACCTCCTTTCTAAGGAGCTTTTCTCCCCCCGGTTGGGGGGCAGAGGCCATGGCTCACACCGTTCGCGTGTGGGGGTGGTTGCTCAAGGGTGGAACATTGACGAAGTCGACTAGTTGTCGTGTTGGTGCGAGTACGCCTGGTTGCCGGCCCCTGTTGGGGTTGGTGGTGGGTTGGAAAGTGTTGGTGCGGTGGGTGGTTGGCGTAGAGCACACTGTTGGGTCCCCAGATCATCAGCTCGTTTGGCGGGTTGGTTGTTTGGATACGGGTCACCACGACAGCACACTTTGGTGTGTCGGTAGGGTGGGATCGTCCGTTGCTTGAGAACTGCATAGTGGACGCGAGCATCTTTGAATTAATCGAAGATCTAACGATCTTTGGTTTCTGCAATTTTGTTGTTTTGTTGAAGTTTTTAAGGGCACAGGGTGAATGCCTTGGCACTAGGAGCCGAAGAAGGACGTTGTAGCCTGCGATAAGCCTCGGGGAGTTGGCAAACGAACCGTGATCCGAGGATGTCCGAATGGGGAAACCCCGCCACAGTCATGTGTGGTGACCCGCACCTGAATATATAGGGTGTGTGGAGGGAACGCCGGGAAGTGAAACATCTCAGTACCGGCAGGAAGAGATATTCCGTGAGTAGTGGCGAGCGAAAGCGGATGAGGCCAAACCGTTCGTGTGTGATAGCTGTCAGGCGTTGCACGTTCGGGGTTGTGGGACCTTTCGGATCTGACTGACATCAGGTCAAGGAGTAAGAAAGTCGCGTGATAGTCGAAGGGCATTGAAAGGCCCGGCACAGAGGGTGCAACCCCCGTAGACGAAATCGCGTGGCCTCCTGAAGGGGATCCCAAGTAGCACGGGGCCCGAGAAATCCCGTGTGAATCCGGCAAGACCACTTGCTAAGCCTAAATACTACCTAGTGACCGATAGCGGACAAGTACCGTGAGGGAAAGGTGAAAAGTACCCCGGGAGGGGAGTGAAATAGTACCTGAAACCGTGTGCCTACAATCCGTCGGAGCCTCCCTAGCAGGGGTGACGGCGTGCCTTTTGAAGAATGAGCCTGCGAGTTAGTGCTCAGTGGCGAGGTTAACCCGTGTGGGGAAGCCGTAGCGAAAGCGAGTCCGAATAGGGCGACCATAGTCGCTGGGTCTAGACCCGAAGCGAAGTGATCTAGCCATGGGCAGGTTGAAGCGCGGGTAAGACCGCGTGGAGGACCGAACCCACCAGGGTTGAAAACCTGGGGGATGACCTGTGGTTAGGGGTGAAAGGCCAATCAAACTTCGTGATAGCTGGTTCTCCCCGAAATGCATTTAGGTGCAGCGTCACGTGTTTCTTACCGGAGGTAGAGCTACTGGATGGCTAATGGGCCTCACCAGGTTACTGACGTCAGCCAAACTCCGAATGCCGGTAAGTGAGAGCGTGGCAGTGAGACTGCGGGGGATAAGCTCCGTAGTCGAGAGGGAAACAGCCCAGACCACCAGCTAAGGCCCCTAAGCGTGTGCTAAGTGGGAAAGGATGTGGAGTTGCACAGACAACCAGGAGGTTGGCTTAGAAGCAGCCACCCTTGAAAGAGTGCGTAATAGCTCACTGGTCAAGTGATTCCGCGCCGACAATGTAGCGGGGCTCAAGTACACCGCCGAAGCTGTGGCATTCACACATTCGCCAGGCCTTCGTGGTCCAGGCGTGTGGATGGGTAGGGGAGCGTCGTGTGGGCAGTGAAGTCGCGGAGGAATCCAGCGGTGGAGCCCACACGAGTGAGAATGCAGGCATGAGTAGCGAAAGACGGGTGAGAAACCCGTCCGCCGAATGATCAAGGGTTCCAGGGCCAGGCTAATCCGCCCTGGGTAAGTCGGGACCTAAGGCGAGGCCGACAGGCGTAGTCGATGGACAAGGAGTTGATATTCTCCTACCGGCGAAGAACCGCCCATACCGAACTGAGTGATGCTAACCGCCCAAACCTCCACACCGACCCTTCGGGGTCATCGTGGCGGGGCGCGCGGGACCCGAGCTCGTACTAGGTAAGCGTATTAACAGGGGTGACGCAGGAAGGTAGTTGCGCGTGGCGATGGTTGTCCACGTCTAAGGTCGTAGGGTGTCCGGTAGGCAAATCCGCCGGGCGTGAGCCTGAGAACTGATGGTGAGCACGTATGTGCGAAAGCGATGATCCTATGCTGCCAAGAAAAGCCTCGACGCGAGGTTCTAGCCGCCCGTACCCCAAACCGACTCAGGTGATCAGGTAGAGAATACTAAGGCGATCGAGAGAATCGTGGTTAAGGAACTCGGCAAAATGCCCCCGTAACTTCGGGAGAAGGGGGGCCTGAAACGTCAACCCACTAGCTGGGCGAAGCGTGGAGGGCCGCAGAGACCAGGGAGAAGCGACTGTTTACTAAAAACACAGGTCCGTGCTAAGTCGCAAGACGATGTATACGGACTGACGCCTGCCCGGTGCTGGAAGGTTAAGAGGACGGGTCAGCACTTCGGTGCGAAGCTCAGAATTTAAGCCCCAGTAAACGGCGGTGGTAACTATAACCATCCTAAGGTAGCGAAATTCCTTGTCGGGTAAGTTCCGACCTGCACGAATGGCGTAACGACTTCTCCGCTGTCTCAACCGCGAACTCGGCGAAATTGCACTACGAGTAAAGATGCTCGTTACGCGCAGCAGGACGGAAAGACCCCGGGACCTTTACTATAGCTTGATATTGGTGTTCGGTGCGGCTTGTGTAGGATAGGTGGGAGACTGTGAAACCCGTGCGCCAGCACGGGCGGAGTCAACGTTGAAATACCACTCTGGTCGCTCTGGATTCCTAACCTCGGTCCGTAATCCGGATCAGGGACAGTGTCTGGTGGGTAGTTTAACTGGGGCGGTTGCCTCCCAAAATGTAACGGAGGCGCTCAAAGGTTCCCTCAGCCTGGTTGGCAATCAGGTGTCGAGTGCAAGTGCACAAGGGAGCTTGACTGTGAGACTGACAAGTCGAGCAGGGACGAAAGTCGGAACTAGTGATCCGGCGGTGGCTTGTGGAAGCGCCGTCGCTCAACGGATAAAAGGTACCCCGGGGATAACAGGCTGATCTTGCCCAAGAGTCCATATCGACGGCATGGTTTGGCACCTCGATGTCGGCTCGTCGCATCCTGGGGCTGGAGTAGGTCCCAAGGGTTGGGCTGTTCGCCCATTAAAGCGGTACGCGAGCTGGGTTTAGAACGTCGTGAGACAGTTCGGTCCCTATCCGCTGCGCGCGCAGGAAACTTGAGAAGGGCTGTCCCTAGTACGAGAGGACCGGGACGGACGAACCTCTGGTATGCCAGTTGTCACGCCAGTGGCACGGCTGGTTAGCTACGTTCGGAAGGGATAACCGCTGAAAGCATCTAAGCGGGAAGCCTGCTTCAAGATGAGGTTTCCACACCCCACGGGGTGGAAGGCACCCAGCCAGAACACTGGGTCGATAGGCCGGACGTGGAAGGCAGGACTAAAGACTGCCGCAGCTGACCGGTACTAATCAGCCAACAACTTCACAACCCAACACTTCAATGCTTGCGTCCACTATGCGGTTCCCGAGACACGGGCACCACCAACCCCCACCCGCACACACGCGGACAACCCGGGGGAAGGAAACCCAACATCTCCATAGAGTTACGGCGGTCACAGCGAAGGGGAAACGCCCGGTCCCATTCCGAACCCGGAAGCTAAGCCCTTCAGCGCCGATGGTACTGCCCTGGGAACGGGGTGGGAGAGTAGGACACCGCCGGACAACCATTCACCAAAGGCCCACCCCAACCGGGGTGGGCCTTTGGCATACCCCGTGATCTTCGTCGTCGCCGGCTGAGATACTGCGTGCATGAGGATCTCAGCACGGGCAGACTACGCAATCCGTGCGGGCGCGGAACTAGCCGCCGCGGACAACGCGCGCGCCGTCACGGCAGCGGAGCTCGCCAGTGCGCAGAGCATCCCGCACAAGTTCCTCGAGGGAATTCTCACCGACCTGCGCCGAGACGGCCTCGTGCTCAGCCAACGCGGTGCGGGCGGCGGCTACAGACTCGCCCGCCCCGCCAGCGAGGTCACGTTGGCCGACGTCATCAGGGCCGTCGACGGACCGCTCGTCTTCGTCCGGGGAGAGCGACCGCCCGACCTCGAGCGATACAGCGGTGCGGCGACCGCGCTTCTTGACGTTTGGGTGGCGCTCCGCGCCACCGTGCGTTCAGTGCTCGAGGCCGTGACGCTCGAGCAGCTCGCCAGCGGTGCCCTGCCTGCCGAGGTGCGTGACCTCGTCGCCGACGCGACGGCGTGGGAGAACCCCTGAGCTCCTGAGTTGCGGCGCGTGCGCTCAAGGCGCACGCGGTGCGCCGATGGGATCGGTGGCCCCGAAGGTCTCTGTTCGTTGTGACAAGGTCTCGTCCGCTGGTCATTCCCTAGCACCCTAGTAGGAAGATGGGTAAGTTTGCTGAGCAAGGAGCTCTCGGTCCCTGCGGTGGCCCCGTCCCCTCGTCGATCACGTCCGAAGGAATCCCATGCGTACCCTCGTTCTTCTTGCCCTGGTCGGTCTCGGCGCCCAGCTCGTCGACGGAAGTCTCGGGATGGCGTACGGCGTCACGTCGACGACGCTCCTTCTGGCGGTCGGGACCAACCCGGCAGCGGCGTCGGCGACCGTCCACCTGGCAGAGATCGGCACGACGCTCGCCTCCGGCCTCTCGCACTGGCGGTTCGGCAACGTCGACTGGCGGGTCGTCCTCCGGATCGGGGTCCCTGGGGCGGTCGGTGCCTTCGTCGGGGCGACGTTCCTGTCCTGGTTGGCGACCGACGTCGCGGCTCCCGTCATGGCTCTCGTGCTCCTGACCCTCGGGCTGTACGTCCTGGCGCGGTTCACCTTCACCGGGATCAGTTCCGAGAATCTGGGCAAGCCCCTGCGGAAGCGGTTCCTGGCGCCGCTCGGGCTGGTGGGCGGATTCGTGGACGCGACGGGCGGCGGTGGGTGGGGGCCGGTCGGCACCCCGGCGATCCTCGCGAGCGGTCGGCTCGAACCCCGCAAGGTGATCGGGTCGATCGACACCAGCGAGTTCCTCGTCGCGATCGCGGCCAGTGCAGGGTTCTTGCTCGGGCTCGGCTCCGCGGGGATCAACGGCGCCTGGGCGCTGGCGCTTCTCGCGGGCGGCCTCGTGGCTGCGCCCGTCGCGGCGTGGCTGGTACGGATCCTGCCCCCGCGCGTCCTGGGTTCCGCCGTCGGCGGGCTGATCGTCCTCACGAACGTCCGGACCCTGCTGACCCTCGACGTGGTCGATGCGGAGGGTGCGGTGCGCTGGGGCGTCTACGCCCTGGTGGTCGCGGTGTGGGCCGGCGCGGTCGCGTACTCCGTCCGTGCGCATCTGCGCACCCGTCGCGCGGGGGTACCCCTCGTCGAGGGGGCGGCGGACGCGGAGCAGGGACGGGTCACGGGCGCCGTCGTCTCTGGTCGGCGTGATGCCTGATCTTGGCGGGTCTGCCCCGTTCTTCCCATGATCCTGCGGCTCGTGGAGGCGAAGGTCACACCGGGGTTGCCGTCATAGACCGGGCAGCGGGGCCGTCTCTGTCGTTGAATAGAGCGTAGGGACGCCGTAGTCCACGCACTCGGACGGCAACTCTCAAAGGAACTCGCATGGCAGCAGCATCGGTACACAACAAGAAGCGCGGCTACCTCGGCTGGTGGATCTTCATCGGCGTCGTGTGCCTCGCGCTGATGACGTTCGGGATGATGCTCGGCGCAAAGGCCGGCGACACGACGAACGACGAGATCTTCACGAATCCCCTCTCGATCTTCAGCGAGAGCGCGGGCCAGAGTGGCGAGCCCGTCGAGTAGCTCGTCGCGCCGGGTAGGCCGCGCACCGGCCCCGAAGCCCCGAAGGGCCCTGGACACCGCGGTGTCCAGGGCCCTTCGTCGTGCGTCGTCCGCGTGCGGTTCAGCCCTTCACGGAGCCTGACATCAGACCGCCGACGAAGTACTTGCCGAGGATGATGTAGACGATCAGCGTCGGCAGGGACGCCAGCAGTGCCCCCGCCATCGAGACGCCGTAGTCCTGCAGCAGGGCGCCGTTGGCGAGGTTGTTCAGTGCGAGGGTGACGGGCCCGTTCTGGTTGTTGGAGAAGAACACGGCGAACAGGAAGTCGTTCCACGCGTTGGTGAACTGCCAGATGAGGACGACCACGAAGCTCGGGATCGAGATCGGCAGGATGATCGACCAGTAGGTCCGCAGCATGCCCGCACCGTCGACGCGTCCGGCCTCGACGAGCTCGTGCGGAATGGTCTGGTAGTAGTTGCGGAAGATCAGCGTCGTGATCGGGATCCCGTAGATGACGTGCAGCAGGATCAGGGACGGCACACCGCTGGGGATGCCGGCGTCGAGGAAGATCTGCAGCAGCGGGATCATCACGGCCTGGTAGGGGATGAACATCCCGAACAGGATGAGTGCGAACACGGTGTTCGCCCCGCGGAAGCTCCACCGTGAGAGGACGAACCCGTTCATCGAGCCCAGGAACGCCGCGATGATCGACGCCGGGATGACCATCTGGAAGGTGCGCCACAACGACGGCGACAGGGCCGTCCACGCCTCCTTCCAGTTCTCGAGGGTCCAGATCTGGGGCAGGTTCCAGGCGCGCACCGGCGAGGCGTCGCCCGGGCCCTTGAAGCTCGTCACGAGCAGCACGTAGACGGGGATCAGGACGATGACGATCCCGAAGATGAGCGCGGCGTAGCGGAGCGTACGCCCGACGCCGAACCGTGGGGTCCCCTTGTCGCGTCGGAGCTCGAGGGGTTCGCCTGCCACGTCGGGCGGCGGGACCGGGGTGCTGAGGGTCGCCGACATCACTTCTCCTGACGGTTCGTCTTGATCAGATACGGGACGACGACGATCGCGACGAGCACGAGGAGGATCGTGCCGATGGCGGCGGCGTCCGCGTAGTCGAAGCTCGCCTTGGCGAGATACATGTCGACGGCGGGGACCTTCGTCTGGTAGTTCGCGGGCTTCGAGATCGACATGATGAGGTCGAAGGACTTGAGCGACATGTGGCCGATGATGATCAGGGCGGAGAGCATGATCGGCGTCAGCTGCGGGAAGAGCACGTGGCGGTAGACCTGCCACTCGCTCGCGCCGTCCATCCGGCCCGCCTCGCGCAGCTCGTCGGGGATCCCGCGGAAGCCCGCGAGGAACAGCGCCATGACGTAGCCGGAGAGCTGCCAGATGGCGGGGATGGTGATCGCCAGGATCCCGAAGGTGACGTTGTTCCACCAGTTGTTCTGCAGGAAGTCGAGGCCGATCATCTGGAACAGCCGGTTGAGGCCGCTCGCGTTCTCGCCCTGGTTCGAGTTCAGCAGCCAGCGCCACACCACGCCCGAGGCGATGAAGGAGACCGCCATCGGGAAGAGGTAGATCGAGCGGAAGAAGCCCTCGCCCTTGATGGGCTTGTCGAGCAGCCACGCCCAGACGAACCCGATCGCGAGCGTACCGAGCAGGAAGACGACGGTGTAGAGGAAGAGGTTGATCAACGAGTGTTGGAAGTCCTCGGACCCGAGCAGTCGAGTGTAGTTCTCGAACCAGACGGTGCTGGTCGGTTCCACGCCGGTCGCGGTCGCTGCGGAGTGGTTGTCGGTGATCGACGTGGAGAAGTTCGCCCCGATGAGCCCGTAGACGAACACGGCCATGAGGATGAGGGACGGGGCGAGCAGCAGGATGGGCGGCCCGTACCGCCTGAAGCGATGGTTCATGGGGATGTTCCTCCCGGGATCCGGGGTGCGCGTCGCGGCGCGGTGTGAGGGTGGGCGGCGGACGACGGGGCCCGCCCGGGCAGTGCCGGACGGGCCCCGTCAACCGGGTCAGCCGTTGACGGCCGCGGCGAGCTCGGACTGGTAGCCGGCGAGGTCGCTGGCACCCGTCGTGAACTTGCTCGTCGCGTCGCTGATGTCGTTCAGCGTGGCGACGGGGACGGCGGCACCGTGGGCGAGGGAAGAGACGATCGTGTCCTGGCTGAAGGAGTCGATGGCCGTCTTCTGGTACTCGCTGAAGTCCGAGGTGTCGGACTCGGTGTTGGCCGGGATCGAACCCTTGGCCTTGTTGAACGCGGCCTGGCCGTCGGCCGAGCCGACGGTCTCGAGCCAGTTCTTGGCGCCGTCCGGGTGCGGGGCGCCGACGGGCAGCGTGAAGGAGTCGGCGAGGAAGTCGAAGACGCCGTCCGTCCCGGGGACCGGGAAGTAGGTGTAGTCGGCGGGCGACGACTTGCCGGCCTCGGCGAACGCGGCCTCGGCCCAGTCGCCCATGACGTTGAAGCCGGCCTGGCCGTCGATGACCTGCTGGGTCGCGTCAGGCCAGTCGAGGCCGTCACGGTCGGTGTTGGTGTAGCCCATGAGCTTCTCGAAGTCCTCGAGAGCGCCGGTGACCTCGGCACCCTCCCAGTCGGTCGAGCCGTCCCAGAGGCCGTTGTAGCCCTCGGCACCGAGGTCCGCGAGGAGCACGGTCTCGAGCAGGTTGACCTGCGTCCACGTGGTGGCGACCGACAGGGCGGTCACGCCGGACTCCTCGACGGCGTCGAGCGCCGTGAACCAGTCGTCCATGCTGTCGTAGGTCGCGGCCGGGTCGAGGCCCGCGTCCTCGAGCACCGTCGGGTTGGCCCAGACGACGTTCGCGCGGTGGATGTTGGACGGGATCGAGTAGATCTTGCCGTCCACCGTCAGGCGGTCGACGAGGTCGGCCGGGAAGGCCTCGGTCAGCCCGAACTCGTCGTAGAGGTCGCTGACGTCCTCGATCTGCCCGGCGCTGATGTAGTCCTGGAGCTCGGCACCGGCGTGCGCCTGGAACGTGTCCGGCGGGTCGTTGGTCTGCAGACGCGACTGCAGGAGGTCCTTGGCCGCCGAGCCGGCGCCACCGGCGACGGCGCCGTTGATGAACTCGGTGTCCGGGTGCTGCTCGTTGAAGACGCCGACGAGGGCGTCGAGTCCCGCCTTCTCGGATCCGGCGGCCCACCAGGTGAAGACCTCGACCTCGCCGGCGCTGTCGCCGGAAGACCCGCCGTCTCCGGAGGAGGTGTCGCTGGAGTCGTCGCCGCCGCATGCGGTGAGGCCGAGTGCCAGAACTGCGGCACCTGCTGCCGCTGCAGCAAATCGTGTGTTGACGCGCATCGTGATCCCGTCGCCTTCGTTGCCGTGGGGATCGCACCGTGGTGCGACCGGACGCATCATCACGTCCGTGGTGGCTCGCTCCCCATCAAAGGGCTCCGAATCCTTGGTGTCAAGAAGTGAAGACAAGAATCACCTAACCGTGACCATCGCGTTATAACGTCAACTCAAGGAGTGCTCGCTCTGCCCGATGTATCCTGACTCGGTGCGGACGACGCGGGAGACGCCCGGATCGCAGACTTCACTGCGTGAGGCCAACAGGGCCAGGATCGTCGCTGCCGTGCAACAGCACGGGTCGCTGACCCAGGTCGAGCTCTCGGGGATCACGGGGCTTTCGCCCGCGACGATCTCGAACATCGTCAAGGAGCTCACCGGCACCGGGGTGCTGAGCACGGCGCCGTCGACGCGCTCCGGGCGACGCGCCCAGCTCGTCACCCTGGCACGCAGCCTCGGCCTCGTGGCCGGCGTCGACTTCGGCTCTCGCACCATGCGGGTCGTCCTCGCCGACGCGTCGATGCGCCTGCTCGCGTCCGAGCAGATGCCGCTCGCGCCCGACCACCGTGCCGACATGGGCATGCAGCGCGCCTCGATGCTGATCCAGGAGATGACCGATTCCGTCGAGGCGGGCGTGGGCGAGCTCCTCGCGGTCGGGATCGGCGTCCCCGCGCCCGTCGACACGGCCCGGGGCGTCGTCTCGAGCGCCGGTCTGCTGCGCGGCTGGGACGGTGCCGACGTCGCCGCGAACCTCTCCGCGCAGCTGGGCGTGCCGGTCAGCGTCGACAACGACGCCAACCTCGGAGCGCTCGCGGAGGCACGGTACGGCGCCGCCGTCGGGTACGACCCGGTCGTCTACGTCCGTGCGTCGCACGGGATCGGCGGCGGGATCGTCCTCGGGGGGCGCCTGCTCCACGGCCGGGCCGGGTCCGCGGGCGAGATCGGCCACGTCACCATCGACGAGAACGGGCCGATCTGCCGGTGCGGGAACCGCGGGTGCCTCGAGACGTTCGTCGGGTCGCCGGTCCTGCTCGGCATGCTCGCCGCCAGCCACGGCCACCTGACGCTCGGCGACGTCGTCACCCGCGCCCAGGACGGGGACGCCGGCTGCCGTCGGGTCCTGTCCGACGCCGGGGCCCACCTGGGCGCGGCCGTCGCCAACCTCTGCAACCTCGTCGACCCCGAGGTGGTCGTCGTCGGTGGCCAGCTCGCCGCGGCGGGCGACATCATCCTCGCTCCGCTCCGCTCCGCCGTCGAGCAGCGGACGGTCCCCAGCGCGGAGGGCCCGCCCGTCGTCGTCCCCTCCGAGTTCGGCGAGTGGGCCGAGGCGCGTGGTGCGCTCGCCGTGGCGCTCGACCGGGCGCGGTCCGACGGCGCGCTGGGGGTGAGCGCGTGAGGCGGGCGCTCGCCGGGGTCGCCCTGGCCGCTGTCGCTGCGCTCGGCCTCGGCGCCTGCACCGGGCAGACGGACGCCGAGCAAGAGCGTGCCGGGACGATCGCGCTGCTCCTGCCCGAGGCACAGGCTGCGCGGTACGAGACCAGCGACCGGCCGACGTTCGAGGAGGTCGCGCGTCAACGCTGTCCCGACTGCCAGCTGCTGTACGCGAACGCGGAGCAGGACGCGGCGGCGCAGCAGGAGCAGGCCGAGGCGATGATCGCGCGCGGCACCGACGTGCTCGTCATCGACGCGGTGGACACGACCGCGGCCACGAGCATCGTCGCCGCGGCCGAGCGCAACGACGTCGCGGTCATCGCCTACGACCGCTTCATCGACGACCCCCGCGTCGACTACTACGTCTCGTTCGACTCCCGGATGATCGGCTACGAGCAGGGCAAGGCGATCGTGAGGGCGCTCGCCGACGCCGAGCCGGGGGAGGAGCCGCCCGGCGCACTCCTCGTCCACGGCTCGCCCACCGACCCGAACTCGGCGGCGCTGAAGGCCGGCGTCCATCAGGCGCTCGACGGCGCGGAGGTGACGATCCTGGCCGAGTACGACACCCCGGACTGGAGCCCCACCCGGGCGCAGGAGTGGGTCACTGCCCAGCTCACGCAGTACGCCGGTCGGGTGGACGCCGTCTACGCGGCCAACGACGGAATCGCCGGTGGGTCGATCGCCGCGATGAAGGCCGCGGGCTACGAGCCGATCCCGCCGGTCACCGGTCAGGACGCCGAGCTCTCCGCGGTCCAGCGGATCGTCGACGGCGACCAGCTCATGACCGTGGCGAAGGCCACCGACCAGCAGGCCCGGACCGCCGCCGAGGTCGCCGTCCGGGTGCTGCGCGGCGAGGACCCGGTCGCCTCCACCACGATCGGCGGCGTCCCGAGCTTCCTGCTCGCCCCCACCAGCATCTGGGCGGACGACGTCGAGCGCGTGGTGGTCCAGGGCCGGATCCACGCGGTCGACGAGATCTGCACCGACCCGTATGCCGACGCGTGCGCGCGGCTCGGCCTGACCGACCAAGGAGCATCGTGACCGCAGCGATCACGCTCGACGGAGTCTCCAAGAGCTTCGGCGCAGCCCAGGCCCTCGTCGACGTCGACCTCGAGATCAACACGCACGAGGTCCTCGCGGTCGTCGGGGACAACGGGGCCGGCAAGTCCACACTTGCCGGTCTGCTGTCCGGCGTGCACACCCCCGACCGCGGGCAGGTGCGGATCGACGGCGAGCCCGTGCACCTCACGTCCCCGGCTGCCGCACGGCGCGAAGGGATCGCCGCAGTGTTCCAGGAACTCGCGCTCTGCGACAACCTCGACGTGGTCGAGAACCTCTTCCTCGGGCACGAGGCCGCGGCCGGGATCTTCCTCGACGAGGTGTCGATGGAACGTCAGGCGTGGGAGCTCCTCGACCAGCTCGCCGCGCGC
Source organism: Paraoerskovia marina (assembly GCF_900105445.1). Taxonomy (NCBI): domain Bacteria; kingdom Bacillati; phylum Actinomycetota; class Actinomycetes; order Micrococcales; family Cellulomonadaceae; genus Paraoerskovia; species Paraoerskovia marina. The sequence goes on from NZ_LT629776.1 coordinate 800,080, forward strand.
GTCCCCAGCGTCCGCGTCCCGGTCGCGGCGCTCTCCGGCGGCCAGCGCCGCACGATCGCGATCGCGCGGGCGCTCCTCGGCGACCCGCGGGTGATCGTGCTCGACGAACCGACCACCGCCCTGGGCATCCGCCAGACGGCCCAGGTGCTCACCCTGGTGGAACGCCTGCGCGAGCGAGGGCACGCCGTCGTGCTGATCAGCCACTCGATCACCGACGTGCAGGCCGTCGCGGACCGGATCGCCGTGCTGCGGCTGGGCCACCTGATCGGGGAGTTCGACGCCGAGACGACCACCACCGAAGACCTGCTCGGGGCGATCACCGGTGCGGTCGCCCCGCGTGCGGGCGGGAGGGCATCATGACGACGGCACGCACAGCCCCGCGCACGGACGGCGGGCGGATCTCGTCGGCGTGGCAGACGTGGACCGACGGCGACCACCGGCTCGCGCCGATCGCCGGGGCGCTGGTCGTGATCTGGGTGGCGTTCGGCATCGCCAACCCCACGTTCTGGACGCCCGAGAACCTGGTCAACCTCTCGTTGCAGTCCGTCTCGACCGGTGTCATCGCGCTCGGGATCGTCATCGTGCTGCTGGCCGGCCAGATCGACCTCTCGGTGGGGTCCGTGAGCGGTCTCGCGGCCGCGATCGTGGCGGTCGGGGCGGTCGCGGGCGACTGGCCCGTCGCGCTCGGGGTCGTCGTCGCGCTCGTCGCGGGCGCGCTGATCGGGCTCCTCTATGGTGTGCTTGTCGCCCGGTTCGGCCTCCCGGGGTTCGTGATCACGCTCGCCGGTCTGCTCGTCGTCGCAGGTGTCCAGTGGCGGGTGCTCGGCGCCGACGGCTCGGTCAACCTGCCGTTCGACTCGTGGCTCGTGAAGTTCAACCAGGCGTGGTTCGTGCCCGACGGGGTGGCCTGGGTCGGGGCGGCGGTCGTCGTCGCCGGGGTCGCCACGATCGGGATCGTCGAACGACGACGGCGCGTGCTCGCCGAGCTCCCGGCACCCACCGTGCTCGGCGTCCTGATCAGGCCGGCGGTCCTTGCCGTCCTCCTGGCCGTGGTCGTCGGCTATCTGGGCCAGGCGCGAGGCATCGGGTACAGCGTCGTGCTCTTCGTCGTCCTCGTCGCCGTCATCGACGTCCTGCTGCGCCGGACCCGGTGGGGGCGGCACGTGCGCGCGGTCGGGGGCGACCACCGTGCGTCTCTGCTCGCCGGCGTGCCGGTCCGGCGCACTCTCGTCTCCGCGTTCGTCGCCTGCTCGACGTTGGCCGCCCTCGGGGGAGTGCTGGCGGCCGGACGCCTCGCCGCGGCGAACCAGGGCACCGGGGGAGGAGGTCTCTTCCTGACCGCGATCGCGGCCGCCGTCATCGGGGGGACCAGTCTCTTCGGCGGGCGTGGCAGCGCCTGGTCGGCCCTGCTCGGGGTGCTCGTCATCCAGTCGATCGCGAACGGTCTCACCCTGCTCGACCTCGACGCCGCGACCCGGAACATCGTGACCGGGCTCGTCCTCGCCTTCGCCGTCTCGATCGACACGCTCTTGCGACAGCGACAGCGTCAGCTGCGGTCGGTCACCCGTGTGTGACCCGGGTCGCAGTCCGGGGTAGCGTTCTGGATGTGGCAGACCACGCAGGGGTGAGTCCCTCGGCAGACGCACAGCTCGAGCCCGTCAGCGATCCGGGCCGTGCGGCGGTGCGGCGCGCGGCCAGGCTGCGAGCGCTCCTGGACGGGTGTGCCGCCGTCGACGTCGAGCGCATCGGGGTGAGGACGGACGTCGCAGCGCGACTCGCGCACGTCCACTCCCTCGGGCACCTCGTCGGTGCCGAGAACAGCGCGGAGCGCGCCGACGCCGCCCTGGCCAGCCTCCGGACGATGCTCGCCGACCCGGACCACGGCGGCTGGTTCGCCGGTCGGGGCCCAGGCGACGGCGTCGACGGGGCCAAGGACGCCGGGACCCACACTGCCGTCGTCCTCGCGGCCGCCACGGCGGCGCTCGCGGACAGGCCGGGGGCGCGCGTGATGCTCGACGAGGCGCTGGTGGTGCTCGGCCAGCGGTTCTGGGACCCCGAGGCGTCGATGCTGCGCACGGAGTGGGACCGTGCCTGGAACGCACCCGGGCCGTACCGCGGACTCGCCGCCAACATGTACGGGGTGGAGGCGATGCTGGCCGCCTACGAGGCCACCGCCGACCTGCAGTGGCTCGAGAGCTCCGGTGCCGTCGTCGACCGCGTCGTCGGGTGGGCCTCGGCCAACCGCTGGCGGCTGCCCGAGCACTTCACCCCCGACTGGATCCCCGACCGCGACTACAACGTCCACGACCCGCGGGACGCCGAGCGGCCCTACGGCTCGGTCCCCGGGCACGGGTTCGTCTGGGCGCGTCTGCTGCTCTCGCTCGAGGCGGCGCACGGGTCGACCGGGCGACGGACCGACGCCGCGATCTCCCTGTTCGAGCGGGCGCTCGCCGACGCGTGGACGGGCGACGGGTTCGTCGCGACCGTCGACTGGCAGGGCAACGCGCTCGACACCCGCACGCCGGTCGCGGCGCGCTGTGCCGCGATCACCACGGCCTACCAGCTGGCCCGGGTGACCGGGGACGAGCGGTATGCCCGCCGCGCGGAGGACTGGTGGCCCGCCGACCCGGACCCGTGGTGCAGTGGGCCGCAGGACGTTCACGTCGCCGTCCAGGCGCTGCTCGCGCCAGACCTCCCGGTGGGTGCGTCGTTCGGCGGGGCCGTGCGCCAGGGCTTGCGGGCGACGGGACCGACGGCGACGCGCTAGAGCCCGACCACGCGCACCTCGGCGGCCTTCACGACGAACAGCAGCCGCTCGCCGGCCCGCACGTCGAGATCGGCCAGTGCGGCCGGGGTGAGGTCAGCGGCCAGGTGCGTCCCGTCGTCGGACGTGGCGTGGACGCGGACGAGCGCACCGTGCGGCCGGACGCCGGTGACCCTCACGGGAATCGTGTTGCGCGGGCTGCCGCCGGGAGGCGTGCGGTGCACCGCCACCGCCGCGGGGTCGAAGACCGCGACGCCGCCCGCTCCCACCTCTGGTGGCCCGCCGTCGCCGGGGACCCCGCTGATCCGGCCGGTCGGGGTGTCGAGCCCGTCGGCGACGGCGGTTCCGCGCAGAAGGTTGATGCCCGCCAGGCGCGCCGTGAACGTGGTCCGGGGTGCGCCGAGGACGTCGGCGACGGGCCGGTCGTCGACGACGCGGCCGTCCTCCATCACGACGACGCGGTCGGCCAGCAGCAGGAGGTCCAGCGGGTCGTGGGTGACGAGCAGGGTCGAGCAGGCAGTGGCGGCCAGGCGGTCCCGGAGGGCTGTCCGGACCTCGTGCGCGACGGCGGTGTCGAGCGAGGCGAACGGTTCGTCGAGAAGCAGGAGCCGCGGGTCGGCGGCGAGTGCGCGGGCGATCGCGACCCGCTGGGCCTGGCCGCCGGACAGAGCCGTGCTGGGGACCTCCGCGAGGTGATCGGCGTCCAGCAGCCTGAGCTCAGCGTGCGCCCGGCCGTGGGCCACGTCCGGGCGAAGGCCTGCCGCGCGGGGGCCGAACGCGACGTCGTCGAGCGTCCGGCGGGCCACCGCGGTCGGCTGCTGCGGTACCCACCCGACGCGCCGCCGGTGGACCGGGGCGGCCTCGACCGGCCCGTCGTCGACGGCGAGGGTCCCCGGGACGAGGCCCGCGGCAGCCGCGAGCAGAGTCGACTTCCCGGCGCCGTTCGGGCCGACCACGGCGACGACCTCGCCGGCGGCCACCGAGATTGTGGCGTCCACGTCCCGATCCGGGACCCGGGCGGTGACGGTCGCCGCGGCGGGCGCGGGGCGTGCGACGTCGACCGCAGGTCCCGACGGTCCTGGGTCGGCCGGCGCGGTGGTGGTCGGTGCGGCGGTGGTCGGTGCGGCGGTGGTCGGAGGTGGGCCCGACGACGCCGCCGGGTCGGGGGCCCGAGCCGCGCGGGGTCGCTGCGGCGGGCGGTAGACCGCGGTCGTGACGACGAGCGCGACGACGACGAGCAGGAGGGACATCGCGATCGCGCCCTCGGGGTCCGAGGACCGCGTCACGTAGACGTGCAGGGGGAGGGTCTGCGTCACGCCCGGGAGGGAGCCGGCGAACGTGATCGTGGCCCCGAACTCGCCCAGTGCGCGCGCCCAGGCGAGGACCAGCCCGGAGACGAGCCCCGGGGCGACCGCGGGCATCGTCACCCGCGTGAGCACCCGGCTCGGTGCGGCCCCGAGGGTGGCCGCGACGTCCTCGGCGCCCTCGCGACGGCCCCGGAGAGCGCCCTCGAGGGACAGCACCAGGAACGGCAGGGCGACGAACGTCTGCGCGAGCACCACGGCCGCCGTCGTGAAGCCGATCTCGAGGCCGAGCACCGCCAGCGGCTCACCGACGAGCCCGCGTCGGCCGAACGCCTCCAGCAGGGCGACGCCCCCGACGACCGGGGGGAGTGCGAGCGGCAGAAGCACGAGGGCCCTGACCACGCGTTGCCCCGGGAACGACGCGCGTGCCAGGACGAGTGCGTGCGGCACCCCGAGGGCCGCGCAGATCACCGTCGCGAGCACCGACGTCCGCAGGGAGAGCCACAGCGCCTCCACCGCGGACCGGGACGTCAGGAGGGCGGGCAGGTCCGGCCACGGCGTCGCGAGGACAAGTGCGACCACGGGCACGACGACGAGTGCGAGCCCGACGGCGGCGGGCACCAGCACCCACCGTGGCAGGACGGCGCCGCCCCGACCTCGCCAGGTCGTGCCGGCGCCCGCGTCCGCGTCCGCGGTCATGGTGGGCCGAACCCGGCGTCGCGGAGCGCCTGGCGGCCGTGAGAGCTGGTCACCGCGGCGACGAACTCCCCGGCGAGCCCGTGGTCCTGCGCATCCGCGGTCTCGGCGATCGGGTAGCGGTTGACGACGCCCTCGGCCTCGGGCGTGTCGATCACGAGCACGTCGTCGCCCGCAGCCTGAGCGTCGGTCGCGTACACGACACCCGCGTCCGCCTGGCCGGCCGCGACTTTCGCGAGCACGTCCGTCACCGAGCGTTCCTCGGAGACCCGGTGGATCGTGACGCCCGCCCGTTCCTCGAGCTCGCGGGTCGCGGCCCCGCACGGGACCTCGGGCGCGCAGACCACGGCGTCGACGTCGGGATCGGCGAGGTCGGCGAGCGCCCCCACGTCGGCGGGGTTGTCGGACGGCACGACGACCGTCGGGGCGTTGGACGCGAACAGCACCGGGTCGTACGCGACGTCGGCGTCGACGGCGCGCTGCATCGTCGCCTGGTCGGCGGTGGCCAGGACGTCCGCGGGTGCTCCGGCGACGAGCTGGTCGACGAGCGTGTCGGAGCCCGCGTACGAGACCCGGACGTCGACGTCGGGGTGGTCGGCCTCGAACCGTGCGGTGATCTCGTCGAAGGGGGCGGCGAGGGAGGCGGCGGCCAGCACCGTGATCTCTGACGTCCGGGCGACGTCGTCCGGTTGTGTACCCGGGGTCGAGCACGCGCTCAGCACGCCGAGCGCGAGGACCGTGGCGCTCGCCGCGGCCGCTCGTCGGGCCGTGCCGCTCATGCCGCTCATGCCGGGCCTCCGGGCGTCTCGACGACGACGGTCGTCGCCTTGACGACGGCGACGGCGAGGCTTCCCGGCTCCAGGCCGAGCTCGCGCACCGCCTCCGTCGACATCAGGGAGACCACGCGCTGGCCTCGGCACGTCATCTCCACCTGGGACATCACGGTGTCGGACTGCACCCGCGTGACGAGTCCGACGAACCGGTTCCGGGCAGAGCGCGCCACCCCCGACGGGTCGGGCGCCTGGGCCGTCAGCGTCGCCGAGTGCTCGGCGAGGGCCGCTCCGTCGACGACCATGCGACCGACGTCGTCCCGGCGCGAGGGGAGCATCCCCTGGTCGACCCACCGGCGGACGGTGTCGTCGCTGACGCCGAGCAGGTCGGCGGCCTCGCTGATTCGATAGTGCGGCATGAAGGTCACGATAGTGCCGCACCTGCGGATGAGCGTGGTGTTGTGGGACCACGTGGCTCGACGGCACGGCGTGAGCCCGCCCGCTACCGTGGGCGGATGACCACCCCGCGCACCGCCGTCGTCGTCACCGTCTCCGACCGCTGCGCCCGCGGCGAGGCCGAGGACCGCTCCGGGCCCACGCTGGTCGACGGTCTCGAGGCGCTGGGCTTCACGACCACCCTGGTCGTGGTGCCCGACGGCGTCCCCACCGTGCGCTCGGCCGTCGCCGAGGCGATCGGTGCGGGGACCGACGTCGTCCTCACCACCGGGGGCACCGGCGTCGGACCGCGGGACGTCACGCCCGAGGCACTGGCGCCGCTCCTCGCCCAGGAGCTGCCCGGGGTCGCCGACGCCGTCCGTCGGGCGGGGGCCTCCGTCGTCCCCACCGCGGTGCTCTCACGGGGCGTCGCCGGGATCGCGCGGCGCGGCCCCGTGGCTCCGGACGGGACGTGGACGCAGGGTGGCGGGACCGTCGTCGTCGCGCTGCCCGGGTCCGTGGGCGGGGTGCGGGACGGGCTGGCCGTCGTCGGGCCGCTGCTCGGGCACCTCGTCGACCAGCTCGCGGGGGGAGACCACGCGGGTTGAGCCTGCGGGGGTTGAGCGTGTCGAAAACTGGTCTCGACGGGGCTCGACCTGCGGGGGTTGAGCGTGTCGAAACCGGGTCTCGACGGGGCTCGACCTGCTGCGGGGGTTGAGCTTGTCGAAACCTGGTCTCGACGGGGCTCGACCGACGGGGCTCGACCGACGGGGGTTGAGCTTGTCGAAACCTGGTCTCGACGGGGCTCGACCGACGGGGCTCGACCTGCGGGTCAGACGCGGTCCGGGAACAGCTGGTGCGGCCGGTCCTTGCCGCTCCACCCCAGGAGGTTGAACCGCCCCCCGCGGGTCTTCTCCGCCGCGGTCGGCCCGTTCTCCGCACCCGGGCCCGTGCCGCCGGGCCCACCGAGGTCGTCGAGCGAGCACCCGCCCGGCGGCGCGGACCCCGGCTCGGGGGCCGGCGGGATGATGTTGCGGTCCGCGTAGTCGGCGTTCGTGAGGAGCTGGTGCAGCTCGCCGAGGTCGGCGGGGGACAGGTCGACGGCGCGGGCGACCTTCGGGTCGGGGCGCCGGGCCCGCGGTGCCCGTCCGGTCGACCCCTTGGCCCCGGAGCCGGCGGTCAGGGAGCGTACGGCCGCGAGCCGCCGCAGGACCCCCGTCACGACGTCGCGGTCCCCGGCGCTGAACGTCTCGGCCAGGTAGTCGACGGGAAGGTCGAGCTGCTCGAAGGCGGCGACGAGGGTGTCGAAGTCCTCGCCGTCGGCCCCGGTGGACGCGACGACGTCGACGACGGGCGACAGCGGCGGGACGTACCAGATCATCGGCAGTGTCCGGTACTCCGGGTGCAGGGGCAGAGCCACCTGGAAGCGCGAGACCAGCTGGTATATCGGCGAGTACTGCGCCGCCATGATCCAGTCCTCGTCGAACCCCGCCGCTTCCGCAGCGGCGACGACCTCGGGGTCGTGCGGGTCCAGGATGATGTCGCGCTGGGCCTGCAAGAGGTCCTGCGGGTCCTCGACCGACGCCGCCTCCTCGACCCGGTCGCCGTCGTACAGCACGATCCCGGTGTACCGGAGCCTGCCCACGCAGGTCTCCGAGCACAGCGTCGGCTCTCCGACCTCGATCCGCTCGACGCAGAGCGTGCACTTCGCGGCCTTGCCCGTCACCGGGTTGATGTACATCTTCCCGTAGGGGCACGCCGGGACGCAGGAGCGCCAGCCGCGGCACCGGTCCTGGTCGACCAGGACGATCCCGTCCTCGACGCGCTTGCTCAGCGCCCCCGAGGGGCACGCCGCCACACAGGCCGGGTTGATGCAGTGCTCGCAGATGCGTGGAAGGTAGAACGAGAACGTCTGGGCGATCTCCGCGGTGGCGTGCTCCCCGAGGTGGCGGAGCACCGGGTCGGCCGCCCGGTCGGCGGCGGGCGCCGGACGCCACTCGGGCTCAGGGCCACGGGCGCCACCCATCCGCTCCGGCGCGGGTCCGCCCACGCGGGGACGCAGGGCGTCCTCCGCGGGGGCGACGTACTCGTCGATCGTCGGCATCCCCGGCACCGCGAAGAGCCGGAACAGGTGACGGAGGCGGCCTCCGTCGCGCAGCCGCAGCTCGCCGGTGGAGGTGCGCACCCAGCCCGCGACCGAGTCGGGGCCGCCCGGCGCTCGCGGGCCCGACGGGTACGGGCGTCCGGGCCGCGTCTCGACGTCGTTGAACCAGGCGTACTCCAGGCCCTCGGCCGCGGACTGCACCTGCTTGCACGCCACCGAGCACGTGTGGCACCCGATGCACCGGTCGAGGTGCATCACCATCCCCATGTGGGCAAGAACCCTCATGCGAGAACCCTCGTCATGCGTGCGTCGCTCCTTCGGTGGCGATCATGGTCCGACCATAGCGAGCGCGGGCCACCGGGAGGGCGTCCGCCCGGGGTGACCCGCGCCGTCGTGCGTCACGGCCTGCGGGGTGCGCTAGTTCTTGGGCCGCCCGGAGGGGTCCCAGCCAGGACGCGACTCGCGCGACTGCACGGCGGCGTCGCGCGAGCGGTAGACCACGTACGGGCGGAAGACGTACGGCACGGGGGCCGAGAACGCGTGCACGAGCCGCGTGAAGGGCCACAGGATGAAGAGGAGCTCGGCGGCGATGATGTGCAGCTTGAACGCCAGGGGGACACCGGCCATCAGCGCGGGTTCGGGCTGCAGGACGAAGATGCTGCGGAACCACGGCGAGATCGTCTCGCGGTAGTCGTACCCGTGGTCGCCGGCCAGGATCTGCGTCTCCACGGTGGCCCACGAGCCGATGAGGATCGATGCGGCGAGGAAGACGTACATCGTCTTGTCCATGCGGGTGGTCGCGCTGAAGACCGGACCCGTGGTGCGTCGTCGGACGATGAGGATGATGAGGCCGGCGACCACCAGGAGTGCGCCGAACGAACCCATCCACGTCGCGACGAAGTGGTAGGCGGCCTCGGGGATGCCCACGGCCTCCGTCCATGACTTCGGGATCAGCAGGCCCACCAGGTGGCCGAGGATCACGAGGATCAGGCCGAAGTGGAACATCGGTGACCCCCAGCGCAGCAGCCGGTTCTCGTAGAGCTGGCTCGAGCGCGTGGTCCACCCGAACTTGTCGTAGCGGTAGCGCCAGAACAGGCCGATCACGAAGGCCGCGATCGTCACGTAGGGCAGAACGCCCCAGAGCAGGGCGTCCAGGGTGCTGGTCATCGGCGAGCCTCCTCGGCAGAGGCGCCGCCCAGGGCGAACGGCGCGAGGGTCCCGGAGGGACCGGATTCGTGCGGACCCATGGCAGAGAGTCCGACCATCTCCGTCGGCGGGCCGGACGTGACCAGCTCGACGAATCGCTTCTCGGTGGCCCGGTCCAGGGCGGGCAGGGTCAGGCAGACGGCCTCGACGACGCCCGTCCACGGGCTCGTCATGGACGCCAGCGCCGACCGCAGCACCTCGACACCCTCGCGGTGCGACCCGAGCAGACCCGCGGCGATCTGCGCCGCCTCGGGGGAGTCCTCGCCCGCCTTCGCGGAGAGCTCGAGGACGGCGGGCAGGTAGTCGGGGAGCTCGTCGTCGGCGATCTCCCATCCCGCCGCCTTGTAGGCCTCGACGAACCGGACGAGCGCCGTCCCGCGCTTGCGGGTGTCGCCCGTGGCGAAGTACGTCAGGTACATCGAGCACTTGCGCTTGAGGTCGAAGGTCCTGACGTACTCGGCCTCGAGGTCGGCGGGGTCCCGGGTCTCCGTGTAGTCGCAGAACGCCGTGAACCGCGCGGCCACCGGGTCGGGCAGGCCGACGACGGCGCGGCGCACCTCGGCGACGATCTGCGGCGTGCGCAGGCTCGGGTAGCCGAGCAGCAGCGACGCCGCCATGTGGGTGGTGCGACGCTGGGAGGCGGAGGCAGGGACCGGGCTCAGCGGGGCCAGCTGCGGCGTGCGCCGCGTCGGCTTCGGCAGGAACGTAGTCTTCACCGCTCCTCCTTCTGCTGCTCCGGCGAGCCGGGCGGGAAGAGCCCGTCGGTGCTGCCGTTGCCGTCCCAGTTGAGGAGGTTCACGCGCCCGGGGGTCGACGGGCCGGCCGGGTCGTCCGCGTTCTGCCGGTTCTTCAGCGCGCGGAAGTTCTCCACGGCCACCGGTGTCGGTGTCCCGCTCGAGCTGCCGAAGGGTCCTGCGCCGCCCATTCCGGGTCCACCCTCGTAGTCGAGCGAGCAGCTGAGCTCCTCGAGCTCGCGCGCGATCTCCTGGTGAGCGGTGGGGATGACGTAGCGGTCCTCGTACTTGGCGATCGCGAGGAGGCGGTACATCTCCTCGACCTCCCGGCCGGTCATGCCCACGGCGGCGGCAGTCTGCTCGTCCGGCTCGTTGCCGAGGTTGATCTCGCGCATGTACGAGCGCATGGCCGCCAGACGGCGCAGCGTCCGCTCCACGGGGACGGTGTCGCCCGCGGTGAACAGGCCCGCGAGGTACTCCAGCGGGATCCGGAGCTTGGAGATCGCCGCGAAGAGGGTCTTGGGGTCCTCCGCGTCGTTGCCCGACGTGCCGACGATGTCGACGACGGGGGACAGCGGCGGGATGTACCAGACCATCGGCATCGTGCGGTACTCGGGGTGCAGGGGCAGCGCGACCTTGTACTTCTGGATCAGCGACCAGATCGGGGACGCCTGGGCGGCGTCGATCCAGTCCTCCGGGATGCCCTCGGCCCGCGCGGCCTCGACGACGGCAGGGTCGCTCGGGTCGAGAAAGACGCTGCGCTGGGCCTCGAGGAGGTCGTGCTCGTTCTCGACCGACGCCGCCTCGGTGACCTTGTCGGCGTCGTACAGAACCAGGCCGAGGTACCGCAGTCGACCGACGCACGTCTCCGAGCAGACGGTGGGCAGGCCCACCTCGATGCGCGGGTAGCACATCGTGCACTTCTCGGCCTTGCCGGTCTTGTGGTTGAAGTAGACCTTCTTGTACGGGCACCCCGAGACGCACATCCGCCAGCCGCGGCACTGGTCCTGGTCCACGAGGACGATGCCGTCCTCCACGCGCTTGTACATCGCCCCCGAGGGACACGACGCCACGCACGCGGGGTTCAGGCAGTGCTCGCAGATGCGCGGCAGGTAGAACATGAACGTCTGCTCGAGCTCTTCGGTGACGTGCTCGCTCATGTGCTTGAGGACCGGGTCGTCCTGCATGGTCTCCGTCGACCCGCCGAGGTCGTCGTCCCAGTTCGCCGACCACTCGATCGCCATGTCCTCACCGGTGATGAGCGACTTCGGCTTCGCGACGGGCGTGTAGTCCGTCTGCGGGGACGAGAGCAGCATGTCGTACTCGTACGTCCACGGCTCGTAGTAGTCCTTCATGGACGGGAGCTTGGGGTTGGAGAAGATCGTCGCGAGCTTCTTGAACTTTCCACCCGAGCGCAGCTTGAGCTTGCCGCGCTTGGTGCGGACCCACCCACCGCCCCACTTCTCCTGGTCCTGATAGGTGCGGGGGTAGCCGAGCCCGGGGCGCGTCTCGACGTTGTTGAACCAGACGTACTCCGTGCCCGTCCGGTTGGTCCACGCCTGCTTGCACGTGACCGAGCACGTGTGACACCCGATGCACTTGTCGAGGTTCATCACCATCGACATCTGCGCCATGACCTTCACTGGTAACGCACCTCCTGGCTGCGACGGCGGATGGTCGTGACCTCGTCGCGCTGGTTCCCCGTGGGGCCCATGTAGTTGAACGCGAACGACAGCTGCGCGTACCCGCCCGCGAGGTGGCTGGGCTTGAGCAGGATCCTGGTCAGCGAGTTGTGGATACCGCCGCGCAGACCCGAGGTCTCGGCGAGCGGAACGTCGATCGTTCGGTCCGTGGCGTGGTGCATGTAGACCGTGCCCTCGGGCATCCGATGGCTGACGACGGCGCGGGCGACCACGACGCCGTTGCGGTTGTACGCCTCGATCCACTCGTTGTCCCGGACCCCCACCTTCGCGGCGTCCTGCGGCGACATCCAGATGTTGGGGCCGCCACGGGACAGCGAGAGCATGAAGAGGTTGTCCTGGTACTCCGAGTGGATCGACCACTTCGAGTGCGGCGTCAGGTAGCGCACCGAGACCTCGGCGTGCCCGTCGGCCCCGGGGCGACCCGTCGGCGACGTGTCTCCTGGCTCCCGGTCGCCCGTGAACATGCGGTGCATGTCCAGCGGCGGGCGGAACACCGGCATCTGCTCGCCGAGCTCGGTCATCCAGTCGTGGTCGAGGAAGAAGTGCTGGCGCCCCGTGAGGGTGTGCCACGGCTTCAGGCGCTCGACGTTGACCGCGAACGCCGTGTACCGGCGCCCGCCGTGCTCGGAGCCGGACCACTCGGGAGACGTGATCACCGTCGTCGGGCGCGACTGCACGTCCGGGAAGGTCACCCGTTTGCCGGCCTCGTCGCGCGAGAGATCCGCGAGCGCGGTCCCCGTGCGCTTCTCGAGCGTCTCGAACCCCTGCGTCGCGAGCCGGCCGTTCGTGGTGCCGGAGAGCGCCAGGATCATCTCGCAGGCGTGGATGTCCTTGTCGAGACGGGGCCGCCCGGCGGTCGGTCCGTCCTTGACGAGACCGTTCACCTCGCCGAGCCTCTTGACCTCGACATCGGGCCGGAACGTGACGCCCTTCGTCGTCATCCCCGCCTTCTCCGTGAGCGGGCCGAGCGCCTTCATCTGCGCGGCGAGCGCCGGGTAGTCGCGGGTCACCGTGATCAGCTTGGGCATCGTGACGCCCGGGATCAACGGGCGGTCCTTCACTCCCGCCCCCGAGTTCTCGATCGTGCCGTGCGGCACGGCCATCGCGTCGGGCGTGTCGTGCTGCAGCGGCGCTGCGACGACGTCCTCACGGACGCCGAGGTGCTCGACCGCCATCTCGGAGAACCGGTCGGCGATGGCCTGGAACGTCGCGAAGTCCGTCTTCGTCTGCCACGGCGGGTTGATCGCCGGGTTGAACGAGTGGACGAACGGGTGCATGTCCGTCGAGCTCAGGTCGTACTTCTCGTACCACGTGGCGGCAGGGAGGACGACGTCGGAGTAGAGCGTCGTGCTCGTCATCCGGAAGTCGAGCGTCGTCAGCAGGTCGAGCTTGCCCTGCGGGGCCTCCTCGCTCCACTCCATCGACGCCGGGCGTCGTCCGGGGCCGGACTCCTCGGCGAGGATCGCCGAGTCCGCACCCAGCAGGTGCTTGAGGAAGTACTCGTTGCCCTTGCCCGAGGACCCGAGGATGTTCGCGCGCCACACCGTGACGCAGCGGGGAAAGTTCTTGGGGTCGTCCGGTGCCTCGACGGCGAAGCGCAGGCCCCCGGACCTGAGCTCGTCGACGACGTGGTCCGCCGGCTCCTTGCCCGCCGCCCGGGCCTCGTCCACGAGGTCGAGGGGGTTGCGGTCGAAGGTCGGGTAGCTGGGCATCCAGCCGCGCTGGGCCGACTCGACGAGGATGTCGGCGGTGGTGCGGTCCTTGAACATCCCCGTCCCGGTCGTCGCCGACAGGGTGTCGGCCGGTAGCCCGTCGTAGCGCCACTGGTCGGTGGCGATGTACCAGAACGCCGTGCCGATCATGTGCCGGGGCGGACGGACCCAGTCCAGGCCGTTGGCGTACTGGGTGTAGCCCGTGATGGGGCGGACCTTCTCCTGCCCGACGTAGTGGGCCCAGCCGCCGCCGTTGACCCCCTGGCAGCCGGTCATCGTCGTCAGGGCGAGGAAGGCGCGGTAGATGGTGTCGGAGTGGAACCAGTGGTTGGTCCCGGCCCCCATGATGATCATCGAGCGCCCGCCGGAGTCCTCGGCGTTCTGCGCGAACTCGCGACCGATCCGCGCCGCCTGGCCGGCGTCGACGCCGGTGAACTGCTCCTGCCAGGCGGGGGTGCCCGGCGAGTCCGCGTCGTCGTAGCCGGTGGGCCACTCGCCGGGAAGGTCCAGCTCCTCGCGCTCGACGCCGTACTGGGCGAGGAGGAGGTCGTAGACGGTCGTGACGAGGTGGCCCTCGACCTCGCGGACGGGGACGCCGCGGGTGACGGTGCCGGCGCGGCCGGTGTGGGCGCCGGTGTCGTCGTCCACGGTCGGTGAGATGTCGAAGCGCGGCAGGTCGATCGCCACCGTGCGCGGTGCGCCGTCGACGTCGGCCACCGACAGTGCGGGGGTGACGTCGCCGAGGTCGAGGTTCCAGGAGCCTGCGTCGGCGTCGCCGTAGCGGTGACCGAGAGATCCGTTCGGGACGACGAGCGAGCCGTCGGCGTCCAGGAGCGCGGTCTTGAACTGCGCGTTGGGGGTCTCCGCCTGCGACGGCAGATCGGCCGCGGTGAGGAACTTGCCCGCCGTGTACGTGCTCGCCTCGCCCTCGGTACGGGGAAGGAGGCGGACCAGGTACGGCGAGTCCGTGAACCGCTTCATGTAGTCGACGAACCGCTCGGTGCGGCGTCCGACGAGGAACTCCCGCAGGATCACGTGCCCCATGCCGATCGCGAGCGCCCCGTCCGTCCCGGGATGGACGGCGAGCCACTCGTCCGCGAACTTGGTGTTGTCGGCGTAGTCGGGGGAGACGGTGACGACCTTCTGGCCGCGGTAGCGGGCCTCGGTCATGAAGTGCGCGTCCGGGGTCCGTGTCACGGGGATGTTGGAGCCCCACATGATGCAGTAGGTCGAGTTCCACCAGTCGGCCGACTCGGGGACGTCGGTCTGGTCGCCGAACACCTGCGGGGAGGCGATGGGGAGGTCGGCGTACCAGTCGTAGAACGAGAGCATCGTCCCACCGAGCATGGTGATGAACCGCGAGCCCACACCGTGCGAGACCATCGACATCGCGGGGATCGGCGAGAACCCGGCGATGCGGTCGGGGCCGTACTCCTTGACCGAGTGGACGTGGGCGGCGGCGACGATCTCCGCGGCCTCGTCCCACGACGCCCGGACGAGACCGCCCTTGCCGCGAGCCGACTTGTAGCGGCGCGAGACCTCCGGGTCGCCCGTCACCGCGGCCCACGCGAGCACGGGGTCGCCGCCGACCTGCTTCTTGGCAGCGCGATAGGCCTCGAGAAGGACAGCCCGCACGTAGGGGTACCGGACCCGGGTGGGGGAGTAGGTGTACCAGCTGAACGCCGCACCGCGGGGGCATCCGCGGGGCTCGTACTCGGGGGAGTCCGGGCCGACGGACGGGTAGTCCGTCTGCTGGGTCTCCCACGTGATGATCCCGTCCTTGACGTAGACCTTCCAGGAGCAGGACCCGGTGCAGTTCACGCCGTGGGTCGAGCGCACCACCTTGTCGTGCGACCAGCGGTCGCGGTAGAACGCGTCGCCCTCGCGGCCGCCCTGGAGGAAGAGCTGCCGCAGGTCGGACGAGACCTCGCCCTTCCGCAGATGGCTGCCGAGCCGGACGAGGGAGTCCTCGAACCCTCCCGTGCTCTCGGAATCGATCGTCGACTGCGCCATGCTGCCCTCCGAGTTGCGGTGTGACCTGCGTAACTCACTATGTCGTCGATCGGTCGCGACAGCGACCTCTCGGGTCAGATGCTCGGGCTACCCCCCGGCGAACGGCGGGAGGACGTCGACGGTGCTGCCCGGCGAGAGCGGCGTGGCAGGGTCGTGGACCCGGATCCCGTCGGCGAGCACCGAGCATCGGGGCAGGACGTCGGCGAGCGTCGGGTGCGCCGCGACGATCTGCTCGGTGAGCGTCCCGAGCGTTCCCGTGTCGACCGTCTCGGTCTCGGTCCCGGCCGCGTCACGGGCCCCGGCGAAGTAGCGCACGGTGATCATCGAGGCCCTCCGGCGGGCGCGGGGTCGCGGTGCCAGTCGCCCGACTTCCCGCCGCTCTTGGCGAGGAGCCGGATGTCCGTGAGCACGATCGACTTGTCCAGGCCCTTGAGCATGTCGACCGTCGCGAGCCCGGCGACGCTCACCGCGGTGAGGGCTTCCATCTCGACGCCCGTCCGGTCGGCGGTCCGGACGGTCGCCGTGATCTCGACGCCGTCGTCCGTGACGGTGAGGTCGACGGTCGCGCCGTGCACCCCGATGACGTGGGCCAGCGGCAGGAGCTCGGCGGTGCGCTTGGCCCCGGCGATGCCGGCGATCCGCGCGACGGCCAGGACGTCGCCCTTGGGGACGGTCCCGTCGCGCAGGGCGGCGACCACGGGGGGCGGTGCGAGGACTGTGCCGGCGGCCGTCGCGGACCGGACGGTGGGCGTCTTCTCGGTGACGTCGACCATGCGGGCGTGGCCGGCGTTGTCCAGGTGCGTGAATGTCATGGGGTGATCATGCTCGATCGGGCGGTCAGGATGCCCGGCCGCGTGCGGCACGGCGCCTGACCGGGCCGAGCGTGAAGAGCAGCGTCGCCAGCGCGGTGACGGCGAGCAGGATGAAGCCGATGTCGTAGTCGCCCTGGGCGCCGTAGACGGCCCCCATGATCAGCGGCGGGATGAAGCCGCCGAGGCCGCCGGCCGCGCCGACGAGGCCGGTGACACCGCCGACCTTGTCGGGCGGTGCGAGGTCGGAGACCAGGGCGAACGTCGCGCCGGAGGATGCGCCGAGCGCCGCCGCCATGGTGAGGAACGCGATCGTGCCCACCGGAAAAAGGGAGGGCTGGAACGCGATCACGGCGGCGCCGAGGGTCACCAGAGCGAAGCAGACGACGTTGACCGCGACACCACCGAACCGGTCGGAGAGCGTCCCCCCGATCGGGCGCATGATGACGGCGAGGACGACGAACCCGGCCGTGCGGTTGGCGGCGTCGGCCGCCTCGAGCCCGTAGGCGTTCGTCAGGAACGTCGGCAGATAGACGGAGAACGCGACGAACCCGCCGAACCCGATCGCGTAGAGCCACGAGAGCTGCAGCGTCGCGGGGAGCTTGAAGGTGCTCCACGTCCGGGACCAGAATCCGCCCGTGGCGGGCGCGGGGCGGCTGGGCGAGTCGCGCAGCCAGATCCAGGAGACGACCGCGAAGATCGCGAGCACGGTGGCGACCAGGACGAACGGGGCCTCCTCGCCCCACGCGTCGCGGATCGGCACCGTGGTGAACGCCGCGATCGCGGTACCGCCCATGCCGGCGCCGAAGAGCCCGAGCGCCGTCCCGCGCCGTGACGGCGGGAACCAGGCGTTGTTGAACGGAATCCCGATCGCGAACGTCGTGCCGCCGAGTCCCAGGAAGAACCCGCCGACGATCAGGCCCGTCAGGCTGTCGGCGAGGAACCCGAGGTAGAGCACCGGCAGGATCGTCAGCGCGCTGACCAGCGGGAACATGATGCGGGCGCCGAAGCGGTCGGTCAGTGCGCCGACCGGGATCCGCCCGAGCGAGCCGACGATCACCGGGACCGCCACGACCACGGAGGTCTCGACGTCGGACAGGCCCAGTGCCTCCTGGAACGTCCCGCCCAGGGGGCTGAGCAGGGCCCAGGCCCAGAAGTTCAGCGCGAAGCCGACCGTGGAGAGGACCAGCTGGACCGTGGCCCGGCTGCCGTACCCCTCGTCGGGGATCGCCTGCGGGGGTGCCGTCGAACCTGTGGTCATCGTGCTCTCCTCGGCTGGTGCGTGACTTGAACGTAGCGTTCCGGTGGCTCTCCGTCTATTGATCTTGAAAATCTCGTAAAAAAGGGTGTCTACGGCTCGACGTCAGGAACCGCGTGGGGGTTGCCGCCGGTCAGCCGCGCACTCACCTTCGTCGCCTGCCCGGCCGCGAGACGGCGCGCCAGCACGCCGACACCACCGGTGATCGCCGCGAAGGCCATCGCCTCGGGGAGGGAGATGTCGGGATCGTCGGTGTCGGTCGGGGCGTCGTGCCCCGAGGCCTTCTTCCAGATCGTCGAGACCACCTTGGTGGCGATCCACCCGGCCGCGAAGGTCAGGGCCAGGGTCGCGACCTTGGTCGCCATGTCCTGGTCGTCGTTCTTCTTCTGCTTCTTCTTCGACACGTCGTCTCCTCAGCCGCTCCGTTGGACGATTCCCACCGTAGTGCGACCGGGGCGACTCCGCCGGACCACGGACCCACGGGCGTTGCGCGGCGTCGTAGACTGCGGCTGTACGACAGGGGAGCGCCCCAGAGCGCTGAGAGTGCGGCACGCCGCAGACCCTTGAACCTGATCCGGTCAGCACCGGCGGAGGAAGTCGACGTCCGAGGAGGACTCTTGCGCACCACCATCACCACCCGTTCCGTCGCCGCGTCCGGCGCGGTCCTCGCGCTCGCCCTGACGGGCTGCGCGAGCAGCGACACCGGCGACGCCGAGGGCTCGTCGGCCGAGACGGGGAGCAGCACCGTCACCCTGGTCACCCACGACTCGTTCGCCCTCAGCGACGGCCTGCTCGACGAGTTCACCGCGGAGTCGGGGTACGACGTCGAGCTGGTCGCCCCCGGGGACGGCGGCACCCTGGTCAACCAGCTGATCCTCACGAAGGACTCGCCCCTTGGCGACGCCGTCTTCGGGGTCGACAACACCTACGCGAGCCGCGCCGTCGACGAGGGCGTCTTCGACCCGTACCTCTCGTCCGCGCTTCCCGAGTCGGCGGCCGCAGAGGTTCCCGCGGGCGAGAGCCTGACCCCGGTCGACCGGGGGGACGTCTGCATCAACGCCGACCTCGCCTGGTTCGAGGAGAACGACCTCGACGTCCCGACCACGCTCGACGACCTGGCCGACCCCGCGTACCAGGACCTCCTCGTCGTCACGAACCCCGCGACGTCGTCGCCCGGACTCGCGTTCCTGCTCGCGACCGTCGGGGCCAAGGGCGAGCACGGGTGGACCGACTACTGGACGGCGCTCGCGGACAACGGCGTCAAGATCGCCGACGGCTGGGAGGACGCGTACTACGTGGACTTCACGGGTGCCGGCGGAGCCGGTGACCGTCCGCTCGTGCTCTCCTACGCCACCTCGCCGGCGTTCACCGTGACCGAGGACGGCTCGGAGACCACGACCACGGCGCTGCTGGACACCTGCTTCCGCCAGGTCGAGTACGCGGGCGTGCTCGCCGGTGCGGAGAACCCCGACGGCGCCCGGGAGCTCGTGGACTTCCTCGTGAGCCGCACGGTCCAGGAGGACATCCCCGGCCAGATGTACATGTACCCCGTCGACGGCGACGCCGCGCTGCCCGACGAGTGGGCCCGGTTCGCCCCGCTCGCCGACGACCCGTTCGACGTCGACCCGGCCGAGATCTCCGCGCACCGCGGCGACTGGATCGAGACCTGGACCGCCACGGTCCTCGGCTGACCATGCGCCCGGCTCGCGCGCACCGCAGCTGGCCCCCGGTGGCACGCGTCGTGCTCTGGGGGCTGGCGGCGGGCGTGCCGCTCGCCTTCCTCGCGATCTTCTTCGCGTGGCCCGTCCTCGCCCTCGTCGGACGAGGCTTCGTGACCGACGGATCCCTGGACCTGAGCGGGGTCGCCGAGGTGTTCGGCGAGTCGCGCACCTGGCGTCTGCTCGGGATCACGCTGGGCCAGGCGGTGGTCGGGACCGTCGCCTCGCTGGTGCTCGGAGTCCCCGGCGCCTACGTCCTGTACAGATGCCAGTTCCGCGGTCGTACGTTCCTCCGCGGGCTGGTGACGGTGCCCTTCGTCCTGCCCACCGTCGTCGTCGGCGTCGCGTTCCGCGCGCTCCTCGCCCCCGGTGGCCCGCTGGCGTTCCTCGGCATCGACCAGACCTTCACCGCGATCGTGCTCGCGCTCGTCTTCTTCAACTACGCCGTCGTCGTCCGGACGGTTGGCGGCCTCTGGGAACGGCTCGACCCCCGGGCCGAGCAGGCCGCGCGGGCGCTCGGAGCCTCCCCGGCCCGGGCGTTCCGGACGGTCACCCTGCCCGCCCTGACCCCCGCGATCACCTCCGCCGCCTCGCTCGTCTTCCTCTACTGCGCGACGGCGTTCGGCACCGTCCTCGTCCTCGGCCCGCCCGGGTACGGCACCATCGAGACGGAGATCTACGTCCAGACGACGCAGTTCCTCGACCTGCGATCGGCGGCCGTCCTGTCGGTGGTCCAGCTTGTCGTCGTGGCCGGGGCGCTCGTCGCCGCGGACCGCACCCGGGCGCGCCGCGAGAACGCCCTGGGTCTGCTCCCCGAGGCGCACGGCGGGCGGCGGCTGAACCTGCGGGCCGACGCCGTGCCGACCGCCGTGACGGCCGCCGTCGTGATCCTGCTCCTGGCCCTCCCGGTCGCCACCCTGGTCACCCGCTCCCTGCATGCCGCCGACGGCACCTGGACGCTGGACAACTACCGCAACCTCGCGACGACGGGCGGCCCCAACGCGCTGTCCGTCACGGTGTGGGAGGCCGCGGGCAACTCGCTGCGAGCGGCCGCGCTCGCAGCGCTGATCGCGGTCGTCGTCGGCGGTCTGGTGGCCCTCGTGGTCTCGCGCCGACCACGGGCGCGCGTCGGCAGGCGTGCCCTGCGGACCCTCGACTCCGTCTTCATGCTCCCGCTCGGCGTCTCCGCCGTCACCGTCGGCTTCGGATTCCTGATCACGCTCGACCGGCCGCTGGGGCTCGACGTCGACCTGCGCACCTCCGGGCTCCTCGTCCCGATCGCGCAAGCCGTCGTCGCGATCCCGCTGGTGGTCCGTGTGGTGCTGCCCGTGCTGCGGGCCATCGACCCGCGCCTGCGCGAGGCCGCTGCGACGCTCGGCGCCGGACCGGGCCGGGTTCTCGCCACCGTGGACCTGCCCGTCGTGCTCCGACCCCTCGGCCTGGCCGTGGGGTTCGCGTTCGCGACCTCCCTCGGGGAGTTCGGCGCCACGTCGTTCCTCGCCCGCCCCGACACCGCGACCCTCCCGGTCGTGATCTTCCGGCTCATCGGCAAGCCCGGGGCCGAGAACTACGGGATGGCGCTCGCCGCGAGCGTCGTCCTCGCCCTCGTCACCGCGACGGTCATGCTCCTCGCGGAGCGGCTGCGCGGAGAAAGTGCAGGAGAGCTATGAGCCGCGGGCTCGAGGTGCGCGACGCCGTCGTGCGGTACGGGACGACGACGGCGGTCGACGGGGTGAACCTCGACGTCGCCGAGGGCGAGGTGCTCGCCCTGCTCGGTCCGAGCGGCTGCGGCAAGTCCTCGCTGCTGCGCGCGGTCGCCGGTCTCGAGCCGCTGGCGGACGGGTCCGTCGCGTGGCACGGGCGGGACCTGGCGGCCGTGCCGGTGCACCGCCGGGCGTTCGGGCTGCTCTTCCAGGACGGACAGCTGTTCGCGCACGCCGACGTCGCGAGCAACGTCGGGTACGGGCTGCGCGTCGCCGGCGTACGCCGTACGGACCGCGAGGCCCGGGTGGACGAGCTGCTCGGGCTCGTCGGGCTCTCCGGGTACGGGTCCCGGGCGGTCACGGCGCTGTCGGGAGGGGAGAGGCAGCGCGTCGCGCTCGCACGTGCCCTCGCGCCCCGGCCCCGCCTGCTGCTGCTCGACGAGCCGCTCTCCGCGCTCGACCGTGCGCTGCGGGAGCGTCTCGCGGCCGAGCTCCGGGAGATCCTCACCGCCACGGGCACCACCGGGGTCTTCGTCACGCACGACCACGACGAGGCGTTCGCCGTCGCGGACCGCGTCGCCGTGATGGACGCCGGCACGATCCTGCAGGTCGCCCCGCCGGAGGAGCTCTGGGCCGCCCCGGTGTCGTGGCGGGTCGCGGACTTCCTCGGGTACCAGGCGGTCGTCGACGTCGACGACGAGCGGGTCGCCGTCGGCCCGACGGGGCTGGAGACGACGGCGCCCGACGTCGGCCGGTGGGTGGGCGACGTGGTCCGGTCGGTCCGGAGGCGCGGACGCACCGAGGTGACGGTCGACGTGGACCTGGGAGGCGGCGTCGGACGCTACACGGCGGTGCCGGGCGCCGAGTTCACCGACGGCAGCGACATCTCGGTCGGCCTGCGCCTGCGCGCCGACGGGTGCGCGCACCTCCCGGCCCGGTGACCGCGCGCGGCCAGAGCTCGGTCAGCCCCCGCTCGACGCGAGCGGCTTCTCCCACAGCGCGCAGACGCCCGCTCCGCGGAACCCGAGCGCGACGTTGATGTCCAGCATCGGGCCGTTCTCCTCGGCGTTCCACGTGTGGATGCGCGTCATCCCCGGACGGTCGGCCTGCAGCGCGAGCAGGTTCGCCGCCTTCATCAGCATGCCGAGACGGCGCCCCCGGTGCTCGGACAGCACGAGCGTGTCCTCCTGGAACGCGAACTGGTCGGTCGCCGGGCCGACGACGATCGTGAACCCGGCGAGCGTGCCCGACGGGACGTGCTCGGCCACCGCCATGCGGAAGACGTTGCCGCGCGCGTGCTGCTCGTCGATCAGCGACCGGTAGCGCTCCGCGTCCCACGCCTCCTCGGAGACCTCGAGGTCGCCGTGCGGGATGTCGGTGCTCATCCGCTGCTGCAGGTGGGCGACCTGGTCGATCCACTCGTCCGGCACGACGTCGTCCCACACGTGCGTGCGGTACTCGTCACCGGCGTGCTCCGCGGCCTCCGCGTGCAGGCGCCCGAGCAGGCCGGTGTCCACCGGCAGCGTCAGCACCGAGTACCGCTCCACCTGGCGCAGGGTGAACCCGGCGCGGAGCGCGGCACGGACGGTCGGGTCGTCGGCCGGCACGCGGCCGCTGCCGGTCGGTGCCTCGATCGCACCGGGTCCCGGAGGTGGCTCGGGTGCGTGGTCGGTCGCGAGGCCGACCGTCCGGCGCCCGGCCTCCGCCGCGTCGCGCTCCACCGCGGCGAGAAGCGCGTCGTGCACCGCGCCGTCCTTGCGCCCCGGACGGACCGTGAGCGTGGCGTCGAGCAGGTGCGTGTTGTCCGTCAGCGGCATCGCGTAGGACGCGAACCCGACGACGTCGCGCGGTCGCGGAGGGTCGGCGGTGGCCGCGGGGTCGACCGCGACGAGCACGGCGCGCCGGGCGTACCGCTGGTTCCCCTGGATGACCAGGATCTGGTCGGCCGGAAAGACGAGGTCGTCGTGCCCGAACGTCGCGAGCTCGGCCTCGACCTCGACGTCGGCACGCCCCTTGTACGCCCACGCGTCGGGGTGGTCGAGGTGCGGGGGATGCGGGGCGCGGACGACGCGCGGGCCGGAGGTCACCCGTCAATCGTCACCCGGTGGGTCGGCGCCGTCCACACAATTACCGTCCGCGTCACGGCCGACCACGTGGTTCCGTGTACTTCCGTGGGCGGGAAGTGGACACAACCGCGTGGTCGGCAGCGGGCGGGCCGACGACGCGCGGGATCAGCCGCGCAGCGCCTGGTACGTCTCGATCAGGGCCTTGGTCGACGAGTCCTGGGCGGCGAGCGCCTCGGCGTCGCCGGCGACGGCCGGGGCGACCTCGAGCGCGAGCTTCTTGCCCAGCTCGACGCCCCACTGGTCGAACGAGTCGATGCCCCACACGACGCCCTGGACGAACGTGATGTGCTCGTACAGCGCGACGAGCTGACCCAGGACCGCCGGGGTGAGGGCCGGGCCGAGGATCGACGTCGTCGGCCGGTTCCCCGAGAAGACCCGGGCGGGCACGATCGACTCGTCGGTGCCCTCGGCCCGCACCTCGTCCGCCGTCTTGCCGAACGCCAGCGCCTTCGTCTGCGCGAAGAAGTTGGCGAGGAAGAGACCGTGGACGTCCGTGTCCCCGTCCGCGAGCGGGTACGCCGGCTGCGCGAACGCGATGAAGTCGGCGGGGATCAGGCGGGTGCCCTGGTGGATCAGCTGGTAGAACGCGTGCTGCCCGTTGGTGCCGGGCTCGCCCCAGAAGACCTCGCCCGTCTGCGACGTGACGGGTGAGCCGTCCCATCGCACGGACTTGCCGTTGGACTCCATGGTGAGCTGCTGCAGGTATGCCGGGAAGCGGTTGAGCTGCTGCGCGTACGGGAGCACGGCGTGCGTCTCGGCACCGAGGAAGTTCACGTTCCAGATGTTCAGCAGGCCCATGAGCGCGGGGACGTTCTCGCTGATCGGTGCGGTCCGGAAGTGCTCGTCCATCGTGTGGAAGCCGCCGAGGAACTCCTCGAACCCGTCCGGGCCGATCGCGATGGCCAGCGACAGGCCGATGGCGGAGTCGACGGAGTAGCGACCGCCCACCCAGTCCCAGAACCCGAACGCGTTGGCCGGGTCGATCCCGAAGTCCGCGACCTTGTCGAGCGCCGTCGAGACGGCGACGAAGTGCTTGGCGACGGCGTCACGACGGGCGTCGTCGGTGTCGGCCAGCGCCCCGGCCCCGGCCAGCGACGTCCACAGCCACTCGCGGGCCAGGCGCGCGTTGGTCAGGGTCTCGAGCGTGCCGAACGTCTTGGACGCGACGATGAACAGCGTGGTCTCGGGGTCGAGGTCCGCGGTCTTCTGCGCGACGTCGGTCGGGTCGATGTTGGAGACGAACCGCACCTCGAGGCCGTCCTGGACGTAGGGCTCGAGCGCCTCGTACGCCATGACGGGGCCCAGGTCGGAGCCCCCGATGCCGATGTTCACGACCGTCTCGACACGCTTGCCGGTGACGCCGGTCCACTCGCCGGAGCGGACCTTGTCGGCGAAGTCGGCGAGCGCCGCGCGGACCTCGTGCACGTCCTCGTCCACGTCCTGGTCGTCCACGACGAGGTGGGCGTCGCCGTCCTCGGGCAGGGGCCGACGCAGGGCGGTGTGCAGGACGGCGCGGTCCTCGGTGACGTTGATGTGCTCGCCGGTGAACATGGCGTCCAGCCGGCCGGCGAGACCGACCTCGTCCGCGAGACGCGTCAGCAGGGCGACGGTCTCCTCGGTGATCAGGTTCTTCGACAGGTCGACGTAGAGGTCGCCCGCCCGGTGCGTGAAGCGCTCGGCGCGCTGCGGGTCCGCGGCGAACCATCCGCGCAGGTCGCTCGTGAGGTCGGAGTGGTGGGCGGTCAGGTCCGCCCAGGCCGTGGTCGTCGTCGCATCGATGGGTGCCGTGCTCACGCCAGGTGCCTGCCTTCGGTCGCTGTGTCTCGGGGGAGGCGTCGTCGTCGACCGCCACCCACCACCGTATGACGTGCGCGGTGCGCGCGCCGCCGTAGCCGCAGTGCGAGCAGAAGGCAGGGGTGCTCCCGAGACGGCCGGGCTACGGGCGGGGCGGTGCGGTCGACGCGCGCTCGAGGAGCGAGGCATCAGACTGGAGAGGTGCACCGTGCACCCGACCCACGAAGGAGTACTCCGATGACGGACCGGACGGCCTCGGCCGCCGCATCTGACCGTGTCCGGGCGATGGTCGCCCGGATGACGCTCGAGCAGAAGCTCGCCCAGATCGTCGGGTACTGGCTCGACCAGGGTGGTGAGGTCGTGGCCCCGATGCAGGGGGAGATGTCCGGCGTGCCCGAGGACCTCGCCGCCATCACCCGGCACGGCATCGGGCACTTCACCCGCGTGTACGGGACCCGCCCGGTCGACGCGGCCGAGCGCGCCCGGTGGCTCTGGACGGAGCAGCGGAGACTCGTGGCGGAGACCGGGATCCCGGCGCTCGTGCACGAGGAGTGCCTGACCGGGCTGGCCGCGTGGCGTGCCGCCACGTTCCCGACCCCGCTCGCCTGGGGCGCCTCGTTCGACCCCGGGCTGGTCGAGGAGATGGGGTCGGCGATCGGCGGATCCATGCGGGAGCTCGGCATCCACCAGGGGCTCGCCCCGGTGCTGGACGTCGTCCGGGACCCCCGCTGGGGTCGCGTCGACGAGTGCATCGCCGAGGACCCGTACGTCGTGGGCACGCTCGGCACCGCCTACGTCCGCGGACTGCAGGGCGCCGGCGTCCACGCCACCCTCAAGCACTTTGCGGGGTACTCGGCCTCCCGCGCGGGGCGCAACCACGCCCCGGTGTCCGCGGGCCCCCGGGAGATGGCCGACGTGCTGCTGCCGCCGTTCGAGATGGCCGTGCTCGACGGCGGGGTGCGGTCGGTGATGCAGGCGTACGTCGACGTCGACGGCGTCCCAATGGCGTCCAGCGAGGAGTACCTCACCGGCATCTTGCGCGACCGCTGGGGGTTCGACGGGACCGTCGTCGCCGACTACTTCGGGGTCGCCTTCCTCCACGTCATGCACAAGGTCGCCGCCGATCTCGGCGAGGCCGCGGGCCTGGCGCTCGCCGCCGGCGTCGACATCGAGCTCCCCACGGGCGACGCCTACCTCGAGCCGTTGGCGGCGCGCGTCCGGGACGGGCTCGTGGACGAGGCCCTGGTCGACCGTGCCGTGCTCCGGGCCCTGCGTCAGAAGGAGGAGCTCGGCCTGCTCGACGAGACGTTCGACGACGAGCCCCCGGCAGTCGTCGACCTCGACCCGCCGGGCCACCGGGCGATCGCGCGCCGGCTCGCCGAGGAGTCCGTGGTGCTGCTCGCGAACGACGGCGTCCTGCCCCTTGTCGCACCGGGGCGTCCGGCTCCCGCTCGTGTCGCCGTCGTCGGGCCCAACGCGGACCGCGCCGAGGCGCTCATGGGGTGCTACTCGTTCGCCAACCACGTCCTGGCCCACCACCCCGGCACCGAGCTCGGGTTCGAGATCCCGACCGTCGCCGAGGCGTTGCGCTCCGAGCTCCCGGACGCCGAGATCACCGTGTCCGCGGGCTGCGACGTGGACGGGGACGACCGCTCGGGGTTCGCGGCCGCGGTCGAGGACGCCGCCGCGGCCGACGTCGCGGTGCTCGTCCTCGGGGACCAGGCGGGCCTCTTCGGGCGCGGCACCGTCGGCGAGGGCAACGACGCCGAGAGCCTGGAGCTCCCCGGCGTGCAGGCCGACCTCGTCGAGGCCGTCCGCGCGACCGGTACCCCGACCGTCGTCGTGCTCCTGACCGGACGACCGTACGCCGTCGGCCCCGTGCTGGAGGACGGGGCGGTGCTGCAGGCCTTCTTCCCCGGGGAGGAGGGCGGGACGGCGCTCGCGGGCATCATCACCGGGCGGGTCTGCCCGTCGGGCCGCCTGCCGGTCTCCCTCCCGCGCTCTGGCGGCGCCCAGCCGTACTCGTACCTGCACCCGACGCTCGGCGGCCCCAGCGAGGTCACGAGCACGGACTCGACCCCCGCCCGGCCGTTCGGGTTCGGGCTCTCGTACACCAGGTTCGAGCGCACCGGTCTGGTCGCCGACGCCCGGGTGGCGAGCGGTGGGACGTTCGCGGCCTCGGTGCGCGTGACCAACACCGGCGACCGCGCCGGGACCGACGTCGTCCAGCTCTACGCGCACGACGTCGTGGGCTCGATCCCGCGCCCCGTCGCGCTGCTCCTCGGGTACGCGCGTGTCGACCTCGCCGCGGGGGAGTCCGCCGTCGTGCACCTCGAGGTCCCCACGACGAGGTTGGCCTTCACGGATCGCTCGATGGTGCGGGTGGTCGAGCCGGGAGAGGTCGAGCTCTGGGTCGGCCCCGACTGCGCGACCCGGGAGTCCGAGGCCTCGATCGTCGTCGACGGCCCCGCCCACGCGGTCACGGTCGACGACCCGCGGGTCGTGGGAGTCCGGGTGGAGCGCGCCTGAGGCGTGCCAGACTCGGACCATGCGCGTGGACAGCTGGTTGTGGGCCGTGCGGTTGACCAAGAGCCGGTCGATCGCGACGGCGGCGTGCCGGGCCGGTCACGTCCGGATCGACGGGGTGCGGGTCAAGCCCTCGGCCAAGGTCGTGACCGGCAGCCGTGTCTCGTTCCGCGGGGCCGACCACCGGTTCCGGGACGTCGAGGTGGTGCAGCTGCTCGCCAAGCGGGTCGGTGCCTCGGTCGCCGTCGCGGCGTACGTCGACCACTCGCCGCCTCCTCCGCCGCCCGAGGCCGTCGCTCCCGCCGGCGTCCGTGACCGGGGCGCCGGGCGGCCCACCAAGCGCGAGCGCCGGGAGATCGACCGGCTCCGGGGACGCGACTGAGCGCGCGTCGTCGTGCACCCGGTGTCACAGTGGCGGCATGAGCAACCAGTACGGACGGGCCTACCTGTTGCGCCACGGTGAGACCGAGTGGAGCCGCGACGGCCGGCACACGGGCCTGACCGACCTTCCGCTGACCGAGCGGGGTGAGCGGCAGGCACGGGCCGCGGGGCCGATGCTCGCCGACCGCGACATCAGCCACGTCTTCGTCAGCCCCCTGCAGCGTGCACGGCGCACGGCCGAGCTGGCCGGGTTCAGCGACGTGCAGGTCGACGACAACCTCGTCGAGTGGGACTACGGGGTCACCGAGGGGATCTCCACGCTGCAGATCCGCGAGATCGTCGGGTACGACTGGGAGCTGTGGTCCGACGGCGTGCACATCGACCTCCCGAAGAGCGCCCAGGTCGTCGACCCGCCCAGCCCCGGGGAGACCGTCGACGACGTCGCGCGGCGGGCCAGCGCCGTCGTGCGGCGGATCGAGCCGCACCTCCGCGACGGGCAGGACGTGCTGATCGTCGCGCACGGGCACCTGCTCCGGGTCCTGACCGCGATGTGGCTGGAGCTCGCGCCGGTCGACGGGTCGCGGTTCGTGCTCGAGACGGCCACCGTCAGCACGCTCGCGTTCGAGCGCGAGCGCCACGTGATCGCCGGCTGGAACGTGCGGGAGGACTGACCGCGCACGGCTCGCGCACGCGGACGGCCCCGGGGTGCACGGCATCCGTGAGGGCGGACGCCGTGCACCCCGGGGCCGGGTGCGGGTTCAGCGGTTCTCGGTCAGCAGGCCCCGAGGTCCTGCCAGACTCCCCACTGGCTCGGGGCCGGGGTGTCGCCGAGCGTCCACCACTTGGCTCGCCAGAGGTGCCCGTCGTGGCTGACCTGGTTGCCACCGGTGTAGACGGTCGAGCCGGACCAGGCCGCCGCGGAGCAGTCCGGCGGGGTCGTCGTCGGGTCGGTGGTGGGGTCGGTCGTCGGGTCGGTGGTCGGGTCCGTGGTCGGGTCCGGCGTCGGGTCGGTCGGCCCGGTGCCGTTCACGTTGAGGTCGACGCAGTTGTAGAACGCCATCGCGGTGTTCGAGACGTTCCAGCGGGCGAGGACCGTGTGGTTGCCGCTCGGCAGGCCCGTCAGCGTGTGCGAGATGTTGCTCGGCGGCTGCTGGCCGTTCTGGTTGAACGTCTTGAACAGCTTGCCGTCGACGAAGTACTCCCACGTGCTCGTGTTGTGCGCGGCGGTGAGCTTCCACTTGAACGTCACCGACGACCCCGTGGTCGTGCGGGGCCACGGCTTCGAGCTGTCGTCCAGGATGTCGAACCCGCTGCCGCCGGAGCACTGCATCGACCCCTTCGGGGCCTCGACGGACTGGGGCTCGTACTTGATGGCGCCGCAGTCGAACGACGTCGCGCCGTTGGCGCAGTTGTCCTGGCGGCTGGGCGGCGAGGTGATCCAGCCGTGCGCCTCGGCGGACGGCGCGACGAACGCAGGGGCCACGACGGCGCCCGCGAAGGCGAGAGCGAGGACGACGACGGCGGCACGGACGCGGCCTATCGGCGTGGAACGGACTGTTGATCTCAAGGACATGAAGGGCGCTCCTCGGGTCGACGGGATCTCGGACCTCCTCGTCCGAGACGTGGGCGGCGTCGGTGCCGCAACCGTTGTCGACGCTAGGGAGGCCGGGTGCGCCCGGCAATCGTGGAGGTTCCGTACGGGGACACCCGCACGGGCCGCCCCGCAGGGTGCGTACACAGGCCTTTGCGCAGGTGAGCGTGCAGTTCGGGGCGCGGCCCCGTCGAATCGATTCGGGTGGGGCGTAGGGCAATCTGCGGGAACCACGTAGGCGCTCGCGGCCCCCCGAGAGCCGACAGGGGGCAGAGACACGACAGCGGGGTTGCCGACCGTGTCGACAACCCCGCCGCCGGCGCGACGTGAGGGGGAGTTCACGTCATGCCGGGTCTATCGGTGGATCGGCTCAGCAGGCGCCGAGGTCCCGCCACACACCCCAGTCGCTCGCGACCGGGGCCGAGTTGGTGGTCCACCACTTGGCCTGCCAGAAGTGGCCGTCGTGGATCACGACGTCACCGCCGACGTAGACCGCCGAGTCGGACCACGGCTCACCGGAGCACTGGCCCGGGTCGGTCGTGGGATCCGTCGTCGGGTCCGTGGTGGGGTCGGTCGTGGGATCCGTGGTCGGGTCCGTCGTCGGGTCCGTGGTCGGGTCCGTCGTGGGATCCGTGGTCGGGTCCGTCGTGGGATCCGTGGTGGGGTCGGTCGTCGGGTCCGTGCCCGGGTCCGTCCCGTCCGCGGTCACGGTGATGTCGACGCAGTTGTAGAACGCCATCGGCGTGTCGGCGATGTTCCAGCGCGCGAAGATCGTGTGGTCGCCCTCGGGCAGGCCGGTCAGCGTGTGGCTGATGTCCTTCGGCGGCTGCGCGCCACCCTGGCTGCGGGTGTCGAAGAGCTCTCCGTCGACGAAGTACTCCCACGTGCTCGTCGAGTGGTTCGCGGTGAGCTTCCACTGGAACGTCACGTCGCGGCCGGTGACGGTGCTCGGCCACGCGAGCGACTCGTCGTCGAGGATGTCGTATCCGCTGTCCCCGGAGCACTTCATCGAGCCCTTGACGGCCTCGACGGACTGGGGCTCGTACTTGATGCCACCGCAGTCGAACGGCGTCGCGCCGGTCGAGCAGTTGTCCTGGCGGCTCGGTGGCGAGGTGATCCAGCCGTGCGCCTCGGCAGACGGTGCGAGCGCCACCGGGGCGACGATCGCGCCTCCGATCGCAAGCGCCAGCGTCACCACCGCTGTGCGTACGCGCCGTGCGGCGCTACTGGTCATGGTCGTGCTCGTCATCAACACTCCCTGGTCGGGTGAAGTGGCGGCAGGGAGGAGTCCCTCAGGGGCCGACGTCGGCGCCGGCGCTCACCACCCGGGGAACGCTATGGATGGCTGCAGGTGGGCACAATTGTGCGAATTGCGTACGCAGGAGTGCGTAGTCAGGCCCCGGCGGGGCGTTCGGCGCGTGCGCCGGAGCGCTCCGGGAGCGCGGCATTCCGGGCATTCTGCCGTTCGCGCGCCGTGGTCCGGGCGCGGGGGCGGCCGGTTGTCGCGTCGGTGTGGTCCGTGGTGCCGACCGGCCAGATGGCGACGAGTGCGGCTGCAAGTGTCACGACGGCAGCCACGATCACGAGGAATCCGTTCCCGTGCGCCCAGGCGAATCCGGCACCCACGCCACCCAGCAGGGCGGTGACGCCCGCTGCGAGAGTCGTGCGCATCATCGTGGCTCCTGAGGTGCTCGGTGTGGTGGTCGTTCCTGGTTACCTGTTCCATGACACGTCGGATCGGCGCGGGTCGCCACCGCAGCACCCGATCGTCACCGGGTCGTGACCTGATCGATAGAATCGACCACCGGCGGAAGGAGCCACGTGAGCAACCGGCACAAGATCGGCGAGGTCGCCGAGCGGACAGGGCTCTCCCTCCGCACGATCCGCTACTACGAGGAGGTCGGCCTGGTCCGGCCGACAGCCCGGACGGACGGCGGGTTCCGCCTCTTCACGGACGACGACGTCGCCCGGCTCGAGGTGCTGAAGGGCATGAAGCCGCTCGGCTTCTCCCTCGACGAGATGCGCGAGCTCGTCGACGTCCTCGACGGGCACGGGGGCGCGGACGGGCGGTCGAGCGAGGCGACGCTCGCCGAGTTCCACGCCCGGGCGGTCGACCGGTGCGCGTCGCTGCGGCGCAAGCTCGCGAGCGCCGAGGCGCTGACCGAGGACCTCGGTCGACGGTTGGAGGGCGGCAGGGGGTAGAACCCTCCCGCAACGTCAGGGTAGGCTCTGGTCGTCTCCGTCGCGTGCGCCGTCGTCCGTGCGCACCCGGAGGCGTGCGCGTCGACGCGCCCCACCTCTTGCCCTGATCGAGGGATCCCCGTGCGCGGGCGTCCCGCCCGAACGAACGGATCCACATCG
This sequence comes from Paraoerskovia marina, assembly GCF_900105445.1. NCBI lineage: Bacteria > Bacillati > Actinomycetota > Actinomycetes > Micrococcales > Cellulomonadaceae > Paraoerskovia > Paraoerskovia marina. The sequence goes on from NZ_LT629776.1 coordinate 831,788, forward strand.
TGTCTGCCGCTCCCGTGAGCCCTGCCGTCCCCGAGGCGGACGAGGCGAACTCCGTCCTGGCCGCGCTCAGGTCGCCCCGGCGGCTGCGCACCGAGGTGCTCGCCGGGCTCGTCGTCGCGCTCGCCCTGATCCCCGAGGCGATCAGCTTCTCGATCATCGCGGGCGTCGACCCGCGCATCGGGCTCTTCGCCTCGTTCACCATGGCCGTCTCAATCGCGTTCCTGGGCGGTCGCCCGGCGATGATCTCGGCGGCCACGGGTGCGATCGCCCTCGTCATCGCCCCGGTGATGGCCGAGTACGGGTACGACTACCTGATCGCGACCGTGCTGCTCGGCGGGCTCATCCAGGTGCTCCTGGGCGTGCTCGGCGTCGCCAAGCTGATGCGGTTCATTCCCCGCTCGGTGATGGTCGGCTTCGTCAACGCGCTCGCGATCCTGATCTTCTCCTCCCAGGTCCCGCACCTGCTCGGGGTGCCGTGGCTGGTGTACCCGATGGTCGCCGTCGGCATCGCGATCATGGTCTACCTGCCGCGCGTCACCACCGTGATCCCCGCCCCGCTGATCGCGATCGTGCTGCTCACCGTCGTCACCGTCGTCGGAGCGCTCGCCGTCCCGACCGTCGGCGACGAGGGCGCGCTGCCGGAGTCGCTGCCGGCGCTGTTCTTCCCCGACGTGCCGATGAACCTCGAGACGCTCCAGATCATCCTGCCGTACGCCGTCGGGATGGCCCTCGTGGGCCTGATGGAGTCGCTGATGACGGCGAAGCTCGTCGACGACGTGACCGACACGCACTCGAACAAGACCCGTGAGGCCTGGGGCCAGGGCGCCGCCAACATCATCACCGGCTTCTTCGGCGGCATGGGTGGCTGCGCGATGATCGGGCAGACGATGATCAACACCAAGGTGTCGGGCGCGCGCACCCGGATCTCGACGTTCCTCGCGGGTGTGTTCCTGCTGATCCTCGTCGTCGGGCTGGGCGACGTCGTCGCGATGATCCCGATGGCCGCGCTGGTCGCCGTGATGATCATGGTCTCGGTCGGCACGTTCGACTGGCACTCGATCCGGCCGGGCACACTGCGCCGCATGCCGAAGTCGGAGACGGCGGTCATGGTGACCACGGTCGTCGTCACCGTCGCCACGGACAACCTCGCGATCGGCGTGGTCGTGGGCGTCGTCGTGGCGTCCGTGCTCTTCGCGCAGCGCGTCGCGCACTTCACGACCGTCACCCGCCTGGACGCCTCCGACGACGACGGCCAGCGCGTCTACGCCGTCACCGGCGAGCTGTTCTTCGCCTCGTCGAACGACCTGGTCTACCAGTTCGACTACGTCGGCGACCCCGCAGATGTCGTCATCGACCTGTCGGGCGCGCACGTGTGGGACGCCTCGACCGTCGCCACGCTCGACGCGATCACCCAGAAGTACGCCTCGAAGGGCAAGACCGTCACGATCCGCGGTCTGAACGAGGACTCTGCCGCACGCCACGAGCGGCTCGCGGGGAACCTCGGCGCCGGGCACTGACCGCGGGCGCTGAGGACGGGCACTGACGGCGGGCGCCGCCGTCGCGCCGGTCGCGGCCCGGCCCGTGGCGCTGCTCAGGTCGCGGCGCTGAGCCGCTCGGTCGCCTCGAGGAACGCGATGTCGCGGGCCACGCGCAGGCCGCTGATCAGCGCCCCCTGCAGCACCGACTCCTCGCCGAGCGAGGCCGTCACGAGGTTCGGCCGCATCGGGGTGATCTGCTCCATGCGTGCGGTCAGGGCGGGCAGCAGTGCGTCGAGGTTCTGCCCGACGCCGCCGCCCACGACGATCATCTCGGGGTCCAGGAGCGCGGCGACGCCCGTGACGACGTCGGCGAGCTGGCGTGCCTCGGTCTCGACCGCCGCGACCGCGCGCGGGTCCCCGGCGGCCGCGAGCCGGAACACCTCGGCGGCGGTGACGTCGTCGTCGAGCCCCTCGTCGACGGCGTACCGCACCACCGAGTCGGCGGCCGACCTCCACTCGAGCACGCCACGCCTGCCCTCGGCGGCGTGGTCGTCGATGCGCTCGCCCACGGGCATGAAGGCGATCTCGCCCGCGGCCCCGGTCGCACCCTGATAGGTCTCGCCGTCGACGATGATGCCGAGCCCGATCCCGGTGCCGACGTGGAGGTAGGCCATGTGGCGGGTCCCGACGCCGGCGCCGGTCGCGTGCTCCGCGACGGCCGCCAGGTTCGCGTCGTTCTCGATGGCGAACGACCCGCCGATCCGTGCAGCGAGCGCGCCCGCGAGCCCCGGCCGCTGCCACGCCGGGAGCTGGGCCGCGAACATCAGCGCCTGCTCCTCGGCCTGGAAGACGCCGGGCGCGGCGATCAGCGTGTGGGTGGACGGGCCGGTGATCCCCGCCTGGGCCCGTACCTGCTCGGCGGCCGCGCCGACGGCGTCGACGAGGTCGTCCGGGGCGGCGGTGTTGGGGATGTCGAGGCGCGCGAGCCGGTCACCCGCCAGGTCGGCCACGGCGAGCCGGATCCACCGGCGGCCGATGTCGACGGCGGTCACCGAGCCGGCGGTGGGGTCCGGCTCGTACACGACGGCGGGCCGGCCGGTCGTCGTCTCGGGTCGGCCCGCGGCGCGGACGAGACCGCCGCGCTCGAGGTCGCTGAGTGCGGCGAGCACCGTGGGCTGTGAGAGGCCGGCGCGTCGGGCGAGCTGCGGCCTGCTGAGAGGGCTGGCGTCGTACAGGTGCCCGAGGAGCACCTGGCGGTTGACGGTGCGCATTCCGGCGGGCTCGACGGCGGCGGCGAGCGCTGCGGTGGGTCGGGCGCGCAGGCGGTCCGTCGGGCCGCCTGGGGGAGTCGCGGTCATTGCTTCCTCATTGACAGGTAGGAGACTTTATTAAAGACTCTTCATCATGACAGGTCTCGCGCGCGGCGTGATAGCCATCGACATCGGTGGGACGAAGATCGACGTCGCCCTGGCAGGCCCGGACGGCGCCGTGCACGACCGCCAGCGCCTGCCCACCCGCGCGGGCGACGGTCCCCGCCAGGCTATCGCCCGCATCGGGTCGACGGCGCGGGATCTCGGCGCCGGCGCGAGCCGGTTCGGCCTCACCGTCGCGGGGGCAGCCGCCGTCAGCCCGGGGGTGGTGCACGACGGCGGCCTGCAGCTGGTGCCGACGATGCCCGGCTGGGACGACTACCCCCTCGCGCAGGAGATCGGCGCCGAGCTCGGATTCTCGGACGTCCCCGTCTGGAACGACGTGCACGCCGCCGGCCTCGCCGAGGCACGGAGCGGGGCCCTCGTCGACGCCGACCCGGGGCTCTACGTGAACCTCGGCACCGGCGTCTCCGCCGCGATCGTCGTCGGTGGCACCGTCCTGCGCGGCGCGCACCGTGCCGCGGGCGAGATCGGGTACCTCACGCCGCACGAGTCCGCGCTGACGCCCGTCGGGACGGCACCGCTCGAGGAGATCGTCGGTGGCGGGCTCCTCGGCCCGCGGATCGGGGCGCTGACCGGGCGTGCCCTCACGTCGGCCGACGTGCTCGCGAGCACCGACCCCGTCGTCCAGGGGCTCGTCCACCAGGCCGTCCTCACCCTCGCCCGCGAGATCGCGAACATCGCGGTCACGCTGGACCCCGCCGTGGTCGCGATCGGCGGGGGGATGACCGCCGCGGCCGGCCTGATCCTGCCCGTCGTCGAGGCCGAGGTGCGCCGTCGCGTCCCGTTCCCGCCCGCCGTCGTCCTGGCGTCCTACCGCACCGACGCCGCGTTGCACGGGGCGGTCGCCCTGGCACTCGGTGCCGTCGACCGGATCCCGGCCGCGTCGTAGCGCCGGCACCCCCACCGCTCAAAGGAGAGACCGTGTTCCTCGAGACCGTCCGGCGTCGCAACCCCGGCCTGATCGCCGCCGCCGTCGCCCTGCACCAGGCGGGCAAGATCCCCGCCGGGACGTACGTCTACGACCTGGACGCCGTCGGGCACAACGCCCGGACGCTGGCGGCGGAGGCCGCGCGGCTGGGGCTGACCCCGTACGCGATGCTCAAGCAGGTCGGCCGCAACCCCGACCTCACCCGCACCGTCCGGGCCGCGGGGATCGGCGCCTCGGTCGCGGTCGACACCGCCTGCGCACGGGCCACGACCTCCGCGGGGATGCCGCTCGGGCACGTCGGGCACCTCGTCCAGGTTCCCCGGCACGAGGCGGCGGCCGTCGCGGCGATGCAGCCGGCGCAGTGGACCGTCTTCAGCCACGAGAAGGCGGCCGAGGCCGCACGCGCCGCACGGGAGATCGGCCGCGAGCAGGACCTCCTCGCACGCATCCACGCCGACGGCGACGAGTTCTACGTCGGCCACGAGGGCGGATTCGCCGCCGACGACGTCCTCGCCGTCGCCGACCGCGTCGACGCCCTCGACGGCGCCCGGCTGGCCGGTGTCACCACGTTCCCCGCCCTGCTCTTCGACGCCGAGGCCCGCACCGTCCGGCCCACCCGCAACGCCGCGACCCTGGCCCTGGCCGCCGCGCGACTGCGGGACTCTGGCCGCGACGTCGTCGTCAACGGGCCCGGGACGACGTCGACCCGCACCCTCGCGACACTGGCCGAGCTGGGCGTCACCCACGTCGAGCCCGGGCACGCGCTGACGGGGACCACGCCGTGGCACGCCGTCACCGACGGCGACGACGACCTGCCAGAGATCCCCGCGGCCGTGCACGTCAGCGAGGTCAGCCACCACCACGGCGGGCGCGCGTACTTCTTCGGCGGCGGCCTCTACGTCGACCCCGTGCTCGGGCGCAGCCCCGTCCACGGCCTCGTCGGGTCCGACCCGGACGGACTGACCCGCCTGCCGGCAGAGCTCCCGCCGCGCGAGGCGATCGACTACTACGGTCAGCTCGACCAGGAGCGTGGCAGCGCGGCCGCGGGCGACACCGTGGTGCTCGGCTTCCGCGGGCAGGCGTTCGTCACCCGCGCCTGCACGGCCGGGGTCACAGGGGTCTCGACGGGGGACCCGCAGGTCGCCGGCATCTGGGCGTCCGACGGCAGCGCGGTCGCGTGGCCGGTGTGAGGACCGCCCAGACCGTCCTCGGCCCGGTCCCGACGGCCGAGCTCGGGCGCGTCCTCGTCCACGAGCACCTGCTCGCCCTGACCCCCGGGCCGTGGCTCGCCGGCGCCCGCGGGGACGACGACGCCGCGCACGCCGCCGACCAGGTCGAGCGCGCGGTCGCAGCCCTCGCCGGGGTGCGGGAGGACGGGTTCGGGACGGTCGTCGACCTCAGCCCCTACGGCGTCGTCGGACGCGACGAGGACGGGAAGAACGTCGTATGGCTGCAGGAGATCTCCCGCCGCACCGGGCTGCACGTCGTGACGGGGACAGCGGTGTACCTCGAGGCGTTCAGCCCGCGGTGGGCCGTCGAGGCTAGTCTCGACGACATGACGGCGCGGTTCGTCCGCGATGCCACTGGGGGCGTCGCGGGCACTGGGGTCCGCGCCGGAGTGCTGGGGGAGCAAGCCACCGGTCTCGGCGTCGTCACGCTGCACGAGGAGAAGTGCCTGCGTGCGGCGGCACGCGCGCACGCCGAGACCGGACTTGCCCTGATGACCCACACCACGCACGGGACGATGGCGCTCGAACAGGTGCGGATCCTCCGCTCGGAGGGTGCCGACCTCGACCGTGTCGTCGTCGGGCACATGGACACCCACCCGGAGACCGACTACGTCCGCCGGGTACTCGACACCGGGGTGCGCGTCGCGTTCGACACGGTCGGCAAGCAGCTCTGGGACTTCCGCGTCGAGCCTCTGCCCGCCCGGCTCCCCGACGGCCCGATGGTCAAGGACGCCTATCACCGGGCCGACGCCACCCGGGCCGCACGGATCGCCGCGCTCGTGGCGGACGGCTGGGCCGAGCGGATCGTCCTGGCCCACGACCTCACGGGCGAGGAGGTCTACCTCAACCCGCAGACGCACGGGCGCTGGGGCTACCGCTACCTCGCGGGGCCGTTCTGCGACCTGCTCCGCGCGCACGGCGTGACGGACGAGCAGATCGACCTGATGCTGCGCCGCACACCCCAGGAGATCCTCGGAGTCTGACGTGCTCCGGTGGGCAATCCCCCGCACCGGACGGGTGTTTTGGCACACTAGGGGTGTGAACGACGGCGAAGATACAGCCCATCACACGGACGCCGAGGCGGCAGGGGCCGCACTCGGGACGGTCGACCACGCCGTGCGCGACGCGACCGACGACGACGCAGCCGGCATCGGAGCCGTCTACGAGTACTACGTCCGTGAGTCCACCGCGACGTTCGAGACCGACCCTCCGGACGTCGAGTTCTGGCGCGAACGGATGCACTCCACGCAGTCCGAGGGGTGGCCGTTCGTCGTCGCCGAGGGGCCGGACGGAACCATCCTCGGCTGGGCCTACGTCGGCTGGTGGCGTCCCCGCCCCGCCTACCGGTACACGGTCGAGACGAGCATCTACCTGCTGCCCGGACAGGCGGGCAAGGGCCTCGGGAGCGCGCTCCTGCAGCGCGTCCTCGACGGGTCCCGGGCCGCCGGTGCCCGTGAGGCCGTGGCGATCATCAGCTCCGGGGCCTCGCCCGCCTCGCGCAAGCTCCACGAGAAGCTGGGATTCCACGAGATCGGCCGGCTGACCGACGTCGGGTACAAGCACGGCCAGTGGCTCGACACCGCCATCATGCAGATGCACCTCGGTCCGGGGCCCGAGGAGCCGTAGCCCGCTCAGAGCTGCTGGCGCACACCCGCCTCCCGGGCGATGCCCTCGACCTGCTCCTCCATGTCGTCACGCAGCGGCTTGCGGCCGTCGCCGCGCCGCATCACGGGCAGCTGGGTGCGCGACCCGCCCTCCTCGAGGACGAACCCGAGGGCCGCGTAGAGCGCGAGTGCGGCGAGCGCCAGCCCGAGGGCGCCGGCCGCGACGTCCCACGCGCTCACCGCCGTGACCTGGGCGACGCCGGTCAGCGCGAACCGGACCGCGGAGCCGATCATGATTGCCGCGGCCAGCGGCTTGCCCCGTCCGGCGGAGGCGGGCACGAGCATCGCCACGCCCGCCGTGAGCAGCAGGACGCCCAGCGCCGGGCTCGTGGACCCGGGCGGCGACGTCAGCGTCGTGACCGCGAGCATCGCCCAGACCCCCGACACCATCGCCATGCCGGTGCCGGCGATCGGGTCGCGCGCACCGAAGCCGATGATCGCGGACAACAGCTGGAGCGGAACGGTCAGGACTAGGACGGCGAGCGCCATCGTCGACGCCTCGCCCTCGCCGACGATCCCGAGCTGGAGGGTGCTGAAGCCGACGGTCCCGAGCGCGAGCGCCATGAATCCGAGGGGGAGAGGATTGCCGGTCGGGCGGAGCACGATCCGGGTGAGCTGCAGCTCTTCGCTGCGGGTCCGGTCGGTGTCGGTGGTGTCGTCCATCGCCCCACCGAACACGGTCGCTGGCCTGCCCACAAACGGGCGACGAGCCGGTGGGGGTGCTCCGGGGGGCTCCGGGGCGTTACGTCGGCTCGGAGCGCAGCCTCGGCTCGGTGCGGTTGGCCGGGTTGAGCCCGGCCTTGTCCGCGTAGAACGCGCGGATCGCGTCCATGTCGGCGCGCACGTCGCCGGTGGCACGCAGCGTGACGCCGAGGCCCGTCGTCATGGTCGTGCGGTCGACGTAGCCGAGCGTGATGGGCAGCCCGGAGTCCTGGGCGATCCGGTAGAAGCCGGACTTCCAGTACTCGCCGGCGCTGCGGGTGCCCTCGGGGGTGACCACGAGCGAGAACTTCTCACCCGCACGGAGGCGTTCGAGCACCTCGTCGACCACCCGGCTCGGGTCCCGGCGGTCCACGGGGATGCCGCCGAGCCTCCGCATGATCGGCCCGCGCCAGCCGGTGAACAGGGTGTGCTTGCCGAGCCACCGCATCGGGATCTCCTCCTGCCAGGTGATCGCGAGCATGAGCACGAAGTCCCAGTTGGAGGTGTGGGGTGCGCCGATGAGCAGGCGCGGCTCGGTGACCTTGGGGTCCTGGGGGACGAACGTCCAGCGGCTGAACCGCCAGTAGGCGCTTGCGAGTCTGCGGCGGATCATGTGCTCACGGTACTCGGGGTCGTGGCGCACGGTCGTCGTGCGTGCCGAGCGGCACGTTGGTGTCGTCACGCGACCCGGGTGGCAGCAGCAACGTGCCGCTCGGCGGCCGAGGCCGCGTCAGCCCATCTTGCTGTCCCGCGGGCGCATCGTCACGACGTCGGCCGACCGCCGGTCTCCGGGTCGGTCCATCCCGCTCGTGGTTCCGTACCGCGCGGCGGCGGGGCCGGCGGTCGCGCCGTGCAGGATCACGGAGAGCAGGACCGTCGTCGCGATCGTCCCGACGGCGAACTCGACCTCGGGCCGCTCGGTCAGCTCCTCGAGGGCGAGCAGGGCGAACACCACGGACGCGAGCCCGCGCGGGCCGAACCAGCCGAGGAACGCGACGTCCTGCCAGCTCAGGTGCGTGCCCATCAGGGAGATCGCGACGGGCACCGCGCGGATCAGGGTCAGGCTCAGCAGCGAGTACCCGACCGTCGCGACGGACAGGTGCGTGACCGCGATCGGCACCAGGGCTGCACCGAACAGGAACCAGACCACGAGCGTGAGCAGCTCTCCGCCGAGCTCGCTCAGCTCGGCGAACTGCTCCTGCTCGCACTCCTCCCGGTCGGCCACGATGCCGAAGATCAGACCACCCGCGAACGCGGCCACGAACCCGTTGCCGTCCACAGCGACAGCGGCCGAGAACGCGGCGATCGCGGTGGCGAAGGTGCCGATCCGCAGTGTGCCGACCTCGGCCCACCCGCGCCGCGAGGAGGCGGTCAGCGCCCAGGCGCCGAGCGCACCGATCGCGAGCCCGATCCCGACCCCGAGCCCGAGCTCGAGCAGCGCCTCCGGGATCCCGAGCTCCTGCGCGTCGGCTCCGTCGAGGGACTCGGCAGCCAGCGCGATCGCGAGCGCCACGACCGGGGTCGCGAGCCCGTCGTTGAGCCCGCTCTCGACGTTGAGCGCCGTGCGGAGCTTGGCGGGGACCCGCCGGTCGCTGATCACCTGGGCGCTCAGCGCGGCGTCGGTGGGGGCGAGCGCCGCGGCGACGAAGAACGCGAGTTCCCACGGCAGGTCGGTGAGCATCAGGACGGCGAGCCCGGTGCCGAGCGCGAGGGTCAGCGGCATGCCGATCAGGAGCATGCGCGCGGGCAGCCCTGCCGAGCGGCGCAGGCTCTTGAGGTCGATCCGGACGGCGTCGGAGAAGAGGACGAGCGCCAGGGAGAGCTCGGCGAGGGTGTGCACCGAGCCGGTCTCGACACTGACGGGCAGGATGCCCCACGCGTCGTTGGCGAGCAGGGCGCCCGCGGCCACGAAGATCAGCGGGCCGGTGATGTCCCGCCGGGCGAGCGCCCCGGACAGCGCGGACCATCCGAGGATCAGCAGGGCCAGGGGAGCGAGGAGTGCGACGCTCATCGCTCGACCTCCTCAGCGGATAGGGGAGGCGGCGGGCCGCCGGGTCAACGTCTGGATCCTGACGCTACCCGGCTCCCGCCGGAGCGCTACCTGACCCAGGAAACCGTGACCGGGTACTCCGTGGCCTCGGCGCGCTGGACCTTCTGGTAGTTGATGATCCCGAAGACCACGGAGACGACCCAGACCCCGAACGTGACGAGCGTTCCCAGGAACCCGAGGGGCAGGACCGCGGCGACGACGTAGACGATCAGGGCGAGGAGTTGGAAGTTCAGCGCCTTCTTGCTCTCCTCGGCGACGTAGGCGCTGCGCTCGCGGAAGACGAGCCAGATCACGAGCGGTGCGAGGAACCCGAGGATCCCGCCGAGCAGATGGGAGAGGCCGGCCCACTGCCGCGTGTCGGAGTCGGACAGGGGCTGCGGTGCCGAGGCAGGCGGGGGCGGGGGAGGCGTCTGGGACATGGGTTCTCCTGGTGATCAGGTCGGGCGGATGGGGCCAACCTACCGATCCCGCCTCCCGACCCGGTCCCGGGGCCAACCCGCGGACCTGCGGCTCGGCCGCCGCCCGAGCGCGCGGCCTACGGGGCGACGTCGGCCGCGACGCGGAACCCCATGTTGCCGGTGCTGGAGTCGGGGGTGTTCGAGCTTCGCGAGTCCACGCGATACCGCCAGCAGTAGGAGTCGTGGCACAGGTGCGAGCCGCCGCGGGTGACGCGTGCCTGCCCGTGCTCGGGGCCCGTGGGGGCGTGGCGTGGCGAGCGCGCGTACCAGGTGGGGTCGAACCAGTCGGCGCACCACTCCCACACGTTGCCGGTGACCTCGTAGAGGCCGTTGCCGTTGGGCGGGAACGTGCCGACCGGGCAGGTGCCGCGCCACCCGTCCTCGCCGGTGTCCTCGCGGGGGAAGACTCCTTGGAAGACGTTCATCCGGTGCTCGCCGCCGGGCTCGCGCTCGTCGCCCCACGGGTAGTGGCCGTGCTCGCCGGCGCGTGCCGCGAACTCCCACTCCGCCTCGGTGGGCAGGCGCGTGCCGCTCCAGGCGCAGTACGCCAGCGCGTCGTCGTGGCTGACGTGCACCGCGGGGTGGTCCTCCTGGCCGACGACGTCGTTGCCCGGGCCGTACGGGTGACGCCAGCTCGCGCCGATCACCTCGCGCCACCACGGCACGGCGGCGACGGCGCGCGTCGGCGGGTGGTCCGGCGGCAGGTAGGCCGCGAAGACGAAGGACGAGTTGAACTGCTCGGCCGTCGTGACGTACCCCGTGGCCTCGACGAAGGCGGCGAACTGCTCGACGGTCACCGTGTGGGCCGCGATCGCGAACGACGACACCTCGACCTCGTGGGGCGGCCCCTCGCCGTCCGAGGCGTACCCGCGCGGGTCGTCGGTCCCCATCAGGAACGTGCCTCCCTCGATCGGGACGAGGGTCGGCATCGGGGTGGCCCCCGTCGGCGACCGACGGGCGGCGGGCGGTGCCCCGAGGGTGACGGGCTGCGGTCCGCCCGACGTCGCGTGCTCCCGGTCCGCGGACGGGGCGCAGCAGCTGGGGCGCGCCTCGGTCGAGTGGTCGGTCTCGTCGTGCGGCATGGGTGCTCCTCGTCGTACGGTCCGGGCCACGCCAGTCTAGGGACGGCGTCCGGGTGCGCGACGCGGCAGCACCCGCGACGATGATCCGATGACCGACGCCGAGGCTCCGTCCGACGACGCACCCACGGTCTCGCCGTGGAAGAAGGTGGCCCTCGGAGGCGTCGTGGTCCTCCTCGCCGCTCTGCTCGTCGTCGCGTTCACGCCGCTCTTCGACGACGACCTCTCGGGCGAGCCGGAGGCGATGCTGACCTACGACGAGGCGGTGACGGCGGCGACGGCGCTCGAGGCACGAGACGGGGACGACGTCGCACCCGAGTGTCGCTCGCGGGTGGTCGACCAGGGTGAGCGGACCGCGAAGGCCGTCGTCCTGCTCCACGGGTTCACCAACTGCCCGGCGCAGTTCGAGGTGATCGCCGAGGCGTACGCCGACCAGGGCGTGAGCGTCGTCGTCCCGCGGTTGCCGCACCACGGGCTGAGCGACCGCCTCACCGATGACCTCTCTGAGCTGACGCCGGGGGAGCTCGTCGAGCTGACGGGGGACGCCGTCGACATCGCGGCCGGTCTCGGGGACGAGGTCACCGTCGTGGGGCTCTCCGCCGGTGGCTCCCTTGCCGCGTGGGCCGCGGCCAACCGCGACGACGTCGACGAGGCCGTGCTCATCGCGCCGCTGGTCGCGCCCAAGGTGCTGCCCGTCCCCGTCGTCGAGCCGTTCGCCCGGCTCGCGCGGCTGGGGCCCGACGTGCACCTGTGGTGGGACGGCGACCTGAAGGGCGATCTGGCGACGCCGCCGTACGCCTACCCCCGGTACTCGTTGCGCTCGCTCGGCGCGGTGCTCGCCGTCGGGCGAGCGGCCCACGGGGATATCGGCCGCGACGAACCCCTGGATCGCCTGGTGGTCGTGACGAACGAGAACGACGGCGCGGTGAGCAACGCCGCCGTGGGGATTCTTGCCTCCGCCCTCGTGCAGGTCGCGGACGCGGAGACGATCTACGTGTTCCCCGAGGACCTGGGGCTCGGGCACGACGTCGTCGACCCGGAGGGGGAGGACAAGGACGGCCTGCCCGAGTCGTACGCCGTGCTCGGCGACCTCCTCGACCTGCCGGACCTCGTCGACCGGCTCGACGACCGCGAGGGATAGCAGCGACGTCGTGGCGGCCGGAGCGCGAGCCCCCCCGTGCATGATCAGGACAGTCGATCCGCGTCACGCCGGTACATCGCGGCATGCCCCCGGAGCTCAGGGTTGTCGGTGGCGGCCGGGGTGACGTCGTCGGGCGCGGGTGAGTCCTCGCACCAGCCGCAGATCCGGTAGGCGAGGTACGCGAGGTCCCAGGCGCGGGGGCCGGGCGAGGCCATGTCCACGTCGATGAACCCGACGACGCGCTCGCCGTCGTGGACCAGGTTGTACGGCGCGACGTCGTTGAGGCAGATGACCTCCGCGGGCTCGTGGACGGCAGACCTCCACGTCGCGCCGACCGTCGAGAATCCCGCGGAGACGTCGTGGACCGCACGCAGCATCGCGCCCACCTCGAGGCGGGTCCGCCGTGCCCACACCCAGGCCGCGTGCGGCCCGCTGGCTGTCTCGCCCGGGGTCCAGCTCAGGATCTCTCGCCCGCGGCCGTCGACCCCGAGCGGCGCCGGGACGGTCAGGACACCGTGGGCGCGGACCCACGCGAGCCACGCGTGGACCGTGGGGGTCCAGGGCCCTGCGGACCGGCGCACGGTGTCGCCGGAGCGCACGACCTCGTTGACGTTCCCGCCGCTCAGGGGCTGCTCGTGCTCAGAGTCCGCGTCGAGGTGCATCCGTCGATGCTGCCGTCCGGCGGTCGTCCTGCGCCACCTCATTGCGCCGCGACAGTGCCATGACGATCAGGCCCGCGCACAGCGCCCCCAGGGTGCCGAGCGTGAGGTCGCCGAGCGTGTCCTGGTACGCCACGTCGAGCTCGGTGCCGTGGCGGATGAAGGTGTACCACTCACCGAGCTCCCAGCAGATCGCGAGGATCGCACCGGCACCCGTGATCATCAGCACCTGCGCCCAGTGCGGGCGGATCCGCTGCCCGATCAGCAGGCCGATCCCCGAGAGCAGCAGGAGCCAGTTGAAGAAGTGGTTGGCGTCGTCCCACCAGACGATCGTGTCGTAGAGGTTGAAGCTGTTGCCGGTCACGTCGATCAGGAACGGGAGCATGATCAGCGTGAACGCGCCCCACGGCGGCCGGGCGGAGCTGTCACGACGTCGGACGACGAGCCACCACAGCGCCGGGGCGAGCAGCATCATCACCGGATAGGCGACGAGCCGCGCCCCGAACGCCTTGTCCGCGAACCGCTCGATCCCGGGCCACCACTCGGCGACGGCGAGCTGCCCGACGGTGAGCACGACGACGAGGACGGGCACCCACACGGGGACGGTTCGCCGTTGCATAGACGGATAGTGGCAGCATTCGCGCCCGACGGCGCGTCAGATCTCACGCTCGAGGACGTCCGCCAGGAGGCCGGGGCGGCTCAGCGGCAGGAGGTGCCCGCCCGGCATCTCGACCACGTCGAGGCCGAGGCGCTCGCGGGCGACGCGTCGCTGGAGCTCGGGCGGGAAGAGCCGGTCGTCCCGGCCCTGCACGACGACGGTCCGCGTCCCGGGCCAGCGCGTCGCCGGCCAGGGCTCGGCGAAGGACCGGGCCGAGGGCTCTCTCGGCGCGGCAGCGAGCGCGCGTCGTCGTACCGCGTCGGGGACGTCGTGGAAGAAGCCCTCGACCGGGTCGAACGGCCCCAGTCCCGCAGCCTGTCGTGCGCGCTCGTGCCCGACGGCGTCCCACCACTCACCCGCCGACTCGCCGGGGAGCGGGATCATCGGGTTGAGCAGCACGAGGACCCGCACCGGACAGCGCTCGCACACCAGCGCACCGACGTACGCCCCCATCGACAGCGCGAGGACGACGACGTCGTCGGCGGGGTCGAGAACCTCCACGGCCAGGTCGCACTGGTCGGCCCAGCCGAGGCTCTCGTCCTGCGCCGGGAGGTCGAGGGGGATCGCGCGGTAACCCCGCCGCTCGAGCTCGGGTGCGAGTTCGCTGAAGACGGACGCGTCGCCCCCGGCGCCGGGGATCAGGAGAATCGTCGGGGCCGACCCGTGCTCGACGGGGGTCTGGTTGCGAGGCATCGGTCACGTCCTTCCGGCTCGACCGGCTGGCCGTGTCGAGGGCCGCGGCGCGCGGGTGCGCAGGTCTGCGCCCGTACGAGGCGCTGATCTCTCGATTCTGGCGTGCCTCCGCCGTCGTGCAAGACGGGCCTCTCCGTCGCGCGCCGGTGGATCTGGCAGGGCGGCGGCGCCGGTGTCGGGGACACTAGGAGAGACACTGCTTGACGAGATTGAGGAGTCCTCCGTGCCACAAGGAACTGTCCGCTGGTTCGACGCCGACCGTGGGTTCGGCTTCATCGACCTCGGGACCGAGGCCGACGACCTGTTCGTCCACGCCTCCGAGATCGTCGGCGACGACGGTCCGAAGCAGCTCCGGGAGGGGCAGGCCGTCGAGTTCGAGGTGCGTCAGGGTGACCGTGGTCCGCAGGCGCGCCACGTCGTCGTGACCGGTGAGCGGGCCGCCGACGCGCCGCTCGGCGTGCTCGGCACCGTGTCCTGGTACGAGCCGGCCAAGGGGTACGGCTTCATCACGCCCGACGACGGTCGCGGCGAGATCTTCGCGCACAGTTCCGCCATCGTCGGGGGCGGCGTGATCACCGAGGGGCAGCGCGTGGCGTTCCTGGTGGTCCCGGGTGAGAAGGGGCCGCAGGCGGACCACCTTCTCCCGCTCGGCGCCGAGGCGACGCGCCCGGCCACCGACGGCGCCGACGGCACCGTGACGTGGTTCGACGACACCAAGGGCTTCGGGTTCATCGCGCCCGACGGCGGCGGCGCAGACATCTTCGTGCACGTGAAGGCGCTCGGCGGCGGGCTGACCGAGCTCGACGAGGGTGCGCGCGTGACCTACGACGTCGTCGAGGGCGACAAGGGTCCCAACGCCCGCAATGTGCAGCTCGTCGGTGGCTCCCGTCGCTCGCACGCGGCGCCCGACCGCGGCCGGTCCACCGGTCGGTCCTCCGCCGGAGGTCCCGTGCGCGGCGGCGAGGGCACGGTCTCGCGCTACGACGCGGACCGCGGCTTCGGCTTCATCACCCCCGACAGCGGTGGCGACGACCTGTTCGTGCACGTCTCCGTCGTCCGCGGCGACGAGGTCCTGGAGCAGGGAGACCGGGTCCGGTTCAAGACCCGCCAGAGCGACCGCGGGCCGCAGGCAGACGGTGTCGAGCTGATCTGACCGGGCGTCGTCCGGCACGAATCACGCATGATGCGTTGCGAACCGGGGCCTTCTCCGCTGCCACAGAAGGATCCTGCGGGTAGTCGCGAGAGAGGTCGCGCAGGGGCGGTGTGCTGTGGACCAGGCTGTCGCTGAGGCTCGCCTGACGGGGCGACGTGGGCGGAGATCCGCGCTGCCGTCGTTGCGTCACTCTCGATCTCGACCGGCGACGGTGCTCTCGTCGCTGTTCCCCAACGCGACGAGATTCCTCAGCGTGGCCGGAGCATTCGGCCAGGACGTGCCTGGCTCGCGTCCCGGCGATTGCTTCGGGCACGGCTGTGAGAAACTCCGTGTCCAGTCGACGTGGAATTGAGTCGGCTGGACGTGTCGAGCGGCATCCTCGGAAACCTTGCATCGTGGGCAAGATGCGGTCGCTCCAAGGGCCCAGCCGACGGTGGAATCACTGAAGGCGACACTCGATCGCAAGAGGTGCTGATCACAGGAAACACATTGAAGGGGCGATAGTCGTGGGAACCGTTGGTACACGAACTCTGGTGGTCGGCACTGTGCTCGTTGTTATCGGGGCGTTGTCCGTAATCTATGTTCCTGATATCTACGGCCTGGTGACCAGGCGCAATGCCGGTGGGGTGGTCGAAGTCGGAGACGCCGTGGCGAACTATCGGGGCGCAGAGATTCTCAATATCGTCGTGACAATCGTTCGATCATCGTTCATTGCGATCGGCTCTTCGCTCATCGGGGCCGGGGTGGTTATCAAGGTGTTGAGCCGCTACGTCGATGACAACGCTGCGGAGGATCGTTCGGACAGTTCCGAGCAACGGCCTATCTGAACCTGCACCTCTGCGGTGGTGGTCGACGAGGTCCACTTGCCAGAGCTGCTGGCCGCGGTGCTGCGACGAGGCCGTGGCGTCGCCAGCGCGTCGGGACCCTGCGGCGCCGTGTCGGTATCGAAAAGGATGGGCCAGTGTTGGCCCAGAGATTCGCGTGATTTTCGATCGTGCGAGCCTCGACGCGCCCGGAGAGTTCCTCGACCGGGTGCGTCGTTGACTCACCGCGACTCGCCGCGCAGATCAGCGACCGTGGCGATATGCCGTGACGTTCGGATCTCGTGCGCTCACGCGAGTATGAACTTCCGAAGCGCCGGCGGCACGAGTTGTGGCATGTGATTCCCGGATCTCGATGCCGACCGTGTGCCGACTACCTGCTTGAAGCTCTCAATCCGCTCGACTTCTGTCCCTTCTGACCTGGACTCCGGTGACGACGTCCAGGTGTTTCGGACCTGACCAGGTACCCGGTCTGGATCTATCCGCCGAACCCGACCCCGTCTGCGATATCGCCGTCGAGCACACCCTCGTCGTGTCGGTCTCGAACCATCCTGTTTCCACACGACCGCGACATCTGTGCTCGCAGTGCTCCGCCTGTGACGACGAACCCAAGGGGAAGTCCGTATGGCGGCGGGTGCGCATACCAGGGCTTGTCCGCAGTGGGCTGGCTTCGCGGTCCCGTACCGGGCCGCCGGGCTCCGCATAGCGGTCAGCACAGCTCCCATCTCGTGGCGGAACCGGGCTCGCACGACCCTGTGCACCAGCCAAGGGTGTCACGTCGGCTCGATGATCTGCGGCGCTAGAGAGGCCCGTCGCCTCGACGGGACAGCGCCGCGCTCGATTCGTGGTTGGCCTCCATGTCCGCTGTCCGGCCGTTCGGGTGTCGCAAGGCGGTCTCCTGGGATTCTGAGTGCTATCAAGCTGAATGAGTCGTTCTTTCTGACTAGCCATTGACAGAACCAAGTGGTGTCCGTACGGTTCCTCACATGTCGACGACGACGGGGATCAACGCAGAGGTGCGCCGAGCGAACGAGCAGCGTGTGCTCGCCGCGCTCCGAGTCGAGGGAGCTCTCAGCCGGGCTGCGCTCGCGAGGCGGGTGAGACTGTCCCGGACCACGCTGTCGGAGATCACGGCGGACCTCCTCGGGCGCGGCGCGATCACCAAGGTCGACACGGACGCCGACGTTCGTCGCGGTAGCGGTCGCCCGGCCGAGCGTCTGGCTCTGGACCCGGCCGCCGGTCAGTACCTCGGCGTGGACTTCGGGCATCGACGCGTGCATGTGGCTATCGCCAACGCGTCGCATGAAATTGTCGCCTCCGGTCTCGTCCGCTACGACGACTCGACGCCGTGGGACGATCGGCTAGACCTCGCGTTCGACGCCGTCGAAGCGCTCTCCGTCGAGCACAGCCTGCACCTCAGCGCGCTGCAGGGCGTCGGCATCGGCGTCCCGGGTCCGTACACGGGGACCCGATCGGGCGAGGCAGCTCCAGTTGCCTGGAATCGCAATGCCACGCCGGTGGGCGTCGACAGGGCCTTCGCCGAGCGGTACGACTCCCCGGTGGTGGTCGACAACAACACCCGCCTTGCGGCTCTCGCCGAGGCGATGTCCGGGCCAGACGGCCTCAGCGACCTCACCTATGTCAGGCTGTCCGACGGAGTTGGTGGTGGCTTCGTGGTCGCCGGACGCCTGGTCCGCGGATCACGGGGATTCGCCGGCGAGCTCGGTCACGTGACCTCCGACCCGGGCGGCGTCCTCTGCCGCTGCGGCAAACGGGGGTGTCTCGAGACGGTCGCCTCCGTCCCCGCGATCCTGGCGGCGTGCCGGAGTCGTGGGGCGGACGTCCAGGACCTCGACGACCTCGCCGTCGCGGTCGATCGCGCCGACCCGGTGGTCGACGCCGTCCTGCGCGAGGTCGGTGCCGCGGTCGGCCGCGTGCTCGGGGCGGCCGCCATGACCCTGGACCCCACCGAGGTGGTCATCGGCGGCGAGATCGTGCACGTCGCCCCGGTGATCGTCGAACAAGCCGCCTCGACCCTCCGGTACGAGCTCCACTCGATCCCGACCTCTGACGCGTGCACCGTGCGCGCCGGTCGGCTCCGCGACAGCGACGGCGCCCAGGGCGCCCTCGCCGCGACCTTCCATCAATCCCCACTGCTCGCGGGCTACCCGGAACCCGGGTCGTTCGGCGCGAGCGAGACGCAAAGGAGCGCACAGTGACCACCTCGACCTACAGCGTGGCGCGCAACGGGCCGGAGCCCGGCGGCGACGCCGTCGCCGCCGGGACGGCCGCAGCCGTCCCGGTCAGCACGGACGGGACGTCCGGGGGAACCGACGGACCGCCGTCCCCCCGGCCGACGACGCGTCGGCGCACCATGGACAAGAAGTCCAGGCTCCGTCTGCTCAACGGCTTCTCGATCGTCATGGGTATCGCGACCTGGTGGGTCATGTCGCTGGCGGGGTTCCAGTTCCCGACACCGCCCGAGGTCGTGGCGAAGGCGGGTGAGATGTGGTCGAACGGGATCCTGCAGAAGGACATCCTCGCCAGCCTCGGCCGCGTGCTCACCGGGTTCCTCATCGGCTCGGCGCTCGCGATCCCCGTCGGGTTCCTCATGGGCTGGTACACCGTCGCCCGAGGACTGTTCGAGCCGTGGATCCAGTTCTTCCGCACGATCCCGCCGCTCGCGCTGCTCCCGCTCGTCCTCGTGCTGATGGGGATCGGCGAGCTCCCCAAGGTCTTCGTGATCTTCCTCGCGGCCTTCCTCGCGTGCGTCATCTCGACGTACCAGGGCGTCGTCGGGGTCGACAAGACGCTCATCAACGCGGCACGCGTCCTCGGTGCGAAGGACGGCCGCATCTTCGCCCGCGTCGTGGTCCCGGCATCCACGCCGTTCATCCTCGTGGGCATGCGGGTCGGCCTCGGTTCCGCCTGGGCGACGCTCGTCGCCGCGGAGCTCCTCGCCGCGCAGGCCGGCCTCGGCTACCGGATGCAGCAGGCACAGCTCTACTACGACCTGGCGACGATCTTCGTCGACATCATCGCGATCGGGATCCTCGGTCTCGTGATGGACCGGCTCCTTCTCCTCGCCGAGACCAAGCTCACCGGATGGCAGGAACGACGATGACGACGACGACCCCCGGACAGCGGACCGAGGCCAAGATCTCCGTCCAGGACGTCCGCAAGACCTTCGACCTCAAGAACGAGGAGTTCGTCGCGCTCGAGCGCGTCAACCTCGACATCTCCGACAACGAGTTCGTGACGGTCGTCGGGCCGTCCGGCTGCGGCAAGTCGACCCTGATGAACATCCTCGCGGGCCTCGACGAGACGACCGCCGGGCACGCCCTGGTGGACGGCACGGAGGTGTCGGGACCCGGACCCGAGCGCGGCGTGATCTTCCAGCAGTACGCGCTCTTCCCGTGGCTCACGGTCCGCAAGAACGTGGAGTTCGGCCTGAAGGTCGCCGGATACGCCAAGGCGGAACGCCGAGAGCGTGCCGAGCACTTCATCAAGCTCGTCGGGCTGGAGCAGTTCGCGGACGCGCTCCCGAAGATGCTGTCGGGCGGCATGAAGCAGCGCTGCGCGATCGCCCGCGCCTACGCGGTCGACCCGTCGATCCTGCTCATGGACGAGCCGTTCGGGGCGCTCGACGCGCTGACCCGGGTCCGTCTCCAGGAGCAGCTCCTGGAGACCTGGAGCCGCGAGAAGCGCACCGTCGTGTTCATCACGCACGACGTCGACGAGGCCGTGTTCCTCGCCAACCGTGTCGTGGTCATGGCCGCGCGCCCGGGGCGGATCTACGACGTCATCGACATCGACCTGCCGTACCCCCGCACCGAGGAGGTCCGCCTCAGCCCAGAGTTCGCGGAGCTGCGCAACCGGATCTGGACCTCCGTCTACCACCAGACGCCCGGCACCGCTGCCGACGCGTCGGCCACCGCGCGGGCCTGATCCACCCGCCAGACCGGCCTGTCCGACCTGTTCTGCCCCGTTCACCTGCCTGACCCCCCAAGGAAGAGGACTGTCATGCGCATCACCAAGAAAATCTTCGGCGCCTCGTTGGTCGCCGCGACCCTCGCTCTCAGCGCCGCGGCGTGCTCGTCCGGCGATGACCCCAGCGCGTCAGACGGCGGCAGCTCGGAAGAGACGATTGACGTCAGCTTTGGCTACATCCCGGACTTCAACGGCACGAGCCTGCTGGCCATCGCCGACGATCAGGGTATGTGGGACGAACACAACATCGAGATCAACACCCCGTCATTCACGAACGGTCCGCTCCAGATCCAGGCTCTGGGTACCGGGGACCTCGACTTCGGCTACATCGGCCCGGGCGCGTTCTGGCTACCGGCGTCGGGGCAGGCGAAGATCGTCGCGATGAACACGCTCGGTCAGGCGGACCGCGTCGTCGGCCAGCCGGGCATCGAGTCCATGGACGACCTGCGCGGCAAGAAGGTCGCCGTCCCGGAGGGCACCTCGGGCGACATGATCCTCACCCTCGCCCTCCAGGACGCGGGGATGACGAAGGACGACATCGAGGTCGTGCCGATGGAGCCCGCGGCGATCGTCGCAGCGCTGTCGTCGGGCCAGGTCGACGGTGCCGGCTTCTGGTACCCGGCGCTCGCAACGGTCAAGGAGCAGGTGCCCGACCTTGTGGAGATTGCCTCGAACAAGGACTTCGAGGACTCGGTTTCGTTCCCGACGGCGTTCGTGGCGGGCAACGACCTGGTGGCGAACGACCCGGAAAAGGTCGAGCGAGTGCTCGCGGTGCTGCGCGAGGCGATCGACTACCGCGCGGAAGACATGGAGAGTGCCATCGAGCTCACCGCGGCATTCAACGACCTCGCGGTTGAGGACGTCGCTGGCGATGCGGCGAACGTGCAGGTGCTGGGCCTCGACGAGATCGACACGATGACCGAGGACGGCACTGTCGACGGCTGGCTCACCGGCATGGGCGACTACTTCGTCGGCGCGGGCAAGCTGGACGCCCAGGTCGAGCCGTCCGAGTACTACCTCGGTGACATGTTCCTCGAGGCGGGCAAGTGAGCTCGAACCACCCGGGCGGCGCCACGTCGGGCGGGGGGTCGAACACGTCGGCGCCCCGCCCGGCGCGGAACGTCCTGTTCCTCATGACCGACCAGCACCGGGTCGACACGCTGGGCGCCTACGGGAACGCGCACGCGTCGACCCCGGTGCTCGACGAGCTGGCCCGGACCGGCACCCGGTTCGACCGCTGGTACACGCCGACGGCGATCTGCACGCCGGCGCGCGCCAGCCTCCTGACCGGCCAGGCGCCGTTCCGCCACCGGGTCCTCGCGAACCACGAGCGCAACGTGGGCTACCTGGAGGACCTCGCACCCGGGACGTTCACCTTCGTGGAGGCGCTCCGTGGCGCCGGCTACAACACCGGCCTCGTCGGCAAGTGGCACGCGGGCACCGAGCGGGCCGCTGCGGACTTCGGGTTCGACGGTCCGGACCTGCCCGGGTGGCACAACCCGGTCGACAACGCCGACTACCTTGCGTACCTCGCGGAGAACGACCTTCCGCCCTACGAGATCAGCGACCGGATCCGAGGGACGCTGCCGAACGGCGGGCCGGGGAACCTGCTGGCCGCGCGTCTCCACCAGCCGGTGGAGGCCACGTTCGAGCACTACCTGGCGACGCGGACCATCGAGCTGCTGGAGCGCTACGCGGACGAGTTCCGCAGCGGGGCGCGGCCGTTCTTCCTGGAGCTCAACTTCTTCGGCCCGCACCTGCCGTACATCGTCCCGGACGAGTACTTCGACATGGTGGACCCGGCCGACGTGGAGCTCCCGGCGTCGATCGCCGAGACCTTCGAGGGCAAGCCTCCGGTGCAGGCCAACTACAGCGCGCACTGGACGTTCGACACCATGCCGATCGAGGTGACGCGCAAGCTCATCGCGGTCTACTGGGGGTACGTAGCCCTCATCGACCAGCAGATCGGCCGGGTCATGGACGCTCTCGAGCGGCTTGGCCTCGTCGACGAGACCGCGGTGTTCTTCACGTGCGACCACGGCGAGTTCACGGGGTCGCACCGGCTCCACGACAAGGGCCCCGCGATGTACGAGGACATCTACCGGACGCCGGGGCTCCTGCGGGTGCCCGGTGGTCCCGAGGGCCAGGTGCGGACGGAGTTCGTCAGCCTCCTCGACTGCACCGCGACGATCCTCGACCTCGCCGGGATCGACCCGACACCGGCCGTGGACTCGCGGAGTCTCCTGCCGATGGCCGAGGGGCAGGACGTCCACTGGGACGAGGACATCGTCTGCGAGTTCCACGGGCACCACTTCCCGTACCCGCAGCGGATGCTCCGCGAAGACCGGTACAAGCTGGTCGTGAACCCGGACTCGACCAACGAGCTCTACGACCTCCTCGAGGACCCGGACGAGATGACCAACGTCTACGGCAGGCCCGAGATGGATGACGTCAGGCGCCGGATGATGGGTCGGCTCTACCGGGTCCTGCGCGAGCGAGGCGACAACTTCTACCACTGGATGACCACCATGTACGACGTCGGTGAGGTGGACTACGACCCGACCCAGTCAGGCCTGGACGAAACCACCTACCAGGCGGACCCGGGGGAGAGGGTGGCCCTGTGAGGCGCCCGAACGTCGTCCTGATCCTCACGGACGACCATGCCGCGCACGCGATCGGCGCGTACGGGTCGGTGGTCAACGAGACACCCCGTATCGACGAGGTCGGTGCGGCGGGCCGGCGGCTCGACCGCTGCTACGCGACGAACTCGCTGTGCTCGCCGAGCCGGGCGTCGATCCTCACGGGGACCTACAGCCACGTCAACGGAGTGACCACTTTGTCGACGCCTCTTGACGCGAGCCAGCCCACCTTCGTGTCGCAGCTGCGTAAGGCCGGGTACCGAACGGCCGTCGTCGGGAAGTGGCACATGGGTGACGGCGAGGGGCACGACCCTCAGGGATTTGACTACTGGGACGTGCTCATCGAGCAGGGCGAGTACCACGACCCGACATTCCTGTCCGAGGACGGGCTGCGTACCGAGCCGGGCTACGCGACGGACGTCGTGACCGACCTCGGTCTGCGCTGGGCGGAGTCGCTCGACGGGGACGAGCCGTGGTGCCTGCTGCTGTGGCACAAGGCGCCGCACCGGCCATGGCAGCCGGACGCCGCGCACGCAGACCTCTACACCGACCCGATCCCGGTACCGGAGACGTTCACGGACGACTATGCGACGCGCACGTCGTCGTCACGTCGCGCGGCGATGCGGATCGCCGAGCACCTGAACGCCGAGGACCTGAAGGTCGACCCGCCGCCAGGTCTTGACCACGACGCGCTGGCGTTGTGGAAGTACCAGCGCTACATGGAGGACTACCTGCGCTGCGTCGCCTCGGTGGACGACAACGTAGGCCGTGTCGTCGACTGGTTGCGTGAGCGGGACGACTTCGACGACACGCTGCTCATGTACTCGTCCGACCAGGGTTTCTTCCTGGGCGATCACGGGTGGTTCGACAAGCGCTTCATGTACGAGGAATCGATCCGCATGCCGTTCCTCCTGTCCTATCCGCGCGCCTTGCCGGCCGGGCAGGATCGCGACGAGCAGGCCTATGACGGGATCGTCACCAACGTCGACCTCGCGAAGACGATCCTCGATGCGGCCGGGGTGGAGCCGCACCCGCGCATGCAGGGCCGTAGCTTCTGGGGCGATCTCACGGGGGCGCACGACGGCACGGGGGCGCACGACGGCGGCTCGCGACCTGACGGCTTCTACTACCGGTACTGGGAGCACGACGACGAGTTCCACAAGGCGCCCGCTCACTACGGGTACCGCGACGACCGCTACAAGATCATCTATTTCTACAACGACGGGCTGGGTCTCGCCGGCACCGGGCCGTTCACCTACTCCGGCGAGTGGGAGATGTACGACCTGCTGGACGATCCCGAGGAGCTCCGCAACGTCGCCGAGGATCCTGGGTACGCGGATGTGCGTGCCCGGATGGAGGTCGCGATGTGGAAGGCCCAGGGAGCGGTAGGCGACCAGCCTCACCCTGGCCAGCCTGTCCCGGCGGGAATTGCCGGTGCCCAGGTGGGCCACAGCGGGTCGTGAAGAACGCGAGCCCGACTGGTCCAGACGCGAGCCGCCCGGCGAAGCGAGGAAGGCTTCGATCAACCTCGTGCGGATCGAAGCAGCACCTCCCGCCTGAGGTCCTCACCCTGCTGTACGGAGGAGCGTCCAATCGTCGACGCGAGGGTCGCGACATCCGAGCAGGGTCGCCATGCCGTGACAAACCGCGCGTCAGCGAGCCCGCGGGCGTGTTTGAGTGACGGGCGGCGGCTGCGCGCACGGTTCTTGCGTGTGCGCTCCTAAACACTGCCTGCAGTACTGGCCCGCGCCGTTGTGGCCGCAGCCGCCCGACGCGGTCGCGATGATCATTGTAGGTTCGCGCGATACCTGTCGGGTGCGCGGAGCTGTGACCTGCGGGTTCGCAGTACCGTGTCGTAGCCGGATTCTCACTAAGGTGGCGGATTCCCCCCGCTGACGGGGCGAGAGTGCTGTGCAGGCTCGGATGCAGGGCGGGGCGAGCGACGGCCCGAGGCAACCTCTCGGCGAGGTAACGCTCATCCTGTTGGCGCACCCCGTAGCGTCGGGCGACGACGAGGTCCCCGAGGTGCCGAAGCTCCACCACAACAGGATTGTGGGGACACATCGAGGTGGCCGTTCTGCGACGCCGGGACTTCGACGGGGACACCTCGGTGAGCGCCGGTCGGCTCAGATTGCGTGCAGATCCTCGCCGACCGCCAGCGTATTGTGCCCGGCAGTTTGACCCAGCCATGTCCCGGGCTGGTGCGGCGGGCTACTCCGAGGAATCGCCCATCACTCTTCAAGGTCCCCGGCAGGTTCGGCTGCGTTGAGGTCGTCGACCGCCCGCTGAAGGTACTTGCGCTCTCGCTGGCCAATCATTATGAGCCACGCCAACCGAGCCTGGGCGAGCCGCTGTTCCTTTGCGGCTGCGTGTGGCACCCCGGTGTACTCGCCGAGCGCCTTTGTCGCATGTGCAGCCAAGTACAGGGCGCGGGACGACCCGACGAGCGTCACTGCCATCGGGTTGGCGTCCGTCGCGTCGAGCTCGACCATCTCGTCCAGCAGATTCAGGTACCGGCGGCGGTGACCATGTACTGCCGAGCTCAGCAGTCGGTAGTCTGCGCCGGCGTCCACACCGCCGGCGGCCGCCAATGCGTCGGCTATCCGGCCGGTGTCTGTGGGATCGGCTCCGCGGACCCACCGTTCGTTCCGGCGGGTGGCCAAGTGCAGCCCGGCGTGCTCGGCAAACCCCAGCAGGTGCTCGGTGATCTCCGCGATGTCGTCAGACTCGGTCTCTCGCTCCGCCCACAGACCCATCTCGCGGCGCCGTGCGCGTAGGTCGGTGAGGGTGTGGTTCAGACGGTAGGCCAGCCGGGTCTCGAAGGCTACGTTCGGGTTGGTCAGCAGAATGACCATTGCTGCGGCGTGCAGGACGGTCCGCAGGTGCGGTGGGGCGCCGTACCAGCCGCTAGGCACGCGGGTAAGGTCGGCTAGGACTGTGAGCTCCTTGACAAGCACGTCGTACTGCTGGGCGACCTGGTGCTGTCCGTGGATCACCAGGGCGAGGTCGCTGTCCGCACTACCAGTCAGCAGCAGTTCGGTGAAGCGTTGCGCGTCCTGACCCGCCAAACAACCGTGACCCATCGGGAGCACCTCCCGGACGAGTCGGCGAGGGCCGTCAGAGCCGACGAAGATCGCGCGGTCCCCGACCGCTCGAGCGGCGTCCCGGATCGCCGACAGCGCCTGGTGTAGGTCCTCGTTGGTGTGCTCGCGCTGCCGGTCGAGTCGTGCCGCGCACGCGGGGCACAAGCGATCTGCGTCAGGGGCGCGGCAGATTAGACATCGGGGCATCCGATCATAGTCTCACCGCCGGGTGCGACCCAGCGGGGGCCGACGGCGCGCGCACCCGTGCCGTCGCCAGAGCATCGTCGTGAGGTGGTGCCGAGTCGAAGCAATGTGCGCCCTTGCCCGTACTCTCTCCACATGACGAGTGCTCCCACACGACCTATTCTCATCGTCATTCGAGGAGACTCCGGCTCTGGAAAATCCACCGTCGCCGACGGTGTGCAGTCCCGACTACTACGAGGCCAATGTGCGCTGATATCGCAGGATGTGGTGAGGCGCGAAATTCTTCGCGAGCGCGATTCCCTAGAGGGCTTCACTGCTCCCCTCATCGCACGAATGGCGGAAGCGTGCCTGCAGGCTGGCAAGGTCGTCATTTTAGAGGGGGTCTTGAACAGCACCAGGTACGAAGACACCCTCGAGAGACTAGCAACTACTCCCGGCGTCGCCAGCTATTTCTACGCGTTCGATCTTAGCCGGGAGGAAGTTCTCGCAAGGCATAGCCTTAGAGCGAAATCCGCTCAAATCACCAGAGAAGTCGTAGCCGGATGGTATCGTGGCTGGCAGCCGCTGAGCTTTACGGACGAAGTCAGGATAAGCAAAGACTGGTCAGCCGAGGCTATCATCACGCGGATCGTTTCCGACATCGGAAGTTCGCGGAGTGCCGCTTAGCCAGAGAGGACTTATCTCATGGGAGGTAGGCGAGCGGTTCATGCGCCTCACGGTGGCGTGAAACGTCCGTAGATATCCGAAGCCGACAGTTGTCGTCAATTAGTTGATGCGAAGCCCAACGTGCATCCACGATAGGTGACAATAGTTGCGCCCGAGCCAGGAGGTGCCGCATCTCGCGTTCCGCAATAAACGTATCGCCGAACATGTGCATCGATCGACCCGAAGCATAGATCGCTCCGCGCATACCTAGTTGGGTTGCGGCATCGATGGCCGCTCGAAGCCCTCCGTTTCCGGGACCAACGCCGAAATCGAGCATCGGCAAATGCTGTATCCCAATCGGCGAGCTTACGCGCGAGCAAAGCGAGACCACCGACCGTTCCGGCAATTCCTCAAAGACTGCTCGGTCGAAGCAAAACTCCAATGTGCCAGGTGTGGTCCTAATCGTAACACTTTCAGCCGCTGAGTGTCCAAGTGCATTGAAGATAAGCGCGCGCTGCGTTTCGGCGTCGGTATTTCGTGA
Source organism: Paraoerskovia marina (assembly GCF_900105445.1). Classification (NCBI taxonomy): domain Bacteria; kingdom Bacillati; phylum Actinomycetota; class Actinomycetes; order Micrococcales; family Cellulomonadaceae; genus Paraoerskovia; species Paraoerskovia marina. Next base: position 859,036 of record NZ_LT629776.1, read on the forward strand.
CTCAGCTAGGACGAACTCCCAGAAACCAAAACCGTGGCGTTCGTGTTCAGCCCGGGCGGATCGTGTAACTGCACGCGCAGCTTCTGATACTGAAGACCCCCGAAACGAGGGGCCGCGCCGGAACGCCTCCAACTCAACTTCGGTTATCTGCCAGGCCTTGAATACGGCTGAAAGCCATACTCCTAGCGGGCCTGGGCGATCCGGACGAACGCTAGGGCTGGGCACAATCTCGCCTTCCAACTATATACGGACCATCGGACCACGTGAAGAGTTTCGACTGGGCGTCCTCCCAAAAACGGGAGGCTGTCTCACGGTATTCCGGATTTACCCGGCGTGCTATGACCAAGGAGCCAGCAACCTCGATGCCCCCGACGTGAAGCGCGGCAGCCGCGCTATTTATTCGAGCGCCAGTCGTATAGACATCGTCGACTATCAGCACGCGTCTACCGCGCGCCTCTCTTATCGGCACGAACCCCGTTGAGCATGGCCGTCGAAATCCTAGCTCGCCGGGCCCCCTCCTTAAGGCTTCCACAATTGGCAATTCGAGCGGGATACTCTCTAAGAGCTCCACAAGTTCGTGCGGCGGCATACGAGCTGTAGATGGTACGACGACGATCCCATCGAAACCGGCGGTAGAGCGGAAAATCTCTGCCCCGTGTTCGAAGAACATCCGCGCTAATATGGCGCGTACTCTAGAACGGCAAGTGTACGGCGTTATGGAGGACTCTGAGCCACGTCCCTTGTAGCCGGTCAGCCAATCCCGAAGTGCTGACGGCTTTCGATAAAGCGTTACCGCAGAGAGTTCGATCGGTGGGCTGCCCAGCGCGTCGCGAACCTCCAGGCAGTTCTCACACTCCGGTTGGTCGGTTTCTTTCCAACTGTGGCAGTACCGGCAAGCCCGGGCATCGTCAACTGTGAAACCGGACAATTCCCCGACTGTCGAGTCCGACTCTTGTCGCGTAGCCCTATCCAGTTGTCGGAGAATCATTGGCGTGCTCTGCTTTCTACGACGGCGACAATATCATCCACGCTACTTACGAAGTTTGCAGTGCCAGACTCTACGAGGTCCCGGGCCCAACTCATCCGCGCCATAACCGGTTCCCAGAGTAGAGCCGCGCGATCGTACGATATTGCGCACTCTAGTTCATGGCGGCTCCCGCTTCGAGCCTCGGCTTCGATAACCAGGCTGGCGGTGCTCAGCCCAGCAATCGTTCTATTGCGACGGAGGAAAGTCGTACTTGTCCCCGGGGACCCCGGTGGGAACTGGGAAACGAGTGCGCCTGATTCAGCAACGTCTCGCGCGAGTGCCAAGTTCTCGGACGGAAGCACCTTGTCTAGGCCGCTCCCGAGCACCGCGGTCGTCCGTCCACCCTGGAGCGCCCCAAGGTGAGCCTGTGTGTCTACTCCTATAGCGAGACCGGACACAATCTCCCAGCCAGCCGTGGCAAGTTCCTGGGCTATCTCGAACGCTGCGGCCTGAGATTGGAAGCTGGCACGGCGACTGCCGACGATGGCGAGGGATCGTGAGTCCTGTCGCGCAAGTGCTCCTTGGCAAAAGAGGAATGGAGGGGCGTCCCAAACCTGCAGCAGCGCCCGAGGGAAGTTGCCACAGTGGGCAGGGAGAAATGACGCCCCCCCGCCCCGAAGGATAGAACCGATACGTTCCCGCCAAAAGCTCTCGCGGCCGCTATCGAGCATGGCGCTGATGTGACGCGCAAGCAGCCCTGTTTCCGGCTTGATCGCCCCTAAAAGTAGCGCGTCGCGGTCAGTCTCACTAAGAAGCATATTGGTTAGATCGGTAGGGTCGGCAGGAAGCACTTCGAGTGCAGCGAGTACCCTTGCGCTGACCTGAGCTTCATCCATACGAGTTACTTTACCGTCGGCCACTGACACGAGCGGGTTCATCTATTGGGTCTCGTACATTGCCTGAGACAGGAGTGCGACTGCGGCGCGCGCCGCGACGTGAGGGTCGTCAGACCCGAGGCGCTCCCAAACCGCTATATCAACCGTCTGGCCCCCGAGTTCCGGGGGATTGTCCCTATTTTCCTGCCAGTATTCCTGCGCCGCTCCACCTGATCCTGCTATGGGTACAACGCCTAGCCCCGCCTCGGCCGCCCATATGATCTCTTCCTTGGTTCGTGTGGCACCTTCAATGACCACCATCGCGCGAGATTCGGCTAGCGTTCCCTTCACCAGGGGTTCACGCGTTAAATCGGAGAACACTGCCGTGCCGACGCGTTCGTCCATCGGAGGGGGCGGCGCTGTTGAGCCTCGAAAGCGCGTGACGATCTGCTCTGGCGAGTATGTGTTCTCGGCCCGACGGATACGAGCGACCTCTCTGGAAACACACCAACCACTTGGGCCTCCTAGAGAGCAGATTTCCCAATCGATCTTGTTGGCGAGAGCGACGCCTAGAGCGCTGCAATACCCGCGGAACTTGGTGTCAGTTGTTTCACCACTCCCTGCTATGAACAGCCTTGTGGGGCGGGTTCTCCGAATCAGTCTTTCCAGAAGCGGTTCAATTTCGGCATGGTCATCGATCTCCAGCACACGAACGCCGCTCAACTCGAGGTCTCTTACTTTCAGGTTATGAAGTCTCCGAGCATCCGAATCCTTGGCTGAGGGGCGGCGAATCACGGTGAGGTGGCGCGTCCCAGCATCGGAGCTGAGGCGACGGGACAGCGAAAGAAGGATTTCGATGTTCGCGTCCGTAAAGCTGAATCCCAGGAATAGAAACGTCTTACTGAGATATGTCGCTCGTAGGAGCGAAGCTGTCCGCGGCCAGTCTCTTTCATAGTTTTCGTAGTCTGATCGAGTGATGACTGGTGGGGATTCCCATTTATGACGCCCATCGTCAGTGCCGATGCTTCCATGCATTTTGACTATGCTTCGGTTCACCGAGCCGAGGACCTGTATTCTGGAGTCGACTTCGACGACTGTCGCGTCGGGAATGCTTTCTTCCAGTAGTGTGTCGTAATTGGTAGTCCAGAATTGATTGACTGGCAACAAGGATAGTGATGAATGTGTCGAGGTTGGTCGGGGTGAGGTGGTTGCTATCTCGGCGAGGATGTGTTGCTCGAGCCGCTCTCGATGGTATGTTCCTTCTGTGATGATGTACTCGGCCTTCAGGGGTAGATCTGACTCGCTTGGGATTTCCGATTCGCGACTTGGGGTTTCGAGCAATTCTTCCCATCCTGGGAGGCCTGCGCCTTGGGAGAGGCCTGCACCCACAAAGATGACGGCGTTACCCTGTTCCACCGCGCGTCCGAAAGCCTCGATCAACGCATATTGGGATGTTGGCATGAATTTGCCTCACTTGTGCCAGTGTAAGGGTGTGCGGACATGCGGTTTATTTGAAGAGTAGCGTACCTGGGAAGGTCTCCATGGTCCTCGTCGGTTCTAGTAGACGACGGGCGTTGGGATTGGTGTGATGTGTGTGAACGAGGTTGCATGGATGTACGGGGTGGTTGCGACGCATCCGGAGATGCGGTACTCGTCGAGGGCGAGGACAGGCAGTCCCTGCATGTTTGGCCCGTCCGTCGTGCTCGCGAAGGATGCTCTCAGTAGCCACCAACAGTGCGAGTCATCATTCACCAGTCGAGCTGCCAGTCGGCAAGCCGAACTCGTCGTCTTGAGGTGTAGACGAGTGGGAGCCGGACTGGGGCTGGTAGTGGACCGGTCGTCCTCTGAACACTGGTGGCGTTCTCGGGCGCAGGAGTGTTTCGGCGGTGTCGAGCAGGTCCGAGACGAGGGCGCGCGGAAGCCGCGGGATGCCGGTTGCCGTGCGCAAAGCTGCGGCAAGTGAGCGGAGACGGGCGTCGTGCGTACGAAGGGGGCTATCGAGGATCCACTGCAGTGTTCTGTCGATCTGCACGGCCGCCGGAGACCGGAACGCTGAGGCCCAGTAGGCAGCCGCCGTGCTGAGGCCCCTTCAAGGTGGGCTCCACGTCAGTGGGCCATCAAGGGGCAGTAGGTGCTGTGGCCATGGCTCCGTGACCAGTGCCGCGTCGAGGAGCGGGGCGCTGCGGGTTGGTTCTCGGAACTGCGACCGTATCCAGGTGGTGCGAGGCTGGCGTCGCCGTTCGTAGAGAGGGCCCACAGCGACCTGGTCAGTCCCGCGAGTGTGAAAGTGGTCCCAGCGGAGGCGCGGAGTCCGGGTATCAGTTGCTTGGCGACGGGGCGGAGGTGCTGGGGTCCCCGGTTGAGTCCCTGATAGTCGATCGGCGGCGGCGTGTCATGCAAGAGATGGAAGAGGTCGTCGAGGCTCTGCAGGTACTCACGCCATCGTCCGAACTGGTGGATTGGGACTGCCCGGGGCAGTCCCGGATGATGGGCGAACCAGATCGTGCGTGATGTCAGCTTGGCAAGACGCGAGCGGTTGCTCCTTGTGTCCCCGCTCCAGCCAGGGCAAGGGCTCATCGAGTGTGGCGCCATGTTCACGACAGACTTAGGCCGCGTCGGCACCTGTCCGCGCAGCCTGCAAGGATGACGACACCTTCGACTTCCGAGAGCGAGATGGCGATCTCCGCGAGCACACGTAAGTCGCTCTTGGCCCATGCGCAGGACGAGTACCCGATTCCGGGGTGTATCCAGACGCTCACGCAGTTGGTGCCCCACCCCGAGTCAGGGGAGAACGGGCCGGTCGTGGTCGGCGAGGAGGCGCACATCCGGGTGCAGCACGTGGGCGGCCCGCGTCACGACCTAGGTGTTCTGGCTCCCATCGCTCCCAGCGGCTCGGGTACTCACGCGCCGCATCCCGAACGGCTTCGGAGAGAGTTCGTCCGTGCGCGGTGGCAAGTGAGCGAACGTGCTAGTCGAGAGCGTGTGGCACGCAGATCGTCCATGTGACCGAGGGCTCTGAGGGTTCGTACATGCGTGATTCCCGCCCTTCTGCCGTGAATCGGAGCAGGTTAGGACGCAAGTAATCTAGGGATTCCTAGCGGGCGGTGCCGCTAGCGAGCGAGGTATCCGGCACGTTGGCTGGCACTGGCGTGAGGGCGTCGAGTTCAACTCCAAGTGAGACTGGATGTCCCGGGAGCGCAGGTGTATACAGGTCGACCTCGTCGTCGACCTGAAGTTCATCGAGCAGGCGAACGAAGCATCGCAGGGCTCCGGTAGTTACTCCGGAGCCAAGAGTTAGTCGAAGTTCGAGGGTTGCTTCGGTTGGGCCTTCAAGCGCCTCAAGAGTCATGCCCTACTAGTAGGGCAGACTTCCGTGTCCCGCAAGTGTGGCATGTGAAGCGTGCCAATGAGTCGAGATTCTGTGGAGCCTGAGGTGCGAGACGCCTGGGAGCATTCCCGAGTCCTTGTGGGCGGGCGGGTCCGCAAGCTCCGACTCGATGCGGGGCTCACACAGGAGGCTTTGGCACTCGAGAGTGGGCTGAGTCGTAACGTCCTGATCGAGTTGGAAAGGGGTCGACGGAGCGTTCTTTTCGAGCGGCTCTACGACCTGGCGCGTGCGCTCGAAGTGCCCATCACGGCACTCGTCGCCACGGAGGAAGGCCCCGACGGCGAATAGTGAGTTGGCCGGACTCAGAGACTGGTGCCCATTCAGTCCGCGTCCCGCCTGAAAGCAGCCTCCACGGCTCGAGGTGCTCCCTCGTTCCCAATCGATGGACTAGGGCAAATCGTGCACGATCCGCGAGTGGGCCCTCAGCGTGGCGGAGTCGGTCTACTGAGGGTGCCCAATGGACAGCCCCAGTGACGGAGCGCAATTTGGCAGTCTGGCGACGAGGTCCGCGAATTCCCGGGGCGCCCACTCGCAGTGCTTCGGCAAGTGACGCTTCCCTGGCAAATACACCCACAGCCTCGTCCTCGACTATCCATCTGGCAAAGGTGTACTCGAGGAGATGGGCATTCTCGCTCAGGGGCCTGATGTGTGGAGCTGGGACGTGGGGCATACCGGTACCAGTTCAAGGCGGTGTCCAGGTCATGGGTTCACCGGCGGTCGCCGATGCGGAATCCTGAATTGGGAGATTGTCGAGGCGCGGGCTATGGATGCTCCCGCGGGTAGCCGTCCATGCGGCATCGCGGTAGGAAGGCGGGGCGAACTCGGTGCTGCCGCCCGTGTACGTAGCCCAGAACTCGACATGGTCGTCGAAGTGAGAAATGCTCGGCCACCCCTTGGCACTCGGACTCTCGCGTGCCATGGACTTCGCGAGAGTGCCGACATGCCATAGCAATGTTCGGCGCCTCTCATAGTCGATGGGCGGTGGCGCCTCGTGGAGTTGGATGAACAACCGATCGATCGCCTGAATGTACGCGGACGTGCGGTCGGCCGCCTCGATCTTCCCCCAGGCGCGGTGGACTCCGCGTCCGGCGGACGCAGGTAGTCCGAGTGACGTAGCAATTGCCCGCCAGCTACGCGTCGTCCCGTAGCGGGCGAGACACATGGAGATGAAGGCCCGACCGTGCGGTGTCTCCAGCCCGAGGGCTGATGCATCGGCGAGTTGCAGGGCGCCGGGCCACGCGGTTTGGGGGATCCAGGAGATTGGTAGAGCCGGGTGCGCGTCGGAGGCTTGGAGGAAGCGGTCATGAGTCTGCCATCCGTCCGGGTACCTCGGCCGGCCTGAACCCATGCGGACTGTCAGTTTGAGGCTGGGTGAGAGTTCATCGTGGATGGTGGCCATCCACATTGCGATGAGTAGTGGGCTTCGAGGGTTCTGGCGGGCCAACTGCTGTGATCCGAGGGTTGCGATCCGGTCGACGTCAGGCAGTACTCCATGAGACTGCGCGACCTCATACGAGGCCTCGAGCGACGAACATCGCACTACGGCGATGGCGGCGTGGAACGCAGCGACTGCCTCCATCGCTTCGGATGGTTGGACCGCGAGCGTAGCCATGCCGCTCCCCGCGCAGATCATCTCGAGGATCGCCTCGAACACGACCTGCGCGCGCACCTGGAGACCCGATGCGAATACCGGAGCTTCGGGTGTGCTAACCGCCCCGCGGGCGAGTTCGAAGATGAACTGCTGGTCTCGTACTTCCATGGGACTAGCAGTTCTCGCCTTAATCTGGTCGAGTCGAATGCCGCAACGGATCCGATACCTACCTTGTAGAACTTTGTCGCCCGTCACGAAGGACGGGCACGTTCGCGGTTCCGCCCGTGTCGTGTTCCAGGAGGTAGTGGAGTAGGGCATGATTCCGCAACGTGGACACTCAGCGAGCAAGTGCACAGAGTGTTTCGTGCAGTACCAGCACATGGGATCCTGCCACTGCTCGTCCCAGTGGCCCGCCTCTAGGCAGTGAGGACACCACCGTGTGCCCGATGAGAATCGTGGCCGTGTCGTCCCGTTGAGGATGGCGTCGTGTGCCTCGCGCGCGCTTCGCAGAGTGGCGAGAGTGCGTCCGGTCTTGGTCAGCGAAGCCGGCTCGAGCCCCAACTTCTGGCCGGCTCGCATTGCGGCATCGTCGTCGAACAACTCGTGGACCTTGAGTCGGCGCTGAGGATCGACATGGATGCCCAGTTCACCGAGCATTGCCCGAGGGTGTAACCCGTATCTGAACGCGGTGCGGTGAAGCCAGGACTCCAGTAGTTCGCCGTCTCGCCGGAGGACGCTGATCGGGAGACGATCGATGTCATAGCCGCCGGGCACCTGGCGAAGCCCCTGTCCCCCGCGGGGGTTGACATTCTCAGGCCGTGGGTTCGCGCTAGAGACGGCGGGCACCGTTCTCCCCGGCGTTGTCGACCCTGACCTTGGCAAGCACGTCATCAGTGATGCGCTCGGTTCCAGACCTGATTGCGAGGTAGCTGGCGCGGTCGAGCATGTTCGTCAACGAGGCGACGCGACCTTGCGTGCGGCGATGAATCTCGTGCGCAAGGGGAACGAGCATCTCACCGTCGCCGTCCGCCAGCTTCAGGTGGGTACCGAACGCTCGCAGGATTGCGATCCAGGCCGTCATTCCAGCGTCGGAGGCAATCGAGAATGGCGCCACCTGGACGCGGGTAGCGCGACGCGCCGTCTGGGCAAGGACTGCTTCCTCGCCGGTGAGGCCTTCATCGAAGAACCGCTTCTGCTCGAGGTCGACGCCAGCGAACACGAACGTGACAGGCAATTCGTTGGCGAGCCACTTGAGATGGTTGGACATCTCTGTGCCGTTGCGATTCCTAAAATCCACGAAATGGATGTCATCGATAATGATCAGTCGGGTCTGACAGCTGCCAACGACGTCGACGAGGTGTACGGCCAGCCGGTCCTTCGTGGCCGTTTTGGCAGCCGGATGGCCATAGAAGTTCAGCAGGCGCTGATTCAGGCCCTTGAGGGTGGTCTGTGCCGCGATCGGTATGAACGCGACAGGCAGAAATTGGTGCCCTTCAGGCGTTTCGGTGCCGTACCTGCGGTGTTGGTCGCGATGAAACGCTCGGCCGTAGCGAGTGGCGATTGTCGTCTTGCCGAGGCCGGGTTCCGCATCGATGACGACTGAACCACGCAACTTATCCCCGTCCCGACGGGCGGAGGCCAGGACCATGTCGATGATGGAGTTCGCATGCGCGAGTTGTGAGGTGCGTACCGTGGGCAGGTTCGCGTTCCACACCATGCGCGCCTCGTTGTAGTCTCTCCGCTCGTCCTTCGACAGTCTCCCCATCTGAGTGCGAGAGAGCGTGGCGAACTCCTCGCGGGGTGCAGAATTGACGAATCGGTCCCAGCCCTGCTTGCGGCTTAGAGTGAAGTGGTCAGTGTCGTAGATGCGCAGCCATTCGGCCCAGTAGTTACTCAATCGTCGATCACCGAGTACCCAAACTCGTCGGGTGGGAACTCTTCGAACACGCTGAGCTCGTCCTCCTCGACCCGCAGTCTCCTTGCTGACCGTTCACCGGCAAGGCTCACAACGCGCGGCAGAGCTGCTACCTTTTCGGACGCGGTCGGCTCGGTAGGCAGGGGTTCTCCGCGCTGTGCGCTCAGACGGATAGCCAGGTTGCGATCGCGCCGGTCGGTCACGGCGTCACGTTCCCACCGCTGTAGAAGGTCGTCGAGCGCCGACTGCGGTTCGACGTGCCGGTCCTCACGGAGAGCGAGACGCTTGACGTATTCCACAGCGTCCTGACTCATCGGTGCCCCAAGTGCGGGTGCGTGTTCCCATCGCAGAGAATGCCAGGCGCCGTCGGCGGGGTCCTTGAAGTGCACCTGCCGCACGTCATGCGCATCGATGTAGAACGGCCACTTGCCTGTGTGCTTGCCGGTGAATTCCGATCGCCGGCCACGATACGCATTCAGCGCCTTGCCGTCGTACCTCAGCCCGCCGATGTCTACTCCGTAGTGCTGGATCGTGCGCCATTGAACGTCGAGAAACTCGTACGCGAGGCCGACGTGGGCGGGCAGCACCATGCCGCCAGTCCGGGCGATCCCGAGGTTGTACGCCTCGATGGGGCTCAGTTCAGCCCGCGGAAGTTCGGGGACGGTCAGTCCTCTGTGCGGGCTCTGGTGGTACACGGTAGTGACCCACTCGCGGATGATCTGCTCGAGTTCGGACACCCACAAAAACGCCTCGCTCTCGACGTCTCTTCCTCGTGAGTACACGTTGGGGCCCTTGTACGCAGGTAGGTGCTGGAGCAGGCCTTCGCGCATCGTGCGGAAGAATCGTTCGATCGTCGGCTTGTCCGTTGGCTTCTTTGGGTTTGCGGGTTGCACCGAGATCCCCAGCCGTGCGCACGCGCTTATGACGTGCGAAGAGATGTACTGCCTACCGCGATCCACAACGATGGATTCTGCGAACACCGCTGGCAGGCCGCCTTGACGAGTCAGAAGTCGGTGATCCGGCACCTCGGTGCCGACTAACACCGCATCAGGCACCCCGTGGTAAGGGAACTTCCCCGTCAGCTCGGCCTCGTCGCCAGGTTGCACACACTGGTAGAGGACGTTCGCCACGTCCACCGCTTTGGTGGAGACCGGGGTCACCGTTAGGCCGACGATGCAACGCGAGTACAGGTCCATCGCCGCAGTCAGTTGAACCTTCACCCAGCGCAGCGTCACCGGTTCCATCGCAAAAACGTCTAGATCGTTTGTGTCCAGCACGACGTATTGCCCCGGCCGATCGGCTCGCAACCTGCCTAGGACGCCTGTCGGACGCTCTGCTGCTGAGCGGCGACCACTTGCACTTCCGAAGGTGTACTGCCCCTTTGATAGCCGATCGAGACGCCGATACGCTGATGCCGGGTGCGGCATTGGCACGACGTCCGGGCCGTAGGTCTCCAGGAGTTCTCGAGCAGTCTGCGCGATTACAGCCGATTTTGTCGGGGTGGATGCGTATGTGTAGTTGTGGAGCACCTTCAAGCACGCTTCATCCCAGCGAGGATCGATCCTCGATGTACGAGTTCCTGTGCGGCGTGAGTCCATGAGTCCAGCCACACCGAACCTGCGGTATGCCGAGACCCGCCTCTCCAGAGAGCGGGTGGATATCCCCAGCTTCTTCGCCGCGCCGCGAATCCGTGGCGCTAGGGGTGCTGGATCGTCGAGGAGCGTGCGGATCGCGGCGGCGAGATTCTCAACATGATCCTGCTGGGCGGACGTAAGCGAGGTGAGTGCAGCGCTGCCCTCCAGAGGTAGATCGGTATGCTCGTTGTCGGTCGCCTCATCGAGTGAGGCTCGCGCAAGGTCTGCAATGGCGACTGACGCCACCTTGTCCCGCGCTCTGAGCTGGACGAAGCCGTCAACGAAGCCCTGCACTCCCCAGTACTCGCCGTGCCACCAAACTCGAGTACCGATCTTCACTTCCACTACCGGTCGGCTAGACACTTGCGGGCTCCAACCATGAGTCGGGGGCAAGCGGGACACGGAGGTCAGCGCTCAGCAATCCGAGCCACAGCGCTCCCAGGATCTCCAAGCGAGGGGACCTGCAGCCCGTGGAGATGAGACGGGACTCAAGGTCAGCGAAGGTGGCTCCGCCGCGGGCCGAGCGGACTGTGCTTCTAGCATCGAGAATCTCCAGCGCCTGCGGACTTCGAGCCGCGGCGATCCAACGAACGTTGCGTAGAACCACGGGGTCTGGCCCGGTCCACACGTCGTACTCCCAGCCACGCGCACTGCACAAATCGGCCATCCAAGCCAGAGAACTGGTCACCTCAGACTTCTTGAGCATCGGCGCAGGTTTCACGTCGACCACGCGCACGGAGCCACTCGAGGTGAGGCACAAGAAGTCGGGGACGCGAGTGCGGAAGCGGTCGCCATCAGGCCCGCGCACGTACATCGGTTGAGCCGCGATGCATGTGATCTCGGGGGCGAAGTCTGCAAGCCAGAGCCACGACTGTTCGAGGAGGCTCTCGTAGACGACGTGGTCGCGCATCGTGGCCGACCAGAAGTACCCGGAGTAGTTCGCCCTGCCCATGTACACAGGGAACTCTCGGACTGGGGAGCCGGCCGCGATCCGTTGGGCATCCACCGCATCGAGGGTTGTGATGACGTCGTCCAGGGTTCGGGTCCGATACCGGACCTCGACGTCGCTGTTGGGCACGAGCAGATCCTCCCGTACCGACACGCAAACGCGAAACTCGCCAACTTGCCGACACCTTAACGCGAAATTCGCCATCTGTAACGCGAAACTACAATCATCAGGCTCTGGATCGCGCGTTCGGCCCGGGAATATGTAGGTCGCGTGCAGAGTTGAGCCAGATAGACTCAAGATTGGACTCCAGCGCTTGCAATGCCGAGCGAGGCAGGCTTACCTTGAGTGCAGCAGACTCAACCAGCCCGTTCGGGGTGTCGCACGGTTCTCCGTGCACGACCGCCCGCGGGCCCTGCACCCGAAGCAAACGGAGGATTGACCATGGCACGTGCAGTAGGAATCGACCTCGGAACCACCAACTCGGTGGTCTCCACCCTCGAGGGTGGCGAGCCCACCGTCATCGCGAACGCCGAAGGCGCCCGCACCACCCCGTCCGTCGTGGCGTTCTCCAAGTCGGGCGAGGTGCTCGTCGGTGAGGTGGCCAAGCGTCAGGCCGTCACCAACGTCGACCGCACCATCTCGTCGGTCAAGCGCCACATGGGCACCGACTGGTCGGTCGAGATCGACGACAAGCAGTACTCGGCGCAGGAGATCTCCGCTCGCATCCTCGGCAAGCTGAAGCGCGACGCCGAGGAGTACCTGGGCGAGGCCGTCACCGACGCCGTCATCACCGTCCCGGCCTACTTCAACGACGCCGAGCGTCAGGCCACCAAGGACGCCGGACAGATCGCAGGCCTCAACGTCACGCGTATCGTCAACGAGCCCACCGCGGCTGCTCTGGCCTACGGCCTTGAGCGCGGCAAGGAGGACGAGCTCATCCTCGTCTTCGACCTCGGTGGCGGAACGTTCGACGTCTCCCTCCTCGAGGTGGGCAAGGACGAGGACGAGTTCTCGACCATCCAGGTCCGCGCGACCTCCGGTGACAACCGCCTCGGTGGTGACGACTGGGACCAGCGCATCGTGGAGCACCTCATCAAGCAGGTGAAGAACAACTCGGGCGTCGACCTGTCCAAGGACAAGATCGCGCTGCAGCGTCTGCGCGAGGCGGCCGAGCAGGCCAAGAAGGAGCTGTCGTCCGCGACCAGCACCAACATCTCGATGCAGTACCTCTCCATGTCGGAGAACGGCCCGATCCACCTGGACGAGAAGCTCACGCGTGCGCAGTTCCAGCAGATGACGCAGGACCTGATCGACCGGACCAAGTCGCCGTTCCACGCCGTCATCCGTGACGCGGGCATCTCGGTCAACGACATCGACCACATCGTGCTCGTCGGTGGTTCGACGCGTATGCCGGCCGTGACCGACGTCGTCAAGGAGCTCACCGGTGGCAAGGAGCCCAACAAGGGCGTCAACCCGGACGAGGTCGTCGCCGTCGGCGCCGCCCTGCAGGCCGGTGTCATCTCCGGTGACCGCAAGGACGTCCTGCTCATCGACGTCACCCCGCTCTCCCTCGGCATCGAGACCAAGGGCGGCGTGATGACCAAGCTCATCGAGCGCAACACGGCGATCCCGACCAAGCGCAGCGAGGTCTTCTCGACCGCCGAGGACAACCAGCCGTCGGTCCTCATCCAGGTCTTCCAGGGTGAGCGCGAGTTCGCCCGCGACAACAAGCCGCTCGGCACGTTCGAGCTCACCGGCATCGCGCCGGCGCCGCGCGGTCTGCCGCAGATCGAGGTCACCTTCGACATCGACGCGAACGGCATCGTGCACGTGTCCGCCAAGGACCGTGGCACCGGCCAGGAGCAGTCGATGACGATCACCGGCGGGTCGGCCCTCCCCAAGGAGGACATCGACCGCATGGTGAAGGAGGCCGAGGAGCACGCCGCCGAGGACAAGGCGCGTCGTGAGGAGGCGGAGACCCGCAACCAGGCCGAGTCGTTCGCGTACTCGACCGAGAAGCTGGTCAACGACAACAAGGAGAAGCTCTCCGACGAGGTCGTGACCGAGGTCGAGGCAGACATCGCCGCCGTGAAGACCGCGCTCGAGGGCGAGGACTTCGAGGCCGTGAAGTCGGCGAACGAGAAGCTCATGACGTCGTCGCAGAAGATCGGCGAGGCGCTCTACGCGCAGGAGCAGGCTGCCGGTGAGCAGACTGCCGCGGGCGACCAGGGCACCGAGACCCCGGAGAACGACGAGGACATCGTCGACGCCGAGGTCGTGGACGACGACACCGAGGGTGACCGCAAGTGACGTCCGCTGACGACACCACCCCCGAGAACGAGCGTCCCGAGGACGAGTCGGCACAGCCCGCGGACGCCGCCGAGCAGGCGGCGTCCGCGGGGGACGCCCCCGAGGGCGACCCCTTGGAGGCACTCGACTTCGAGCCCAGCGAGGAGGCGTCCGAGGACGCCGCCGTGCTGGCCGCGAAGGCTGAGGCCGCGGAGCACCTCGACGCCCTCCAGCGCGAGCGTGCGAGCTTCACGAACTACCGCAATCGTGCGGTGCGTGACAACGCGGCGGCACGGACCCAGGGCGTCCAGGACGTCCTGGCCGGGCTGCTCCCGGTGCTCGACGACATCGAGCGGGCGCGCCAGCACGGCGAGCTCACCGGTCCGTTCGTCGCGATCAGCGACAAGCTGGACGGCGCGCTCGCCAAGTTCGAGATCGAGCGGTTCGGCGCGGTCGGGGACGAGTTCGACCCCAACCTCCACGAGGCACTCATGCACTCGACCGACCCCGAGGCGACGTCCTCGACGGTCAACATCGTGATCGAGCCCGGGTACCGGATCGGGGAGCGTGTGGTCCGCGCGGCCCGCGTGTCCGTCGTCGGGCCCGAGTAGCACCCGCTTCACCGCGCCGAGCATGCGGTCCGCCCCTCGACCCCGGTCCTGAGGGCGGGCCGCCTGCTCGGCCGAGCAGGTGGTGGGCCCGGTCGGGCCCACGGACGAACGTAGAGAGCATGACCGAGGAAAGGAGGCGCCGTGACCGGTCAGGACTGGATCGAGAAAGACTTCTACGCAGCGCTCGGTGTCCCGAAGGACGCCGACGACGCCGCGATCAAGAAGGCCTACCGCAAGCTTGCCCGCACGTATCACCCGGACCACAACCCGGGTGACGACAAGGCGGAGCAGAAGTTCAAGGAGATCGGCGAGGCCTACGCCGTCCTCTCCGACAAGGAGCAGCGCCAGCAGTACGACGGCCTGCGCGCGATGGCCGGTGGCGGTCCTCGCTTCGCAGCAGGCGGCCCGGGCGGCTCCTCGGCCGGGTTCGAGGACATGTTCGGCTCGATGTTCGGCGGCGGGACGCGTCAGCGCTACTCGACGTCGGGTGGCGGCGCGGGTGCCGGTGGGTTCGAGGACATCCTCGGCTCGATGTTCGGCGGCGGCTACGGCGGCGGAGGCCAGGCCGGCTTCCGGCCGAACCCGGCGCAGAAGGGCCGCGACGTCCAGGCGTCGACGACGATCGACTTCCGTCAGGCGGTCGAGGGCACGACGCTCTCGCTGAACGTCAACGGCCGCAAGGTCAACGCGAAGTTCCCCGCCGGGGTCAAGGACGGGCAGAAGATCCGCCTGCGCGGCAAGGGCCAGCCCGGGACGGGCGGCGGTCCCGCCGGAGACCTCGACATCACCGTCTCGGTGACTCCGCACCCGGTCTTCACGATGGAGGGCCGGAACCTGAGGATGACGCTGCCGATCTCCTTCGTCGAGGCGGCGCTCGGCGCCACCGTGCAGGTCCCGACGTTCGACGGCGGCTCCGTCAAGTTGAAGATCCCGCACGGCACCTCGTCCGGCAAGGTGCTGCGCGTCAAGGGCCGTGGGGTCGTGACGCCAAAGGGCACGGGTGACATGCTCGTGACCGTGCAGGTCGCGGTTCCGCAGAAGCTGTCGAAGGACGCCAAGAAGGCGGTCGAGGCGCTCGCGCAGGCGACCGGCGACGAGGATGTCCGTGAAGGCCTGGCCGAGAGGGCCGGCAGCTAGGCACACGGAGGCAGGACAGAGGCGGGCGGAGGCCCGAGGAGGGAGCGACGTCGTGAGGATCGACCCGGACGCACCGTTGCTGGCGATCTCGCAGGCGGCCGAGCTGGCGGGCATGCACGCCCAGACCCTTCGGCAGTACGACCGCCTCGGCCTCGTCTCGCCCCGCCGGACGGTGGGGCGCGGACGCCGGTACTCCTACCGCGACGTCGAGCGTCTGCTTGAGGTGCAGCGGCTGAGCCAGGACGAGGGGATCAACCTCGCCGGCATCAAGCGGATCCTCGAGCTCGAGCGCCGCGTCGAGATCTTGGCCGCGCGGGTCGAGGCCCTGCACGCCCGGGTCGAGACGGGCACCCGCGTCTTCGCGACGGGGTCGAGCGGGGAGACCGTCGCCGTGCCGCGCGGTCGGCGCGGCCGGCGCGAGGTGTCGTCGCGCTCGCTCGTGCTCTGGCGGCCTCCGCAGGAGTAGGGCGCCACCGACGCACGACGGCGAGTCTCCGCTAGCGTCGAAGGTCGTCCAGGAGCGTCTCGGCCTCGGCGAGCGTCGCCGGGAGGGTGATGATGCTGATCCGCGGCGGACGCCGCAGGACGGCACTGAGGTGCAGCCGCTCGGTGGCCGACTCGATCTCGCGGCGCGCCGCCTCGGCGATCGCCGCCGCCTCCGACGCCGGGACGAGGATCGCGTAGACCCCGTCACCGATGGATGCGGCAGGACCGACGGCCGACGCCGCGCGCAGCGCCTCCCCGACCCCCGCCTCGCGGCTGGCGCGCTGCCAGAGCGCGACGTGACCGACGGCGACGTCCACGTGGACGAGGGACGACGTCGTCCCGGCGGCCAGGCCGAGAGCGGCGGCGTGGGCGTACGCCTCTCCGAGACGGACCCGGAGGTACTCCGCGCTGACGAGTCCCGACGCAGGG
Organism: Paraoerskovia marina; assembly: GCF_900105445.1. NCBI lineage: Bacteria > Bacillati > Actinomycetota > Actinomycetes > Micrococcales > Cellulomonadaceae > Paraoerskovia > Paraoerskovia marina. The sequence continues at coordinate 875,307 of NZ_LT629776.1, forward strand.
TCCCGGACGGCGTCGGACGCACCCGGTTCGATGGCACCCTCGGCCCATCCCGTGCCCAGGGCGCGGAGGGTGAGGACGTCCGTCTCGGCGCCGACGGCGCGGTACAGGCACAGCAGGTCGTCGATCGTCTCGCCGATGCTCACTCCCGCGACGCCGCGCGCGGTGCCGAGGCGTTCGGCCGCCGCACTGGTGTCGCGGCCGTCGGCGAGCGCCTCGGCGAGTGCGTCGACGGCAGGGTGGTGCCAGTCCCCGGGGCGCAACCAGACGGTCGAGAGCGACTGCCTGCGCCAGTGCTCCCGCACGCGCTCGGCGTCGCTGATTCGGTGCCCCATCGGGTTCTCCATACTGATGAGACGCACGAGAGTGCCGACTATGACGCGAGAACGCGACGCAATCTGCGCGGTACGCGCGGTTTTCCGCTCCGTCGTGGGGTGGAAGGGTGTTCCTGTCAGTTTCGCGACTGAGTATGGTAGGGGAGCGCCTGCTCCGGCGCGACGAAGACGACAGGTAGGCAGATGACGCAGCTCGACACGACGGCGCCCGCCGACGCAGAGCTGATCGCCAGCACCCGACGTGGCGACCAGGCTGCCTTCGGCGAACTCTATGCCCGCCACAGCGCCGCCGCGCTGGGGGTCGCGCGCCAGTACGTGCCGAACTCCGCCGATGCCGAGGACGTCGTCTCCGAGGCGTTCACCAAGGTGATGCTCGTCCTGCAGAAGGGTGAAGGCCCGGACACGGCGTTCCGGGCCTACCTCTTTACTGTTGTCCGCCGACTCGCCTTCGACGCCAGCAAGGGGCGCGCGCGGACGCGGCCCACGGACGAGATCGAGACGTTCGAGTCCGCGATGGGTCCGCTCGCCTCCACCGAGGAGCCGATGCTCGAGGGGTTCGAGCGGACGACCGTGGCACGCGCGTTCGAGGGGCTGCCCGAGCGGTGGCGGGCCGCACTCTGGTACTCCGAGGTCGAGGCGATGAGCCCGGCGCAGTTCGCCCCGATGCTCGGCCTCAGCGCCAACGGGGCCGCGGCACTGACGTATCGCGCTCGTGAGGGGCTGCGTCAGGCCTACCTCCAGCAGCACCTGAGCGAGCCCCCGGGCGATGCGTGTGCGGCGACGGGGGATCTGCTCGGCGCGTATGCGCGTGGAGGTCTGTCGGCGCGGGAGACCGCCAAGGTCGACGCTCACCTGGAGACGTGCGGCGGCTGTCAGGACCTGGTCGTCGAGCTCGGCGACGTCGCACACGGCATGCGCGGGATCGTCGCACCCCTGGTCCTCGGGCTCGGAGCGCTCGGCCTGGTCGGGGCACCGCTCCCGGTCGGCGGTGCGATCGCAGGAGCCGTCGCGGCTGGTGCTGCCGCCGGTACGGCTGGTGCTGCCGGGTCCACCGGGAGCGGTTCCGCGGGCGGCACGGGCGGTGCCACGGGTGCCGGTGGTGCTGCGGCGGGCGGCGGTGCTGCGGGCGGAGCTGCTACCGGCGCCGGGACCTTCGCGGGTCTCGCGGCGGCGATCAGTGGGGCGCCTCTGGTGGCTGCCGCGATCGGGGTCGGGATCCTCGCGGTCGCGGGTCTCGCCGTCGCGGCAGCCACAGGAAACTTCTTCGGCGGTGGCGACGACACGTTTGTCGCGCAGAGCGACGAGAGCACGGCCGACGCGGACTCCGGCGCCGGTGTCGCGACTGACTCGGACGACCCCGCGACGTCGGACGACGCGACGACCGATCCCGACGACGCGGCGACGGACGCCGCGGACCCCGACCCGACGTCGCCCTCGAACGTCCCCGTGGTCGACGGGGCGGCCGAGCCGCTCGACTCGGACGGTTCGGGCGTCCCGGACCCTGAGGGTCCGTCGGGGTCGTCCGACGCAGCGACTCCTGCGGGCGGCACCGGATCTGGGACGACGCCCGACACCGACGGCGAACCCGACGTCGATCCTGCCCCGGCGCCGGACCCGGACCCGGCGGTCGAGCCCACGACGGACCCGACGACAGAACCCACGACGGACCCGACGACCGATCCCGTCGCACCGGCCAGCCTCGCGGTGTCGTTCACGCCGCCGACCCAGCTCACGGCCCGCACTCCCACCGACATCGTGATCGACACCGTGAACTCCGGGGGCACCGCGGCGAGCGCGGTGATGCTCGAGGTCGGGCTCCCGGACGGGGTCGACCTGCTCGGCGCCACCTCGAGTGCGGGGACCGCTCTCGGCGTCCCGGTCCTCACCGACGCCGACCTGCGCTGCGGCGAGCCCGGCGGGGACGACGGGCGTACCGTCACCTGCCGGATCGGCACGGTGGACGCCCACACGTCGGTGTCGGTGGCACTCCGCATCCAGGCCACGCGCGCCGGGACGTACGAGTTCCGCGCCGCGTACTGGGGCGACGGCCTCGACCGTCGCGACCACCACTTCGACCCGATCTCCGCGGGGTACTGGGGGGCCGAGGTCTCCGGCGCGTTCTCGTCGCCGACCGTGGCGCTGCAGAACCCGGGGACCGTCGGGGTTCCGCTGTCGGTGGAGAGCACGGGCGACCGGCCGGTCGAGTACGTCGCGGTGGACGTCGACGTGCCGGACGGCCTGCGCGTCGTCGGCGGTGACGGCGCCTGGGACTGCGAGTCGGGCACGGAGACCGTCACCTGCACCGCGGGCGGCACCGTCGAACCGGGCGAGAGCCAGCGCGGTGACGTCCTGCTCGCGAGCGTCGCGGGCGGAGCGACGGCGCCCGCCGGGTTCACCCGGATCGCCGGGTCCGTGACCGCCGAGCAGGCCGACGGGTCGCGCAGCGGTGCCGTCGTCACCGATGCGGCCGACGGCGCGTACGTGGAGGTCGAGGAGGCCTGGAGTCGCGTCGACGTCGAGTACGCGACCGCCTGCACCGACGCGGGTGTCAGCCTGGGAGCGACGGTCCGGTCGATACTGTCCGCAGACCTCGCCGCGCATCTGCAGTACGACGTCGAGGGGAGCGACGCCCGGACGAGTCGCCCAGTCACGGTCGAGGGGGGGTCTACGACCGAGCTGACGTTCCAGCCGGACGGCGTGTACGACGGCGGAGCAGTCACCGCCGTGGTCGTGGCCGAGATCGCAGGAAGCTCCGTCGAGCACACGCTCGCCGAGCACTCCGTGTCGGCATGCCCGAGCCCCGAGCCCACGACGGATCCCACGACGGATCCCACGACCGACCCGACGACGGATCCCACGACCGACCCGACGACCGATCCGACGACGGATCCCACGACGGATCCCACGACGGACCCGACGACTGATCCGACCACCGATCCGACGACGGATCCGACCACCGACCCCACGACGGACCCGACGACTGATCCGACGACGGATCCGACCACCGACCCCACCACGGACCCCACGACGGACCCGACCACGGATCCCACGACGGATCCGACGACTGATCCGACCACAGACCCCACCACGGATCCGACCACGGATCCGACCACGGATCCCACCGCCGACGCGGCGCTCGAGGTCCTGGTGGCCGCGCCGTCGGAGATGGCGAACCCCGGGTCGGCAGCCGTCGACCTCAGCCTGGCCAACGTCGGCGAGGTCGCTCTCGACGGTGCAGCCGTGGACGTCACCCTGCCGGCCGGGCTGCGACTCGTCGGAGGTTCGCGCGCCTGGGACTGCACCGCGGACGGAGACGCGGTGACGTGCCAGACCTGGGGTGACCTCGGGCCGGGTGACGCGGTCGAGGGGACGTTCACCGTCGCCTCCGTCGCCGATGCCTCGGGGGCGCCCGTGCTCGGCGCGCGGGTCGTGCAGATCGGCGTCGCGGCATCCGCGCTCGAGGGAACCGTGACGGACGACGACTCGACCGAGCTCTCGATCGCCGAGCCCTGGAGCGGACTTGATCTCGGTGCGGTCGAGGCCCGGTGCACCGACGGAACGGCGTCCCTGATCACGGATCTCGTGTCCACGACGGACGTCGACGGCACGGCCACTCTCGCCTTCACTCCCGCGGATCGCGCCTCGCGCGACGGCGACACCGTCGCGCTCAGCGGCACGGCAGGCGCGGGCTCGGAGGAGGCCGTCCGCCTGACGCTCGACGAAGGGGCCGGGCACCCGGCCGGGGACGTCGCCGTCCGGACCGAGATCGAGGTTGCGGACCAGGTGTTCACCCTGACCTCGCCGGTCGGGTCCGTCGACGCGGCAGACTGCGCCACGGGTGCGCTCGTCGAGGTCGCGGACGTGGCGGCGTCGGAGGATCCCGCGACCGGCCACCTGACGCTCTCGACGGTGGTGACGAACGCCAGCGGGTTCCAGGTCGGCGTCGAGCCGCGCCTGGGCGACGTGGCCCTCGACGGGTTCGTGCTCGAGCCGGGTGAGTCGCGCGACGTCGTCCGTGTGACGGGAAGCTCCGCCGCACCCGGCGCGCTGACGCTCTCGACGTGGTGGGTCGACGCACAGGGCGACACCGGCGAGCTGACGGACGCGGAGTACGCGACCGGCGATCTGGGACTCTCGAACTGGTCGACCACCACGAGCGTGACCGCTCAGTGCGGGCGCGACGGCGTCATCTACGTCGGGGAGCTCCGCAACGACTCGACGCGGACGATGGCGACGCGCATGACCATGCACTACCCGGGTGCCGACTACGTGCAGTCCGCGAACGCCGAGACGCTTCGACCCGGCGAGTCGGGCACGTTCACCATCGAGACGCCGCTGCGCGCGTCGGAGGAACGTTGGGTGTCGTTCCGCCTGAACCGCACTGCCCTCGGAGGCGGCGGGAGCACGGCGTCCGCCGAGGCCCCGGCGATCGAGTGCCGCACGTTCTCCCCGACGGCCGAACTGACGGTCGGCGACCGACCCGCCCCCGAACCGGTCGGTGTCCGCCTCGTCGATGTCTCGGTGACGATCGACAACTCAGCCTCTGTCGGGGAGGCCGGACAGTTCACGATCAGTGGCGGGTCCGCGCGCCCGATGGACGTCACGGTCGCCGCCGGCGAGATCGGGGCCTTCTCGGTCGGAAAGGTCGGAACCGAGGGAACCGTCGTGACCGTCACCGGGACCGACGGGTCGGAGACCTGGGAGTCTGGGGACCTCGTCCTCGAACCGTGGACCCCGCAGTGCGCCGACGCGTGGACGTTCCGCTTTTGGGACGAGTTCGGGTACGAGGAAGGAGACCTGGTGTCTCATCGGGGAGCCAACTACGAACTCCTCACGTCGGGACTGGGCTTCCTCTCCCCGAGTCCCTGGTTGCCCTGGGTGTGGGAGAAGATCGAGACGTGCTCCTGACGGTCGTCGCGGCGTTCGCCAGAGCCGCCGCACGACGCGGGGGAGGAGCGCCGGGCGCGACGGCCGCGCGTCAGCTCGGGTTGGCGATCCGGTAGACCGCGTCGTCGATCCGCACGTCGCCGCCGATGAGCTCCAGGGTCTTGCCCTCGGTCCCGGGGACGTGCAGGATCTCGCCGATGGTCACCGCGACGTCGTCGCGCGTCACGTCACCGCGCTCGACGCTCTCGGCGAGTGTGACCTTCCCCGTCCCGGTCTCGTCGGTGAGTCGACCCGGGCGGAGGATCGTGAGGTCGAGGGTGTCGCGCGCGACGAGGTCGGACTCGGCCGCCGCCTTGGCGCGCAGGTAGGCGACGAAGGTCTCGTCGGCGCCGTCGGGAGTCTTGCCCCCGCGGACCGAGTCGACGCCCATCGAGGAGACGAGCAGGTAGCGCCGGACTCCGGCGATCTCGCAGGCGTCGGCCAGCAGCACGGCACCGGCCCGGTCCACGGTGTCCTTGCGGGCGATCGTGCTGCCCGGCCCGGCACCGGCGGCAAAGACGACGGCGTCGGCGTCCTTCAGCGCGTGGGCGATCTCGGCGGCGTCGTCCTGCTCGAGGTCGAGCATGGCGACGGTGGCGCCGAGGTCGGTGACGTCGAGGATCTGTGAGGCGGAGCGGACGAGGCTGACGACGGCGTCGCCGCGTTCGATCAGTGCTTGTGTGAGGCGGAGGCCGATCTGCCCGTGGCCTCCGGCGATGACGATGCGCATGTGCAGAAACTATCCGCGCAGGCGTGTCCCCGCGCGGTGAGGGATGCCGCCGTGGTGAGCGGCACGTCCGGTCCCTCGAACGACCTGGACGTCGGGCCCGAGCCCGTAGCCGACGCCGCGGACCGTGCGGACGGCGTCGAGGCCGAGCTTGGTGCGGAGTCGGCCGACGTGGACGTCGACCGTCCGGGTGCCGGCGCGGAGCCGCTCGCCGCGCCAGACGGTCGCGAGCAGGTCGTCGCGGCTGGCGACGCGGCCGGGGGCCGCGGACAGGAAGTTGAGCAGGTCGACCTCGCGCTGCGTGAGGGGGTGCTCGACGCCGTCGACGGTCGCGATCCGCTCGTCCACGGAGATGCGGACGAGGGGGATGCCGATCGACGCGAGGCGGTCGAGGAAGTCCTGGTGGCTGATGCGCGGGGTGACAGGGGCAAGCGTGGTCATGATGTCTCCGTTGGGGGTCGCGAGCGCACGGTGGGCTCGGCGGTGCCGACGGCTGGCGTCGGCGGGGTCAGGGCTGGGTCAGGCCTGACAACAGAGACACATACACATCGAGGGCAGCGCGACGGGGCGCGCTGTGCTCCGATGTGTGGTCATGAGGGCAGCATGCCACCACGAGACGGCATCTGCCAAGGGGTGAACGCGAACTCGTCCGAGATTCGAGACTTCTCGCTCGAATGCTTCGGGATGCCCGAAAGGGCGGGCGGGTCAGACGATGCCGTAGAGCCGGTCGCCGGCGTCGCCGAGGCCCGGGACGATGTACGCGTTCTCGTCGAGCTTCTCGTCCACGGCGGCGACGACGAGCTCGACGTCGGCGCGGTCGCCGACGGCGGTGCTCAGCACCTCAATGCCCTCGGGGGCGGCCAGGAGGCAGACGGCGGTGACGTGCCGCGCGCCGCGCTCCAGGAGGTAGTCGATCGCGGCGACGAGGGTCCCGCCCGTGGCGAGCATCGGGTCGACGAGGAAGCAGTGGCGGTCCGTGAGGTCGTCGGGGAGCCGGTTGGCGTACGTGACGGCCTCGAGCGTCTCCTCGTCGCGCTGCATGCCCAGGAACCCGACCTCGGCGGTCGGGAGCAGCCGGGTCAGGCCGTCGAGCATCCCGAGGCCTGCGCGCAGGATCGGGACGACGAGCGGCATCGGCTCGGCGATCCGGACGCCCACGGTCGGGGCGACGGGCGTCTCGATCTCGTGCGGCTCCGTCTTCACGTCCCGGGTCGCCTCGTAGGCGAGGAGCGTCACGAGCTCGTCCACCAGCTGGCGGAAGTTCGGTGACGGGGTGTTGACGTCTCGCAGGACTGTGAGCTTGTGGGCGACGAGGGGGTGGTCGACGACGTGGACGCGCATACCGACGAGCCTACTCGGCCGACGCCCTCGGAGCCGTGTCGGGCACCCGTCAGGGACTCGTTCGGTCGTGCTGTCTCGCGGGAGAGGGCCTGGGGCACCAGAGTCTGAGACTCTGGGGCGGTGAGCGAGAACGAGCCCGACGCGCCGGGCCTCTCCCTGCCCTGGGCCGCCGACACGTTTCCCCCGGTGACGCTCGCCGCGCGCCGCCAGGTCTGGGACGCCCTGATGGGCCTGGCGCTGCACGAGGCGACCCACGCCCTGGCGTCCGACGACGTCCCGGTCGGTGCGCTCGTCGTCGGACCGCAGGGCACGCTGCTGGGGGTGGGGCACAACCGGCGCGAGGAGGGCGGGGACCCGACCGCTCACGCCGAGGTGCTCGCGATCCGCCAGGCGGCCGCCACGCTGGGGAGCTGGCGCCTCGACGGGTGCACGTTGATCGTGACGCTCGAGCCCTGTGCGATGTGCGCGGGTGCGATCACGCTCGCCCGGATCCCCCGGGTGGTGCTCGGGGCCTGGGACCCGAAGGCGGGAGCGACCGGATCCGTGTGGGACCTGGTGCGCGACCGCGCCGTCCTGCACACCGTCGAGGTGATCGGCGGGGTGCGTGAGCAGGAGTGCGGCGACCTCCTGCGCGGGTTCTTCGAGGAACGCCGGTGAGGCGGTACGCACCGCTCCTGGCCGCCGTCGTGTGGGCCGTCTCGGTCCCGCTGGTGTGGTGGTGGGGGCGGTGGCTCCAGGACCAGGACGAGGTGCTGCTGCTCGGCGGAGCACCGCCCTTCGCCGGTCTGCGGATCACCGAGGCCGGGTGGGGAACCCTCGCCGCCGTCGGTGTCGCGGCCCTCGTGCTCTGGCGCGGGCCACGACTGGCGCGGACGCTGCGGTGGGGCGTCCTGCTCGCCGTCGGGTGGGCGACCGCTCTCGCGTGGACGCTGGCGCTGGGCGCCTCCGTGCGGTGGTCGGACCTGACCGAGCCGCTGACGAACGAGAACGACTATCTGCCGGCCGTGCCCGGGGCCTCCGCCGATCCGAGCGGGTTCCTCGCGACCCTGCAGTCCGACCCGATGAGCTACCCCGTGCACGTCCGCGGGCACCCGCCGGGCTTCACCCTGCTGCTCGCCGGGATGGACCGGGTGGGGCTCGGCGGCGCCGGCTGGGCCGCGGCGCTCGTGATCCTCGCCGGGACCTCCGCCGTCGTCGCCGTCGCGCTCACCATCCGGCTGCTCGGCGGTGCCGCGGGGGAGCGGACCGCGCGCGCGGCGATGCCGGCCGTCGTCCTCGCGCCGTCCGCGATCTGGGTCGCGACGTCGGCCGACGCCTTCTACGCGGGCGTCCTCGCCTGGGGCACCGCGCTGCTCGCCGTCGGCACGACGTCGCGCGGACGAGCGCGCTGGGCCGCCGTCGTCGGGGCCGGGCTGCTCCTCGGGTGGGCACCGTTCCTCAGCTACGGCCTGCTGCACATGGGACTCGTCGTGCTGGCCGTCCCGATCGTCACGCGACGGTGGTGGCCCACCGTCGTCGCCGGTCTGCTCGTGGTGGCCACCCTGGTCGCCTGGGGGCTCGCCGGGTTCTGGCTCTGGGACGGCATCGCCGCGACGCACGAGGCGTGGTCGAACGGGAAGGCGTCCGCGCGACCGTACGGGTACTTCCTCGTCGCCGACATCGTCCTGCTCGGCGCGTTGATCGGCCCCGCCGGTGTCGGCGGGACGGCTCGCTGGCGACGGCTCGACCCTGCGACGGCGTGGCTCGCGGCGCTCGCGATCGTCGCGGCGGCCGCCGGCGCGTTCGGCGGGTTCGAGCGCGGTGAGGTCGAGCGCGTCTGGCTGCCGCTCGCGTGCTGGATCGTCCCCGTCGCCGGGGCGCTCGCGCTCGGCACGGGCACCGGCGAGAGGCCGGGCGACGGCCGCACGTGGCGCTGGTGGCTCGGGGCGCAGGCCGCGACGGCGATCGCGATCGAGACGCTGGTGGTGACTCCGTGGTGAGCCGCGGGCGTACGGCCCGCTCGTTCGTCAGGTGACTGTCAGGGCGGCAGCGGAGGTTTGACCGCGCAGCTCCTCCGAGCGCTCCCTACGATCGCGGTATGGCCAAGGTCGAGGACGAGACGCGTCGGAGCCGCTTACCGCGCCTGCCGCGAACGGAGGACTTCGCCTCCGCGATCCACGATCCCCGAGTCGTCGCCCGGGTGGGCGTCCTCCTCGGGTCGGCGTTCCTGCTCGTCTTCCTCACGGGCCTCTACTCCCACGTCCACCAGAACCCCGTGGCGTGGTTTCCGCTCGGCCCTGACCCCGCCTGGCTGTACCGGGTCACGCAGGGGATCCACGTCGGGGCTGGGATCGCGTGTGTCCCGCTGCTGCTGGCCAAGTTGTACGCCGCCTACCCGGCCCTCTTCGAGCAGCCCCCGGTCCGCGGCCCGCTGCACGCGCTCGAGCGGCTCTCGGTCGCGGTGCTCGTCGCGACGGCGACGTTCCAGCTCGTCACGGGTGTGCTCAACACCTTCCAGTGGTACCCGTGGAGCTTCGGGTTCGTCGGGGTCCACTACGCGACGTCGTGGGTGGTGATCGGGTCGCTGCTGATCCACGTGGGCGTCAAGCTCCCGGTGATCGTGCCCGCGCTTCGCGCACGCATCAAGGACGGCGAGATCGTCGACCCGGAGATCGCCGACGAGAGCCCGCTGCCACGCACCCACATCTCCGACGGCGACCTGATGTCGATCCCGGACGGCGACCTCCACCCGGCCGAGGACCGCTCGACCACCGAGGCGACGGCGACGCGGCGCGGGTTCCTCACGGCTGTCGCCGTGACGACGCTCGGCGCCGTCGCCCTGACCGTCGGACAGACCGTCCGCCCCCTCGCGCCGCTCTCCGTCCTCGCCCCCCGCGACCCGCGCGTCGGCAGCCAGGGCGTGCCCGTCAACAAGACCGCCGCCTCCGCGCAGGTGACGAGCGACGTCGTCGGACCGGCGTGGAGGCTCGAGCTCGAGGGGCCCGACGGCGTCGTCCAGCTCTCGCGGGACGACCTCCTGGCGATGGACCAGCACACGGCCGACCTCCCGATCGCGTGCGTCGAGGGGTGGAGCGCCATGGCGACCTGGCAGGGGGTGCGCGTGCGCGACCTCGTCGAGCGGGCCGGCGGCCGGGTCGGGGACGGCGGGCACGACGTCTCCGTCGCGAGCCTGCAGGTCGGCGGCGCGTACAGCCGGTCGGTCCTGCAGGCGTCCTACGTCGCGTCGGACGACACGCTCCTCGCGCTGCGGCTCAACGGCCAGGACCTCAACCTGGACCACGGGTACCCGGCGCGCATCATCGCTCCCAACCGTCCGGGCGTGCTGCAGACCAAGTGGGTCAACCGCCTCGCCGTCGTCGAACCGGTGATCGCATGATCGCGACACGGTGGGCGCTGTGGGCCGCGGGGGCCGCGATGATCGCGTGGGGCCTGTGGACCGCCTGGGTCCGCGTCCCGCCCGACCAGTGGGTCTCCGTGCTGCTGTGGCTCGCCGGCGGGATCGTGGTGCACGACGCCGTCCTGGCGCCGGTGGCGATCCTGCTGGGACTTGTCGTGCTGCCCCGGGTGCCCGAGACGTGGCGGCCCGCCCTGCGTGGTGGCCTCCTGGCGCTGGGCGTCCTCGCTCTGCTGGGCGTCGGTGTCTTCATGGGCGCGGAGGGGCGGCGCAACCCGTCCGTAGTGCCCCAGGACCCGCTCGCCGCGGTACTCGTCGCCCTGGCCGTGGTCGTCGTCGGCGTGGTGATCGGCGGACTCGTGACCACGCGTCGTCGCGCACGGGCGGTCGGCGCGGCCTGACCCGCGGACCTCGGCTCGGCTCAACGCCGGTGCAGCGTCGTCCGCACCGGGCGACGGAGCGCGACGACCGTCCGCCCGTCCAGGTCCCACTCCTCGCTCAGCCGGAGTCCGACGTCGGCCGCGATGCGGAGCAGGGCGCGTGCACCGACGCGGGCCCACGGCATCGGGTGGCTCTCCCGGCCGTCCGGGCCGCGCAGCACCACGGGCGTGGTGTCCCAGACGTCGGGGTCCGGGTCGGTGTCGACCAGGACGAGGCCACCCGGCTCGACGAGCTCGGCGCAGCGCCGCAGGAGCGCCGTCGGGTCGCCCCCGATGCCGACGTTGCCGTCGGCGAGCAGCACCGTCCCCCAGCGGCCCTCGCCGGGCAGAGGACGTTCGACGGCGCGCCGCAGGGCCAGCGCGCCGCGCGACCTCGCCTCGGTCACGGCCCGCGGAGAGACGTCGATGCCGAGGCACGGCACCCCGCGTCGACCGAGTGCTGCCGCCATCCGGCCCGGCCCGCACCCGACGTCGAGCACCGGCCCCTCGCACCGCGCCAGGATCATCTCGTCGACAGCGCTCGTCGGGGCCGCCCACGTCGCCACGTCGAGCAGGCGCGTCTCGGCGGCACCGACCGCGAGGACCGGCACCCCCGAGAGCGCCTGCTCGTACAGGGCCAGCGGATGCACGCGCGCCGAGGCGCGGCGAGCGGTCTCCGCCGTGCCCGCCGGCATCGCGGCATCCGTCGTCGTCATCAGGGAAGCATCTCTCCGGGAGGCGTCGTCAGCGCGCGCTCGCGCAGTCCCGACGGCGAGTCGGCGCCGCTCGCCTCGGCCCACGCTGCCGCGAAGAGCGACCCCGGCGCGGACCGGGCGACGGCGCTCGCGTCGTCCGGGTCGTCGACGTCCCGCAGCGTCGGCAGGATCTGGACGCGCAGCCCGAACTCGCGCATCCGCTCGAGCTGGGCGGCGCCCGTCGTCGGCTCCGACATCGGCACGCCGTGGAAGAGGCTGGTGTAGAAGTCCTTCAGGCCCTTCGGGAGCACGATCGCCCAGAATCCGCCGTCCTCGGCCAGGCCCAGCGCGGCGTCGTGCCGGGCCATGTCGACGTCGAGGTACGGGGCGAGCTGCGGGGTGTCCATCCCGACGAGCAGGATCGGTCCCTCGAACTCGTAGGCCGTCTCGGCGAACGCACCCGCCAGGCGGCGGTCCAGACCCCCCTCGACCTGCGGGATCACGTGGAAGCCCTCGGGGACCCACGGGCCCGCCTCGCCGTCCAGCACCAGGACGCGCGCGACGTCGGGCACCGCGGCCACGGCGTCCAGGGTGTCTTCGAGCGCGGCGCGGGCCAGATCGGCCGCCTGTTCCGGAGTGAACTCGCCGTGCAGACGCGTCTTGACCCGCCCCGGCTCCGGGGCCTTCGCGAGGACGACGATCGTCCGCACGGGCTCGACCGCGCTCATCGGGCCAGCACCTTCGACATGTCCTGCACGGCACGCCACGCTCCCAACGGAGTACCCGTCACCTTCGACCTTCCCTTGCGTTGTACGTATGGAACGTCGACCTCGGTCACGGTCCATCCGGCGTCGGACGCCGACACGACCATTTCTAGCGGATACCCCGAGCGGCGGTCGGTCAGGTCGAGAGCCAGCAGCGCCTCGCGGCGTGCCGCGCGCATCGGACCGAGGTCGTGGAGCACGACGCCGGTGCGGCGGCGGGTGCGTCGCGCCAGCTCGCGGTTGGCGAACCGCAGGTGCCACGGCCACGCCCCACGGGCGGCGTCGCGTCGGCCCAGGACGAGGTCCGCCGTGCCGTCCTCGACCGGACCGACGACCTTCGGAAGATCAGCGGGGTCGAGACTCGCGTCGGCGTCCATGAACGCGACGATGTCGGCAGACGCCGCCTCGAGGCCGGTGTGGGCTGCAGAGCCGAAACCCTTGACGTCGGCCGTCACGACCGTGGCGCCGTGGGCGCGGGCGACGTCCTGCGACCCGTCGGTCGACCCGTTGTCGACGACGATCGCGTGCATCCCCTCCGGCAGTCGCGGCAGCAGCCACGCGAGCCCCTCGGCCTCGTCAAGACAGGGCAGGACGACGTCGGCCCGCACCGCGGGCGGGGCGGGCTGCGCGTGTTGCTCGGGCACGGAGGTCTCGGTCACGATCTCGACGGTAGGCGGCCGCAGGCGTGTTCGCTCGCTGTTCGGGGCTGACGATCGGCTGACGGCCCGAGGTCGGGCTGTGGACAACGCAAAGGTTGACGTCCGGTTCTCCGCTAGCCTGCCTGACGAATCGGACAGTGGGGGCAGAGGGAATCGTGGCGAATCTCGACGTGCACGACGAAGGGCTGGACGGCGCATACCGGCACCTGCGGGCTGCTGCGGAGGCGACGGTGCTCGGGGATGCGACGCCATCCGGTGCTCTCGGCACGCCGAGTGTGGCGGCGGCATTCGAGGATCTGGATGAGTTGTTGCGGGGCGCGGGGACCGAGGTGGCGGAGGTCGTGGCCGGGCTCGCGACCGCGATGTCGGGGATCCAGGCCCGGTTCGCCGAGGAGGACCGCCTGTTGGGACAGGCTGCGGGGTGAGCGTGGCCGGTGGTCTGGACGGTGATCCGGGGGCGGGTGACGTGCTCGGTATCCGTGCGGCGGCGTTGCGGTGGCGCGAGCAGCGTCGGCGGCTGCTGGACCGCCAGGACGATCTCGCACTGGCCGGAGGCCGGCTGGCCACGATGCGCGGGCAGGCGGTGGACGCCGTGGCAGAGGAGACGCTGACGGTCCAGGGGTTGATCGATCCGTTGGTGCAGGCTCTTGCCGACGGTGCCGATCTCGTGGACGTTCATGCCGATGCGTTCGAGGAGTACGCGCGCCGGGCCGGTCTTCTGGTCGAGGCGGAGGCGAGTGCGCGGTCCGAGGCCGTCCATGCCCATGGGCGTGCGGTGGACGAGGCGACGTGGTGCAACCCGCCGGCGGTGCTGCCGGGGGACTGGTGGCAGCGGCCGTGGTCCTACCCGCTCGACCCGCCCGCCTCGTTCTACACCTGGCTCGCGGCGGTCGACACCCTCGAGCAGGTGCACGCCGACTGGGCAGCACTGTGTACGGAGCGCGAGGACTGGGACCACGACGTCGTCTCCCGGTTGGGTGCGGTCGCGGACCCGCCCACGGTCCGGGCTCTCGGTGGCGGGTGGGGCAGCGATCTTGCTCAGGCCGGGCGCCGAGCGGCGGACCTCGCGGTGGCGCTCGAGGCCGGGGAGGCCGCCGCGGCGCTGACCGAGCGGATCGTGTCCGGGACGTTGGGCGTGGAGGAGCGTGCGGCTGCTGTCGCGCAGCTGGAAGTGCTGCTGGCCGGCCAGGGCCAAAACGACGGCTTCGCCGATGCGTTCTTCGCCCGCACCGGCCTGGAGGAGACCGCGAGCCTGTTCGCGGTGATCTCTCCGGTGGGAGTCTCGGCAGCAGGAGCGACCCTGCGCCTTGCCTTCGGGACGTGGGCACAGGGACTGGCCCGGTCTGAGCAGGAGGAACTCGGGCACGCGATGTGGGCGCGTCAGTCGACCTCGCGCGCGCCGGCATCAGAGCTCATCGCACTGATCGGGTCGCCGACCCTTCCTGCCGACGTGCTTCTCGGGGCGGCCCGGGCTCATCACGACTCGGAGTACGCACCCACGGATTCCATTCCGACTGCTGAGGGCGTGCACGCGTTCGCCGTCACGACGCTCGTCGGGCTGACCGAGCATCCCGAGTCTCTTCGGTCCTTCCTCACGCCGGAGAGCGACGCGGAAGCGCAGGAGCGCATCGCCACGTGGTCCACGCTCCCGCATGGCGATCTCGCGTTTGCCACGGCCTACGCCGAAGCCGTCACCACCGCGCAGAGGCCAGCCGAGTACGACGCTGCGACACGCCTCGTCACCCTGGCCACACCGGTCCTCGCCGACACGGGCTTCACGGGCAGCGACGAAGCGGTGGCGCAGCTGACCCGCGCATATCGCCGCGACTTCCTCGTGATCGGCGCCGAAGACAACGTGCGGGACTCGCTCGACGGAAACGAACTCGCGGACCTCGAGATGGTCGACGTGAGTCGGCTCGTCGCGGCGACGTCGAAGACGCCGGAATCGGCGGCGGCCTGGACCGCGCTGAATGCCACGGCGATCGCCGATCACGGCTCCGGGACTGAATCTTGGGACGCGGAGCAGCGTGATGAATCTGCGGCTCAGGTGATGAAGAGCTCCGGAGCTGTCGTTGGAGCGATACAAGGTCGCCTTATCGAAGAAGGCAGGTTTGACGACGAGGTGGCCGCGTATGTAGTGACCGCGGTCGCGGCAGGGATCTCTGTGGCCACACTCCCCGCGGGCGTCGCGTCAGGTGCGATCGCGGCCACGGCTGGCACTGGAATGTCGCTCGGAGTCGGATTTGTCGACAACGAAGGCGAGGCGATTCGAGTGGCGAGAGCAGAGATTGATCAGGCTAGGGATGCCTACGTTCTGGTTGCCGTCAGCGCCTACGAGAGCCGAGACGACGGGCGCGGTGGGGGAAGAGAGCGCCTAGAAGACGCGTTCGACAAGGGTGCAGACGGAGGAGCGAATATATGGCAGACCTACTGAAGGTCCGTCTTCTGGTCGTAGCAGTCGTCGTTTCGCTCCTGATCACCGGGTGCGGCGTGGAGCAGTCGCGTTGGGAGATTCGGTCTGACGATTTGAGTGCAGACCTCGATCCGGTTCCTTTTGAGGACTGGGACGACTATCTGTACCTAGAGCTGACATGTGGCATTGCCGCGGAAGCCTGGGCTTCAGCGAAGATGCGGTGGTCAAGCGAGGCGGAGGTCTCCCAATATCGTGGGCCAGACCTGAGGATTCAGACATTCGTCGTTCCGTATAACGGTGAACTTGGTCAACGCAAGGAGCGGTTTCTCGCCCCTGGAAGCGCCATGGAGTTCCCGCGATCTGCCGCCGAGGACTGCGACCGCGCCGCCGATGAGCCTGGGTACGAGACACCGCTCGGAGTTGTCGCATTTGAGGCGTTCGGAGATCGTTCTGAGGCAGCGATCTCCGCGGATCGGGATCTGTCGACGCTGAGCGAGCCGCTCGGGTGGTCGGAGCATGCTGAGGGGCCGTTCAAGAACCCTGATCTGCTCATCATCGACGGCATGGAGGATCGGTACGCCGAGGGGTACTACGCGATGGTGGGTGACACCTACGTCGGCGTCCATGTGGTCTCGTCGGTCGAGCCTGAGGTCTCGGCCGAGCAGGTGATGGACGTGATGCGGGAGAAGCTCGAGGCCGATCCGCCCGAGGCGCGCTACGCGGGCGGCGAGGTCAGCCGGTAGTCAACCCTGCGGGGTCGGCGCCTGCGCCGCGTAACGTCGCGCGGGCGGCCTCGAGCGCCCGGTCGTACGCCGCGTCGTCGTCGTGCAGCAGGGCCGTGTCGTTCGCGTAGGCGTAGGCGGCCGAGAGCTGGAACGCGAGGAGCTCGGCATCGGCGCCGGCGTCAAGGTCGCCGCGCTCGACGGCGTCCGTCGTCAGCGTCTGGATGTGCTCGGACCAGGAGTCCAGGGCGTCACGGATCGTGTCGCGCAGCGTCCCGGGCCGGGCGTCGTACTCGCTCGCCACGGTGCGGAAGAAGCATCCGCCGCGGAAAACGCGTCGTCGTGAGTGGTCCACCCATGCGCAGTAGGTCGACCAGAGGCGCGGTAGGCCGCGGGGTGCGTCGATGCCGCGCTGGAAGACGTCGACGACGAAGACGTCGCGAGCGCGCGCGACGGTCGCGAGCTGCAGGCTCTCTCGGCTGGCGAAGAGCCCGGCGACGCCGCTCTTGGAGGCTCCGACGGCGTCGGCGAGCCGCCCGAGCGAGAGCGCGTCCAGGCCTTCGACCGACGCGACCTGGACGGCCTCGTCGAGGACGGTTCGGCGTGAACGCTCGCCGCGCAGCCGTCGCCCGTCGGCGGCTGGGGGTCCGCTGCTTGTGGTCACCACCGGATAAGCGTACGGTCGTGCGTATTCTTTTTCCACCAGGCCGAGGTCGGCCCACGTTCACCTGGAGCACCGTGACACTCAGCGAGACGCTCGTCCGGACCGGCCTGCGCGTCGGCGCCCGCGTCGCCCCCGACACGACAGCCCGGGTCATGGCCGAGAAGTTCTTCACCGTCGGGCAGCGCGTCCGGGTCTGGCCGCAGGACGAGCCCGTCATGGCGGCTGCCCGCCGCGAGACCGTCGTGCTGAACGCCCGCCCCGGCGGGACCACCGACGTCGTCACGTACACCTGGGGCGACGGCTCCCGCACGGTGCTCCTCGCGCACGGGTGGCAGTCCCGCACGTCCCGCTTCGGGGCGATCATCACCCGGCTCGTCGACGACGGCGCGACGGTCGTGGGCTTCGACGCGCCCGGCAACGGGGAGACAGACGGGACGACGTCGTCCCTCCTCGATCACCTGGACCTCATCTCGCTTCTCGCGGAGAAGCAAGGGGAGCTCGACGCGATCATCGGGCACTCCTTCGGGGCGCTCGCGGCGAGGATCGCCGTCGAGGAGGGCGTCCCTGCCCGGCGGGTCGTCGCGATCGCCGGTCCCAACACCTTCGACTTCCTCGCCGACACCGCCGCCGTGCGGGCAGGACTCCCGCCCCGGCTCCTGCCGCCGATGATCGACCGCGCGATGCAGCGAGTGCTGCCCGGAACGACCGGGGCGGAGGCAGCCGAGAGGTTCCACGTGCTGCGGCCCACGAGCGTCCCGCTCTTGATCGTCCACGACGACGCAGACCCCGAGGTTCCGCTGGTCGAGGCCGAGGAGCACGCGGCAGCCGCGGGCGAGGGCGCCCACCTGCTCGTGACCCACGGCCACGGGCACAACCGCGTCCTCGTCGCGCAGGAGACGGTGGACGCCGTCGCGAAGTTCTGCGCCGACTCGGCGCCGCAACGCCTAACCTGAGGGCATGCCTGCCAAGATCCTCGTCGTCGACGACGATGACCTCATCGCCGCGTCCGTCGTCGCGCACGTCCGCGCCGCCGGTCACGACGCACGCCAGTCCGCCGACGCCGCCACGGCGGAGCACGAGTGGCGCACGTGGCGACCGGACGTCGTCGTCCTGGACGTCAGGCTTCCGGGCCGGTCGGGCCTCGATCTGCTGCGCCGGCACCGCGAGGACGGCGACGGTACCCCCGTCGTGCTGCTCTCCGGGCTCGGCACCGTGGACGACCGGATCGTCGGGCTCGAGGTCGGGGCCGACGACTACCTGGCGAAGCCGTTCGACGCGCGGGAGCTCGTCCTGCGTGTTGAGGCCCTGCTGCGCCGGGGCGCGGTCGCCGTCGAGCCGACACCCTCACGGATCACCGTGGGGAAGCTCACCGTCGACGCCTCCGACCGCACCGCCGTCGTCGACGGGGACGGCGCTCCACGGCGCGCGGAGCTCGCACCGCGCGAGTTCGCGCTCCTGCAGTTCCTGGCACTGCACCCCGGCCGGTCGTTCAGCCGGCGAGAACTGCTGCGTCGCGTCTGGGGGTGGGACTTCGGCGACGACTCGACCGTGATGGTCCACGTCCGCCGCCTGCGTGCCAAGCTCGAGGCCGACCCGGCCGACCCGCAGATCCTCATCAACGTCCGCGGCGCAGGCTACTGCGTCGCAGCACCCGCACCGAGCGAGGAGCACAGCGCATGACCGACCTTCAGCTCATGGGGGCCATCACCCTGACCTCGGCCGTCCTGATCGGGGCGATCGGTCTGTGCCTCGTGATGTGGGCACGCCGCCAGTCCCTGGTCGCCGCGCTCGTCGTCGCCGCCCTCGTGCCGTTCGGCGCCGTCGTCGCGGCCGTGGCCGTGAACGTCAACGCGATGTTCCTCTCCTCGCACGACGCCGACGTGATCTGGTTCGTCCTCGCCGTCACCTCCGTCCTCGCGGTGGCGCTCGCCGTCATCCTGGGACGCTCCCTCGGCCGCGAGCTGAAGCGCGTCGGCGACGAGGCGCGGCGGCTCGCGGAGGAGGGACCGGACGCGGCCGGGTCGGACGGGGCTGCGTCCGTCGCGCCCGTCACCGCGGAGCTCGCCCACCTCAGTGCCGAGCTCGCCGACACCCGCGAGCGCCTGGCCGTCGCACGCGAGCGCGAGCGTGCTGCCGACGGAGCACGCCGTCAGGTCGTCGCGTTCGTGAGCCACGACCTGCGCAGCCCGCTCGCCGGGATCCAGGCCGCTTCGCAAGGATTGCGCGACGGGGTGTTCGACGACCCGTCGACCGCGCTCGACGGCATCGAGTCGGCCGTGCAGCGCATGGCGCGGATGATCGACGACCTCGCCGAGCTCTCCCGGCCCGGGTCCGACGACGCGCCCGCCAGCGAGCCCGACCACGCCCGGGTGGACCTCGCCGCGGTGGTGCGCGACGTCGTCGCGCACGTCCTGCCCGTCGCCACCGACGCCGGAGTGGTCCTGGACTCGCAGATCGAGGACGGCGTCGTCGTCACCGGTGACGCGGACGACCTGGCACGCCTGCTCGACAACCTCGTCGCCAATGCCGTCCGCTCGAGCGGATCGGGTGGACGGGTGCTCGTCGCCGCGCAGAACGCCGACGGGGGAGTGCGGCTCGTCGTCGAGGACACGTGCGGCGGAATTGCCGAGCACGACCGACGCCGCGTCCTTGAACCCGGCTTCCAGGGCGACGGCGCCGTGGGCGCGAGCGGGCTTGGGCTGGCGATCGTCGACAGTGTCGTCGAGGCCCACGGCGGCAAGGTGGCCGTCGGGTCGACGGGCGAGGGGTGCAGCGTCGAGGTCCGGATTCCGCAGGGCGCGTAGCCGCCGGTCGAGCCCGACGAGACCGCACCGGTCGCGAGGCCCAGGTGAGGGAGCACGCAGCTCTGTGAGCTGCCGTGGGTGTCCCGGCGTGCGATCCGTCGACGTAGCCCGCGCGCGATGTGCGCATCGGAATGCGATCGTATGAAGGTCGAGCGGACGAGTCTGATGCACCCGATCCCGTTGGAGTTCACGAACACCGAGGATGACGAGGCGCGCACCGAAACTCCGGCTGAGCGCATGGCGAAGCTCGAAGCCGAGATCCGGCAGGAGCGCCGTGATCGACAGCGACGGCTTCTTGGCGGTGGCTGGCCCGATCGTGCTCGGTAGGCGGCGCGCTCAGTCGGTGAGCTCGCGCCCCGATGCGTATCGCCAGACCACGTGGTCGAGTGTGCGCGGGCTGACCTCGAGCTTTTCGGCTGCAGCTGAGATCAGATCGACCGCTTCGGTGGTGCTGAGCGAGTCCTCGCGGTCCAGTGCGTCGGCCAGGAATCGGAGCACCATGCGGTCGGGCTTCACCGACGGTTGACCCGCGAGGATGAGCAGGTAGTTGTACGTGACTCCGGAGCGCTGACTGGTCAGCTTCTTCCAGCGCGTGTGCACCCGGTTGTCTTGCGGGCTCTTGCCGACCTCGGCGTCGAGATCCGCAACGGTGTCGATCTCCAGGTCGACCATCAACTGGGCCGCATCACGAATGACATCTGCCTTCAGTGGCGCGCCCGGGCGCGTGTTGGCCGGCTTGACGTTCTGAGCCACCGTTTCGGCCCAGGGGCGCGGTCCGCCCGCCTCCTCGAACGAGCGCAGGAGCGCGCTGGCGCCGTCCTTGCTTCCGCCGGCTTCTCGGTACCTGGCGATCACGTTCGTCACCGAGGTGTAGTGGGAGCCCGTCGAGTAGATCGCGTCGATGATGCACAACGCGAGGCTGTCGGGATATCCCTCCGGGGTGGACCAGATCTCCTGCTCGCCGAGGTTCTTCTTGCAGAAGTCGACCAGGGCGTCGACGTCACGCTGTGCACTCGTCATGCGTTTACTTTTGCATGCTACGAAGGAATCGAGAGGTAGCCGCGCCGACGTGAGGCGGCTCGGACAGTGGCGTTCCGCTGCCGGGCCGGACGATAAGGTGCCCGGCATGGGTTGGTTCACGAAGATTCGACGTAAGTTCTCCGCATCGGCCACGCAGGACGTCGCCCCGGCGCCGGCGGAGGTGGAGTCACCTGTCGTCGCCGACGGTCCCGCCGAGCCGTCGTCCGCGCCGGTCCCTGATGTCGTGCCCGAGTCCGAACCGGCGCCCGATGTCGAGCCTGAGCCCCAGTCCGCGCCCGAACCGGTCGCAGAATCCGTGCCCCAGCCCGTCACGGGCGTCGAGCCGGTCGCGCCCGCCGAGCGCACTGTTCTGGACCTGTCCGGTGTGGACTCCGTGCGGGTGCGCATCGTCGCGACCGACGTGCTTCTGGGCGAAGAGGAGCGGGAGAGCGTCGACCGCACGGAGTACCTCGTGGTGCGCGAGCCTGCAGACGTCGACGCCGTGAGCACGCTCGCCGTGTTCGACGGCGAGCGCAAGATCGGCTACTTGTCGCCCGCGAAGGCCGATCTGCTCGTTCCGCTCCTGGACTCGATGCCCGCCGACGCCTTCCGGATCGCCGGAGACCCGGACGTGGCGAAGCCGGAGCAGTTCTGGGCGTTCATCCCGCGTGTCCCGGCTCTCCGTGCGCACGCGCAGTCGCTTCTCGCGGACTCGGCGGCCCGCTAGCGATCAACCACGGGGCGGAGGCTACGTCCCGTCCGCCACCATCGCCGCCAGCCCGTCGCGCAGGGGGATCTGGGCCGACCATCCCAGCAGCTCCTCGGCACGTTCGCTCGACGCGGTGACGTGCCGGACGTCGCCCGCCCGGTACTGACCGGTGACGACGGGCGCGGGCCCGTCCATCACCTCGGCGAGCACCTGTGCCATCTCCCCGACGGTGGTCACGGTCCCTGACCCGACGTTGAGCGGGGTCACGCCCGGCCCGACGGGGTGCTCGGCCGCGCGCACGACGGCGGCCGCGACGTCGTCGACGTGGACGAAGTCGCGGCGCTGCCCGCCGTCCTCGAACACGCGGGGCGGGCGCACGTGCGCGAGCTCGGACCGGAAGATCGATGCGACGCCCGCGTACGGGGTGTCGCGGGGCATCCCTGGTCCGTAGACGTTGTGGAAGCGGAGCGCGGTGGCGCTCGCGCCGGTCTCGCGGGTCCAGGCGCGCAGCAGGTGCTCGCCGTGCACCTTGGTCGCCGCGTAGACGTTGCGCGGGTCGAGCGGCGCGTCTTCGCCGACCAGTCCGGGGACGAGGACGCTGCCGCACTGCGGGCAGCGCGGGTCGAAGGTGCCGGCGTCGAGGTCGGCGACCTCGCGGGGTGCGGGGGAGACGACGCCGTGCTCGCCCGTCCCGTCGCCGGTGCACTCGTACCGCCCCTCGCCGTACACCACCATCGAGCTCGCGAAGACGAGGTGCCGGGTCCCGGCGCGTGCAGCCGCCTTGAGGATCATGGCGGTGCCGAGGTCGTTGGACGCGACGTAGTCGTCGATGTCGTCGATGTTCACGCCGAGCCCGACCTTTGCCGCGAGGTGCACGACGACGTCGCTCGCCCCGACGGCCGTCGTCACCGCGGCCAGGTCCTGGATGTCGGCGGTGATCAGTTGGACGCCGTCGGGCAGGTCGGGACTCCGGTGGTCGTGGACGTCGACGCGCAGGCTGTCGAGGACGGTCACGTCCTGCCCGGCCCGGACGAATGCCCGGACCGAGGCGGACCCGATGAAGCCGGCGCCGCCGGTGAGGAGAATTCGCATGCCTGCAGCATGGCTGTCCACGCCACCTCCCGCAGGGCCGACCCGCCATTTCGGGACGAACGATCCGCTGACGACTACGCTGCGTGCATGAGCAACGTCGTTGGGTTCGGGATGGTCCTCGTGCTGGTGCTCGGCGCGCTCGCCGTCGTGGTCGCGGCGATCGTGCTGCTGGTGCGCTCCACCCGTATCGGGACCGAGGGGGCTCACCGCAGTGTCGAGGAGCGCCTCGCCGAGCTGGACGCCCTCGTGGAGAGCGGCACCATCAGCGCGCGTGAGCGGGAGAAGGCGCGCGAGCGCATCCTCGACTCCCTCTGACCTCCGCCGCACCGAGTCGCGGAGGCGTCGAACGATCGCCTGACGAGTCGGCGGATCCACGCCGTATCTCGTGCCTGAGCCCTGCTCCGGTGCGAGACTCCCGGCCATGAGCGCATCGCATCCCACCCCGGCCGCAGAGTCCCCGATCGGCATCATCGGCGGCTCCGGCCTCTACTCGCTGCTGGACGACCCGCAGGAGGTGGAGGTCGAGACGCCATTCGGGTTCCCGTCCGAGAACCCCCAGCGCGGGACGTTCGGCGGCAAGGACGTCGTCTTCATCCCCCGTCACGGCGCCGACCACCGCTTCCCGCCGGCACGGATCAACTACCGGGCCAACCTCTGGGCGCTGCGGGCGTTGGGCGTCCGGCGCGTGCTCGCCCCGGCCGCCGTCGGTGGGCTGACGCCGGAGCTCGGGCCGGGCAGCGTCGTCGTCCCGGACCAGCTGATCGATCACACGTGGGGGCGCGCGCACACGGTGTACGACGGCTTGGGCCCGGTCGTGCACGTCGGTTTCGCGGACCCGTACTGCCCCACGGGCCGCGCGACGGCGGTCGCGGCACCGGTGCCGGAGCCGTTGACGATGGTCGACGGCGGCACCATGGTCGTGATCCAGGGGCCGCGGTTCTCGACCCGGGCGGAGTCGCGCCGCAATGCGCGCGAGGGCGGCACGGTCGTCGGGATGACCGGGGCGCCGGAGGCGGGGATCGCCCGGGAGCTGGCGATGTGCTTCACCACGTTGGCACTGGTCACGGACTCGGACGCGGGCGTCGACGCGACGACGGCGGTCTCGCACGCCGGCGTCCTCGAGGCGTTCGCGCAGAACGTCGAGCACCTCGGCACGCTGCTCGCGGACGTCGTCTCCGCGCTGCCGGACACCGACTGCACGTGCCGGCACGCCGTCGACGGGCTGACGCTGCCGTTCGAGCTGCCGTAACGGGCGGCTACAGCTCGTCGGCCAGCGCGGTCAGGGTCTCCGAGACCCCGGCCTGGAGCTTGAGGGTGGCGAGGTCGTCGCCGCGGGTCCACCCGCGGTTGACGATCACCACCGGCTTGTCGTCCTTGACCGCGCGCTTGACGAACCGAAGCCCGCTCATCACCGCGAGCGACGACCCGGCGACGAGTACGGCGTCGGCCTCGTCCACCATCGCGAACGCCCGGTCGACGCGCTCGCGGGGCACGTTCTCGCCGAAGTAGACGATCTCCGGCTTCAGCACCCCGCCGCAGAATTCGCAGGGTGCGGGGACGAAGTGCGACGTCTGCTCGATCACGGCGTCGGCGTCGGGCGCGATCTCGATGTCGGCGACCGCGCCCGAGACGGACTCGACGAACCCGGGGTTGAGGAGGTCGAGCCGCTCGGCGAGGTGCTCGCGGGAGATCACCCGGGAGCACTGCAGGCAGATGACCCGGTCGTAGCGTCCGTGCAGGTCGATCACGTTCCGTGCGCCCGCCTCCTCGTGCAGCAGGTCCACGTTCTGCGTGATGATCCCGGTCAGCAGCCCGCGCTCCTCCAACCGAGCCGCTGCCCGGTGGCCGGCGTTCGGGTGCGTGCGGTTCACGTGCCGCCAGCCGACGTGGTTGCGCGCCCAGTAGTGGCGGCGGAAGTCGGCGTCGTTGACGAACTGCTCGTACGTCATCGGCGTGCGCGGCGGCGAGTCGGGCCCGCGGTAGTCGGGGATCCCGGAGTCGGTGGAGATCCCCGCCCCGGTCAGGAGAGCGAGGCGGCGTCCTCGCAGAAGCCTCACGACGTCGCCGTACGTCGCCGTGCTGTCGTCGATCAGTTCCACACTTCGAGCCTACGCCCGCCGACGACGTCGTACCCCGGCCGGGCCGCGACGTCAGACGGCGCTGTGCCCGGGTTCGTAACACTTACGTTAAGTGTCTAGTGAAATGGCCCACAGTTGGCTAGTGTGCAGGGGACCGAACAAATCTGCCGGGCGGCAGCTCCGGCACGGACGAGAGCAATGAGGCCTTTTCCATGACACGACGTCCAACACGCCGCGGGGCCGCCGTGGCACTCGCGGCCGCCACGGCCCTGGGTGCGAGCGTTCTCACCGCCCCGGCAGCCGGTGCCGCTCCCGCCGACGGCGGAGACCCCGACGGCATCAACGGGTTCCGGTCCGTGGGTTACTTCCAGGCCCACGCACCCAGCAAGGAGGACGGTGGCCGCGACTACCAGGTCGAGGACATCATCACCTCCGGTGCGATCGACGACCTGACGCACCTCAACTACTCCTTCGGGAACGTCACGACCGACCTCGTCTGCGACATCAGCGACGGCGTCGTCCCGGACCACGGTGTGGACCCCGGCGAGGTCGAGGGCGACCCGGAGAACGACTACCTGCGCCTCGTCTCGGCCAAGGACTCGGTCGACGGCGTCGCCGACAGCCCGGACCAGGCGCTCGCCGGGAACTTCAACCAGCTCCGCAAGCTCAAGGAGGAGTACCCGGGGATCAAGATCCTCGTCTCCCTCGGCGGCTGGACCTGGTCGGACAACTTCCCGGCCGCGACGGCGACCCCGGAGGCCCGCGAGAAGCTCGTCGAGTCCTGCCTCGACCTGTACATCGACGGCGACCTCCCGGTCTACGGCGACCAGGGCGGCGAGGGTGTCGCAGCCGGCATCTTCGACGGCATCGACATCGACTGGGAGTGGCCCGCAGCCAACGGCGAGCACGGCCCGGTCTACGGTGACGAGGAGAAGGCGAACTTCCTCGCGATGCTCCAGGAGTTCCGCACCGAGCTCGACGAGCGTGCCGAGGCCAACGACACGGAGTACCTGCTGACCGGGTTCGCACCGGCAGGCTGGGCCCCGCGGACCAACGGCGGCTGGGTCGACCCGATCGCCATCGACTCGTTCGACTACATCAACATCCAGGGCTACGACTACCACGGTGGCTGGGTGGGCAACCGCACCGGGCACCAGGGCAACCTGCACGCCTACGACTGGCCCGTCGACCCCACGCAGCCCGACGGTGAGCAGACCTCCGCCAACTGGGGCCTCGCCGCGGACGGCCTGCTCAACGCCTACAAGGCCGCGGGCTACGACGGCGAGCAGCTCAACCTCGGCATGGCCGTCTACGGCCAGGGCTGGGAGGGCGTGACCGACGGCGAGATCGCCGGCACCGCCGCCACCGCCTCGATCGGCACGCCGACGTACGACGAGCTCAAGAACCTCGGCAAGGCCTACTTCGACCCCGAGGCCGGTGCGTCGTGGCGCTACGACGGGGACCGCTGGTACTCGTACGACGACAAGAAGTCGGTCAACGCGAAGTCCGAGTGGCTCGCCGAGAACGACTTCGGCGGCGCCATGTGGTGGGACATCTCCGGCGACAAGAAGAACGACCTCGTCGGGCAGGCTGCCGACACGTTCCGCACAGCCACCCCCGGGCCGCAGGTCGGCGAGCAGTGCGCCGCCCCGTGGTACGCAGCCGGTGTCTACACCAAGGGCGCCACGGTCTCCCACGACGGCGTCGAGTACGAGGCCAAGTACTGGACGCGCAACCAGGAGCCCGGCTCCTCGAGCGCCTGGACCGAGATCGGCGGCTGCGGCACCGCACCCGCCGTCGAGGTCGAGCAGTGCGGCGACGCCTGGGACTCCGCAGCCACGTACCGCAAGGGCGACGTCGTCACCCGCGCTGGCGTGAACTACACGGCCCAGTGGTGGACCAAGGGTGACCTGCCGGGCGGCTCGGCATGGAGCTCGTGGGACGCAGGCGTTCCCTGCGCCTGACCGCACACCGCACGATCTGAGGTGAGCGAAGGCGGTGCCCCGGACCCGATTTCGGATCCGGGGCACCGACCCGCTATCCTTGTGTCGCTGGTGATTCCAGCGAGGTAGCGTGTCCGAGCGGCCGAAGGTGCAACACTCGAAATGTTGTGTGGTGTCAAAGCCACCGTGGGTTCAAATCCCACCGCTACCGCCGACACGAAGGGCCCCGAACCGGATGGTTCGGGGCCCTTCGTCGTTCGCCGGTCCCCGGTACTCACTGTCGTCCCGAGACGACGAAGGGCGGTCCCGGATCGGTTCCGGGACCGCCCCTTCACGCTCGGAGTGGCTCAGTGCGACGTCAGCTCCTGCATGCCGTGCTGCGGGGCATCCCGCTGAACGGCTGCGATGAGCGCGGCAAGCTCCGGGACCACGCGAGCATTGGCGTCGAGGGCCGTGTCGACCTGGTCGAGCTCGCGAGGGGTGAGCTGGAGGACGCGATCGCGGAGCAGGACCTCGCGGGCATGCTCCATCGCAGCCCCGAGCACGAACGCGGACACGTCCTGCTGCTGGGCGGCAGCGGCCTCGCGGATGGTCTCGAGGGCGTCGGGTGACAGGCGCATGTGTATGCGCTCTGACCGAGCGTTGGCGGTAGGCATGGTGACTCCTCGGGTCCGTGGTGTACGTCTACTGTACGCATGGGGTGCGTACGCCTCAATGTGGTCCTGTTGAAGCGAACGTCGCGCGCAGGTCGTTCGTCGTGAGGAAGAGGCTGAGCTGGTGGTCGAGGAACCGGCGAAAGCCGTGCTTGAGGTAGAAGCAGGCGGCGTCCTCGTGGAGCGCGTGAACGACGATGATCTCAAAGCCGATGTTGTCGGCCGCTGCCAGCAGCCGCTGGAGGGCGTCGACGAGGAGCAGCTTGCCGACGCCACCACCCTGGTAGTCCTTGTCGACAGCGAGCCGTGCAAGGAGCATCGCCGGCGCCGGGTAGCGACGCCTGCGTCCTAGTGCTGACTCGCCGTCGGCCGCTGATAGTTCGAAGGTGCGCATGGAGAAGTAGCCGGCGACGCGCTGCGCCTCCTCGTCGAGCAGCAGAGTGGTTCGGACGTTGTCCTTCTTCTCGCTCTGGCCGGCGTAGCGGGCGAGCCACTCGTTGAGCTCCGGTTCACCGCAGTCGAACGGATGGAGCTTGATGGCTGCCGAGGTGAACGGCCGCGCGATGAGCATCGTCGTTGGTGCCTTTCCGATCGCCAGGACTCGAGCGGTCGCCACCCTACGGTGAGGTGGTGACAGGGATGAGTGGAGGTGGGAGGTGCGGTCGTCGGGTATCGCCGCTTCCGCGCTTTCCACCCACGCGAATCTTCGACCACGCGAGCAGTTACGCGCTCGCCGATGCCTCGGCCCCGATGCTCCGGGACGATGACGAGCTCCTTGACCCAGACGTGGCCGACTCGGTGCTCCCAGCAGACGACGCCGCCTGGCATGTCGTTCCCCATGGCGATGTGGATGCCGCCTGCATCAAAGATGGGCCCAGCCCCGGCGTCTCGTGTGGCGCCGTCTCACACGAACAACTGCTCGATCGTCGAACGACACGACTCGTGGTGTGCTTTGGCGAAGAAGGCGCGGTTCGACTCGGTCGCCGATACCAGGGCAACGTCCGCAGGGTGATCTTGGCCGGGGCCGCACCATCTGCCCTCCGCATTCCGACGGAGTTTCGACCCATCGTGTGCAAGCTCGTCTGACCAGCCCGGTCGTGAAAACACAAGTTAGAGCTGATCTGATGGCCGCCGGAGGGAGCGCGTCGGAAGACGCCGGCGTAGCCCACCGCTACCGCCGACACGAAGGGTCCCGAACCGGATGGTTCGGGGCCCTTCGTCGTTGTGCAGCCGGACTGAGCCCCGGAGTGCGTGTGCCCTCGGCGTGGTAGCTGGTGGCCCGGCGCTAGTTCGACGCCTCCAGCTGCACGTATGCATCGCACGTCGCTGTGTCTTCCGCCGTGATCAGGGTGGAGTCTTTGACCAGGAACTCGCCGTTCGCCGGGATCGCGTTCGGGAAGTCCACCCCGCCGCCCACGATTTCGCCTGCGTCGTTGTGGCAGACGATGGCGATCCGTGGGTCCGTCCAGTCTTTGGAGGTCGTGTTCTGGACAGTGAATCGCAGATCGTCGGCCGTCGCTTCTATGGCTTCGACGACAGGCATGGCCTCTTGGCTACTTCCGTAGTCGCTCACGCTGACGGTCGCGTCGACACGCGAGGCCGTGCTCTCGGCAGGCAACGAGACCTGTGTGCCGATGGGGAACGTGGTTCCTGCCGTTCCGAGTACCTCGACCTGCTCCTCCGAGGCAATCAGCTCGTCGTTCTCGTCGTAGATGTTGAACAGCACCGTGGCGAACTCGCCCGTGAGTCCGTCGTGCTCGATCATCGCCGATACCCATGCGTAGTCACCGTCGACCCCCATGCCGGAGTCGACGACGGAAGCGGTTCCCGCAGCCGCGTCCGACGACGCAGCGTCTGCGGTCTCAGGAACCGTGGTGGAAGTCTGTTCGAGCGTGACGGTGCTCGTCTCGCCGAGGGCACTCACCTCGTAGTTGATCTGACCCTCGGCGTACGAGAACTCTTTGGACTCGTCGCTCGAGGCCAGCAGGGCGGTATCCGTCTGGCCGTGGTCGTTCGCTGACGACCAACTGTACGAACCTGTCGAGGAAGGAGCCTCGAACGACCCGGCCCAGTAGAGCATCGGGTCGCTCGTGTCGTCCGACAGCCAGTTGATGGTGATCGTCGATCCCGAGATCACTGCCTGCTGTTGTGGGCCATCCGCATCGACGGTGTCCCAGACTCCGCTGAGGTCCGGGACCTCCGGCGTCGCTGTCGTGCTCCCACCGTCGGACTCGGCCTTGTCGGCCGAGGCGCTGCATGCACTCAACCCGACCACCAGTGCGAATGCTGTTCCGAGCGCACCGAGGTGCCGCGCCATACCTGCAGTCTTCATCGAACCGTGCTCCCAACTCAAGCCCCGGCTGCCGATCTCCGGCCCCGGACACTTCGTGACTATTTTGTGCAGCCCATCAGATCAGAGCTAGTAGTCCGCGAAGTACCGTTGTGGGCTGATTCGAGGGTGAATTCGGCAGCGGACCGGTGCCTTTGATCACACCGCGAGGCATTTCGCGGAGCCTTGCCCTCTTGACGTGCGACGTGCGGCTCGTCGGGCTGCGCTCAACTGGCGCCCGGAACAGGCAGGTTGACACGGTGTTCGGTGCTGTTGGCTACGATCACCGCATGGAGACCGCCCCCACGACATCTGACGCGGATCGTCCGAGCGTCGCATCGACCGGGCGGCGCTCAAGCCGGACAACTGCTTTCGTCGCACTCGGCACGATGGCGCTGGCGGGTTGCTCCGCGGACGGCCAGGTCAGCCTCGTCAATGACTCTCCCGAGGTGGTGACGGTCGAGCTTGGGTCCGAGCCGAGTACGGAAATCCCGAGCGAAGGAGCAGTGACCCTCCTCGAGTTCGGAGAGTGCGTCGACGGGCCGGTGGTCGTCACGTACGCCTCGGGCTCCGAGGTGGCGGTCGACGGGCCGGTGTGTCCGGGCGAAGAGCTCCGGGTGACCGCGACCGCGGCGACGCTCTCCGAGTAACGGGCTCGCGGTCAGCCGCGCGCGTCCAACTGGAAGAGGTACGCGAACGCCTCGCGCGTGTAGGCGATGCCCTTGCCGGAGGCCCTGATTTGATCGGCGTCGGCGGTGGCCGGCTTCTTCGGCACGAGGTAGGTGTCGAGCTCGTCGGTCGAGAGGGTGTACGTCCCGCCGGTGTGGGCGGTGTCGCTGGCGTGCTGAACGACGCCGGTCAGGGTCAGGCGGGGGTCGAGGGCGGCGATGCTCGCGTCGCCGTGGCTGGCGTTGGAGAGCAGGTATCCGCCCGGAGCGACGTACTGCTGGCAGTGGTCCCAGATCGGCCCCGCGTACAGGGAGATCAGCAGGTCGAACGCGGCGTCCGGCAGCGGGAGCATTGCGGTGTAGTCGCCGGCGACGAACTGCACGTCGGCTCCGGCCCCCGGCTGGGCCCGGCCGTCGAGGTCGGCGGCGACGGCGTCCGGGTCGGCGAAGTACTTCGCGGCCCGGCGGTCCATGTCGAGATACGTGACGGACGGGAGTGCGGTTGACGGCGCGAGGTCCAGGTAGCTGCCGGGGTAGAGCGCCCGCTCGGCTCCGGTCGCGGCGTGGACGGCCGCGAACAGCGACGACCGGTCGCCGATCGACTGCCGGTACCCCGCCCAGGTCGCGGGCTGCTTCATCGGACGGTTCCGTCGTGCCGGTGGGTATCGGTCGTCGTGGGGAGCATGGTGCCCATCATCAGGGCGTTCGCTGGGCCGCGCGATCCGTCGTCGAATCTGCCTCGGTCGGAGTGCCCGGCTCAGCCGGGACCGAGAGGTGGCCGGTGCGGCGCAGCCACCACTCGACCAAAAGGGTGGTGAACGGCGGCACGGCGGCGGCCAGGGCGACGAACGCGCGGCCCCAGCCCCAGCGCAGCTTCACGGCGGCGTAGATCGTGACGAGGCCGTAGACGACGAACGCGGCACCGTGCAGGCGTCCGAACAGCCAGACCCCTGCCTCGGTGGTCTCGGTGACGTACTTGAGGAACATGCCGACGAGAAGTCCGGCCCAGGTGAACGCCTCGACGAAGGCGACGATCGCGTAGACGCGGCCGACGGGCGAGAGCGGGGCGGGCGACGAGTCAGTCATGGGGGTCCTTCCGGGTGGGGCGATGGCGGGCGACAGTATCGCCGATGCACCTGGACACGGTGTCCAGCCAGGCCCGCTACAGACGTCGGCCCCGGTGAATGAGACGGGCCGCCGTCGTCCGGGTGGACGACGGCGGCCCCTGCCGTTCGGTGGCTCAGCGCACCCGGACGGTCAGCTCCTTGCTCTCGGTGTCGCCGAGGTGGTTGCTGAACACGATCTGGTAAGTGTGCTTGCCGGCGGTGCGGCCGGTGAGCGGCACCTCGACGTGCTGGGCGGACGGGGTGCCGTCCGTGAGGTCTCCGGAGGAGACGGGTTCGCCGTCCTCGAGGAGGGTCCACGCGGTGGCGTTGGTGCCCCACCACAGGTCGGCACGGAGGGTGTACTCGCCGTCCTGGTCGTGGTTGTCGTGGCTCAGGCGCGGGGTGGCCGGCGCCGCCTCCGTGACCCGCACGGTGTGGGTGCGGCAGTCGGTGGTGCCGGCGGCGTTCACGAGCTCGCAGCCGTACTCGTACGTCCCGTCGGCGCGGTCGGCGACGTCGAACTCGACGTGCTGGGCGGCGGGGGTCGCGTCCACGAGGTTGCGCGTCGCGACGACGTCCCCGTTCTCGGTCAGCCGCACCTGGGTGGCGTTCTGGCCCCACCACAGGTCGACGGACACCGTGTAGTCGCCGCCACGGACGCCGTCGCGCGCGTTGTCGTCGCTGATTGCGCCACGGGCGGGTGCCTCGACCGCCGCGGGTCCGTCGATCGCGTAGAGCGTGGTCGAGCCGGAGACCTCGTTGCCGACGGCGAGCATCGCCTCCCCGGTCGGGGAGTCCGTCGCGGAGATGAAGGCGAGCCCCTCGGGCCCGAGGTCCCCGGCCGCGCGCACGGCCTCGGCGGGAGTGGCGCCGTCGTCGATCGCGTCCTCCGCCGAGACGGAGAAGTCCCGGTTGTTGAGGTACTGCACGAACGTCGCGTCGGTCGGGTCGGTGATGTCGTACGCCATGATGCCGCCGACACGCTCGAGCCCGACGAACGCGTACGTGCGGTCGCCCACCGTGCCGACGACGACGCTCTCCGGCTCCGGCCCCTTGGCGTCCGAGCGCGACTCGAACGAGGACTCGCCGTGGTCGGAGTTGAAGGTGTCCGGCGCGACGTCGGCCGTGATCTGCTCGAAGTCGTCGCCGGAGTCGAAGACCTGCTCGCCGTCGGCGGTCCAGATCGAGAACGAGCGGGCGCCGAACGCGAACAGCTCCTCGTAGCAGCTGCCGTCCGCGGCGAGGCCCGAGGCGCGCGAGACGTCGAGCCGGCCGAGGTCGTCGTCGGCCGTGCGCCCGGCGGCGGGGGCGTCGTCGCACAGGGGAGCGACCCCGTCCTCGCCGAGGTCCTTGACCCGCACCGGCTCCTCGTAGTCGCCCCACTCCCGGGCGTCGCCCTCGTTGGCGGTCAGCAGGTAGGTCTCGCCGCCCGCCGCGTAGCTCGTGATGCCGTCCGGCATGTAGAGGCCGCGCACGGGCACGGTGCGGATGTCGATCCCGGCATCCTTGTCAGACGGGTCGATGCCCTGGCCCTCGACCGAGAAGTCCTTGGACCCGAGCGACCGGATCTCGGTGACCTCCGCGGCGTCGAGATCCACGACGGCGACGGAGTTGGCCTCCTGCAGGGTCACCCAGGCGGTGGTCCCGTCGTCGGAGACCGTCACGTACTCGGGCTCCAGGTTGCGCGAGACCGGGTGGTCGGAGCCCTCGATCCCCGTGAACACGCGGACCCCCTCGGGCAGCGCACCCTCCGCCTCGAAGGCGTGGAAGTCGGCGATCCGGACCGCGTCCTGCCCGGGTGCCGTCACCGACCCGGGCAGGTCGACGACGGCGACGTCGCCCTCGGGGTCCACCGTGTAGTCGTCGTCGGGCTCACCCTCGTCGGCCACGACGGCGCGCGCCCCGTCCGGCGTGAACGTCACCATGTCCGGCAGGGCCCCGACGCGAACGGCGCCGAGTGCCGTGCCGTCGGTGGCGGCGTCGAAGAAGACCAGCCACCCCGCCTCGGTCTTCGGGTTCGACTCCACAGCCACCGCCACGAGACCGTCCTCGCGGACGGCCACCGAGTTGGCGACAGCCGATGCCGGAACGCTCGACCCGTCCGCGGCCGTCACGTTCGCGGTCTCGAGCGCGAACAGCCGCCGCGGAGCCCCGGGATCCTCGACGTCGAGGACCGTGACCTGCCCCGCATGGGCGTTAACCGAGAAGAGTCGCTGCGTCGCGGGGTGGTGCGCGACGATCTCGGCCGCCGACTGGTCGAACAGCCCGGTCTCGTAGCTGCCGAGAGCGCGCAGCTCGATCGCGGCGTCGGAGGTCGTGACCCCCACCGGGTCGTCGATCACGGCGGCCCGGGCAGCGGGAGCGGCGCTCGCGCTGACGAGTCCGCCGAGTGCGAGGCCGACGGCGGCGACCGCGGACCACCGTGGCAGCGTGAGGAGTCGGGGAGTGGGCACGGGCACAGGTCCTCCAGGAGTTTCGCGACGGCGGGACGAACGCTCCGCACGCTAGGCAGCCGACGTGCACGGGCGGGATGCGGGCGGTGAACCCTGCATGGCTTTCGGGTGTGATGTCGGAGATCGCGGACGGTGGTTGCCCCGCCTCTCCGGGTGGTGCACACTCAGAGTTCGGACACCCGAACTTTTCCCTCAGGAGCGTGTTGATGCCCGACGACGTCGCCGTCAGCCCGGCGCGGCCCGCCCGCCCCCGGCGTCCCGAGCGGGGGCTCTGGAGACTGCTCGGCCCCGCGTTCGTCGCCGCCGTGGCCTACGTCGACCCCGGGAACGTCGCCGCGAACCTCACCGCCGGAGCCCGGTACGGGTACCTGCTGGTCTGGGTGCTGGTGGCGGCCAACGTGATGGCGGTCCTCGTGCAGTATCTCTCCGCCAAGCTCGGCATCGTCACCGGCCGGTCGCTGCCCGAGGTCCTCGGCGAGCGCATGTCACGCCGGACCCGCCTGGCCTACTGGGGGCAGGCCGAGGTCGTCGCCGCGGCGACCGACCTCGCGGAGGTGATCGGCGGCGCCATCGCGCTCAACCTGCTCTTCGGGGTCCCGCTCGTGGTGGGCGGCATCATCACGGGCGTCATCTCCATGCTGGTGCTCTCGATCCAGCAGCGGCGCGGTCAGCGGGCCTTCGAGGCCGTGATCACGTCGATGCTCGCGATCCTGACCGTCGGGTTCTGCGCCGGCCTCTTCTTTGCGCCGCCGTCGCTCGAGGGCGTGCTCGGCGGGCTTGTCCCGCGGTTCGAGGGCGCCGACTCCGTCCTGCTCGCGGCCTCCATGCTCGGCGCCACCGTGATGCCGCACGCGATCTACCTGCACTCCTCGCTCGCCCGCGACCGGCACCGCGCCACCCGCCCCGCACTCCCCGGCAGTGCCGCGTACTCCGGCGAGCAGGCCGAGACCCGGCGGCTGCTCCGCGGGACGCGGCTCGACGTCGTGCTGGCGCTGATCGTCGCGGGCTCGGTGAACATCGCGATGCTGCTGCTCGCGGCGGCCAACCTGCCAGGCCGTGCCGGCACCGACTCCATCGAGGGCGCGCACGCCGCGATCGTCGACGTGCTCGGGCCGGTGGTCGGCGTGCTCTTCGCCGTCGGGCTGCTCGCCTCCGGGCTCGCCTCGACCTCGGTCGGCGCCTACGCCGGTGCCGAGATCATGCAGGGTCTGCTCAAGGTGCGGATTTCCCTGCTGTGGCGGCGTGCCGTCACCCTGATCCCGGCGGTCGTCCTGCTCGCGACGGGCATCTCGCCCACGTGGTTGCTGGTGATGAGCCAGGTGGTGCTCAGCTTCGGCATCCCGTTCGCGATGATCCCGCTGGTCCGTCTGACGCGCGACCGTGCGCTGATGGGGGAGCAGCGCAACGGCACGGTGACCCAGGTGGCCGGCTGGGCGGTGGCGACCGTGATCGTCGCCCTCAACCTCGTGCTGCTCTGGCTCACGTTCGCCGGGTGAGCGGGCCGCGCGTCGGGCCGGGACCTATCGCTCGAGCGCACCGACGATCGCGGACGCCAGGTCGGCGGGTCGCGTGAACATCGGCCAGTGGCCCGTGGGCAGGTCGACGATCTCGTAGTCGTCGAGCCGGGCGAGCTCCGCGACGAACGAGTGGTTCTCCGCCATCAGGCCGCGCAGCGTCTCGGCCGACATCTCCGAGGCGATCACGGTCGAGGGCACCGCGTAGCGGCTCCGGTCGTCGCTCAGCGCGTGCGGCTCCCGCACGGTGCCGGCCGGCTGCGGGACCGCGCGCTCGCGGAAGGCCTGGAGCTGGCTCTCGGTCAGGTCGCGCAACGAGGCGTCGTCCATGCCCTCCCACGGCGGCAGCGGGTACTCGTCGAGCTCGGCGGGGAGATCGGGGTTCAGCGCGTCACCGGAGGCCAGCGGCCCCGAGTCGACGTAGATCACGTGCGCGACGCGGCCCGGCCGGGCGTCCGACGCCGCGTAGACGAGACCGCCCGACGCCGAGTGCCCGGCGAGGGCGACCTCCGCGTCGTCGGGCAGCGCGTCGATCGCCGCGACGACGGCCGCGACGTGGTCGGCGAGCGTGACCTGAGAGCGGTCGGTGTCGCGCGACTCCATCCCCGGGAGCGTGAGTGGGTGCGGCGTGTGGCCGGCCTCCACGAGGTGCGGGACGACGTCGTCCCACGCAGAACCGTCCAACCAGAACCCGGGAACCAGGATGATGTCCATTCTTCGACTGTAGGCACGGCCCCCGACACTCGCTACGCTGCTCCCGCGCAACCCTGCGCGTTCAGCACGAACCACCCGATCCCGGTCGGGCGACGGACGGAGCATTGATGGCACTCGGTTGGACCCTCCACGGCGACGGGAAGACGCTCGGGCCGACCGACGTCGTCGCCCCTGACGAGCGCCTGTCCTGGCCCCGGACCGTCGGGATCGGTATGCAGCACGTCGTCGCGATGTTCGGGGCGACGTTCCTCGTCCCGCTGATCACCGGCTTCTCCCCGGCGACGACGCTGTTCTTCTCCGGCCTGGGGACGATCGCGTTCCTGCTGATCACCCGCAACAGGCTCCCGAGCTACCTCGGGTCCAGCTTCGCGTTCATCGCCCCGATCGGCGCTGCGACGGCCGCGGGAGGACAGAGCGTCGCGGTCGGCGGCATCCTCGTGACCGGCCTCGTCCTGGCTGCCGTCGGCGCCGTCGTCCACTTCGTGGGCGCCGGGTGGATCGACACGCTGATGCCCCCGATCGTCACGGGCACCATCGTCGCGCTGATCGGGCTCAACCTGGCCCCGGCCGCATGGGGCAACTTCGAGCAGTTCCCCGTGACCGCGACCGTCACGCTCGCGACGATCCTCGTCGCGACGGTGCTCTTCCGCGGGATCCTCGGTCGGTTGTCGATCCTCGTCGGCGTGGTCGTCGGGTACGTCGTCGCGGTGATCCGCGGCGAGGTCGACTTCTCGGCCGCCGAGCAGGCGGCCTGGATCGGGTTCCCCGACTTCGTCACGCCGACGTTCGACGTCGCCGTGCTCGGGCTCTTCGTCCCGGTCGTGCTGGTTCTCGTGGCCGAGAACGTCGGTCACGTGAAGTCCGTGGCGGCGATGACCGGACGGGACCTCGACTCGTACATGGGGCGTGCGATCTTCGCGGACGGCGTCGCGACGACGCTCGCCGGGACCGGCGGCGGCTCGGGTACGACGACGTACGCCGAGAACATCGGCGTGATGGCGGCGACGCGGGTCTACTCCACGGCCGCCTACTGGGTGGCGGCGTTCACGGCGCTGGCGCTCTCGATGTCGCCGAAGTTCGGTGCGCTCGTCGCCACGGTCCCGCCGGGGGTGCTCGGCGGTGCGGCGACGATGCTGTACGGGATGATCGGCGTCCTCGGTGCACGGATCTGGGTGCAGAACCGCGTCGACTTCGGCAACCCGGTGAACCTCGCGACGGCGGCCGTGCCGCTGGTGATCGGGATCGCGAACTTTACGTTTGCCGCCGGGGACCTGACGTTCGAGGGCATCGCGCTCGGCACCGGCGCCGCGCTCCTGATCTTCCACGGACAGACCGCGATCGCCCGCTGGCGTGGCACGAGCGCGGAGCCCGCGAGCCCGGCCTCCGTCCCGGGCCCGCGTGACCCTGAGAAGGACGACGCCGCGAGCTGACGCCGTCGGACGGCGTTGCCGTCGGACGTGCCACCGGTGGGGTGCGAGGGAGCGATTCCTCGCACCCCACCGGTGTGTCGTGGGGAGCATTCGTGAACGGATTAGTGAGAACGGGTGTCATTACTGTTATCGTCATGCTGCGCGCACCTCCCGTCCCCACGACCAGGAAGGAGCGGCGCACGGCCCTGCCCGCGCGCCTTTCCGCCATGACACGCACTCTTGCTCCTACCGCCCGCACGACGGCGGCCGCCCTCCTCTCGCTCGGCCTCCTCGCCGGGTGCGCCACGACCGAGTCCGAGGACGAGTCCGCAGCGTCGGGCTCGACCGACGAGGCGACGTCGGACGTCACCGAGGCCGCCGCCCTGACACCGCGACTCGTCGTGACCTACGACGGCGGGGTGCAGGTTCTCGACGCCAACACCCTCGACGTCGTGGGGGACGTGGCGCTCGACGGCTTCCTCCGCGCCAACCCCGCAGGCGACGGTCGGCACGCGGCGCTCTCCACGAGTGAGGGCTTCCAGCTCCTCGACACCGGCACCTGGGCCGAGGCCCACGGCGACCACGCGCACTACTTCACCGCGGACCCCGTGCTCACCGACGTGACCTACGAGGCCGAGACGCCCGGCCACGCCGTCGTGCACGCCGGACGGACCAACTTCTGGGACGACGGCACCGGCGAGATCACGATCGTCGACGCCGAGCACGTAGCTGACGGCCCCGGACAGGACGCGCGGACCTACACGACACCCGCAGCCCACCACGGTGTCGCGGTCGAGCTCACCGACGGCACCCTGGTGCTGACCGACGGGACCGAGGACGAGCGCTCCGGCGTCCGCGTGCTCGACGCCGACGACGCCGAGATCGCGGCGACCGACGAGTGCCCGAGCGTCCACGGCGAGGCGACCGCCCAGGGCGAGGCCGTCGTGCTCGGCTGCGAGGACGGCGTCGTGATCGTGAAGGACGGAGCCGTCACCAAGGTCGACTCGCCCACCAGCCCGGGAGGATTCGGCACGCTGGCGGGCTCGCACTCGTCGTCGGTGGTCCTCGGCGACTACAAGGAGGGCGAAGACCAGGACCCCACCCAGGTCTCGCTGATCGACGCCGAGGCGGGCACGATCCAGCTCGTCGAGCTCCCCGCCTCGTACACGTTCCGCTCGCTCGCACGCGGCGACGACGGTGAGGCGCTGGTGCTCGGCACCGACGGCGCGCTGCACGTCATCGACCCGATCACCGGCGAGCTCACGAACTCCTGGCCTGTCGTCGACGCCTGGACCGTGCCCGAGGACTGGCAGGAGCCGCGCCCGGCGGTCTGGGTGAACGACGGCACCGCCTTCGTCAGCGACCCGGCCACCAGCAGCATCCACGCCGTCGACATCCTGTCCGGCGAGGTCTGGAACACGGCGACGCTCGACGTCGTCCCCAACGAGCTCACTGGCGTCACCGGTGACGGGGTCGAGGAATACGAGGCGCACCACGACGAGGACGAGCACGCGGACCACGACGACCACGAGGACCACGACCACTAGCCACGGTCTCAGTGCGACGCGAGGAATCTCTCGTGGAACGCCCCGGAGATGTCGACCGGGACGGCCGCCGGCAGTCCGTCGTCGAACGCGACCGGGTACACCAGGGTGTGCCCGGTCGTGTCGCGCGCGGCGATACTGACGCCGAACGGACACTGATCCGCGGCGGTGAACCTGTCGTCTACTCCGCCGACCTGGGCTCTCGTGGCGGGGTGCTTGTCCTTCGCCGCTGTGGCGCGAGCTGCCCGGCGAGCATCGCCGCGAGGGCGAGCAGCAGGCCGAGGGACTGGACAGCCGTGAATCGCTCGCCGAGCACGACGGCGCCCAGCCCGGTCGCGACGAGCGGGGAGAGCAGGCCGAGCAAGGCGGTCGCGGTCACGGGCAGGACTCGAATCCCCGCGAACCACACGCTGTAGGCGAGCAGCCCGCCGACGAGCCCGAGCCAGAGGTATCCGGCGACTGCGCCCCCGTCGACTCTCGCCGGCACGCCCTCGAGCACGAGGGTCGGGACGAGGAGGACGAGTCCGCCGGCGGTGAGCTGCCAGCCCGCGAGACCCAGGGCGCTGACCCCCGCGGGCCGCCCCCATCGCTTGGTGAGGACGACCCCGAGCCCCATCGAGAGTGCGCCGCCCACCCCCGCGAGCACGCCGACGACGTCGAGCCCTGCACCCGGTCCGAGCACCACCAGGCCGACGCCGATCACGCCGACGACGCCCCAGGCGAGTCGCCATCGTGAAAGCCGCTCGTGGAGCACGGCCACGACGAGGAACGCGACGAGGATCGGCTGTGTCGCACCGAGGGTGGCGGCGACTCCGCCGGGGAGGCGCTCTGCCGTGACGAACAGCAGGGCGAAGAAGATCCCGATGTTGAGGGTCCCGAGCACGGCTGCCTTCCACCACCAGTCACCGCGGGGCGGAGTGCGCGTGATCAGGATCGCGAGGATTCCCGCGGGCAGTGCGCGCATCAGGGCGGCGAAGAGCGGGTGTCCGGCAGGCAGGAGCTCGGTCGTGACGACGTAGGTGGTGCCCCAGACGGCCGGGGCGAGCGCGGTGAGCGCGGTGCGACGGGCGAGCTGTCGCCCGTGCACGGCGGCTGGGGTCGCCGTCGGGGGCGGGGCGGTGGCGGTCATGTCTTGATCCTGCGGTCGATCGATCAATGAGTCCAACACATGCTTGTCATCTCATCTATCGCCAAAGAAGATAGATGGATGGAACTCCAGCAGCTGAGGTACGTCGTCGCCGTCGCCGAGCTCTCCAGCTTCACCAAGGCCGCGGCGCGCTGCTTCGTCGTGCAGTCGGCGCTGAGCCACCAGGTCAAGGCGCTGGAGAAGGAGCTCGGTGTCACGCTGTTCGCCCGCACCAGCCGACGCGTGGAGCTCACCGCCGCGGGCC
Source organism: Paraoerskovia marina (assembly GCF_900105445.1). Taxonomy (NCBI): domain Bacteria; kingdom Bacillati; phylum Actinomycetota; class Actinomycetes; order Micrococcales; family Cellulomonadaceae; genus Paraoerskovia; species Paraoerskovia marina. The sequence continues at coordinate 915,790 of NZ_LT629776.1, forward strand.
GTGCCTTCCTCCCCGGTGCCCGTGCGAGTCTCGACGCGGCAGAGCGGGCCGGAGACGAGGCGGCCGCCGCCGTCGGGGAGGTCCGGGGCAGGCTGACCGTCGGGATGATCCCGACGGTGACCGCGGTCAGCGTCCCAGCCGTGCTCAAGGAGTTCCGCGACGCGCACCCGCACGTACGGGTCGCGCTCCAGGTGGGTGGCAGCGACACGATCGCGGCGGAGATCGCCGCGGGGGAGACAGATGTGGGTCTCCTGGGACTCCCCGCAGGGCGTGAGCCCCGCGGAGTCGACTGGCGGCAGATCGGGTCCGACCGGCTCGTCGCCGTGCTCGCCCGCCAGCACCGCCTTGCCGACCACGAGTCGATCGGGATCGACGATCTTGCACAGGAGGCTTTCGCAGACTTTCCGGTCGGGAGCCCGGGGCGGGCGCAGAGCGACCTCGCGTTCAGCGCAGCCGGGATCTCGCGGGACGTTCCGTTCGAGGCGATGTCCACCGAGATCCTGCTCGACCTCGCCCGGGAGAACCTTGCGGTGACGCTGCTGCCGTCGAGATACGTGCGCGCCGACGACGGCCTCGTCGCGGTACCCGTCGTCGACGGGCCCTCGCGGGTCGAGTACCTCGCATGGAGCGAGTTCAATCTCAGCCCGGCGGCACGAGCGTTCCTCCGGTTGCTCTAGCCGGAGTCGTGGCTAGTCGTGACGACGCCCGGCCGGGGCGCGCGATGTCGTCATCAGCGCCACGGCCCCGAGGGTCGTCGCGGCCGCGACCGGAGCGCCGAACGTCCACAGTCCGAGGTCGACCCAGGGGACGGGCCGGTTCGCGAGGTGCAGCGCGAAGACTGCGGTCGCGGATCCGACGATCCCGCTCGCACAGGCGAGGACGGCGGCCGGCAGTGCCGTCTCGATCGCCGAAGCGCGCGCCAGGGTCCGGGTGGGGATTCCGGTGGCGTGCAGCATGGCGTCTGCCGGCCCGCGATGGGCCTGTGCGGACGCGAAGCCGATGGCAGCTGCGAGCACCGCGGCGACGGCGAGGGCGAGAGCGAGCAGCTTCACGGCCGAGTAGTAGTGGCGCAGCAGCTCGGACAGCCCGTTGAACGAGGTCGTCCGGGTGGACAGGTGTGCCCCGGGGGTGGACTGCTCGACCAGCGTGCGCATCTGCTCGACGTCCGCGCCGGGTCCGTGGGCGACGAAGAGCTGGGTTGCCCGGACCGGGGCGTCGGCGGCGTCGAGGTCGCGCGCGACGATGCCGGACCTCATGTCTACGCCCGCGGGGAAGTCCGCGCGGGCCACCTCGGAGGGAGCCTCGAACCAGGTTTCCTCGGCGGTCGTGCCCGAGATGTCTGTCGTCACGTCGAGAGCAGCTCTCGGCTCGATCATCGGTGGGTCGTCGTCGGGGAGCTGGACGCTCGGGTCGAGCGTCATCGAGCCCGTCACGCACGGGACGTCGAGGTGTCCGGCGGCGGTGATCTCCGCGCAGTCCCCGACCCAGAGCTCCGTCTGCACCGGTCCGACCAGGGTGGCCTCGGCGACCCGGGCGACGCGTTCCACTCCGTCCACTTCGCGCAGGTCGTCGGCGAGCGCGGCGGATTCTGACTTCGTGGCGTTGACGACGTCCGCGACTGCCGTGAGGTCGTTCTGGCCGATGACCACCTCGTCGTCGATCGAGGTCGCGGCCGCGGGGACGAGCGCCGCAAAGAAGGGAGCAAGCAGTGTTGCGATGATCAACGGGGCAAGGGGCCCGGCGTGCGTGCGCGCGTGAGCAGCCAACCGGCGTCCGCCGAGGATCGAGGCTGCGCTGCGCCCGCGCGCGGCCAGGCGCCCGAGCACTTGAACGACGACCGGTGCGACGACGAGGAGCCCGAGAACGGCCGCTCCCATCGACGCTGCGACAACCGGCATCTCGTCCGGCACCCCGAGCAGGGCAAGAGCCGGGGTTGTGATGAGCAGTAGTCCGGCCCATCGCCACGGGCGGGGGCGACGCTCCGGGGAACGGGTCAGCCCGAGCGGGTCGACGTCCAGGTCACGCACGCTTCCGCGGGCACCGACGAGACAGGCTCCCAGAATGAGACCCAGCGAGGTGATCACACCGACCCATCCGGGCCAGAGGTCCGAGGCGTAGAACTGCGCATCCTCGTACCCGATCCGCGCCACCAGTGGACGGACGGCGAGAAATGCACCCAGCCCGCCCAGAGCGCCCGCGACGCCCGGGAGGAGCGCCTCTCCCTCCGCGATCCTCGCGACGGCGCGGGTGTCGGCGCCGAGGAGGACGAGCGTGGCGGTACGACGACGGCGCGTGGTCTCGGTCAGGCGGATCGCGGTCAGCACGAGAACCACGACGACCGCCAGGACGGCACCGACGCCGGTGGCGAAGACCAGGAGCTCGAGCGGCACCAACGGCCGGGCCATGGCGCGCTCGTCGTACCCGGTGACCCGTGTGGTCCACGCCAGATGGGCGTCCGTGGGCGTCACCCCGCGGACGGCGACCAGGTCGTCGGAGTACCGCAGCGCACCGGCATCGACTCGTCCGACGTCCGCTCCGTACCGTTCGGCCTGCCCGACCTCGGCGAGCCGCTCGACCAGTGCCGGGCTGTAGTACGCCTCCCCGGGGGCGGGTATCGCGTCGACGCCGGGTGGCACGGGGGCGTCGAGGCCCGCGTGCCCGAGCTCGACGACCGTGACGGCGTCGTCGCCGACGTAGGATGTGAAGCCGCCCTGTGCGACGGTTCCGTCGGGGGCTTCGACGCGGTCGGGGAACCGGTTGTCGTCGGTGATCGTGACCCACCCGTCGGCGTCGGCCGCCGGGTCGGCCCAGGACCCGAAGTCAGCGGTCGTCCATGCGAAGCGGTCGGCGCGCGTCTCGAGCGCTGGTCCCACGGAGAGCAGCAGGAGGAGACCCGTCGTGCCGAGGACGGCGGCGAGCACCGTCAGTGCCGAGCCCCACCGGGCAGCTCCCTCACCCGCGAGAGCGAGGCGAAGCCCGAGCCGTCTCATCGAACACTCGCCGCGCGCGGCGCACCCGAGGCGCTGCCCTGCGCACCCGCCGGCGAGACGACGCCGTCGAGCATTGCCACGCGCCGGTCGGCGGCGGCCGCGACCTGCTCGTCGTGCGTGACGACCACGAGTGCGCCTCCACGGGCACGGACCGAGGAGACCAGCAGATCCATCACGGCGGTCCCGGTGGCGCGGTCGAGCGCACCGGTCGGCTCGTCCGCGAGCACGACGGACGGCTCGTGGACCAGGGCCCGGGCGATCGCGACGCGTTGCGCCTGGCCGCCCGACATCTTTGTCGGCCGCCGAACCGTCAGCTCGCCCAGTCCCACGGACTCCAGGGCCGCCATCGCGCGCCGTCGTGCCTCGCGTCGCCGTATCCCGTCGACCAGGAGCGGCAGCATGACGTCCTCGACGGCGGGGAGCTCAGGCACCAGCCGGCCGTCCTGGAAGACCATGCCGATCCCGCGGCGTCGTGCGAGCGCGCGGCCGTCGGACGACGAGCCGGACAAGGACCTTCCGCGGAGGTGCACGGTCCCGGCGTCGGGGACGAGGACCCCGGCGAGCAGGTGCAGCAGCGTCGACTTTCCACACCCCGACGGCCCGGTGACCGCGACGACCTCGTCGGGCTCGACGACGAGGTCCACCCCAGCGACGGCGGCTCGCTCGGCCCCCGGGTAGGTCAGGTGAAGTGCGTGCGCCTCGAGCATCGGTGTGCGTCCCTTTCGTCACGTATCGAGGACGCTACGTGACCGGTGGGCCCGACCCGAGAAGTTATCCACAGGCACCTGTAGCCCCTCCACGCGACGACGCCGAGGTATACCCGGGCGCGGATATACCTCGGCGAGGTGCGGTGTGCGGGCTACGCGCGGAAGATCAGTGCGTCACCCTGTCCGCCGCCGCCGCAGAGCGACGCGGCACCGAGGCCGCCACCCCGAGCCGCGAGGCCGAGGGCCACGTGCAGCGCGAGCCGGGCGCCGGAGGCCCCGACCGGGTGCCCGAGGGCGATGGCGCCGCCGTCGGTGTTGACGACGTCCTCGGAGACCCCGAGGTCCTGCACCGACTGGATCGCGACGGCCGCGAAGGCCTCGTTGATCTCGACGAGGTCGAGCTCGTCCGCCTTGGCGCCCTCACGGTCGAGGGCGGCGGCCAGTGCCCGCGCGGGCTGGGAGTGCAGCGAGTTGTCGGGGCCGGCAGTCTGCCCGGCGCTGCCGATCTCGGCGAGCCAGGTCAGGCCGTGCTCGATCGCGAACGCCTTCGACGCCACGACGACCGCGGCGGCGCCGTCGGACAGCGGCGAGGAGGAACCGGCCGTGATGGTCCCGTCCGGGACGAACGCGGGACGGAGCCCGGCGAGCGTCTCGGGGGTGGTTCCGGCGCGGATCCCCTCGTCCTGGGAGACGACGACGGGCTCACCACGACGCTGCGGGATCTCGACCGGGACGATCTCGTCGGCCAGGCGTCCGGCCTCCGACGCGGCGGCCGCGCGCTGGTGCGAGCGGGCCGCGAACGCGTCCTGCTCCTCGCGCCCGATGCCGCGGGTGGTGCACCCACGGTCCGTGGCCTCGCCCATGATCATGCCGTCGAACGGGTCGCGCAGGCCGTCGTGCGTCAGCGAGTCGGCCATCGTCACGTCGCCGAACGCGAAGCCGGCGCGGGAGTGCTGCACCAGGTGCGGGGCGTTGGTCATCGACTCCATGCCGCCGGCGACGACGACGGACGCCTCGCCGGTGCGGACGAGCCGCGCGGCGTCGATGATCGCCGTGAGGCCGGACAGGCAGAGCTTGTTGATCGTCGTCGCGGGGACGTCCCAGCCGATCCCGGCGCCGACGGCGGCCTGGCGGGCGGGACCCTGCCCGGCACCGGCCTGGACGACGTGGCCCATGATGACGGCGTCGACGTCGGCGGGGTCGATCTTCGAGGCGGCCATCGCGCCGCGGATCGCGTGCGCGCCGAGATCGGTCACGCTCAACGAGGCGAGGGCCCCGCGGAACTTGGTGAAGGGGGTGCGTGCCCCGTGGATCAGGACGGGGGTGGTGGCGTCGTCGCTCACAAGAGTCTCCGTATCAGTGGTGGGGGATCAGGCGAACGCGGACATGCCGGTGATGTCGCGGCCTACGATCAGGGCCTGGACGGACTCGGTGCCCTCGTAGGTGTGGAGCGCCTCGATGTCGGCGAAATGCCGGGCGACGCGGTTCTGCAGCAGGATTCCGTTGCCGCCCAGCATGTCGCGTGCGACCGACGCGATCTCGCGGGCGCCGCGGGTGCACGTGTACTTGGTCAGCGACGCCTGCGGGCCCGTGAGGGTCCCGGCGGCGTCCTGCTCCGTCATCGCGACCACCAGCAGCTGCATCTGGGTGAGCGTGCTGAGCATCGAGGTCAGGCGCTCCTGGACCATCTGGCTCTTGGCGAGGGGGCGGCCGAACTGGACACGGCTCTTGGCGTACGCGACCGCGGTCTCGTAGCAGGCGGTGGCGTGCCCGACGGCGGACCACGCCACGGACAGGCGGGTCGCGCCGAGGACGCGCGAGGTGTCCTTGAACGAGCGGGCCTCGGGCAGCAGGTTCTCCGACGGGACGAACACGTCGGTCAGGGTGATGTGCGCCTGGTGGATCGCGCGCAGCGAGACCTTGCCCTCGATGACCTTGGCCTCGTACCCGGGGGAGTCCTGGGGGACGAGGTAGCCGTGGACCTGGCCGTCGTCGCCGCGGGCCCAGACGACGGAGACGTCGCAGTTGGCCCCGTTGCCGATCCACTTCTTGGCACCGTTGATGACGTAGCCGCCCTCGACGGTGGTGGCGGTGGTCTCCAGCGAGACGGAGTCGGAGCCGTGGGTGGGCTCGGTCAGCGCGAACGCGGCCAGCTTCTCGCCGCGTGCGATGGGCTCGCCCCACTCGGCCTTCTGCTCCTCGGAGCCGAGCAGCATGATCGAACGCAGGGCGAGGCCGCCCTGCACGCCGCAGATCGTGGCGACCGATCCGTCGCCGCGCGACATCTCCATCGAGGCGAGGCCGTCGGCGAGCGGGCTGTGCTGCGGGTGGCCGGGGACGTCGACGCTCTCGCGGAGGAGATCGAGCTCGCCGAGGCGCGCGATCAGCTCGCGGGGGACCTCCGCGCGCTCCCAGTACCCGTCGATCACGGGCAGGACGTCGTCCTGGACGAAGGTCCGGACGGTCGCCCAGTGCTCACGGTCGGCCTCGGTGGCACCGGCGAACGCACCGGCGTAGTCGACGTCGAGCGGCTCGAGGAGACCGTAGTCGGGCTCGACGAGCCGCTCTGCGGGCGTTCCGCCGGGGGTGGTGGCGGTGTGCTGGGTGTCGGTGGACGTAGCCATGGGATCTCCCGGTCGCGTGGTGCGGCGACGAGTCATCGCCCGCACCTCTCATCGTGCGCGCGATTGCGTCTCACGTCAAGATACGCAGTATCAGGATTGAGGTCGGCAGCACGCGACCGAGGGCTACCCCGGCCCCTAGGCGAGCGCCTCACGCACCGCGCGCGCGACGTCGTCGGCCGTCCGCCCGGCGGGGACGTCCAGCACGGTCACCACCACGCGGTCGGACGCCCCGCCGTCGGCCGTCTCAGCATGGTGCGCGGGAGCGGCGACGGCGTCGGCGTCGGCTGACCCCGCCGTCGTCTCCGTCTGCGGCGCCCGGGCCGAGGACGCACGCGCCGCGCGCCGGAGGTCTGCGAAGCCCTCCTCGAGGCCGGGGCGCGGGTCGCCGTCGGGGTCACGCAGCCACGCGCGCAGGTACGCGTTGTGGACCGCGACGACGGAGGCCGAGAAGGCGATCGTCGTCGTGGTGGTCTGTCGCTCGGCCGGGAGCGTGGCGCGCAGATAGCGCGTGAAGGCCCTCTCGTAGCGGTGGGTGGTGATGAGCTCGCGATCTCGCAGGCCGGGGACCTGCTGCAGCAGGGCGTGACGCGCGAGCGACGTGTCGGGCTGGCTGATGTGGTGGTCGAAAACGAGCCGCGCGGCCCGGCAGACCTCGACCAGCGGGTCCGTGCTGCGCGGACTCTGACGGGACTCGGCGAGCTGGCCGACCACCTGCTCCAGCAGGACCTCGTGGTCGGCGAACACCACGTCCTCCTTCGAGCCGAAGCGTCGGAAGAACGTCGCCCGGGAGATCCCGGCGGCGTCCGCGATCTCGTCGACGGTCGTGTTCTCGTACCCCTGGCGGGTAAAGAGGTCGATGGCGGCCTCGACGGCCTCGTGATGTGGAGAGCGGCCCATACTCGGACCCTACTCGCGCCCACGGGTGGTGACAGACCGACGCGCGCCCCGGCGCCTACGCGCCCGTGTGGTGCGCGACGACCGCCTCGTACGCGTCCAGGTCTGCGGCGAACGAGGAGTCCGGGATCGGGTGGTGCAGCACGATCTCGTCGATCCCCGCCTCCGCGTAGCGCCCGACGACGTCGTCGAACGCCCCGACCGAGTCGAACAGCCGGTCCGGGGTGAAGCCGGCGAGCAGGACGGTGTGCAGCGTGGCGGGGTCGCGCCCCTCGGCCTCGCACGCCGCGCGGACGGTCGAGACCTGCGACGCGACGGCCGCCGACGAGTCCGCGGGGGTCGCGTCGTCGGGCAGGCTCGCGCCGGTCGTCACCCAACCCTGTCCGTACCGCGCGGCGAGCCTCATCCCGCGCGGGCCGCCGCCCGCGACGACGAACGGAACCCGCGGGTCCTGCACGCACCCGGGGATGGTGCGCGCCTCGTGCGCCGAGTAATACGTGCCGTCGTACGTGACGGCCGGCTCGGTCAGCAGCCGGTCCAACAGCCCGACGAACTCCTCGAACCGCTCCGTGCGCTCCCGCATCGGCCACGGATCGTCGCCGAACACGGTCGCGTCGAAGCCCGACGACGTCCCCGCACCGATCCCGAGCGTCATCCGGCCGGACGAGACGTCGTCCAGCGTCATCAGGTCCTTCGCGAGCGTCACCGGCTCGCGGAAGTTCGGGGAGGTGACGAGCGTGCCCAGCCGGATCCGCGACGTCGTCGCCGCGGCCGCCGCCAGCGTCGGCACCGCACCGAACCAGGGACCGTCGCGGAACGACCGCCACGACAGGTGGTCGTACGTGTACGCCGTGTCGAGGCCGAGCTCCTCCGCGCGGCGCCAGATACCCGCGCCCTCGGCCCAGGGGTAGATCGGCAGGATGCAGGTGGACAGTCGCATCTGCTCACCGTAGGCGTGCCGGCGCCCGTCGTCGCGTGGCAGGCTGGGAGCATGACTGATCTGCGAATCTTCACCGAGCCTCAGCAGGGCGCGACCTACGACGACCTGCTCGCCGTCGCGAAGGCGACCGAGGAGCTCGGGTTCGACGCCTTCTTCCGCTCGGACCACTATCTCGCGATGGGCGGCGACGGACTGCCGGGGCCGACGGACGCCTGGACCACGCTCGCGGGGCTCGCGCGCGAGACCAGCACGATCCGCCTCGGCACGCTCGTCTCCTCGGTCACGTACCGGCACCCGGGAATCCTCGCGATCCAGGCGGCGCAGGTCGACCAGATGTCGGGCGGCCGCGTGGAGCTCGGGCTCGGCACGGGCTGGTTCCAGCGCGAGCACGACGCGTATGGCATCCCGTTCCCCGACAAGCGCTTCGGGATGCTGGAGGAGCAGCTCGAGGTCCTCACCGGGCTGTGGGGGACGGCGCTCGGCGAGACCTTCGACTTCCACGGCGCGCACTACGACCTCACCGAGTCACCCGCGCTGCCCAAGCCGACGCAGCCCACGATCCCCGTGATCGTCGGTGGTGGGGGGAAGCGTCGGACGCCGCAGCTCGCCGCCCGGTTCGCCGCCGAGTACAACCAGGCGTTCCCCGCGCTCGACTCGATCGCCGACCGCTTCCGTGAGGTGCAGGCCGTCGCGGACGAGTCCGGGCGGACGACGCCGCTGACACGGTCCGTCGCGCTCGTGCTGTGCGTCGGGAAGGACGAGGCGGAGTTCACGCGCCGCGCGGCCGCGATCGGTCGAGAGCCCGCCGAGCTGCGTCAGAACGGGATCGCGGGGACCGTGCCCGAGGTCGTCGAGACGCTCAACCGCGTCGTCGCCGACGGTGCAGAGCGGGTCTACCTCCAGGTCCTCGACCTGGCCGACCTCGACCACCTCGACCTCGTCGCCCGCGAGGTCGCGCCGCACGTCGGCTGAGGCTCAGTCGAGGGTGAGGCCGAGCACGGTGCTGCCAGCCGGCAGGGGCTCGAACCCGAGGTGCCGGTAGAACCCGATCGCCGACGTGTTGGTGTCCGAGACCCCGAGGTGGACACCGGGGATCCCGTGGTCACGGAGCGCGTCGAAGAGCTCCTCGAGGAGCCGGCGCCCGTTGCCCCCGCCCTGCGCCTCGGGGAGCAGGTCGACGTGCAGGTGTGCGGGGTAGTCCGCGAGCCAGGGCGCCTCGGTGCGGTGCGGCGCGTGGATCTGACGCACGAGGCCGGCGTCGGGGGAGTCGGGCGAGACGCCGTCGAGCGGGTAGCGCTCGCGCAGCGCGGGCCACCACTCGGAGTCGAGGCGCTCCTCGAACGACGTGGTGTCCGGCACGCCGAGCACGTAGCCGAGGGGTCGGTCGTCCTCGGACGTCACGACGAAGGCGAGCGACGGCTCCAGCGCCAGGTACGCGCCGAGATAGACCTCGCCGAGCAGGCGGGGGTCCTCGAACCGTCCCGTGGCGTCCTGGCCGTCGGCGCCGGTGCGCAGGCAGATGTCGTAGAGCGCGTCGACCTCGGAGGGGTCCGAGGCGCGCGCCGGGCGGATCGTCATCAGCTCGAGGCCTCCGTGCTGTCCGCGCCTTCCTCTGTCGCCTCGGGTTCCGGCTCCGGGGAATGGCGGGGCGTGATGTCCTCGACGTCGGTGCACTGGTCCGGGCTCGTGAGCGGGACGTCGGCCTCGAGCGTGACCTCGTCCTCGGGGATGAGTCCGTCGAAGTTCGCGCCGACCCGGACGTCGACGGTGGGCTCCGGCCGGTCGTCGAGCACGACGGCGGAGTTCGTCAGCTGGGCCGCCACCGTGTACGCGGCGGCGAGGCCGGCGGCGTTGGAGCTGACCAACGTGTACGGGAGCTCCTCGGCGTTGCCGTTCTCGTCCAGCGCGTTGCCCACCTCGGCGACCTGGAACCCGCGGTCGACGAGCATGTCGCCGGTGATGGTCGCGATGCCGGTGCGGCCGCTCGCGTTCAGCACGGTGACCGAGACGGACTTGTACGAGACCGGCATGGTCTCGTCGGGGACACAGGGCTGCTGGAGCGTGTCCTTGCTCTCGCCGATGGTGGTGAACCCGCGGTTGAAGGGAGACTCGACCGCCCCGGTGTAGACGGCGAGGGACCCGACGCCGATCACGGCGAGGATCGCGATCAGGATCCCGAACACGAGGGCCTGGCGCTCGTGCTCGCGTCGCCGTCGACGGTCACGTGCCGTCGGCTGCTGCGGAGTTGTCACGGGGTGCCCACCTGCTCGTCGTCGATCGTCAAGACCCGCGCGTGGAGCACCGGCCGCTGCTGAAGCGCCGCCCGCATCGCCCTGTGCAAGCCGTCCTCAAGGTACAGGACGCCCTCGTACTCGACGACGTGGGCGAAGAGGTCGCCGTAGAACGTGGAGTCCTCGGCCAGCAGGCCGTCGAGGTGGAGGATGCGCTTGGTCGTGACGAGCTCGTCGAGCCGCACCTGGCGTGGCGGGACGTCCGACCAGTCGCTCGGGTTCTCTCGACCGTGCTCGGGGTACGGGCGCCCCTCGCCGACGGACCTGAAGATCATGCGGGCCAGTCTAGGTGAGGGGCGCCCTGACACTGGGAACTTCTCATCCAGTGGTGAGGTCGCGTCGTCGGAACCCGACAAATGCGGCGAGGATCAGCGCTGCCGCAACGGCCGTGAGGATGATGAGCGGCCCTGACGTGGGATCCGTGTCGGCGACGTCGGGCACGGAGTAGAACGGCGAGAGGCGCATCGCCCACTCGGGGAGCTCGAACAGCGGGCCGAACAGCCCGGCCACGAACCCGTAGACCAGGAGGAGCCACCCGACGCCGAGGTCGCGCCCGAACAGGCCGTAGAGCGCCAGGACTGCCCCGACCACGACGGCGACCGCCGGCAGGTACGCGAGCGTCCCCACCGCGACGTCCAGCGCGACGTCGTTCCCTACCCCCGCGACCAGCTCGCCCAAGGCGAGCCCGACGGCCGCCACGACGAGGACCAGGACCGTGCCGACGGCGGTGACCGCGAGCTGGGCACCGAGCCAGCGTGTGCGGGCGACGGGTCCGGCGAACAGCGGCTCGGCACGACCGGACTGCTCCTCGGCGCGCGCACGCAAGATCGACGAGACGGCGAACGCCGTCACCATCAGCCCGAGGTACAGGATCATCACGGAGTTGAAGCCGTCGAGGATCTGGTCGGCGTCGCCGAAGATCGCCGCGGCGGCCTCGTTGCCCTCCACCATCTCGAGGATGTCGTCCATCGAGCTGGCGAACGTCCCGGACAGGAGTGCGAGCAGCCCGATCCCGGCACCCCACGCGACGACCGAGGCGCGCTGAAGTCGCCAGGCGAGAGCGAACGGGGACCGCAGCCCGGGCCGTGCCGTCGCCCGCCCGCTCCGCGGTGCGACGAGCCCGGCCCCGAGGTCGCGCCTCGCGCTGAGCGTCGAGGCGACCGCCAGGAGAACGACGACGAGTGCCAGGGTGAGCGCGAGCGGCCACCACCGCAGGTCGACGAACGGGCGCATCTGCTGCACCCACGCCAGCGGGGAGAACCAGGAGAGCGTCGAGCCGTGCGTCTCCTGGATGTCGCCCGCGGCGCGCACGACGAAGGCCGCGCCGAGGGCGGCCATGGCGAGGCCGCTGGCGGTGCGCGCGTGCTCGGTGACCTGCGCGGTCACCAGGGCCACGGCGCCGAAGGCCATCCCGGTCAGGGCCATGCCGGAGGTCAGTGCGAGGGTGTCGACGACGGTGATCGCCGACCCGTCGATTCCGGCACCGGAGGCGAGGATCAGCACGGTGCTCAGTGTCGCGACCGCCAGGTTCGCCACGGTGACGACGACGAACGCGGAGACCCCCTGCGCGCTGCGCCCGACGACGCCGGCCCGGACGAGCTCGGTGCGCCCCGTCTCCTCCTCCGCGCGGGTGTGCCGGACGGCCAGCAGGATCGACATGATGCAGATCGCGACGACGACGAACGGCGTGAACTCGTTGGCCGTCATCGCGCCGAGCGTGTAGTCCTCCATGCCGTAGCCCGGGCCGGTCATGATCGTGGCGGCCGGGGTCGAGACGAGGTCGGCTCGCACCTGCCGGTCGGCGGCGGTCGGGTAGATCGCATCGAGCGCGAGGATCCCGTACGGGAACATCAGCGAGGCCGCGACCGCCCAGATCGCGATCCGGAGCCGGTCCCGACGCAGGCCGTGCCGGACGAGGGTCCAGGTGCCGGTCATCCCTGGACCGTCCGGGAGCCGGTGACGTCGTCGCCGTAGTGGCGCAGGAACATCTCCTCGAGCGACGGCGGTGCGGTGACCAGGCGCCGCAGGCCCAGGCCGGAGAGCGCGGCGACCACCTCATCGGTGCGGTCGTTGTCCGCCGAGAACGAGACGGTGACGGCCCGGCCGTCGCCGACCGGGCTCACCGTGAGGTCGTGGACGGCGTCGAGTGCTGTGAGCTCCTCGGGGTCGCCGGTGACGTCGGCGGTGTACGTCGAGCGGGTCAGGTGCCGCAGGTCGTCGAGCGTGCCGGACTGGACGTCCTTGCCGGCGCGGATGATCGTGACCGTGTCGCAGAGCTTCTCCACCTCGCCGAGGATGTGGCTCGACAGCAGCACCGACGCGCCCCGGTCGGTGGCCTCGCGGACGCAGTCGGTGAAGACGGACTCCATCAGCGGGTCCAGCCCTGAGGTCGGCTCGTCGAGGATCAGGAGCTCGGTGTCGGCGGCGAGCGCCGCGACGAGCGCGACCTTCTGCCGGTTGCCCTTGGAGTAGGTGCGAGCCTTCTTCGACGGGTCGAGCTCGAAGCGTTCGAGGAGGTCGGCGCGGCGGCCCGGGTCGACGGGGCCGCGCAGCCGGGTCAGCAGGTCGATGGCCTCGCCGCCCGAGAGATTGGGCCAGAGGTTGACGTCGCCGGGCACGTAGGCGAGGCGCCGGTGCAGGTCGACGGCGTCGGCCCACGGGTCGCCGCCGAGCAGGCGGGCGCTCCCGCCGTCGGCCTTGATCAGGCCGAGCAGGACGCGGATCGTGGTGGACTTGCCGGCGCCGTTGGGGCCGAGGAACCCGGCGACCTCGCCGCGGCGAACGGTCATGCTGAATCCGTCGAGGGCCCGGACCGTGCCGAACGTCTTGACGAGGTCGTGGATCTCGACGGGGGTGTCGGTGGTGGACATGCTTCTCCAGGGTGGGGGAGTGGCTCAGGGGTGTGGGGGCGCGTCCGACGGCGGCGGGTCGCTGCTGTAGGCGAGGTACCCGTCGAGGATCTCGCCCGAGGTGAAGAACCCGTCCGTGTAGAGCTCGAGGGCGGGGAGCGCGATGCTGTCGCTCCACGCGCGCATGGTCGCGGCGGGCCGTGCGGCGATGTCGGGCTCGTCGAGCGCGACGTGCAGCAGGAGCGCCCCGAGCGAGGCCAGTGTCATGAACCGGGCGCGGGCGTGCTCGTCCCGGGAGGGCCTGATGGTGCCGGCGGCGACCCCGGCCCGCACGTACCCCGCGGCGTCGTCGATCATCCGCTCGACGAACGCGCGGGCGGCCGGGCCGCCGGCCTGGAGCGTGCGCACGACGTAGGCGAGGAGCGGGGCGTACTCGTCCATCGATGCCAGCTGGGCGAGGGGGTCGCCCGTGCCGCCGACCGACTCGGTCTTGCTGGTCCGGACGATCTCGAAGACGTGCTCGTCGCACGCGGCCCGCAGCCCGTCCTTGGACCCGAAGTGGTGGATGACGAGCCCGGCGCTGACACCGGCGTCGGCGGCGACCGCGCGCAGACCCGTGCCGAACCCGTCGGTGCCCCAGCGCACGATCGCGGCGTCGCGGATCCTCGCCCGGGCGGTGAGGTCCTCGGGCGGAGGGGTCGAGCTGCCTGCTGAACGCATGTTCAACAGGCTATACGCCTGTTCAGGCGCTGTCGAGGCGCGCGTTGACCATCTGCACGGTCGCGTCCACGGACGCCAGCGTCGAGGAGTCGTGCGAGACCAGCACGGTGGCAGCCCCGGTGGACCGGGCCAGGCCGGTGATCAGCTCGACCACCTGGACACCGCGCTCGTGGTCCAGCGCGGAGGTCGGCTCGTCGACGAGCAGCACGTCGGGCTCACCCACCAGTGCCCGGGCGATCGCGACCCGCTGACGCTGGCCGCCCGAGAGCTGGGCGGGCCGCTTCGCCGCGTGGTCGACGACGCCCACCGCGTCGAGGAGCTCGAGCGAGCGGTCGCGCAGGCTCGCCGGCTTCTCGCCGCGCAGGTGGGCGTGGAGCTCCAGCTGCTCCAGCGCGGTCAGCGACCCGAGGAACTGCGGCGCCTGGAACACCATCCCGATGCGGTCGCGTCGCACGCGCGTGGCGTCCGCGACCGACGTCGTCGGCTCGAAGACCACGCTCTCGCCGATCCGGACCTGCCCCCGGGACGGGGCCGTCAGCCCCGCCGCGACGGCCAGAAGGCTCGACTTGCCGGCGCCCGACGGCCCGAGCAGCGCCGTCGTGGTCCCGGCCGGGACGGTGAGGCTGACGTCGTCGACGGCGGTGAGGGTGCTCTCCCCGTCGGGGTAGACGAGGGTGACGTGCTCCAGGTGCAGATCCACCGGGTTCTCCTTCGGTCGGTACGTGGTGGGGCGGGTGCCGGGCAGGTCAGTGCGCGGCGAGGGCGGCGTGCGGGTCGACCCGGGTGATCCGGGCGACGGAGACCGCCGCGCCCACGAGCCCGAGGACGACGAGGGCGACCGCCGGGACGAGGGTCGTGGACCAGGACACCGAGACCGGGACCGCGGCGGGGAGCACTGCGGCCCCCAGGACGGTCAGGCCCGTGCCCACGGCGACACCGCCGGTCAGGACGAGCGCCGCCTGGCCGAGTGCGTCCTTGAGCAGATACCGGGTCGAGGCCCCGAGCGCCTTGAGGACCGCGATGTCCGCGGACCGGCTGATCGTCCAGACGGTGAAGAACGCACCCACGACGAGCGCGGAGATCACGAGCAGGAACAGCTGCATCGTCGTCAGGGAGAGGTTCTCGCCGGCGAACGACGGGACCGCCGAGCGGGCGTCGGACGTCGTGACCGTCGTGGTGCCGAGATCGGCGTCCGCCGCCGCGAACGCGTCGGCGTCAGAGCTCGACAGGGCGACCACCGAGGCGACCGGACCGTCCGTCTCGCCCGTCGCGCCGCGGGCGCCGATCGCCTGCCAGTCGTCGAGCGTCGTCCACACGACGGGGGAGTGCGAGAACGACTCGTCCGCGTCGACGACGGCCGCCACCGTGAGGTCGCTGCCCCCCATCGTGACGGCGTCGCCGACCTCGGCGTCGAGGTCGGCGGCCGCACCCGGGGTGAGCACGACCTCCCCGGACGCGACGTCGCCGCCCGGGACCAGGCCCGACCCGGGCTCCACGCCGAGCGCTGTGACCCCCGCGGTGGTGCTCGCGGACTCGGCCCGCGTCGTCGCCACGCCCAGGGGGTCGGCCGACTCGACGCCGGCGACGTCCTCCCAGCCGGTCCACTGGTCCGCGGTCACGCGGGAGGCCGTGAACTCGGGGCTGTCGTCGGAGCTCGGCATCGAGAACGCCAGATGGTCGGACGGCAGGTCCGTGACGGCCGACGTCGACTCCCGGGCGAGCCCGGCGGTCAACGAGGAGAGAAAGGTGACGAGGAACGTGATCAGGATGATCACGACGGACATCAGGACGAATCGACCGCGGGCGTTCTTCAGGTCACGTAGGGCGACGAACACGGAAACCTCCGGGTGGTGGGACTGGTTCCAGCCTCCGTCGCGCGTACCCCGGGGGTCATCGGGCACGAGAGTGACTCTGCCGCGCCGAAGGTCGACGCCGCGGTCAACCTTTCGGACGATGCGCGGTTCCAGCACGCGACTACCGTGGCTCAGGTGAACCGGCACCCGAGGCCACCCGTGGCGCGCGGCCTCTTCGTGGGGCTCGACGTGCTGATGGGCGCGCTCGTCGTCGTCGCGGTCGTGACGGCCCCCGCCGGGTCTCGGGCACCCGCGGCGCTCGCGGCCGTCGTGCTCCTCGGGGTCTACGTGTGGGGACGGCTCGCCGTCCGCGTCCAGCAGCGTCCCATCTCCGCACCCCGCGGTGCCTGGTGGCCCGACACGACGTGGATCCTCGCGCTGCTCCTCCCGTGGGCCGTCCTGCTCTGGTTGACGCCCGGGGCGCTCTGGATCGCCTTCCCGCTGATGTTCCTGCAGATGCACGTCCTCGGCCCGCACCGGGGGCCGTTGATGGTCCTCGCGACCGCCGCCCTGGCGGTCGCCGAGGGGCTGCTCGTGCAGGTGAGCCCGGGCGACTCCTGGACCGGGTTCATCCTCGGCCCGCTCTTCGGGGCAGCCGTGGCGATCGGGGTGGTGCTGGGGCTCGAGGCTCTCGTCCGGGAGTCGGAGGCCCGTCAGCGCACGGTCGAGGAGCTCACCGCCGCGCGCCTGCACCTCGCGGCCGCGGACCGTGAGAACGCCGTCGCCGCCGAGCGGGAACGGGTCGCCCGCGACATCCACGACACCGTCGCGCAGTCGCTCACCGCGATCGAGCTGCTGCTGCGCACCGCCGAACCCGCGATCGGCGCCGACGACGCCCGAGCCCGTCGCCTCGTCGACCAGGCCCGCACCGCGGCCCAGGACAGCCTCGCGGACGCGCGCCGGCTCGTCGAGGACCTCACGCCGGCCGACCTGCACCGCACGACGCTCGTCGGAGCGCTCCGCCGCGTCGCCGGACGGAGCGCCACCGCGTCCTCCGACGGCGCGACGCCCCTGACCGTCGACGTCGAGACCTGCGGGGAGCCGCGCGCGCTGCCCGTCCCGGTGGAGACGGCCGTCCTGCGGATCGCGCAGTCCGCGCTCGCGAACGTCAGCCGGCACGCCGACGCCGCCCACGCGCGCCTCACCCTCACCTACGAGCCCGAGCAGGTGACCCTCGACGTCGTCGACGACGGGCACGGGTTCGACCCCGCCGTCTCCCCGACGCGAGGTTCCGGGGGCGGCGGCTTCGGCCTTCCCGCGATCCGCTCGCGCGTCCACGAGCTCGCCGGGGCGGTCGTCCTCGAGTCGGCACCCGGGGGAGGGACGGCGCTCGCGGTCGCGCTCCCCGTCCACGAGGCCGGGCCGCCGCCCGGGGCGACCGTGCCCGACCCGGAGATGACCGCATGATCGACGTCGTCCTGGCCGACGACCACCCCGTCGTCCGCGCCGGCCTGCGCGCCGTCGTCGACTCCCATGACGACATGCAGGTGGTGCACGAGTCGGCGACCGCCGAGGCGCTGCTCGACTGGCTGCGCGACGGCGATACCGCGGACGTCATCCTGATGGACCTGCGCTTCGGGACGACCGCGATGGGCGGTGTCGAGGCGACCGGCGCCATCGTCGAGACCTACGCCGTGCCCGTGCTCGTCGTGACCATGTACGGGTCGGACGCCGACATCCTCGCCGCCATCGAGTCCGGAGCCACCGGGTACGTCCTGAAGGACGCGCCGACGGAGGAGCTGGCCCGCGCCATCCGCTCGGCCGCCGCGGGAGAGATGTCGTTCGGAGCGGCGGTGCAGCAGCGGATCTTCGGCCGGATGCGCGCCCCCGAGCAGAACCTCAGCGCCCGGGAGCTCGAGGTGCTCGGCCTCGTCGCGGCCGGACGCTCGAACGACGCGATCGCCCGCGAGCTCTTCCTGTCCGTCGCGACCGTGAAGTCGCACCTGGCCCACATCAACACCAAGCTGGGCACGCAGTCACGCACCGGGGCAGTCGCCGTCGCGCGCGACCGAGGGATGCTCTGAGACCAGGCCTGGCCCTACGTCCAGACGGGGACGACGGTCGCGACGACCGTGAGGACGGCACCGGCCGCAAGCCCGAGCAGAGCGCCGCGAGCCCGACCGGCCTCCCCGCGGACCCGGTGGACCACGAGCCGGACCGTCTGCGCCACCACTACGGCGAGGCCGAGAACCTGGACGGCGACCACGGTCTCCTCGTTCGCCCAGACGAGCCCGACGGCGGCCATGAGGAGCCAGACGAGGGTGACGCGACGACGAGTGAGGTTCAGCCCCCGAGCGGTCGCGCTCACCGGTGCGACTTCACTCGTCCGCACGCGCGGCAGATCTCGAAACGAGGGTCCGTCGTCACACCGCACCGTGGGCACCAGAACACCGTGCGCGCCGTGAGGTGGCGATGAATCCGGAACCCGGCCCAGACGAATCCGCCTGCGAAGACCGCGAAGATGCTCAGGTACATCATGGCCACGTCGACCGTCTCGGGAGTGGTCGTCAGCCTCCACACCCAGAGGATCAGGCTGCCGAGCAATCCTGACGCAATGGGTGCGAGGGAGATCGCCGCCAGAACGATGAGGACTGTGGCGAAACAACCGGGCTGGCGCCAGGTCGTACCGCGAATTCCGTACATGTGTTGAGTAGCCCCCCGGTCCTCTGTCGCTCGACGGCACAGCATCGTGTCGTCGGTCGTTCAGCCCCGGATCCTTCCACAGACCGTGTCGGCAGAGAGGGGAGGACCAGGGAGTGAACTCGAGGGCGTGCGCCGGTTGTCGAGCGGTCTCGGACAGACGGGTCGGTGACGTGGAGACGACCCGGGGATTCCGCGGAACTCAGGGCATCGAGTCCGTCAACGACAGCGGCCCGCTGCACGTGCGTGCAACGGGCCGCTGTCTCTGCGGAGGATGGGGGATTCGAACCCCCGAGGGCTTTCACACCCAACACGCTTTCCAAGCGTGCGCCATAGGCCGCTAGGCGAATCCTCCTGGTACTGACCCACGTCCCGACGGACGTACGGCAGCCATCCGAGGGTACCGGACAGATGCCGTGGGAACCGAATCCGCGTCGTCGTGCAGTTGGTCACGAGGCGGGGCCGGGCCGGTTTTCGATCCGGGCGCATCAGCCGCTAGGCTAGGGGCAGACCCCTCGTACGGCGTTACCTCACTGAACTCCCCCAGGGCCGGAAGGCAGCAAGGGCAGGTGGGCTCTGGCGGGTGTACGGGGGGTCCTTTGCGTCTCCGCCCGGGCCCGAGATGCGAGTTGCCCGAAGGTTGGCAGAGTCCGTGGCTGCACTCGAGAGCCTGCTCTCGAGTGTCCTGCTGTCGGACAACCTTGGGTGGATATGCGTCTTCACGTGCTTGACGGGCTCCGGTTCGTCGCGGCGTTCGCCGTCGTCCTGTTCCACTTCACGGCCCGCGACCACTCGCGGTGGGCCGAGGGGCTTCCGGTGGAGGTCTTCCCGGTGCTCTCCGAGCTCACGCGCTACGGGTACGTCGGCGTCCACCTGTTCTTCGTCATCAGCGGGTTCGTGATCCTGATGTCGGCGTGGGGCCGGTCGATCCCGGACTTCATCGGCTCCCGCGCGGGCCGGCTGTTCCCCGTGTTCTGGACCGCGGTGCTCATGACGGCGGCGCTGCGGCTGTGGTGGCCGACGTTCACCCCGCGCTCCGCGTCCGACGTCGTGGTGAACCTGACGATGCTGAGCGAACCCCTCGGGGTGCCCGCCGTCGACGGCGTCTACTGGACGCTCTGGGTCGAGCTGCAGTTCTACGTCCTCGTCGGGCTCCTGCTCGCCGCCGGGATCACCGAGCGGCGGCTCGTCGTCGGCTCCACGCTGGCCTCGACCGGGTTCACGGTGGCGTACCTCGTCGACCCGAGTCTCGGTGCGACGTTCACGATCGTCGGCTGGATGCCGCTGTTCGCGGCCGGGATGATGCTCTTTCTGCTGCACCGGTTCGGGCTCAGCCGGGCCCGGGTCGGGGCGCTCGCCCTCAACGTCATGCTCGCGGCGTGGCTCGCCGGCGCGCACCAGACGGGCTCCGTCGACGCGATCGTCTCCGGGGGTGGGGTGAACGCCTGGGCGATGGCCGGGCTCGTCGTCGTCGCGATCGGGCTGGTGGGCCTGGCCGTCCTCGTGCGGCCCGTGCAGCGGGTGAACTGGGGATTCCTGGGCACGCTCGGCGCACTGACGTACCCGCTCTACCTGCTGCACGAGTACTTCGGGTGGGCCGTGATCGAGGTCCTCGACGTCCGGGCCGGCCGCTGGGTGGCGCTCGCCGGCGCTCTGCTGGTCTCCGTCGTGATCTCGGTGATCGTCCTGCACCTCGTCGACCGTCGATGGGGCCGCCCGCTGCGCCGGACCGTCACGGGACACCTCGAGGCTCCGCCGTGGCTCCCTTCCCGCGCTCCGCGTGAGATGGCCGGGGACGTCGTCGCGGGCGTCCGGTTCTAGTGGAAGGATCGGCGCATGTCGTCGTCGAGGACTGCAGGGGGCAGCGTACTGAGGGTCGTCGGAATCGGTCTGGGGGCGCTCCTCGTCCTCGCCGTGGTCCTGGTCGGCTGGCTGTTCTACGAGGTCTCCGTCCCGGACGACGGGGACCGCGTGGCCGAGCAGCAGGCCGAGGCGACTGCTGAGCAGATCGCCGAGGATCTCGAGCCCCGGTACGCCGACCCCCTCGGCGCGGAGAACCTGGCGGCGCAGGTCGTCGCCGACGGCCCGGACGGCGTCACCGTGCTCGGCTGGGACGGAGACTCCGGGAGCGACGAGGGCGCCGCGGTGGAGGTGGCGATCCGGGCGGAGGTCCGGGGATCGTCCGGAGAGTTCTTCGACCCCGGGGTCTCGGCGGGAACGTCGCTGACCTGCTGGCGGTTCACCGTGCACGCCTACGAGCACGACGCCGAGGCGACCCGCGACGAGATCGACTGCCCCGACGACCTGGGCGGGGCGCCCGCCCCCGAGCCGACGCCGCTGCCGTCCCTGGACCCAAACGCCGAGGCGACCGTCCTGGCGGCACTCGACGCGCTCCCCGACGACGCGACACCCGCCACGGCGGAGGCCGCACTGCGCGAGGCGTTCCCGGAGTTCGTGGACGTGCGGGCCGACCAGGGCTCCGACGTGCTGGTCGCCACCGTCGGGGTGCTGCGGGCCCGCGACTGCATCGTCGGGGTGCGACACGTCGGCGAGTCCGCGTGGCGGTTCTCCGGCTTCGACCGCATCCAGCTCGAGCCGGGCGAGGGCGGCTGCGACCCCGGCCTGTACCTGGCACCGATCACGACGCACTGACCGGGGCCGACGGCGAGATCCCTGCGGGATGTTCGTGTCGGTCTCGACGTCTAGAGTGACCGGGGTGAGCACCGCCCTGTACCGCCGCTACCGCCCCGACACGTTCGCGGACGTGATCGGGCAGGACCATGTGACCGGGCCGATCGGGCAGGCGCTCCGGTCCGACCGCATCACGCACGCCTACCTGTTCTCCGGCCCACGCGGCTGCGGCAAGACGACGTCGGCCCGGATCCTGGCACGGTGCCTCAACTGCGCGCAGGGCCCCACGCCGACCCCGTGCGGGGAGTGCGACTCGTGCCGTGAGCTCGGCCACGGCGGGTCGGGGAGCCTGGACGTCGTCGAGATCGACGCGGCCTCGCACGGTGGTGTCGACGACGCGCGCGACCTGCGTGAACGCGCCTCGTTCGCCCCCACCCGGGACCGGTTCAAGATCTTCATCATCGACGAGGCGCACATGGTCTCGCCGGCCGGGTTCAACGCCCTCCTCAAGATCGTCGAGGAGCCGCCCGCGCACGTGAAGTTCATCTTCGCGACGACGGAGCCCGACAAGGTCATCGGCACGATCCGTTCGCGCACGCACCACTACCCGTTCCGCCTGATCCCGCCGGACGTCCTCGGCCCCTACATCGAGCACCTCTGCGACCTCGAGGGCATGCGGATCGGCGCCGGCGTCATCCCGCTCGTCGTGCGCGCCGGCGGCGGCTCGGCCCGCGACTCGCTCTCGGTGATGGACCAGCTGCTCGCCGGTGCCGAGGACGGCGAGGTCGACTACGAGCGCGCCGTCGCGCTCCTCGGGTTCACGCACGCCACGCTGCTCGACGACGTCGTCGACGCGATGGCGAACGCCGACGGGGCCGCGATGTTCCGCGTGGTCGACACCGTGATCGCCAGCGGGCACGACCCGCGACGGTTCGTCGAGGACCTCCTCGAACGCCTCCGTGACCTCGTGATCATCGCCGTCTCGGGCGACGCCGCCGCGGCCGTCCTGCGCGACGTCCCGGCCGACCAGATGGCCCGCATGCAGAACCAGGCGGAGCGGCTCGGCCTGGCCGAGCTCTCCCGGGCCGCGGACCTTGTCAACGCGACGCTGACCGAGATGACCGGTGCGACGTCACCGCGTCTGCACCTCGAACTCCTCTGTGCACGCCTGCTCGTGCCCGCCGGCGACGGTGCGGCGCAGGCGCTCGCAGCACGCGTCGAGCGGTTGGAGCGCGGCGTCGGGGGAGGCGTCGGTGCTGCACCGGCCACGGTCGGTCGTGCGGAGGAGAGTCGCGCTGGAGCCGGCTCGGCGCCCTCCCGGCCGAACCCGGCCTCCACGGCGCGCGGGGCCGACGCGGTCCGCGCGGCACTGGGGAAGTCGAAGCCGGCGGCCGAGGCCGCCCCGGTGGTGCCGGTCGCACCGACGCCCGAACCCGAACCGACCCCCGAGCCGGAACCGGCGCCTGAGCCTGAGCCGACGCCTGAGCCGGAGCCGACGCCTGCACCCGAACCGACGCCTGAGCCGGAGCCGACGCCTGCACCCGAACCGACCCCTGAGCTGGAGTCGACACCCGAGCCGGAAGCGGGACCGGGGGCTGACGTCGAACCGGAAGCCGAGCCCGCGCCGGAGAGCGAGCCCGAGCCCGAGGCGAGCGAGCCGTCCGGCCCGGAGCCCGCGACGTCGGACGGTCCTGTCCTGGCAGCTGATGCGCTGAAGTCCGTGCTGCGACAGGGATGGTCCCGGCTCATGGAGGCGGTCGGTGAGGCCAACGGTCTGCTGCCCGCCATCATGCGCGGCAACGCACAGTACGAGTTCGGCGACGACCTGCTGACCCTCCGTTTCCGCGACCAGGGCTCGTTCGCTCGGTTCCGCGACCTCGGCGGGCCGGATGCCGTGCCGCCGGCGGTCTCGGCCGTCGCCGGTTCGCCCGTCCGGGTCGAGTTCGCCGTCGACGACGCGTCGGGTGGAGACGGCGGCGGCGGGTCGCGGACCCCTGACCCGGGGGTCGGGGACGGGCCTGCCGCGTCGTCGTCGGTCACGAGCTCGTCGGCACACCCGGCCTCGGGGTCGGACGCGCAGGCTTCGCCGGCACCGGTCGCCCAGCAGCCCTCGTCGGCGACGGACGACGCCGCCGACGCCGCCTGGCTGGCCGGTACGCCCCGCAACCGTGTCTCGGCGCCGTCGGTCGTGAGCGACGAGACCGCGGACGACCCGGAACCGGACCCGGAACCCGCTGCCCCGGAATCCTCGGCACCCGCCCCGTCGAGCGCACCGCGACCACCCGCCGCCCCGACGGCGGCGGAGCGCGCGATCGCCAACGCCCGGCTGAACGCCGGAGCAGCGCGTCCGGCCCCGCGCCAGACCGCGAAGCCCTCCTACGACTCCGGCGAGGAGGACACGTCTGCCGACGACCCGGACCTCGCGTCCACCGGCCTGGTCGGTGTCCCGCTCGTGAAGTCGATGCTGGGCGGCGTCGTGATCGAGGAGATTACCGAGGGCCAGTAGTCGGTGCGATGCGCACGGGTGTGCGGCGCCGGACTGTCGCCGGTACGCCGTAGGCTGACGGGGTGTATGAAGGAGCGGTCCAAGACCTGATCGACGAGCTCGGCCGGCTTCCCGGCGTCGGGCCCAAGAGTGCGCAGCGGATCGCTTTCCATCTGCTGGCGGCCGACACCTCCGACGTGCGCCGGCTCGCCGACGCACTCACCGAGGTGAAGGCGCGCGTGCAGTTCTGCGAGACGTGCGGCAACGTCGCCGAGTCCGCGACCTGCCGGATCTGTGCGGATCCGCGTCGTTCCCCGGCGACCATCTGCGTCGTCGAGGAGGCCAAGGACGTCGTCGCCGTCGAGCGGACGCGTGAGTACCGCGGCAAGTACCACGTGCTCGGCGGCGCCATCAATCCGATCGAGAACGTCGGGCCGGACGACCTGCGCATGAGCCAGCTCATGACGCGGTTGGCCGACGGCGTGGTCGAGGAGATCATCATCGCCACCGACCCGAACGTCGAGGGCGAGGCCACGGCGACGTACCTGTCGCGACTGCTCGCCCCGATGGGTCTGCGCGTGACTCGACTCGCGTCGGGGCTGCCCGTCGGTGGAGACTTGGAGTACGCCGACGAGGTGACTCTCGGTCGGGCGTTCGAGGGAAGGCGGTTGGTCGGTGGGTGAGTCCCGGACGAATCTCGGCGAGGTCGCCGACGCCTTCGCCGAGCAGGCACGCACGTTCCTGACGACGGCGGTCGAGGTCGGCTCCGGTGCAACGTCCGGGGCGGTGATCCCGGTGCTGCTGCTCGCCGTGTCCGACGTGGTCGCCGCCGGTGCGCGCCTCGGTGCGATGGTCGACGTCGTGCCGCCGGAGCGCTTCGAGCCGGACGCGGGCGACGAGGCCGACCTCGGCCCGCTGCGGGAGTCCCTGGCCCTGCAGTTCGACTCGCTCGACGAGTACGCGGAGGTCGTCGACCCCGTGCTGGGCGCCGAGGTGGCGCGTGCGGCGGTGTCCGACGACGTCGCGACGGTCGCGGAGGCGCTCGCCAAGGGTCTGCAGCACTATGACGCGGGCCGGCGCGCCGAGGCGCTGTGGTGGTGGCAGTTCTCCTACCTGTCGTCCTGGGGGGAGCGGGCGTCGGGCGTGGCTCGCGTGCTCGTGATGGTCCTCGCGCACCTGCGCCTCGACGTGGACGACGACGTCGCGGCGGAAGCCGAGTACGACGCCCTGCAGGCGTGACGGTCCTCGAGTCGGGCGGGCTCGAGATCGACCTGCTGACGATCGTCCTGCTGATCGTCGCAGGCTTCGTGGCAGGCTGGATCGACGCCGTCGTGGGCGGTGGCGGGCTCGTCCAGCTGCCCGCGCTGCTCCTCGTCCCGGGCATCAGCCCCGTCCAGGCGCTGGCGACCAACAAGCTCGCCTCGATCATGGGCACCTCGGTCTCGGCGACGACGTACTACCGGCGCGTCGGCCCCGACATGCGGACGGCCATGCCGATGGCGGCGTTTGCTCTGGTCGGGGCGATCGGCGGCGCGGCGCTCGCCTCCCGCATCCCGGAGGAGCTCTTCACACCGATCATCCTGGTCGTGCTGGTCGCGGTCGCCGTCTACACGATCGCCAAGCCGCAGCTCGGGCGCACGAGCGACCTGCGCTGGGAGGGCAACGGCCACCGCTGGATCGCCGCAGGCCTCGGCCTCGTCATCGGCTTCTACGACGGGCTGCTCGGCCCGGGCACCGGGACGTTCCTCGTCATCTCGCTCGTCAGCGTGCTCGGGTACGCGTTCCTGCCGGCGTCCGCGCTCGCGAAGATCGTCAACTTCGCGACCAACCTCGGTGCGCTGATCTTCTTCATCCCGTACGGCGCGGTGCTCTGGGCGCTGGGTCTCGTCGTCGGTGTCGCGAACCTCTGCGGCGGGTACGTGGGGGCCCGGATGGCCGTCGCCCGGGGGAGCGGGTTCGTCCGGGTCGTGTTCGTCGTCGTCGTGGGTGCGCTGATCTGCACGCTCGGGTACGACGTCGTCGCGGGCTGACCGCTCGAGCCGTCCGGTCGGGGAAGTCCCGGCATACGGACGAATCGCGGTCCGCCGACCGGGACGCGCCTACGATGTCGTGAACCATCAAGCACCCGGCGGGCCGTTGAGAGAGACGGAGGCCGGCGACAGACGGAGCACACCATGGCACTGATTGTGCAGAAGTTCGGCGGGTCATCGGTTGGTGACGCCGAGAGCATCAAGCGCGTGGCGAAGCGCATCGCCGAGGCGAAACGGGCAGGGAACGACGTCGTCGTCGTGGTCTCCGCGATGGGGGACACGACGGACGAGCTGATCGACCTGGCCCGGGAGATCACCCCGCTGCCCCCGCAGCGAGAGATGGACATCCTTCTCACGGCGGGCGAGCGCATCTCGATGTCGCTGCTCGCGATGGCGATCACGAACCTCGGGATCCGCGCCAAGTCCTTCACCGGTCAGCAGGCCGGCCTCATCACGGACGCCGTCCACGGCCGCGCGCGGATCGTCGACGTCGTCCCGAGCCGCATCCGCGAAACGGTCGAGAAGGGCCACGTCGCGATCGTCGCGGGCTTCCAGGGCGTCAATCCGGAGGCGGGCGACGTGACGACGCTCGGGCGCGGCGGGTCGGACACGACGGCGGTCGCGCTGGCCGCCGGGCTCGGCGCCGACGTCTGCGAGATCTACACGGACGTCGACGGCGTGTTCACCGCGGACCCCCGAATCGTCCCCTCCGCGCGCAAGATCGACCGCATCTCGTTCGAGGAGATGCTGGAGATGGCGGCGTCGGGCGCCAAGGTCCTCGTCCTGCGCTGCGTCGAGTACGCGCGGCGGTACAACGTCCCCATCCACGTCCGCTCGTCGTACGCGGCCCATCCCGGCACGCTCGTCATCAACCCCGATGCCGACGTACCCGACGCGCCCGGACTCTCGGACGCACTCTTCGCGAGCCTCTCGCAGCCCCGATCCCACGAGTCCGAGCAGGAGTCGAGCATGGAAGCCCCGATCATCTCCGGCGTCGCCCACGACCGCAGCGAAGCCAAGATCACCGTCGTCGGTGTCCCCGACGTCCCCGGCACGGCCGCCCGCATCTTCGAGAACGTCGCGTCCGCGGGCGTGAACATCGACATGATCGTCCAGAACGTCTCGGCCGCCGCGACCGGGAAGACGGACATCTCGTTCACCCTCCCGGCCGACCAGGTCGTCGAGGCCACGACGGCGCTCGACGCGCTGCGTGACGACGTCACCTTCGAGTCGCTGCAGATCGACGACCAGATCGGCAAGCTGTCGCTGATCGGTGCGGGCATGAAGTCGCACCCCGGCGTCTCCGCGAAGTTCTTCGCGGCGCTGAGCGACGCCAACGTCAACATCGAGATGATCTCCACCTCGGAGATCCGGATCTCGGTGGTGACCCGCGCCGACTCGCTCGACGACGCGGTCCGCGCCGTGCACACGGCGTTCGACCTCGACACCGAGGCCGAGGCCGTCGTCTACGCCGGCACCGGCCGCTGAGAGGGGTGGCAGTGATGACCACGATCCCTGCTGAGATCGCCCCCGAGGGCGTCGCCGTCGCCGTCGTCGGTGCCACGGGGCAGGTCGGTGCCGTGATGCGCCGTCTGCTCGAGGAGCGCGACTACCCGGTCTCGACGATCCGGTTCTTCGCGTCGGCCCGGTCGGCCGGGACGACGCTCCCGTTCCGCGGGTACGACGTCGTCGTCGAGGACGTCGCGGCCACCGCGACGGACGACCTCGCCGGCATCGACGTCGCGCTGTTCTCCGCCGGCGGTGGCACCTCGCGCGAGCACGCCCCGCGGTTCGCGGAGGCCGGCGCGCTGGTGATCGACAACTCGTCGGCCTGGCGCCTGGACCCCGACGTCCCGCTCGTCGTCTCCGAGGTCAACCCGGACGCGATCTCCGAGGCGTCCAAGGGCATCGTCGCCAACCCGAACTGCACCACGATGGCGGCGATGCCGGTGCTCAAGCCGCTCGCCGACGTCGCTGGCCTGGAGCGCCTGGTCGTCGCCACGTACCAGGCCGTCTCGGGGTCCGGCCTCGCCGGGGCGGAAGAGCTCGACACCCAGGTACGCTCCGCCGTCGGGCAGGACACGCTCGGGCTGGTGCACGACGGCGCGTCGGTCGCCTTCCCGGACCCGGTCAAGTACGTGGCGCCCATCGCGTTCAACGTGCTGCCGATGGCCGGGTCCGTGGTGGACGACGGGTCGGGGGAGACCGACGAGGAGCAGAAGCTCCGCAACGAGTCGCGCAAGATCCTCGCCCTGCCGGAGCTCGCCGTCGCGGGGACGTGCGTGCGGGTGCCGGTGTTCTCCGGGCACGCGCTCGCGATCCACGCCGAGTTCGCAGAGCCGATCACGCCGGAGCGTGCGCGTGAGCTGCTGGCCGACGCCCCGGGTGTCGCCCTGGCCGACGTCCCGACGCCGCTGCTCGCCGCGGGGGCCGACCCGTCGTTCGTCGGGCGCATCCGGCAGGACCAGAGCGTGCCCGGCGGTCGTGGCCTGGTCCTGTTCGTCGCGAACGACAACCTGCGCAAGGGCGCCGCGCTGAACGCCGTGCAGATCGCCGAGCTCGTCGCTGCCGACCTCGCCGAGCTGCAGACCCTCGACGCCGTGGACGCCGCCGCCCTCGGCGACTGACGTTCGAGATCCCGGACGGGAGGCGGTGGGGCGGATGCCCCGCCGCCTCCCGTCGTTCGTCTGTCCGAAGGTCCGTCCTCACCGCGGAGGCGCGGGCCCCCGAGATCTGCGCCGTCGGGTGACGAGGAGATTGAACGCGACGACCGACGCGACGAAGAAGACGGCGGAAGCGATGCGCAGCACCGTCGAGGCCGTGCCGGTGACCTCGAACGCCGCGAAGTACGAGCCGATCATCAGGACGACGAGGCCGGGGACGATCAGGCGCCTCGTCATCGGGCGCATCTTGCGGGTGCTCGGCCGGAGGGAAGCATCGGACGAGCGTACCCAGTGTGGCTCTGCGCACGCAGACCCTCGGTGAGTCTCCTCTTGCGCCACTCACGCGTTCTGTGGTTCATTAGTTAAGTAACGAACCAACGAGGATGAAAGGAGAGGGCATGTTCGACGGGCCAGAGCCGATCTACGTGCAGATCGCCGACCATCTCCGCGCACAGGTGCTCTCCGGCGAGCTCCGGGAGGAGGAGCAGGTCATGTCCACCACACAGTTCGCGACGACGTTCCGCATCAATCCCGCGACCGCAGCCAAGGCCTTCAACGGCCTGGTGGACGAGGGGGTGCTCTACAAGCGCCGTGGCGTCGGCATGTTCGTCGCCCCGGGCGCCCACGAGACGCTGCTCGCCGCCAACCGTGCGGCGTACGTCGCCGAGGTGCTCGACCCGGCGCTCGACCGCGCAGAGGTGCTCGGCATCCCGCTGAGCACGGTGCTCGACCACGTCCGGCGACGCGCCTCGGCCGCTCGGCCTGCCGCCGCGCAGACCTCCGCCCCCGCACAGGATCCCCGGCCCGACGAGGTGACCTCATGACCGCGAAGCCCGAGTCCGCCGAGACCGTGGCGCCCTTCGCTGCCGAGCTGCGGGACGTCGTCGTGCGCTACGACCGCGACGGCGAGCCCGCCCTCGACCGCACCGACCTGTCCATCCCCGCCGGGACCATCACGGGGCTGCTCGGCCGCAACGGAGCCGGCAAGTCGACGCTGCTCTCCCTCCTCGCAGGGTTCCGTCGCCCGACCTCGGGCGAGGTGCTGGTCGGCGAGCCGGGAAGCCTCGAGGCTGCGTACGAGAACCCTTGGGCGAGCATGAACGTCCAGCTCGTCCGCGAGTCCGGCGACGTCTGGGGCGACGAGCGCGTCTCGGAGTCGCTCTCGCACTACGAGCTGCTGCGTCCCGCCTGGGACGCCGATCTCGCCGGTCTGGTGCTCGACACCCTCGAGGTCGACCGGTGCACCAAGTACGAGGCGCTGTCCCGGGGCAAGAAGTCCGCCGTCGCGGCGGCCGTGGGCCTGGCCTCCCGCGCACCGCTGACGATCTTCGACGAGGTCTACCTCGGCATGGACGCACCCAGCCGGTACGCGTTCTACGACCTGCTCCTCGCCGACTACGCCGAGCATCCCCGCACGATCGTCCTGTCCAGCCATCTGATCGAGGAGATCGAGCGGCTCTTCGAGCACGTCGCGATCCTCGACCACGGACGCACGCTGCTCAGCGAGCCCGCCGAGGACCTCCGGGGGCGCGGCACGAGCCTCACCGGCCCCGCCGACGTCGTGGCGCGGCACGTCGGGGACCGGCGGGTCCTGTCCGAGCAGCGGCTCGGGCGCACGGCCCAGGTCGCCGTCCTCGGGTCCTTCGACGCAGCACAGCGAGCCGCCGCCGTCTCCGACGGTCTCGAGCTCGACGGAGTCACGCTGCAGGACCTCTTCGTCCACCTCACCGCCACGGACGTCGCCCCGGCCGAGCCGAACTCCGGCGCCCCCGTCGCACAGCCGCAGGAGGAGCGATGACCACCACCCTCGACGCACGCCGCGAGGCCGTCGCCGACCACGAACGCCGTGCCACGCGCGCGGTCACCCGGTACGCCGTCGGCGGGACCTGGTACATCGGGATCTGGTACTTCGTGGTCTCCGTCGTCGCAGCGGTCGTCGTCATCACGATCGAGGTCCGCAACGGAGGCGTCGGCATCAACCCGGCAGCAGGGCCGGCCGGTTCCGCGCGCTTCTTCCTCTTCGTGATGGCGATCCTGCTGCCCCTGATGATCACCCCGGTGCATCTCGCCGCGGGAGGCACGCGCAGGACCCTGACGCGCGGGTTCCTGCGCGGCGGGGCGGCCGTCGGCCTCATGTTCGCGGCGGTCTCGACGCTGCTCGTCGTCGTCCAGCCGGTGGTGCTCGGGTGGCTCGACGTGCCCGTCGTCGGCGACCCGTTCCCGATCCTCACGTACCTCGGCACGCAGGTCGCGCTGTGCATCGTCTATGTCTTCACCGGCAACGCGATCGCGATCAGCTACTACCGGTTCGGCGGGTGGGTCGGGACGGCGGTCCTCCTCCTGCTCCTCCTGCCGCCGGCGCTCGCGGAGTACGCGACGACGGTGGGACTCGTCACCGGGCTGCCGCTGCCGTCGCCCGCCGTGGTGGTCGTCGGGTGCGCTGTCGCGCTCGCGGCGTCCGCGACCGCGCTGTGGTTCATGTTCCGCGATCTCCAGGTGCGCCCGCGCGTCGGCTGACGGCGCACGGTCTGCGGCCCGCGGCCCTGGACGGGCGTGCGGGCCGCAGCGCACCTAGGCTCCCGGACATGAAGCCGTTCCTGCTCCTGGCGACGCGCGCCGAGGACGTCGCCGCCGACGGGGAGTACGCGGCGTTCCGCCGGTTCGGCGGGCTCGAGGAGCATCAGCTGCACCGCGTGCGGATGGAGCAGGGGCCGATGCCCGCGGTCGACCTGGATGACTACTCGGGCGTCGTCCTCGGCGGCGGGCCGTTCAACTCCTCCGACGACGCCGCGACCAAGAGCCCCACCCAGCGGCGGGTCGAGGCCGAGCTCACCCCGCTGCTGGACGAGATCCTGGACCGCCGGTTCCCGTTCCTCGGGGCCTGCTACGGCGTCGGGACCCTCGGGCTCCACGGCGGCGGCGTCGTCGACACCACGTACGGCGAGGAGGTCGGGCCCGTGACCGTCCAGCTCACGCCCGAGGGCCGCGCCGACCCGCTGTGCGCCGACCTGCCGGACGAGTTCGCCGCCTACGTCGGGCACAAGGAGGCGTGCCGCGTGCTGCCGCGGGGCGCCGTGCTGCTCGCCCGCTCGGCGAACTGCCCCGTGCAGATGTTCCGGGTGGGCCCCAACGCCTACGCCACCCAGTTCCACCCCGAGCTGGACGTCGACGGGATCGTCGAGCGGATCGGCGTCTACCGCGAGTACGGGTACTTCCCGGCGGACGAGGCGCAGGCGGTGGCGGACCGCGCCCGGTCACGCGACGTCCGTGCGCCGGGCCGGATCATGCGGGCGTTCGTCGAGCGGTACGCCCGCGACTGAGGTGGTTCAGACGAACCGGGTCGGTCCCGGCTCCCGCGCGAAGTCGAGGGCCTCGGCGATCCTCGACGAGACGGACGGTGGGACGTCGGGAAGGTCGTCGACCGAGAACCACCCGATCGCCAGCGACTCGTCGTCGTTGACCTGCGCGCGCTCGGCGGCCTCGTCGGAGACCGCCCGGGCCAGGAAGAACGCGTCGAGGTACTGGGTGCGGTCCCCGTTCGGGTAGACGATGACGGGCGTCGTCGTGAGCGAGACCAGGCCGACGACCTCGACGACGACCGCCGACTCCTCGAGCACCTCCCGTGCGAACCCGCGGGCCGGCTCCTCACCCGGGTCGAGGATCCCGCTCAGGAGGGCCCAGCGTCCTGAGTCGGCGCGCCGGCCCAGCAGGAGTCGCCCGTCGTCGCGCAGGACGACGCCGGTGACACCAGGCATCCACAGGAGATCGGTGCCGACGCGGGAGCGGAGGTGGGCGACGTGCTCGGGAATGGCCATGGGTCGACGCTAGACGTGCCGCCTGCAGATTTCCTCTCACCGTGACGGACCGCATCGTGGACACCTGTCGGCGTCCGCCCGACGGCGCGTGCTACGTTCTGCTCGTGGACATCCGTTGGTATTGGCGCTTTACGCTGGCTCCTGGTGGGGCCGAGCGGGCGCACGCCTGACCAACCACACCCACCGGAGCCAGAACAGGGCCAGGACGCAACCCGCGTCCGGGCCCTTCGTCATTCAGACGGGCCGCTCCGGACACAGGATGCGGTGAGCCGGCTCCGCCTGAGCAGATCAGAAACCAGGAGCCCCTCGCATGACCTCGACCTCGCTCGACCTCGATCCCACGCTCGTCCCGGCAGCACGAACGGTGGACACCTCCGCGCCGGAGGGTGCCGCAGGTGTCACGATGGACGACGTGACC
Source organism: Paraoerskovia marina (assembly GCF_900105445.1). Lineage (NCBI taxonomy): Bacteria > Bacillati > Actinomycetota > Actinomycetes > Micrococcales > Cellulomonadaceae > Paraoerskovia > Paraoerskovia marina. The sequence goes on from NZ_LT629776.1 coordinate 948,340, forward strand.
ACGACACCCGACTACGCCCCGCGCACCGGTACGAGCGATCTCCGCGTCCGCGCCCTCGACCCGTTGCCCGCTCCGGCGGAGATGCTCGCGGACCTCCCGCTGGGTGACGCACGATCGGACCTCGTGACGTCGTCGCGCCGTGCCGTGCGCGACGTGCTCGACGGGACGGACGACCGGCTCGTCGTCATCGTCGGGCCGTGCTCGGTCCACGACCCGGAGGCTGCGCTCGACTACGCGCGGCGCCTGGCCGCCGTCGCGCGGGAGACGGAGCAGGACCTGGTCGTCGTCATGCGCGTGTACTTCGAGAAGCCCCGGACCACCGTCGGGTGGAAGGGCCTGATCAACGACCCCGATCTCGACGGCACCCACGACGTCAACCGTGGCCTGCGCCTGGCCCGGGAGGTGCTCCTCGGCGTCCTCGACGCAGGAGTCCCGGCGGCGTGCGAGTTCCTCGAGCCGACCAGCCCGCAGTACATCGCGGACGCCGTGAGCTGGGGCGCGATCGGCGCCCGCAACGCCGAGTCGCAGGTGCACCGCCAGCTCGCCAGCGGCCTGTCGATGCCGGTGGGCTTCAAGAACGCCACGGACGGCGACATCCGCATCGCCGTCGACGGCTGCATCACCGCCGCGAGCGAGCACACCTTCTTCGGCATGGACTCCGTGGGACGTGCCGCGGCCGTCGAGACCGCCGGCAACCCGGACTGCCACGTGATCCTCCGAGGCGGCCGGGGCGGGCCCAACTACTCGTCCGACGACGTCGCCGCAGCCCTCGACGTCGCACGCACCTCGGGCCTGGGCGGCGCCGTCGAGCACGGTCTCGTCGTCGACGCCTCGCACGGCAACTCGGGCAAGGACCACGTGCGTCAGGCGGAGGTCGTGCGCGAGATCGCCGAGCGTCTGGCGTCCGGCGAGGCCGGCATCACGGGCCTGATGATGGAGTCGTTCCTCGTCGCCGGCGCCCAGGCACCGGCGCCCAGTGGCCTGGAGTACGGCAAGTCCGTGACGGACAAGTGCATGGACTGGGACACGACCGCCGACCTCCTGCGCGAGCTCGCGGCGGCGGTGCGCGCCCGGCGCGCCTGACCGCTTGCGCCCCCAGGGGGCGCGCGTGCGCCGGACGGGTCACGATGGCGGGGTGGACCACGCCGACACCCCGCCATCCTGCCCGCACTGCGGGCACGCGCTGAGCATGTTCGCCGAGGCTCCGATGGGGGCCGCAGAGCGGGCCGCGTCGAGGGTCGCCGCCGTCGTCGCGTCCTGGTGGTTCTCGCTGGCGCTCGCGACGGCGATGGTCGTCTGGATCGCGGTGAACGTCGTCTGGCGGCCGTTCGAGCCCTATCCGATGATCATGGTCGCGGGGCTCGCGGGCGGGCTCGGCGTGATCTCGGCGTTCTACGGCCCGCTGATCCTGCTCACGCAGCGTCGTGCCGCGATGCGCGACCGTGCACGCGACCGAGAGACCTATCTCGTGGCGGCGCGGACGGAGGACGACCTGCACGCGCTGTCCGCGCAGGTCACGCGCCTGGCCCGCCCGCTCGCGACCGAGCACGCCGACGACGACGGAAGGACGGACCGATGACGACCGACGCCACCGCGACGATCACCGGGCACGAGGCCCGCGGCAGGGCGGTCCTGGAGCGCGAGGCCGACGGCTCCGCCGTCGTGCGGCTGACGGACTTCTGGGTCGCCCCGGGCGCCCCCGACGTCCGGCTCTACGTGACGGCCCGCGAGGACGGGCGCGTGGACCGCTCGGCGGTCCAGCTGGGCCGGGTGCCCGACCGGACTCCCGAGCTGTCCTTCCCCGTGCCCGACGGCGTCGACGTGGCGGAGCTGCGGCACGTCGTCGTGCACTGCACGGTGTACTCGGTGTATTTCGGTGCGGGGGAGTGGCTTCGCGTCGACCGGTAGGTGGACGTGGCTCGTCCGCTCCGCGGGCACCGGTGCAGCATTGTGAAAATAGGCACAAAGTATGGACGTGCTGACCCTCCCCGAGACCGTGACCGAGCAGAGCCACGCCGCCAAGGTCAAGGTGTCGACGGCGCGGCAGCACCCGTTCCGCTACGCCGTCTCCGCGATGCTCGCCGGGATGTACATCGGTGTCGGCGTCGTGTTCATGCTGGCGACGGCGGGCCCGTTCCTCGCCGCCGGGGACCCGGCGTACCAGCTCGTCTCGGGCGTCGTCTTCGCGGCGGCCCTGACCCTCGTCGTCTTCGCCGGGTCCGAGCTCGCCACCTCCGCGATGATGATCCTCAGCCAGGGCGTGGCGACCCGCGCAGTGCGGTTCACGACGGCGGTCGGGACCCTCGCCCTGTGCCTGGTGGGCAATCTCCTGGGTTCCATGGCGTTCGCGTGGATGGTCGTGCAGTCTAAGGTGCTCGAGTCGAACCCCGCGGCGCACGAGATGCTGGCGTCGATGCTCGACCACAAGGCCCATGAGACCGCCGGGGAGATGTTCTTCCGCGGGGTCCTCTGCAACATCCTCGTCTGCGCGGCCATCTGGGCCTGCGGTCGGCTGAAGACCGAGGTCGGCAAGGCGATCGTGATCTTCTGGGCCGTCTTCGCGTTCATCGCCTCCGGGTTCGAGCACGTCGTCGCCAACATGACGACCTTCAGCCTCGGCCTGTTCACCGGAGACATGACGACGTGGGCGACGTTCGGCGAGAACGTCGTCTGGGTCGGGCTCGGCAACCTCGTGGGCGGTGCCGTCGTCGTCGGGCTCGGCTACGTCGTCGTCGCCGGGAGAATCACCCCCGCCTCGACGGGCGGTGCCCCGGACGGCTCACTAGGGTCAGGGCATGGGGGAGCAGCCGAGCCGTCCACCGCCGTCGATGTCGACATCGACGCCGCCCCCGGGCGCTCCGGCGCCGACACCCTCACCTGACGCCGCGCGTCACGAGCTCGCCCACCGGCACCACCTGCACATGCTGGTCGCCGTCACGCTGATCGTGGCGATCGTCGTCGTCGTGATCTGGCAGGTCGCGGCCCGGCAGGGCCCACGGTTCGTCCAGACGCCCGCAGCAGCAGCCACGACCGTCGCCACCGGCACCACCGAGGTGGCGGCCGGGACGACGCCCGACTCGGCGCCCCACTGCGAGACGGCGGGCGGGACGCGGGCCGTCGTCGCCGTCGACGGACCCGCGGCACGGGTCGAGCTCGTCAACGACGGCAGCGTCGCAGCGACACTCTCCGGGGCGCACGACGGCGTCCTGGTCGTCTTTGAGAGTGACGGGAGCCCGGGGGAGAGCAGCAGCCGTGTGGGCCCCGGGGAGAGCGTCACGGCATGGGTGGTGCCCGACCCGCCCGAGGGCGACGCGCGGACGGGGACGCGGGTGCAGCATCTTGCGCTCGCCGTCTCGACCCTCGGCGTCGACACCGTGCAGACCGTCCGGCTCTCGCCGACGGTCGTCTCCGGCGACCCGCAGGTGCTCTGCGAGACCGAGGAGTAGCGGCGCGCGACGGGCGCGGCCCGGGTGAAGGCGCGCCGGAAGGCCCGAGAACGACGAAGGCCTGAGATCCACTGGATCTCAGGCCTTCGTGCTGGTCGGGGTGACAGGATTTGAACCTGCGACCTCGTCGTCCCGAACGACGCGCGCTACCAAGCTGCGCCACACCCCGGTGCTCCACTGCGTAGCGAAGCCTGCTCAGAATAGCCGACACATGCCCGTTCGACGAAACCGGCGCTACGGAGCGGCTGTCAGGGTCAGCAACGTGGCCTCCGGGCGGCACGCGAATCGCACCGGCGCGTACGGCGACGTCCCGGCCCCGGCCGAGACGTGCATCATCGTGGAGCCCTCACCACCCGGCCTGTCCGGGCGTTCGCCGGGCCACCCGTGGACGCCGGAGACACGGCGGCGGTCCAGGTCGCAGTTGGTCACAAGAGCGCCGTAGAACGGCACGCAGAGCTGCCCGCCGTGGGTGTGGCCGGCCAGGATCAGGTCGGAGTCGTCGTCGTGCATCGCGTTCAGCACGCGCCGGTACGGGGCGTGCGCGACACCGAGCCGGAACGCCCCGGGGGAGCGCGGCGACGGCGTCGGGAACACGTCCAGGTCGAGATGCGGGTCGTCGACCCCGGCGAGCTCGATGCGACGACCTCCCACCTCGAGCACGTCGCGCCGGTTGGTGAGGTCCTTCCACCCCGCGGACCGGAGCTCGCGCGCGAGCTCCTCGGCCGGGAGATCGCGCTCCGGGTTGCGGCGCGGGACCCGTGCGTCGGGGAGCAGGTACCGGGCGGGGTTCTTGGCGTGCGGGGCGTAGTAGTCGTTCGAGCCCATCACGAACGTCCCCGCGGAGGACGCCAGGAGCGGCTCCAAGGCGTGCAGCAGCGGTGCGAGCGCCTGCCGGTGCGCCATGTTGTCGCCGGTGTCGACGACGACGTCCGGTCGCAGCTCGGCGAGCGAGCGGACCCAGTCGATCTTGCGCTGCTGCGTGGGCGTCAGGTGCAGGTCGGAGATGTGCAGGACACGGAGGTCGGCCATCCCCGCCGGGAGGACCGGCAGCGTGGCGTCACGGACCGTGAAGAGCTTGGTCTCCACGTGCGCGTAGGCGACGCCCGCGAGCCCGAGCCCGGCCGTCCAGGCGACAGTCCGCGCTGCCGTGCGTCGCGCGCTCAGTCCTCGCTCCCGGAGTCGTCTCCGCCGTTGCCGTTGCCGTTGCCGTTCCCACCGCTGTTGCCGTTGCCGCCGCCGTCGGAGTCACCACCGTCGCCGCCGTCCGAGTCGCCGGAGTCGGAGTCGGAGTCATCCGAGTCGTCGGACGTCGGCGCGGGCGCGGGCGGCGGGGCAGGAGTGCCGATCATGCTGGCGCTCGGCGCCCCGAAGTCCTCGACGGGCATCCCGGCGACGGCGTCGTCCATGAAGTCCGTCCAGATCGGCCCGGCGACGTCGCCACCGTAGAGCGGGGTGTACCAGACGCCGTTCACCTCGAACTGGAGGTGGTCGTCCTCGGACTCGGCGTTGCCCACCCAGACGCTCGTCGAGATCTGCGGGGTGTAGCCGTTGAACCACGTCTGGCTGCTGAGGTTCGTCGTTCCCGTCTTCGCGGCGGCGGGTCGACCGTCGGCAAGGCCGTCGTTCGAGGCCGTGCCGCCGGGGGTGAACGCCTGCGTCATCGCGTACGCGACGGTGTTGGCGATGTCGGGGTCGATCGCCTCCTCGGTGCAGGTCGACTCCGGCTCGACGATCGTGTTGCCGTCCGTGTCGGTGACCTTCGTAATCGCCAGCGGCTCGCAGTAGGTACCGCCGGAGGCGAAGGTGCCGTACGCGGAGGCCTGGAGCAGCGGCGCGGAGGCCTGGGTACCGATGATCATCGGTGCGAAGACGTTGACGTCCTCCTCGGTCGGTGCATTGAGCTTGTCGCCCTTGGCGTGGGTGTCCGTGGCGATCGCGGTGGTGGTGGGGCGGTAGCCGATGTCCCACGCGGTCTCGGCGAGGTCGCAGAGGTTGAGCTGCTTGCCCATGGCCACGTACGCCGAGTTCACGGACTTCTTGGTGGCCTCGAGCGCGGAGATGTTGCCGGACGCGACACCCTCGGCGTTGGCCGGGCTCCATGGCTGACTCGAGAGGCGGGTGCAGGGCGAGGTGTCGAACTGGTTGACGACGTACGTCTGCTTCGCCGCAGGGACCTCGTCGTACAGCGTGTGGCCCGAGCGCAGCCACTCGGCGAGCACGAACGGCTTGAACGTCGAGCCCACCTGGAACCCGCCGGAGTTGCCGTGCGCCGGGTCGGCCGAGTAGTTGATCGCCGTCGTGAACGGCTCGGGTTCCGTGGTCGCGTCGTACGGACGGTTCTGCGCCATCGCGAGGATCTTGCCCGTACCGGGCTCGATCGAGGCGAGCGCACTCTCGAGGCCCGAGTCGTCGTCGGCCGGCACGCCGGCGGCGACGGACTTCTGGGCCTCCTTCTGCATGTCCGGGTCGATCGTCGTCGTGATGGTCAGCCCGCCGCGGTAGAGCAGCTCCTGACGCTCCTCCGCGGTCTCGCCGTAGAGCTCGTTGTCGACGATCTCCTTGGTCACGTAGTCGCAGAACCACGCGTACGTCTGGTTGGCCTGGCAGCCCGCCTCGGTGGGGTGCACGTCGAGGGTGTCCTCGATGCTGCTCGAGCGCGCCGTGTCGTACTCGTCCTTGGTGATGTACCCCTGCTCGTACATCAGCTTGAGGACGATGTTGCGGCGGCTCTCGGTGTCCTCGGGGTTGCGGGTCGGGTCGTACGCCGTCGGGGACTTGGTGATCCCGGCGATCGTGGCCGACTCGGTGACGTTGAGGTCGGCGGCGTTCTTGCCGAAGTAGTAGCGGGCGGCCGTCTCGACGCCGTAGATGCCCACACCGAACTGCGCGATGTTGAGGTAGGCCTCGAGGATCTCGTCCTTGGTCATCTGCTTCTCGAGGGAGATCGCGAGCTTGGCCTCCTTGGCCTTGCGCTCCAGCGTGCTCTCCTGCGCCGCCTCGATCGCGAGCGGGTCGTCGTCGCGGACGGCCTTCTCGATCAGCACGTTCTTGACGTACTGCTGGGTCAGCGTCGACGCACCCTGCTGGTCGCCGCCCGCGAAGTTGTTGACGGCGGCACGGGCGGTGCCCTCGACGTCGACGCCCCCGTGCTCGTAGAACCGCTTGTCCTCGGTCGCGACCACGGCGTTCTGCATGTTGTCCGAGACCTCGTCCTGCGGGACGACGATGCGGTTCTCGGTCCAGTAGCGGGCGATGACGGTCTTGCCGTCGTTGGCCACGATCACCGACTGCTCCGACAGAGGCCCGGGCTCCAGCTCGTCGGGCAGGTCGTCGAAGACCTGCACGGCGGTGTCGGTCACGGTCTTCGCCCCGGCGGCCAGCGGCACCAGCAGGCCGCCGGCGAGGATCCCGCCGACGCCGGCGAGGAGGACCAGGGCAAGGATCAGCGCGAGCAGCTGCACCACGTTGACGTGGCGTCCGTGAGACCGATTGACCATGGCCCTAGCCTACGGGAGGGGCCTGCCGGAGCGGGGGACGGGCGTGGCCAAGGTGTGATGATCGTGTGGGGATCGCGACGGACGCGTCGACGAGATGTGAGGCCCCGTCGTCCGGCTAGGCTCGGCACATGGCTACCACCTGGGAATACGCGACCATTCCGCTCATCATTCACAACACCAAGGCTGTGCTCGACACATGGGGCTCCGACGGCTGGGAGCTCGTCCAGGTCGTCCCCGGACCTGACGGCAACGGGCTCGTCGCCTACCTCAAGCGTCCGACGGGCGAGGCGTGACGGCCTCCGCACCCGGCACGATTGCGCGGCGTCTCGCCGAGCTCGGCCTCGAGCTTCCCCCGGTCGCGGCACCGCTTGCCTCGTACGTGCCCGCCGTGCGGTCGGGTCGGTACGTCTACACCGCCGGGCAGCTGCCGCTGGTCGACGGGACGCTGCCCGTGACGGGCAAGGTCGGTGCCGACGTGACGCCCGAGGCCGCCGCCGAGCAGGCACGGGTGTGCGTGCTCAACGCCCTGGCCGCGATCCACGACGTCGCGGGCTCGCTCGACCGGGTGGCGCGCGTCGTCAAGGTGGTCGGCTACGTGGCGAGCGACCCCTCGTTCACCGCGCAGCCCGCCGTCGTGAACGGGGCGAGCACGCTGATCGGCGAGCTCTTCGGGGACGCGGGCGTGCACGCCCGCTCCGCGGTGGGGGTCGCCGTGCTCCCGCTCGACGCCCCCGTCGAGGTCGAGCTCGTCGTCGAGCTCGAGGAGTAGGGCTGCGGTGCCCCGTGCGAGTCCGCGGGGTCCGACGACGTAGGCCGCCCGATCGACGATCGGGCGGCCTACGTGCGTGCGGGGTGTTTCAGCGCGCGCGGCGCTCCAGGCGGTCGACGTCCAGGAGGACGATGGCACGTCCCTCGCGGCGGACCCAGTTGCGGGCGGCGAAGTCGGCCAGAGCCTTGTTCACGGTCTCGCGCGAGGCGCCGACGAGCTGCGCGAGCTCCTCCTGCGTGAGGTCGTGGGCGACGCGCAGACCCTCGTCGGTCTGCTCGCCGAACCGGTTCGACAGGTCGAGGAGCGCCTTGGCGACGCGGCCGGGCACGTCGGAGAACACGAGGTCCGCCAGCGTCTCGTTGGTGCGGCGCAGACGACGCGCGAGCGCGTGCAGCAGGTGCGTCGCGACACCCGGGTGCGCCTCGATCCAGGACACGAGCGACTGGTGGGCCAGCTCGTGGACCGTGGCCTCGGAGACGGCGGAGGCCGTCGCGGTGCGGGGGCCCGGGTCGAACAGGGAGAGCTCGCCGAACATCTCGCCGGGGCCGAGGATGGACAGCAGGTTCTCGCGGCCGTCCGTGGAGCGGCGGCCGAGCTTGATCTTGCCGCTGCCGATCACATAGAGCCGGTCGCCGGGCTCGCCCTCGCGGAACAGCACCTCGCCGCGAGAAAGGTCGATCTCGGTCATCGACTCAAAGAGTCGCCGGGTCTCTTCGCGTTCCATGGTGGCGAAGAGAGGGGCCGAGAGCACAACGTCGTCGTCCACGCGTAATGTCCTTCGTCGTCCGTCCGACCGTCCGTACGGGATCACCCGCGGACGTCGATCCCGTCGGGATCCGTCACCACCAAGTTTGCACCATCGGTGCAAATGCGCCGACTTTGTGAAGGCCGCGGAGGTCAGGGCGGGTCCTGCGCGTCGTCGGTAGGCTGCGGACGTGACGACCGAGAGCCGACTCGCACTGGTCCGCCGGGCGCGACGCACCAACCGCGAGCTTGCCGTGATCCACCCGGACGCGCACTGCGAGCTCGACTTCCGTTCACCGCTGGAGCTGCTGGTCGCCACGGTGCTCTCCGCCCAGACGACGGACAAGCGCGTCAACGCGACTACCCCGGAGCTCTTCGCCCGGTTCCCTGACGCGGCGGCGCTCGCCGGGGCCGACCGCGAGGAGCTCGAGGAGATCCTGCGGCCCACCGGGTTCTTCCGGGCCAAGGCGCGGTCCGTCGTCGGGATCGGTCAGGCGTTGGTCGAGCGGTACGACGGCGAGGTCCCCGCCGACCGGGACGCGCTCGTCTCTCTGCCGGGCGTCGGGCGCAAGACCGCGAACGTCGTGCTGGGTGACGCGTTCGGCGTTCCCGGGCTGACCGTCGACACGCACGTCGGGCGGCTCGTGCGCCGGTGGGGGTGGACCACCGAGGAGGATCCGGTCAAGGTCGAGACCGCCGTCGCGGGGCTGATCGAGAAGCGCGAGTGGACGATCTTCTCGCACCGCACGATCTTCCACGGGCGCCGGGTCTGCCACGCCCGCACGCCGGCGTGCGGGGCGTGCGCCCTCGCGCACCTGTGCCCGTCCTCGGGGGTCGGGGAGCAGGACCCGGTCCGAGCCGAACGGCTCGTCAAGACGTCGTAGACCGGCGCTCCTGGGTCTCGTCGAGCCAGTCGACGAGCAGCGAGCTCACGCGCTCCGGTGCCTCCTCGGGCACGAGGTGGCCGACGCCGTCGAGCGACTCGAACCGGAGATGGCGCGCGATCGCCGCGGCGTCAGTGTCGACGGTCGACCGCCGCAGGTACGGGTCGCGCTCGCCGTGCACCTGCAGAGCAGGGACCGTCACCGGACGACGCAGCGCGGCGAGGTACCGGCGACCGCTCGGACGTCCCGCGGAGCGCACGGTCCACCGCACGGCCTCCATCGTGCTGTGGGCGGTGAACGGGATGCGCAGCGCGGCCTGGTAGGCCGTGACGACGTCGTGTGCCAGCGGGACGACGGAGGCCTCGGCGAGGTACTCGTCGACGAGCTCGCCGCTCACCAGCCCCCGCTCGGGCAGCGTCGGCACCTGGGCGAAGGCCAGACGGCGCAGAGCGACGGGTGTCAGGGCCTTGCGCAGCGGGACGTTGAGCCGGGCGGGGTGCGGGCTGGCCACGCACCCGACGCCGGCCACGACGGCGGGCTGGAGCGCGGCCGTGCCCCACGCGAGCGCACCGCCGGAGCCGTGACCGATCACGACGGCGCGGTCGGCGCCGAGCGCGCGGACCACGCCGGCGACGTCGCGGGTCCGGGCCGGCGCGTCGTAGCCGAGCGGTGGCTTGTCCGATCCGCCGGTACCGCGCAGGTCCATCGCGGCGACCCGGTACCCGGCCTCGCAGAGCGCGGGGATCTGGTGGCGCCATGCCCACCACGTCTGGGCGAACCCGTGCAGCAGGAGCACCAGCGGGGAGTCGTTCCGCGTCCGTGCGACGCCCGCCGGGCACGGAGGGTCGGCGAGGGCGACATGGAACCGCGACCCGTTGGCCGGGACCATCTCGTGCCGCCACGGGCCCGGCTGGAGCGCGACCGTGTAGTCCGCGATCACGAGAGGCTGCCGTCGTCGACCACGGTCACCTCGGGGCCGTTCTCCTTCGGCGCGTTGAACAGGTAGCCGACGTTGCGGACCGTGCCGATCAGCTGGTCGTGCTCGGCGCCGAGCTTGGCTCGCAGTCGTCGGATGTGGACGTCGACCGTGCGCGTGCCCCCGTAGTAGTCGTAGCCCCAGACCTCCTGGAGAAGCTGTGCGCGGGTGAAGACGCGCCCCGGGTGCTGCACGAGGTGCTTGAGGAGCTCGAACTCCTTGTACGTGAGGTCGAGTGGCTGCCCGCGGAGCCGTGCCGAGTAGCCGCTGATGTCGATCGCCAGCTCCCCGGCGGCGATCTCCTCGTGCTCGTCGGTCGCGCGGCTCGGCGACGCCTCGCGCACGAGTCGGAGCCGCGCCTCGACCTCCGCGGGCCCGGCGGAGTCCAGGATGATCTCGTCGGCCCCCCACTCCGCGTTGACGACGGTGAACCCTCCCTCGGTCATCACGAGGACGAGCGGGACGTCCATCCCTGTCGCGCGGAGCATGCGGGACGTGGTGCGCGCGGCGACCAGGTCGCGGCGCGCGTCGAGCAGGACCACGTCCGCGTCGGGGGCGTCCACGAGCGCCGACGGTTCCATCGGAAGGACGCGGATCCGGTGGTTCATCAGCCCCAACGAGGGCAGCACGTCCGCGGACCCGCCGTTGGACGGCGTGAGAATTAAGAGGACGGCCACCGGCATACCTCCTACAGTGCAGACCACTCGAACGGTGGCCCAGGTTACCGTGCCCGGAGCCCGTGGCCGCGCGGTCCGCGGCCGACGTCGCCTCTCGGGCGCGTCGTCTGCGAGAATCTGACGCGTGTCCACCCGACCCGAGACCTGCTGATGCGCACCGAGAACCGCTCGGTCGCGACCGCCTGCCTCGCCGCCCTCGTCGCCGTCGCCGCGTACTTCGGCCCCACGGTGCTTGCCGGCGCGGCCACGCTGCTGGTCCTGCTCGTCGTGATCGGGTGGCCCGCGCTCCTGGATCTCCCTGCCGCCGGAGGCACGCGCTTCGTCATCGCGCTGGCCGGGTTCGGTGCCGTCGCGACCGTCTACCTGACCGAGGGCGAGCAGGCCCTGCGCAACCTTCCGCTGGTCCTCGCGATGGCACTCCTGCTCGCGTTCGTCAACGAGTTCCTCCGACGTGACGGGCGCGAACGCCTGGTCGACTCGGTGACTGGAACCGTCTCCGGGGTGGTCGTGGCGGTCGCCGCGGCCGGCTGGCTCGCCTCGGCACGGGGGGACTCCGGCGTGCCGCTCGTCGTGGCCTGCGCCGTCGGGCTGGCGATCGCCGCCGCGTTCGCGGCGCTCCCGCTCCGTGGCTGGTGGAGCGAGGTCGCGACCGTCGGCGTCGCCGTCGCCGCCGCCGGGCTGGTCGGCTGGCTCACGCCCGACCTCGGACTGGCGCGCGGACTCTGGGCCGGGGTCGTCGCCGGTGTGGTCGTGGCGTCCAACCACCTTCTCTTCGACCGGGTGCCCGTGGTCCGTGACAGCCGGGCGGCCGGCGTCGCCGCCATCTGCGTGCCTGTCGCGGTGACGGGGGCGATCGTCTACGTCGTGGGGCGGGTGCTGGCCGGATGACCGACAACCTCTGGATGCTCCTGGCCGTCCTCGCCCTGAGCGTCGTCGTCGGCGTGTGGTGGCGCTCGCGTCAGGGTGTGGTCCGTACGAGCGACACGGGGCCCGCGCAGCGGGCAGGTGCCGCACCGTGGGCCCACCTCGGGCTCCCGCACGACCGGATCGTGCTGATGCAGATGTCCGCCGAGATCTGCAGCGCCTGCCGGCAGACGGCCCGCGTGCTGTCCGAGGTCGCCGCCGCGGACGAGGGCGTCGTCCACGTCGAGCTCGACGTCGCCGAGCACCGGGACCTGGCCGCGGCGCTGCGCGTCCTGCGCACACCGACCGTCGTGGTCGTCGGCACCGACGGCACCGAGGTCGTGCGCGCGTCGGGCGCGATGACGCCCACACAGGCACGCGAGGCGGTCGCCCGCGCCCGCGCCGAGATCTCGACCCCCGCGCAGAACACCGGAGCAGAACGATGACACCTCAGGGAATCGACCCGCGCGGACCCCGCGTCGGCGCCGGGATCACGGCCTTCCTCCTCGCGATCGTCGTCCTCCTCGGGGCGACCCCCGAGGCGTGGGGCCTGCTCGTGCTGGTCACGGTCGGGTTCGGCATCGGCGCGGTCTGGGGGCCGGGCGCGACGTGGCAGGGGCGGCTGTACCGACGATGGATCGCCCCGCGGCTCGACCCGCCGACGGAGCGCGAGGACCCGCGACCGCCGCGCTTCGCGCAGCAGGTGGGCTTCGTGATCTGCCTGACGGGCGTGGTGCTCGGCCTCACCTGGTCGGCCGGCGCGGTCCCCGTGGCGGCGGCGATCGCACTCATGGCGGCGCTGCTCAACGCGGCGTTCGGGCTGTGCCTGGGCTGCGAGCTGTACATGTTCGGGCAGCGGCTCCGGGCGCGGCAGAGCACGTCCGGCGGCCGGTAGACCCGTCCGCGGGTCAGTAGACGAGAGCCTGCACCGTCGGGTCGAGGATCTCCTCGACGAACAGCGACGACCCGGCGATCCTCGTGCCGGGCAGCACCGAGGCCTCGGTGATCCCGCGCCGTGCGGCGCACTGCGTGCACACCGTCAGCGTCCCCGCCTCGAGCACCGCGGCGACGAGGTCGGCCAACGGAGCCGCGTGCTCCAGCGCGACGTCGTCGGCGCGGCCCGGCACGGCCATCCACGCCGCCTCGCCGGTGAGCCACACACCGACCTCCGTGCCGGCGGCGAGTGCGGCGGTGGCGACGGTGAAGACCTGGTTGATCGTCTCTGGCCGGTCGGCGCCGCTCGTGGCCTTGAGGACGAGCCTGCGCGGCATAGGTGCGTTCACAGCCGCCAGCGTAGACGCCGCCGGTGCCGACTCCCCAGGCTCCGGCGCGGCGGGTAGGATCGCTCGCATGTCGACACATGCCCTCGAACTCATCTTCCTCGGCCTGCTGATCGCGGCGACCGTCACGATCACCTGGTTCGCGTTCTACGTCGTGTACAAGCTCTACAAGGGTCAGAACTGAGGTTTTCATGCCGTTCGAGATTTCCGACGACCTCTCCCCGGAGGTCTACCCGCTCGCGTGGTTGGTCGGGAGCTGGCGCGGCCAGGGTGTCGTCAACTACCCCGGCGTCGACGAGGCGGTCTTCGTCAACGACGTGACGTTCGACCACGACGGCGGCCCGTACCTGCGCTACGAGTCGACGATCCGGATCCTCGACGAGCAGCCCACGCCGGCCGACCCGGCCGTCGGCCTGTGGCCCGACGCCGAGGCGAGCGTGGACGACGACGTCCCGTCCACGGTCTGGTCGACGGAGACCGGCTACTGGCGGGTGTCGAGCGAGCGGCCCGAGGGGCTGCCCGAGAACCGCTTCCCGGTCGAGGTGATCGTCGCGGACGCCGCCGGGCGGGCCAGCCTGTTCCTCGGGACGGTGGGTCAGGGCCGCATCGAGCTGGCGACCGACTTCGTCGCACGGACGACGACCGCCACGGAGGTCACCGCCTCGCAGCGGATGTACGGGTTCGTCGAGGGTGACCTGCTGTGGCACGAGGAGCTCGCGGCCTTCGGCAACGAGCTCCAGCCGTACGCGTCCGCGCGTCTGGCACAGAAGTGACGGGCCTCGTCAGCCCCCTGCTCGACCGTCCGGGCGCCGTCCCCGCGGCCGGCCCTGACACAGGGGTCGCCTGGCACTACGGCGACCCGACCGCCGAGCAGCGTGCGCTCGAGCGCGGCGGGGCCGTCGTCGACCAGTCCCACCTCGGCGTCGTGCGCGTGGCCGGTCCGGACCGGCTGTCGTGGCTGCACTCGATCACCTCGCAGCACCTGCAGGACCTCGCCCCGCGAACCTCGACGGAGCTGCTCGTGCTCAGCCCGCAGGGTCGGGTCGAGCACGCCGCAGGCGTCGTCGACGACGGTGAGGCGACCTGGTTGGTCACCGAGGGTTCGCACGCCGCGGACCTTGCGGCGTGGCTCGACCGGATGAAGTTCATGATGCGGGTCGAGATCACGGACCTCTCGGCAGAGCTCGCCGTGATCGGCGAGCCCGTCGACGCCGAGGGGATCGACGGCGAACCGGTGACGTGGCGTGACCCCTGGCCCGCCGTCGCCGTAGGCGGCACGCGCTACGGGCCTCCCGCCGACGAGCACCCGGGAGCGGAGCGCGCCTGGCGCCTCGTCCTGGTCCCGCGCGCCGAGCTCGTCGACGCCGTCGCCGCCCGTGAGGCCGCCGGGTGGCAGCTCGCGGGCACGTGGGCGTCGGAGGCCGAGCGCGTGGTCGCCTGGCGGCCACGCCTCGGGGTCGACGTCGACGACCGCACGATCCCGCACGAGCTCGACTGGCTGCGGACCGCCGTGCACCTGCAGAAGGGCTGCTACCGCGGGCAGGAGAGCGTGGCGCGCGTCCACAACCTCGGGCGACCGCCCCGTCGGCTCACGATGCTGCACCTGGACGGGTCCGGGCACCTGCTGCCGGAGCCCGGCGCGGAGATCCGCGCCGACGAGGGCGGCCGTGCCCTCGGCGCGGTCACGTCCGTCGCCCGCCACCACGAGCTGGGACCGGTCGCGCTCGCCGTCCTGAAGAGGTCCGCGCCCTCGGACGCCGAGCTGCTGGTCGACTGCGACGGCGGTGCCGTCAGCGCCGCCCAGGAGCAGGTGGTCCCCGGCGACGGCGTGTCCGTCGACCGCCCGGCCGCACGCCGGCCCGTCGCCCGGGGCGTCACTCCCCGCCGCGACGGTCCCGCCAGCATGATCTGAAGGTGCCGAGCCTGACACGAGACGGCACGCTGTCCTCATGAGCGGGGACGTGTCGGACTCTGCGCGGACGGATCGCCCCCGCGTCGTCGTGCACGCGCGCGTCCGCCAGGGCCTCAACCGCGTGCGGGCGGCGTTCTGGCCGATCATGCTCGCCTCGGCGGCGGCGTCCGGGGCCTGGGCGTTCGCGCACTACGTCGTCGGCCACGAGTTTCCCTTCTTCGCGCCCGTCGCGGCGTGGGTCTGCCTCGGCTTCAGCGCGGACCGGGAGGTCCGCAAGGTCGTGGAGCTGGGGGTCGGCGTCGCGATCGGCGTCCTCTTCGGTGAGCTCGTCGTGCTCGGCATCGGTGGCGGGTGGTGGCAGGTGGGGCTCGTCCTCGCCGTCGCGACCCTCCTGGCACGGTTCATCGACCGCGGGCCGATGCTCACCATGCAGGCCGGGACGCAGGCGATCGTCATCAGCAGCATCCAGCCAGGGACCGGCGTCACCCCGTTCGACCGGTGGACCGACGCCCTCGTCGGGGCCGCCGTCGCGCTCGCCGTGGCCGTGATGCTCCCCGGTGACCCGCGCGCCCGCCCCCGCCGTGCGGCGTCGGACGCGGTCTTCGAGTTCGCGTCCGGACTCTCACGCCTGGCCGACGCACTGCGCGACGCCGATGCCGACGACCTGGAGACGGCACTCGTGCGCCTGCGGGCCTCCGAGCCGTCGTTGCAGGAGTGGCAGTCGGTCGCGACCAACTCGGCCGACGTCGCCCGGGTCAACGCGGTGCAGCGACGTCACCTGCCGGAGATCCGGCGGCTCCAGGACGCCTCGGTCCGTACCGACCGCGCGGTGCGGTCGGTGCGGGTGCTGACCCGGCGTGCGCTCGGCACCCCGTTGGCCGAGCACGACGTCTCGGCGATCGCCGACGTCGTCGAGCGGTTCGGGTCGGGCTGCCGGGTGCTCGCGTCGGCCCTGTCCGGGGGGATCGACCCGTTCGTCGCGCGCGAGATCCTCGAGGAGGTCGCGACCGAGCTCGATCCCCACGAGCTCGGGCAGGGGGACTGGCACGTCCAGTCGTTGGTGCTGCTCCTCCGGTCGCCCGTGGTCGACATGCTCGAGGCCGCCGGTGAGGACCCTGCCCGGGCGCGGGCTCTGCTCCCGGAGCTGTAGGAGCCGCCGGAGAATCTCTCGCGGATTCCTGGTGCACCGAGCGGGGCGACCGGTAGTTTGTCCCGCATGGACGTTGCCGTCAGCGCACTGCGCGCCGAGCTCAAACAGTGGATCGAGCGCGCTCGGGACGGTGAGGACGTGGTCATCACCGACCGTGGCGTGCCTGTCGCCCGCCTGTCCGGGATCGGTTCCGCGGACCTCGTCGCCCAGCTGATCCGGGACGGGGTCCTGACGGCCCCGGACGCGCCACGGGCCGAGGTCCGTGCGCCGGAGCGCACGGCCCGCACCTCGGGCGTGACCAGCTTCGTCCGACGGATCCGACGCTGACGTGCTCGTCTACATGGACGCGAGCGCCCTCGTGCATCTCTGCACGCCGGGCACGGGCTCGGAGCTGGCGGCGACCCTGTGGAACCGCGCGGACCTCGTGGTGACCAGCCGGGCCGCCGTCGTCGAGATCCCCGCCGTGCTGCGTGCCGGCCACCATGCGGGTGCGCTCGACGACGCGGCGTACGTGACGGCGTTGACGGCGTGGCAGGGGCTCCGTGGTGGTCTTCATCTGGTCGAGCTCACCCCGGAGGTGTCGCGGCGTGCGGTCCAGGTCGTCGAGAACGCGGTGACCCCGGTGCGGACGGACGACGCGCTGCACGTGGCGAGCGCGTTGACGGTGGCCCACGAGGAGCTCCTGGTCGCGGCCTGGGACGAGGCGGTGGCCGGGGCTGCCCGGCGCGAAGGCCTCACCGTCGTCCCGTAGGCTCGGTAGGTGCTCTACTCCGCCCAGCTTCTCGTGATGGACCTGCTCTCGGTCGCCATCCTCGCCATCGCCGTCTTCGCCCTCGTCGACTGTCTGCGCCGCCCTGCCGAGGCGTTCACGTCGGAGCGCAAGCTGACCAAGCCGATCTGGACGGGCATCCTGGCCGTCGTCGCGGCTCTCGCGTTCATCGCGGTCCCGCCGCTCCGGATGAACCTCGGGTTCCTGAATCTCATCGCCGCCGTGGCCGCGATCGTCTATCTCGTGGACGTGCGTCCCCGCCTCGCGCCTTACCGGCGTCGTGGCCCGCGGAAGGGGTCGGGCGGATGGTGACGGCCCCGATCGCGCGCGACGCCGTCGAGCTCGCGCTCGTCGTCCGCGGTGACCTGGTGGAGTCGGTCCACCTCGGCCATCTGGTGGTGACCGCCCCGGACGGCTCCGTGCGTACCGCGCGCGGGGACGGGAACGTCGTGTTCTGGCCGCGGTCCTCGGTGAAGCCCATGCAGGCGGTCGCGATGGTGCGGGACGGTCTGGACCTCCCCGACCGCCTGCTCGCGCTCGCGGCGGCCTCGCACGACGGCGCGGTGGTGCACGTCGCGGGCACCCGCGAGATCCTCGCGGGGACCGGGCTGCACGAGTCCGACCTCCTCAACACGCCCGACCTTCCGTACGACGCGGTGCAGGCCGCGATCTGGCGCGGTGCGGGTCACGGTCCGGCGCGCGTGGTGCAGAACTGCTCCGGCAAGCACGCGGCGATGCTGGCCACGTGCGTCGCCAACGGGTGGGACACGGCCACCTACCTGGACCTCGACCACCCGCTGCAGCGGTCGATCGCCGCGACGATCACGGAGTTCACGGGCGACGAAGCAGGCCTCCCGGTGACTCGCGACGGGTGCGGGGCACCGCTGTTCGCGACGACGCTCGCAGGCCTGGCGCGTGCGCTCGGCCGTGTGGCGGCCGCCCCCGGCACGGCACCGGGCAGCGCCGAGGCGCGCGTCGCCCGGGCGATGTCCGCGGTGCCCGAGATGGTCGGCGGTCCCGAAAGGACCAACACGCGCCTGATGCGCGAGATCCCGGGTGTCGTGGCCAAGGACGGTGCCGACGGCGTCTTCGCGCTGGGGCTGCCTGACGGGACCGGTGTGGCGTTCAAGGTGCTCGACGGCGCGGACCGACCGCGGTCGGCGATCGCCGTCGCGGCCCTGCGTGCGGTCGGCGTCGACACCCCGGGCCTGGACACGATCGGCGAGAGCCCGATCCTCGGCGGCGGGGTGCCCGTGGGGGAGATCGTGGCGGTGCTCTCGTGAGGGCGGTCGTGCAACGGGTGGCCCGAGCGGCGGTGCGCGTCGACGACGAGGTCGTCGGGCAGATCGCCGAGCCCGGGCTCTGCGTGCTCGTCGGCGCGACGCACGACGACGGCCCGGAGCAGGTCGCGCTGATCGTGCGCAAGATCGCGGAGCTCCGCCTCCTCGACGGCGAGGTCAGTGTCCAGGATGCGGACGCACCGGTGCTGGTCGTCAGTCAGTTCACCCTCTACGCGGACACACGCAAGGGCCGACGCCCGTCGTGGAACGCGGCTGCCCCGCGGGAGGTCGCCGAGCCTCTGGTCGAGCAGGTGGTCGCGGGCCTGGTGGAGCGCGGTATTCGCGTCGCGACCGGGCAGTTCGGCGCTCACATGCAGGTCGAGATCGTCAACGACGGACCGGTGACGATCCTCCTCGAGGCGTGAAAGCGCTCCCAGGCTCGGTCAACAGGACAAAAGTCGTGGACGGGTGTATCCAGGCTTTCTCAAGGTTGTTAACATTTCCATCGTCGTCCACGCCGGACGGGAGGATCGACGATGACGTCTACGACACGAACTACCGACAGCCGCGCTGAGCCACAGGCCCGACGCAGCGGTCGCAGCGGCGTGGTGCTCGATTCCAGGACGATGGAGATCGAGAACGCGCGGGACCTGGTCGACGCCGGTCACGGTGCGATCGTGTGGACCGCCGAGACCGGCTCCGGCAAGAGCACATTGCTCGACCAGGCCGTCGACGCCGTCGAGGACCTCGGTCACGTCGTCGTCCGGTCGAGCGCGCAGGTCGCGCCGACGGACCGTGGCCCGGGCCGAGCTGTCGAGAGCCTGGTCGCCCAGGTGGTCGCCGCCACCGGTGTCGCGGTGGCGGACCGTCTCGTCGAGGCCCTCGACATCGCCGCGCCGACGTACCCCTACCTGCCGGAGGTCGCGGCCGCGGCACTCGGCGAGTACCTCAAGGATGCCCTGGCGGACCGGACGCTGATCGTCGTCGCCGACGACATCGACCGGATCGACGCCCTCAGCCGAGCCGTCGCCGTCGCCGCGATATCTCAGCGTCAGGCGCGCATCGTGCTCCTGGGGACGGCCACGTCGTCGGACGACTTCGGGAGGCTGCCCTACGACGTGCGGACGCGTCCGCTGCCCCGTGTCGACGGCACGGACGTGCTGAGGCTGCTGCGCGCCAACGACGCGGGCCCGGTCGCCCCGTCGGTCGCCGCGCATCTGGCCCGTGAGCTGCACGGCAACCTCGTGTGCATCCTCGAGGCGGCCGAGCACCTCGACGCGGACCAGCTCGCCGGGGCGCGCCTGCTCCCCGACCCGCTGCCCGCGGGCGCTGCCGTCCACGCCGCGCTGGAGCCGGCGATCCTCGCGCTGGACGAGACCGAGCGCCGTGCGCTCCTGATCGCGTCGGTCAGCGTGGTCAACCGCACGGACGTCCTCGTGGCGGCGGCCGACTGCCCGGTCGAGGTGGTCACGGACGGACGCCTGGCCGACTGCCTCGGGCTTGTCTCCGGACGATTCCGGTTCGTCGACCCGCGAGTACGGTCGCTCGCCCACAGTCTCGCCTCCCTGCAGGCCCGGACTGCGGCGCACGCCGCCCTCGCTGTTGCTCACGCGGCGGCGGGGGACGATCTCCTCTCGGCGTGGCACCGGGCGCTCTCGTCCCTTGAGGGCGACCCCACCGTCGTCAGGCCGCTCCTGGATCTGGCGGTCCAGCACCTGCGGCAGGGTGAGGCGACGTGGGCGCACGAGGTCGCCCGTGAGGCGATCAACCACGCCTCCGACGCGGAGCGGCCCCACGCCTACGAGCTCGCCGGTGCTGCGGCGCACTGTGCCGGGCACGTCGTCGACGCCGTGTCGTGGCTGCGGCGTGCCGCACGCACCGGCGACGTCCAGGTCCGCTCCCGCACGCTGATGCCGCTGACGTCCGCTCTGACCCTCGCCGACGACCAGGTCCCGGACGACGTCGTCACCCGAGGGCTCGCCGAGGCCCAGGACGGCCGGGTGACCGACGGCGACAGGTTCGCGATCGCCCGCGGCCTGACCATGGCCGCGGCCCTGCACGTCGAGCGGGGCAGCGCGACGACCGCCCGCGAGCTCATGGGCGAGGCGGAGCGCCTCTGCCCCGGTGAGGGGTGGGACTCGGGCCTGCAGCTGGCGCAGACGTGGATGGCTGCCTACCAGGTGGACGACGCGGACCTGCCGCGGTCGAGCGGCGGCCCGCCGGACCACGAGGGACTCCTGTGCGCCGCGCGCGCGGTCGCGGTGGCCAGGACGGGTGACTGCGGCGCGGCGTCCCGCATGCTGGCGTCGTTCATCGCCGAGCTCGCACCCGTGCGTTCTGACGAGCGGTGGCTCGACGGGCCGCAGAGGTCCGTGACGCCGATCGTCGAGGCGCACCTGCGCGTCGCCCAGGCGCTCGTCGAGTTCTGGTCGGGCGACCTGCGGCGCGCCGCCACGATCTTGGCGAACGCGGCCTTTCGGCTGCCCGTCGGGCTGGTCTGGGCGGGGACGGCGTCCGCGCTTGCGCGGCGGCTCGACCTGCTGCGCAGCGGCGCCGTCGGTGTCCTGGCCGAGTCCCTCGAGTCGACCAGCGCGGGGACGAGCGCCCCGCCGATGCGGATCGGCGGGCTCGTCGACCGCGCGCTCTCGGCCGCGTTCCTGGGGCGGTACGGCGAGGCAGCGACGCTGCTCCAGCTTGCGGCCGAGAGGGAACGGCGGGACGAGGTGCGCGCGCTCCCGCTCGCAGGGCTCGACGAGGCCGAGACGTGGGCACTTGTCGGTCGACGCGAGGCGGCGGTCGCTGCCTACGAGCGGCTGGAGACGACCACCCGGTGCCTGCCCCCGGAGCTTCGTCAGGCAGTCCGGGACCGTTCCGCGGCGGCGGTGGCCCTCCCGGAGGAGTCTCCCGCGGCGTGCGAGCGTGCCGTCGCGTCGTCCTGGGCGTTGGACTCCGCGTTCGAGCGTGCCCGGACAGAGATGACCGTGGGTCGGGTGGCGATCCGTGACGGCCGGACGGCCGAGGCGCACGGTCATCTGCGCGCGGCCCAGGAGCTCTTCGAGGAGGCCGGCGCGCCGGCCTGTGTCGAGGTTGCCGCACACGCGCTGGCGGGGCTGACCGCGAGCCGTGCGCCCGCGCAGGAGTCCGACGGCGCCGGTGACCCTCTGCCGGTCGGGGTCTCCGCGCCCGAGGCGACGGCGGTGTCGACCGAGGAGTGGATGGAGCCCCTGACCGAGCGGGAGAGGGACGTGGCCCGGCTCGTGGTCCGCGGGCTCTCGAACCGCGAGGTCGCGGAGAGGCTCTTCCTCTCCGTGCGCACCGTCGAGGTCCACCTGGGGCGGGTGTTCCGCAAGCTCGACGTCCGCAGTCGCGTGGAGCTGACCGTCCTCGCTCACGGCGGGTAGTGCGAGGTACGGGATCGCCCGTACTCGCTGCCGTGATATAGGTCACGATCCTGTGGGTTTCCCTGATTCGGTACGGATCTCGCGTCGCTAGCGTCACCGCGTGAACGGGCCCGCAACGGGGCGGACCCGTGGAGCAGGGGAGGATGCACATGCATGTCTCGAAGCGGGCCCGCGTGGTCGCGGCCCTGACGACGGCGACGGCCCTCGTCGGAACATCCTTGAGCACCGCGGCCTGGGCGAAGACGCCGGCCGCGGTCGTCGTCGAGTGCGCACCCGCGTGGAGCGCGACGACGACCTATACCGGCGGCGACGTCACGTCGTCGGGCGGGGTGAACTACCGGGCGAAGTGGTGGACCCTCGGTGAGAAGCCGGGCGCCAGCCCGTGGGGGCCGTGGGCCGTGGTCGGCGACTGTGGCGAGCCGGACCCGGACCCGACGACGGATCCCACGACCGACCCGACCACCGACCCCACGACCGACCCGACGACGGATCCGACGACCGACCCCACGACGGACCCGACCACCGATCCCACGACACCGCCGTCGGGCAACCCCGACGAGGTCTGCCGACCGGACGGGATGGAGCCGACCGCGGGTGTCGACACGCCCTACTGCGACGTGTACGACGAGAACGGTCGCGAGATCCTGCCGAACGGGCTGGACAGGCGCGTGATCGGCTACTTCACGAGCTGGCGCACGGGGGAGAAGGGACAGCCCGCGTACCTGGCGAGCGACATCCCCTGGGACAAGCTCTCGACGATCCACTACGCCTTCGCGCACATCGGGCCGGACAACAAGGTCTCGGTGAACGCGGACGTCCCGGACAACGAGGCGACGGACATGACGTGGCCGGAGGTCCCCGGCGCGGAGATGGATCCGTCCCTGCCCTACACCGGGCACTTCAACCTGCTGCACCAGTACAAGGAGCAGAACCCGGGGGTGAAGATCCTGCCCTCGGTCGGTGGCTGGGCCGAGACCGGCGGCTACTTCGACGCTGACGGCACCAGGGTGGCCTCCGGCGGCTTCTACGAGATGACGAAGACGCAGGCGGGGATCGACACGTTCGCGGACTCGGTGGTCGACTTCATCCGGGAGTACGACTTCGACGGCATCGACATCGACTACGAGTACCCGACGTCGAACGCGGATGCCGGGAACCCTGACGACTTCGCGATCGCCAACGCACAGCGTGGGCAGCTCTGGGCGAACTACGAGAAGCTGATGAAGACGCTGCGGCTCACGCTGGACGAGGCCGGTGCCGAGGACGGTGAGTACTACCAGCTGACGGCAGCGCTCCCGGGCTCGGGCTGGCTGCTGCGTGGCATGGAGGTCTCGCAGGTCGTCGAGCACCTCGACTTCGTCAACATCATGTCCTACGACCTGCACGGGGCGTGGAACGAGTACGTGGGTGGGCTCGCCCCGTTGTACGACGACGGCAAGGACCCTGAGCTCGCGGCCGCGAACGTCTACGGCGCGTACGACAACATCGGCTATCTCAACACGGACTGGGCGGCGCACTACTTCGGCGGTGCGATGCAGGCAGGCCGCATCAACATCGGTGTCCCGTTCTACACCCGCGGATGGGACGGCGTGACGGGCGGGACCAACGGGATGGGCGGCTCGGCCCGTGCTCCCTGGGGCTACGACTGCCCGCCCGGGACCGAGGGCAGCTGTGGTGCGGGTGCCGCCGGCGTCGCGAACCTCTGGTACGACCTCGGGGAGGACGGGACGCCGGAACCGGCGGGCTTCAACCCGATCTGGCACGCGCTGAACCTCGAGAACGGGGTCGTGGGCGACTACGCCGAGTCGTTCGGCATCCCGACGACGATCACCGGCTCGTTCAGCCACCACTTCGATCCCGTGACGAAGAACGAGTGGTGGTGGAACAGCACCACCAAGACCCTGATCACCGGCGACAGCGAGCAGGCCGTCGGCGAGAAGGCCGACTACGTGATCGACCAGGAGCTCGGCGGGATCATGATCTGGGAGCTGGCCGGCGACTACGCGTGGGACGAGGCGGCCGGTCAGTACCAGCAGGGGCACACGATGATCGACCTGCTCCACCAGCGGTTCTCGGGCACCTCTCCTTACGGGGCGACGAAGGCTACCGGCGCGGCGCCGACGGAGGCGCTCGACGTCGACATCTCGTACGAGGGCTTTGCGCTCGGGGACAACAACTATCCGATCAACCCGTCCGTGCGGTTCACGAACAACGGTTCGACGGCGATCCCGGGCGGGGCGAAGATCTCCTTCCAGTACGGGACGTCCGCCCCCGGGGACATGAGCGGACAGGGTGGATGGGGCACCAGGGTCGTCGCCCGCGGGCACATCGGTGACAACATCGGTGGTCTCGACGGGCGTTTCCACACGGTCGAGATGACGGTGCCGTCCTCCGGCATCGCCCCCGGGGCGTCGTCCGCGTCCAAGGTCTCGTGGCGGCTTCCCGCCGCGCAGTTCTCGAACGTGACGGTGTCGTTCGGCGGAAAGACCTACGCGACGACGTACGACCACCCGCGTGGGGTCACGGTCGTCAGCCCGGGGCCGGGTACCGACCCCGGGACGGATCCGACGACGGGGCCGCCGGGAGCGTGCTCGGGTGCGGCCTGGTCGCCGCAGACGGCGTACAACGGCGGAGCTCGCGTCTCGCACGACGGGCACTACTGGACCGCCCGCTACTGGACCCAGGGAGAAGCCCCGGGCGGGGCCGGTCAGTGGGGTCCGTGGCTGGACGCCGGCGCGTGCTGACTCGGTGAGGTGAGGTGGAGCCCGGGACGCGACGAACGGTCCCGGGCGCCACCTCTGTGCGCAGGTCTGTCAGATCTCCGCACCGCTGTACGTAGTTACCCCTACCCGTACGAGTGGTTGAGCACTGAACGGTGTGGGAAACGCTGATTCAACTTTCCACTGGTGGTTCGTAGCGTTCTCTGGTAGTCCCGCCCGGCGCATTCGATGTCGATGCGACGGGCGCCATATCCAGGAGAGGCAGGAACCATGCTCCCCATCTCGAGGCGATCACGCAGAGGTGCGGCACTCGCCGCAGCTGCGGCCCTCGTCGGCGCATCCATGGTCTCGTCGGCCGGAGCGTGGGCACAGGCGCCCGCTGCGGTCTCGACGGCCACCGTCGCCGAGTGCGAACCCGCGTGGAGCTCGTCGTCCACGTACGTCGGAGGCGCGCTCGTCTCCGTCGACGCGACCAACTACCGGGCCAAGTGGTGGACCCAGGGCGACCAGCCCGGAGCCACGCCGTGGGGACCGTGGGAGAACCTCGGCGCCTGTGGTGCCGAGCCGACGACGGATCCCACGACGGACCCAACCACGGACCCGACGACCGATCCGACGACGGACCCGACGACGGACCCGACGACGGACCCGACCACGGACCCGACGACGGACCCGACGACGGACCCGACGACGGACCCGACGACGGACCCGACGACCGATCCGTCCACCGGGACTCCGATCTCCTCGAACCCGGACGACGTCTGCCGGCCTGACGGCATGATCCCGACGCCCGGGGTGGATACCCCGTACTGCGACGTCTACGACGAGGACGGGCGGGAGATCCTGCCCAACAACCTCGACCGCCGCGTGATCGGCTACTTCACGAACTGGCGCACCGGCGTCGCCGACCAGCCGCGGTACCTGGCCAGCGACATCCCGTGGGACAAGGTCTCGCACGTCAACTACGCCTTCGCGCACGTGGGCTCGGACAACAAGGTCTCGGTGAACGCCGATGTGCCGGGCAACTCCGCGACCGACATGACGTGGCCGGGCGTCGCCGGGGCCGAGATGGACCCGTCGCTCCCGTTCACCGGGCACTTCAACCTGCTCGCCAAGTACAAGAAGGAGAACCCGGGCGTCAAGGTGATCCCGGCGGTCGGCGGCTGGGCCGAGACCGGCGGGTACTTCGACGGCGAGGGCAACCGTGTCGCCTCCGGCGGCTTCTACACGATGACCGAGTCGCAGGCGAAGATCGACACGTTCGCCGACTCGGTGGTCGACTTCATCCGGACCTACGGCGTCGACGGCATCGACATCGACTACGAGTACCCGACGTCGAACGCGAACGCCGGCAACCCGGACGACTTCGCGTTCTCCGACGCACGTCGCGGCGACCTCTTCGCCGGCTACGTCGACCTGATGAAGACTCTCCGCGAGAAGCTCGACGTCGCGGGCGCCGAGGACGGCGAGTACTACATGCTCACCACCGCGTCGCCGTCGTCCGGATGGCTCCTGCGTGGCATGGAGGTTCACCAGGTCGTCCAGTACCTCGACTACGTCAACCTGATGTCCTACGACCTGCACGGTGCGTGGAACGAGTACGTCGGCGGCAACTCGCCGCTCTTCGACGGCGGGAACGACCCCGAGCTCGCGGCGGCCGGCGTCTACACGGCGTACGACGGCATGGGCTACCTCAACGGTGACTGGGCCGCGCACTACTTCCGCGGCGCGATGCAGGAGGGGCGCATCAACCTCGGCGTCGGCTTCTACACCCGTGGGTTCCAGAACGTCCAGGGCGGCACCAACGGCATGGGCGGCCGGGCTCCGGCACCGGCGGGCTTCAACTGCCCGGCGGGCACGAGCGGCAAGTGCGGCTACGGGGCCGACGGCATCGACAACCTGTGGTTCGACACCGACCCGCAGGGGATCGCCATCCCGGCCGGTGCCAACCCGATCTGGCACGTGCTGAACCTCGAGAACGGCGTGGTCGGCGACTACGCGGAGGCCTACGGCGTCCCCACCACGATCGAGGGCAGCTACGAGCGTCACTTCGACCCCGTCACCAAGAACGAGTGGTGGTGGAACGCGCAGACCAAGACGTTCCTGTCCGGCGACACGACGCAGGCGATCGGCGACAAGGCCGACTACGTCGTCGACCAGGGCCTGGGCGGCATCATGATCTGGGAGTTCGCCGGTGACTACGGGTACGACGCGGCCAAGGGGCAGTACGAGATCGGCCAGGACATGGTCGACCTCATGCACTCGAAGTTCAGCGCGGCGACGCCGTACGGCGCGTCGAAGGCGAACGCGGACCGCACGATGCCGAGCAAGGCGCTCGACCTGAGCATCGACTACACCGAGTTCGCGCTCGGCGACAACAACTACCCGATCGCCCCGAAGGTCGTGTTCACGAACAACGGCGCGACCGACATCCCGGCCGGCTCGACCGTGTCCTTCCAGTACGGCACGAGCGACCTCGGCGAGATGAGCGACTGGTCGGGCTACAAGACGACGACCACGAAGCAGGGGCACACCGGCGCCAACGTCGGCGGTATCACGGGCGACTTCCACGACGCCGAGTTCACGGTCCCGACGGGTGGGATCCCGGCGGGTGGCTCGATCACCAACAACATGAAGTGGACGCTCCCGATCGCGCAGTTCTCGAACGTGGTCGTGACGATCGAGGGGGTCGACTACGCGACCACCTACGACTGGCCGCGAGGCGCCACGGTCGTGGACGTCGCTGCCGGTGGCGGCACGGGCGGAACCGGCGGAACCGGCGGAACCGGCGGCTCCGGCGGGACGACGGGCGGCGGAGACGGCGTCTGCTCAGCTCCCGCCTGGAACGCGAGCACCGCCTACACGGGTGGCGCCACGGTGAGCAGCGACGGTCGTGAGTGGACCGCCCGCTACTGGACGCAGGGCAACACGCCGAGCACGGCGACGGCCTACGGGCCGTGGGCCGACGCCGGCGCCTGCTGAGACGGCGGCGCGAGAGCGCCGTGACCGGGTCGGGTGGAGGGCACCCTCCACCCGACCGTCCACCGGGCGACCGGTGGACACCAGACCAGGCCGTCACCGACGGCCGAGGTGCTGCATCGATGCGGCACCGTGACCAGAGAGGAAACACTCTGATGAGAACGACCACCACACGCGGCACGGCCCGGTGGGCCCGTGTCGGCGCGCTGGCGACGTCGTTGGCGCTCGCAGGAACGGCGGCCGTCACGTCCGTCGCTTCCGCATCGACGGAGCAGGCCGTGCAGACCGCGGCCACCGTCGAGACGGGTGACTCCGCGATCAACGGCTACCGCAGCGTCGGCTACTTCGCCCAGTGGGGGGTGTACGGCCGCGACTTCCAGATCCCGGACCTGCACACCTCCGGCTCGGCCGACAAGCTCACGCACATCAACTACTCGTTCGCGAACATCCACCCGACGACGGGTAAGTGCTTCATCGCGAACAAGGCCGTCACCGAGGGCCCGAACGGCGCCGACGGCGCGGGCGACGCCTGGGCCGACTACGGGATGACGTACACGGCGGCCAACTCGGTCTCCGGTGTCGCCGACACGTGGGACCAGCCGCTCGCAGGCTCCTTCAACCAGCTCAAGCAGCTGAAGGAGAAGCACCCGCAGATCCGCCCGATGATCTCGATCGGTGGCTGGACCTTCTCGAAGTACTTCTCGAAGGTGGCCGCGACCGACCAGGGTCGCAAGACGCTCGTCTCCTCCTGCATCGACGTCTACCTCAAGGGCAACCTGCCCGTCATCGACGGTCGTGGGGGCCCGGGAGCCGCAGCCGGGATCTTCGACGGCATCGACATCGACTGGGAGTGGCCCGGGACCAACAACGGTCTCGAGGGCAACATCGTCGACGAGGCCAACGACAAGGAGAACTACCGTCTCCTTCTCAAGGAGTTCCGCGAGCAGCTCGACGCCTACGGGGCCGAGACCGGCAAGGACTACCTCCTGTCGGCCTACCTCCCGGCGAACCAGGAGGACATCGAGGCCGGTGGCTGGAACGACCCGCGCATCTGGAACTACCTCGACTACGGGAACCTGCAGGGCTACGACCTGCACGGTGCCTGGGACCCGGACCTGACGGGCCACCAGGGCAACGTCTACAAGGACCCGAACGACCCGCGTGAGCCGAGCCGTCAGTTCAACATCGACGAGTCGCTCTCGCTGTACCTCGACGCGGGCATCGACCCGGCGCAGATCGGTCTCGGCCTCGCGATGTTCGGCCGCGGCTGGAAGGGCGCCGACCAGGCGGAGCCGTGGGGCACCGCGACGGGTGCCGGACCGGGCACCTGGGAGCCTGGCAACGAGGACTACGACAAGCTGAAGAACCTCGGCCAGGGCTACTACGACCCCGAGACGATCTCCTCGTGGCGCTACGACGGCAACCAGTGGTGGTCGTTCGACGACACCAAGTCGATCACCGCGAAGGCCGACTACATCCGTTCCAAGGGCCTCGGTGGCGGCATGTGGTGGGACCTCTCGGGCAACCGCGACGGCTCGCTGATCGACACGCTGTTCTCGAAGCTCGGGACCGGCGCGGCCGGCCCGGTCGTCGGCGGCGGCACCGTTCCCGACCCGGACCCGACCACGGATCCCACGACGGACCCGACCACGGATCCCACGACGGACCCGACCACGGATCCCACGACGGACCCGACGACGACCCCGACCACGCCCGGTGACTGCACCGTGGCGGCCTGGGACTCCTCGAAGGCCTACTCGGGTGGTGCCGCGGTCTCGTACAACGGCAAGAAGTACACGGCCAAGTGGTGGACCCAGGGCGACGTTCCCGGATCCGCCGGAGCCCCGTGGGCCGAGGCCGGCTCGTGCGGGACGTCGACTCCGACGACCACCCCCACCACGACCCCGACGGCCACGCCGACGGCCACGCCGACGACGACTCCGACGACGACCCCGACGACGACCCCGACCACGTGTGCTGCTGCGTGGGACGCGTCGAAGGTCTACACCGGTGGACAGAAGGTCACCGTCAACGGCGTCCAGTACGAGGCCAAGTGGTGGAACACGAACGACAAGCCGGGTGCCAGCACCTGGGGTCCGTGGAAGGAGCTCGGCGCTTGCTGACGAAGTTCGTGCGCAAGGCGCTCCCGGTTCTCGCAGTGGTGGCTCTCGCCGCCGGCTGCTCCGGGGACGAGCCTGCTCCGGCCGCCGAGCCCGAGAGCGTCGAGGCCGACGGCCAGGTGCAGGTGGGGTCGTTCAACATCGAGCCCGCCGAGTACTGGTCGGTCACCCCGGGTGACCCCGGGGTGACGACGGTCCGTGTGGGCGGTTGCCCGGACGAGGACGCGTGCCCGGAGTTCCAGATTCTCGAGCGTGATGCGATCGAGGAGGTCGACGTCTCGCAGCCCTACGTCCCGGAGGGTGCGACCTGCCCGGGGTCGGAGGGCCTGTCGGCGACGGCCACGGACTCCGTGGAGTCCTCGGACGCCACGGTGGCGGGGTCCTCGGCGACGCTGATGGTCGTGCAGCTCTCCTGCGTCGACGACGCGGGGGACGAGGTCCGCACGGCCGAGCAGCGCCAGTGGTTCACGGAGGAGGCCCCCGAGGTTCTCGTCGTCGACCGCTGGGCGTTCGAGGGGCTCGACGAGCGCCTGGCGTCTGCGACGGTCGCGTCGAAGGCGTAGTCCAGACGGTACGACGACGGCGGGTCCGGGGCTTTCGCTCCGGGCCCGCCGTTGGCATGCTGGAGTGATGAGGCACCCGCTCCTGTCGATCACCGTCGCCGTGCTGAGCGTCGCCGTCCTGACGTCGTGCGCGACGGACACGCCCGCCGGGTCCGACCCGGCGACCTCCGGCGCGGACACGTCCACGCCCGATCCGCCGACGACCCCCTCGGGCGAGACGTCGACCCCGCAGGTGCCGGTGGTCGACGCGGAGGCGACGGACATCCCGCTGCTGCCGGGGGTCTACGGCACCGGCTATCCGGCGGGGGTCGAGGCCGGCCAGGAGATGCGGGCGGCGGGCGGCACGGGCGTGGCGCGGACCTCGGAGCCCGGACTCGTCCACGTCTTCACGGCCGGCTCGAGCTCCTGCCCGCCGGTCGTCGAGTCGACGGCGGTGGCCGAGGACGACGGGTCCTTGTTCGTCGCGAAGGTCGAGATCCCGCCCGCGACCCCGTGCACGATGGACTTCCGGCCGTTCACGAGCGTCGTCGCGCTCCCGTCCGGGGTGGACCCCGAGGCGGCCCTCACGTTCCACGTCGCCACGGCATCCGGTTCGGACGAGTTCGTCACCGTCGAGTTGCCGGTGGACGCCGGACCTGGTGACGTGGCATGGGCGGCCGGATGAAGGGTCCGTGCCCGCCCGGTCGACCGTAGTCCCGTCGAACGAACCCCGATCATGAAGGAGAGCATCATGCCCGTACGCTCCGCACAGACCTCGTGGAAGGGAACCCTCGAGGAGGGTTCCGGCACCGTCGCGCTGACCAGCTCCCAGCTCGGCACGTACGACGTGTCGTTCCCGCGTCGCTCGGCCGACGACGCCGAGGGCGTGACGAGCCCGGAGGAGCTGATCGCCGCCGCGCACTCGACGTGCTTCGCGATGCAGTTCTCCGCACTTCTGGGCGCGGCGGGGGCCACGGGCATCTCGCTCGACGTCGCCGCGGACGTCTCGCTCGGCCCGGACCCGGCGGGCGGGTTCCGGATCCCCTCGATCGCGCTGCGCGTCCGTGGTGAGGCGAGCGGCATCGACTCCGACCAGTTCCGCTCGATCGCCGACGAGGCGAAGGCGACGTGCCCGGTCTCCAAGGCGCTCGCCGGCCCGGAGATCACCCTGGAGATCACCTACGGCGTCTGACGCACGAGGCAGGCTCGCAGCAGGACCCGCACCCTCCCGGGGTGCGGGTCCTGCCGCGTCGGGGGAGCCCTGTCGGTCCGGCGGACTACGCGGGCAGCAGCGGCGGCGTCTGAGCACCGGCGCCGTCCCGGATCCCCTCCACGGCCTCCCGGAGCGTCGAGCGTGCGTCGTGCTCGGGAGCCCAGCGCAGCAGCTCGCGCGCGAGGGTCGTGTCGAGGACGGGGGAGTCGAACAGCGTCGCGAGCCACCGCGGGTCGACGGGGGCTACGCCCAGGCGTGACGCCGCACCGAGCGCCTGGCGGGCCTGCGTGTCGGTGATGGTGCGCATCTGCCCGTTGGAGACGACGTCGGCGAAGTCCTGCCCGGAGAGCACGTCCGCCGCCGCGAGGTTGAACGCCCCCGGCTGCCGCTGGATCACGACCTTGCGGTAGGCCTCGCCGAGGTCGTCGGCGTGGATCACCTGGATGCGCAGGCCGTCGGGCCACAGCACGGTCGGGACGGTGCCGTCCTTGCGGATGGGGCGCGACGGAAGGCTCCCGACGACGTCGCGGACCAGCTGCCCGGCGACCCGGCGGTGCAGGACGATGGGCGTGCGCATCGACGTCACGATGGTGTCGCTGTTCCGGGAGAGGGCGACGAGCAGCCGCTCGACCCGCGCGGTCGTCGTCATGGGGCGGTCGGCCGCCGCGGCCGCGCCCGTCGTCGTGTTGATCCGTGCCCACGGGGCGCTCGCGGTCTCGTCGCCGCCGCGGACGGGCCAGGACTCGGTCCGTGGGGAGTCGTCGTCGCTCGGGGAGTACGCGCCCGTGCAGGAGGCCGCGACCACGTGCCGCACGTGCGCCTGGGCGGCGGCGTCGAAGACCCGCTGGGCGACGAGGAGGTCTGTGTCCCGGCGGACCCGGCTACCGACGTCGGCGCGGGGCGTGCGGGCGACATGAATCACGGTGTCGGCGCCGGCGAGGACGTCGGCGAGCCGGTCCGTGACCGTCGGGCCGTGGCCCGGGCGGGGGTCCCGGGCGGCGAGGTCGAGGCGCACCCACTGCGCCGCGTCGTGCGGGAACTCGACGGTGCTCGCGCCCTCCGTGCGCGGGACCCGGCGTGCGATCCCGACGAGCTGGGTCACCACTGGCTCGTTCGCGAGGGCAGCGAGCACCGCGGTTCCGACATTTCCACTGGCTCCGACGACGACGACGTGCACGGCCGACTCCTTCTCCGTAGGTGTCTCGACGCTAGCCCGCGGAGCCGTCCTCTGCTCGTCCAACGGCGCCGGTGATGCCTGCCAGGGTCGACCTCGGCGGGTCCGGGAGCTCGGGGAGCAGCACGGACATGCTCGCGACGAGCAGCGACTCGACGTCGTCGCGGGTCAGGCGGCCTGCTGCGGTCCCGCCGTCGTGGGTGAGCCACGTGGCGGTGAGGTTCTCGGCGAGCGCCACCCATCCGCGCGCCAGGGCGGCCAGGCGGGGCGTGGGGGTGAAGCCGATGGAGGTGGCCGAGAGGCTCATGCGCCCCACGAGCGACTCGCGCACGGCGGTGAGCATCTCGTCGGTGTCGACGTCGACGAGGGCGCCGCCCCACAGGTCCCGCCAGATCGCCTCGTGCTCGGCCACGGCGTCGAGGTAGGCATGGGCGATCCGCGTGGGGCGCTCGGCAGGGGGCACGGACTCCGGTGCGCGCAGCGCCGCGTCGAGCTCCTCGATCGCGACGCGCGCCACGGCGCCGTGCAGTCCGTGCGCCGAGCCGAAGTAGTGGAAGACGAGGGCCTTGGAGCGGCCCGCGCGCTGGGCGACGGTCGCCGCGGTGACCCCGCGCAGGCCGTTCTCGTCGGCGTCGGCGACGGCGGCGGCAAGGAGCTCGCGACGGCGGTCGTCCGGTCCGCGGCGGGCGGGCGTGGCCTGGGTCATGCGACTGGTCTACCAGACGTGTTGACCCGAGGTCAACAGTGGTCGTACCGTTGTTGACTCAAGGTCAACACAGGAGGACGGATGCAGATCACGCTCGACCACGTGCGGGTCGACGGTCGGCGCGAGCCCATGCTCGAGACGATCGACCTGACCCTCGCGACCGGCAGCGTCGTCCTCGTGGCCGCCGAGCCCGGGCACGGTCACACCGCGCTCGCCCTCGTCGCGACCGGGCGGCTGCGCCCCGACGAGGGCACGGTCACTTTCCAGTCCGACGGCCTCGTCTCCGCCGACCCGGCCGACCTGCGCGACGCCTCCGCCGTCGTCGACGCGAGCGGGATCAGCGAGCCCGACGACGCGCTGACCGTCGCGGACGTCGTCGCCGAGGGGCTGTCGCTGGCCGGGCGCAGGTCCTGGCCCGTGGACGTCACCCGGTGGCTCGCCGAGACCATGCCTGGTCTCGACCGACGCTCGCGGGTCGACGCCCTGCTCGGCACCGATCGGACCGCCCTGATGGCGGCGCTCGCGGTGAGCGACCCGCGCGTCCGTGTCCTCGTGGTGGTCGCCCCGGACCGGCACGGCGGCAACCCGGCCGGCTGGTGGGACCTCGCCGTCCGGTACGCCGAGGCCGGGTACGGCGTGCTCGTGACGGCAGCCCGCTCGTCGGTGCGCCTCCTCGGCCACCACCTCGAGTCCGCGCGCGACGACGACGCCTGGCACGCACCGCCCGTCGTCGTCGCGACCGAGACTCCGACCCCGTCCGTCTCGAACATCCCTACGGAGGACCTCGCGTGAGCGCGTTCCGACTGTCCGTCTCCGAGCTGCGCCGACTCACCTCCGGGCGCATGCCACGCCTCGCGATCCTCGCGATGGCGCTGATCCCGACCCTGTACGCCGGGCTGTACCTGTGGGCGAACCACGACCCGTACGACCGGCTGGACGAGATCCCGGCAGCGCTCGTCGTCCAGGACGAGGGCGCGACCACGACGGATGCGAGCACCGGGGAGACCACGACCGCGAACTACGGCGACGACGTCGCCGACCAGCTCGTGGAGGACGGCGGCTTCACGTGGGTCGAGACCGACGAGGCGGACGCCGAGTCGGGCGTGCGGACGGGCCGCTACGACGCCGCGCTCGTCGTCGGGCCGGAGTTCTCGGCCGACCTCGTCTCGAGCGGGGAGTTCGAGCCGCACCAGGCGAGCCTGCGCCTGGTCACCAACGACGCCAACAACTATCTCGCCACCACGATCGCGGAGACGATCGTGGGAGAGGTGCGCGACGCGATCGCCGCGGAGGTCGGGACCGAGGCCGCCACCGAGTTCCTCGACGGCTTCGACGAGATCCACACCAACCTGGCCGACGCCGTCGACGGCGCCGGTGACCTGCAGGACGGCGCGGCCGACCTGGACGACGGCGCCCACGACCTCGCGGACGGCGCCACGGACCTCAGTGCCGGTGCGGGGACGGCCGCCGACGGCGCGGCCACCCTCGCCGACGG
Organism: Paraoerskovia marina; assembly: GCF_900105445.1. NCBI lineage: Bacteria > Bacillati > Actinomycetota > Actinomycetes > Micrococcales > Cellulomonadaceae > Paraoerskovia > Paraoerskovia marina. Next base: position 982,977 of record NZ_LT629776.1, read on the forward strand.
CGCGCAGCAGCTCTCCGCCGGGACGGGTGACCTCGTCGCGGGAGCGGACGACCTCGCCGCGGGCACGGGCACGCTCGCCACCGGGGCGCAGTCGCTCTCGTCCGGCGCATCGGACCTGTCGGCCGGCCTCGAGGACCTGCGCGGCGCGACGGCGGACCTGCCCGACCAGGCGCAGGCGCTCGCCGACGGTGCACAGCAGGTCGCGGACGGCAACGCCGAGGTCGCAGGCTATGGCGACCAGGCCGCCGCGGCCGCCTCCGACGTCGTCGACAGCCTCGACTCCTGGCGGGACGACGTCGAGCAGACGCTCGTCGACCAGGGCGTGCCGCAGGACGAGATCGACACGATCCTCGCGACGCTCGACGAGGGCCGGGCGCCCGTCGAGGACGCGGCCCAGAAGGTTCAGGGCGCGGCCGGGCAGCTCGACGACCTCGCCGACGGGGCCGCACAGGTCTCGGACGGTGCGACGTCGCTCGCCGCGGGCGCCGACGACCTCCGGGCCGGGGTGGCGACCGCCGCGGACGGTGGCGCCGACCTCGCCGACGGCGCCGCGGACCTGGCCGACGGTGCCGCGGCCGCCGCCGACGGTGCCGGAGACCTCGACGACGGCGCGCAGCAGCTCGACTCCGCGGCCGGGGCGCTCGCCGTCGGTGCCTCGGACCTCGCCCACGGCACCGCCGACCTCGACGCCGGGGCACAGACCCTCGCCGCCGGTACCGGCTCCCTCGCCGCGGGCGCCGGAGACCTGCTCACCGGCACGGGGGACCTGCACGACGGGCTCGCCGACGGCCTCGACGACGTCCCCGACCTCGACGGCGAGACCCGCACGGAGACGGCCGAGACCATCGGCGACCCGGTCGCGGTGGACGCGGACTCGCTCTCGAGCGCCGGGACGTACGGCGCGGGGCTCGCACCGTTCTTCCTCAGCCTGGCGACCTGGATCGGCGCCTACGTGCTGTTCCTGCTCGTCCGCCCGCTCTCGACCCGGGCGCTCGCCTCGGGCCGCTCGGCGCTCGGGGCCGCGCTCGGCGGGTGGCTCACGCCGTTCCTGCTCGGCGTCGTCCAGGTGGTCGCGATGCTCGCCGTGACGTTCTTCGCCCTGCACATCGACATCGCCCACGGTCTGGGGACCGTGCTGTTCATGATCCTGGTCTCGGCGACGTACGTCGCGATCGTCCAGGCGCTCAACGTCTACCTCGGGGCAGCCGGGCAGTTCCTCGGGCTCGTGCTGATGCTCGTCCAGCTGGTGACCGCCGGCGGGACGTTCCCCTGGCAGACGATCCCCGAGCCGCTGCGCTCCCTGCACCAGCTGCTGCCCATGACGTACGCCGTCGAGGGGCTGCGCCAGCTCATGTACGGCGGGAGCGCCTCTACCGTCGCGCGCGACGTCGCGGTCCTCGCCGGGTTCCTGGTGGTCGCCCTCGCGGCGACGACCTACGCGGCCGTGCGCCAGCGGATGTGGACGATCACGCGACTCGAGCCCGAGCTCGTCCTCTGACGGCGCGCCGCCCGACGGCGAGCCACCGGGGTTGAGCGAGGGTGCTCTGGCCTTTAGGCCGGGGGTGAATCGCTCGGCCTGGGGTGTCAGTTGGGTCGGTTCTGGCTCTCGATGTACTGCCGGAGGACGTCGAGCGGGGCGCCGCCGACCGATCCGGCGAAGTACGACCCGGACCACAGTCGCTTGGCCCGCCAGTAGTGGCGTTCAAGTTCGGGGAACTCTTGGCGCATCCGGCGTGATGAGACGCCTTTGAGGGAGTTGACCAGCCGGGCCAGGGCGATCTTGGGCGGGTAGGTCACGAGCAGGTGAACGTGGTCGTCCTCCCCGTTGAACTCGACCAGTTCGGCCTCGAAGTCCGCGCACACGTCACTCATGATCGTTTCCAGCCGGGACAGGTGGGCGTCGGTGAAGACGTCGTGCCGGTACTTGGTGACGAAGACCAAGTGCGCGTGCATCGCATAGACCACATGCCGACCAGTGCGGATGGGGTGTTGATTGTCCATGAAACCAACACTACCTGGTGGTAGGGTGAGGGTATGAGTTTCACAATGCGTCACCGCTACCGGGCCTACCCCACGCCCGGTCAGCAGGACGCGCTCGCGCGGACGTTCGGGTGCGTGCGTGTGGTGTTCAACGACGCCATCGCGGCACGGAAGAACGCCCACGCCCGGGGTGAGGCGTTCATCAGCGCCAGCGCCTTGCAGTCACAGGTCGTGGCCCAGGCCAAGCGCACCCCGCAACGCCAGTGGCTGACCCAGGTGTCCTCCACCCCGCTCGAACAGGCCGTGCGTGACGCCGACCGCGCCTACCGGAACTTCTTCGATTCCCTGACTGGCAAGCGCAAGGGCGCCAAGATGGGACTTCCCCGGTTCCGGTCGCGTCACGACACCCGCCAGGCCGCGAACTTCACCCGTTCCGCCCGGTTCAAGGTCCGCACCACCACCCACGGCGTCGGGCACGTGTACCTGCCCAAGGTCGGATGGGTACGGTTCGCGCTCTCGCGTGACCTGCCCTCCGACCCGTCCTCGGTGACGGTGATCCGCGAGGCAGACGGGCACTACTACGTCTCGTTCGTCGTCCAACGCGACGTCGAACCGCAGGCACCCACCCACCCGGGCAGGGGTGCAGGGATCGACGTCGGACTGAGCGGATTCGCTGCCATCACCTACACCGACGGCACCCGCGAGACCATCGAGAACCCCCGACACCTGCGCACCCGCCAACGACGCCTCGCACGCGCCCAACGCGCCCTGGCGCGCAAGCAACGCGGGTCCGCGAACCGGGCCAAAGCACGAACCCGCGTGGCCGTCGAGCACCGCAAGGTCAAAGACGCCCGCCAAGACTTCCACCACCAACTCAGCGCACGGCTGATCCGCGAGAACCAAACGGTCGCCGTCGAGAAACTGAACGTGGTGGGACTGGCACGAGCCGGTGCCAAGAACGCCCAAGGACGGGGCCTGCGCCGCTCTGTCCACGACGCCGGATGGGCCGCATTCCTGACCCACCTCGCCGCCAAGGGCACCGAGCATCAACGCACCATCACCACCATCAACCCCGCCTACACCTCCCAAACCTGCGCGGTATGCGGAGTCCTGGACGGACCCAAGCCCTTGCACGTCAGGGCCTGGCAATGCACCGGATGCGGTCAACACCTCGACCGGGACTACAACGCCGCCGTGAACGTCATGGTCGCCGCTGGACTAGCGGAGACCCTAAACGCCCGTGGAGGGGATGTAAGACGACGGCTCGCCGCCGCAACCCCCGCAGAAACAGGAACCCACCGACACGATCAGACCCTCGCGGCCTGACGTAGTAGGAATCCCCGTCCTTCAGGGCGGGGAGGAAGTCAACTCCCGGACAGGGGGTGACCTCGCCGTCGGGTGGTGCGACAATCCAGGCGTGCCTGACAGTCGAGCCGCCACCGCGACCGCCGCGACCCCGCAGCCTGCGGAGTCGCCCGAGCAGCGCGTCGAGGAGGCGAGACGCGAGGCCGAGAAGGCCGCGGACGAGGCCCGCGAGGCGCTCGCCGTCGCCCTGCGTGCGGTGACCACCGCCGACGTCGACATCACCGTGCGACGTCGTGCCGAGTACTCGACCGACGCCTCCAACTACAGGGTGGTGCCCGACGCGGTCGCGTTCCCCCGCGGGGTCGACGACGTCGTGGCGCTCGCGGACATGGCCCGCGAGGTCAGGGTGCCGCTGACCCTGCGCGGCGGCGGGACCTCCATCGCCGGGAACTCGATCGGCGAGGGCCTCGTCCTCGACACGTCCCGGCACATGAACGCCGTGCTCTCGATCGACGCCGAGGAGCGGGTCGCGCGCGTCGAGCCGGGTGTGGTGATGTCCACGCTCCAGCAGGAGGCGGCCCCGCACGGGCTGCGGTTCGGTCCGGACCCCTCGACGCAGAACCGCGCGACGCTCGGCGGGATGATCGGCAACAACGCCTGCGGCCCCCACGCGGTGGCGTACGGGCGGACGGCGGACAACGTCCGCGAGCTCGACGTCGTCGACGGGCGCGGGCGCAGGTTCGTCGCAGGACGCGGGGACGCCACCTTCGCCGCGGTGCCGGGCCTCGCCGACCTCGTCCGGGACAACCTCGCCCTGATCCGCACCGAGTTCGGTCGGTTCGGGCGCCAGGTCTCGGGCTACTCCCTGGAGCACCTGCTGCCGGAGAACGGCTCGGACCTCGCACGGTTCCTCGTCGGCACCGAGGGCACGCTCGTGACCCTGCTCGAGGCCACGGTCGAGCTCGTGCCGATGCCGAGCAAGCCGACGCTCGTCGTCCTGGCGTACGAGGACATGCCGGCCGCCGCCGACGATGTCCCTGCGCTGCTGCCGCTCGGGCCGCTCGCGATCGAGGGGCTCGACGCCCGGCTCGTCGACGTCGTCCGGCACCACAAGGGCGACGCCGCGGTGCCGCCGCTGCCTCCGGGCGCCGGGTGGCTGATGGTCGAGGTGGGCGGCGAGACGCCGGAGGAGGCCCTGGCCAACGCCGAGGCCGTCGTGGCCGCCTCGGCGAGCCCGGCGACCGCGATCTACCCGGCCGGGCCCGAGGCGACGTCGATGTGGCAGATCCGGGCGGACGGCGCGGGTCTGGCCGGCCGCACGCCCGCGGGCGAGCAGGCGTGGCCCGGCTGGGAGGACTCGGCGGTCCCCCCGGAGAAGCTGGGCGACTACCTGCGGGACCTCGACGCGCTGATGGAGCGCTACGGCGTCGACGGCCTGCCGTACGGGCACTTCGGCGACGGCTGCATCCACCTGCGCATCGACATCCCGCTCGAGGAGAACGGCTCCGTCCTGCGGACCTTCATCACCGACGCCGCGATGCTCGTCGCGAAGTACGGCGGGTCGTTGTCGGGCGAGCACGGCGACGGACGCGCCCGGTCCGAGCTGCTCCCGCTGATGTACTCCGCGGAGGCCCTGGCGCTGATGGCCGAGGTCAAGGCGCTGTTCGACCCCCAGAACCTGCTCAACCCGGGCGTGATCGTCGACCCGCGCGGGATGGACGAGGACCTACGACGCCCGATGGCGTCCCCGCTGCCGTCGCCCGTCACCCGCGACGTCAAGGGCATCGCGCAGACCGCCGGGTACACGGGCTTCTCGTTCGCGCACGACCACCACGACATGTCGACGGCGGTCCACCGCTGCGTCGGCGTCGGCAAGTGCCGCGCGGACAACGCCGCGTCCGGCGGGTTCATGTGCCCGAGCTACCAGGCCACGAAGGACGAGAAGGACGTCACCCGGGGCCGTGCGCGCGTCCTGCAGGAGGCGATGAACGGCACGCTCGTCGGCGGGCTCGCCGCGCCCGAGGTCAAGGACTCGCTCGACCTCTGCCTGAGCTGCAAGGCGTGCTCCTCGGACTGCCCGGCCGGTGTCGACATCGCCCAGTACAAGTCCGAGTCGCTGCACCGCACCTACAAGGGTCGGCTGCGCCCTGTCGACCACTACACGCTCGGCTGGCTCCCACGCTGGGCCCGCCTGGCCGGCGGGATGTCGCGGTTCGCCAACAGAATGCTCTCGATCCGTCCCCTCGCCAAGACCGTCCTGTGGGCCGGAGGCATGGACACGCGCCGCAGCATCCCGCGGTTCGCCGAGACGCCGTTCCGCACGTGGTGGCGTCGCGGTGGTGCGTCGAGCGGTGTGCCGGGGCTCGCGCCCGGACAGGTCCCCGGGCGCCCTGCCGCTGCGGAGGAGCGCCCCCGGGTGGTGCTCTGGACCGACTCGTTCTCGGACTCGTTCGACCCCGGCGTGCCGCAGGCCGCGCTCGAGGTGCTCCGTGCCGCCGGGTACGACGTGATCGTTCCCGACCAGGACGTCTGCTGCGGGCTGACGTGGATCAGCACCGGCCAGCTCGACGGCGCGCGCAAGCGCCTCTCGACGCTCCTGTCGGTGCTCGGCCCGTACGCCGTCAACGGCATCCCGATCGTCGGGCTCGAGCCGTCCTGCACCGCCGTCCTGCGCTCGGACCTGCAGGACCTCTTCCCGGACGACCCGCGGGCGCACGCCGTCGGCGAGGCCACGCACACGCTCGCCCAGCTGCTGACCGGTCCGGCGACCGCGCCGCGCCCCGAGGCCGGCTGGACGATCCCCGACCTCTCGGACGTGACCGCCGTCGTGCAGCCGCACTGCCACCAGCACGCGGTGATGGGCTTCCGCGCCGAGGAGGCGCTGCTGCGCGACGCCGGGGCCACCATCCAGACGTTGTCCGGCTGCTGCGGCCTGGCCGGGAACTTCGGCATGCAGAAGGGCCACTACGAGGTCTCGGTGGCCGTCGCGGAGAACTCGCTCCTGCCCGCGCTGCGCGACGCCCCCGCGGGGTCGGTCTACCTCGCGGACGGGTTCAGCTGCCGCACCCAGGCCGACGACCTCGCCGGCGTGCAGGGAACGAGCCTCGCGCAGCTGCTCGCCGACCGGCTCTGACGCGTCCGTGACAGGCTGACGCCGTGGAGTTCGAGGAGGTCGTGCGCCGGCGCCGGATGGTGCGGCGCTACACCGACGAGCGCGTCGACCCGGCCGCCGTCGACCGGATGCTGCGTCACGCCGTCCGCGCCCCGAGCGCCGGCTTCACGCAGGGCTGGTCGTTCCTCGTCCTGGACACCGCCGACGACGTCGCGCGCTTCTGGGACGTGACCTCGCCCGGGACGGGGGAGCCGTCAGCGTGGGCGCGTGGCATGCGGACCGCACCGGTGGTGATCGTGGTCCTCGCCTCCAAGGACGCCTACCTGGACCGGTACGCCGAGCCCGACAAGGGCTGGGACGACCGCGCCGAGCAGCGGTGGAGCGCCCCCTACTGGCACGTCGACGCCGGGATGGCCGCCCTGCTGATCTTGCAGACCGCCGTCGACGAAGGCCTCGGCGCCTGCTTCTTCGGCGTCCCGCCCGCGCAGGTCCCCGCGTTCCGCGAGGCCTTCGGCGTGCCCGAGACGTACGCACCCACCGGTGCCGTCACCGTCGGACACCCGGACCCCACCGCGACGGCGCGCGGATCGGTGGCGCGGCGCTCGCGGAAGCCGTGGGACGACGTCGTGCACCGCGGGCGCTGGGGTGGCAGGACGGGAGACGGCGCGGACGGCGGCGCGTAGCATCCGCCGCATGGCTATCTTCGCGTTCTCCGTCGCCCCGCTCGGCGCGGGCGAGTCCGTCACCGGCCCCGTCAGCGAGGCCGTCCGCATCGTCCGTGAGTCGGGCCTGCCCAACCGCACCACCTCGATGTTCACCGAGATCGAGGGGTCGTGGGACGAGGTGATGCCCGTGATCCAGCGCGCGACCGAGGCCGTCGGCGCGGAGGGCCACCGGGTCTCGCTCGTGATCAAGGCCGACATCCGCCCGGGCCGTACGGGCGAGCTCGACGGCAAGGTGGAGCGCGTCGAGCGACGGCTCGCCGACGAGTCCTGACGGCCCCGTGCCCGGCGCGTGACCTCCATGGTCAGTTGCAGACTTGAGCGCGCTCTCAGTTGCTGGTAACAACCTATCCTCGAGCGAGAAGCTTTTGTAGCAAACCTTGGACCATCCGTACTGTCAGGCGTTCTACCTACCAGCATTTGAGCCGTCGCTCCAGACGGAACCCGGAGCACATCGGCTGATTCAATCAACGGGGAGGAAAGACATTGGACCAGAGTTTTTCGCCGAAGAACCTGCGCAGGATATGGGATCTTGAGGCGCGGCGCGGACGGGATCGACTTGATCTATTCCCCGAAGTCCGCCGTGCCTATGAAACAGCTCGCGATGCGAAGCGGCACGCACGAGCAGTACGAAAGAGTGGAGTACAGTTCAGTGGACCGTCTAAGCACCATCCAGACGTTCTTGCTCGCGAGACTCGACAAGCCGCCGACGAACTCCTTGAATTGTCGCTGACCAGAACTAGTGAGAACCTGATTAGAAGTGTCGAGACGGACACCTTCACGTGGGGCTTGACGCCTGGCCGGGTCCTCCACGGGAAGCGACAGATCTACACCATCGGGGCCACCCCGGAGATTTTCTTCGCAGACAAGCAAATTCAGCGCGTTCTCGCGTCAACTCTGCCGAACCGCCCGCTTGGCCGGCAATCGGTCGTAGCGGGTTTGGTACGCACCATCGACAACAGCCTTCCGAAGATTGTTGTCCGGGTTGACGTGAAACGCTTCTATGACAATATTGATCACGGGCTGCTTCGTTCTCGCCTCGACCGATCATCACTAAGCCCATCGTGCCATCGCCTAATTGACAAGCTCCTCGCCGAGATGGAAGCAGTCACTAATCGCAGGAGAGGAATTCCAGCAGGGGTCGGCATGAGCGCGAAACTTGCGGAGTTATATATAGCTCAAGCAGATCGCGCGCTTCGAGATTCGAGGGGTACTCTCTACTTCGCACGATACGTCGACGACATTATCCTAGTGAGGGGCGAGGAACAACCTGGTAGCGTGAAACCAGACGCAGTGAAAGAAGAGATTGAAGCCGAGCTTCGCAAGCTCGATCTCTCGCTCAACCCGAAGAAGATCGTCTGCAGCCAACTCAAAAATAGAAGTCTCGATAAAATAGACTTCCTGGGATACGAAATCAAGTATCAGGGAAGAAGGGGTCTCATTGTAGGGCTCACCAAAGAACGTCAGAAGACAATACAAAGCAGGCTAGACAGAGCCTTTAATGCATGGGACCGTGCGGATGACAACAATCACGGAAGGCGCAGTCTTCTCCTTGATCGAGTCCGTTTCTTGACCGGGAACACTCGTCTTTCGCATAATAAGCGGAACGCGTTGGTCGGAGTATACTTCTCAAATCCCCATCTAACGGACATGGATTCCCTGAAGCGTCTGGATCGCCATCTAAAGCGACGCGCGTTGCAGTCTTCACTTCCGCCCGGCCTAGACGAGAAGGTTGCCAGATTGTCTTTCGTAAACGGGTTTCAAAAACGCACAATCCACCGTTGGTCCATGCAACGCATGAAGCGACTAAAAGGGGCTTGGAATGTCTAGCCGCAGACAATCTCTGAAGAGGCACCCAGCACGTGTCGTATTGAGCGACGTTCTGCCCTACGAGCTGCCACCGTCGTTCAGCAATCGGGGGCTCTACAATTTTCTGCGCGATGCCGATGTTCGTCTCGACGCGGATTCGATTTATGCGAAACGGCTCGACGACACGACGGAAGTCATCCTCGGGATGGTTCTCGGGAGGCGCGTTTCATTTCCACCTGGCACCACGGCGCAGGACCTCGTTGCAATCGAGCACGAAAATGACCGCGCAGTAGTCCCCACTATACCATTTCAGTATACGGTTCGCCATAAGATCAACGACTATCGGACGTTGACGGTGCCCCACCCGATGGCGCAGGTTGATATCGTCTACTTTTACGCGCGTTTCTCCGACCTCATGCTGTATCACACTTCAAAGAGTCGATTCTCGCTTAGGAGGCCAGCGCGCATTGCGCCCTACGTGGTCGTTAGAGACTCACTGTTTCATACTCAGCGACGATCTCATGACAGTGTTGAACATGATGATCACGAGTATGAATGGTTACGCTCCTATTTCACATATACGCGTTACTCGAACATATACAAGTTCTACGATTCTTCTGAGTATCGTTCTTGCGAACGCCGATTCGGCTATCTGATCAAAGCAGACGTAGCAAAGTGTTTCGACAGCATATACACTCATTCGATTGCGTGGGCAGCTCACGGTCACGACGTTGTGAAGGCAAATCTGGGTTCGCATCTTGATCGGACTTTCGGTGGAGCGTTTGACAAGGTCATGCAGCGTCTCAATCATATGGAGACTAGCGGGATCACCATTGGGTCGGAGGCTTCACGGCTCTTCGCTGAAGTAATTCTCCAGGCTGTCGACCTTGATCTTTGCAGTCAGCTTGACGAACTTGGAATGAAGTTTGGCGAGGACTATGAAGTGCTGCGGTACGTGGATGACTACTTCATCTTTCTAGCTGATGAGCGAATGCGTATACGCGTCATCGATGCGCTCTCGAGAAGTCTGCGTAAGTACAAGTTGCACTTGAACGCTTCGAAAGAAGAGGGTGAGCATACGCCTTGGGTGTCTCCTTTGACTATCGCGAAGGAAGGTGTTCGCCAGCTCCTACGACGCGCTACGAAACGCCGCAATCGTAACCCTAGTTTCAGTCTTGCACCTCGCCCGTACATCGATGCGCAGCAGTTGATCGTGGGATACAAGGCCATCCTACTCGACACGGGTGTGAGTCATTTTGAGCTTGCAAACTATGCTTTGGCTCGAGTGGAGCGTTCATTTGAGAAGATTCTCCGACAGTCGAGACTCGATCTCGGTGACCTCGGACTTTCGCACCAGCAACGCTCGGCGTACCATCGGTCACTTACCTCGGCTCTCCTCGCGTTGACGGACTTCGTGTTCTTTATATACTCTGGCTGCTCACTGATGAACCCTGCGGTAAAAGTTGCACGGGTTTGCAGTCTAGTTCTTCGTTACGCGCGCTCCGACGAAGTCCCAGGGCACGATCGCGAGCGAGTGGAAATGCAAGTTCGCAATGAACTGATGCAGCAACTGCGGCGTTCTAGAGGGTCGATGGCTCCGGATGCTGTTACGGCTACGCTTCTTGACTGCGTTTCGGATCTTGGTATGAGTCACTCAATTCCCGAGGACGAGCTCGCTGATCTCTGCGGATTCACGAGGGTAAAGGGAAGACTTAGGGTGCCATCCACGATGAATGTGCTGCTCCTGTTCAGCATTCTTTTGCATGTTAAGCAGTCGAGGGCCTATCCTGACCTTCGTCGAGCATGCGAGGATTGGATTCGTGAGATGCAGAATCGGCCGTTGATAGATGGAGAGTTGGCGTTGCTTAATCTCAATGCTATTACGTGTCCATTCATTTCACGCCCCCTTCGTGAAGAGATTCACAACCAATACGCAGCTCCGACGACTGCTTCGGTGGATCGCCTGACTGCGAAAGGACGACGGTGGAATGTCGATTGGGAGTCATTTGATCTTTATGCTGCACTTGAGCGGAAACGTATGCTTGAGGTATACTAGGGAAGCGCCCAGGCTCGCCCGAGTTTACTCGAGCACACACACCAGCGCAGAGCGTGACGCCTGGAGAATCGCCAGCGTTGGTGGGGCACTCGCGGCCCCGCCAACGCGAATTTTAGTTCCGGCAAGCTGTCGTTAATGTACTCAATGCTTGCCACGCCTGTGGTTTAGGGAAGAGCTGCCACGCCGAGTTGTACAGTTCTCGAGCACGGGCTGGAATATGGTGTGAGCGGTGGTCGACGCCGGTGTGTCGCCGTGCTCTCGGTGGCCGGTCCTCCTCATGTCAGGCGTGCTCGCGGGTTGCGTTCTCTACTCGGGTCTGATGAGGGGGTTTCCGGTGTCGAATCCTGGTACTTGTCAATTTTGGGTTGGCGTTCGTCAGGGTCATGTGTCAGATCTCGCTGGAGGTCTGACGCAGGTGCGTAGGCGTGTGGCATTCCGTGGTCTATGTATTGCGAACTCAGCTTAGACGTTCTCGGCGCCGTTCGGGATATTGTTGTGGGGCGTGCGGACGCGGTGTGAGACCGGGGTTCCCTCGTATTGTGGGATCGAACAGAAGGTATTGCGGTCGGCGAATCGAGTACATGTGCCGTTGCCGATCGTCGTGTACCAGTTTCGTTCGTATTCCGGCGGCGACGGCAGTGTTGTCAGATGCGTCGTTTTCGGTGCCCACTATGTTCCATATCTGTGTGTAGCGACGATGTGCAGGCAAGCGTGAGCGGTGTGAGCGATCTTCAAGCAGCGTGCTATGCCACCGCGGCCGCCTGTTGCGCTCCGTACATCTTGGTGCGGACGCTTTCGGTGGTGAGGCGGCCCGCTTGTTGTCATTGAGGTTGTCTCTTTATTGGCGCTGAGGTCCACTGGGCAGCTATGCCCTCATTCACCGGGGCCGTACGGGCGAGCTCGACGGCAAGGACGAGCGCGTCGAGCGACGGCTTGCCGACGAGTCCTGACGGCCCCGTGCCCGGCCCGTGACCTGCGTCCAGTGCGCGGCATCGGGGCGTCGCGGGCCGATTGCGGGAGTTTCACGGCGTCTGCGCGGTATGTGCGACTTCGGGTATTCGGTCTTCACAGAAGCGCCACGTAGAGTAGGCGCGCAGAGCCCGTGACGAGGGGTCCGCCACCACCGTGGAGGAGATGGGATGCCGCTGTTCGAGGTCGATCCGGACCGTGCTGTGCTGGTCGCGCAGCAGCAGGACGGGGCCAACCTCGCCACCACCGCGCAGCGTGTGGTGGACGGGCAGATCGACTCCCTCCTCGGCGAGCAGATCTTCCCTGTCTCTGAGCGGCGCACCGAGCACGAGCCGTACATGCTGGCCATCGACGCCGCCGGCTCCCCGGTGGTCATCGAGGTCGTTGCGAGCCTCGACGAGCACGTCCTGACCCGGGCCATGCGGTTCGCCGGTGCTGCCGGCCGGCTCACCCGCGCCCAGCTCGCCAACCGCTACAGCCGCGGCCCCGAGGCCTTCGAGCGGGATCTCCAGCGGTTCCGCGACGACCTCCCCTTCGGTGCCGTCGCCGACCCGACCCCCGGGGCCGGTGCCCGGCTCGTCGTCATCTGCTCGGCCGCCCGCGAGGACGTCCTCGACGCCGTCGACTTCCTCCGCAAGCCCGGCGCACGGGCGTCCGTGCTCCGCGCGTCGGTCGTGACCTCCGACGACGGTCGTCGGTTCGTCGACGTCTCGCCCCTGGTGACCGAGCACCTGCGCGCGGCCGAGCCGGTGCAGCGCACGATCGAGGAGCCCGAGGCTCCCCTCCAGGTCGTCACCCCCGAGCCGGAGGCCCCGCGACCGGTCACGTCGAGCCGTCCAACGGGAACTCGTCGGTCCGGTGCATCCCCGACGCGTGCCGCAGAGCCAGCAGCCCCTGCCTCTGCCTCTGCCCCCGCGCCGTCGCCCGAGCCGGTTGCGCAGACTGCGCCGGCCGCACCGCTCACGAGCCGACCGTTGACCCGTGCCGAGCGTCGGGCACGGGCTGCCGCCGAGGCATCGGCGAGCACGCCGGATCCCGAGCCCACCCGCACGCGCACCGAGACCCGGTCCCAGACCCCGTCCCGGTCCGAGCAACCCGAGCCGCCCGCGCGACCCGCGCCGCCCGAGCCGACGGCCTCCCCGTCGGTCGTCTCCCGCCGCGTGCCCGACTCGCCCCCCACCCGTCGGAGCCAGCGCACCCGCACGCCCGAGCCCGAGCCGGAGCCGCAGCAGCGCGAGGAGTACGTCCCGTACGAGCCGCCGGCGGACTACGACTTCTATCGTGCCGACGCGCTCGCCGACCCGCTGACGTCGAGGACGGTGCCGTCGACCTACGACACCCCGCCGAGCCGCTCCTACGAGGCGCCGTCGGCCCCCTCCTACGAGGCCCCCGCGACGCCGTCGTACTCACGCCCGGACCCGGCACCGGTGCCGTCGGTCACGCCGACGCTCGACCCGGACGTCGACGAGGTCGACCCGGACCTGATCGCGCTCGCGCAGAACATCGGCTTCTCGGCCGGGCTGATCTGGGTACGGCCCCGCCGCGGTCAGCGCTTCGAGGCGGTGCTCCACGTCGACGGCCAGATCGAGCTGATGGACGGCTCCTGCTACTCGAACCCGGACGCCGCCGCGATCGCCGCCTCGGGTGCCTCGACCGCGGACGGTTGGAGCGTCTGGCGCTTCGGCGACGGCGGGCCGTCGCTGATGGACGAGTTCCGCCTCCGCTTCAGCTAGCGCCAGCCGTACGCCGCGGTCCAGCGCGTGATCTCCTCGTAGAACGTCGCTCGGGCGGCCGGCATCGAGAGCGCGAGGTCGTGGACCCCGCCCGGAACCCGGACCAGCGTGACCACCCGGCCGAGGTTGGGCGCGCGGTGCGCGAGCGCGTCGACGTCGAGGACGATGTCCGCCGACCGCATGTCCTCGCTCCAGCGCGGACTGATCAGGCTCTGCCCGGCGATCAGCACGACGATCGGGACGTCGATGTGGAGGCCGCGGGCGACCCGGGCCTGGCCGTCGATGATCGCGTTGAGCCACCCGCCGCGCACCGGGAAGGTCGGCGTCGGGCGCCACCGCAGGTCGTAGTCCCAGGACCCGCCGGTGCTGACGTGCATGGTCCGGCCGAAGTACCCGGGGTCGATGTTCGGGAGCGGGGCTCGTGGCTGGAAGCGTGCGATCTGACGGATCGCCGGGGTCGAGACGGTGCGGACCACGGACGAGCCCTGCATCTCGATCCAGGGGGAGTTGAGGACGATGCCGCTCACCACGCCCGGGCGGCGCTCCGCCCAGAGGACGCCGGTGAGCCCGCCGGTGGAGTGGGCGACGAGCATCAAGGAGGCGTGCCGCCCGAGCTCTGCCCGGATCACCGCGAACGCGGCGTCGAGGTCTTCGTCGTACGTCTCGAGGTTCTCCACGTACCCCGGGGTGTTCCCCGGCCGGAGGCTGCGGCCGTACTTGCGCAGGTCCAGGGCGTAGAACGCGACGCCCTGGCCGTGCCAGTACTCCGCGAGGCCGGTCTGGAAGAAGTAGTCCGACCACCCGTGCAGGTACAGCACGGCACGCGCCGGTCGGACGGGCTCGTCGGTCTTCGGCCGGTACCGCACCAGGGTCGCGACGACGTCCCCCTCGTCGTCGGTGCCCAGGTCCAGCGTGAGGCGCTGGTAGTCGGGGCCGAGGAGGTCGGTCACCCACCCCTCGTCGGAGGTGGGGAAGACCTCGTCGGTGCTTCCCGCCACCCCGGTGCCGAGGACGACGTTGTCGCTCATGGCGTCGCCGGTGTCACGACGACCTTGCCGAAGTGGTCGCCGGAGACGACGCGCGCGACGCCGTCGCGTGCGCGGTCGAGGGGGACGGTCGAGTCGATGGTCGGGCGGACGCCGGTCCGAACGAGGAAGCGCAGGAGCGCCGCGAGGTCGTCCCGCGTGCCCATCGTGACGCCGTGGATGCGCAGGTCCTGGAAGAACACCCGCGTCAGCTCGGCCGGCTCCGGGTCGCCCGAGGTGAGCCCGGCGACCGTGATGACGCCGCCCGCGCGCACCGAGGACACCGAGTGCTTCCACGTCGCGCGGCCGACGGACTCGACGACGGCGTCGACGCGGGTCGGGAGGCGTTCGCCGGGCTCGAGCGCGGCAAATGCACCGAGGGAGAGTGCGCGCTCGCGCTTCTCGGCGCTGCGGGAGGTCGCGTAGACCTCGAGTCCCGCGGCCGCGCCGAGAATGATCGCGGCGCTGGTCAGGCCGCCGCCCGCGCCCTGGACCAGCACCCGGTCCCCGGGCGAGAGCTCGCCGGCGCCGAAGAGCATCCGGTAGGCGGTAAGCCACGCCGTCGGGAGGCAGGCGGCTTCCTCGAAGCCGAGCTCGGGGGGCTTGGGGATCAGGTTGGCCGTCGGCACGGAGACACGCTCCGCGAGCGTCCCGGGGTACTTCTCGCTCAGCAGGGTCCGCGGTTCACGAGGACCGACGCCGTGGCCGTCCTGGCCGACGACACCGTGCACGACGACCTCGGTACCGTCCGGCGCGACGCCCGCGGCGTCGGTGCCGAGCACCATGGGCAGAGCCTTCTCGGAGAGTCCGACACCGCGCAGCGCCCAGATGTCGTGGTGGTTGATGCTGGCGGCCCGGACCTCCACCGTGGACCAGTTCTCCCGGTCGACGGGGTCGGGGCGCTCACCCACGTCCAGGGCTGAGGCAGGGTCGTTCGGGGCGAGGCGTGCGGCGTAGGCGGCGAGCATGCCTCCACGGTAGCCGTGAGTGCGGTGGTCTGACCCGCTGAGCGCAGGTGAGCGCAACTGTCATTCGTGGGTTGCTCGTGGCGCGGGACTAGACGTAGCGCCGGACCGTGTCACGAATAGCGTCCGCGTGCGAGTAGATCTCGTCCAGGGTCGTGATCGGCTTCCGGGTCTCCGTCTTCGATTCGTCGAACAGCCCGAGGTACTTCTGGCCGGTGTTGAAATGAAGCCGAACGATCGGCTTCCGATTGTTGTCGTCGAGCAGGATCCCCATGTAGCTCTTCGTGTCGCGGTGGACGATCCGATGCGGAGCGATCTCGCTGCAGGCGATTGCACGAACGATCTGGTAGCCCTCGACTTCCTCGAGCGTGGTCTCGATGCCACGCTCATCCTGATTCGACGATTCTTCGATGCTCTGTTCAGCAGCCGCCTCGGCAGTGACTTCTGACGTCGCTGACACCGGATACGGTTGTCCGCCGAGTGCGGCCTTCAACCGATCATTCACCTGGTCGGCGAGAAATTGCCTGCTCGCCTTGGCGACCAGCCCGCGAAACTGTTCGCGAACTCGCTGAGTGAAAGCTCCTTCATAGACGCGGTTCGTCAAGAACTTCACCCACTCGTCGTCGGGTTCGCGAACCTGGCCGGCGAGCACTCGCTTGATCGCACCGATGTACTTGAGCTCCTCGGCCGCGCTGACGACGGACTCTAGGTCGAACGAGTCCTTCGTCAATTTCTGGAGTTCAGGGACAAGCGTTTCGTCCAGGTCGAGGAGGTCGAGTTGGAGAAACGGCTTGTCGTCCATCCGGTTCGGTCGATCGAGGTCGGTGTAGAAGTAGTAGTGCTGGCCGTTCGTCAGCACCGCGATCCGTGCATTGGTCGTTGCGAAGTAGCGAAAGAGCTGCGATGCATGATTGAGACTGAGCGGTGCCCCGACTGTCTTTGCTTCGACGAGGATCTGAACGTCGCCGTCTTGGACGATCGCGTAGTCGATCTTCTCGCCCTTCTTGGTCCCGACGTCGGCTGTGAACTCGGGGACGACTTCCGATGGGTTGAAGACGTCGTAGCCGAGCACGAGTGAAATGAATGGCATGACGAACGCGTTCTTCGTCGCTTCCTCGGTCTCGATCGAACTCTTCTGCTGCTGAATCTTGGTCGCGAGGGAGGCCATGCGTTCGCCGATGTCCACGATCAATATCTCCTAGTGGTCGCTCGTGCAGAGGTGCGTGCCACCACGGTAATGGTCTCGTCGGATTCGAGCCTGGTCAGGAGATGACGTGCCGTCCGATTTTCGGAACGGCAGTCGGAGTACAGCGGAATAGAGTAGTCCAGCGGGCAGTGTGCCTATGGCGGTCAGTCGACGACGCTCGCAGAAGGCCGGTCGTTGTCTGAGTCTGCTCGTCAGAGCAGCGGGAGCAGCCGTCCGAGGTCGGGGACGCCGCCCGCGGTAAAGGTGGGGCGCAGTGCTCGGGCGAGGTCGTCGACGTCGTACGGCCGTCGCCCGGCGGCGAGCCGGATCCACAGGCGGGGGTCCTCGACCTCGATGTGCCAGCCGCCGCGCGCCACGACGATCTTCAGCAGCTCGTCCGCCGCGAGGTCGACGGCGTCGCGGTTCAGGGGGTCCCCGGCGACGTGCGGCAGGGAGCGGGCGAGGTCGTCGCCGTGGACCACGAGCTCGAGGAGCCGGGAGATCACCATGTCGCGCAGGCTGATGGGTCCGCGGCGGGCCTGGACGATCTCGTTCCCGGCGAGCGCGTCGACCTGGGCGAGCGCGCGGTCGCCCTTGGCGCGGATGCCGGCGAGGCGGTCGGCCCTGATCTCGCCGTCGAGCTCGCGGGTCACCGCGGTGATCTCGTCGGCGCGGCCGGGGTAGGTGCCCAGGTACTCGGCGAGGCTGAGCGGCACGGTGCCCGCCGGGACGGTGTCCGCGACGGCGAGCGCGTCCATCGCGCGACCGAGGTGGCTGACGAGCTCGCCAATGGTCCACCCGTCGAGCTGGCTCGGCGTGGAGTAGGCGTCGTCGTCGAGGTCGGCGTCCTCGAGCCATTCCACGAGGGTGTCCCACTGGGTGCGCAGGATGCCCTCGGCCGTGGCGAGGTCGGTCATCGGTCCTCCCTGAGCGTGGCGCGGTCCGCGAGGAACGCGGAGACGGCGGCCCCGACCTCGTCGGACTCGACGAGGAAGCCGTCGTGGCCGAAGTCGGAGTGGATGACGTGCAGCGGGAGCGCGCGGGGGATCCCGGCGACGATCCGCTCGGAGTGCGAGGGAGGGAAGAGCCGGTCGGAGTCGACCGTGATGACGAGCGCCTCGGCGGTGATCGTGCTCAGCGCCTGCTCGACGCCGCCGCGGTCACGGCCGAGGTCGTGGGTCAGCATGGACTCGGTGAGCCGGACGTAGCTGTTGGCGTCGAACCGGTGGGCGATCTTCTCGCCGTGGTGCTCCAGGTAGGACTGCACCGCGAAGCGCCCGTCGGTCAGCGGGTCCTCCCCGCCCTGGGGGATGCGGCCGAACCGCGTGTCAAGCTCGAGCGCCGTGCGGTACGTGGTGTGCGCGATCGACCGGGCGATCGAGAGTCCCACGTGCGGACCGGCGCCGTCGGGTGCGTCGTAGTAGTCGCCGCCGCGGAACGCCGGGTCGGCGCGGATCGCGGCGAGCTGGGAGTGCGCCCAGGCGATCTGGTCGCCGGTGGTCTGGGCACAGGTGACGATCGGGACGATCGAGTCGACGGAGATCCCGGCCTCGGGGCCGAGCACCGCCCACTCCAGGACGCGGTGCCCGCCCATCGAGGCGCCGACGACGGCGTGCCAGGAGGTGATCCCGAGCGTCCGGGCGAGCTCGATCTCGACGGCGACCTGGTCACGGGGCGTGACGCGGGGGAACCGGCTGCCCCAGGGCTTGCCGTCGGGGGCGAGCGAGGCCGGTCCGGTGGTGCCCTGACAGCCGCCGAGCACGTTGGGCGCGACCACGAAGTAGCGGTCGGTGTCCACCGGGGCGCCGGGGCCGACCATCGCCTCCCACCAGCCGGGGGTGAGGTGGCCGGGACCGGCGTCACCCGTGACGTGCGAGTCCCCGGTCAGGGCGTGCAGGAGCAGGACGGCGTTGGAGCCGTCCTCGTTCAGCTCGCCCCAGGTCTCGTACGCGACCCGGACACCGGGGAGCCGGGCGCCGGACTCGAGGTCGAACGTGCCGACGTCGGCGAACCTGCGGTCGCCGACGGGATCGTTCTCGCGCCAGGCGGCGGTGACGGGGGCCGGCCCGCGCGCAGCGCGACGTCCGGCGGCCTGCCGGGCCGTCGGGTTGCGTCGGTTCTCTGCGTCGTTCACTGGGTCCCATCGTACGGGGAGGGTCGCGGGCATGTCGGCGGGGCTCGTCATCGGTCCGAGGTGGGACCCGCCCCGCGCCGGGTCCCGGCGCGGGGCGAGCGGTCCGTCAGGCGGTGGCGGCCGTCACGGCCCGGGCGGCGGCGAACCCGAGCTCGAGGTCCGCGAGGATGTCCTCGACGTTCTCGATCCCCACGGACAGGCGCACCAGCCCCGGCGTGATGCCCGAGACGGCGCGCTCGTCCTCGTTCAGCTGGCTGTGCGTCGTCGACGCGGGGTGGATGACGAGCGAGCGCACGTCGCCGATGTTCGCGACGTTCGAGTGCAGCTCGAGCGCCGAGACGAACGCCTGCCCGGCCTCGCTGCCGCCCGCCAGGTCGAACGCCAGGACCGCGCCCGCTCCGCGGGGGAGGTACTTCTGCGCCGTCGCGTACGCGGGGCTGGAGGGGAGCCCGGCATAGCGCACCAGGTTGACGTCGTCGCGGGCGTCGAGCCACTCGGCGACCTTCTGCGCGTTGGCGACGTGGCGCTCCATGCGCAGCGACAGGGTCTCGATGCCCTGGGCGATGAGGAACGCGTTGAACGGCGAGATCGCCGTGCCGAGGTCGCGCAGCAGCTGCACGCGGGCCTTGAGGACGTAGGCCAGGTTGGCGCCGAGAATCCCGTCCACGCCCAGGTCGCGTGCGTAGACGATGCCGTTGTACGACGGGTCCGGCGTGTTGAAGCCGACGAACCGCTCGGGGCTCGCGCCGAAGTCGAAGTTCCCGGAGTCGACGATCACGCCGCCGATCGCGGTGCCGTGGCCGCCGAGGAACTTGGTGGCGGAGTGGATGACGATGTCGGCACCGTGCTCGAACGGCCGGACGAGGTACGGGGTCGCGACGGTGTTGTCCACGAGCAGGGGCACGCCGTTCTCGTGCGCGACGCCCGCGACGAGCTCGATGTCGAGGACGTCCGCCTTGGGGTTGGGGATGGACTCGGCGAAGAACGCCTTGGTCTCGGGCCGGACGGCGTCGCGCCACTCCTGGGCGTTCGAGGCGTCCTCGACGAACGTGGTGGTGATCCCGAGCTTGCTGAGCGTGTGACGGAGGAGGTTGTAGGTGCCGCCGTAGAGGGATCCGGAGGCGACCACGTGGTCGCCCGCCTCGGCGAGGTTGAGGATCGCGAGCGTCGTGGCCGCCTGGCCGGCCGAGACGAGGAGGGCTCCGACGCCGCCCTCGAGGTCGGCGATCCTGGCCTCGACGACGTCAGTGGTCGGGTTGCCGATGCGGGTGTAGATCGGGTTCAGGTCCTTGAGCGCGAAGCGGTCCGCGGCGGCCTGGGCGTCCGGGAAGACGAACGACGTCGTCTGGAAGATCGGCAGGGCGCGGGCGCCCGTCGTGGGGTCAGGGGTCTGGCCCGCGTGGATCTGGCGGGTCTCGAAGTGTGCGGTCATGAGCTTCTCCTGCGAGTGGGGGCGGCGTGCCGGGCGGGTCCTGCCGGAGCGCACGTGCTCCTACGGCCGGGACCGGCGTCGGCTCAGAGGTGCCGGACGCGGGCAGGCGAACGTGCGCTGGGGCTAGCGGCAGCACATTCGGCGGGTCATGGGGTCGACGCTAGGTCAACGTCTCGCAGTGCGAAAGGCCGATTTCACGATGTGGACAGAGTGTCTCCGCAACGACGACGACCCCCGTCCTGCTCGGTGCAGGGCGGGGGTCGTCGGGGCCCGACGGCGTCGGGCAGGCAGATCAGTGGTGGTAGCCGGAGTCCTTCGCGCGCTGGAACGAGCGCTCGATCTCGACCTGGGCCTCGTCGCGGCCGACCCAGTGCGCGCCCTCGACGCTCTTGCCGGGCTCCAGGTCCTTGTAGACCTCGAAGAAGTGCTGGATCTCGAGACGGTGGAAGTCGGACACGTCGTCGATGTCCTGACGCCACGCGGCCCGCTGGTCGGCGGTCGGCACGCAGAGCACCTTGTCGTCGCCGCCGGCCTCGTCGCGCATGCGGAACATGCCGAGCGCGCGGCACTTGATCAGGCAGCCGGGGAACGTCGGCTCCTCGAGCAGCACCAGGGCGTCCAGCGGGTCGCCGTCCTCGCCGAGGGTGCCCTCGATGAAGCCGTAGTCGTCGGGGTAGCGCGTCGAGGTGAAGAGCATCCGGTCAAGACGAATCCGACCGGTCTCGTGATCAACCTCGTACTTGTTGCGCTGACCCTTCGGGATCTCGATCGTGACGTCGAACTCCACTGTTCCTCCAGTCGGTCCCACCGGTGCGCTCCAGGCCCCGTGCAGGTCATGTGCGTGGTGCGGAGGATTCGTCCCCGGACCACGTCGGTGTGTGCTGGACTAGTGTGACACGCGTACTGCACCATCATGCGAGAACGGGCGCCACGGTGCGCCGGAACCCGTCATGATTGTCCGACAGGCGTGCGACGACGACGAGGGACGGCGATGGGCTGGGGAGCCAAGGCAGGCAGCACGGTCGCTGCGGTGCTGCTGCTGACGGGCGTCTACCTCACGCTCGACGCGTACGACGTCGTCCCCGGCCTGCTCACCACGGAACCGGCACCCGCGCCCGCCGCCCCGTTCCCCGACTCGCCGGGGGCTGTCGCCGGTGAGCCCCCCGAGCTCGTGACCGTCATGCTCGGCGAGGACGCACCCGTGCCCGCCGCCGCCAGCATCCAGTCGCTCGTGGACGATCTCGCGGACGACGACCGGCTCGGCACCCGCGTGGGCGTCTCCGTCGTCGACGCGGCGTCGGGGGAGACCCTCGGCACGCACGCACCCGACGCGAGCTTCGTGCCCGCCTCCACGCAGAAGCTTCTCACCGCCGTCGCGGCCCTCAGCACGATCACGCCCGGGACCCGGTTCCCGACCACCGTCGAGCAGGCCGGTGACGGCCTCCTCGTCCTGCGCGGCGGCGGGGACACCCTGCTCGCGGCCGGCGCGGGCGACCCCGACGCCGTCAACGGGCACGCCGGACTCGGCGACCTCGCGGACCAGGTGGCGGGCGAGCTCACGTTGACCGGGGACACCAGCGTCACGCTGCGCGTCGACGACTCGCTGTTCACCGGACCCTCCGTCAGCCCCACGTGGGACCCGGGCTTCGTCACCGACGGGTACGCGTCGGCCGTGACGGCGCTCGCGGTCGACGGCGGACGCCTGGAGGACGACGAGTACGCCCCGCGCGCCGACGACCCGAGCCTGGCCGCCGGGGAGATCTTCGCGGAGGCGCTCGCCGACCGGGGGATCACGGTGGACGGCGACGTGAAGCGCGCCACGGTCGAGGCATCACCGCTGGTCGGTGCGGTGCAGTCGGCGCCCGTCGAGGACGTCGTGGGCTACTTCCTCGAGCACTCCGACAACTCGGTCACCGAGGCGGTCGGACGTCTCGTGGCCCTCCAGGCAGGACGCGAGGGCTCGTTCGACGGGGCGACGAGCGCGGTCACCACCGCGGTCGAGCGGCTCGGCGTCGACCTGACAGGAGCGGAGCTCGTCGACTGCTCGGGCCTCGGCGAGGGCTCCGACCTGAGCCCGACGCAGCTGACCGACGTCGTCGAGCTGATCACGGACCCGGAGCAGCCCCGCCTGCGGCCCGCCGCGGTGCAGATGCCGATCGCCGGTCTCACGGGCACGCTCGACGACCGGTTCGTCGGTGACCCGGGCGCCGGGGTCACCCGGGCGAAGACTGGCAGCCTGTCGAACGTCCGCTCGCTGTCCGGCACCACCGTCACCGACGACGGCCGGATGCTCGCGTTCGCGGTCCTCGCGGACAAGATCCCGGACGAGAACGCCTGGGGTGCGCCGTTCATCATCGACGACTTCGTCGACGAGCTCGCGTCGTGCGGGTGCACAGGGTGAGTGTCGAGGTCATCGACTGGCCGAGCGCCGCGACGATCGCCGGTCGGCTCGCCCGCCCCGGCCCCGACGCCACGCGGCCGCAGCGCGAGGCGGTCGTCGACGGGCTCCGCACCGCGGCACGCCGTGCCGTCCCCGCCGTCCTCGACGTCACAGGGATGCGTCCCGCCCCCGAGTCCGAGGCGACGAGCGACCGGCTCTCCGAGGTCCTCGTCGTGGACCGCCCGGGGTGGGCGCGCGCCAACGCCCGCGTCATGAGCGCGATGACCCAGGGGCTCGGCGACGGGCTGACCGAGGCCGAGCGGGCCGGTCTCGCCAGGCCCGCCGTCGCCGTCATGGGAGCCGTCGAGGTCGGGGGAGTCCTCGCAGCACTGTCGAGCCGTGTGCTCGGGCAGTTCGACCCCTACGGCCAGGCCGGCCTGGGACGGCTCCTGCTCGTCGCCCCCAACGTGCTCTCCGTCGAGCGGGCCCTGCGCGTCCGGGCCCGCGACTTCCGGCTCTGGGTGTGCCTGCACGAGCAGACGCACGCGCTGCAGTTCGCGGCGGCGCCCTGGCTGGCCGAGCACCTGCGCGCACGGACGCACTCGTTGCTCGGCTCCGTGACCGAGGGCGCGCGCACCGGCGCCGGCGCTCCCGTGTCGCAGAGGCTGCGGACCGCGGGCCGGGCCGTGGTCGGGGTCGCGCGCGGGCAGGGGGTCACCGGCGGGATCATGACCCCGGAGCAGCAGGACGAGCTGTCCGAGCTCACCGCCGTGATGGCGCTGCTCGAGGGGCACGCCGACGTGATGATGGACGCCGTCGGCCCGAGCATCGTCCCCACGGTCACAGCCATCCGCCGCCGCTTCGAGCAACGCCGTGACGGCGCCGGGCAGAGTCCCGTCGACAGCATCCTGCGCAGGGTGCTGGGGATGGACGCCAAGCTCGCGCAGTACCGCGACGGTGCCCGGTTCGTCCGAGGCGTCGAGGCGGTGGTCGGGCGCGACCGGCTCAACACGGTCTGGACCAGCGTCGAGACGCTCCCGACGGCAGCCGAGATCCGCGACCCCGACGCGTGGGTCCGCCGGGTCCGTCCCTGAGATGGTCGGCCCGCACCCCGCGGAGGCTGCGCTCCGCCGCGCCGTCCGGGACTCGCTCGCCGACCTTGACGACGACGCGCTCGTCCTCGTCGCCTGCTCCGGCGGGGCCGACTCGTTGGCGCTCGCCGCAGGGCTGGCGTTCGTCGCACCACGGCACGGGCTGCGGGCCGGTGCCGTCGTGGTCGACCACGCCCTCCAGGCGGGGTCGGACGACGTCGCGGGGCGCGCGGCGAGACAGTGCCGGGACCTCGGGCTCGACCCCGTCGTCGTCGAGCGCGTCCGGGTCGGCACCGCCGGTGGCCCGGAGGCGGCGGCCCGGACCGCCCGCTACGACGCGCTCGAGCGCGCGGCACGCGACCTCGGCGCGCAGGCGGTGCTGCTGGGCCACACGCGCGACGACCAGGCCGAGACCGTCCTGCTGGGGCTCGGCCGTGGCTCGGGCGCGCGGTCGCTCGCGGGCATGGCGCCCCGCCGGGGACCGTGGCGCCGCCCGATCCTGGGTCTGCGCCGGCGTGACACCGAGGCCGTCTGTTCCGCACGCGGTCTGGACCCGTGGACCGACCCGACCAACCTCCTGCCCGCCGACTCGCGCGCCGGGGTGCCGCGCCGGACCCAGGTGCGCCACGTCGTCGTGCCGGTGCTCGAGGACGTCCTCGGCCCCGGGGCCGTCGACGCCCTCGCGCGCAGCGCCGACCTCCTGCGCGACGACGCCGACCTCCTGGACGCGCTCGCGGACGAGCTCGGCACCCGGGCCGAGCGGCCCACCGACCTCCCCGGTGGTGTGGCGCTCGACACGGCCGCGCTCGCGGAGGCGCCCCGCCCGCTGCGGCGTCGCGTCCTGCGCGCGGCGGCTCGTCGTGCCGGATGCCCTGCAGGTTCGCTCTCCCTGCGGCACGTCGAGGCCATGGACGACCTGGTCGTGGACTGGCACGGGCAGAAGCCGCTCGACCTCCCCGGAGGCGTGGCCGCCGCCCGCAGGTGTGGCACGCTTGTGCTTGGCCCGCCTCGGGCCTGACCGTTGACTTCTCGCCCTTGGGAGCACACGTGGAACCGTCCGACCTCGGAACCGACCTGGCACGAGTTCTGCTCACCCAGGAACAGCTCGAATCACGTCTCGACGAGATGGCGCAGAAGATCGACGAGGACTACGCGGGCAAGGACCTGCTGCTCGTGGGCGTGCTCAAGGGCGCGGTCATGGTGATGGCGGACCTCTCGCGCCGCCTGCACCACCCCGTGCACATGGACTGGATGGCCGTCTCCTCGTACGGGTCGGGGACCAAGTCCTCCGGCGTGGTGCGGATCCTCAAGGACCTGGACGCCGACCTCACCGGCCGCCACGTGCTGATCGTCGAGGACATCATCGACTCCGGCCTGACGCTCTCGTGGCTCGTCTCCAACCTGCGCAGCCGTGGCCCGGCCTCCGTCGAGATCGCGACGATGCTGCGCAAGCCCGACGCCGCGAAGGTCGACGTCGACGTCCGGTACACCGGGTACGACATCCCGAACGAGTTCGTCGTGGGCTATGGACTCGACTTCGCCGAGAAGTACCGGAATCTGCCGTTCGTCGGCACGCTCGCCCCGCACGTCTACTCGAGCTGAGCCACGCTCTGGGCGAACAGCCCAGCGAACGCTCAGAGTTTCCGTGTAGTTTCGCAGGCCAACCGTTGTGCGACTGGAGGGATCCGGGGGTAGTGCCCCGCCGCCGATGAACGCCAAGAAAATCTTCAGTGGTCCGTACGTATGGATCGTCCTCGGATTGCTGCTGCTGTGGATCGCGTTCGCGACCCTTCGCACACCGAGCACGCAGCCCGTCGAGACCTCGCAGGGACTCGAGCTCCTCGCCGGCGACACCGTCGAGAGCGCGCTGATCGTCGACGGCGACCAGCGCGTCCAGCTGGAGCTCTCCGAGGACTTCACGTACGAGGACGAGGACGGCGAGGAGCAGAACAAGGGCACGACGGTCCAGTTCTACTACGTCCAGCCGCAGGGCGACTCGGTCGTCGCCGCGATCGAGTCCGCGGACTTGGCGGACGGGTACGACTCCGAGGTGCCGCAGCCGTCGTTCCTCGGGTCGATGCTGTCGTTCATCATCCCGTTCCTGATCATCGGCGTCGTCTTCTGGTTCCTGCTCTCGCGGATGCAGGGCGGCGGTTCCAAGGTCATGGGATTCGGCAAGTCCAAGGCCAAGCTGGCCTCGAAGGACACCCCGCAGGTGACGTTCTCCGACGTCGCGGGTGCGGAGGAGGCCGTCGAGGAGCTCTACGAGATCAAGGAGTTCCTCTCCGAGCCCGAGAAGTTCCAGGCCGTCGGCGCCAAGATTCCCAAGGGCGTCCTGCTCTACGGACCTCCCGGAACCGGCAAGACCCTGCTCGCCCGCGCCGTGGCGGGGGAGGCGGGCGTCCCGTTCTACTCGATCTCCGGCTCCGACTTCGTCGAGATGTTCGTCGGTGTGGGTGCCAGCCGTGTGCGTGACCTGTTCACGCAGGCCAAGGAGAACTCTCCGGCGATCATCTTCGTCGACGAGATCGACGCCGTCGGGCGACACCGCGGTGCCGGCATGGGCGGCGGCCACGACGAGCGGGAGCAGACCCTCAACCAGCTGCTCGTCGAGATGGACGGGTTCGACGTCAAGACGAACGTCATCCTCATCGCGGCGACCAACCGTCCCGACATCCTCGACCCGGCGCTCCTGCGCCCGGGACGCTTCGACCGCCAGATCGCCGTCGAGGCCCCCGACCTCAAGGGCCGCGAGGCGATCCTGCGCGTGCACGCCGCGGGCAAGCCGATCGTCCCGGACATCGACCTGAACGCCGTCGCCCGCCGGACCCCCGGGTTCACCGGTGCCGACCTCGCGAACGTCCTCAACGAGGCCGCGCTGCTCACCGCCCGCTCGGGAGCCCAGCTGATCGACGACCGGGCGCTCGACGAGGCCATCGACCGTGTCATCGCCGGACCGCAGAAGCGGACCCGCGTGATGAACGTCAAGGAGCAGAAGGTCACCGCGTACCACGAGGGTGGCCACGCGCTCGTCGCCGCCGCGATGCGCTACACGGACCCCGTCACCAAGGTGACGATCCTGCCGCGCGGCCGGGCCCTCGGCTACACCATGGTCATGCCGATGGAGGACAAGTACTCCACGACGCGCAACGAGCTGCTCGACCAGCTCGCGTACGCGATGGGCGGCCGCGTCGCCGAGGAGATCGTCTTCCACGACCCGACCACGGGCGCGAGCAACGACATCGAGAAGGCGTCGTCGATCGCGCGCAAGATGGTCACCGAGTACGGCATGAGCGACCGGGTCGGCGCGATCCGCCTCGGCACGTCCGGCGGCGAGCCCTTCATGGGACGCGACATGGGCCATCAGCGCGACTACTCCGAGTCGGTCGCCGGCACCGTGGACCACGAGGTGCGCAAGCTCGTCGAGGCGGCGCACGACGAGGCGTGGTCGGTGCTCACCGAGTACCGCGACGTGCTCGACGCGCTCGTCCTCGCGCTCCTCGAGAAGGAGACGCTCAACCAGGCGGAGCTCGCCGAGGTCTTCGCCCCGGTGGTCAAGCGCGAGCCGCGCGACGTCTGGCTCTCCTCGGAGCAGCGGACCGTGCAGACCCGCGGACCCGTCCTGACGCCGGCCGAGCAGGCCGAGCAGAAGGGCGAGGTCGTCCCGCAGGACGAGGCGGCGGCCGCCGCGGACGAGCTGCCCGCCGAGCACATCGGCGAGGTGCCTCCGAGCAGTGCGGTCGACAGTCCCGTGGAGCGTCAGGCCGACGGCGAGTCGACCCCGGATCGCGACTGACGTGGGCGAGACCCCGGACGTCGGAGCAGACCTGCCCGGCCCCGACGTCGTCCCGCCCTACGACGAGGATCGGGCGCGCGCCGCGGTGCGCGAGCTGTTGCTCGCGGTCGGGGAGGACCCCGACCGCGAGGGTCTGGTCGAGACCCCGGACCGGGTGGCCCGCGCGTACCGCGAGATCTTCGCGGGGCTGCGTCAGGAGCCCGCGGACGTCCTGACCACCACGTTCGACATCGGCCACCAGGAGATGGTGCTCGTCAAGGACATCGAGGTGTACTCGACCTGCGAGCACCACCTCGTCCCGTTCCACGGCGTCGCGCACGTGGGGTACATCCCCAGCGCCGACGGCCGCATCACGGGCCTGTCGAAGCTCGCGCGCCTGGTCGAGGTCTACGCCCGTCGCCCGCAGGTCCAGGAGCGGCTCACCACGCAGATCGCCGACGCCCTCGTCGAGCACCTGGACCCCCGTGGGGTCATCGTCGTGATCGAGTGCGAGCACCTGTGCATGGCGATGCGCGGCGTCCGGAAGCCGGGCGCGCGGACCGTCACGTCCGCGGTGCGCGGGCAGATGCGCGACGGCACGACCCGCGCCGAGGCCATGAGTCTCGTCCTCGGGCGGTAGCCGGCCGTGCTGCCCGACCGCCTTGCCGTCGACCGCACGCTCGTCATGGGCGTCGTCAACGTCACACCCGACTCCTTCTCGGACGGCGGCCGCTGGTTCACCCCCGACGCCGCCGTCGCGCACGGCCGGGCACTCCTCGCCGAGGGCGCGGACATCCTCGACGTCGGCGGTGAGTCGACCCGACCGGGAGCCGGGCGCGTGAGCGTCGACGACGAGCTCGCCCGTGTGCTGCCCGTCGTCGAGGCCCTCGCGGGGCTCGGCGCCGTCGTCAGCGTCGACACCACCCGCGCGGTCGTGGCCGAGAAGGCCGTCGAGGCGGGGGCGCTGATCGTCAACGACGTCTCCGGTGGCCTCGCCGACCCCCGGATGTACGAGACGGTCGCGCGCCTCGGCGTCGTCTACGTCCTGATGCACTGGCGCGGACCCTCGGACGTCATGGACGACCTCGAGGCGTACGACGACGTCGTGCTCGACGTGCGCGACGAGCTCGCCCGACGGGTCGAGGCCGCCCGTGCCGCGGGCGTCGACCGGTCGGACCTCGTCGTCGACCCGGGGCTCGGGTTCTCCAAGGCGGGAGCGGCCAACTGGCCCCTGCTCGCCCGCCTGCCCGAGCTCGACCTGGGCCTCCCCGTCCTCGTCGGCGCGTCCCGCAAGAGGTTCCTCGGGCACCTTCTCGCCGACGACGACGGCACCCCCGCACCCCCGGAGCGGCGGGATCATGCCACGGCCGCGCTCAGCGCTCTGGCGGCCGCCTCCGGGGCGTGGTGCGTCCGCGTCCACGACGTCCGTCCCAGCGCCGACGCCGTCCGAGTTGCTGCCGCCTGGGGAGAGGCGGAGTCTGCAGGGAAGGTGTGAGAAGGTTCAGGGCGGTCTTCACAGAGCGCCACGGACCGTGAACGAACGATGCAGGAGGACGACGTGAGCCAGTTTCCCGGAGGGCTTCTGGGGCCCGATGGATTTCCCTTGGACACCATTCGTCTGGTGGGGATCCGCGCGACCGGGTATCACGGGGTGCTCGACCACGAGAAGCGCGACGGCCAGGAGTTCGGCGTCGACGTTACGCTGCACGTGGACACGCGCGCGGCCGCCGCGGGGGACGAGCTCTCCGCGACCACGAGCTACGCCGACGTCGCGGCCGACGTCGTCGACATCGTCACCGGGCCGTCCGCGGACCTGATCGAGACGGTCGCCGAGCGCATTGCCGCGACCGTCCTGACCAACCCGGGCGTCCACGGCGTCGACGTCACCGTGCACAAGCCCGAGGCGCCCATCCCGGTGCCGTTCGACGACGCCGCCGTCTCGATCCGCCGCGACCGGGTGGTACGCCGACCCGCCGTCGCGCCCGTGCCGATCGGCGGATCCGCGGAGGAGTCAGCCCTCGAAAACCTCCCGCCCGCCCCGGTCGTCGTCGGCCACGTGCGACTGCCTGACGACGGCGCGGCCGCGGCCGTCCCGGCAGCCGCACCTGTTCCTGCGCCGCCGACGGAGGTCCCCGCGGCACCCGTTCCCACCGGCGCCATTCCCGCCGGCGCCGTGCCCGCGGAAGCGGTGGCCGCCGAGCCCGCGCCCGCCGAGCCGGCGTACGTCGTCGACGCGCCGTCCTTCGAGCCGACGGCTGCCGCTGTCCCGCTCGCGGTCGACGAGGGCGACGTGCACACCGTCGGCGAGGGTGAGGCGCCCGTCGAGCCCGACGACGCGGGGACGGGCCCGGTCGCCGTCGACGAGGTCATCGCCCCGACGGAACCTGAGCCCGAGCCCGAGCCTGCGGTACCGGCGGCTCCGACCGGCGACGTCATGGACGTGGTCCCCGAGAAGTTCGTCGACGTGGTGCTCGCTCTCGGGTCGAACGTCGGGGACTCGAAGCAGTCGCTGCGCGACGCCGTCACCGACCTGGACCGGATCCAGGGGCTCGAGCTGCGCGAGGTCGCGCCGCTCGCCCGGACGGAGGCGGTCGGCGGCCCCGACCAGGACGACTACCTGAACACGGTCGTCATCGCTCGCACGACGCTCTCGCCGCGGTCGCTGCTGCACGAGTGCCAGGCGGTCGAGACCGCGCACGGACGCGAACGGGCTGAGCGCTGGGGTCCGCGAACGCTGGACGTCGACATCGTGAGCTACGGGTCGATCGTCGACGAGACCCGTGACCTGACCCTCCCGCACCCTCGGGCGCGGGAGAGGGCGTTCGTCCTGGAGCCGTGGGCCCAGATCGACCCCGACGCCGTGCTGCTCGGCCTCGGTGGCGGCCCGGTGGCGGCCCTCGCGGGCACGGCGCCGGACGCTGGCGGGATCCGATGGATGGCGCTCGACTGGTTGACCGACGCGCCGATGTCGGGACCCCAGGAGACCGTCGCACCGGCGGAGGTGCAGGAGGCACCCGCGCCCGCACAGGCACCCACACCCGCGCCCGCACCGGCGGTCGCGCCTCCAGCGGATCCGGCCCCGGTGCACGACGAGCGTCCCGCACCCGCCGAGCAGCCGGTGCCGGTCGCGGCGGCGTCGACCGCGCCGCCCACCCCGGCCCCGTGGGCACCCCCCGAGAGCTTCCAGCCCGTGGGGTACGGCCGTCCCGCCGAGCGTGACGTCGAGCGCCCCGACTTCCCGGCGCGTCCGCAGCCCGTGGGCCCACGGCCCGTCGACTCGCAGGGCCTGCCCGCCCAGGTGACGGGGCAGCAGCCGAACGTGCCCTCGACCCCGGAGTCGTGGACGCCGTCCGCGCCGCAGCGCCGCCGCGTCCTCGGTCCGCCTGACGACACCACGAGCTGAGCCGGATCGTGCAGCGGACGTCACTGCGCACTCTCGTCCTCGTCATGCTCGTCACGGCCGCCGTGGCGTGGACGGTGCTGCGGGTGGTCGAGAGCACCGGTGCGTACGTCTCGCCGGTCCCGTGGATCGTGGACGCGGCGCTCGTCGTGCTCGCCCTGGGCGTGCTCTGGGCCGGGTGGACGGTGCGCCAGTACATCGCGGGCGACCGTCCCTCGCTGAGCGGCGTCCGGGCCGGGCGGACCCTGATCCTCGCGAAGGCGGCCTCGTTAGCCGGGTCGCTGCTCACGGGCTGGTACGGCTCACAGGTGCTGCTCGTCGCCGGCCAGCTCGGGATCGAGGCGCGGGCCGACAAGGCGGTGGCTGCCGGCGTCGCGACGCTGTGCGCGGTGGGTCTCGTCGTGGCCGGCCTCGTCGCCGAGCACTGGTGCCGCGTGCCGCCGTCCGACCAGGACGACGAGCAGAGCACACGCGGGCCGGAGGAGGAGTCCGGAGAAGCGGGCGCGCACGCCTGACGGTGCCACAATGCATCCATGACTCCGAGCGGACCGTTCGACCCTGACGGCATCACGTGGACGCGCGTCTCGACGCGCCTGGTGCACGCCCGGCTGATCACCGCGGGCCTGACGCTCGCCGTACCCCTGGTGGTGGGCGTCGTCCTCGCGCTGACGCTCTCGCCGTGGTGGTGGTTCCTCGGTGGCGGTGCCGCGGTGGTGCTCCTGGAGTCGATCGTGGTCATTCCCCGCCAGGTCGCGGCCATCGGGTACGCCGAGCGCGACGACGACCTGCTGATCCGCCGGGGCATCCTCTTCCGCACCCTCGTCGTGGTGCCGTACGGCCGGATGCAGTACGTCGACGTGCAGGCCGGCCCGCTGGACCACCGGCTCAAGATCGCCACTCTCCAGCTGCACACCGCGAGCACGAGCACCGACGCGACGATCCCGGGCCTGCCTCCGCACGAGGCTGACCGGCTGCGTGACCAGCTGGCCGCGCGGGGCGAGTCCCGGCTGGCCGGCCTGTGAGCGAGGAGAACCTCCGCTGGCGGCGCGTCCACCCGGTGACACCGCTGGTGCGCGGGTGGGGGATCTTCCTGGCGGCGCTCGTCGTGGTCGCCAACACCCAGATCGACAACATCGGCGCAGGCGGGGGCATCCCGGGATTCGGGGACCTGCTCTGGTCGATCGTCGGCCTGGTGGTCGTCCTGGTCCTCGGGATCGGGTTCGCCGCGCTGTCGTGGCGGTACATGAAATACGCGATCGGCGAAGACACCGTCCAGGTCAACTCCGGGATCCTCTTCCGGCAGCAGCGGCGCGCACGGCTCGACCGGTTGCAGGCCGTCGACGTCGTCCAGCCGCTGTTGGGCCGGATCTTCGGCCTGGCGGAGCTCAAGCTCGAGGTCGCCGGTGGCGCGGACTCCGGGATCAAGCTCGGGATGCTCTCGTTGTCCGAGACCGAGGCTCTGCGCAACGAGCTGCTCGAGCGTGCGGCCGGGGTGCGGCAGGCCAAGCGGGCCGAGACCGCGGGGCAGGAGCCCGGAGCGTCGGACGCCCTGCCGACCGGGACGACGGGCACGGCCGCGACCGAGGACGGCGACGGGCACGGCGAAGGGCTCGGCGCCGTCGAGGTCGACGAGGCCGGCGTGCCCGGCGTGCCTGTCTATGCCTCCGCCGGAGCTCCCGCGGACGCCGACGTCGTCCTGGAGACGACCGCCGCGCCGGAGCGGCCGGTCTTCGACGTCCCGGCGGGCCGCCTCGTCGGGTCGATCCTGCTCTCGTGGGAGCTGCTCGCGTTCGTCGTCGCGGTCCTCGCGCTCGCCGGGGTCGTCGCCGGGACGCGTGAGCCGTTCCTGCTGTTCGTCGTGCTCCCGGGCCTGCTGGGGTTCGGGGCGTTCGCGGTCTCGCGGTTCACCCGAGAGTTCGGGTTCGCGGCCGGGATCTCGCCCGACGGGATCCGGTTGCGCAGCGGTCTGCTCGAGACGCGCCGTCAGACCATCCCGCCGGGCCGGGTGCAGGCCGTGGTCGTGCACCAGCCGCTGCTCTGGCGCCGGCGGGACTGGTGGCGCGTCGAGGTGAACGTCGCCGGGTACGGGGGCTCGAAGGAGTCGGCCGCCGAGAGCGTCCTGCTGCCCGTGGGGACCCGGGCGGACGCGCTGCTCGCGGTCTGGCTCGTGCTGCCCGACTTCGGCACGGACGACCCCGTGGCCGTCCTGACGGAGGGGCTCGTCGGCGTCGGACCGAGCGAACGGACCACGGTCTCGCCGCGGCGTGCCCGCTGGGTGGACCCCTGGTCGTGGCGCCGCAACGGCTGGTCGGTCACGGACCGTGCGCTGCTCCTGCGCTCGGGGTACTTCCACCGCACGCTCGACGTCGTCCCGCACGAGCGCACCCAGTCGCTGGGGCTGCAGCAGGGCCCGTTGCAGCGGCGGCTGGGCGTCGTCACGTTCGCCGTGCACTCGACGCCCGGGCCGGCCTCGCCGGGCTGCCCGCACCTCGACGAGTCGGACGCCGTGGCCCTGACGGTCGCGCAGGCGGCTCGGGCCCACGAGGCGCGCGAGCACGCGACGCCTGAGCAGTGGATGCGCACGGTCAGCGAGGGAGTGCTGTGAGCGCCGGGGTCGGTGCGCGCCCCGGTCGCCTGGGTGTCGGGGTCGTCGGCGCCGGTCGGGTCGGCGCCGTGCTCGGCAGTGCGCTGCGTGCCGCCGGTCACGCGGTGGTCGGGGCCAGCGGTGTGTCCGCGGCGTCGCGCGAGCGCATCGACACGCTGCTGCCCGGGGTCCCCCTGCTCGAGGTCCCGGACGTCGTCGAACGCGCGGAGCTGGTGGTCCTGGCCGTTCCCGACGACGCACTGGCCGCCGTGGTCGAGGGCCTCGCCACGACCGGGGCCTGGCAGCCCGGGCAGATCGTCCTGCACACCTCGGGCCGGTACGGCGCGAGCGTGCTCGACCCCGCGCGGCAGCGCGGTGCGATTCCGCTGGCGGTGCACCCGGCCATGACGTTCACCGGGACGTCCCTCGACCTGGCCAGGCTCGAGGGGACGACGTTCGCCGTCACCGCTCCCGGGCCGGTGCTGCCGATCGGGCAGGCGCTGGTCGTCGAGATCGGCGGGGAGCCGGTCGTCGTCGACGAGGCCGCCCGGGGGCTCTACCACGCGGGCCTCGCCCACGGGGCGAACCATCTGGTGGTGCTCGTCGCCCAGGCCGCCCAGGCGCTCGCGGCCGCCGGGGTGGAGCGTCCGGGCCGGGTGCTGGAGCCGCTGCTCGGGGCCGCGCTGGACGGCGCGCTGCGCGCGGCGGACTCGGGCACGGCCGCGCCCCTGGAGCCCCTGGAGCCCCTGACCGACGCCGAGGTCGACCTCACCGACGACCTCCCGGCCGCGCGCGACGGGTCTCCCGGGGCCATCGCTGCGCTGACCGGTCCCGTGGCCCGGGGAGACGTCGGCACCGTCGTCGAGCACCTGCGCGTGCTCGAGGAGCTGGCCACCACGCAGGGCGCGACAGACGTCCCGGCGTCGTACCGGGAGCTCGCCCGGGCCGCGACGAGGCGTACCCTCGCCACGGCCCGTATCGACCGCCACCAGGCCCAGGGCCTGCTGGACGCACTGGAGGAAGACGAATGACCGCCGTCGTGCACACGCGCACGGACCTCGCCGCCGCGCTCGACACGCATCCGGGGACGGGCCGTCGCGCCGTCGTGATGACCATGGGAGCGCTGCACTCGGGGCACCTCCTGCTCGTCGACGCCGCGCGCGACGCCGTCGGCCCCCACGGGCAGGTGGTCGTGACGATCTTCGTCAACCCCCTGCAGTTCGGCCCCCACGAGGACCTGGACGCCTACCCGCGGGACCTGCCGGGCGACGTCGAGAAGCTGCAGGGCCGGGGCGTCGACGTCGTCTTCGCGCCCGAGCGGGAGACCGTCTACCCGGGCGGCGACCCGCGCGTGACCGTCAGCGCCGGGCACCTCGGCACCATCCTCGAGGGCGCGCAGCGTCCCGGGCACTTCGACGGCGTGCTCACCGTCGTCCACAAGCTGCTCCGGCTCACGCGGCCCGACGTCGCGGTCTTCGGCGAGAAGGACGCGCAGCAGCTGCTCGCGGTCCGACGGCTCGTCCTCGACCTCGAGCACGACGTCGAGATCCTCGGCGTCCCCACGGCACGCGACGACGACGGGCTGGCCCTGTCCTCGCGCAATGCCTACCTGAGCGCGCAGCAGCGGACCGACGGTCTGGCTCTCTCGCGGGCGCTCGCCGCCGGGCGCGCCGCCGGGCCCCGGGGCGCGTCAGCCGTGCTCGCGAGCGCCTCTGCGGTCCTCGCAGAGGTCCCCGGGGTCCGGGTGGACTACCTCGCGCTCGTCGACCCGGTTACCGTAGAGGAGGTCGACCCGTCCTTCGGCGGACGCGCGCTCCTGCTCGTGGCAGGACGAGTCGGGACTACCCGGCTGCTCGACAACGTTGCGGTAGAAGTGACCGCTCTCCCTGAGGAAGGATCGTCGTGAGCAACACCGCGCCCGCGTCCCTGCAGCGCCCGATGATGATCGGCAAGATTCACCGTGCCACCGTGACGCAGGCCGACCTGCACTACGTCGGCTCGATCACCGTGGACGTCGACCTGCTCGAGGCGGCGGACCTCTACCCGGGCCAGCGCGTCGACGTCGTCGACGTCACCAACGGCTCGCGCCTGACGACCTACGTCATCCCGGGCGAGCGCGGGGCCGGCGAGATCTGCATCAACGGCGCCGCGGCCCACCACGTGCACCCCGGTGACGTCGTGATCCTCATCGCCTACGGGATGATGAGCTCCGCCGACGCGCGGCACTACCTGCCGAACGTCGTGTTCGTCGACGGGGAGAACAAGATCGTCGAGGTCTCCGACGAGCCCGGCCAGGTGCCCGACGGCTACGACCTCGAGCCGTCCGGCGTCCCGATCCACGAGTTCCAGGCGTGACCGACGGCCCCCTGGGTCCGGTGCACCTGGCACGGACCCTCGCGGCCCCCGACCCCGGGTGGACCACCCGCGCCGACGTGATCGTCGTCGGTTCCGGCATCGCCGGCCTCACCGCCGCGCTCGAGCTGCGCACTCGGGTGCCGCGCGTGCTGCTGGTGACCAAGGGTCAGCTGTGGTCCGGATCGACCGTCTGGGCGCAGGGCGGCATCGCCGCGGCCCTCGCGCCGACGGACTCGCCGGCCGCGCACCTGGCCGACACGCTGGCCGCCGGCGGGGGAGTCTGCGACCCGGCCGCCGTCGAGGTGCTGGTCACGGAGGGCCCCGACCGTCTGCGCGAGCTCGTCGCCCGCGGCGCGACGTTCGACCTCGACGACGGCGGCCAGATCGCCCTGACCCGGGAGGGCGGGCACGGCGCCGACCGGATCGCGCACGCCGGTGGCGACGCGACGGGGGCCGAGATCTCCCGCGCTCTCGTCGCGCAGCTGGAGGCCGTGCGCAACGACCCCGGTATCGAGGTGATCGAGAACGCCCTCGTCCTCGACGTCCTGACCACGGACCCGCACGACGACGGGGGTTCCCGGGCCTGCGGCGTCACCCTGCACGTGCGGGGCGAGGGGTCGCGCGACGGCGTCGGGCAGGCGCTCGCGGGGGCCGTCGTGCTCGCCACGGGCGGGATCGGGCAGGTCTTCCGCTCCTCGACCAACCCGCCCCAGGCCACGGCGGACGGCCTCGCGGCCGCACTGCGTGCCGGTGCCGAGCTCGGTGATCTCGAGTTCGTCCAGTTCCACCCGACGGTGCTCTGGCTCGGGTCCGCGGCCCAGGGGCAGCTGCCGCTGATCTCCGAGGCGGTCCGCGGGGAGGGCGCGGTGCTCCTCGACGTCGACGGCGTCCCCTTCATGCAGGGGGTCCACCCGATGGCCGACCTCGCCCCGCGCGACGTCGTCGCCCACGCGATCGTCCGCCGGATGGCCGCCACCGGCACGGACCACGTCCTGCTCGACGCCCGGCACCTGGGCGCGGACTTCCTCCGACGGCGGTTCCCCACCATCACCGCGCGGCTCGCGGACCAGGGCATCGACTGGACCGAGGTTCCCGTCCCCGTGGCCCCGGCGCAGCACTACCACTCGGGCGGCGTCGTCACGGACCTCGACGGCCGGTCGACGATCGACGGCCTCTACGCCGTCGGCGAGGTCGCGTGCACGGGCGTGCACGGAGCCAACCGGCTCGCGTCCAACTCCCTGCTCGAGGGGCTCGTCTTCGCCCACCGTGCCGCGCACGCGATCGCCGACCGGGTCGCGCGCAGTGAGCTCCGGCCCGGCACCCCCGCCCGACGTCCCGGTCCCTCGGCCCTGGTCCCCGCCGCGGCGCGCGCCAAGATCCAGGCGACGGCGGCTGCCGGCCCCGGGGTGATCCGCACCGACGACGGGCTGCGCCGCGCCGCCGCCCGACTCGCCGGCGTGCCGACGGACGCGCACCTGCGGCACGCGGGGACGAGCGTCCTCGCCGAACCCCAGACGGCCGAGTGGGAGACCACCAACCTGCGCCAGATCGCCGCGGCGCTCACGGCCGCGGCCCTCGCCCGGACCGAGAGCCGGGGCGGTCACTACCGTGCCGACCACCCGGACCTCGACCCCGCATGGGCCCGACGGGTCACCGTGGCGCTGGCCGACGACGGGGAACTCGTGGTCACGGCCGGTGCGGAACGGGCGGTCGACGCTACCGTTCTCCCGTGACCTCCCTGCCTGACGCCGTCCCGTCCGCCGTCCCGTCCCTGGTCGACCCGCCGCTCGCACCGGCGTGGATCGCCCGCGCCGTCGAGACCGCGCTCGACGAGGACCTCGGTGCGGCGCCCGGTCGGGACGTCACGACCCAGGCGACGGTCGACCCGTCGGACACCGGGGTGGCCGACCTCGTCGCGCGCGCCGAGGGCGTCGTCGCCGGCCTCGTCGTCGTCACCGAGACGCTCCGCCAGGTCGCGCAGCGCTTCGGCCTGGCCGAACCGGAGGTGACGTTCTCCGCCCGGGACGGGGACGCCGTCGTGCGCGGACAGGTCCTGGCCACCCTGAGCGGCCCGACGCAGGTGCTCCTTACGGCCGAGCGGACGCTGCTCAACCTCGCGAGCCGCGCGTCCGGCGTGGCGACGGCGACCCGTGCGTGGGCCGACGCCCTGGCCGGGACCGGTGCGCAGGTGCTCGACACGCGCAAGACGACGCCCGGGCTCCGCGCGCTGGAGAAGTACGCCGTCCGCGCGGGTGGCGGCACCAACAAGCGCATGGGTCTGCACGACGTCGCGATGGTCAAGGACAACCACGTGGTCGCGGCCGGCTCGGTGCGCGCCGCGATCGAGGCCGTCCGTTCACGCTTCCCGGACGTGCTGATCCAGGTCGAGGCCGACACGGCCGAGCAGGCCGACGAGGCGCTGGACGCCGGTGCCGACTTCCTGCTCCTCGACAACATGCCGACACCCGTCCTGGAGGCGATCGTCGCCGCGGTCCGTGCCCGCGAGGCCACGGTCGGCCGGATCGAGCTCGAGGCCACCGGCAACCTGACGCTCGACCGGGCGCGCGAGGTCGCGCAGACCGGGGTCGACTACCTCTCCGTCGGGGCGCTGACGCACTCGGCGCCGATCCTCGACCTCGCCCTCGACCTGCGGTCCTGATCACACCGGGCCCCGAGTACGTCCGGGCCGACCAGGGACCGGACCACGGTCGGTAGGATTGCCGGGTGACTTCCTCTGACATCCCCGCTGTGCCCGACGCGACCGACGAGACCCCGGAGCAGGTGCGCGTGCGGCGCGACAAGCGCGAGCGCATCCTCGCCGAGGGTGGCGAGGCGTACCCCGTGGGGGTCCCGCGCACGCACACGATCGCGCAGGTCCGGTCCGGGTGGAGCCACCTCGAGACCGGCGAGGAGACCGAGGACGAGGTCGGCGTCGCCGGGCGTGTGGTGTTCCTGCGGAACACCGGCAAGCTCTGCTTCGTCACGCTGCAGGACGGCGAGGGTGCCCGCCTGCAGGTGATGCTGAGCCAGGCCGTGGTCGGGCCGGAGTCGCTCGCGGCCTTCAAGGCGGACGTCGACCTCGGCGACCACCTCTTCGCCCACGGCCGGGTCATCAGCTCGCGGCGCGGGGAGCTCAGCGTCTTCGCGGACGAGTGGAAGATCGCGGCCAAGGCGCTGCGTCCGCTGCCCAACCTCTACGAGCGCGAGGACGGCACCGCCGTCGAGCTCTCCGAGGAGGCGCGTGTCCGTCAGCGGTACGTCGACCTGATCGCCCGTCCGGCGGCCCGCGACATGGTGCGCGTCCGTTCCGGCGTGATGCGCTCGCTGCGCGACAACTTTCACGGGCGCGAGTTCATCGAGGTCGAGACCCCGATGCTGCAGACGATCCACGGCGGTGCGGCGGCGCGGCCCTTCATGACGCACATGAACGCCTACGACATCGACCTGTATCTGCGCATCGCCCCGGAGCTCTTCCTCAAGCGCGCCGTCGTCGGCGGTGTCGAGCGGGTCTTCGAGATCAACCGCAACTTCCGCAACGAGGGTGCGGATTCCACGCATTCGCCGGAGTTTGCGATGGTCGAGGCGTATGAGGCCTATGGTGACTACAACACCATGGCCGAACTGACGAAGAACCTCGTGCAGAAGTCCGCCGAAGATGTGTTCGGGACCACAAAGGTCACGCTTCCCGGTGGTGAGGAATACGACCTCGGTGGTGACTGGGCCGACCTTTCGCTCTACCACTCCCTTTCCGAAGCCTTGGGCGAAGAAATTACGCCCGAGACCTCGGTGGACCACCTCATGCAGAAGATCGACCGTTTCGAGCTCTC
This sequence comes from Paraoerskovia marina, assembly GCF_900105445.1. Classification (NCBI taxonomy): domain Bacteria; kingdom Bacillati; phylum Actinomycetota; class Actinomycetes; order Micrococcales; family Cellulomonadaceae; genus Paraoerskovia; species Paraoerskovia marina. The sequence continues at coordinate 1,022,817 of NZ_LT629776.1, forward strand.
GGTCGACCCGAAGTCGGCGAATCACGGAAAGCTGGTCGAAGAGCTCTGGGAGCACCTGGTCGGCGACCACCTCTACGCGCCGACGTTCGTCCGGGACTTCCCGGTCGAGACCTCCCCGCTCACGCGCGCGCACCGCAGCCGCGACGGCGTCGTCGAGAAGTGGGACCTCTACGTCCGCGGCTTCGAGCTCGGCACGGCGTACTCGGAGCTGGTCGACCCTGTCGTGCAGCGCGAGCGCTTCGAGGCGCAGGCGCTGCTTGCCGCCGCGGGCGACGCCGAGGCGATGCGCCTGGACGAGGACTTCCTCACGGCGATGGAGTACGCCATGCCACCGTCGGGCGGCATGGGGATGGGCATCGACCGCCTGCTGATGGCGCTGACCGGCTACGGCGTCCGGGAGACCATCCTCTTCCCGCTCGTCAAGCCGATCGCCTGAGCGCGTAGGATTGCGTCGTGGATTCCCTCTGGCCGGCACTCGCCGCACTCGTCCCGTCGATCGGCGTCGGGCTCCTCTTCTGGTTCGCAATGCGTGCCGTTATTCGCGCGGACCGCAATGAGCGGCTCGCGGTCGCGCGAATGGAAGCAGAAGAGGACGCGCGTGACGCAGCCGTCTCGAAAGATGCGAGCTGAATACCCCTTTCCATATTGACGGGAAAGCCGATCCGTGCGATTCTCGGGTTGAAATTGCACTTCAATCCTGACGTGAGGTAGGCACCCGTGGCCCAGAAGGTCCAAGTCATTTTGATCGACGACATCGATTCCGGTAATGCAGACGAGACCGTCACGTTCGCGCTTGACGGCGTCTCGTACGAGATCGACCTCAGCACGGAGCATGCGGCCGAGCTTCGTGACTCCTTCGCGCAGTGGATCGCCAACGGCCGAAAGGTCGGGGGCCGTACGGCAAAGCAGGGGCGCCGTTCTTCACGTCCTGCTGGACGCTCGTCCAACGCGACGCAGGTCCGTGAGTGGGCTCGCGAGAACGGCCACACGGTCAGCGACCGTGGGCGCATCTCGGCCGAGCTGCAGGAGGCGTACGACGCCGCGCACTGATCGCACCGACCACAGGCCCCGCACCCGTCACGGGTGCGGGGCCTGCGGCGTGCGGGCGCACGAGGGCGGCCCGCCTCGGTAGGGTCGGCAGATGACCTCTGAGACGACCCCGCGCATCCCGTCCGTCCCGTTGTGGGTCGGCACCGTCCCGTTGTGGATCGGCACGTTCCCTGCCGCAGGGCTGGGCACCGAGCCCGACCGGGGCGAGGGTGTCTGGCGTGTCGACGTCGACGCCGCCACGGGTGCGTTCACCGCTCCCGTCCAGGTGGTCACGGCGCCGTCGCCCTCGTTCCTCGCGCTCCACCCCTCCGGGCGGACGCTCTATGCCGCGTCCGAGACCGACACGGGAGTCGCGGTCGTCCTCGCCGTCGACGCCGCGCGGGAGTCGCTCGAGCCCGTCACCTCCGTCCCGACCGGTGGCCCCTCGCCGTGCCACGTCTCGGCGACGCCCGACACGGTCTGGCTGGCCAACTACGGTGGCGGCTCGGTCGCCCGCTTCCCGGTGGACGAGGACGGGCTCCCGCTCGCGACGTCGTCGGTCGACCAGCACGAGGGCAGCGGCCCGGACGCCGACCGGCAGGAGGGCCCACATGCGCACTTCGTGGCCCCGGTCAGGGACGAGGTGTGGTCCGCGGACCTCGGCACGGACCAGCTCGTGCGCTACACGCCCGACGGTGCCGTGATCGGTGCGGTGCAGATGCTCGCCGGGACGGGGCCACGTCACTTCGTCCACGTCCCCGGCGCGGTCCTCGTCGTCGGCGAGCTCGACCCGGCCGTGTTCGTCGTCTCCCTGGGTGACGAGGAGACCGCCGAGCCCACCGTCACGCACACCTACCCTTTGGGGTCGGCCACCTCGGAGCCCCGCCCGTACCCCTCGCACGTCGCACTGTCTCAGGACGGCTCGCGCCTGTACGTCGCGGTGCGCGGCGCCGACACGATCGTGGCCTACGCGGTCGAGACGTCCGGCACCGAGGTCTCGCTGCGTGCGCTCGCCGAGAGCCCGATCGGCGGGGCATGGCCGCGCCACTTCGCCGTCGTCGCCGGGCCGACGGCGGACGACGACGGCGACCTCGTCGTCGTCGCGCAGCAGAACGGCGACGAGCTGACCAGCCTGCGCGTCGACCGCGTCACCGGCCGGGCACGCGTCCTCGGCAGTGTGAGCCTTCCCGCCCCCGGATGCGTACTCGTCGACTCCGTCGAGGGCTGATACTGGTCGCATGGACCTTGCCGCACCCGGGCGCCCCGTGCGCGTCGCGATGATCTGCGTGCACACGTCCCCCCTGGACCGGCCCGGGAGCGGGGACGCGGGCGGTATGAACGTCTACGTGCTCGAGCTCGCCCGCGCGCTGGCTGCGCGCGGGGCCGCCGTCGAGATCTTCACCCGGGCCACCTCGTCGAGCCAGCCGCCGTGCGTCGAGGTCGAGCCCGGCGTCGTCGTGCGCCACGTCCCGGCCGGCCCGTTCGAGGGACTCGACAAGAACGACCTGCCCGGCCAGCTCTGCGCCTTCGCAGCCGGGCTCCTGCGCGCCGAGGCGGGGCGCGAACGCGGGTGGTACGACGTCGTGCACAGCCACTACTGGCTGTCCGGGGAGGTCGGATGGCTCGTCGCGGACCGGTGGGACGTCCCGCTGGTGCACACCATGCACACGATGGCCCGGGTCAAGAACGCCGCCCTCGCTCCCGGCGACGTGCCGGAGCCGGCCGGCCGCATCATCGGCGAGGAGCAGGTGACCGCCGAGGCCGACGCCCTGATCGCCTCGACGGCCGCCGAGGCCGACGACCTCGTGCGGGAGTACGACGCCGACCCGGCCCAGGTGCACGTGGTTCCGCCGGGAGTGGACCTGCAGACATTCGCCCCGGTCGGGCCGGGCCGCGAGGCTGTCCGGGCCCACCTCGGCGCGTGCGGTGCCGAGGTGGACGACGCGGGGCTCGTGGTCTTCGCCGGTCGCGTCCAGGCGCTCAAGGCGCCCGACGTCCTCGTCCGCGCGCTCGGCGTCATGCGGGCGGCGGGGGAGCCGGTCCCCGTCCTCGCCATCCTCGGCGGGGCGTCGGGACGTCCGACGGCGGTGCGAGAGCTCGAGGCGCTGGCCGCGGTCGAGGGGGTGGCCGACCGCGTCGTGGTGCTGCCGCCCGTGGACCGGGCCGAGCTCGCCACGTGGTTCCGTGCGGCCGACATCGTCGCCGTGCCGTCGCACAACGAGTCGTTCGGCCTCGTCGCCGCCGAGGCGTCGGCCTGTGGCACCCCCGTGGTCGCGGCGTCCGTCGGCGGGCTGCGGACGATCGTCGTCGACGACGTCTCCGGTGTCCTCGTCCCCGACCACGAACCCGTCACGTGGGCGGCCGAGATCGGCGCGCTGCTCGGTGACCCCGAGCGGCGGGCCCGTCTCGGGGCCGGAGCCGTGCAGGTCGCCCAGCAGTTCGGGTGGGACCGGACCGCGCAGGGCGTGCTCGACGCCTACTCCGCGGCCCTCGACGCGCGCGCCTCGTTCAAGCTCGTCCGGGGCTGACCCGCCGGTCGAGCGGCACCCCGTCGGTCGAGCCTGTCGAGACCGGGTGTGTCGTCTCGACGGGCTCGACGAGCGCTGCCTCCGCCGGTCGAGCGTCCCCGTCGGTCGAGCCTGTCGAGACCGGGTGTGTCGGGCTACACGGCCTCGAGCACGATCACGGGGATCTCGCGCTCGGTGCGCGTCTGGTACTCGGCGTAGTCGGGCCAGACCGCGACGGCGCGGTCCCACCACAGCGCCTTCTCCTCGCCCGTGACCTCGCGGGCGCGGTAGTCGCGCCGCTCGGCACCGTCCTGGAGTTCGACGAGGTCGTGGGCGCAGATGTTCCGGTACCAGACCGGATGCTTCGGCCCGCCGCCCTGGGAGGCGACGACGGCGTAGCTGCCGTCGTGCTCGACCCGCATCAGCGGCGTCTTGCGGAGTGCTCCCGAGCGGGCACCCAGGGTCCAGAGCACGATGATCGGCACGTCGCGCATCGTGTTGCCCTGTGTCCCGCCGGAAGACTCGAAGAACTCCACCTGGTTGCGGACGAACTCGTCGGGACTGGGGGAGTACGGTGCGTCCAGAGGCATGGCTCCAGTCAACGCTCCCGCGCTGCAGAACGCCAGCCATGCCTGCTCCGGCCGTGTCGAGGCCAAGAGTTGACCCTCGACGGACCGCCAGACGGGACGATCGTGTCATCGCCGTGACCGTAGGGCACGATAGACCCATGACTTACACACTCGTGCTTCTTCGCCACGGCGAGAGCGAATGGAACGCCAAGAACCTCTTCACGGGCTGGGTCGACGTCCCGCTGTCGGAGAAGGGCGTGGAGGAGGCGCGGCGCGGCGGCCAGCTGCTGACCGACGCCGGCGTCACGCCCGACGTGCTGCACACCTCGCTCCTGCGCCGCGCGATCATGACCGCGAACCTCGCGCTGGACGCGGCGGACCGGCACTGGATCCCGGTCAAGCGCAACTGGCGCCTGAACGAGCGCCACTACGGCGCGCTGCAGGGCAAGAACAAGAAGGAGACGCTCGACGAGTACGGCAACGAGCAGTTCATGCTGTGGCGCCGCTCGTACGACACCCCGCCGCCGGAGATCGAGCTGGGCTCGGAGTTCTCCCAGGACCAGGACCCGCGCTACGCGGACGCCCCGGTCGTGCGGACCGAGTGCCTCAAGGACGTCCTCGAGCGCGCACTCCCGTACTGGGAGGGTGAGATCATCCCGGACCTCAAGGCCGGCAAGACGGTGCTCGTCGCCGCGCACGGCAACTCCCTGCGCGCCATCATCAAGCACCTCGACGGCATCTCGGACGAGGACATCGCGGGCCTGAACGTGCCGACGGGCATCCCGCTCCTCTACGAGCTGGACGAGGACTTCACGCCCGTCACGCCGGGCGGGACCTACCTCGACCCCGAGGCGGCCAAGGACGCGATCGCGGCCGTGGCGAACCAGGGTCGCTGACCTCCCAAGCCGTACGACGACGGCGCCGCACCCTCGAAGGGTGCGGCGCCGTCGTCGTCGGTCCGGGCGGACCCGGCGTTCGCTAGTTGTCGTGGTGGCTGTGGGCCGCGCTCTCCAGCTCGCCGGTCACGAGGAACTCGATGCGGCGCGCGATCGACACCGCGTGATCGCCGAACCGCTCGTAGAAGCGGCTCAGGAGCGTCGCGTCAATGGTCTGCTGCGCGTCCTCGGTCCACCCCTCGTCCAGCATCGTGGTGAACGTCTGGCGGTGGAGCTGGTCGAGGATCGCGTCGTCGGCCTTGACCTGCGCGGCGAGCTCGAGGTCGCGGTTCTCGAGGAGGCCCTGGACACGCCGAGCCGCACGCGTGGCGGCCTCGTGCATCTCGCGCAGGGTCGGCTCGAGCACGGGGACGGCCCGGTCGGGGTAGCGGCCTCGGGCGATCTGCGCGATGTGCCGGGCGAGGTCGCCCATCCGCTCCAGCGTCGAGCTCATCCGCAGCGCGGTGACGACGATCCGGAGGTCCGTGGCGACCGGTGCCTGCTGGGCCAGGATGTAGAGGCAGCGCTCGTCGAGCGCGCGCTCGATCGTGTCGATCGCCAGGTCGTCGACGATCACCTCCTGCGCGAGCTGGTGGTCGGCGTCGATCAGGGCGCGGCCGGCGCGGTCGATCGCCTCGGCGACCAGCGCGCTCATCTCCTGCAGGTCGTCTCCGACCTGCTGCAGCTCCGCCTCAAAGATCTCCCGCATGGCTGCCCTCTCCTCGGGCACACTGGGGCCCGTCGTTCGGTGCGCCGAAGGGCGCACACGTGTGGTTCGTGAGTCTTCACCATTCCACGGGCACTCGCACCAGACCAGTCGATAGGGTGAACAACCCTCGACGGCCGCGTGAATAGTCGACGTCCTGGCGGCCTGGGTGCGCCGTTGCCGCTCCCGGCGCACCCCTGCCCCGTACGCTGGCGTCGTGGACGGAGCAATCGACGGGGCGACAGTGCTCGTGGCGGGCGTCATCGGCGTCGTGGTCGGTGTGGTCGCCGCTCTCGCGTTCCGATGGAGCGAGCGTGAGCACCGCCATGCGCCGCCGGAGCAGCCGCCCGAGCTGCAGGACGGGCTGGTCCGCGTGCTCGCGGTGCTGCGCTCTGCGGCGGTCGTCCTCGACACCGACGGCGACGTGCTGCGGGCGAGTCCGCCGGCGTACGCGCTCGGCGTGGTGCGCGACGACGTGATCGCGCACCCGGCCATCCGCGAGCTCATCGACGCGGTCCGGCGGGACGGGGTGATCCGGGACGAGGAGCTCGAGGTCGCCCGCGGGCCGGTCGGGCGCGGGACGGTTCTGCTCCAGGTGCGGGTGGCTGCGATCGGCCCCGACCACCTGCTCGTCCTCGCCGAGGACCGTACCGAGTCCGCACGCGTCGAGGCGATCCGTCGCGACTTCGTCGTCAACGTCTCCCACGAGCTCAAGACCCCTGTCGGGGCGCTGTCCCTGCTGGCCGAGACCGTGCAGGACGCCGCGGACGACCCGGTGGCCGTCCGACGCTTCGCCGGACGCATGCAGTCGGAGGCCACGCGCCTGTCCGCGCTCGTCCACGAGATCATCGAGCTCTCCCGCCTCCAGGTGGCCGGGGCGCTCCAGGAGGTCCGGGTGGTCCCGGTCGGCGACGTCGTCGGCGAGGCGATCGACCGCGCCCGCACCACGGCGGCGGCGAAGGGGATCACGATCACCGCCGGTGGGACGCAGGACGCGACCGTCTACGGCGACCACAACCTGCTCGTGACCGCGCTGCGCAACCTCGTCGACAACGCCGTCTCGTACTCGCCCGGCGGGACGCGGGTGGGGGTCGGCGTGAGCATCGCGGAGGGGGCAGGCCTGGTGGAGATCGCGGTCGTCGACCAGGGCATCGGGATCGCCCCGGACGCCCAGGACCGGGTGTTCGAGCGCTTCTACCGGGTGGACCCCGCGCGGTCGCGCGACACCGGGGGCACGGGCCTCGGGCTGAGCATCGTCAAGCACATCGCGGCCGACCACGGCGGCGAGGTCACCATGTGGTCCGAGCCGGGCCGCGGCTCGACCTTCACGCTGCGGATCCCCGTGGCACGCACGTCCGTCGCGGACAGCGACGGTTCGACCGACAACGAGGAGGTGGATGCGTGACGCGCATCCTGGTAGTTGAGGACGAGGAGTCGTACCGCGACCCGCTGACGTACCAGCTCACCCGGGAGGGGTACGACGTCGTCGCCGCGGCCGACGGGAACGAGGGCCTCGCCGCGTACGACGCGGGCGGGGCGGACATCGTCCTGCTCGACCTGATGCTGCCCGGCCTCAGCGGGATGGAGGTCTGCCGCGAGCTCCGTCAGCGCGGTGACGTCCCCGTCATCATGCTGACGGCCAAGGACTCCGAGATCGACAAGGTGGTCGGCCTCGAGCTCGGCGCCGACGACTACGTCACCAAGCCCTACTCGTTCCGCGAGCTGCTCGCCCGCGTCCGCGCCGTCCTGCGTCGCCGGGGGGCGGGGGACACGCCGGCGGCCGAGGAGTCCGAGAACGAGCTGCTTTCCGTCGGGCGCGTCCAGATGGACGTCGACCGGCACACCGTGACCGTGAACGGCGAGCTCGTCCCGTTCCCCCTGAAGGAGTTCGACCTGCTCGAGTACCTCCTGCGCCACGCCGGCCGGGTGCTGACCCGGGGGCAGCTGATCGACCGCGTCTGGGGGTCGGACTACGTGGGGGACACCAAGACGCTGGACGTGCACGTCAAGCGGGTCCGGGCGAAGATCGAGGAGGATCCTTCCTCACCGTGCTTCCTCCTGACGGTGCGTGGCCTGGGGTACAAGATCTCCGACGACGGTGCGTGATCCCGGACGGTGACGTGCGACGGGGTGGACGACACGGTGGCAAACGGTCCGTGAGCGTTCACCCCGTGTTCACCGCAGAAGTCCATCGCCTTCACCCGGGCTCCTTAACGTCGTCCTCGACACCGGCGATCTCGCCGGTGGCCACGACGTGGACAAGGATGGAACCAGGACGTGAAGCTCAGCCGATTCTCCCGCGCAGGTGCAGCCACTCTGGCCGCTGGCGCGCTCGCCGTCACGCTCACCGCATGTGGATCCGACGACCCCGTGGGTGAGGCGCAGGCCGCCGACGGGGACTCTGCGACCACCGAGACATCCGAACTTTCCGGCCAGCTGAACGGGGCCGGGGCCAGCTCGCAGGAAGCCGCGATGAACGCGTGGCGAGCCGGATTCCAGGGTGAGAACCCCGACGTCACCGTCAACTACGACCCGATCGGGTCCGGTGGTGGACGCACCAACTTCATCGAGGGCGGCACGGCCTTCGCCGGCTCCGACGCCGCGCTCGACGACGAGGAGCTCGTCGACGCACAGGCGCGCTGCCTCGACGGCGAGGTGATCGAGCTGCCGATGTACATCAGCCCCATCGCCGTGATCTTCAACGTCGAGGGCGTCGACCAGCTCAAGCTCGACCCGGCCACGATCGCCGGGATCTTCAACGACGAGATCACCTCGTGGGACGACCCCGCGATCGTCGACCAGAACCCGGACGTCGAGCTGCCGTCCGAGACGATCACGCCGGTCCACCGCTCCGACGAGTCGGGGACCACCGAGAACTTCACCGAGTACCTCGAGGCCGCGGGCGGCGACGCCTGGCCGCACGAGGCCTCCGGTGACTGGCCTACCGAGGGCGGCCAGTCGGCGCAGGGCACCTCCGGTGTCGTGCAGACGGTCCAGGGCGGCTCGGGGACGATCGGCTACGCCGACGCGTCTCAGGCCGGCAGCCTCGGCACGGCCGAGGTCAAGGTCGGCGAGGAGTACGTGCCGTACTCGCCCGAGGCCGCGGCCAAGATCGTGGACGCCTCGGAGCAGGTCGAGGGGCGCGGTCAGTACGACCACGCGCTCGAGCTGGCCCGCGACACGACCGAGTCGGGCGCCTACCCGATCGTCCTCGTCTCCTACCACCTCGCGTGCGCCACGTACGAGGACCAGGAGACGGCCGACCTCGTGAAGGCGTTCCTCGGCTACGTCGCGAGCGAGGAGGGCCAGGAGATCTCGTCCTCGGCCGCCGGATCCGCCCCGATCTCGGACAGCCTGCGCGCCGACGCCACCGAGGCGATCGACGCCATCAGCGCCCAGGGCTGACCCCCGCGCGGCCCCGGGCAGGGGTCGCGACCGCCGCCGGTGGCAGGACTGCAGTCGCGGTCCTCCCACCGGCAGCGGCATGATCAGAGCAGTGCACGACGGACGACCGCCCGACCCCACCGCATGGGAGCACACGTGAGTACCACCGCACCGCCGACCGACAAGGCACGGGGCCGCAAGGCGTCGGGCCACGCCGGTGACCGGGGCATGAACCGGATCTTCCGCCTCGTCTCGACGTGGTCGGGGGCCTTGATCCTCGCCACGCTCGCGGCCGTCGCGATCTTCCTCGTGCTGGAGGCGTGGCCCGCCATCAGCCTCGGGGGCGAGGAGCTGGGCGAGCAGATCAGCTGGTTCCCCGAGGACACGAGCATCATCACGTTCGTCGGGCCCCTGATTTTCGGGACGTTGCTCGCCGCGTTCCTGGCGCTGATTCTCGCGACGCCGCTCGCCGTCGGGGTCGCCCTGTTCATCTCCCACTACGCGCCGCGCCGGCTCGCCCAGGCCCTCGGATACCTCGTGGACCTGCTCGCCGCGATCCCGTCGGTCGTCTACGGGCTCTGGGGCATCCTCGCGTTCGCGCCGATCGTCTACCCCGTCTGGAACGGCATCGCCGAGACGCTCGGCTGGTTCCCGCTGTTCGAGGGCCCGGCCGCGGACCCGCCCCGGGTGATGGCGACCGTCGCCGTCGTGCTGGCGGTGATGATCCTGCCGATCATCACCGCGGTCTGCCGCGAGGTCTTCCTCCAGACGCCCAAGCTGCACGAGGAGGCCGCCCTGGCACTGGGCGCCACGCGCTGGGAGCTCGTCAAGACCGCGGTCCTGCCGTTCGCCCGCTCCGGCATCATCTCCGGCGCGATGCTCGGCCTCGGTCGAGCGCTCGGCGAGACGATGGCCGTCCTGATGATCCTCTCGCCCGGGTTCCTCTACTCGTTCGCGATCTTCCAGGCCGGTCAGCAGCAGACGATCGCCGCCAACATCGCGGCCCAGCAACCAGAGGCACCGCCGCTCGGCGTCAGTGCCCTGATCGCCACGGGTCTTGCCCTCTTCGTGATCACCATGGCCGTGAACATGGCCGCCCGCGCCGTCGTCGCACGGCGCAAGGACTTCTCGGGAGCCAACTGACATGACGACGACTCCTGACCTGACCGCCGAGCAGCGCACCGACGCGGTGCGCACGGCGCTCGCCCAGGCCGACCCCGGGCGGCACCGCAAGGACCGCGTGATGACCGTGATCATCTACGGCGCGTTCGTCCTCGCGATGATCCCGCTCGTCTCGCTGATCTGGACGGTGCTCGCCAACGGCCTCGAGCGCTTCGACTGGTACTTCCTCACCGTCTCGATGCGCGGGGTGTTCGGCGGGATGGACGCCGGCGGCATCTACCACGCGATCATCGGGACGGTCGAGATCACCCTCGGCGCCACCCTGATCTCGGTGCCGATCGGAATCCTGACCGCGATCTACCTCGTCGAGTACGGCGGTGGGATGCTGGCGAAGTGGGTGACCTTCTTCGTCGACGTGATGACGGGTATCCCGTCGATCGTGGCGGGGCTCTTCGCGCTCTCGCTCTTCGCCTTCTTCTTCGGGCCGGGCATCCGGCTCGGCATCATGGGATCCGTGGCCCTCGCCGTCCTGATGATCCCCGTCGTGGTGCGGTCGACCGAGGAGATGCTCAAGCTCGTCCCCAACGAGCTGCGCGAGGCCTCGTACGCGCTGGGCGTGCCGAAGTGGCTGACGATCGTCAAGGTGGTGCTCCGCACCTCCGTGGCGGGCATCGTGACCGGCGTGATGCTCGCCATCGCCCGGGTGATCGGCGAGACGGCACCGCTGCTCCTCACGGTCGGCGTCATCGACTCGATCAACTACAACCTGTTCGAGGGTCGGATGATGACCCTGCCGGTCTACGTCTACCGGCAGTACTCCCAGGGCTACGTGCCCTGCAACGACCCGTCGGCGGTCTGCATCGAGGACATCAACTTCCAGCGTGCCTGGGCCGCGGCCCTGGCGCTAATCCTGATCGTGATGATCCTGAACCTGCTCGCCCGCCTGATCTCCCGTTACTTCGCGCCCAAGCTGCGCGGCTGACCGTACGCAACCAAAGGATCAACTGACGATGGCACAGCGCATCGACGTGAAGGACCTCGACATCTACTACGGCGACTTTCTCGCCGTCGAAGGTGTCACCATGACGATCGAGCCGCGGTCCGTGACCGCGTTCATCGGTCCCTCGGGCTGTGGGAAGTCGACGTTCCTGCGGACGCTCAACCGGATGCACGAGGTCATCCCCGGGACCCGTGTCGAGGGCTCGGTCGAGATGGAGGGCGTGGACCTCTACGGGCCCGGGGTCGACCCGGTGGCCGTACGTCGTCAGATCGGGATGGTGTTCCAGCGCCCCAACCCGTTCCCGACGATGTCGATCGAGGAGAACGTGCTCGCGGGCGTCAAGCTCGTGAACAAGCGGATCTCGAAGTCGGACGCCGCCGACCTGGTCGAGAGCTCGCTGCGCGGCTCGAACCTCTGGGAGGAGGTCAAGGACCGCCTCGACAAGCCCGGTGCAGGACTCTCGGGCGGTCAGCAGCAGCGGCTGTGCATCGCCCGTGCGATCGCCATCAAGCCGCAGGTGCTCCTGATGGACGAGCCGTGCTCCGCGCTCGACCCGATCTCGACCCTCGCCATCGAGGACCTGATCGCCGAGCTCAAGCAGGACTACACGATCGTGATCGTCACGCACAACATGCAGCAGGCGGCGCGTGTGAGCGACCGGACGGCGTTCTTCAACATCGCGGGCACGGGCAAGCCGGGCAAGCTGATCGAGATGGACGACACGTCCACGATGTTCTCCTCCCCGACCGAGAAGGCCACCGAGGACTACATCTCGGGCCGCTTCGGCTGATCGGAGCCGAGTCGCCCGCCGGGCACTCCGCGGTCCCGGCGCGACGCCCTCTCCTCACGACCCTGCCGAGGTCGACCCGCACACGCGAGGTCGACCTCGGCAGGGTCGACGTCGCGTGCACGGGTCGACCTCGCGAAGGATCGCGAGGGTTTTGGCGGCGTGCGACGTCGCGCAGGCGGGCAGGGGGAGCGAGCGCGGTCGCTCCAGGACGCAGACAGGGCTGCCCCGCGACGACGCGCGGAGCAGCCCTGTGACGAGGTGAGGACGGCGGCACCGGCGGGCGCCGTCGTCGATCAGGAGGCGGGGACGTCGTCCGCGTACTCCTCGAACGTGTCGTCGAGGACGGGGATCGAGACCTCGGTCTCGTTCGACCCGTCCGAGAAGGTGACCGGCAGCAGTCCGCCGGGCTCGGTGCTCACGGCGTCGAGCTCGACGGTCTCGCCGTCCTCGGTGCCGAGGTAGACGGTCTGGCCGGCGGGGACCTCGACCGTGGCGCTCGCGCCGACGGCGTCGAGCTCGACGCTCGCGTCGGTCGTGCCGTCGTTGGTGAACGCGCCGTGCACGCTTCCCGGTGCGCCCTCGCCGTGGCTGAGCACCATCAGGTTGACCCCGTGCACGTCCTCGGAGACGTCGACCGCGAAGCCGTCGGACGGCTGGTAGTCGAGGTTGGTGGTGACGGGTGCGCAGCCGCCGAGGACGACGGCTCCGGCCACGAGGGGCAGGGCCAGGGCCAGGCCACGGGGGGAGCGGCGCTGCGGGGTGCGGGTCACGAGATCTCCTGGTTGTGCGATGTCGGGTCGTGCGAAGACGGTGCACATTCTGAGGTGGTGGCGTGACCGTATTCAGGGGAAGCCTAGCCGTAGCCGCGCGCGGGCGACACCTCCGCCGGGAACGTGAGATATCCGGGCAAGCCGCCTGCCTGCGATTTCACGCAGTTTCGGCTCCAGATCGCGAGATTCCTGCGTGGTAGACTTGAATGCCGCGAAAGGGGACACTAACTGATGACGTTCGAAGTAGGCGAGACCGTTGTCTACCCGCACCACGGAGCTGCTCTGATCGAAGAGGTCAAGGAGCGCACCATCCGCGGAGAGTCAAAAATCTATCTCAAGCTACGTGTCGCCCAGGGCGACCTGACCATCGAGGTCCCTGCTGAGAACGTCGACCTGGTCGGTGTTCGGGACGTCGTGGACCGGGAAGGCCTGGACGAGGTGTTCGAGGTGCTACGTGCCCCGTACACCGAAGAGCCGACCAACTGGTCGCGCCGGTACAAGGCGAACCTCGAGAAGCTTGCCTCGGGGGACGTGATCAAGGTGGCAGAGGTCGTGCGCGACCTCTCGCGTCGTGACGCGGACCGCGGCCTGTCGGCCGGCGAGAAGCGCATGCTGGCCAAGGCTCGGCAGATCCTCGTCTCGGAGCTCGCGCTCGCGGAGAAGACCGAGGAAGACAAGGCAGAGGCGATCCTCGACGAGGTTCTTGCTTCCTGACCGGTTGAATCTCCGTACGTCGACGTACGCACGACGGCGACCCCTCGGCTCCGGCTGACGGGTCGCCGTCGTGCGTGGTGGCTGCGTCGGATACCGTTTCATCCGTGACCACCCTCGCGATCCTCACGGCGGCCGGCTCGGGGAGCCGGCTCGGCCGCAGCATCCCCAAAGCCCTCGTCCACCTGGGCGGCACCCCGCTCGTCGTGCACGCCGCCCGCAGCCTCGACCGCTCGGGGGCGGTCGACGCGATCGTCGTGACGGCTCCGGCGGACTACACCGAGCAGATCAGCCGGCTGCTCGACGGCGACCCGCAGGTCGACGTCCCGGTGACCGTCGTCGCGGGCGGCAGCACCCGTCAGGCTTCGGTGGCGGCAGGGCTCGCGGCCGCGGGGGAGGCGTCCGTCGTCCTCGTGCACGACGCGGCTCGTCCGCTGGCACCGGCACGGCTGGTCCGCCGGGTAGTGGACGCGGTGCAGGCCGGGCACGGTGCGGTCGTTCCCGGCATGCCGCTGGTGGACACCGTCAAGCGGGTGGCGGCGCCGCCGTTGCAGGGCTCCGGCCCCCGCGCCGAGTCGGTGCAGGACACCGTCGAGCGCAGCGGCCTGCGGGCCGTGCAGACGCCGCAAGGCTTTTCCCACGACCTGCTGACCCGAGCGCATGCGCACGGAGCCGCCAGGGCCGAAGACCAGGACATGGCCGCGAGCGACGACGCGGGGCTCGTCGAGTCCCTGGGCGAGGCCGTCGTCGTGGTGCGAGGCGACGAGCGCGCGATGAAGATCACGACGGCGCGCGACCTCGAGATCGCCGACCTTCTGCTGGCGGAGGACGAGTGAGCGGCATCCCGCGCATCGGCGTCGCGACGGACATCCACGCGTACGCCCCGGCCTGGGAGGACCGTGAGATGTGGCTTGCGGGCCTGCACTGGCCGGGAGAGACCGGACTCGCCGGTCATTCCGACGCGGACGTCGTCGCCCACGCGGCGGCGGACGCCCTCTTCAACGCCGCGGGTCTGGGTGACCTGGGCTCCAACTTCGGGACGAGCGACCCGGCCTGGTCGGGGGCGAGCGGCGTCCGGCTTCTCGGCGAGGCGACCGCGCGCGTGCGCGCTGCCGGATTCGAGATCGGCAACGTCTCGGTGCAGGTGATCGGCAACCGGCCCAAGATCGGCACGCGGCGCGACGAGGCCCAGCAGGTGCTCTCCGACGCCGTGGGGGCGCCCGTGACGGTGTCGGCCACCACCTCGGACGGCCTCGGCCTCACGGGACGCGGCGAGGGAGTCGCGGCGATCGCCTGCGCGCTGGTCAGCGCAGGCTGATCTGCTCGGCCACGGCTCGAGCCTCGGCCGCGCCCTCGGAGTCGCCTGCAGCTGTCGTGATGGTCACCCACGCGGCCTCGTCCTCGCCGATCCCTGCCACGACGACGTCCTCGACGACGTCGACGCCGCGGGTCTCGTGCTCACCGGAGACGCGGTAGGCGTCGAACCCCCCGAGGGTGTCGGCGCCCTCGTCGACCACCCGCCACTCCCGCAGGTGCTCGGTGCCGTACAGGGACGTCTGGCCGGCCGCCTCGTCGAGACTCTGCCCCTCCAGCGGGCCGGGAACGATCACGACCGTCGGCCGCACCCCGTCCACCTCGGTGGGGGACGAGAGGTAGTAGACGCCGTCGACGCTCGAGCTCGTCCACGACGACGGCGCTGAGACGGTCAGCCCGTCCGAGCCGGGGACGTCGTAGGTTCGTGTGCCCGGTGTCTCGACCGGGGCGGAGCAACCCGCCAGGAGGGTCGCAGCCACGCTCGCGATGACGAGTGCACGGGGCACGTGGCGCATGGTTGGTCCCTCCCGAGGCGCGGCGAGTTCCGCAGGACCATTGTGCACGGTCGCCCGGAGGGCGGCGGCATGCTTGAATCGCTGGGCCGAGGAATGGAGTACGGATGAGCAGGATGCCCGTCGAGGAGCGCCGCGCGCAGCTGATCGACGCCGGTCTGCGGATCGCCGCGCGTGACGGCGTCGAGGCCGTCACCATCCGTGGGGTCGCCGCCGAGGCGGGGGCCTCGCTCGGCGTGGTGCACTACTGCTTCGCGGACAAGGACGACCTGCTCGTCGCGATGGGGCTGAGCATGGCCCTCGTGTCCTCGGACCCGGTGCGGGACGCGCTGCTCGCCGCCCCGGACATCTACGCGCTGGCCCACGCGGGCGCGGACGGCCTTCTCGAGGGTCTCCTGGCCCGCCGCCACATGCGCCTGCTGACCTTCGAGTTCGCGACGACGGGGGCCCGCAACCGTGCGCTGCGTCCCGTGGCGCAGACCCATCTCGACCAGACGTGGACGATGACGTACGACATCCTCGACCGCATCCGCGAGATCGCCGGTGTCACCTACGACATCCCGCTCGACCGGCTGGCGCGCAACGTCGCCGCCTGGATCGACGGCGTCGAGCTCTCCTGGCTGGTCGAGCAGGACGACGACGCCGCCCGGGTCGCCTTCCACGACATCGCGGACTACGTGGTCTCGCTCGCCGTCAAGAAGTAGCCCTCGTCGGCCGGGTTCAGCCGCCGTCGGTCGAGCCTGTCGAGACCTGGCTTCGACGAGCTCAGCCACCGGATGTCGAGCTCAGCCGCCGGTCGAGCCTGTCGAGACCGGGCTTCGACGGGCTCAGCCACCGTCGGCCGGGTTCAGCCGCCGTCGGTCGAGCCTGTCGAGACCGGGCTTCGACGGGCTCAGCCACCGTCGGTCGGGCTCAGCCGCCGGTCGAGCCTGTCGAGACCGGGCTTCGACGGGCTCAGCCGCCGGATGACGAGCTCGGCCACCGTCGGTCGAGCCTGTCGAGACCTGGTCCCGCGCACCGAAGACCCGGTCGGTGTACGGGTTGGCGAAGACGCCGTCAGGGTCGCGCCGGGCCCGTACTGCACGGAAGTCGTCGAACCGCGGATACACCCGAGCGAGGTCCGCGGCGTCGCGGGTGTGCATCTTGCCCCAGTGCGGCCGGGCGCCGTCGACGGCGGTGAAGATCTCCTCGACGGCCCGGAAGTATCGCTCGTGGGGCATACGTGCGTACTGGTGCACGGCGACGTAGGCGGTGTCCCGCCCGTACGCGGTCGACAGCCACACGTCGTCGGGCGCCGCGAACCGCACCTCGACGGGAAACGGCACGGGCTCGCCCGTCCGGCGCAGCCAGGCGTCGATCTCGCGCAGCACGTCCGCGACGGCGGCACGTGGCATCGCGTACTCCATCTCCCGGAAGTGGACGCGGCGAGGAGAGACGAAGACACGGTGCGACGGCGCGACGGTCGTTGACGCGGACATCGCCCGGGTGATGATCGAGTTCACCGTTCCGGTGGAGGAGGGCACCGCGGCGGCGATCCGGTTGAGTGTGCCGAGTGCCGCGTTCTCCAGGAGCTCGCGCTCGACCCACCGGCTCGCCCGGGCCCGCAGCGTGCGACTGCGGTCCGGCTGCGGCGTCTCGAGGCGGTCGTTGCGCTTAACTAGCGCGGTCGTCGTCCCGGGGAACCAGAAGAACTCGAGGTGGTCGTGGGCGTCCACCTGGGCGCCCCCGGCGTCGAGGTCCGCGAGCTGGTCGGCGAGCGCGGCGGGCGCCTCGTGAGCGCACAGCTGGAAGGCGGGGACGACGTCGAGCGTGACCTGGGAGAGGACGCCCGTCTGGCCGAGCCCGAGCCGGCTGGCCTCGAAGAGCTCGGTCTCGTGATCCGCGTCGGCGTCGGTCACGGAGCCGTCGGTGCCGACGACGCGGACGCCCGAGACGAGCGTCGCCATGCCGCCGAGCCGTGCGCCGGTGCCGTGGGTCCCGGTGGAGATGGCGCCGGCCACCGACTGCTCGGCGATGTCGCCGAGGTTCGGCATCGCGAGCCCGAGCACGTCCAGCGCGGCGTTGAGCCGGTGCAGGCGGATCCCGGCGTCCACGGTGACGCGGGTGCTGCCGTCGGGCCCGGGAGCCACGCCGCGGACCTGCTGCATCTCGTCGAGGCTCAGCATGAGGCCGTCGGTGACCGCAGCCCCCGTGAACGAGTGCCCTGCACCGACCGCCCGGACACGTAGGCCGTCGGCCGCGGCCGACGCCACCAGCTCGGCCAGCTCCGCCTCGTCGCGCGGCGTCGCGCGACGGGCCGGGGAGGCCGACTCGGTGCGCGCCCAGTTCTCCCATGAACTCGTCATGCCCAGATCCTGCCACGTGATTCGGGTCACTCCGACCGCGTAGGGTGCAGGGCTATGGATGCTGCACGTCGCCTCGGCGACCGCTTCGACGCCGCCACCGCACATCTGCCCGCACCCCTCGCCGTCGTGGATCTCGACCGATTCGACGCGAACGCCCGCCAGCTCGTCGCGCGCTCTGCCGGTGTGCCCGTGCGCGTCGCGTCCAAGTCGGTGCGGGTCCGTGCACTGATCGCCCGCGCCCTCGCGCACGACGGGTTCGCGGGCGTGATGGCCTACTCGGTCCGGGAGGCCCTCTGGCTCGTCGAGCACGGTGCTGACGACGTGCTTGTCGCGTACCCGAGCGTCGACCGTGCCGCGCTCGCGGAGGTGGCGGCGACGCACGCGGCGCTCGCGGCCGTCACGGTGATGGTCGACGACGCGGCCCACGTCGACCTGCTGCGTGCGCTCGGGGCGCCGGTCCGGGTCTGCCTGGACGTGGACGCGTCGCTGCGGATCGGGAGGGGGCGCGCCGTCGTGCATCTCGGGACGCGCCGTTCCCCGCTCCGGACCGCCGACCAGGTCGCGGGACTCGCCGCAGACGCGCACGGCGCCGGGCTCGACGTCCGGGGGGTGATGTTCTACGAGGCCCAGGTGGCCGGACTGCCGGACTCGAGCGCCGCCGTCCGGCTGGTCAAGCGGGCGTCGGTCAGCGACCTCGTACGGCGCCGGCGCCGGATCGTCGACGCCGTGGCTGCGGCGGTCGGGCACCCGCTCGCCCTTGTCAACGCGGGGGGCACGGGGTCGCTCGAGACGTCGTCGGCCGACCCGGTCGTCACCGAGGTCACGGCCGGGTCCGGGCTCTTCGTCCCGACGCTCTTCGACGACTACCGCGCCTTCGACCCACGCCCGGCCGCGTTCTTCGGCCACGACGTCGTACGGACGCCCGCACCCGGCTGGGCGACGGTGTTCGGCGGCGGCTACGCGGCGTCGGGCGCCGCGGGTCCGTCCCGGCTGCCCCGGCCCGTCGAACCGGGGTGGCGGCTGACCTCCGCCGAGGGCGCGGGCGAGGTGCAGACGCCACTGCGCGCGCGGGAGAGCGGGCGCCTCCTCGAGATCGGCGACCGGGTCTGGTTCCGCAACGCGAAGGCGGGTGAGCCCCTGGAGCGGTTCACCGAGGTCCACCTCGTGCGGGGGGACGAGACCGTCGAGACGGTCCCCACGTACCGGGGCGAGGGACAGGTCTTCGGGTAGTCGCCTCGGCGGGTGAGTCCGAGGCCCGGCGCGGCCCGGACCGGGGCGCGTTCGGCCTGCGGGCGCCCCGAACGGTAACCTGAGTCGTGTGAGTCTTCGCCTGTACGACACCGCCGCGCGGCAGCTGCGCGACTTCGTCCCCCGAGTGCAGGGCGAAGCCGGCATCTACTACTGCGGTGCCACCGTCCAGGCATCCCCGCACATCGGACATCTGCGACCCGCCGTCGCGTTCGACGTGCTCCGTCGCTGGCTCGAGCGCAGCGGGTACGCGGTCACGATGATCCGGAACGTCACGGACATCAACGACAAGATCTTCGCCAAGGCCGACGACGCCGGGGTCCCCTGGTGGGCCTGGGCCGCCCGGCACGAGCAGCAGTTCACCGAGGCCTACGACGCCCTCGGCGTCGCACGCCCCACGTACGAGCCGCACGCGACGGCGCACATCACCGATATGACCGCGCTGATCGACCAACTCCTCGCCACCGGGCACGCGTACACCACCGGCGAGGGCGACGTCTGGTTCGACGTGCGCTCGTTCGACGACTACGGCGCGCTGACGAACCAGCGCCTGGAGGACGTCACGCCCGAGCCCGAGGACGACGCCGAGGCCGCCAAGCGCGACCCCCGCGACTTCGCCCTGTGGAAGGCCGCCAAGCCGGGTGAGCCCGCGACAGCCTCGTGGCCCGCACCCTTCGGGCGCGGACGGCCGGGGTGGCACCTGGAGTGCTCCGCGATGGCCACCCGCTACCTCGGCCCGGAGTTCGACATCCACGGCGGCGGGCTGGACCTGCGGTTCCCGCACCACGAGAACGAGCGCGCGCAGTCCCTCGCCGTCGGCGACCCCTTCGCGCGCTACTGGCTCCACAGCGCCTGGATCACGCAGTCCGGCGTCAAGATGAGCAAGTCGCTGGGCAACGGCCTGCTCGCCGCCCAGGTGCTCGCCGAGACCCGGCCCGTCGTGCTCCGCTACGCCATCGTGGCCGTCCAGTACCGCTCCATGCTCGAGTGGTCCCCGGACACCATCGCCGAGGCCGAGACGACGTGGGACCGGCTCGCCGGCTTCGTCGAGCGCGCCACCGAGCGCGTCGGCGACGTGCCGAGGGACGAGATCGTCGCCGCGAATCTCCCGACGGGGTTCGTCGACGCGATGGACGACGACCTCAACGTCCCGGCCGCCCTCGCCGTCGTCCACGAGCACCTGCGGGGCGGGAACTCGGCGCTCGCGGAGAACGCCCCGGCCGAGACCGTGCGTCGCCTCCTGGTCGCCGTCCGTGCGATGCTGGACGCACTCGGGCTCGACCCGCACGACCCGCAGTGGGCCGAGGTGGGAGGCTCCTCCTACGCACAGGTGCTCGACGCGCTCGTCACCGCCGAGCTCGACGCCCGCGCGGCGGCCCGCGCCGACCGCGACTTCGCCACCTCGGACGCGATCCGCGACCGCCTGGCCGCGGCCGGCGTCGTCGTCCAGGACTCCGCCGAGGGCGCGCGCTGGACCCTTGAACGTCGCGGCTGACCCCGCGTACTCCTTCCCCCACCACCGAACGGTCGATCATCATGGCAGGCAACTCCCAGCGTCGCGGCGCTACTCGCAAGAACTCCAAGAAGCAGTCGACCCCGGGCACGGGCGGGTACGGTCGCAAGGCGCTGCAGGGCAAGGGCCCGACGCCGAAGGCCGAGGAGCGCACCTACCACCCGGCGTACAAGCGCAAGGTGGCCGCCGAGAAGGCCGAGGCCGCGCAGCCCAAGTCGCACGCGTCCCGCACGCGGCGCAGCGGCTCCGCCGAGGAGGTCATCGCCGGGCGTAACTCCGTGCTCGAGGCGCTGCGCGCGGACGTCCCCGTCGAGGTGCTGTTCGTCTTCCACCGCCTGGAGAACGACGACCGCACCAAGGAGATCCTCGACATCGCGATGGGTCGCGGCCACGAGATCCGCGAGGCCAGCAAGACGGACCTCGACCGCATCACCGACGGGGCCATCCACCAGGGCGTCGCCCTGCAGGTGCCGCCGTACGACTACAAGGACGTCGACGACCTGCTCGACATCGCCGCCGCCCAGGGCGAGCGTCCGTTGATCGTCGCGCTCGACGGCGTCACGGACCCGCGCAACGTCGGTGCGACGCTGCGGTCGGCCGGAGCGTTCGGCGCCCACGGCATCCTCGTGCCCGAGCGCCGCGCCGCCGGCGTGACCGCGTCGGCCTGGAAGGTCTCGGCCGGGGCGGCCGCCCGCGTGCCCGTGGCCCGCGCGACCAACCTCGTCCGTGCCCTGGAGGAGCTGAAGAAGGCAGGCTGCTTCATCGTCGGGCTCGACGGCGGCGGCGAGGTCACCATCGGTGACATGGCGTTCGCGACCGACCCGGTGGTCCTCGTCGCGGGCTCCGAGGGCAAGGGACTCTCGCGTCTCGTGCGGTCGACCTGCGACGTCGTGGCGTCGATCCCGATCAGCGCCGACACCGAGTCGCTCAACGCCGCGACGGCCACCGGGATCGCCCTCTACGAGGTGGCGCGCCGCCGCAGCGAGGGCTGAGCCCTACAGGTCGTCCGGGTCGGGGACGCCCGCCGCGCGCTCGTCGGGCGTCACCCCGAGCAGCGCCTGCTCGTCCGGGCGGTCGCGCAGGACGTTCTCGACGTACGACCGGGTCGCCTCCGCCAGCGGGACGTCCGCGCCGCGCTGCTCCGCCACGAACCAGCGGTGGTCGAGGATCTCGTGGAAGAGCTGGGCAGGTTCCAGCTTGCCGCGGAGCTCGCGGGGGACCGCCTCGACGGTCGGCTCGAAGGCGGTGCGCAGCCAGTCGTGCGCCACGAACTCCTCGCTGTCGTTCTGGCGCTCGTGCGCCGCGGTGAAGCTGTCCAGGTCGTTGAGCAGGCGGCGCGCCTGGCCCTCCTGGACGTCGAGACCGGTCAGGCGCATCAGGCGGCGGGCGTGGTGCCCCGCGTCGACCACCTTCGGCTGGATGCGGACGCTCACGCCGTCGATGTCCGTGGTGATCTCCAGCTCTCCGACGTCGAAGCCCAGCTCGTTCAGCTTCTCGATGCGGGCGGCCACCCGCCACCGCTCGTCCATGCCGAAGCTCTCGGCGCCCGTGAGGGTCTCCCAGAGTCCCTCGTAGCGCTCGACGAGCGTGTTGCCGATCGCGACCAGGTCGACGTCCTCGTCGATCAGCTCGCCCGCCGCGAGGTCCATGAGCTCGCCGATGATGTTGGTGCGGGCGAGGTCGAGGTCGTAGGCGCGCTGCCCGGGGCTCAGCGCCCGGTGCAGGTCGCCGGTCTCCGCGTCCACGAGGTAGGCGGCGTAGGCCTCGGCGTCACGCCGGAACAGGGTGTTCGACAGCGAGACGTCGCCCCAGTAGAAGCCGATGAGGTGAAGCCGGACGAGGAGCACCGCGAGCGCGTCGATGAGGCGGTCGGCGGTGTCCGGGCGCAGGGCGCGGGAAAAGAGGGCCCGGTACGGCAGGGAGAACTGCAGGTGCTCGGTGACGAGCACGGCCTCCAGCCGTTCGCCGTTCTCGTCCTGGCGGCCGGTGATGACCCCGACGGGCACGACGCTCGGCACATCGAGCCGGCGCAGCTGCCGCAGCAGCTCGTACTCCCGGTAGGCGACGCTCTCGCCGATCTCCTTGATCGCGATCACGCGGCCCGAGAGCTTGACGAACCGGACGACGTGCCGCGAGATGCCGCGCGGGAACGCCGCCAGGACCTCGTCGGGCCAGTCGACCAGCGGCAGGTGCCACGGGAGGTCGAGGATCGCGGGGTCGGGGGCGGTCGCGGTGATCTGCAGGTTCTGCACCCCTGCAGCCTACTCACCCACCCTGCGGGCCCGGAGGGGAGGCCCGGACGCAGCACGGGGCGGGACCGTCGCGGTCCCGCCCCGTGCGTGTGTCAGTCGTGCGTCGGCGTCAGAGACGCTCGCCCGTCGACGGCGAGAAGACGTGCTGCTCGCCCTCGCGGATCGAGACGTACAGACGGTCGCCCTTCATGGGGACCTTGCGCGGGTCGACGCGGACGATGACCTGTCCGGTGCCGGCACCCGAGGTGACCTGGGCGTCGAGCGCCTTCGGGCCGACGAGGCGGCCGTAGACGAACGCGTCCGAGCCGAGCTCCTCGACGAGGTCGACCTCGACGGGGAACGACCCGGGCCCGGCCTGGTCGACGACCGAGAGCGCCTCGGGGCGGAAGCCGATCGTGACCTTGCCCTTGTCGGCGTCGGTGAGCTTCGAGACGGCCTCGGCGGCGATCGGGACGCGAGCCTCGCCGACCTGGGCGTAGCCGTCCGCGACGTCGAACGTGGCGAGGTTCATCGCGGGCGAGCCGATGAAGCCGGCCACGAAGATGTTCGCGGGCGTGTCGTACATCTCGCGCGGCGTGCCGACCTGCTGCAGGAGACCGTCCTTGAGGACCGCGATGCGGTCGCCCATGGTGAGGGCCTCGGTCTGGTCGTGCGTGACGTAGACGGTCGTGACGCCGAGGCGACGCTGCAGCGACGCGATCTGCGTACGGGTCGAGACACGGAGCTTGGCGTCGAGGTTCGACAGCGGCTCGTCCATGAGGAAGACCTGCGGCTGACGGACGATCGCACGGCCCATGGCGACACGCTGACGCTGACCACCGGAGAGGGCCTTGGGCTTGCGGTCCAGGTACTCGGTGAGGTCGAGGATCTCGGCGGCCTCTTCGACGCGCTTGCGGATCTCCTGCTTGGGCGTGCCCGCGATCTTCAGCGCGAAGCCCATGTTGTCGGCGACCGACATGTGCGGGTACAGCGCGTAGTTCTGGAACACCATCGCGATGTCGCGGTCCTTTGGCTGGACGTCCGTGACGTCGCGGTCGCCGATGTAGATGTTGCCCGCGTTGACGTCCTCGAGGCCGGCGAGCATGCGCAGCGACGTGGACTTTCCACAACCCGACGGGCCGACGAGGACGAGGAACTCGCCGTCCTCGATGTGCAGGTTGAGCTGGTCGACAGCGGGGCGCTCCGTGCCGGGGTAGACCCGGGTCGCGTGGTCGAAAGTTACGGTAGCCATGGCTGGTACATCCCTCCACCGGCAGGTACGTGCCGGACGATCCGTTGTGGTGGTGTGCCGTTGCGTCGCAGTGCGTCAGCGGTGACACGGTCGCGGCCGTCGTGGACGCGACGTGAAGACAGCCTACCTGCCCCCGCGGTGTGCTGGGTCACACGACTCCGGTCGATCGGGTGGGGATGCTCACACGCTCAGGTGCGTCGCGAGCCGGCCGAGCAGGTCGGCGACCGCCTGTGGCGAGGAGACGCGGAACGACGCCGCCGTCTCACCGTCGCCGACCTTGATCGCGAGGTCCACGGCGCCGGGGCGGGAGAACGCTCGCTCGTCGGTGGTGTCGTCCCCGGCGTACAGCACCCGGACGTTGGCGGGTCCGACGTCGCACGCCTCGGCCAGCCGCGCGCGCAGCGCCTCGAGCCCCTCGCCCTTGGAGGTCTCGACGACCGAGGTCTCCACGACGTCCTTGCCGTGCATCGGGGAGAGCCCCAGCGACTCGGCGACGGCGTCGGCCCGGCGGTCCGCGTCCTCGGCGTCGCCGCGCGTCGCCCGGCGCGTGTGCAGGACCGCAGCCGTGGGCTTGGTCTCGACGTGGGCGCCGTCGTACTCCGCGGCGATCTCCTCGAACCCGGCGATCAGGGAGCGGCGGGTCTCGGCGTCGTCCGGCGCGAGGTCGAACGGGACGGTGACGAGCCCGTCGGGGCCGACCTCCCCGGTCTCGGCCCCGTGACTGCCCACGAGCCACGTGCCGAGCGGCGGGTCGGCGAGCGCGGCCAGGTCGGCCAGGTGCCGCCCCGAGACGAGCGCGAGCTGCACGTGCGGGGCGAGCGGCGCCATCCGGGTCAGGGCGTCGCGGGCACCGGGCAGCATCCGCGACGCGCTCGGGTCGTCGACGAGGGGGGCGAGGCAGCCGTCGAAGTCGAGGGCCACCAGGACGGGTCGGTGCGCGGCAAGGTCCGCGAGCGCTCCCTCGAGCGCCGCGGGGTCGGTCTTCGTCACACGTGGTCCTGTCGCGAGGGCATGGCGGTGAGCACGCCGAGGAACGAGTCCGACCACTTGGTGACGTCGTCCGCCAGCACCCGCTTGCGCAGCTTGCGCATCCGACGACGCTGCTCGCGCTCGTCCATGTTCGCGGCGGCGACGATCGTGTCCTTCATGCCGTCGATGTTGTGCGGGTTGACGAGCAGCGCACCGGGCGCGAGCTCGTCCGCGGCCCCGGTGAACTCCGAGAGCACGAGGACGCCGCGGTCGTCGGAGCGCGCCGCCACGTACTCCTTGGCGACGAGGTTCATGCCGTCGCGCAGCGAGGTCACGAGCATGACGTCGGCGGCGAGGTAGAGCGCCGCCATCTCCTCGGGCGGGTAGGAGTGGTGCAGGTAGTGGATCGCCGAGTGGCCGATCTCGCCGTACTCGCCGTTGATGCGTCCGACGAGCCCCTCGACGTGCTCGCGCAGCTCCTGGTAGGCGCCGACGTTCTCGCGGCTGGGGCTCGCGACCTGGATGAGGGTGGCGCCCTGCACGTCGATCCGGCCGTCCTGCAGGATCTCGCCGTAGGCCTTGATCCGGTGCCGGATGCCCTTGGTGTAGTCGAGGCGGTCGACGCCGAGCATGACGACCTCGGGGTCGCCGAGGTCGGCACGGATCTCCTTGGCGCGCGCCTGGACCTCCGGGGTCCGCGCGAGCTCGTCGAAGTGGGCGGAGTCGATCGAGATCGGGAACGACGCGGCGCGGACGTGGCGGCCGGGCCGGCCGTCGGCGTCGGGCATCGTGATGATCGGACCGCGGGTCGGCCGGTCGGTCAGCCGCCGGACGGCGCGGATGAAGTTCGAGGCGTCACCGGCCCGCTGGAACCCGATCAGGTCGGCGCCGAGCAGACCCTCGAGCACCTGCGCGCGCCACGGGAGCTGCTGGAACAGCTCGAGCGGGGGGAAGGGGATGTGGTCGAAGAACCCGATCCGCAGGTCCGGCCGCTGCTCACGGAGCATCTTGGGGACCAGCTGGAGCTGGTAGTCGTGGACCCACACGACGGCGCCCTGCGCGGCCTGGGCGGCCGCGGCGTCGGCGAAGCGCTGGTTCACGCGGCGGTAGGCGTCCCACCACTGCCGGTGGTAGGCCGGGGGTGCGATCACGTCGTGGTAGAGCGGCCACAGCGTGTCGTTGGAGAAACCCTCGTAGTACTTCTCGATCTCCTCGGCCGAGAGGGTGACGGGCACCAGGTGCATCCCGTCGCCCTCGAACGGCGGGACCTCGAAGTCCGGTCCTCCGGACCAGCCGACCCATGCGCCGTCGGCCGCCTGCATGACGGGCTCGAGGGCCGTGACGAGGCCACCGGGTGACCGCTTCCAGTTGATCGATCCGTCGTCCGTGAGCTCGATGTCCACGGGGAGCCTGTTGGCCACCACTACGAGGTCGAATCCGCCGTCCTGTGCCAAGAAATACTCCCGAGGGTTTCCGCAGCGCCGCCGATGTGGAGGCAAGGGTAGGGTACCGCGCGAGCCAGTTCCCGGCCCGTTCTCGCGGGACGGACGTGTCGGTGCGCGTGCGGTGCGCGTCAGCCTCGGTACGGTGACGCCATGGACAGCACGGGCGGGATCGCCGCCGGCACGGAGCTCGGTGGCTACCGGGTGGAGTCGCGCCTCGGTGCGGGCGCGATGGGCAGCGTGTATCGCGCGACCGACGGCGGTGGCCGCAGCGTCGCGCTGAAGGTCCTGCACTCCCACGTCGACGCCGACACGAGCGCCCAGGGACGTGAGCGTCTGCGCCGGGAGGCGGCGGCGCTGCGCCGCCTCGACCACCCGGCGGTGGCCGCCATCCTCGACGTCGAGCTCGAGGGCGCGGACGCGTTCATCGTCACCGAGCTCGTCGAGGGAATCAGCCTCGAGGACGAGATCCGCGACGGCGGTCCGCTGGGACCCGACGACCTCCTGGCGCTCGCCGAGGAGCTGGCCGAGGCCCTGCGTGCCGTGCACGCCGCGGGCGTCGTGCACCGCGACCTGAAGCCGTCTAACGTCCTCGTCACGGACGAGGGCCCCGTACTGATCGACTTCGGGATCGCCCACGGGCTCGACGACGCACGGATGACCTCGTCTGGGCTCGTCATGGGGACGCCGGGATACCTCGCGCCGGAGCTCTTGTCTGGGTCCGAGCCCGGGACGGAGTCGGACTGGTGGGGCTGGGCGGCGCTGCTCGCCTACGCCGCCACCGGGCGGGCGCCCTTCGGCGTGCGTCCCGTCGAGGCCGTCCTCGCCCGCGCCCGGACCGGGGACGCCGATCTCGAGGGGCTCGGTGCCCACACCTACGGCGCCCTGCACGCGGCCCTGCGGCCCGAGCCCTCTCAGCGGATGCGCCCCGACCAGGTGATCACGGCCCTGTCCCGTGCGGCCGACGACGGCGATCGCACCCCCGCGGAGTCCGCCACCCAGGTGGTGGGCGGCGTCGTGCCTCTCGGGGCGGTGGACGCGAACGACGGCCGGACCCGCGCCGTCGGGGTCGACCCGGTGGGCGTCGTGCAGAGCGAGCCCGAGGTGCCCGGCTACGTGCGCCCGCAGCACCGGCGTCGGCCGTGGGCCGCCGGCATCGCCGGGGTCGCCCTGGTCCTGTACGCGGGCAGCGCCCCCGGGGTCGCCTTCGTGGTGCTGGCGGTGCTCGTCGTCGTGCTGCGGCTGTTCGGGGTGTTCGGCGACGCGCTGCACTCGCGTCGAGAGCGGCGCGGGGTCTCGCGGAGCGACGGCGCGATGGTGGCGCTCGCGAGCCCGTACCTGCTGCTGCGCACCGTGGTCGGCGCGCTCGGCGGGCTGCTCGTCGGTGGCTGTGCCGCCGTGCTGATCGTCGCCGCGTCGTGGTGGCTGCTGGAGCCGGGTCGGCTGCAGGTCTCCATCGACCAGTCCACCGAGTCGCTTTCCGTCGGGGGCCGCAACGAGGACTGGGTGTACGTCGTCGTCCTCTGCCTCGCGATGACCGTCGCGGTCCTCTTCGCGTGGTTCGGGCCGGCGTCACGGCTGACCCGGGTGGGTTCGCGCACGGTGATGGCCGCCGTCGCGTCCGGGACCGTGGGCACCGTGATCGTCCTGGTGGTCGTACTGGCCGCCGCCGTGGCAGCCGCGGTCCTGCTCGCCTCGGGGTCGCCCGTCGAGTGGTGGCCGCTGTCCGAGGCACCGACCCTCTCGTAGTACCGACGCTGTCTTCGACGTCGTTGGCCGCTACGCTGGGCGCGTGCACCCTGGTCACCGCGGAGCGACGCGCCCGACGCCGTACGGCGGCGGGCTGCTGACCGGTGTGGTGCTGGCCGTCCTCGGGGTGGTCACGGGCCTGGCGACGCTCGCCTCGGTCCACGGCTACGCCGTCGTGCACCGGTGCGTCGACATCGGCGCCACGGGCGCTGCCTGGGGGATGCGCCTCGCGCTCGTCCGGGACTCCGCCGCGTGCCCCGCGGGGGAGGTGGCCGTGGGCGGGACCACCGACGCCGCGGTCCACGTCGTCGGGGCGCTCGCCGTCTCTGTGCTCGTCGCCCACGTGGCCGCGCTGTGCGTGGCCGTCGGTGCCGGTGCTGCCGTGGCCCGCGCGGTCACGCGGTTCCGTGCCGCTGCCCGGCGTCGCCTCGTCGCGCTGGTCCGCACGGCGGGAGCCGTGCCGGCCGACGACAGGGCGGACGTCCCGGTGCTCGGACGCCGGAGCGCCGCGGTCGCACGCGCCGTGCACGGTGCCGCCGTCACGTGGCGCGGCCCGCCGGCCCTGTCCGTGCCGTAGCGACCCCCCCAGCATCCGCATCTCCCGAGGAGCCCCATGTCTCAGCAGAACCTGTCCAAGGCAGAACGTCGCAAGCAGGCCGTCGCCGACGCCGAGAAGGCGCGCGCCGCCCAGGCAGCGAAGGACCGCCGCACCCGCATCATCACCCTGAGCCTGCTCGCCGTCGGCGTGATCGCGCTCGGTCTCGTCATCTGGTTCATCCTGGCGCAGGGCAGCAAGCCCGCGCTCGAGCGAACCGACGGCCCGGCCGCGGCGACCGAGGACGGCGGCATCCCGATCGGCGCCGACGGCTCCGCCGGGACCACCAACGACGGTGCCGTCGAGGTCGCCGTCTACCTCGACTTCATGTGCCCCATCTGCGGCCAGTTCGAGTCGCTCAACGGCCCGACGCTGGACGAGCTCCGTGAGTCCGGCGAGGTCACCGAGGTCATGTACCCCGTCTCGATCCTGGACCGCATGTCCTCGGGCAGCCAGTTCTCCACCCGTGCGGCCGCGGCGGCGTACTACGTCGCCGACCAGGCGCCGGAGCAGATGTCGGCGTTCTTCGACACCATGTTCGCCAACCAGCCCGAGGAGAACTCCTCCGGGCTGACCGACGCGCAGATCGCCCAGATCGCCGAGCAGGCCGGCGTGCCGGCGGACGTCGCGCAGGACATCGAGCGCGGCGAGGCGATGGACACGTACGGCGACTACGTCACCGCGGTGACCGAGACGGCGGCCGGCGACGACGAGCTCGCGAACGAGAACGGCGGCTTCGGCACCCCGACGATCGCGATCGACGGCGAGCGCTGGGACGGTGCCTGGAGCACCGACGGCGAGCTCGAGAAGGC
The DNA here is from genome assembly GCF_900105445.1 of Paraoerskovia marina. Lineage (NCBI taxonomy): Bacteria > Bacillati > Actinomycetota > Actinomycetes > Micrococcales > Cellulomonadaceae > Paraoerskovia > Paraoerskovia marina. The sequence goes on from NZ_LT629776.1 coordinate 1,052,322, forward strand.
CGTCGACGCGGCGGCCGGCACCTCGGGCGAGAGTGACGCCGAGGAGCCTGCCGAGGGCGATTCCACCGAGTGACGCATCGCCCGGTAGGCTGTCCGGCGTCCCGCAGGGGACCGTCGTCCGGCCTGCCGGGCGCCACGCCGCCTTAGCTCAGCTGGTAGAGCGCTCGCCTTGTAAGCGAAAGGTCGTCGGTTCGAACCCGACAGGCGGCTCCACCACGACGGCCTCGCACCCACCCGGGTGCGAGGCCGTCGTCGTGCGGCTGTCGACCCGTGTCAGTCGCGGTCCTCGGCGTTGATCTCCCCGCCGCGCAGCACGGGGGAGAGCTCCGGCTGCTTGGCGGTGCGGGTGTCGCCCGAGGAGACCCGGCGGACGCGGCGCTGGATCCACGGCACCAGGTGCGTGCGGGCCCACTCGGCGTTCTCGCGGGCCCGCCGGACGGCGGGCGTCGGGGCCTGCGCCTCGAGCGGGGTGTCCCAGTCGGACGCCTCGGGGGCGAGGCCGAGACCGACGAGGGCGGCGTCGCGCACGCGGGTGTGGCCCTCGGGGGTCAGGTGGAGGCGGTCCTCCGACCACATGCGCCAGTCCTGCAGCGACCGCATCCCCCACAGGTCGAGGACGTGGCAGCCGTGGCGCTGGGCGATCGACCAGATCATCGAGTTGTACACGCCGACCCGGGAGCGGGTCACGGCCACCATGCCGGCCTTCGCGTCGAACCCGGTGGCCAGGAGCACGTCGATCCCGGCCTCGCGCAGCCGCACGACGCCGTGCTCGAGGTCGCGGGCGAGCCGGTCGATGTCGGCGCGGGGGCGCAGGATGTCGTTGCCGCCCCCGACCATGCTGACGAGGTCGGGCCGCATCTCGATCGCGCGCGGCACCTGGTCGACGAGGATCGAGCGCAGGAGCTTGCCGCGGATCGCGGTGTTGGCGTACCGCAGCGGCTCGGCGCCGGCGGCGACGCGGCGGTCGTTGAGGACGAGGGCGAGTCGGTCGGCCCACCCGCGCTGGTGGTCCGGGTCCGTCGGGTACGGGTCCCACAACCCCTCGGAGAACGAGTCGCCGATGGCGACGTACGAGGACCAGCGGGGGACGTCGTCGTGCGTATTCACGCAGCCCATTGTGCACCCGCTGTCGACCCCCGACCGGGTGCGGGGGCTAGACGGGCAGCGTCCAGTCGACCGGGTCCGCGCCCTGCGCAGCCAGCAGCTCGTTGACGCGCGAGAAGGGGCGGGACCCGAAGAACCCGCGGCGCGCCGACAGCGGGCTCGGGTGTGCGCTCTCCACGACGGGGGTCTCGCCGAGCAGAGGTCGCAGCGCCTGGGCCTGCCGGCCCCAGAGCACCGCCACCAGCGGGGCGTCGCGGGCAACGAGCGCACGGATCGCCTGGTCGGTCACCTCTTCCCAGCCGATCCCGCGGTGCGAGGCTGCGTCGCCCGGTCGGACGGTCAGGACGCGGTTGAGCAGCAGCACGCCCTGGTCGGCCCACGACGTCAGGTCGCCGTGCCCCCGGACGGGCGCCCCGACGTCGTCGTGCAGCTCGGTGAAGAGGTTCTGCAGGGAGCGGGGGACCGGGCGGACGCCGCGCGCCACGGAGAACGACAGGCCTGTCGCGTGCCCGGGGGTCGGGTACGGGTCCTGCCCGACGACGAGCACGCGCACGTCGGCCATCGGCCGGGCGAACGCCCGCAGGATGTTCTCGGGTGCGGGGAGGTAGGTGTGCCCGTCGGCGACCTCGGCGCGCAGGCGCTCGCCCACGGCGTGCAGCGCGGGCTCCACCGGGGCGAGGGCCTCGGCCCAGTCCGGGGCGACGACGTCGCGCACCGCGGGCAGGTCCGCGTGCGGCGGGCTCGTGGGGGGAAGGTCGAAGAGCGGCACGTCGACGACCGTACCCGGACCAGATGACGGTACGTCGGCGAGGGAAACGACAAGCGTGTGATTCGTCGCCTAGGCTGGCCGCAGGAGGTGCCATGAGCGAGCAGATCTGCGAGCAGCAGGACAGCGGGACGACGGACGAGGCGACGGGTGGCCTGGACACCCGCAGCCGCGAGATCCTCGACTTCGAGCGTCAGTGGTGGAAGTACGCCGGGGCCAAGGAGCAGGCCGTCCGCGACCTCTTCGACATGACCGCGACGCGCTACTACCAGGTCCTCAACGCGATCATCGACACGCCCGAGGCGCTCGAGCACGATCCGATGCTCGTCAAGCGTCTGCGGCGGATGCGATCGACCCGACACCGGGCCCGCGAGGCACGGCGCCTCGGGACCGGATCGTGACCAGGCCGTTTATTCTCCCGGCCGGTTCCGGCTACCCTTCCCCTCGTGACCTCTTCTCGATACCCGTACGAGCCTGACGAGTTCGACGCGCCGGCACCGGCCGGCGCTCCCGTCGGCGTACACAGGGCACCCCGGTCCGCATGGTCGCGGACGTGGCCGTTCCTGACGGTCATCGTCCTGGCCGGAGCGCTCGGCGTTGGCGCGGTCGCGTACGTCTCGATGGACGACGACCCCGCACCGGTCGCGTCGTCGGAGGACTCCGCCGCCGGCACCGACGAGGGTGCCGAGGCGAGCGAGACGCCGTCCGACGAGGCGACGGACGCCGCGACGGAGGAGCCGACCGAGGAGCCCACCGAGACCGAGGAGCCGACCGAGGAGCCCACGGAGGAGACAGACGACGTCGACTCCCTGCTCGCCGCGGCCGACCTGTCGGCCTACGTGCGTGTCCTCAACGAGAACGGGCCCGCCGGGGAGGCCGCCGCCGGACAGGCCGCGCTGACCGCCGCAGGGTTCACCGACGTCGCCGCCGCCAACTACCCCGACCCCGGGACGGGCCTGACCGCCAACACCGTCTGGTACATCGAGGGCCGTGCGGAGACCGCCCAGGCCGTCGCCGCGGTGCTGGGTATCCCGGCCGAGCAGGCCTCCGAGGTCGCGCTCCGTGACGGCGAGGTCATCGTCGTGGTCGAGGAAGACCTGCCGAACGCCGGCTGACATGCACGACGTCGTCGTCGTCGGGTCCGGGCCCAACGGGCTCGCCGCAGCGGTGACGACCGCCCGTGCCGGGCTCGACGTCCTCGTCCTCGAGGCGCAGCCCACCGTCGGTGGCGGCGCCCGGACCCTGCGCGACGACCACGGGCTCCTGCACGACGTCTGCTCGGCCGTGCACCCGCTCGCCTGGGCCTCGCCGTTCTTCCGCGAGTTCGACCTCGCGGCCCGGGGCGTCGAGCTGCTCGTCCCCGACGTCTCGTACGCCCACCCGCTTCCCGACGGCGCGGCAGCGCTCGCGTACCGGGACCTCGCCACGACCGCGGCGTCGTTGGGGCAGGACGGCGACCGGTGGGCCGCGACGTTCGGTCCTCTCGCCCGGGACTGGGAGGCGCTCGTCGGCGCACTGCTGGGACGCTCGGTCCGGCCGACCCCCGCCGCACTGCGGGGTGCGGCGCTCGCGGCGCGGTACGCGCTCGGTCCGGTCGGGGCGCGGGGCGTGCGTTCCGGGCCGACGGACCCGTTCCGGGCGCCGGAGGCTCAGGCGCTCTTCGCCGGGGTCGCGGCGCACACGTCCACGCGGCTGCCCGGGTTGGCCGCCGGTGGCACGGGCGCGCTGCTCGGGGCCCTCGCGCACGCCCCCGGAGGCTGGCCCGTGCCGCGCAGTGGCAGTCAGGCGATCGTCGACGCGCTCGTCGCGGACCTCACCGCGCACGGCGGGCGGGTCGAGGTGGACCGGCCGGTGCGGTCGCGTCGTGACCTGCCCCCGGCGCGGGGGTACGTCCTCGACACTTCGCCCGAGGCGGCGCGGGAGATCCTCGGCGGCACTCGTGACGTGGCCGATCCTGGAGAGCGGGCTTCCGGGGTATCGGTTGCCGGTGCCGGGGCCCGAGGGCGGGGTCTGGTCCGAGGGTGGGGCGCAGGCGCAGGCGCACGGATGTCCGCGGCCGCCCGCGTCGACCTCGTGCTGGACGGTCCCGTCCCGTGGGAGGCGCCCGACGTCGGGCGTGCGGGCACCGTGCACCTCGGTGGGCATCGCGCCGAAATCGTGCGCGCGGAGGCCGAGGTCGCCGCCGGTCGCCATGCCGTCCGGCCCGTCGTCCTCGTGAGCGACCCTGCCGTGGTCGACCCGACCCGCGAGGTCGCCGGGCTGCGTCCCCTCTGGACCTACGCGCACGTCCCGCTCGGCTCGGACCGCGACGTCACCGACGACGTCCTCGCCCAGCTCGAACGCTTCGCACCCGGCGTCCGCGACCGGGTCGTCGACACCCGGTGCACGCCCGCGGCACGGATGGCGGAGCACGACGCCAACCTGGTCGGCGGCAACATCTCCGGCGGTCCCGTGACCGTGCCACGGGTGCTGCTCGGCCCCCGTCTGCGCAGGTCGCCCTGGGACACGGGGCACGCCGACGCGGTTCTCGGCTCGGCGTCGACACCGCCGGGCCCGGGTGTCCACGGCATGGGTGGCTGGTTCGCCGCACGGCGCCTGCTCCGCGGTCTGGGGCTCTCGACGCCGTCGCTCGCCCCCTGACCGCGCCCGGCTACGGGGCGTAGTCGGTGCCGTACCGCTCCACGTAGGCATCGAGGGAGTCGCTGCGGATCGCGGCGCCCAGGTCGGCGGTCTGCGCCTCGTCGACGAGGTTCACCGACGCCCCGTTCTTGGTGCCGAACCCGGTGATCGGCACCATCAGACCGACCACGTCGTCGCGGCCGAGCTCCTCCGAGAGCTCCGCCAGGGCCGTGAAGTCCGCCAGGTCGAGGTCGCCCGTGACCTTGACGTTCCCGAGCAGGACGGGCATCAGCTCGGCAAGGTCCTCCGGGTCCTGGGCCTGCTCGGCGATCTCGGCCAGCATCCCCGTCACCGCCGCACGCTGGCGCTCGGTGCGGTCCAGGTCCCCCAGGGGCAGGCGCTTGCGCTCGCGGGTGTAGATCAGCCCGTCGGTGTTCTCGAGCTCGATCATGCCCTCGTCGAACACGACCTCTCGCCCCGTGCTTTTGACGGTCACCGAGGTGGCGTACTTGTTGTCCACCTCGAAGCCGTCGAGCGCCCGCGTCAGCGCGATGAATCCCGCGAAGTTGGTCTGCATCGTGTAGTCGACGTCGACGCCGCCGAGCAGCTCGGAGACCGTCTCCGTGAGCGTCGGGGTGCCGCCGCGCGAGAACGCCGAGTTGATCTTCCCCTCGCCGAGACCGGGGATCGGCACCCACATGTCCCTGGTGAACGAGATCAGGTAGAGGTTCTCGCGGTCCTCGGGGACGTGGGCGAGCATGATCGTGTCGGCGTTGCCGGTCAGGCTCTCCGGGTCGCGGGAGTCGTTGCCGATCAGTAGGACGTCGACGTCCCCGTCGGGCAGCGGGTCCTCGGGGCCGGTCGGCGTCGGGGTCGGGGTCTCGGTCGGTTTCGGGCTCGCCGTGGCCGTGGGCGTCGGGGAGGACGTCGGCGACGGGGCGGACTCCTGCGAGGCACCGCTCGTGCAGCCGGTCAGGAGCAGGGCGGCGACCGCGCAGGTCGCGGCGGCGCTCGACATGCGGTTCACGGGGATACCTCGGTCTCGTCGACGGGCGCGTCGGTGTCCGACACCTCCGGTGGTGCGGGTGCGCTCCGGTCCAGGGTATCGAGGGCGATCAGCACGTTGGCCGCGCTCCACGCCAGCGGCGCGACGGCCGCGGGCGAGCCGTCGGCGAGGACCTTCTCCGGGATCGCCCCGGAGTCCGTGCGGTGGCTGTCGATCCAGTCGAGCCAGCTGAGCGCGACGTGCCGGTCGTCCATCGTGGCCGCCGTCAACGCGTACAGGGAGGTCTGGGGCGTCCAGGAGATGCCGTCGTTCTTCCACCCGCCGCCGGGTGCCAGGCCGCCGGCGGGGCGCCGCATCTCGTCCACCGACGCGACCCAGGCCTCGGTGGCGCCCTCGAGAGGTGTCGGCTGGAACGGCGGCAGGACGAACGCCGTCGCGGCGTCCCGCGCCCCGCCCGTGATCTCGCGCGGGTAGCCCGCGGCGCCGAACGTCTGCTCGATCGAGTTCCGCGTCTCGTCCGCCGCCGTGCGCAGGGAGCGCGAGCGCTCACCGTCGCCGTCGTCCGCGTAGATCGCGGCGGCCGCCTCGAGACCGGCGAGCACGGGGCCCGCCGTCCCGAGCGTGAGCTCGTCGGCCTCGACCTCCCAGTAGTCGCTCGACGCCGGCGGGAGGGACGACGGGACGTCGACCAGGCTGAGGAGGTAGGTCGACGACGCGTCGACGAGCGGGTCCAAACGGCTCCGCAGGGCAGCGCGGTCGTCGACGGGGGCGGCCGCGAGGACCTCGTCGGTGGCCCAGAGCATCCATCCGGGGCCGTCCGACTGCTCGCCCCGGTCGTCGGGCGGTCCGGAGCCGTCGGGGAGATAGCGTGCCTGGAACGACCCGTCGTCCTCCTGGACCCCCTGAAGAAACGCGAGGACGTCCGCGGCGTCGTCGACGTGGCCGGTGCGCGCGAGGGCCACGGCGACGAACGCGCCGTCGCGTGGCCAGGTGTACCACCACGGCGGCGACGGCGCGGCGACGGACGCCCCGTTGTCGAGCACGAGCGCGTGCAGGTCCAGGAGCGCGTCGGTGCCCAGGTCCTCGAGGTCTGCCGACGCGCCGGGGATCGTCCCCGCGGCGAGCCAGGCGCGCGACTTCTCGGCCGTCTGCTCGGCACCCGCGGCGTCCGCGAGTGCCGATGCCGGCGACCCGCCGCCGACGGGCTTGATCGCGGTGGTGACGTCGCCGTCCGGGTCGAGGTCGTCGTCGTCCAGCGTCGCGGGGTCCAGGACGCGACTGCCCTCGAGGTAGGTCGCGTCGAATCCCGCGGGCAGGCGGTAGACCGTGCCGTCAGGCCCGAGCGCGACGCCGTCCTCGTAGAGGTCGACGTGGGCGATCGTCTCCCGCGTCAGGGCATACGTGCCGGTGGCGGCGAGGCCGAGCAGCACGACGACGATCGCGGCGACGGTGGCCCGTCCTCGGGCACTGCGGGGTCTCACGCGCCGATCCTACGGGCAGGGCGTCGTCGCGTCGGGGCGCGATCCACAGGGCCGGGTACGCCGTCGGCGCAACACACGTCCACCGTCTTGCACTCGCGCCTCACGAGTGCCAATAATGTGGTTAGCACTCTCTGTAGGAGAGTGACAGTCTCGGGTCGACAGGCGAGGTCCGTGCGGCGGCGTGAAGGGAACGTCGTCGAGCGTGGCCGTCCGTCGCGGGCGCCGGCCGACCTCCACGTACCAGCGGAGGAACATAACTCTCATGGCAAAGATCATCGCGTTCGACGAGGTTGCTCGTCGAAGCATGGAGCGCGGGCTCAACCAGCTCGCGGATACGGTCAAGGTCACGCTCGGCCCCAAGGGTCGCAACGTCGTCCTGGACAAGAAGTGGGGCGCCCCCACGATCACCAACGACGGTGTCAGCATCGCCAAGGAGATCGAGCTCGAGGACCCGTACGAGCGCATCGGCGCCGAGCTCGTCAAGGAGGTCGCCAAGAAGACGGACGACGTCGCCGGTGACGGAACCACCACCGCGACCGTCCTCGCCCAGGCACTCGTGCGCGAGGGCCTGCGCAACGTCGCCGCCGGGTCCAACCCGATCGCGCTCAAGCGCGGCATCGAGAAGGCCGTCGAGGCCGTCACCGCCGAGCTGCTGAACGCCGCCAAGGACATCGAGACGACCGAGGAGATCGCCGCCACCGCCGCCATCTCCGCCGGCGACCCCGAGATCGGCGCGCTCATCGCGCAGGCGATCGACAAGGTCGGCAAGGAAGGCGTCATCACCGTCGAGGAGTCCAACTCCTTCGGGCTCGAGCTCGAGCTCACCGAGGGCATGCGCTTCGACAAGGGCTTCCTCGCCCGCTACTTCGAGACCGACGCCGAGCGCCAGGAAGCCGTGCTCGAGGACCCGTACGTCCTGATCGTCGAGTCCAAGATCGCCAACGTCAAGGACCTGCTGCCGCTGCTCGACCAGGTCATGAAGGCCGGTCGCTCGCTGCTCATCATCGCCGAGGACGTCGAGGGCGAGGCTCTTGCGACCCTCGTGCTCAACAAGATCCGCGGCACCTTCAAGTCCGTCGCCGTCAAGGCTCCGGGCTTCGGCGACCGCCGCAAGGCCATGCTGCAGGACATCGCGATCCTCACCGGTGGTCAGGTCATCTCCGAGACGGTCGGCCTCAAGCTCGAGACCGCCACGCTCGACCTGCTCGGCCAGGCACGCAAGGTCGTCGTCACCAAGGACGAGACCACGATCGTCGAGGGTTCCGGCGACGCCGACCTCATCGGCGGCCGCGTGAACCAGATCCGCTCCGAGATCGAGAAGTCGGACTCCGACTACGACCGCGAGAAGCTGCAGGAGCGCCTCGCCAAGCTGGCCGGCGGCGTCGCCGTCATCAAGGCCGGTGCCGCGACCGAGGTCGAGCTCAAGGAGCGCAAGCACCGCATCGAGGACGCCGTGCGCAACGCCAAGGCTGCCGTCGAGGAGGGCATCGTCGCCGGTGGTGGCGTCGCCCTCATCCAGGCCGGCGAGGCCGCGTTCGCGACCCTCTCGCTCGAGGGTGACGAGTCGACCGGTGCGCAGATCGTGCGCCGCTCGATCGACGCTCCGCTGAAGCAGATCGCCGAGAACGCCGGCCTCGAGGGTGGCGTCGTCGCGGAGAAGGTCCGCAACCTCACCCCGGGTCACGGCCTCAACGCCGCGACCGGCGAGTACGAGGACCTCCTGGCTGCCGGCGTCAACGACCCGGTCAAGGTCACGCGCTCCGCACTGCAGAACGCCGCCTCCATCGCGGCGCTCTTCCTCACCACCGAGGCTGTCGTCGCCGACAAGCCGGAGCCGGCCGGTGCCGCTCCTGCAGGCGACCCGGGCATGGGCGGCATGGACTTCTGATCCACGCCTGACCCGGTGACGGGCGGCCCTCCGGGGTCGGCCGGAACCACCTCGCACGACAGGCCGTCGGCCGGGACATCCCGGTCGGCGGCCTGTCGTCGTTCCCGGCCCCCGCGGCGGCCGCCTGGGTCGGTGCGGGTCTCCTGGGTCGGTGCGGACCCCTGGGTCGGTGTGGGGTCGTCGCGGGTCGGATGCCGCGGATGCCGGTTCGCCGAGCGGCACGTTGTGGTCCTCACGACGGCGGTGTGGGAGCCAGAAGGTGCCGCTCGGCGAGGACCTTCTACGGGCCCGGCCGGTCCGCCCCGCGCACGCGCAGCCCCGACGCGGCCAGCCGACGCACCATCTCGCGCCGACCCACGGGCACGGCGCCGAGACCGACGTAGTGGTCGTAGCGCTCGGCGGGGTAGTCGTAGTGGTCCAGGTCGAACGCGCGCGGCGGCAGCCCGGCGCGCACGGCGAAGTCGTGGAGCTCGTCGACGGAGGTGTCGCTGATCAGGTGTCCCCACAGGCGCCCGTGGGCCGGCCAGCGCGGGGAGTCGATCAGCACGGACATCTGTCCAGAATACTTTGCACGTTTCGCGTCATAGTCCGCAGACTGCCTCGTCTCATCCACAACGGCGACCGTACCGAGGCGGTTGCCGCGAGTGGAGGGGATGACGATGACGATGACGATCGACGAGACGCGACAGGCCACGGAGCTGCCGCGCCCGGAGCGGGTCGGCAGCCTGAGTCGCCGTGAGACGGCAGTGCTGTGCGAGCTGGTCCAGGGGTTCACGCTGGAGCAGATCGCCCGGCGGCTCTTCGTCTCGCGCAACACGGTGAAGACGCAGGTCGCGAGCCTGTACCGCAAGCTGGGCGTGACGACGCGCGCAGAGGCGATCGAGCGCGGCGGGGAGCTGTTGCGCCGCTCCTGACTAGTTCGGGGCCTCGGGGGAATCGGTCGCGTCGCCAGTGCCCGCCTCGACCCCGGCGGCGACGAGCCTGCGCTCCTCCTTCTGCAACCGCTGCAGCTCGGCGGAGACGTTCTGCCGCGCCGGCTCCTCCCACGCGGCGCCGAGCGGCGAGCAGAACAGCGAGCGCCGTCCGAGCAGCTTGCCGAGGATCGCGATGCGGGCGCGGACGTAGTCGATCCGGGGGATGTGCGCGTACTCGTCGCGCACGCACTGCAGGTACTCCTTGTACCGCTGCGGCTCGGACGCGAGGACCGCGAGGTCGGCGTCGCAGAGCACGGCGCAGTCGAAGTCGGTCGCGTCGGGGGCGTGCCGCACGAGCGCGTTGACGAGGTGGGCCACGCGCCGGGTGCTGGCCTCGGGGACGCCGAGCGCGGTGAGCTGTTCGATGGCCATGAGGGCGCTGGCGGACTCGTCCTCGCCGCCCTTCTGGGCGTAGGCGACCTTGTCGGCGGCGTTGAAGACGGCCCCGTGGTACCAGGCGGCGAGGCGCACCAGGTCGGGGTCGTGGGTCTCCTGGGAGAGCTCGTCGACGCGGCTGAGGACGTCGCCGAGGTGGCGCTGGTTGTGGAAGTGCCGGGCGGGGTCGAGCCAGCGGGAGAGGAGCTCGTCGCCGACGGCCCGGATCTCCTCACGGGAGGCCGTCGCCCCGGCGGCCTGTGCGCTGCGGGTCCAGCTGGTGAGCAACCACTGCGGTGCGTCCGTGGTGTCGGCGCCCATATCTGCCTTCTTCGACGGGGTGTCAGGTCCGTGGCGCGGAAGAGCCACGGTGCGCCATCGTAGCCCCGTCAGGGCAGTGTGACGACGACCGTGAGTCCGCCGCCCGGGGTGGAGCCGACGCGGACGGTTCCGCGGTGCGCCGCGACGATGGCGGCGACGATGGCCATCCCGAGCCCGGAGCCGCCGGATTCTCGGGTTCGTGAGGCGTCGGCGCGGTAGAAGCGTTCGAAGATCCGGTCGGCCTGCGCGGGGTCGACCCCAGGGCCGTGGTCACGGACCTCGAGGACGGCCCGGCCGTCGTCGGACCGCCCGAGGGCGATCTCGCAGGGTGTCGTCGCGGGGGTGTGGCGGGCGACGTTGCCGATGAGGTTGATGACGACCTGGCGGAGGCGATCCTCGTCCCCGGTCACGACCAGGTCCGACGGCGGTGCGGAGCCGTCGAGCGCGCAGACGGTCACGGCACGGTCGGGGTTGAGGGCGTGGAGGTCCTGCGCGGCGTCCTGGGCGAGCCGGACGACGTCGACCGGGTCCTGGCGCAGGGCGCGACCCTCGTCGAGGCGCGCGAGGGCGAGCAGGTCGGCGACGAGGGCACCCATGCGGGTGGCGGAGTCCTCGATCCGGGCGATGGTGTCGTCGATCTGATCGGGCTCGGTGAGGGCACCCATGCCGTAGAGCTCGGCGTACCCGCGGATGGCGGCGACGGGGGTGCGGAGCTCGTGCGAGGCGTCGGAGACGAACTGCCGCATCCGCTGCTCGGACGCCTCTCGCTCGGCGAACGCGACCTCGACGTGGGTGAGCATCACGTTGAGGGAGTTGGCGAGCGAGCCGACCTCGGTGTTCTCGGGGGCGGGGCGCACGCGGCGGCTGAGGTCGCCGGCGGCGATCCCGGCGGCCGTCTCCTCGATCTCGCGCAGCGGCCGCATGGAGCGGCGCACGGCGATGGCGGCGATGAGGCCGCCGATAGCGGCGATGACGACGGCGCTGACGGTCAGGGTGCGGACCAGGAACGTCACGGTCTGGTCGATCTCCGCGAGGGGGAGTCCGATGAACGCCCCGCCGACGGTGGCGCCGGTGGAGTCCACGAGGGGGAGGGTGATGACCCGCCACTCGGTGCCGACGGTGGGGGCGATGGGGCCGGCGGCCCGCGAGTCGACGGTGAAGGGCTCGAGCGCGGCGTCGTCGATCTCCTGCGTGGACATCTCGGGGATGTCGGGCACGCCGTACTCGATGGCGGTGGCGGTCTGCACCAGCGGCGCGGAGTCGACCGAGCCGGTGCGGCGCAGCACGTAGTAGTCGGACGGCAGGACGCCCGTGGCCTGGACGAGCTGGTCGGACGTGAGGCCGTCGAACCGTTCGCCGGTCTCCTGCAGGGACTCGTCGATCTCGTTGACGAGGTACTGGCTGACCACGGTCGACGTCGTCAGGGCCGCGATCCCGAGCCCGGCGGCCAGCAGCAGGATCGTGACCGTCACCAGGCGCGCACGCAGGGTGATGCGCTGCCACCACGACCAGCGCGTGGGGACAGGCTTCCCGAGGACGGGAGGGACGACGTCGTCCGCCGTGCCGGGGGACGGCGGTGGCGGTGGTGGGAGGGTCACGTCAGCGCGCGGGTTTGCGCAGCAGGTACCCGACGCCGCGCTTGGTCTGGATCAGCGGCTCGACGGTGACAGGCTCGCCCGACCCGTCGGGGCCCTCGACCGTGACGGCGTCGATCTTGCGCCGCAGGTAGGAGATGTAGGACTCGACGATGTTGGCGTCGCCGCCCCAGTCGTACTGCCAGACGTGGTCGAGGATCTGGGCCTTGGACAGGACGCGGCCGGCGTTCATCATCAGGTAGCGCAGCAGCTTGAACTCGGTGGGGGAGAGGTCGACGGGTTGGCCGGCGCGGCGGACCTCGTAGGAGTCCTCGTCGAGCTCGAGGTCCCCGACGCGCAGGACGGCGTCCTCGGCGGGTTCGGCCTGGGTGCGGCGCAGCACGGCTCGGATGCGGGCCACGACCTCCTCGAGGCTGAACGGCTTGGTGACGTAGTCGTCGCCGCCGACCGTGAGCCCGGCGATCTTGTCCTGGGTCTCGTCGCGGGCCGTGAGGAACAGCACGGGTGTGTGCTGGCCCTTCTCGCGCATGCGGCGGGTGACGGTGAACCCGTCCATGTCGGGGAGCATGACGTCGAGGACCACCAGGTCGGGCTGGGTGTCGCGGATCAGCTCGAGCGCCCCGGCGCCGTTCTCGGCGGCGAACACCTCGAAGCCGGCGAACCGCAGCGACGTGGCCAGGAGCTCGCGAATGTTCGGTTCGTCGTCGACGACGACGAGGCGTGCCTCGAATGACATGCCCCCATCGTCGTCGAAAAGTCTGGGAGCCGCCTGAGCAGGTGCTGTTGACGGCAGCTCGCCGCGAACACTGTCTGTACTGATCGGTACAACGTGTGTATGGTTTTGACTGATCAGTACAACACTCGAGAAAGGGCCACCGTGCTCCCCGACCTCCTCGCCCGCCGCCAACCCCACCCCGGACTTCGGCGCGTCGCGCTCGCGGGGTCCGGTGCTGCGACGGCGATCGCCGTCCTCGGCCTCCTGGGCAGCCTCGGACCCGTGGCGTTGCTTGCCGCGCCGTTCGGGGCGACCTGCGTGCTCGTGTTCGCTCTCCCCGCGGCCCCGCTCTCGCAGCCAGCCAACGTCGTCGGAGGACACCTCGTCACGACGGCCTGCGGTCTCGCCGTGCTCACGCTCGCGCCGGTCACCTGGTGGAGCACGGCGATCGCCGTCGGGGCCGGCGTCTCGGCGATGGTCGCACTCCGTCTCACGCACCCGCCCGCCGGTGCCAACCCGGTCATCGTGATGAGTGCCGCCGTGGGATGGGAGTTCCTCGTGGCGCCGGTGCTCGTCGGATCGGTCCTCCTCGTGCTCGTCGCCGTCGTGTTTCATCGCGCGACGAGCACCGCCTACCCTGTGCGGGGGCGGCAGGCACCTGCGACGCTCGTAGATCCCGCTCCCGCGATCCCGGGCGACATCGAGGAGTAGCACCGTGGCCGACCGCACAGCAGTCGTGGCTCAGCTCGCCGAGCTCTTTCGCGAGCAGGGGTTTGCGGCAACCTCGTTGCCCGACATCTCGAACGCCACCGGGCTCGGCCGGGGCAGCCTCTACCACCTGTTTCCCGGGGGAAAGGCCGCGATGCTCGGTGCGGTCGTCGAGGACGTCACCGGCTGGTTCGAGCGGGAGATCTTCACGCCGCTCGAGGCCGGGGACGCGGACGTCGACGCGATGCTCGACGCGGTCGTGGAGTACTTCGACGGCGGTCGGCGGCTCTGTCTGATCGGCCGGGTCGGCCTGGAGCCCGGACTTGAGCCTCTGCGCGCCGCGCTCGACGCCTACTTCGAGCGGTGGGAGGGCTCGCTCGGTGCGGCGCTCGAGACGGTCGGCCGGGAGCCGTCGGACGCCGCGGACATGGCAGAACGCGTCGTCGTCGAGATCCAGGGCGCGCTCGTCGTGGCGCACGCGCGCGACGACGCCGCCGTGTTCGGACGGACCGTCGACCGCCTCCGCGGGGTGCTCGCGGAGGCATGAGCGCGGGCCCTCCCGGGCCGGAGGGCCCGGGAGGATGCCGACTACAGGTAGAACGTCGGGTCGAACTCTCCGATGGGGATGATCCGCACGCGCGGCAGCGGAACCTGGAACGCGCCGATGTCGCCCTCGAGGTCGAAGAACTCCAGGCCGCGGTCGGCCAGCGCCGCGAACTGGGAGTTCACGAACTCGCGGAAGCACACCACGCCCACGCGGCGGTCGCCGGCGACGAGGCTCTCGACCTGCGGGAGGAAGTCGCCGTCGTGGCTGGCGAGCAGCACGTCGGCGTCGCGGGGCACGATCGCGTCGAGCGTGCGCTGGATGGCGACGTCGACGACCTTCTCGTTGCCCTCGGCGGCGACGGGGATCGGCTTGTAGCCCATGGCCAGCAGGGCCTGCACGAACGGCATCGGCATCTGCCCGGACGTGGCGTTGAGGTAGAAGAGCGGCGTAACGGGCTGGTCCCACAGCTGCGCGGCGAACTGCGCGATGCGGTCCCAGCGGGGGCGCTCCTCCGGTGCGGGGCGCCGGTTGAGCACGCTCATCCCCAGCGTGGCGTCGATGTTCTCCCCGTCCACGAGGAGATACGTGCGCCGGATCGTGGGGTCCTGCGGATTCGGGGTCAGGATCGTGCGAGGCTCGGACATACCGTCAGCCTATCGGCGGACGCGACTTCTGGTGGCCGCGGGCTGGGAGTACCGTGACGGTCGTGAACACTTCCATCACAGTCATTCAGCAGGACGCCGCCTTCGGGCCGGGCGCCGCGTCTGATCTTCTTGTCGGCGCGCGGCTCGTGCGCGTGTACGACGGCGACCCGGTTCCGTCGGTCGACGACGTCGCCGGCGGCCTCGTGGTCCTCGGCGGCGGGGTCGGTGTGCACGAGCAGGACGCCGCCGCGTGGCTGGCCCCCGTGCGCGACCTGATGGCCGGCGCGCTCGCCGCCGAGGCTCCCGTGCTGGCGATCGGCCTCGGCGCGCAGCTGCTGGCGCAGGCCGGCGGCGGCCATGTCCAGGTGGACGCCCCTCCGGGACTCGAGTGCGGCCCGGTGCAGCTGTTCTGGCGTCGTGGCGCGCTCGAGGACCCGGTGCTTGCCGCCGTCGTCAGCGAGACCGAGCGCACGATGCTCGCCGTCGCCTGCCACCGCGACGCCGTGGCCGAGCTCCCGCCGACGGCGCAGTGGCTCGCCTCCTCGGAGCTCTACCCGTTCCAGGCGTTCCGGATCGGCTCGGGCCTCGGGCTCCAGTTCCAGCCGGAGGCGACCGCCGAGCTGGTCGAGCGCTGGACGGCCGACCTCGACGAGGACGAGCGCGAGGCCCAGCGTGCGGCGTTCGCCGAGTCCCGTGAGGGCATCGAGCAGCACGGCGTCGCGATCCTGACCGCGTTCGTCGAGTCCGTCGCGCGCGACACCATGCCCGCCTGACGGACGCTCCGACACCACGACGCCTGCCGCACCTCTCGGGTGCGGCAGGCGTCGTCGTCTGCGGGAGGGTCAGCCGTTGTTCTTGAGCGCGGCGAGCCGTGCCTCGACCTCCAGGTCGGTTGCGGAGACCTCGAGCTCCTCGAACTGGGCGTCGAGGGACGACGCCGCGATCTCTGCCTGGCCCATGGCCTGTGCCTCGGTGCGGCGCACCTTCTCCTCGAACCGGCCGAGCTCGCTCGTGGGGTCGAGCACGTCGATCGAGGAGATCGCGCCCTGGACCTGTTGCTGCGCCTCGGCGGTGCGCTGACGCGCGATGAGCTGGTCGCGCTTGGACTTGAGCTCGCCGAGCTTCTGGCGCATCGTCTCGAGCCCGGTCTTGAGCTTGGCCACCGTCTCGCGCTGCGACGCGATCATCGGCTCCGCGGCCTTCACGTCGCCCTCGGCCGCGATCTGGCGCTCCAGGGCGACGCGCGCGAGGCGGTCGAACTTGTCGGCGTTGGCGGTGTCGCCCTCCGTGCGGTGGCGCTCGGCCCGTTGCGACGCCGCGAGCGCCTTGGCGCCCCACTCGGTGGCCGCGGTCTGGTCCTCCTCGAGGTCCCGCTCGGCGAGGCGCAGGTTGCCGATGGTCTGGGCCACCGCCTCCTCGGCCTCCGCGATGCTGTTGGTGTAGTCCCGGACCATCTGGTCCAGCATCTTCTCGGGGTCCTCGGCGCTGTCGATGAGCGCGTTGATGTTTGCCTTGGTCAGCTGGGCGATGCGCCCGAAGATGCTCTGCTTGCGTGCCATCGTGTCCTCCGTCTTAGAACCGTCCGCCGCGGCCGCTGCGACCGCCGCCTCCTGAGAAGCCTCCGCCAGATCCGCCGCGGCCACCACCGAAGCCGCCGCCGAATCCTCCGCCGAACCCGCCGGGGGGTCCGCCGCGTCGGCCGCGCCCTCCACCGCGCAGCACCTGGTCGATGAGGATGCCGCCCAGCACCATGCCGCCGAGCGAGGGGTCGTTGCGGCGCGAGGGCCCGCTGTGCTGCTGCTGCCAGTCCGTGGTCTGCGCGCGGGAGATCTCCTCGGCGCGCTGCACCTCGGTCTCGGCGCGCTGGGCGACCGCCAGCGCCTCGGCGGGCTGTGCGGCGGCGAGGGCGCGGGCCTCCGCGAGCAGGCGCTGCGCCTCGGCGAGGTGCGTGCGTGCCTCGGGGCCGACGGCACCGCGGCGGGTCGCGATGTAGTCGCCCGTCGCGCGGATCCGGGAGTCCAGGCGTCCGAAGGTGTCGGTGAGCAGGGCGCGGGCGCGGACGTCGCGCTCGGCCTGGGCGCGGTGCGGGGCGAGGGCGTCGTCGAGGGCGGCCTCGGCCGCGGTGAGCTCGGCGAGGGTGGTCAGGGGGTCGCGGGTGTCGGCGGAGGCCTTGAGGGCCTCGCGGGCGGTCGCGGCCGGGCGCTGCACGGTGGGGTCGTCCGGGGCGAGCCGGTCGGCGTCCGCGACGTCGGCGGTCAGGGAGCCGACCGCGCGGGTGAGGTTGCGCTGCGCGGAGGCGAGGGCCTCGCCCGCGCCGTCGACGGCGTCGAGCAGGGTGCGGGCCTGGTCCACGGCGGCCTCGGCGGCGCGCAGGTGCGGCACGGTCTTGGCACGCGTGGCGGTGCGGGCGCTCGCGACGGACTGCCGGGCCGCGGTGACGAGGGACGCCGCCTGGTCAGGGTTGTCCGCCACGGAGGTCAGGGCCTCGGCCGGGTAGGTCTGGCCGAGCTGGGCGAGTGTCGCGCGCGCGTCGGCGATCCGGGCCTCCAGCCCGCCGGCGCGGACCTCGACGGCGTCGAGCAGCTCGGGCGCACGACGGCGCAGGTCCCGCAGCTCGTCGAACTTGCGGGTGTAGGTGGCGAGGGAGGCACCGGCCGCCGCGCACAGGTCCAGCACCTCGACCGATGCCGCGCGGCCGTGCTCCGGGGTGGTGCGCTGGGCGTCGAACGCCTGCGTGAGCTGCCCTCGCGCCGCCTCGACGGCCTCGCGGAACTCGAGCGCGGCTGCCTCGCCGAACTCTGCCTCGGCGAACCCGACCTCTTGCGCGGAGCTCGTGACGGCGTCGTCCAGGGTCACGAGAGCTGCCGCGGCGCGCCGCGCGAGCTCGGCGTCGTCCATCCCCTCGAACGGGTCGACCTGCTTCGGGTTCTTGCGCGCGGGTGCGTCGGACTTCTTGGCGCCGCGCAGGGACCGGTAGAGGGATCGCCCGAGCGTGACGACGAAGATGACGGCGAACCCGCCGATCAGGAGGACGAAGAGCCAGGTGGAGAAGCTGTCGTCCGAGCCGCCTGCGCTGCCGTCGACGGTGTCGGCCGCCGCGTATGCCGCGCCAGCCCAGTCGTCGTCGCGCAGCTCGGTGCGGACCGCGGTGTCGAGGTCCTCGACGTCGCTGCTGCTCAGGCCTGAGGCGGAGTCCACCGAGACCCCGTACCGCCGGTCGTCGACCGCGACCGCGATCAGCACGTCGGCGGCCCCGAGGCCGGACTCCGTGGCGGTCGAGTCGGCCCACTGCTCGCCGTCCATCCCGTCGAACGTGGAGACGTAGGTGATCCAGAGCTGCAGGCCCGTGTCGTCGTACACCGCGTCGAAGCGCTCGTTGATCGCGTCCGCGTCGTCGCCCAGCACGTCGGCGCTGTCGGTGACGGGCGACTCGAGGTTGCTGGGGTCCTCCGCGAGGGCTGGGCCTGCCGTGGCGACGAGGGCGAGCGCCGCGAGTGCTGTGACGATCAGACGTGCGAGGACGGATGGCACTGCGGCCCTGCGGGTGATCACCCCCGAATCCTCGCGCAGTGGGAGCGCGTGCGCCATCGCGGCTCGCCGCTGCGGGTCGACGGACACGGGCGTGCCCGGCCCCGGGGTACCGGGACCGGGCACGCGGGCCGTCAGGAGTGGGTGACGTCGAGCTTGTAGAGGGACGTCTGCCCGTAGTTGGACGTGCTGCACGGCGAGGAGTTGCCGCAGTTGGCCTGGGTGTAGGCGCCGGCCTTGAAGTAGTTGCCGGAGGAGGTGTGCGCGATCGTCGTCTGCAGCACCCCGTTGTAGTACACCTTGATCTGGCCGTTCTTGACGACGAACTTGCCCTCGAAGACCGTGTTCAGCTTGTAGTTGCTGGTCACGAGCTTGTGGTGGGTGTCGTTGCCCTTGGTGATGTAGAGGCTCGTGCCCTCGAGGCGGAAGACCGTGACGTCGTCGTCGCCGTCGTGGATCTGGGCCCCGACCAGGTGCGGCTTGTCCTCGGGCAGGTGGTTGAACGCCTCGCGGAAAACCATGGTGTGGGTGCCGGAGGTCGCGGACCACGACGCCTTCTCCGTGCCGTCCTCGGTCATCTCGCGCAGCTCGGAGCGGGGGTAGCCGGAGCCGGACGTCGTGACGCCGTTGACGGCGGCACGGAACTGGATGCCCGTGCACTTGGAGTTGACCTGGAACCAGGGGGCCACCGAGAAGTCGGAGAGGTCGGGCTGCTCGATCTCGGTCGGGGAGGTCCCGGAGCCGGTGGGCAGCGTGACCTTCCAGTCGGTGAGGTCGATCTGCTGCGCGGGGTAGTCGCAGGGTGCGGCGGCGGTCGCCGCACCGGAGGTGGCGATGCTGCCGCCGACGAGGAACGTAGCGGCCAGGAGTGCGGCCGAGAGCTTCCGTGCTCGGATGGATGTCATCGTTCTTCCCTTCGAGTTGCCTGGCGCGGGCCGGCATCGTTGCTCGGTCCGCGTGCGTTGCTGGTGGTCAGCCGCCCCGGGGCCTGGCCCCGACGTGGCCGCGTCGGGGTGGGTGGCGGTGCTGACCGGCGGTGCGCGGACGGCAGGAAGAGAGCGATCGGCCCCCTGCCTGCGTGGGTCGCGCCACGCGTGATGTCGGCCGTCCTGACGGCGGTGGATCGTTCGGAGCTCCACGGCGGGTGCGTCGGTGCGCCCGCCGGTTCGTTCAGGTCGCCGCTCCCTACGGCTGTCGATGACGGTCAGGACGGTCTGGTGCTTCTCGGTGCATCGATACACCGTGATGCAATCGTGACGTTAAGCCTGTCTCCGAAGGGATGTCAAGAGGTCGGTTCGGCGAGAATCGTTGCAACGTCAACGTTTTGATGAACATCAACGATTCGGCACGGCTTTGCCGGTGGGGCTCACTCCCGAGCTGTTCGGGTGTTCTGCCAGGTCACTTCTGCATCGATGCACTAACATTTTGGCAACGTCAAACGGTCTGTTGGCGCAACACTTCGGTTGTGTCGAACTGAACTGAGGGCTCGTCGACGCCTAGAGCGAGCGGCCGGTGGCGGCGCCGAGATCCTCCGCGTCCACGATCCGGTAGGCGTAGCCCTGCTCGGCGAGGAACCGCTGGCGGTGCGCCGCGAAGTCCTGGTCGACGGTGTCCCGCGCGACGACGGTGTAGAAGTGCGCGGTGCGGCCGTCGGCCTTCGGGCGCATGATGCGTCCGAGGCGCTGCGCCTCCTCCTGCCGGGACCCGAACGACCCGGAGACCTGGATCGCGACCGACGCCTCGGGCAGGTCGATCGAGAAGTTCGCGACCTTCGAGACCACGAGCCGGTTGATCTCACCGGTCCGGAACGCCTGGAACAGCCTCTGGCGCTCGGCGACGGGGGTCTGCCCGGTGATGAGGTCGGCGTCCAGGTGCCCGGACAGCTCCTCGAGCTGCTCGATGTACTGGCCGATCACCAGCACCTGGTCGTCGGGGTGGCGGGCGACGATCTGCTCCACGACGCGGTTCTTGCCGGACGCGCACGCCGCGAGCCGGTAGCGCTCCTCCGGCTCCGCGATCGCGTACGCCATCCGGTCGGAGTCGGGCAGCGTGAGCCGCACCTCCACGCAGTCGGCCGGGGCGATGTACCCCTGGGCCTCGATGTCCTTCCAGGGTGCGTCGTACCGCTTGGGGCCGATCAGCGAGAACACCTCGTCCTCGCGGCCGTCCTCGCGCACCAGGGTGGCCGTCAGGCCGAGCCGGCGGCGGGCCTGCAGGTTCGCCGTCATGCGGAAGATCGGGGCGGGCAGCAGGTGCACCTCGTCGTAGATCACGAGGCCCCAGTCGCGGGCGTCCAGGAGCTCCAGGTGCGTGTAGATGCCCTTGCGGCGGGTCGTGAGCACCTGGTACGTCGCGATCGTGACCGGCTTGACCTCCTTGCGAGCGCCCGAGTACTCGCCGATCTCGTCCTCGGTCAGGTCGGTGCGGCGCAGCAGCTCGTCGCGCCACTGGCGCGCGCTGACGGTGTTGGTCACCAGGATCAGCGTCGTCGTCCCCGACTTCGCCATCGCGCCGGCGCCGACGATCGTCTTGCCCGCACCGCAGGGGAGCACGACGACGCCCGAGCCGCCGTGGAAGAACCCGTCCACGGCCTGGGCCTGGTACGGGCGCATCTGCCACGGGGACGACGTCTGCGAGCCGTCGGGCTCCGTCGTCGTGATCTGGGTGCTGAGCGCGATCGCGTGCTTCTCGCCGTCGACGTACCCGGCGAGGTCCTCGCACGGCCAGCCGAGCTTGACCAGCACCTGCTTGAGGTTCCCGCGCTCCGAGGCGTGCACGACGACGGTCGTGTCGTCGAGCTTCTCGCCCACCAGGCCCGCGGTCTTCTTGGACCGCAGCACCTCCGTCAGCACCGCCTTGTCGAGGGCGTGCAGCACGAGGCCGTGGGCCGGGTCGGTGAGCATCTGCAGCCGGCCGTAGCGCGACATCGTCTCCGCGACGTCGATCAGCAGGGCGTGCGGCACCGGGTAGCGGCTGTACCGCTCCAGGGCGTCGATGACCTGCTCGGCGTCGTGCCCCGCGGCGCGCGCGTTCCACAGGCCCAGCGGCGTCAGCCGGTACGTGTGGACGTGCTCGGGGGCGCGTTCCAGCTCCGCGAACGGCGCGATCGCGCGGCGGGCCTCGCCCGCGAGCTCGTGGTCGACCTCGAGGAGGACTGTCTTGTCGGACTGGACGATGAGGGGGCCGTCAGGCATGGGCACCTTTCGATTCGCGTGCGCGGGCGGCCCGGGGTGCCGGTGCCGACCTTCTAGTGTCTCAACGGATCTGCGGTGCTGCTATTCCGCGGCCGAGCGTCTGGTAGGTGGACACCGCAATCATTCCATTTCGCTCGATACGTACGATCTCCGTCGTGAACGCAATGCTGACGAAGATCCCTCAGCCGTACTGTCCTCGCTGCCAGCAGGAGAAGTTCGAGACCGTCTCGCCGTGCCCACGGTGCGGGATGGGGATGCTGTCGCCGGGTACACCGGTGCCCGGGATGAGTCCCCGCTTCAATCCGCCGCCCGGGTGGCCACGGCCACCCGCGGAGTGGAAACCACCCGTCGGCTGGCTACCGGACACCTCATGGCCTCCAGCGCCACACGGCTGGAGCTTCTGGGTGTTCGAGCCCGTTGCACCAGGCGGAGGTTCGGGCTCCCGCGGCGAGAAGATCCCCGCGTCGCCTGAGCGAGAAGCCGATCGCATTCCGTTGAACAACATCGCCGCATGGCTGCTCGCGTGCAGCCCGATCGCCTACATTCTGACGGATGTTCTGCTGCTTCAGTCTGGCGTATCGGTCGCCGACGGCTGGTCATACTTCGTCCTCGGGGCCACCGGATTCGTTCTTCTCGCACTGTGGGACGTCCGGTACGTCCAGGCAGCCGGGTACGAATTTCCGAGATCGACGGCGATCCTCGCTGTCTTTGGCGTGCCGTTCTACCTCGTGCGGCGGGTTGCGGTCACAGGCGGCACCTGGTGGCAGCCGGTGACCTGGGGAATTCTGTTCTTGGCCTACTGGGGCTCCGCCAACGTCGTGGGCTTCCTCGGGGGAGTCGAACTCGATTCCGACTGGCTGGAGACGGTCATCGACGAGAACTACTCGAACTCAGGAGTCTCATCGACGACCGAATGCCCGAACCCTGCGATCGCCCCGGTCGGGGGCTCTGTGACATGTCAGTCGACGTTCGACGACGAGTCGTGGACGGACGTGCTCGTCACGATCGAGGCCGTTGACGGAACTGTCAGTTGGCAGGAGATCGGCTAGACACTGATCCAGTGCTGCGCTTTATCGGTCCGTCCGGGCGGTGATCGGTTAATCGCTGCGGCTCGTGCCGCGCACCGACGCCACCCGGTGGACGGCCACGGTGATCTCTGCCTCGCGGGCCAGGTCGATCGCGCGCAGGCGCCCGCCGTCGAGACGCTGGGGCTTGAGCCGTCGCGTTTCCGGGACGCCGCGGTTGCCGATCAGCTCGACGTCCACCTCGGCGCGGTCGGCGATGGCCTCGTGCAGGAGGGCGACGACGTCCCCTGGCGGCTGACTCCCGGCGACCACGCCGTTGTGGACATCAACGCCGCCGTTGGTGTGCACAACCGCGTGCTCGGCGCCGGGGGTGGTGGCCGCGGCGTCGTCCGGCCGGGCCTGCGCCCGCGCCAGCAGCCGCGCCGCAACCCGCCGCGCCCGTTCCGCACGCTGCGCCGGGGTCTCGTCCCCGGTCTCGTTCAGGCGCGGGTCGGGGCGGACGGGCCGGGGCCGCCGTCCGGGCGGCAACCACGCGGGCCGCACGCTCGTCCGCGTCCGCCGCTTGCTCTCGGCGAGGTGCACGATCGAGCCGTCCGCGGACTCGACCACCGGCGAGCGCCCCGCGGCCCGCAGGGCGGCGTGGACCTCGGGCCCGGGGGCGGAGGCGACCAGCACGGTCGGTGCGAGCAGCCGCAGGCCCAGGTGTCCCAGCGTCGGGTCCTCGGCCAGGGCGGCGAGCGCACCGACGTCGTCGGACCGGACGTACGACGATGCGCTGCCGACACGCATGCTGCCGTGGCGCCGGGCCTCGTCCCGCACCAGGTACTCGAGCGGCTGCGGCACGGGGACGGGGGAGTGCGCCGCGAGCGCGGCCAGCAGCTCGTCGGCGGACCGGTCGTCCAGAGCGCGCGCGATCGACGACCCGGAGAAGCGGACCGTCGTGGCCGACCCGCGCGACTCGACGTCGGAGGTCGCGTCCAGGAGCGCTGCGAGCGTCGACGTCGGCGTCCCCGGCACGATCCCGGTGAGGTCTCCCTGCAGGAGGACCTCGTCCACCGGCTCGGGCAGCACGGCGCGGAGCGCCTGGGCGAGCGGGGCGGGCAGGCCCTCGGGAGAGGTCTCGTCGTCCAGGAGCGGTAGGGCGGCCGGCGAGAAGGCCCCCGCGCCGGTCACGCCGAGCAGCGCAGCCTCGCGAAGGATCCCGCGCACGGCCTGGTCGGGCGGGACGGTGCGCGGGCGGTACCAGCGCAGGACGTCGAGCACCGCCTCGGGCGTCGGACGGCGCCCGGGCATCTCGTGCAGCGCGGACAGCACCCGCGCGCGCAGTGCGGGCACCCACGTGCGCTGCAGGTCCGGGTCGAGGACTGAGCGCAGCGCCCCGCGGGCGTCCCGGGTGCCCACCAGCCACCCGGTGCGCGGGCTCGACCGCCACGCCGAGACCAGCGCGGCCCACCGCTCGGGGGTCTCCAGGTCCAGCCAGTCCTCGACGAGCGTCGACGGCGCCAGCACGTCGTCGTCGGCCGCGATCAGGCCCGCCGCGAGCGCCACCTCCAGGACCAGGGCCGCGTCCGTCTCGTCGATCTCGAGCGTGCCCGCGACCCGGCGCAGCTCACGCACCCCGAGGCCGCCCGAGCGCAGCAGCTCCGGGGGCTCCGTCGACCACACGTCGATCGCGGTCGAGACCCAGCGCACGGCCTCGGTCGCCGCCCGGCCGGACTCGGCCTCCACGGACCGTTCGTCGACCGTCGGGGCCGCCGTCTCGGGCGGCGCCGGCGGGGCCAGCAGCACCTCGCGGTGCACGTGCCCGCCACGCAGCGCCAGCCCCACCGCGCGCGGCAGCACCACGTGCTCCTCGGCGTCGACCAGCAGATCCCGCTCGACCAGCCACCGCGCGGCCTCCGCACCCGGCCCCGTCGCCGGACGCACCCCGATCGGCGGCCCCCACGTCAGCGCGTCGAGGATCTCCCGCGCGCCCGCGGGCGCGTCAGACAGCAGGTCGTCCAGGTTCGCGACGGCGCTCGCGGACCCGTGGGCGTGCGGCCCCAGGCCGGCGGGGTACGGCCCGAGCACGTCCGCGAGGCCGGGGGCGGGGCGCAGCAGCCCGGCGTCGTCGTGCCAGACGAGCATCCGGTCGGCGAGTTCCGCGACCAGTCCCGGCCCGACGTGGTCGCGCGCGTCCAGCCCCGCACCGACGTCCGGCTCCGACCCCGGGTCCAGGGCGACGACCGTCTCGAGGGTGGCGAGCTGCGCCGTCGTGAGCCCGCCGAGCGCGACCTCCAGGGACGGCCTGCCCGTGGCGCGGGCGCCGAGGGAGCGCAGGGACGACGGCGCGGGCGCGGCCAGGTCGGGACGCGCGGCCAGGAGGGTGGCGAGCGCGTCGGCGTCGAGAGCGGCAACCGCGCGGCCGTACGTCGGGAAGGTGGACATCCGCTCCAGGCTACGCGCGTGCGGGGTCCGTGGCAGGAGACCTGCGCGTACGCGCGGGCAGAATGCGACGACCACGCCGCACGACCGGTAGCCTGATGCCAGGTATCCGCTCGGACGAGATAGAGGTTCACGTGCCCACCGGCAAGGTTAAGTGGTTCGACACTGAACGCGGTTTCGGATTCATCGCCGACGACGCAGGCGGCGAGGTCTTTCTGCATGCCTCCGCGCTGCCCGCGAACGCGCAGGAGCCCCGTCAGGGCACACGCGTCGAGTTCGGTGTCGCCGACGGTCGGCGCGGCCCGTCCGCGCTCGACGTCCGGCTGCTCGAGCCCGTCAAGTCCGTCGCGAAGGCCAAGCGCCGTTCCCCCGAGGAGATGGCCCTGATCGTGGAGGACCTGATGAAGCAGCTCGAGACCCTCGGCAACGGCCTGCGCCGTGGCCGCTACCCCGACGACGCCCGCACCGCCAAGACCGCCGCGATCCTGCGTGCGGTCGCCGACGGTCTCGAGGCCTGACGTGCCAGCCGCCGTGATCGAACGCCTCGCGCCGGACGAGCGCGCCACCGGGGTCTCGGCCCGCGCCGCACGCGACGCCGTGCTCACCGCGGCCGTCGACGAGGCACGCGCCGCGGCGGTGGAGGTCGCCGACGTCCCGACCGACGTCGGCGAGCACCTGGGCACCTCCGCCCAGGCGGACCGCCTCATCTCCCACCACTTCGCCTGCACCATGCGCGGGTACCGCGGGTGGCACTGGATCGTGACCCTCGCCCGCGTGCCGCGCGGCAAGGTCGCCACCGTGTGCGAGGTGGACCTGCTCCCGAGCGACGAGTCCGTGCTCGCGCCCGAGTGGCTGCCCTGGGACCAGCGCCTGGAGCCCGGCGACATCGGGCCCGGCGACGTGCTGCCGTTCCGCGCCGACGACCCGCGCCTCGAGCCCGGGTTCGAGAAGACCGGCGACCCCGAGATCGACGACGTCGCGATCGGCGAGCTGGCCCTCGCCCGTGCCCGCGTGCTCTCGCCCGCCGGCCGGGACGCCGCCGCGCAGCGCTGGTACAACGGCGACCACGGGCCGACGTCCCGCGGCTCCCGCGCCAGCGCGCAGGCCTGCGGGTCGTGCGGGTTCCTCGAGCTGCTCCAGGGTTCGCTCGGTCAGGTCTTCGGCGTCTGCACCAACGCGTGGTCGCCCGACGACGGCACCGTCGTCAGCATGAACCACGGCTGCGGCGCGCACTCCGAGACGGACGCCCCCGAACGCCCGACGGACTGGCCCGAGCCGTCCGCGATCATCGACGAGGGCGCGATCGAGGTCGTGCGCACCACGCCGTCGGTCGAGCCGACGCCGGTCGAGCCTGTCGAGACCAAGCCCGTCGAGACCGGTTTCGACAAGCTCAACCAGCGTTCGTCGGTCGAGTCGAAGTCGTCGGTCGAGCCTGTCGAGACCAAGCCCGCCGACACCACCGAGGCACCGCCGACCCCGTGACCACCGACCTGCTGGGCGCCACCGAGCTCCGGCAGTCGGTGCTCGACGCGTGGCTCGCCTCCCCGACACGCTTCCGTGAGGACGCGAACCTCGAGGAGGACCACGCGCGCGGGCACTACCGCGACCGGGTCGTCGTCGAGCTGGCGCAGAACGCCGCCGACGCCGCGGCCGCAGCGGGAGTCCGCGGTGACGTCACGGTCGAGTTCCGGCCCGACGACGCCGTCCTGGTCGTCCGCGGGCCGGGGGTTCCGCTCGACCGCGCTGGTGCGGCGGCCCTCGCAGGGATGCGGGCGTCGGCCAAGCGCGACGGCGAGTCCGTGGGCCGGTTCGGGGTCGGGTTCAGCGCGGTGCGCGCGGTGGCCGACGAGGTCACGATCGCCTCGGGCGCCCCGGCGGCTGAGCCTGTCGACGCCCCGGAGGTCGAGCCTGTCGATACGGGTCTCGACGAGCTCGACCGGCCGGCGGTGGTTGAGCCTGTCGAAACTGGTCTCGACGAGCTCGACCGGCGGGCGGTGGTCGAGCCTGTCGAGACCACCGCCCCCTTTGTCGGTCTGACCTTCTCCCTCGCCCGGTCCCGTCAGCTCCTGCACGACGTCGCAGCCACCGGTGGCCCCGGCGGCGCCCGGTTGGCCTCGGCGGTCGACGAGCGCGACGGCGACCTGCCGGCACTTCGCCTCCCGTTCGCCGCCGCGCCCGAGGACCTCGGCGACGACGTCCCGGCACCGGGCGAGACCGTCGTCGTGCTCCGGCTGCGCCCGGGCTCGGTGCCCGCCGTCCGCGCGGCGGTCGAGGCGATCGACGACACCCTGCTGCTGGCCCTGCCCGGGCTCGACTCCGTGACCGTGGTGGAGGACGGCGTCGTGCGGCGGTTTGCCGACGTCGAGGACCGCTGGATCGTCGTGCGCGACGGCGGGGATCTGCCCGAGGCCCTGGTGGCGGACCGCCCGGTCGAGCAGCGCGGTACCCGCTGGTCGGTCACCTGGGCGTTGCCGCGCGAGGGTGCCGCGCCCTGCGTCATCCATGCCCCGACGCCGACCGACGACGCCTCCACGCTGCCCGCGCTGCTGGTGGCGACGTTCCCGGTCGACCCGGGGCGCCGTCGTACCACCCCGGGGCCGGTGACTGATGCGCTTGTTGCGCGCGCCGCGGCGTCGTACCCCCGGCTCGTCGCGCGTGCCGGAGAGGCCGGGCGGCACCCGCTGGACCTCGTCCCCGTCGGACTGCCCGGCTCGGAGCTGGACGCACGCCTGCACGCGGCGATCGTGGCGGCGGTGCGGACGGCGCCGGTGCTGGTCTCGGCCGGGGTTCGCGTCGCGCCACAGGACGCCCGCTGCGTGCTCGGCGGCATCGGCGAGGACCTCGACGCGCTGGCGCTGCTCGCCTCCGGGACGCCCGACCTCGTCGCCGTCCCTCCGCGCTGCCTCGCCGCGGCGCGGACCTGCGGTGTGACCGTGACGGACCTGGCGGACGCGGTCGGCGCGCTCCCGGACCGAGACCCCGCCGCATGGCGTGCGGCGTACGAGGTGCTGGCCCGCTGGGTGCACGAGCCCGGCGCACCGGAGGCGATGGCGACCCTAGGGGTGCCGCTGCGCGACGGTCGGACGATCCACGGGCCGCGCGGGGTGCTGGTGCCACAGGGTCGTGCGGCCGAGATTCCCGGGGTCCGGCTGGTGCACCCCGATGCTGCGCACCCGCTGCTCGAGCGGCTCGGGGCGCGGCCGGCGGACGCGTTCGACGCGTTGAACGAGCTGGGTCTCGAGGGGCTCGAGGAGTTCGATGGTCTCGACGGGCTCGACCGGCGGGCGTTGGCTGAGCCTGTCGAAGCCGGTTCTGGTCTCGACGGGCTCGACCGGCGGGCGTTGACTGAGCCTGTCGAAGCCGGTTCTGGTCTCGACGGGCTCGATGGTCTCGACAAGCTCGACCGGCGGTCTGGTCTCGACAAGCTCGACCGACGAACGCCGCTTGACCGACGAACGCCGCTCGACCTCGTCGCCGCCGCGCTCGCCGACCGTCCCGACCTGGACCCGGCCGACGCCCCGTTCTGGTGGGGCGAGCTCGAGGTGGAGTCCGACGACGGCCCGCTGCCGGCTCGCGACTGCCTCCTGCCGGGGTCGTGGGCGGACGGTGTCCTCGACCTCGAGCCGGTGGCCGCCGAGGAGGTCGACCGCCGCGGTCCCGACCTGCTGCGGATGCTCGGCGTCGCGTCGGACGTCGCGGTGCTGCGCGTGCCCGACGTCCTGACCCCGGACAGCGGCCCCGACCTCGCGGGTCTCGACGACGCCGAGAACGGCCCGGCCGACTGGCTCGACCACTGGGCCGAGTACCTGGAGATGCTGGCCGAGACGCTGGGGGAGAGCGTCGCGCTCGGCACGCTCGAGGCCGTGGCGGATCTCGACGTCGCGGAGCTCGGCCCGATGATGGCCCGGATCAGCGAGGACGAGCGTGCCCGGGCCGCGCTCTTGACGACCTTGCGGGCCCCCTCGACCGGAGGCCGCGCGCCGTCGTACACCGCCTGGTGGGTGCGGGACCATCTCGGCCGGCGGTTCGCGCTGCCGGGGCAGAGCGTCCCGCTCCTCGGCCCCGCGCCGGAGTTCCTGGAGGGTCTCGACGACGACGTTCTCGTGGCGTGCGGGGGAGTCTCGTCCCTCGCGGACCTCGACGATGCCGACTGGCGGGCCGTCCTCGAGGACCTCCCGCCGGTGGGCCGGTCGGTGCCGCCCGACGTCGCCGCGGAGATCTGGGACGGCCTCGCGGAGATGGGGGACGGCGTCGTGATCGACCGCCTGCCCGCCCAGGACGGCGACCGGCTCCGCATGGCTGCGCTGTCCGCCGTCGTGCCGGCGAACCACGTGTGCTGGGCGGCCCTGGGTCCGGTGATCCCGGCGCGGCTCGCCGGCCCGC
This sequence comes from Paraoerskovia marina, assembly GCF_900105445.1. Classification (NCBI taxonomy): domain Bacteria; kingdom Bacillati; phylum Actinomycetota; class Actinomycetes; order Micrococcales; family Cellulomonadaceae; genus Paraoerskovia; species Paraoerskovia marina. Next base: position 1,081,619 of record NZ_LT629776.1, read on the forward strand.
TGGGGCTCGACGTCGTGGGGGACCGTGAGCCCGACGGCGCGGGGGAGCCCGAGGAGGTCGACGCGGCCGTGGTGCGGGTGACTTCTGGGCTCCCGACGACGTGGTGGGCGCACGACGAGCTGACGGTCGGCGGCGTGGACGTCGACTGGTGGATCGCGGACGGGCGGGTGCACGCCGCGACGACGGCGGGCCTCGCGGCCGGTCTCGCGGCGGCGGCAGGCCTCTGGGCCGACCGGCACCGGATCGAGCTGCTGCTCTCCGAGCCCGAACGGGCCGAGCTCGACGCCGCCCTGGACGCGTGGGTCGGGCCTGAACCGAGGCAGTAGAACGGCCGCGCACCAGGTATACATGGATCATGTCGTTCACCCAGCAGCGCCCCGCGCACGCGGCGCCGTCGCGAGGCAGGCCCGCGCCCCGCGTGACGTTCGTCGGGGTCCTGGGTGAGCTGATGATCACCGCGGGCGTGATCCTCGGGCTATTCGTCGTCTGGCAGCTGTGGTGGACGTCGGTGGAGGCAGACGCTGCCGCCGAGACCCAGCTCGAGGAGTACTACGAGCAGGACGTGATGACGCCGGTGGTCCGCGAGGTCGCGGAGCTCAACACCACCGACCCGCCGCCCGTGCCGGAACCCGTCGGGTATGGCGAGATGATGGGCGTGCTGATCGTGCCCACCTGGTACGGCAAGACCAACAACACGATGCCGATCCTCGAGGGCACGGGGCTCGACGTCCTCGACGGCGCCAACGCCGGGCACTACACCGAGACCGCGCAGGTCGGCGACGTCGGCAACTTCTCCCTCGCGGGGCACCGCCGCACCCACGGCAACTCGTTCCTGTACGTGCCCGACCTCGTCGAGGGCGACCAGGTGATCGTCGAGACCGCCGACACCTGGTACGTCTACGAGGTCACGACGCACGAGGTCGTGTCCCCGAGCCAGGTCGACGTCGTCGCGCCCGTCCCCGGCGACCCGACGGCCGAGCCCGTGGACCGGCTGCTCACCCTGACCACGTGCGACGACCCCGTCCTCGGGGCGTACGGCAACTCCACCCGCTGGATCACGCACGCCGAGTTCGTCGGATGGATGGACCGCGCCGACGGCATGCCCGAGCAAATCGTCGACGACCCGGGAGTCCTGTGATGTACGGCTGGATCTATCGACACCTGCCCGGACCCGCCGCACTGCGGGTGTTCATCATGCTCGCCGCGGCGGCGGGCGTCGTCGTGCTGCTCTTCGGGTGGGTCTTCCCCTGGGTGTCGGCGGAGATCGACTACTTCAACCCGGAGCTCGGGTAGTCACGAGGCGTTCGCTCGGCAAGGACGGATAGTTACCCAGCGCGCAACTTCTGGCACGATGTCGCGCATGGCGACGAGCACACAAAATCCACACCCCACCCAGGGTTCCTCCACGATCGACCGGTTCTTCAAGATCTCGGCCCGTGGATCGACCGTCGGCCGCGAGATTCGCGGCGGCATGGTTACCTTCTTCGCGATGGCGTACATCGTCGTCCTCAACCCGCTGATCCTCGGTACGACGCCGGACGGCACCGGTGCGTTCCTCGGCGGCGACGACGGCCTGGCCAAGATCGCCGCGGCCACCGCGCTCGTCGCCGGCCTGCTCACGATCCTCATGGGTGTCGTCGCGAACTTCCCGCTGGCGCTCGCAGCCGGGCTCGGTCTCAACGCGGTGGTCGCCTTCTCGATCGCCTCGATCGAGGGCGTGACGTGGGCCGACGCCATGGGTCTGGTGGTGATCGAGGGTGTCATCATCCTCGTGCTCGTCCTGACCGGGTTCCGCGAGGCGGTCTTCAGGGCCGTGCCCGTCGAGCTCAAGACGGCGATCAGCGTCGGCATCGGACTCTTCATCGCGCTCGTGGGCTTCGTCAACGGCGGATTCGTCTCGGCCGGGAGCGGCACGCCGCTGCAGCTCGGCACCAACGGGTCTCTGGCCGGGTGGCCGGTCTTCGTCTTCGTGATCGGCCTGGCGCTCGCCATCGTCCTTTCCGTCCGCAAGGTCCGCGGCGCGCTCCTGATCGCAATCGTCGCCGCGACGATCCTCGCCGTCGTCATCGAGGCCGTCACCAAGATCGGCCCGAAGGTCGGCGCGGACGGCACCGTCAACCCGGGCGGGTGGAACCTCAACAGCCCCGACCTGCCGGACCAGTGGGTCGCGATCCCGGACTTCTCCCTGATCGGGCAGTTCTCCCTGCTGGGCTCGATCCAGAACATCGGTGCCGTCTCCGCGATCCTGCTCGTGTTCTCGCTGCTGCTCGCCGACTTCTTCGACACGATGGGCACCATGGTGGCCGTCGGTGGCGAGGCGGACCTGCTCGACGAGGAGGGCAACCCGCCCAACACCCGCCGCATCCTGGTGGTCGACTCGATCGCCGCCGCGGCCGGTGGCGCCGCCTCAGTCTCCTCCAACACGAGCTACGTCGAGTCTGCGACCGGTGTCGGCGAGGGTGCGCGCACGGGCCTCGCCTCCGTCGTGACGGGTGTGCTCTTCCTGCTGACGACGTTCCTGTCGCCGCTGGTCGCGCTCGTCCCGTACGAGGCTGCGACGCCGGCCCTCGTCTTCGTCGGGTTCCTGATGATGACGCAGGTGACCGGGGTCCGCTGGAACGACTGGGAGATCGCCATCCCGGCCTTCCTCACGATCGTCCTGATGCCGTTCACCTACTCGATCACCGCAGGCATCGGCGCCGGCTTCCTCGCCTTCGTGCTGATCAAGATCGCCGTCGGCAAGGCGAAGGTGGTGCACCCGCTGATGTGGCTGGCGGCCGCTCTGTTCGTCGTCTACTTCACGATCGGCCCGATCGGCGACCTGCTCGGGGTTAACCTCTGACCCTATGACCGTGTATCGGCTCGAGAACGCGCTGCAGCGCTACGACTGGGGGTCCACCTCGGCGCTGCAGGGCGTTCTCGGGCTTCCGGTCGACGGCCGGCCGGCCGCCGAGCTGTGGCTCGGAGCGCACCCGCAGGGCCCGTCGGTCGTTCACCTGCCCGGTGGGCGCGACGTCGGTCTGGCGGAGCTGATCCGCGCCGACCCGTACGGCGTGATGGGTGCGGGCGTCGTCGACGCGTACGGGCCGCGCCTGCCGTATCTGCTCAAGCTGCTCGCGGCCGACCGCGCGCTCTCCCTGCAGGTCCACCCGCAACCGCACCGGGCCCGTGCCGGGTTCAACGCCGAGAACCGCCGTGGCATCGCGCTCGACGACCCGCAGCGGACTTACCGCGACGACCAGGCCAAGCCCGAGATGGTCGTCGCGCTCAGCCGATTCGAGGTGCTGAGCGGGTTCCGCCGCCCGCAGCGCATCCTCACCCTCCTCGACGGGCTGCCGGGTGACCTCGTCGCCAGCATCCGGGCCGCCCTGCAGTCCCGTCCGACGGCGGCCGGGATCAGCCAGGCGTTCGCGCTCGCCGTCCGCGCAGGGCAGTCATCCGACGGCGCCGCGGATCTCGCGCTGACCGTCGCCGCGGTCGCTGACCGGTTCGAGGCGGGCAGCGACTCCCCACGGGCCGACGAGACCGTCGTGGCTCTGGCGGAGCAGCACCCGGGTGATCCCGGCGCCGTGGTCTCGCTGATGCTCAACCGGCTGACGCTGCGCCCGGGGGAGGCGATGTTCGTGCCGTCCGGGCACGTGCACGCCTACCTCTCCGGGTGCGCGGTGGAGGTGATGGCGAGCTCCGACAACGTGCTGCGCGCGGGGCTGACCCACAAGCGTGTGGATGTCGACGCCCTGCTCGACTGCGCCGACTTCCAGCCTGGCCCGGCGGCGCGCCCTCGCACGGTGCCGCTCGGGGGTGATCTGGTCAACTATCGGGCCACGACGCGCGAGTTCGGGCTGGTCGTCGGTAGGCCCGGGGCCGACTCGACGACGCTGCCGGCACGCGGGCCGCGGGTCCTCGTCGTCGTCGACGGCGAGGTCGAGGTGACGACGTCGGGCGGGGTTCAGAAGTTTACGTCGGGCGAATCAATCGTCGTGCCGCATTCGGCTGGGTCGCTGACCGTGCGCGGTGGTGGTTTGCTAGCACTGTCCTACGTTCCGTGACTTTTCACGTAGTGGACAAGTGTAAGAAGTGCTGTGCGTAGCGCTAAGATACGAGGGCCGCACTGACGGCCATGAGGCCGACGTGGCTCGCGAAGACGCTTGGGGACACCGTGGAAAGCAAGGTTGCAACGCTGCGACGCGCTGCATGGCATCTGCGGACCGGTGGCATGTCCCAATTGCGCACTTTCATCCGGCGTCTAAAGGTTGGCGGACCAACAGCGACCGCGCACGCGTTCGAGGGTACGGTTTCGTTCGATCCTTGGCCCGTCCGTCCACAGGATCCTCGCCGGAACCTCCGCGTCGGGGTGATTCTCGACGACTTCTCGCGACTCGCATTCGGCTATGAGTGGGATCAAGTGCTCCTCGCCCCCGAGACGTTCCAGGAAGTGCTTTCGACTCGGCCCGTCGACCTGCTCTTCGTCGAGTCGGCATGGAACGGCAACGAAGGGGTCTGGCAGTATCACCTCGCCGGCCCGTCGGCACCGCGTCCGGCGCTCGTCGAGCTTGTCGAGACGTGCCAGAGCCTCGGAATTCCCACGGTCTTCTGGAACAAGGAAGACCCCGTGCACTTCGACGACTTCTTGGACACGGCACGCCTGTTCGACCGGGTCTACACGACCGACGTGAACCGAATCCCCGCGTATGTCGAAGCACTCGGGCACGACAGGGTCGGGGTCCTGCCATTCGCCGCGCAGCCGGCGATCCACAACCCGATCCGCTCGCACGGTGGCGGTCCGTCGCGCGACGTCGCGTTCGGCGGCATGTACTTCGCGCACAAGTACCCCGTGCGTCGCCAGCAAATGGATCTGTTGCTCGGCGGCGCCCTCGACGTCTCGCCGAAGATGCAGCACGGTCTCGAGATTTTCTCCCGGTTCGCCGGTGGTGACGAGAAGTACCAGTTCCCGTCGCCCCTCGACGAGCACGTCGTCGGGTCGCTGAACTACGAGCAGATGCTCACGGCCTACCGCGAGTACAAGGTCTTTCTCAACGTGAACTCCGTGGTCGGGTCGCCCAGCATGTGCGCACGCCGCCTGTTCGAGATCAGCGCTTGTGGCACACCGGTCGTCACCACGCCGAGCGAGGCGATCGGTGAGTTCTTCCCGCCGGACGAGGTCTTCGTCGTGGACTCCCGCGAGACGGCTGGCCACACCGTCCGTGCGCTGGTGAACTCGGCCGAGCTCCGCGACCGCGCCACACATCGCGCCCAGCGGCGGATCTGGCGCGAGCACACCTACGGTGCGCGCGTCCAAGGAGTTCTCCACGACGTGGGCCTGGCGAGTTCGGCCGAGCTCGAGCGCCCAACCGTGACGGCCATCGTCTCGACGAACCGGCCGCATCGGTTGAACGACGTGATCGAGACCGTCGCGTCGCAGGTGGACGTCCGGGTGCAACTCGCGCTGCTCACGCATGGATTCGAGATCGACGCCGATGACGTGCGTCTGCGCGCGAAGACGGCCGGCCTGGACGACGTGGTTCTTCTACATGCCGACGCCGATGTGCCCCTGGGCGCATGCCTGAACCGGCTGGTCGATGCGGCTGGCGGCGACGTCGTCGCCAAGATGGACGACGACGACTTCTACGGCCCCCATTACCTCGCAGACCAACTCGATGCACTGATGTACTCGGGTGCCGATGTCGTTGGCAAGCAGGCCCACTACATGCATCTCGATGGATCCGACGCGACACTGCTGCGCTTCGCCGAGCGGGAGCACCGGTACACGGATTTCGTGATGGGCCCAACGATCGTGGCACGACGTGCGGTGGCCGCGCGCTGCAGATTCGTTGAGTCGCGGTCGGGGGAAGACACTGGCTTCTTGCGACGTGTGTCTGAAGCGGGTGGGGCGATCTACTCGGCCGACCGCTTCAACTTCGTTCAACGGCGCTCCGACGATGGTGCGCACACATGGATGGTGAGCGACGCAGAGGTCCTCGCGACCGGCATCGTCCAGTTCTATGGGCCTTCAAACGTCCACGTCACATTCTGAGGTAGGAGAGTATGTCCATCAGTACTGTCGCGGTCATCGGACTCGGATACATCGGACTGCCGACCGCTGCGATCTTGGCGTCAAACGACGTCAAGGTCATCGGAGTGGATGTCAATACGGCGACAGTCGACGCAGTCAACCGAGGCGACGTTCCATTCGTCGAGCCCGATCTGGCTACCTACGTGGCAGGCGCCGTAACCCATGGAACGCTCCGGGCGACGACTACGCCCGAGCCCGCTGACGCTTTCATCGTTGCTGTGCCGACTCCCTTCACGGACGACATGAAGCCTGACCTTACGTACATTGAAGCCGCAGCCAAATCGATTGCCCCATGCCTTCGCGGCGGGAATCTCGTGATTCTTGAGTCGACGTCCCCGCCGAAGGCGACCGAGAGAATGGCGGCGTGGATTCTGGAAGAGCGTCCGGACCTCAGCCTCGACGGTACTGACAACAGGCCAATCATTCACTTTGCCCACTGCCCAGAGAGAGTTTTGCCGGGGCGCATCATGGTTGAACTGGTGACCAACGACCGCGTCGTCGGTGGCCTCACGGTCGAGGCCGCAGAAGTCGCACGCAATCTATATCGCGTCTTCTGCCAGGGTGAGATCCTACTGACTGATGCGACCACTGCTGAGATGACCAAACTCGCAGAGAACACATTCCGTGACGTCAATATCGCGTTCGCGAACGAACTCGCATCGATCTGCGAGAAAGTAGACGTCGACGTTTGGGAACTGATTCGTTTGGCGAATCATCACCCTCGGGTCGAAATCTTGAGACCTGGGCCAGGAGTTGGCGGACACTGTATCGCAGTCGATCCATGGTTCATTGTCGATGCTGCACCGAAGAGAGCTCGTCTAATTCGGCGAGCACGGAAACTTAATGACAGGAAGCCTCGGCAGGTTGCGAAAACCATCGCGCACGCGTCTATGCAAGCGAATGCTCAAAAGATTGCTTTGCTTGGCCTCGCTTTCAAGCCAGACATCGACGATCTCCGCGAGTCGCCCGCGGTACAGGTTTTGGAGAATCTCAGGACGCTTTCGCCACTTCCGATCCTCGTGATTGAGCCGCACATTGACCGTTTGCCAAACTCTCTCGCGAAACTTTCAAATGTACAGCTCGTGACTATTGATGGCCTGGAGCACGCCGATGTGGTAGCTCGGCTCGTCGCACATCACGAGTTCGATGACCTCCCACACGCCCTCTCCCATGCGAGTATAAGCCTCGATTTCGCAGGGCCAAGAAATTGGCAGCGATCTTGAGCCAGTGGCGCACTCCGCGCTGGATTCGGATTCTGCGGCACCGGGTCCTCGGGGCGCGAACTCGGAACCGCGTGAGTGTCGTGATGCCCTGCTACAACGCGAGCGCGCACGTCGAGTCAGCGGTACGGAGCATTCTGAACCAGAGTCATCGAAACGTAGAACTTATCGTCGTAGACGACGCGTCGACGGACAAATCACGCGAAATACTCACCGAGCTTGCACACCGCGACGTCCGGATAAGGCTAATCGCAAACTCAACGCGAAGAGGCCCTGGATTCTCAAGGAACATCGGCATCCAACGATCAACCGGAACGTACCTTGCGTTCTGCGACGCCGATGACAAGGTTCTGCCGAATGCATACACGAAGATGATTGAGACGCTCGAGGGATCAGGTTCGGACTTCGTCATTGGTGGATACCGTCGTCACGGAGAATCTGACGGGCATCGACCAGGGGTCGTTAAGCGCGTCCACAGAGAGCGTCTCGTCGGTATGAACCTGGACAAATTTCCACACATAATCGATGAGCCGGTCATCTGGAACCGGCTCTATGTACGGCAGTTCTGGACTACGTCAGGCGCAGTGTTTCCTGAGAATCTTAACTATGAGGACCAACTCCCCGCGCTGCGGACGGCACGAGTTGGGACATTCGATGTCCTCCAGGAGGACGTTTACTCGTGGCGTCTGCCTGATGGCAGGAACACACGATCCAGGGGCCGCCAATTGACCCGGAACCTCGTCGATCGGATCGAGATGTCTCGTCGGCTACGTTCTGAGGTGGCGCAGTCTAGCGACGACACGCGGAATTTCCTTGAACGGCGAATTAATTCTACCGACATGATGCTTCATGTTGAGGCCATACCGGCAGCGAATGACGAGTTCTTTAGGATAATCAAAAGCGCTCTTTCTGGGCACAGGTCCGGACACGATGAACTTAGATCCCTTGGCCTTCCCTTGAAGGCTCAACTGGCCTTATGGGCTGTTTCATCAATGTCCCGCCTGGACGTAGAGAGATTGCTTGGATTCTGGCAGGAGAATACGGGCAGCATTCCTGTCAGCGAGGACGCGAATGGATTCCTTGAGGTTGATGGATCGTGGATACGGCGCCTTGATCTCGACATACCGTCAGATGTTCGCAGAGTACGGGAGGAACAACTCCGGCTGAAAACCCGTTTCCTCTCATCGCGTAGAGTGGGACGAAAAATTGAGATCCGATTTAGCGCATATGTGGACGGGCTGCAGATCGGCGAGAATAGAGAGGTTCTCGTCGTGTCACCAGCAGGTGCCTATGTAGCGCGGACGGCAGAACCGGATCACGTGGTCAACCTGCACGCGGGAGACCCTTGGCGGGACTACTCAAATTCTGTCTTTACGGCAATAGTTGATGATGCTTCGGTTGCCGAATTGGCGCTACTTGTTCGATTCAAGAGCGCACAGATTGTGTTGGAGGAGCGCCTTTACCTGCCGAAGCCAATAGTTGATCTAGCCGTGAAGTCCTCGACAGCCGGGTCGCTGGTGTACGACGACGATACTGCGCCCCGAGCTATAGAGGTAGTCTACGGGGAGATTTCTAATGGATCCGTGCGATTGGGACTCCGAGCGCAGATTCCGCCATCAAGACTCGTCCTGAAGTCTCGATCACTACATAGGGTTTCTGAGTCCCCCCAATTGATTCGCGATGGCGAGTGGTACTACGAGTTCAGGTCAGAGCATCGGGCGCTCCCTAGCGGCGCCTTCTATGTTCATGCGGTTCCCAAAGGACGTGATAGTCACACGGCTGAGCGAGTCTCAGCTGCTCCAATTCTCTCATTAAGACCTATGGATGAGGTCAGTGAGTTCATGCGGCTAGCGGTTTCGGCCGATGCTAGAGGATCGGTGACCGTGTCTATCGGCCCCCCACTATCGTCGTTCGAACGCAGCCGATTCGGCAGACGGGTGCTCATGGAGAAAAATTGGGGAGTGCTCCGGCCCTCCATTTTCTTCGAGAGTTTCAACGGCAAGTCGATTTCGGACGTGCCTCTTGCCATATACGAGTCACTTACCTCGATTTCCCCAGGAATCGACACGCTTTGGTCGACTTCAGACTACGCACGAGATCTTGGCAGTGTGAGCAAAATCGTCTGTCAAGGTACGGAAGCCTGGTATGAGGCATTGGCTAGTTCACGAGTTCTCGTAAACAACAATCACTTTCCGGCCTCGTTCAGAAAGAATCAAGACCAATTCTATCTACAAACCTGGCACGGTACGCCCATTAAAAGGTTGCTGGGGCATATGAATGCGAACGAGGTTCCGCTGACGTATAGGCGAATAATGGAACGTGAGTCGAGCGATTGGGATCTACTTCTCGCCGAATCGGCATTGGCGGAGTCGAACCTGCGAACTGGTCTCGCCTATGCTGGTCCGGTACGGCGGATCCCTGATCCGAGGGCAGTCCTCCTTGATAGCGGGCCCGAGCGCGAGGAATTCCGCGAGCGCCTAGGCGTTGCGCGGGAGGAAATCGTCATCTTATACGCACCGACGTGGCGAAATGAAAGCGAATCTGGCGAGTGGCTTGTGGATACGAGACAATTGTCGGCTGATGTGGGAGTTCCCGTTCTCTTCAGGGCACACCACATGACCGCTCCAATCGACGCTTCTCAGGGCAGCTCAATCGATGTGTCAAGCGTCTCGCCGGTGGAGAAATTGATCAGTGCAGCGGATATTCTCGTCTCGGACTATTCATCCATTATCTACACGTGGGCCTACACTGGGAAGCCCATTTGTTTGCATCTACCTGATATTGATGCATACCGTTCCGATCGCGGTTTTGTTGTTGAATGGCCACCTCAAGAGTCTTGTGTCTCGCTGGACTACGACTCCCTTGTATCGAACTTGAACACTTGCGTACAAGAATTGCGAGGCGGCGCGCGACGGGGAGCAGTAGAAATGGCGGATGACGTGCGGTCGTCACTAGATAGCCTTATTCGCGATGTTATCGTCCCCGAACTAGTTGGTTTTTAGCACGAGTCCGACTCTGTAGCAGGGGCCGCAACACAGATTGATTGTACTGATTCATTTATTGGGCATGAACGAGAGAGGTGAGACTATGTCTTACGGAGCCAGTAGTCTTCTCGCGAAGTTAGGCCGGTTTCTTGAACGTAGTGCTAGGTACAAGCTTGCGAGACGCTTCTATCTCATGGCTGAACGGGTCTCCGGCGCTGGAGTCGCGTGTCTAGATTTGCCAAATATGTATTACAAGATTGGGGAGTTCAATGCCGCGGTGGAACTGTTTAGGTGTCGGATCGACACTTCGACGGATCCGCAGATGCTAAATAGATACGCGATTTCACTTGAGCGTAGTGGAGATTCTCAAGCCGCGATCGCAACATACCGGGGCGTGGTGGATATTGACCCCGATTCGGCCGAAAGGTGGCGGCGATACGCAGGGGCACTTGCACGGGCGGGCCACACGGCTGAGGCTCATGCAGCGTTTAAGACGGCCTATTCAATCGAACCTTCGAATAGCCTCGGGGAAGAGATTCTGCGGACGATCGACGTAGCGGCTCCAGCTTGGAAGCGCGCCGATTGCTTGTCATACCTTGAGCCGTTTCGTCGTACTGATCTCGAGTGGCTTAGAAACTATGCTCGAGTGCTTGGTAGCGCTGGAAGGAATCGCGAGAAATGCGAAGCTCTTCGCGCCGTCGCGGCCCAGTCCAAACTGTCCGCGGATCTTTTTGAACTTGGATACGCGCTAGACGAAATTGGCGCCACCGAGGACGCTAAGGCTGCTTATGAAGACGCTCTCAGTGTGACTCGGAACGCCGAGGCAAAGAAATGGGGGCTCGGAACGCTCCACGCGAAGGCTGGTAGGCCTGATCGTGCTGTCGCAGCATATACGGCTAGCGCGAAAGAGACATCTGAAGTTTGGAGGCAAGCTGGACTGTGGTTTCGGGCAGGCACATCCGCGGTCGACTATCTTGATTTCGAAAACGCGAGGCAGTGCTTTAGACGGGCGTGCTCGCTTCGGCCAGGATATACGTCCTGGGCTATCTCGGCGGGTGCGGCGGAGGAGCTCGCGGGTGAATATCAGAGTGCGCTAAGTTGGTATCAGTACGCAGGAAGGTTCATTGGGGACGTATCGTCTGAGTCGCTACGCGTGGCCATTGCACGCTGCCTCAATCGTCTCGGACGATTCGAGGAGTCGACTAGGTCAGCTTTGCCAGCCGAACCCGCGACGCGGGGGGCAGAATTGGGCATCGCCACGTCTGGTCCTGAGTGGAGTCCGTCCACGGAAACTCTAGACATCTTCGACGACTCGTCCAGCGACTACAAGGGCCTTGTTCAGCGCGCACGCATTGCGCAGGAAATTGAGTCCTCGTTGAAGGCCGCCAACTACTTTGATCGCGCGTTCCTTGTGGGGTCGAAAGCCGATGCGGCAGACGTGATGCAGTACGCACGACTGTTGGAATCGCTGGGTAGGTACGAGCGGGCATCAGAAGTCCTGCTATTCCACTCGGGCGACGACGGCCTGCGTGATTCCGCGGTTGCAGACGTGAACTTGACTAGCTATCAAGCACAGGTAGCTCGATATCTCGAGTGGCGGCAGAATATGTCGGTCCATGATGGGGTCGTTCTCTATGAGTCAAACCTCGGTCTCTCAGTTGATTGTAATCCGCTAGAGGTGTGCCGCGCGGCAATTTCAGAGTTCGGCCAGAGACTCACACATATTTGGGCGGTGAAAGGCTCCCAGCCACTTCCGGACGACCTCTTGCAGGCTGGGAACGTCTTTGTTATTCGAAAAGACTCTGATGCCTACGTGCGGCTCCTCGCAACTGCGAAATACTTGGTAAATAACTCGACCTTTCCGACCTATTTTACAAGGCGCTCAGGTCAGACGTACTTGATGACTTGGCACGGAACTCCCCTAAAGACGCTTGGCAAGAGGATGCCCGAGATTCTCCCCCATGCAAACATGGCGCGGAACATGCTTCAGGCCTCTGCCGTTGCGCTACCGAACCAGCACACGTTCGATGCACTCGTTGGCGATAGCGACATTGCAGATATCCTAGCGGACCGCTGTTGGATTACGGGCCATGCACGCGTGGATCCCATTATTCGTGTAGTCGACGATCGCGGTGCAGTGCTCGTGCCCGGTTCCCGCATCTTGGTTGCTCCAACTTGGCGGGAAGACGCTGCGATCGGCGAACAGGTTGACAGCGTGATCGGGATCGTCCAAGTGCTTGAAGGGGCTGGTTTGGATGTAGCGATACGTGCGCACCATTACGTCGAGGATCATCCAGCTATGCATGCACTCCGTGACCGCTTGGTGTCCCGACGCGTGCCGACGAACGATCTCTTGCCGGTGTTCGATGCGCTGGTGACGGACTATTCGTCGATCTACTTTGACTTCGCCGCCTCACGGCGTCCGATCTTCTTCTACATCCCGGACTGGGAGCAATACGTCAAAGCGAGAGGCACGTATTTCGGACAAGAAGAGCTTCCCGGAGTCGTCGCCCACGACCTAGCGGGGCTTGAATCGGCAGTGCTTGACGCATTTGATGCTCCGGTGATTCCTAATCAGGCATTCATCGACTCGTTCCTGCCGATGGAGGACGGTGAGAGCTCCCGGAGAACGCTTGGCTTGATCTTTCCACACGTCGCCCTTGACTGCGAAGACGCGCGACCTGTTGCGGAACTGCCGAAGCACCCAACGGTGATCATTCGGCAGAGTATGATTCCAAATGGAATGTCGAGTTCAATGCTCAATCTCACCCGTGAGCTAGCACAGAGTTGTTCGGTAAAGATCCTGACCGAAGCTGGCCCTTTGAGGTCGGAATCAAGTCGCCAAGAAACACTCTCAAAACTAGATCCGAAGGTAGGAGTGATCGGCCGCGTTGGTGCCATGCCGCGCACGCGGACTCAATTCTACGCTCAGAGGCTCGTGGACATGGGACTGCCTGAGAGCCAGGGAATATCCAAGGAGCTCGACTCGGCTTTTCGTCTAGAGGCTCGGCGGGTACTTGGTGAACATTCATACGACTTGGTGCTTGAATTTGATGGCTACTCAGAGTTCATGGCGCGCCTCGTGCTTGGAGTACAGAAAACGCGGTTGCGCGGTATATACCTGCACAATGACATTCAATCAGAGATTGAACTTCGTATGCCAGAACTTCGACCAATCGTGAGAATACTTGATCGTTTCGATTCAGTGATTTCGGTCTCTGCTGGCCTGAACGAGCGCAATCGAGAGCGTCTCGGCCGAAGGTATGGAATATGCACTGACGAATTCACCTTCGCGAGAAATGTTGTCGATTCGGCGACGCTCATCGAGCGCTCAAAGGAGGAACTTCCTTCTTACCTAGCGGAGCGCATGCACAAGGCGGCTCTCTCGGCCGTACACGTTGGTCGATTTTCACCGGAGAAAAACCATGTGTTTCTCTTGGATATTTGGGCGGGAGTCGTCGCGGTCGAGAGTTCGGCATTGTTGATTTTGTTGGGCGACGGGCCACTGTTCGGAGAAATGAAGGCTAAGGCCGACGCTCTTGGCATTTCGTCCAATATTGTTTTTATGGGTCGTTTGGATAACCCGTGGTCAATCATGTCACATTGCGACGTTCTCCTGCTTCCATCTCTCCACGAGGGTCAGCCAATGGTGATCCTTGAAGCACGAGCTCTTGGCGTTTCCGTTGTGGGTTCCAGTATCCCCAGTATTCGGGCGATGGGGGGCGCGGGTGCGGATCGGGTCCTTCCTCTGGTTGCGGAGGAATGGGTGTCAACTATTGTTGAAGGTCGTTGGGGAGGCGCGACGAAGAGCTTCGACGTGGGGGAGTATAATCTGGATGCGCTCGACGAATTCTATCGCGCAGTTGGCTGGACGACGATTGGCAGGAATTAGATTTGCGCCCCGTTGCATGCGTCTCGCGTTTCGCTCTGGAATTCGTTTCCGCTCTATAGTCGTATTTCTGAACTCTGTGTGGAGGTATTGTGCCTGTTTTCGTCAAGGGAGATCGTGGACTTTTGTTCGCCCATATCCCGAAGACTGGTGGTTCGTCTATAGAGAAGCATCTGCAGCGTGGTGGCTGGAAGATGTACCACCACGACGGTCGAGTTGGAAAGGGGACTAGCAATTATTTTAATTGGTGCACCCCGCAGCACATGCATGGTGAGATGCTAGAGCAGAGCTTCCGTCTAGCACGCTTTTCAGCGCGATTCGCTGTAGTTCGTAACCCGATTGCGCGATTTCAGTCCGAGTACGCGTGGAGGCTGGGCCGTGGCGTTGATGTTTCGAGCGATGCTGTAGAAAAATGGGGGTATGGTGTCCTAGATCGGTTCAACTCCAATCCGTTTATATTAGGCAATCATATTCGCCCACAAGTTGAATTTCTAGTCGGGGACATGGAGGTCTATCGGTTTGAGGATGGCTTGGACGGGGCGATGTCGAGATTGAATACTAAGTTTTCCCTAAACGTAGGTTCGTCTGTCGGGCGGGAACGCACGAGTGATGACTCCAGCGGTGTTTCAAGTTCTGCTGTTGAAGTCTCTCAGCGGCTTGAGGATAGGCTCCGAGAGTTCTACAAGGCTGACTTCCAAGCGTTTGGATACTAGTTGGCTCCGCGGGCGCTGCTCCTTGATTCGAGCGTCTTGTTGATTATGCGGATGTTCGTTGTTTGAGTTGCGTTCGTGGTGTGCAACGTATTGTAGTGTCCTGGCGACCGATTGGTTCTGAAGGTCTCGATGTTGGGGACTGCCCCGGATTCGGTTGACTCCTATCCTGTGAGGACTGCGGTCTGTGCTGGAAGAATGCTCATCGGGCCTCAAGCGTTCCTGGGAGAGTTCCGTGATGACGTGGTCGCGATCGCCCGGAAGGGTGAGCTGCCGATACGGCAGGTCGCGAAGGACTTCGGTGTGTCCGAGTCGTGTCTGCAGTGCTGGTTGAGGATCGCCGACATTGAGGACGGCAAACGTCCCGGCGTGACTGCGTCGGAGTCTGAAGTGTTGTGCGAGCTGACGAAGCGCAACCGTGCCCTCGAGCAGGAGAACGAGATCTTGCGCCGGGGTGCTGGGTACTTCGCCCGCGAGCTGCCCTCCAAAATGACGTACCCGCTGGTCCTTGACCTTGCCGACGACGGTGTCCCCGTTGCGGTGACCTGTAGGGTGCTGGGCTTTTCGAAGCAGGCGTTCTACACGTGGCGGGCCACCCCGGTGACCTGCCGCGACGTCGCCGACGCCTACGTGATCCACGCGGCCCTGCGGGCCATGACGATGATCCGGAGTTCGGGTACCGGTTCATCACCGTCGAACCCAACGCTGCTGGTGTGAGCGCCGGTCGCAAGAAGGTCGCCCGGCTGTGTCACGGGCGGGCGATCGTCTCGACGATCCACCGACGTCGCCGAGGCGCCAAGCGTCCCGGGCCCGCGGTCCACGGCGACCTCGTGAACCGTGATTTCGCCGCCGAGGGCCTCGATCAGGTCTGGCTGACCGACATCACCGAGCACTGGACCGACGAGGACCGCCTGGACTTGTGCGCGATCAAGGACGTGTACTCGAACAAGATCGTGGGCTACTCGATCGACTCGCGCACGACGTCGTCACTCGCCGTGAACGCCCTGGCCGACGCGATCACAGCCCGCACGCCCGAGCAGACGATCGTGCACCCGGACAGAGGATCTCAGTTCCGATCGCACGCCTACGTCGAGGCTCTGACCGCGGTAGTGCTGCGCGGATCGATGGGCGGCGTTCCCGCCACGGGCGACAACGCGGCGAGGCAGAACTTCTTCGCGCTACTGCAAAAGAACGTCCTGAACCGTCACCGCTGGACTACACGTGACGAGCTACGCCACGCGATCGGAACCTGGATTGAGAAGACCTACCACCGACGACGACGCCAAGAACGACTCGGCAGACTCACCCCGGTAGAGTTCGAACGCCTGACCCTGGCCCTCGCGGCCTGAACCACTCAACCCCGCGAGTCAACCGAATCCGGGGCAGTCCCTACAGTCCAACACTCGTACGCTCGACAAACGCTTGGGCCTCCCGCAAGTGTGGCACTACCGGACGGCTCAAGCCTGCCTGGCAATCCACGACCACGTGCGCGCGAGGCCCAAGCACTAACCCCGATACCGTCTAGAAGGCTGCGTTGGCGCGTTCGAGGTCTTCGTCGAAGTCGACCTCGACGGCATAGAGGTCGGAGATGTCGACCGGGGTGACCTTCAGCCCACCCTCACCGATACCGATCTCCAGACCACGCTCGAAGTAGTCCTGGTCACCGACCTCGCCGAGCTTGTCCACCAGCAGCGGCTTGTCCTGCGGGGCGATGTAGTTGATCCCCACCGCCTCGCCCAGCGCGACATCCGTCGGAACCTGCTTCGACAGGTCCTTGATGAACCCGTCCTCGTCGACCGTGTACTTGACCTCTTCCTCAGCCACAGACGCCGTGTTCACACAGACGAACGACTTCCGCTCGGCGACCAGCGGCTCAACGCGGCGCAACACGTCCGGGTGGAAGACGACGTCGCCGTTCATCCACAGCACACCCCGGTCCCCGGTCACCCGCAGCGCCTTCAGCAACGACTTCGACGTGTTCGTCTGGTCATACATCTCGTTGTAGGCGAACGACACGTCCGGAACGGCCTCCATGACCTGCTCCAGCTTGAAACCGACGACCACCAGGACCTCGGCGTACTTGCCGAACACACTCCGCACGTTGCCAAGCTGCTGGGCCATGATCGTGCGCCCGTCCTTCAACGGCGTCAACGGCTTCGGGAACGGACGCCCCAGACGCGTCCCCATCCCCGCCGCCAGAACCACAACCTGCACACTCATCTTTATCTCCACATCTGACCAGTTGCTGTGCTGCGATTGGCCGTCTCGATCTTGGAACTTCTGCGCTCGGCTACTTGAAGTAGCAAGCCGAAGCGCTACTGGTCGCCTGTCTCGCGTAGTAACGTGCCGCTCGCTCGTGCATGCCGTGGCCGGTGCGCCAGCGGCTTCACGGGGGCTTCAATTAGCACGCTCGTGGCCTTCTTCTCGGCTAGTGCCGTGTCGATGATCGCTTTCGCACGATCGGGTTTTCCCTTCGCGAGCGCCCAGGCGTACTTGCGATAGCGGAGGGCGACATCCTCTGCCGACCCGTCTAGGACCAAGCGGCCGTGATTGAGCCAGAGCGCGCGGGTGCACGTCTCTTCGATGGTCTGCGCAGCGTGTGAGACGAGGAAAACCGTTCCAGCATTCTCACGAAGACGTTCCATTCGTTTCTCGCTCCGCTCCTTGAACGCGGCATCACCTGTCGCTAGCGCCTCGTCGATGAGAAGGATGTGGGGGTTGGCTGCTGTCGCGATGGCGAATCGGAGCCGCGACCCCATGCCAGAGGAGTAGGTCTTCATCGGCCGGTGAATGGCCTTCCCGAGCTGTGCGAGTTCGATGACATCAGGGATCGCTTCGGCTGTCTCGTCGGGTGTGAGGCCCATGGCAAGACATCCGAGTCGGACGTTCTGGGCGCCAGACAGATCGGGTTGGAGCGCCGCGTTGACACCGATGAGCACGGGCGTGCTCTCGGCAAGAACCTGGCCCTTGGCTGGCTTCTCCAGTCCGGCAATGACGCGCAGCAGCGTGCTCTTGCCAGATCCGTTTTGCCCGACGAGACCGATCTGCTCCCCCGCCCTCGCGACGAACGAGATGCCCGACAGGGCTCGCACGACGACCTGTGGTTGCTGACCCAGGGCTGCGCGCGCGACGCGTGCGATTCGACCGGAGGTCCGAGCGCCATCGTCATCGGCTGGGGTCTTGTATCTCACGGTCACGTTCTGTACGGCGACAGTGGACTCGTCCAGAATATCAAGCGCGCCCATACGACTCCTCCGCCCGCCAGAAGACGACGTATCCGACAGCAAGCATCCCGAACGCCCAAGAGCCCAGGACGAGCCAGCTCGTGGTATCTGGAGTGACGCCATAGAGCATGCAGTCTCGGGTCATGTCGAGGACCCGAAACATCGGGTTGGCCTCCATCAAGTTGAGGACTGTCGGATGAGAAAGGAATCGGTCGTACGAGAAGAAGACGGCTGAGCCGTAGAGCCAGAGCCGCATTGCGAACTGCACGATCACCTTGACGTCGGGAACAGCGGCCGTCCACCGGGCAAGTAGCAGCGCGAGCCCCGTGCAGAAGATGACCTGCAGGGCGAAGATGAGAGGTACCAGCGTGACGCGCCACGTGGTGATCTCAGGTTCCGGAAGCGAGTAGATCAGGACGATCATGGCGAGGAAGACCCACACCATGTTGATGAGCTCGCGCAGAATCACGGCGATCGGTAGTGACGCCCGAGGGAACGCGAAGGCTCGAATCATGTTCCGTCCGGTCGCGATGGACTGCGCACCACCCGTCACGCAGCGCGAGGTGAACGAGAACATGAAGACACCGATGACCAGATAGCCGAGGAAGTTCCGGATCCCACGGTCAGTCTGGAGCAACAGGCCAAAAACCAGGTAGTAGGTCAGCCCGTCGAGTACTGGCTTCAGGATGAGCCATGCGGTGCCCAGGAGCGTCTCGCGGGTGCCAGCCGTGACCTTTGCCCGAGCCTCGGCGACGAGAAAGTGCCGCCGTTGCCACAGTTGGCGGGTGTACTCGTTCAGTGACGGGCGTTCGCCGACGGGGCGGAGTCGCCCGGTGGACACGACTTCTGTGCGAACGTCGGGACCGTCGAACAGGACGTTGAACAGGTCGCTCGTTGCGGCCGGGGAGGCATCTCGGGGGAGCATCGGAGCGGACATCACTTGAATCCTATGGTTCGTTCACAGGTTCCGCTGATCTGTTCGGCGAGACTCCGGTAGTCGGCCTCTGTGTAGTGGAACGGTGCCTCGCTCCATTGGTGTGTCGAGCTGGCGCGAGGAGTGACGACAGTCGTCGCGGGTATTGGAACAAGGTGGGCGATCGCTGCGAGGTATGGCTGTGCGAGCATGTTGAACTCAGACGCGTCCATCCCGAAGCTCGTCGGCGTTGCGTGACCCAGCTCGTTGTGTGTTGCCCACGGCACGGCAATCGGGACGACGCGAGCCAGGAGTCCTGCTGACCTGAGGTGTCCGACGAAGAGCTCGACGGCGCTGAGCCACTCGGCGAAGTGTTCCGAGGAACCAAAATGCCGAAGTGGATACTTCGCGGACAGTCGTTCCGGTGCGTCGGTGCGTAGGAGTTCCACCGTTCGGGTCAGGTGGCTTCCGTCTGGCCCGCACCAGGTACCCAGTCGTTCGTCGGTGATGTCCCAGAGGAGCAGGTCGATGTTGGCCGGCTTCGCTCTGGCGATCCGTCGTATCAGGTTCGAGTTCTTGTCGCCGTGCAGCATCCGCTGTTGGAACTTCGAATCGAACCCCGCGCGGGGTGCGTCTCCGGCCCAGGGGGGCGTCATGGCTGAGATCAAGGATTGGCGAGCAACGTAGTCGACGAGGGTGAATCCGTCGCCCAGGTACTCGAACGTGTCGCGGCTGACGCAGCTGCCGTAGATGAAGGTGCGAATCGGAGTTCTCATAAAGATCGGGCCGATACTAGACAGTTGTCGTAGACCTTGCGGTACGTGCCCGCGGCGCGGACCCACGTCCGGTCGTTCGCGATCAGGTGGCCCGCGGACACGAGACGATCTCGAAGGACCGGGTCGCGGAGGATCTCCTCGAGGCGATCGGCCCACTCGCGAGGATCGCCAGCAGAAGCCACAAGAGCGGCATTGGGACCCTCGGTTGTAGTCGTGACCTCGCGCAATGCAGGAAGGTCACTCACCACGACAGGTCGACCGACGGCCATCGCCTCGACAGGTTTGAGTGGGGTGACGAGCCTCGTCACTCGGTCCGCGCGACGAGGTACTGCGACCACGTCGAGCGCCGCAACGTATCTCGCGGCCGTGGCGCGATTCACTCGACCCGGGAGGTGCGCGACGCCTTGGAGTCCAAGCGAGCTCACGAGCCGAAGGAGATCCGGTCGGGCGACTCCGTCGCCGACGATCAGTGCGCCGACATCGAGGCCGCGAGATCGCAGCATCGCGACGGCACGAAGGGTGGTGTCGAGGCCCTCGTAGCCGACCAGGCTCCCGACGCTGCCGACGAGGGGGCGGTCGGGTGGGAGTCCGAGGGAGCTCCGCGCCCCGGACGGGTCGGGCAGGCCGGCGAGAGTGTCGACGTCAACGCTGTTCGCGATGACCGCGATGCGATCGGCGTCGACGCCGCGTGAGATGAGCTCTCCCCGCATCGTTGCGCTGAGCGTGATCACCGCATCCGCGGTGGCTGCGAGTTCAGTTTCCTTGTCCCGGATGAGGCGGTACCGGGTCGATTGCATGGCTGCGTCACGTCGTTCCACGGTTTCGTGGGAGGCAGCCCAGGTCTCCTCGGGTAGCCCGCGGACCTCGTGCACCCAGGGGAGCCCGAGGCGTGCTGCGGCGAGCCTGCCGGCCTCGCCGGTGGTCCAGGGAGTCGTCGTTTGGACGATCTGGCTGCCCGCCGCGGTGATCCGAGCGCAGAGGAGGTCTACCTCTGAGGCGAGGCGCTTGCGGTGATCCGGTTGAAAGGTCCAGGGGACGAGGCGCTCGTAGCGGATCGCATCGACCGTGTCTGAACCGGGCGCCAGTGGGACTCCGATGGTCGCGGGATACCCGAGACGCGTCGACACGCTGAGCTCGATCCCGGCTCGGCGCTGCGCGGTGAGAACGGAGTGAGACCGCTGCGTGTATCCGCTCAGCGTGTGCGGGAGCGAGTTGGTCAGGTGGTGATGGACACGGAGCGGTTCGCGGGGTGCGCTCGCACTCGACCGGGGATGTGCGGGCGCCGATCGGGCACGGAGTAGTTCCACCTGCTCCGTGACTCGAGCCTGGACCCGGGCCGCGGCGCGCGACGTCGCCACGGCATCGACGACGGCGGAAGCGTCTCCTCGAGCCCAGGCGGCCCGCAGCGACGCGGCACCGGCGGGGTCCTTCTCCTGGGAGACCCTGCGCTCCAGCCATCGGGCAGGTCGGCCCAGGACCGGACGAAGTCGCGACGGCGCGCGTTGGACGGCGTTGAGCATCAGCCATGCCGGGTCGTCGAGGACGGTTCGGGCAGCGAAGCTGAGAGCCAGGCTGAGCGACCGTAGACGCCCGGTCACAGCCCGCCGATCTCGTCGAGCGCCGTGAGGTACTGCTGCGCGAGCTGGTCGGGCTTGGCGTTCGCTTCCACCCATGCGAGCGCGCGCGTCGACGGCTTCGGGAGAACGCCCGCGTCGGCCCACGCGAGCCAGGCCTCGGCAAGAGCCTCCGAGTCCTCGGGAGGGACCACGACCCCGGCGTCGAGAGACTCGACGATCTCGGCGGCCTCGCCCGCGGCGGCCGCGGTCACCGGGTTCCCGGAGGCGATTACCTCGTACAACTTGGACGGGACCGTCCACTTCAGCGGCTCCCAGTCGCGCAGCGAGACGATCGACGTGTCGGCCCACGCATAGAGATCGACCATCTCCTCGCGGGAGACACGGTCGTGCAGCGTGACCGGCGCGTCGAGCGACTGGATCTGACGGCGCAGGGCGGGGACGTCGGCGCCGGCACCGACGATCCGGACCTCAAGCAGCAGCCCACGCTCAGCGGCGAGGGCGGCTGCCTCCACCACAGTCCCGAGACCCTGCGCCCGGCCGATCGTCCCGGCGTAGACGGCTCGAAGCGGACGATCGATGCCGGGACGACCTGCGGTGGGAGGCGGAGAGACTTCCGTCCAGGTGGTGCCGTTGCGGACAACCGCGACCTTGCGGACGCCCCGCTCGTGAAGGATCTCCGCGAAGCTCTCGGTGGTCGTCACGACGAGGTCGGCGCGTGACTGCAGGCGCGAGATCGAGCGGTGAGCGAGCGCCGTGATGTAGGCCTTGACCCTGCTCGGGCGCCGGCTCTCGAGAATCTTGCTCGGTTGAATCAGGTCGGGCCACGCGTCGCGCATCTCGACGACGAACGGCACCTTGAAGCGACGGGCGATGGCTGCTCCGGCGAACATGCTCGGGATACCGGGGACGGTGGCGATGACGACACTGGGCGGGGGCCAGGAGATGTCCCGGGATCGTTGGACGCTCGACCAGGCCGCGACCATCTGGTCGATCGTCCGCGACACGAGACGGGGCGAGTGCGGGCGGTACGCGACACGGACCACGCGTTCGCCGTGCTCGCCGCGATGAGACATGCCGGGCTGCTGGAGCGGGTTGTCCGTCTGCAACTGTCCCGTGGGGTAGTGCGGGGGCGGGGTCAGGACCGAGAGCGTCACGCCGGCCGCCGCGAAGTGCCGTGCCAACTCGTTCCACCGCGACTGTGGCGCGCCACGCTCGGGGGCGTAGTGGTGGGTCACGAGGACCACGTGACCCCGGCGGGTGGCGACGGTGCTCAAGAGAAACCTCGTGAAGAGTTGGTGGACGTTGTGTTTCGCGTCAAGCGTCCTAACGGATCGGCCCTAGACTACGCCACATGTCACAGACTGGCGGCGCAGAGCCGCGCCCTGACGCCACCACCGACGCCGCCCTTCGCCACGCGAAGAGCGACGGGAAGTCCGGGGCAACCAAGGCGCTCATCGGGTTGGCCGTTCTGCTGGGTGTGCTCGTCGCAGGTGGCGCCGCCGCGTACTTCTGGTTCCAGAACTCGCTCGCCAGCAACGTCGAGACGATCCCGGACCCCTTCGCCGGGGTCACCGATCGCCCGGAGGCTGCTCCTGTCGACGAGGAGTCGGGCGAGGAGCCGCTCAACTTCCTGGTGCTCGGCTCCGACAGCCGGATCTCGGCGGGCGATCCGTCGCAGTGGGAGGCCGGCGCGCAGCGCACCGACTCGATCATGCTCGTGCACCTCGCGGGGGACCGTGAGAGCGC
Source organism: Paraoerskovia marina (assembly GCF_900105445.1). Lineage (NCBI taxonomy): Bacteria > Bacillati > Actinomycetota > Actinomycetes > Micrococcales > Cellulomonadaceae > Paraoerskovia > Paraoerskovia marina. The sequence goes on from NZ_LT629776.1 coordinate 1,104,731, forward strand.
CGAGGTCATCTCGATCCCTCGTGACTCCTGGGTCGAGATCCCGGGCTACGGGTACAACAAGATCAACGCGGCGTTCTCGTTCGGCGGCCCGACGCTGATGATCCAGACGGTCGAGGACCTGACGGGCGTGCGGATCGACCACTTCGCCGTCGCCGACTTCGAGTCGTTCGTCGAGCTGACCGACGCCCTCGGCGGCGTGGACATCCGGGTGGCCGACGGCGCCTCGGACGGGCAGGGCGGCACCTACGAGGGCGGCATTCAGCACATGGACGGCGAGGAGGCGCTCGCGTACACCCGTGAGCGGCACGACCTGGCCAACGGCGACTTCGGCCGTGTGCAACGCCAGCAGGCCTGGATGCGCGCCATCATGGCCGAGGTGAACAACAGCCGGGACGACCTAGTGACGATGACGAAGTTCCTCACCGCGGTGAGCGAGTCGGTCGCGGTGGACGAGGGGCTCGACATCGGTGAGATGCGGGACATCCTCGTGAGCTCGCGGAACATCGGTTCGAGCGACGTCGACTTCATCACGATGCCGTACGAGGGCACCGGGCGGAGCGCCGACGGGCAGTCGATCGTCGTGCTCGACGAGGCGAAGATGATTCCGCTGATGGATGCCGTCGCAGACGACACGGCGCACGAGTATGTCCAGGAGAACGCAGAAGAACTGAGCGTGCTTTCGCCCACCGTGAACTAGCCCACTCACCCTTTCTTTACGCAAGGTAATGACCTAGAGTCATTGCCATGACGACGAATGCTCCCACCGACCTTCCCGACCTCGCGGCAGAACTGCGCGTCGGCGTCGGACGGCTGCACCGGCGTCTTCGTCACCAGCGGGGGACCGTCGACCTGCCCGACCACCTGGTCGCCGTCCTCGGCCTGCTGAACCGGGCCGGAGCCCTGACGCCCGGCGCCCTGGCCGAGCACGAGTGCGTGCGCCCGCCGCAGATGACACGGTCCGTCAACGCCCTGGTCGAGTCCGGGTACGTCGCCAAGATGCCGCACCCGAGCGACGGCCGGCAGGTGGTCGTCGAGATCACCGACGCCGGCCGCGACGAGCTCGTAGAACTGCGCCGGCGCCGGGACGAGTGGCTGGCGGCGCAGCTCGCGACGCTCGACGACGCCGACCGGCAGGTCCTCGAGCAGGCGGCCCACATCTTGCAACGCATGGCGGGTGGCCGATGAGCGCCACCTTCGCCTCCCTGAAGTACCCGAACTACCGGCTGTGGTTCGGTGCTGCCCTCGTCGCCAACGTCGGCACGTGGATGCAGCGCGTCGCGCAGGACTGGTTGGTGCTGACGGTCCTCACCGACAACTCCGGGACCGCCGTCGGCATCACGACCGCGCTGCAGTTCCTCCCGGTCCTGCTGCTCTCCGCGTGGGCCGGGGTTCTTGCCGACCGGCTGCCCAAGCGCGGACTTCTCATCGCCACGCAGACGGCACAGGGCGTGCTCGCGGCCGGTCTCGGAGCGCTCGTGCTCTCCGGTGGCGCCGAGCTGTGGCACGTCTATCTCTTTGCTCTCGCCCTCGGTGTGGTCTCCGCCTTCGACGGCCCGGCCCGGCAGACGTTCGTCGCCGAGCTGGTGCCCCACGAGAAGCTGCCGAACGCCGTCGGCCTGAACAGCGCGTCGTTCAACGCCGCACGCCTGATCGGCCCCGGGATCGCCGGCCTGCTGATCGCCGCCGTCGGCACCGGGTGGGTGTTCATGATCAACGCCGTCTCGTTCGGCGCCACGATCATCGCCCTGCTCGCGATGAACACCTCGACGCTACGGACCATGCCACGGTCTCCGCGGGGCAAGGGGCAGATTCGCGAAGGCATCGCGTACGTGCGCAACCGCACCGACATCATGGTGATCATGGTGGTGATGGGCGTCGTCTCGATGCTCGGCCTCAACTTCCAGCTCACCTCGGCCATGATGGCGCGCGTCGAGTTCGGCAAGGGTGCGGGGGAGTACGGGGTGCTCGGCTCGATCCTCGCGATCGGCTCGCTGACCGGGGCGCTCCTCGCCGCACGGCGGGAGAGACCACGCGTGCGGCTCGTCATCGGTGCGGCGTTCGTTTTCGGCCTGTGCATGACGATCCAGGCGTTCTCACCGAATTACCTCACCTACGCACTCCTGTGCATCCCGGTCGGGTTCTCCTCGCTCACCATGCTGACGGCGGCGAACGCCACCGTGCAGACCTCCACCGACCCTGCGATGCGCGGGCGCGTCATGGCCCTGTACATGGTGGTGCTGCTCGGAGCGACACCCATCGGGTCGCCGATCGTCGGCTGGATCGCCGAGGCGTGGGGGCCACGGTGGGCCGTTGGCATCGGCGGCGTCGCCTCGATGCTCGTCGCACTGGCCGCCGCGCTCTGGGCCAAGCGGTCCTGGCAGTTCGAGGTGCACGTCCGGCGGCACAGCCGCCCGCACCTCGTGGTCATCCACCCCGAGGAGCAGCGGGCCGAGGCGGCGGCCCGGCTCGAGACGCAGGACGCGTCGCAGAAGTCCTCGACCGCCTGAGCCGATGGCCGGGCCGAGAGGTACGGTCAGGTCATGGTTGAAGAGTCCCGTGCGCTGAAGGTCATGACCGTCTACGGGACCCGGCCGGAGGCGATCAAGGTCGCCCCCGTCGTCCTGGGCCTCGAGGCCGACGACCGGTTCGAGTCGGTCGCCGTCGTGACCGGCCAGCACCGCGAGATGCTCGACCAGGTCAACGAGCTCTTCGGCATCACGCCTGACTTTGACCTCGACGTCTTCGAGCACGGCTCGAGCCTCTCGACGATCGTGGCGCGCGTGCTCGAGCGCCTCGACCCGATCCTGGTCAGCGAGGCACCCGACGCCGTGATCGTCCAGGGTGACACCTCGACGTCGACCGCTGCGGCGCTCGCAGCCTTCCACCGGCAGATCCCGGTGATGCACCTCGAGGCGGGCCTGCGCTCCGGGAACATCGACTCACCGTTCCCGGAGGAGGCGAACCGTCAGGTCACCACGCGACTGGCCGCGCTGCACCTCGCGCCGACCACGACGAGCCGCGACAACCTGCTCGTCGAGAACGTCGACCCCGCCCTCGTGCTCGTCACCGGCAACACCGTGATCGACGCCCTGCTCACCACCGTGGACAAGCACGTGCCGTTCACCGACCCGCAGCTCGAGGCGCTCTCTGACCCGGGTGCCCGGATCCTCCTCGTCACCACCCACCGGCGCGAGAACTGGGACCACATGGGGGCGATCGGCCGCGCCGTCGCGCGTCTGGCTCGCCAGTTCCCCGACGTGCAGGTGGTGCTCCCCGCGCACCGCAACCCCATCGTCCGCGAGGCGGTGCTGCCGCCGCTGGCCGGGCTCGACAACGTCACCGTCGTCGAGCCGCTGGCCTACGGCGAGTTCACCCGGATGCTCGCCATGTCGTCCGTGATCCTCACCGACTCCGGTGGCGTGCAAGAGGAGGCGCCGTCGCTCGCCAAGCCCGTTCTCGTGCTGCGCGAGAACACCGAGCGGCCCGAGGCGATGGAGGCCGGCACCGTTCGACTCATCGGGACCGACGAGCAGCGGATCGTGGACGAGGTCAGCCGGCTGCTCGCCGACGACGCCGCGTACGCCGAGATGGCCAACGCGACCAACCCGTACGGCGACGGCCACGCCACGCCGCGGATCCTCGACGCGATCGAGAAACTCCTCACCGGGCGCTGACGCGCGCCGCGCTCACGCCAGGGCGTCGACCACGTAGTCGATGCAGTCCGTGAGCGCGCGCACGTCGTCGGGGTCGATGGCCGGGAACATGGCGATGCGCAGCTGGTTGCGGCCGAGCTTGCGGTAGGGGAAGACGTCGACGATGCCGTTTTCCCGCAGCACCCGGACGACCTCGGTGGCGTCGATCGCCGCGTCGAGGTCGATGGTCCCGACGACGGCAGACCGCTCCTCCGGTGTCTCGACGAACGGCGTCGCCCAGTCGCGCGACTCGGCCCACGCGTAGAGGTGGGACGAGGACTCGGCGGACCGCGCCATCGTCCACCCGAGGCCGCCCTGGGCGAGCATCCACTCCACCTGGTCGGCGAGCATGATCAGCGTCGCGACCGCCGGGGTGTTGATGGTCTGGTCCGCGCGCGAGTTGGTGACTGCAGTCGTCAGGGACAGGAACTCCGGGATCCACCGGCCGCTCGACTCGATCTGGGCGGCGCGCTCGATCGCGGCGGGCGAAAGGACCGAGAGCCACAGCCCGCCGTCGGACGCGAAGGACTTCTGCGGCGCGAAGTAGTAGGCGTCGGTCTCGCTCACGTCGACCGGCAGCCCGCCCGCGCCCGACGTCGCGTCGATGACGGTCAGGGCACCGTCGCCCGGGACGCGGCGCACCGGGGCCATGGCGCCGGTCGAGGTCTCGTTCTGCGGCCACGCGTACACGTCGACGTCGTCGGCCGGCTGCGGGAGCGCGATGGTGCCGGGCGTGGCCGAGATGATCTGCGAGTCCGCCAGGAACGGCGCATTGCTCGTGGCCGCGGCGAACTTGCCGCCGAACTCCCCGAAGACCGCGTGCTGGGCCTTCTCGCGAACCAGGCAGAGCGTGGCGACGTCCCAGAACGCCGTCGACCCGCCGTTGCCGAGGACCACCTCGTACCCGTCCGGCAGGCTGAACAGCTCGGCCAGGCCCTCGCGCACGCGCCGGACGAGCGACTTCACGGGAGCCTGACGGTGGGACGTGCCCATGACCGTGGTGCCGGCCTCGACCAGCGCGTCGATCTGCGCACGGCGGATCTTGCTCGGGCCGGAGCCGAACCGGCCGTCGGCGGGAAGGAGACGGGCGGGGATGACGAGGGGCGTGGTCACCCCGTCACGATAGCCCGAGCGAGGTAGGCATCGACGAGGCTGCTCACGTCCGGGCGGATCTCGCGGATCGACTCGGCGGCCCGCTGCAGTGCCTCGATCGCCGGGGTCACGCCGTTCGCCGGTCGGAAGTCGTCGACCGGCTCCGCCGTCAGCGCGGACAGCAGGGTTTCGAACCCCTCGACCTGCACCGCGCTGTGCGCCCGAGGCTGGTACCGGTGCCGAGCCGGGTCGATCTGCTGGAGGAGACCAAGGTCCTGGAGAGCCTGCGCGGGGTCGGCGACGTGTCGCTCGTAGAGCTGGTGGACGGCCGCCTGCCGATGCTCCGCCGTGATCGAGCCGTTCGCATGGAGAGCGTTCATCGCCGCACGCATGTCTGCACCCCCGGGGAGCTCTGCATCGCCGGACCGCTCGGCCGCGTCGATGAAGTCGGGCAGCGTCACCGTGCCGTTGTGGAGCATGCGGAATCGCTCGTCGGAGAGACCGGGCTCTGCCTTTCCGTCAGGGTCGACTGCGTCTGCCACGCGAAGACGAATGCTGAGTCCAGGCCGGATGCACGGGCGGCCGCTCGTGCTCCCGTAGAAGTACGCCGAGTTCTTCGGCTCGTCGACGTGCCCGAGCAGATGGAGGAGGGTGAGGTCGTCCGCTCCGAGCCGGGTCTTGAACCACTGCCGCCAGTGTGCGCCCTCCGCGCTCACCGCCTCCATGGGCTGCAGCTGGACGGCCTCGACGTCGTCGTCCACCTGCTCCAGGGCCTCGCGGTCCACGGCGAGGCACTCGTCGACTGCGAGATGAGCGAGCCAGGAGGACCACGGCAGCGGGGCGAGAAGTACGCGGACCACGTTTGCGTTCGCGTTCTGCCGGACGGCGAGCTTGCCCGGGCGGCTTCCCTGCCAGTAGCCGTCGAAGCAGCGCACGAGCGTGACGCACGGCCGCTGGTCGAGGAACTCCTCGACCTCGGGCGACGGGGCGTCGAGAAAGACGAACATGTGGTCGGCGCCCGAGGAGAGATTGCCCTCGACGAAGTCGCGGACCGCGGCGAGCGGGGCGCTGATGGTGGACACGGTGTAGAGCACGTCTTCAGGCTACTGCGCCTGATGCGAACGGTCGGAGCCGTATCAGGCTCCGGGCACGGTCGTCCGGTCGATAGACTGGACGCTGGCCCGCTGGGGCACGACGGCGACGATGCGACAGGAGCGCGACGTGACGGACCTGATCGACACCACCGAGATGTATCTCAAGACGATCTACGAACTTGATGAAGAGGGCATTACCCCCCTGCGCGCGCGCATCGCCGAGCGCCTGGGGCACTCCGGCCCCACGGTCTCGCAGACCGTGGCGCGGATGGAGCGGGACGACCTGGTCGTGGTCACGGGCGACCGCCACCTTGAGCTGACCGAGACCGGCTGGACCAAGGCGCGTCGCGTCATGCGTAAGCACCGCCTCGCGGAGCGGCTGCTCACCGACGTGATCAAGCTGGACTGGGAGTTCGTGCACGTCGAGGCGTGCCGCTGGGAGCACGTGATGAGCGAGCTGGTCGAGCGTCGGCTGACGGAGCTGCTCGACCACCCGCACCACGACCCATATGGCAACCCGATCCCGGGGCTCGCGGAACTGGGGGAGCAGTTCGAGGACGTGAAGTTCCTCGAGGGCGTCACCGCACTTACCACGCGGGCGAACGGCCTGGCCGAGGGTGCAGACCCCGTCGAGCTGACCGTCGAGCGTCTCGCTGAGCCGCTGCAGACCGACGTCGAGCTCCTCGCCCGGTTCGCCGGTGCGGGGATCGTTCCGGGGGCGCACATCGGCGTCGAGCGCGTGGGGGAGGACTACGCCGTGAGCGACGTGAACGCCACCGACGGCGACGGCCTCGTGCTGCCCGAGGACCTCGCCCGGCACGTCTTCGTGACCACACGCTGAACGAGTTTTCCGCAGAATCCTCCTCTTCGGTGTCATGTGCGTGACCGGAACGTGACATTGAGGGGTTGGGTGATGTAGGTTCAACCTGCTTCGTCGGACAACCCTCTGATGAAGCCCTTGGACAGATGCTCAACTCTGTCGCTGCCCGAGGTACACGACGACCCGCATGACAGAGGCGGGGGACCCACTTCTGGGCATCTTCGGATGTCCTTGGGGTGAAGCCAGAAGGGCCTCGGCCCGGACGGCCGGATGTGACTCCCATCCGAACCCGACAGCTGACCCCGTAGGCGACCAAGGAGAGGCCACGCTGTGACCGCTAGCCAGACCCGCGCCCGCCACCGCGCCGCGCGCCGACCAGTTGCATCGCTCAGCAGCGCTGTAGCCGGCAACGTCTCATCGTTCAACCGCCGTACCGCCGTGGTCGCCGCATCCGGAGGCCTGCTGGTCTCGATGCTCGGTGTCGCCGGCCCGGCGAACGCTGCACCCGTCGACCAGGACTCCGGCAAGCTCAACGCCGTCGACACCTCGAACCTCACGGCTGAGGCTCGCCAGGCGCTCGAGGCTGCCCCTGCCGTGACGGTCGACAAGGACCTCAAGTGGGACCTCGAGACCGCCAAGGTCCAGGTCACCGCTGCGCCGGAGCCCGAGCCGGAGCCCGTCCGCGTCGAGGCTGCGGCCAGCCGCACCGAGGAGCGGACCGAGTCCACCTCGACGGCCGCTGCGACGACGACGAGCACCACCACCACCGAGACCGCTGCACCGGCAGAGGAGTCGACGGCCTCCGAGGCCCCCGCCTCCTCGGCAGGTAGCTCGATCATCTCGATCGCGGGCCGCTACGTCGGCACGCCGTACGTCTACGGCGGTACGACGCCGTCCGGCTTCGACTGCTCCGGCTTCACCAGCTATGTCTACGCACAGGCCGGGATCACCCTGCCGCGTACGTCGGGTGCCCAGGCCGCAGCGGGTACCACGGTGTCCCGCGCCAACGCGCAGCCCGGTGACCTGATCTACTCGCCCGGACACATCGCCATCTACGCCGGCGGCAACACGATGATCGACGCCCCTCGCCCGGGCAAGACCGTCCAGTTCCGCCAGATCTGGATGTCGAACCCCCAGTTCATCCGCATCTGATCGATGCTGTGAGCGAGAGCCCCGAACCGTCTGACGGTTCGGGGCTCTCGTCGTTCCAGGGCCCGGTGCGTTGGGCGCAGGGCAGGGGTGTGGGTAGGTTGGACCCATGAACAGGAAGAGCTGCTCATGAGCCGGCCGACGACCATTCTCGTGGGGGTCGACGGCTCCGCGCCGAGCCTCCACGCACTCGACTGGGCGATCGCCCACGCGCGGCGCATCGGCTGGTCCGTGCACGTGGTCTGCTCCTACGCGCTCCCGTCGTTCACGGCGGCCTCGCTCGACGGTGGGTACGCGGCTCTCGACGACGCGACGATCCAGGACGGCGCCCGTGCCGTCCTCGACGAGGCGATCGCGCGTGTGAAGGACTCCGGGGTCGAGGTGACGGCCACCCTCACCACCGGTGACGCCGCGGGCGTCCTCGTCGAGCTCAGCAAGGAGCACGGGCTCGCGATCGTCGGCACCCGTGGACGCGGGGGCTTCACGGAGCGGCTGCTCGGGACGACGTCGTCCGCGCTGCCCGCCCACGCCTACTGCCCGACGATCGTGGTCCCGTTCCGCGACGAGGCGGGCGAGATCCCGTCCGACGTCGACTCGATGCCGCCGGTGCAGCCGCTCCAGCGGATCGTCGTGGGGGTCGACGGTTCCCCGTCGGCGGAGCTCGCGCTGCAGGAGGCCATCGACGCAGCCGCCGCATGGAACGCCGAGGTCGTCGCGGTCGCGGGGGTCCCGGTCGGTGCCGGGGCCGGACTGCTGGCGTGGCTGCCCGCATCGATCGACCACGAGCAGGTGCTCGCCGACGTGGCCGAGGGCCTCAACGTCATCGTCGACCGCTTCGAGGCGGAGCGCCCCGGTCTGAAGGTGCGGCGGATCGTCCTCGACGGCACGGGCGCAGAGCTGCTGACCGAGTTCTCGCAGGCCTCGGACCTCCTGGTCGTCGGATCCCGGGGTCGCGGCGGTTTCGCGGGGCTGCTGCTCGGCTCGACGAGCCAGGCGGTGCTGCACCACGCACGCTGCCCGGTCATGGTGGTGACCAAGCGATGCGCGGACGAGCCTGACGCGGCAGAGGCCGGCTAGGACCGGTTCCGGTACAGCCGCATGGTGACGGGCGAGAGGATCGCGGTCATCGCCACGGACGCCACGAGCACCCACGCCACGCTGCTGAAGCTGGCCGACCCGCCCATGAGCTCCCGGGACGCCGTGACCAGGTGAGAGACGGGGTTGACGTTGACGAACCCCTGCAGGAAGTCCGGCATCGTCTCCGGGTCGACGAAGACGTTCGACGCGAAGGTCAGCGGCATGAGCACCATCATCGACACGCCCATCACGGCGTTCGGCGACCGCAGGACCAGGCCGAGGATCGTGAACACCCAGCTGAGCGCGAACGCGAAGATGAGCAGCAGCAGCACGGCGAGGAGCACACCGACGACGCCGCCCGTGGGGCGGAACCCGAGGATCAGCCCGAGCGTGAGGGTCACGGCCGAGGCGATCGTGTACCGGACGGTGTCGCCGAGCAGAGCGCCCACGATCGGGGCGGGTCGCCAGATGGGCAGGGATCGGAACCGGTCGAACACCCCCTTGGTGATGTCCGTGTTCATCGTGTACCCGGTGTAGACCGTGGTGAACAGGACCGACTGCACCAGGATCCCGGGCAGGAGGTACTGCAGGTACTGCTCGGTGCTCCCAGCGATCGCGCCGCCGAAGAGGTAGACGAACATCAGCGTGAAGATGATCGGCGAGACGGTGACGTCGAAGAGCTGCTCGGGAACGTGCTTGATCTTGAGCAGGGCACGGTGCGCGAACGTCAGCGTGCTCGAGACGGCGGACGGGCGGGTCGGACGCTCGTCGAGTGCGACGGCCTCGCGAAGCGTCGTCGCCTCCGGTGTGGTCATGCCGCTCGTCGCGGCGCTCGGCTCGGCCATCAGGCCACCTCCTCCGTCGATGTGTCGGCATCGTCGACGGGCTGACCCGTCAACGCGAGAAAGACCTCGTCGAGGCTTGGCTGACCGAGCGACATCTCGGGAACGGCGATGCCGGCGTCGACGAGGGCCGGGAGCACCCCGGCCACGGCGTCGGCACCCTCCTGAGGGACCCGTGCCGAGAGGCCGGTCGAGTCGTTGTCGAGCACCACCGGCGTCCCGAGCGCGCGCTCGACGATCTCGGCTGCCTCGGCGCGGCGGGCCGGGTCGGCCACGTGCAGCGAGAGAGCTCCCTCGCCGACCGAGCTCTTCAGCTCGGGAGCCGTGCCCTCCGCGATGACCTTGCCGCGGTCGATCACGGCGATCCGGTCGGCGAGCGCGTCGGCCTCCTCGAGATACTGCGTCGTCAGCAGGACGGTCGCCCCGTCGTCGACGAGGACGCGCACGATGTCCCAGACCTGGTTGCGGCTCCGGGGGTCGAGCCCCGTCGTCGGCTCGTCGAGGAAGAGGACGGACGGGCTCATCACGAGGCTGGCCGCCAGGTCGATCCGGCGGTGCATGCCGCCCGAGTAGGTCTTGACCGGCCGCGCCCCCGCGTCGGAGAGGCCGAACGCATCGAGCAGCTCGGCCGAGCGGGCACGCGCGCCGGCCGCCGAGAACCCGTAGAGCCTGGCGATCATCACCAGGTTCTCGGTGCCGGTCAGGTCCTCGTCGACCGAGGCGTACTGCCCGGTGAGCCCGACGGCGGAGCGCACCGCGTCGGCGTCCTCCACGACGTCGTGCCCCAGCACTCGGGCCGTGCCAGCGTCCGGGCGCAGGAGAGTGGCCAGCATCCGGACCGCGGTCGTCTTGCCCGCACCGTTCGGTCCGAGGACGCCGTAGACCGACCCCTGCGGAACCGCCAGGTCGATCCCGTCCACGGCGCGGGTCACGCTCTTGCGCGTGGTGAAGTGCTTGACGAGGCCCTCGGCCTCGACGGCGAGCTCGGTCACGATGTCCCCTCCGACGTCGACTCTCTACCCAACCATCATCGTCCGAGCCGGTGACATCGCACCCGGAAATCGCGCCGTCGTGCGGTTCGCTACGGGCGCGAGAGCGCGTCCCGGACGAGCTCGACCGCGTCGGCGACGTCCGTGGTCCCTGCGTCGATCGTCAGGTCGGCGTCGGTCGGCGTCTCGTACGGGGACGAGATTCCCGTGAAGTCCGGGATCTCGCCCGCACGTGCCTTGGCGTAGAGGCCCTTGCGGTCGCGTGCCTCGCAGACCTCGAGTGACGTGTCGACGTGGACGAGGACGAACTGCGCTCCGGCCGCGACGGCCATGTCGCGGATCGACGCCCTGCTCGCTGCGAAGGGCGCGATCGGCGCCGCGATCGCCGTGCCGCCGTGCGTCGCCACCAGGGAAGCGACGTATCCGATGCGCTCAAGGTTGAGGGCACGGTCGTGCTGGCTGAACCCCAGGCCCGCGGACAGGTGCTGGCGGACGACGTCGCCGTCGAGCAGGGTGACCGTGCGCCCGTCCGACTCCAGCCGTGAGGCGAGCGCCCGGGCGATGGTCGACTTTCCCGAGCCCGACAGGCCCGTGAACAGGACGACTGTGCCGGCGGACGCCGACGGCGTGGTCGCGGCGAGAAGCTCCTGCGCGGAGGCCGGTGGATACAGGTCCGTGACGAGCGTGTCGCGTCGTGCCGACAGCGTCGTGAGGGCCTCGCGGGTCTCGGCGCTCCGGGCCTCGTCGGCGTCGACGACCCGAGTCAGGCCGTACCCGGCGAGGATGTCTTCCCCGCCCTTGCCGCCGTCCTGCCGTCGCGTGGGGGAGGGGAGGACGAGGACGTCGACCGACCCGTCGACGTCGGCGGCGAGCGCCATCGCGGCCCGACACGTTGCGTTCGCCTGGGCCTGCCCCGCGCCGCGCGTGACAGGAACGACCAAGATCACGGCGCGCTCGGTCGCCAGCCCAGTGACGACGCGCCGCTCGTCCCAGGTGGGTGGGCCGTCCAGCACGACGGCGGTGTGCGGCGTCTGGGCGTACTGCGCTCGGACCTCGTGCGCCGGGCGCCGGAGTCGCGGGTCCCAGACCGGCGTGGGCTCGACGGCGAACGGACGGTCCGGCGTCAGCGTGCTGCCGTCCCACGTGGCGAGGGGTGTGTTCTCCGCGTCGGTGAGGACCGTCCCGGGGGAGATGTCGGCGTCGAGCGCGCGGACCAGGTCGGCGTGCGCGACCGCTCCGCCGAGGGCGAGCTCCAGAAGGTCCAGGGCGTGGTCGTCGAGAACTAGTCTGGAGGGCGTGGCGGTCATGGCGTGCTCGGTCCGTTCGGGTCGGGGGCGGAGGTCTTGTCGGCGGCCGCGGCGGCCAGGCTCCGGCGGACGTAGAACCAGATGACGTTCCCCAGGACCAGAGCGGCGAGGGCCGCGGCGAAGACGAACCAGGTGGGTGCGCCGATCAGCTTGAGGCCGGAGGCCAGGAGGAGGATCGCGAGCGCACGGCGGATGATGCCGCCCGGTGCCCGGGAGGAGACCTGGGCTCCCGCCCAGGCGCCGGGGATCGCGCCGATGAGCAGCGAGACGGTGAGGCCGAGCGAGAAGTCGCCGTACAGCAGGTGCCCGACCGAGGCGGCCGCGACCAGCGGGATCGCCTGGACCAGGTCCGTGCCGACGACCTGCGAGGCCTTCAGCGCGGGGTACATCAGGAGCAGGATGACGATGATGATCGAGCCGGCGCCCACCGACGTCATCCCGACGAGCAGGCCCGCGACGGCGCCCAGGATCACGGTCGCGGCGCGGCGGACGACGACGTCGGGAGCGGTCGGCACCGCGGGTCCCTCACCGGTGGGTGTGCGCCCGCGGGTCATCTGCAGCACCGCGCGGACGACCAGACCGGCGGCGGCCAGGAGCAGTGCGCAGCCGATGACGATCTTGAGCGCGTCGTCGAGGCTGTCGCCGAAGGGGAGCTTCTGGATCAGCAGCGCGCCGCAGAACGCGGCCGGCACCGAGCCGATGCACAACCAGAGGACGAGCTGGAGATTCACAGTCTTGCGGCGAAGGTGCACGATTGCCCCGGCCGGCTTCATGAAAAGGCTTGCAACGACGTCGGACGACACGGCGACGAGTGGATCGATCTTGAAGACGAAGATCAGCATCGGCGTCATGAGTGCTCCGCCGCCCATGCCGGTCAGGCCCACGACAAAGCCCACGAGCAACCCACCGACCACCAGGGCGATGTCGATATCCACGGTTCTCCCCACCGTTGTCTGAGACTTTCGGTCCCGTTGTTCCTACGCTGAAACGGAAAGTTCTTCGGCCCACGCGGAATGGTACGTTGAATCGCCCGTCGCCCCCTTGACGCCCATTCCGAGGACTCTTGTAACGATGACACCTGTCCGGTCAGAACTCGACGACCACGAGCTCGCCGTTCATCTCGCGGAAGGTGCAGGAGCCGTCCTGCTCGCCCTGCGCGCCGAGGTCGACGCCTCCGGAGGGGTCTTCGACCCTCGAGAGCTCAAGGACGAGGGCGACCGCCGCGCACAGGCGTGGTTGGCGGCGGAGCTCGCTGCCACGGCCGGCGACGACGCGGTGCTCTCCGAGGAGGCTGTCGACGGGGCCGCGCGCCTCGACGCCGACCGCGTCTGGATCATCGACCCGCTCGACGGGACGCGCGAGTTCGCCGAGCGCGCGGAGTCGGGCGAGTGGCGGGACGACTTCGCGGTCCACGTGGCGCTGTGGTGTCGTGGTTCCGGGCTGTGTGCCGGTGCGGTGGCCCTGCCGGCGCGCCGTCTCGTGCGGTCCACGAAGGACGCGGAGGCGGTCGATGCCGAGCGCCTGGCCGACGTCGCCGCCGGTCGACGGCCGCTCCGGATCGCCGCGAGCCGGTCCCGGCCGCCCGAGTTCGTGACCGACCTCGCCGCACGGGGCGACGTCGAGCTGGTCCCGATGGGATCGGCCGGCGTCAAGGTGATGGCCGTCGTCGACGGTACCGTCGACGCCTACGTCCACGGGGGTGGGCAGTACGAGTGGGACTCCGCCGCGCCCGTGGCCGTCGCACGGGCCGCGGGGCTCGAGTGCACCCGGCTCGACGGCACTCCGCTCGAGTACAACCGCGAGAACCCGTGGCTGCCAGACTTGTTCGTGACCCACCCGGTGCTTGCACCGCAACTGCGGGCGGCGTTGACTGCCGTCGGCGTTGACCAGAAAGGTTCTGTCTAGTGAACAACCGCGTGTTGAGCCAGCTGCGCTCTCTCGAGGCGGAGAGCATCCACATCTTCCGCGAGGTCGTCGCCGAGATGGAGAGCCCGTGTCTGCTCTTCTCGGGCGGCAAGGACTCGATCGTCATGCTGCACCTGGCGGCCAAGGCGTTCGCCCCGGCGCGGATCCCGTTCCCGATCATGCACGTCGACACAGGGCTGAACTTCCCGGAGGTCCTCGCGTGTCGCGACCGCTGGGTGGAACGCCTCGGGATCCAGATGGTCGTCGCCTCCGTACCCGACGCGATCGAGCGCGGGTTCGTCCAGCAGGAGCCGAACGGCTCGCGCAACCGGATCCAGACACCGGTGCTGCTCGACGCCGTCGAGAAGAACGGGTTCACCGCGCTCTTCGGCGGCGGTCGACGCGACGAGGAGAAGGCCCGCGCGAAGGAGCGGGTGTTCTCGTTCCGTGACGACTTCGGCCAGTGGGACCCCAAGAACCAGCGCCCGGAGATCTGGAACCTGTACAACGGCCGGGTTCACCAGGGCGAGTCGATCCGCGTGTTCCCGCTCTCCAACTGGACCGAGCTCGACATCTGGTCCTACATCGCGGCCGAGAACATCGAGCTCCCCGAGCTCTACCTGGCGGCCGAGCGCGAGGTCGTCGAGCGCGGCGGCATGCTGTTCGCCGTCAACGAGTTCACCCCCGTCGGTGAGGGCGAGACGTCCGAGATCCGCTCCGTGCGGTACCGCACGATCGGTGACGCCAACCTGACGGCCGCGGTGCCGTCGACGGCGTCGACGCTTCAGGCCATCGTCGAGGAGACCGCCGCCGTGCGGATGACCGAGCGTGGCGCGACCCGCGGTGACGACAAGGTCAGCGAGGCGGCAATGGAAGATCGCAAGCGAGAGGGCTACTTCTAAATCATGGCTACTGATCTGCTTCGTTTCGCGACAGCGGGTTCCGTCGACGACGGGAAGTCCACGCTGATCGGGCGACTGCTCTTCGACTCCAAGACGATCTTCGAGGACCAGCTCGAGTCCGTCGAGAAGGTCTCGAAGGCTCGCGGCTCGGACTACACCGACCTGGCGCTGCTGACCGACGGGCTGCGGTCCGAGCGGGAGCAGGGCATCACCATCGACGTCGCCTACCGCTACTTCGCGACGCCGAAGCGCAAGTTCATCATCGCGGACACCCCGGGGCACACCCAGTACACCCGCAACATGGTCACGGGGGCCTCGACGGCCGACGTCGCGCTGATCCTCATCGACGCGCGCAAGGGCGTGCTCGAGCAGTCCCGTCGGCACGCGTTCCTCGCGAGCCTGCTCGGTGTCCCGCACATCGTCGTGTGCGTGAACAAGATGGACCTGGTCGACTACTCGGAGCAGGTCTTCGAGGACATCCGGGCCGAGTTCACCGAGTTCGCCGCACGCCTGCGCGTCAACGACCTGTCGTTCGTCCCGATCTCGGCCCTGGCCGGGGACAACGTGGTGAACCGCTCCGAGAACATGGACTGGTTCGACGGTGCCCCGCTGCTCAGCAAGCTCGAGCGCATCCACGTCGCGAGCGACCGCAACCTCGTGGACGTCCGCTTCCCCGTGCAGTACGTGGTGCGCCCGCACCAGCACGAGCACCGGGACTACCGCGGGTACGCCGGGACCATCGCCTCGGGCGTCATGAAGCCGGGCGACCCCGTCGTCGCGCTGCCGTCAGGCCTGGAGACGACGATCGCGTCGATCGACACCGCCGACGGTCCGGTCGACGAGGCGTTCCCCCCGATGGCGGTCACGATCCGGCTGGCCGACGAGATCGACATCTCCCGCGGCGACATGCTGGCGCGTCCCAACAACACGCCGGCAGCCGTGCAGGACGTCGACGCGATGATCTGCTGGATGGACGAGAGCGCGGCCTTCGTGCCGGGCAAGAAGTACGCCATCAAGCACACCACCAACTGGGCGCGGGCCGTGGTCAAGGGCATCAACTACCGCGTGGACGTCAACACGTTGCACCGGGACGAGGAGGCCACTCAGATCGGGCTCAACGAGATCGGCCGCGTACAGCTGCGCGTCACCAAGCCTCTCTTCGTCGACTCGTACCAGCAGAACCCGCAGACGGGGTCGTTCATCCTCGTCGACGAGAGCACCAACAAGACGGTCGCCGCCGGCATGATCGGCACGCTGCCGCACTCCGCATGACCCGAGCGGGGTGACGCCGTCCGCGCGTCACCCCGCTCGGCCTCGGTGCAGGTCGTAGGCTTCCCGGACCTGACCACCGTCCCGGGAGGCCCGCATGCCCACGACCGTCACCGTTCTGCGCAACGCCCGGATCCCGGGCCGTGACGGCCTGGTCGACGTCGTCCTCGACGAGAGCTCCGTCGTCGCGCTCGTCCCGACGACGACGTCGGTGGTCACCGGCCCCGCGCCGATCGTCGTGGACGTCGAGGGTCGGTGGGTGATCCCCGGCCTCTGGGACGAGCACACGCACATGCTGCAGTGGTCCCTCGCGCAGGCACGCGTCGACGTCTCGGCCGCGCAGAGCGCCGCCGAGGTGGCGCAGGCGATCGGGTGGCACCTGGGAGTCCTCCCCGAGTCCGACGACGGCGCCGAGCACGTGCGCGACGTCGTCGTGGGCTTCGGATTCCGTGACGCGATGTGGCCGGACCGGCCGACACGCGCGCTGCTCGACGAGGTGGCGGGGCCCACACCCGTCGTGATCGCGTCCGGGGACGGGCACTGCGGGTGGGTCTCGACCGCCGCCGCGGAGCTGCTCGGTGCGGACGTCGACGCGTCCGGGATCCTGCGCGAGGACGACTGGTTCGACGTCTCGCGCCGGCTCGACCGGCAGGGCGAGAGCGACCTCGACGGACTCGTCGTCGTGGCCGGAACCTACGCGGCCGCGCGGGGGATCGTCGGGGTCGTCGACCTCGAGATGGCCGACAACACCCGCGCCTGGCAGCGGCGCGTCGCCGCCGGCGCCACCTCCCTGCGGGTCGAGGCCGGGTTCTACGCCGACCGCCTCGACGAGGTGATCGCGGCGGGCTATCGCGCGGGCGACGTCGTGCCGGACACCGGAGACCTGGTGCGGATCGGGCCGCTAAAGATCATGTCCGACGGGTCCCTGAACACGCGCACCGCGTTCTGCCGTACCCCGTACGTCGTCGCGCCGGTTGCGCCAGTCGCTACGGAGGTTGAGCCTGTCGATTCGGGGGTTGAGCTTGTCGAAACCGGCGACACGGAGGTTGAGCCTGTCGAAACCGTGGTCTCGACGGGCTCGACCGGCGTGTCCTCGACAGGCTCGACCGGCGTGGTCTCGACGGGCTCGACCGGCGGGGGCACGACCGCCGACCCCCACCACGGCGCCCTCGACGTCGACCCGGACGAGATGAAGCAGCAGATCGTCCGCGCGTTTGACGCCGGCCTCGACGTCACGGTGCACGCGATCGGCGACGCGGCGGTGCACCTCGTCCTCGACACGTTCGAGGAGATCGGGCGCGGCGGCCGGATGGAGCACGCCCAGCTCGTCGACCCCGCCGACCTCCCGCGCTTTGCGGCCCTCGGGGTGACTGCCAGCATCCAGCCGGAACACGCGATGGACGACCGCGACGTCGTCGACGCCTACTGGGAGGGAACGAGCGGCATCCCGTTCCCGGTCCGCTCGCTGGTCGACGCGGGGGCGACCGTGCGGTTCGGCTCCGACGCCCCGGTCGCGGCGCTCGACCCGTGGGCGACGATGGCCGCGGCCGTCCACCGCAGCCGCGACGACCGCGACCCGTGGCACCCCGAGGAGACCGTCGACGCTCGAACTGCCCTCGCCGCGCACGCCCGCGGCCGGGACGAGGTGCGTGCCGGGGACGTCGCCGACCTCGTGGTCGTCGACCGCGACCCGTTCGCTCCCGGGGAGCCGCTCCGTGACATGCCGGTCTGGGCGACGATGGTCGGCGGCCGCTGGACCTACCGGGCCTGAACGGACGCCTGAACGAGCGCCCGGACCTCGGCGGGGACGTCACCGTGCGCGTCGCTGTCCGGCACCGGATCGCCGAGGACTCGTCGCACGGGGACGTGTCCGCCCCAGATCCCGGCTGCGACGTCCTCCGGCTCGTCGTTCGGACCCCCGGACCGGACCTTGACCGACGCCTCGCGCAGCGGGACCGCGAGGACGGCGGTCGCCGCGAGCTCCTTGCGGGTGGACGGCCGCAGAGTCGCGGACCGGCCGGGGATCATCTGGTCGACGATCGCGTCGAGCGCGCGGTCCCGTTCTCCGACGTCGGTGACGTCGCGGGCGGTGCCGAGCACGACGGCGGAGCGGTAGTTCATCGAGTGGTGGAAGCCCGAGCGCCCGGCGACGAGCCCGTCGAGCTCGGTGACGGTGACGCAGACCGGCTGACCCGCCGCGCGGAGCCAGGGGGAGGCGACGGAGCCGTGCAGGTAGAGCGAGCCGCCGTCGTCGGGCCCGTCGAGGTCCACGCCGAACGCGGAGGGCAGCACCAGTGGGCCGTGCGGCGACGCGACGCCGACGTGCACGAGCAGCGCGTCGGCCAGCAGGGCGTGCAGTACCGCGCGGTCGGTGACGGCGCGCTTGCGGTTGCGGCGGACGGTCGAGCGATCGGTGGGTTCGAGAGTGTCCATAGCGGTAGCCTGGACGCCGAGTGGCCCGGTGTCATGGGCCAATCCTCGTCACTTTGTCCAGGCCACCGGAGGATCCGTGCACCCGACCCTGCCGATCGTCCTCCGGCGCGACGACGCCACCTCGCTCGGCACGCAGCTCGCCGGCCAGGTGCGAGCGCTCGTCACGGACGGCACCCTCGCGCGCGGTCACCGCATGCCGAGCAGCCGGGCGCTCGCGGCCGAGCTCGGGGTGGCGCGGTCCGTCGTCGAGCAGGCCTACGCCCAGCTGGTCGCCGAGGGGTGGCTCGCCGGACGGCACGGGGCAGGGACGTTCGTGGCCGCCGACGCCGCACCGGTGCCCCGGACCCGGACCTCACCACCAGAGGACGAGGCGCCGACGGTGCAACGACTCGGCGTCGGCGACGTCTGGTTCGACGCCGGGGCCCGCGCCGGGTGGCGGCGCGCCTGGCGCGAGGTGTCCGCAGCGCGCCCGCCCCGGGGGTACGACCACCCGCAGGGGCTCCCCGCGCTCCGGGCGGCGGTGGCCGAGCGCCTCGCCCGGACCCGCGGTCTCGCCGTCGACGCGTCCGAGGTGATCGTCACGGCCGGGACCACGGGGGCGCTGCGGCTCCTGCTCGCCGCGCTGCCCGCCGGTCCGGTGGGCGTCGAGGACCCCGGGTACCGGGCCGCGGTGGCGACGGTCCGGGCGGGCGGGCGCGACGTCGTCGACCTGCCAGCACTCGACCCGGCACGCGGCCTGCGGCCCGGCCTCGCCGCGTGCTACGTCACCCCCGCGCACCAGCACCCCCTCGGGCACGTGATGTCCGCCGCGCACCGGCTCCGGCTCCTCGACGCCGCACGCGTGCACGGGACGCTCGTCGTGGAGGACGACTACGACTCCGAGCTGCGGTACGACGTCGCGCCCGTCCCCGCGCTCGCCACGCTCGACCGGGACCAGGTCGCCTACCTCGGGACGGCGTCGAAGTCGGTGGTCCCCGGCCTGCGCCTCGGGTGGATGGTGGTCCCGCCGGACCTGCACGACGACGTCGTGGGCCTTCAGCACGTGCTGCACGACGTCGGTGCGTGGCCGGCCCAGCAGGCGATGCTCGCGCTCCTGCGCGACGGGTGGCTCGACACCACCGTCCGTGCGGCGCGGCGCGTGTACGGCGAGCGGGCGCTGCGGGTGGAGGCTGCGCTGGCCCCGTACGGGGTGCCCGCCGCGACGACGGCGGGCATGTACTCCACGTGGCTGATGCCCGCCGAGCGGGCCCGGGCGGCGCGCGACGGCGCGGCCGCGGCGGGGTTCGACCTTCCGCTCCTCGCGGACTACTGCCGCAGCGCCGAGATGACCGGCGTGGTGCTCGGGTTCGGCGGCGTGGACGACGAAGCCCTCGACCGGGCGCTGGAGGCGATCGGTCGAGGGCTCGCTGGTTGAGCTGGACCGCCGCTGGTTGAGCTCGTCGAAACCGGGGTCTCGACAGGCTCGACCCCCGCTGGTTGAGCTCGTCGAAACCGGGGTCTCGACAGGCTCGACCCCCGCTGGTTGAGCTCGTCGAAACCGGGGTCTCGACAGGCTCGACCCCCGCTGGTTGAGCTCGTCGAAACCAGGTCTCGACAGGCTCGACCGACGCTGGTCTCGACGGGCTCGAACGACGGTGGGCTCGCCGGGCTCGACCGGCGGTGGCTGATCTCGACCTACGCGAGCGCGGCCTCCGCGGCGGCGAGCAGCACGCACGTCGCCACGCCGTCCATCGCGACCTTGACGTCCTCGAGCGGCGGCATCGTGGGCGCGAGGCGGATGTTCCCGTCGAGCGGGTCCTTGCCGTAGGGGTAGGTGGACCCGGCCGGGGTCAGGGCGATGCCTGCCTCCTTGGCCAGCGCGATGACGCGCGCGGCGGTGCCGGGCACGACGTCGAGGCTGACGAAGTATCCGCCGGTCGGTGTGGTCCACTCGGCCACGCCGGTGCCGCCGAGGCGCTCGGTGAGGATCTGCTCCACGGCCTCGAACTTCGGCGCGATGATCTCGGCGTGCTGGCGCATGTGGGCGCGGACGCCGTCGGCGTCGCCGAAGAAGAGGGCGTGCCGCAGGTGGTTGACCTTGTCCGGCCCGATCGACTGGACGCCTAGGTGCTTCGTGAACCAGTCGAGGTTCGCGGGGGAGGCGCCGAGGAACGAGACGCCGGCGCCGGCGAAGGTGATCTTGGAGGTCGAGGCGAACAGCAGCACGCGGTCCGGGTTGCCGGCCTCGGCGGCGAGGCCCAGTGCGTCGGCGCTCGGTGTCTCGACGTCCGTGAGGTGGTGCACGGCGTAGGCGTTGTCCCACATGATCCGAAAGTCCGGGGCCGCGGTGGGCATGGAGACGAGGCGGCGCGCGACGTCGTCGCTCACGGTGGCACCGTCCGGGTTCGAGTGGGTGGGGACCACCCACATGCCCTTGATCGTGGGGTCGGACGCCACGAGCTCGGCGACGGCCTCCGCGTCCGGGCCCTCCGGCGTCATCGGGACGGTGATCATCTCGATCCCGAGCTCCTCGCAGAGCACGAAGTGGCGGTCGTAGCCGGGGACGGGGCAGACGAACCTGACCGTCTCCTCCTTGGCCCACGGCCGCTCGCCACCGGGGACGCCGAAGAGGGTCGCGAACGTCAGGGCGTTGTGCATCAGGGTCAGGGACCCGTTGCCACCGGCGAGCAGCTGCCCGACGGGGACGTTCAGCAGCTCGGCGAAGATCTCGCGCAGCGCCGCCGACCCCATCAGGCCGCCGTAGTTGCGCGTGTCGGTACCGCCGTCGCGGACGTTCCCCTCGCCCGGGAGGGCAAGCAGCGCGTTCGAGAGGTCGAGCTGCTCGGGCGACGGCTTGCCGCGCGTCACGTCGAGCGAGAGGTCGCGGGCCTGCAGGGCGGCGTACGCCTCCTGCTGCTCGGCGAGGACGGATGCGGCGACGTCGGGGGAGAGCGCGAGTGAGGTCACACCCCGGAGTCTATCGATCTCCGTCGTCAGAGCCAGACCTGGAGCGAGCCCGGGTCAGAGCGTCCAGCCGTGCGAGCGACACCCGCATGAAGACCTCGAGGAAGAGCCCGACGGCGGGGCGGGTCACCCGGGCAGGCAACGGCCCGGCCAGATAGACCGACTCCCACCACAGCACCCGGGAGCCGCCGTCGCGCAGGGCCCGGACCTCGAAGCCCGCGTCCCCGAGCAGGCCGGGACCGAGCTTGCGCACCTCGACGAGGCCCGCGCCGTCGGGCCCGGTGCCGTCGCCCGATGGCGGTCGTGTGTGGGTGGTGACCATCCGGTCCGGGAATCCCGGCACACCGCGGTGGACGAACGGCCCGGAGACCATCGTGAACGACTCGCCGCCGTTCGACTCCGCGCGCGTCATCGGGATCCAGTCGGGGTGACTGCGCCAGTCGAGGACGCGGGAGTAGGCCTCCTCGACCGGGATCGCGAGGTCCCGGGTGACCTGGACGCGCCGGGTCACGGCTTGCGTCCGAGCAGTCGGCGACGCGGCTTCTTGGTGTCCTCCGGCTCGACGACGAGCGCCTCGAGCGTGGGCACGTCGTCGGCGCCACCGCCCTCGACCACCTCGAGGATCCGGGGGAACCGCTCCGGCGGAGCGCCGAACGCCGTCCGGCTCTGCGCGATCACGCCGTGCCCCAGCGCTCGTCCGCCCGCCACACCGACCACGGCGCCGACGCCGAACGGGACGATCCGGCCCATCGCGAGCCCGCCCTGCTTGACCAGCTGCGTGCGCAGGAACCGGCTCGAGAGCGCCCGGTTGACCTGCTTGAGCGTGCCCTGCGGCATCTTGGTCACCAGTAGCTTGCCCCACGCGATCGTGGAACCGCCCGCCGCCTTCTCGACGTCGCGCGCCGCCTTCTCGCCGAGGACCGAGGCGAGCAGCAGCGCCCGGCGCCGCTCGACGTCGTCCACCGCGATCCCGTGCACGTCCGCCACCGCGAGCGAGAACGCCGCCGACGCACCGAAGAACGTGGCGACGTCGCTGCCGGTCAGCAGCAGCGCCGCCCCCGTGCCGACCGCCGGGATCGCCGCCGCCGCGCCCACGGCACCACCGGTCGTCGACACCACCGCGAGATACTCCCGCTCCAGCAGGTCCAGGATCTGCGCGGGCGAGGCACCCGGGTTGCGGCGGCGCACCGAGTCGACGTGCGCTCGGACCGCCGTCGACGGGATCGTCACCGCGCGGCCGAGCACGGCGTCCAGCACCGGCGTCGGACGGAACTTGGTGGGGGAGGCCTCGCGCTCGATCTCGCGGTCTGGCATGGGCGGTCCTTCCTGCAGGGCGGAGGCGGCGCCGCGGCGGTCAGCCGTGGACGCTACTGCTGGGTGTCGGTCGGGACGGACTCGAAGGTCAGGTCGACCGTCGCGCCCGCCTTGAGCGTGTTACCTACCGTGCACGTCTTGTCGATCGCTCGCTCGGCGACGGTCAGCAGGCGCTCGCGGGCGGCGTCGTCCAGGCCCGACAGGTCGAGCTCGAAGCGCTCCGAGAGCACCGGGTACCGGTCGTCGTTGAGATCCTTGATCCCGTCGAGGTGGACGGTGACGGCGTAGTCGTCGCCGAGGCGGCGGGCGAAGGAGACGTCCGAGGACATCGCGGCGCACGCGCCGAGCGCCAGCTTCATCAGCTCGCCCGGGGTGAAGACCGCGCCCTCGGAGGCGGGGCCGATCTCGATGCTGCCGCCACGCTCGGAGCGGCCGCAGTAGGTGCGCGACCCGGTGCGCTCGACCCACAGGGCGTCGGTCGGGGCCTGGGAGGACGGGGTGATCTCGTCGTCGATGCTCATGAGGGCAATCATCCCACTGCCGCGCCACGTCAGGTCGGTCCGGCAGCGGGCTGGCAGACTGTGCCCCGTGACCATTCCGACGCCCTACGAAGACCTGCTGCGCGACGTCATGACGACCGGCACCCCCAAGGGCGATCGCACCGGGACGGGGACCCGCAGCGTCTTCGGCCGCCAGATCCGGTACGACCTGTCCGCGGGCTTTCCGCTGATCACCACCAAGCGCGTGCACGTGCGGTCCGTCGTCGCCGAGCTCCTGTGGTTCCTGCGCGGCGACTCGAACACGGCCTGGCTCCGCGAGCAGGGTGTGACGATCTGGGACGAGTGGGCGTCCGACGACGGAGAGCTCGGTCCGGTCTACGGCGTCCAGTGGCGCTCGTGGCCCACGCCCGACGGCCGGCACGTCGACCAGATCAGCCAGGTGATCGAGCAGATCCGCAGCAACCCCGACTCGCGGCGGCACGTCGTCTCCGCGTGGAACGTCGCCGAGATCGAGAACATGGCACTGCCGCCGTGCCACGCGTTCTTCCAGTTCTACGTCGCGGACGGTCGCCTGAGCTGCCAGCTGTACCAGCGCAGCGCCGACATGTTCCTCGGGGTGCCGTTCAACATCGCGAGCTACGCGTTGCTGACGCACATGGTGGCCGCGCAGACCGGGCTCGAGGTCGGCGACTTCGTCTGGACCGGCGGGGACGTGCACGTCTACGACAACCACGTCGACCAGGTCGAGCGGCAGCTCGCCCGCGAGCCCTTCGAGTACCCGACGCTCCGCCTCGCGCACCGGGACTCGATCTTCGACTACACCGTCGACGACGTCGAGATCGTCGGGTACGAGCACCACCCCGGCATCAAGGCGCCGATCGCCGTATGAGCGGCGAGGTCGTCCTCGTCTGGGCCCAGGCGCACGACGCCGCGGGCCGCCCGGTCATCGGCGTCGCCAACACGATCCCCTGGGACGTGCCCGAGGACCGCCGGCACTTCCGGGAGGTCACGCTCGGGCTGCCCGTCGTCATGGGACGGCTGACCTGGGACTCCTTGCCGCCCCGGTTCCGGCCCCTGCCCGGCCGGCGCAACGTCGTCGTGACCCGGCAGCCCGACTGGGTGCCGGACGAGGGGGCGGACGCGGCCGACGTCGCGCACGACGTCGCGCAGGCACTCGCCCTCGCGCGCGCCTCCGCCGGTGGGGGCGGGGACGTCGCGGTGATCGGCGGCGAGCAGATCTACCGGGCGGTGCTCCCGTCCGCCACGCGGTGCGAGATCACCGAGATCGACGTCGAGGTCGAGGGGGACGCGTACGCGCCGGACCTGGGTCTCGACGGGGATGGTCGTTCGTCGAGCCTGTCGAGACGTGATGGTCGGTCGTCGAGCCTGTCGAGACGTGATGGTCTCGACAAGCTCGACCAGCGTCTCGACGGGGATGGTCGTTCGTCGAGCCTGTCGAGACGTGATGGTCTCGACAAGTTCGACCAGCGTCTCGACGGGGATGGTCGTTCGTCGAGCCTGTCGAGACGTGATGGTCTCGACAAGCTCGACCAGCTTCTCGACCAGCGGGAGTGGGAGCTCGACGGGCCGGGGGAGTGGGCCACGTCGTCGACGGGCGTGCGCTACCGCTTCCGCACGGCGACGCGCCGCTCCTGATCCACCGCTCCTGACCCCGGTCGGCGGACGCGGCCGCCCCGACCGGCGCTCAGAGCCCGAGCGGGTCGAGCCTCGTGACGACGGGGCCGGTGTGCTCGAGGGTCTCGACGGACTCGGCGGGTTCGAGCAGGCGCGCGACGGCGGCGTCCAGGTTCTCGACGATCGCGGCGACCAGCCCGTCGGCGTCCCGGGCCTCGAGCCGCTCGATCAGCGGGGCGTGCGAGGCGGGGGAGTCGCGGCGCACGGCGTAGTCGCTCGGCACCGAGTAGCTGCCGATCCGCACCTCGACGATCAGCGTCGACATGTACCGGCGCAGGTGCGCGTTGCCCGACGCCGAGACGAGCTCCCAGTGGAACGAGAGGTCGGCGTCGCCGATGGCGCGCGGGTCCTCGCTCTCGCCGGCGCGCACGAGCGTGTCGTACGCCGCACGCACGGTGGCGATCTCGGCGTCGCCCGCCTTCTCGACGGCGATGCGGGCCGCCGTCGTCTCCACGCCCTTGCGCGCGTCGTAGAGGTCGACGAGGTCGTCGGGCCCGATGCGCACGACGCTGAGCCCGCGCCCGGGCGTGGCGACGAGCAGCCCCTCCTGCACCAGTCGCTGGGCGGCCTCGCGGAGGGGACCGCGGCTGACGCCGAGCTGCCCGGCGACCTCGATCTCGCGCAGCGGTGAGCCGACGCGCAGGACGCCGGAGTAGATGGCGTCGCGGAGCTCGCGGGTGATCAGGTCGACCGTGGAGGGTCGCGTGACCGGGGCCATGACGGGGGTCGGGCCCAACGGGGCGCGGGAGGACGGAGCCATCGGTTTTCCTCTCGATACGGTCACGATCTCGCGCTCATCATCCCCTGGTCGACGCCCAATCCGTGCACTGAACTCCGCGGAACCACGCGGTTCGTGCACCACTGTAGACAATCCTACGGTCTGATTGCCATATTGTCGGTACGTCAGACATTCGCTAGCGTGACCGCGTCCAACCACCCCGCCGGGGCTGGAACCGGTGCATCAGCGCGCCGGAACCACCAGACCCGGACGTCCGGAAGGAACCCATGACTCTCTCCAAGACCTCCCGCGCAGTGTTCGCCACCGGTGCCGTGCTCGCGCTCGGCGCCGTCGCCGGCTGCTCCTCGACCGACACCGGGTCGGACTCCGACTCGGGCGACGGCAGCACGCTCTCCGCCATCCAGGAGGCCGGCTCCATCACGGTCGGCTTCGCGGGCGAGGCGCCGTACAGCTACCAGGACGACGCAGGCGAGCTCACCGGGGCGACCGTGGCGCTCGACAAGGAGATCTACTCCGAGCTCGGCGTCGACACGGTGGAGGGCACGCTCACCGAGTGGGGCTCGCTCATCCCGAACCTGACCGCCGACCGCGTCGACTCGATCAGCGCGGGCATGTCGATCCTGCCCGAGCGCTGCGAGAGCGCCGCCTTCGCCGAGCCGACGATCATGTACACGACGGCGTTCCTGGTGCCCGAGGGCAACCCGGACGGACTCAGCGACTGGCAGTCCGCCGTCGACGCCGACATCACGCTCGCCACCATGTCCGGGGCGATCGAGGCAGGCTACGCCGCGGACACCGGCATCGAGGCCACCGAGGTCGGCAGCCCGCAGGACGGCCTCGACGCCGTCACCACCGGCCGTGCCGACGCGTTCGCCCTGACCGGGATCTCGCTGCGCTCGCTCGCCGAGAGCACCGACGCCGCTGTCGAGGCGACCGACGCGTTCGTCGCCGAGATCGACGGCGTCCCGCAGATCGGCGCCGGCTCGACCGTCTTCCGCCAGGAGGACACCGAGCTCCTCGAGGCCTACAACGAGCAGCTCGCGCCCATCGTGGCTGACAAGGACAAGTACGAGGAGATCCTCGGCGAGTTCGGGTTCACCGACGCCGAGCGTCCCCCGGAGGGCCTGACGGCCGAGATGCTCTGCGAGGGTGACCTCGAGGCCATCGCCGACGAGCTGGGGCTGGGCGCCTGACCTCATGTCAGACGACCTCTCGACAGTCTTCGACAGGCTTCCGCGCCTCGGTGAGAGTGTCCTCGTCACGCTGGAGCTGACGATCGGTGGCGCGATCCTCGCCATGGTCGTCGCCCTGGTGCTCGGATTCGGCTCGCGCACCCGCACGCTGTGGGTGCGCGGGCCGTCCCGGGTGATCGTCGAGTTCTTCCGCGGCACGTCGCTGGTGGTCCAGCTCTTCTGGATCTTCTACGTGCTGCCGGAGTTCGGCTTCAAGATGGAGGCGCTCGCCGTCGGCATCGTCGCGCTCGGCCTCAACTACGGCGCGTACGCCGCCGAGGTGGTGCGTGGCTCCATCGAGTCCGTCCCCGCGGGCCAGTGGGAGGCGGCCACCGCGCTGAACCTCGGCTGGTTCCACCGCGTGCGCCGCGTGATCTTCCCGCAGGCGTGGGCGCTGATGATCCCCATGCTGACGAACCTCCTGATCCAGCTGATCAAGGGGTCGGCGCTCGCGTACTACATCACGCTGCACGATCTGAACTACTGGACGACGGAGCTGCGCCGCGCCACCAACGAGACGATCTTCGCGTACACGGTCGGCCTGCTCGTCTACTTCGCCATCTCGTACGTGCTGACGATGCTGATGAACTGGCTCGAGCGTCGTGCCAAGCGCCGGCTGGGTCAGCTGCCCCCGCGCGGCGGCTCGATGCCGACCGTCTCGGAGGCGCTGCGCCTCAAGCCCAAGGACCAGACGGAGCAGCTCGCCGGTGCCGTGGCCCCGGGCGGGCCCTCACGGAGCAAGGAGGTCTCGGCATGAGTGACATCTGGGACTGGGACCGCGCCTGGGAGGTGCTGCCGGACCTGCTCGAGGGGCTCAAGATCACGGTCTTCGCCACCGTCGTCGGCATGGTGATCGCCTCGATCCTCGGGTTGGTCTTCGCGCTCGTCCTGCGCAAGCACGTGCCCGTGCTCACGAAGCTCCTGAAGTTCGTCGTGGACTTCGTGCGGATGACGCCGCTGCTCGTCCAGCTCGTGTTCGTCTACCTGCTCTCGCCGCCGGAGATCCCCGCACTGGCGATCGGCTGCGTCGTGCTCGGGATCCACTACGCCACCTACATGTCCGAGGTCTACCGGGCAGGCATCGACGCGGTGCCGCCGGGCCAGTGGGAGGCGGCGACCGCGCTGAACCTCCCGAAGTCACGGACCTGGCGTGCCGTGATCCTGCCGCAGGCGATCCGCAACACGCTGCCCGGCCTCGGCAACTACGCGATCTCGATGTTCAAGGAGACGCCGTTCCTGTTCGCCATCTCCGTGGTGGAGATGTTCTCCGCCGCGCAGCGGTTCGGCGCCAACACCTTCTCCTACATCGAGCCGATCACGATGGTGGGTGTGCTCTTCCTCCTGGTGAGCTACCCGACGTCGCTGCTCGTCCGACGGATGGAGATCCGCCTTGCCTGACACCAACACCTCTGCAGGGAGCCACACCATGACCAGCGCCCCGGGTGACGTGCCCGCCATCGAGTTCCGCGACGTCGTCAAGCGGTTCGGCGACAACGTGGTGCTCGACGGCCTGAACTTCTCGGTCGCCCAGGGCGACCGGGTGACACTCATCGGGCCGTCCGGATCGGGCAAGACGACGATCCTACGCCTGCTGATGACGCTCGAGGAGTCGAACGGCGGCCTCATCCTCATCGACGGCGACCCCTACACCCACGAGTACAAGGGCAAGAAGTGGGTCGAGATCCCGGAGAAGCGTCGCCGGCAGGTACGCCGACGCGTGGGGATGGTGTTCCAGCAGTTCAACCTCTTCCCCAACATGACGGTTCTCGAGAACATCATCGAGGCGCCGATGCACGTGCTCGGCAGGTCCAGGAAGGACGCGATCGCCCGGGCCGAGGAGCTGCTCGAGCAGGTCGGGATGACGGAGAAGCGTGACTTCCGGACCACCGAGCTCTCCGGCGGGCAGCAGCAGCGCGTCGCGATCGCACGGGCGCTCGCGATGGACCCCGAGATCCTGCTGCTCGACGAGGTGACCTCCGCGCTCGACCCCGAGATCGTCGCGGACGTGCTCGAGGTGCTGCGCGACATCGCGAAGAACACCGACATCACGATGCTGCTGGTCACCCACGAGATGCAGTTCGCCCGTGAGGTCTCCAACCGGGTCCTGATGTTCGACCACGGTCGGATCATCGAGGAGGCGCCACCCGAGGAGATCTTCACCGACCCGCGCGAGGAGCGGACGCGGGAGTTCCTCTCCGCCGTCGTCAGCAACTGACTCACGGCGCCGTCCGCCACCCGGTAGGCTGTCCCGCGGCTCGACCCTGCGGGCCGCACGACTGGGTGGCGTCACGGTGCCGCCCACGCGCCTGTAGCTCAGGGGATAGAGCACCGCTCTCCTAAAGCGGGTGTCGGCAGTTCGAATCTGCCCAGGCGCACCAGGAAAGGGCCTGTTAGATGCGAATATGTGGTGATCTACCAGGCCTGAGGTCAGTGGGTACGCGTCTCCATCCACAGTCCGTTCAGACCGGTCGCCTCGTAAGCCCGCTGGCGCGCTCGCTTCGCGGCGTCTTCTGTGCCTTCGCGCGCATGGCCCCGAGCTTCGCTCCGATCCGATCCGTTTCGTCCGTGAACGGCCCCACGTAGATGTCCATGGTCGTCGAGGTCCTCTTGTGCTGAGGTACTTGCGCACTGCGCCGGGTGTAGCACCCTCCGTATTGTTGATGCTCGCGGCCGTGTGGCGCAGTAGGTTCGGCTTAACCTCGAAGGTGAATCCCGCGCATGTCGAATCTGGCTTCAGGACGTCGCGCCTGATATTGCGGTTTCCGATGTGGGTGCCAGCACGGGACGGGAATACCGGTGCGTCGCCATCCTTGCCCTGAATGCGCTCCCTGTGCATCCCAGTGAGGAACGGCATGACCCGAATCGTCCGATACTTCTTGCCCTTCGGTGCCTTTCAGCACGTCCTGCCCTCGAACTTGGATCGTGCAGCGTCGAGGACCGGTGCGGTTTTCACGGTTCCGTACTTGATCGACACGAGCTTCACCTTGAGTCTGAACCACTCGGAGTTCCGGAGGCCCGAGTATGCGAGGAACATCACCGCGTCGGAGTGGCCGTGAGCATGTGCGGCGAGGCGCTCGACTTGGATGGGGGTCAGGAGGGACTGCTGCACGGATAGATGACACCAGACCCGTGGTGCCTTCGGCTGCTGCTGGAAGGATGTGTCCCGTACCCAGACCCCACGCCATGGAGTTCTGCGATGACTTCGTGGCGATCGCCCGCCAGGGCGAGACTCCGATCGAGCAGGTCGCGAAGGACTTTGGCATCTTCGAGTCGTGCCTGCGCAACTTGATCCACCAGGCCAACGTCGCCGACGGCGCCAAGCCCGACGTGGCGGCCCCGGAGTCGGTCAGGCTGCGTGAGCTGCGGTGCCGCAACTGCCTGCTGGAGCAGGAGATCGAGGTATTGCGCCGCGCGGCGGCGTATCCGTCGGAGGCGCACCGGCCGGGAGAGTAATGCACCCGCTGGTCTGAGAGCTCGCCGCCGACGGGATCCCCGTCGCCGTGACGTGCCGCTTCCTGAACCTCGCTTGACAGCCCTACTACCGGTGGCTCGCCGCACCGGTCAGCCACCGCGAGCTCTCCGGGGTGCACCTGGTCAACGCCTTGTTCGACGCTCACGCCGATGCCCTCGAATTCGGGTACAGGCTGCTGGCCGACGAGGCTCGCGAGGACGGCCACCGGGCGTGTGACCGCACGATGGGCCGGGCCTGCCGGGACGGGCGCTGGCGGAGCGTGTTCGGCAAGAAGCGAGGGGCCACAGGCGGCAAGAAGCCCGGCCTGCCGGCGCACGACGACCTCGTCCGGCGCGACTTCACCGCCTCGACGCCGAACGAGCTGTGGCTGACCGACATCACCGAGCGTCCCACGGCGGAGGGCAAGGCCTACGTGTGCGCGATCAAGGACGTCTACTTCAACCCGATCGTGGGCTACTCCAGCAACGACCGCATGAAGTCCTCGCTGGCCCTGCGAGCGCGGGCGAGCGCCGTCGCCAGGCGGCC
Organism: Paraoerskovia marina; assembly: GCF_900105445.1. Taxonomy (NCBI): domain Bacteria; kingdom Bacillati; phylum Actinomycetota; class Actinomycetes; order Micrococcales; family Cellulomonadaceae; genus Paraoerskovia; species Paraoerskovia marina. Next base: position 1,135,722 of record NZ_LT629776.1, read on the forward strand.
GTCGAGGTCCGCACGGGGCCGGCTGTATCGTCCAAAGCGACAAGGGCGGTCAATCTCGAAGCCGACGATTCCTGGCCGCGCTGTGCCGCCATGACCTGAGTGGGCCCATGGGGCAGGTCGCCTCCGCCAGCGACAACGCGGCCATGGAGTCCTTCTTCGCAATGCTTCAGAAGAACGTCCTGAACCGCCGTCGCTGGACCACCCTCGAAGACCTGCGCATCGCGATCATCACCTGGATCGATCGCACCTACCACGGGCGCCACCGCCACGCCCGTCTCGTACGCTTGACCCCCCATCGAGTACAAAGCCATCATCACCACTCAGGTCGCACTCGCTGCCTGACAGCCGCTGTCACCTATCCGTGCAGCAGTCCCATGGAATCGGTCTGGACGGCACGGGGCCCGACTCATTAAACGCCTTCTGATCTAGGGTGAGGCCATGAGTGCGTGGCCGCCGATCGACCGAGATGACCTGAGAGCCGCTGCTGCTACTGCGGGCTTCGACACCACTTTCCCGCTTCTCGTGAGGCGCCTGATAGCGGAGACCGGGAAGGGCCTGACGCGCATTGACATGCCAGGCGGGTCCGGAACTGCCGTAGGAGGCTTTGACGGTGTCGTGACGGCGAGCGAGGAGACGGCATTCGTGCCGGCAGGCACTTCGGTTTGGGAGCTCTCCGTAGGCGGGGGGCAGCGCAAGGCAAACGAAGACTACGAGAAGCGACTCGTTGGACCGGGTGAGGTGTCCGCCTCCGACGCCACATATATCGAGGTGCTACTTGACACCTGGTCGAAGTCGCGGTCTTGGTCAGTGGAAAAGTCTGCAGAGCGACGCTGGCGCAAAGTCGAGGGATACAACCTCGACCGAATCGATGCCTGGCTTGAGCAAGCGCCGGCTACGACTGTGTGGCTCGCGGAACAGGTCGGCAAGGTTACGGACGGTGTTCGATCGCTCACGACTTGGTGGGATCGTGCTTGGCTTCCATCGACCGTGCCTCACCTGGACGCACAGCTGGTGCTGTCTGGGCGGGAAGCCTCGGCAAGGCAACTTCTCGACCGGCTTCAGACCGGCTTATCCTGGACACGACTTGATGGCGACCTCCGCGCAGATGAGTTTCGGGCTTTTGTCGCGTCCGCGCTACAGAACGAATCAGCGGATGCTGACCACATTCTCGCCCGGTCGGTGGTCGTCACAGACGCAGCAACTCTTGCTCGACTGGCGGCATTGAATGAACCTCTCATTTTCGTGTTGGACGACCCTGCCATCGCACGCGATGTCGCGACGAGTGAAAGGCATCAGTTCGTCGTGGCCGTTCCGCGCGGCGGCGAGTCCGACATTGAAGTGCCGCGAGTCACCAGCTCGGAGGTGCATGCTCGGCTCGAGCAAGCAGGGCTCCACGGCGATGCCGCGGCGAAACTCAAGACCCTGGCCCGCAGAAGCTTGCTCGCGCTCCGCCGGGCCATCGCAGTGCACCCGGAAACACTCACCCCGCGGTGGGCGACGAGTCCTGACGCCATTCGGAGGCGCACGCTTCTTTTGGGCTCCTGGAACGGTGGCACTGAGGGAGACCAAAAGGTTGTCGCGCGGTTGCTAGGAGCACCGTACGAACAAGTTGAGGAGCAGCTCCTGGGTCTCCTAGAGGGCGAAGACATTCCATTCTTGGCACGCGTGGACAGTGTTTGGTTCGTCCTGGCCATTGAGGATGCGTGGGCGCTACTTGGGCGATCGCTTTCGCCGAGTGATCTCCAGTCGGTGTCTGATGCCGTCTTGGACGTTCTGTCTGAGCCCGACCCGGTGCTCGCCCTCGACACCGACAAGAGGTGGACGGCGGGGATCCGCGGCATTCGGCGACGGTACTCATCGACGATACGGAGGGGTCTAGCGGAAACCCTCGCCATTGCGGCCGCAACCAACATGCTCCTCGGTCCGCAAGAGGAGAGTGGTGAGCTCTGGGCGCGCTCCATTGTTCGCACCTTGTTTGCGAGCGCCAACGCGGACGAGTCATATTCACAATGGAGTTCCCTGTCAGATGTGCTCTCGCTTCTCGCTGAGGCGGCTCCAGGCGAGTTCTTAGAGGCAATGCGCGTAGGCCTGGACGGCGAATCCAAGCTTCATTCGGCGATGTTTCGGGACGCTGACAGTGGTCCATTCGGCTTCGGAAACAGCTCTCCGCACACCGCTGTGTTGTGGGCGCTTGAGATCGTCGCGTGGTCTCCCGACCACCTCAACGATGCTGTGGAGGTACTGGCCGCGCTTGCAGATCTCGATCCCGGCGGAAAACTGTCGAACAGGCCGTCAGCAAGTCTGCTCGGCATTCTGAGCGCTTGGAATCCCAACACGGCAGCGGGAATCGAGCTCCGCCTGCGGGCAATGGAACGCATCGTGGCAAAGCACCCCCAACTTTGTACTCGTCTTCTCTTGGGCCTGATCCCGGATACACACGAAACGCAAATAGCGCATCCCGGGCCGCGCTTTCGAGGCTGGAAGATCCCGCAACAGGTGACTAGAGGCCAGCTTGTGGAGACCGTGGGGCGGGCCGCAGATCTGGTTCTTGAGAACCTAACGGACAATGCCCATGACTACATCGAGGTTCTTGGCAAAATCGATCGCATGTCGCCTGCACACCGATCGTTGTTCGTCAAGAAGATGATCGAGTTTGCGGGCAGGCAGGACGGCGAAGCGCAGACGACTGAAGTCTGGAATGCGCTCCGCGACAAGATTTCGAACCACCGTGAGTACGAAGACGCCGGGTGGGCGTTGTCTACCGAAGAGCTCGCGGCCCTGGACGAAGCGTGTACGGTGCTGGCTCCAATGGATCCCGTGGCGCGGTCAGCTTGGCTATTCGATTCCGATTGGGTGACGCTCGGTGACTTCAAGCGACGCGATGATTTTTCAGCGTACGAGGCCGAAGTTGCTCGACGACGCACAACTGCGATCCACGAGGTACAAACCAACGGCGGAATCGACGCTGTCGAGCGGTTGGCGACTAAGGTCGATGCCCCGTACTTCGTCGGAAGCGCGCTTGCGAACGAGCCTCCAGAACTAGACCGGGAACTCCTTGGCTGGATTAGCGACGAGGCAGGCTCTCGCCGTGCCGTAGCGGAAGGCTACTTCGTGCGCCGCCTGAGCGGCGGCGACCTGGAACTCCGCAATGAGCTGATCGATCAGACCCCCGATCCGCGGGGCAAGGCGCGGATACTTCTGTATGCGCGCCAGCCTGAGCAAGCCTGGTCTGCATTGACCGAACTTGGCGCCGAGGTTGAGGCCATCTATTGGAGCGAGTTCAACTACTTCGGCCTGGGTAAGCACTTTGCTGGCGTCGAGGAGGCCTCCCGAAACCTGATTGCTGCGGGCCGGGCTGCTGCGGCATTGGACATGATTGGACTGTACTCGCACCCTGAAGAATCGGACAAGGCGGTCGCAGAACTCGTTGCCTCGGGTCTCGAAGCGTTGCTTGAAGAGTCTCAGGGTGAGGAAAGTTTCGGTCACCTCGATAACTACCACTTCCAGCGACTATTCGCCATTCTGGCGAACTGTCGAGAAGACTTGGGCGAGGCGCGTGTCGTAGGGCTCGAGTTTCAGTACTTCCCGGCGCTTGGCTTCGACGCCGACGCCCCGTCGCTACACCGAGCGATGCTCGAGGATCCAAGCTTCTTCGTCGAGCTGGTGACGCTTGCATATCGCGAGGACGATAAGTCGGGCTCCAGCGATCGCACTGCGGAAGGGGACGGCTCCGAGCGTCAACGTTCCATCGCGATTCGCGCCTACGAAGTGCTGCACTCTCTTCGGCAATGCCCAGGTGGGTCGCCTGAAGGTGATCTCGACGGTGAGGTTCTCGGCGAATGGATTCGTGACGCCCGTGAACAGCTCGTTGCTGTGGGGCGCAGCAGAGTTGGCGAGCATCAGCTCGGCCAGGTGCTTGCCCAAGCCCCGGCGGGAACAGGCGGTTCAGCAATCCACCCTGTCGTTCTCCAGATCGTCGAGGACCTGCATTCAGACGCAGTCGAGCGTGGGGTTGAGGTGGGCTTCTACAACAAGCGCGGGATCTCCACACGATCGATTCTTGAGGGCGGGACACAGGAGTGGGAGGCCGCTGAGGTGCTCCGGAGGCAGGCGGTGCAGGTGGGAGCCTCGCCACGCGCAAGGAATATGCTCAACCGTCTTGCCGACTCGTACGAGTCTAGCGCGCGACGCGAGGACCGGTCGGCCGAGCGACGTCACCAGGGCCTTGATTGGTAGTTTCGCCGTCGAGTATTTGCTCACATCGCCACGATCGAACACGAAGACCGGTGGGGCGCACGCGGCCTCGCTGCGCTTGACCCGTGAAGAATGCGTTGCAACGGTGTCTCTCCGCGAGCCTAGGTCCTGCCATCCACACGAGGTCGCGAAGAATCAGGCGAAACAGCCGTCAACTACGATCGGCTGAGGACGCACCCCTTGGGCAACCGCAGATAGTTACAGATGACGAAAGTGGACCGAATAGAAGGTAGAAGGCTCTCCCAAAGCGGGTGTCGGCCGTTCGAATCTGCCCAGGCGCACCATCAGCTCCGCCCGGTGCGGGGATGCTCTCAGGATCCGCCCGGCGCGCCGCGGTCGAGACCGAACGCCTCGGTCAGCATGCCCCGCAGCAGCCCCGGGACGTCGAGCGCGCCGGGGTGCAGCCCGTCGTAGAGGTGCAGGCCGTCCCAGGTCGCGACGATGAACGCGGCGCGCTCCTCGGGTGTCATCGGGTCGTCGGTGATGTCGAGCGCCGTGCGCTGGCGGCCGATGGTCCAGGCGATGAGCACGGTCAGCAGCTCGTGGCGGTGCTGGAGCGGCTCGCGCGCGGGGTGCTCGGGTGACGCGGCCTCGGCGGTGAGGATCGAGAGCAGCTGGGTCAGCCCCGGGACGCTGCGGTTGCGCTCGGCGGTGCTGACGATCGCGTTCGCGATGAACTCCGGCGTGATGTCCGCGGTGTCGAAGGACGGCAGGCTGCGCGTGTCGTGCCACTCGATGACGGCGAGCAGCAGGGCCGTCTTGTTGCCGAAGTGGTGGAGCAGCGTCGAGTGGTCGACGCCGGCCTCTCGCGCGATGCTGCGCAGCGACGTGCCGTAGAAGCCGCGTTCCCCGAACGCCTCTGCGGCGCGCTCGACGATCGACTGCTTGGTCGCGCGACCGGTGGCGTAGCCCTCGGTGCGTGCGTCGGTTCCCTCGTTGTCCCCCACGGCGATCCTCTCTCTGGGTGGAACTGTGCCCACCAAGTTCCACCACATGGTGGATGTTTGTTACGCTGGTGTTAACTTCCACCACCCGGTGGAACTTGATCAAGGGTAGCGATCGATGCAGACCGCAGACAATCACGAGCGAATCGTCGCCGAGATGACTCTCGCCGAGAAGGCCTCCCTGATGTCGGGCGCGAACTTCTGGAACACGAAGTCGCTCGACCGCCTCGGAGTTCCGTCGATCATGCTCACGGACGGACCGCACGGGCTGCGCAAGCAGGGCGGAGCCGCCGACCATCTCGGCCTCAACGCCAGCATTCCGGCCACGTGCTTCCCGACGGCGGCCACGCTCGCCGGCAGCTGGGACGTCACCCTCCTCGAGCGGGTCGGGCTAGCACTCGGCACCGAGGCCGCCGCGGAGCGGGTCAGCGTGCTGCTCGGGCCGGGGATGAACATCAAGCGCAACCCGCTGGGCGGCCGCAACTTCGAGTACTTCTCCGAGGACCCGCTGCTCACCGGTCGCCTCGCGGCGGCCATGGTCGCGGGGATCCAGTCGCGGGGCGTCGGCGCAAGTGTCAAGCACTTCGCGGTCAACTCCCAGGAGACCCACCGCATGAGCGTCGACGAGGTGGTCGACGTGCGAGCCCTGCACGAGATCTACCTCGAGGGCTTCCGCATCGCCGTCACGGACGCCGAGCCGTGGACCGTGATGAGCTCGTACAACCGGGTCAACGGCACGTACGCCAATGAGAACCGCGCGCTGCTGCACGACGTGCTCCGTGAGCGCTGGGGCTTCGACGGGCTGGTGGTCACGGACTGGGGCGGCAACAACGACCGCGTCGCCGGTCTCGTGGCGGGCAACGCGCTCGAGATGCCGTCCACCGACGGCGTCACCGACGCAGAGATCGTCCGAGCCGTCGAGGCCGGCACCCTGGACGAGGCCGTGCTGGACCGTCGCGTCGCCGAGGTGCTGACGCTCGTCGAGCGGACCGCGGCGGTGCGAGCGGCGCACGACGACGCAGCCGGGGCCGACCACGACGGTCACCACGCGCTCGCGGTCGAGGCGGCGCGGCGCTCCGCCGTCCTGCTGCGCAACGAGCGGGACGCACTGCCCCTCGGGCAGGACGCCGGGCGGGTCGCCGTGATCGGCGAGTTCGCCGCCGTCCCGCGGTACCAGGGCGCCGGCAGCTCGCTCGTCAACCCGACCCGCGTCGACACGGCGCTCGATGCGCTCCGACGCTCCGACCTGGACATCGTCGGCTACGAGCCGGGGTTCACCCGGCGGGACGCGCCGTCGCCGGTCCGTCTGCGCCGTGCACTGCGCCTGGCCGCGGACGCCGACACCGTCGTGCTCTTCCTCGGGCTCGACGAGTCGGCCGAGGCCGAGGGCGTCGACCGCGCGCACATGCGCCTCGCGCACAACCAGATGCTGCTCGCCCGCAAGATCGTCGACCTGGGCCGGCGCGTCGTCGTCGTGCTCGCCGGGGGAGCGCCGGTCGAGATGCCGTTCGCGCCCCACGTGGACGCGATCCTGCACACCTACCTGGCGGGCCAGGGCGGTGGTCAGGCGGTCGCAGATCTGCTGACGGGCCGTGCGAACCCCGCGGGTAAGCTCGCCGAGACGTACCCGCTGACGTACACCGACGTCCCGTCCTCCGTCGACTTCGGGCAGACCGAGGCGACGGCCGAGCACCGCGAGAGCATCTACGTCGGGTACCGCTACTACGACAAGGTCGGCATGCCGGTCCGGTACCCCTTCGGGCACGGGCTGAGCTACACCTCCTTCGTCTACTCCGACCTCGAGGTCGACGCCTCGCACGCACGTCTGACGGTGACCAACGCCGGAGACGCTGCGGGCACAGAGGTCGTGCAGGTCTACGTCGAGGCGCCGGGGGCGGCGGACGGCCGGTTCCGCGCGCCGCGTGAGCTTGCGGGCTTCACGACGGCGGAGCTCGCCCCGGGTGAGAGCGTGCGCCTCGAGATTCCCTTCGCCGAGCACGCGTTCGACGTCTTCGACCCCGAGACCTCCGCGTGGCGGACGGTCGGCGGCGACTACACGGTGCTCGCGGCGTCGTCGTCGCGGGACGTGCGCGCGAGCGCACCGCTGGTAGTCCGCGGATCCTCGCTCGACGCGCCCGAGGGCCTCGACCACTACGTCGACGGGCACGTCGAGTCCGTGGGCACCGCGGAGTTCGAGCGGCTGCTCGGACGCGCCGTCCCGTCTCCGCGCTGGCCGGCCGGACGTCCGCTGGGTCGTCAGGACATCGTCGCGCAGGCCGAGGGACGCGGCGGGTTCGCCGGTCTGCTGCACGGGACGATCGTCGTCGCGGGGAAGCTCCTCATGGCGATCGGGCGGCCCCACGCCGCCAACAACACACACTTCGCACTCGATCTGCCGTTCCGCTCCGTCTCTCGGATGAGCGCCGGAAAGGTGGACGAGGCGATGCTCGACGGCCTGCTGGTCATGGTCAACGGGCGCTTCTGGCACGGGCTCCGGCTCCTTGCCACCGCATGGAGGGCCCGTCGACGGGCCGCACGTGCACGATCAACGGAGACAACGACAGCACCGCAGGAGGGCTGATCGCGACATGGCAACACGACGAGAGATCAAGAGTGAGGCGGTCGCCCGCGTCGACGCCGAGCGCGCCGCGCGGCGTGAGCGCAAGGCCGAGCTCGAGGCGATGACGCCCGAGGACCGCAAGGTCGCGAAGGCGGAGGACAAGCAGAGGGCGAAGGACGCCGAGAAGGCGGCCAAGGCCGAGCGCAAGGAGCGCCGCAGCACCATGACGCGCGGCGAGCGGCGCGAGGACAAGCGCCGCGAGCGCGTCTACCGCAAGGTGAGCCACCGCCCGCGCCGCGCGGTCGGGTGGGGCGTGACCGGCGTGGCCGTCGTCGCGATCGGTGCGCTCGCCGCGCCGTGGGTCAGCGACCTGACACGGCTGACCTCGATGGAGTTCGACACCGAGACGGCCGAGGGCGTCGCCGCCCGCGAGAACGCGGCCGTCGTCTCCGAGAACGTCGCCGACGAGGGGATCGTGCTCCTCAAGAACGAGGACGCAGTGCTCCCGCTGGCCGAGCCCCGCATCAACGTCTTCAGCTTCGAGTCGTTCAACCTGCGGCTCGGCGGCGGCGGCAGCGGCGGCAGCAACCTGTCGACGGCGCCCACCCTCTACGAGGCGATGGACCAGGTCGGTGTCGAGTACAACTCCGAGCTCTACGCGACGATGGAGGACGCCGGCGCCGAGTCCGTCTCGGGCTCGTCGAACGGGTTCGTGCAGATCGTCGGGAGCCTCGTCGGTGGTGACGAGTCGGCCGAGCCCGAGCCCGACTACCTCACCGACGACGTCCTGGCGCAGGCGCAGGAGTTCTCGGACACCGCGATGATCGTGGTCGGCAACGACGGCGTGGAGGGCTCGGACATGACCGCCGAGCAGCTGCGGCTGGTGGACAACCAGATCGCGCTCCTCGACGTGGTGACGGAGCACTTCGACGACGTGGTCGTCGTCGTGAACTCGGGCAACCAGATGGAGCTCGGCTTCCTCGACGAGTACCCGCAGATCAAGTCCGCCCTCTGGATCGGGACTCCAGGACCGCAGGGTGCGGTCTCGCTCGCCAAGGTGCTCAACGGCGACGTCAACCCGTCCGGGCACCTGACCGACACCTACGCCTACGACGTGACCTCCGCGCCGTCGACGGAGACGTTCGGGGACTTCACGTACGACAACGCCGACCGCGGGTTCCTCAACTACAACGAGGGCATCTACGTCGGGTACCGCTACTACGAGACCCGGTACGTCGACGACGAGGCGGGCTACGACGCGGCCGTCCAGTACCCCTTCGGCCACGGGCTGAGCTACACCGACTTCACGTGGGACGCGGCCGACCCGGTCGTCACCGACGAGGAGATCAGCGTCGACGTCGACGTGACCAACGACGGCGACGTCGCGGGCAAGGACGTCGTGCAGGTCTACTTCTCCGCCCCCTACACGCCGGGCGGGATCGAGAAGTCGGCGATCGAGCTCGCGGGCTACGCCAAGACCTCGATGCTCGAGCCGGGCGACTCCGAGACGGTCACCGTCACGTTCGACACGCGGGACATGGCCTCGTGGGACTCCGAGAACGGCGGCGGCTACCTGCTCGAGGCCGGTGACTACGTCATCAGCGTCTCGAACGACGTGCACGACGCCGTCGCCGAGTTCACCACCGAGGTCGGCGAGGACGTCCGCTACGACACCGACGCCGACACCGGGGAGAGCCTCGAGAACCGCTTCGAGTACGCCGAGGGCGACCTGACCTACCTGTCGCGCGACGACTGGGAGGGCACGTACCCCGACGCCGACGACATGGACTTCACCGCCTCGGACGAGGTCCTCGAGCGGATGGACCCGACGATCGAGCCCGCCGAGGGCGAGGCTCCGACGACGGGCGCCGACAACGGCCTCATGTTCGCCGACCTCGAGGGTCTCGACTACGACGATCCGGCCTGGGACCTGTTCCTCGACCAGCTCACGCTCGACGAGCAGATCCAGATCTTCTCCCAGGGTGCGTACCTGACGGCCGAGGTCGAGCGCCTCGGCGTTCCGTCGGCCGTGCTCCTCGACAGCCCCGCCGGCCTGAACTCCCTGTTCAGCTCGATCGAGGCGGCGTCGTACCCGACCGAGATCGTCATCGCCTCCACCTGGAACGACGACCTCGCCTACGCGGTCGGTGAGTCGGTCGGCACCGAGGCCAACGCCTACGACGTCCAGGGCTGGTACGCCCCGGGGATGAACCTGCACCGCTCCGCGTTCGGCGGTCGCGACTTCGAGTACTACTCGGAGGACCCCGTGATCTCCGGGCAGATGGCGGCCGGGATGGTCAACGGCGCGCAGGACCAGGGCGTGCTGACGTTCATCAAGCACTTCGCGCTCAACGACCAGGAGGTCAACGCGCGCACCGGCCTGAACGTGTTCGTCGACGAGCAGGCGTTCCGCGAGGTCTACCTCCAGCCCTTCGAGATCGCCGTCAAGGACAGCGACCCGACGGGTGCGATGAGCTCGTTCATCAACATCGGCGGCAGCTGGGCCGGTGGCAACGAGCAGCTGCTCCAGGAGGTGCTCCGCGGCGAGTGGGGCTTCGACGGGGTGGTCTCGACCGACGCCGTCCTCGGTGGCTGGATGGACCCGGCGCTCGCGGTCCGGAACGGCAACGACCTGATGCTGGCGCCGTTCGCGCACACCACGATCGACGCGACCGAGGAGGCCTACGACGAGGACCCGGTCGGGGTGGGCGAGGGCCTGCGCGACCGCGTCCACACCGCGCTGTACGCCGTGCTCAGCACCTCGGCGACGGACTGACCGGGCGCAGCCTGGCACGCGCCGGCGCCCCGGACTCTCCGCGCGAGGGTCCGGGGCGCCGGCGTGCGCGCGCCCGGACGCGGAGTGTTTCGGCAGAGCGGGTGAATTTCTCCTGGAGGATCCGCGCTCCGGCGTTTGGGCATTCCTGAGTTGGACGGCTGTCCGTGTTGCTTGTGCACCCGCTGGGCCGCGACATCTCAACGGAATCTCGCCGGATAGTGGTCGAGTTTGACGCAGGGGTCCTCGACAGTGCACTATTTATCTCGACGGTACGGACCGCCTGCCCCCTGCGCGGTTCGTACCGTCTTTTCATGTCCGGACGCTTTTCCATCGCACGTCGGTGACGTAGGCCTGGACCCCACCCCGTACGGCGTGCCGTGTCCCGCCGGGCACCCCCGCCCGTTAGCGTTCTGTGGGTGAATGCAGCGTGGTCGTCCTCCGGACCCAGAACACTGGCCGAGCTCTCCCGCGCCGACGGGCGTGACGGGCCGAGCGGCGAGGATTCGCGCCCGCAGATCGTCGACGACCCCACGGACGCCGAGCTCGTGCGCTCCGTCGTCGCGACCTGGCGCTCGTCCCTCGTGGAGCACGCGGGCGGATCGTCGCTCGCCGACGTCGAGGTCCTCGGCGACGCCGTCATGGATCTGACGGGTGCGCACCCCTCGGGCGTCGCCCAGCTCTTTGCCGGACGCCCCACGCGACTGTCGAACATCTTCCGCGAGGCCGGGGGGCTGCTCCCGGTCGCACGCCGTCGAGCACGCGCCGTCGTCGCACGCTCCGGCGAGTACGGGCAGCGCTACGGGGTCCCGGCCACCTATCTCGCGATGGGAGTGGCCACCTGGGAGGCGCAGGACCCGACCTCGCAGACGGACGACGTCATCGCGCTGGCGCAGGTCACGCACCGGACGGGGGAGGCCTCCCCGGCGCAGCCCGACGACGGCGCACCCACGACGGACGGCGTCGACGGCTCCGCGCCGGAGACCGCGTCCGACGTCGCCACGGACGATTCGAGGGTCCCGTCCGGTGCGGCAGAGGTCGCCGTGCCGTCCGGTCCGGCGGACTCCGCGGGCGAGGAGCTCGACGAGGACGGGCCCGGGCCGGAGGCAAACGTCGTGCGGGCCCCCGTGCTGCTGCGGCCCATCACGGTGCGCCCGCTCGGAGCCGACGAGCGGGACTTCGAGCTCGTCCTCGAACCGACCGCCGAGATCAACCCGCTGCTCGCCCGCACCCTGCGGTCGCACGGGGCGCTCCTCGACCCGGGTGCCCTCGCCCGCAGCACCTTCACCCCCTCCGGGTTCGAGCCCGACGACGCCCTCGAACGCCTGGCAGCGCTCGGCGAGGCCGTGCTCGGCGACTTCGAGCTCACCCCCCGCGTCCTCGTCGGTGCGTTCGTGCACCCGGGACAGATGCTCGTCGACGACCTCGACGAGCTCGTCTCCGGTCTCGAGCGGCACGAGGTGGTCGGAGCCATCGCGGGCTCGGCCGAGGCCACGCGCACGACGCTCGCGTCGGTCCCGCCCCGACGGGACGGGGACGTCACTCCCGCGCAGGAGCGCGGTGCCGGTGACCTCGACCCGAGCCAGCGTCACGTCCTCGACACCCTCGGAACGGGATCCCACCTCTTCGTCGACGCCCCGGCGGGCTCCGACGTCGCGGGGACCGTGGCCGCGATCGTCGCCGAGGCCGCGGCCTCCGGGCGCAGCGTGCTCTACGTGCCCGGGCACCGCAGGTCCGCCGACCTGCTCGACGCCCGGCTGGCCGAGCTCGGCCTCGACAACCTCGTGCTCGACGTCCCGGCCTCGCCGGACTGGCGCGCCGTCGTCTCGCAGCGCCTGCTCTCCGCGATGGCGACCGAGGCGGAGCCTCCCGTCACGGAGGAGACGGAGCAGGCCCAGGACGCACTGCTCGGCGCGCGCAGCCGGCTCGCGCAGTACATCGAGGCGCTGCACGTCGTCCGTGAGCCGTGGCAGGTCTCGGCCTACGACGCGCTCCAGGGGCTCGCGGCCGTCACGTCGGCACGCCCTGCACCGTCCACGCAGGTGCGCCTCAAGCCGGCGGTGACCCTCGCCGTCGGACGGGAGCGCCGCGAAGAGATCACCCGTCAGCTCGAGCGCGCCGCGTCCCTCGGGGCGTTCACGGCCGAGGCCCGGGACACGCCCTGGGCCGGTGCCGAGCTCACCACCGACGAGGCCGCCCGCTCGGCGGTCCAACGCCTCGAGCGGCTCGTGAACCAGACCGTGCCGCAGCTGCGCGCCCAGGTGGCCCAGGTGGCCGCCTCGACGGGGCTCGAGCCCGCCGTCACGCTCGACGACTGGTCCGCCCAGCTCACGATGCTCGGCGGCATGCGGGGGACCCTCGACGTATTCCTGCCCGAGATCTTCGAGCGGGCCGCCGCCGACATGGTGCACGCCACCGCGTCCCGCCGGCAGCGCGCCGACGCCGGGATCGAGATGAGCTGGACGCACCGCCGCCGGCTGCGCAAGCAGGCCCGCGACATGGTGCGGCCCGGTGTCCGGGTGCCCGACATGCACACGGCCCTGACCCAGGTTGCCGCCCAGCGTGCCGTCTGGCAGCAGCACTGCCCCCGCGGAGGCTGGCCCGTCCTGCCCGCGGGACTCGCCTCGATCGAGGACACCGCCGAGGCCGTCCGGATCGACCTCGACGAGCTCGCACCGGTGCTCGCCGGCACCCGTGGCGGGTCCGACCTGACCGGCATGCGGCTGGACGAGCTCGCCACCCGGCTGAACGCACTGCTCGCCGACCGCGCCGCACTCGACCACCTGCCGCAGCGCACCGCGATCCTGCGCGGCGTCGGCGACTCGGGCCTGGGCGACCTCCTGGCCGACCTGGCCGCGCGCGAGGTCTCGACCGACGTCGTCGGCCACGAGCTCGAGCTCGCCTGGTGGAGCTCCGTGTTCGAGCAGATCCTCGACCAGGACCCGGCGCTCGCGGGTCAGGACTCCACAGGGCTCGACGCGCTCGCCGAGAGGTTCCGCACGCTCGACCGCCGGCACGTCGAGTCGCTCTCCGGGCCCGTCCGCGCGGCGGCCCGCGAGTACCTGGGTGAGGCGATGCGGGATTACCGCGACGAGGCCGAGGCCCTGTTCACCGAGCTGATCGAGGGCCGGCTCACCAGCGTCCGGATCTCCACGGAGACCTATCCGCACGTGATGCGCCGGCTGCGGCCCTGCATCGTCGCGACCCCGACGCTCGTGCCGCACATCGCCCCGGCGAGCCGGACCGTCGACGTGGTCATCCTCGACTCCGTCCAGCACACGCCGGTCGAGCTCGTCGTCTCCGCCCTGGCGCGCGGCCGCCAGATCGTCGTCGTCGGCGACCCACGCACCGCCTCCGGCAGCGCGGTCGCCGAGCTCAGCGACGTCCTGCCCGTGGTGCGGCTCGAGCCGCGTCCGTCGCGGCGCGACCCCGGGCTGACGCAGTTCCTGACCGACCACGGCTACGACGGCGTCCTCCAGGTCGCCCCGCTGCCTCGCCCCGACACGCTGCTCGTCCGCGATCTCGTGGACGGTCGCGGCATGCCGGACCAGCGGTCCGGCATCGTCGAGACCACGCAGGCCGAGGTCGAGCGGGTCGTCGAGATCGCGATCGACCACGCCCTGACGCGCCCGGACGAGACGTTCGGCATCATCGCGGGGACGGCGCTGCACGCCGACCGCATCCGGGAGTCGTTGCTCTCCGAGGTACGTGCGAACCCGGCTCTCGCGCCGTTCTTCGCCGGCTCACGGCCCGAGCCGGTGGTCGTGGCAGGGCTCCCGGACGTCGCCTCGCTCGAGCGGGACCGGATCGTGCTGAGCCTCGGTCTCGGCCGAACGCCGCATGGTCGCGTCCTGCACCGCTTCGGGCAGATCGCGGAACCCGGTGGTGACGCGATGCTCCTCGGGTCGCTGGTCGCGGCCCGCTCGCACCTGCACCTCGTGACCTGTCTCGAGTCGTCAGACCTCGAGCCCGAGCGCCTGCGCAGCGCCGGCTCTCGCCTGCTGCGCGAGGTCCTCGTGCTCATGGAGCGCCGCAACGGCGCGCAGGACCAGGTGACGCTCGGGACGGGCGGACCGTCGAGCGGCCCCGACCGTCTCGTCGTCGACCTCGCCGACCGGCTGTGGCGCGAGGGGCTGATCGTCGAGACCGACTACGGCATCGACGGCGGGCGCAGCATCCCGCTGGTCGTCGGGCACCCGGACCTGCCCGGCGAGCTGCTGGTCGCCGTCCTGACCGACGACGCCGCCTACGTCGCGGAGTCGAGCGTCCGTGCGCGCGACCGCCTCGTGGGGGAGCGGCTCGAGTCCCTCGGCTGGTCCGTCGTCCAGGTCTGGTCGGCCGCGGCCTTCCTCGACCCGGGCAAGGAGGCCGAGCGCATCCGTCGCGTCGTGGAGCGGGCGCGGGACGCGCGCGTGCCCGCACCTGCTGTGACGGCGGCGCCGACGAGCGCGCCGGTGCCCGTGGTCGTGGACGACACGATCGTCGAGGAGACCTTGGACTTCGAGGTCCCGTCGAATGACTGAGTCGCCCGAGGGTGCGACGGGCGCGTCCGACGGCGGCACACCCCCGAGGAGGCGCCGCCGCGTGGTCCGGCCCGGGACGGAGACGTCCGGCGGGGGCGGGTCCACGTCGGACGACGTGCCTGAGCCGAGTGAAAGACCGGACGACGCCAACGACGCACGCCTGCGCCGGGACGTCCCGCCGCACTGGGGCTAGTCGGTCGCCGCGGGGTCCTCGCGGTGTCGGGGCTCCGTGCCCCGCGCGTCGGAGAGGATGTCGCGGATCTCCCGCAGCGTCGACACCTCGTCCGAGATCTCCTCGGGCACCGGGTCCTTGAGCGCGGCCCGTCGGGCGGCGAGGGCGTTCATCGGCGCCACGATGACGAAGTAGACGGCGAGCGCGACCAGGAAGAACTGCAGGAACGCGTTCAGGATCATCCCGACCTGGATGGTGGCACCCTCGCGCAGGGTGATGTCCCACAGGTCGGAGAGGTCGGGCTTGCCGAAGATCGCGGCGATCAGCGGGTTGACGAGATAGTCGACGATCGCGGTCACGACGGCCCCGAACGCAGCGCCGATGACGACGCCGACGGCGAGGTCGACCGCGTTGCCGCGGAGGATGAATTCCTTGAATCCGTTGATCACGGTCCGATTCCCTTCGGTGAGCTGATGCTCGGCCGATCGTCTCCCGAACGCGGGGATGGTGCACGCGCTGCGCGATCCCCGGCTCAGGGGACGAAGACGGCAGCCAGCCGGGACGCGGTCGCGAGCGCCGGTGCCTCGGCGGGGGAGACCGCGACCAGCAGCGTCGTCGTGGTCTCGGGGGTCGAGCTCAGGAGTCCGCTCCCGGACGCGCCCAGGTCGGTGGTCCGCGGAAGGACGAGGGCTCCGCGAGCGAGGACCTCGGTGTCTTCCGGGTCGTCGGTGCCCGCGCCGAGGACGTCCGGCTCGGGTGGCGCGAGGAGGTCGACCCGGTCACCTGCGTGGAGCATCTCGGCCGTGTCGGGCAGCCGGACGGGGACGACGACCGTGTCCTCGGGTGCCAGGTCCGCGGGGCGTCCGGCACCGACCAGCGCCTTGGTGAGCACCTGGCCGGGGGTCAGCAGGACGGCGGTCTCCCGCCCGACCGCCTCGTCCAGCCCGTCCGCGCCGCGGAGTGGGTCGGGGGGACCGTCGAGGCCTGCCTCGTGGCGAGCTCGACGTCGTCCGCGGTCAGCACGCCGCCGGGGGCGAGGTCACGCACCGCGACGACGACCTCCGTCGTCGGAACGGGCGGTGGTCGGAGCGCGTGGGCCAGGACGAGGACGCCGAGCCCCGCACAGATCGCCGCCACGACGAACCGGAGGCGCCAGAGCGTCAGTCGAAGAGAGTGCACCCGAGCACGCTAGGTCGGGGCCGTGGATCTCTCGGCGGACCCACGGCTCGGTGTGGACGCGGGCGGCGCGGAGGACTTCTGTGGACGGAGCGGGCGCCCCGGATCTGCGCCGGAGCTGCCCGAAAACGACGTCGGCCGCTAGGCGGAGGCCGCGGACGACCCGGCGCTCGAGCTGCTCGACGAGCCACTCGACGAGCTCCCCGAGGACGAGCCGCCGGAGCTCGACGACGAACCCGACGACGAGCCGCCCGAGGACGACGACCCGGAGGACGAGGAACCCGAGGTGGAGCTCGCCGGCGCACTGCTCGACGAGACCGAGCTCGACCCGGAGGACTTGCGGGAGTCGGTGCGGTAGAACCCGGAACCCTTGAAGGTCACACCCACGGGGGAGAAGACCTTGCGCAACACGCCCGAGCACTCGGGGCAGACCGTGAGCGAGTCCTCGGCAAAAGACTGATGGACGTCGAACGCGTGGTCGCACTCGCTGCAGCGATAGGCGTAGGTAGGCACGAACTCTCCTGAAATCTGGCACTCCGGAATCCCGAGTGCTCATCATAGGGCGTCGTCGCCAAGGTAGTCTCAGCCACGTGTCTGACAGCGTTCCGTCCCCTGAGCCAGCCGTCGACGTCGACGCCTCGGAGCCTCCCGCCCCGATTCGCCGCACGTCACCCGTGACGCGCCGCATCGTCGCGGCGATCGCGATCCTCCTCGTCCTCGCCCTCGTGGTGGTGACCGTCTTCGCCGTCGTGTCGCTGCGCCGTCCGCTGCCGGACGTCAACGGTGAGGTCAACCTCCCGGGGCTGAGCGAGTCGGTCACCGTCACGCGCGACGCGCAGGGCGTCCCGGACATCACCGCCCAGACCGACCTCGACCTCTTCCGGGCCCAGGGCTACGTCCACGCCCAGGACCGGTTCTTCGAGATGGACTACCGCCGCCACGTGACCTCGGGCCGGATGGCCGAGCTCGTCGGGAACGTCCCCTCCGCGATCCAGGCCGACACCGTGACCCGGACCTTCGGCTGGCGCGCGGTCGCCGAGCAGGAGTGGGACCTCCTGGCGGACGACACCAAGACCTACCTGCAGGCCTACGCCGACGGCGTCAACGCCTACCTCGACGAGCGCGACCCGGGTGAGCTCGCCGTCGAGTACACGGTGCTCGGCCAGTCCGTCACGGTCGAGGACCCCGAGCGCTGGGACCCGATCGACTCCGTCGCCTGGCTCAAGGCGATGGCGTGGGACCTGCGCGGCAATTACGACGACGAGCTCGGCCGGGCGCTCGCGTACACCACCCTCGGGACCAGTGACAACGTCGAGAACAACGTCGCCGTCGTCGAGGAGCTCTTCCCGGCGTACCCCGAGGAGACCAACCAGCCGATCCTCACGGCCGACGAGATCAGCGGGACCCCGGCCGCGACCGTCTCGGCCGAGGGACTCGGCGACGACCTCGGGACCGAGGGGCTCGACGCCGCCATCGCCTCCGCCGAGGCCGCCCTCGACGCCGTCCCCGTCCTCGTGGGCCGGGGCGACGCGTCCGGGTCGAACTCGTGGGTCGTCTCCGGCGAGCACACCGAGAGCGGGATGCCGCTGCTGGCCAACGACCCGCACCTCGCGCTGGGCGCGCCCAGCATCTGGTCGCAGATCGGCCTGCACTGCGCCGAGCAGACGCCGGACTGCACGTTCGACGTCTCCGGCTTCTCGTTCGCCGGGTTCCCCGGCGTGATCATCGGCCACAACGGCGACCTTGCGTGGGGTCTGACCAACATGGGCGCCGACGTCACGGACTTCTTCGTGGAGCGGGTCCGCTCCGACACCTACCTGCGCGACGGCGAGTGGGAGCCGATCGACGTCCGCAAGGAGACGATCGTCGTCAACGGCGGGGACGACCTCGTGATCGAGGTCCGGTCCACGGTCCACGGCCCGCTGATGTCCGACGCCCTGCCCGAGCTCGAGTCCGCGACCTCGACGCCGCACGACGACCTGCGCCTCGGCTCCTACTCGGTCGCCCTGCAGTGGACCGCGCTGACCCCGGGCAACACCGCCGACGCGATCTTCGCGTTCGACCGTGCCCAGGACGCCGACGACATCCGGGACGCTGCGGCGCTCTTCGAGGTGCCCGCGCAGAACATCGTGTTCGCGACGACGGACGGCCACATTGGCTACCAGGCGCCCGGGAGCATCCCGGTGCGCAACGACGTCGACGGTGCGGTGCCGAGCGACGGGTCCTGGCCACGGCCCGGATGGGACAGCGACTACGACTGGCAGGGATACGTCGACTCCGACGACATGCCGTCCGTCCTCGACCCGGAGGACGGCATCATCGTGGCCGCGAACCAGGCCGTCCTGCCCGCAGGCGTCGGGCCGTTCCTGACCAACGACTGGGCCTACGGCTACCGGTCCGAGCGGATCCGCACCTTGCTGCAGAACGAGATCGACGCCGGCCGGCAGATCGACACGGCGACGATGAGCGAGATCCAGCTCGACGACTGGTCCGCGTTCGGGGCCACCCTGGTGCCGGTGCTCCTGGAGCAGGAGCTCGACGACGACTTCGTCGACGACGGCCAGGAGCTGCTCGCCGACTGGGACTTCCACACCGGCACGGACTCTGCTGCGGCGGCGTACTTCAACGCCGTGTGGAGCGACGTGCTGGAGCTCGCCTTCTGGGACGACGTGCCACCGTCGATGCGGCCGTCGGGCGGGAGCCAGTGGCTCCAGGTCGTGATCGGTCTGCTCGACGACCCGACCAACCCCCTCTGGGACGACCGAACCACGCTCGGCGTCGTCGAGACGCGCGACGAGGTGCTGAGCCAGTCCCTCGAGAACGCGCGTCTGGAGCTGACGTCCGAGCTCAGCAAGAGGACCGACGACTGGGAGTGGGGCAAGGTTCACCAGCTCCGACTCCAGCACCCGGTGCTCGGCGGCGAGGACATCCCCGGCGTGATCTCCGGCGTCTTCAACCCGGGCGCCGTCGAGCTGCCGGGCGGGACGTCGATCGTCAACGCCATAGGCTGGGACGCGTCCGCGGGGTCGTTCGACGTCACGACGGGACCGTCGATGCGGATGGTGGTCGACCTCGACGACCTCGACCGCTCGACGTGGGTGACCGTCACGGGAACGTCGGGGCACCCGGCGTCGTCGCACTACGACGACCAGCTCGACGCATGGGCGACCGGTGAGACGTTCGCGTGGCCGTTCAGTGCCGAGGCGCGGGACGAGAGCGCGGAGGACACGCTCGTCCTCCGCCCGTAGGCAGAGCGCGTCGAGGCGTCAGCCGAGCTCTCGCCACCCCAGCGGGGTGGCGACGCCGCTGACGCGGACGTCGTGCTCCTCGACGGGCAGCGGGTGCTCGGAGGCGTCGTAGATCTCCTCGGGGTAGACGAGCGCGAACGTCTTGACGCCGGGTCGCACGTACTCCAGCGCGCGGTCGTACCAGCCGCCGCCCTGGCCCAGCCGGACCCCCCGGGTGTCCACCGCCAGCGCGGGCGCCAGCACGACGTCCGCCTCGGCGAGAACCTCGGGGGGCATGCTCGGACCGCTCGGCTCCGGCGGCCTGCCAGGGGCCCGGACGGCGAGATCCTCCTGGCCCGCGTACTCGGCCCACTCCCGGCTGAGCCCGGCCCCGAGGACGGGCAGCAGGACCCGCGTGCCTCGGGCGGCGAGCAGGTCGAGCAACGGAGCCGTCCCGACCTCGGCCGGTCGGGCCGCGTAGCTGGCGACGCACCGGGCGGCCGCGACCTCGGGGATCTGGGCGACGACCTCCGCCACCGCCTGCGCCGCCTCGCCCCGAAGCCGGTCGGAGCGCATCTCGCGCGCGGCGCGGACAGCCTGGCGCATCGCGATCTTCGACTCCTCGACGTCGCTGCCGGGGAGGATGGGATAGGGCTGGGCCGGGCCGCTCATGCGTTCCATCATCGCAAACGGAGCACGGTCACCGCGAACGGTTCCACAGGGAGCGACCGACCGGCCCCGAGTGGTGCGGGCGCGGTGTGACGTGGTACACCCTTCTCGGTCCGACACGCGGGCCGGGGAGAAGGGTGGACCGATGACCGCAGGTGCGCGTGGGTGGGGACTCTCGCGCCCCTGGCCGGTGACGCTCACGGACGAGCTGAGCGGTGTCGTCCTCCGGCCCCTGCGTCGTCGCGACGGTATCGAGTGGAGCGCGCTGCGCGAGCGCAACGCCGCGTGGCTCGACGAGTGGGAGGCGACGTCGCCGACCGGACCGGGCACCGCCCCGACCTTCGGTGAGTACGTCCGGCTCCTGACCGCCCAGGCTCGTGCCGGGACCGCGCTGCCGTTCGCCGTCGAGCTCGAGGGTGAGCTCGTCGGGCAGCTCACGGTCTCGGGCATCACCTACGGGTCGTTGCGCGGCGCGGCGCTCGGCTACTGGATCGGGGAGCACGTCGCCGGACGCGGCGTGATCCCCACGGCCGTGGCGATGTCGGTCGACTACATGTTCACGGTGCTCGGGCTGCACCGCGTGGAGGTCAACATCCGGCCCGAGAACAGGCCGAGCCTGCGCGTCGTCGAGAAGCTCGGGCTCCGCGACGAGGGACTCCGCGAGCGCTACCTGCACATCCGTGGCGACTGGCGCGACCACCGGACCTTCGCGATCACCGCCGACGAGGTGCCCGACGGTCTCCTTGCGCGCCTCCGGTCTCGCGGCGTGTGACCAATACGCGACGGTCGCGTCCGACACGCCGCGACACATCCCGATGAGCGGACGTGGCCTCGCCTACCGTCGGTGAGGTGATCACGTCAGGGTTCGTCGCACTCGCCATCGTGGTGCTGTGGCTTGCCTACTACGTGCCGCAGCGGCTCTCGACGCGCCAGGATGCGCTCGACGCCAGCCTCTCGGACCGGTTCTCCGGCTCGCTGCGCGTGCTCGCGGTCGGTGGTGGCGCGCGGCTTCCGCGGATCGACTCCGCAGGAGCGTCCGTCGTGGCCCCTGCACTGGCGTCCGGGTCGCCCCGGGCGATGATCACGGGCAGTACGCTCGGCGAAGACCTGCCCACGACCACTCGCCACGGGAACATCCTCATGTCAGAGAGCGCGGACCGCACGACACCCGCACGCACCGTCCGGCCGCACGGTGGGACGTCGGCGTCCGCCGCGAGCACGCGCCGTACGCGGGCGCTGCCTCAGTCGCCTTCGCGGATCGCGCTCCTGGAGCGCCGCGCCGCGGCCGCGCGCCGCCGTCTGACCATCACCGTCGTCCTGCTCCTGGCCACGATCGGCACGTGGGTCGGTGTCGGGGTCGCCGGCTGGAGCGCCGTCGCCGGGGTCGTCCCGACGGTGCTGCTCGCCGGTGTGCTGGTGCTCGGGCGCAGGGCCGTCCTCTCGGCCCGCGCCGCCGACGCCGCCTGGGCCGCCGAACGTCGGGAGCGTGCCGCGGTGCGTGCCGCCCGCGGAGTGACCGGAGGGCCGGTCGAGCCGCGCAACACGGGCCGCGTGACCGGACGTGCCGTCTACGGGTCGGGCGTCGCCACGCAGATGATCCCGCGCGTGACCCCCGACATGCTGCGCGCGAGCGCTGCCTCAAGCGAGCGGGCGGGGGCGAGCCGCGGTGCGGCGTCTGCGCCCGAGACGAGCGGCGGCGCGGCCCAGCCCGCCGACGAGGAGCCCGCCCGAGGCGACGAGCGTCCCTCGTACGGCTCCTTCCGCCTCGGCGCCCCCACGGCCCCGCCGTCGCCCGCCCCGGGCGATGCGGACGTGCCGTCGACGTCGGCGACCGGCGCCACGACGACCGATGCGCCATCCGTGCCGTCCTCGTCGGACGCCGAGTCCGTCCCTGCTGCTCCGTGGGAGCCCGTCCCGGTGCCGCGTCCGACGTACACGATGAAGGCGGCCGCGCCGCGTCGGGAGCCCGCTCCGCTGCCGACGCCGTCCAGCCCCCCGGTCGCGGAGCGGCCCGACGAGTCCGCGTCGACGCCTGCCCCGGAGTCGACACCGACGGCCGACGCGGGCGCCACGCAGGACGATCCTCCGACCGACACGCTCGGCCTGAACCTCAACGAGATCCTGGCTCGCCGCCGTGCCGCGGGGCAGTGACGCCGGATTCACGGCCGGTCGCGATCAGGTGCTAACCTAGATTCTGCTTCTGGGGCTATGGCGCAGTTGGTAGCGCGTCTCGTTCGCAATGAGAAGGTCGGGGGTTCGAATCCCCCTAGCTCCACCCAGCGAAGTACGACGAAGGGCCCGGCCAGGCGGCCGGGCCCTTCGTCGTTCGCCCGGCACTGAGGGTCGTCGCCGGGATCGGCGGCGGCGTCGGGCGGGTGTGATCCCTCGTCGCGAAAGGTGGCAGACTGGGGCATCGTGGATCACCGACTTGCCCTGAAAGCCCCATTCGTCCAGACCGCCGGTGCGCTCGTCGCGGTCGCTCTGACGCTCGGTGGCTGCACGCAGGACGACGCGTCCACCGACGCCACGACCACCGCGGAGCCCGTGGCCGCGCAGGAGACGGCGGTCGCCGCCGCGCTCCCGGACGCCGCGACACTCAGCTCCGACGCCCCGGCCGAGCTCGCGCTCATGGCCTCCCAGCAGCTCTTCGAGTCGGCGCCCACCGTCGTCCTCGTCGGGGCGGAGGACGACGACGCGCTGGAGCTCGTCGGCGCCGTCGCGACCGAGGTCGCCGGGCCGGTCCTCGTGCTCGACGGGGCGATCGGCTCGTCCGCGGTCCGGACCGAGCTGGAACGTCTGGGCGCGCGCACGGCCGTCGTGGTCGGTGCGGTCGACCCCGCCGAGGTGGTCGACGGGTCCGCGGGCGAGGTCGAGGTGATCTCGGTGCGGGCCACCGACGCGGCCGGGGTCCCGACCGGGGTCGCCGAGGTCGCGCGCCTGCTGAGCGAGGTCCCCGACACCGGCGAGCCGACGCTCGCGGACGAGTCGCTGGTGCTGACGGACCCCGAGGACGACGTCGACCACCGGGCGGCGCTCGCGACCGCGCGTGCTGCAGGCGCGGTGCCGCTCGATGTCCCGGGGGGCGACCCGCGCGCCTCGGACGAGACCATCGGCGTGCTGCGCCAGGCGCAGGCGCTCTCGGTGGTGGCGCTGGGCGACTCGTTCGCCGACTCGGACGACCTGGCCGAGCAGGTGCGTGCGGCGTCGACCGGAGTCGAGCTGCCCGGAGGCGGCATGGTGCTGACCGACGGGCGCCGGTTCGTCGGGCTCTACGGCACGCGGATTAGCCCGAGCCTCGGAGCGCTCGGACAGCAGGACACCGACGCGTCGATCGAGCGTGCGCGGCGGGTCGCCGAGTCGACGGTCCCCGGCGCCGACGACGTCGTGCCGACCCTAGAGCTGCTCGTCACCGTGGCCTCGCCCGCCCCGGGGGCGGACGGCAACCACGCCAACGAGCAGGACCCGCAGGCCGTGCTCGAGTTCGCCGAGCGTGCCCGGAAGGCCGGGCAGTACGTGGTGCTCGCGGTCCAGCCGGGCAGTGCCACGTTCGTCGAGCAGCTCCGTGCCTACGACGACGCACTCGCACTTCCCAACGTGGGGGTCTCGCTCGAGACCGAGTGGAGATTCGTGGACAGCTCCTCCCCGGCGCTGAGCGGGACGATCCCGACCGGCGAGGTGAGCGACGTCGTCGACCACCTGCGCGACGTCGTGCGTACGGGGGCGCTGCCGCAGAAGCTCCTCGTGATCCGGGACAGCGCGCCGTCCGCCGTCGTGGACCCCGCGCAGCTGCCGGACGCGACGGAGGTCGGCGTCGTGATCGCGGGACCGGCCGGGCGCGAGCCCGACCTTGAAGAGTGGGGCGCCGAGACGGGCGTCGAGCCGATGTGGGGCGCGACCCGCTGGCTGCAGGGCGCCGACGTGCCGGCGGCCGAGCTGGGTGACGAGGAACAGCCGACGTACGTCGTGTACCGGTAGGGGTCTGCGGGGCACGGACCGGTTGTTCCGGGTCCTGCTGACCGGTCCGTGACAAGGGGTTGGCGACGCTGTCGAGATTGGCTACTGTTTCCTCTGTCCGATCGAATCGAAACGATTCGACCGCGAGGCCGCACTGCGGCTGGAACCAGCGACAGCGGAGTTCACGTGTTCTCACTCATTCCCCAGCCCCTCAGCCTCCAGGCAGGCGACGGCGCACCGTTCGCCCTCGCCGGAGCCGTGATCCGGGGCGGCGCCACCGAACCGGAGCAGCGCCTCGCGCGCCGGGCCGCGCAGACCCTCACCCGTGCCGCGGGGGTCGCGGTCTCGACGGGCTCGACCTCCGTCTCGGCGGGCTCGACCTCCGTCTCGGCGGGCTCGACCTCCGTCTCGGCGGGCTCGACCTCCGTCTCGGCGGGCTCGACCTCCGTCTCGGCGGGCTCGACGATCGAGCTGCGGCTCGACCCCGCGCTCGCCACGGACCGGCCGACATCGGACGACCGGTACGTCGTCGAGGTGACCGCCGACGGCATCGTCGCCCGCGCGGCCGCGGTCCCGGGGCTCCACCTGGCCGTCGCCACGATCGCGCAGCTGGTCCGTCCCGCGTCGGGCGAGACGCCCGCGCACGTGCCTGCCGTCGTCGTCGAGGACGAACCGCGCTACGCCTGGCGCGGCCTGTCGGTGGACATCGCGCGGAACTTCTTCGGGCCCGAGTCGCTGCAGCGGGTGCTCGACCTCGCGTCGTCGTACAAGCTCAACCGGCTGCACCTGCACCTGACGGACGACCAGGGCTGGCGCATCGACACACCCTCGCGCCCGCTGCTGACGGACATCAGCTCCAAGACCGCGATGAACGGCAACCCCGGCGGCTTCCTCACCCTCGACGAGTACGAGGAGCTGCAGGTCTACGCCGAGGACCGCGGGATCGTGATCGTGCCCGAGATCGACGTGCCGGGCCACGTCAACGCCGCGACCCACGCCTACGGCGAGCTGATGCCCGACGGCCGGGCCACCGACGCCTACGAGGGGATGGAGGTCGGGTTCTCCAAGCTGTCGATCGACCTGCCGGCCACCGAGCCGTTCCTGCGCGACGTCTTCGGCGACCTCGCGGCCGCGACGCACGGGGACTACCTGCACATCGGCGGTGACGAGGTGAAGCAGATGCAGGACGGCGAGTTCGGCAGGTTCGTCGACCTGCTCGAGCGCGTCGTGCTGGACACCGGCAAGAAGGTCGCCGCCTGGCACGAGGCCGCCCACGCCCAGGTGCGGCCCGAGACCCTGGTGCAGTTCTGGGACACCAATCACGTCCAGCTCGAGCCGCTGCAGCGTGCCGCGGCGAACGGCACGCGCTTCATCATGTCGCCGGGCAACCACGTCTACCTGGACATGAAGTACACGGCCGACTACGCGCTGGGGCAGGACTGGGCCGGGCTCGTCGAGCTCTCCGACGCCTACGTCTGGAACCCGGACGAGGCCGTCGAGGGGATCAGCGGTGACTCGATCGTCGGCGTCGAGGCGGCAGTCTGGACCGAGACGCTGACGACGCTCGACGAGCTCAACGACATGCTGATGCCGCGCCTGCCGGCGGTCGCCGAGGTCGCCTGGACCCCGCAGGACGCCAAGGACTGGGACGGGTTCCGCGAGCGCCTCGTCCGGCACGTCCCGGGCTGGGAGCGCGACGGCGTGGCGTTCCACCGCACCCCGCAGGTCACGTGGGAGTGAGCTAGATCCAGCTCTGGAACCACATGTGCGAGTGCCAGAACCAGTACGGCACGTTCCACCCGGTCCAGATCGGGTAGAAGAAGGCGCTGAAGCCGCCGATCACGACGAGGGTCGCCATGATCGCCCACTGCACCCAGGCACGGGCATCAGGGCGGCCCTCGGTGCGTTCGAGCAGCACGGTCATGACGTAGACGATCGCGAGGATCATCCAGGGCAGGAACGCGATCGTGTAGAACGTGAAGATCGTCCTGTCGGTGACGAGCCACGGCACCCATCCGCCGACGAGGCCGACGAGGACAGCGGTGGCCCGCCAGTCCTTCGCGACCACGAGCCAGACGACGGTGGCGACGAGGGCCGCCGTCGCGAGCCACCACAGCACCGGGTTGCCGAGCGACGTGATCGCCTCGGCGCACTTGGTGGTGGTGCACCCGTTCTCTCCCTCGGCGAACGAGCGGTAGTAGAACGACGTGGGCCGGGCCTGGACCAGCCAGCCCCACGGGTTCGACGCGTACGTGTGCTCGGAGTCGAGGCCGGTGTGGAAGTTCCACATCTTGACGTGGTACTCCCACAGCGAGCGCAGGGGTGCGGGCAGCCAGGTCACGCCCTCGCCCGGGTTCTCGACCGCCCACCGGCGCAGGTACCCGCCCTGCGTCGCGAACCACGGTCCCCAGGACGCGACGTAGGTGATCAGTGCCGTCGGGAGCATGATCAGCGCGGCGGGGACGGCGTCGACGAGGAAGGCGTCCTCCCACCAGCGCTTGATCCCGACCCGCCGTCGTGCGCTCGCGTCCCAGAGCACGGACAGCAGGGCGAACGCCGCCAGGAAGTAGAGGCCGGACCACTTGACGCCGACGGCGAGCCCGAGGCTGACCGCGGCCGCGAACCGCCACCAGCGCCAGCCGAGCCGCGGCCCGTAGCGTCCCACCTGGCCTCCGGCGTCGAGGATCGCCGAGACCTTGTCCGCCAGGCGCAGGCGGGCCTGTTCTCGGTCGCGCAGCAGGCACCAGAACGCGATGAGCGCGAAGACCATGATGAACTCGTCGAGCAGGGCCGTGCGCGCGTGCACGATCCCGGCCCCGTCGACGGCCAGCAGCGCCCCGGCGACGATGCCCATGGCGGTCGAGGCGAACAGGCGCCGCGCGACGCGCGCCAGGAGGAACACCATGAGGGTCCCGGCGAGCGCGGGCACCAGCCGCCAGAAGAAGGAGCTCTCCGCGCCGCCGACCGCCATCCCGAGCGCGATCAGCATCTTGCCGACCAGCGGGTGCACGACGAAGGCGGGGTCCGTCGTGTAGATGTCGACCTCGCCGGCCTCGAACCGGTCGTTGGGCTCCTCGGGCCACTCCGAGGAGTACCCGAGGTTCAGCAGCGTCCAGGAGTCCTTGACGTAGTACGTCTCGTCGAAGACCAGCTCGTGCGGGTGGGCGAGGTTCCAGAACCGCAGCAGCCCGGCGGCCACCGCCACGATCAGCGGGCCCAGCCAGCCCCACATCCGGTCGTGCGCCGTCATCCCGAGTGTCAGACGGCGCGCCCCGAACAGTTTGACGAGCAGCGCCTCCCGGTTGGTCGGCCCCGCGGCGCGCGGAAGTTCGCCGGCACGGGCGGGCGGTTCGGTCACGTCGACGTCGGCGGTCACGGGCGCAAGCCTAGAGCCACCGACGGCTTCCGCCCCCGTCCCCACGACGAAGTGCGGGGAAACCCGTACGCCCGGCTCTCGCCCCTCGTGCCCGCGTAGGCTCGCACGGTGAGCACCGAGACGACCGACCCCGCAGACCGCCCCGACGACGCCGCCCGGCCCCTGTCGGAGCGCGACGGGGCCGGCGCGCTGGTGCTTGCGGGCACCCCGATCGGGAACACCGACGACGCCTCCGCCCGGCTGCTCCGGCTGCTCGAGACCGCCGACGTCGTCGCGGCCGAGGACACCCGTCGCCTGCACGGGCTCGCGCAGCGTGCGGGCATCCACGTCAGCGGGCGTGTGGTCAGCCTGCACGAGCACAACGAGGCGGAGAGGTCCGACGACGTGCTCGACGTCGTCGCGGAGGGTGGCACCGTCGTCGTGGTCACCGACGCCGGCATGCCGGCCGTCTCCGACCCCGGGTACCGGATCGTCGCGCGAGCCGTGGACAGGGGCCTGCGAGTGACCGCCGCGCCCGGGCCCAGCGCGGTCCTGACCGCGCTCGCGCTCTCCGGGCTGCCGACCGACCGCTTCGCGTTCGAGGGCTTCCTGCCGCGCAAGCCGGGGGAGCGCTCGCGCGTCCTGGCGGGTCTGGCCCGCGAGCGCCGGACGACGATCTACTTCGAGGCCCCGCACCGCGTGGTCGACGTGCTCGCCGCGATGGCCGACGCGTTCGGGTCAGACCGGCGGGCCGCCGTCTGCCGGGAGCTGACGAAGACCTACGAAGAAGTGGTGCGCGGGCCCCTCGGCGAGCTCGTCGGTCGGGCGCACGACGACCCGTTCCGGGGCGAGATCTGCATCGTGGTCGATGGCGCCCCGGCCGAGAGGTCCGCCGACCCCGTGGACCTCGTGCCCGAGGTGCTCGCGCGGGTCGACGCGGGGGAGCGGCTCAAGACCGTCGTCGCCGACGTGGCCGAGACCGCAGGCCTGCCCAAGCGGGACCTGTACGCGGCGGCGCTCGCGGCCCGCAAGGCGTAGGCGCGCGACCGCCTCGTCGCTATAGGTCGACGTCGGCGGAGTCGAGGAACGTCACGCCCGCCTCGCGCATCGCCTCACGGGCGGCGACGCCGAGCTCTTCCGAGACGGGCGCGGTGAGGTCGCGGAGCACGCGCGTGTCGAGCCCGCGCCGGGCGGCGTCGATCGCGGTGTCCTTGACGCAGTGCGACTCGGCCAGGCCGACGACGTCGACGGCCGACACGCCCGCGGCGGCGAGGATCTCCTCCAGGGGCTTGCCCGCGGCGTCGGCCCCCTCGAAGCCCGAGTAGGCCGCCTGGAACTCGCCCTTCTTGACGCTCGCGTCGAACTCGATGCCGTCGAGCGCCGGGTGCAGGGCCGCCTCGACGGTCCCGGCGATGCCGTGCGGGGGCCAGGTGTCCACGAAGTCGGGCTCCTCGGGCGGCGTCGCGAAGTGGGGGCCGGGGTCGATGTGCCAGTCCTGGGTCGTCACGACCAGGGCGTACTCGTCCTGCCGGTAGCGGACGAAGTCGGCGACGTCCTGGGCGACGTCGTTGCCGCCCTCGACAGGGAGTGCGCCGCCCTCGCAGAACGTGGGCTGGACGTCGACGACGATCAATGCGCGGGGCTGACCCGTTCCGGTGTCCATGCTCGACACTCTGCCACGGACGTCCGGTTCTCGACCGTCCGGCCCTCCGTGGCGTCCGGATGACATGCGGCGACGTCGACCGCGTGCGCCGTCCTAGGATGTGCCCATGCCCGAGTCTGCCTTTTACGCCACCACGCCGATCTACTACGTCAACGACGCCCCGCACATCGGGCACGCGTACACGACCGTCGCGGCCGACGTCGTCGCGCGCTGGCACCGGCAGCGCCAGGAGGACGTCTGGTTCCTCACGGGCACGGACGAGCACGGGCAGAAGGTGCTGCGCACCGCCGAGGCGAACGGCGTGAGCCCCCAGGCGTGGGCCGACCGCCTGGTCGAGGCCGAGTGGGAGCCCGTCCTCGACACCATCGACGCGTCGAACGACGACTTCATCCGCACCACGCAGGAGCGTCACACCACGCGCGTCCAGGCGTTCATCAGCGACCTGCACGACAAGGGCGAGATCTACGCCGGGTCGTACGAGGGCCCGTACTGCGTCGGGTGCGAGGAGTACAAGCTGCCCGGCGACCTGGTCGAGGGCACCGGCGAGTACGCGGGCGAGCAGCTCTGCCCGATCCACGGCAAGCCGGTCGAGATGCTCGCGGAGCAGAACTACTTCTTCCGGATGAGCGCGTACGCCGACCGCCTGCTCGCCCTCTACGAGGAGCACCCCGAGTTCGTGCAGCCTGCGTCGGCGCGCAACGAGGTCGTCGGGTTCGTCAGGCAGGGTCTGCAGGACCTGTCGATCTCGCGCTCGACCTTCGACTGGGGCGTCCCGATCCCGTGGGACGACAAGCACGTCCTCTACGTGTGGTTCGACGCCCTGCTCAACTACATGACGGCCGTCGGCTACGGCAGCGAGGACTCCGCCGACCAGGAACTGTTCGCGCGTACGTGGCCCGCCGACGTGCACTTCGTCGGCAAGGACATCCTGCGGTTCCATGCCGTCATCTGGCCCGCCATGCTGATGGCCGCCGGCCTGCCGCTGCCGACGACGGTCTTCGCGCACGGGTGGCTGCTCGTGGGCGGCGAGAAGATGAGCAAGTCCAAGCTCACCGGCATCGCGCCCGCGCAGATCACCGACCACTTCGGCTCGGACGCCTTCCGCTACTACTTCATGCGCGCGATCGCGTTCGGTCAGGACGGGTCGTTCTCCTGGGAGGACATCAGCGCCCGGTACACGTCCGAGCTCGCGAACGGCCTGGGCAACCTGGCCTCGCGCGTCGCCGCCATGATCGGCAAGAACTTCGGCGGTGCGCTCCCCGCCGGCGGCGCGCGGACCGACGCGGAGACCGCCCTTGAGGCCGTCGCGGCCCGCGCGGTCGGCGACGCCGAGGCCGCCATCGACCGGTTCGCGATCCACGAGGCGCTCGCCGCCGTCTGGACGCTGGTCGAGGAGACCAACGGGTACCTGACCGTCCAGGAGCCGTGGAAGGTCGTCAAGACCGAGAAGGACGACGACGGCGCGCTGTCCGACGACGGTCGTGTCGCCACGGTCCTGGGTACGGCCGCCGAGGCGCTGCGCTCTCTCGCCGTGCTGCTCAACCCCGTGATGCCGCAGGCGTCGGCCAAGCTCTGGGACCTGCTCGGTGCCGAGGCCGCGCTCGGGGCGCTCGCGGAGCAGCCCGTCGCGTCGGCCGGCACCTTCGGGGCGTTGCCCGCGGGCACGGTCGTCACCAAGGGCGAGTCGTTGTTCCCGCGTCTCGAGGACCCCGAGGCCTGAGTCACGCTGGGCATCACGCCGGTCGAGCCATCACGCCGGTCGAGCCATCACGCTGGTCGAGCCATCACGCCGGTCGAGCCATCACGCTGGTCGAGCCATCACGCCGGTCGAGCCATGACGCCGGTCGAGCCATGACGCCGGTCGAGCCTGTCGAGACCCCGCACCTTCGAGACTGAGAGGACCGCCCGATGCCCAAGCCTCGTGAGCGCGGCTGGCCGGCGGCGCCCGAGGCGCTGCCCGCCGTCGCCGTCGACAACCACACCCACCTCGACGCGATCGCGCCGTACGCGCAGGGCGTCCGCGACCGCCTGCGGGTGGCCGAGGCCCGACGTCGCGGGCACGAGGTTCCGGCCGGCGCCGACGACATGGACCTGGTCGAGGTGCCGATCCGGGTGCCGTCGGTCGCCGACGTCGTGGCGGACGCCGCCGCGGTCGGTGTCACCCGCATGGTGCAGGTCGGGTGCGACCTGGACGCGGTCCGGTGGACCGACGACCTCCTGAACGAGACGGCCGGTACCGCGGTCGGCGGCGCACTGCTCGGCGCGGTCGCGATTCACCCGAACGAGGCCCCGCTGCACGGCCTCGGCCCGGATGCGGCGGAGGATCGCCTCGAGATCGGCCCCGACGGGCTGCTCCCGACGCTCGAGCCCCGGCACGCGACGTCCCTCGACGACGCGATCGCGCAGGTCGCGGCCGTCGTCCGCGCCAACCCGCGCATCCGGGCGATCGGCGAGACCGGGATGGACCTCTTCCGGACCGGGCCGCGCGGTGTGGAGATCCAGCGTGCGTCCTTCCGTGCGCACGTCGCGCTCGCCAAAGAGCTCGATCTCGCGCTCCAGATCCACGACCGCGACGCGCACCAGGAGGTCATCGACGTGCTGCTCGCCGACGGGGCCCCGGAGCGTACGGTCTTCCACTGCTTCTCCGGCGACGCCGAGATGGCGCGGATCGCGCGCGAGCAGGGCTGGTACCTCTCCTTCGCCGGTCCCGTGAGCTTCGCGGCGAACGACGACCTGCGGGCGGCGCTGCGCGTCATGCCGCTCGACCACGTCATGGTCGAGACCGACGCACCGTTCCTCACCCCGCATCCGTATCGTGGTCGGCCCAACGCCCCGTACCTGCTGCCGCATACGGTGCGAACCGTCGCGAAGGTCAGTGGT
The DNA here is from genome assembly GCF_900105445.1 of Paraoerskovia marina. Classification (NCBI taxonomy): domain Bacteria; kingdom Bacillati; phylum Actinomycetota; class Actinomycetes; order Micrococcales; family Cellulomonadaceae; genus Paraoerskovia; species Paraoerskovia marina. Next base: position 1,167,872 of record NZ_LT629776.1, read on the forward strand.
ATGCCGCTCGACGAGGTCTGTCGCGTGACGAGCTCGACCGCCCAGCGGGTCTACGGCGACTGGTAGGGCACTACCGCCGACGGCGCGTCTCGACTACGGTCGTGCGCGACGCCTTCGCCGCGTCCTCCGCCCCCGTCTCCAGAGGATTCCTGTCCATGTCTCGTCGTCACCCGCAGAACGCAGCAGTGCGTCTCGGTGCACGGTCGTTGGTGATCGTCGGGATGCTCGCGGTGTCGGCGACGTTCGCCTCGATGCACAAGGCGGTGACGATCGACTACGACGGTCGGGTCGAGACCGTCGGGGCGTACGGGCACACGGTGGACGAGCTGCTGGCGAGCCAGGGCGTCGACGCCGGCCCGGACGACCTGGTGCAGCCGGGGCTCGACGCCGTTCCGTCCACGGGCTCGCTGATCGTCGTGCGCTCCGCCCACGACGTCGAGGTCGAGATCGACGGCGAGGCGAAGACGGTCCGCACGACGGCGAAGACGGTCGGTGAGTTCCTCGCGACCCTGGGGGAGCGGGGCAACGGGGCGGTGACCTCAGGCTCGCGGTCGGACCCCATCGGCCGTGACCTGCTGCGCGTCACCACGATGAAGGACGTCCACATCTCCGTCGACGGTGCGATGCAGGCGATCACGACGTCCGCAGAGTCCGTCGGGGACGTGCTCGCCGAGGCCGGCATCACGCTCGCACCCCTGGACGAGACGTCGGTCCCCCAGGGTGCCGCGGCGGTGGACGGGATGATCGTCGTCGTCTCGCGCGGAGGCAGCGACGCCGACACGGTGACCGAGGTCGTCCCGTTCGACGTCACCGAGGTCGAGGACCCGTCGCTTCCCGAGGGGCACCGCGTCGTCGTGCAGCAGGGCTACGTCGGGGAGGCCGTGACGTCGTACGCGGTCAAGATCCTGGACGGCCAGGAGGTCTCCCGTTCGGTCGTGGCTCAGCGGATCACGCAGGAGGCGCGCGAGGAGATCGTGCACGTGGGCACGATGACGATCGCGGACGTCGTGGTGGACCCCGGCTCGGCCCGAGCCGTCGCGAAGGCGAAGGTCGCGGACCGGGGCTGGGGCTCGGACCAGTTCCAGTGCCTCGACAAGCTGTGGCAGAAGGAGAGCGGCTGGCGCGTCGACGCGGCGAACCCGTCGTCGTCGGCGTACGGGATCCCGCAGGCTCTGCCGGGGTCGAAGATGGCCTCGGCCGGCGACGACTGGCGGACGAACGCGGCGACGCAGATCGAGTGGGGCCTGGGGTACATCTCCGGTCGGTACGGCACCCCGTGCGACGCCTGGGCGCACTCCGTCTCGGTCGGCTGGTACTGACCCGGGCCGAGGCCGTCCGGCGCCAGAACCGGAGGACCCGGACATTGCGGTCCGGGGGATCGAAGACGCGGCGCACGGGTGTCGAGGACCTCGTGAAGCAATCGTGAATCGGCCCCGCGGCGGTGGACGCGTCACCTAGGGTCGCTCGGAGCGGTGGCACGGCCCCGCGATCGGCGCACGACGCCACCCGACGATGCCCCGGACGATCCCGAGGGCTGAGGGGCTCCCCCCTGACTGACTGGAATCCTCGTGAAGCACATCCCTGCGCACAGGCAGAACTCTGCCCGGCCGAAGGACGCGCACACCGAATCGATCACGATCGACGGCACTGAGCCTGCGCCCCGGCACCCGCGTCGCCGCAAGGCGGTCGCGCTCGTCGCCTCCGCCTTCGTCCTGGCCGGCGGCGGCACCGCCGCCTACGCCTCGACGGTGAAGACGGTCGACCTCGACGTCGACGGCAAGACCGCCACGGTCTCGACGGCGGCCGGGAGCGTCGGTGGCGTTCTCGCCTCGGAGGGCATCGACGTCGACACCCGCGACCTCGTCGCTCCCGGCGTGGACACCGCGCTGGAGGACGGCGACGAGATCGTCGTGCGGACGGCGGACGAGGTCACGATCGAGCAGGACGGCGACGAGCGCTCGATCCTGACGACGTCGGTCGACGCCGAGGAGACCATCGAGCGGTACTCCGAGCGCGCGGGCGAGGACGTCCGTCTGGTCGCGTCGCGCTCTGACGCCGACGGCCGTGCCGAGCTGCCGATCGAGCTCGACACCGACGCGCCGGTGACGGTCGAGGCCGACGGGGACTCCGTCGAGGTCGACGACTCCCAGGACGTCGACACGGTGCTGGACGAGGCTGGCGTCGAGCTCGGGGACGCCGACCGTGTCGTCGTCGAGCACGACGACTCCGATGCCGAGACCCCGGTCTCGGTGGTCGTGGAGCGGGTCGAGTCGAGCCAGGAGGAGCGCACCGAGACGATCGACTTCGAGTCGACGACCGTCGAGGACCCGGACATGTATGTCGGCGAGTCGGAGGTCCGCACCGAGGGCGAGGCCGGCGAGCGGACGATCGTCGAGGACGTCGTCACCCGCGACGGCGAGGAGATCTCCCGCGAGGAGGTCTCGAACGAGGTCACGACGGAGCCGGTCGACGAGGTGATCGCCGAGGGGTCCAAGGAGCTTCCGGGCGGGACCCCGGCGTCGAACAAGGAGCTGGGCCTCCAGATGGCGGCCGAGCGTGGCTGGACCGGGTCCGAGGCCACGTGCCTCGACAGTCTGTGGACGCGCGAGTCCGGCTGGGACGAGAACGCCGCGAACCCGACGTCGAGCGCGTTCGGGATCCCGCAGGCGCTGCCCGGCTCGAAGATGGCCTCGGCCGGTGCTGACTGGGCCACCAACCCCGCGACGCAGATCGCGTGGGGTCTGGACTACATCGCCGGCTCCTACGGAAGCCCGTGCTCCGCGTGGGCACACTCCGAGTCCGTCGGCTGGTACTGATCCCTCTATTCCGGGCAGACCGCTCGCAACGGAATTATCGGACTTGAAGTCTGAAACTTCCCACCTTAGCCCTATCGGGCTTGGCAGCGTGTAACGAATCGGTTACGGTCGAATGCCGCCGCATCTTCAGGCGGACACCGAGCGGGCATCCACCGTTCGGCCGCACGGCCGCTGACCACAGTCGTGGAACCACGCGCCTACCTACGGATGACTGGATGAATGTGAACAACATCAACGACGCCGGCAACCCCGACGCACCCGAAACCGCACCCCTGGACCTGAGCGCCGTCGCGCCCGCCGAGTCCGAGGCCGAGGCGGCACCGGCAGCGCGACGTCGCCGCCGCTGGCCCCTCGTGGCCGGTCTGGCCGCCGTGGTCGTCACCTCCGGTGGCGCCATCGCCTACGCCGACGCCCGCAAGACGATCGAGCTCGACGTCGACGGCGAGGTCACCACCGTGACGACGATGGCCGGCTCCGTCGACGGACTGCTCGAGGAGCAGGGCGTCGACGTCGACAACCGTGACCTGGTGGCCCCCGCGGCCGACACCTCCCTCGAGGAGGGCGGCGACGTCGTCGTGCGCTACGCCAACCAGGTCGGCGTGCAGGCCGACGGCGAGCACGAGGACGTCTGGACGACGGCGCTCGACGCGGACGAGGCGCTCGACGCCTACGCCTCGCGCGGTGACGACGTCCGCCTCGTCGCGTCGCGCTCCGACGCCGAGGGTCGCGCCGACATCCCGCTGCGTCTCGACGTGGACGGCCCGGTGAACCTGGTCGTCGGCGGCGAGACCACCGTGGTCGACGACGGCTCGGTCGGTGTCGAGGCCATTCTCGACGAGAACGACGTCGAGCTGGGCGAGGACGACCTCGTCTCCGTCGTGCGCGACGACGAGGCCGCCGCGGCCGAGGGCGTCCCCGCCGTCTCCGTGCTGGTCGAGCGCGTCGAGGTCAAGACCGAGACCGAGACCGAGGAGATCGACTTCGAGACGAAGACGGTCGAGGACCCGGACCGGTACACGGACGAGGGCACGGCCGTCGAGTCCGAGGGCGCCAAGGGTGAGCGCACCATCAAGACCGAGGTCACCTACCGTGACGGCGAGGTCCAGTCCGAGGAGCTGATCTCGGACGAGGTCACCACCGAGCCGCAGGACCGCGTCCTCGTCGAGGGCACCAAGGTCCGTCCGGAGCCCGAGCCGGAGCCCGAGCCCGAGCCCGAGGCGACGACGTCCTCGAGCTCGTCCAGCTCCTCCAGCTCGTCGTCCTCCGCGTCGCAGGGCTCGGCACCGGCCGGTGTCTGGTCCCAGCTCGCACAGTGCGAGTCGGGCGGCAACCCCGCGACCAACACGGGCAACGGCTACTACGGCCTCTACCAGTTCTCCCTGCCGACCTGGCAGGCGATGGGCGGCAGCGGCCTCCCGAGCGAGGCGTCGGCCGCCGAGCAGACGCAGCGCGCACAGGCGCTGCAGGCTCAGTCGGGCTGGGGCCAGTGGCCCGGGTGCGCCGCGAAGCTGGGTCTTCTCTGACAGACCCGCACCCTCACTGGGGCATCCGTTCTGGGGACGGACGCACGACGACGGGGTGGGACTCCTGCGGGAGTTCCACCCCGTCGTCGTACCCCGAGACGCATCGGTAGGCTCAGGGCATGACCGACACCTCCCCGGGCCTGCTGGGCCCCGCCGAGATCCGCGCCCTCGCGGAGCGCCTCGGCGTGCGCCCCACCAAGACGCTGGGGCAGAACTTCGTGCACGACGGCGGTACCGTCCGCAAGATCGTGCGCGCAGCCCGCGTCGAGGCCGGCGACCGGGTGATCGAGGTCGGCCCCGGGCTCGGGTCGTTGACCCTCGGCCTGCTCGACGCCGGGGCGAGCGTCGTCGCCGTCGAGATCGATCCCGTGCTGGCGGGCCGGCTGCCGCAGACGGTCGCGGAGCGCCGGCCCGACCTGGCGGACCGGCTGACGGTGATCCTCTCCGACGCGATGGACGTGACCGAGCTGCCGGGCGAACCGCCCACGGCGCTCGTCGCGAACCTGCCGTACAACGTCGCCGTCCCCGTGCTGCTCACCGCCCTCGAGCGGTTCCCATCCCTGGAGACGGTGCTCGTCATGGTGCAGGCCGAGGTGGCCGACCGCCTCGCGGCGCCTCCCGGCAGCCGGACCTACGGCATCCCGTCGGCCAAGGCGGCGTGGTACGCCTCCGCACGTCGCGCCGCGGCCGTGGGCCGCAACGTCTTCTGGCCCGTGCCGAACGTCGACTCCGCGCTCGTCGCCCTCGAACGCCGGGACCCGCCCGAGACGACCGCGACGCGTGAACAGGTCTTCGCCGTCGTCGACGCCGCCTTCGCCCAGCGCCGCAAGACCCTCCGGTCCGCGCTGGCGGGGATCGCCGGTTCGCCCGCCGCCGCGCAGGAGGCCTGCGAGAAGGCGGGCGTCGACCCCGGCCTGCGTGGGGAGCGGCTCGACATCACCGGGTTCGCCCGCATCGCCGAGGCCCTCGGATGACGCGGGTGCACGTGCGTGCGCCCGGCAAGGTCAACCTCTCTCTCCGGGTCGCGGCGCTGCAGGACGACGGCTACCACCCGCTCGTGACGACCTTCCAGGCCGTCTCGCTGTTCGAGGACGTGGAGGTCGGCGACACCGAGCCGGGCGCGGGGATCTCGATCTCCGTCACCGGGCCCCATGCCGACGTCGTCCCGACCGACAGCAGCAACCTCGCCTGGCAGGCGGCCGAGCTCGTCGCCGCGGCCGCGGGGGTGGACCCCGACGTGCACATCGAGATCACCAAGGGCGTCCCCGTCGGCGGCGGGATGGCCGGCGGGTCGGCCGACGGTGCCGCGACGCTCGTGGCGTGCAACGCCCTGTGGTCGGCGGGCCTGTCCCAGACGGACCTGTCTGACCTCGCCGCACGCCTCGGCTCCGACGTGCCGTTCGGGCTCGTCGGGAACACCGCCGTCGGCACCGGGCGCGGGCACCTGCTCACCCCGGCGATGTCTCGCGCCGACCTGCACTGGGTGTTCGCGGTCCGGGACGAGGGCCTGTCCACCGGCGCCGTCTACCGGGCGTACGACGAGCACGTCGGCGGACCCGCGCACGTGAGCCCCGACGACGACGCGGCCCTGCTCGCGGCACTCCGCTCCGGGGACGCGGCCGCCGTCGGGGCCGCCCTGCACAACGACCTGCAGGCCGCGTCGCTCACGCTCGCGCCGCACCTGCGGCGCACCCTCGACCTCGCGACCGAGGCCGGCGCGCTCGGCGCGCTGATCTCCGGGTCCGGGCCCACGGTCGCGGCGCTCGCCGGGGACCTGCGGCACGCGCACGCGATCGCCGCCGCCTGGAACGCCGCGGGCGTCGCCGACCAGGTGCACCTGGCCACCGGCCCGGTCCACGGAGCGCGTATCGTCACGCACGTCGGCCCCGAGCGTCACCCCTGACGCGACCGCCCGCGCCGACCACTCACCACCACCAGGACGGACACGCATGGCTCACCTGCTCGGCGCCGACGGCATCTCACTGACCGTCGGCACCCGCACCCTGCTCGACGGCATCTCCCTCGGGCTCGACGACGGCGACCGGATCGGCGTCGTCGGACCCAACGGTGCCGGCAAGTCGACGCTGCTCCGTCTCCTCGGCGGCACCCAGGCGCCGGACGCGGGCCGTGTCACGACCGCCGGGGGAACCCGCGTCTCGATGCTCGTCCAGCGTGACGAGTCGCCCGCCGGCGCCACCATCCGCGACCTCGTCCACGGATCCGCCCAGACCCACGAGTGGGCCTCGGACGCCGGGATCCGTTCGGTGCACGAGGGGCTGCTGGCCGACCTCGACCTCGACGCGCCCGCCACGCACCTGTCCGGCGGGCAGCGGCGCCGGGTGGCGCTCGCGGCGCTGCTCGTCGACGACCCCGACGTGCTGCTGCTGGACGAGCCGACCAACCACCTCGACGTCGAGGGCGTCGCGTGGCTCGCCGACCACCTGGCACGCCGCTACGGCCGCCCCGGTGCCCGCGGGGCGCTCGTCGTCGTCACCCACGACCGCTGGTTCCTCGACGCCGTGTGCGAGCGCACCTGGGAGGTGCGCGGCGACGGCGAGATCGACGCCTACGACGGCGGGTACGCCGCCTACATCCTGGCGCGCGCCGAGCGTGCCCGGGCGGCCGCCGTCGTCGCGGAGAAGCGCAACAACCTGCTGCGCAAGGAGCTTGCCTGGCTCAAGCGCGGTGCCCCGGCCCGGACGTCGAAGCCGAAGTTCCGGCTCGACGCCGCGGCCGCGCTGATCGACGACGAGCCGCCGCCGCGCGACTCGATGGAGCTGACCCGGACGGCGACCAAGCGGCTCGGCAAGGACGTGCTGGACCTCGAGGACGTCACCGTCCGCGTCCAGCCGCGCACCGAGGCCGAGCGCGAGCGGACGCTCCTCGACGACGTGACGTGGCGCCTCGGGCCGGGGGACCGGTACGGCGTCGTCGGGGTCAACGGCGCGGGCAAGACGACGCTCCTCGCGCTTCTCGCGGGGCGGCGGCAGCCCGACGAGGGCAGGGTCAGGCGGGGCAAGACCGTCGTCGTGGCCGAGCTGACGCAGGACGTCGCCGAGCTGGACGACGTCGGGCACCTCAAGCCCGTCGAGGTGCTCGAGCGGGAGCAGGGGACGGTCGTCGTCGACGGCAAGGAGCTCACCGCGGGGCAGCTGACCGAAAAGCTCGGGTTCACGCGCGACCGCGCGCACACCGCCGTCCGCGAGCTCTCCGGCGGGGAGCGTCGCCGGCTGCAGCTGCTGCGGCTGCTGGTCGCGGAGCCGAACGTGCTGCTGCTCGACGAGCCGACGAACGACCTCGACACCGACACGCTCGCCGCGCTCGAGGACCTGCTCGACGGGTACCCGGGCACGCTGATCGTGGTCTCGCACGACCGGTACCTGCTGGAGCGCGTGGCCGACCGCCAGGTGGCCCTCTTCGGGGACGGCTCGATCCGTGACCTGCCCGGGGGCGTCGAGCAGTACCTGAGGATGCGCGCCGACGGGGTGGGGGCGTCGGGGGACGCGTCGACGGCGGCAGCCGCCGCTCCCACCGCCGCGCCCGCCGCCGTGCCCGCCGAGGCAGCGGGCCCGACACCGGCGGAGGTCCGTGCGGCGAAGAAAGAGATCGCCCGGATCGAGCGTCGTCTGCAGCGGATCTCGGAGGCCGAGGCCAAGCTGCACGCCAAGATGGCCGAGCAGGCGACCGACCACGCCGCCGTGACGGCGCTGAACGAGGAGCTGCGCGCGCTGTCCACCGAGAAGGAGTCGCTCGAGGAGCAGTGGATGCTCGCGGCCGACGTCGCGGGCTAGGACGTGACCTCGACCTCGGCCTGGTAGGCGGCGCACGAGCCCTCGTCGGTGCATTCGTCGAACGCGCTGCCGGTGACGACCACGGACGCCGGTCCGCCGGGGAAGGCGCTCGGGACGGGAATCTCCGTCGAAAAGCTGCCGTCCGCCGCGACGTCGGTGACGACGGGCTCGGTCGACGTGTCGGTCCGGACCTCGCTGTGCAGCACCAGGGCGTACGTGCGGTCGGTGCCCGTCGCGCACGCCGCGGCGGGGCTGCTGACGATCACGCTCTCGCCCGGGGCCACGGTCGCCGACGAGACCTCGAGCGGCTCGGGCAGGCAGTCACCGGGGGAGGCGCTGCAGGCCGTCAGGGTGCACGCCACGACGGCCAGGACGCTCGCGACCGCGACGCTCCGTCTCATGCGCTCAAGGTAGCGAGATGCGGTGCTGCTGTCCCGGCGTGACCGTCATCGTCATCGCCTCGTGCCCTCGCGCGGGGTGGCGAGCAGGCCGGCGGCCGTCATGACCAGGAGCACGCCGAGCAGCAGGAGCAGGGACGCCGTCCAGCCTCCCGAGGCCTCGTGCGCGGCACCGAAGAGCGACGGCCCCGTCGCGGCGATCGCGTAACCGACGGTCTGCACGACGGCTGAGGTCTGGCGGGCCTCGCCGACGGTCCGGGCGCGCTGCACGATCACCGTGAAGATCACCGTGAAGTTGCCGCCCTGGGCGGCGCCGGCGAGTCCGACCCAGAGAGGCCAGAAGGCCGGGGCGACCAGAAGGCCGACGGGGAGCGCGACCCACGCGGCGGCGATCACCACGAACACGGGCCGTGCACCGACCCCGCGCCCGAGGGCCAGGGGGACACCGAGAGCCCCGGCCACCGCGAAGAGCTGGAAGAGCGACGCAGCACCCCCGGCCGCGCCCGCCCCGATGCCGAGGATGTCCTGCAGCAGGGACGGCATCCACGCGGTCGCCGCGAAGTACCCGAAGGACTGGCCGCCGAACATCACCGCGAGGATCCACGTCATCGGCCGACGGAGCACCGACCCGGTCTCCGCGTCGACCGGGGCGAGGCGTGGGGGCTGCACGGCCCCGACCCGCTCGGCACGCTGCCGTGCGGCGAGCCGCCAGGGGATCCAGGCGACCGGGACCAGCACGGTCCAGGCGACGAGTGCCCACTGCCAGCCGACGGCCTCGGCCAGCGGTGCCGTGAGCGCCGTCGCGAACACGGAGCCGATGTTGAGCGCGGACGTGTACATGCCCGTGACGGTGCTCGCGGACCCGGGGAAGTCGCGGCGGATGACGGTCGGGACCGCGATGTTGCCCGCCGTGATCGCCACGCCGATGAGGGTGGTACCGACGACCGCTCCCGCGAACGAGCCCGACGACCGCAGGATCGTGCCGAGCAGGATCGTCAGGAGCGACAGGGAGACGACCTTCTCGATGCCGAGGCGCTCGATCAGGGCCGAGGCCGCCGGCGCGGCGACCGCGAAGCAGAGGACGGGCAGCCCTGTCAGGACCCCGACCCCGGCGGCGGAGAGGCCCAGGCCCACCGCGACGTCGTCGACCACCGGGGCGAGCGCGGTGATGGGTGCGCGCAGGTTGAGGGCGTAGAGGAGGACGGCAGCGAGGAGGAGCCCCTGGACGCCGCCGGGCGGCAGTCGTGGGGATCGACCGGTGGTGGGCGGGTCAGCCGTCGAACTGTCCGACGACGGTGCGCAGCAGGTCCGCGAGCCGCGGGCGTTCGGCCGGGTCCAGGGCGTCGAGGATCCGGGACTCGACGTCGAGGAGGTCGCTCATCGCGGCGTCGACGCGGGCGCGCCCCTCGGGCGTGAGCTGGACGAGCACCCCGCGGCGGTCGTCGGGGGACCGGTGGCGTTCGACGAAGCGGCGCGCCTCGAGCCGGTCGATGCGGTTGGTCATGGTGCCGCTGGTCACGAGGGTCTGGGTGATCAGCGCCCCGGGGGAGAGCCGGTACGGGTCGCCCGACCGGCGCAGGGCCGACAGGACGTCGAACTCCCACGTCTCGAGCTGCTCGCGGGCGAACGCGCTGCGTCGTGCGAGGTCGAGGTGGCGCGCGAGGCGAGAGACGCGCGAGAACACGGTCAGGGGTTCGACGTCCAGGTCCGGGCGTTCGCGCTGCCAGGCGTCGACGATGCGGTCGACCTCGTCGGCCCCGGCTGCGTGCGTGTCCATGCGGGTGAGCCTAACCCAGGTCTCTTGATGTCAAGAGTCTTGACAGTGCCTATGCGGCGCGCAGGGCGTCCTTCACCTTGATCCGAGCGCCGCTGCTGAGCACCGCGCCAGCGTAGATCCGGCTCGCCAGCCAGATCACGACCGGGATCGTCGCGAGCGCGAGCCCGACCGAGACGGCGATCTCCCAGCCGGCGACGCCTCCGACGGCCATCCGCACCGGCATCAGCAGGGGCGAGCAGAACGGCACCAGGGAGAGCCAGGTGACGACGGGGCTGTCCGGGGCGTAGGGGGCGATCGAGACGCCCACGATGTACGGCACCATCATCAGCGCGGTGAACGGGGCCAGCACGGCGCCGACGTCCTCCTGGCGCGAGACCAGCGAGGCGGCACCGCCCAGCGCGAACGCGTACGTGACGAACCCGATGAGGAACCACACGACGGCCCACGCGGCGGTCGCCCCGAGGTCCACCACGTCGGGGTCGACGAGATCGAGCGCGACCGCCGTGCCCGCACCGGCGCCGACGACGAGCACCACCTGGACGAGGGCCACCAGCCCGATGCCCGCGACCTTGCCCACCATGAGCTGCCACGGCCTGAGCGTGGAGAGCAGGATCTCGACGACGCGACTCTGCTTCTCCTCGACCACGCCCTGCGCGATCAGCTGCCCGGAGGTCATGATCGCGACGAAGATGAGGATCCCCGTGGCCAGCGCCGAGATGAATCCTGCGGGGTCGAACTCGTCCTCGGCGTCGAGCGCGGTCACGGTCGGTGCCGACTCTGCGACGCTGCCGGTCACGGCCGCCGGGTCCCCACCCAGCTCCTCGATCGCGGCCGTGAGGGTCTGCTGCTGCGAGACCGCCGCGACCGTCGCCTCGAGGGCCGGGTCGACGGAGGAGTCGACGACGATCTCCGTGCCCGCGCCCGTGACGTCGACCAGGGCGTCGAGGTCGCCGTCGGTCACGGCCTGCTCCCCGGCGGCTCGGTCCTCGACCGCGCTCGTCGTCACGTCCGTGCCGCCGGCGGCGCTCGCGGACTCGACGCCCGCCGTCAGCGACGACGCCGCCGGCGTGAACCCGACCTGCTGGCCCTCGTCGTCCCCGCCGACGAGCGAGAGCGCGACCGGCCCGAGCACCACGGCCGCCACGAGGAGCACGGTGGTGACGATGTACGCCTTGGAGTGCAGCAGGCGCTGGATCTCACGGCTCGCGACGAGTCGGATCGCGGGCCAGGTGCGGTCGCTCATGCGGAGGCCTCCGTGGCGGTGGTCGGGTCGGTCGGGCGGTCGGCGTCCACGCGCACGACGTCGCGGTAAAGCTCGGTCAGCGGGCGGCGCACGCGGGCGAACTCGGTGACGTCCCCCTGGGCGAGCGCGGCGCGCAGCACGGTCTGCTCCGAGCCGGGCGTGCGGGGCTCGAACGTGATCCGCGACCCCGACCGCCCGACGACGCGGACGTCGTCGGGGACCCAGGCCGGCGTCGACGCGTCGCTCGTGCCCGGCACGTCGACCACCCACTGAGGGTTTCCGATGCTGCGGAGCTCCTCGACGGTGCCGACGGCGTCCATCGCGCCGGCGGCGATGATGCCGACGCGGTCGCACAGCGCCTCGACGAGCTCGAGCTGGTGGGAGGAGAACAGCACCGGGACGCCCGCGTCGGCGCGCTCGCGCAGGACGCCGCTCATCACGTCGACCGCCACCGGGTCGAGACCGGAGAACGGTTCGTCGAGCACCAGAATCTCGGGGTCGTGCACGAGGGCGGCCGCGAGCTGCACGCGCTGCTGGTTACCGAGGGAGAGCTTCTGCACCTCGTCCTCGCGGCGCTCGTCGACACCCAACGTGCTGGTCCAGCGCTCCATCGAGGCGACGGACTCGGCCTTGGACAGGCCGTGCAGCCGGGCGAGGTAGACGAGCTGCTCGCCCACCTTCATCTTGGGGTAGAGGCCCCGCTCCTCCGGCATGTAGCCGATGCGACGTCGGAGGGCGTGGTCCACGGGACGGCCCGCCCAGCGGACCTCGCCCGCGTCGGGCATCAGGACGCCGAGCACGATTCGCATGGTGGTCGACTTCCCGGCGCCGTTCGAGCCGACGAAGCCGAAGATCTCGCCCGAGCGGACGTCGAACGACGTCCCTCTCAGCGCCTTCCGGCTGCCATAGCTCTTGGTGAGGCCGTCGATCTCGAGGGTGCCCATGCCACGGATCCAACCATGTGCCGGTGGTGAGGCCAACCCGCCGTCCGGCGCCTGTGGACCGTCAGCCGCGGACCTCGGGCCCGAGGGGCTCGCCGGTCAGCGTCGGCTTCCGCTCCATCCCCGACAGCCCGTTCCAGGCCAGGTTGACGAGGTGTGCCGCCACCTCGGTCTTCTTCGGCTTGCGCACGTCCAGCCAGTACTGCCCGGTGAGGGCGACCATGCCCACGAGCATCTGTGCGTAGAGGGGCGAGCTCGCCGGGCTCAGCCCGCGCCGTTTGAACTGGTCCGCGAGCAGATGCTCGACCTGTGTCGCGACGTCGCCGATCAGGCTCGAGAACGTGCCGGTCGCCTGCGCCACGGGGGAGTCTCGGACGAGGATCCGGAACCCGTCCTCAGATGTCTCGATGTACTCCAGGAGCGCGAGCGCCGTGCGCTCCAGCAGGATCTTGGGGTGCCCGCCCGCTTCGAGAGCACCCGTGAGGACACCCGTCAGGGCCTGCACCTCGCGGTCGACCACGACGGCGTAGATCCCCTCCTTGCCCCCGAAGTGCTCGTAGACGACCGGCTTGGAGACCCCGGCGCGCGAGGCGATCTCCTCGACGCTCGTCCCGTCGAAACCCTTCTCCGCGAACAGCACGCGGCTGACCGAGATCAGCTGTTCACGGCGTTGACTGGCAGTCATGCGGGAGCGGACGGGACGCTTCGATTCGGATGCCACGTCCCCATGATGCCGTAGGAGCCTGGTGGGGGCCGGGGCTGTCCGGCGCACTCGTCGAGACCTGGCAGACTAGGGGAGGACGTTCGCCGTCCGGTCCGCCTTGGTGTAATCGGCAGCACACGGGTTTTTGGTGCCCATGGTCCAGGTTCGAGTCCTGGGGGCGGAGCGTGCACCACAGTCGTCGATGGGAGCTCATGTGACCAGCGCACCACCCCCCGCAGCGGTCGTCGTACTTGCTGCAGGCCAGGGAACCCGGATGCGGTCCGCCGTCCCGAAGATGCTTCACGAGGTGGGCGGTCGTTCCCTCGTCGGGCACGTCGTGGCCGCCTCGCGAAGCCTCGACCCGGAGCGGCTCGCCGTCGTCGTCCGCCACCAGGGCGAGGCCGTGGCCGACCACGTCCTCGCGCTCGCCCCGGAGACGGTGATCGTCGACCAGGACGAGATCCCGGGCACCGGGCGGGCCGTGCAGTGCGCGATGGCCGAGCTCGACGCCCGCGCCCTCGCGGCTGCGGCCGCCGAGGGGATTCCGGAGGGCCAGGAGGGTCGCGGCGCGGGCCGAGGGCTCGCCGGGGCGGTCGTCGTGGTCGCCGGTGACACGCCGCTCGTCGACGGCGACGTCCTCGCGGACCTTCTCGCCGCCCACCACGCCGAGGCGAGCGCCGTCACCGTCCTCACCACCGTCGTCGAGGACTCGACCGGCTACGGACGGATCGTGCGCGACCACTCGACGGGCGACGTCGTGCGGATCGTCGAGCACAAGGACGCCACCGAGGTCGAGCGCGAGATCCGCGAGATCAACTCGTCGATCTACGTCTTCGACGCCGCGGTGCTCCGCGACGCCCTGGGCAGCCTCGGCAGCGACAACGCGCAGGGCGAGGTCTACCTGCCCGACGTCCTCGAGATCGCCCGCGACGCCGGCGGTGCCGTGCGCGCCGTCGTCGCCCCGGACCCGATGACGGTCGAGGGGGTCAACGACCGCCGCCAGCTGGCGGCACTCGGCGCCGAGATGAACCGTCGGGTGCTGGACCGCTGGATGGCGGCCGGCGTCACCGTCGTCGACCCGGCCACCACCTGGATCGACGTCGACGTCGACCTGGCCCAGGACGTCACGATCCTGCCCGGCACCCAGCTGCACGGGGCCACGAAGGTCGCCACGGGCGCCGTCATCGGCCCGGACACGACGCTCACCGACGTCGAGGTCGGCCTGAACGCCACCGTCGTGCGGACCCACGGGTCGCTCGCGGTGATCCGCGAGGGTGCCAGCGTCGGGCCTTTCGCCTTCCTGCGCCCCGGAACCGACCTCGGCAAGAACGGCAAGATCGGGACGTTCGTCGAGACGAAGAACGCCGAGATCGGCGAGGGGTCCAAGGTCCCGCACCTCTCGTACGTCGGGGACGCCACGATAGGCGAGCACACGAACGTCGGTGCCGCGTCGATCACGGTCAACTACGACGGCGTGAAGAAGCACCGCACGGTGATCGGCTCGCACGCCCGCACGGGTGCGGACAACATGTTCGTCGCCCCCGTCACGGTCGGAGACGGCGCCTACACGGCAGCAGGCTCCGTGATCCGCCGCGACGTCCCCTCCGGTGCGCTCGGCGTCAGTGCCGGCTCGCAGCGCAACATCGAGGGGTGGGTGGCACGCCGCCGCCCCGGAACCGCCGCCGCCGAGGCCGCCACCGCGGCTCTCGCGGGAGACACGGAAGACGGCGCGACGTCGGTCCTGGGCGCACAGGCGCAGGCCGAGCACGCTGGACGCACCGCAGCGGCGGCCGCCGCCGCGGACAAGCCGACACCCCCGCCCCCCAGCCCCGGTGTCGCCACCCTTGACGGACTCAGCGAAGGGCCTGACGCACGATGACCACCATGCTCCCCGGTACGAGCGAACGCTCGCTCGTCCTCGTCTCCGGCCGTGCACACCTCGAGCTGGCGCAGGACGTCGCTCAGGAGCTCGGCATCGAGCTGCTGCCCACCAGCGCCTACGACTTCGCCAACGGCGAGATCTACGTGCGGTTCGGCGAGTCGGTGCGCGGCGCGGACGTGTTCGTGCTGCAGAGCCACACGTCGCCGATCAACCAGTGGATCATGGAGCAGCTGCTCATGGTCGACGCCGCCAAGCGTGCCTCGGCGAAGACCGTGACCGTGGTGCAGCCGTTCTACGGGTACGGCCGCCAGGACAAGAAGCACCGCGGGCGCGAGCCGATCTCGGCCCGCCTCATGTCCGACCTCTTCACCACCGCCGGCGCGGACCGTCTGATGAGCGTCGACCTGCACGCCGCCCAGACCCAGGGGTTCTTCGACGGGCCGGTCGACCATCTGTGGGCGATGCCGATCCTGACGGACTATGTCCGCACCCGGGTCGACACCAACAACGTCACCGTCGTCTCCCCGGACGCCGGCCGTATCCGTGTTGCCGAGCAGTGGGCCGCGCGTCTCGGCGGCGGGCCGCTGGCGTTCGTGCACAAGACCCGCGACGTGACCCGGCCGAACCAGTCGGTCGCCAACCGCGTCGTCGGCGACGTCGAGGGCCGCGACTGCGTGCTCGTCGACGACCTGATCGACACCGGCGGCACCATCTCGGAGGCCGTGAAGGTCTGCAAGGCTGCCGGCGCGAACTCGGTGATCGTCGCCGCCACCCACGGCGTGCTCTCCGACCCGGCCGCTCAGCGGCTGTCGGAGTGCGGGGCGAGCGAGGTCGTCATCACCGACACGCTGCCGATCGCACCGGAGAAGCGCTTCTCCCAGCTGACCGTCCTGTCCATCGCCCCGCTGATCGCCCGCGCGATCCGCGAGGTCTTCGACGACGGTTCCGTGACCTCGTTGTTCGACGGCAACTCCTGACCGCACCCGCCGGTGGAAGCCTCCGCCGATCGGGTGGAGGATGCTACGTAGGTGTTCTCACGCATTGACCCTCGTCGCGCCGACGGGTGACAGTGGGGCATGCCTGTCGACGGAGGAGGACACATGCGCGTCAGCGTGATCGTCCCGACGTTCAACGAAGAGCCGAACGTCGAGGCGCTGGTGCGCCGTGTGGAGGACGTCGTCCCCGTCGACGACGCCGAGATCGTCTTCGTGGACGACTCGACGGACGGAACCCCTGAGGAGATCGAACGGGTCGCCGCCACGTCGTCGATCCCGGTGCGGATGATCCACCGGGACGACCCCGTCGGCGGGCTGAGCGGTGCGGTGGTCGCGGGCTTCCAGAGCTCGACGGCCGACTGGTGCCTGGTGATGGACGGGGACCTGCAGCACCCGCCGGAGATGATCCCGGTGCTGCTCGAGACAGGTGCTCAGACGCAGGCGGACGTCGTGGTGGCCTCCCGCTACGTCGGCGGCGGCAGGGCCGACGGGCTGAGCGGCTGGGTGCGCCACCTCGTCTCCCGCGGGTCGATCGCCCTCGCCCGGTCGATGTTCCCGGTGCGCCTGCGCGACTGCACGGACCCGATGACCGGGTTCTTCGCGATCCGCCGGTCCTCGATCGACATGGATGCGCTCCGACCCCGCGGGTTCAAGATCCTGCTCGAGCTGCTGACGCGCAACCGGCTCAAGGTGGTCGAGGAGCCGTTCGTCTTCGGCGAGCGGCACGCCGGGGACTCGAAGGCGAACGTCCGCCAGGGCATGGACTACCTGCACCAGCTCGCGTCGCTGCGGTTCGGCCGGATGTCGCGCTTCGCCGTCATCGGCGCGACCGGCGCGGTCCTCAACCTCGCCATCATGGCCGGCCTGATGTCCCTCGGCGTGGTCTACGTCTGGGCGGCCGTGGTCGCCGCACTGGTGACGATCACCGGGAACTTCCTGCTCCAGGAGCGGTTCGTCTTCCGCGACCTGCGCGAGGGACGGTCGGTCTGGCGGCGCTTCGCGGAGTCGTTCTCGTTCAACGCCACCGAGGCGGCGGTCCGTCTGCCGTTCCTCGTGTGGATCGTCGAGGCGACGACGGTTCCCGCGGTGCTCGCCCAGGCCGTCACGATCGCCGTCGCGTTCCTGCTGCGGTTCGTCTTCCACGCCCGGGTGGTCTACCGCCAGGGCCGGACCAGCCCGACCAGCCCCCTCCTGTCGTCGACCGAGTCGGTGCACGACGACACGGTCCGGGGTGCTCGGCGAGCCGAGTAGCACGCTGCTGAGACGCCGTCGCACGGTTTCGCTCGGGGCCTTCTGCCAGGTACAGTGGCTAGGTTGCCTCGGCGAGGGACGTCTGACGGGCCAAGAACTGCCGGTCCGTGCGGCTCCGTGATCGACTGGGCGGTCAGCTTTCTCTGCTGCGAGCGTCCGTCGCGCGTCCCACGCCGACGCAACCGCCACGTCGTGGCGGCTTTCCCCAGCCGTTCATGACTGCCGAGCGCTCCCACTCGCTCTCGGCCCGCACATATTGCAGGAGTAATCCACATGCCTGAGATCAAGCTTGACGCCGAGACCCGCACCGAGTTCGGCAAGGGCGCTGCCCGCCGCATCCGTCGCGCCGACAAGATCCCCGCCGTCCTCTACGGCCACGGCGAGGCTCCTCGTCACATCACGCTCGAGGGCCACCAGACCATGATGGCGATGAAGCACTCGAACGCGCTCTTCGCGGTCCAGGTCGACGGCGGCAGCCAGCTCGCGATCGCCAAGGACGTGCAGCGCGAGGCCATCCGCGGCTTCATCAAGCACATCGACTTCCTCGTCGTGAACAAGGGCGAGAAGGTCGAGGTCGAGGTCGACGTGCACATCACGGGCGAGTCCGCGCCGGGCACGATCCACGTCGTCGAGAGCCAGTCGCTCACGATCGAGGCGGACGCCACCAACCTGCCCGAGTTCGTCGAGGTCTCGATCGAGGGTCTCGAGGAGGGCGCGAACGTCACCGCCGGCGACGTCACGCTCCCCGAGGGTGCCGAGCTCGTCACGGACCCGACCCACACGGTCGTCACGATCTCGGTGCCGCGCGCCGAGGTCGCCGCCGAGAACGAGGACGCCGCCGCGGACGAGGCGCCCGCAGCCGACGAGGCCTGATCCTCGCCGCACGTACGCTGACGAACGCCCGGACCGCACGGTCCGGGCGTTTCGTCGTCGCCGCCCGACCACGGGCACCCGAGAAGGAGCGCGCATGAGCGAGCGGTGGCTCGTCGTCGGTCTGGGCAACCCGGGCCCCACGTATGCAGGCAACCGGCACAACGCCGGGCAGATGGTGCTGGACGAGCTCGCGCGCCGGTGCGGCGCGACCTTCAAGGCGCACCGGGCCAACGCCGTCGTGGCCGAGACTCGGCTGGGCACGCTGCCCGGCGGGGCCCCCGGGCCGCGGGTGGTGCTCGCCAAGCCGCTGACGTACATGAACACCTCGGGCGGTCCGGTCTCCGCGCTCTCGAAGTACTACGACGTCCCGCCGGAGCGCGTCGTCGTCGTCCACGACGAGGTCGACATCCCGTTCGGGACGATCCGGCTCAAGGCTGCCGGCGGCGAGGGCGGTCACAACGGGCTGCGTGACATCTCGAAGGCTCTCGGCACCCGGGAGTATGTTCGGGTGCGGGCGGGCGTCGGTCGTCCTCCCGGTCGGCAGGACACCGCCGACTACGTGCTGAAGGACTTCGGGACGGCGGAGCGCAAGGATCTTCCGTTCCTCCTCGACGACGCGGCCGACGCCGTCGAGACCGTCGTCACCCAGGGCCTGCTCGCGGCTCAGGGAACGTTCCACGCGAAGGGCTGACATGGACCTCACCGGACTGCTGGCGCCACTGCTCGAGGACGCGGGCGTCCGCGCCGCGGTCGCCGAGGTGCGCTCCCGGGGCGCCGTCGACGTCGTCGGGCCGGCCGGCGTACGTCCGCCCCTGCTCGCCGCGATGTCGGCCAGGGAGACGGGCCGCCCGCTCGTCGTCGTCACCGCCACCGGGCGCGAGGCGGACGAGATGGCCGCCAACATCCGCAGTTTTCTGCCCGACGCCGAGTACGACGACGTCGCGGTGCTCCCCAGCTGGGAGACCCTCCCGCACGAGCGCCTGTCGCCGCGCAGCGACACCGTCGCCAAGCGGATCGCCGTCTTCCGCCGCCTCGCGCACCCGACCTCCGAGCGTGGTCAGGCCGGGCCGATCCGCATCCTCGTGATGCCGGTGCGAGCGCTGCTGCAGCCCGTGGTCGACGGGCTGGGAGAGCTGGAGCCCGTCGAGGTGCACGTGGGACAGACCGCAGATCTCACCGACGTCGCCGAGCGCCTCACCGCCGCGGCGTACACGCGCGTCGACATGGTCGAGCGCCGCGGCGAGTTCGCGGTCCGCGGGGGCATCCTCGACGTCTTCCCGCCGACGGAGGACCACCCGCTGCGCGTCGAGTTCTGGGGCGACGAGGCCTCCGAGATCCGCTGGTTCTCGGTGGCCGACCAGCGCTCGCTCGAGGTCTGCGACCACGGGGTCTGGGCCCCGCCGTGCCGCGAGATCCTGCTCACCGAGGACGTGCGGCAGCGTGCCGCCGCGCTCGTCGAACGGCTGCCCTCCGCCACGGAGATGCTCGACCGGATCGCCGGCGGCGTCGCGGTCGAGGGCATGGAGTCGCTCGCCCCCGTGCTCGTCGACCGCATGGTCCCGGTCCTCGACCTCGTCCCCGACGACGCCCTGCTCGTCCTCGACGAGTCCGAGAAGGTGCGGCGGCGTGCGCACGACCTGGTCGCGACGACCGAGGAGTTCCTCGCCGCCGCGTGGACGGGTGCGGCGGCGGGCGGATCGACGCCGATCGACCTCTCGGCAGCGTCCTTCCACACCTTCGCCGACGTCCGTGCCGTCTCGGCGCGGCGCGGGCTCGGGTGGTGGACGCTCAGTGCGTTCGGCATGGATCCTGACGGGGTCTCGACGGGCTCGACCGACGGGGTCTCGACGGGCTCGACCGACGGCTCGTCGGTCGAGCCTGTCGAGACCAGAACGACCGCCGATCCGCAGGTCGAGTCGGTCGAGACCGGCACCACGTTCGTCGTCGGTGCACGCGAGGTCGAGTCGTACCGTGGCGACCTGCAGCGGGCGCTCGACGACGTCCGTCGCCTGCAGCGCGACGGTTGGCGTCTGGTGATGACCACCGAGGGCAGCGGGCCCGCGCAGCGGATGGTCGAGCAGCTCTCGGGCGCGGACTGCGCGGCACGGCTCGTCCCGCAGCTCACGGACGCGCCGGACGGCGGGGTCGTCTCGGTCACTCCTGCCGCACTGCGCCCGGGCTTCGTCGCACCGGACCTCCGGCTCGCGGTCTTCTCCGAGGCCGACCTCACGGGCCGTCCGGGCACCAGCACCCGGGACATGCGCAAGATGCCCTCGCGGCGGCGCAACGTCGTCGACCCGCTGGCGCTCAAGACGGGCGACTTCGTGGTCCACGAGCAGCACGGCGTCGGACGCTTCATCGAGCTGGTGCAGCGGTCGATGGGCGCGGGGGCGAACGCGGCGACGCGCGAGTACATGGTCGTCGAGTACGCGAGCTCCAAGCGGGGCCAGCCGGGCGACCGGCTGTTCGTCCCCACGGACCAGCTCGACCAGGTGACCAAGTACACCGGTGGTGAGTCGCCCAGCCTGAACAAGATGGGTGGGTCCGACTGGCAGAAGACCAAGTCGCGGGCGCGCAAGCACGTCAAGGAGATCGCCTCCGAGCTGATCCGTCTCTACTCGGCCCGGCAGGCGACGCAGGGTCACGCCTACGGTCCGGACACGCCCTGGCAGCGTGAGCTCGAGGACGCGTTCGCCTACGTCGAGACGCCCGACCAGCTCAGCACCATCGACGAGGTGAAGGCGGACATGGAGAAGTCCGTGCCGATGGACCGCCTGGTCTGCGGCGACGTGGGGTACGGCAAGACGGAGATCGCGATCCGGGCGGCGTTCAAGGCCGTCCAGGACGGCAAGCAGGTGGCGATCCTCGTGCCGACGACGTTGCTCGTCCAGCAGCACTTCGACACGTTCTCCGAGCGGTACGCGGGGTTCCCCGTGAACGTCGCGGCGCTGTCGCGGTTCCAGACGCCCAAGGAGTCCGAGGCGACGGTGGAGGGGCTCCGGGACGGATCGGTCGACGTCGTCATCGGGACCCACCGCCTCATCACGGGGTCGGTGAAGTTCAAGGACCTTGGCCTGGTGATCATCGACGAGGAGCAGCGGTTCGGCGTCGAGCACAAGGAGACGCTCACGCAGCTGCGGACGAACGTCGACGTCCTCGCGATGAGTGCGACGCCGATCCCGCGGACCCTGGAGATGGCGGTCACGGGGATCCGCGAGATGTCGACGCTCGCGACCCCGCCCGAGGAGCGGCACCCGGTCCTCACCTACGTCGGTGCGTACGAGGAGAAGCAGATCTCGGCCGCCCTGCGCCGGGAGCTGCTGCGCGAGGGCCAGGTCTTCTACGTGCACAACAAGGTCGAGTCCATCGAGCGGACGGCCGCACGGCTGAACGAGCTCGTGCCGGAGGCCCGGATCGGGATCGCGCACGGCAAGATGAACGAGCACCAGCTCGACCGGGTGATCCGTGCCTTCTGGGAGAAGGAGCTCGACGTCCTCGTCTGCACGACGATCATCGAGACGGGCCTGGACATCTCCAACGCGAACACCCTGATCCTGGAGCGCGCCGACCAGCTCGGGCTCTCGCAGCTCCACCAGCTGCGTGGCCGCGTCGGCCGTGGCCGCGAGCGCGCGTACGCGTACTTCCTGTACCCGCCCGAGAAGCCGATGACGGAGACGGCGCACGACCGGCTCGCGACGATGGCCGCGCACACCGACCTGGGTGCGGGCATGCAGATCGCGATGAAGGACCTCGAGATCCGGGGCGCCGGCAACCTGCTCGGCGGCGAGCAGTCCGGCCACATCGCCGGCGTCGGTTTCGACCTCTACGTGCGGATGGTGGGGGAGGCCGTCGCCTCCTTCAAGGGCGACGCGGAGGCCGAGGCGCCCGAGGTCACCATCGAGCTCCCCGTGGACGCGCACATCCCGGAGAGCTACATCGCCCACGAGCGGCTCCGGCTCGAGGCGTACAAGAAGATCGCGACGGCCCAGGACGAGCCGGCGCTCGCGGAGGTGCGGGCCGAGCTGGTCGACCGGTATGGCAAGCCGCCGGAGATGGTGCAGGCGCTGTTCGACGTCGCGGACTTCCGCAACCACGCGCGTCGCGCGGGTCTGGCCGACATCACGGCCCAGGGCAAGTACGTGCGGTTCGCGCCCGTCGACCTCGCGGAGTCGGCGCAGCTCCGGCTGCGGAGGCTCTACCCGGGCACGGTGCTCAAGCCGGCGATCCGGGCGGTGCTCGTGCCGTTCCCGATGACCTCGCGGCTCGGTGGACGTCCGCTGCGCGGCTCGGAGATCCTGCAGTGGTCGCGTCAGCTGATCGACGCCGTGATCCTCGGGGACGTGTCCGCGGCGAGCCAGGTCGGGGCGACGGGACGGACCACCCCCGCGCAGCGGTGATACTTGGTGTGTGCCTGAAGATTCAGCGGTCGCCGCGACCGCCTCGGACGAGACGTTCGAGCGGTATGCCCGCCTCGCGCAGGCGTACCTCGGTGCGCCGGCGACCCTCGTGTCGTTCCTCGACGACACCGGCGTGCGGATGCCGGGGGCCACGGGACTGAGCGGCCCGATCGACGAGCACCGCAGGATCGACCGCACCCACTCGTACTGCCCGCACGTCGTCGCGTCCGACGCGCCGCTCGTGATCGAGGACGCGCGCGAGCACGAGTACTTCCGCACCCAGCCCGTCGTGACCGAGCTGGACGTCGTCGCCTACGCGGGGTACCCGTTGCACGACGTCGACGGCCGCACCGTGGGCGCACTGTGTGCCTTCGACCGGGATCCGCGCGCGTGGACGCCGAACGACCTGTCGGTGCTCGCCGATCTCGCCGCCTCCTGCACGGCCGAGATCCGTCTGCGCGGCGAGGCGCTGCGCGTCCAGGCCGAGCGAGACCGCGCCGAACGCTCCGCGCTGATATCCAGTCTCATGCGCGAGGTGGGCGAGGTGTTCCTCGACACCCTGCTCGTGGACGAGGTGGTCGACGCCGTCGCGCGGTGCGCCACGTCGATCCTCGGGGTCGTCCACACCTCCGTCGCGCTGCTCTCCGACGACCGACGGAGCCTGTACTGGCCCGCCCACGAGCCGATCGCGGGGGTGCCCGCGGAGCTCTGGGAGTTCATGGACCTCGACGACGACCGGTACCCGGCCGTCCGCGCCGTCCGTGACCGGTCGCAGGTCTTCCTGGAGGACGGGCCGACCGTGGTCGAGCGGTTCCCGCTCCTGGCCGAGTTCGGTGCGGGCGCCGAGGGTCTGTGGATCCTGCCGTTCGTCACACCGGGGGCCGTCTACGGCGCGCTCGCCCTGCGCTGGAGCGACGCGGTCCCGATCGCCCTGGACCTGAAGGAGGTGACGGTCGCGCTCGCCGGGAACGCGGCGCTGGCGTTGGAGCGTGCGTACCTCCTCGAGCACCGCCGAGAGGTCGCCAGCGTCCTGCAGGCGGCGATGCTCACGGACCTTCCGACGCCCATGGGCCTGGCCGTCGACGCTGCGTACGCCCCGGCGTCGGTGACGGAGGAGGTCGGCGGTGACTGGTACGACGTCCTCGAGCGGACCGACGGCAGCGTGGCGCTCGTCGTCGGGGACGTGACCGGGCACGACATCAACGCCGCGTCCCAGATGGGGCAGGTCCGCTCGACGCTCCGCACGCTCCTCTGGGAGCACGACGACGCCCCGTCCCGGGTGCTCGAGCGGCTCGACGACGTCGTGGTCGGCACCGGCATGGCGGCCGTCGCGACGATCGTCCTGGCGATCGTGTCGCCGACCGCCCCGGACGGCTCGCGCGAGCTCACGTGGTCGCTCGCCGGCCATCCACCACCGCTGCTGCGCACGTCGGCCGGTGAGGCGCGCTTCCTTGCGGCCACGCCGGGCCTCCCGGTCGGCATCGAGACGACCCGTGAGCGGCCGGACGGTTCGGCGCATCTCGTGGCGGGGGACCGCCTGGTGCTCTACACGGACGGGCTCGTCGAGACGCGGACCGTCCCGCTGTGGGACCGGCTCGAGGCGCTGCGGTCGTCCGTCGGCGACCAGGAGCCCGCCTCTGCCGACGAGCTCCTGGACCGGATGGTCCGGGCCGAGGACCGCGGGGACGACGTCGTCGTCCTCACGGTCTCGGTCGGGTCGCCGCAGCCGTAGGGGAGACCGCGGTCAGGTCCGCGCGGCCGGCGTCAGCTCGCTGACGGTCCCGCCTGCTATCCGCAGTCGGCGCTCCGCGCGCCGGGCCACGGCTGAGTCGTGCGTCACCATCACGACCGTCAGGCCGTCGTGCCACAGGCCCTCGAGAAGCTCGACGATCTCGTCGCGTGTCTCCTCGTCCAGGTTTCCGGTCGGCTCGTCCGCGAGCAGCACGGCCGGGTTCTTCACCAGTGCGCGCGCGATCGCGACCCTCTGCTGCTGGCCGCCCGAGAGCTCGACGGGCAGGTGGTGGCCCCGATCTCCGAGGCCGACCGACGCGAGGGCCGCCCGTGCCCGTTCGGCACGCTCGGCACCGGGTACGCGGGCCGGGACGAGGGCGGTCTCCACGTTCTCCTGGGCCGTGAGCGTCGGGATCAGGTTGAATCCCTGGAACACGAACCCGATCGTGCGGGCCCGGACCTCGGCAAGAACCCTGTCCGAGGCGGTCGTGAGGTCGGTGCCGTCGAGGACGACGGTCCCGCTGCTCGGGCGGTCCATCGCGCCGAGCATCTGCAGGAGCGTCGACTTCCCGCCGCCCGTCGGGCCCTGGACGGAGACGAGCTCGCCCGCGCCGATCCTGAGCGAGACCCCGTCCAGCGCACGGACGGTCCTCCCCTGGGCCGCGTAGGTCTTGGTGAGGTCGGTGATCTCGTACATCGTGGTCCTTTCGGTGGTGGGCGCGGGCGTGCTCATGCGACGCTCCGCAGAGCCTCGGCGGGACGCAGTCGTGCGGCACGGGCACCACCGACGATCCCCGCGAGCAGTCCGCCCAGGACGGCGATGCCGATCGCGATCGCGACGACGGTCGGGCTGACCGGGGCGTGCAGGACGACGTCGACGGCTCCGGCCGCCTGGTCGACGGCGTTCCCGAACGGCCCGCCGGCCGCCTCGCCCGCCCCGGGTCCACCGCCCGCGGCGCCCGTTCCGGGGCCACCGCCGGTGCGCTCCTGCCCCCCGATCGCGAACCCGCCGGTCGTCCCGGAGAGCGTGATGCCGAGAGCGTTGACGACGGCGATCGCGACCAGCCCGAGGACCAGGCCGACGGCTCCGCCGAGCAGACCCTGCACCAGGGACTCGCCGGCGACCTGTCCGACCACCCGACGGCCGGGCCAGCCCAGCGCCTTGAGGGTCCCCAGCTCGCGCGTCCGGCGGGTGACGCCCGAGACGGTCAGCAGGATCGCGATGCCGACCGCCGCGACCAGCACGACGACCGAGAGCCAGAGGCCCAGGGTCGAGACGAGGTCGGAGGCGCTGGCCAGAGATCCCGTCACCGACGAGGCGAGGTCGGACTGGGTCGAGACCGTGACCTCGGGGAGTGCCGCGGAGATGTCCTCGGCGACGGCGTCGATGGCGGTCGCGGAGTCGGCCTGCACGTACACGTCGGTGAGCTGCCCGTCGAGGTCGGCGAGCGACTGTGCGAGTGCGAGCGTCACGTATGCGTCGGATCCGGTCGCGACCCCGTCGCCGGTCGTCGACCCCACGGTCCCGATCACCTCGAGGTCCTCGTCGCCCACCGTGACGGTGTCGCCGACGGCCAGGTCCGCCGAGGCGGCGTACGTCGCGTCCAGCACGGTGACGGTGGCGGGAGTCCCGTCGTCGCCCGCGGCGGAGTCGTCGGTGCCGAGCGCGCGCCCGTCGACGAGGGAGACGGTGGTCAGGGGCCCGACCGCGTCGGAGCCGGGGTCGACGCCGGTCACGGAGAACGTGTCGAGGGAGAAGGCCGAGCCCCCGGCGCCGTCAGGGCCGCCGGCGGCTCCCTGGCCCTGACCTGGGCCGCGTTCCCCGGCGTCCGCGCCCTCGGGGAGCGCGGCCGTGTCGGGGACCTCCCCGGAGAACGTCGTGCTGGAGAGGGTCAACGTCCCGGTCGTGGCGGCGACGTCGTCGATCTGCGCGACGGTGGTCAGCGCGTCGTCGTCGAAGGACGCCGTGCCGCGCTCGACGGCGACGTTGTTCTGGGCGAAGGCGCGCGAGCCGTCCTCGCCGACCTCGCCGTCCTCGGCACCGACCTCGAAACGGCCCGGCGCGCGGTCGCCCGGAGCGCCGGTCTGGGTGACGGTGATGTCGGTCCCGATCCCGTACACGGAGTCGAGGACGTCGTCCTGGGCGTCGCTCACGCCGGTGGACACGGAGTTGACGACCATGACGAGCGCGACAGCCACGGCCATCCCGATCGCGACGACGGCCGTCTGACGACGGCGGTGGCGCAGCTCGCGCCGGAGGTAGGTGAAGAACATGTGCAGAACGTAGGGAGAGGTCCTGGACCCATGCTGTCGCGATGCTGTGCGGACGCTGTGGATCTGACCGCGGTGTGGCGGGGCGCGGGCGGGGCCGGCGTCGCTACCGTGGGCGGATGACGACGACCGGGATGCCCGACCTGCTGGCCGCGATGGATCGCCTCTACTCGCCGGGCGGTTGCCCCTGGGACGCCGAGCAGACGCACGAGAGCCTCGTGCGGTACCTGCTCGAGGAGTCGTACGAGCTCGCCGAGGCGATCGAGACTGGGGACAGGCCGGGGATGCGGGAGGAGCTGGGCGACGTCCTGCTCCAGGTCGTCTTCCACGCGCGGATCGCCGCGGACGACGCGGACGACCCGTTCACGTTCGACGACGTGGCACGCGATCTCACGGACAAGCTCGTCCGGCGCCACCCGCACGTCTTCGGCGACGCGCCGGTCGAGGACCTCCACGCGCAGTGGGACGCGATCAAGCGCACGGAGAAGCAGCGGGCGAGCGTCCTCGACGGCATCCCTGCCGCGCAGGGTGCGCTGGCGCGCGCGCAGAAGGTGGTGGGGCGGGCCCGCCGGGCCGGGCTCCCCGTGGGCACGACGGCGGTCGACGAGCACGAGCGCACGTCGTCGGGCGGGCGGACGGATGCCGCCGCGTACGCCGACGAGCTGATGGAGCTCGTCCGACGGGCGGAGGCCGACGGGGTCGACCTCGAGGGCGCGCTGCGTGCCAGGATCCGCGAGACCGAGGCTCATGTGCGCGAGCGTGAGAGGACAGATGCGGGCCGTGCCGCGGGTCCCCTGTGAACCTCTCGTGACCAGGCGTGAACGCTCGGGGGTCACTGGCCGGACGATGCCGCACCCACCAGGCATCGGGACTACGCTGGAGTGGTTAGCCCATCACCCTGTCTTGAAGGAGCACCTGTGGCCATCATCGAAGCCCTCGGAGCACGTGAAATCCTCGACTCGCGCGGAAACCCCACGGTCGAGGTCGAGATCGTCCTGGACGACGGCACGTTCGCCCGTGCAGGCGTGCCCTCCGGTGCGTCGACCGGTGCGTTCGAGGCTGTCGAGCGCCGTGACGGCGACAAGAGCCGCTACCTCGGCAAGGGCGTCGTCGGTGCCGTCACCTCGGTGATCGAGGACATCGCCCCGGAGCTCATCGGCTACGACGCCGCGGACCAGCGCGAGATCGACGCGAAGCTCATCGAGCTCGACGGGACCGCGAACAAGGGCAACTTCGGCGCGAACGCCATCCTCGGCGTCTCGCTCGCCGTTGCGAAGGCCTCCGCCATCTCGGCCGGCCTCGAGCTCTACCGCTACGTCGGCGGTGCCGGCGCGCACGTCCTGCCCGTGCCGATGATGAACATCCTCAACGGTGGCTCCCACGCCGACTCGAACGTCGACATCCAGGAGTTCATGATCGCCCCGATCGGCGCGAAGACCTTCAAGGAGGCCCTGCGCACGGGCGCCGAGGTCTACCACGCGCTGAAGTCGGTGCTGAAGGAGAAGGGCCTGGCCACGGGCCTCGGGGACGAGGGCGGCTTCGCCCCGAACCTCGAGTCGAACCGCGCCGCGCTCGACCTGATCCTCGTTGCGATCGAGAAGGCCGGCTACACGCCGGGCGTCGACGTGGCGCTCGCCCTCGACGTCGCCGCGACCGAGTTCTTCAAGGACGGCGTCTACGAGTGGGAGGGTGGCACCAAGACCTCGGACGAGATGGTCGCCTACTACGCCCAGCTCGTCGAGGACTACCCGCTCGTCTCCATCGAGGACCCGCTGTCCGAGGACGAGTGGGCCGCCTGGAGCAAGCTCGTCGCCGAGATCGGTGACAAGGTGCAGATCGTCGGCGACGACCTGTTCGTCACCAACCCCGAGCGCCTCGCCCGCGGGATCGACGAGAAGTCCGCCAACTCGCTGCTGGTCAAGCTCAACCAGATCGGCACGCTCACCGAGACGCTCGACGCCGTCGACCTGGCGCACCGTGCCGGGTTCACCACGATGACGTCGCACCGTTCCGGCGAGACCGAGGACACGACGATCGCCGACCTCGCCGTCGCGACGAACTCCGGTCAGATCAAGACCGGTGCGCCCGCCCGTGGCGAGCGCATCAACAAGTACAACCAGCTGCTGCGCATCGAGGAGGACCTCGGCGACTCGGCCGTGTACGCGGGTGCGTCGGCGTTCCCGCGCGCGAAGAAGGCCTGATCGTCGCGGGGTAGACCCGCACCGACGACCGAGGGTCCGGCACCGTCCTGGTGCCGGACCCTCGGTCGTCCGTCGTCCTGAGACGTTCCTCACCCCTGGCGACACGCGTCGGGCGGCGGCTCGCCGTGGACGCCTGTCGTGCTCGGCCGTCCGCCGGGGGCACAATCGACCTGTGCCAACGAACCGTCGACCCTCGTCACCGGGCAGGACCCCCCGGTCGAACGGGCGTGCGTCGGGCGCGGCGCGACGTCCCGCGACGCCGCGGACCGCAAAGCCCGCCGCGAAGAAGCCGGCTGCCAGGTCGACGGAGTCGAAGCCGGCCTCGGCCAAGCCCGCCTCGACGAAGCCCGCGGCCAAGAAGTCGGGCGGACGGTCCTCGACGGCTCGTACGACGGCGGCCATGCGCAGCGCTCCCGCCCGGACGGGCAGCGCGCCGGCGACCGGCGGACGCACGATCCTGCCCGAGGCGTTCACCCTGCGCGGGATCGTGCTCGCGGGCGTCGTCCTCGTGGCCCTCGTGGTCCTGATCCCGACCGGGCGCGCGTACGTCGAGCAGACGACGGAGCTGCGCGAGCTGCGCAACGAGCTCTCTGCGGCGACGCAGACGCGTGACGACCTGCAGGTCGAGCTGGACCGGTGGAGCGACGACGCGTACGTCGTCGCGCAGGCCCGGGAGCGGCTGAGCTTCGTGCTGCCGGGCGAACGTTCCTACCGGGTGCTCGACCCGGACACGGTGGCCGACACCCGCAACCCCGCGACGGGGCAGGCGGTGGGTACGGGCGCCGTCGAGTCGGGATTCTCCGAGGACGTGGCCTGGTACGAGTCCCTCGCGGGCTCGGTGACGATCGCGGGTGAGGCAGGTGCTCGCGCGAGCGAGGACAATGGGTGACGACCTGCTCGCCCGACGGATGGACCTCACGTGAACGACCCCCGGCCCGACACCCCCGACACCCCTGACGCTGCCGACGAGACCGTCACCGACGGCGACCTCGCCGTCCTCGCCACGCAGCTGGGACGGACCCCGCGCGGCGTCGTGGGGATCGCCGCACGGTGCCCGGCCGGTCACCCGCTCGTGGTGCGGACCCTGCCGCGTCTCGACGACGGGACGCCGTTCCCGACCGTGTTCTACCTCACCGGGCCGAGCGTCGTCGCCGCCTCCTCGACGCTCGAGGCCAACGGCGTGATGCGCGAGATGACGGAACGGCTGACCGTCGACGAGGAGCTCGCCGCCGCGTACCGCCGCGCTCACGAGCACTATCTGGCGGAGCGCGAGGCACTGGGCCACGTCGTCGAGATCGACGGCATCTCGGCCGGCGGGATGCCGACGCGGGTCAAGTGCCTGCACGTCCTGGTCGCGCACGCGCTGGCCGCGGGGCCGGGGGTCCAGCCGCTGGGGGACGAGGCGATCGTCCGGATGGCCGCCGACGGACTGTGGGACCGCACACGCTGCACCTGCTGATCTCGACTCGCACCGTGTCGGCGGTGACTGGCACGCTGTGCCCATGACTTCACGCGTGGCCGCGATCGACTGCGGCACCAACTCCATCCGCCTGCTCGTCGCCGACGTCGACGGTGGGGTGCTGACCGAGATCGACCGCCGGATGGAGGTCGTCAGGCTCGGCCAGGGTGTCGACCGTACGGGCCGTCTGGCCGACGAGGCGCTCGCGCGGACGTTCGACGCCGCGCGCCGGTACGCGGCGATCATCGGTGAGCTCGGCGCGACCCGCGTCCGGTTCGTCGCGACGTCGGCCACGCGCGACGCGGAGAACAGGCAGGAGTTCGTCGACGGGATCCGCGAGATCCTGGGTGTCGAGCCCGAGGTGGTCTCCGGCGACGCGGAGGCGGCGCTGTCGTTCCGCGGAGCCACCGTCGTCGCGGCGGCGCACGCGGCCCCGTACCTCGTCGTCGACCTCGGCGGCGGGTCGACGGAGCTGGTTCTCGGGGAGAACCAGCCCCGAGCCGCGCGGTCGATGGACGTCGGCTGCGTGCGGATGACCGAGCGGCACCTCGTGACGGATCCGCCGACGGTCGCCGAGATCGACGCGGCCCGGGCCGACGTGCGTGCGGCCCTCGACGTCGCCGCGGAGACGGTCGACCTGGGCGCGACCCGCACCCTCGTGGGGCTCGCGGGGTCGGTCACCACCGTCACGGCGCACGCTCTCGGGCTCGAGCGCTACGATCGCGAGCGGATCAACGGTGCCGAGCTGGGGGTCGACGAGGTGCTCGCCACGTGCGAGGACCTGCTCGCGCGGACACGGGCGGAGCGGGAGGCCCTCGGCTTCATGCACCCGGGCCGGGTCGACGTGATCGGCGCGGGGGCCCTGGTGTGGTCCGAGATCGTCCGGCGTGTCCGCGACGACGTCGCCGCGGCCGGAGGTCGCCTCACGTCCGTCGTGACGAGCGAGCACGACATCCTGGACGGCATCGCGCTGTCGCTCGGCTAGCCGGGAGCGTCGGCCCACGGGTCGTTGGCGGCGAGCTCCTCGGCGATCTCCGGCCACCAGGTGCCCGCCGGCGGGCCGCCGCCGCACGGACCGTCCGACTCGCCCGGCACCTTGACCCACAGCAGTGCGTCGAGTCGCGTCCCGTCGTCGACGAGGCGAGGCGGGTCGCCGAGCGCGCGCCCGCGGGCGTTGCACCACTGCCCGTTCGGTCCGTTCCCGTTGCGCGACGTGTCGACGACGTAGTGGAGCCCGTCCGTCAGGCGTGACACCTCGTCGGCCCACGCGACGCTCTCCTCGGTCGTGCGGTAGTTCGAGACGTTCACCGCGAACCCGCGGGCGCCGGTCGGGCCCAGGGACAGCAGTCGTGAGGCCGCCTCCTCGGGGCCGAGCCACGCGGAGTTCCCCACGTCGACGTAGACGCGTGCGCCCGCGTCGCTCAGCGTCCGCGCGGCGCCTGCGAGCAGGCGGCTGCGGGTCGCGGGGTCGCCGCAGTCGTCGAGCTGCGCGAGGGCGTCGGGCTCGAGGACGAGGAGGGGCGTGCCGACGACGGCGTCCGCCAGGCCCTCCACCCACGGCCCGTAGCTCTCGACGGTCAGGCCCCCGGCGGAGTGGAGGCCGCAGTCCCGTGCGGGGACGGCGTAGACGACGAGCTGGGCGACCTGACCGTTCTCGGCCGCCCGGCTCGTCGTCTCGCGCACGGTCCGGGCCGCGGACGCCTCGCCCGTGAGCCAGACGGCGTGAGGCGTCCCGGTCAGCCGCGAGTCGTCCTCGGCGGACGTCGTCCGGGCGAGCGCGGGATCGCCGAGGCGCGGGACCGGGTCGGCGGTCTCGGACGGCTCCGTGGTCGGCGCGTGGCCCGAGGGGCCGGAGCATCCCGCGGCAAGGACGAGTGCCGCGCACGCCGCGACCAGAGCTCGGCGCACTGGGCTCCTTCGGTCGGTCGAGGTGGTCTTCCACGGGTGGTTCGTTCCGCCTGCCGGGTGAATCTGGCGCGATCGACGCGGCGTGCTCGTCCGTGTCCGGCATGCGGGATGCGCGTGAGCCTGTTCACACGACGCCCTGCGCGGTACCGAGTTCGCGTGCAGCCAACTATTCTGACGGCATGTCTTCGAATGTATCGACCACGGCCGGGACCGTTTCGAGCCCGCGCAAGACGCCGCGCATCGTGGTGCTCGGCGGCGGTTCCGTCGGGCTCTACTCGGCGCGCCGGATCCGCAAGCGGCTCGGCAAGAAGGACGCCGCGATCGTCGTCGTCGACCCGCGTCCGTACATGACGTACGCCCCGTTCCTTCCCGAGGTTGCCGCCGGCTCGATCGACGGTCGCAACGTCGTCGCCCCGCTGCGCTCCGCCCTCAAGGGCGTCGACGTGCTGCAGGGCAAGGTCACCGCGATCAAGCACGGCGAGCACAAGGTCGAGATCACGCCCGAGATCGGCGACGCGTACGAGATCAGCTACGACGAGCTCGTCGTGAGCCTCGGCTCGGTCTCGCGCACGCTGCCCATCCCGGGACTCGCGGAGCAGGCGATCGGCTTCAAGAACGTCGAGGAGGCCGTGTCCGTCCGCAACCACGTGGTGCACCAGCTCGACCTCGCGTCCAGCTGCTGGGACGCGGACGAGCGGCGCCGGATGCTCACGTTCACCTTCATCGGTGGCGGCTTCGCCGGCATCGAGGCGCTCGCCGAGGTCGAGGACATGGCCCGCGCCGCGCTGAGCCAGTACGAGTCTATCGACCAGGCCGACCTGCGCTTCGTCATGATCGAGGGCGCCGGGCGGATCCTGCCCGAGCTCAGCGAGCCGATGGCGGAGTACGCCCTCGAGCAGCTGAAGGAGCGGGGCATCGAGTTCCACCTCTCGACCTTCCTCAGCTCCTGCGTCGACGGCCACGTGGTGACGTCCACGGGTGTCGAGTTCGACTCCAACACCATCGTCTGGACGGCCGGTGTCAAGGCCAACCCGGTGATCGGGGAGTCTGACCTGCCGACGGACAAGATGGGCCGCCTGACCGTCAACGCCAACCTGCAGGTCGTCGACGAGGACGGCGTCGTCGTCCCCGCCGCCTGGGGCGCCGGCGACTGCGCCGCGGTTCCCGACCTGCTGAACCCGGGCGCGTTCTGCCCGCCCAACGCGCAGCACGCGATCCGTCAGGCCACCCAGCTCGGTGACAACCTGGTCGCGTCGGTCGAGGACCGCCCGCTGGTCCAGTACAAGCACAAGAGCGTCGGCGTCGTCGCGTCGCTCGGCCTGTACAAGGGCGTCGCCGAGCTCTTCGGCGTCTTCAAGTTCAAGGGCTTCCCGGCCTGGGCCGTGCACCGCACGTACCACGGCTACGCGATGCCGACCTGGAACCGCAAGATCCGCATCTTCATGGGCTGGTTCGACCAGTTCGTCATGCGCCGCAAGACCGTCTCGCTCGGGTCGATCCACGACCCCCGTGCGGCGTTCCGCAACGCGTCGCTCCCGCCGAAGCCGAAGGACGACGCGGCTCCGAAGTCCGACAAGGACGCGGTCGGCGCGGGCAAGTAGTCCTCGGTGGGCGTGACGCCCACGCACGCACGCACGACGGCGGGGGCGGACCTGGACGGGTCCGTCCCCGCCGTCGTGCGTTAGTCTCACGACGAGCATGGCCCCCGTAGCCCAACTGGCAGAGGCAGCCGACTTAAAATCGGCCCAGTCCGGGTTCGAACCCCGGTGGGGGCACCACCAGGCCCTGCCGGAGAGCGCGGCCGCGCTCGACGCCGCCGGCGTCCGCGCGGAGGCAACGGTCCGGGAGGACGAGGGGACCACGCTCGTCCTGCGGCGCGACGGGCCGAGGGCGCTGATGCTCCTCGAACGACTGGCCGCGGGCGACGCGTAGGCGGCGTCCCACGATGCGACCGGTGCGTCCGCCACGGGCGCCCCTTGCTACGGTCGAGACACACCACGCGGGGAATCTCTGTCCGACACCGTCGGCCGGGACTGAGATGGGCGGGAGAACCGTCCGGACCCGTTGAACCTGATCTCGCCAGAACGAGCGGAGGAACGTGGCATGACTGCCGTGACCCTTGAGAACGACCAGACGACGCCGGTAGCGGCGTCGGAGTCCGGATTCACCGCAGAGCTGGGGCGCCGGTACGCGCACCTGTTCGAGGACTTCTACCAGCATCCCTTCCTGTCGGGCCTGCGTGACGGCACGCTCGCCCCCGAGAAGGTGCAGCACTACGTGGGCCAGGACCACCAGTACCTGAGCGCGTACGTCCGCTGCTACGGCCTGGGACTGACCCTCGCCCCCGACCGCGAGTGGATGCGCTACTTCCACGAGCGCACCGGATTCCTGCTGGACGACGAGTCCGAGGCACACCTCGCGCTCTGCGCGCGTCTCGGGGTGACCTACGAGGACGCGCAGGTGGAGCGTCTCGCGCCGAGCGCCAAGGCCTACGTCGACCACATGATGGAGGCGGGCCGCGACACGCTCGGCACGCTCCTCGCCGCGCTGCTGCCCTGCCCGTGGACGTACATCTGGGCCGCGGACCGCTATGCGCACGCGGAGCCGATCCAGGACGACCACCCGTTCGCCGGGTGGTGGCGGTTCTACGCCGACGACTCGTGCCTGCAGATGCTCGAGGAGATGCGGGCCAAGCTCGACGCGGTGGCGGCTCAGGCCGGGCCCGAGGAGCGCGCACGCATGGAGCTCGCCTTCGAGCTGAGCGTGCGCCACGAGATCCGGTTCTGGCAGATGGCCTGGTCCCTCGAGACCTGGTGACCCGGTGCCTCGGCGGGGACCCGCGAACGGTCCCCGCCGAGGCAGACTAGGGGGATGAGCCCCGTCGAGACGCTGCGCAGGACCTCCGGACGCGCCCTCTTCGCCCGGGTCGGCGGCCCGGACGGCCACGAGGAGCGCGAGCGCATCCACGCCACGGCCGGACCGCGGCAGTTCGCGCAGGACTCGGAGATCGCGCGCGTCCACGGCGACGCCTCGATGTTCGTCGGCGGTGTCCGCGCCCTGCTCCTGCAGTCGCTGCACCCGCTGGCGATGGCCGCGGTCGCCGCGCACTCCGGATACCGTGGCGACCCGTGGGGGCGCCTGGCCCGGACGAGCACGTTCCTGGCGGCGACGACGTTCGGCACGGTCGAGTACGCCCGCCAGAGCATCGACGTCGTCCGCACGGTCCACGCGCGGGTACGCGGCACGGCGCCGGACGGACGCGCCTACGCCGCCGACGACCCGTGGCTCCTGCGCTGGGTGCACCTGGCCGAGGTCGACAGCTTTCTCACGGCGCACCAACGTTTCGGGCTCCGCCCGTTGGACGCCGCCGGGTGCGACGCGTACCTCGCCCAGGCCGCGGACGTCGCACTCCGCCTGGGGGCCGTCGACCCGCCCCGGTCCCGCGCGGAGGTCCGTATCGCCTGGCAGGAGTTTGGTCCAGAGCTGGGTGCGACCCAGGAGTCCGACGACGTCGCCCGGTTCCTGCTCGCAGAGCCCCCGCTGCCTCGCGCGGCGCGCGGGCCCTACGCGCTCCTGGGTGCTGCCGCGTACGGTTCGTTGCCCCGATGGGCCCAGCGGGAGATCACGGCGCCCTGGCCCGTACGGGGCGACCCCACCGTGGTGCGGGTGGGCGGGCACGTCGCGACCCGGGCGATCCGGTGGGCGCTCGCGGGGGACCCGCCGCCGGCTCGACCCGTCGACTGACCTCAGCCCGTGGCGGCGATCTGCTCCTTGGCTGCCAGGACCCGAGCAGCCGACTCGTCCACGCGCTCGGCGAAGTCCGGGTCTTCGGCGGCGCGCTCGGCGATCGCGGACACCATGATCGACGCGTCCTCGGGGACGGCGGAGGCGAGGACCACGTCGCACCCGGCCTCGATCGCCCGGATCGCGCGTTCCGCGGGCTCGACGGACTGGACCTGCGCGGCTGCGGAGAGGTCGTCGGTGATCACCATGCCGTCGTAGCCGAGGTCGGCCCGGAGCAGGTCCGTGACGACGGCGGAGGAGAACGCGGCCGGGTTGTCCGGGTCGAGCCGTTCGTAGACCGCTGTCGCGACCATCACGGACGCCGGGTCCTCCTCGATCAGCGCCCGGAACGCAGCGACCGACGCGGAGTCGGCGTCGGTCTCGGTGTCGGTGACACCCGCCGTCGTGTCGGTGTTCTGGGTGACGAGGCCGAGGCCCGGGAAGTGCTTGAGGCTCACGCCGACGCCGGCGGCCTCCATGCCCGTGGCGAACGCACCGGCACCCCGGGCGGCGTCCTCGGCCGTCGCGCCGTACTGGCGGTCGAACGCGCCGATCGGCGCGTTCGAGGCGGCGGTCGCCTCCGGCACGACGTCGACCACGGGGGCGAGGTTGAAGTTCACGCCCGCCGCGGCCAGCTCCTGGCCCCAGGTGGTGGCGCGGTCGACGAGCGTTTCGGTGCCCCACGTCGCCTGGTCGACGGCCGAGGGGATGTCGGAGAACCCGTCGCCCCGCAGCACCTGCACGGATCCGCCCTCCTGGTCGCTCGCGACCAGGAGTGGTACGCCGGCGGTCGTCTCGTCGTCGACGAGTGCGGTGAACCGGTCGACGACGTCGGCCGTCGCCTCCACGCCCTCCGTCGAGCGTCCGGCGAGGAAGATGTTGCCCACGTGGTCGTCCCGGACCGCGGCGAGACTGGCCTCGGCCGGGTCGTCGGCCTCCAGCCCGACCATGACGAGCTGGCCTGCACGTTGTTCCGCCGTCATCCCCTCGAGGGGGTCCTCCGTCGTCTGCTCCGGCGTCCCGGCGGGATCGGGCGTCGCGGACGTCGCGGTACCGGGCGGCGTCGAGGGATCCGTCGACGACGGCTCCTGCTCGGACGCGCCGCCCGAGCAGGCGGTCAGCGCGAGCACGGCGGTCGACACGGCCGCCGCACGGATCCAGGCTCGGACACTCACGTGCTCGACGTTACTCGCTGCGCGGGAGGTCTTCCGCCGAGGCCACGGTCGCATTGGCCTGCGCGGCCCGGAGCATCGAGATCGCGAACGGGATCGACCTCTCGAGGTCCTCGGTGCT
Source organism: Paraoerskovia marina (assembly GCF_900105445.1). NCBI lineage: Bacteria > Bacillati > Actinomycetota > Actinomycetes > Micrococcales > Cellulomonadaceae > Paraoerskovia > Paraoerskovia marina. The sequence continues at coordinate 1,205,108 of NZ_LT629776.1, forward strand.
GAGCTGGTGCAGCGTCTCCGGCCCGGGGGCGGTGTCGTCGGCGACGATCCGGCGGACGGCAGTGACTCCCTGGTCGGTCACGGCGATCCGTCGGACCCGACCGTCCTTCTCGTCGGTGCGGCGTCGGACGAGGCCCCCCGCCTCCAGGCGGTCGAGGATTCCGGAGACGGTCGCGGGGGATACCCCGAGCGCCTTGGCGAGCTGATGTGCACTGAGGCCCTCGTCGAGCATGAGGACGGCGATCGCTCGTAGCTGCTGCACGGTGAGCCGCGTGCTGACGAGCGAGGTGAGACGCTGCGTCACGAGGGTGTCGCGCACGGCTTCTTGGACATCGAGGTACTCCCGCACGAGCGATTCACGGCGTTCGGCATCGTCGACGGACGGTGCGGCCGGGTCTGGAGTAATCACGCTATAACCATAGTCGAGTCCGCTATGCCCTGTCTGTCACATCTGTTGGCGGTGTGGAAAACAGATGTCGGCGATTTTGGTGCGACAGAAGTTTCAGACTAGTGTGAAAGTTGTGAAAGAAGCAGAGATCGCTCCCGGCGTCAGTCGCTTCGTCGAGGACACCGGTCTGCTTCTCGAGGAGGCAGGATTCACGCGCACGGGTGGACGCCTCGTCGGCTGGTTGCTCGCGTGCGACCCGCCGGAGCAGAGCGCCCAGGACCTGAGCGAGGCGCTCGAGGCCAGCGCAGGAGGCATCAGCACCACGCTGCGCGCCCTGCAGCGCGGGGGCTTCGTCGAGCGCACCGCGCGATCGGGGGACCGGCGCGCCTACTACCGGGTGTCGCCGACCGCGTGGGAGGCGATGGAAGGTGACCAGCTCCGCTTCGTGACGTCCTTCCGCGCGCTGCTGGACGACTGCCTCACTGCCGACGACGCACCCGTCGACCTCGCGCGGCTCCACCGCGCCCGGCAGTTCTTCGCCTTCCTCGAACGCGAGATCCCACAACTCTGGGAGCGCTTCATCCAGGAAGAGGGTGCCTCGAGCCCCTGATCCCGTCCCCGGTCGGAGCGCGCCCGTCCGGGCCGCATCACCCTGCACGGACCTGCTCTGACCTGCACCGACCTGCACCGACCTGACCCCGCCTGACGATCGCCGGAGGCATCGTGGACCGCCTAGCTAGATTCTCCCTCGCGAACAGAGCCCTGATCGCCCTGTTCACCATCGCCGTCGCGCTCTTCGGCTACCTGAGCCTGACGTCGCTCAAGCAAGAGCTCATCCCGTCGATCTCCTTCCCCGCGGCCGCGGTCGTGGGCGTCTACCCCGGAGCCTCGCCGGAGGTCGTCGAGGACCAGGTCACCGAGGTCGTCGAGGAGGCCGCCAAGGCCGTCGACGGGGTCGAGTCGATCTCCTCGACCGCCTCGACAGGGATGTCGGTGACGACCGTCGAGTTCGCCTACGGCACCAACATGGACCTCGCGGCGCAGCAGATGCAGACCGCGGTCACGCGCGTCCAGACGCAGCTGCCCGAGGACGTCGACCCGCAGGTCGTCACCGGCTCGATCGACGATCTCCCCGTCATCCAGCTCTCGGCAGCCGGCGGTGAGAGCCAGGAAGACCTGGCCAACACGATCGACACGGTGCTCGTCCCCGCCCTGGAGAAGATCGACGACGTGCGCTCGGTCGCCATCAGCGGCGTCGCCGACACCGAGATCACGATCGACCTCGACCTCGCAGCGACCGCAGCAGCCGGACTCAGCGCCGCCGACGTCCAGTCGGTGCTCGACGACAACGGCGTACGCCTCCCGGCAGGGACCATCACGGAGGGCGAGACCACCCTCTCCGTGCAGGTCGGGTCGCCGATCAGCTCCGTCGACGAGATCGAGGCCCTCCCGATCGCGACACCGGACGGCCAGACCGTCCCCCTCTCCGAGATCGCGACCGTCACCGCCGGGCCCGCGCCCGCGACGTCGTACTCCCGGCTCGACGGCGAGGACTCCCTGGCGCTCGCGATCACCAAGACCCCGGCGGGCAACACCGTCGACGTCTCGCACGCCGTGCAGGAGGTGCTCGACGAGCAGACCGACGCCCTGGAGGCTGCCGGTGTCCGCGTCGAGGTCGTGTTCGACCAGGCGCCCTTCATCGAGGAGTCGATCGAGGGTCTGGCGACCGAGGGCGGGCTCGGCCTGATCTTCGCCGTCCTGATCATCCTCGTGTTCCTCATGTCCGTAAGGTCCACGTTGGTCTCGGCGGTCTCGATCCCGCTCTCGCTCTTCGTGACGTTCCTCGTCATGGACCTGTCCGGCTACACCCTGAACATCCTGACGCTCGGCGCGATGACCATCGCCATCGGGCGCGTCGTCGACGACTCGATCGTGGTCATCGAGAACATCAAGCGGCACCTCTCCTACGGTGAGGACAAGAAGCAGGCGATCCTCGGCGGGGTGCGCGAGGTGGGTGGCGCGATCACGTCCTCGACGATCGCGACCGTCGCCGTCTTCCTCCCGATCGCGTTCGTCGGCGGGTCTGTCGGGGAGCTCTTCCAGCCCTTCGCGATGACGATCACCATCGCCCTGCTGGCCTCCCTCTTCGTCGCCCTGACGATCGTGCCGGTGCTCGCGTACTGGTTCATCCGCTCGCCGCACGTCGCCGAGGATCCCGAGGAGGCCGACGCTCAGCGGGCGGCCGCCGAGGAGAAGGAACGCCGGGGCCTCTGGCAGCGTGCGTACATGCCGACGCTGATGGCCGCCCTGCGGCATCCGGTGATCAGCGTCTCGATCGCCGTCGCCGTGCTCGCCGGAACCCTGGCGCTCGTCCCGCGCCTGGAGACCAACTTCATCGGCGACTCCGGCCAGGACACCATCACCGTCACCCAGGAGTTCGAGAACGGGACCTCCTTGGCGGCGCAGGACTCCGGCGCCCGCGAGATCGAGGAGACCCTCATGGGCCTCGACGACGTCGCCACGGTCCAGACCACCGTGGGCCAGGCCGGTGGTCCCGAGGCCGCGCTCTTCGGCGGGGGTGGTGCGCCGAGCGCGACGTTCGCGCTCACCCTCGACGAGGACGCCGACGGCGTCGCCGCGACCGAGGAGATCGAGGACGCCGTCGAGGACCTCGGCGGGGACCGCACCACGGACGTCAGCGTCTCCGCGGGAGACTCCGGGTTCGGCAGCTCGACGGTCGACCTGCTCGTCAGCGCGCCCGACGGCGAGACGCTCGAGGCCGCGGCCCTGCAGGTGGAGGAGGCCGCCCAGGGAGCGGCCGACGCCGAGGAGGTCACCAACAACCTCGCCGCCGCGCAGAGCGTGCTCGAGGTGGACGTCGACCGTGACGCCGCCGCTGCCGCAGGACTGACCGAGACACAGGTCGCCGGGATCGTCTCCAGCACGATGTCTCCTCGGCCGATCGGGGACGTCGACCTCGGTGACGGACCCGTTTCCGTGACCGTCAGCGCCGGCGAGGTGCCCGCGTCGGTCGAGGCCCTCGAGCAGACCGTGCTCCCGTCCGCCGCCGGGCCGGTGCCGCTCTCCGAGGTCGCCACGATCTCGGAGGTCGAGGCGCCGACGTCGGTGACCCGTGTCGACGGGGTGCGTTCCGCGACGGTCTCGGTGATCCCTGCCGGTCAGGACCTCAGCGGGCTGACCACCGAGCTGACCACGGCCATGGACGAGCTGGACCTGCCGCCGGGTGCGGACGTCGAGATCGGGGGCGTCGCGGCCGACCAGGCCGACGCGTTCGGCGACCTCGGTCTGGCGCTGCTCGCCGCGATCGCGATCGTCTACCTCGTCATGGTGGCGACGTTCCGCAGCCTGCTGCAGCCGTTCATCCTGCTCGTCTCGATCCCGTTCGCCGCGACGGGGGCCCTGCTCCTGCTGCTCGCCACGTCCACGCCTCTGGGTGTGCCGTCCCTGATCGGCATGCTGATGCTCGTCGGCATCGTCGTCTCGAACGCGATCGTCCTGATCGACCTGATCAACCAGTACCGCGAACGCGGGCGCTCGTTGGAGGACGCGGTCGTCGAGGGCTCGCGCAAGCGACTTCGCCCGATCGTGATGACGGCGCTCGCGACGATCTTCGCCCTGACGCCGATGGCCTTCGGCATCACCGGCGGTGGGTCGTTCATCTCGCAGCCGTTGGCGCTCGTGGTGATCGGCGGGCTCGTCACCTCGACCGCCCTGACGCTGATCGTCGTCCCGGTGCTCTACACCCTGGCGGAGCAGCGCAAGGAGAAGCGTGCCGCCAAGCGCGAGGCCAAGCGTGCGAACGGCCGTGAGGTCGGGCACGAGGCGAAGCACGCGGCCGAGGAGCCGGCCGCTGACTGATCGCCGCAGCACCGGCTCGACCTGCGACTCCGCCCCGTCATCCTCATGATGGGGCGGAGTCGCCGTCTGTCGTCACCGAGGAGGCTGCCCGTGCCCGTGTTTCCCGTCGCCCTGCACCAGATCGCTGTCGTGTCTCTGACCGTCGCGGGCCTCTGCGCGCTCGTCATGGTCGTCGACCAGGTCCGACGACCACAGCCGATGTGGATCATGAATCTCGTGTGGCCGCTCACGGCACTCTTCGGGAGCGTGCTCTGGCTCGCCGGCTACCTGCGCTGGGGGCGGGGGCCACGTCGCGGCTCGGACGACGGTCCGGGCGACGCAGGGATGCCGGTCGCGGTCGCCAAGGGCACGTCGCACTGCGGCGCAGGCTGCGCGCTCGGAGATCTCGTCGCGGAGTGGCTGGCGTTCGGGTTCCCCGTGATCGCCGTGTGGCTGGGGTACGGGACGCTCTTCGCCGAGGAGATGTTCGCCGTCTGGATCCTCGACCTCGTCCTCGCCTTCGGTTTCGGCGTGGTCTTCCAGTACTTCACGATCGCGCCGATGCGCGGGCTCGGGGTACGTGACGGGCTTCGCGAGGCGGTCAAGGCGGACGCCGCGTCGATCCTCGCCTGGCAGGTGGGGATGTACGCGGTCATGGCACTCATTCAGCTCGCCTGGTTCCGCCCGGCCTACGGCGGGACGGCACCGGTCGACAGTCCGGAGTTCTGGTTCGCGATGCAGCTCGCGATGATCGCCGGCTTCTGCACCAGCTACCCGGTCAACTGGTGGCTGATCCGCCGGGGTGTGAAGGAGGAGATGTAGGTCTCGACGGGCTCGACCGGCGGGGGGGTCTCGACGGGCTCGACCGACGGGCTCGGGCCACGATGGTCGAGCCTGTCGAGACCACGGCCTCTAGGTCCCCGGGGTCGCGACGCCCGTCTCGTACGCGAGGACGACGGCCTGGACGCGGTCGCGGAGTCCGAGCTTGCCGAGCACGCGGCCCACGTGGGTCTTGACCGTGGCCTCGGACAGGACGAACCGCCGGGCGATCTCCGCGTTGGTGAGTCCTTCCCCGAGCGCGGCGAAGATCTCGTGCTCGCGTGCCGTCAGAGGGGACAGGCGCGGATCCGTGGCTCCTGTGGCCACGGCTGCGCCGTCCTCGGCCGGGAGCCGGGCGGCGAACATCTCGAGCATCCGGCGGGTGACCCGGGGCGCGACCACGGCGTCGCCGTCGGCGACCGCTCGGATCGCGCTGACCAGCTCGGCGGGCGGTGCGTCCTTGAGCAGGAACCCGCTGGCCCCGGCCTTGAGCGCCGCGAACGCGTACTCGTCGAGGTCGAACGTCGTCACGACGAGGACACGCAGGCCGGGGTGCGCCGCGAGGAGGTGCGTCGTCGCCTCGATGCCGTCCATCCCGGGCATGCGGACGTCCATGACGACGACGTCGGGCGAGAGCGCCGCGGCCTGGGCGAGGGCGGCCGCGCCGTCGGACGCCTCGCCGACGACCTCGAGGTCGTCCTCGGCCGTCAGGACCATTCGGAAGCCCATCCGCAGAAGTGCCTGGTCGTCGACCAGGAGCACGCGTGTCGACCGGTCGCTCACATCTCCTCCTTCAGCGGGAGCAGAGCTCGCACGCGCCATCCCGAGCCGTACGGTCCGGCCTCGATCGTCCCGCCGAGCGCGGTGGCGCGTTCCCGCATCCCGATGATGCCCTGCTGCGCTCCGCTGGTGCTCTTCGACTGCCCGGGACCGTGGGTGTTGAGCACGACGATCTCGACGCTGCGGCCGGGCCCGTCAGGGTTCCACACACCGCCCAGGGACACGCGGACGTCGGGACTGAGCGGTGCGTGGCGCAGGACGTTGGTCAGCGCCTCGGTCACGATGCGCTCGACGGCGCGACGAGTGGGGACCGGGAGGTTCGCGGCACCGCCCTCGCGGACCAGACGGACGGGCAGCCCGGCCGTCCGGAACGTCGCGACGACGTCGTCGAGGTCCGGGGCGCCGGTGGCGAGCTCGTTCTCGGTGCCCGACTCCGGTGCGCGGAGGACGCCCAGGACGCTGCGCATGTCGGTCAACGCCGTGCGTCCGGTCTCGGTGAGCTCGTCGAGCGCCTGGCGGGCCAGTTCCGGGTCCTTGGGGCCGAGAGCCTTCGCGCCGTCGGCGAGCGCGACCATCACCGTCAGGCTGTGCGCGACGACGTCGTGCATCTCCCGGGCGATCCGTCCGCGTTCCGCCGCCGCGGCGATCTGCGCGGACTGTTCCGCCTCGCGCGCGAACCCGTTGGCACGGTCGAGCAGGTCGGCGATGTGGAGCCGTCGGCTGTGCACGGTGGACCCGATCGAGAGCGCGATCAGGATCACGACGACGACGAACACGGCGGTGACGACCCTGTCCGCAGTGATCGTCCCGAGCGGGACGTCGGCCGGGATCCGCAGTCCGTCGTCGTACGTCGCACTGGGGGAGGCGATCAGCGCCGCGCCGGCGACCATGACGATGGCGACGCCCGCCGTCGACCAGGCGTCGTGGGCGGGCCGGTTCGACGCGACGGTGTAGACACCGAACGCGGCCGCGAGGTCGAAGGCCGCGGTGTCGCCGAGGGTGAGGATGCCGATCGCGCCGATGACGCTGACGGCCACGGTCACCCCGACCGGGTGCGCACGGCGCCGGAGCAGGAGGGCGGCGACGACGAAGCTGGCCGCGGCGACCCACCACCGGGCCGCCGGGACGTCCGTGACCGCGAGCGCGAGGGCGGTCGCCGCGAGGTAGAGGCCCACCACGACGCGGTCGGTCCCGACCGGGTGGACGGCGAACCATCGACGAACGGGGCCGAGGTTGCGCGCGTCGAGCTCCGTCAACGGGGACGCCGGAGCCGGCACCCCGGGGGGCACCGGCTCCGGCGTCGTCGAGGTCATCGGGCTAGACGTCGCGAGACTTCAGCAGCACCGTGCCGACCGCGATCGGCACGACGGCCCACGCCACCATGACGGCGAAGCCGACCCACGGGTCGAGAAGCTCCATCCCCGCTGCCCCGGCGTCCGTCGTCGTCGTGAAGGCCGTCGACGCGTTCATCGGGAGGAACTTGTTGATGTTCTGGATGAGGTCGGTCTGGAAGGCCTGCAGCACGAGCGGGATGACGAATGCGATCGCCACGACCGTGAAGATCGCGCCGGCCGTGTGGCGCAGGATCAGACCGAACCCGAACGACATCAGGGCGATCAGGGTGAGGAATACCGCAACCCCGCCGAGGATCTGCCACGTGTCGGCGGAGTCCATCGGGATCGTGACGTCCAGCGTGTCGAAGAACGGCATGCTCACCAGGGCCGAGGCGCCGATGGCGACGGCGGAGGTCACGAGCGAGATGAGCGTCAGGACGACGACCTTCGCCAGGACGACCGGGGTGCGGCGGGGCACCGCGGCGAACGTCGAGCGGACCATGCCGGAGGCGTACTCGTTGGTCACGACGAGCACACCGAGCACGCCGAGGACGAGCTGCCCGAAGAGCGAGCCGGAGGTGGCGAACTCGGCGCCGTTCGGCATCACGCCCATCGCCTGGGCGGCACCCTCGGGGTCGGCGTCGATGAACGTGGACAGCGACCAGGTGCCGAGCAGGGCGATGCCCGCCATGATGACGACCGTCAGCCCGGCGATCCACCAGGTCGAGCGGAGCGTGCGGAGCTTGAGCCACTCGGAACGGACCGCGCCGAGGAACGACACGTGGGCGGACTTCGGGATGCTCGGCGAGGCCGGGGCCGAGGTGGCAGGAGCGGTGGCGGTGCTCATCGGGCATCTCCCTGGGTCGAGCCGGAAAGGACGTCGTCGGCGGCAGGTGCCGCCGGTGCGGCTGCCGCGCCGTGGGCGCTGGGAGCCTCGGTGCGGTACTCGACCGAGTCGGACGTCAGCTCCATGTAGACGTCCTCCAGCGTCGAGGCCTGCGGGGTGAGCTCGTGCAGGACGATCCGGTGCTCGGCCGCGAGCTCGCCGATGCGCTGCGCGTCGAGCCCGCTGATCTGCAGCAGTCCCGGCTCGTCGGCGGTGACGGTCACGCCGTCGGCCGACGTGACCTCGACGAGCCGCGCCGCGTCGGGAGTCCGGACGCGAACGCTGCCGCCGCCGTCGTCGACGAACTCGGAGACCGGCACGTCGGCGAGGATCTTCCCCCGGCCGATGACGATGACGTGGTCCGCCGTGAGCGCGACCTCGCTCATCAGGTGGCTGGAGAGGAACACGGTGCGTCCCTCGGACGCGAGGTACTTGGCGAGGTTGCGGACCCAGAGAACGCCCTCGGGGTCCAGGCCGTTGACCGGCTCGTCGAGGATCAGGGTCTTCGGGTCGCCGAGCAGGGCGGTCGCGATCCCCAGTCGCTGACCCATGCCGAGCGAGAAGCCGCCGGCCCGCTTGCGCGCGACAGCGGTCAGGCCCGTCATGTCGATCACCTCGTCGACGCGACGGTCGCCGATCCCGTGGGTGGTCGCGAGCGCGCGCAGGTGGTCGCGGGCGCTGCGGCCCGGGTGGATGGCCTTCGCCTCGAGCAGCGCGCCGGCCTCGGTGAGGGGGGAGCGGTGCGAGGCGTAGGGCTTGCCGTTGAGGGTCACGGATCCGTCCGACGGACGGTCCAACCCCATGATCATGCGCATCGTCGTGGACTTCCCGGCGCCGTTCGGGCCGAGGAATCCGGTGACGACACCGGGGCGGACGGTGAAGGACACTCCGTCCACCGCCGTCTTGCTCCCGTACTTCTTGACTAGGCCGCGTGCCTCGATCATTTTGTGCCTCTCGTCGGTTCGCCTTCAACACTAGGCGTGGCGCACCGGCGCCGTGCCGTGCACCAGGATGATCTTTCGCTCGTCGCGTACGCCGCGAGACGTACACGGAATCCACCCGGCGGCACGTACCGTTCGTGCCCCTCCATGCATAGGATGGATCCTGTCTCGCGATTGTGCAGCCGGGTGCCCGACGCGCACCGGCACGTCGCCCGACCAGGAGGACTGATGACCAACCCTGTGTTCAGCAACAACGAGGCCTTCCGCGACCCCGTGCAGCGGCGCGGGGGCACGAAGACCTCACCAGCTCCGACGTCGTCGCCGTACGGCCAGATGGGAACCGCCGGCGCCGTGGGTGCGGACGCCGCGTCGCTCGACGCGATGTATGCGGCACCGAGTGCGACGACGGCCGACACCAAGCGACTCACCTACGACGACGTGATCATCAAGACCGGCGGACTGCTGGCTCTGCTGGTCGTGGTCGCCGCCGCGACGTGGACCCTCGCCCCGCAGCTGTACATCATCGGTGCGATCGCCGGCCTCGTGCTCGGTCTCGTCAACGCGTTCAAGCGTGAGCCCAGCCCGCTGCTCATCACGCTCTACACCGTCGCCCAGGGAATGTTCCTCGGCGGGCTGAGCGCCTCGTACGCGCAGTTCTACGAGGGCGCCGTCCCGTCGGCGATCGTCGCGACGATCGCGACGTTCGCCGGTGCGCTGCTGCTCTTCAAGTCGGGCAAGGTGCGCGTCACCCCGAAGTTCACCAAGTTCCTGCTGATCGGGATGGTCGGCTACCTGCTGTTCTCGCTGACCAACGTCGTCCTGCTCATGTTCGGTGCGCTCGACGGATGGGGCCTGCGCGGGGGCACGATGGGCATCGTCATCAGCCTCGTCGCCGTCGGCCTGGCTGCGATGTCGCTGATCATGGACTTCGACTCGATCAAGCGCGGTGTCGAGGCGGGTGCCCCGGCGAAGTTCGCCTGGGCCGCAGCCTTCGGCCTGCTCGTCACGCTGATCTGGCTCTACCTCGAGTTCCTGCGCCTCTTCGCGATCCTGGGCAGCAGCGACTGACCTGACGGACCGCACCGACGAGAGCCTGCCCCGACCACGTGGTCGGGGCAGGCTCTCGTCGTGAGGGAGGTAACGCCGTCGTGCGCCCCTCGCCCGTGCGAGCAGCTGCCGGCTCCGTGAGACTGTCACCTTCGGCACGCAGCACGTTCACGCCCGCGAGGCATGCCGCGACAGGTGGCGCCGTAGGCTGGGACGTGACGATCATTCAACGTTCGAGAGGCGACTCATGACCACTCTGCCCCAGGCAAGCGGCACCTTCGGCGACAAGCCGACCATCACGTTCCCCGAGGGCGGGGCCCCCGCGGGCCTGCACGTCAAGGTCCTGGAAGAGGGCGACGGCCGCGTCGTCCAGAAGGGCGACACGATCGTCGTCAACTACTTCGGCCAGGTCTGGGACGGGAGCATGTTCGACAACTCCTACGACCGCGGAGCCACGATCGACTTCCCGATCGGGGTCGGCGCCGTGATCGGTGGATGGGACAAGGGTCTCGTCGGCCAGAACACCGGATCGCGCATCCTGATGACGATCCCGCCCGAGCACGGGTACGGCATGCGCGGCGTTCCTCAGGCGGGGATCGGCGGCGGCGACACGCTCGTCTTCGTCGTGGACGTCGTCGGGGTCAAGTAGCCCGCCCACGCGCCGCGTTCACGGTGACGGTCAGCGTCGACGGCTGACCGTCACCGTGAACTTCTTGTCCCGGGCCGCCTGACGCGTCGAGCCCACGACCCGCTCGAGGGTCCCCTTGTACTCCAGGTGCGAGTTCCACACGCACCACAGCGTCCCGCCGGGACGCAGGATCCGCGCCGCCTGCTCGATCAGCCGCTTGGCGATCCCGGTGTCGACCGACGCGCCCGCGTGGAACGGCGGGTTGAGCAGGACGAGGTCGGCGCTCCCGTCAGGCAGGGACGCCGCCGCGTCGTCTCGCAGGAGGCGGACCCGCGCCCGGACACCGTTGGCCCGGGCCGTCGCCCCGGCCGACCGCACGGCCGCGTCGGAGTCGTCCGTGGCGACCACCTGCGCCTCGGGGGCGGCGAGCGCGACCGTCGTCCCGACGATCCCTGAGCCGCAGCCGAGATCCACGACGTCGACCGCGTCACCCAGGATCACGGTGGACAGCAGGAGGCGGGTGCCGTGGTCCAGGTCGGTGCCGTTGAAGACCGCACCGTGGGCCGCCACCTCGAGCTGACGCGACGTTCCGGGGCCGGGTACCTCGACGTGGGCGCGGACCGGGTAGGTCGACGTCGTCCGCTCGCCGTGCGGGCCGCGTGCGACGAGGGCGCGTGACTTCTGACGACCCAGGGTGGCGTGGACGTCGTCGAACGACTCGGCCAGCACCTCGTTCATCGTGCGCGTCATGTGCTTGACCCGCCCGCCGGCGAGGACCGTGACGTCAGGATGGGCCGACGACGCGACCGCCTCGGCGACCTCTCTGGTCGCGGCGACGGAGCGGGGCAGCTGCCACAGGACCAGCTTGACGCCGGCGAAGGCGTCCGGGGTGAGCTGGTGCGAGGTGTACGACGTCGCCGCGTCCAGCTCGACCGCGTTGAACGCCAGCGTCGCCTCGGCCGAGGCGAGGTCCTGGATCACGCGCACGCCCGCGACGTCGTACCCCAGGGCGAGCGACAGCGTCAGCGCCCCGGACCTGTCGTCGACCACCGCGACCTCGCCCTCGCCGAGTCCCGCCAGGAGAGGCGCGGCTTCGTCCAGCAGGAGACGGTCGGTGGCGTCGACGGCCACCCGGTCGGTCGGGTCGGAGGGGTGCGTGCGGATCGCGGCAAGGACGTCGTCGGGGGTCACCCGTCCATTGTCCGGCACGTGGGAGGCTGGGCGGTGTGAACGAGACGGACGACACGAACACCGCACAGCCAGGGCCGCGCATCGAGATCCGCTACTGCACGCAGTGTCGCTGGCTGCTCCGCGCGACCTGGGTCGCCCAGGAGTTGCTCACGACCTTCGGGACACGGGTCGGCGAGATCGCACTGGTCCCGGGCACCGGAGGCGTCTTCGTCGTCACGGTCGGTGACGACGTGGTCTGGGACCGTGCCGAGCAGCACGGATTCCCCGAGATCCCCGCGCTCAAGGCCGCCGTGCGTGACCGGGTCGCGCCGGGCATGCCCCTGGGGCACACCGACCGGGCGGCGGCACGCGCCGCCGAGTAGCGGACGGATCTACTTGGAGCGGCCCTGCTCGAGACGCGCGGCCTTCTTGGCCGCCTTCAGGTCCCGCTCCGCGACGCGCTCGTCCTCCGCGCGGACCTGGGCCTGGATCTGGCGCTCGCGCTCCAGCCACGCCGGCGGCTCGTCACGCAGTGCGTTGATCTCCTCCGTGGTCAGCGGGTCCGTGACCCCACCGCGGGCCAGGCCGGCGATCGAGATGTTGAGACGGCCGGCGACGACGGGGCGCGGGTGCGGTCCGTTGCGGCGCAGCTCGCTCAGCCACTGAGGCGGGTTGGTCTCCAGCTCTTCGAGCTGGGCACGCGTCACCGTCGAGTTCTGGAACTCCTCGGGAGTGGCGGGCAGGTAGACGCCGAGTCGCTTGGCCGCGGTGTTCGGCTTCATGGTCTGCGAGGCATTCGAGGAACTCATGGTCCCAGAGTAGTCGCCCCGCGCGCCGACTAGCCTGGGCACGTGACCACGACACCTGCGGAACCGGATACCTCTGCCGTCGAGCCCTCGTTCCGGCTGGGCTACGTGCCGGGCGCGACGCCCGCCAAGTGGGCGCGGGTGTGGCGGGAACGGCTGCCGGCCGAGCGTCTGGAGCTCGTGCAGGTCGAGGCCGACGACGTCGCCCGGGCACTCGCCGACGGGGCGGTGGACGCCGCGCTGGGTCGCCTCCCGGTCGACAAGGACGTGCTCCACGCCATCGCCCTGTACGAGGAGGTGCCGGTGGTCGTGGCCTCCCGCGACCACGCGATCGCCGCGCTCGAGGAGCACGAGACGGTGGCGCTGGCCGATCTCGCGGACGAGGTGGTCCAGCACCCGCTCGACGACGTGCTGTGGGACGAGGCGTCGCGTCCGGGGCATGCTCCGTTCGAGCGGGCCGTCAGCACCAGGGACGCGGTCGCGGTCGTCGCCGCGGGCGTCGGCGTGCTCGTCGTCCCCAAGTCCCTGGCCCGGCTCCACAGCCGCAAGGACGTCGTGCACCGCGAGCTGGCGGACGGTCCGACGGCGCCCGTGGGGCTCGTCTGGTCCCGGGAGAGCGACCATCCCCTGGTGGAGGAGATGGTGGGGATCGTGCGCGGCCGGACGGCCAACAGCTCGCGGGGTCGTCGCGAGGCAGACCCCGTCGAGGAGCGGTCGTCCGCGAAGAAGAAGTCCCCGGGCGGTTCGTCCGACGCCGCGGCGTCGGGACGTGGGGGCGGGGCCGCGAGCAGGGCGTCGGGGAAGCGGGGCAGCGGCGCCGGAGCTCGATCGGGTGCGCGGAGCGCTGCGGCGAAGCGTGCGGCACAGGGAAAGCGGGCCCGGCGCCAGGGTCGATAGCTCCTCCCTGCGCCCGGGCTTCGAGGAACGGGTGCGGACCCGTGGTGCATCTCACGATCTGGGCGTTGAGCGCGGCGGCACGACTGCCCTATCGTTCATGACGACACGACGTCTCGAAAACCCTGGAGCAACCATGACTGGCACCACGATCGCCCCGTCCGGCCTGAGCTCGACCCTCGCCACGGTGCGGCGGATCTCGCTGCGCCTCGTCAACGTCTCGGCGTGGCTGGTCTTCGCCATGGCCTGGGGGCAGATCGCGACCGCCGGCTACGGGCTGTTCGCCATCGAGTCGATGCCGATGACCGAGGCGAGCAGCCTTGACGCGCACCGGACGCTCGGCTACGCCACCGAGTTCGTCGGCGTCGGGATGATGGTCTTCCTGCTCGTCGCCTGGCCGCGCTGGTCCGTCACCTGGCCCGCGGTGACCCTGTTCGCCGTCATGCTCGTCCAGCCGGTGCTGCAGCGGCTCGGCGACACCGCACCGATCCTCGGTGCGATGCACGCGGCCAACGCACTCGTCACGATCGCGCTGGCCTTCCTCGTCGCTCGCCGTGCGCAGCGGGCGCTCTCGTGCCGCGACTGACCAGTGGGCGGACGCTCGAGGAGCACCGCGAGCACATGCAGGAGCAGATCCTCGACGCGTTCGAGGAGGTCCTGGCCGAGAAGGGCTGGGACGCCGTCACCATGCGGGAGGTCGCCTCGCGTGCCGGCGCCACCCGGACGGTGGTGTACAACTACCACGCCGACCGCACGGCGCTCCTGGTCGCGTGGTCGGACCGGGAGATGGACCGGTTTCTGGATCTCTGCGAGCGCGAGCTCGCCGAGCGGTCGGACCCCGTCGAGCGTCTGGATCTGCTCACCACGCTGGTGCTCACCGAGTACTCGGTCCAGCGCGGCCCGACGGCGGACATCCACGGGGTGCTCTCCCCGAAGGACCAGGCGGCGCTCGACGGGCACGCCAAGCCGCTGCACGAGGCGGTCGCCTTCGTCCTGCGCTCCGGAAACCTGTCCGGGCAGATGGACTGCGACGACGCAGAGACCGCGGGCAGGGTGATCCTGGCGGCGCTGGAGACCGAACGTCCGACTCTCCACGGCGGTGGTCGTCTCGACGAGTCGGTGGCCAGGATCCAGCCGGTCGTCCGGCGCATCGCCGGAGTCGGTCCCGGCGTCTGACCTACCGGGGCACCGTGACGAACACGTCGAAGAGCTCGGGGTGATGGGCGTTGACCAGCACCATGAAGACCACGGCGTCGAAGAGCAGGTGGACCGTGACCACGTACGCGAGGGACTGCGAACGCGCGAAGATCCACCCCTGGACGAGGGCGAAAGGCACCGTCAGGAGCGGGCCCCACTCCCGGTACCCGAGCTCCCAGAGGAACGAGACGAAGACGGTCGCCTGCAGGACGTTGGCGAGCCAGAGCGGGAAGTGACGGCGCAGGAGGGCGAAGACCGTGCAGACGAAGAAGAGCTCGTCCCACAGCCCGACGGCGTTGACGCCGACGAAGAGCCGGGCGATCTCGTCGCCACCGGTGATCTCGGGCCAGTTGCGGTAGGCGCCCGACCCGACGAGGTAGAACGGCAGCACCAGGTACCCGATGACGACGACGCCGACCAGGTAGGCCCACTGCGTCCGGGTCCACCTGCGGCCGGTCCGCCACGGGAAGGTGATCGTCCGGTCGCCGAGGACGAACCTGCTGAGGACGAACGGTACGACGACGGCGGCCGTCAGCACGACCGTGAACCGCACCATCCCGCCGTCGGAGAGGTCGGCTGCGAGCGAGATCGTGCTGAGGATCGCCATGCCGACGCCGACGAGCCCGAGGTCTCGTCCCAGCCGGCGATCGACGAGCAGGGCGAGCGCGACGCCCGCGACGAGCGGGACGTATCCCAGGGGGCGCAGGTGCACCGCGAAGATCAGCACCGCGGACCCGCAGACGAGCAGGGCGGCGAGAACTCTTGTCGCCCGAACGGCCACGGACTCGGTGGTGGGGGCGGGCGTCGTCGTCATCCGTCACACTCTGTCAGGTCGGCGCCTGCTCGCAGAGGACCGGCGCCGACCCCGGGGGAGGGGATCGGCGCCGGTCGTCGAGGGTCCGGCGGCTACGCCGGGATGGAGCAGGCCACGCCCGTGGAGTGCACGGGGCAGTAGCCGGCCGGGTTCTTGTGCAGGTACTGCTGGTGCTCGTTCTCGGCGTAGTAGAACGGGCCGGCCTCCTCGGCCGGCTTCAGCTCGGTGCTGATCCGGCCGAAGCCGCGCTCCACCAGGCTCTTCTCGAACGTCTCGTGGGTCGCGCGGACCACCTGCTCCTGCTCAGGCGTCGTCCAGTACACGGCGGAGCGGTACTGGGTGCCGACGTCGTTGCCCTGGCGGTAGCCCTGCGTCGGGTCGTGCGACTCCCAGAACGCCTTGAGGATCTCGGCGTCGCTGATCTTCGCCGGGTCGTAGGCCACCATCACGGTCTCGGTGTGGCCCGTGCGCGACGTGCAGACCTCCTCGTACGACGGGTTCTCGGTGAACCCGCCCTGGTAACCGGCAGCGGTCGTGACGACGCCCGGCAGCTGCCAGAACTCCTTCTCCGCACCCCAGAAACAGCCCAGCGCCAGGTAGATCACGCGTGTGCCCTCGGGCCACGGGCCTGCGAGCGGGGTGCCGAGGACGGTGTGGGTGCCGGGGGTGGTGACCGGCGTCGAACGTCCAGCGAGTGCCTTGTCCGCGGTGACCATCGTGGACCGCAGGGACGAGCCGAACAATGCGTCGAACATCTGAACCTCCGTCTGCGACCCCCGGGTCGGGGTCACGTCAGGAGAACACGCGCAGGGGCCGCGGATGTTCCCGGACCCGCCCGCCCGCGTGTCGCACGGCCGCTCCGGGTGCGTGGACGCCGTCTCGCCGTAGCCTGGGGCGATGAGATGTGAGTGCCGAGGATCCATGTTCGTGCAGGTCAGCGAGGGTCGTCCGTGACGACGAAGCACCCTGACGTCGACCCTGCCGACGGGGCGGACGAACCCGTCGCGGGTGACGAGCCGGTCGAGGCGGTCGAGCTCGTCGACGCGGATCCGGGCGCGGACCGGGTGCCGGTGCCGTCGTCCATCCAGACCGCGGCCTCGTGGTCGTGGCGGCTCCTGGTGATCGCGCTCGCCACGGCAGCCCTCCTCTTCCTGATCGTCGAGCTCGACGTCATCGTCGTGCCCGTCGCGATCGCACTGCTCTTCACGGTGCTCCTGCTGCCGGTCAGGATCTTCCTCGAGCGCTACCTCCGCTTCAACCGCGGCGCGGCCGCCGGGACCGCGCTGGTCGGGACGATCATCGTCGTCGCCGCCCTGATCGCGGTCGCCGGCCGGTCGATCGTCACCGGCTTCCAGGACCTGGCCGACCAGGCCGTCGCAGGCTTCCGCGAGATGCTCGACTGGGTCGGCGGGCCGCCGCTCAACATCGACGTCGAGACGCTGCGCTCGTGGATGGACGAGGCGTTCTCGGCCTTCTCGAGCATGCAGAGCGAGGTGCTCTCCGGCGCGGTCGGCGCGGCGACCACCGTCGGCCACGTCTTCGCCGGGATCGCCATCGCGCTGTTCTGCACCTTCTTCTTCCTCTACGACGGCCGCACGATCTGGTCGTGGTGCGTCGGGCTGCTGCCGGTGCGCTCGCGCGACGTCGTGCACCAGGCGGCGCGTCGAGGGTTCGTCACCCTGTCCGCCTATGCGCGCACACAGATCCTCGTGGCGTTCGTGGACGGTGTCGGGATCGGCACGGGTGCGGCGATCCTCGGGGTCCCGCTGGCCCTCCCGCTCGGCTTCCTGGTGTTCGTCGGAGCCTTCATCCCGATCGTCGGTGCGGTGCTCTCGGGTGCGGTGGCCGTCCTGATCGCGCTGGTGGCGAAGGGCTGGATCACCGCGCTGATCATGCTCGGGGTCGTCCTGCTCGTCCAGCAGATCGAGGGCCACGTGCTGCAGCCGTTCCTCATGGGTCACGCGCTCTCGTTGCACCCGGTCGCCGTCCTCCTCGCCGTGGCCGCCGGTGCCTTCACCGCCGGGATCGTCGGCGCGCTCTTCGCCGTGCCGATCGTGGCGACGCTCAACACCGTGGTGCTCTACCTTCACGGCCATGACAAGTTCCCCGAGCTCGGGACGGCAGACCACGCCGTCGTGCGGGGGAGCCCTGCGCTGCCGGTCGTCGTTCGCCACGCCGAGTACGGCGTGGCGCCCGAGACGCAGACGGCTCAGGAGCACGTCGACCGCGTACGGCGTTTCGTCTGGCGCGGGGAGCGCACCGGAGCCTCGCGCCGCGGTGGCAGACGTTCGTCGCACGACGAAAGCCGGCCGTCCCCGGACGCGGACGACTAGGACCCCTCAGATGCGCGAACACCGCCGCCCCGGCATCGGGACGGCGGTGTTCGCGCAGGAGGGCCGTGCGCTCAGGAGCTGTACGGCTTCGCGTCGAGGATCTCGACGGTGATCTGTGCACCGCTCGGGGCTGCGTACGACGCCGAGTCCCCGGCCTTCTTGCCGTCGATCGCCGCGCCGAGGGGAGACGTGGGGGAGTAGACGTCGAGGTCCGTCGACTCGGCCATCTCACGAGAGCCGAAGAGGAAGACCATCTCGTCGCCCGCGACGGTCGCGGTCACGACCATGCCCGGCTCGACCTTGCCGTCGTCCGGCGGGGTCCCGACCTGGACACGTCGCAGCTTCTCGGTGAGCTCACGCACGCGGGCCTCGTTCTTGGCCTGTTCCTCACGAGCCGCGTGGTAGCCGCCGTTCTCCTTGAGGTCACCCTCGTCGCGGGCCGCAGCGATGCGCTCCGCGATCTCGGTGCGGCCGGGGCCGGAGATGTGGTCCAGCTCCGCCTGAAGCTTGTCGTGAGCCTCCTGGGTCAGCCAGGTGACGTTGTTGTCGGTCACAGGTGTCGCTCCTTCCGCTTGCGTGAGGCGCACGTCGAAGCCCTGCTCCGCGCCAGTGAAGCGACGGGGCCCGGGGGCGTCACGTGGTCTCGATCGGTACGTGCCCACCGCCATGCGCCTGCGAGTGCCGGTGCTTCTGGTGCGGCTGAATCGCTCAGGATACCAAATTCGCCCGTGGGCGGGGAGTCTGGGCCCCGAGCTCTGCCCCTACGACGCGTCACACACCTGGACGAGGCCGGTCGTGGCCTCCTCGCTCGTGGCGATCGTCGCCGTGTATCGCGTCGTCCTTGCGTCGTTCGGCCCGACGTTCACGGTCCGGGTGCCGACCTGGGCGTACCCGGTGTTGAGCGCGTCGAGCGTGCAGGTGGCGGTCATACCCGGTTCCATCGTGACGTCGAACGTCACGTCGACCTGCTCGGAGCTGACGACGTCGAACCCCACGTCCTTCCACTCGACGGAACCGCGGGCGTTCTCGACCGTGGTCCACGCCAGGAAGAACGTGCCGACGACGACGAACACGATGACGAAGATCAGGGGCTTGCGCGAGGGCTTCGGCGCGCGTCCGTAGCGGTCGGCGAGCAGCGCGGCGGTGTCCACCGAGGTGGGGCCGGCGTCGGCGGCGGACTCGGGCTGCGGTGCTGCGCTCTGGGACATGACCAACCTGACGGTGCGAAAGACGTTCGGGGTGCGCGATCATTGTCCCTGACCGGACGCGCGGAAACCACCACGCGTCGCCACCGCACCACCCGAGGAGGACCCGTGGCCGACCAGGCCTCACCAGTCTCGAACGCAGCGCCGCGGGCGCGGGACGGCGAGCCGCTGCGGCTCATGGCCGTGCACGCGCACCCGGACGACGAGTCGAGCAAGGGCGCGGCGACGATGGCCCGGTACGCGGCCGAGGGCGTCGAGGTGCTCGTCGTCACGTGCACCGGCGGCGAGCGCGGCGACATCCTGAACCCGAGCTTCGGCGAGGCGCCCGAGTCGCCCGAGGCGATGGCGGCGCTGCGCCGCGCCGAGATGGCCGCTGCGGCCGCCTCGCTCGGGGTCGAGCAGGAGTGGCTCGGGTTCGTCGACTCCGGACTGCCCCAGGGGGACCCG
This sequence comes from Paraoerskovia marina, assembly GCF_900105445.1. Classification (NCBI taxonomy): domain Bacteria; kingdom Bacillati; phylum Actinomycetota; class Actinomycetes; order Micrococcales; family Cellulomonadaceae; genus Paraoerskovia; species Paraoerskovia marina. The sequence goes on from NZ_LT629776.1 coordinate 1,224,654, forward strand.
CTGCCCCCGTTGCCCCCGGAGTGCTTCGCGCTCGTCCCGCTCGAGGAGGCCTCGGCCCCGCTCGTCGAGCTGATGCGCACGTTCCGTCCGCACGTCGTGACGACGTACGACCCGTCCGGCGGCTACCCGCACCCGGACCACATCAAGTGCCACCAGATCTCGGCCGAGGCCTTCGCCGCGGCCGGTGACCCGGAGCGGTACCGCCGCGACGGCGGCGCCGACGCCTGGACGCCGCTGAAGATGTACTACAACCACGACTTCTCGATGCAGCGGATCCGGACCGTCCACGAGGCGTGTCTCGCGGCCGAGATCGAGTCGCCCTTCGGTGCGTGGGTCGAGCGACGCGAGGCGCAGGAGATCCCGGAGCGCGAGGTCACGACGCGCATCGACGTCGTCGGGCACTTCGCGGCCCGGGACGGGGCGCTCCGTGCGCATGCGACCCAGATCGACCCCGACGGCTTCTTCTTCGCGGTCCCGCGCGACCTCGAGGCCGAGATCTGGCCGTGGGAGGAGTACGAGCTCGCGGAGTCGCGTGTCGGCGACGTCGTGCCCGTCGACGGGTACGAGCGCGATCTCTTCGCAGGGATCCGGGGGGACGAGCGATGAGCGGCCTCGTGACGCTGCTCGTCGCCGCGGAGGACCCGGACCTTCGCCCCGAGCTGGACCCGTACGACGTCTCCCCAGGACTCGTCGGGTTCCTCGTGATGTTCGTCATCGCGCTCGCGTGCATCCTGCTGTTCCTGTCGTTGACCAAGCACCTGCGGCGCTCGAAGCACAACGAGTCGCTCCGGGACCGCGAGGCGCACCGCGGGGACGCGGAGGACGGCCCTGGGCAGGACGACGACGGGACCGACGCGACGAACGGGGCGGCGAGTGCGCGCGACGGTGCGGAGCCGGACGGTTCCTCCGACGCGGACACCTCGTCGGGGTCGGACGACGACTGAGATGGCTCGCGTCACGATCGGGCAGCTCGAGGTCTCCGGCGACCACGCGGCCGGCCGCGAGGTCGCCCGGCGTGCGATCCGCTCGGCGCACGAGGTGCGCGCCGACCTGCTCGTGCTGCCGGAGTACGCGTCGGGCTTCGACCCGGCAGGCGTCGGCGTCGAGCACGCCGAGCCTCTGGACGGGCCGTTCGTGACGATGCTGCGTCGCGAGGCGCGGCGCACCGGTGTCGCCGTCATCGCGGGGACGACCCTGCCCGGGGACGATCCGGGCAGGGCCGTCAACGCCGTCGTCGCGGTCGACGGGTCGGGCGAGCTTCAGGGGGTGTACCGGAAGGTGCACCTCTATGACGCGTTCGGCCACCGGGAGTCGGACCGGCTCGAGGCCGGGCACGCCGACGCGGAGCCGCTGGTGCTCGACGTCGCGGGCCTGCGGTTCGGCGTGATGACCTGCTACGACCTGAGGTTCCCGGAGTCGGCCCGGCGGCTCGTCGACGCGGGCGCGGACGTGCTCGTCGTGCCCGCGGCGTGGGCGGCGGGTCCGATGAAGGCCGACCACTGGCGGACCCTCGCACGGGCCCGGGCCATCGAGAACACCGCGGTCGTGCTGGCCGTGGGCCAGGCGGGACGCGGGGTGACAGGACGGTCCGTGCTCGTCGGTCCTGACGGCGTCGTGGGACTCGAGTGCGGGGAGACGCCGGAGGTGCGGACGATCGACCTCGACCAGCAGTCCCTCGCGCACGTCCGGGAGACGAATCCGTCGCTGGCGAACCGGCGCTACGACGTCGTCCCGCGGTCCGGGACCGCCGGCACGCGCTGAGGTCAGCGCACCGCGAGGACGGCGAGCATGATCGCCGCGTAGTGGCAGCCGTACCCGACCACGGTCAGGACGTGGAAGATCTCGTGGAACCCGAACCAGCGCGGGCTCGGGTTGGGCCTCTTCAGGCCGTAGACGACGGCGCCCGCGGTGTACGCGACCCCGCCGGCGATGACGAGCCAGAGGATCGCGGGCCCGCCGTTCTCGAGGAACGCGGGCATGAACCAGACGGCGACCCATCCGAGCGCGATGTAGATCGGCACGTAGACCCAGCGCGGCGCGTTGAGCCAGATGATCCGGGCCGCGAGGCCGAGCAGCGCGCCCGACCAGACGGTCACGAGCAGGATGGTCGCGGTCTGCTCCGGCAGGAGGAGTACCGCGAGCGGTGTGTAGGTGCCCGCGATGATCAGGAAGATGTTGGAGTGGTCCGCGCGTCGCAGGATCCCGGCGACCCGGTCGGACCAGCGTCCGCGGTGGTAGACCGCGCTCGTCCCGAAGAGCAGGCAGGCCGTGATCCCGAAGACGACGCAGGAGGTACCTGCCGCGCCGTCCGGGGCCAGCGCCACGAGCACGATGCTGGCCGCGAGGACGAGGGGGAAGGTCCCCGCGTGGATCCACCCCCGCAGCTTGGGCTTGACCGCCCGCGCCGCGTTGAGCGCACTGTCCTTGATGTTGTCCACGGCGGCTCCTGAGGCCTTGTTCACGCTCGCGACGGTCTCGGCGACGCGGGTCGTCGTGTCGGCGGGTTGTGCGTGTCGGCCTGTGTCAGCCACGGGTGCTCCTCGCTGTGATGGATCTACCTACGCAATCGTAGGTTACGGAGGCGTAGGTTTCGACGGCGCCGACGTGAAGGTTCTGTGTCCAGGGTGGCGGAACTTGCGGGGGATGTCCTGCGGGCCGAGGGGGTGCGTGACCGCTCGGGTACGGTATGCGCTGTACGGGTGCGTGAAATGTCGCGTGCCGACCCGTCGCCCGAGTCGAGGAGTGCCGTGCGCCTGCCCCACCCGCTCTACAACCTCTACGAGCGGCGGCTCGCCAACTCCCTGGACCGCCGATCCGTCCCGCGCCACGTCGGCGTCATCCTCGACGGCAACCGTCGGTGGGCCAAGACCTTCGGCGAACCCGCCGCGCACGGTCACCGACGCGGCGCGCACAAGATCACCGACTTCCTCGGCTGGAGCGAGGACCTCGGTATCGAGGTCGTCACGCTCTGGATGCTCTCGACCCACAACCTGGCACGCTCCCCCGAGGAGCTCGTGGAGCTGCTCGACATCATCGACGACGCCGTGCAGTCCCTGGCCGACTCGGGGCGCTGGCGGCTACGCGTCGTCGGCCGGCTCGACCTCCTCCCCGAGCACATCGTGGCGAGCCTGCGCGGCGCCGAGGAGCGGACGTCCTCCATCGAGGGGCTGCAGGTCAACGTCGCCATCGGCTACGGCGGTCGGCACGAGATCGCCGACGCCGTCCGCGAGACGCTGCGCGAGGCCGACCGGCGAGGCGTCACCCTCGCCGAGCTCGCCGAGCGGCTCGACGTCGAGGACATCGAGGCGCACCTCTACACCAAGGGTCAGCCCGACCCGGAGCTGCTGATCCGCACCTCCGGCGAGCAGCGGCTCAGCGGCTTCCTGCTCTGGCAGTCCGCGCAGTCGGAGTACTACTTCTGCGAGGCGTACTGGCCCGACTTCCGGCGCGTCGACTACCTGCGCGCGCTGCGTGCGTACTTGGACCGGGAGCGTCGGCTCGGGCGCTGACAGCGCTCGCACGACGAGGGCCCCACCCAACGGTGGGGCCCTCGTCGTACCGTCTCAGAGCGCCTGGATGATCTTCTCGACCTGGTCCTTGGCGTCTCCGAAGAGCATGGACGTGTTGTCCTTGAAGAACAGCGGGTTCTGGACGCCGGCGTATCCGGTGGCCATCGACCGCTTGAAGACGACGACCTTCTTCGCGTCCCAGACGGTGAGCACAGGCATCCCGGCGATGGGGGAGCTCGGGTCGTCGAGGGCGGCCGGGTTGACCGTGTCGTTCGCCCCGATGACGAGCACGACGTCCGTGTCCGCGAGGTCAGGGTTGACCTCGTCCATCTCCAGCACGATGTCGTACGGCACGCGAGCCTCCGCGAGCAGCACGTTCATGTGCCCGGGGAGGCGTCCGGCCACGGGGTGGACCCCGAAGCGCACGTCGACCCCCTGCGCCCGCAGACGCCCGACCAGGTCGGCCACGGGGTACTGGGCCTTGGCGACGGCCATGCCGTACCCGGGGGTGATGACGACGCGCTCTGCGTCCTGCAGGAGCGCGGCGACGTCGGCGGCGTCGGTCTCGTGGTGCTCGCCGTCCACCGCGGCCGCCGGTGCTGCGCCGGAGGCGGCTCCGTAGCCGCCGAGGATGACGGAGATGAACGAGCGGTTCATCGCGCGGCACATGATGTAGCTGAGGATCGCGCCCGAGGAGCCGACCAGTGCACCGGTGATGATCAGCAGGTCGTTGCTCAGCATGAAGCCGGCGGCCGCGGCGGCCCAGCCGGAGTAGCTGTTGAGCATGGAGACGACGACGGGCATGTCACCGCCGCCGATCGCGGCCACGAGGTGCCAGCCGAGCAGCAGCGCGATCACGGTCATCAGCAGCAGCGGCACCACGGAGCCGGTGGCGAGGAACCACCACAGGAGTCCGGCAGACGCGACCAGCGCCGCGACGTTCAGGATGTTGCGGCCGGGCAGAGTCAGCGGTGCGCTCGAGATCTTCGCGGAGAGCTTGAGATAGGCGACGATCGACCCGGTGAACGTCACGGCTCCGATGAGCACGCCGAGGTAGACCTCGACGAGGTGCGCGGGGTCGCCGGGCTCGGTCATGTACGAGTTGAACCCGACGAGCACGGCGGCGAGGCCGACGAAGCTGTGCAGGACGGCGATGAGCTCGGGCATCTGCGTCATCTCGACGCTGCGCGCCCGCCAGAGCCCGACGCTCGCGCCGACGGCGAACACGACGGCGATCAGCGTGAGCGTCACGGCGACGGGTCGCTCGCTCTGGTCGGCTGCGAGCAGGACGGTCGCGACGAGCGCGAGAGCCATTCCGGCCATCCCGAGCATGGTGCCGCGCTTGGCGGACTCCTGCCGGTTGAGCCCGGCGAGGCTGAGCACGAAGAGGACGGCGGCGACGACGTACGTGGCCTGGGCGAGGGAGGTCAGGGTCATCTCAGGCGTCCTTCCGGAACATGGCGAGCATCCGGTAGGCGACGGCGAAGCCACCAAAGATGTTGATCGACGCCACGGTGGCGGCGACGCACGCGAGGATGGTGACGAGCAGGTTGTCGCTCCCGATCTGCAGGAGCGCACCGACGATGATGATCCCGGAGATCGCGTTGGTCTGCGCCATCAGGGGCGTGTGCAGGGAGTGGGAGACCTGCGAGATCACGTAGTACCCGACGATCGTGGCGAGGACGAGGACCGTCGCGTGCCCGACGACGTCGGGCGGGGAGTAGGAGAGCGCCAGGATCAGCAGGACGGCGGCGAGCGCCCCGCCGACGAGGTTGCGTCGGGACCGGCGCTCCTTGGCCTCCTGGGCGGCGTGCGCCTGCGCGGCCGGGTCGACCGGGGGTGGCGTCTCCTCGGCGGGCTCGGTCACCGGGGCCGCAGACACCTGCACGGGCGGCGGCGGCCACAGGGTCTCGCCGGCGTGGGTGACCGTCATGCCGCGCTGGACGACGTCCTCGAGGTCGAGGGTGAGCTCGCCGTCCTTCTCGGGCGTGAGCAGAGCCATCAGGTGGACGATGTTCGTCCCGAGCAGCTGGGCGGTGTGCTGCGGCATGCGCGACGTGAGGTCGGTGGCACCGATGATCACGACGCCGTTCTCCGTGACCACGCGCTCGCCGGGGACGGTCAGCTCGCAGTTGCCCCCGCCGGACGCGGCGAGGTCCACGATCACGCTGCCGGGACGCATGCCGGCGACCATCTCGGCGGTGATGGTCGTCGGTGCGGAGCCTCGCACCAGGGCCGTGGTGATCACGACGTCGGCGCGCGCGGACTCCTCGGCGTACATCGTGCGGGTGAGCGCCTCCTGCTCCTCGGTTAGCGCGCTGGCGTACCCGTCGGAGCTCACCTCCTGCTGGGCCTGCGCCGCCTGGACGAAGGTCGCACCCATCGACTCGATCTGCTCGCCCACCTCGGGACGCACGTCGAACGCCCGGACCTGTGCGCCGAGGCTCGCGGCGGTGCCGAGAGCGGCAAGGCCCGCCACGCCGGCCCCGATGACGAACACGTCGGCCGGCGGGGTCTTGCCGGCGGCGGTGACCTGGCCCCCGAACATCGCCCCGTACTCCGTCGCGGCCTCGACGACCGCGCGGTACCCGGCGACGTTCGAGAGCGTGCTGAGCACGTCGAGCGACTGCGCCCGCGAGATCCGGGGCACGGCGTCCAGCGCCATCGCCGTGACCTCCTGGGCGCGGAGCTGTTCGACGAGAGCGGGGCGGCTCGCGGGGCTGAGCATCGAGATGAGAGTCGCGCCCGGTCGGAGGCGCGCGACGTCGTCCGGCTCCGGCGGGTTCACGGCCGTCACGACGTCCGCGCTCCAGGCGCCCGCGGTGTCGGTGACGGACGCGCCCGCCTCGACGTACGCGTCGTCGGCCAGGTGGGCGAGGTCGCCCGCCCCGGACTCGACGACGACGTCGTACCCGAGGTCGACAAGCTGTGCGACGGTCCGCGGCGTGGCGGCGACGAGCCGCTCACCGGGCCGATGTTCGCGGGGGACACCGATTCTCATGAGATCCACGCTCCCGTTCTGCGCCGTTGCCGCCGGCGCTGGTGCGGACGGAGGTTCGACGTGCTCGACTGCCAGGCGAATAGTAAAGGACTTCCCATGTCGGCCGGGTGTCCATTGCAGGATGCGAGACAAGCACGGGGGAGATTACGATTCTTCAGGTCGAGAGTAGAGGGGCCAGGAAGATGGACTTTGCGTTTTCGCGACGTTCGGCCACCTCCCGCACGCTTCGTGTCCTCGTCGCACCGGACGCCTTCAAGGGCACCCTCGCCGCCGACGAGGCCGCGCGTGCGATGGCGGAGGGCGTCCTCGCGGCCGCACCAGACGCGGAGGTGCTGACCCTCCCCATGGCGGACGGGGGTGAGGGCACGCTCCGGGCGTTCGTCGTCGCGTCGACCGCAGATCCCTCTGCGGACGCCGTCGAGCTCGTTCCTGTCGAGACGGTCGACGCGCTCGGGCGCCCGTGCACGGCTCGATGGGGCCGGGCGGGACGGGTCGCGGTCGTCGAGCTCGCGGAGGCGAGCGGGCTCCCCGGTGTCACGGACCGCCCGTTCGATCCCGTCCACGCGTCGACCGAGGGCACGGGTGTGCTGGTCCGTGCCGCGCTGGACGCCGGGTCGCGGGAGATCCTGCTGGGGCTGGGCGGCTCCGCCTCCGTCGACGGCGGTGCCGGGGTCCTCCGTGCGCTCGGCGTGCGGATCATCGACCGCCGCGGCGCGGAGGTCCCTCCCGGCGGTGCTGGCCTGCTCCGGGCCTCCGAGCTCGACCTCGACGCGCTGGACGCCCGGGCGTCGGCAGCACGCTGGCGGCTCGCCGTTGACGTGACGAACCCCCTCGCCGGTCCGCAGGGTGCTGCGCGGGTCTTCGGGCCGCAGAAGGGCGCGACGCCGCAGGACGTGGTGCTGCTCGACGAGGCCCTCGGTCGGTGGGCCGACGTGCTGGAGGGGGCGACGGGTGTCCGCGTCCACGACCTGGCAGGGGCGGGGGCAGCCGGTGGTGTGCCTGCGGGACTGGTCGCGGTGCTCGGGGCGGAGATCGAGCCGGGCGCGGAGCTCGTCGCCGACGCGCTCGGCATCCCCGGTGCGATGGAGCTGGCCGACCTCGTCCTGACCGGCGAGGGGCGGATCGACGAGTCCTCGTTGCAGGGCAAGGTGGTCGGGACGCTCGCGGCCCTGGCCTCGCGGACGGCCGACCCGCCGCCGGTGGTCGTCCTGACTGGTCGCGTCGGACTGCCGTTGACCGACGCGGTGGCGGGAGGCGTGACGCACGTCGTGGAGCTCGAGCCGTCGCACGGGTCCACCGTCGACGAGCTTCGCGCACGGACCCCCGGTCTGCTGCGGGAGCAGTCCGAGGTCCTCGTGCGCGAGATCCTGCGTCGTCCCTGACCTGGCAGGTGTACCGCTACCCCTCCGTCGCGGGGACGACGTCGTAGGTCAGATAGGCGAACTGGGCCCGCCGGGTCACGTCGGCGAGCCGCAGCCGGCTCGCCTCGACCCGTCGCGGGAGCAGCGGGGCGCCCCCGCCGAGCGTCACCGGTGCGACGGCGACGACGATCTGGTCCAGCGCACCGGCGTCCAGGAACTGTCCCGCCAGGTCCCCACCGCCCACGACCCACACGTCCTTGTCGCCTGCCGCCGACCAGATCGAGGGCAGCGTGTCGACGACGTCGCCGCGCACCACCCGGACGTCGGCTCCGTCGGGCGTGGGGAGGTCGCGCGACGAGAAGACGAAGGTCGGCACCGCGCCGTACAGCGTCTGCCACCGCTCGGGCTCCGTGAGCAACTTCTCCTGGTCGACGACCCAGGAGTAGGTCGTCGACCCCTCGACGAGGGCGCCGACCTGCGCGTAGAACTCGCCGAAGAACGCGTCGGCCTCGTCCCCGCCGTCGTCGACGGCGAACAGCCAGTCCAGCGCACCGCCCTCGTCGGCGATGAACCCGTCGAGGCTGGAGGCGGTGTAGAAGACGGTGCGAGGCATCTGCCCAGGCTAGACGACGGCGACCCGGTCAGTCGGTGACGGCGAACGCGTCGATCTCGACGAGCATCTCCTCGCGCGGCAGACCTGTCATGACCGTGGTGCGGCTCGGCAGCACCCCGCCGGGGCTGTGCTTCTCGACGAACTCCCCGTAGGCCTCGTTCATCGCCGCGAAGTCCTCGCGCTTGGTCAGGTACACGCGCAGCATGACGACGTCGTCGAACGTGGCACCGGACGCCTCGACGATCGCACGGACGTTCTCCAGGGTGCGGGTGGTCTGGGCGGCCACGTCGCCGGGGAAGAGGTACTCGCTCGTCGCGGGGTCCACGGGCCCCTGGCCCGAGACCTGGACGAACGGCCCCTTGCGGACACCCTGGTGGAACGTGTGCGCCGGCGCGGGGGCGTCGGGCGTGGACAGAGCGGTCTTGGTCATCGGATCTCCTCGGTGTGTGGGGGTCAGAAGTCGAACGTGACGAGCTCGAGCACCTCGTCGGGGGCGCCGTCGCAGGCGCTGTCGCCGCCGGAGTCGTCGCCGCGGATCACCGCGCCGGTGCGCCACCGGTCGAGAAGCGTGCACGGGTGGGAGATCCCGAGCCCGACGACGTCGCCGGGGCGCACGTGCGCGGTGGTGGGGGTGCGGTCGGCGGGGGAGTCGTCGAGTCGCAGGTACAGGTGCTGGTCGTTGATCCCCGTGACGGTCGCGCCGCGCAGCTCCTGCGGCGCGGACCACGTGTCGTCGGCCAGGGTTCGCAGCCACAGCGGTGTGGGGAGGTCGATGTCGTCGGCGACGTCGCGGCGCCCGACGTTGCAGATCGCCAGCCCGGGTTCGGGGACGGAGACGACCTGGGTCCACACGGTGGCCGCCGCATGCATGGGACTCCGTGCGGGCAGACGGTCCCAGGGGTCCATCCGTGCGCAGTACCCGTGGTCGTGGATGACGTAGGCGCCCGAGCGCACGACGACGCGGGTGGGGTGCTCGCGCCCGTCCGGCGTGGTCACGGGGCCAGGGAGCTCCGCGAGGACGACGTCGAGGTACGACGACCCTCCCGCGCTGACGACGACGGGGGTGTCGTCCGGGACGAGGCGGTCGCGCACCATCGCCGTGGCGACCTCGCGCAGGCGACCGCACCACGCGGCGACGGCGTCGAGGTCTTCCGGCCCGGTGCCGTGGACCACGCTGCCCTCGTAGCCGGCAGCGCCCAGCAGCCGCAGGCCCGAGGCGGCCACGGCTCGCGCCAGGTCGCCCGCCTCCGCGGCGGAACGGACGCCCGTCCGCCCCTCGGGAACGCCCACCTCGACGAGGACGCCCAGGCGCGCCAGCACGTCGTCGTGCGCCCCGCTGAACGCGCGGGACAGGAGACCGACGCCCTCGGTCGAGTCGACGTAGAGCCAGACCTCGAACGGGGTCCCGCCCGGCCGCAACGACTCCTCGAGCTCCCGGCGCAGCCACCGTAGCTCGCGGGGGTCCGTCAGCTCGTTGGCGAGGAAGAGGTTCTCCCGGCCCCAGGAGCGGGCCGTCCGCAGCTGGCCGGGGGTAGCGACGGTCAGGCCACGGGCGCCGGCCGCGAGCTGGCGGGCAGAGATCTGCCGGGACATCGTCGTCTTGACGTGCGGCGCGTGCTCGACGCCGAACGCCGCGCACGTCTGGGCCATCAACGCGATGTTGTGGTTCAGCGCCGTGTCGTCGAGGGTCAGCAGCGGCCACGCGAACGGGTCATCGACGATCCGGGGCTGGTCCGCCAGCAGGGCGGCAGCCGCGTGATCGCGGTCCAGGCGGAGCCCCTTGGTGCGGGGGCCGACGACGATCGTCACGGGGAAGTTCCTTCTCTCTCGGGTGCACGACGACCCTCCGGACGAAGCGCACGGCCGGGAAGTTCGCCCGTCAGGTGCCCGTCCCGGAGGACTCGGACCCCGCCCACGAGCACGTCCTCGACACCCACGGCCGGGCGGCGCGGGGCGTCGTAGGTCGCGACGTCCTGCACCTCGTCGGGGTTGACGAGCGCCAGGTCGGCGACGGATCCAGGAACCAGCCTCCCACGTCCCGCGAGTCCGAACCTCGCGGCCGGGCGCGTCGAGAGGTGATGGCGGGCCTCGGACCATGTCCAGTCGCCGCGGACACGGACGTGCTCGGCGAGGAAGCGCGCGAACGTGCCCCACCCCCGCGGGTGCGGCATCCCGCCACCGTAGATCGCGTCCGACCCGCCGACGTGCGCCGGGTGGCGCAGCAGCGCCCGCACCGACTCGGCCGAGTTCGTCGCCGGCTGCGCGAACACGCAGCCGGCGCGCAGCCCGGACGAGACCAGCAGCTCGACCGCGGCCTGCGCGGGAGAGAGGCCCAGCTCGGCGGCGACCGCCGGGAGCGAGAGTCCCTCCGACCAGCGCAGGGGTCCGGGGACGTTCGCCATCGTCACCCGCTCCCACAGGTCGGCGAGACCCGGGAAGTGCTCCCGGTGCAGACGGTCCAGCACGGCCGGGTCCCCGAGCATCCGCACCGCCCGCTCGCGGTCGGCGACCGGCAGCCACGTCGGGAGGGCCACCATCGACAGGATCGAGCAGCCGCGCAGGTACGGGTACGAGTCGAAGGTGACGTCGAGACCTCGCGCCAGCGCGTCGTCGACGTACGACGCGAGCTCGGCCGCCGGGCCGTGGTAGTGCGAGACGTGGGTGCCCACCCCCGAGGCCGACGCGATCCGCATCAGCTCGGCGAACGCCGTACCAGCCCGGTCCTCGTAGCCGCGCATGTGGCTCACGTGCGGGAGACCGCGGGCCGCGGCGACGCGGGCGACCGCCACGAGCTCCGCCTCGTCCGCATAGGCCGCCGGGACGTACTCCAGCCCGGTGGACACGCCGCACGCGCCGTCGTCGAACGCCTGCTCGGTCAGAGCGACGATCCGGGCGAGCTCGTCGGCGCTCGCGGGCCGGTCGGCGTTGCCCGTGACGGCGTAGCGGACCGTTCCGTGGGGGACCAGCGTCGCGACGTTGATCGGCGTGGTGCCGTCATAGGTGGCGAGAAGCTCCGCGATCCCGCCGCCGGAAAACGTCGGGTGGTCGCCGTTGATCGCCGCGAAGTAGCCGGAGGCCCAGCGGCCCGCGTCGGGGCGTCCGTCGCCGTCGGGGTGGGACGGGTCCGCCGTGGGGGCGAAGGACACGCCGTCCTGGCCGACCACGATGCTGGTGACGCCCTGACGGAGCATGACGTGCTGGACGTCCTCGTCCAGCACCGCAGCCTCGCCGTGGACGTGGGCGTCGACGAAGCCCGGCATCGCCACGCGGCCGGCCGCGTCCAGGACCCGGACGCCCGCGGGCACGCGCATCGCCCCCGACGGGGCCACCTGCGTGACGGTCCCGTCGACGATCGAGAGGTCCGCCGGCGCCGACAGGCCGGTGGGGGACGTCTCGTGCGGGAGGACGGCACCGCGGACCAGCAGCGTCGAGCTTGGTGCACTCATCCGCGCTCTCCGGTCTCGTTGCCCTCGTCGTCCTCGCGCCAACCGCCCGCGCCGGACCACCCGGCCGCCGCCATCTCGGCGGCGAGGTCGCGGGGGAATCCCTGCACACCGGGTCGTGTCTGCCAGGGGTGCGGGCCGTCGAGCGGCCGGTACTCGACGCCCGCGGCGTCGAGCCGGGGCAGGTGGTGGGTGCGCAGGCGTGCCATGAACTCCGCTGACACGGCGCTCCCGGGGCTGCGGTCGGTCGGAGGCGACCAGACCGCCTCGGCGAACGCGGCGAGGCGCGGCCAGGCCGTGTAGTCGACCCGGCGCGGGGAGTCGAGGTACTCGGCCCAGACCTCCGCCTGGCCCCCGAGGAGCAGGCCGACCCCCGGTCCGCCAGGCTCGGCGGAGGGGTCGAGCATGGGGTGCTCGGCCAGGAGCTCGGGGGGAAGCGGGTCGAACGCGAGCACGTCCTCGACCGTCCGGACGAACCCGGCGGGGATCGGCTCGTCCTCCCGGTCGGAGGCCCGGTGGTCGAGGTAGACCACCTGTTCCGGCGCCATCACGACGTCGTGGCCCGCCTCGAGCGCCCGGGCTCCCGCGGCGAGTCCGCGCCAGGAGGTGACGACGGCGTCGTCGGGCAGGAGGGGGCCGAACCCCTCGTCCCACACGATCGCACGGCGACCGCGTGCTGAGACGTGCCGGGCGAGCCCGGCGAGGAACCACCCGTGGAGCGCGGCGACGTCGGGCAGGCCCAGGCGCTCGGCCCGCGCGACGATCTCGGTGTTCTGCCGCCACAGGCTCGTCGGCACCTCGTCGCCGCCGATCGCGATCCACGGTGAGTCGAAGATCTCCAAGACCTCGTCGAGCACGTGGCCGAAGAACTCGAGGGTCGCCTCGGACGGGTCGAGGACCTCCGTGCTGACCCCCCAGGTGGTGCGGACGCTGTGCGGCTGCTTGCGCGTCCCCAGCTCGGGGTAGGCCGCGACGGCCGCCTCGACGTGGCCGGGCACGTCGATCTCGGGCACGACCGTGACGCCGCGGGCCCTCGCGTAGGCGACGATCTCCCGCAGGTCGTCCTGGGTGTAGAAGCCGCCGTGGGGCCGGCCGTCGAACACGCCCGCACGCCAGGTGCCCACGTTCGACTCGGTGCGCCACCCTCCGACCTCGGTAAGGCGCGGGTAGCGCTCGATCTGGACGCGCCAGCCCTGGTCGTCGGTCAGGTGCAGCTGCAGGACGTTGAGGTGGTGCGCCGCCGCGAGGTCGACGAACCGCAGCACCTCGCGGGTGGGCAGGAAGTGCCGCGCGACGTCGAGCAGCACCCCACGCCACGCGAAGCGCGGGTGGTCCTCGACCTCGCACGCGGGGATCTCGAGCCGGGTGCCGGGCAGTGCCGTGGCCCGGAACGCGCGGGGCCCGGCGAGCTGGCGCAGGGTCTGCACCGCGGCGAGGGCTCCGGCCGCGTCCGGCGCCGTGACGTGCACGGCGTCGGTGGTCACCGCGAGGTGGTACCCGCCCGCGGCGACGGTGGACCCCTCCGCGACGTCGAAACGGACGTGCGGTGCCCGCAGCGAACCGGTGGGGTCGACGCTCTCCGGTGCCGAGGGGCCGTCGCTCCGGACCGACACGTCGACGTCGAAGGCCGTCGCGACGTCGTGCGCCCAGCGTCGCGCCGCGAGGGCGAGCGTCGGCGCGGCGGCCACGTCGACCCGGCCCGTCGGGGCCCAGACGCCGACGGCGCGGCGGAAGTTCGCAGGGGCGGGGACAAGGCCGGGGTCGTCGTCGAGAGGCACGGCCACGAGCGTAGACGACTGACGGGCATTCGGTAGGCCTCCACGCAAAACCTTTCACCCCTCGATCCGTGCGCAAGTCACGCAAGCGGCTTGCGTCCTCCTGTAGTGTCGTGAGCATGTCGAGACGTCTGGCCGAGGTGGCCGCCAAGGTGGGTGTCAGCGAGGCGACCGTGAGTCGCGTCCTGAACGGGAAGCCGGGGGTCTCGCAGGCGACACGCGACTCCGTCCTGACCGCGCTGGACGTGCTCGGGTACGAGCGGCCGACCAAGCTGCGCGGTGAGCGCGGCAGGCTCGTGGGGCTCGTGCTGCCCGAGCTCGCGAACCCGATCTTCCCGGCGCTCGCCGAGGTCATCGGCGGTGCACTCGCCCAGCAGGGCTACACCCCGGTGCTGTGCACCCGCAGCGCGGGCGGGATCAGCGAGTCAGAGTACATCGACCTGCTGCTGACCCAGCAGGTCTCCGGGGTGATCTTCGCCGGCGGCCTGTACTCGGAGCGTGCGGCCGACCACGCGCACTACGAACGTCTGAGCGCGCTCAACCTTCCGGTCGTCCTGATCAACGCCTCGATCGAGGAGCTCGACTTCCCGCAGGTCTCGTGCGACGACCTCATCGCGATGCACCAGGCTCTGGGGCACGTGATCTCGCTGGGGCACCGCCGGATCGGCTTTCTTCTGGGGCCCGCGGACCACGTGCCCTCGGAGCGGAAGCTGGCCGCGGCGCACGAGTTCGCCGAGCGTCGGGGCGTCGTTCTCGACCCGGACCTGATCGTCCACAGCCAGTACTCGTTGGAGAGCGGGCAGGCTGCCGCGACCCGGCTCGTCGAGCGCGGGGCGACCGCGGTGGTCGCGGCCAGCGACCCGCTCGCGCTCGGAGCGGTGCGGGCGGCGCGTCGCGTCGGGCTGCAGGTGCCCCACGACGTCTCGGTGGTCGGCTACGACGACTCGGCGCTGATGAACCTGACCGACCCGGCGCTCACGACCGTGCGGCAGCCGATCGACGCGATGGGTCGCGCGGCCGTGGACCTGCTGGCGGCGATGGTCGGTGGCGGCGACGTCTCGAGGGACGAGCTGCTCTTCGAGCCGGAGCTGGTGGTCCGCGGGTCGACGGCGGCCGCCCCGGCCTCCACGGGTCCCTGACGGCCGCACCGCCTCCGCAGAGCCGTCCTGTCCCTCCGGGCAGGGCGGCTTCGTCGTCTCCGTAGCAAAGTTGAGTATCAAAGGTCGCAGTTGTGTAACGCTGCTGTTGAGTTCTTGCGTTGAATCTGTCAGCTGATTACTGTGACCAACATGACGACGACGTCCCGCGACGCCACCTGGTGGCGCAACGCAGTGATCTACCAGGTGTATCCGCGCAGCTTCGCCGACGGGAACGGGGACGGCACCGGAGACCTCCGCGGACTCCGCGAGCGGCTGCCCTACCTGCGCGACCTCGGGGTCGACGCGATGTGGCTCACGCCCTGGTACCTCTCGCCGCTCGCCGACGGCGGGTACGACGTCCAGGACTACCGGGCGATCGACCCCGCCTTCGGGACGCTCGCCGAGGCCGAGGCGCTGATCGGCGAGGCTCGCGAGCACGGGATCCGCACGATCATCGACGTCGTGCCCAACCACGTCTCCTCTGAGCACCCGTGGTTCCGGGCCGCGCTCGACTCCGCGCCGGGGTCGCGGGAACGTGAGCGCTTCTGGTTCAGGGACGGCACGGGTGCCGACGGCGACGAGATGCCGACGCAGTGGGTCTCCAGCTTCCAGGGGTCGACGTGGACGCGGACCACGAATCCCGACGGGACGCCGGGGCAGTGGTACCTGCACCTGTTCACCCCCGAGCAGCCCGACCTGAACTGGACCGACGACGAGGTCCGGCGCGAGCACGAGGACGTGCTGCGCTTCTGGTTCGACCGTGGCGTGGCCGGGATCCGGATCGACTCCGCCGCGCTCCCCGCCAAGGACCCGACGTTCCCCGAGCTGCCCGAGACCTTCACCGACGGGTCGCACCCGCACCTGGACCGCGACGAGCTGCACGACATCTACCGGTCCTGGCGCGCGGTCGCCGACGAGTACGAGGAACCCGGCGTGCTCGTCGGCGAGATCTGGCTCCCGGACCCCGCGCGGTTCGCCCAGTACCTGCGTCCGGACGAGATGCACACGGCGTTCAACTTCGACTTCATGACCCGGCCGTGGAACGGCAAGCAGCTGCACGAGGCGATCCGGACGACGCTCGAGGCGCACGCCCCCGTCGGTGCGCCGGCGACCTGGGTGCTCTCGAACCACGACATCACGCGTCCCGTGACACGCTACGGCCGCGAGGACACGTCGTTCGACTTCCTCAAGAAGCGGTTCGGCACACCGACGGACCTCGCCCTCGGCGAGCGCCGTGCGCGGGCCGCCGCGCTCCTGACCGCGGCGCTGCCCGGGTCGCTCTACATCTATCAGGGGGACGAGCTCGGGCTGCCCGAGGTCGAGGTTCCTCGCTCGGCCATCCAGGACCCGATGCACTTTCGTTCGGAGGGTGTCGACCCCGGGCGTGACGGGTGCCGGGTCCCGCTCCCGTGGACCCGGTCGGGCGTCAACGCAGGCTTCTCCCCGGACGGCGCGACGGCGGAGCCCTGGCTCCCGCTCCCCGACGGGTGGGAGGAGCGGTCCGTCGAGGCCCAGCAGGACGACCCCGGCTCGATGCTCTCGCTGTACCGCTCGGCGCTCGCGGTGCGACGCCGCGACCCCGGTCTCGCGTCCGAGGCGTTCGCCTGGGTGGAGACGCCGTCCGACGACGTCATCGCCTTCGCGCGTGGCGACCACCTGGTCTGCGTCGCCAACCTCGGGGCAGACCCGGTCCCGCTGCCCGACGGCGCCGAGGTCGTCCTGGCGAGCGCCGAGCTCGTCGACGGCCAGGTTCCTCCGGACACCGTCGCCTGGTACCGCCCCTGACCACGTTCTCTCGACCGCACGACCACCCTGTCCGCAGCACGACCGCACCGACCGTCGGTACGGAACCGATCAAGGAGTGACGATGACGTCATCACGCCGCACACTGGCTCTCACCCTCGTGGGCGCCCTGACCCTGTCCGCCCTCGCAGCCTGCAGCTCGTCCGACGACGAGGCCGCCGAGGGCGACACCGCCGCCACCGACGAGGCCGTGACCATCCAGGTGGCCATGGACGAGGGGCTCGAGCAGGGAGCGATCGACGCGTTCAACGAGCGCATCGAGCAGTTCGAGTCCGAGCACGAGAACATCACGGTCGAGGCCCAGGAGTACAACTGGGTGGGCACGACCTTCACGGCCGACCTCGCCGGCGGCACGCTGCCCGACGTCTTCACGGTGCCGTTCACGGACGGGCGCGGACTCATCGAGCGTCAGCAGATCGCCGACGTGTCCGAGCAGATCGCGGAGCTCCTGTACGCCGGGGACTTCAGCGAGACCGTCGCCTCGGCCGGGCAGGACGCGGACGGAAAGCAGTGGCTCGTCCCCATCGCCGCCTACGGTCAGGGCCTGCACTACAACCGTGCGCTGTTCGAGGAGGCGGGGCTCGACCCCGACGCTCCTCCGACGACGTGGGACGGCATCCAGGAGGCGGCCCGGACGATCTCGGAGAAGACGGGTCAGGCCGGCTACGCCGAGATGACCACCTCCAACACCGGCGGCTGGATCCTCACCACGCTGGTCTACTCGCTGGGGGGCCGTGCCGAGAGCGTCGACGGGGAGACCACGACGGCGACGATCAACACGCCGGAGTACACCGAGGCGCTCGAGATGCTGCGGTCGATGCGCTGGGAGGACGACTCGATGGGGTCGAACTTCAACCATGACTGGGGCACGAGCCACGCCGACTTCGCCGCGGGCAAGATCGGGATGTTCATCTCGGGCGGGGGCGACTACGGCAACCTCGTGACCCAGAACGCGATGCCCGAGGCCGACTACGGCGTCACCGTCCTGCCGCTCGAGGGCAGCGACCCCGCAGTGCTCGGTGGCGGCACCCTGGCCGCGGTGAACGCCAAGGCCACGCCCGCCGAGCAGGCGGCAGCCGTCGAGTGGATCGACTTCTACTACATGGAGAAGCTCACCGACGAGGACGCCGCCGTCGCGGACGCCCAGGTCACCGCCGACCAGGGCCAGCCGGTCGGCGCGCCCGTCCTGCCGGTCTTCGACAAGGCGACGTACGACGAGTCGCAGGAGTGGATCGCGGACTACATCAACGTCCCGCTCGAGCAGTTCGCCCCGTACTCCGACAACATCTACGACCAGCCGCTCGCCGCCGAGCCGCCGGTCGCCACGCAGGACCTGTACGCGGCGCTCGACCCCGTGGTCCAGGCGGTCCTGACCGACGAGGACGCCGACATCGACCAGCTGCTCTCCGACGCGGAGACGAACATCCAGGGAATCATCGACGCCTCCTGACCGGTCCGGCCGCCCCAGATCCCCGGGGCGGCCGGTGCTGTCCCCTCCGCCGCGCTGCCGACCACGACCCGAAAGGCCTCGACCGTGACCACGACCGTCGTGTCCCAACCCCCCGACGCGCCGCCCGCGCACGCGCCGGTCTCGTCGATCATGTCCGCCCGACGGCGCCGTCGGCGCACGCCCGTGACCTGGGTGCGCGGCGGCGGGCTCAGCACCCTGATCCTCGGCCTCCCGCTGCTGGTGATCTTCGGGCTCTTCTCCTGGTTCCCGATCGTGCGAGCGGCCGTGATGAGCGTCCAGACGACCAACCTCGTCACAGCGCCGGTGTACGTCGGCCTCGACAACTTCACCGCGGTGCTCGCCGACCCGCTTCTCGGCACCGCCGTGACGAACACGCTGTACTTCGCACTCCTCGCGCTGGTCTTCGGCTATCCGGCGCCGCTGGTCGTCGCCGTCCTGATGAGCGAGGTACGCCGCGGCAAGGGAGTGTTCTCGGCGCTCGCGTACCTGCCCGTCGTCGTGCCGCCGGTGGTCGCGGTGCTGCTCTGGAAGGTGTTCTACGACGCCTCTCCCGACGGCGTCTTCAACACGATCGTCGGCTGGGTCGGGCTCGGCCCCTTCCCGTGGCTGCAGGACCCGTCGTGGGCCATGCCGTCGTTGGTGCTCGAGGCGACCTGGGCCGCGGCCGGCGGCACCATCATCATCTATCTTGCGGCGCTGACCGGAGTCGCGCCCGAGCTCTACGACGCCGCCGAGGTCGACGGTGCAGGGGTCTGGCGCAAGGTGTGGCACGTGACCCTGCCTCAGCTGCGAGGGATCCTCTTCATCACCCTGATCCTGCAGGTGATCGGTACCGCCCAGGTCTTCCTCGAGCCGTACCTGTTCACCAACGGGGGGCCGGCGAACTCGACCACGACGATCATGCTGATGATCTACAACTACGCGTTCCAGTTCGGCGACTACGGCAAGGCGACGGCGCTGAGCCTCATGCTCGCGGCCGTCCTCGCCGTGCTCTCGACCGTGTACTTCAAGGCGACCTCATCCTGGAGCAAGTGATGACCGACCACGTCTCTTCGCCCGTCGCCCCCACGGGTGCGAGGCCTCGCAAGGCACGGAAGGCCGGCTCGGCGGCCGCCGACCGCGGCATCCTCTCGCCGTCGGACTGGCGCCGGCGGGGCGTCGGCAGCTGGCTCCGACTGTCCCACGTCCTGCTCTTCGCCGGACTGGTGGTCGGCGGCCTCGGGCCCATCCTGTGGCTCGCCAAGTCGGCGGTCACCCCGACCCAGGACACCCTGCGCACCCCGATGGCGATCTTCCCGAACGGCGTCGACTGGGCGAACCTCGCGACCGCGTGGACCCGGTTCGAGATCGACCTGTACTTCTACAACACGATCGTCCTGGCGCTCGGGTCGTGGCTGATCCAGGTCCTCGTCGCGGCCACCGGCGGGTACGTGCTCTCGGTCCTGCGTCCCGCATGGGGGAGGGTCGCGACGGCGCTCGTCCTCTCGACCCTGTTCATCCCTGCCGTCGTGCTCCTGGTCCCGCTCTACCTCACCGTGCTCGACGTGCCGTTCGTGCACGTCTCGCTCATCAACAGCTGGTGGGGCGTGTGGTTGCCCGCCGGGGCGAGCGCGTTCAACGTGATCCTCGTCAAGCGGTTCTTCGACAACCTGCCACGGGAGATCTTCGAGGCGGCGCGTGTCGACGGCGCCGGGCCGTTCCGCGTCGCCTGGTCGATCGTGATGCCGATGTCCCGGCCGATCCTCGGTGTCGTGTCCGTCTTCGCGGTCATCGCCGCCTGGAAGGACTTCCTCTGGCCGCTGCTCGTGCTCCGCGACCCGGCGAAGCAGCCGCTGTCGGTGCGACTCCCGGCGTTGGCCAACTACGTCGAGCTCGACGTGTTCCTGGCGGCGCTCGCGATCTCCACCGCGCTGCCGATCGTCATCTTCCTTGTCTTCCAGCGGATGTTCCTCTCCGGCGCAGGGCTCGGGGGCGCGGTCAAGGGCTGACGCGGGTGCTGGCAGGCCCGCCCTGCGAATCTGACGCGCTGTCGCATCGACGTCACATCGCCGAGGTCGGGGATCGGGCGCACAGCACGTCGGACCCGGTGCATGATGGATGCATGGCCAATGCTCTGCCCTATGACGCCCTGCTCCTGTACTCCTTCGGCGGCCCGAACGAGCCCGCCGACGTCGTGCCCTTCCTGCGCAACGTCACCGCCGGCAAGGGGATCCCTGACTCGCGGCTCGAGGAGGTCGGCGAGCACTACTACGGGTTCGGGGGCAAGAGCCCGATCAACGAGCAGAACCTCGCGCTCAAGGCGGCGCTTGAGGCGGAGCTCGCGTCTAGGGGGATCGACCTGCCGGTCGTCTGGGGCAATCGCAACTGGGCCCCGTACACGGACGACGCGATCACCGAGCTCGAGTCGATCGGGGCCCGGCGGGCGGTCGCCCTCGTCACGTCGGCCTACTCGTCGTACTCGGGCTGTCGCCAGTACCGCGAGGACCTCGCGGTCGTCCTCGACAAGCGCGGTCAGCTCGACGAGACCGGCTCGACGGGCGTCCAGTTCGACAAGATCCGCTCGTACTTCAACCACCCCGGGTTCGTGCAGGCGAACGTCGACGCGATCGTCGAGGCGTTCGGCGACCTCGCGGCCAAGGGCGGGGACGCCTCCGCCGCCCGGCTGATGTTCGTCACGCACTCCATCCCCGACACCATGGAGGCCGCGAGCCGCATCTCCGGCGCCACATACTCCGCGCAGCACCTCGACGTCGGCGCCGAGATCGCGGTCCGGGTGGGCCGTGAGCTGGGCCGCGAGGTCGATTGGGAGCTGTCGTACTGCTCCCGGTCCGGCCCGCCGAGCCAGCCGTGGCTCGAGCCGGACGTCAACGACCTGCTCACCGAGCGGGCGGGCGAGGGGCTGCGCGACGTCGTCCTCTCTCCGATCGGGTTCGTCTCCGACCACATGGAGGTCGCCTACGACCTCGACACGGAGGCGATGGAGACGGCCACGGAGCTCGGCATGAACGCCGTGCGCGCCGGGACGGTCGGCACGCGCGCACCCTTCGTCGAGGGGCTCGTCGACCTGCTTCTCGAGCGGGCGGCGATCGCGCGCGGAGAGGACGTCGACGAGCGCGCCGTCGGGTCGCTCCCGGCGTTCCGCAGCGTCTGCGCCCCCGGGTGCTGCCTGCGGCGCGACGCCGAGCCGACAGGGGTTCCCGCCCTGTGCTCGGGCGACCTCTACTCCTGATCCTGACCATCCGGCCCCGGCCGGCCATCTGAACCGAGAGGCAACACCCCATGACCGAGCAGCCCGCAGCGCCCGACGGCCACGTCAACGTCGACACCGGTCAGGTGGTCGACCACGACGCGATCAACGCATCGATCCGGTACACGATGTGGTCGGTCTTCTCGCTGACGGAGACGCTGCCCGAGAACGACGTGGAGCGGGCCGCGGTCGTCGCGGCGGCCGAGCGGGCCGTCGGGGCGACCGACGTGGACGCGGCCTCGACCGACGCCGAGCTCGTCGTGCGGGGCTGGTACGACGTCGGCGGGCTGAGCGCGAACGCCGACCTGATGCTCTGGGTGCACGGGCCGTCGATCGAGTCCGTGCAGGGCGCGTACCAGCGCCTGCGCGCCTCGGTGCTGGGGCGGGCCCTGAACCCGGTGTGGTCGGTGGCGGCGCTGCACCGCCAGGCCGAGTTCAACCGCGGTCACGTCCCGGCGTTCCTGGCCGGTGAGCAGCCGCGGGACTACATCTGCGTGTACCCGTTCGTGCGCTCCTACGAGTGGTACCTGCTCCCGGACGCAGAGCGCCGGACGATGCTGCGCGACCATGGGTTGGCGGCCAAGGACTACAAGGACGTGCGGGCCAACACGGTCTCGGCGTTCGCGCTCGGCGACTACGAGTGGATCCTCGCGTTCGAGGCGGACGAGCTCCACCGGATCGTCGACCTGATGCGTGACCTGCGCGCCACCGAGGCACGTCGGCACGTGCGCGAGGAGGTGCCGTTCTACACGGGGCCCCGCACGACGCTCGCCGACTGGGCGGCGCGCCAGCCCCTCGCCTGACCGTTCAAGATGCTCAGCATGCTGAGGTTTGCCATGATCGGAGCATGAGCACAGACGATACTTCGCAGATCTCGGACTCCGCGACGACGACGGGCGGTGGTCCGACGCGGGCGGACCGTGTCCGGCAGGTCACCGTCCTGATCGGTGCCGTCGTCGCGATCGCGGGTGCTGCCGTCGGCTCCGGGGCGGCCGGGGGACAGGCCATCCAGGACGCGGCCGGGGGTGCCCTCGCCGCCGACGCCACGGTCCTCGCCCCCGACTCCCCGGCGTTCTCGATCTGGTCCGTCATCTACGCGGGCCTCGCCGTCTTCGCCGTCTACCAGGCACTGCCCGCGCAGGCCACCAACGACCGACTCCGGTCCGTCTCGTGGTGGGTGCTCGCGTCGATGCTGCTCAACGCCGCATGGATCGGGGTGATCCAGGGCGGGTGGCTCTGGCTCAGCGTCGTCGTGATCGCGCTGCTCGTCGCGGTGCTCGCGGTGATCCTCGTCCGGCTGGTGCGGATCCCCGCCAGCGGGTGGTTCGAGTCGCTGGTCACCGACGGAACAGTCGGGCTGTACCTCGGGTGGGCGTCGGTCGCGACGCTCGCTGACGTCGCCGCGACGCTGACCGCTGAGGACATCGGCACGTCGGCCGACGCCAGCATCTGGGGCGTCGTCGTGCTCGGCGCCGGGACGGCGCTCGCGATCGCCTACGCGATCTTCGCGGCGCCGCGTCCGACGGTCGCGATCGCGATCGGTCTCGCGATGGCCTGGGGCATCGGGTGGATCAGTGCCGGTCGCTTCAACGGGCCCCTGATCGACGAGACGGTCGCCGTCGCCGCGGCCGTCGCGGCCGCGGTCGCCCTCGTCGCCCCGCTCGTGACGGTCGGGATGCGTCGGCGCGGCTGACGGACAAACACGCGCGTGCCCGCCATCCTGAGAAATATGCGGACACGTGCGCACCACGCGACCCCCGGCGACGACGTCCGGCGTGCCGCCGTCATCGTCAGCGTCGTCCTCGCGGTGTGCGCGGGCCTGTGGAACCGCGAGCCTCTCGACCCCTCGGCGACGCTCCTGGCGCCCGCCGAGGAGGCGGACCTCGGCCGCTACGTCCTCCTCGCCGGTCTCGCGGTGCTCGCGACCTACCAGACCCTCCCGTTGCAGGCCGCACGCGCGCGGATGCGTGCCACCGGCTGGTGGGTGGCGGGGGCGGCGCTCGCCCTCGCCGTGGCGCAGACGATGCCGGACGGCGCGGTGACGGGCGGCGCCATGGTCCTCGCGGCCGCCGCGTTCCTCGGAGCCGCCGCGGGCCTCGTCCGCGACGGTGCCGAGCGGCGGACGGAGGCGCTCACCGTCGACCTGGTCGTCGGCCTGGGAGTCGGGTGGTCCCTCACGACGGCGGCGAGCACCGTCGCCGCGGTACTCGCCGACGCCGGACATCCCGTCGGTCGCACGACGGCGCTCGCGGTCGTCGGTGCCCTGGGCCTGGCCGTGGTCGTCGTCGCGCACTGGGCTGCCGCCCGCACGTGGCTCGCGGCGGGGACGGGGCTCGGCGCCGCCTGGATGCTCGGCTGGATCGCGGTCGCACGGTTCGCCGACGTCCCCGGTGACGAGACTGTCGCCGTCGCGGCCGCAGGGATCGCCTCGATCGCGTTCGTCAGCCCGTGGGTCTCAGTGCTGCGGGAGCGTCCCGTCGGCTGATCCGGCCGGGACCTCGACGTAGTGCTCGACGACGGGTTTCGGCTCGTAGAAGTGGTGCAGCAGCTCGCGCCAGCGCGGGAACTGCGCCGACCTGCGGAACCCTTCCTCGTGCGCCTCGACGGACTCCCACTCGACCAGCAGCAGGTAGGTCGAGCTCGACTCGACGCCGCGTGAGAGTGTCAGGCCGAGGAAGCCGGGCTGCTGGGCGATCAGCGGGCGGGCCTCGACGAAGGCCGCCTCGAAGGCGGCCTCCTGACCGGGGCGGACGGGCAGGAGTGCGTGCTCTCGGATCATGCCCGGATACTACGCACCGTGCGGTGCCGGGCGGGGTGCGGTCCGTCGCCCGCCCGGCACCGGCAGGTCACGGGTAGAGGCCGCGGATCTTGTGCGCCTCGGAGACACGTTGGACACCGATGGCCAGCGCGGCGTCGCGCAGGCGGATGTCCTCGCGGCGGGCGAGCGCCGCGACGTCCGCATACGCGGAGTGCATCCGGTGCTCGAGCTTCTCGGCGATCTCGTGCTCGGCCCACCAGTACGCCTGGTTGGCCTGGACCCACTCGAAGTAGGAGACAACGACGCCGCCCGCGTTGGCGAGGATGTCCGGGACGACGACGATCCCGTTCTTCGCGAGGATCCGGTCGCCCTCGCCGGTGGTCGGTCCGTTGGCGCCCTCCACGACGAACCGCGCCCGGACGGTCGGCGCCGTGCGCTCGTCGATCACGCCCTCGACGGCGGCGGGGACGAGCACGTCCACCTCGAGCGCGAGGAGCGCGTCGTTGTCGATCGGGTCGGACTCGGCGAAGCCGACCACGGAGCCGGTGGCGACGAAGTGCTCCATGAGGGCCGGCATGTCCAGTCCCTCACGGTTGATCACCCCGCCGTACTGGTCGCTGACCGCCACGACGGTGGCCCCCTCGGCGGCGAAGATCTCGGCGGCGTGCCCGCCGACCTTGCCGAAGCCCTGGATGGCGATCCGCGCCTCGGCCAGGTCGACCCCTGCCTCGGTGAGCACCGCGCGCGTCGTGTGCACGACACCGGCGGACGTCGCGGTCGCGCGTCCCAGGGACCCGCCGACGGCGATCGGCTTGCCGGTGACCACGGCCGGGATCGTGTATCCCTGGCTGACGGAGTAGGTGTCCATCACCCAGGCCATCGTCTGCTCGCTCGTGCCCATGTCCGGCGCCATGATGTCGACGTCGGGGCCGATGACCGGCTTGATCTCACTGGTGTATCGGCGGGTCACCCGTTCCAGCTCGGACTCGGAGTGCTCGCGCGGGTCGATGGTCACGCCGCCCTTGGCGCCGCCGTACGGCAGGTCGACGATGGCGCACTTCCACGTCATCCACATCGCCAGGGCACGGACCTCGTCGATGTCGACGCTCGGGTGGAACCGCAGACCGCCCTTGCCGGGGCCCCGGGAGACGTTGTGCTGCACCCGGTACCCGCGGAACAGGACCGTCGACCCGTCGTCGCGTCTGAGCGGCACGCTCACGTGCACCTCACGGCGCGGGACGGCGAGCATCTCGTGCATCCCCGCGTCGAGGTCGAGCATGGAGACGGCGCCCGAGAGCTGGGCGAGCGCGGTACCGAGCGGGCCGCCGCTCGCGGCGATCGAGTCGGGTGCGCTGGTGGTCACTGTGGACACGGGTCCTCCGGGTACGAGGTCGACCGATGCCGCCGGGTCAGCGGCATCGCTGATGCGCCCAACGTACAACGCCGGCCGGTGGTCAGGCCCGTCGAGCGGCGACGCACAGGAATCCCTCAGGAACCCCATGCCGTCCTCCTGGTTCCGGTGTCTAGACAGGAGGCGTGACGAAACGACGGACTCGCAGAGCGCTCGTCGCCTCCGGGGTGGCGGTGACCCTCGCACTGGGTGGCAGCGCGGCCTGGGCGCTCGACCGGTTCGTGGTCGAGCACGTCGAGATCGCCGACGTCTCGAGCTACGAGGCGGAGCAGTCGGCCGACGCGACGGAGGCGGACTCGGCCAGCGCCGACGACCCCACGATCGAGATCGAGACGATCGTGGAGGGCACGGGGGACGAGACCGTGACGTACTACGTGGCGTACGTCGTCCTCGACGACATGACACAGCTGCGCTCCGCCTTCGCCGAGGACCAGTTCGGGCAGAACATCATCGCCGACACCTCCGAGATCGCCGAAGACCACGACGCGATCTTCGCGATCAACGGCGACTACTACGGGTTCCGCGACACGGGGATCGTGATCCGCAACGGCGTCGTGTACCGCGACGAGGGGGCGCGCGACGGGCTGGCCTTCTATCGCGACGGCCACGTCGAGACCTACGACGAGACGACGACGGACGCCGAGACGCTCGTCGAGGACGGTGTCTGGAACACCCTCTCGTTCGGCCCGGTGATCCTCGAGGACGGGGAGATCCCCGACGGGATCGAGGACGTCGAGGTGGACACGAACTTCGGGAACCACTCCATCCAGGGCGAGCAGCCGCGCACGGCGATCGGCGTGATCGACGAGAACCACCTGGTGTTCGTCGTCGTCGACGGGCGCAGCCCCGGCTACAGCGCTGGCGTCACCATGACCGGTCTCGCCGAGATCATGCAGGGCCTCGGGGCGACGACCGCGTACAACATCGACGGCGGCGGGTCGTCGACGATGTACTACGACGGCGAGGTCGTCAACGACCCGCTCGGCAAGGGTGAAGAGCGCGGGACCTCCGACATCCTCTACATCGCCGAGTGACGGGCACCCCGATGCCGACACAGACCTCCGCCGTCGTCCTGATCCCCGCGCTGGAGCCCGATCACCGGCTGCTCGCGCTGGTGGCCGACCTGCGGCGCACGGCGCCCGACCTGTCCGTCCTCGTGGTGGACGACGGCTCCGGGGCCGGGTATGCGACCGTGTTCGACGACGTCGCCGCGCTGGGCGCCGACGTCGTCGCCGACCCGGTGCCGGGAAACCACGGCAAGGGCCACGCCCTCAAGCTCGGGATCCGCGAGGTCGAGACCCGGTACCCGGGGGCCGACGTCGTGTGCGCCGACGCCGACGGGCAGCACACGGTGCAGGACATCCTCCGCGTGGCGGGCCACGTCCGGCCGGGCACGGCTGTCGTCGGCGGTCGGCGCTTCGTCGGCGACGTCCCGCTGCGCAGCCGCGTGGGAAACGCGGTCTCGCGCAGCCTCTTCCGGCTCGTGACGGGCCTTCGGGTCCACGACACCCAGACCGGCCTGCGCGCGTACCCGGCGTCGTTGCTGCCGTGGCTCCGGAGCATCCCGGGGGAGCGGTTCGAGTACGAGCTCGCGGTCCTCCTGCAGGCGCCCCGGGACGGGGTCGACGTCGACGAGGTCGAGATCGAGACGGTCTACCTCGACGAGAACGAGTCGTCGCACTTCCGGCCCGTCGTCGACTCGCTCCGGATCCTCGCGCCCCTGATCCGGTTCGTCGGGACCGGCGTCGCGTCCTTCGGCGTCGACGTCCTGATGCTCCTCCTGCTGCAGGCGCTCACCGGATCCCTCCTGCTCTCCGTCGTCGGCGCGCGGATCGTCAGCGGCTCGGTGAACTTCTTGCTCAACAAGTTCGTCGTGTTCCGGTCGACGGACCACCGGGCGACGCGCGCGGAGGCAGCACGCTACGTCGCCCTCGCCGTGTCCCTCGTGGTTGCGGGGTACCTGATGCTGCTCGGTCTCCAGACCCTGGGCGTCGCGCTGCTGCCCGCCAAGCTGCTCACCGACGGGATCCTGTTCTTCGTCGGGTGGGCCGTGCAGCGTCGGCACGTCTTCCGCACGGGCGGCTCCGGTCTCGACGAGCTCGACCGGCGCGACGGGTGGGTGACGGCGGTCGAGCCCGTCGAGACCAGCGCGACGGTCTCGACGGGCGGGTGACGGCGGTCGAGCCCGTCGAGACCGTTCAGCGCCGCGAGTGCCGTCGGAACGACGCCGGTGTCTCCCCGGTCAGGCGGGCGAACGTCCGGGTGAACGACGGCTGGTCGTAGAAACCGGAGTCGCTGGCGACGTCGACGATCGGCAGGTCGGTGCTGGTGAGCAGCTCCGTCGCCCGGTCGACGCGGGCACGCAGGACGAGCTGGCGGGGCGTGAGGGAGAAGACGCGGCGCACACGGCGCGTGAGGGAGTCGGGGCTGCACCCGGCGAGCCGGGCGAGCTCGGCGGTCGTCAGCGGGGAGCCGAGGTGCGCGTCGATCCCGGCGGCGAGGCGCGTCATGGAGTCCATGGTGGCGTCGTCCGCGTCGGACTCGTGCAGGTCCTGGGAGACGGAGACGAGACCGACGAGCTCGCCGCGCACGTCCCGGACGGGCAGCTTGGACGTGAGGAACCAGCCGGGGGTGCCGCCGAGCCGCCGGATCAGCTCGAGCTCGTTGCGCAGCGGGTCTCCGGTGCGGATCACCTCGGCGTCCTGGTGGGCGTAGCGCTCCGCGAGCTCGGGGACGAACAGGTCGGCGGCGGTCCGGCCGACGACGTCGCGGCGGGACTTGGCGTTGGTGCGCCCGACGAAGACCCGATTGACGGCGACGTACCGGCCGGACGGCGTCTTGGCGCAGAACATCGTCTGGGCGAGCTGGTCCATCAGGGCGATCATCACGGGGCTCAGGGCGCCCAGGAGCCGCTCCGCGCCGTCAGCGCTTGCATCGGTGACGAGCCCCGCCGCGGGCAGGGGCGGGGGAGTCGGCTCGGCGTTGTCGTACACAGGGACTATTTGAGCCCGGAACGTACAAGACGGCACGTCAGGACAGCATGCACAGTGGAGTATGAGCAGCCACACTTTCTCCAGCCCGGCGGTGACGGATCTCGACTTGGTGGAGTCGGCGGTCGACCTCGCCAGGTCCTGGGTCGCCGCGGCGGACGCCGACCAGAACCGCTCCGAGCAGGCCACCGCAGGCCGGCTCGGCGCGCTCGTCTCCGACCCGAAGGGTCTGGAGCTCGCCGTCCGGTTCGTCGACGACGTCGCCCGCCCCCACGACTCGGCGGTCGCCGCCAAGCAGCTCAACCGGCTCGGCGACCTCGCCGGGCACGCGCAGGGCTTCCTCGGGCCCGTCGACCGGCTGATGCTCCGGGCCGGCGGGGCGCTCGCGCCCGGTCTGCCCGGCGTCGTCGTCCCGGCCGCCCGGATCAGGCTGCGCCAGCTCGTCGGGCACCTCGTCGCGGACGCGGGGCCCGGCCTCGGCAAGCACCTGGCGCGCACCCGCGAGCAGGGGTACGCGCTCAACGTCAACCTTCTCGGCGAGGCCGTGCTCGGCGAGGCCGAGGCGCAGGCCCGCCTCGACCGGACGATCGCGCTCGTCGAGCGCCCCGACGTCGACTACGTCTCGGTCAAGGTCTCCTCGGTCGCCTCCCAGCTCGTCACGTGGGACCTGGAGGGGTCGCGCGACCGTGTCGTCGAGCGGCTGCTCCCGCTCTACCGGGCCGCCCAGGAGCACGGGGTGTTCCTCAACCTCGACATGGAGGAGTACCGCGACCTGGCGCTGACGACCGCCGTGTTCCGGACGGTGCTCAGCCGTGAGGAGTTCCACGGCCTGGAGGCCGGCATCGTCCTGCAGGCCTACCTCCCGGACGCGCTCGGGGCGCTCGACGAGCTCACCGAGTTCGCCACTGCCCGCGTGGCCGACGGCGGCGCACGGATCAAGGTCCGGCTCGTCAAGGGCGCCAACCTCCCGATGGAGCACGTCGAGGCCGAGAGCCACGGCTGGCCGCTCGCCCCCTACGGGTCCAAGCCCGAGGTCGACGCCAACTACGTCCGGCTCCTCGACCACGCACTGCGTGCCCCCCGCACCGACGCGGTGCGGATCGGTGCCGCGTCCCACAACCTCTTCCACGTGGCGCTCGCCGTGCTGCTCGGGCGCGAGCGCGGGGTCTCCGAGGCCCTCGACGTCGAGATGCTGCAGGGCATGTCCCCGGCCGAGTCCCGTGCCGTGCGCGACGAGGTCGCGAAGGACGGGGGCCGTGTCGTCCTCTACACACCGGTCGTGCGGGACGAGGACTTCGACGTCGCGGTCTCCTACCTGGTCCGACGCCTCGAGGAGAACTCCGCGGTCCAGAACTTCGTGCACTCGATGTTCGCCCCGGAGCCCGAGGGTGACGTCCCGACGCCCATGGACGGTCAGGAGGCGGCGTTCCGGGCGTCCGTCGAGGGCGGCTTCGGCGAGCCGGGGGACGCGGTCGTGCCCCGCCGGCAGGAACGTCAGGAGCAGAACCCCGCCGAGCTCCCGGTCGACGGGTTCGAGAACGTCGCCGACACCGACCCTGCTGTCGCCGCCCACCGCGCGTGGGCCCGGCGGGTGGTCGCGGGCGAGGGCTACCGTCCGGTGCAGGCCGCGGAGATCGACTCGCTCCCCGAGATCGACGCCGCCGTCGCGCGCGCCGATCGCGCCGCGCAGGTCTGGTCCGAGGTCTCCACCGCCTGTCGTGCACGGGCGCTGCGCGCGATCGCCCGGCGTCTGGAGGAGGCGCGCACCGACCTCGTGACGGCGCTCGTGCACGAGCCCGGCAAGACCGTGGCCGAGGCCGACCCGGAGATCAGCGAGGCGATCGACTTCGCCAACTACTACGCGCGTGCCGCCGAGGAGCTCGACGAGGTTCCCGGTGCGACCTTCACGCCGGACGGCGTCACGCTCGTGACCCCGCCGTGGAACTTCGCGGTGGCGATCCCCGTCGGCGGAGTCGTGGCCGCGCTCGCGGCCGGGTCCTCGGTGCTCGCCAAGCCCGCGCCGCCCACCCCGCGGTGCTTCGAGATCGCGATCGACGCGATCCACGCGGGCCTGCTCGACGTCGCCCGTGAGTGTGCCGAGGGGACGGCGGATACGGCGTTCGACGAGCAGGTCGCCCGCGACGTCGTACAGTTCCTCCGCGTCCCCGACGGTGACGCGGGCCAGCACCTCGTCACCCACGAGGGCGTCGCCCGCGTCGTCCTGACCGGAGCTCTCGAGACCGCCCAGCTCTTCGCGGGGTGGCGTCCCGAGCGGCCGCTGTTCGCCGAGACCTCGGGCAAGAACTCCCTCGTCGTCACGCCCGCGGCGGACATCGACCTCGCGGTCGCCGACCTCGTGCGGTCCGCCTTCGGGCACGCCGGTCAGAAGTGCTCGGCCGCGTCGCTCGGCATCCTCGTCGGTTCGGTCGGAGACCCGCGGACCGAGACGGGCCGTCGGTTCCGCCGCCAGCTCGTGGACGCGGTCCGGTCGCTCGTCGTCGGCCCGGGCACCGACCTCGCGACGGTGATGAACCCGCTCACGGAGCCCGCGAGCGGAAAGCTCGAGCGTGCGCTGACGACGCTCGAGCCGGGCGAGTCCTGGCTCGTCCGGCCGCGGCAGCTCGACGACGACGGCAAGATGTGGACTCCCGGGCTCAAGGAGGGCGTCGCCCCCGGCTCGTTCTTCCACGAGACGGAGGTCTTCGGCCCCGTCCTCGGGCTGATGACGGTCGACACCCTCGACGAGGCGCTCGCGCTGCAGAACCACGTCGACTACGGCCTCACCGGCGGGATCCACAGCCTCGACACGGACGAGGTCGACCACTGGCTCGACCGCGTCGAGGTGGGCAACGCCTATGTCAACCGGCACATCACCGGGGCGATCGTCCAGCGGCAGTCGTTCGGCGGGTGGAAGGCCTCGGCCGTGGGCCCCGGCGCCAAGGCGGGCGGGCCCAACTACGTCGCGCAGTTCGGCACCTGGCACGACGACGCCGCCCTGCCCGACCGCGACACCGACCCCGACGCATGGTTGGCCTGGGCGGAGGCGGACGACGAGCACCAGTGGGTGCGCGAGTTCGGCGTCGAGCACGACCCGAGCGGGCTCGTGGCCGAGTCGAACGTCTTCCGCTACCGGCCGGTGGACCGCCTGACGGTCCGCGTCGGCGACGGCGCCAGGCCCGTCGAGGTGGCACGCGTGCTGTCGGCCGCCCGACGTGCCGGCGTCTCCGCACGGGTGGTGCGCAGCGGCGCCCACGGCACCAGCGACGCCGAGTTCGCCGAGCAGGTGCGCCGTGGTCGGGTGACCGGACGCGTCCGCGTGGTCGGCGACGTCGAGGGGCTGCGCGAGGCTGCCGCCGAGCAAGTCGGATTCGTGACGGTCCTCGACCAGCCGGTCGTCGCCAGCGGTCGTCGCGAGCTGCTGGCGGTGCTGCACGAGCAGGCTGTCAGCCGCACGCTGCACCGCTACGGCCACGTCATGCAGCGCGACTGACCCGTCCCCTACGATCAACGGTATGACCACGGCATTCGTCCTCGGCGGCGGCGGCGTCCGCGGAGCCGTCCACATCGGGATGATCCGCGCGCTGCTCGAGCGAGGGATCACGCCCGACCTCGTCGTCGGGACGTCGATCGGTGCCATCAACGGCGCGGCGCTCGCGGAGACACCGCGTCTCGAGGTAGTCGACCGTCTGCTCACGGCGTGGTCGTCCGACACCGCGAGCCGGGTGTACGGCGAGTCGTGGTTCCGCCAGGTCCAACGACTCGCCCGCACGCGGACGCACCTCAACGACCCCGACACGCTCCGGGCGCTCCTTGTCGGAGTTCTCGGCGACGGGCTCACGTTCGCCGACCTCGAGGTTCCGCTCGTCGTCTGCGCGGCGAGCATCGAGAAGGCCGAGGAGCACTGGTTCACCGAGGGCCCGCTGCTCGACGCCGTGATGGCGTCGGCGTCGGTCCCCGGTGCGCTGCCGCCCACCGAGATCGACGGCGAGCACTTCGTCGACGGGGGGATCGTCAGCTCGATCCCGCTGGGTGAGGCGGTGCGTCGGGGCGCAGACCGCGTCTACGTCCTGCAGGTCGGCCGCATCGACGAGCCGCTCTACGCGCCGAAGACCGCCGTCGACGTCGCCAAGGTGACCTTCGAGATCTCCCGCCGCCACCGCTTCGCCCGGGACCTGAAGAACGTCCCCGAGGGCGTCGAGGTCCACGTCCTGCCCGCCGGCGGTCCCCAGCCCGGCGACGAGAAGGTGGGTGCGTTCCGCCGGCTCGACGCGACCCGGGCGCGGATCGACGCCTCCTACGAGTCCTCGGTCGAGTACCTGGACGCCAGGTGAACGTCGCCCCGCCCCCGTGGTGGGTCCGCCGGTTCGTCCTCGCGCCCGTGATGGTCGCGATCGCGGTACTGCTCGCGCCGACGAGCATCCTGCTGGTCCTGCTCGCCCTCGCGGTCGTCAGCTGGGCGCTGCCCGGCCGCCTCCGGGCACCGCGGATGGCCTGGATGACCGTGTTCTACATCTTGTGGGAGGCCACGGCCCTGCTGGGGTTCTTCGGTATCTGGGTGGCGTCCGGGTTCGGGTACGCGATGGACCGCAAGGTGTTCCGCTCCGTGAACCTCCGGTTCGCCGCGTGGATGGTCAAGGTCCTCTTCTGGCAGATCCGCTGGACCCTGCGGCTGCGCATCAGCATCGACGCGGACGAGATCCGCGGGCTCGACGGCGTGCCCGCGGTCGTGGTCAGTCGCCACGCGGGCCCGGGGGACTCGTTCGTCCTCGTCGACGCGCTGCTCAACGTCGCCCGGCGTGAGCCCCGGATCGTCCTGAAGGACACCCTGCGGTGGGACCCGGCGATCGACACCCTGCTCAGCCGGATCCCCGCAGAGTTCGTCGTGCCGCACTTGCGACGCGCCGCGGACGACCCGGGCGGAAGCGAGGCCGTCGGAGACCTGGCACGGACGATGTCGGACGACTCGGCGCTCCTGCTGTTCCCGGAGGGCGGGAACGTCACGCCGCGGCGCCGGTCCGCACGGATCGCCGCGCTGCAGGACGCCGGGCAGTCCGACCTCGCGGCGATGGCCGCGGCGATGCCGCACGTCATGGCGCCGCACGTTGGCGGATTTCTCGCGGCGCTCGACGCCTGCCCGCGCGCCGGCGTGGTCGTCGTGGCACACACGGGGCTCGAGAAGCTCGTGACCTTCGGAGACATCTGGCGCGAGCTGCCGATGGACAAGCACATCGTGATGAAGGGCTGGTCGACCGCTCCCGGGGTCCTGCCCGCCGGTGCCGACGACCGCGGCACGTGGCTCTTCAGCGAGTGGGCGCGCGTCGACGGCTGGATCGACGCGACGACCGCCGAGCTCGAGCGGGAGAAGACCGACCCCCGCCGGCGGACGTCACGCGGTGTGCGGGCGGCGCAGCGCGGCTAGCGACCGGTCAGGACGACTCGCGCACGACGAGCTCGACGGGGAACGACGTCTGCGCCGGCGGCGTGTCGTCCGCCACGAGCGCGAGGACCGTGTGCGTCGCCAGGTTCGCCAGCTCGATCACGGGGTTGCGGATCGTCGTCAGCGGGGTCGCGGCGTTGGCGGCGATGCCGAGGTCGTCGTACCCGACGACGGCGACGTCGCCGGGAACGTCCCGCCCGGCCTCGCGGAGCGCGCGGAGCGCACCCGAGGCCATCAGGTCGGAGGCGACGAAGACCGCGTCGAGGTCCGGTGCGACGTCGAGAAGCCTGCGCATCGCCGCGGCACCACCCTCGCGGGTGAAGTCGGCGTGCTCGACACGGCCCGCGTCGAGCCCGGCCCCTTCGAGAGCCGAGCGCCACCCGGTGAAGCGGTCCACACCGGCCGTCATGTCGAGCGGACCGGTGACGGTGGCGATGCGGGTCCGGCCCCGGTCGATCAGGTGCTGGGCCGCGGTGCGCCCGCCCTCCACGTTGTCCATGTCGACGTACCGGAGCGTGTCGGAGTCGTCGAAGGGCCGGCCGACGAACACGGACGGGATCCGCGTGTCGAGCAGTGCCGACTCGAGTCCGTCCTCGCGGTGGTGCGAGGTGACGATCGCGCCGTCGACGTGGCCAGACTGGAGGTAGCGGGCGATCCGGCCCGAGCTGTCGCCCGGGCGCGCCATCACGAGGACGAGCTGGAGGTCGCTCGCCCCGAGCGCGGCGTTGACGCCGCGCAGCGTTCCCGAGAGGAACGGGTCGTTGAGGATCCGCTCGTCGGGCTCGGGCACGACGAGCGCGATCGAGTCCGTCCGGCGCGTGACGAGGGACCGCGCCGCCCGGTTCGGGGAGTACCCGAGCCGGGCGACGGCGTCGTCCACCGCCTGCTGGGCCTCGGGCGACACGCGACTGCCGCCGTTGATGGCCCGCGAGGCCGTCGACCGCGAGACTCCCGCGGTGCGCGCGACCTCGTCCAGGGTGGGGGTGCTCGACATCATGGCTCTATCGTGCCTGAACCTTGCCGGTAGGCAGGATTCGTGATCACGGGCGTGCGGGGACCAGGCCGTCGCGGGCGACGTCGGCGTACCACCGGCCGCTCGCCTTGACGGTCCGCTCCTGCGTCTCGTAGTCGACGCGCACGATCCCGAACCGCTTGCCGTAGCCCCATGCCCACTCGTAGTTGTCGAGCAGGGACCACGCGAAGTACCCGTTGACGTCGGCGCCGAGGTCGATCGCCTCCTTGATGGCCCGCAGGTGGCCGTCGTAGAAGTCGAGGCGGTTCTGGTCGTCGACGTAGCCGGACTCGTCCGGGACGTCGTCGTACGCGCACCCGTTCTCGGTGACGCAGAGCTTGATCCCCGCGGGGCCCGTGTAGTCCTTCTGCAGGCGCAGGAGCAGGCGGGTCAGCCCCTCGGGCTGGATCTCCCACTCCATGTCGGTCACCGGCAGGTCGCGCGGGTGGACGTACACGCCCTCGTCGTTCGGGAACGGCGAGCTCGTGGCCCGGTCCGTCGGCGCCTCGCCACCACGCTCGGCCCTGGCGGGCTCGGAGCCCACGAGGTTCCCGTGGTAGTAGTTCACGCCGAGCGAGTCGATCGGCGTCGAGATGATCTCGAGGTCACCGTCGTGGACGTGGTCCTCGAGCCCCAGTCCCGCGACGTCCTCGAGGACGTCCGGGGCGTACGCGCCCTTGATGATCGGGTCGGCGAACATCCGGTTGAACTGGCCGTCGAGCCGACGGGCCGCGTCGACGTCCGCCGGGTTCTCCGGGTCGACCGGGTCCTCCACCTCGAAGTTCAGCGTGATGCCGAGGTTCGCCTCGGGCGCCCGCTCGCGCAGGGCCTGCACCGCCAGGCCGTGGCCCAGCATCAGGTGGTGCGCCGCGGCGAGTCCGTCCGACCTCGACTGTCGGCCCGGGGCGTGCTGGCCACCGGTGTAGCCCAGGAACGCCGAGCACCAGGGCTCGTTGAGCGTCGTCCACACCCCGACGCGGTCGCCGAGCGCCTCGTGCATCGTGACGGCGTAGTCGGCGAACCGGTACGCGGTGTCTCGGTTGGCCCAGCCGCCCTGCTCCTCGAGGGCCTGCGGCAGGTCCCAGTGGTACAGGGTGAGCCACGGCAGGATGTCGTTGGCGAGGAGCTCGTCGACGAGGCGGTCGTAGTACGCCAGTCCTGCGGGGTTCACCGGACCGCCGGCCGGGTGGACCCGGGACCACGACGTCGAGAAGCGGTACGTGTCGAGGTTCAGCCGGCGCATGAGCGCGACGTCCTCGCGGTAGCGGTGGTACTGGTCGCAGGCGACGGCGCCGTCGTCCCCGTGCAGGACGGCACCGGGAACACGGGCGAACTCGTCCCAGATGGAGTCCTGCCGGCCGTCGGTCCACGCCGCGCCCTCGACCTGGTAGGCGGCGGTCGCGGCGCCCCAGAGGAAGCCCTCGGGGAAGCGCACGACGCCGGAGGCGTTCGCCGGGCTGATGACGTGCGGAGACGTCGGTCGGAAGCTGGTCATGTGGTTCATCATCCCTTGACCGCCCCCTGCATGATGCCTGCGACGAGCTGTCGACCCACGAAGATGAACAGCACGAGCAGGGGCAGGGTGGCGAGTGTGGCGCCCGCGAGGACGAGCGAGTAGTCGACGAAGAAGGCGGCCTGCAGCTGCTGCAGCGCGACCGGGAGGGTCGGGTTCTCGGGGCCGAGCACGATGAACGGCCAGAAGAAGTTCGTCCAGGTCTGGATGAACGTGAACAGCGCGAGCATCGCCGCTGCGGGCCGGGCCGCAGTCAGTCCGATGTGCCAGAAGGTCCGGATCATCGACGCGCCGTCGACGCGCGCGGCCTCGATCAGCTCGTCGGGGATGGCGGATCCCATGTACTGGGTCATCCAGAACACACCGAACGCCGTCACCAGCGCAGGGACGATCACGGCCGTGAGCGACCCGGTCCAGCCGAGCTTCGACATCACGAGGTAGAGCGGGACCACGCCGAGCTGCGTCGGCACGGCCATGGTGGCGATGACGAAGACGAGCAGAGGGCCCTTGCCCTTGAACCGCAGCTTGGCGAACGCGTAACCGGCGAGGGTCGCGAAGATGACGGTCGTCATCGCGGTCGTGGCCGAGACGATGAACGAGTTCATCGTCGCCTTCCAGAACGGGATGGTGTCGATCACCGTCGCCGCGTTGGTGAAGAAGTTCCCACCTGGCCACCAGGGCATGGGGTCACGCGTGAGCACCTGCGCGTCCCAGGACCCGATCAGGTACGACCAGTAGATGGGGAAGACGGAGCCGGCGAGGAACGCGCCGAGGATTCCGTAGGTCACCCAGCCGGGTCGGCGTACGGCCGACCCGCGACGCTTGGTGGGCTTGCCGTTCCCGGGGCGGGGCGCCACGTGGGCGGGGGCGCTCGGCATGGCGGTCATCGCTTGTCTCCGCTCGTTGAGATACGTCGCGTAATCGCAAAGTTGATGATCCCGATCAGCACGATCAGCATGAACAGCAGCCACGCGACGGCGGATGCCCGCCCGAAGTCGCCCTGCGTCCAGCCGAGCTCGTAGAGATAGATCGTCAGCGTCTGCCACTGACCGTCGGCGCCACCGCGACCGAACTGGTCGAACATGCGGGGCTCGTCGAAGATCTGGAGTCCGCCGATGGTCGAGGTGATCACGACGAAGATGATGGTCGGGCGCAGCTGCGGGACCGTGATCGAGAAGAACTGACGGAACCGGCCGGCCCCGTCGATGACGGCGGCCTCGTACAGGTCGCGCGGGACGGCCTGCATGGCCGCGAGGAAGATCAGGATGTTGTACCCGGTCCAGCGGAAGTTCACCATCGTGGCGATGGCGAAGTGGCTGGGGAGAACCTCTTTGTGCCAGCCGACGGGGTCGATCCCGAGGGTGCCCAGCATGTCATTGACGAGGCCGAACTTGTCCGCGAAGAGGTTCGAGAAGATGAGGGCGACCGCGACCGGGGTCACGACGTACGGGATCAGCACACCCATGCGCCAGAAGGTCTTCGCACGGATGTTCTGGTCGAGCACCGCGGCGAGGGTGATCGCGATGATCACCTGGGGAACCGACGAGAGTAGGAAGATGCTGAAGGTGTTCCGCAGCGCCTTCCAGAAGTCGGGGCTGCTCAGGATGAACTGGAAGTTCTCCATCCCGACGTACGTGCCCTGGCCCATGATCGTGTCCCAGTCGTGGACCGAGACGAACGCCGTGTAGAAGAGGGGGAAGAGCCCCGTGATGAAGAAGAGGATGAAGAACGGGGAGATGTACAGGTACGGCGAGAACTTCAGGTCCCAGCGGTTGAACCGCTCCCCGAAGCCGATCCGGCGGGGTTTCCTGGGAGTGTTGCCCCGTGCGGGCGCCGGGGTGCGCGTAGTGGTGGCCATGATTCCTCGGTTCGCGTGCTCGTCGGCCGGGGGAGGGGCTCGCGGTCTCGACCGCGAGCCCCTCCGGGACGTCGGCTTCGTCAGAAGCCGGGGGTGGGCCTAGCCCAGTGCGTCGACGTCGGCGACGAACTTCTCCCAGGAGGAGTCGGCGTCGTCGGTCTGGTCGACGTCCACGCGGGTGATCGCGTCCGCCATGGCGGTGTTGATCGGGAAGTAGTTCGGTCCCTTGAACGGCGTCACCGAGACGGCCTCGGCACGGTTGGCGAGGATCTCACCGGTCGGGGCGTCGTTGAAGAACGGGTTGGTGGCCGCGGCGAGCTCCTCGGAGTCGAGCGCCTCGACCTGGCTCGGGAACGTGCCCTTGGCGGCGAACGCCTTCATCTGCTGCTCGGGGGCGGTCAGCCAGTCGGCGAGCTCCTTGGCCGCCTCGACGTTCTCGCCCTGGCTCGGGACGGTGAGGTACGAGCCGCCCCAGTTGCCACCGCCACCGGGGAAGGTGTCGGCGATGTCCCAGCCCTCGACGCCGGCTGCGTTGCCCTCGATGACACCGAGCATCCAGCCCGGGCAGAGCATCGTGGCGAAGCCGTCGTTCTGGAACGAGTCGGTCCAGTCCTGCGACCACTGGCCGAGGTGGGCGGACAGGTTCTCGTCGACCGCGGCGGTGAGGACGGCGTCGTACGTCTCGCGGACCTCGGGGTTCTCGGTCGCGATGATCGTGCCGTCGTTCTCCTCGTAGGCGTTCTGAACCTGGTTGATCATGCCCTGCCAGGTGGCGCCCGCGGAGTCGAACCACGGGACGTCGGAGCTCGCCATGAACTCCTTGCCCGCGTCGAAGTAGTCGTCCCACGACTCGCCGATGAACTCGGCGGCACCCTCGCGGTCGCTCGGGATCCCGGCAGCCTCGAAGAGGTCGGCGCGGTAGCAGACGGCCTCCGGGCCGATGTCGGTGCCGTAGCCGATCAGAGCGCCGTCCTCGAGCGTGGCGGCCTCGGTCTTCCAGTCGAGCCAACGGCCCTCGACGCTGTCGCTCGTCAGGTCTGCGAACTTGTCCGGGTACTGCTTGAACTCGGCGAGCCAGTCGACCTCGATGGCCTCGATGTCCGACGCACCCGAGTTGGCGCCGAGCGAGTTGCGCAGCGCGTCGCGCGCCTCGTCCGCGGTGGCGGCCTTCTTCTGCTTGACCGTGATGTTCGGGTTCAGGTCCTCGTACTCGGTGAGGAGGTCCTCGTAGCCGAACTCGTTGAACGTCGCGACGGTGAGGGTGATCTCCTCGTCGCCGTTCGAGGATCCGCTGTCGGCGGTGTCGTCGCTGTCGGACGAGCCGCAAGCGGTGAGCGTGAGCGCGAGTGCTGCTGCGCCGGCCGTCGCGGTGACGGTCAGGCGACGGGTGCGTGTGCTGCGGTGCACGGTGACTCCCTTGTCTTGTGGGGCGGTGACGGCAACGCCGTGGTAGCGCTTCCATCGGTGGGTTCATGGAAGCGCTACCACGGTTGCGTGTCAACCGACAGCGACCTTGCCGGTGGGAGATGCGGAATGCTGAAGAAGCGTCGTCGCAGGTCAGCGACCTGTGGGGGGGGGCGGCTCGTTTCCGGATCGTTACCGGGGTGTTATGGCGCCGTGAGCCATTCGCGGCCCGCGACCTCCTCGGCGGAGAGCGCGTCACGTACCGCCTGGGCCGCGGCCTTCTCGATCGTCGACGCGAAGAGGGGCACCGCGGCACGCAGGACCCCGTCGTAGGTCTGCGCCGTCCCGCCGTCGGGAAGATCTTCCAGTCGGACCGTCCCGGTGAGCCGGATGGGCGCACCGGTGATCTCCAGCGTCACCGTCCCCCGTGGCGACGCCGTCCCGGGCTCCCAGACCTCCACCTGGCGGATCTCCACGTGGTCACCGACGAAGCTGCGGACCTGGGACGGGATGTCCGTGGTCGGCACGGTCCGACGGACGGTCGAGGTGAACCCGCCGTCGAGGCTGCCGCTGACGTCCGCCTGGTCCACCGTGCCGCCCGGGCTCGTCCGTCCCGCACGCCACCGGACGAAGGGCTCGGCCGCCAGCATGGCGGCGACCTCCGCGACGGGAGCCGGGTACGTGCTGGTCACCGTGAGGTGCATGCGGATGCCTTTCGCCGGGGTATCCCTGGACTCTATCGGGCGCCGCACCCCTCACGCCTGCGTACGCTGGTGCCGTGTCCGCCATGAGTGACCTCTTCTCCCAGCACGCCGATCTGTCCGACGCGGACAACGACTGGCTGCATCAGCTCGTCGGCGACTGGCAGGTCATCTCCGACCTTGCCTTCGCCGATCTCGTCCTGTGGCTGCCGACGGCCGAGCACGGCTTCGTGGCCGTCGCCCAGTGCCGGCCGAGCACGGGCGCGACCGTCCACTACGACGACATCGTCGGCTCCAAGGCGCCGGACGGGCAGCTCGCGCAACTGCGCCGTGCGCTGTCCGAGATCGCGCCGCAACGCTCGCGCGAGCCGCGGTGGTTCGGTGCGTACGCGGTCCGCGAGGAGGCGGTGCCGGTGGTGCACGACGGCCGTGCGATCGCCGTCGTCGCCCGCCAGACGAACCTCGGCAGCGGCCGTACCCCCAGTCGTCTCGAGCTCAACTACGTCGAGGCCGCGGACGACCTGATCGGGATGATCTCGCGCGGCGAGTTCCCCATGGCGCACGCCGCGACCGGACCGCGTCGTGGAGCCCCGCGCGTCGGGGACGGCCTGCTGCGCCTCAACTCCGAGGGCGAGGTGCTCTACGCGAGCCCGAACGCCCTGAGCTGCTTCCACCGTCTCGGCGTGCTCGGGCCGCTGGTCGGGCGCTCGCTCGCCGAGGTCACCACCGACCTCGTCGAGCAGCAGGCCCCGGTCGACGAGTCGCTGCCTCTCGTGGTCACGGGCCGCGCACCCTGGCGGACCGACCTCGAGTCGCGCGGGGTCTCGCTCTCCCTGCGCGCCCTGCCGCTCACGGAGCACGGCCAGCGCATCGGCGCGGTCCTGCTGTGCCGCGACGCGACGGAGCTGCGTCGGCGCGAGCGGGAGCTGATCACCAAGGACGCGACCATCCGGGAGATCCACCACCGGGTCAAGAACAACCTGCAGACGGTGGCCGCGCTCCTGAGGCTCCAGGCCCGACGCATGGAGATCCCCGAGGCGAAGGCTGCCCTCGAGGAGGCAATGCGGCGTGTCGCCACCATCGCCCTCGTGCACCAGAGCCTGTCGCAGACCCTGGACGAGGAGGTCGAGTTCGACGAGATGGCGAGCCGGGCGCTCCGCCTCGCCGCCGACGTCGCCTCGGCGGACACCCGGGTCACGACGGCGCTCGAGGGGACCTTCGGGCGGGTGCCGGCCGAGGTCGCCACCCCGCTCGCCCTGGTGCTCACCGAGCTGGTGACCAACGCGGTGGAGCACGGGCTCGAGGGGCGGACCGAGGGGCGGGTCACGATCGAGGCCCAGCGCGACGGGAAGGCGATCCACGTCGTCGTCGCCGACGACGGCGTCGGTCTCGGGGACTCGCCGACCCCGGGGACGACGGGTCAGCGCGGGCTCGGCACGCAGATCGTCTCGACGCTGGTGCTCAACGAGATGCACGGGACCATCGACTGGTCGGCGCGCGAGGGCGGCGGCACCGAGGTCGTGATCGACATCGAGCTGCGGTCGCGCAACCGCGACTGACCGCCCCGGACGCACGAAGGGCCGACACCCGCGTGGGGTGTCGGCCCTTCGAGGCGGAGTGTCAGCCGGCGCGGCGGGCCCGGGCGGTGCGACGCTTGAGCGCCCGGCGCTCGTCCTCGGACAGCCCGCCCCAGACGCCTGCGTCCTGACCGGACTCGATGGCCCACTTGAGGCACGTGTCGACGACGGGGCAGCGACGGCAGACCGCCTTTGCCTCCTCGATCTGCAAGATCGCGGGACCCGTGTTGCCAATGGGGAAGAACAGCTCGGGGTCTTCGTCCAGGCAAGATGCGCGGTGGCGCCAGTCCATTCTCAGTCTCCTTGGCAGGGGAACTCCGTGGCCCGGGCGCATGTAGGCGCACCACGGTCAGGAGATTCGTTCGGGGGGATGTGCTGGATCAAGCCTCACACCTCGAGAATCCCTGCACAAGAGGTAACACGGAGGTTTCTTGTAGATGACTTGTGAGGTATTTGTCACACGGCTGCGTCGCCGCAGGTCAGCCCGCTGAGGCTCGGTTCCGGCCGCCGGGTAGGCTGGGTGACCGTGTCTGACATCGATCCCGCGGCGACGCCGCAGAGTCCGTCCGCACCGCGGAGCCGCGCGCTGACGGTCGTCCTCGTCGGGCTCGGGCTCGAGGTGGTCGCGGCGGTCGCCGGCGCCGTGCTCCTGCTCGTCGGCCTGGCGGACGTGCCGGGTGAGCTGGTCGCCATGACGCTCTTCCTCGTGGTGTGCGCGCTCGGCCTCGCCGCCGCGCTCTACTTCTCCGGGCGCGCGCTCGTCCGTGGGAGCCGGCGTGGTCGTGCACCGACGATCACCTGGCAGATCTTCCAGGTGATCGTGGGGGTCGGCGCCGTGCAGTCAGGAAACCCGGTCGTCGGAGTTCCGCTGGTGGTCGTCGCCGTGGCCGTCGTGGTCGGTGTCCTGCGCGTCGCCGCGGACACGGAGCGGTCTGCCGCCGGATAGGATCGGGACTCTCCCCGTGGCGTGCCGGCGGGGTGTCGGCCCGCGAGGCCGCCGGGCTGCGACGAAACTTGTCGTGGACATAACCGTCCACAGGATGGCCCAGGGGGATCTCTTGGGACCTTCGATGCCCTAACATGGATGAATGACCCACGTACTGCTGGCGGAGGATGACCCCGCAATTGCCGAGCCGTTGGCCCGCGCGCTCACGCGTGAGGGTTATGACGTCGTCGTGCAGGGCACCGGGCAAGGTGCCGTCGATGCGGCCGGCGGGGCCGACATCGTCGTCCTTGACCTTGGCCTGCCGGACATGGACGGCCTCGACGTCGCCCGCGAGATCCGCAACCAGGGCCTGACCACCCCGGTGCTCGTGCTGACCGCGCGCGCCGACGAGGTCGACCTGGTCGTCGGGCTCGACGCCGGTGCCGACGACTATGTGACCAAGCCCTTCCGCCTCGCCGAGCTTCTTGCGCGCGTGCGGGCGCTCCTACGTCGCACCCACGCGGACACCGTCGAGGAGGAGGAGCTCCACGCCCAGGACGTGCGCGTCGACGTCGCCGCGCACCGCGCGTTCCAGGGAGACCGTGAGCTGCACCTGACCACCAAGGAGTTCGAGCTGCTGCGCGTCCTCGTGCAGAACGCGGGCTCCGTCGTCGTGCGCGACGCACTGATGCGCGACGTCTGGGGATCCGAGCCCGTGGGCTCGACCAAGACGCTCGACATGCACGTCTCCTGGTTGCGGCGCAAGCTCGGCGACGACGCCGGGTCGCCGCGCTACGTCTCGACGGTCCGGGGCCTCGGCTTCCGCTTCGAGCTGGGCGTCGAGTCCTGATCCTCCGGCTGGAAGGTGCGCTCGCATGAGGCGCAGGCTTCTGACGGCCACCGTCTCCGCGGTGCTCGTCGCGGTGCTGCTCCTCGGGCTGCCCCTGGCCTTCATCGGTGCACGCTTCGTCGAGGACATCGAGCTGCGTGAGCTCACGGCACGGTCCGAGGCCCTCGGCCGTCAGATCGACAGCCGCACGGAGGCGGGCGAGGAGGTGCCGCAGAGCACCGTCGACAACGCTGCCACGGGCACGGGTCGGCTGGACGCCTACATCACCGTGCTCACGAGCGACGGCCAGGTGCTCTACGCCGGTGAGGAGCTGTCGGGCGACACCGTCACCCGGACGTTGACCACCGACGACGGCTCGCTGGTCACCCTCAGTGTCCCGTCGTACCAGATCACGCTCCGCGAGGCGCAGATCGTCTTCCTCGTCGCGGTGGCCACCGTCGTCGCGTTCGGGGCCGGGATCGCCGTCTCCGTCTGGCAGTCCAACCGCCTCTCGGCACCGCTCGTCTA
Organism: Paraoerskovia marina; assembly: GCF_900105445.1. Taxonomy (NCBI): domain Bacteria; kingdom Bacillati; phylum Actinomycetota; class Actinomycetes; order Micrococcales; family Cellulomonadaceae; genus Paraoerskovia; species Paraoerskovia marina. The sequence continues at coordinate 1,268,959 of NZ_LT629776.1, forward strand.
CCTCGCGGCCTCGGCAGAACAGCTGGGCTCCGGGCAGGTCCGTCCTCGGCTCGAGGACTCCGGTGTCGAGGAGATCGACCTCGTCGCGGACGAGCTCGCGCGGTCCGCCGACCGGATGGCGACACGACTGGCCGCCGAGCGGCAGTTCGCCTCGGACGCCTCGCACCAGCTCCGGACGCCGCTGACGGCGCTGAGCATGCGCCTCGAGGAGATCTCGATGGCCTCGGACGACGAGGCGGTGCAGGAGGAGGCGCGGATCTCCCTCGAGCAGATCGAGCGACTCGTCGGCGTCGTCGACGACCTGCTGCTGCGGTCGCGCAGCGCGGTCGGCGGGACGACCGAGCCCGTGCTGCTGATCGAGATCGGGCGCCAGCTCGAGGAGGAGTACGGCCCGACGTTCGAGCGCGGCGAGCGCCGGCTCGTCATCGACATCCCCGACTCCGCCCAGGCTCTCGCGACCCCGGGTGGGCTCGCGCAGGTGCTGGCGACGCTCGTCGAGAACTCCCTCAAGCACGGCGGTGGCACGACGACGGTCCGCACGCGGTCGGGCGGTGAACGCGGCACCGTGGTCATCGAGGTCGCTGACGAGGGGGACGGTGTCCCCGAAGACCTCGCCCCGCACATCTTCGAGAGGTCCGTCACCTCCGGGGCGGGCACAGGGCTCGGTCTGGCCCTCGCCCGCGACCTCGTCGCCGCGGACGGTGGACGCATCAAGCTCTCCCAGCGCGTCCCCGCCGTCTTCTCGATCTTCCTGGCCGGTGTGCCGCGCACTCTCGATCCCAACGCGGTGCTCCCGACCGGACGCACCCTCGCCCACGGCCGCAAGGGCTGGTTCGGCCGCCCCTGAACACGTCGGCGAGCAGCCGCCGAGTACCGATAGGCTCGGGGATCGTGGCAGCTCCAGTGATTGCAGTAGTTGGTGGCGGGCAGTTGGCCCGCATGTTGGCACCCGCGGCGGGTGAGCTCGGTGTGCACCTGAGGGTCCTCGTCGAGTCGGCGGGCACGGCGGCGGCGCAGGTCGTGGTCGACGCACCCGTCGGCGCGGCCGGCGACGAGGCCGATCTCCGGGCGCTCGTCGTCCCCGAGGCCGGCCCCCGGGCCGACGTACTCACGTTCGAGCACGAGCACGTGCCGAACGCCCTCCTCGACGCCCTCGTCGCCGAGGGGACGCCCGTGCACCCTTCCGCGCACGCGCTGCGGCACGCCCAGGACAAGATCGTGATGCGCGAGCGGCTGACCGCTCTCGGTGCCCCGTGCCCCCGGTGGCGCCCGCTCGCGACCGATCCCGAGACCGGTGCGCAGGAGCTCGAGGCCTTCCTCGCCGAGGTCGGCGGCAGCGCCGTCGTGAAGACGTCGCGCGGCGGGTACGACGGCAAGGGAGTGCGGGTCGTCGACTCGGCCGACGCCGCCGCGGACTGGCTCGCCGCGTCGTCGACGGGCGGACCGCCTCTTCTCGTCGAGGAGAAGGTTCCCTTCACCCGCGAGCTCGCGGTCCTCGTCGCGCGTCGCCCGTCGGGGGAGATCAGGACCTGGCCGGTCGTCGAGTCGATCCAGCGTGACGGGGTCTGCTCCGAGGTCCTCGCCCCCGCCCCGCGGCTGGGGGACGACCTCGCCGCACGGGCGCGGGCGATCGCCGTCGACGTCGCCGAAGGGCTCGACGTCACGGGGGTGCTCGCCGTCGAGATGTTCGAGGTCGCCGGCACGGACGAGAATGCCCCTGAGATCTTCGTCAACGAGCTCGCGATGCGACCGCACAACTCCGGGCACTGGACGATCGACGGTGCGGTGACGAGCCAGTTCGAGCAGCACCTGCGTGCCGTGCTCGACCTTCCGCTCGGCGACACCTCCGCGACGGCTCGCTGGACCGTCATGGCGAACGTGCTCGGCTCGTCGCTCGGTGACCTGACCGACGCCCTGCCGGACGTCCTGGCCGCCTATCCCGACGCGAGGGTCAACCTCTACGGCAAGGACGTGCGACCCGGCCGCAAGCTCGGCCACGTGAACGTGAGCGGCGACGACCTGGACGAGGTCCGTCGTCGTGCGACTGCCGCCGCTGCGATCCTGCGCGGCGAGAACCCCACCCAGGAGGCGTGATGTCCGCTCAGAACCCGCTCGTCGGGATCGTCATGGGATCCGACTCGGACTGGCCCGTGATGGAGGCCGCGGCCGAGGCGCTCGAGGAGTTCGGCGTCCCCGTCGAGGTGGACGTCGTCTCGGCGCACCGGATGCCCACCGAGATGATCGACTACGGGCGCGAGGCCGCCGGACGCGGGATCCGTGTGATCGTCGCGGGCGCCGGTGGTGCCGCGCACCTGCCCGGCATGCTCGCGGCCGTGACGCCGCTGCCGGTGATCGGGGTTCCCGTCCCGCTGCGCCACCTCGACGGCATGGACTCGTTGCTCTCGATCGTGCAGATGCCCGCGGGCGTCCCGGTCGCAACTGTCTCTGTCGGGGGTGCCCGGAACGCGGGTCTCCTCGCGGCACGCATCCTCGGTGCAGGAGAGGGCGAGGACGCGGCGCGCCTGCGCGAGAAGATGGTCGCGTTCCAGGGTGAGCTCGGTGACCAGGCTCGTGCCAAGGGTGCCCGGCTGCGTGCCTCGCGTTCCTCGCAGGGGTCGACGGGCTTCACCGCCTGACGGGAACGGCCCGGCGGATCGCCGGGCCGTTCCGCGCCGCGGCTACGCCTCGTCGTCGCCGACCGTCGTCCCCGGCTCGAAGTTGCCGTCGCGCACGTCCGTCCAGAACTGGGGGGCGAGCTCCTCGTCGAGCAGGACGGTCGAGCCGATCCCGCCCGGCCGGTAGTCGAGGCTCGCGATCGGGGGAGTCCCCGTCACGCCTTCCTCGCCCGTGGCGTTCACGAACGCCAGCCCGAGCGAGGCGAGATTCACCATGCCGGTGTCCTCGTCGACCAGCAGTGCGTCCGTTCCTGCGGTGATGAGCTCGACCTGGCGTCCGGGATGCCACAGCAGCGACGGGGTGATCGCCTCGTCCGCGATGGCTCCGATGACCTGACGCTGGCGCTCCGCGCGGCCGATGTCGCCCTTCGGGTCCGAGTAGCGCATGCGCGAGAAGGCCAGGGCGGTCTCGCCGTCCGCGACGTGGCAGCCGGCCTCCCAGACGAGGCCGCTCTTCTCGTCGTCGACGTCGTAGTCCAGGCAGAGCTCCACACCGCCGATGGCGTCGACGACGTCCTCGACCCCGGTGAAGCCGATCTCGGCGTAGTGGTCGACCGTGAGACCGGTGAGACCCTCGACGGTCTGGACCAGCAGCGCGGGACCGCCGTAGGAGTACGACGAGTTCAGCTTTCCGGCACCGTAGCCGGGGATCTCGACGTACGTGTCGCGCGGGAGGCTGATCAGGGAGACGGGACCGGAGGTCGGCTTCTGCAGAAGAAGGATCGAGTCGGTGCGTGCTCCCTCGGTCCCGTCCTCGGCGACGCCTCCGTCACGGGCGTCCGAGCCGGCGAGCAGGTACGTCGTCCCCGCGGTGTCGCTCGCGCCCGAGAGCGCGTCGACGTGCTGGATCTTGCCGTTCGCCCAGATGACCAGCCCGATCGGCCACGCGAGCAGCAGGATCAGGACGAACACGAGGATGACGGCGGTGACGCGGCCCTTGCGGATGCGGATGCCCGACGATCCCGTGCCCTGCGTCCTCGGGGCCGGGGCTGATCGGGTCGCCGCCGGGGCCGCGGCTCGGGACTGCCCCTGCTGGCTGCGGGGCGCGTACGAGGCCGGCTGCTGCTGCGCCGAGCGGGCCTGTGGCTGCGACGCTCGCGTCCGCCCCGACCGCGGCGTGTCCGCGCGGGCCGACCTGCGGGTGGGCGTCACCGGCTGCTCGCCCGTGCCCCGGGTGGACTGCCGCTTGATCCGCGGCTCGCCCGACGTGCCGGAGGCGGGGATCCCGTTCGGTGTCGGTGGGTGCGTCGGTCCCTGGCGCGAACGGCGACGGTCCGAGCCCACCGGGATCGCCTTGTCGGCGTCCGAGGGGCGAGAGCGGCCGCCGGGTGGCGTGAAGCTGGGCGGGAGAGATCCGTCGTCGCTCATGTCACTCGCAGGTCGAGGTGGTGTCGTTCAGGTCGAACGCCTCCTGACCCGCCTCCTTCTCTTCTCCGACGTCGGTGGTGTCCGTCTCGTCCGCGGTCTCGGCTGCCGCCTCGGTCGTCCCGGCCCCGTCCTCCGTGGAGGTGTCGTCCGTCGTGCCGCCGGTGCCCGGGTCCGCCTCGTCCGAGACGGGCGTGGCGTCCTCGATCAGGGGCGTGTCGGTCGCGAGCTTGTCCCAGACCTCGTCGGCCTCGTACGTCCAGACGAGTCGGTTCGGGTCCGCGGGGTCGGGTGACGTCGGGATGGTCATGAGGGAGATGTTGCCCGACCGGATGCTCCGAAGGCTGTAGGCGAGGCCGGTGAGGTCGGTGACTGAGCTGAGTCCGGGGCTGACGGTCAGCGAGCTCGTCGCCGCGTCGAGGAAGGAGTAGAGCCCGGTGGCGTCGGTCAGGAGGTTCTGGCTGAGCACCTGGCTGAGCGTCGCGGCGATCAGCTGCTGCTGGCGACCGATCCGGCTCAGGTCGCCGCCGTCGCCGAGGGAGTAGCGGGCCCGGGCGTACCCGAGGGCGTCCGCACCGTCGAGGGTCTGGAAGCCGGCGTCGAGGACCAGGTCCGCCTTGGGGTCGTCGACGGCCTCGGGGATGCACATCGGCACGCCGCCGATCGCGTCGACCATCGACTCGAACCCTGCGAAGTCGACGATCACGAAGTCGTCGATGTAGACGCCGGTCGTCTCCTGCACGGTCTTGACCGCGCAGCCGGCGGCGGACTCGAGGTCTCCGCCGTAGTCGGCGCCCGTGGCGAACGCGGAGTTGAACATCGAGCGACCGCCCGCGACGGTGCTGCCGTCCGTCATCTCGCACGTGGGACGTTCCACCATCGAGTCGCGCGGGATCGAGACGAGCTCGACCCGCTCGCGGTCCGCGGAGATGTGGGCGACGATCGCCGTGTCCGAGCGCATGCCCTCGACACCGGCGACGGCGAAGTCCGCGTTCTCGTCGCCGCGGAAGTCGGAGCCGAGGATGAGGATGTTCTGCGCCTCTCCGGCGCTCGCGTCGGCAGGCGGGGGCTTCTCGAGGTCTCCCGTGAGCCCGGAGATGTCGCTGGTCTGGATGTTGCCGGTGAGCTGGCTCGCGCCGAGGGCGCCGGCGGTCGCGCCGAAGGCGAGGACACCCGTCAGCCCGAGGGCGACCCCGCGCATCACGGAGGTGCGGCCCAGCTGCGCTGCATGGGCGGGTCCGCGCGTCGTCTCGGCGGCCACCTGGCGCGCGGAACGGTCGTTGCGGTGAGAAGGCACGGCCACGAGCATAGAGGCCATCGCACGAAACATGGCACCTTCGCGGGGGACAGATCGTGGAGGAACCGTGCAGGTGGGCCGTTCCTGGTCCGTCGCTGCCGTGATCGGCGCCCTGCCCGGTACCCTGCGTGGGTGCCTGATTCCTCGCCGACCTCGTCCGCCCACGAACCCCGCGTCGTCGCGGTCGTCGTGGCGTTCAACCGCGCTGACCTGCTGCGGGAGGCGCTCGACGCGCTCGCGGGGCAGGACCGCCCGGTCGACGCCGTCCTCGTGGTGGACAACGCGTCGACGGACCACACGGCGCGCGTCGCGGTCGAGCACCCGAGCGGGCCCGTCCTGCTGACTCTTCCCCGCAACACCGGTGGTGCGGGCGGGTTCGCGGTCGGGATGGCGCACGCCGTCCGTCGGCTGGACGCCGATCTGGTGTGGGTGATGGACGACGACACGATTCCCGGCCCGCACGCGCTCGCCGGGCTCCTCGAGGCGCGGGAGGCGTCGCCGGTGCCCGTGACGATCCTCGGCAGCCGGGTCGAGTGGGTCGACGGTCGCGAGCACCCGATGAACACCCCGCGCCGGCGTCCCTACGAGCGCGACGGTGACACGGTCGCCGGGGAGGCGACGTCCTCGGTCCCGGTGCGTTCGTCCTCGTTCGTCTCGATGATGATCGACGGCGGGGCGATCCGGCGGTTCGGTCTGCCCGTCGCCGACTACTTCATCTGGAACGACGACTTCGAGTACTCGGCGCGCCTGCTGCGCGACGGCACCGGACTGCACGTGCCCACGTCCGTCGTCGAGCACCGGACGAAGGTCTTCGGTGCCACGGACGTCGACCCGGGCGAGCGTTTCTACTACGAGGTGCGCAACAAGGTCTGGATGATCACGCGGTCGTCGGCACTGACCCCGGGGGAGCGGGTGCTGTACACCGGCGCCGCGATGCGGCGCTGGGCGCGCACGGTTTCCGCGTCCAAGGCGCGCGGCGTCCTCGTCCGTGCCGGTTCGCGCGGGTTGCGTGACGGGGCCCTGCGGCGTCCGAAGAGCTCGACGACCGTCCTCGCCGGGATGGGGGACGTCAGCGACGACGTCGCAGCGGTCGAGCGTGGAGCAGGGCGTGCCTGACTTCTCCGTCCTCCTGCCCGTCTACGACGGCGACGACGCGGAGTTCGTCGAGCGCGCCTTCGCGTCGGTGTCGGTGGAGCAGACGCTGCGGCCGACGGAGATCGTGGTCGTCCGGGACGGGCCCGTCCGTCCCGCCCTCCAGCGGGCCCTCGAGGCGCTGCGCGACGGCTCCGAGATCCCGGTCGTGCTCGTCGAGCTGCCCGAGAACGGTGGCCTCGCGCTCGCGCTCGAGGAGGGGCTGGCCCGGTGCTCCCACGAGATCGTGGCGCGCCAGGACGCCGACGACATCTCGGTCCCGCACCGGTTCCAGGTCCAGGTGCCGATGGTCGCCGACGGCGCCGACGTCGTCGGCTCTGCGATCCGGGAGTTCGCCGTCGAGGGCGACCTGGGCCTGCTGCGCGTGGTCCCGGTCGACCAGGCGGCCATCGAGCGCTACGCCCGGTTCCGGTCGCCCTTCAACCACCCGTCGGTCGTCTACCGCAAGAGTGCGGTCGCGCGCGCCGGCGGCTACGAGGACCTCCGGCTCATGGAGGACTACTGGTTGTTCGCGCGGATGATCGCCGGCGGGGCGCGGGCCCGGAACGTCGCCGAGCCGCTCGTGCAGTACCGCGTCGGCGCCGGGGCGTATGCACGGCGTGGCGGCACGCGGCTGTTCAGGTCGGAGCTCGAGCTGCAGCGCAAGATGCACGCGGCCGGGATGACGTCGCGGTGGGGGTACCTGCGCAACGTCGTCGTGCGCGGCGCGTACCGGTACGTCCCTGAGGGGATCCGCCGCGCGGCCTACCGTGCCGTCGTCCGACATGACGCCGCTGCCCCGGCCGCGGCCCGAGAGGAGTAGCAGTGGACGCCGATGTGGTGGTCGTAGGTTCTGGGTTCTTCGGACTGACCGTGGCGGAGCGGTTGGCGGTCGAGCACGGGCGCAAGGTGCTGGTGATCGACCGGCGTTCGCACATCGGTGGGAACGCGTACTCGGAGGCGGAGGCGCAGACGGGGATCGAGGTGCACCGGTACGGTGCGCACCTGTTCCACACGTCGAACGAGCGTGTGTGGGAGTACGTGAACCGGTTCACGTCGTTCACGGACTACGAGCACCGGGTGTACACCACGCACCGGGGCGAGGTCTTCCCGATGCCGATCAACCTGGGCACGATCAACCAGTTCTTCCGGTCGGCGCACGGTCCGACGGCGGCGCGTGCGTTGATCAAGGAGCTGTCGGCCGAGCTGGGGGGCAGGACGCCGCAGAACCTCGACGAGCAGGGGGTGTCGTTGATCGGGCGCCCGTTGTACGAGGCGTTCATCCGTGAGTACACGGCCAAGCAGTGGCAGACCGACCCGCGTGAGCTGCCGGCGTCGATCATCTCGCGCCTGCCGGTGCGGTACACGTACGACAACCGGTACTTCAACGACACCCACGAGGGGTTGCCGACGGACGGGTACACGGCGTGGATCGAGCGGATGGCGGACCATCCGAACATCGAGGTGCGTCTGGACACGGACTTCTTCGACTCGAGCCAGCCCGTGCACAAGGCGAACGTGGTCGGCAACGTGCCGGTGGTCTACACCGGGCCTGTGGACCGGTACTTCGACGGTGTGGAGGGTGAGCTGTCCTGGCGGACGCTGGACTTCGAGGAGGAGGTCCTGCCGGTCGGGGATTTCCAGGGGACGCCGGTGATGAACTACGCGGACGCGGACGTGCCGTTCACGCGGATCCACGAGTTCCGCCACTTCCACCCCGAGCGGGAGTATCCGACGGACAGGACGGTGATCATGCGGGAGTTCTCGCGGTTCGCCGAGGGCGGGGACGAGCCGTACTACCCGATCAACACCGCCGTCGACCGCGAGCGTCTGAAGGCCTACCGCGAGCTCGCCAAGGGTGAGAAGGACGTGCTCTTCGGTGGCCGCCTGGGTACGTACCAGTACCTCGACATGCACATGGCGATCGGCTCGGCGCTCTCGATGGTCGACAACAAGCTCACGCCGTACCTGACCGCGGGCGTACCTCTGCACTGATCCGCGCGGCGACCGCGCGGCGAGCGTCCGGCTCTCGCACGGGCGGTCGCGGGCGGGCGCGGCCGTCAGCCGAGAAGGTCCGCGTCGACCCGTTCGGTCGCGACCAGGCGTGCGCGGCGGTCGGGGTCGGCGCGCAGCTCGGCGGCGACGGAGGTCGACGCGAGCACGAGCGACCCGTCCCGGACGAGCACGCCGACCACGCACAGGAGCCAGGGCACGAGTCCGGTGTCCGGTGCCTCCAGCAGTGCACGCGCACCGGCCGGGACGCCCGTCGCGGCGTCGTCGGCCGCGGCGACGATCTCGCCGTGCGTGATGCGCCTCGGGGCGGTGACCGCCGGAGCGTCGGGGTCGACCGGCGGTGCCCATCCGAGCTGGTCGCCGTAGGTCATGACCGCGCTCGCGGCGTCGACGGCAGAGGCGGGCAGCTCGCCGTCGAAGGACCGGGCCAGGGCCGGCAGCGCGACCGCCACGACGTCGCGCCCGGAGACGGTCGCGGGGGAGGTCGTCACGACGACGTCGCCGGTGTCACCCTCGACGACCTCGGCGCCGGTGCGCCACGCGGCGAGAGACCAGACGAGCGAGCGCCAATGCGGAATCACATCAATTGCAATCACGCAACTTGAACTCGCGTCGAATTCTTCGACGAGAAGATTCGTTGTTTTCGTGACCCAGTTTTCGACCACGGCTGCGGAGAGCTCGACGCGCTCGCCGCCGTCGCCGTACCACGTCACGCAGGGACGCCCTGCACGGGTGCGGAGACGGACGAGCAGGTCAGTGATGTGCGGAGGCAGTGGAGTCGTCACCCGGAGAGCCTATCGCCGTCGGTCCGGGTGAAGATTCTGTCGAGGATGTCCGGAACGCACGGCGATATCACACGTTCGGCTTGACGACTCCGCATGACACACGTGTAATTCACCTATTGGGGTTTCCACAACCATGAAGGGGCACAGCATGTGGAACGTTCTTGACGGGGCGGACGGATTTCCGTCCGACACCATGACACCGGCCGAGCCGGTCGCGCCGGTCCTCTCGATCTTCGGCGACGACGCCGTCGACGAGACGCTGCTCGGCTGGCAGGAGCGCGCCCTCTGCGCGCAGACCGACCCGGAGGCGTTCTTCCCCGAGAAGGGCGGATCGACCCGGGAGGCCAAGAAGGTCTGCATGGGCTGCGAGGTCCGTGTCGAATGCCTGGAGTACGCGCTCGAGAACGACGAACGCTTCGGGATCTGGGGCGGACTCTCCGAGCGCGAGCGCCGCAAGCTGAAGCGCCGCGCCGTCTGATCCGGGGGCTTCGGCCCGTGCGACGCGCGGACCTGAAATCCCTTGCACCACGAAGTTCGGGGCGCATGATGAACGCAGCATGACTACCTCGGACATGCTCGGCCACTCCCGAGCGGAAGACTCGACCGACGCCCCGTACGACGCTGTCGCAGCGCTGACGGGAGCGGTACCGCGCGTGGCCACGGTGACCGCGGTCGTCGTCACCGACGGCCCCAGCCCCTTCTTGTCGCGCACGCTCGCGGCACTCGCGGCCCAGGAGACCTCTCCGCACGAGATCGTCGTCGTGGACGTCGGAGCCGCCGACTCCACCGGGGACTACGACGACCTCTCGCTCGGGCAGACGCGGTTCGTCGCCGCCCCCGGAGCCCGTACCTTCGGCGCCGCCGTGAGCTCCGCGCTCGCCGAGGGCTCGTCGCACCGCTGGCTGTGGGTGCTCCACAACGACGCCGCTCCCGCCCCGGACGCCCTGGCGCGGCTCCTCGACGCGGTCGAGCACAGCTCGACGGTCGCCGTCGCCGGCGCCAAGCAGGTCCTGTGGGACGACGGCGAGACCCCGCGCCTGCTGCACGTCGGGATCACGACGTCGCCGCTCGGGCGCCGTATGACCGGGATCCAGCCCGGGGAGATCGACCAGGGCCAGCACGACGGACGCTCCGACGTCCTGGCCGTGAGCCTCGTCGGTGCCCTCGTCAGGCGCGACGTCTGGGAAGACCTCGACGGGACCGACCCCCAGCTCGGACCGTTCGGGGACGGGCTCGACCTGTGCCGTCGGGTGCGGCTGGCCGGCCACCGCGTCGTCGTGGTCCCCGGGGCCGTCGTCCACCACGCCCAGGTGACCCTCCGCGACCGACAGGTCCTGACGTCCGGTCGCCATCGACACCGCGACGACGACCCGTCCTTCCGCAGTCGGCGGCGGGCCGAGCTCTACCAGCGCCTGACGTGGGTCCGTGGCTACCTGATGCCCGTCGCGCTCCTGGCGATGCTGCTGTGGGGTCCGGTGGCCGCCATGTACCGGTTGGCGATCAAGCAGCCGCGTCGCGCGGCCGACGAGATCGTCGCCCCGTGGCTGGCTGCCACCTCCACGGTCGCGGCGCTCCGCGCACGGTCGCGGCGGCGTCGTACCTCGGTGATCCGCCGCGGGGCACTCCGCCCGCTCGAGGCGACGTGGGGTGACGTGCTGCGCGCTCGCAGGGACGCCCGGCTGGCCTGGAACGAACGCCGCCGTACCCGGCGTGCTCCCACGGAGATCGAGCGGGCCGAGCTCCGTCAGCTCGCCGTGCGGCGCCGGACCGCGCTCTCGGTGGTCGCCGTCGCGCTCGTCGGGCTCACGGCGTGGATCTTCGGGCCCGTCCTGGGGCTGCTGGCCGCGGGTGGACGCCTGGTCGGTGGTTCGGTACTCACCGCTCAGAGCGATCTCGGCGACCTGTGGAACGCGGCGACCGGGGGGTGGGTCTCGACGGGCCTGGGTGCGGCCGGACCCGCCGACCCGCTCCTCCTGTCGCTCGTCCCGCTCTCCGCCGTCCTCGGACTCCAGGCGTCCGTCAACCTGCTGCTCACGGCCTCCCTGCTCCTCGCCGGCCTGGGTGCGTGGGCGGCTGCCGGCGCGGCGACGCGCTCGGTCTGGCTCCGTGCGCTCGCGGCTCTGGTCTGGACGGCCGCGCCGCCGTTGCTCATCGGTCTCGGCGAGGGCAGGCTCGGCGCGGTCCTCGCCCACGTGATGCTCCCGTGGGTGATCCTCGGCGTGGTCCGGACGGTCGGCGCGCAGGCCGTCGACCGGGTCGCCGCGGTGACCCCCCACGAGGACGAGCCCGCCGTGGAGACCCGGACCGGGTCGATCGGTGCCGCTGCCGCGGCGGCCCTCGCCTTCGCGGTGGCCGTCGCCGCCGAGCCGATGCTCCTGCCCGTCGGCCTGCTCGCGCTCGTGCCCGTCGCGCTCACCGCCTCCGTGGGTCGTCGACTGCTCCTGCTCGTCCCGCTCCCGGCGGTGCTCGTCTCGGTCCCGCTGCTCGTCGAGGTCGTCGTGACGTGGACCGAAGGAGGGTGGCGGCTTCTCGCAGCCAGTCCGGGCGTACCGGTGGCGTCCGCACAGGTCGAACCCTGGCAGGTTCTGCTCGGCCTGCCGGCGCGACCGACCCCGTGGTTCGGGCTCGAGGACGGTGCGGTCGGGACCGCCGCCGAGATCGCGCCCTACCTTCTCGGCGCATCGCTGGTCGTCGGTGCCGTCGTGGCGCTCGTCCGGCGTGGTCGCACCGCCGGAGCCCGCGTGCTGTGGCTGCTCGTCGTCCTCGGGGCCGTCGCTGCGCTCGGGGCCCAGCTCGTGACCGTGGCGGCAGACGTCGACGGTCCCGTGCGCGGCTGGCCGGGGGCGGGGCGTCCCTCGTGGTCGCCGGACTCCTCGGCGCGACGTTGCTCGCCCTGCGCGGACGCCGCGACGGCCAGGCCCCGGAGCCCGTCGAGCGCACCCGCCGCGCGCGGCGGGTGCACGGCCTGGTGGCCGCGGTCGTGGGCACCGTGGGTGTGGTCGTCCCGGCCGCGACCGTCTGGGCCTGGCAGAGCGACGTCGTCGACCCGTCGACCGGGTCCGTGGGTGAGCTCGTCGCGACCGACTCCACCGTCGTGCCGCCGGTCGGCCGCCAGATGCAGCAGGCGCCCCGGCAGGCCCGTGTGCTCACTCTGCAGATCGCCGACGACGGAGCCGTCACCTATGCGCTCCTGCGGGCGGACGGCAGCCAGCTCGTCGACTCGTCGGCCGCGGTGCACCTGCGCGACGTCCGCGAGGCGGGTGCCGACGACGGGCTGGCCGACGTCGTCGCCGACCTCGCCACGGCCGGTTCCTCGCAGGCTCCCGAGCTCCTGACGAACCTGGGCGTCGGCGGGGTCGTGGTTCCCGAGGTGGAGCAGTCCACCCGTGCGCGCTCCGAGATGATCGCGCGCATCGACACGGTCTCAGGTCTCGAGCGTGTGACCGAGGGCCGCTCGTCCGTGCTCTGGCGCGTCGTCGCTCCCGAGGCGACACGTGCCTCGGACGACCTGGTGGGCCCGGCGTGGGCGCGGATCGAGGCGGGGGACGGCACCGTCGAGAGCTATCTCGACGCCCGGTCCTCGACGGTGGAGGGTTTCGTCGCCCCGGGGGCCGAGGACCGTCGCGTGATCATCGCCGAGCACGCGGACGCCGGATGGACCGCACACCTGGACGGCCGGGCCCTGACCGCGGTCGACGCGGACGGGGTGCAGGCCTTCGAGCTGGGTGCCGACGGCGGGCAGCTCGACATCGCGTACGACTGGCCGTGGCGTCTGCCGTGGCTGGTCGGGACAGGACTGGTGCTCGTGGTGATCGGACTTCTCGCGCTCCCGGTCGCGCGACGGCGGGGGGTGGCCCGATGAGGCGGCCCACGCGCACGACCGTGGTCTCCGCCGTCACCGGTGTCCTCGTGCTCGCCGGCGCCGGCGCCGTGGCGGCGTTCGGCGACGACGTCCCGCTGGACCCGCCCGGTCTGGCCGTCGAGCAGACGTCGATCACCGTCCCGCCCCTCGCTCGCACGCTCGTGTGCCCTGCGCAGGTACGGATGACCGACGACGAGTCGGTCGGGGACAGTGCCTTCACCACCGAGCTGGACACGACGAGCGCGGCCGTCGCCGGCGTCGTCGGGGATGCTCCGGCCACCGCCGGAGCGCTCGGGGAGGACGGCGCCGACGTACCGCGCGGGGGCGGCGCGGCCGTCGTCGAGACGTCGCCCGCGACGTCGGCGTCGTGGATCACGATCGAGCCCGACGGCGGCGGTGACCTCGCCGCCGGAGCTGCACGGTCGACGACCACCACGGGTGACCTTCGCGGGCTCGCGGCAGGGGAGTGCCGGACCGCCGGCATCAGCCAGTGGCTCGTCGGGGGCAGCACCGAGGTCGGCAGCTCCTCGCAGCTCGTCCTCCAGAACCCGGGGACCACCCCGGCGGCGATCGCCGTGTCGGTGTGGGGGCCTGCCGGACGTGTGGCGGTGACGGGCTCGGACCGCTTCGTCGTGCCGCCCGGCGAGCAGATCGTCACGCTGCTCGAGGGCGGTGCGCCGGAGCAGCCGCGCACCGTCGTCCACGTCGAGGCGGAGGGCGGCCTCGTCACGTCCTACCTGCAGCACTCCACGGTCGACGGGATCGTCGCCGCCGGCGTCGACCTCGTCACCCAGGGGGCGGAGCCCGCGACCGACCTGGTGGTGCCCGGGGTCGTGAGCCTCGGGGAGGATGTCGGGGCCGAGACCGAGCCCACCCTCCGTCTGCTGGCGCCGGAGGTCGACGCGACGGCCACGCTGACGCTCTACGGGCCCGACGGCGAACGCGCGGTCCCCGGCATCGACACGATCGACCTGCCGGCGGGCCGGGTGGTCGACGTGGGGCTCGGAGGGCTCGAACCCGGCCCGTACACCGTCCGGGTCTCGGCCGACGAGCCTGTCGTCGCCGGCGTCGAGCTTCTGCGCGACGGAGACCCGGACCCCGACTCGACCCGCGGCGGCGTCCAGGTCGACCGCGCGTGGATCTCGGCGCAGGCCGCCGGGACGACCGGCGGGACCGCGGCTATCCCCGACGGGACCCGCGCGCGCGTCGTCGTCGCCGGCGAGCACGCCACCACGGCCACCCTCACGGGGTACGACGACGCGGGGGAGGTCGCCGGGACGAGCGACCTCTCGCTGGTCGCCGAGTCGTCCGTCGAGGTGCCGGTCTCCGGCCTCGGCGACGACGTTGCGCTCGTGACCGTGGAGGGAGCGACCTGGAACGTGCTCCTCGACGCCGGGGATCCTGCCCCGGACGCGGAGGACGGCGCCCCGGGCTCCCTCCTCTCGGCGCTCACGCCCGTGCCCGCCGGCGCCGGGCCGCAGGACGTCGTCGTCCGCGTCGACGAGACCGTCGGACAGGGCTGAGCCCGTTCGCCTACGGGTCCTCGCGCCCGAACATCGGGTCGATCTCCTCCGGCCTCCGGCCCAGGAGCTCGGCCACCTGCTGCACGACGACGTCGCTGACCATGTCGGCGAGGTCCGCCCGACCGGTGGCGCGGCTCTCGATCGGACGACGGAAGACGACGATCCGGGCCGGCTGGCCCGACTCCGCCGGGTGGCACCGTCCGAGGCGGACACCGATCGGCTCCCACGGGTGCGGGTCCGAGGGCGGGACCGTCTCCACGGCGAACTCCGTACCGCGCAGCTCGTCGCCCCAGACGGCCTCCACCCGCTCGACCGCCGCCAGCACGTAGCCGTCGAACCGGTCGCTCCGGCTCAGGTGTGCCGGCACCGACGGGGGGATCAACGGTCCGCGGACGCCTCGCCCACGACGGTCCCGCCGCCGGCGGGGGCCCGCGACCTCCGCCGGGACGACGTAGGCGAGGTCCGGCGACGGCTCGGCCCGCGCCGCCCACACGGGCGCCGACGGCCTGGAAGGCTCGGACGACTGCTGCTGGCGTCGACGGAAGGAGGGCACGGACCGAGCCTAGGCCAGGTCCGTCCGGCGTGTGCGGGCAACGGCCACTCCGCGAGGGGCGTATGGTCGGCCCGTGAAGTCGGTCCGTCAGTGTTCTCGCACCGCGTGCACCCGCGCCGCGGTCGCCACGCTCACCTATGTCTACGCGGACTCGACCGCCGTGCTCGGTCCCCTCGCGCACCTCGCCGAGCCGCACTCCTACGACCTGTGTGCCGACCACGCCGAACGCCTGACCGCGCCCCGCGGATGGGAGGTCGTCCGCCTCTCTCCGGAGTTCGTCGAGTCAGGGCCCAGCCAGGACGACCTCTCGGCGCTCGCCGACGCGGTGCGCGAGGCCGGGATGCGGACCGACTCCCCGGAGCCGGAGAACATGGCCGAGGTCGGTCGTCGAGGACACCTGCGGGTGCTGCGCGCCGACGGCTCCTGACCCACGCACGGATAGGGTGGGTGCGTGAGCGACCTGACGCAGATCATCAAGGCCTACGACGTGCGCGGCGTCGTCCCCGACCAGTGGGACGCCGAGGTCGCCCGCGCCATCGGTGCCGCGTTCGCGCGTGTGGTGGTGATCCCGGAGTGGGCGCACGTTCCCGCGGACGGTGAACCCGCCGAGCCCGCCGACCGCCCCGGCATCGTGGTCGGGCAGGACATGCGCGAGTCCGGGGACACCCTCGTCGAGGCGTTCGCCGACGGAGTAGTGTCCGCGGGAGTCGACGTCGTGCGTATCGGTCTCTGCTCCACCGACGGGCTCTACCACGCCGCCGGGGTCCTGGAGCGTCCGGGGGCCATGTTCACGGCGAGCCACAACCCGGCGCAGTACAACGGGATCAAGATGTGTCGCGCCGGTGCCCGACCGGTCGGACTCGCGTCCGGGCTCGCCGAGGTGCGGCGGCTCGCGCAGGAGTACCTCGACTCCGGGTTCCCCGCGCCGTCACCGACGCCCGGCACCGTCGGCCACCGCGAGATGCTCGCCGAGTATGCGGCGTATCTGCGTGCGCTCGTCGACATCCGCGGGATCCGCCCGCTCAAGGTCGTCGTCGACGCCGGCAACGGGATGGCCGGCCTGACCGCGCCCGCCGTCCTGGGCGACGCGGCCGGCCTCGACCCTCTGCCGCTCGACGTCGTCCCGCTGTACTGGGAGCTCGACGGCTCCTTCCCGAACCACGAGGCGAACCCGCTCGAGCCGAAGAACCTCGAGGACCTTCGCGCCGCCGTCGTCGAGCACGACGCCGACCTCGGTCTGGCGTTCGACGGGGACGCGGACCGGTGCTTCGTCGTCGACGAGCACGGCGACCCGGTCTCGCCGTCCGCCGTGACGGCCCTCGTCGGCCTCCGCGAGGTCGAGCGCGAGAAGGCCGAGGGGCGCACCCCCACGGTGATCCACAACCTGATCACCTCGCGAGCGGTCCCCGACTTCCTCGGTGCCGCGGGTGCTCGCGTCGTCCGCACGCGCGTCGGGCACTCGTTCATCAAGGCCGAGATGGCGGACAACGACGCCGTGTTCGGAGGAGAGCACAGCGCTCACTACTACTTCCGCGACTTCTTCTTCGCCGACACGGGCATGCTCGCCGCCCTGCACGTCCTCGCGGCGCTCGGCGAGCAGCCCCACGCGCTCTCCGACCTCGCCGAGATGTACGAGCCGTACGTGTCCTCGGGGGAGATCAACTCGACGGTCGACGACGTCGTCGCGGCACGAGAGCGTGTCGTCGACGCCTACGTGACGAACCCCGGGGGCGGGGAGGTCGAGGTGGACGAGCTCGACGGGCTGACCGTCTCCCACTGGGACTCCCACCCGCAGTGGTGGTTCAACCTCCGTGCCTCCAACACCGAACCCTTGCTGCGGCTCAACGTCGAGGCGGCCGACGAGGACATCATGATCAAGGTGCGCGACGACGTCCTGTCGCTCGTGCGAGCCACCACCGACGAGAACTGAGGACCACGATGACCGAGAACGTCGACCCCTGGGTCATGGACATCCTGCGCTGCCCTGTCACGGGTGCCACGCTCGTCCCCACCACCGGGCCCGACGGCTCACCGGAGCTGCACTCGACCGACCCCGACCGCCCGCTGGCGTACCCCGTCCGCGACGGGATCCCCGTGCTCCTCGAGACGGACGCGCGGGGGCTCTGAGTGCCGCACACCGATCTCCAGCGGCTCCAGCTGCCGCGTGACGGCGAGGACCGGTCCACGGATCTCTACTGGCACGGAGAGTCGGTGACGCGCGACGGTGATGCTCTCCTCGTACCGGCCGGTGGCACGCTCGACCTCGGGACCTGGTTCAACGCCGCCCCCGTCGGCTGGTGGCGGTCCCTCCTCGGGTCCGGGCACCTGCGCCTGCGGGTGCGCGGCCGCGGGTCGCTGACCGTCTTCGCCGGGACGGCAGGGCGGACGCCGACGACCGGGACGCGAGACGTCGTCGGGCGCTACGACCTCGACGGCACCCGCGAGCTTCATCTCCCGCGGACCGAGGGCACCGACTGGTACTGGATCGCGCTCGAGGGGGACACCGACGGCGGACGGCTCGAGGCCGTCGAGTGGGCGTCGGGCGGGGGACTCGGCCGCAACCGGGGCCGGGCGACCCGGGTCACCGTCGTCTCACCGACCTATCGCCGCGAGACCGACTGTCTCGAGCAGGTCGTCCGGCTGCTGGACCCCGCGCTCGCCGAGACCGTCGGTCGTGTCGTCGTCGTCGACCAGGGCGACTCGCTCCGGGCGGCCGACACGCACGGCGTGCTCGACGACGCGAGAGTCGTCCTGATCGAGCAGCCCAACCTCGGTGGTTCAGGAGGGTACGGACGAGGCATGCGCGAGTCGCTCCGCTGGCCCGACGACCCCGTGCTTCTCCTCGACGACGACGCCGAGATCGCCGGCGAGTCCCTCCGGCGGCTGCACGCACTCTCGATGCAGACGCGGGAACCCACGATCCTCGGGACCGGACTCGTCTCGGCCGAGGACGGCACCACGCTCGAGGCACTGGCCGAGAAGGTCGACCGGCGCACCTTCCACTGGGGCGCGGCCGACGGCGTCGCGTCCGAGCCCGTCGACACCGGCTCACCGGACCGGTGGTCCTTCACCCACGCGTCCGACCGCGCCGAATACACCGGCTGGTGGGGGACCTTCCTCCCGGCCGGCACCGTGGCACGGCTCGGACTGCCCGCCCCCTACTTCCTCAAGTGGGACGACGCCGAGTACGGGCTGCGTGCCCGGCGTGCAGGGGTCTTGGTCGCCGCCGTGCCGGGCATCAACGTCTGGCACCCGACCTGGGCCGCCAAGGGGTCGCTCTCGTCGTGGTCCTCCTGGCCCATGCACCGCAACCGGCTCGCGACCGCCGCGGCCTACGGGTCCGGCAGCGGGGTCGTGCGCGACTCCCTGCTGCACCAGGTCAAGCACGTCCTCTCGCTGCAGTACACGACCGTCGAGCTCTGGAACGCGGCGCTCGCGGAGGTTCTCGACGGACCGGGCTGGATGTCCGGCGACCTGACCGCCGTCCGGCCGCGGGCGCAGGCACTCCTCGACGAGCTGCCGCCCGCGGGCAGCGTGCCCGACGGAGGTCGGGTCGTGCGCCTCCCGTCCCCGGCGGAGTTCGGCTGGCGCGACGGACTGCGAGCGTCGGCGGTGGTCTTCGAGGACGGCTCGACGTCGCTCGTCCGTGACCGCGCACGGGCACGGAGGTTGCTGTCGACGACGGTGAGGCTCCATGGACGAGCACTGCGGCGTTGGCGCTCGCTACGGTCCGCGTACGCCGCCGCGCTGCCGCAGGAGGCGGCTGCCGAGGCGTGGGAGGCGCGGTTCGACGGCTGACCTCGGCGGGCGAGTCTGACTAACCGATGGAACTGACCCACGCCGCCGGGAGGCTGCCGTGGGTCGTCGCCCGTCCGAGTCGAACGCGAAGCGAGTCGGACTTACCCGAGATCGTCGACGTCGCACCGGTGCTCGACCGGGCGGTCAGAGCCATCATCGTGCCTCCGGACGACTTCTTCGAGACCGAGATCGACGCGACGTCGGAGAGCCCGAAAAGTGACCGGGCCGAGGACTGAGTGATGGTCCGGGTCCAGGAGGCCATCGAGTTGCCGGGCGCGCTCAGGCTCCATGGGTCGGCCACGCTGCGTTCGTACGGAACGACGGAGCTCCACACGTCTTCGCTGTTGACGGTCCGACCGCCGGACGAGGAGAAGTAGTGGGTGACCACAGGCTTGCCGCCGTACGTGAGGAGAAGTGCGTTGGTCGACGACTTGACCGTGTCGTTCACCGCCGCCTTCCAGATCTTCCCGTAGTACGCGTTCGTCCCCTCGTTCTCCTTGACCCAACCGCTGAACTGTTGGTCGCGGACGTCATCGACCACCTGGCATGCGCACGCTGTCTTCATCGTCTGGGCCATCGCGTAACTTCGCGCCGCAATGGCCTGAGCCGCTAGTGCCGAGCGGTCAGACGTGCCCCAGGACGACGGCATTTCGGCGATCCCATAGAGATACTCGGTGTTGAGAAGAAGGTTGTTGACGACGTTGATTCGCCCATTGATTTCGCTCACTGTCAACTGACCGTGACGGTAGATGCCGTGCGTGCCTGGTATGGAAATGGTTGCCTTGGTGCCACTCGAGCTGAGGTAACGGGTCCCGGACCACTGAAGGGCAACGCCCGACCGGTCGTAGTAGGCCTTGCCGTTGACCCAAGCCTTTGTCCTGCCGTCCGACATGGCTCGCCATGCAATGGTCGTCCGCCCAGAGCCCGATGTCAGGGTCGTTCCGCTCGACGACCTGAGACGCCAGGTTCCGCCGGACACCGTCGTCGTCGTCGTTGACTTCTCGTCCGAGTACTGCCCCTTGGAGTACCCGTAGGGCTCGGGGCCGAAGACTTGGACTGCCACGTTGCGTTCCGTGGATCGCCACGACGCGTCCGAACCGCTGTAGTAGTGCTCGAGGATGGTCGTTGCCTGCCGCCCCGCCAGGGCTTGGGCATACGCACCGTACTGCGACATTCCGACACCGTGTCCGAAACCGGAACCGCGGATCGTGAACGACGAGGGGACGCCGGTGACCTTGACGTTGAAGGTGCTGGATATTGCCGAGCCGTTGTAGTTTCGAATCCGGTACTTCGTCGTTCCCTTGGGGTAGATCGTTCGTTTGCCCCAACCGTCCTTGATGGTGATGGGGGCGGCGTCGACCCATTTGCCGCCGGAGTACTTCTGGAGCATGACGGTCGCGGCGGCGACGTTCGAGCCGTTCTTCGTGTATCGAGACTTCACGACGGTGGTGCCGCCGGGGGCGATCGTCGTCGGACCGGTGATCTCGCCCGTCACGGCAGCAGACCGCACGGTGACGTTGAAGGTGCTGGAGATCGCCGAGCCGTTGTAGTTTCGAATCCGGTACTTCGTCGTTCCCTTGGGGTAGATCGTTCGTTTGCCCCAACCGTCCTTGATGGTGATGGGGGCGGCGTCGACCCATTTGCCGCCGGAGTACTTCTGGAGCATGACGGTCGCGGCGGCGACGTTCGAGCCGTTCTTCGTGTATCGAGACTTCACGACGGTGGTGCCGCCGGGGGCGATCGTCGTCGGACCGGTGATCTCGCCCGTCACGGCAGCAGACCGCACGGTGACGTTGAAGGTGCTGGAGATCGCCGAGCCGTTGTAGTTTCGAATCCGGTACTTCGTCGTTCCCTTGGGGTAGATCGTTCGTTTGCCCCAACCGTCCTTGATGGTGATGGGGGCGGCGTCGATCCACGAGCCGCCGGAGTACTTCTGGAGCATGACGGTCGCGGCGGGGACGTTCGAGCCGTTCTTCGTGTATCGAGACTTCACGACGGTGGTGCCGCCGGGGGCGATCGTCGTCGGACCGGTGATCTCGCCCGTCACCGCGGGCGTTCGAGACGCTGCCTCCGCACCTGTCGCTCCCGGCAGGAACGCAAGGCAGAGCGCGAGGATCAGCGCGGCCGCACCTGCCCGGTGCGTGTTGGCGAAGAACATCTAGCAAGTGTGCACACGGTCCCGGCAGGCTGCACCCGGGAGAGGACTCCCGCCCTACAATGAGCGCATCGTCAACGGAGGTAACTGAAGATGCCAGTCGACGCTCGGAAGTCAAGCGTTGCACGCAAGGTCCGCTCTCTCGGTGGGCAACTCATCCGGAGGTGGGGACTGGTTCCGGCTGGCACCCCGGACGGCGTCGGTGAGGACGAGAACCTCGTCGGCAGGCCGTGGCCCTTCGAGGTCATGGTCTACTTCGCGGACACCACCGAGGCGATCTACCAGATCGAGCAGTGGTACCGCGTCTTCGAGTCGCTCGACGCAGAGCATCGAGTCGTCGTCGTCACTCGCGACTCCCGCACGGCGCGGTCGATTCGCGACGGGTCGATGCTCGAGGTCCGGACGATCGCTCGGGCGGAGACGCTCGACGACATCCTCGGGCGATCGAAGACCAAGCTGATCCTCTACGTGAATCACAACCCGGAGAACTTCGGCGCACTGCGGTTCGGAAACCTGCTGCACGTCTCGTTGATGCACGGCGACAGCGACAAGATCGTCACGGTGTCCAACCAGACGAAGGCGTACGACTTCTCGTTCGTGGCAGGGCGCGCAGCCGTCGAGCGCATGGCGCGCTATGCGACGCTCTTCGATGCCGACGAGCGGTGCATCCCCGTGGGTCGACCGCAGCTGGACGAACAGGCCCGAGAGCGGGAGGCGGTGACGCTGTCGAGGCCCACCGATGACCGACCCACGGTCTTGTACGCGCCGACATGGGAAGGCGGGCAGCCGTCCGCGGCCTACGGGTCGGTCGCGACCCACGGCGCAGCGATCGTCCGGGCGATCCTCGACGACGGCCGCTTCAGGCTCATCTACAGACCCCACCCTCTGACCGGAGTCCGCGATGCCGCATACGGCGACGGAGACTCGACGATCCGAGACCTGATTCGACGTGCGCAGGACGAGCTGCCGGAGGTCGGGCACACGGTGGACGGGGACGGAGACCTGGCCGTCGCCTTCGGGCACGCCGACGTGCTGATCTGTGACGTCTCAGGTGTCGCGATGGACTGGCTCGCGACCGGTCAGCCCCTGATCGTGACCCTCCCGACTGCCGACGTCGTCGTCGCTCGAAGTGCCCTGACCGATCTCGTCCCGCGATTGCCGGCCGGGGACATGGACGGACTCCCGAATCTCGTCGCACGGGAGCTGGATGAAGACCCGACGGGTGCCGAGAGGCGTGCGCTGCAGGAGTTCTACTTGGGCGACACCACGCCGGGTGCCTCGACCCGCCGATTCATCGAGGCATGCGAGAGACTGTTCCGGATACGGGACACAGAGGTAGCGCGTGTGGCCATCGGTGAACTTCCCGGAGAGAAGTCCGTGGAGCCCCGCGAGACGAACGACTGAAGGAGATGCAAATGAGTGTGCAGGTTGTGATTCTGGCGGCCGGGATGGGGACGCGACTGGGGCGCCCGTTCCCGAAGCCGCTGACGCCATTGAAGGACGGGCGCACGATCATGGCCCAGCAACTCGGCAACGTGCGGAGTGTCTTCGACAGTGACGCCGAAGTCATGGTCGTCGTCGGCTTCAAGCTCGAGCAGGTGATGGAGGCGGCGCCGGAGGTCGCTTTCGCCTACAACGAGTTGTACGACCAGACGAACACTTCGAAGTCCCTGCTCAAGGCCTTGCGCGCTACCGGCGAGCGAGGTGTCCTCTGGATGAACGGCGACGTCGTCTTTCACCCTGAGGTGCTCCGGCGGGTCAAGCCGCTCATCGAGGCGGGCAAGTCGTTCGTCTGTGTCAATACCTCGTCTGTTGCCGAAGAAGAGGTGAAGTACACGGTCGATGGAGACGGCTATATCGCCGACCTATCGAAGCAGGTCCCCACCGGGGAGGCACTGGGTGAGGCCGTCGGGATCAACTTCGTCGCAGGACGAGACAAGAAGCTCCTGATCAAGAAGTTAGCCGCAGTCGAAGACCAGGACTACTTCGAGCGGGGGATCGAGATCGCGATCGCGGAAGACAGTCTCAAGGTCACTCCGGTCGACATCTCCGATCTCTACGCAGTTGAGGTCGACTTCGACGAAGACCTCGAACGCGCCAACGCAGCCTTCTAGGGTCGACCGCTCTCGAGTGCCGGGAACCGCCGAGTTCGGACGGTTCCTGGCACTCGCTCAATGAACCCGTGATCGACGTCGTGGTGAGCGCGCGCATCGTGTCGCCGCTCGTTGTCTTCGAGATCCGGATCGACCGGACGTCAGGAAGTCCGAAGAGTTGCCGCGCGGAACCCTGCGTCAGAGTGCGTGTCCATGACTTCATCGAGTTGCCCGGCGCGTCGAGGCTCCACGGGTCGGCGACGCTACGCTCGTACGGAACGACCGAACTCCAGACGTCCTCGCTGTTGACGGTACGACCACCCGACGACGAGTAGTAGTGGGTGCCGATCGGCTTCCCCGCATAGGTCAGCAGGAGCGCACTCGTGGAGCAACGCACCGTGTCGTCAACCGCTGCCGTCCAGATCTTCCCGTAGTAGCGGTTCGTCCCCTCGCTCTCCTTCTTCCACCCCGTGTAGTTCTGGTCGCGGACGTCGTCGACGACCTGGCACGTACACGCGCTCTTCCAGGTCTTGTTCATCGCGTAGCTCCGCGCGGCGATCGCCTGAGCCGAGAGTGCCGAGCGATCCTTCGCGCCCCACGACGACTGTATCTCGGCGGCGCCGTACAGGTACTCGGTGTTGAGGAGGACGTCGTGCACGACGTTCAACTTCCCGCCGATGCTCCGAACGGTAAGACGTCCGTGCCGGTACGACCCCTGCGCGCCACTGACGGTCACAACTCCAGCCGCCCCCGTTGGCGAGTGGTAGCGGGTCCCGGACCAATGAAGTCGGACGACGTCGTCCGAGTACGAGCGGCCCCCGACCGTGGCCTGGACGTCGCTGTTCCACAGTGTCCTCCACTGGATCGTGGTGCGTCCGGACCCGGACTTCAACGTGGTTCCGTCCGATGCGCGGATTCGTCAGGTGCCGCCCGAGACTGTCGTCAACGTCGAGGACTTCTCGTCCGAGTAGCTTCCCTTGGCATAGCCGTATGGTTCAGGACCGAAGACCTGAACCGCGACGTTCGACTCCGTGGTGCGCCAGCTGACATCGGCGCCCTGGTAGTAGTGCTTAAGAATGGTCGACGCGGGACGGCCTGCCAGAGCCTGTGCGTACGCGCCGTACTGCGGCATCCCCACGCCGTGGCCACAGCCCGACCCCTTGATCGTGAACGAGCTGGGTACGCCCATCGAGACTCCTTGTGTGACGGTGAAGGTGGGGGAGACGTCGCGGTAGTAGGGGGCGCGGATGCGGTAGGTGGTGGTGCCTTTGGGGTAGATGCGGGCGGTGCTGACGCCGTTGGTGGGTCCAGTGATGGTGCCGCCGACGACGTGGACGTGTGCATTGGTCGCTGCGGCGCTTGTGATGCCCACCGTGGTGATCGTGACGATCGCGGCGACCACCGCGGTAGCAGGGCGTCCGAGAGTCATTTGCGCCGGATACATGACCCCAGCGAAGATCACATACGCTGGCGGTTCTCTCGTGCGCGGACGAGTTCGTCTCGCCGACGGACCTGCGCGCCGATCACCTCAAGGAACCGCGTCGTGCTTTCGCCTGGCTCGATCCCGAAGTATCGGTCTCGCAGTGTAGAGCGCTCGGGCGCGAACGGATCGTGTGCGAGATGGTGTGCGACGAGCTCCGCGGTGTCGGAGACGGTCGCCGCGTCGAGCACTCCTGTGCCGGTAGCCAACGGGCTTGAGGTGACCAGCGCCGCGCGGTTCGAGCGTCGATCGGTGAGGAGTATCGGCACCTCGGGCCGCAGATAGAGGAAGTCGAGGCCGACCGAACTCACGTCCGTGATCAGGAGATCGGTGACCCCGAACAGTGAAAGGACGTCCGCTCGGGGTACGAACCGGTGCTGTGCGTCGGGATCTGTCCGTTGCGCCGCGTCGAGCTGGTCGAGGATCTCCCGGTGTGCAGTGTGCACGGCCGGGCGGTCCCCGTCGACAACACGAGGGTGAGGCTTGTAGACCACGCGCCAGCGGGAGTCGTGCAGGAGTTGCCGGATAATCTGTGGGCCGTAGACGTCGACGGAAGTGCAGTTGTTCGAATCTTCCTCACCAGACCAGGTCGGTGCGTACAAGACGGTACGACGGGACGGGTGAGGATCTAGTGACGGGGAGCGCGGGACGTCCAGCTGGGGGCGGCCGCACCGGATGAGGCTGGCGCCCGAGAAGTCGAGAAGCGCATTGCAGTAGCGGTCCTCCGCCACTGCACCCGCCACGATGACTGCGTCGTAGGCCTTGGCTTGATTCGACGCCATCGAGGACTTGTCGGACTCCCCGTGGTTTACATGCACGTGGAGCGCTTCCCGGTAGATTAGGGACTGGAAGTTCAGTGAGCCGTTGTTCGGGTACAGGATTACTTTCGTGTCCACCGCCGCGTAGACAGCGAGAAGGTCCTCCAGCGTCGTGGCACAGGCAACGGGGAGGCGTGTCCCCGTGCGTAGGGCACCTGCCAGCTCGGGGGTCCGGACGACAACGAGGACTTTGTGCTCGTGATCGAGGGTCTCAAGGACGGGAATCCACTGGTCGACCTGGTACCGGAGGGAGGGCCCTCCAGCGAGATAGGCCACCACCGGAAAAGTCCCCGCGGGCGCCGGCTCGCGGGTGTCCGGAGGCTCAGCGATGGAGGCCAAGACTCTGGCGCACCAGCGGCCGGCCCGGAGGAGGACGCGCGCACCGGAACCGGCAAGTCGTCGGCTGGTGGTCGTGATCGGTCCGCGTGTCATCGAGTCCCTTCGGGAATGCACCACGCGATATTCGTCGCGTGCGTCGTCGGTCGGAGAGGGTTCAACGTATTATCACGGTCGCACCACACTTGAGAGGAATACCATGCCCATGACTTCCGCGCTCCGCCGTCGGGCCGGGACACTCGTTCGCCACCTGCAGGGGCGCGCCGTGACATCCGTGGAGGCGGAAGTGCGAGGGCTCGTCGGTGAGTTCTGCGACGACGGGTCGTTGCGCATCGCGGGCATCCTTCCCGGACGGGCCGTCGTCGGCGTTCTCCTCCGACGACGTGGCCAGGATGGCGAAACCTTCAGGCATGAGGTTGCCCAACCGCCCTCGGAGTCGTTCGACGTTACGCTCAGTCGCGACGTCCTCGAAGGACTGGTCGAGGACTGGGTGCGGCCGGTCGACGCGTATCTCCTCGTCCACGAGTCTGAGGGCTCCGTGGCCCTCCGCCTCGCTTCGGACGGTTCTTCGCGCGTCGATATCGCGCTCCATCCAGTCGACGACACACGGTACGTGTGGGCGTATCTCTCCACGCGAGGAAACCTGTCCCTCAGGGCCGCTGCTGCCCCGCGGGAGAGCCTCGCGGTACGCACCCGCGAGCTCGAGATTGACGGTTCGACGCTCCGGCTCCGGGCGGACGTGGAGTCGACGATCGCGGGCCTTCCCCAGGTCGAGCTCCAGGCACTTCTTCAGCCCACGGGCGAACTCTGCGCCGTTTCGCTCGACGTCACGCCTGGCCCGTGGGCCGGATACCGCAGACTCCATGGGCACTCGGTCAGCGGTGAGATCGACCTCGCGGACGTCGTTGCCCGGTGGGGGCCGGAGCAACCGCGACCTGAATCGTTGGTGATCAGTGTCGAGATCGACTTCGACGACGGGGAGGGTCCGCGGACGCGGATCGTGAAGCTGCCAGCCACGACAAGGATCCGCAAGCTCCCTGAGCTCCAACTCGAGGCTCCCGGTGGTTCTGTCCACTTCGTCCTGCCCTATCTCACCTTCAAGGCCCGACGGCTCGGATTTCGCATCGAGACGCACACCCGCGAGGTGGCGAGGAGCATTCGCCGACTGAGCCGGTGGGGATGGGTGTACACCGCGGTACGCCCGTTCTCGGGGGTCTGGCTCGTCGGGGAACTGCCCTACAAGGCGCAGGACAACGGTGCACACTTCTTCCGCTGGCTCCGGCTGAACAGGCCACGGCGGCGCGCCCACTACGTGATCGACCCGGCCTCACCGGAGCGACGGAACGTGGCTGGCGAGGGGAACATCGTCGACGCTGGCTCCCGCCGACACCTTCGGCTCGCGCTGTTGGCCAGTCGACTGGTGTCGACCCATCATGCCGAGTACGTCTTGCCGACGCGCTCCCGCGCGTACGCGCGGTGGGCGCGCGGCAACAGGGTTTTCCTTCAGCACGGAGTGATGGGCACCAAGAACATGGTGGCGAACTACGGCCGCCGTGCACCGGAGTTCGCGACCGACCGGTTCCTCGTGAGCTCCGAGTTCGAGCGCGAGATGATCGCGAATGACTTCCAGTACCGCCGCCGCCAGGTCGTGGTCACCGGCCTTCCTCGGTTCGACCGGTTGCTCGATAACCCCGTGGAGATCCCCCACGGGCTCCTCGTTGTCCCGACCTGGCGCGACTGGCTCTTGACCCCACAGGCGTTCGAGGAGAGCGACTATCTCACGAACTGGCGCGCCGTTCTCGAGCACCAGACCATCAAGGATCTCGTCGCAGCCGGGGAGAGAGTTACCTTCATCCTCCACCCGAACATGCGCCAGTATGCGGAGCACTTCGACGCCCCCGGCGTGACGATCCATCGCCAGGGCGATGTCGACCTGCAGGACCTCATCCGCTCCCATGCGGCGATGGTCACGGACTATACGAGTGCTGCCCTGGACTTCAGTTTCCAGCACCGGCCCGTCTTCTACTTCCAGTTCGACCGGTCCCGGTTCATCGGAAGCCGGCCGTCGCACCTCGATCTCGAGCACGACCTCCCGGGGCCGATCGCCACAACTTCGTCCCAACTGATGGCACTGGTCGAACGCTCGGCGGACGAGGGATTTGTCATGGAGGACCGATTCGTGGCTCGGGCAGACCGATTCATCGAGCACCGTGACACCCAGAACTGCGAGCGGGTCGAGCACGCTGTGCGGACCGCATGGGGGCCGACGATGACGTTGGGGCGCATCCGTGATGGCGCGCTGGGGCGCCGGGCCTACTCGGAGTTTCGGAGCAGCCGCGCGTATTACCCGTTCATGCGGGTCCTTTTCAAAATCGGTCGCTTACTCCCGCGGCGAGACACGGTCGTCTTCGAGTCGTGGAACGGCAAGGCCTACGGCGACAGCCCAAAGGCGATCTACGAGGAACTCGTGCGACGGAATCCGGGACTGAGGACCGTCTGGGTTTCTGCCGGAACGTTCCGCACGGCAGACCCTGAGACCGTCAAGATCCGTCGACTGACGCCTCGGTACTTCTGGGAACTCTCCCGGGCGCGCTGGTGGGTCAACAACCAGAACTTTCCCCACTACCTGAAGCCTGCGGCACGGACGACGTATCTGCAGACATGGCATGGCACCCCACTTAAGAGAATGCAGTTCGACGCAGTCAGCACCGCGGGCCGCGACGAGGGTTACCTCGACCGGGTGCACAAGATGACCGGGTACTGGTCGATGCTCATCTCGCCGAGCCCATACGCCTCGACGAAATTTCGCTCGGCATTTCGATACGACGGCTCGATGCTCGAGCTCGGATATCCGCGAAACGACCTGTTCGCCGGGCCCGAGGCCGACGACCTGCGCGTTGTGGTCCGGCAGCGGCTCGGGGTAGACGACACCCAACGTCTCGTGCTCTATGCACCGACGTTTAGGGATCAGAATCGGGCAGGTACCGGGTTTTCAGCAGACCTCCCGTTCGATCTCGTCGATCTCGTCAACCGGATCGCCGACGAGGACGTCCTGGTCCTGCGGATGCATAGCGTGGTTCGCGGTCGCATCGAGATTCCCGAAGAGCTCGACGGTCGCGTGATCGACGCGTCCGCTTACCCGGACATGCAGGAACTGCTGCTCGCGACCGACGTGCTTGTGACGGACTACTCATCCTCGCTCTTCGACTTCGCCGTCCTGCGACGGCCGATGGTGTTCTTCTGCTACGACCTGGACGAGTACCGGGATGAACTCCGAGGGTTCTACCTCGACATCCCGGACGCGCTCCCCGGACCCGTTGTGCGATCGGTGGACGAACTAGTCGAGGCTGTAAAGGAGTCCAACGTGTGGAAGTCGGCGCCGCTTGACGAGTTTGTCTCGACCTACGCGCCGTGGGACGACGGGGGCGCCGCGGCACGAGTCGTCGATGAGGTTTTCACCAGGCGTTCCCATACCTCTACCAGGCTCCAGGGACCCCGTGGAGGGGGTCGATCGAGCCGTCGGCCCGGAATCCGCCACTGACGTCGTCCATAACGTCCCATCCCGTGCCGACTCTGCGGCCAGCGGCAATGAAACCGCCCCGCACGCCCATGGAAGGCTCCTGCAACAGTTGGTGTGCGCTGGGATGCCTCGCCGCCGAGCCATCCATGCCTAGTTGTGATGTCCAGGGAGGTTGGTGACTCGGCCGGCAGCTTCGCGGCTGGGGGTTTGTGCCCGACGGCAGTGTGGGGCCGGTGCTAGTTGAAATGCACATTGCAGATCTGCAGGGAGTTGGCGCGCTCGGCCTCCGAGGTCCAGGTGCGGGCGTAGAGGAACTTCTCGGCCAGGATTCGCTGGTGCGCTTGACCTTGCCGTTGTGACGGGGCGGGTGCGTTGGCGACGGGACGCCTGCGCGCTCACGGTGCGTCCTCAGTCACCGGCGCGGTAGTTCGCGCCGTTGTCCGTGATCGCGCGCACGATCCGGTTGATGCCGTGCGCGGCGAAGAACGCGATCGTGGTGGCGGCCTTCTCGTCGGGCATGTGCTCGGTGTAGGCCAGTCGGGAGAGCCCGTCCACGGCGGAGTCCAGGTAGACGTATCCGTCCTCGGCGCCGCGGGTCTTGGTACGGTGTGCGGCCTTGTCCTGGGCCGAGCCGCGTCCGTGGGCCCGCCACCCGTCGCCGTCGGGGATGCGCCCGACCTTCTTCACGGCGAGGTCGATCATGTGGCCCGGGTAGCGGGCCGCGATCCGTTCAGGCCCGCGGTTCGAGGCTCCGTCGAGGTCGAGGTCGAGGTCGAGGTCGAGGTCGAGGTCGAGGTGCCGGCGCCGGTAGATGCCTAACCTTTCGAACCAGCGCCCAATCGTGCGTGCCGAGCCCGGTGACCCTCGCTGGCGAACTCGAGCGCGATCCTGGCGGCGGACCACTTGTGCTTGCGGCGCAGCTCCTCGATCCGGGTCCCCACCTCGGGCGGGGTCTGGGTCGGGGAGGCGTGAGGATCGGAGGCTCGGTCGTGCAGGCCTGCCTCGCCGGAGCGGTCGTACCGGTTCTTCCACTTCGACAAGCACGCGCGTGAGGCGCTGGCCTCGGCGGCGACGTGAGCGATCGGTCGGGTCTGGCAGCGCTGGACCAGACTGCGACGACAGGCAGAGATCAGCGGGGCCTTAGCGTAGGACATGAAGGGGTAGATCTTTCTCGGCGAGGACGGTTGGTCGCACTTCCATCCTGCGCCGAGCACCCACCCCTTCCTCACGCCCGAACCTCCCGGCGTGTCACCAACGTCATGACACACAACACCTAGATGCCTACCGTCGGGCAGTTGCGGGCGCCTAAGATGAGCAGCGTGGGTACGCCTCCTGGGCATCGGAGTACCTGACGTCATCCGACGCGCTGACCCAGCGCAAGCAGTCTGCTGCGAGCGCTGTTCGATCCGGCCGAGGAGATACGACGCCGTCGGCGCTCCGCACCTCCGCACCTGAGCCGTTACCTGCGAGGGCACCTGGTCTTGATGCCCCAGTTGGCCTGCCACGTTGGCCTACAATCGGCCTAGACGACGCATGTGTCGACTGACTCCAGCGCACCGTCGACCACACTGGCGTATCCGAAGCACTACAACGATAGGTATAGATCGATTGTGACAGGACCGATTGCACGTAAGAATCGTGAAAGGGGGCAGGGCGATGGAATCCCGAACCAATAGCGTCCCTGAACCGCTCGACAGGCACCTAGAGCCTGACGTTCTACGGGCACTTGTCGATGAGGGTGGGCTAACTCGCATGGGCCTACGCCCCTCCCTCGGCACCTACATTCGACAACTGTGGGAGCGGAGAACGTTCATTCGCGTCCTTGCAACTTCGAAATCCTATGCGAAAAATCAGAACAACTACCTCGGCCAACTCTGGTCAGTATTAACCCCGACTCTGAATGCGATCGTATACATTCTAATCTTCGGAGTCATCCTCGGTGTGGGGAAAGCAGGGATCGACAATACCATCGGGTTTATCGTGGTTGGGACGTTCCTCTACCATTTTTTCACGGGCTCCGTTAACTCCGGCGCCCGTGCAATCCGTGGGAACCTCAATCTCGTCAGATCAGTCAGATTCCCACGCGCCGTCCTGCCGATATCAAGCGTTCTGGCAGAACTAGCTACGCTTGGCCCTGCGCTAGTTGTCATGTGTATCTTCTGCTGGCTTGCTGGATACATGCCCAATGAGGGTCCAGTGCCACTCGAGTGGCGATGGCTTCTGATCATCCCTACCGTCCTTCTATTCTGGCTATTCAACACGGGCATCGCATTTTTCATGGCCAAGTGGGTCGCGATCACGCCTGACATCCAGAATGTAATTCCATTTGTTCTGCGATTCGTAATGTACGGCTCGGGCGTCATCTTCAGTTTGCAGAGCTTCATCGGCGATAGTCCTTTCGCTCCTGTACTCGAGCATCAGCCAATCGCAGTCTATCTATACCTTGGTCGATCCAGCGTTTTGAACGAGCCAGCGTACCCACCATCCCTCGAGATGTGGATCTGGGGAATCGGATGGGCGGCCGTAACGCTGACTATCGGATTCATAACGTTTTGGCGTGGCGAGGAGAGGTACGGCCGTGACTGAGGAACTTGATTTCGAGATAGACCCAGAAGATTTGGAGGGTATTTCTGCAGGTAAGACTTCCCTAGGTGCGCCATGCCTTGTGGTAGATGATCTACACGTAACATTTCGAGTGTTTGGTGCGAAACGCATAAGGAACAGTCAGGTAAAATCCGGGTGGTTCGCCAAGTTTATGAGTCGGGGAGTTGGGGGTGCGTCCGCGGTGCGAGAGGTTCGCGCCGTCAAGGGCATATCATTCGCAGCTCGCCACGGCGAGTCAATCGGAATCGTCGGGATTAACGGTAGCGGAAAGAGCACGCTATTAAGGGCGATCGCGGGGCTAATTCCTCCAACTAAAGGCGCAGTTTATGTCTCTGGCGAGCCGGCCCTATTAGGAGTCCAGGCCGTCCTAATGGGAAGCCTCACCGGGGAGCGAAACGTTATGATCGGAGGACTCGCGCTAGGGTTGTCAGAGGCCGAAGTCAAGGAGAGGTTCGATGACATCGTTGACTTCTCAGGTATTGGCGACTCGGTCTATCTTCCAATGAAAACCTACTCATCGGGGATGGCTGCGCGTCTTCGATTCGCGATCTCATCCGCAGCGATTCCAGATATTCTAATGATTGATGAAGCGCTCGCGACTGGCGACGCGACGTTTCGTAAAAAATCGAAAAATCGTATCGATGAGGTGCGGGATAAAGCGGGAACGGTCTTTCTTGTTAGCCACTCGATTGCTACCGTTGAAAGCATCTGCACGCGCGTGCTATGGGTCCATGAAGGCGAATTAATAATGGACGGACCATCGGAAGAAGTGTGTGCGGCTTACAAACAGTTTGCACGCGCCAAGCGCCTGCAACGATAGCGACGCTCTAGACTGCTCATTCCGCAGTTCAGCAAGGACTTACTCCTTCCCGTCGAAGAGAGAGACAATTCGATGCCCCTCGTAGAGCAAGAGATTTCTGACTTCACGCACGAACTTCAGCGGAACATTGTTCGCCAACTGGGTCACCACTCCGTCAATGTGGACCGAGATGGCTGGTTGACCGCCAGAATCAAGCCTGGCCATTCCGTTCAGATGAAGTTCGCTGCCTTGGGTGATCAAGTAGGTCTCCTTGTTCGGGGATCCTCGCCCGAGGCGTCTCGAGCGGTGAGGAATGCGCTAGTCGGGAAAGCTCGTGATGCGGGCGATATCGCTTCCAATGCGCACTTGATCGACGATTTTGATACTGGCACTTTGCGCGCGCGGCGGAGTAGGTCCGAGGCAATTCGCAAGTCGATGCGTTGGTTCCTATGGATAAGTGACGCAACTACACGTACCCCCGTAGACGCTAAACGCGGACCTGCGCTCAAGGGCTCTGAGCGAGCCGTGTACTGGTGGGATGAACGTCCGAACTTCGGTGACGCCGTCGGACCGTGGCTCGTGCAGGCAATGTCCGGCCATGAGCCGGTGAATGCTCGGCGCCGAAAGGAATTGAGTCCGGTCCTTTGGGCTGTGGGATCGACAATTGGCTATCTGGACCGTAACAACGTGGACATTTGGGGCTCGGGGTTGATGGAACCGTTGCAAGGCTCCAAACTCGATGCGCTACGGAAACTCGAAAATGTCCGTGTTCATGCTGTTCGGGGGACTGAAACTCGATCGGAACTCGTTTCCAAACTTGGATGGGAAGTCCCAGAGGTCTATGGCGATCCTGCCCTGCTTCTCCCGCGATTCTATACGGCAAAGCCCGCAGCTCAGAGCGGGCGTATAGCGGTCGTTCCGCATTATGTTCATGTAAAGCACCTCCCTTCTTCTCTCGGTGACGGTTCAGTGGTTGTTGATGTCGCTTCGGATCTTGAGAGTGTCGTGGATACAATTGCCCAAGCGGATGTGTGTATTTCGACCTCACTTCACGGTATAATCATCGCCCAGGCGTACGGTGTACCGTGGATTTGGCTTAGGGTCGTGGATCATCCTTTGGGTGGCGACGCGTTTAAGTTTCGAGATTTCTTCTCGACTATCGATGATAGTCAGGCGAGCACTGTTGCCGTAAAGGCCTCCGAACTCGGAACGCTCGATATCGAGTCTTTGGCTTCTCGTGCTACACTGCCTTCTCTGACGATTGCGCTTGACTCGCTTGAATCAGCCTTCCCATTCGCGCGCGGCGAGGGATTCGAGGCTGAATCTGATCTACCGCCTCTCCCGACGCCCCTGGCGCAGCTTTCTCGGCGCGCACGGCGGAGGGCTTCGCATGTCAAGAGTAGATTAGTCCCCAAAAGGGAGGCAGATCTGCTTCAGCCAGAGTTGATCAAGGCGCTTTCAACAGTGGCGTCTGAGTTGAAGCAAAGCAATCGCAATACCCAGCGACTGCTTGCGGAGGTTGGTAAACAGAATCGGACGATGGAGGCTATTCGGCTCGAATCGACATCAGGAGTAATGACTGCTGTTCGCGAGTTTGTCAATGAACGTCAACTAACGATGATCGAGACGCTAGAGCACCTCGTGGAATCGGAGAACTCCTTTTCTCGATTCGGTGATGGGGAGTTTCGATTGATGCTTAGATCTGATTTCAACCTCCGTTTCCAGAGCAACTCGCGGCCATTGCAATCGGAGCTGCTCGCTACATTTAGGGACGCTGGCCGCGATCGTTTCGATGTAGGATTCCCCCAGATTTTCGGAGACGCGCATTGGTCGGGCGTTTGGTCGGAACTTTGGCCAGAGTTGAAATCCAATGTTCCAGAGACAGGTGCGTTCTTGAATAGCCATGTTACGCGCCCTACGGTGTTTGAACAGTATGGCGACCGCGCAGTTGATTTGTGGCGTGAGGTTTGGCGAGATCGCGATATCGTCTTTGTTACGGGGGCAGGGTCTCGGTTTGCGGCGACTCCTGCACTGTTTTCTTCAGCGCGTTCGACCCGTACGGTTAGTTCACTTCCCGTTGGTGCGTATGATGATCTAGATCGACTCGTCGAAGAGTTGTCTGAAGTCGGTGAGGGCGCGCTTGTGCTTTTGGCATTGGGGCCTGCTGGCACGGTTCTCGCTCGCCGGCTAGCACTCATCGGCATACGTGCTCTTGATATTGGGCATATTTCGGATAGTTATCACAACGTTTTCTCTGGGGGGCCACGGCCTGAAAGTCGTCCAATTCGCTCTTGACGCTCTCGTAGTTGACGAGCGCTCGGGAACGTCGTACGGGGCGTGCGAGCGCCTGGCCGGGAGTCTGGACGGTGGTTATTGTTCGTGAACGCTGAAGACTGTGAGACTTTAGTTTCATTGATGGCCGCATTGCTCTGAGCTTGCTATCAGTGCGGCACTGGAATTGTTCTGGTGCCAGGTTTCTATTATCCGATGAATCCAATGGGTGGCGTTCGACCGATTGAAGATCTCGAGTCAGCGCGGTGCAGCGTCTCAAGGAGCGTACGCGTCGGATGTTCTTGGATGCGCGGACGATGGTCGAGGGCATCGTCTACCGGTACCGGAAGGGCCTCGCGTGGCGGGATCTACCGCCGGTGTCCGGGCCGTTGGAGACGGTGTGGACCTGGCATCGGCGGATGGTGTTCGGTGGGACATGGGACCGCGTGGCCGTGACGATTACGACGACAGCCGATGCGGCAGGCCTGGCCTATATGTCACTGTCGGTGGACTCCACCATCACCCGCGCACAACAGCACGCGACGAACACTATCCGCCTGGCAGGCTGCCTGGGTTGCGTGACAGGAATCTGCGGGAAGAGCCGCCTGATCACGGCATCGGCCGCTGCAGAGGTGGCCTGTCGGCGAAGATCGATCAGCTCGTCGACGGCAACGGCCTGCCATCAGTCACCTGCCTCACAATCACATCGGGGCAGGCCGGGGACTGCCCCGATGTTCCTGCCGCTGATGGGACACCTGCGGGTCGATCGCGACCCAGGCCGGGCACGCACCCGTCCGGACGCGGTGCGTGATTACAAGGCATACTCGTCGCGCGCGATCCGCACTCACCTGGCAGACCGGAAACAAGGCCGTGATCTCCGAGCCAGACGACGACAAGGAGCGCCGAAAACGACACGCCGCGCGCGGCGCTCGCCCCGTCGGACTCGATGCCGCCGACTACCGCAACCGGAACGCCATCGAGCGCGTCCAATGCCGAATCAGGCAATGGCGAGGCCTCGCCACCCGCTACGACAAACACGCCCTGATCTACCGTGCCGCCACCGTCCTCAACACCGTCATCCCATGGCCAGAGCTTTGTCAGACACGCGCCAGCTTACTAGGCGTGAGCAGATCGTGTTCCTGCTCTACCCTGACTGTCACGACTGGGATTGAGCCTTGACTGATTCGATCCGAATTGCCGACGGTGGGCGAGAAGGCCTCTTTCGTTGGCGGTGAGACGCGCCGATGATTGAGGCCTTCTCACCTAACGCAGCAAAGACCGCGTCATGATCGAGCCGATCTATCCCCAGTATGCAGACCGAGTTTCAACTTTCCACGAACCCGAACTGCGCTTGCCGAAGTCAAGCAATACGTAGCCATAAGGCGATGCTGTCGGCCACTCGATTGTGACGAGGTCGTAGGCGTATCCCGGAGCATCGACGTACGAGATTATCGTGCCGTTGGTCCCGAACGTCGATCGCGCGTAGTCGATTGAGTTGCCCTCTTTGACTCGGTTGAATTCGGCTTTGGTCGCCTTGTCTTTGGTCTGTACGGCGGTGAGCCCCCAGTATGCGTACTTCGTGTCAAGTACCCACGTACCCGAACTGTTGCGGACGAAATCGACCGTCACCCAGCCTGAGTCGTAGTAGGTGGGAAAGTCCAGGCTGACCCAGTCATACTTCCAGCCGGACGTGTCGTATCGAGCCGTCACGGTGCCGTTGTTCCCGAATCGCGCACGCACGTGGGCAATCGAGTTCCCTTGATGGACCGAATAGAACTCCGAGGACGTGACGATTCGGGACGGTACTGCGTTGGCTGCGGGGGCCGCGACCGCGGAGACGGAGAGCGCGAGAAGGCAGGCGACTGCAGCGCTGATATACCTCTTCATTGCAGGGATCCTTCGGTGCTGAGTAGTGAAAGGAGGCGCAATGCGTGGTCAATCTGGTAGGACCTGCTGCACTGCGAACTATTCGACCAGGCCTGTCACCGACGGTTCCAGATACGGAGTCAGGGTGCGTGAGTATGTCGCCGTGAGGTGCGAAGCGTCGAAGTAGACGATGACTCCTCCAACTGTCGGCTGGCACACATCGCCACAGATGTGGTCCGTGAGGTCAAGAGTCGAAATCGACGGATCATTCAGTTCCTGAGCGGCAGTATAGAGCGGATCCGACGGCAACCACGCCGATGGTGCTCCGCTGCAGTTCTCGGGTGCTGTTTCGTTGATCGATAGGCATTCCGGGACTGAGGTCTTGAGCGTGTGCTTGGGGTAGGGGGTGTCACGGACGACAAGGATGTCAGTCGTCTCAGAGGCGATGGTCTCGAGATAGTTCGCGTATCCCTCGTGGGTGAGCGCGGTGTTCGTCTCGTCCGTCGACCCGGCGACCCGGAACGGCGTCAACTGGGCGGTGACGACGAGATCGAAATCGCCGGAGGTCAGAGCGTCTCGGACGCGTTCTCCCCAGTCGAGGCAGCCTTGCTAGGCTTCGGCGCTCTCGAACTCCCACAGAGCATCGGACGTCGGGCACTGCGATGCGACATACGTGGTCAACGACCATGCATTCTTTTCCGCCAGCTCTTGCAACGACGGAAGCAGCCCGCCGGCGTGCGAGTTGCCGATCAGGGCGACGCGGACATCTCCGTCCACGTCGCCGTAAGCGCAGGTCGTGGTCTCCTCGAACGGCGGAGACTCCCAGCAGTCGTCTTCGTAGGCGGACGGCTTGTCGGCTGCCGCGTCGGCGGGGGACAGGATGAGCGGCACATCTGCTGGACAGTCGACTCCCTCGTCGAGGGCGGCAGCGCCGATGCACGGCTGGTCGAGACTCTCTTCGGCGGCGTCGAGACGCGCGTCGGACCTGTCCTGAAGTGTCGATGCCGCGAAGAAGCATGCGACGCCGACCGCGACTGACACACCCATGGTTACGAAGAGCGTCGTTCGAGCGCGGCCTCGGTGACGTCTGAACCGGTCTTCAACGTGCGGCTTGGTGACAGCAGCGAGCACTACCGAGAGCGTGAGGATGGCGATCCGATCGAGCAGATCTGGGTTCCCGGCGACGACGAACGGAGCGAGGACGACGATCGGCCAGTGCCAGAGATACAGAGAGTAGGAGATGTCGCCGACCCACTGGACCGGGCGTAGATCTCCGACAAGGCGCGGAGAGCCGCGGCCCCGTGTCACGTCCGCCAGAATGACGAGCGCGGCGCCGACGACGGGAACTCCGGCTGCCCAGCCGGGGAATGGCGTAGAACCGCTCATCACGACGGCTGACCCGACGATCAGTGCGATCCCGGTCCACGCCGTCGGGACACGAAGAGCCGGGTGGAGGCGCCATGCGCTGGTCGCGGCCAGCGTCGCCAGTGCTGCCCCCGCCCCGAGTTCCCAGATCCGGGTTGGGGTGATGAAGTACGCGGACGCGGGGCTCGTGGCCGTTGCGACGACAGACCAGACGAAGCTAGCTCCCACCAGGGCGAGGATCGCGACGTGGGCAGTGGACGCGAGCGTGGAACGCCGCTTCGTCGCGACCCATGCCGCGACGAGAAGCGCCAGGGGCCAGAGAAGATAGAACTGTTCCTCGACTGACAGCGACCAGAAGTGCTGGACGGGTGTGGCCGCAGACTCCGCGCCGAGATAGTCGACAGACTGCGCGGCGAGCGACCAGTTCTCGACGTACAACGCCGCCGCGCCAACCTCTCGGAGCGTCGGAACGAGTGCCGTCTCGGGTGCAACGAGAACCGTCGCGAGCACGGTGGCTGCCAGCACGAGGTACGACGCGGGAAGGAGTCGTCGGACTCGGCGGGCCCAGAACGTGGCGAGGTCCGACGCAGACCTTGGTGGCCGTCTGAGGAGGTGCGAGGTGATGAGGAAGCCCGAAATTACGAAGAAGACGTCAACGCCCACGAACCCACCGGGCAGGACACCCGGCCAGACGTGATAGATGACGACCGCGCCGACCGCGAGCGCTCGGAGCGCTTAGATGTCTTTGCGCACCGTCGTGGTCGGATGCGCTTCGACGGCGGCTTGCACGTCCTGGGTCACGAGAGAGCTACTGCTTGCGATCGGGGAGCGCGATGTCGGACGCGCAGGGAGAAATGGGATTCGACGTGTGGGCGGGTGATGTCCGTCGGCGGCAGTCCCGGAGAGCTCACGCACCGACTCGGGACCAGCCCGTGTCGGTCGCCGTGCGCGGGGCTAGAGTTCCATCCGGCCGGTACATGAGACGACCGGTGGGCCGGCGCACGAGTTTGTTCGCCCGAGGGATATCAATCGATCGGAGCTCCATGTCATCGCACGGCAGCAACAAGGCCATCATCGCGGCGCTTCTTGCGAACCTCGGAATCGCCGTCACCAAGTTCGGCGCGTACCTCCTCACGGGAGCCTCGTCGATGCTCGCCGAGGCCGTGCACTCCGTCGCCGATACCGGCAACCAGGGGTTGCTCCTTCTCGGCGGCAAGAGGGCGCGGCGTGAGGCGGACGCTCAGCACCCGTTCGGCTACGGCCGTGAACGCTACATCTACGCCTTCATCGTCTCGATCGTGCTCTTCAGCGTCGGTGGGCTGTTCGCCTTGTACGAGGCGTGGCACAAGTGGCAGGACCCGCATCCGATCGAGGGCCGGTGGTGGTGGGTGCCGCTCGCGGTGCTCCTCGCGGCGATCGTCCTCGAGGGACTCTCGTTCCGCACGGCGGTCGTCGAGTCGAACCGGACGAGGGGCAAGCAGTCGTGGGTGTCCTTCATCCGGACCGCACGATCGCCGGAGCTCCCGGTCGTGCTGCTAGAGGACTTCGGCGCGCTGATCGGACTGGTGCTGGCCCTCGGCGGTGTGAGCATGACCCTCGCCACGGACGACGGCCGGTGGGACGCGGCCGGCACCGCGGGTATCGGTGTTCTCCTCGTCCTGATCGCGATCGTCCTCGCGATCGAGACCAAGTCGCTGCTCCTCGGAGAGTCCGCCACCAAGGCGCATGTCGCGGCCATCCGGGCCGCGCTCGTCGGACCGGGTGTGCCCTCGGTGATCCATCTCCGGACTCTTCATCTCGGTCCCGACGAGCTGCTTGTCGCCGCGAAGATCGAGATCGACACCCGGGAGAGTGCCACCGAGATCGCGGACGCCATCGACGAGGCCGAGGCGCGATGCCGAGCGGCCGTCCCGCTGACGCTCATGATCTACCTGGAGCCCGACCTGCGTGACGCACCCGCGACGTCGTAGGCGACGGGTACGACGACGGCCCGGCACCTCCGCGAGGGAGGTGCCGGGCCGTCGTGGTTGCTACGCCCGTACGGGGCGTGTCAACGGGAGGTTCAGCTGGTGACCGAGTCGACGAAGTCGGGGTTCTCCTCGAGCCATGCGTCGACGGCTGCCGCCTCGTCGCCCTCGTACGCCTCGTCGTTGAACATCATGTTCTCGAGGGAGAACAGCTGCTCGTCGGTGAGGGTGAAGTTCTCGAGCCAGCCCGAGAGCTCGGGGTAGCGGTCGGCGAAGTCCGTGGTGCCCCACATGTGGATCTCCTCGGCCTCGCCGAGCGCACCCTCCGGGTCCTCGAGGTCGCGGATCGGGAACTCGTCGTAGGCCCAGTGCGGGCGCCACAGCGTGACGGCGATGTTGTCGCCCTTCTCCGTCGCACCCTTGAGCTCTGCGAGCATCGCGGGGGTCGAGGAGATCGCGTAGTCCATGTCCTCCAGGCCGTAGGTCGGGATGACCTCGTCCTGGGTGATCGCGGTCAGGCCGGCGCCGGCCTCGATGCCCACGAGCTTGTTGTTGTACTCGTCGGCCATGCCGGCGAGGTCCTCGAGGGTCTGTGCGGGGGAGTCCTCGTTCACCGCGATGGTGAGCTTCGCCTGGTCGTACCAGACACCGAGGTCGGAGACGTCGTCGCCGTACTCCTCCAGGTAGGAGGCGTGGGTGTACGGCAGCCAGACGTCGAAGGTGACGTCGAAGTCGCCCCCGGCGAGGCCGGTGTAGACGACGCCGACGTCGGCGGTCTCGGTCTCGACGTCGTAGCCCTTCTCGTCCAGGATGCTGGCCCAGAGGTTCGAGACGGCGATGCCCTCGTCCCAGCCGGAGGGGATGCCGATCGAGATCTCGGTCTCGTCGCCCGACGTCGTCGAGTCGGCCGAGCTCTCGGAGTCGTCCGAGGCGCAGGCGCTCAGCGTCAGCGCGAGGGCTGCGGTGGTGCCGGCGATCGCCGTGGTGCGGCGGTGGGTACGGGTGAACATTGGTTGTCCTTCCTTTGGCGGAGAACCTCCGCCGGGGGTTGGGGGTCGTGCACAGTGAGGGGAGTCGCTCAGCGAGCTGCCTTGAGCGCCTTCGCCACGGGGGAGCGGTCCGCGAGACCGGAGGTCACGCGGTCGAGGAAGATCGCGAGGATCACCACGGAGAGGCCGGCCTCGAACCCGAGGGCGACGTCGACGCGCTGGAGGGCGGCGACGACGTCGTTCCCGAGCCCGCCGGCACCGACCATCCCAGAGATCACGACCATCGAGAGCGACAGCATGATCACCTGGTTGACGCCGGCCATGATGGTCGGCATCGCGAGCGGGATCTGGATCTGGCGGAGGATGCGGCCGTCCGTCGAGCCGAAGGCGCGGCCTGCCTCGACGACCTCGGAGTCGACCTGGCGGATTCCGAGCTCCGTGAAGCGGACGCCCGGTGCCAGGGCGAAGATGACGGTCGCCACGATGCCCGGCATGGGGCCGGTCAGGAAGATGACGACGGTCGGGATCAGGTAGACGAAGGCGGGCATCGTCTGCATGAAGTCGAGGATCGGTCGGAGGACCCGCGAGACGTGGTCGTTGCGTGCGGCCCAGATGCCGAGCGGGATGCCGATCAGGAGTGCGACCGCCGCGGAGAGCAGGACGAGCGCGAGGGAGTCCATCGCGTTCTCCCACTGGTCCATGCCGGCGATGATGATGAACCCGATCAGGACGCCGATCGCGAGCTTCGTGCCCTTCGCCCAGAAGGCGATCAGCGCGAGAACTACGGCGACGAGGATGAACGGCGGGCTGTTGAGCACGTAGTCCAGGCCGTCGTAGATACCCTCGAAGATCGTCTTGACGACGTCGAAGAAGGCGTCGAACGTGGCCGTGAGCCAGTCGATGAAGGACTCGATCCAGTCGCCGAAGGGCAGACGGGGGACGAACGTTCCGGTGTCAGATGCTGCGGCGATCATGCCGATGCCCCTTCCGTCGAGGTGTCGGTATCGACCGCGTCACCCGGGGCGACGGTGTCGGCGTCGGCCGTGAGCTCTTCGACGGCCTCGGACGGGGCCATGGCCTCGAGGAGCGTGACGCGGGGGATGACCCCCACGAGGCGGCCCTCGTCGTCCGTCACCGCCATCGGCAGCGCCGACTCGGTCGCGGGCGCGAAGAGCTCGGCGAGCGGCGTGTCCTGGTGGACCGAGGTGTAGTCGGCCTCCAGGTACTCGGCGACGGTCTCGGCGCCCTCCTTGACGGCGCGCACGGCGTTGTCGGAGGTGATGACGCCGCGCAGCACACGCTTGCGGTCGACGACGTACGACTTGGGGAGTGCGGCCTCGCGCAGCTCACGGGCGGCGACGCGCGGGCCCGCGCCGAGGGTGACCTTGATCTGCGGGGCCTGCATCATCGAGGCCGCGGTCAGCACACGGGTGCGGTCGACGTCGGCCACGAACTTGGCGACGTAGTCGTTGGCCGGGTCGGAGAGGATCTCCTCGGCCGAGCCGATCTGGACGATCTGGCCGTCGCGCATGACGGCGATCCGGTCGCCGAGGTGCATGGCCTCGTTGAGGTCGTGCGTGATGAAGATGATCGTCTTGCCGAGCTTGTCCTGGAGCTCGAGCAGCTGCTCCTGCATCTCGCGGCGGATCAGCGGGTCGAGGGCGGAGAACGCCTCGTCCATCAGGAGGATGTCCGTGTCGGCGGCGAGCGCGCGGGCGAGCCCGACGCGCTGGCGCATTCCGCCGGAGAGCTGCGACGGCAGCGAGTCCGCCCAGTCGGAGAGACCGACCATGTCGAGCGACTCCTGCGCGCGGCGCCGACGCTCCTCGCGCTCGACGCCCTGGATCTCCAGCGGGTAGGCCGCGTTGTCGATCACGGAGCGGTGGGGGAGCAGCGCGAAGTGCTGGAAGACCATGGAGACGCGCTCGCGTCGGATCTTGCGCAGCTTCGAGCCGTCGACGGCGGTGAGGTCGTCGTCGCCGAGGTAGACGTGCCCGGAGGTCGGCTCCCACAGGCCGTTGAGCATGCGGATCAGGGTGGACTTGCCCGAGCCCGACAGGCCCATGACGACGAAGATCTCGCCCTTGGCCACCTCGAAGGAGGCGTCGATGACGGCGGCCGTCCCGAGGCTCGCGACCTCGTCGCGGGTCTTGCCGGCCTTCAGGCGCTTCACGGCCTCGGCGGGCTTGCGGCCAAAGACCTTGTAGACGTTTTCGACGCGTACGGCTGTCATGTGGTGTTCTCCACGAGTCGTGCCACTGACGCACACTCCTCGTCGTCAGCACCGGGCTCGCGCACTGCGTCGTCCAGGACGAGATCCTGATGACGAGGAGTGCGGCGTCGACGCCGGCGTGGCCGAGGCAGGGCTCGTCGGGAGCCCGGCGGTCAAGCGATCGGCCTCTACCGTGCCTGAATCGGGACGATAGTTCCAGTGGCTACCCCCCATCTGGACGGGTGTCCGAGAGAATTTCGAGCGGCAGAAAGTGGCTCTGTCCTGCGAAGACACCCACATTCCGCATTGTTACTCGTTCGTAACTATCGCAGGGTCTGGCGGGCATGGAACTTGACGGTTCGACGGTCAGGACGTGACCTGGGCAACACCCGGGCCGAGCGGTGTGCCCCGAGTAGGCTGGAGCGAGAATCGACGTCGACCCACAACCCTCGGAGCAGCATGTCCACGACCACCCAGCACACCGCCCCCGAGTTCGCGGAGGTGGCGGGCCAGTACAAGGTCCGCGACCTCTCCCTCGCCGAGGCAGGACGGCATCAGATCCGTCTGGCGGAGCACGAGATGCCGGGCCTGATGTCCCTGCGCGAGGAGTACGGTGCGAGCCGACCTCTGTCCGGCGCACGGATCGCCGGCTCCCTGCACATGACCGTGCAGACGGCGGTGCTCATCGAGACCCTCGTCGCGCTCGGTGCCGAGGTGCGCTGGGCGAGCTGCAACATCTTCTCGACGCAGGACGAGGCGGCGGCCGCGGTCGTCGTCGGTCCGCACGGCACGCCCGAGGACCCTCAGGGTGTCCCCGTCTTC
Source organism: Paraoerskovia marina (assembly GCF_900105445.1). Taxonomy (NCBI): domain Bacteria; kingdom Bacillati; phylum Actinomycetota; class Actinomycetes; order Micrococcales; family Cellulomonadaceae; genus Paraoerskovia; species Paraoerskovia marina. The sequence continues at coordinate 1,313,258 of NZ_LT629776.1, forward strand.
GCCTGGAAGGGCGAGTCGCTCACGGAGTACTGGGACTGCACCGAGCAGATCCTCGTCTGGCCCTCCGAGCAGGGGCCCAACCTGATTCTCGACGACGGCGGCGACGCGACGCTCCTCGTGCACCTCGGCCTGCAGTACGAGCGCCTCGGCGCCGTCCCCGCGGACACCCGGCCCGGTGAGCCCGAGCACGCGGAGGAGACGAACGTCGTCCGCGCCGTGCTGCGTCGCTCGCTCGACGCCGACCCGCTGCGGTGGACGACGATCGCGGAGCAGCTGCGCGGCGTGACGGAGGAGACGACGACGGGCGTGCACCGCCTGTACCAGCTCGCGGCCGAGGGGTCGCTCCTGTTCCCGGCCATCAACGTCAACGACTCGGTGACCAAGTCGAAGTTCGACAACAAGTACGGCATCCGACACTCGCTGCCGGACGGGATCAACCGTGCCACCGACGTCCTGATGGGCGGAAAGGTCGCGTTCGTCGCCGGGTACGGCGACGTCGGCAAGGGGGCCGCCGAGGCGTTCCGCGGCCAGGGTGCCCGGGTGGTCGTCTCCGAGGTCGACCCGATCTGCGCCCTGCAGGCGGCGATGGACGGCTTCCAGGTCGTCCGTATCGAGGACGTCCTCGACGAGGCCGACTTCTTCATCACCACCACGGGAAACCGCGACGTCGTCACGGCGGCGCACATGACGCGCATGAAGAACAAGGCCGTCGTCGGCAACATCGGGCACTTCGACAACGAGATCGACATGGCCGGTCTCGCCGAGGTCGGCGGCGTGCGCCGTACGGAGATCAAGCCGCAGGTGCACGAGTGGACGTTCCCGGCTGGCCCCGACGCCTCGGGCGCCGAGCGCGACGAGCGGTCGATCATCGTGCTGTCCGAGGGGCGCCTGCTGAACCTCGGGAACGCGACCGGACACCCCTCGTTCGTCATGAGCAACTCGTTCTCCAACCAGGTGATCGGGCAGATGGAGCTCTGGGAGGACGTGCAGCGCGTGGCCGACGGCGGCGAGGCTCGGTACGAGCGCGACGTGTACCGCCTTCCCAAGCACCTGGACGAGAAGGTCGCCCGTCTCCACCTCGACGCCCTGGGCGTTCGGCTCACCGAGCTGTCGACGTCGCAGGCCGAGTACCTCGGCGTGCCCGTGGACGGTCCGTACAAGCCGGAGCACTACCGCTACTGAGCGGAGCGGTCCCGGACGTCAGCCGACGTCCGGGACCTCGTGCGGCAGTCGGCGGACGCGGTCGACGCGGTGCTGCTGGAGCTCGCGGGCACGCGTGGACGCCTCGAGCTCGCGCTCGCGGCGGGTGGCGACGACGGCGGCGAGGAACTCCTCCGGCGGCGTGCCCGGCGGGGGGCCCGGTGCGACGAACGGCAGCGCGCGTCGTGCGAGGTCGTCCGCGAGACGGGCGCGGGAGAGCGGTGCGAGCCGTTCGGCGCGGCCCAGGAAGGTCCGCGCGGCGAGCGCGAGGTCGTCCGGAAGCTGGGCCACGTCCGCCGTCCGTGCCCACGGTGCGAGGAGCATCGGCATCGGAGCCGGCCCGTGATCCCGTGCGCCGGACCGGACGCGCACCACGTACGTACCGGCGAGGATGTCGCCGAGCCGCTTTCCCCGGTCGTTCGACAGCGATGCCACGATCGCGACCGACCCCGCCGTCAGCCAGAGCTCGCCGACACCCACGAGCGCGCGTGTGGCGGCATGGCGTGCACGGACCGGGCCCGCGTCGTCCCGGACCACCCGGATGCCGAGGAGCCACTTGCCCAGCGAGCGTCCGCGCGTCGCCGTCTCGACGATCACCGGGACGCCGACGGTGACAAGGGCGACGAGCGTCACCGCGAACGGGACCGCGTAGGCCGAGTCGAGCAGCGCAGCGAGGCTGTCGTCGGCGACGACCACGACGCCGATCAGCACGGCGACGACGACCGCGACGTCGATCAGTGTCGACATGGCCCGCACGACGAACGACGAGACGCGCATGTCCAGGACGACGCCCTCGCCGATGACCGTTCCGTCGCGCAAAGCTCCCCCTGACCGCGGCGTTGAACCGCTGTGGATGATCCGGTGAAAGCCTAGCGGTCTGTGGAACGATGCGGGCATGGATGTGGACGCCTACCGTGCGGTGCACGAGAGCGACTGGCAGCGGTTGTCGGTGCTCGTGCGACGCCGTCGGCTCGACGGGACCGAGGCCGACGAGCTGGTCCGCCTCTACCAGTCCACGGCGACCGACCTGTCCGTCCTGCGGACGCGCGCACCCGACCCCGTCCTGATCAGCGAGCTCTCGGTGCTGCTCGCCCGGTCGCGGTCGAAGCTCACGGGGTCGTCCGACAGTTCCTGGCGCGACGTGGTCCGACTCTTCGCCGTGACGATTCCCGCCGCGTTCTACCGCGTCCGCTGGTGGACGGTGGGCGTCATGGTCGTGTTCCTCGCCATCGCGGTCGCGGCCGGCTGGTGGATGGCCACGGCGCCCGGCGCCGTCGAGGTGATGGGTACGGCGTCACAGCGGGAGGACTACGTCCAGAACGCGTTCGCCGAGTACTACGACCCCGGGACGGACTTCGCGGTCACGGTCTGGACCAACAACGCCTGGATCGCCGCGCAGCTCGTGGGGCTCGGTATCACCGGGGTCTGGCCGGTCTTCGTCCTTGCCACGAACGCCGTGAGCGTGGGCGCGGCCGGAGGCCTCATGGCCTCGGAGGGCGAGCTGGACGTCTTCCTCGCCCTGATCCTCCCGCACGGGCTCATGGAGCTCACCGCGGTCTTCGTCGCCGGCGGCGCGGGCCTCCGCCTCTTCTGGACGGCCGTCGCTCCCGGGCCCAGGACGCGCGGTCGTGCCCTGGCGGAGGAGGGGCGGGCGACGATGATCGTCGCCCTCGGTCTCGTCTTCGTCCTCGGGATCTCGGGACTCGTCGAGGGGTTCGTCACCGGATCCGATCTCGCCTGGTGGCTCAAGATCGTCATCGGTGCGGTCGTCCTCGCCGCGTACTGGGTCTACACGCTCGTGCTCGGCGGCCGGGCCGCCGCTGCGGGCGAGACGGGCGACCTCAGTGCCGAGGAGGCCGGCGAGCTCGCGCCGACCGCGGGGTGAGACGTGCTGCGCGCGCCGTCCACGACGTCCGGGGCACCGACGCGGCGGAACCGCTCAGGTCAGGACGATCGCGATGAACGGGACGACGAACGTCAGGAGCATCGCACCGACGACGATCAGGGCGGTCCGGCGCTGACGATCGGCTCGGCGTTGCGCGTCGGGGCGGTGGTCGGGGTCGGTCAACGGTCCTCCAGGAGTCGGGGCCCCTATCGTCTCATCTGCGTCGCGGACGGCGGACGCCGACCGTGACTGAAGCGTCAGAGCCGCCCCGCCGCCTTTAGCGCGAGGTACCGGTCGCTCAGGGTCGGTGCGAGCGCGTCGGGGTCCGAGTCGACGACCTCCGCGCCCTGGAGTCGCAGCAGCTCGGCGATCCCGTCCCGCTCGAGTGTCACGCGCGCCGAGGCCGCTGCGTCGTACACGTCGTCCGACGTCCACGGTCGGCCGTCGTCGGGCCGTCCCAACGGCGGGTCGGCCACCGAGGCCACCACGACCTGGTGGCGTGCGGTCAGGCTCCCGACCACGGGCAGGAGCCCTGAGTGGGCGACGGCCGGGTCGATCGAGGTCAGGAGGACGACGAGCGAGCGCTGCGACACTCTGGCGCGGATCTCCGCGGCGATCGCCCGCCAGTCGGTCTCGACCAGTGCAGGTTCGATCGTCGACGTCGCCCGCGCGAGCGGTGAGAGGACGTCCTTGCCGGAGGCGCGGGTGACGGCGCTGCGCAGGTGCGTGTCGTAGGCGATGAAGTCGACCCGGTCCCCGGCCCGTCCCGCGAGAGTCCCGAGCAGGAGCGCGGCCTCGATCGACGCCTCGAGCCGGGGTCCCGCCCCGACGCGGGTGGCGGAGGACCTGCCGGTGTCGGCGACGACGACGACGCGTCGGTCGCGCTCGGGCCGCCACGTGCGCACGACGACGTCGGCTCGCCGCGCGGTCGCCCGCCAGTCGATCGACCGGACGTCGTCGCCCGGGACGTACTCGCGCAACGAGTCGAACTCGGTGCCCTGTCCGCGGACGTTGGTCGCCGTCCGGCCGTCGATCTCCCGCAGCCGCTGGACCCGGCTCGGCAGGTGGGTGCGTGCCGCGAACTCCGGGAGCACACGAACCTTCGCCGGGAGCTCGCGCGACTGCTGGCGCCCCGCAAGCCCGAGGGGGCCGAACGTCCGGACGGTGACGAGGTCGGCGATCCGCTCGCCCCGTCGGGTCGGGACCAGTGTCGTGGAGAACCGCCGCGTCTCGTGCGCGGGCAGGGCGAGCCGATGCCGGTCCTCGGTCGCGCCGGCCGACGGGGGCCACGCGTCCCGGACGACCCCGCGCACCCTGCGGTCGCCGGCGCTGACGGTCAGCGTGCAGCGAGTCGGTTCGCCGAGCCGCACCGCGCCGGGGACCGACCGGGAGACGGCAAGCGAACCGGGAGCCGCGGCAAGGAGTCCGTCCAGCGTGCAGAGCACCACCACGAGCAGCACCCACGCGAGGATCGTGAGGCCCGAAGGCGCGAGGACCAGCGGCACGACGCCCAGCGCCGTGAGCGCGGCCGCCCGGCCGGTGACCATCATCAGCGGGGGACGGGCACGGCGTTCAGCACCGTGTCGAGCACCGCCGAGGTCGTGACGCCCTCGAGCTCCGCCTCGGGACGCAGCTGGATGCGGTGCCGCAGGGTCGGGTGAGCGAGCGCCTTCACGTCGTCCGGCGTCACGAACGTGCGGCCGCACATCCACGCCCACGCACGCGCGGTGGCGAGCAGCGCCGTCGTGCCGCGGGGCGAGACCCCGAGAGCGACGGAGGGCGACTGGCGCGTCGCCGAGCAGACGTCGACGACATACCCGAGAACGGCCGGGTCGACGCTCACGGCGGCAACCTCGCCGCGTGCCCGCTCAAGGTCGGCGGGCGTCGCGACGGCGCGCACACCGGCCGCCGCGAGGTCGCGCGGGTCGAACCCCGCGGCGTGGCGGCCGAGCATCTCGACCTCGACCTCGCGCGACGGGAGCGGGAGGACGATCTTCAGCAGGAACCGGTCGAGCTGGGCCTCGGGGAGCGGGTACGTGCCCTCGTGCTCCACGGGGTTCTGCGTGGCGATCACGGCGAACGGCTCGGGCAGCGGACGGGGTGCGCCGTCCACCGAGACCTGGCGCTCCTCCATGGCCTCGAGGAGGGAGGCCTGCGTCTTCGGCGGCGTCCGGTTGATCTCGTCCGCGAGCATCAGGTTGGTGAAGACGGGACCCTCACGGAAGGAGAACTCGGCGGACCGCGTGTCGTAGACCAGGGAACCGGTGACGTCGCCCGGCATCAGGTCGGGCGTGAACTGGATCCGGGTGGTGCTCAGCTCCAGCGACGACGCCAGCGCCCGGACGAGGAGCGTCTTCGCCACACCCGGCACCCCCTCGACGAGGACGTGCCCGCGGCAGAGCAGGGCGATCAGCAGGGTGGTGACGGCGGAGTCGTTGCCGACGACCGCCTTGCCGACCTCGCCGCGGACGCGAGCGAGCGCCGCGTGCGCGTCTGCACCGACGTCGGACTTGGTCGTGGGAATCGGGCCGTTCGGGTCGGTCACGTCGTCGGTCACAGCGGGTGAACCTCGCTCTCCAGCGTGTCGAGGTGACGCGCGAGCTCAACGAGTCTCGCGTCGTCGGCGGGTGGGGGGCCGTACAGCAGGGCGGAGATCTCGTGGGTCGGGCGTCCACTGGCGGAGCTCACGGCGGCGACGACCGCCGCCGGGTCCGCCGACCGGGGCAGGCCGAGCCGGTCGGCAAGCCGTCGGGCCGTGGCAGCACGAAGTCCGGCGCCGGCATGGCCCCGAGCGCCGTGTCGGCGGTAGAGCCGCGCGCGCCCCCGCGTCGCCTCGGAGGACCGCACGACGACAGGGAGGGGCTCGGTCACGACCCGGCCGAGGTGTCGGCCCTGCCAGAGCCCGAGCACCACGACCGTCACCGCGCCCTGCAGGAGGACGAGGATCAGCCACGGTGGCAGGAGTCCGGGGCCGGGCTCGGCCTCGAGGGGGACGAGGGCGGGCACGAGCCACGTCACCTCGGGGCGCTCGCCGACGGCCCGGAGCGCGAGTGCCGCGTTGCCCGCCGTCGAGACGTGCTCGTTCGTGACGGCGCGAGCGTCCGCGAAGACGCGGACGGTCCGGTCCCCGTCGACCACCGCGTACGCCCCGGCACCGTCCTCGACGAAGCAGACGACGGCGCCGTCACCGGTCGAGGAGAGGTCGCCCGCCGAGCGCACCGAACCGGCGGCGACGGCGTCGGGGTCCTCGCAGCCGGGCGTCGTCCTGACCGAGGCGGGCGCACTGTAGTCCCGTGTGACGGCGCCGTCCGTCGCTGCGTCGAGGAGCGTCCGTGACGGGTCGAGCAGCACGAGGTCCGCCTCGGTGGAGACGAGCAGGTCGACCTGCTCCTCCTCCAGGTACGCCCCAGGAGCCACCACCAGGGTCGTCCCGGCCACGCCGGACTCTGCTGCGACGTCGACGGAACCGGTCTCGGTCACCGTCACGCCCTGGGCGCGAAGGACCTGGGCGAGCGCCCGTGTCCCGTCGGGCGTCGCGGTCTCCGTGGAGAACGGCGTCGTCGAGCTCGGGCGGGGGAGCAGGAGGAGGACGAGGACGAGACCGCCCACCAGACCGAGGGCAGTCAGCCAGGTCCGTGCCCGGCGCGCCCGGCGCGTACGCGAGGGCCGCGCACCCGGGGCCGTGTGGGGTGGTGCGTGGAGGGCCGACGGAAGCGTCGGCGTCGGCGTCGTCACGGAACGACCACCGTCTCGGGCGAGGAGGGCCGCACCGGTCGCGTGCGGGCGACCTCCTCGTCCAACGTCGACATCGCGGCGTAGTCCTCGGCGTCCGCGTACCGATGCCCGTAGAGGACGCCGTCGAATCGGTGGGCGCCCTCGACGAGCCCACGGCTGACGTCGGGGAGCGCAGGGGAGGCCTCGCGGGCGATCTCCTGAGCCGTGCGCCCGGCCCGTTCGTCGAGGATCGCCCGCTCCTCCAGGCTCCGGGCGATCGCGCGGAACCGTTCCGACGTGGCGAGGGCCCAGCGGCCGTCGTCCGCATGGCGCTGCGCGTCCGTGCGAATGTCCGCGGCGGTGCGCGGGTCGTCGTCGAGCACCGCGTCCGACGCATGGCGCTCCGCAGAGCCGAGGCGGATCCGGCCGCCCACGACGAACCCCACGATCAGGAGCAGGACGAGACCGACGGAGACGACGAGTGCGAGCGGGATACTGAACGTCGCGTCAGGGACGGTGAGCGAGCCGAGCCACAGGAGGAAGCGCTCCAGCAGGGACTCGCCGCCCTCCGAGTACTCGGACCGTGCCAGCTCGTCCGCGAGCCACTGCCGTGCGGTCTCGGCGTCCGGGTCGACCGGCACGTCCAGGACGGCGCCCAGGACGACGACGGACGAAACCGTCATCCCTCGCCCTTCGTCCGGCTCGCCGCCGCGGCGAGCTCGATGTCGAGCCCCTCGGTGCGCATGCGCACGTCGATGTAGAGCAGGGAGACGACGGCGGCCATGATCACGACGGTCAGGATGTTCGCGATCAACGAGCCGAACATGCTGGCCCCGACCATCAGGGTCAGCGACTCGGGAGCGACGAACGCGGCGATCAGCGAGAACGGCTGGACGACGAGGCTTGCGACGAGCCCGAGGATGATCTGCGTGAGCAGCGAGATGCCGAGCAGGCGCCAGAAGTGCCCGCGGGTCAGGCGCCAACCACGGGCGACGGCCTTGCCGAAGGTCTGTCCTTCGAGGACGATCGCCGCCGGGACGAGCAGCACCCGCGTCGAGAGCCACAGGAGTATGCCGACGTAGGCGACCAGCCCGACGATCCCGACGATCACGGCCAGCGCGATCGACACCTCGCTCGCGGCGATCGCGAGGGCCACGACCACGAAGACCAGCGTCCCGGCGACCACGATCGTCCCCGCCATGAGCGCGAGGGTCCACACCAGGAGCCGCCAGACACGCCCTCGGCTGCTCTCGCGCACCTCCTCGTAGGACGGCTTGCGGCCGAGGACCGCCTGGCTCACCGCCACGATCAGCAGGCCCGTCACCAGCGGGGTGACGAGCCAGATCACTGCTGACTGGGTGAGCTGGCCCACGAGGAGCAGCAGCGCGGACGCGTCGTCCGTCGCGGTGGCTCCCGCCTCGGCGAAGCCCGCGTCGAGATCCAACACCCAGCCGTTGACGTAGCCCGAGAGGTACCAGGTGACGAGGGCGGCGACGATCGTGGCCAGCGCCATGATCGCGCTGGAGACGCCGAGCATCACCTTGGGGTTCGCGCGCAGCGCCCCGAACGCGCCGTCGTAGATCTCGCCGAGCCGCAGCGGGCGCAGCGGGATGATGCCGGGCCTGGCGACGGCGGGCGGTGGGGTGTAGCCGGGAACCGGGGGGCCGTACTGCCCCTGGGGCTGTCCGTACCGGGGCGGCTGCTGGCCGTACTGCGGCACCTGGCCGGGGGTGGCGTACTGGCCGTACTGCGGGGCCGGACCCCATCCGGGCGGGGTTGGCGCGGCCGGCGGCACGGGCTGCGGCGTCGGGTCCGCGCTCTCCGGGGACGAGGTCTGGCCGTCGGCGGGGGGCGGGTTCTGGTCCGGCGTCGTCATGCGGTGGGTCTCCCGGGAAGGATGCTGATGGTGGCGGCGGCGTCACGTGCTGGTCGTGCGAGCCTAGTACGTCGGGGGCCGCCGCAGGCGTCGTGATCCACAGGCGACGCCGCCTCCACAGCGTGCCGCGCATCCCCCCGTCGCGAACCCTCGGATGGCAGTATGGACGCATGAAGCTTCGTGTGCTGGTCGTGGACGACGACACGGCCCTGTCAGAGATGATCGGGATCGTCCTGCGTTCCGAGGGGTTCGACCCGGTGTTCTGCGCCGACGGCGACCAGGCCCTCGAGACGTTCCGCAACAGCGAACCCGACCTCGTCCTGCTCGACCTGATGCTCCCCGGCAAGGACGGCACAGAGGTGTGCCGCCAGATCCGCGGCGAGTCCGGCGTGCCGATCATCATGCTGACGGCGAAGAGCGACACCGTCGACGTCGTCCTCGGGCTCGAGTCGGGAGCCGACGACTACGTCTCCAAGCCGTTCAAGCCGAAGGAGCTGGTCGCTCGCATCAAGGCACGACTGCGCCGCAGCGACGAGCCGGAGCCCGAGGTGCTCTCGATCGGCGACCTCGAGATCGACGTCCCCGGGCACCGGGTGAGCCGGGGCGGTGAGGCCATTGCCCTCACTCCGCTCGAGTTCGACCTCCTGGTCGCCCTGGCGCGCAAGCCCTGGCAGGTCTTCACCCGAGAGGTCCTTCTGGAGAAGGTCTGGGGCTACCGCCACGCCGCCGACACGCGACTCGTCAACGTCCACGTCCAGCGGCTGCGCTCGAAGATCGAGCACGACCCGGAGAACCCCGAGGTCGTGCAGACCGTTCGTGGCGTCGGCTACAAGGCCGGTGCGGCCCGCACGTGAGCACCGACGGCCCGTCGTCGTCGGGGCGGTCGTCACGGCGGCGGGCCTCGGACCTCGTCCGGTCCGTGGCGGAGCGGGCCCGTCTGGGCGGCGCCCGCGCGGTCTGGGTCTGGCGCTCGTCCCTCCAGCTGCGCGTCGTCAGCTCCGCGCTCGCGGTCGGCATCCTGACCGTCGCCGCGCTGGGCGCCTACATGTCGACCACGATTCGTGACGGGGTCTTCGACCAGCGCCTCGCCGAGGTCGACGACGAGTCGGCCCGCTCCACCGCACAGGCCCAGTCCCAGTTCGACGCCGCCCCGGCCACGTCCCCCGACAGCGTGCAGACGCTGCTCTACGACATGCTGTGGGTCATCCAGGCGTCGGGGTCGGGCAGCCGGCACGTGTTCCTCTGGAGCGAGGACGACCAGTCCGGGGTGATCGACGTCTCGACCGCGCCGCAGTACGACGACCTCGTCACCGAGGAGATGCGCGAGCGGACGGTCGAGACGGCCGACCCGGACTCGGCCGTCAACCAGGTCCTCCAGTCCGTCGCGATCCCTCTCGACCCCGCGGACCCGGACTCGGCGGTGGTGCCCGGCGTCGTCGTGGGGACCACGGTGAACGTGCCCGTGGAGGGGACGTTCGAGCTGTACTACCTGTACTCGTTCGAGCCCGAGCAGGAGACGCTCGACTTCATGCAGCGCTCCCTCTTCAGCGGCGCCGTCGTCCTCGTCGTCCTGCTGGGCGTGATCGCGTGGATGGTGACCCGACAGGCCGTCGACCCCGTGCGTCGGGCGGCGCGGGTGGCGGAAAGGCTCGCGGACGGGCTGCTCGACGAACGCCTGACCGTCCGGGGACACGACGAGATGGCGACGCTTGCGCGGTCGTTCAACGAGATGGCGCAGAGCCTCCAGGAGCAGATCAACCGGATGGAGGAGCTCTCGCTGCTGCAGCGGCGGTTCGTCTCGGACGTGTCCCACGAGCTGCGGACACCGCTGACCACGGTCCGGATGGCCAGCGAGGTCCTGTACGCGTCCCGTGACGACTTCGATCCCGCGGCCAAGCGGTCGGCCGAGCTGATGCAGACCCAGCTCGACCGGTTCGAGGAGCTTCTGGCGGACCTCCTGGAGATCAGCCGGTTCGACGCAGGGGCCGCGATGCTCGACGCCGAACGGCGCGACCTGCGCGACGTCGTCGACCGGGCGGTCGACAACGCCCAGACGCTCGCGGCGTCCAAGGGGGTGTGGCTCGCGGTCGACCTCGGCGACGAGCCGGCGTCCGCCGACATCGACCCGCGCCGGGTCGAGCGCGTCGTGCGCAACCTGCTGAACAACGCGATCGAGCACGCCGAGCAGGGACCGGTGGAGGTCCGGGTGGCCGCGGAGCCTCGCTCCGTGGCGGTGGTGGTGCGTGACTATGGTGTCGGGATGACGGTGCAGCAGGTCGACCGTGTCTTCGACCGCTTCTGGCGCGCCGACCCCGCGCGGGCCCGCACGACCGGGGGGACGGGGCTGGGCCTGGCGATCTCGCTGGAGGACGCACGCCTGCACGGCGGCTGGCTCGACGTCTGGGCGCGGCCGGACCAGGGCTCTGCGTTCCGCCTCACGCTGCCGCGTCGTGCCGGGATCGTGCTCGACGGGTCACCGCTGGAGCTCGTGCCGGCCACCGCGGACCGTCGTGACGACCCGCACCCGCCGTCCGGCGCGATCCGGATGGACGCCTCGGACCCCACCAGCCTGCCCGCGATGGCACCGGGACAGGAGGAGTCGTGACCGCCGGCATCCGCAGAGCCGTCGCCGCGATCGTGGCGGGGGCGCTCGCCGTCGTGCTCGCCGCCTGTGCCTCGATCCCGACGTCGGGCCCCGTGCTGGACGGCGACGCCGACGTCGCCTCCCCGAACCAGCTGTTCGTCAGTCCGGAGCGCGCGCGCGACGACGCGGACCCCGAACAGATCGTCCGCGGCTTCGTCAAGGCGCAGGCGGCCGGACCGGCCACGGGGACCTACGAGATCGCCCAGTCGTACCTGACCGACGACGCGACCGCCTGGGACCCGTCGACGCAGGTGCTCGTCTACACCGGGGAACCGCAGCTGACGGTCGAGATCGACGGTGACACGGCCACCGCCCGCGGGAGCCTCTCCGTCCTCGCGAGCGTCGACGACCGCGGCGTCTACACGGTGGAGCCGCCCGACGCGACGCGCGAGCTGAACTTCGACCTCACCCAGGACGCCGAGGGGCGGTGGCGCATCGACGCGCTCGAGAACGGGACGCTGATGGCCTCCATCAACTTCGAGCAGTCGTTCCAGGAGTCCGTCCTGTACTTCCCGACGCCGGACCGGACCTACTTCGTCCCCGACGTCCGGTGGCTGCCGAAGAGCTCGAGATGGCAGACCCTGGCCGTCACGGCGCTGCTCGCCGGTCCGGTCGAGTGGTTGCAGGACTCGGTCATCGACGTCGCCCCGCCCGGGACGGAGCTGGGAATCGCCTCGGTGCCGGTCGAGGACGGCGTGGCGACCGTCGACCTCACGAGCCCGATCAGCTCGGCATCGCCCGAGGACCGTGCCCTCCTGCTTGCCCAGATCGACGCCACGCTGGCGTCGTACCCGCGCACGCGCTCCTACGAGCCGATCCGGTCGGTCGAGCTCACCTCGGGGGGGACGCCGCTGCGGGTCGACCCGGAGCCGGCCCCGTCCGTGGCGAGCGTGATCGGGTCGCCCCTGGCCGTCGCCGAGGGCTCGCTCGTCGAGGTGTCGGGCACCAGGCTCGAGACGCTCGAGTCCGCGCCCTCGCTCGACGGCCTCGACCCGACCGCGTTCGCGCTCAGCGGTGACGTGTCGCGGGCCGCCGACGGGTCGGCCGTCGTCGTCCGCGACGGAGACGACCGGCTCGTGTCACTCCGGCAGGGTGCGGACGAGCGGACGGCGATCTGGACCGGCGACGACCTCGTCGCCCCGACCGTCGACCGGTTCTCCTGGGTGTGGACCGCCAACGGAAGCGGTCCGCCGTCCGTCGTCTCCCTCGACGGCGAGAGCACCGCAGACGTCACGGCGGGATGGCTGGACGACCGGACCGTCACCTCGATCGACGTCTCGGCCGACGGCGCCCGCGTCGTCGTCGTCTCGACGGGCAGCGGCGGCGTGCGGGTCCATGTCACCGGCGTGATCCGGGACGGCGACGGGGCCCCGACCGGGCTGGCCGAGCCGATCCGCGTGGGTGTCGCGCTCGTGGAGGCGACGGAGGCGGTCTGGTCCGACTCGTCGCAGCTCGCGGTGCTCGGGGCCTCCTCCGGTCAGGACAGCCCGGTCGTGCATCTCGTCGACGTCGGGGGAAACACCGAGTCGTTGTCCGAGGTCAGCGGTGCGGAGCACCTCGCGGCGGGCAACGGTGAGCAGAGCCTCCTCCTCGTCGACGCGGACGGCGACCTGTCCGGGCGCTCCACGCAGGGCACGAGCTGGCAGGCGCTCGCGGTCGACGTCGACCTGGTCGCCTACCCCGGATGACCCTGTCGGCGCTCGCTCGGCTCGTCGTCCCTGTCAGCTGTCCCGGGTGTGGACTCGAGGACGTCCGGTGGTGCGACCGGTGCCTGGCGCCGCTGCGTGCCGAGCTGAGTCCTCGTCACGACGTCGCGCGGATGGACCGCCTCGACGGTCGCCCGGTGCCCGTGTTGGCGGTGGCGGACTATGCGGGACCGGTCCGCGACGTCGTCGTCGCGTGGAAGGACCGGGCACGCGCAGACCTGAGCGATCCGCTGACCCGGTCGCTGCGCCGGGCGGTGGCGCTCGCGGCGGGCGAGCTCGCACCACCGGACCGGCCCCTCGTCGTCGTGCCGGTGCCGTCCTCTCGGGCGTCGACGCGCGCGCGTGGGTGGTCTCCCGTCGGGGACCTCGCCGACGCCGTGGCCGTCGGGCTCCGTCGGGCCGGGGTGCCGACGGCGACGTCGGACCTCTTGCACGTCGCAGGGCGGTCGACCGATCAGGTCGGCCTCGGTCTGCGCGCCCGCGCGACCAACCGGGCGACGTCGACGCGGGTGCGTGCCCACGCGGCGCGCCGGCTGCCGACCGGGCAGGAGTGTCTTCTCGTCGACGACGTCGTCACGACCGGAGCCACGCTCGCGACGTGCGTCGACGCGCTGCGCGAGCACGGGCTCCGGCCGCACGCGGCGATCGCCCTCGTCGCCACTCCTGCACCGGGGTTTCACGCGATCCCCTCGTCGCCGCGGAGCGTCGAGGTGTCGAGACACGACCCCGCGGGCTAGGGTGAGAACAGGACAGGGAGACCACCGGGTCGACCTGGCCGACGTTCCGATCGGACCGCCGTCGTGCGGATCGTGGGAGGTGATGAACGCGGCATCGGATGCCGTACGTTGACCAACCGGGCTACGGCCCGACATCGCTGCGGGACGCCAGGAGTGCTCCCGCGGAGTACCGGAGGTTCACATGGAAATCACCGTCGTCGGACGCCACACAGAGGTCCCCGAGCGCTTCCGCAGTCACGTCGAGGAGAAGCTGTCCAAGCTGGACGCCCTCGCCCCGACCGCGCAGCGCATCGACGTCGAGGTCACGCACGAGAGCAACCCCCGGATGGCAGAGATCAGCGAGCGGGTCGAGCTGACCGTCAGGGGCAAGGGCCCCGTGATCCGCGCCGAGGCATCCGCGGACGACCGGTTCGGCGCCCTGGACCTCGCCGTCGCGAAGTTGAGCGAGCGGCTCCGTCGAGCGCGGGACCGCCGCAAGGACCACCGGAAGAACGTCATCGACCCGCCCGTCGACGTGCGGCCGTTCGACCTTGAGCGCGACCTCCCGAAGCCCGAGGTCGAGCCGGTCCGCGCACCGAGCGAGCCCGGCGAGTCCGTCGAGACGACGCTCGGTGACTCGCCCGTCGTCATCCGGCAGAAGCTGCACACGGCCGAGGCGATGAGCGTCGACGACGCGTTGGACGAGATGGAGCTGGTCGGCCACGACTTCTTCCTCTTCATCGACGTCGAGACGTCCCGCCCGTCGGTCGCCTACCGGCGGCGCGGATGGAGCTACGGCGTCATCGCGCTGGACGCGACCTGCACCAGCAGCGAGTCGACCGTCACCGTCTGACCCTTCGCACCACCCCTCCCCGTCGGGTCCCGCACGTCGCGTGCGGGGCCCGACGTCGTTCTGTCGGGGGAGGGCGGCACCATGGAGGGCATGGACACGATGAGTCTCGCCCAGGCGCGCCGGACGGCGCTCGCGGCGCAAGGTCTGCACCGTCCGCGGCGCGTCCGTGCGGGGCAACCCACGATGCGGGACCTCCAGCGGGTCGTCGACACCGTCGGGCTGCTGCAGATCGACTCGGTCCAGGTTCTCGCCCGCGCGCACCTGATGCCGCTCTTCTCGCGCCTCGGGCCGTACGACACGGGCCTGCTCGAGCGGGCGAGCAGGCGCGCGCCACGGCGTGTCCTGGAGGCCTGGGCCCACGAGGCCTCGTACGTCACGCCCGAGGTGTACCGGCTGCTCGCGTGGCGTCGGGCACGGGTGGCCACCGACGCCTGGGGGTCCATCCGGAGCGTGGCGACGTCGCATCCCGAGGTCGTCCGGGTCGTCCGCGAGGTGATCGCCGCCCACGAGGGTCTGACAGCTGCCGAGGTGCACGAGCTGCTCCTCGCCGACGGCGTCGTGGAGGCCCGGCAGGGCGAGAACTGGGGATGGAACTGGTCGGTCGCCAAGCAGGCGCTCGAGTACCTCTTCTTCACCGGCGAGGTCGCTGCCGCGCGCAGGACCACGACGTTCGAGCGGGTCTACGACCTGGCGGACCGGGTCCTGCCGGCGAGCGCCCGCGGCGACGTCGACGACGACGAGGCCGTCCGCGGGCTGCTCGAGCTCGGTGCTCGCGCCCACGGGGTGGGGACCCTGCGGTGCTTCAAGGACTATGTCCGCCTGCGGGGGACGGTCGTGCGTACCGCGATGGAGGAGCTGGTCGACGGCGGCGTCCTGCGGCGGGTCGACGTGCACGGTTGGGACGAGGCGACCTACGTGCACGCGAGTGCGGTACGTCCGCGGTCCGCGGGCGCTGCCACGCTGCTCAGCCCGTTCGACCCGCTCGTCTTCGAGCGCACGCGCCTCGAACGGCTCTTCGGGCTCCGCTACCGACTCGAGATCTACGTGCCGGCCGCACAGCGGGTCCACGGCTACTACGTCCTGCCGTTCCTCGAGGGCGACCGCGTCACGGCTCGCGTCGACCTGAAGGCCGACCGGCGCGCAGGAGTTCTGCGTGTCGAGTCGGCGCACAGCGAGCCGTTCACCCGCACGACGACGGCTCTCGCCCTCGCCAGGGAGCTCCAGGTCCTCGCCGGCTGGCTCGGGCTGCCGGAGGTGCTGGTCTCCGGCCGGGGAGACCTCGCCGGGCCGCTGGGGAAGTCGCTCGAGGAGACGTTCGCGACCGGCGGAGATCCCCGGTCCGGCGGGGCTGACGGCGACTAGTTGTGCCCCGATGACGGGACGGCGTCGTGCCCAGGGGCAGTTGGGTCCTACGATGGTCGGTGGTGTGACGTCGGTGACGTCGTCCACCCGCTGCGCAGCCGGCCGGCCGCGGCGCGATCGACAGGGAGAACCAGTTGCCTTCCATCTTCGAGAAGGCCCTGCGCTTCGGCGAGGGTCGGATCCTGAAGAAGCTCCATGGTCTGGCCGACCAGGTCAACCGGCTCGAGCCGAGCTTCGAGGAGATGACCGACGAGGAGCTCCGGGAGGAGACCGACCGGTTCAAGCAGAGGATCGAGGGCGGTGAGTCGCTCGACTCCCTGCTGCCGGAGGCCTTCGCGACGGTTCGCGAGGCAGCCCGGCGCACGCTCGGGCAGCGACACTTCGACGTCCAGGTGATGGGCGGCGCCGCCCTGCACCTCGGGAACATCGCCGAGATGAAGACCGGTGAGGGCAAGACCCTCGTCGCGACCCTCCCTGCCTACCTCAACGCGCTGTCCGGCAAGGGCGTCCACGTCGTCACGGTCAACGACTACCTGGCGAAGTACCAGAGCGAGATCATGGGACGCGTCTTCCGCTTCCTCGGCCTCGAGACCGGGTGCATCGTCTCCGGGCAGACTCCCGCGGTCCGGCGCAAGCAGTACGCCGCCGACATCACCTACGGGACCAACAACGAGTTCGGCTTCGACTATCTGCGCGACAACATGGCGTGGTCCACGGACGACCTCGTGCAGCGCGGCCACAACTTCGCGATCGTCGACGAGGTCGACTCGATCCTCATCGACGAGGCGAGGACCCCGCTGATCATCTCCGGCCCGGCGTCCGGAGACACGAACCGGTGGTACGGCGAGTTCGCGCGCGTCATCCGGACGCTCGAGCTGGGCACGGACTACGAGGTCGACGAGAAGAAGCGCACCGTCGGCGTCCTCGAGCCCGGCATCGAGAAGATCGAGGACCACCTCGGGATCGACAACCTGTACGAGTCCCTCAACACCCCGCTCATCGGCTTCCTGAACAACGCCATCAAGGCCAAGGAGCTCTTCAAGCGCGACAAGGACTATGTCGTGATGAAGGGCGAGGTCATGATCGTTGACGAGCACACCGGTCGAATCCTGGCCGGCCGCCGGTACAACGAGGGGATGCACCAGGCGATCGAGGCCAAGGAAGGCGTCGAGATCAAGGCCGAGAACCAGACGCTCGCCACGATCACGCTGCAGAACTACTTCCGCCTGTACTCGACCCTCTCCGGCATGACCGGTACGGCCGACACCGAGGCCGCGGAGTTCCAGGGCACCTACTCCCTCGGCGTCGTCCCCATCCCGACGAACCGTCCGATGCAGCGCATCGACCAGAAGGACCTCGTCTACAAGAACGAGAACGGCAAGTTCGACGCCGTCGTCGCCGACATCGTCGAGCGCCACGCGGCCGGACAGCCCGTGCTCGTCGGCACGACCAGCGTCGAGAAGTCCGAGCTGTTGAGCTCGAAGCTCAAGCGTCAGGGCGTCCCGCACGAGGTCCTCAACGCGAAGCAGCACGAGCGCGAGGCGCCGATCGTCGCGCAGGCCGGACGCAAGGGTTCCGTCACCGTGGCCACGAACATGGCCGGGCGTGGTACGGACATCATGCTCGGTGGAAACGCCGAGTTCATGGCCGTCGCAGCCCTCGCTGAGCGGGGCCTCGACCCGCAGGAGACGCCGGAGGAGTATGAGGCCGCCTGGCCGCAGGCACTCGCCGACGCCGAGGCGGCGGGACGTGCGGAGCACGACGAGGTCAAGGAGCTCGGCGGGCTCTACGTCCTGGGGACGGAGCGTCACGAGTCCCGACGGATCGACAACCAGCTGCGCGGCCGGTCCGGACGTCAGGGTGACCCGGGGGAGTCTCGGTTCTACCTGTCGATGGAGGACGACCTGATGCGCCTGTTCAACTCGGGTCTCGCCGAGTCGATGATGCACCGCGCCGGGTTCCCGGACGACGTCCCGCTCGAGTCCAAGATGGTCTCGCGCGGTATCGCGAGCGCCCAGGGCCAGGTGGAGTCGCGCAACTTCGAGATCCGCAAGAACGTCCTCAAGTACGACGACGTCCTCTCCCGTCAGCGCACGGTCATCTACGACGAGCGACGCCGTGTCCTGGACGGCGAGGACCTGCAGGAGCAGGTCCAGCACTTCCTGACGGACGTCATCACGGCCTACGTCACCGCGGCGACCGCCTCGGGCAGCGCTGACGAGTGGGACTTCGACGAGCTCTGGACGGCCCTGCGAGCGGTCTACCCGGTCCAGATCACCGTCGACGAGCTCTTCGAGCAGGCCGGCTCTCGCGTGCTCGTCACGCGGGAGATGCTGCTCGAGGAGGTCCTCTCTGACGCCCGAGTGGCCTACGAGGACCGCACGCAGTCCCTGGGCGAGGCCAACATGCGCCAGCTGGAGCGTCGCGTGGTGCTCTCCGTCCTCGACCGCAAGTGGCGCGAGCACCTCTACGAGATGGACTACCTCAAGGAGGGCATCGGGCTGCGCGCGATGGCCCAGCGCGACCCCCTGGTCGAGTACCAGCGCGAGGGATTCCAACTCTTCAACGCGATGACCGAGGCCATCAAGGAAGAGTCGGTCGCGTACCTGTTCAACCTCGAGGTGAAGGTGCAGCCGTCCGGCGGTGCGCCGATCGACGCGGCGTCGGCGGCGGCAGCAGCACGTGCGGGTGCCGCGCAGGGCATCACGCCGTCGGCGTCGCCGGCCGTCGAGGTCACGCCGGCTCCGGTCTCCGAGGTCGCAGAGGCGTCGTCCGCAGAGTCGGTCGAGGAGCCCACCGCGGATCCCGGACCGGTCGTCGACGACACGCCGGCCGCCGCACCGCGGGCCGAGTCCGGTGGCGGGGACACCCTCATCGCTGAGGGGCTCGACGGACCGGCACGTCCGATACCGCTGTCGTACTCGGCGCCGGACGAGGACGGGTCAGGGAAGGCCGTCGTCTCGAGCTCGCGCCGTGCGCGTCGCGAGCTGCACGGCGAGGCGGCCAGTGCCGAGAGCGACGGGCGCACGTTCCCCGGGACCCCGCGCAACGCCCAGTGCCCCTGCGGGTCGGGCAAGAAGTACAAGGTCTGCCACGGGCAGAACGAGCAGTGACGGACACCGCGCTCGGGATCGTCAACCGATCTCGAGCGCGGTCACGCGCCACGCGCCACGCCGTGCCTCGACACGGATCGCTGCAGCGCGCACTCGTTCGCCGTCTTTGACCACCACGGCGGCTTCGGCGACGTTCGCGCCGATCCGAACCGTCCTGGCGCGAAGGACGGTGAGCGGTAGACCGCACGGGGCCGCCGCCTCGGCCGCCCGTCTGAGCACGGCCGCACGGCGTCCGAGCGCCTCGTAGATCTCCGGCTCGACCCAACGGATCAGCTGGGCGAGAGGGCGTCCGCCATTGAGCACCTCGAGCGATGCCCGGACGATGGCGACGCAGATGCCGGTCGGGTCGCCGAGCGTGTCGGACCCTGTCGGCGCCGCGTCGAGCGGGCGAGGTGGGCGGTGCGGCGACGGGCGGACGTGGCTCGGGTCCAGGACCGGTGGTCGTCCCAACGGGGCCGCGCGCCGTCGTCGACCGGCGGGCTGTCCGGGTACTGCGGTCACGCGGGGGGCTGCCGGCTGGGGTGTGGCGAGGCTTCTCACGTCGCTGCTCCTTCGCTGCGAAAACTGCTGAATGGGGGTGCGGATCCGTCCGCCGTGCTCCTGGCTGGGCGGAGTGGTGCGGGGGAGTGCGTCTGCTAGCCGGGGGGCCTGAGCTCCATCCCGGGAAGGATCAGGTTCGGGTTCGAGCCGATCGTCGCGCTGTTGGCGGTGATCCAGCGCTCCGTCGCCGCGGCGATCTCGGCGTTCGAGGCTCCCGGGCCCAGATCATTCGCCGCGATGGACCAGAGCGAGTCGCCCCGGAGGACCACGACCGCGGTCGAGCGACGGTCGTCCCTGGCCTGGACGGGAGCAGGGTGGCTCACCACTGTGGCGCGCGGGGCGGGCGCCGGTTCGGCGGCGGGTGCGTCCGACCGGGTGGAGTGCCAGGTGGGATCGACAGCCTCGGGGACGGTGTGTGACTCACGGTCATTCGGTGAAGCCGAGGAGGTCCATCCGACGTCGAGGGGTGTGGCCACCGCGGTGACGCTCACGCTCGTCGACGTCGCGGGGTCTGCACCGCTCCCCGCCGCTGTGTCGGTCGCCAGGGCCCCCGCGCCCGGAAGGACGAGTCCGGCGCTGACGGTCGCCGTGATCCCGATCCGGGTCAGTCGTCGTACCACCGCGGGGGCGATGCGTGCGACGAGCCGCTCGCCGGCGCGCCACTGTGTGCCGGCACCGCGTGCGACGAGGCAGAGGCAGGCGAGGAGGCCGCTGAGTAGGAGCCAGGACGCCGTGGCCGCACCTAGCATGCAGACCGCGATCTCGACGACGTCCTCGATGTCGAGAGGTGTGCGCTTCACGACCGCGAGGCCGTGGCGCACGAGCAGGACAGCCGACGCGGCGCTGGCCAGAGTGAGCACGGAAAGAACCAGTGCGCTTCTTGCTGGTTTGTGACGCTGATGATGCTCAGCCACTCTCGCCCCCTGCGATTGGTGCCGGATTGTGTTTGTTGATGCACGGTGGTGCTTGATGTCGTTTGTTCGGTCTCGATACAAGCGTTCGCGGTTAGGTATGTCCATAGGCGTCCTGACATGTGGACCACATTGCGGACATTTTCAACCATTCGCCTAGCGTGACGTGTCATGCGCTGGGACCGGCTCGTCGACGACCTCGAGGCACAGTTCGATGCGGAGGCGCGGGCCGGGCTCGCAGGTCAGACGGCCGAGCTCACGCGGGCGGAGCAGGCGGCGGTCGTCCTCGCGGACCGGCTGCGGGCAACCCGCGACCCGGTGTCCGTGGTGCTGGGCGACGGCTCCGTCGTGACCGGTCGCGTGGCACACGTCGGCGCGGACTGGGTGGTCGTCCGCCCGGAGCCGGGTCGCGACAGCGGTGACGAGCTCGTGCCGATCTCCGCGATCGACGTCGTCGAGGGGGTGGGCGTGCGGACGCGCGCGGACGAGCGGATGCCCCGGCTGACGTCGGTCCTGCGTGCGTTGCAGCGCGACAGGGTGCTGCTGACGATACGGACGCGGGCCGCGAGCACCACCGGTCGTCTCGCACGAGTCGGGCGAGACCATCTTGACGTCGTCGAGGAGCGGGACCGGTTCACCGGTCGGCCGCGAACCCGCGTCGTGAGGATCGACGCACTCCTCGTGCTCCGCGAGTCGGACCCGCACCCCTTCTGACGGGTGTGCCCCGAGGTCGGCGCTATCCGTCCAGGTCGCCCGTCGCGATCTTGCTCCGGGTGCGGTGGTAGAGCTCCTGGATGTATGACTCCAGCTCGCTCACCTCGATGCGCCACTGGCCGCGACCGCCGACCTGGATCGCCGGGAGCTCGCCGCTCCGGACGAGGTGGTACGCAGCACTCGGCGAGATGTTGAGCTCTTCGGTCACGTCGGTGAGCGTCAAGAATCGCCGGGTCATGGCTGAGAGTTTGGCACGGCTGGTCCGACGGTCGGGCCCGTCGTCCACAGGCGTCTGACGCGAGCTATCCGAAAACGGCAGGATATGTCCCGACCGAGACACCGACCCATGGAGCACCATGACGACCACCGCGGAACGCCCCACAGCCGTCGCACCACGACTGCGCCGTCCCGGGTGGCGGGATCCCCGCCTGCTCGTCGGCATCCTGCTGGTCGCGCTGTCCGTCCTCGCGGGGTCGTGGGCCGTGTCGAGCGCAGGTGAGACGGTTCCGGTCTACGCGGCGTCGCGCGTGCTCACCGCAGGCGACTCGGTCGACGTCGACCAGCTCCGGGTGGAGGACGTCCGGCTCGGCGCGGACCAGCTCGACCTGTACGTCCGTGCTGACGGCGACGAGGTCGTCGACACCATCGCGATCCGGACCGTCGGGGCGGGTGAGCTACTGCCGAGCTCGGCGCTCGGAGACGCCGGCGCGGTCGACGTGCGACCGGTCGCGCTCACGGTCACCGATGCGTTGAGCGACCGGGTGGTCGTGGGCGCGCCGGTGGACGTCTGGTTCGTCCCGGAGGGCGACGAGGGCGGTGCAGAGCCGCGGGTGCTCGTGGAGGGCGCCGTCGTCGACGCCGTGGACGACGGCGGCGGCGCGTTCGTGGTGGGTGGTGCCACCACCCTGCACGTCCTGGTTCCCGGTGACGTGCTCGACGAGACTCTCGCCGCCCTGGCGACCGACGGCGTGGTCTCCGTCGTACCGGTCGGAGGATCGCGGTGACAGCACCGATCACCGTCCTGTGCATGCTGCGCGGCCGGGCCGAGTCTGCCGTCGTCGAGGCGATCGCCGAACCGTCCTCCGGTGCGGCCGTCACCCGGAGGTGTGCCGACCGTGCCGAGCTGATGGCCGCCGCGGTCGCGGGCGCCGGTGAGGTGGCGCTGGTTCCGGCGGGGCCGGGTGGACTCGATCGCGAGAGTGTCGCGGCGCTCCACGACGTCGGGGTCCGTGTGGTCGCCGCCGCCGAGTCCGGGGCAGCCGCCGACGCGGCCCGGGCGACCGGCGTCGACGTCGTCTGCGACGCTTCTCCGGCGGCGTCCGTCGTCGACGCGATCCGGCGCGCGTCGCTGAACGAGGCCCCGGGCCGTACCGAGCCGGGGCCGCGCGCGCAGGTCCCTGCCCGTCGTGGCGCCGTGATCGCCGTGTGGGGGCCGACCGGGGCCCCGGGCCGGACGACCGTCGCCGTCAACCTGGCTGCCGAGCTCGCCGAGCCGCCGTCGCGGCGCCGTCGGCGTGGTGTCGTCACGGTCTCGTCGTCCTCGATGGTCGTCGACGCGGACACCTACGGCGGGTCGGTGGCTCAGCACCTCGGACTGCTCGAGGAGTCTCCAGGCCTCGTCAAGGCTGCACGCCTGGCGGGTCGTGGCGCACTCGATCGGACGGCGCTGGGCGAGATCGTCCTCCAGGTCCGGCCGCGGATGCACGTCCTGACGGGTATCGCCCGTCCGCAACGGTGGCCCGAGCTGCCCGGTCCGTCGCTCGACGCGGTCTGGGACGTCGCGCGCGGACTGGTCGACAACGTGGTGATCGACTGCGGTTTCGGGATCGAGCACGACGAGGAGCTCACCTACGACACGCGGGCTCCGCAGCGGAACGCGGCGACGATCAGTGCACTGCGGGCCGCTGACGTCGTCGTGGTCACCGGCTCCGGGGAGCCGGTCGGGGTCCAGCGTCTCGTCCGCGCGCTCGACGACCTGACGGAGTCGGGGTTCGGGATGACGGCTGCACGAGTCGTGGTCGCGAACCGGGTGCGCTCCTCGGTCAGCGGCCAGGGGGCGGAGGCGGCGGTGCAGGGTCTTCTCGCACGGTTCGCGGGGGCCGACGACGTTCTCGTCCTGCCGGAGGACCGGCCGGCCCTGGACCGGGCCATGCTGGAGGGTCGGGTCCTGCTGGAGGCTGCGCCGAACGCACCGGCGCGCAAGGCGATGTCTACGCTCGCAGCTCGCGTGCGGTCGCTCGCCATCGCACGGTCCGGCACCGGGGTCCACGCGGCGGCCGCGACCGCCGGAGCAGATGCCCCCGACTGGACGGACGTCGCCGCGGCGCCGATGCTGGCAGACTGAGACCATGCGCCTCTACGTTCCGACGACCCTCGACGAGCTGCTCGACGCGGCCTCCGCACCGCTGTGGACCATCGAGCCCCGCGCGGCGCACGCCGTGACCGCTCCGCTGCAGGAGTCCGAGCCCGACGAGGACCTGGAGGGATGGGAGTTCGTCGCGGCACTCGAGGCGGCCGACGACTCTCTGGCGCTCATCGCCGGGCTGGGGGACGTGCCCCGCCAGCGAGTCGTCGTCACCGTCGAGGTGCCGGACGAGGCCGTCCGCGTGATCGGAGTGGTCCCGACCGACGACACGCCCGACGACGCGCCGGCACCGAGCGCGGTCGAGATCGTGCAGACGGTCCCCGAGGTGGAGATCGTCTGCGCCCACGTCGACGAGCCGGGCGCGTCCGTCGACGTCGAGGCCGTCATCGCGGCGGTCGACACGGACGACGACGAGGCGCTGGCCCGGGCGTTGGACCGGCTCGGTGAACGCGGTCTGCTCTGGTACGACCGCAGCGAGCTCGCGGACATCCCGCAGGAGTAGGTGCGGAGGCGCCGATCGCCGTCGATCAGCGGCTGACACCCTGAGGATCAGCCTCAGCCTCAGCCGAGGCGCTCGAGAACCGCGTCGTGCAGCAGGCCGTTGGTCGCCACGGCGTTCCCCCCGAAAGGCCCGGGGGTTCCGTCGAGGCTCGTGAACCGACCTCCCGCCTCGGTGACGATCGGGACGAGTGCCGCCATGTCGTAGAGCTCGAGCTCGGGCTCGGTGGCGATGTCGACCGCACCTTCGGCGACGAGCATGTAGGACCAGAAGTCCCCGTAGGCGCGGGTGCGCCAGCAGTCGCGCGTCAGGTCGACGAGCGCATCGAGCTTGCCCGCCTCCTCCCATCCGCCGAGGCTGGCGTACGAGAGCGACGCGTCGCCGAGCTCCTTGACCCCCGAGACCTGGATCCGGGTGGCCTTCGGGAGCGAACGTCCGGTCCATGCACCGGATCCTTGCGCGGCCCACCAGCGCCGGCCGAGCGCGGGTGCCGAGACGAGTCCGACCACGGGCTCGCCCTCGTCGACGAGAGCGATGAGTGTCGCCCAGACCGGGACGCCGCGGACGAAGTTCTTGGTGCCGTCGATGGGGTCGACGACCCACCGTCGCGAGCCGTGACCCGCGGACCCGAACTCCTCACCGAGGATCGAGTCGCGCCCGCGTGCCCGCGACAGGGTCGAGCGGATCATCTCCTCGGCAGCCCGGTCCGCGTCGGTGACAGGCGTGTTGTCCGGCTTGGTCTCGACGCTGAGATCGAGAGCCTTGAACCGCGCCAACGTGTGCGAGTCGACCTGGTCGGCGATCACATGGGCGAGGCGGAGGTCGTCGTCGTACGAGGGCATGCCTCACACCGTAGCGGTGCGAGCCGCCATGAGGCGGCGGAACGAGGCGACACGCACGGACCGATTCTCCCTTTCGTCCGGTGGGGCGGCGTCCACCCAGGCGTCGAGCGCGCAGTCGACCGCCTCGACGGCGTGGGTGCATCCCCGGGGGCAGTCGACGGACACGTCCGCGAGGTCGTCGAAGGCGGCGAGCACCCGGTCGGGCTCCACGTGAGCGAGGCCGAAGGAGCGGATGCCGGGCGTGTCGACGACCCAGCCGGCGCCGTCGGGCAGTCGCAGTGCCACGGCGGAGGTCGAGGTGTGCCGGCCTCGGCCGGTGACGTCGTTGACGTGGCCGGTGGCACGCGTCGAGTCGGGGACGAGGGCGTTGACGAGCGTCGACTTGCCGACGCCCGAGTGCCCGACCAGCACGGAGATCTTCCCGTCGAGCTGGTCCCGCACCGGTCCGAGCGGTCCGATAGACCTGTCGTGGTCGTCCATGCTCGTGACGATGACGGTCACACCGAGCGGCTCGTACTTCTCACGGAGGGGCGCGGGGTCGGCGAGGTCGGCCTTGGTCAGGCAGAGAGTCACCGACATCCCGGCGTCGTATGCTGCGACGACGGCGCGGTCGATCATCCCCTCCCGCGGTTCGGGGCGGGCGAGCGCCGTGACGATCATCAGCTGGTGGGCGTTGGCGACGACGATCCGCTCGTAGGGGTCGGTGTCGTCGGCGGTCCGCCGCAGGACGGTGTCGCGCTCCTGGATGCGGACGATCCTCGCGAGGGATCCGTCGTCCCCGCTCGTGTCTCCGACGAGATCCACCCGGTCGCCGCAGACGACGCGGTCGCGGCGCAGCTCCCTGGCGCGCATCGCGACGACCACACGCTCGTCCGGCGTCCCCTCGTCGACGAGGGCTGTGTAGCGACCCCGGTCGACCCCGGTGACGAACCCGGTGCGCGCGTCGGCGTGCTCCGGGCGGATCTTCGTGCGCGGGCGTGACCCACGCTTGTTGGGACGCTCGCGGAAGTCCGACTCGTCGCGCAGTCGGGGAGCCATCAGCGGCTGCCGAGCATGTCGACCCACATCTGCGGAAAGTCCGGCAGGGTCTTCGCCGTGGTCGCGACGTTCTCGACCTCGACGCCGGGAACGCGCAGACCCAGGATCGCGGCGGAGGTCGCCATCCGGTGGTCGTGGTAGGTGCGGAAGGTCCCGCCGTGCAGCGCAGCCGGTTCGACGACGAGCCCGTCCTCGGTCTGCGTGCACCGCCCCCCGAGTCCGTTGATCTCGTTCTCGAGCGCCGCGAGGCGGTCCGTCTCGTGACCGCGGAGGTGCGAGATCCCACGGAGGTGGCTCGGGGAGTCGGCGAGCGCGGCGAGGGCGGCGATGTTGGGCGCGAGCTCGCCCACGGCGTGCAGGTCCGCGTCGATGCCGTGGACGGTGCCCGTACCGGTGACCGTGAGCACACCGCCCTCGAGCGACGCCGTTGCTCCCATCCGGGTCAGGATCTCGGGGAGCTGTGCACCGGGCTGGGTGCTCGACGTCGGCCAGCCCGGGATCCTCACGGTCCCGCCGACGACCAGGGCGGCAGCAAGGAACGGCGCCGCGTTGGAGAGGTCCGGCTCGACCCGGACGTCGCGCGCGGTGATCGGCCCGGGCTCGACCCGCCACTCGTCGTCGGAGACGGTGACCGCGACACCGGCCGCCCGCAGGGTCTCGACGGTCATGTCGATGTGGGGTCGGCTCGGAAGGGTGTCACCCACGTGACGAAGAGTGAGGCCGTCGTCGAACCGTGCACCGGCCAGCAGCAGCCCGGAGACGAACTGGCTGGAGCCCGAGGCGTCGACGTCGACGGATCCGCCGGTGACGTGCCCGGTCCCGGCGACGGTGAACGGCAGCAGTCCGCGTCCGTCGTCGTCGATGCCGACCTCCAGCCCGCGGAGCGCGTCCAGCACAGGACCCATCGGTCGAACCCGGGCGCCCTCGTCGCCGTCGAGGTGCACGGCGCCGTCGGCGAGCGCCGCGATCGGCGGGACGAACCGCATGACGGTCCCGGCGAGGCCGCAGTCGATGCTCACGTCGCCGTGCAGCCGACCCGGCCGTACGTGCAGCGTGCTGGGCTCGTCGCCCTCGGTGATCTCGATCCCGAGCGCGCGCAGGGCCGCGATCATGAGGTCGGCGTCGCGGCTCCGCAGGGCACCGCGCAGGACGCCGGGCCCGTCGGCCAGCGCGGCGAGGACCAGGAGCCTGTTGGTCAGCGACTTGGAGCCGGGCACCTCGACGGTCGCGTCCACCGCCCGAGCGGTGGACGGGGCCGCCCACAGCGGAGTGTCGGCGGCGAGGTGGTCCGTCTGCACGGGCTGCGAAGTCATGCCGCCAATCTAGTGGATGGTCGCCGAGACCCTCGGCCGGGCCCGTCGGGACGGACGGTCAGACGCCCGTGGCGTGCACGGCCTTCTTGGCGCGGCGGGCCGCGCGGCGGCCCGAGTCCTTGACGGAGTCCGTCGCCGCGTGCACGGCCATCTGGGCGTCCTTTCCGGCGAGCTCGGCGGAGGTCGAGAGGTCCTTGCGAGCCTGCGCGATCCGCCACTGCACACCCGGGCGCCCCTCGTAGTCGGCCCCGGCGATCAGCGCGGCGCCGATGGCGCCGACCGCACGGACGAACTCCGGGGTGCGCTCCGACCGTGGCCGAGGCCCGTTCGACAGCGGTTCGTTCACGACCGCGAGGGGGAGGTTCAGCGCCGCGAGCGCGAGGGCGGAGGTGCGGGGGACCACGCCGAGCGCGAGGGTGGTCCCGGCGAGCGCCACCGCGGCGCCGTGCGCCCGGACAACGAGCGTGAGCTGCTTGTCCGTGAGCTCGGTGTCGGTCGCCACGCGGGAGCCGACCAGGTCGGTGCCTGCGCGGGCGGCGGCCAGGTGCTCCTGAGGCCGGGTGACCGCGTGGACGCCGTTGTAGACGAACCAGCTCGCGAGCATCGGTCGTGCGATGCGGCGCAGGATCACAGTGCACCTCCGGCTGCTGCGGGTGCGTCGGCCGACTCGCCGCCGTCACCGATGGTCTCGCGGGCCACGAAGTTCTCGAGGTCGAAGAGGTTGCCGCCGGCTCGCTCTGCGACGGCCAGCAGCGTGGTCGCCGAGGCGACCTCCTCGACCTGCTCCTTGAGGAACCAGAGCATGAACTGCTCGCCGAGGGCGTCGCCCTCCTCGCGCGCCGCGCGGAAGATCGCCTCGATCTGGGTGGTCACCTCGCGCTCCTGGGCGAGGGCGAGCGCGATCGGCTCGGTCACCGAGCCGAAGTCGTTGCGCACGGCCGACGTGCCGGGGATGACCGCGGGGATGTCCCGGTCGAGCATGTGCTGCACGATCATCATCGCGTGGTTGCGCTCCTCGAGCGCCTGGCGGTAGTAGTGCGCCGCGAGCTGGGGCAGGTCGTTGGCGTCGAACCAGACGGCGATCGCCACGTACTGCTGGTGGGCGTCGAGCTCGTGCCCGACCTGCTCCCGGAGGAGCGTGACGTACCGCGAGGTGTTCTCAGGGGTGCTCATGCCCCCACGGTAGCGACGCCGTCCGGCACTCACATCCTGGCGCGCCCACGGAATATGCACGGATGCCCTGCCGTTAGACCCGACGTGAGACAGACGACGAAGAACCCAGCGCGGCGGCCGCCGGCCCTCGTCGACCCGAACGCGGATCCGGCGGTCGTCGTGACGCTGCCCGCACGCCGGGGCGCCTCGGAGCACGCCCGGCCCGTCCTCGGGCTAGGCTCGTTGCTGATGACGGACGACGACCGCCCTGAGGGCGCTACGCAGATCGAGCTCGGCGACGACCCGAACCGGGCACCCGAGGCGGAGGACGCCGCGGCGCGTGCCGTGCGATTCGAGCGTGACGCCATGCAGTACGTCGACCAGCTCTACTCGGCGGCGATGCGGATGACCCGCAACCCGACCGACGCGGAGGACCTGGTGCAGGAGACCTACACCAAGGCGTTCGCGGCGTTCCACCAGTACAAGCCGCACACGAACCTCAAGGCGTGGCTCTACCGCATCCTGACGAACACGTTCATCAACACGTATCGCAAGAAGCAGCGCGAGCCGCAGAAGTCCCAGGCGGACGAGATCGAGGACTGGCAGATCGCCCGCGCCGCGTCGCACACCTCGCAGGGCCTGCGCTCGGCGGAGGCCGAGGCGCTCGACGGGCTCCCGGACTCCGACGTCAAGCGCGCGCTCCAGGAGCTCGCCGAGGACCGACGGATGGTCGTCTACTACGCCGACGTCGAGGGGTTCCCGTACAAGGAGATCGCCGAGATCATGGGCACGCCGATCGGCACCGTGATGTCCCGGCTGCACCGCGGGCGTCGCCAGCTGCGCGAGCTGCTCGCCGACTACGCCGTCGAGCGCGGACTGGTGAGTCCGAAGGAATCCGGAGGAGAGCTGTGATGGACAAGACCGAGCGTCGGGTCGGGGGCGACGACATCCGCGTCGTCACGCCGATCCCTCATGCCACGGGCAGCGAGTCGGACTGCGAGCACGCGATCGGGCACCTGTACGAGTTCCTCGACTCGGAGATGACGGCCGACGACGAGGCGAGGATGCGCGCTCACATGGCGCACTGCGCCCCGTGCCTGGCCGAGCTCAGCGCGGAGGAGCTCGTCAAGAGCCTCGTCCGCCGCTCGTGCAGCGAGCAGGCCCCGGAGAGCCTGCACCTGAGGATCCGGGCTCAGCTGTCGGTCACGACGACGTACGTGGTCGACGAGGGCTGACCGAGCCGCGAACGACGAAGGGTCCGGACCAGACGGTCCGGACCCTTCGTCGTTCGCCGCGCAGCGGCGGATGCCTCAGGCGTTGGGGCGCTTGCCGTGGTTGGCGGCGTTCCCGCGACGGCTGCGACGCTTGCGTCCACGCTTGCTCATGTCGTTCTCCTTCAGGGATCGTTCCGCGGCGACATTCACCGCGGACAGGGCGACCCCATCATGCATGTCTGGGATCTGATCACCCTATGGTCCCACATCTGTCCGCGGTCGTGTCACGCAGGCCGGGTACGGGGCGGGATCGCTCAGCTCGGGGTGTCCTCGGGGAGGCCGAGCCACTCGTGCCATCCGGTGTGCAGGACGAGCCACGCCATCAGCCCGTAGCCCGCCTGGCCCGGGTGGAGGTTGCCGTTCTGCGCGAGGTCGGCGTGCCACTGCTCGTGCGAGGCCAGGGGGGTGAACGTGTCGACGTACGGCACGCGACGCCGTGCTGCGACGTCACCGTACGCGCTGCTGAGCTCGGCGAGCCGGTCCGCGTCCTCGGACAGACCCGGGGGCGGCCCGACGACGAAGGCCGGGATCCGACGAGAGTCGGCCACGTCGAGGATGTTGGCGAGGTTGAGTCGCGAACGCGCCACGGAGAGGACAGAGCTGGCGTCGTGCCGACCCAGGGCGACGACGAGACGGTTGTCGGTCTCGGCCTCGGGGCCGAACCGGGGCGCGCACTCGACCTCCCAGCGCTGGCTGAGTCCGGTGGTCGTCTCTCCCGGGACGGCGAGCGGGAACGACATGGCGGTGCCCTCGAACCGGGTCCGTGCCATGACCCGCCCGGTCCACCCCAGGCCCTTGGGGTCGCCGACGCCGACGCTCAGCTCGTCGCCGACGACGCAGATCCGTAGTTCCTGTCCACCCACGTGTTCTCCTCCGTCGCTCCGGCCATATTCTCCGCCATCGCGTCGACTCGCGCGCGCAGGGCGCGCGGACCACCGTCAGTGGGGCGTGATTCCCCACGTCGAGACGTGGGACTCGCCGGGCGCGAGCCGGACGAGGAGGTCGCCGGTGCGGAAGGCGTCGGCGATGCAGCTCATCGGTTCGACGGCGACTCCCGTGCGGCTCCACGGGTCGCCGACGTGGTCGCCGGTGCAGACCTGCCACGCCTGAGCCCATGCGGCGGCCCAGACGGTCGCGCCGGAGCCGTCGGGCCGCGTCAGCACTGCGCGCGAGCGACCCGTCGAGTCCCTCGCCGGGTCCAACCAGGCGTCGTCGAGGTCGAGGTCGGCCAGCACACGGGGTGTGCGCAGGTCGAAGTCTCCCGCGACCGGCTCGGACCCGGTCGGGAGCAGCCGCTCGTCCACCGTGACGTGCGTGGCGGCGTCGAGCAGCAGGGTGCATTCGTCGAGGTCCGCGCCCTGCGGCGAGAGCCACGGGTGGAACCCGGACCCGTACGGCAGGTCACCCGTCCCCGTGTTCGTCGCGAGGAGCTCGACGGTCAGTCCGTCGTCGGCCAGCGTGTAGGAGATCTGCGCGCTCAGCCCGAAGGGGTAGCCCGGCTGCGGGGCGAGGTCGAGCGCCAGGGTGACCGACGACGTCGTGTGCTCGGCCACGGACCACCGCACCCAGCACGCGAGCCCGTGCAACGCCGTCGTCCGGGTGGTCTCGTTCACGGGAGCCTGGTGCCGCTCGCCGTCGAACTCGTACGTGCCGTCGCCCAACCGGTTCGGCCAGGGGAGCAGGACCGCGCCGTGCGAGGCCGGCGCCAGCTCGGTCTCGGCGAAGGGCACGACGACGTCCGCACCCGCCGAGGTGTAGCTGCGTAACGCGGCGCCGACCTCGGTCACGACGGCGTGCTGGTCCCCGAAGGAGATCGGGAGCTGGAGGCCTGACGGCAGGAAGACGGTCACGACTGAGTACGGTAGCGCGCCGTCACGTCGTATCGTGCATATGAGCAGTCATCAAACAAAGGAGCGCGTGATGGAACACCACAACCTCGGACGAACCGGACGCGCCGTCTCCGTCGTCGGACTCGGCACCTGGCAGCTGGGTGCCGACTGGGGCGACGTGAGCGAGCAGGACGCCCGCGCCGTTCTCGACGCGTCGGCCGAGGAGGGTGTCACGTTCTTCGACACCGCGGACGTCTACGGCGACGGACGCAGCGAGAAGATCATCGGCGGATGGCTCGCCGACCACCCCGGGACGGCGACGGTGGCGACCAAGATGGGCCGCCGGGTGGACCAGGAGCCCGAGAACTACACGCTGGCGAACTTCCGGGCCTGGACCGACCGCTCGCGGACGAACCTCGGGGTCGACCGGCTCGACCTCGTGCAGCTGCACTGCCCCCCGAGCGCCACGATCGAGAGCGACGCGACCTACGACGCCCTGGACACCCTGCGCGACGAGGGGGCGATCGCCGCCTACGGCGTCAGCGTCGAGACCGTCGACCAGGCGCTCGCGGCGATCGCGCGGCCCGGGGTCGCGAGCGTGCAGATCATCGTCAACGCGTTCAGGCTCAAGCCGCTCGAGGAGGTGCTGCCCGCAGCCTCCGCCGCCGGGGTGGGCATCATCGCGCGCGTGCCCCTGGCCTCGGGCCTGCTGTCCGGCAAGTACACCCGGGAGACGACCTTCGCCGAGAACGACCACCGCACGTTCAACCGGGACGGCCAGGCGTTCGACGTGGGGGAGACGTTCTCGGGCGTGCCCTTCGACGAGGGCGTCGAGGCCGCCGTCGAGTTCACCGCGCTGGTGCAGGACACCGTGGGCGACCGCCTGAGCCCCGCGCAGGCCGCGATCATGTGGCTCTGGCAGCAGCCAGGTGTCTCCACGGTGATCCCGGGGGCGCGGGACGTCGACCAGGCCCGCGCGAACGCGACCGCCGGTCGTGGGGACGTGGTGCTCGGCGCCGGCTTCACGCGCGGCGTCCGGGACATCTACGATCGCCGCATCCGCGCGGCTGTCCACGACCGGTGGTAGCGCTGCGTCAGCGCCTCGCGCTCGCCGGCACGTAGTCGACCGGGGCACCCTTCGGCACCGCGTCGCCCTCCAGGGACTCTTGGTACTCCTTGGCGATCTTGCCGAAGACCTTGTAGAGCACCCAGCTGTGGACCTCGCTGTAGTTGTACGGGGTGTCCTCGTCCGGGTTCACGGTCAGGTTGTAGATGTGCGGCGTCGCGAGCTGCTCGATCGGTGCCGTGCCGTCGACCACGCGGTGCGTCAGCACCTTGAAGTTGCGCCACCGCAGACCGACCTGGAGCTGGTCGAAGAACATCAGGAAGTGCTCGCGGTTCGACTCCTCCTGCCGGCCGGTGAGGAACGCCGACTGGTCCACCCCGTCGAGGACGCGGTCCTCGGGGACGAGGTCTTCCGCCTCGAGGAGCGAGAGCAGCGTGGGGAACCAGTCGACGACGTGCATCATCTCGTCGGTCGCACCCGTGCGCAGGTGGTCGGGCCAGCTCACCACGCAGGCCGTGCGGTTGTTGCCCTCGTAGGTCGAGAAGTAGCCGCCCTTCCAGGTGCCCTCGGCGCTGCGGTTGTTCGGTGCGTGGAAGGTCGTGTCGCGCCCGTTGTCGCCCGCGAAGACGATAATCGTGTCGTCGCGGATACCGAGCTCGTCGAGATGGTCGAGAAGCGTGCCGAAGTCCGCGTCCAGCATTTGCATGCAATCGGCGACCTGGCCGCCGTCCGAGCTCCCGATGAACTCTTTCCGGGGAAGTGTCGGGAAATGCATGTTCGAGTGGTTGAAGTAGAGGAAGAACGGCTCATCGGCGTCGACCGAGTCGGTCATCCACTGCTTTCCCCTCTCGAGGAAGTCGAGGTCGATGTCGCGCCGGACCTCGCGGTCCAGGACCTTGACCTTGCGCATCTGGCCGGGCGCCTCCGACTCGATGACGTAGGACGGCTCGAGGTCCGTCGCCCGGAAGAACTTGTCGTCGGGCCACATGGCCTCGTCCCAGGTGCCCTCGATGCCGTACCAGTAGTCGAACCCGTGGTCGGTCGCGTAGCGGCCCGGTTCGGCGCCGCAGTGCCATTTTCCGAGGATCGCGTTCCGGTATCCCAGCGTCTTGAGCTGGCTCGCCACCGTGACCTCCCACCCCACGAGCCCGCTGCCGGGCAGTGCCGACGTGCAGCCGGTCCTCGTCGAGTGGCGTCCCGTCATCAGGGCCGAGCGGGTGGGCGTGCACTGGGCCTCGACGTTGTAGTTGGTCAGCCGCAGGCCGGTCTCGGCGAACGCGTCGACGCGCGGGGTCCGGGCGCCGATCCCGACCCCGCCGCCGTAGCAGCTGATGTCACCCGTGCTGATGTTGTCGACATGGAAATAGAGAACATTTGGGCGCTTTGCCATGGCGAAAATCCCTCGTTCGTGCGGTCGACCCTCACGATCGCCCGTCGTTCGCTACTGTAACGACAAATGCCGAGGTGCGAGAGTTGACGAGGGAGAGATATGGACGTCATCGCAGGTCTGTTCAATATCGTTCTGACGATCTTTATCGTCACCACGATGCTCACGGCAGGTTTCAACACGACGTTCGAGCAGCTGCGCGCAGCGCTGTCCAAGACCAGTCTGGTGGTTCTCGTGCTGCTCGTGGCCTTCGTCCTCCGACCTCTGGTCGGCTGGGGTGTGGCCGAGGTGTTCGCACTGGCGGTCCCGGCCTACGTGGCGATGGTCCTGCTGTGGAGCTGTCCGGGCGCCCCCTTCGGCGCAAAGCTGGTGATGACCGCGAAGGCGGACGTCCAGACCGGTGCCGTGTTCCAGGTGATGATGGCGGCGATCGGCTCGCTCACGTTCGCGCCGACGGCGAACCTGATCATCGGGGCGGCGGACCTGGGGGACGACGTCTCGCTCCCGGTGGGACAGCTCATCCTCACCGTGGCACTGCTGCAGCTCCTGCCGTTCGTCATCGGCGTGCTCACCCGCCACTGGACCCCGGACCAGGCTGCGGAGTTCGGAGCCTTCACCGGCAAGGTCTCGAGCCAGACGTTCCTCGTCGTGCTCGCCGGCGCACTCCTGGGCAGCTGGGACGCCGTCGTCGACCTCTTCGGGACCGGAGTCGTTCTCGCGGCGATCGTCGCATCCGTGGTCATGATCGCCCTCGGCTGGTTCCTGTCGTCGGGATCGCGGGAGACCCGGTGGTCCACCGCACTGATCGAGCCGTGCAGCAACTCCGGGCCTGCCTTCGCCGCGGTGGCGATCGCGTTCGACAACGACCCGGAGATCCTCGGGGCGATCACCGCGATCCTGCTGTTCCAGATCGTGGTCGGTCTGCCGGTCTCGTCGTTCGTCGGGCGCAAGGAGGCGAGACTCGCACAGTCCGCGGCGTAGTCCGCGCCACGTCGTCGGCGCCCGCCCCGGACGCCGAGGCGGGCGACGTTCCCACGAACGCCGACGGGGCCCGGCCGAGTGTTCTCGGCCGGGCCCCGTTCAGGTGGTGACGCGCGTCAGCGGGCGAAGGCCTGCTCGATCAGCACCGCCTGCTGGGCCTGGTGCTTCTTCGCCGTCCCCGCGGCCGTCGACGCGGAGGCGGGACGCGAGACGACCTGCACCTGCGGGAGGTCGTCCGGGAGGCTGATGTGGATGAACGACCACGGCCCCTGGTTCTGGGGCTCGTCCTGCACCCAGACCACGTTCTCCGTGCCGAACTTCTCGATCTCGGCGCGGATGGCGTCGACGTCGAGCGGGTAGAGCTGCTCGAGCCGGACGATCGCGGTCTTGTCGTCCTTGCGCTTGGTGCGCTCCGCGAGCAGGTCGTAGTAGACACGGCCCGAGCAGAGGAGGACCCTGTCCACATTCGCGGGCGTGACGCCGTCGTCCGTGATGACCGGCCGGAAGGTTCCCGACGTGAAGTCGTCGACCTGGGACGCGGCGGCCTTGAGACGCAGGAGCTGCTTCGGCGTGAAGACCACGAGCGGGCGACGTGGCCGGTCGTACGCCTGCCGGCGGAGCAGGTGGAAGTACGACGCCGGGGTCGACGGCTGCGCGACGATCATGTTGTCCTGCGCCGCCAGCTGGAGGAAGCGCTCGATCCGGGCCGACGAGTGGTCCGGGCCCTGGCCCTCGTAGCCGTGCGGCAGGAGCATGACGACCGAGGAGTTCTGACGCCACTTCTGCTCGGCGGAGGAGATGAACTCGTCGATGACGGTCTGCGCCCCGTTGACGAAGTCACCGAACTGCGCCTCCCACAGGACGAGGGCGTCGGGTCGCTCGACCGAGTAGCCGTACTCGAAGCCGAGGGCGGCGTACTCGCTCAGCGACGAGTCGTAGACCCAGAACTTGGCCTGGTCGCCGGACAGGTACAGGAGCGGGGTCCACTCGGCGCCGGTCTCACGGTCGTGCAGCACCGAGTGGCGCTGGACGAAGGTCCCGCGGCGCGAGTCCTGGCCGGCGAGCCGGACCGGCGTGCCCTCCATGAGGAGCGAGCCGAACGCGACGAGCTCGCCGAAGCCCCAGTCGATGTTGCCGTCCGACGACATCTTGTGCCGCTTCTCGAGCAGCTGTGCCAGCTTCGGGTGCACCGTGAAGCCCTCGGGGGGCGCCGCGTGCACCGCACCGACGCGCTCGAGCACGCTCGGGTGCACGGCGGTCTGCCAGCCGACCATCGTGCCGGCGTCCTCGCGCTGCGACTCGGGGCGTTCGAGGCCGGCGATCGGCTCGGACTTGGCGGGCGGGGTGTATCCACCCTCCTTCGTCTCCGAGAAGACACGCTCGAGCTGTGCCTGGTAGTCCTTGAGGACCGCCTCGGCCTCCTCGACGGTGATGTCGCCGCGGGCGACGAGGTTCTCGGTGTAGATCTTGCGGACCGAGCGCTTGGCCTCGATGAGGTTGTACATCAGCGGCTGGGTCATCGACGGGTCGTCGCCCTCGTTGTGGCCACGGCGGCGGTAGCAGATCATGTCGATGATCACGTCGGTGTCGAACTGCTCGCGGAACGCGAATGCCAGCTCGGCGACGCGGACGCACGCCTCTGGGTCGTCCCCGTTCACGTGGAAGATCGGCACCTGGTAGCCCTTGGCCACGTCCGTCGAGTACGTCGTCGACCGTGCCGAGGACGGGCCGGTGGTGAACCCGACTTGGTTGTTGATGATGACGTGGATCGTCCCGCCGGTGCGGTAGCCGCGCAGCTGCGCGAGGTTCAGGACCTCGGGCACGACGCCCTGGCCGGCGAACGCCGCGTCACCGTGGATCAGGATCGGCAGGACGGAGAACCCGTCGCCGCCGAGGTCGATCTTGTCCTGCTTCGCCCGCACGATCCCCTCGAGCACGGGGTCGACGGCCTCGAGGTGCGACGGGTTCGCGGCGAGGTAGACCTGGGTCTGCGCGCCGGACTCGGCGGTGAAGGTGCCCTCGGTGCCGAGGTGGTACTTGACGTCGCCCGACCCCTGGACGCTCTTCGGGTCGAGGTTGCCCTCGAACTCCGCGAAGATCTGGGCGTAACTCTTCCCGGCGATGTTGGCCAGGACGTTGAGTCGTCCACGGTGCGCCATGCCGATGCATGCCTCGTCCAGCCCGCTCTCGGCAGCCTTGGACAGCACCGCGTCGAGGAGCGGGATGACGGACTCGCCGCCCTCGAGCGAGAAGCGCTTCTGCCCGACGAACTTCGTCTGCAGGAACGTCTCGAACGCCTCGGCGGAGTTGAGCTTGCGCAGGACGCGGAGCTGGTCCTCGCGCGGCGTCCGCGCGTAGCCGGACTCGAGCCGCTCCTGCAGCCACCGGCGCTGCTCGCGGTCGGCGAGGTGCATGTACTCCGTGCCGATCGAGCGGCAGTAGGAGTCGCGCAGCAGCCCGAGGATGTCGCGCAGGGAGTCCGTGGCCTTCCCGCCGAACCCTGCCGTCGGGAACCGGCGCTCGAGGTCCCAGAGGGTCAGCCCGTGGTTCTGGATGTCCAGGTCGGGGTGCTTGCGCTGACGGTAGGTCAGCGGGTCCGTGTCGGCCATCAGGTGGCCGCGCGAGCGGTAGGAGTGGATCAGCTCGGCGATGCGGGCGGGCTTGGCGGCCTCGACCTCGGCGTCGACGGTGTTGTCCCGGACCCAGCGCACCGGCTCGTAGGGGATGCGCAGCGCGGTGAAGACCCGGTCGTAGAAGCCGTCGAGCCCGACGAGCTTGTTGCCGATGATCTTCAGGAACTCGCCGGACTGGGCGCCCTGGATGATGCGATGGTCGTAGGTCGACGTGATCGTCAGGACCTTCGAGATCGCGAGCCGGGAGAGGCGCTCGATCGAGGCGCCCGCGAACTCGGCGGGGTAGTCCATCGCGCCGACACCGATGATGGTGCCCTGCCCGGGCATCAGGCGTGGCACCGAGTGCACCGTGCCGATCCCGCCGGGGTTGGTGAGCGAGATCGTCGTGCCCTGGAAGTCCGCGACGGTCAGCTTCGACCCGCGAGCCTTGCGCACGAGATCCTCGTACGCCGTCCAGAACTGCGCGAAGTCGAGAGTCTCGGCCTTCTTGATGCTCGGGACGAGCAGCTGGCGCGAGCCGTCCGGCTTGGCCAGGTCGATCGCGAGCCCGAACCCGACGTGGGCCGGCTGGTTGACCGCGGGCTTGCCGTCGAGCTGGGTGTAGGACGCGTTCATGACCGGCATCTCGGCCAGCGCCTCGACGAGCGCGTACCCGATCAGGTGGGTGAACGAGATCTTCCCGCCACGACCGCGGGCGAGGTGGTTGTTGATGACGATGCGGTTGTCGACCATGAGCTTGGCCGGGATCGCGCGCACCGACGTGGCGGTCGGGACCTCGAGGCTCTGCTCCATGTTCGTCACGACGCGGGCGGCGGGGCCGCGCAGCTTGGTGACGTCGTCGCTGAGGTCCTCGTCCGGTGTCGTCGAGCGCGAACGCGCGGACTGCGCGTACGGCGCGGTCGCGGGCTGTGCGGTGGCGACCGGGCGTGACTCCGTCACGGCGTGCACGGCGGCGTTGACCTCGGGGTCCGCTGGTACGGCCGGTGCCGCTGGCGTCTGCGCGGCCTCGGCGGCGGCCGACCCGTCCCGGACGGCCTGCGGTGCCTGCTTGGCGTCCGAGTCGCTGGTTGCCGCGTCGTCCTGTGACGACTGGACCGAGGTCCCGTTCACCGCTGCTCCCTTGCCTTCGGGGCGCTCCGTCGGCCGATAGTCCGCGAAGAAGTCCCACCACGCGGGGTCGACCGCGTTCTTATCCTTGAGGTACTGCTCATAGAGCTCGTCGACCAGCCATTCGTTCGCTCCGAACACGGAGCCGACGCTGCTGATCGACTCTGACTCAGCCTTCGGGGACACGCGAAAATCGCCCACCTTCACCACGGGTCGAACGGGTTAAACCTGACGGTGCCCGGCTCAGAGCCGGGACCCTCCCAGCCTAGGCCCTCGTCAGGCCCTGGCCATCCGCGCGGTGGCTGCGATCCGGGCGTCGCGGGCGCATGCCAAGAGCGGGTAACGGAGGTGTGGCGACTCGATAGAGAGCGATCCCCGATCGGTCACTCCGGTGCCATGGCCGGGTATGGCGGCCGCCATGACGTAAAGGACTGTGACGAAGGTCACAACTGCGGTTCTCTCGTGTCGCCCCCGTCGGGGTGGGCAGGGAGGCCTGCCGCTGGGCGGTGCGCCGGCAGCGTGACCCGCATGGTCGCACCGTCGCTGCTGTCCGCGACCTCGACCTGCCCACCGTGCAGGTCGACCGCCCACCGCACGATCGCGAGGCCGATCCCGGTCCCGCCGCTCGCGCGACCGGGGCGGGGCATCTGGTTCGTCCCGCTGACGAACCGGTCGAAGATCCGCTCGCGGTCCGCCTCCGCGATGCCCGGGCCCTGGTCGATGACCTCGATGACGACGACGTCGCCCTCCGCGGTCTGGTCCGCATAG
This sequence comes from Paraoerskovia marina, assembly GCF_900105445.1. NCBI lineage: Bacteria > Bacillati > Actinomycetota > Actinomycetes > Micrococcales > Cellulomonadaceae > Paraoerskovia > Paraoerskovia marina. The sequence continues at coordinate 1,352,746 of NZ_LT629776.1, forward strand.
CCCTCGAGGCGGATCTCGCCGTCCTGGGGGGAGTGGCGGATCGCGTTGTGGACGAGGTTCGTGACGACCTGGCGCAGTCGCTCGCGGTCCGCGTCCACGACGAGGTCCTCCGGCGAGACGTCGACCACGTACCGAAGGTCCTTGCCGGCCTCGGTCATCGAGAGCGAGCTGGCGCTGTCCTCGAGGAAGTCGCCGACCAGGACCGGGGAGATGTTGAGCTCGGCCGCGCCGGCCTCGATCCGGGAGAGGTCGAGCAGGTACGAGACGAGCCGCGTGAGCCGCTCGGTCTGGTCGAGCGCGCCCTGGAGCGTGGCCGGCGTCGGTTCCGTGACGCCGTCGACGAGGTTCTCGAGCTGGGCCTGGAGTGCGGCGACCGGGGTGCGCAGCTCGTGCGAGACGTTCGCGATCAGCTCCCGTCGTACCCGGTCGGAGGACGCGAGGTCGTCGGCCATCATGTTGAAGGCGACGGCGAGCTGGCCGACCTCGTCGTGGCTGGTCGCGTGAACCTCGCGCGAGTAGTCCCCGGCGGCCATCGCCTGGGCGGCGGTCGTCATCTCACGAAGCGGCGACGTCATTCCGCGCGAGAGCAGTCCGGTCAGGAGCAGCGAGACGCCGATGGCCAGGGGGAGCGTCCGGGAGGGGCCCAGGTCGTTGCGCAGGCCGATCCAGGTGATGAAGACCCCGAGCAGCACCGATGCCGCCACGACGACGCCGAGCTTGACCTTGATCGACCCGAACCGGTCGAGCGGTCGGACGTCGGGCAGGGTGTGACGGCGGGCGCCGGGCGTCCCGTTGGCGGGCACGTCAGGCCGGAGGCTCGAACGCGTAGCCGACTCCGTGGACCGTACGGATCAGGTCTGCACCGAGCTTGCGGCGCAGGGCCTTGATGTGCGAGTCGACGGTCCGTGTGCCGGACGCGTCGGCCCAGTCCCAGACCTCGGCCAGCAGGCGTTCGCGCGTGAGCACGGTCTTGGGCGAGCTGGCCAGCATCACCAGCAGCTCGAACTCCGTCGGTGTCAGGTGCACCTCGTCCCCGGCGCGGAACACGCGGCGCTGGGCGCGGTCGATCGTGACGTCGCCGATCACCAGGGGCGGCTCGTCGGTCGGGTCCGAGGCCGCCTGCGACGTGCGTTCGACGCGACGCAGGAGCGCCTTGATCCTCGCCACGAGCTCGCGCATCGAGAACGGCTTCGTCATGTAGTCGTCCGCCCCGACGCCGAGGCCGATCAGCATGTCGGTCTCGTCGTCGCGCGCGGTGAGCATGAGGATCGGCACCGGGTGCTGCGCGTGCACGCGCCGCGTGACCTCGAGACCGTCGATCCCGGGGAGCATGACGTCCAGGATCATCGCGTCAGGATGCAGCCGCAGCGCGGCCTCGACACCGGAGAGTCCGTCGTTCGCGACCTCGACCCGCCAGCCCTCGGCGGTCAGGCGTTGCGCGATGGCTGAGGCGATCGTCGGTTCGTCCTCGACGACGAGCAGTGTGGCCGGCTTGCTGGCCTGGCTCCCAGTGGTGTCTGACATGGAAACTAGAGTGGCACAACAGTGCGGGGAGCGCGTGGAGGACGACGCGTGCGTCGACCGATACGATCTCTCCCATCATGAAACGAAAGTACCGAGATCTCCGGAGCACCTCGTGCTGACCGAATGGCTGATGGTCGCGCTCGGGGTGCTCTTGACCGCCGGGACCGCCGTGTTCGTCGCGAGCGAGTTCTCCCTCGTCACCCTCGACCCCGCCGTCGTCGACGCCGACGGTGCCAACGGTGGCGGCCCCGACCGCCGCGACCGATCCGTCCGCGCAGGGCTCAAGCACCTGTCCACGGAGCTGTCCTCCGCGCAGGTCGGCATCACGATCACGACGATCCTGCTCGGCTACACGGCCCAGCCGGCGCTCACCGCCCTCGTCTCCGGGCCGCTGGAGAGCACGGCGCTGAGCGTCGGTGTCGGCAGCGTCCTCGCGGGCGTGATCGCTCTCATCCTGGTCAACGCCTTCTCGATGCTCTTCGGCGAGCTGATCCCGAAGAACTTCGCGCTCTCGACGCCCTACGCCACGGCTCGGGTCGCGGTACCGGCGCAGCGCCAGTTCACCAAGGTCTTCCGGCCGTTGATCGGGGTGCTCAACGGCTCGGCGAACGCACTCCTGCGACGCGTGGGCGTCGAACCGCGGGAGGAGCTTTCGGGCGCCCGGTCCGCGACCGAGCTGGCGGCGCTCGTGCGCCGGTCGGCGGAGGAGGGGACGCTCGACGTGTCGGTCGCCACGCTCCTGACCAACACGATCGACCTCGACGAGCTGACCGCCGTGGACGTGATGACCGACCGCATGCGGATGGTCGTGATGACGCGCGACGACACGGCTGCCGACGTCGTGGCCGCCGCCCGACGGACGGGCCACTCGCGCTTCCCGGTGATCGGGGAGGACCGCGACGACGTCGTCGGGCTCGTGCACCTGCGTCGTGCCGTCGCCGTGCCCTACGAGCGTCGCGACGACGTCCCGGCGGCCGCGCTGATGGTCGACGCGCCGCGGGTCCCGGACACCGTCGGCGTCGGCCCGCTCCTCGTCGAGCTCCGAGGCTTCGGTCTGCAGATGGCCGTGGTGGTCGACGAGTACGGGGGGACGGCGGGCGTGGTCACTCTCGAGGACGTCGTCGAAGAGCTTGTCGGCGACGTCGCCGACGAGCACGACGCACGGCGCTCCGGCGTCGTCCGTGCGACCGACGGGACCTGGATCGTCCCCGGGGTCCTGCGCCCCGACGAGCTGAAGGAGACGACCCGAGTCGTGGTACCCGACGAGAACGCCTACGAGACGCTGGGCGGTCTCGTCATGGAGAGGCTCGGACGCGTGCCGCGGGTCGGCGACGAGGTCGACGAGGCCGGAGTGCTCCTGCGGGTCGAGGCGATGGACGGGCGACGGGTCGAGAGACTGCGCGTCACCCCCGCACCGGTGCCTGAGGAGGACGGATCATGAGCACCGGTGTCGCGATCACGATCGGGATCCTCCTGCTGGCGGGCAACGCCTTCTTCGTCGGTGCCGAGTTCGCGGTCCTCTCCGCACGCCGTGCCTCGATCGAGCCCTTGGCCGCCGCCGGCAGCCGCCGGGCGAAGACCGTTCTGTGGGCCATGGAGCACGTGTCGTTGATGCTGGCCTGCGCCCAGCTCGGCGTCACGGTCTGCTCGACCGGTCTCGGCATCGTGGCGGAGCCCGCTCTCGCACATGTGATCGAGAAGCCGCTCGCGGCGATCGGGGTCGGTGAGGCCTGGGTGCACCCGATCGCGTTCGTCCTCGCGCTGGGCATCGTCGTCTACCTGCACGTGGTGCTCGGCGAGATGGTCCCGAAGAACCTCGCCGTCGCCTCGCCCGAGAAGGCCGTGCTCTGGTTCGGCCCGCCGCTCGTGATGATCGGCCGCGTCGTCGCGCCGATCATCGTCGCGCTGAACTGGGTCGCGAACCACGTGGTCCGGCTGGCCGGCGTCGAGCCGAAGGACGAGGTCGCCTCCACGTTCACCGCGGAGGAGGTCCAATCGATCGTGCAGCACTCGCGGGACGAGGGCGTCCTCCAGGACCAGCAGGGTCTTCTCGCGGGGGCGATCGAGTTCTCCGAGCGGACCGCGGCCGACGTCATGGTCCCCGTGGACGAGCTCGTCCGGGTCGCGGAGGGGTGCACCCCCGCGGATGTCGAGCGCATGGTCGCCAGGACGGGCTACTCGCGATTCCCGGTCGAGGACGCGCGCGGCGAGATCGTCGGATATCTGCACGTCAAGGACGTCCTGTACGCGGTCGACGACGCACGGCTGGCCCCGATCCCGGGATGGCGCGTCCGCGCGCTGGCCACCTCGACGCCGGACGCCGAGGTCGAGGACACGCTCCGTGCGATGCAGCGCTCCGGTGCCCACCTGGCCCGGGTCGACGCGGTCGGCGGGGTCCAGGGCGTGGTGTTCCTGGAGGACATCCTCGAGGAGCTCGTCGGCGAGGTTCGCGACGCGATGCAGCGCGGTCGTCACGGGTCGTCCGGATCTCGGCAGTGACCCGGTGGTGACCGCATTTCGAGACGTCGCGGGCGCCTGACGCACCGTTGAACAAGGTGTGACGCAGGTCTCTGGCGCGGTTCGTCGGCGGCCTGTGGACGAGACTTGGCTTCCCCGTGGCTATTGGTTAGTGTTCCCGCCAGATGGGCCCGCAGGGTCGCCAACGAGGTCGAGAGCGACACCGTCGCGAGGGGAGGTGAGGCGTGACCGCCAACGTGGACTCACGGACCGCACTTCCCACCCGACGCGAGCTGCGTGAGGCGCAGGGAGCGACCCGTTCTCGGAGGGCGCCGGCCTCGCAGGCCACCCCCGCAGCACCGGCACGTCGCTCGACGGAGCCTTCGCGGTCCCGGACCGCACAGCGTGCTCCGCTCTCGCAGAACCACCGGTGGGCGTCACGGGCCGTCGTGCTCTCGACGCTCGCCGCCGCGACCATCGCCATGCCGCTCACGAGCGGGAACGCGGAGGGCTCCGCGAGCGCCGCACCGTTCAGCGGCGATCGAGGACCGAGCACGCTCGACGTCGTCAAGGCGGGGTCGTCGTCCGCCGGGACCTCGCAGTTCGTGGCTGCCGCGCCCCGTTCGGCGTCGACCAGCGCGAGCCGTTCGGTCGAGCGCGAGATCCTCCCCGGGTGCGACGCCGACGTCCGGCCGGCGGGGACCAACGGGAACCTCAGCGATCACGGCCTCTGCGACCTCTGGGACGACGGTGACCGGCTCCGGTCGGACGCGGCCGTGGCGCTCGCCGCGATGAACGAGGCGTTCACGGCAAAGTTCGGGCGGAACATCTGTCTCGTCGCGAGCTACCGGACGTTGAGCGAGCAGTACACGCTCGCCTACACGCGCGCCGGCTTCGCCGCGCGTCCGGGGACGTCGATGCACGGCTGGGGGCTCGCGATCGACCTCTGCGGCGAGGAGACCTCGAACAGCGAGATCTACGGCTGGATCAGGGAGAACTCGGAGACCTACGGCTGGGAGAACCCGGACTGGGCCCAGGCCGGCGGGTCGGGGGCGTACGAGCCGTGGCACTTCGAGTTCGCCGCCGGCGTCGCGGAGATGGGCGGCTAGCTACTCCCGTCGCGGAGCGTGGAGTTCTCGCCGAAGTCCTGGCGGTACTGAGGTCCGTCGGCGTCGAGCTGCCGCAGATGGTCGGCGGCCCAGGACGCGTAGGGGCGACAGGCGAGCGACTCGTTGCCGAACCGGACGTCGTCGGTGATCTCGGTGGTGCAGAACTGCGGGATCTCGAGGTCGGTCACGGGACCCGAGCGCTCGCACTCGGCGATCACCAGCGGGTGGTTCGCGCCGCCGAACTCGTCGACGACCCACCCGTCCTCGCCGAGCCAGACGGCGTAGCGGTTCTTGACGATCCGGCGGCCCCCGCGGCGCACCATCTCGAGGCCGACGAGGACGTCGAGCTCGCGCTCCGCCTCGTACCGGGTGCCGCCGGCGGTCGGCCCCTTGGCGGTGAGGGTGCAGAAGTCGATGGCCTCCGCGTGCTCGGCCAGGACCTCGAGCGGGTCCGACGTGCCGTCGAGGACCGCTCCCGTGGAGGTCGCCTGGACGCGGACGCGGAGCGCGTAGCCCTCGTCGGCAAGGAAGTAGCTCTGGACGACGAGGGAGGGGGTGACGTCGGCGACGAGGTCGCGGGGCACGTGCCGGAGGAGGAATCTGCGCTCGAACTCGAAGTCGCCGTACCCGGTGTCCGTCACGCTGGCTCCTCGCGCTCGGGAGCCGGCCCGGCCGGTGCCGGCTCGGTGTGCGGTGCTCTGCACGATGCTGTGCTGCGGGTGCCCTCGATAGGATTCGAACCTACGACCTTCCGCTCCGGAGGCGGACGCTCTATCCACTGAGCTACGAGGGCCTGCGTCCCGGGGGACGCGATGGATGACGATACCAGTTCTTGGAGGTCGCCCATGACCACGGGCGCGGGACCGATACGATTTGCAGGTGACACCTGACGAGCTCTCCCGCGCCCTCGGCGCCGCCCTGCATGCTGCCGTCGCCGACGGTTCCCTCGACCTCCCCGCCGACGCGGTGCCCGACACGGTGCACGTCGAGCGACCTCGTCAGCGTGAGCACGGCGACTGGGCGACGAACGTCGCGCTCCAGCTCGGCAAGAAGGCGGGGACGACGCCACGTGCCCTCGCCGAGGACCTGGCCCGTCGACTGGTCGAGACCGAGGGGGTCAGGTCGGCCGACGTCGCGGGCCCCGGCTTCTTGAACATCACCCTGGACGCCGCGGCCGCGGGCGAGCTCGCCCGCACGATCGTCACGGCCGGGTCGTCCTACGGCCGCGGCGACGCCGAGGCGGGCAAGCGGGTGAACCTCGAGTTCGTCTCCGCGAACCCGACGGGCCCCATCCACATCGGCGGCGTCCGCTGGGCCGCCGTCGGGGACTCGTTGGCGCGCGTGCTCGAGGCGTCGGGCGCCGACGTGACGCGGGAGTACTACTTCAACGACCACGGTGCGCAGATCGACCGCTTCGCCCGATCGCTCCTGGCCCGCGCCAAGGGGGAGGAGGCCCCGGAGGACGGGTACGGCGGCCAGTACATCTCCGACATCGCCGATGCCGTGATCGCCGACTGCGTCGCGGCGGGCGACCCCGACCCGCGGACGCTCGACGACGCCGCGGCGCAGGAGGTCTTCCGGTCGCGCGGGGTCGACCGCATGTTCGGTGAGATCAAGGCGTCCCTGCACGACTTCGGTGTCGACTTCGACGTCTACTTCCACGAGGACCACCTGCACGAGACGGGCGCGGTCGACCGCGCCGTCGCGCGGCTGCGTGAGGCCGGCCACGTCTACGAGGCCGACGGCGCGACCTGGCTGCGCACCACCGAGTTCGGGGACGACAAGGACCGGGTGATCATCAAGTCCGACGGTGACGCCGCGTACATCGCGGGCGACATCGCGTACTACCTCGACAAGCGCGAGCGCGGCGCCGACGACGTCATCATCATGCTGGGGGCCGACCACCACGGGTACGTCGCCCGCATGATGGCCGTCTGCGCGGCCTTCGGCGACACCCCCGAGAAGAACCTGCAGATCCTCATCGGGCAGATGGTGAACCTCGTCAAGGACGGGGACGCCGTGCGGATGTCGAAGCGCGCCGGCACGGTCGTGACGCTCGAGGACCTGGTGGAGGCCGTCGGGGTCGACGCCGCGCGGTACTCGCTGGCCCGCTCCTCGGTGGACTCGAGCATCGACCTCGACCTCGACCTGCTCGCGCGGTCCACCAACGAGAACCCCGTCTACTACGTCCAGTACGCCCACGCCCGGACCGTCAACGTGGCGCGCAACGCCGCGTCGCACGGGGTGGCCCGCCTCACCGACGACGGCGCCGAGGCGTTCGACCCGGCGCTGCTGGACCAGCCGACCGAGGCCGCCCTGCTCGGGCGCCTGACCGAGTTCCCCCGGATCGTCGCGCAGGCGGCGGAGCTGCGCGAGCCGCACCGTGTCGCCCGCTACCTGGAGGCCCTCGCAGGCGACTATCACAAGTGGTACGGCGAGTGCCGCGTGACCCCGCTCGGCGAGGAGCCCGTCACCGACACGCACCGGACCCGGCTGTGGCTCAACGACGCGACGCGCCAGGTGCTCGCGAACGGCCTCGGCCTGCTCGGCGTCAGCGCCCCGGAGCGCATGTGAGCGCGCTCGGCGGGACCCCGGTCCTGCGGGAGACCGCGCCCGGCCACGTGTGGCCGGTCGGGACGAGCCTGACCGACGACGGCGCGCTCGTGCTCGGGGGCGCCGACGTCCGCGAGATCGCCCAGGTGCACGGCACTCCCTGCTTCGTCCTCGACGAGCTCACGTTCAGACGGCGAGCGCGCATGTTCGTCGGCGCGTTCGAGCAGGCGTTCGGCGCGATCGGCAGCGGTGTCGACGTCTACTACGCCGGAAAGTCGTTCCTGTCCGTCGCCGTCGCCCGGTGGGCCCGCGAGGAAGGGCTGCGTGTCGACACGTGCACGGGCGGCGAGCTCGCCGTCGCGCTGCGTGCCGACGTCCCCGGCGCGGAGATCGGTCTGCACGGCAACAACAAGTCCGACGACGAGATCGCCCGGGCGATCGAGGCGCGGGTCGGCCGCATCGTCCTCGACTCGCCGGCCGAGATCGAGCGGGTGGCGCGTCTCGCCGCGATCGCCGGGCGCGACGAGACGGACCCGGTCCCCGTCATGGTGCGCGTGACGACCGGCATCCACGCCGGTGGCCACGAGTTCATCTCGACGGCCCACGAGGACCAGAAGTTCGGCGTCCCGCTCGCGGGCGGCGCGGCGCTCGCGACGCTCGAGGCGGTGCTCGCGCACCCGGCGCTCGAGCTGCTGGGCGCCCACAGCCACATCGGCTCGCAGATCCAGGACGCGGCCGCGTTCGAGGCCGCCGCACGGGCGATGCTCGGACTGCGCGCCGACCTCGCACGGTCGAGCGGGGTCCTGGTGCCCGAGCTCGACCTCGGCGGCGGCTACGGCATCGCGTACACGCCTGAGGACGTGCCGATCGACGTCGACGGGGTGGCCCGGGCGCTCGCCGCCACGGTGCGCGACGCGTGCGCCGAGCTCGGGACGAGCGTCCCGCGCATCTCCATCGAACCCGGTCGTTCGATCGTCGGTCCTGCCGGCGTCACGCTCTACTCCGTGGGTGTCGTCAAGGCGGTCACGGTCGGTGGCGCGTCCGACGACGAGACCGCCGTCCGGACGTACGTCTCGGTGGACGGGGGCATGAGCGACAACATCCGGCCGGCCCTCTACGGCGCGCGCTACCTCGGTCGTCTCGCCAACCGCCCGGGCGACGACGCCTCGTTGCGCGCGCGCGTCGTCGGCAAGCACTGCGAGAGCGGCGACATCGTGCTCCCCGACGTCGAGCTGCCGACCGACGTGACCCCGGGCGACCTGATCGCGGTTCCGGCGACGGGCGCCTACGGGCGGTCGATGGCGAGCAACTACAACCACGTCCTCCGGCCGCCCGTCATCGGCGTGAAGGACGGCGAGCTGCGTGTGCTCGTTCGCCGCGAGACGGAGGACGACCTGCTCGCGCTCGACCTCGGCTGACGCCAGACCTCGCGCGGGTGACCACGGTTCGGGCAGAATCTGGACGCGGTGGGGGCGAGCACTATCCTGGGTGCGCGGTGACCGCCGTCCGACGCCAACCCTGATCGAGAGCTGGTACTTCGTGTCTTCCCCCTCGTCCACCGACCGCCGTCCACTGCGCGTGGCCCTGCTCGGCTGCGGGGTCGTGGGGTCGCAGGTAGCGCGGATGCTGACCGAGCATGCCGCGGACCTGGCGGCTCGCGCCGGCGCGCCCCTCGAGCTCGTCGGTGTGGCCGTCCGTGACGTGTCCGTCCCGCGCGAGGGCGTCGACCCGGCGCTGCTCACGACGGACGCGGGGCCGCTCGTCGACGCCGCCGACATCGTCGTCGAGGTGATGGGCGGGGACGAGCCCGCGCGCGGGCTGATGCTCCGCGCGATCGCCGGCGGCGCTGCCGTCGTCACGGCGAACAAGGCGCTCCTCGCGTCGGACGGTCCGGCGCTCTACGCCGCCGCCGACGAGGCCGGTGTCGACATCTACTTCGAGGCCGCCGTCGCCGGCGCGATCCCGATCGTGCGGCCCGTGCGGGAGTCTCTCGCGGGGGACTACGTGCGCAAGGTGCTCGGGATCGTCAACGGGACCACGAACTACGTCCTCGACCAGATGTCGACGACGGGCCTGGGCCTCGACGAGGCTGTCGCGCAGGCCCAGCAGCTGGGGTACGCGGAGGCCGACCCGACCGCTGACGTCGGCGGGCACGACGCCGCGGCGAAGGCCGCCATCCTTGCCAGCCTCGCCTTCCACACCCGGGTGACGCTCGACGACGTCGCGTGCGAGGGAATCACGTCGATCACGGCCGACGACGTGGCCTGGGCGGCGAAGACGGGCCACGTCGTCAAGCTCCTGGCGATCGCCGAACGAACCCCCGACGGGGTCTCGGCCCGCGTGCACCCGGCGCTCGTGCCCGCCGACCACCCGCTGGCCGGTGTGCGCGGCGCGTTCAACGCGGTGTTCGTCGAGGCCGAGGCCGCCGGCGACCTCATGTTTTACGGCCAGGGGGCGGGGGGCGCGCCGACGGCGTCGGCGGTCCTCGGCGACGTCGTCTCCGCCGCGCGGCATCGTGTCCTCGGGGGCAAGGGCCCCGAGGAGTCGACCTATGCCGCCCTTCCCGTCGTCCCGGCGTCGTCGGCGATCACGCGCTACCAGGTCCGCCTGCTCGTGGTCGACCGTCCCGGGGTCCTGGCACAGGTCGCGCACCTGCTCGCCGACCAGGGTGTCTCCATCGAGGCCGTGCGGCAGGCGCCGTCGGATCGTCCGGCCGGCGTCGACGAGCCGAGCGGGCTCGCCCACCTGATCATCACCACCCACACGGCGACGGAGGCTGCCCTCGCGGGGACGGTCGAGGCTGTCGCCGCGCTGGATCCCGTCCGGGAGATCACGTCCGTCCTGAGAGTCGAGGGAGCCTGATGGCCCACCAGTGGCGCGGCGTCATCGCCGAGTACGCCGATCGTCTGCCCGCGCACCTGCTCGAGCGCACCGTCACGCTCGGCGAGGGCGGGACACCGCTCGTCGAGGCGCCGGTGCTCTCCGGGCGGACCGGTGCTCGCGTGTTCCTCAAGGTCGAGGGGATGAATCCCACCGCGTCGTTCAAGGACCGTGGCATGACGGCCGCGATGTCGGCGGCAGCCGCGCGCGGGGCGGAGGCGGTCGTCTGTGCCTCCACCGGCAACACCTCCGCGTCGGCGGCGGCGTACGCGACGCGCGCCGGGATGGTTTGTGCGGTGCTCGTGCCCGACGGCAAGATCGCCATGGGCAAGCTCAGTCAGGCGATCGCGCACGGGGCCAGGCTGCTCCAGGTCGACGGGAACTTCGACGACTGTCTGGTCGCCGCGCGCAAGCTGGCCGACAGCTACGCCGTCGAGCTCGTGAACTCGGTGAACCCGGACCGGATCGAGGGGCAGAAGACCGCTGCGTTCGAGATCGTCGACGCGCTGGGCGACGCCCCCGACATCCACGTCCTACCGGTCGGCAACGCCGGCAACATCACGGCGTACTGGAAGGGCTTCCGCGAGTACGCGGGGCAGGGTGACCCGGGCGCTCCCGGTGCGGACCTGCCGGCGGTCGCGACGCGGACACCCGCGATGTGGGGCTTCCAGGCCGCCGGTGCGGCACCGATCGTGCTCGGGCACCCGGTGACGGAGCCCGAGACCGTCGCGACGGCCATCCGGATCGGCAACCCGGCGTCCTGGGCGCAGGCGGAGGCCGCGCGCGACGAGTCCGGCGGTGTCATCGAGTCGGTGACGGACGAGCAGATCCTCGCGGCGCACCGTGTCCTGTCCGCCGAGGCGGGCGTGTTCGTCGAGCCGGGATCGGCCGCGAGCGTCGCCGGTCTCCTCTCGCGTGCCGAGCGTGGGCTCGTGCCCGCCGGGGCGACGGTCACCGTGACCGTCACCGGCCACGGGCTGAAGGACCCGCAGTGGGCCCTGCGCACCCTGGACGGCGCGGACGTCGAGCCGACCCGCGTCGGGGCCGACGTCGTGTCCATCGCCGACGCGCTCGGGCTCTGACGGAGGACAGCATGCGGCTCGGTTCCGACCACGTACGCGTCAGGGTCCCGGCGACGAGCGCGAACCTCGGCCCGGGGTTCGACGCGCTCGGGCTCGCCCTCGGGATCTACGACGACCTCGAGGTGCGGGCGATCGCCCGGCCGGAGGTCGTCGTCGAGGTCGAGGGCGAGGGGGCCGGCGAGGTTCCGACCGACGAGACGCACCTCGTCGTCCGTGCGCTCCAGGCCGCGGTCGAGGTCGCCGGTGCGCCCCTGACGGGCCTGCACGTGCGCTGCGTCAACCGCATCCCGCACGGCCGCGGACTGGGGTCGTCGGCGGCCGCCGTCGTCGCGGGGATCACCGCGGCACGAGCGCTCGTCGAGGACCCGGACGTCCTCTCGGACGAGGTGACGCTCGAGCTGGCCACGGAGTTCGAGGGGCACCCCGACAACGCTGCCCCCGCCGTCCTGGGTGGTGCCACGGTCGCGTGGCGCGCCGCGCGAGGGCCCCGGGCGATCCCGCTCGCGGTGCATGCCGACGTCGTCCCGACCGTCGTGGTGCCGACGCACCGTCTCGCCACCTCGCGTGCACGGGGGGTCCTGCCGGCTCAGGTCCCGCACGCGGACGCCGCGCTGAACGCGGGGCGTGCCGCGCTGCTCACCGCAGCGCTCTCCGTGCGGCCCGACCTCCTGCTCGAGGCGACCGAGGACCGACTCCACCAGCAGTATCGGGCCGAGGTCATGTCTGCGTCGTACGAGCTGGTCCGGGGCCTGCGCGACGCTGGGCACGCGGCGACCATCTCGGGCGCCGGGCCGACGGTGCTGATCCTCGCGACGGCGTCGGACGGCGCCAGGATCGCCCATGACCTGCGAGAACTCGTCGACGAGCGGACCTGGCGGGTGCTGACCCCCGGGATCGACCATGGGGGAGTGCACGCGACGCGCGTCACACGACGGGGTTCCGCCGTCTCGCAGTGATAGCATGAGCGAAGTTGTCGACCATCTCGTGGTCTACCGAGCCCGAATCTCGGGACATCTGCGCTCGGCGTGGAGCGTCTTCCGCGGGCCGACAGCTTCCGCCCGCACCGCCTTGCCTGATCATGGCTCGTGATGCGCGGCTCGACACACCACCCCGGCCGTCCAGCGCCGGGCGACCACCCACCGCCCCGCCGTGTCATCGGTCGGGCGTACCCGAGGGGGAAGGGTCCTTCGTGACAGACACCACCGAAACGGCCGCGCCGACCGGCGGCAGCCAGAACTCCCGCGCGCTGGGGTCCCTCCGCATCCCCGAGCTGCAGGCCATCGCGTCGCAGATGGGCGTGAAGGGGACCTCCAAGATGCGCAAGAGCGACCTGGTCGCCGCCATCTCCTCGCACGGCGGCTCCTCGCACGGCGGCTCCTCGCCGAGCGCTCCGAAGCGCGCACCGAGGTCGGCACCCACGGCGGCTCCTGCCGTGGGTGCCGAGACGGGCGGCGCGCCGGACGCGGACGCACCGCAGAAGCGCTCCCGTGCGCCGCGCGGCGACGCCGCGAGCGCCGTGGCCGCAGCGCTCTCCGAGACGACCGGTGCCCGTGCCGGCGCCGTGGACGAGCGCGTCTCGAAGTCCGACGACCGCGCCCAGCGTGCCGCCCAGGCGGCCCGCTCGGTCGAGGGGGTCGGCGACGAGGGATCGCGTCGCAAGACGGCAAAGGACGACCGGGACGGCTCGCGTGCCAAGGGTGACGCGCAGAAGTCGGAGAAGTCGAAGAACGACGCGGCGCGCACCGACAGGCAGCACGGTGGCGACGCGGGCCGCGGGCAGGACCAGAAGGCCGACGGCGGTCAGCAGGGCGGCAGCCAGAGCTCCCGTCAGGGAGAGCGCCAGAACGATCGCCAGGGAGACCGTCAGGGCGACGGGCGCAACCAGGACGAGGGCCGGGGGAGCCGTCGGCGCCGCGGTCGTGACCGTGGTCGCGACCGCAAGCGGAGCCGTCCCCGTGGCCCGGGCGCGGACATCGCCAGTCTCGACGAGGTCGAGCTGCAGGAGGACGACGTCCTGCTGCCCGTCGCGGGAATCCTCGACATCATGGACAACTACGCGTTCGTCCGGACCTCGGGCTACCTGCCGGGCAACAGCGACGTCTACGTCTCGCTCGGCCAGGTGAAGAAGTCGGGCCTGCGGCGCGGTGACGCGGTGACCGGTGCGGTCCGCCAGCCCCGTGACGGTGAGACCCCGAGCCAGGGCAACTCGCGGATCAACAAGTTCAACGCGTTGGTACGCCTCGACACGATCAACGGCATGCCCCCGGAGCAGGCGCGCCAGCGCGCCGACTTCGGCAAGCTCACGCCGCTGTACCCGCAGGAGCGTCTGCGCCTCGAGAACACCGAGGCCACGCGTCTGACCCCGCGCATCATCGACATCGTCGCGCCGATCGGCAAGGGGCAGCGCGGTCTCATCGTGGCTCCGCCGAAGGCGGGCAAGACGATCATCATGCAGCAGATCGCCAATGCGATCACGACCAACAACCCTGAGGTCCATCTCATGGTCGTCCTGGTCGACGAGCGGCCTGAAGAGGTCACCGACATGGAGCGGACCGTCAAGGGCGAGGTCATCGCCTCGACCTTCGACCGTCCTGCGTCGGACCACACGATCGTCGCCGAGCTGGCGATCGAGCGGGCGAAGCGTCTGGTCGAGCTGGGCCAGGACGTCGTCGTGCTGCTCGACTCGTTGACGCGTCTGTCGCGCGCCTACAACCTGGCGGCACCGGCGTCGGGCCGGATCCTCTCGGGTGGTGTCGACGCCTCGGCGCTCTACCCGCCCAAGCGGTTCTTCGGCGCGGCCCGGAACATCGAGAACGGCGGGTCCCTGACGATCCTGGCCTCGGCGCTGGTCGAGACGGGGTCGAAGATGGACGAGGTCATCTTCGAGGAGTTCAAGGGGACCGGGAACATGGAGCTGCGGCTCTCCCGCAACCTCGCGGACAAGCGGATCTTCCCCGCCGTGGACGTCAACGCCTCCGGCACGCGGCGTGAAGAGGTCCTCCTCAGCCGCGACGAGCTCGGCATCGTCTACAAGCTGCGTCGCGTCATGGGCGCGCTCGACCAGCAGCAGGCCATCGAGCTGCTCCTGGGCAAGCTCAAGGACACCAGCTCGAACGTCGAGTTCCTGCTGCAGGTCCAGAAGACCACCCCGGCGAACTTCGCCGACGGCGACCAGCCGGGTCGCACGGTCTGACCGGTCCGCGCAGGGGACGGGATGATTCCCGGCCCCCGCGCGGTTCTGGCACAATGTAACCGGCTTCCGGTTCACGGCTGCGGCATTCGCAGGCGACCCGGGGCATCCACACAAGGAGAGATTCGTGAAGGCTGACATCCACCCCGAGTACGTGGTGACCGAGGTGTCCTGCACCTGTGGCAACACCTTCGTCACGCGCAGCACCGAGACGTCCGGCAAGATCAACGCCGACGTCTGCAGCGAGTGCCACCCGTTCTACACGGGCAAGCAGAAGATCCTCGACACCGGTGGCCGTGTGGCACGGTTCGAGGCGCGCTACGGCAAGCGCAACAAGTAGTTCTCCCGACGACGCCGGCGGCGTCGGCCGCGACAACCTCTCTAGGGGCAGTCTGCAGGCCGCGCCGTCGGCGTCGTCTTTGTCTGACCACCCACCGATAGCTCTCGAAGGGCACGCCCCGTGACCGAGCAGTTTGCCGCCGTCCACCCGATGCTGGCCGAGCACGCCGAGATCGAGCAGCAGCTCGCCGACCCGTCGGTGCACGCCGACGCCGGGCGGGCCCGGTCCCTGGGCCGCCGGTACGCCGAGCTCAACCAGGTCGTCGGTGCCTACCGCGCATGGCGCGAGGCCACCGACGACGCCGAGGCGGCCGAGGAGCTCGCCGCAGAGGACGAGGCGTTCGCCGCCGAGCTGCCCGGGCTGCAGGAGGCCGCCGCGGCCGCGTCCGAGCGCCTGCGTCGTGTCCTCGTGCCGCGTGACCCGGACGACGGGCGAGACATCATCCTCGAGATCAAGGCCGGCGAGGGCGGCGCCGAGTCGGCGCTCTTCGCGGGGGACCTCCTGCGGATGTACCTGAGATACGCGGAACGGCGGGGCTGGTCGACGGAGATCATCGAGTCGACGGATGCCGAGCTCGGAGGCGTCAAGGACGTCCAGGTCGCGGTGAAGTCCCGCGGGAACGTGGCGCCCGAGGACGGTGCGTGGGCGAACCTCAAGTACGAGGGCGGGGTGCACCGTGTCCAGCGGGTGCCGGTCACGGAGTCACAGGGACGGATCCACACCTCGGCCGTCGGAGTGCTCGTGTTCCCGGAGGTCGAGGACGTCACCGAGGTCGAGATCGACCAGAACGACCTGCGGATCGACGTGTACCGCTCCTCGGGTCCCGGCGGGCAGTCGGTGAACACCACCGACTCCGCGGTACGCATCACCCACGTCCCGACGGGGATCGTCGTCTCGATGCAGAACGAGAAGTCGCAGCTGCAGAACAGGGAGCAGGCGATGCGCGTCCTCCGCGCCCGGCTCCTCGCGGCGCAGCAGGAGGCCGCGGCCTCCGAGGCTGCCGACATCCGCCGGTCGCAGGTCCGGACGGTCGACCGCTCCGAGCGGATCCGCACCTACAACTACCCCGAGAACCGGATCGCCGACCACCGGACGGGCTACAAGGCGTACAACCTGGACCACGTGCTCGACGGAGATCTCGAGCCGGTCGTCCGGTCGGCGATCGAGGCGGACGAGGCCGCTCGGCTCGCAGGCGCGGGCTCATGACGGGCGCGGACGTACTCGTCCGCGACGCCGTCGACCGCTTCGACCGTGCCGGGATCGCGTCGCCGCGTGCGGACGCCGAGCTGCTGCTCGCCTTCCTCCTCGACGTGCCGCGGTCCGAGGTGGTGCGCCGCGTGCTGCTCTGCAGCGAGGTGCCCGAGGAGCTCCGGGGCCGGTGGGACGCGCTCGTCGTGCGCCGTGCCGCGCGTGTGCCGCTGCAGCACCTGACGGGACGGGCGGCCTTCCGGCACGTCGATCTCGAGGTGGGTGCCGGCGTCTTCGTGCCCCGACCGGAGACGGAGGTCGTCGCCGGCGAGGCGATCGACGCCGCCCTGCGGGTCAACGGCCGTGCAGAGGTCGTCGTCGTCGACCTCTGCGCGGGCTCGGGTGCGATCGCCCTCGCCGTGGCCGACGAGGTTCCCTCCGCCAGTGTTCACGCGGTCGAGCTCGACCAGGAGGCGTACGGGTTCGCGCGACGCAACGTCGCTGCGCAGGGCGACTCCGTCCGGCTCGTCCGCGGTGACGCACGGACCGCGTTCGCCGACCTGGACGGCAGGGTCGACGTCGTCGTCTCCAACCCGCCGTACGTCCCGTCCGACGCCGTCCCCAAGGATCCCGAGGTGGCCCGGCACGACCCAGGTGTCGCGTTGTACGGGCTCGGTGCGGACGGCTTCGAGGTCCCGCGGGGGATCACCGCCGCGGCAGCCAGGCTGCTGCGGCCCGGGGGAGTGTTCGTGATGGAGCACGCAGAGGTGCAGGCCGACCTCGCGCGGCGGACGGCTGCCGACGCCGGACTCGTCGACGTCCGGACGCTCGACGACCTCACGGGCCGCCCGCGCGCTGTCGTGGCACGACAGCCGGACGTGAAAGACTGACGCGCGTGGTGAAACTGCACGATGCACGCTCGGAGAACTCCTGGGGCCCTGCGATCGACGAGGCGGTCAACGCGCTCGGACGTGGTGGCCTCGTCGTCCTGCCCACGGACACGGTCTACGGGATCGGCGCCGACGCCTTCGACGCGGACGCCGTCGCCGCCCTCCTTGCCGCCAAGGGCCGAGGACGGCAGATGCCGCCGCCCGTCCTCGTGCCGGACGCCCGGACGCTCGACGGCCTGGCCGTCGACGTCCCCCCCGGTGTCCGCGACCTGGTCGAGGCGTTCTGGCCCGGCGGACTGACGATCATCTGCCGCGCCCAGCCCTCGCTCGCGTGGGACCTCGGGGAGACGCAGGGAACGGTCGCACTGCGGATGCCCGACCACCCGGCCGCGCTCGCACTGCTGCGCCGCACCGGGCCGCTGGCCGTCTCGAGCGCCAACCGTACGGGCAGCCCTGCCGCCTCGACCGCCGCGGACGCGGCCGAACAGCTCGGCGACGCGGTCGCGGTCTACCTCGACGGCGGGCAGGCCCCCGGCGGCGTGGCCTCCACCATCGTGGACGCGACGGCACCCACCCTGCGGATCGTCCGGCAGGGGGCCGTCGGCCGGGAGCAGCTCGAGGCCGTCACGGAGATCGAACCACCGGTGGAGGCCGGCCCGTGAGGGTCTACCTCCTCATCATGCTGGTGGCGGCCACCGCCACCTTCCTGCTGACCCCGTTCTCCCGGTGGGTCGCGCTGCGCAGCGGCGCGATGACGGCAGTGCGTGAGCGCGACGTCCACACGGTCCCCACGCCACGACTCGGCGGCCTGGGCATGACGCTCGGGTTCGCGATCGCCGTGATCTTCGCGAGCACGATGCCCTTTCTCGACGGCGTCTTCGCGGAGCGGCAGGCCTGGGCGGTGGTCGGTGGCGCGCTGCTGGTGTGCGCGCTCGGGATCGCGGACGACATCTGGGACCTCGACTGGATGGCCAAGCTCGCCGGGCAGGCGCTCGCCGCCTGCTTCATGGCCCTCGGGGGGGTCCAGCTGATCACCCTGCCGATCGGCGGACTGACGATGACGTCGCCCGCCGTCTCCCTCTTCGTCACGGTCCTCGTCGTCGTGATCGCGATGAACGCGGTGAACTTCGTGGACGGTCTCGACGGCCTCGCCGCCGGGATGATCGCGATCGGCGGCTCCGCGTTCTTCCTCTACACCTACCTCCTGACCGTGCAGTCGAGCGCCTCGGACTACTCCGACCTCGCGACGCTGATCATGGCTGCGCTCGTCGGGATCTGCGTCGGGTTCCTGCCCCACAACTTCCACCGCGCGCGGATCTTCATGGGCGACTCCGGGTCGATGGTGCTCGGGCTCATCATCGCCGCCGCGGGCATCGTCGTGACCGGCAACATCGACCCGGCCGTCCCGAGCGCCGCGGCGTTCCCGGCGTTCATCCCGCTCCTCCTGCCGGTCGCGGTGCTCCTGCTGCCCCTCCTGGACATGACGATGGCGGTCCTGCGTCGTCTCGCCCAGGGGCACAGCCCGTTCCACCCTGACCGTCTCCACCTGCACCACCGCATGCTCGCCCTCGGGCACTCGCACCGGCGGGCGGTGCTGATCCTCTACGTGTGGACGGCCGTGTTCGCCTTCGGGACCGCGGCGCTCGTGGTGTGGCCCTGGCGGTGGGTGCTGCTCGGCACCGCCGTCGCCGCCGTCGGGGCGCTCGTGGTCACGCTCGGCCCGCTCCGCACCCGTGGCCGATTCCTCGACGACGCCCCTGAAGTCCCTGCACCCTCGCCCAGCACAGCCGGAGATCACCGATGAACACGACCCCAGCGCCCTCGTCCGGGGCCTCCGCCCCGAGCTCTGCCCGCCGCGTCTTCCGGGCAGCACTCCGCGACGTCCTCGTCATGCTCGCCGGCCTTACCGTGCTCGGAGTCGCGGTGGGAGCCCTCGTCGCGGGGCTCCCCGGGGTCTGGGGTGCGCTGCTCGGCGTCGGTGTCGCGGTGATCTTCTCGGTGACGACCGTCTGGACGATGTATCGGACGGCGGACTCGACGCCGACCACGATGGCGGCGGTCGTGATGGGCGGGTGGCTCGTCAAGATGGTGCTGGTCGTCGTCGCGCTCGTCGCACTGCGACAGGCCGACTTCTACGACAAGTACGTGTTCGCGGTCGTGCTGCTGGTCGGGGCGGTCGCCTCGGCGTACGTCGACTACCGCGCCGTCGAGCGCGGCCGTGTGCCCTACGTGGAGCCCTCGGAGGGTGACGGGACAACCGGAACGACGGGCGCGAGCTGATGCCGGCCGGCGCCCCGCACCCGTGGTCCCCGGACCACGGGACGCAGATTCCGGGTGCGCGTTCATTTTCACAAGAACGATGCGTTAGGCTTACCCCGAATCCATGACGGCAAGGTCCATCGGTGTGCCCCCTCAAGAGTGGTACGCCAGACCCAGACCCCTGGGAGTCCCCCCTGTTTACGCTTGCGGCCCCCCTGACCGTCGTCGCGTCCGCTGAGGGCGAAGGCGGCGGCTTCCACGCCCCGTCGATTACCGACTTCTTCCCGCCCGCGATCTTCTTCGAGGGCACGATCTTCGAGTTCAACCGGGTCATGCTGATCCGGGTCATCATGACGATCGTGCTGCTCGCGATCTTCGTCATCGCCGCGCGGCGCGCCAAGCTCGTCCCCGGACGGTTCCAGAACGCGATCGAGATGATCCTCGACTTCGTCCGGATCAACATCGTCGGCGAGATCATGGGTGAGGAGCGCGGGCGTCGCTACGTCCCGATGATCACGGTGATCTTCCTGACCGTGCTCACGTTCAACATCTCGGGCGTGATCCCGTTCATGAACCTCGCGGGAACGGCGCTGATCGGGCTCCCGGTCATGCTGGCGCTCTGGGTCTTCGTGACCTACTGGGTCGCGGGAATCCGGAAGCACGGTTTCGGCGGGTACCTCAAGGCCAACCTGTTCCCCCCGGGTGTGCCGAAGCCGATCTACGTCATCGTGGCGCCGATCGAGCTCCTGCAGATCCTCATCATCCGGCCCGCGTCGCTCGCGATCCGACTCATGGCGAACATGGTCGCCGGGCACATCATGCTCGTGCTCTGCTTCTCGGCCACCAGCTACTTCTTGTTCGAGGCTGCTCCGGCGCTGAAGGCCTTCGGCGTCCTCACGTTCGCCGGCGGCTTCGCCTTCACACTCTTCGAGCTCCTCGTCGCCGCACTGCAGGCGTACATCTTCGGCCTCCTGGCCTCGGTGTACATCAACCTGTCGCTCGACGAAGAACACTGACACAGGGGCCTCGACGAGGCCCTCGCACCCCCGCTGAAAACACGAGACGACAGACCGCCCGGTCTGTCGCCCAACGGAAGGAACGATCGTGGACGTCACCACTCTCGCTGAGGTCACCGGCAACATCGGGACTGTGGGCTACGGCCTCGCAGCAATCGGCCCGGGCATCGGCCTCGGCATCCTCATCGGCAAGACGATCGAGGGTATGGCTCGTCAGCCCGAGGCTGCCGGTCAGCTTCGCGCGACGATGTTCCTCGGCGTCGCGTTCGTCGAGCTCCTCGCGCTGCTCGGCATCGTCGCCGGCTTCCTCTTCGTCTGATGCCGACGGTGCACAGCGCCGTTCTCGCGGCGGAGGACTCCGCAGTCGAAGGTATCGATCTGCTGATCCCAGCGTGGTACGACATCATCTGGTCGTCCGTCGTGCTGGTCATCATCGCGATCGTCTTCTACAAGTACATCCTGCCGAAGTTCCAGGCGGTACTCGACGAGCGGACCGAGAAGATCGAGGGCGGGCTCGCCCAGGCAGAGACGGCCCAGGCCGAGGCCGCTGCGGCGCTGGAGGAGTACCACCAGCAGCTGCAGGAGGCTCGGACCGAGGCCGCGAAGATTCGCGAGGAGGCACGGGCTGAGGGCTCGGCCATCGTCGCGGAACTGCGCACCAAGGCTCAGGACGACGCCACGCGCATCCTCGAGACGGCTCACCGCCAGGTCGAGGCCGAGCGCCAGCAGGCGTCGATCTCGCTCCGCGCGGACGTCGGATCGCTCGCCACGGAGCTCGCGTCCAAGATCGTCGGGGAGTCTCTGGAGGACCACGCGCGTCAGTCGCGTGTCGTCGACCGTTTCCTCGCCGACCTCGAGTCGGAGAACACGGCAGGCGTCGGCAGCAACGGTCAGGAGGGCTGATGCGCGGGACGAGCGGAGCATCGCTGGAGCAGGCACGGGAGCTTTTCGAGCCGATCCTGCGGGACGCGGGCGCCGAGGCGCTCGAGCTCGGACGGCAGCTCTACACGGTCGTCGGCGCGCTCGACGGTTCCGCGACGCTCCGTCGGTCCCTCACTGACCCCTCGCGTTCCGGCGAGGACAAGGCGGCGCTCGTCGCCGGTGTCCTCGGCGGCTTCGACGGTCGCGTCGTCGACCTCGTCTCCGGTCTGGCGCGTTCGCGCTGGTCCGAGGCGGTCGACCTGGCGAACGCTCTCGAGCGGCTGGCGGTGGACGCGGTTCTCGCGTCGGCCGAGTCGCGCGGTGCGCTCGAGACCGTCGAGGACGAGCTGTTCACGCTCGGTCGCGGTCTGGACGGCTCTCGCGAGGCACGGCAGGCCCTGTCCGACGACAGCGTCGCGCCGGATCGTCGTGTCGCCCTCGTCGCCGAGGTGCTGCACGGCACCGCGGACGAGGCGACGGCCTTCCTCGCAGAGCAGGGCACGCGTGCCCTGCGCGGTCGCCGCTACCCGCAGGTGCTGCGCTGGCTCGGAGAGGTCGCGGCTGAACGTCGCGGCCGGCTCGTCGCCAGCGTGACCGCGGCGGTCCCGTTGACCACGGAGCAGCAGGAACGGATTTCGGCCGCACTGGAGAGCGCGTACGGTCGCGCCGTCCAGATCAATGTGTCCATCGATCCGGAGGTCCTCGGCGGCCTCCGGGTTCAGGTCGGTGCCGATGTCATCGATTCGACGATCGTCGCCCGCCTTGCCGACGCACGCCGTCGGCTCGCCGGCTGACCAGGGCATTGGCTCCGGCCGGTGCACGACCATGAACTTCGACCGCGAGAAGCGGCCACGACAGGAGATAGAGAATGGCTGAGCTGACGATCCGGCCGGAGGAGATCCGGTCCGCGCTGGACAGCTTCGTAAAGTCTTACGAGCCGGAAGGTGCCGTTGCAGAAGAGGTGGGCCGTGTCGCCATGGCCGCCGACGGCATTGCCCAGGTTGAGGGCCTTCCGGGCGCTATGGCGAACGAGCTGCTCAAGTTCGAGGACGGGACTCTCGGCCTCGCACTGAACCTCGACGTACGCCAGATCGGTGTCGTCATCCTCGGTGAGTTCACCGGTATCGAGGAGGGGCAGGAGGTTCGCCGGACGGGCGAGGTCCTCTCGGTCCCCGTCGGTGACAACTACCTCGGCCGTGTGGTCGACCCGCTCGGCGACCCGATCGACGGGCTCGGCGAGATCGAGGCGGAGGGGCGTCGCGCCCTCGAGCTCCAGGCGCCCGGCGTCATGGACCGCAAGTCGGTCGACGAGCCGCTGCAGACCGGCATCAAGGCGATCGACTCGATGATCCCCGTCGGCCGTGGCCAGCGTCAGCTCATCATCGGTGACCGCCAGACCGGCAAGACGGCGATCGCGATCGACACGATCATCAACCAGAAGGCCAACTGGGACTCGGGCGACCCCGACAAGCAGGTTCGCTGCATCTACGTCGCCGTGGGCCAGAAGGGCTCGACCATCGCCTCGGTGCGTGGAGCGCTCGAAGAGGCCGGCGCGCTGGAGTACACGACGATCGTCGCTGCTCCGGCCTCCGACCCGGCGGGCTTCAAGTACCTCGCCCCGTACACCGGTTCGGCCATCGGGCAGCACTGGATGTACGCCGGCAAGCACGTCCTGGTCATCTTCGACGACCTGTCGAAGCAGGCCGACGCGTACCGTGCCGTGTCGCTGCTCCTCCGTCGCCCGCCGGGCCGCGAGGCCTACCCCGGTGACGTCTTCTACCTGCACTCCCGCCTGCTCGAGCGTTGTGCAAAGCTGTCGGACGCGCTGGGCGGCGGTTCGATGACGGGTCTGCCGATCATCGAGACGAAGGCCAACGACGTCTCGGCGTTCATCCCGACCAACGTCATCTCGATCACGGACGGTCAGATCTTCTTGCAGTCCGACCTCTTCAACGCCGACCAGCGTCCTGCGGTCGACGTGGGTATCTCGGTCTCGCGTGTCGGTGGTGCCGCACAGGTCAAGGCCATGAAGAAGGTCTCGGGAACGCTCAAGCTCGAGCTCGCGCAGTTCCGGTCGCTTGAGGCGTTCGCGATGTTCGCCTCGGACCTGGACGCGTCCTCGCGTGGTCAGCTGGCACGTGGTGCCGTGCTGATGGAGCTCCTCAAGCAGGGGCAGTACACGCCGTACCCCGTCGAGGACCAGGTCGTCTCGATCTGGGCCGGCACCAACGGCCACCTGGACGACGTGCCTGTCGAGGACGTGCGCCGGTTCGAGTCGGAGTACCTCGACCACCTGCGCCGGTCGACCAGCGTCCTGACGGACATCGCGAGCACCGGAAAGCTCGAGGACTCGACCACGGAGGCGCTCGTCGCGTCGATCGACGAGTTCCGCCAGGGCTTCCTGAAGGCTGACGGCTCACCTCTGATCGGTGGAGACGCCGACGATGAGTCGGTCCAGGTCGAGCAGGAGCAGATCGTTCGCCAGAAGAAGGCCTGACGATGGCCGGGGCACAACGCGTCTACAAGCAGCGGATCAAGTCGACGCAGTCGCTGAAGAAGATGTTCCGTGCGCAGGAGTTGATCGCCGCGTCTCGGATCGGCAAGGCTCGTGAGCGGACGGCTGCGGCCGAACCGTACGCGACGGCGATCACCACGGCCGTCTCGGCCGTGGCGACGCACACGTCGGACTCCCACCCGCTGACGTCGGAGCGGACGGACACCCAGCGGGTCGCCGTCCTCGTCGTGGCCTCGGACCGTGGAATGGCCGGCGCCTACTCGGCGTCGATCATCCGCGAGGCCGAGCGTCTGATCGCTCGTCTCCAGGAGGCAGGCAAGGAGGTCTCTCTGTACGTCGCAGGCCGACGTGCGGAGTCCTACTTCCGGTTCCGTGGGCGTGAGCTCGCCGGGACGTGGACGGAGGGTTCCGACTCACCGTCGTCCGAGACGGCCGGGGAGATCTCGTCGACGCTCCTCAACGCCTTCCTCGCTCCGGCGGAGGAGGGCGGCGTCGCCGAGATGCACGTCGTGTACACGCAGTTCGTCAGCATGGTGTCGCAGGTTCCGCGCGTCGTCCGGATGCTTCCTCTGGAGGTCGTCGAGGGCGTCGTCGAGCCGGGAGACGACGACGTGCTGCCGCTCTACGACTTCGAACCGTCGGCGGAGTCCGTCCTCGACGCGCTCCTGCCGCGCTACGTCCGGAGCAGGATCTTCTCGTTCCTCCTCGAGGCCGCCGCGTCGGAGCTCGCCGCACGTCAGCGGGCGATGCACACGGCCGTCGACAACGCGGAGGACCTGGTGCGCAACTACACGCGCCTTGCCAACCAGGCTCGACAGAGCGAGATCACCCAGGAGATCTCCGAGATCGTCTCGGGCGCGGACGCGCTCGCATCATGACCACCCAGACAAGCATCGAACGTGCCGGAGTCATCTCCGGCCCTGTGAAGCGAGGCCAGAAATGACCGCCACCACCGCGGAAGCCCAGGTCGAGCACACGAGCGGCCCCGGAACGGGCCGTGTCGCACGTGTGATCGGCCCTGTCGTCGACATCGAGTTCCCCGAGGACGCGATTCCCGACATCTACAACGCACTGACCGTCGAGATCGACCTGTCGGGCGAGGGTGCGGACGCAGCGCCGTTCACCCTCAAGCTCGAGGTCGCCCAGCACCTGGGTGACTCGCTCGTGCGTGCGATCGCTCTGAAGCCGACCGACGGACTCGTCCGCGGCGCCGTCGTCACCGACACCGGTGAGCAGATCACCGTGCCGGTCGGCGACGTCACGCGCGGCCACGTCTTCGACGTCACGGGGGAGGTGCTGAACCTCAAGGAGGGCGAGAAGCTCGAGATCGAAGAGCGTTGGCCCATCCACCGCAAGCCGCCGGCATTCGACCAGCTCGAGTCGAAGACGCAGATGTTCGAGACCGGCATCAAGGTCATCGACCTGCTGACGCCCTACGTCCAGGGTGGAAAGATCGGCCTCTTCGGTGGTGCGGGCGTCGGCAAGACGGTCCTCATCCAGGAGATGATCCAGCGCGTCGCCCAGAACCACGGCGGTGTCTCCGTGTTCGCCGGTGTCGGGGAGCGTACCCGTGAGGGCAACGACCTCATCGTCGAGATGGAGGAGGCAGGTGTCTTCGACAAGACGGCCCTCGTCTTCGGCCAGATGGACGAGCCGCCGGGCACGCGTCTTCGCGTCGCTCTCTCGGCACTGACGATGGCGGAGTACTTCCGCGACGTGAAGAAGCAGGACGTCCTGCTCTTCATCGATAACATCTTCCGCTTCACGCAGGCGGGCTCCGAGGTGTCGACGCTGCTCGGGCGCATGCCGTCCGCGGTGGGCTACCAGCCGAACCTCGCCGACGAGATGGGTCTCCTCCAGGAGCGCATCACGTCGACGCGTGGTCACTCGATCACCTCCCTGCAGGCGATCTACGTGCCGGCCGACGACTACACCGACCCCGCGCCGGCGACGACGTTCGCCCACCTCGACGCGACCACCGAGCTCTCCCGTGAGATCGCGTCGAAGGGCCTCTACCCGGCCGTCGACCCGCTCACGTCGAGCTCGCGCATCCTCGACCCGCGGTACGTGGGCCAGGCGCACTACGAGACCGCGACCCGCGTGAAGTCGATCCTGCAGCGCAACAAGGAGCTGCAGGACATCATCGCGATCCTCGGTGTCGACGAGCTGTCGGAGGAGGACAAGACGGTCGTGGCGCGTGCACGCCGCATCCAGCAGTTCCTCTCGCAGAACACCTACATGGCCGAGAAGTTCACCGGTGTCGTCGGCTCGACGGTTCCGCTCTCGGAGACCATCGAGGCGTTCACGAAGATCGCGGACGGCGAGTTCGACCACATCGCCGAGCAGGCGTTCTACAACATCGGTGGCCTCGAGGACCTCGAGCGCAACTGGGCCAAGATCCAGAAGGAGTACGGGAACTGATCCCGACGGTGCCCACGCGCATGCCGCGTGGGCACCGTAGTCCCATCCTCTCGAGTCCAGGAACAAGGAGTTCGCTGTGGCACATCTGAACGTCGACATCGTCGCCACCGACCGCAAGATCTGGTCCGGCGTCGCGCGGGGCGTCACCGCGCCCGCCTCCGAGGGTGAGGTCGGCATCCGTGTCGGTCACGCACCGCTCCTGGCCAGCCTGCGTGCGGGTCGCGTCGTCATCACGCCGGTCGAGGGTGCACCGGTGTCGGGCACGGTGACCGGCGGATTTCTCTCCGTCGACGCGGACCAGGTGACGATCGTGGCCGACCAGGTCGAGGTCCACCGCGGCGAGAAGGTTCGCTGAGGTCCACCTGATGACGGGCCTCGCGTGGATCGGTGTCGGGATCGCCTGTGCGGTGATCCTGCTGCTCGTCCTCGCGGTGGTCCGTCTTCGTGGTCTTAACCACCGGGTCGGCTCGTTCTCCTGCGCCGTGCAGATGGGCGTCGCCGCCGGTGGGCGCCCCCGCGCAGGGGTGGCCGTCTACGGTGCCGGTCGCATCGACTGGTGGCGGTGCTGGTCGGTCTCGTTCCGCCCGGGCAGGTCATGGCGGCGCGACGAGATCGTCATCCGTGGACGCGAGCTCGTCGATGCGTCCGACCCCGCGAGCGACTACCGTGTCACCTGCTCCTGCCGCGGCGAGGAGCTCGAACTTTTCATGGCCCCGGACGCGTACACCGGGTTCGCCTCCTGGATGGAGGCGGCCCCGCCCAGCCTCCGGGGCGTCGTCGTCTAGGTCCCCGGCGCTGCAGCGGTCGGGACGAATCGTCAGGAGCGTCCGTGCGTCTCGTCGTCGCTGAGTGTTCTGCCCGCTATTCCGGCCGTCTGACGGCCCATCTCCCGCTCGCGACACGGCTCCTCGTCGTCAAGGCCGACGGCTCGGTGCTGCTGCACTCTGACGGCGGGTCCTACAAGCCGCTGAACTGGATGAGTCCGCCCTGCACCATGTCCGTGGGCGAGCCAGACGACGAGGCGCGGTCTCGCGGTGTCGTCGAGGTCTGGACGGTCCAGCACCGCAAGAGCGACGATCGGCTCGAGATCGAGCTGCACGCCACCCATCACGACTCCGCGCACGACCTCGGCGTCGACCCCGGCCTGATCAAAGACGGCGTGGAGGCTCATCTGCAGGAGATGCTCGCCGCGCAGATCGAACTTCTCGGCGACGGGCACACGCTCGTCCGTCGCGAGTACATGACGGCGATCGGACCGGTCGACATCCTCGCCAAGGACGGCGAGGGTG
Organism: Paraoerskovia marina; assembly: GCF_900105445.1. NCBI lineage: Bacteria > Bacillati > Actinomycetota > Actinomycetes > Micrococcales > Cellulomonadaceae > Paraoerskovia > Paraoerskovia marina. The sequence continues at coordinate 1,380,380 of NZ_LT629776.1, forward strand.
GATCGGTCGCGGTGGAGATCAAGCGACGAGGCGACATCGACGGGGTCGAGCAGCTGACCCGCTACCTCGAGCTGATGAACCGGGACCCGCTGCTCGCTCCCGTGCGCGGTGTCTTTGCCGCCCAGGAGATCAAGCCCCAGGCACGCGTCCTGGCCACCGATCGCGGAATCTCCTGCCTGGTCCTGGACTATGACGCGATGCGCGGGGTCGACGACGTGGACTCGCGCCTCTTCTGAGTGTCCAGTCCGGGCCACGTGATGTGATCACACCGCGGGACGGGTTAGTGCGGAGTGCGTGCGAAGTGGGCACAATGGGGGCATGACCTCGCACACCGCGCCCGCTGACTCGCCCGTCGCCCTGCACGCCGTCCGTGGACGGGTCGTCACCCCGGTCGCGGTGATCGACGACGGGGTCGTCGTGAGCGCCGACGGTCTCCTCGTCTTCGTCGGGAGCCACGACGAGGCGGTCTCGTCCGGGTACTCCGCCGTGATGCCCGAGGCCCCGGTCGAGGGTACGACCGTTCTTCCGGGTCTTGTGGACCTCCACGACCACGGCGGCGGAGGCGCGAGCTTCCCGGACGCGACGTCGGTCGACGAGGCGCGGGTCGCCAGCAGCGAGCACCTGCGACACGGGACCACGAGTCTCGTCGCCTCGCTCGTGACCGCGGACCGCGACACCCTTCTCCAGCGGGTCGCGAACCTCGCGGACCTCGCCGACGCGGGGGACGTCGTCGGGATCCACCTCGAGGGGCCGTTCCTGTCCGAGGTGCGCTGTGGCGCGCAGAACCCGCACGACATGCTCGACGGTGACGCCGAGCTCGTGCGGGCGATCGCCGCGGCCGGTCGCGGGTATGTCCGGACGATGACCGTCGCACCGGAGGTCCCCGGCGTCGACGGCACCGGCGGAGCGATCGAGGCGCTGGTGGACAGTGGTGTGCTGCCGTCGGTCGGGCACACCGACGCGACCACGGAGCAGACGGAGGAGGCGATCCGGACCGCACTCGCCGCGATCGCACGGTCCCCCCTCGCCGAGGCAGGGTGCCGCCCGACGGCGACACACCTCTTCAACGGCATGCGTCCGCTCCACCACCGTGCGCCGGGCCCGATCGCCGCCTGCCTCGCCGCGGCCGCTCGCGGGGAGCTGGTCGTGGAGCTGATCAGCGACGGGACGCATGTCGCGCACGGTACCGCGCGCAGCGTGTTCGACATGGTGGGGTCGGACAACATCGTCCTGGTCACCGATGCGATGGCTGCTGCCGGCATGGCGGACGGGACGTACGAGCTCGGGCCGATGGCGGTGACGGTCGCCGACGGCGTCGCGCGTCTGGCCGACGGCGGCTCGATCGCCGGTGGCACCTACCACCTGCTCGACGTCGTGCGAGAGACGGTCGCGGGCGCCGGGGTTCCTCTCGTCGACGCGGTGCGATCGGCCTCGACCACCCCGGCAGGTGTGATCGGGCGAGCGGACATCGGCGCGCTCGAGGTCGGACGTCGCGCGGACATCGTCGTGACCGACGCCGATCTGCATCCGGTGCGGGTTCTGCGCAACGGTGTCGACGTGCTGGACGTGCCGACCGCCTGATCCCGGGGCGCCCGCCTCGTGCGCACCGGTCGATCGCGTGTCCAGGCCTCGGTGGAGGTGGGCCGGGGTCGACCGTGTGTCCGCCCGCCGGTAGGATCGAATCGATTCGTGGAAACGCTCCCACGCCTGACCTCGGGAGCCTTCCGACCTTCGACGACGAGGACCAGCCATGAGTGAAACGACCCGCACGTTCCCCGACTCCTTCGTCTGGGGGTCGGCCACGGCGTCGTACCAGATCGAGGGGGCGGCCGACGAGGGCGGCCGTGGGCCGTCCATCTGGGACACCTTCTCGCACACGCCCGGCAAGACCCTGAACGGGGACACCGGTGACGTCGCGGACGACCACTACCACCGCTGGGCCGAGGACGTGCAGCACATCGTCGACCTCGGGCTCGACGCGTACCGCCTCTCGATCGCGTGGCCCCGCGTCCAGCCCGGCGGGACCGGTGAATTCAACCCCGAGGGCATCGCCTTCTACTCGACGTTGATCGCCGCGCTCGTGGATGCGGGGGTCAAGCCGGTCGTGACGCTCTACCACTGGGACCTGCCGCAGGAGCTCGAGGACCGCGGGGGTTGGGCGAACCGCGAGACGGCCTTCGCCTTCGCCGCGTACGCGCGCCGCATGGCCGAGGAGCTCGGTGACCGTGTCGACGTCTGGACGACGCTCAACGAGCCCTGGTGCGCCGCGTACCTCGGGTACGGCTCGGGTGTGCACGCCCCGGGACGCACGGAGCCGGTCGCGGCTCTCGAGGCGGTCCACCACCTCAACCTGGCTCATGGACTCGCCTGCCGGGAGATCCGCGACGTGCTGGGGCAGCAGGCCCGGCTCTCGGTGACGCTGAACCTGCACGTCATCCGCCCCGAGGACCCCTCCTCGGCGGAGGACCAGGACGCGGTGCGCCGGATCGACGCGCTGGCGAACCGCGCGTTCCTCGCCCCGATGCTGGACGGCGTCTACCCGGCCGACCTCTTCGCCGACACGGCGCACGTCACGGACTGGAGCTTCGTCGCCGACGGCGACCTCGCCCTGATCAACCAGCCCCTCGACGTCCTGGGAGTCAACTACTACTCGACCGTCAAGGTCCGCCGGTACCGGGGTGACGGGGAACGTTCCGAGAACGACGGCCACGGCGCGGCCGAGGCGAGCCCGTGGATCGGTGTCGACGACGTCGAGTTCGTGGAGCAGCCCGGGCCGACGACGGCGATGGGCTGGAACATCGAGCCCGGCGGGCTGACCGAGCTCCTCGAGTCGGTCGCGGCCACCTACCCGGACCAGCCGATGATGGTCACGGAGAACGGTGCGGCCTTCGAGGACGAGGTCTCCGCCGACGGGCGTGTCCACGACCCGCGGCGGGTGGCCTACCTGCACGACCACGTCGAGGCCGTGGGGCGTGCCCTCGATGCGGGAGTCGACGTCCGGGGCTACTTCGCCTGGTCGCTCCTGGACAACTTCGAGTGGTCGTTCGGGTACGACCGCCGGTTCGGGATCATCCGTGTGGACTACACGACGCAGGAGCGCACCTGGAAGGACTCCGCGCACTGGTATCGCACGCTCTGCACGACGCATGTCCTGCCCGCGGTCTCGGCGGTGGACCCGTCGGCGAGGTGACCACCGGTCACCACGGCCGGACGGGTGATATTTCTCGCCCTTCGTGGGACGCGAGGTTGCGTCCCGCCTCCGGGTGGGTGTCCAACCGGTCCTGACGTCGTCGCACACACCCTGGGGACAGCTCTGTCCCCAGGGTGTGGACGAGCGGCCCGTTCCTCGCGGAATCCCCGACCTCGACGCCCCGAAGCCCGGTGGACAACCCGGTGGAGGACCGGCTGTCGGTGGCTCGTGGCAGTCTGAATCCTGCATCACGGGTGCAGATCCGGCGCGTTCGTGGTACACCCAAAACTGTGACCGAGACACGACATGTAGTGGCCGAGCAAGAGTCGACACACTAGGTATAGTGGTTACACACGCACGGAGCTGGGAAGCGCCGGCGGGTCACACAGACGTAGTTTCACCGGTGTTCTTCCAGGTCAACGGCCTTCAGGACCCGGTCGCCCACACCCGGAGATGAGGAGACGCTGATGAGTGTCACGGTCTACAGCAAGCCAGCATGCGTCCAGTGCGACGCGACATACCGAGCTCTCGACAAGAAGGGCGTGTCGTACGACGTCGTCGACATCAGCCAGGACGCCGAGGCGCTCGAGCTGGTCCGCGGCCTGGGCTACATGCAGGCGCCGGTCGTCATCGCGGGCGACACCCACTGGTCGGGTTTCCGCCCCGACCAGATCAGCGCACTCGCGTCGAAGGTCTCTGACGTCGTCGCCTGAGCACTGCCGCGTGCGGCAGTGAGTGGAGGTGGGGCATGAGTGCCCTGGTGTACTTCTCCAGCGTGTCGGACAACACGCACCGGTTCGTCCAACGCCTTGGTCTGCGCGAGAGCGGGACCGCGGTGCATCGCATCCCGCTGCGGCGTGGTGACGAGCCTCTGACGGTCGACGAGCCCTACGTGCTCGTCGTGCCGACGTACGGCGGCGGCAACGAGGGCGGCGCCGTGCCTCGGCAGGTCATCCAGTTCCTGAACGACAAGCACAACCGATCGTTGATCCGTGGCGTCATCGCCGCGGGCAACACCAACTTTGGTCAGGCGTACTGCAGAGCCGGCGACGTCGTCGCGGCCAAGTGCGGGGTTCCGTACCTGTACGCCTTCGAACTGCTCGGGACAAACGAGGACGTCATGCGCGTCCGCGATGGATTGGGACGATTTTGGCAGCAACAGTCACGGATTCCGGCATGAGTGCCGACGCCGCACCGACGGTGAACCTTGCAACCTCCGAGCTCGACTATCACGCGCTCAACGCGATGCTGAACCTGTACGGCCCGGACGGCGGCATCCAGTTCGACATGGACCGCCAGGCCGCGCACCAGTACTTCCGGCAGCACGTCAACCAGAACACCGTGTTCTTCCACGACCTCGACGAGAAGCTCGACTATCTCGTGGAGAACGAGTACTACGAGGCCGAGGTCCTGGAGAAGTACGACCGCGAGTTCGTCAAGACGCTCTTCCAGTTCGCGTACGGCAAGAAGTTCCGCTTCGAGACGTTCCTCGGCGCGTTCAAGTACTACACCAGCTACACGCTCAAGACCTTTGACGGCAAGCGCTACCTCGAGCGCTTCGAGGACCGTGTCTGCATGGTCGCGCTCACGCTCGCCGACGGCGACCAGCAGTTCGCTCTCGACGTCGTCGAGGAGATCATCGCCGGCCGGTTCCAGCCGGCCACCCCGACCTTCCTCAACGCCGGCAAGAAGCAGCGCGGCGAGCCCGTCTCCTGCTTCCTGCTGCGCATCGAGGACAACATGGAGTCGATCGCGCGCGGCATCAACTCGGCGCTGCAGCTCTCGAAGCGGGGCGGGGGAGTGGCGCTGCTGCTCAGCAACGTGCGCGAGCACGGGGCCCCGATCAAGAAGATCGAGAACCAGTCGTCCGGCGTCATCCCCGTGATGAAGCTGCTCGAGGACTCGTTCTCCTACGCCAACCAGCTGGGTGCGCGGCAGGGTGCGGGCGCGGTGTACCTCAACGCTCACCACCCGGACATCATGCGGTTCCTCGACACCAAGCGCGAGAACGCCGACGAGAAGATCCGCATCAAGACGCTGTCGCTCGGCGTCGTGATCCCGGACGTCACGTTCGAGCTCGCCAAGAAGAACGAGGACATGTACCTGTTCTCGCCGTACGACGTCGAGCGCGTCTACGGCGTGCCGTTCGCCGACATCTCGGTCACCGAGAAGTACGACGAGATGGTCGACGACGGTCGGATCCGCAAGACGAAGATCAACGCGCGCAAGTTCTTCCAGACGCTCGCCGAGCTGCAGTTCGAGTCGGGCTACCCGTACATCATGTACGAGGACACGGTGAACCGGGCCAACCCGATCGCGGGCAAGGTCACGCACTCGAACCTCTGCTCGGAGATCCTCCAGGTCTCCACGCCGTCGACCTACAAGGACGACCTCTCCTACGACCACATCGGTCGCGACATCTCGTGCAACCTCGGCTCGCTCAACATCGCCAAGGCGATGGACTCGCCGGACCTCGCCAAGACGATCGACGTGTCGATCCGGGCGCTGACCGCCGTCTCGGACCAGACGAGCATCGACTCGGTGCCGTCGATCCGACGTGCGAACGACAACGGGCACGCGATCGGCCTGGGGCAGATGAACCTCCACGGGTTCCTCGCCCGCGAGCGGGTGCACTACGGCTCCGACGAGGGCATCGACTTCACGAACATCTACTTCTACACGGTCGCGTACCACGCGGTGGCGGCCTCGAACCGCCTCGCGATCGCGCGGGGACAGAAGTTCTACCGGTTCGAGGAGTCGACGTACGCGACGGGCGAGTACTTCGACAAGTACACCGAGCAGGAGTGGGTGCCCCAGAGCGAGCGCGTCCGCGAGATCTTCGCGGACTCGGGCGTCCACATCCCGACGCAGGACGACTGGCGCGAGCTGAAGGCCTCGGTCCAGGAGCACGGTCTGTACAACCAGAACCTGCAGGCCGTCCCGCCGACGGGGTCGATCTCGTACATCAACAACTCGACGAGCTCGATCCACCCCGTCGCGTCCAAGATCGAGATCCGCAAGGAGGGCAAGATCGGGCGGGTCTACTACCCGGCGCCCTACCTGACGAACGACAACATCGAGTACTACGACGACGCGTACGAGATCGGCTGGAAGAAGATCATCGACACGTACGCCGCGGCGACGCAGCACGTCGACCAGGGTCTGAGCCTCACGCTGTTCTTCAAGGACACGGCGACGACGCGCGAGGTCAACCAGGCGCAGATCTACGCGTGGCGCCAGGGCATCAAGACCCTGTACTACATCCGCGTGCGTCAGCAGGCGCTCGAGGGCACCGAGGTGGAGAACTGCGTCAGCTGCATGCTCTGACCAGCGCGCCCACGTGCCGAGCCGGCACCGTCGTCCGTACCGCACTTGAGAGAAGGATTCGATGTCTCCCACCGGGAAGCTGAAGCTGATCGATCGCGTCTCCGCGATCAACTGGAACCGCCTGCAGGACGAGAAGGACCTCGAGGTCTGGGACCGTCTGGTCGGTAACTTCTGGGTACCGGAGAAGGTCCCGGTGTCCAACGACATCCCGTCGTGGCACACCCTGACCGACGAGGAGCGCACGGTCACGATGCGCGTCTTCACCGGCCTGACCCTGCTCGACACGATCCAGGGGACGGTCGGCGCCGTGAGCCTCATCCCGGACGCGATCACACCTCACGAGGAGGCCGTCTACACGAACATCGCGTTCATGGAGTCGGTGCACGCCAAGAGCTACTCCTCGATCTTCTCGACCCTCTGCTCGACGGAGGAGATCGACGAGGCGTTCCGCTGGTCGGAGGAGAACGAGAACCTCCAGCGCAAGGCCGAGATCGTCATGGAGTACTACAAGGGTGACGACCCCCTCAAGCGCAAGGTCGCGAGCACCCTGCTCGAGTCGTTCCTCTTCTACTCCGGCTTCTACATGCCGATGTACTGGTCGAGCCGGGCGAAGCTGACGAACACGGCGGACGTGATCCGGCTGATCATCCGCGACGAGGCCGTCCACGGGTACTACATCGGGTACAAGTTCCAGAAGGGCCTGGAAAAGCTCTCGCAGGAGCGCCAGGACGAGATCAAGGCGTACACCTTCGACCTCCTCTTCGAGCTCTACGAGAACGAGGTGCAGTACACCGAGGACCTCTACGACGGCATCGGCCTGACCGAGGACGTCAAGAAGTTCCTGCGCTACAACGCGAACAAGGCGTTGATGAACCTCGGCTACGAGGCGCTCTTCCCCAAGGACGAGGCCGACGTGAACCCGGCGATCCTCGCGGCGCTCAGCCCGAACGCGGACGAGAACCACGACTTCTTCTCGGGGTCCGGCTCGTCCTACGTCATCGGCAAGGCCGTCGGTACCGAGGACGACGACTGGGAGTTCTAGTCGCACACCGCTGACGGACGAAGGCCCCGGTTCTCACGAGAGAACCGGGGCCTTCGTCATGCCGTACGGAGGAGCGGTCAGGCGACCTCGCCGCCGAGCCCGGGCTGGACGGTGTCGATCGCGTCCTGGGGGCCGACGACGGTCCAGTTGGGGCCGACGAGCACGGTGTCGTCACCCTCGTAGGCGGCGGTCGTGGTGTCCTTGTCCTCCTGCGCACGGTAGAGGCTCAGCGTGACGTCACCGCAGGTGCCCTGCTGCCAGGTGGTCTCGGGCAGGTCGGTCGCCTCGGTGAAGTCGTCGCACTCCAGACCGGCCTCGACGGCAGCGTCCTTGAATTCGCCGATCGTGCGGTACTCCGTGTCCGCGATCAGGGGCGCCGACTCGGTGGCGGTCGTCGTCTCGTCCGCGGCCGCGTCCGTGGCGTCGTCGGTGGCACAGCCTGCGAGGACGAGGCCGACGGCGGCGGCAGCGATGGCGGTGCGGGCGGGGGTGATGCGCATGGGGATGGGCTCCGTCGCGTCGAGGTGGCCCGGGGTGTCCGGGGAGGGTCTCGCGTCGACGACGGTGGCAACGCTGACATCCACGATACGCAGCACGCCGTGCGCGCCGAAATCGCGGCGCTGTGCTCTTCGCCTCAGTCGGCGGGTCGTGCCCGCGCGCCGGGGACGGGGGGTTCGGCGGACCAGGGGAACGTGATCCACAGGTCGGTCTCGCGCCACGAGAAGTCCGGCCGGACGATGGAGTGGGGCTTGGTGTAGATGACCGCACTACGCACCTCGGCGCCGTGCTCGGTGATCGTGCGCATCACCAGATCCAGCGTGCGGCCCGAGTCCGCGACGTCGTCCACCACGAGCACCCGTGAGTTCCGCAGATCGGTGGCGTCCATCGACGGCGCGAGCATGACGGGGTCCGGCAGCGTCTCACCGACGTCCGTGTAGAACTCGACGTTCATGGTGCCGACCCCCTTGGTGCCCAGCGCATAGGCCATCGCACCCCCGGGGACGAGCCCGCCGCGAGCGATGGCGACGACGACGTCGGGGACGAACCCGCCGGCCACCACCTGCTCGGCGAGCTCGCGCACCGCGGCGCCGAAGGTCGGCCAGGTCAGGACTTCGCGCTCAGCACTCATACCCCGACACTACGACGGCGGGGCCCGACCTGTGTGGTCGAGCCCCGCCGTCGAGTCGAGCTGGATCAGTAGGCGTCGAGGATGTCGACGACGAAGATCAGCGTCTCGTCCTGCAGCTCGTTGCCGTCGACGGCGCCGTAGGCCTGGGCCGGCGGGATGACCAGAAGAACCTGGCTGCCGACCGTCTGGCCGGACAGGCCCTCGGTCCACCCCTCGATGACACCGGTCAGTGCGAAGTCGGCAGGCTCGCCGCGCTCCCACGAGGAGTCGAAGGTCTCTCCGTCGAGGGTCCAGCCCGTGTAGTGCGCGGTGATGGACTGGTCGGCGGAGACCTCGGGCCCGTCGCCCTTGATGAGCGTCTGGACGACCATCTCGTCGGGGGCCTCGTATCCGTCCGGGATCTCGATGCTGGGGGAGCCGTCGTCGCCGAGGGTCACGGTCGGCAGGCCGTCCTCCGGCGTCACCGCCTCACCCTCGGCACGCTCGAGGCCGGAGGGCTCCGTCCCGGAGGAGAGCTCGATGACGCTGAGCGCCGTCGTGGCGTTGCCGTCGGCGTCCTGGCTCTGGTTCGCGAACGAGACGCGCGAGCCGACCGGGGTGCCGATGAACGTGTCGTTCAGGAGCTCGTAGGCGGGGTCGCCGAGGGTGAACGTCTCGGCGGTCTGGCCCTCGTCCCACGTGCCCTGGACGCGCTCGCCGCCCGTGCCGTCGTACAGGACGTAGTCCATCGTGACGCGCATGCCCTCCTCGAGCGGCTCACCGTCGCCCTCGACGGACACGACCGCCGTCGGGCCGGAGACCTCGAGGGGGGCGTCGAAGGTGACCTCGGGCTCGGAGCCGACGTCGCCCGAGACCTCGACGGCCTCCAGAGTCTTGACGTCGTCCTCGTTGGCGTTGACGAGGGAGTCGGTGCTCGCGCTCTCGGTCGCTGTGGCGTCGCCGTCGGCGTCGCCGTCGGACGAGCAGCCGCTCAGCACGAGCGCGGATCCGACGGCGAGTGCGGCCAGGCCGCGCATGGTGCGGTTCTTCACGGGAGTCCTTCGGAGTCGGGGAACGGCCCGATGGTCCAGCGTCGGTGCCGCGATGAGCCCACTGTAGCGCCGTGTGCTGGGCATTCGCTGAGTGGACCGTGGCACGATGGACCGATGCCGTCGTCACGCCGCTCACGTCGTCGCCCGTGGGGTGCAGAACACGTTCCCGTCGACCTCGACCGGGCGACCGGCGGGCGCCGGACGGAGTCCGGCCACGACGGCGAGTGGACCGTCCAACGCGTGCGCGGCTCCGAGAAGACCTACGTCTGTCCAGGATGCCGACAGGACGTCGCTCCGGGGACGGCGCACGTCGTCGCCTGGGCCAACGACTCGATGTTCGGGGCGGAGGCGGCGCTCGCCGACCGGCGCCACTGGCACACCGCCTGCTGGCAGGCGCGTGCGCGCCGCCGATAGCCGCATCCGACGGGCCGCGGCCCCGCACGGCCGCATAGGATCGTGGTGATGAGCGACGACGACGTGACCACGATCCGATCCTTGACCGTGCTCCCCGCGCGCCGCGAGGAGATCGAGCTCGACACGGCCGACGGGCTGCGCCTCGTCGGGGAGCTCGCGCTCCCTGCCGAGCGCGAACCGGTCGCGACGCTCGTGACGCTGCACCCGCTCCCGACGCACGGCGGCTACATGGACTCGCACGTGTACCGCAAGGCCGCCTGGCGGCTGCCGGCGCTGGCCGACCTCGCCGTCCTCCGCTTCAACACCCGCGGGACCTCGTCCCCGCGCGGGACCAGCGAGGGGGAGTTCGACGGCGGCGAGGCCGAACGGTTCGACGTCACCGCCGCGATCGAGTACGCCGAGTTTTACGACCTTCCCCGGCGCTGGCTCGTCGGCTGGTCCTTCGGCACCGAGCTGGCGCTCATGCACGGGACGGACCCGTCCGTCGAGGGCGCGATCCTCCTCTCGCCACCGTTGCACCGGGCCACCGACGCGGATCTCGACCGGTGGGCGGAGTTCGGCAAGCCTCTCGTCGTCCTCGTGCCCGAGCTGGACGACTACCTCCGTCCCGAGGAGGCCCGGCGTCGTTTCGCACGCGTGCCGCAGGCCGAGATCATCGCCGTTGAGGGGGCCAAGCATCTCTGGGTGGGTGAGCCGTCGGTCCGCCGCGTCCTCGACGAGATCGTGGCGCGCGTGGCCCCGGAGGTGGGCACACCCCTGCCGACCACGTGGTCCGGGGCGCAGGTGGACGCTGCCGACTCCGACACCGAGACCACGGACCAGGCCGGCTACGACGCGTCACGGCGTTGACACGGAAGGAGAGGATCATGACCGAACGACTCGCGGAGGGCCTTCCCCCGCTGGAGATCCGCACGCTGCGCCAGGGGCACGGACAGCCTGTGCTGCTGCTCCACGCGTTCCCGGTCGACCACCGGATGTGGTCGCCCGTCGCCCAGCTCTTCCCGACGGGGCAGACCGTGCTGGCGATCGACTCCTACGGTGCGGGGCACGACGCCCTCTGGCCGGAGACCCCCTCGCTGGACCTCGCGGCGGACGCGGTCGTCTCGGCCCTGCACCGCGCGGGCTTCGACCGTGCGGTCGTCGCCGGGTTGTCGATGGGTGGATATCTCGCCCTGGCGATCGCCGACCGACACCCGGACGTCGTGGCCGGGCTCGGCCTGCTCGACACGAAGTCGACGGCCGACACGCCTGAGGCGCTGGCGAACCGCGCACGGTCGGCCGAGGCGATGTTCGCCGAACGGTCGGTGAACCCCGTCCTGGGAATGGCGGCGTCGCTGCCGTCGCCCGAGAGCATCCGCAAGGACCCGGGGCTGACGTCGCGCGTCGAGGAGCTCATCCTCCGGCAGCAGCCCGAGGGCCTCGCGTGGTGCCAGCGGGCCATGGCCGCGCGGCCAGACCGCACGGGCGTCGTCACCGTTGCGCCGGGCCCCGTGCTCGTCCTCGTCGGGAGCGAGGACAGGACGACTCCGGTCTCGGCGTCCGAGCACATGGTGGTCGCCCGGCGCGACGCCGAGCTGGTCGTCCTCCCGGACGTCGGGCATCTCTCCGCGCTGGAGGCCCCCCAGGCCGTCACGGACGCGCTGGTCGGCCTGATCGAGCGCAGCAGTCCGGTCTAGCCGTTCGGCTCTGGCGGCGACACCTGGTTGAGGACGAGCGCGAGCGCGTCGGTGATGTCGATGGACTCGCCGTCGCGCCCCCCTGCGCCCAGGACCCGGGGCGGGTCGGACGGTTCGGGGGACACCCCACGAAGCCGCGCCGTCAGCCCGCCGGGGGCCGACAGGACGTAGAAGAGTCCGTCGGTCCCGACGGCGACGGACCGGTTCTTGCGGAGGTACCAGCCGCGCAGAGGCGTGCGATAGGTCGACCTGCCGTCGTAGCCGCGCGCTCGGAGCGGCTCCGGCTCAAGACCGCGACGGCCGGCCTCGGCCACGAACTCGGCGATCGCCCGGGCGGCGATCGCCGAGTCCGCCCGCCGTAGCTCGTCCATCGCGCGCGCCTTCTCCTGCGCGGCGTCACGGCGCCGTTCCCGCCAGACGGCGGGGTCGTCGCTCACTTCGTGTCGCCGGTGCTCTCGTCCGTGCTCACGTCGCCCTGGGACGGGGCGGTCTCGTCCGTCGCCGGGCGCTCGGTGACGGTCTCGGCCGTCGCAGACGCGCCGGTGGCGGGCGCGTCGTCCCCGGTGGCGTCGGGCGCCGGGACCGGCTCGTCGCTCGAGACCGGCTTCGCAGCTCTGGCGCTCTGCTTCTTCTTCGCGCCCGCACTGCCGGACTTGTCCTCGGCACGCAGCGCGCCGGCACGGGCCTGCTGCGCGGGCGTCCCGGACGTCGACGCGTTGTTGGCGAGGAGCGACCGAAGCTCGCCCATGTAGGCGTTGATCGAGTCGTTCTGACGCGTCAGGTCCTCGAGCTGGCGCTGTGCGCTCGAACGCTGGGCGTCGGACTCGGCGTTCGCGTCGGAGACGGTCTGCTCCGCGAACTCCCGAGCCTCGGTGATCACCCGGTCCGCCGTCGTCCGGGCCTCCTCAAGCTGCTGTCGCACGTACTCGTCGGACTCGCGCTGAACCTTCTCGGCCTGCTCGAGCGCGATCGCGACACGCTTCTCGGCGTCGGCCGCGTGCTTCTCGGCGGTCGCGACGTGCTCGTCCGTCTTCTGCTTGGCGTCGGCGTGACGCTGCGCAACCTCCTGCTCGGCCTCCTCGCGGCGTCGGGAGATGTCGAGCTGCGCGGCCGCGAGCTCGGTCCGGGCCTGCTCTCGCAGACCGTCGATCTCCTTGAACCCCGACGCGGAGAGTTCCTCCGCATCGCGACGGGCGTCGGTCAGGACACGCTCCGCCTCCCGGCGAGCCTGTTCGAGGAGGCCCTCGGCCTCGGCGTGGGCGGCGTCTCGCTGTGCCTTGGTCTCCGACTCTGCGCGACGGCGCATCTCCACGGTCTCCTGCTCCGCGGCCACGCGCTCCTCGGTGATCTCGCGCTCGGCGGAGGCTCGCAACGTGCCGAGCTCGCGCTCGAGGCCGGTGCGGCGCTCACTCTCCTCCGTGCTCAGCGCGGTCTGGATCCGCGTCGCCTCGCGCTCGGCACTGCCGAGGAGCTCCTCGGCCCGGCGCTGGGCGGCAGTCAGCGTCGACTGTGCCTCGGACGCGGAGGTCGTCCGGATCTCCTCGGCCTCGCGGCGCGCCGAGGCGAGCAGCTCGGCGACCTCGGTCTCGGCCCGGGACCGGACCTGTCCGGCCGAGAGCTTGGCGCGGGCCATGATGTCGACCGCCTGCGAGTTGGCCTGCGTCAGGATGTCTGCCGACTGCTCCTCGGCCGAGCGCAGGAGCTGCTCGATCCGGGCGCCGAGGCCGGCGTACGACGGCTTGTCGGCCTCACGGACGGTGCGCTGGGCGTCGGCGAGCTCGGCGCCGAGCTGCATCTGCCGCTGGTCGAGCGCTTCGACCCGTTGGCGCGCGTCGGCAAGCGACTTCTCGAGCTTGGCGACCTGGTTGTCCACCTGGACGCGGTCGTAGCCACGCATCGTGATGGGGAAGAGCGAGCGCTCGTCGGACACCTGGAGAACCTCCGGAGTTTTCGGGCCACGTAGCGGATCTCTCGTGGAGTTGCCGCAGGTGACGTTGGAAGTCTTCAGCGTATCGGGTGGGGCCGTTCCCAGACACCCAAACGATGGCGGAGAACTTCCTCACGCGGCCCCACGGGGTCGCCGACCGTCGTTCGGCCCTATCCTGGGGGAGTCGGACACGAAGGGAACTCGGGTGCTGCGAAAGATCATTGGTGTAGGCCTCATCGTCTTGGGCCTCGTCGCCGCCGGGCTGGGAACAGCGTCGGCGACGGTGTGGCGCCAGAGCGACACGGTCGTCGCGTCCACGAGCGCCGGGGAGGGCGAGACCATGCTCGTCACGGACCCCGGGGTCCTCGACATGGTCGGCGACAGCGTCACGATCAAGGCCACGGCGCCCGGGGATCAGCCCGTCGTCCTGGCGGTCGGGCGTGACGTCGACGTCGACGGCTGGGTCGGCGACGACCCCTACGTCCGTGTCACGGGGATGTCGAACATGTCGACCCTGTCCGCCGACCTCGTCGCCGCACCGACGGAGGAACCGGCCGAGGACGCGACCGAGGAGCCCACGGACGGTGCCGAGACCGAGGAGGAGCCCGTCGTCGGGCCCGACCCCTCGGGTTCGGACATGTGGGTGGCCGTGTCCGAGGGAGAGGGCGAGGCGACGCTTCGCTGGACCGACCAGCCCGGCCGGTGGAGCCTGATCGCCGCCGGCGTCGGTGAGGGTGCGCAAGCCCCGTCGCTCGAGCTCACCTGGCCCCGCGAGACCTCCACGCCGTGGCTCTGGCCCGGTGTGATCGTCGGCGCCGTGCTCGTCCTGCTCGGCATCCTGGTCCTCGTGCTCCGCCGCAAGCGTCGCCGTCCCGCGAAGTCCCGACGTGCGGTCGCGCGCTCGGCAGACGGCTCGGGCGCCTCGGGCGCCGCCCTGGGTGATCCGGACGACGGCGGGGCTGCCGGCCCCGATCGCCCCACGCCCGCCACAGAGGTCGACGCGGCCGAGACCGCGCAGTTCCCGGCCGTCGCGGACGTGCCCGCCGACGACGCGCCCGCCGCCCCGGTCGTGATGACCCGGCGAGAGATGCGTGAGCGGGCGGCTCGTGAGCAGGCGGCGCGGGACAGCGCCGCCGGTGACGAGACGGAGACCCCCGCGATCACGACGCCGAAGAACAAGGGGCGCCTGCGACGGAAGAGCCGGCGCGAGACCCTGCCGAAGAAAGCCGCCGCCGCACCGACCGCGTCCTCCGCGCCGTTCCCGGCGGCACCGGAACCCGGTGCCACCCCGCCGCCGTTCCCCGACGAGTTCACGTCGGCCCTGACGGGGGCCGACACGGATGTGCCCACTCCGCCGAGCTCCCCGGTCGACGGTTCCGACGACGGCAGCGCACCGGGATGGCCCGGTTCGGCGATCGCCGACGAGAGCAGCAGGCCTGCCCCGCGAAGCTCCACGGCTGACGCGTGGCGGCGCACATGGGGATTCGACACGAACAACGACGACACCGACGGAGGAGAACGATGACGCCGCAGGGACGCCGACGGACCGCGGCACTGGCCGTCGTCACGGCCATCGTGCTCGCCGGGTGCGCCGAGTCGATTCCCGTGCCGCAGCCCGAGGACGCCCCGGACCAGCCCGGCCCGGCGCTCACGGTGCAGCAGGAGCAGGAGGTCAAGGCCTCGATCGCGGACGTGCTCACGACCGCGACCGAGGAGCAGGACTCCGACCTTCTCGAGACACGGGTCAGCGGGCCCGCCGACGCGATGCGCACGGCGGAGCTCAAGGCGGCCAAGGCTGCCGACGACCCGGAGCTCGTCACGGCGCTGCCCACGGAGACCCAGCAGGACATCATCCCGGCCTCGGACGAGTGGCCGCGCGTCGGCATGTCGATCACCGTCGCAGCCGAGGACGCGCAGTCGCCGCGACTGATCGTCACCGAGCAGGCCGACGCCCGCTCGAACTATTCCCTGTGGGCCTGGGTCCGGCTCTTCCCGGACACGACGTTGCCGGCCTTCGCCGCGGCTGAGGTCGGGTCCCCGGTCCTCGCGGCCGACACCGAGTCGCTGCTGATCTCTCCGGCCGACGCCGTCACGCAGTACGCCGACGTCCTGAATCTCGGCGGCGACTCCGAGTTCGCCGACACGTTCGGCGACGACCCCTACCGCTCCCGCGTGGAGAGCACCTCCGAGGTCCAGTCCGAGGCCATGCAGGGCATCGAGGGGACCTACACGAACACCTTCTCGGTGATCGAGGACCAGACGCCACGCACGATGGGAACGGCAGACGGCGGTGCCGTGGTCGTCGGCGCCGTGAAGTCCGTGGAGAAGTTCGAGGGACCGGACGGCTCGACGATCAGCCCGCCCCAGACCGACACCGCCGAGGCGCTGTTCGGTGACGCCGACGCCTCCGAGACGTTGAACATCACCTCGCTCACGACGGTCGCGATCTACGTGCCGCCGGCAGGGTCCGAGGAGTCGGTCCAGGTGCTCGGCGCGGAGAACGTCACGACGAAGGTGGCTCCGTAGCACGGCGTCGGGCGGGCTCCGGCCCCTAGACTGGGTGGCATGAGTGATGTGAACCCCCAGTCCTCTTTTGACGTGCGTGGAGCGGTCGACCTGGCGGCTCTGGCTCGCCCGCAGTCCCCGCCGCCCGGCCAGCCGGGAGGCGCCCCGGCCCCGGGGGGATACGTCGTCGACGTGACGGCGGCCTCCTTCGAGGAGATCGTCCAGGGTTCGACGCAGTACCCCGTGGTCGTCCTGCTCTGGCTGCCGACCGACGAGGCGAACGCGAAGGTTGCCGCAGATCTCGGCACGCTCGCCGACGACTACGCGGGGCGTTTCCTCCTGGCCCGCGTCGACGCCCAGGCCGAGCAGCAGATCGCCGCCGCGTTCCAGGTCGAGGGCGTTCCCACGGTCGTCCTGCTCCTCAACGGGCAGCCGTTCCCCCTCTTCCAGGGCGGCGCAGAGCTGGAGCAGATGCGCCAGGTCTTCGACGAGATCCTCCAGCAGGCCGAGGCGAACGGGATCGTCGGACGGGCCCCGCTCCAGGGCGAGGCCCCTCAGACCGCGGAGGAGTCGGAGCCCGAGCAGGAGCCCGAGCTGCCCCCGCTCCACCAGGAGGCGTACGACGCGATCGAGCGCGACGACTTCGAGGCCGCGGCCGCCGCGTTCACCAAGGCATCGAAGCAGGACCCGAAGGACGAGCTCGCAGTGGCCGGGCTCGCGCAGGTCGGCCTGCTCAGCCGGACCCGCGGGAAGGACCTCGCGCAGGTCCGCAAGGCCGCCGCGGACGCACCGGCCGACGTCGACGCCCAGCTCGACGTGGCGGACATGGACATGCTCGGGGGAAAGGTGGAGGACGCGCTCGGAAGGCTTCTCGAGCTTCTGCCAGGCCTCGACGCCGACGCCAAGGAAAAGATCCGCGTCCGGCTCCTCGACTACTTCCAGGTGGTCGGCACGCAGGACCCGCGGGTCGCGAAGGCACGCCAGCAGCTCGCGATCTCCTTGTACTGACGGAAGGGTCGGCGAGTCGGGCCGACACAGCACGAAGGGGCCCGCGCATCGGCGCGGGCCCCTTCGTGCTGTGTCGCCCTACGCCGGCCGGCCTCAGGTCATGACGTCCGGACGTGCTCGAGGTACAGCACGCCGAGTGGCGGAACGGTCACGGAGGCCGAGAACCGCCGGCCACCGTGGGGCCGCGCCTCGGCCGTCACGGCACCGAGGTTGCCGACGCCGGAGCCGCCGTACGCCTCGGAGTCGGTGTTGACGACCTCGTTCCACGTCCCGCCCTGGGGGAGCGGCAGGCGGTAGTTCTCGTGCGGGCTGCCGGAGAAGTTCACGACGACGGCAACGTCGGCGCCGTCGCCGTCCCGGCGCACGTAGGCGAGCAGGTTGCGGTCGGCGTCGTCGGAGACGAGCCACTCGAACCCTGCGGGATCTGCGTCGAGGTCCCAGAGTGCCGGTGTGCGGCGGTAGATCGCGTTCAGGTCGCGGACCAGCTGCTGGATCCCCGCGTGCCCGGGCGACCCGAGAGCTGCCCAGTCGAGACCCGCACCCTCGCTCCACTCGCTCGTCTGCCCGAACTCGCCGCCCATGAACAGCAGCTGCTTGCCGGGGTGCGACCACTGATAGGCGAGGAGGGTGCGAAGGTTGGCGCGCTTCTGCCAGTCGTCGCCGGGCATCTTGCCGTAGAGAGATCCTTTGCCGTGGACGACCTCGTCGTGGCTGAGCGGCAGGACGAACTGTTCGGAGTACGCGTACACCAGCGAGAACGTGACCTCCTGGTGGTGGTAGCGGCGGTTGACCGGGTCCTTGGCGAGGTAGCGCAGGGTGTCGTTCATCCAGCCCATGTTCCACTTGAGCCCGAACCCCAGGCCGCCGGCGTCGGTCGGTCTGGTCACGCCGGGCCAGGCCGTGGACTCCTCGGCGATCATCATGATGCCGGGCACCCGCCGGTACGCCGTGGCGTTCGCCTCCTGGAGGAAGGCGATGGCCTCGAGGTTCTCGCGGCCGCCGTGGATGTTGGGGTGCCACTGTCCGGGGTTGCGGGAGTAGTCGAGGTACAGCATCGACGCGACGGCGTCGACACGAAGGCCGTCGAGGTGGAACTCCTCGAGCCAGTACGTGGCGTTCGCGACGAGGAAGTTGCGAACCTCGGGGCGGCCGAAGTCGAAGACGTACGTCCCCCAGTCGGGCTGCTCGCCGCGCAGCGGGTCGGCGTGCTCGTAGAGCGGTGTCCCGTCGAACCGGGCCAGGGCCCACGAGTCCTTGGGAAAGTGCGCAGGAACCCAGTCAAGGATGACACCGATCCCGGCCTGGTGGAGGCGGTCGACGAGGTGACGGAAGTCGTCGGGGGACCCGAACCGCGACGTCGGCGCGTAGTACCCGGTGACCTGGTACCCCCACGACCCGCCGAACGGATGCTCTGCCACGGGCATGAGCTCCACGTGCGTGAACCCCTGCTCGACGACGTACTCGGTGAGCTGGTCGGCCAGCTCCCGGTAGCCGAGACCGGGACGCCAGGACCCGAGGTGGACCTCGTAGGTGCTGATCGGGCCCTGGTGCGGGTCACGCCGTGCCCGGTCCGACAACCAGTGGTCGTCGCCCCAGACGTAGGTCGAGTCCACGACGACGCTGGCCGTCGCCGGAGGAACCTCGGCGGACTTGGCCAGCGGGTCCGCCTTCTGCACCCAGGAGCCGTCGTGCGTCCAGATCTCGAACTTGTAGGTGGACCCCGCGCCGACGTCGGGCACGAAGAGCTCCCAGATGCCGCTGCCGCCCAGCGAGCGCATCGCGTGCCCGACGCCGCTCCACCCGTTGAACTCGCCGACGACCCGGACGGCCCGGGCGTTCGGTGCCCAGACCGCGAACGACGTCCCGACGACGTCGCCCAGCACGCCGGGGTAGTGCCGCACGTTGGCGCCGAGCACCGTCCAGAGCTGCTCGTGACGTCCCTCGCGGACCAGGTGCTCGTCGACCTCGCCGACCGTGGGGAGGAACCGGTAGGGGTCGTCCGCCGTGTGCACCGTCTCGTCGTACCGGGCGCGGATCCGGTAGTCCGGGACCTGCCCGTCGGCCGTCGGCACCGTGACCGTCCAGACGCCCTCGTGGACGTGCTCCGCCGGGTGCTCGGCGTCGCGGGTGATCAGCGTGACCTCGTCGGCCAGGGGGCGGCGGACGCGCACCACGGTGGTGCGTCCGTCGGCGTCCGGGTGCGGGCCGAGGATCGAGTGCGGGGAGTGGTGGCGACCCTGCGCGACGACGGAGAGCAGCTCGGGCGACAGGGTTTCAGGCTGCAGTTCGGGCGTCATGGGTTCACTGTTCCATGCCCGGCGCGCGCATGCATCGAGGCGCCTAGATCTCGTTCCTCAGGAGACGGTCGACGGCCTCGAGCGGGATCCACGTCCACGTGGGGCGGTTCGTCGACTCGTAGACGACCTCGTAGAGGGCCTTGTCGAGCACGAGCGCGCGCACGAGGGTCTCGGCCGCGTCCTCGTGCTCGTCGGGGAACCGTGCCTCGCGACGGTACGCCGCCAGGAACGCGGTCCGGGCGTCGACCACCCACCGAGGGTCCTGGGCCCCGCCGACCGCGGCGGCGTAGTCGAACGACCGGAGGACGCCCGCGACGTCGCGCATCACCAGGTCGGCACGCGTCCGTTCCGCGACCGGGCGCAGGGGCTCACCCTCGAAGTCGAGGACCTTCCACCCGAGCTCGCGAGAGTTCAGCGCCTGCCCGAGGTGGAGGTCGCCGTGGACGTGCTGCAGGACGGGGCGCTGCGAGGTCGCTGCGAGCCGGCGCTCGGCGTCGTCGTAGAACGCCGCGACGTCGGCCGCCGTGCGAGCCAGGAGAGGGGCCCGCTGCGCCGCCTCGGTCGCGCGGCGTCGGAGGTCGGTGAACAGCCAGTCCACGTCGAGCGGTTCCCCGACGGGGAGGACGTCGCGCAGCGCGGCGTGCATCCGGGCGACCTGCTCGCCGAGGTCGGCAGCGAGATCGGCGAAGGACTCGCCCTGACGTGCGTAGGAGCACGCGAGGTCGAACCCGTCGCGCGCGCTGCCGATCAGCTCCGCGACGATGACGAGGTGCGCGAGGTCGGCACCGGCGCTCGGCGTGTCGTCGTCCTCCCACGTCCCGGTCAACCACGCGAGCGGTCGGGGGACGCCGCGCCAGCCGCCGTGGGCCAACGCACGCGGGAGGGTGACGTCGGGGTTGGGACCGATCGCGACCGCACGCATGACCTTGAACATGACGCCGCCGGCGACGTCCGGCAGACGGACCGAGCTGTTGGACTGCTCGACGCGCAGAAGCCTGCCGGAGGCGAGGGCCTGCGTCGAGAGCTCACCCGGGTCGACGTCCCAGGTGCTCGTCTCCAGAGACGCGAGCCAGAACGCGGGGTGCGCGGCGCCGTCGTGCACCCGCAGGAGCGTGCCGTCCTCACCGCGGACGACGCCGATCACGGCCGCGTCCTCCGGCTCGTCCGTCACGACCGACCCGTCCACCCGCTCGAGCACGACGGGCACGTGGATCACCAGGTCGACGCCGTCGCCGACCAGGCGCAGGAGGTGCGACTGCGTCACCAGGCCCGGCGGGGACGGGAGAGCGTAGGAGACCCACGGGAGGGTCTCGACCGCGACGTCCTTGACCGGGAACCACCGCCGTCGAGGCAGCCAGGCGTCGAGCAGGTCGAGCAGGTCCGCCGACGGTGGCGCGCAGCGATCCTCGACCGCGAGCACGTGGCCGTCTCGTCCGACCCTGTCGATCCCTGACTCGTCTGCCACGTCGTCCTCCGTCGGTGTGCTCGGGCGTGCCTAGCCGGCGGAAGCCTCCCCGACCGTGAGCCAGTAGAAGTCCCGCGACCCCAAGGTCATCACGACTGTGCCGTCCTCGCCCACGGGAGGGAACGACGCCCCGCCGAACACGTCCGTCAACGAGGCCCCCGAGCATGCGGCGAGCTGGAGGCGCGCCGAGCGTGCGGTCGCCGAGAGGTTGAACACGCACAGCAGCGTCTCCTCCGGCGTCCTGCGCAGGAACGCGAGCACGGCCGGGTCGTCGCACTCGACGGCCTCGAACGTGCCGGTCCCGAACCCGGGGTGCTGCCGCCGTACGGCGAGCATCCCGTGGACCCAGTGCAGCAGCGACGTCGGCTGTGCGAGCTGCACCTCGACGTTGGTGTGCTGGTAGTGGTGCACCAACGACTGCACGAGCGGGAGGTGCAGCTTGCCCGGGTCCGCCGTAGAGAACCCGGCGTTGCGGTCCGGGGTCCACTGCATCGGCGTGCGGACCGAGTCCCGGTCCGGCAGCCAGATGTTGTCGCCCATGCCGATCTCGTCGCCGTAGTACAGGCACGGGCTGCCCGGCAGTGACAGGAGCAGGGCGTGGGCCAGGTGGATCTCCGCGCGGGAGTTGTCGAGCAGCGGTGCCAGACGACGCCGGATCCCCACGTTGGCCCGCATCCGCGGGTCGGGGGCGAACCAGCCGTACATCGTGGCGCGCTCCTCCGTCGAGACCATCTCGAGCGTCAGCTCGTCGTGGTTGCGCAGGAAGGTCGACCACTGCGCTCCCGCCGGGATCTCGGGGGTGTCGGCGAGGATGTCGACGATCGGCGCGGCGCGCTCGTCCTTGATCGAGTAGTAGATCCGCGGCATTACGGGGAAGTGGAAGCACATGTGGCACTCGGGGTCGTCGTCGGTCCCGAAGTAGTCGACGACCTCGTTCGGCCACTGGTTCGCCTCGGCGAGCATGATCCGGCCCGGGAACTCCGTGTCCACCATCTGCCGTACCCGGCGCAGGAACTCGTGCGTGCGCGGGAGGTTCTCGCAGTTGGTCCCCTCCTCCTCGAAGAGGTACGGCACGGCGTCGAGCCGGAACCCGTCGACCCCCGCCTGCAGCCAGAACCGTGCGACGTCGAGCATGGAGTCGACGACGCGGGGGTTCTCGAAGTTCAGGTCGGGCTGGTGCGAGAAGAACCGGTGCCAGAAGTACTGGCGGCGCACCGGGTCGAACGTCCAGTTCGACGTCTCCGTGTCCACGAAGATGATGCGCGCGTCACCGTACTTCTCGTTGTCGTCGCTCCACACGTAGTAGTCGCCGTACGGGCCCTCGGGGTCTGCGCGAGAGGCCTGGAACCACGGGTGCTGGTCGCTCGTGTGGTTCATCACCAGGTCGATGACGATCCGGATCCCGCGCGCGTGCGCCTCCGCGATCAGCTCGGTGAACTCGGCCATGCTCCCGTACTGCGACGCGATCGCGGTGTAGTCCGCGACGTCGTACCCGCCGTCGCGCAACGGCGACGGGTAGAACGGGGGGAGCCAGAGGCAGTCGATGCCGAGCCACTGCAGGTAGTCGAGTCGGTCGACGAGCCCGCGCAGGTCGCCGTGACCGGCGTCGCCCGAGTCGGAGAACGACCGCAGCATCACCTCGTAGAAGACGGCGGTCTTGTACCACGTCGGGTCGTCCTGGAGACCTTCGTGATCCTTGCCGGGCGGCGTCGGCTGGCGGCGTGGGGGCAGGGCCCCGAACGGAGCCGGCTGTGCTGCGATGCTCATGCCTCCACCTCGATCACGTGGGCGACCTGCACGGTCGGTTCGAGTCGTACGTACGGTCGCGGACCCCACCCGTAGGTCGCCCCCGACAACAGGTCGTGCGCGACGAACGTGGGTGTGGCCCCGTCGCCCGTGGGTGCGAGCCCGAGTGCCGCGACGTCGAGGTCGACGACCGCCTCCTGGGTGTTCCAGGGGTCGAGGTTCACCACCACGATCATCGTCTCCGGACGCCCGGTCGGGGAGTGCTCCGCGTCGAGGTGGCGGGAGAAGGCGACCACCTGGTCGTTCGACGTCGCGTGGACCGTCAGGTTGCGCAGGTTCTGGAACGCGGGGTGCGCGCGACGGATCTCGTTGAGGCGGGTGACGAGGGTCGCGACGCCGATCTCCTCCGCCCGCGCCCAGTCGCGCGGCTTGAACTCGTACTTCTCGTTGTCGATCTGCTCCTCGACACCGGGCCGCGGCACGTTCTCCACCAGCTCGTACCCGGCGTACATGCCCCACGTCGGAGAGCCGAGTGCGGCCAGCACGGCGCGGACGCAGAAGCCGGCCACCCCGCCGTGCTGAAGGTACGGCGGGAGGATGTCGTGCGTCGTCGGCCAGAAGCTCGGGCGCATCACGGACCCGAGGGCACCGGAGGTCGTGGCCAGGTACTCCTCGACCTCCTCCTTCGTGTTCCGCCACGTGAAGTACGTGTACGACTGGTGGAACCCGATCGCGGCGAGCGTGCGCATCATCGCGGGCTTCGTGAACGCCTCCGACAGGAAGATCACGCCCGGGTCCGAGGTGCGGACCTCGGCCAGCAGGCGTTCCCAGAAGCTCAGCGGCTTGGTGTGCGGGTTGTCCACGCGGAACGCGGTCACACCGCGGCTGATCCACACACGCACGACCCGCAGGATCTCGGCGTAGATGCCCTCCGGGTCGTTGTCGAAGTTCAGCGGGTAGATGTCCTGGTACTTCTTCGGCGGGTTCTCGGCGTACGCGATCGAGCCGTCGGCACGCGTCGTGAACCACTCCGGGTGCTCCGCGACCCAGGGGTGGTCGGGCGAGCACTGCAGCGCCAGGTCGATCGCCACCTCCATGTCCAGACCACGCGCCCGTCGGACGAACTCGCGGAAGCTGCGCTCCGACCCCAGCTCCGGATGGATTGCGTCGTGCCCGCCGTCGGGCGACCCGATCGCGTACGGCGAGCCGGGGTCGCCCGGCTGCGCGGCGAGGGAGTTGTTCCGTCCCTTGCGGTGGGTCGTGCCGATCGGGTGGATCGGCGTCAGGTAGACGACGTCGAAACCCATCGCCGCGATCGCGGGCAGGCGACGGGCCGCGCTCGTGAACGTCCCCGACCGCCACGTGCCGTCCCGGAGCTGTCGTGCACCCTCCGAGCGAGGGAACATCTCGTACCAGGCACCGGATACGGCGAGGGGACGGTCGACACGCAGCGGGTAGTCGGCGGACGGCGAGACGGCGTCGCGCAGCGGGGTGCGCTCCAGCGCCCGGCGGACCTCGGGGGAGGTCGCGGCCGCGAGCCGCGCCCGGGCCGGACGTCCACGGTCGGCGAGAGCGACCGCGGCGTCACGGAGCGTGACGGCGTCGGCGCGAGAGTGCTCCAGCGCCGTGATGCGGCCGAAGAGGAGGACGCCCTCGGCGAGCATGAGGTCGACGTCCACGCCGGCGTCGATCTTCACCGTCGCGTCGTGCGCCCACGTGGCGTACGGGTCCGACCAGCCCTCGACCCGGAACGTCCAGTCCCCCTCACGGTCTGGCGAGACCAGCGCGCGGAAACGGTCGAGGCCCGGTGCGACGTCGACCATCGTCGCCCGCGCGTGCACCCGACCGTCGGGGTCGGTCAGCACGGCGGTCGCGGAGACGGCGTCGTGCCCCTCGCGGAAGACCGTCGCCTCGACGGGGACGACCTCGCCCGGCGTGGACTTCGCCGGCCAGCGGCCGGACTCGACGGTCGGAGCCACGTCGAGCACGGGGATGCGGCCGATCGGTGCGGTCAGGACACTGGGCGAGGTGGACGTCACGGACCCAACCTAACGAGCCGGAGGCCCTCGACGCACGACGGCGCCGCGTGGCGCGCGCGAGTGTTCACACGATCGTCGCACCGCCGTCGCCCGATCCCTGGGCCACCCGACCGATTGATGCGTAGAGTCGGTTGACGTGAGAGCTATCCGTCGATTCACCGTCCGAACGCTGCTGCCCCGCGAGATCGCCGACCTGGACGACCTGGCGCACGACCTCCGCTGGTCGTGGCACGAGCCGTCGCGCAGGATCTTCGCCGACCTCGACCCCGAGCTGTGGCGCGAGGTCCACGGTGACCCCGTCGCGCTCCTCGGCGCGCTCGGTGCGGAGCGTCTGGCGGCGCTCGCGGCCGACCAGGGCTTCGTCGAGCGCGTGCGAGAGGCCGTGCGGGACCTGCGCGACTATCACGAGCGCGACCGCTGGTACCAGCACCGCGCGGAGGAGCTCGCCGGGTCGCCGACGCCGCTGCCGCGCGCGATCGCGTACTTCTCGCCGGAGTTCGGCATCACGTCGGTCCTGCCCCAGTACTCGGGCGGCCTCGGAATCCTCGCCGGCGACCACCTCAAGTCCGCGAGCGACCTCGGCGTGCCGATCGTCGGCGTCGGTCTCCTCTACGGCTCCGGGTACTTCAAGCAGTCCCTGACCCGCGACGGCTGGCAGGCCGAGACCTACCCCGTCCTCGACCCCGACGGGCTCCCGCTGAGCGTCCTTCGCGAGGAGGACGGCAGCCCGGCCGTCGTGACCGTCGGGCTGCCCGGGGGCCGTGCGCTGCACGCGCACGTCCGCGTCGCCACCGTCGGGCGGGTCCCGCTCCTCCTGCTCGACGCCAACGTCCCGGAGAACGACGACGCCGCGCGCAAGGTCACCGACCGGCTCTACGGCGGAGGCGGCGAGCACCGGCTGCAGCAGGAGCTCCTGCTGGGCGTCGGCGGCGTCCGCGCGCTCCGGCTCTGGTCGCGTCTGACGGGCGCGCCTGCGCCGGAGGTCTACCACACCAACGAGGGACACGCGGGGTTCCTCGGTGTCGAGCGGATCCGCGAGCTCGTCGAGTCGGGGCTCACCTACGACGAGGCGCTCGAGTCCGTGCGTGCCGGCACCGTCTTCACCACGCACACGCCCGTCCCCGCCGGGATCGACCGGTTCGGCCGCGACCTGATCGGCACCTACTTCGGGGGCGAGTGCGCTCTGCCGGGCGTGCCCGTGGAGCAGGTGCTCGCGCTGGGCGCCGAGGACTACGACGGCGGTGACCCGACGGTCTTCAACATGGCCGTGATGGGGCTGCGCCTCGGCGGCCGCGCCAACGGTGTCTCGCTCCTGCACGGCGAGGTCTCGCGCGGGATGTTCAACGGGCTCTGGCCCGGGTTCGACGCCCGGGAGGTGCCGATCACCTCGGTCACCAACGGCGTCCACTCGCCGACCTGGGTCGCGTCGGAGATCCTCGACCTGCAGCGTGACCGGCTCGGCATCGACCCGGTCGCGTCTCCCTCCGCCTCGTTCGACGGGTGGCTCGGCGACGGGGTCGGCGACGAGGAGCTGTGGGCGTTGCGACACACCCTGCGCTCGCGGCTCGTCGAGGAGGGCCGACGTCGGGTCCGCAAGTCCTGGCGCGACCGCGGGGCCAGCCCCGCCGAGCTCGGGTGGGTCGACGACGTCCTCTCGCCCGACGTCCTCACGATCGGGTTCGCGCGTCGGGTGCCGACCTACAAGCGGCTGACGCTGATGCTGCGCGACCCCGAGCGTCTGCGCACGCTGCTGACCGACCCGGAGCGGCCCGTGCAGCTGGTCGTCGCCGGCAAGTCGCACCCTGCCGACGACCAGGGCAAGCGCCTGATCCAGCAGCTCGTGCGGTTCGCCGACGAGCACGACGTGCGTCACCGCATCGTCTTCCTGCCCAACTACGACATCGCGATGGCGCAGGACCTCTACCCGGGATGCGACGTCTGGCTCAACAACCCACTGCGCCCGTTGGAGGCCTCGGGGACGTCCGGCATGAAGTCCTCGCTCAACGGCGGCCTCAACCTCTCCATCCTCGACGGGTGGTGGGACGAGTGGTTCGACGGCGAGAACGGCTGGGCGATCCCCACGGCCGACGGGGTCGACGACCCCGACCACCGCGACGACCTCGAGGCCGCCGCGTTGTACGACCTGATCGAGCAGCAGGTCGCGCCCCGTTTCTACGACCGGGACGAGCGCGGTGTCCCCGTGCGGTGGCTGCAGATGATCCGTCACACCCTGGCCTCGCTCGGCCCGAAGGTGCAGGCCACCCGCATGGTCGCCGAGTACGCCGAGCGCCTGTACGCCCCGGCGGCCGCGGCAGGACGCGCGCTGGACGCCGACCGGTTCTCCGGTGCGCGCGAGCTGGCCGACTGGAAGGGGCGTGTGCGGTCGGGGTGGGACCGCGTGCGCGTCGACCACGTCGAGTCCGGCGGGCTCGGCGAGGTGCCGCAGGTCGGCGACGAACTGTCGGTGCGAGCCTTCGTCTCGCTCGGCGACCTCGGGCCGGACGACGTCGAGGTGCAGGTCGTGCACGGCGCCGTGGGGGAGGACGACTACATCGAGGAGTTCACCACGACCCCGCTGGCACTCGCCGAGACCTTCGAGGCGGGACGGTGCTCCTTCGGCGGCGCCGTGCGGCTGGAGGCCTCCGGGCCGTTCGGCTACACCGTGCGCGTGGTGCCTCGGCACACCGGGCTTCCGTCGTCCGCCGACATGGGGCTCGTGGCGAACGCCTGACCGCTGACCTCTGCCCCCTGGCCTCCGCCCCCTTGCGCCGAGGTCGACCCGTGCACGCGAGGTAGTGCCTGCCAGGGTCGACCTCGCGCGCAGGGGTCGACGTCGGCGGGGCGATATCCACAGATTCCGGCGGCGCGAGCCACGGTGCGGTCGGGCCCGGCAGGCTCGGACCATGGAGACCTTCCCACGTCCGAGCCGGGCGGCCGGTTCCGCGGACCCCCGAGTGTTGGCTCCGCGCACTCTCCCGACGTCGGAGTCCTACGATCCGGTCGAGCGCGGTGAACAGCTTCGACGGGTGCGCTCGGGGTCGCTCGTCCGGGTACGGCGTGGCGTCTACGTCCACGCCGAGACCGGCCCTTCCGACGGGCCCGCACGCGCACGGCAGCAGCATCTGCTGCGTCAGGTGCGCGGAGTGACCGAGCGGTTCACCACGCCGTACTGGTTCAGCCACGAGACCGCCGCGCTCCTCTGGGGCTGCTGGACCTGGCGGCTGGGGACCGAGATCCACCTGACGCAACTCGGACGCCCGAAGGTTCGCCCCGAGGCGGACCCGTCCACCCGCCGGCACTGGACGGCACTCGACCCGCGGGACCGGGCGACGTCGGACGGGGTTCCGCTGACGAGCCTCGAGCGCACGGTCGTCGACTGTGCGAGGACGCTGCGCCCGGCG
Source organism: Paraoerskovia marina (assembly GCF_900105445.1). Lineage (NCBI taxonomy): Bacteria > Bacillati > Actinomycetota > Actinomycetes > Micrococcales > Cellulomonadaceae > Paraoerskovia > Paraoerskovia marina. The sequence continues at coordinate 1,408,577 of NZ_LT629776.1, forward strand.
CAGGCGCTCGTCATTGCCGACTCCGCACTGCGGATCGGCGCCGACCCGCGCGGCATCGCGCGATGTCTCGACGCGGCCCGTGGGCGCCGCGGGGTGCGTCGCGCGCGTCAGACCCTCGAGATGGCCGACGCCGCGTCGGAGTCGCCCGGGGAGACGGTCGTGCGGTGGATGCTGCACGACGCCGGTCTGCCGGCGATGACGCACGGCGTCGAGGTCACGACGCGACGCGGACTCTTCCGCCTGGACCTGGCCGACGTCGCCGCGAAGGTCGCGATCGAGTTCGACGGCGCCGTCAAGTACGGCGGTGCGTTCGGAGACGGCGCGTCGAAGCTCTGGGCGGAGAAGCAGCGTCACGACGCGCTCACGGAGCAGGGGTGGACGGTCATCCACGTGACCTGGGACGAACTCGGCGACACCGCGGGCCTGGCCGGTCGCGTGCGAACGGCGCGTGCGGCGGTGCGTCGAGAACCGAGAACCTGACGAGGTCGACCCGTGCGCGCGACGTCGACCCTGGCAGGCACTACCTCGCGCGCACGGGTCGACCTCGGCGGAACCGCCCGGGACGGGATCAGGACAGTGCGGCCGCCACCGCGCGCCCCGCCACCCGGCCGGAGTGCAGACACCCGCCCAGGAACGTGCCCTCCAGCGCACGGTGCCCGTGGACGCCGCCACCCCCGAAGCCCGCCGCCTCGCCCGCGGCCCACAGCCCAGGCAGCACCTCGCCCGCCGACGTCAGCACCCGCGCACGGTCGTCGGTGTGCAGGCCTCCGAGCGTCTTGCGTGTCAGCACCGAGAGTCGGACGGCGAGCAGGGGCCCGTCCTTGGGGTCCGTGAGAGCCCGGGGCGGGGCGACCCGCATGAGGCGGTCGACGCTGAACCGGCGCGCCGCCGCGACCGCCGTGACCTGGGGGTCCTTGCCGAGCCCGGACGTGACCTGCGCGTCCCGGGCCGTGACGAGCGCTGCGAGCGCCGCAGGGTCGACGACGCCGCGGGACCCGGGTGTGGCGTCGGTCAGGGCGTTCATGCCCGCGGCCAGTGAGGCGACGTCGTCGGCGAAGACGAACTCGTCGGACTCCGTGGCGAACCGGGCCACGGGTCCGGTCGCGCCGGGGAGCACGCGGTCGGCGAGCAGACGTAGGTCCCGTCCGGTGAGGTCGGGGTTCTGCTCGGAGCCGGAGAGTGCGAACTCGGTCTCCATGATCGCGCGGTTGAGCACGAACCAGGAGTGGTCGTCGCCGCGTGCGGTGATGTGCTCGAGCGCCCCGAGGGCGTCGAAGCCCGGGAACAGCGGTGCGGGCAGACGGCCGCCGTCGGCGTCGACCCAGAGCGAGGACGGGCCCGGCAGGATGCGGATCCCGTGGTTCGACCAGACGGGGGAGTGGTTCGCGATCCCCTCGGGGTAGTGCCACATCCGGTCCTCGTGGACGAGCGCCCCGCCTGCCGCCGACGCCACGCCGAGGAACTCACCGTCGGTCGAGTCGGGGACTCCGGAGAGCATCCGGGCCGGCAGCGTCCCGGAGCTCGCGGGCCATCGTTCCCGGACGAGGTCGTGGTTCGCGCCGATGCCGCCGCTCGCGACCACGACGGCCTGGGCGGAGATCTCGACCTGATCGACGACGTCCCGCGCGCTACGGACGCCGCGTTCGGCCGGGCTCGGGGCGAGCACGTCCGCACGCACACCGGTGACCGCGCCGTCGGTGGTGACGAGCTCTGTCGCGCGGTGCCGGAACCGCATGTCGACGAGTCCGGCCGCGCGCGCGTCGAGCAGACGGCGGACGAACGGCTCGAGCAGGCCCGGCCCGGTGCCCCACGTGACGTGGAACCGCGGCACGGTGTTGCCGTGCCCGCCGGCCGGGTACCCGCCGCGCTCCGCCCACTGCACGAGCGGGAACCAGCGGACGCCGAGGCCGTGCAGCCAGGGGCGCATCTCTGTCGCGGCGAAGTCCACGAACCGCTCGGCCCACGCGTAGCCCCACCGGTCCGGCCCGTGCCCGTCCGCGGCGCCGGGGGCGAACCGTGCCGAGCCGAGCCAGTCGGCGAGCGCCAGGTCCGCGGAGTCGCGCACGCCGAGCCGACGCTGCTCCGGGGTGTCGACGAGGAAGAGCCCGCCGAACGACCACCACGCCTGTCCGCCGAGCGCGGCGGGTGGCTCCTGGTCGAGCAGGGTCACGTGGTGCCCGGAGGCTGTCAGCTCTGCCGCCGTGACGAGGCCGGAGAGGCCCGCGCCGATGACGACGACGTCGGTGTCGGTCATGCACGCGAGCGTAGTGCGTGCCCGACGACGGCGTCAGACCGAGATCCACACCTGCAGGCTCAACGGCTCGAGCACGGACTCGTCCCCGGGTGCGGCGGTGTTCGCGTCGGGTCCGACGGGGGCGTCGTCGGGACGTTCCCAGGCGGAGTCCCAGGCGAGCTCCCACGCGGCGGGCCGGGGGCCGTCGACGCCGTCGGGCAGCTCGACGTCGGTCAGCGTCACCCGGGCCGCGTCGAGGGACCCGTTGAGCACGACGAGCACGTCGTGGGCCTCGTCCTGCGGTCCTGTCCGCAGCATCTGCACGACGCGCGTGCCGGGGTCGTCCCAGTCGTCGGGCTGCATCGCGGCGCCGTCCGCGCGGTGCCACGACAGGTCGTCGACGGAGGTGCGGAGCCGGTGGCGGGGTCGTCCCAGGAAGAACGCGTCGGCGCGCAGTGCCCGGTGGGAGCTGCGCAGCGTGAGCAGGTGCTGCACGGTGGCGCGCAGGTCGTCGACGGGGTCCGAGGTCGACCAGTCCATCCAGGAGATCTCGTTGTCCTGGCAGTAAGCGTTGTTGTTCCCTCGCTGCGTACGACCCCGCTCGTCGCCGGCGGTGATCATGGGCGTCCCGGCGGAGAGGATCAGCGTGGCGAGGAGGTTGCGGACGGACCGGCGGCGCAGCGGTGCGATCTCCCCGCCGAGGTCGTCGCCGTCCTCGAGCTCCTTGCGCCGTCCTTCGATGCCGTGGTTCCACGAGCGGTTGTCGTCGGAGCCGTCGCGCCCGTCCTCGCCGTTGGCCTCGTTGTGCTTGTGGTCGTAGGCGACGAGGTCGGCGAGGGTGAAGCCGTCGTGCGCGGTGACGAGGTTGATCGAGGCGACGGGTCCGCGGACGAGCGGAGGTTCGCCACCGCCGAAGAGGTCCTGGGATCCCGCGAGGCGAGTGGCGAGCTCGCGGACGCCGTCTCCCTGGCGGCCGTGCGAGAGCGCGGCGGCGTCGGCGAGCCAGAACTGGCGAACGGCGTCGCGGTAGCGGTCGTTCCACTCGGCGAACGGGGGAGGGAAGCCGCCCGTGTTCCACCCGCCGAGGCCGACGTCCCAGGGCTCGGCGATCAGCTTGAGGCCCGAGATCACGGGGTCGGTCTGCATCGCGACGAGAAGTGGGTGGCGCGGGTCGAACCCGTCGGTCTGGCGCGCGGTGCTGACGGCCAGGTCGAACCGGAAGCCGTCCACCCCGATCTCGCTCGCCCAGTACCGCAGCGAGTCGAGGACGAGCTGGACGACGCGCGAGCGTCGGGTGTCGACGGTGTTCCCGGTGCCCGTCACGTCGTCGTACACGCCGTCGGGGCCGCGCCGGTAGTAGAGAGAGTCGTCGAGCCCCCGGAAGCTCAGGTGCGGTCCGCCGTCGCCGGCCTCTCCGGTGTGGTTGTAGACGACGTCGAGGATCACCTCGATCCCCGCCTCGTGCAGCAGGTGCACCATGCCGCGGATCTCGTCGACGACGGCGCCCGCTCCCGCCTCCTGCGCTGCGCGCGTGGCGTACGGGGCGTGCGGGGCGAAGTAGCCCAGGGTGGCGTAGCCCCAGTAGTTGGTCAGGTCCTTGGCCAGCAGGTGCGGCTCGTCGACGAACGCGTGGACGGGCAGGAGCTCGACGGTCGTGACACCGAGGGACCGGAGGTAGTCGATCATGACCGGGTGCGCGAGGCCGGCGTACGTGCCGCGCAGGTGCTCCGGGATCCCCGGGTGGTTCTGCGTTAGGCCGCGGACGTGCGCCTCATAGACGACGGTCGAGGACCACGGGACGTGGGGCCGCACGATCTCGGGGTGCTGCGGGGCGACGACCACCGAGCGGGGCACGTGGGGCGCGGAGTCGCGCTCGTCGGCGGGACCGTACGGGTCGCCCTGAACACCCTGGTCGTGCGCGTCGCCCGTCATCTCCTGGCCGTAGGCGGCGCTGTCGTGGTCGAAACGGCCGACGATCGCGCGGGCGTACGGGTCGACGAGCAGCTTGGCGGGGTTGTGGCGGTGGCCCTCCTGGGGTGCCCAGCGGCCGTAGGTGCGGAAGCCGTAGTGCTGTCCTGCCTCGACGTCCGGGACGTGCCCGTGCCAGATGCCGTAGGTCGGCCCGTCGAGCCGGATCCGGCGCTGCTCGGCACCGCGTGGGCCGGGCTCGTGCAGGCAGAGCTCGACGGCGTCGGCGTAGGGCGCGGCGACGGCGACGTCGACACCGTCGCCCGCCAGGTGCACGCCGAGGGGCGGGACGTGCCCGTGGCGGTCGGTCGGCTGCACCGTGGGTCGGTGCGCGGGTGGTTGAGTCACCCGCCCATTGTCGCTGCTCGTCGGTGGCTCGCGCGACGGACCGGGACGATCCGCGCGTCTCGGGGCGATAGGCTGGCCGCGTCCCGTGCCCGAGGAGGAAAGAAGCCCCCATGCGCATCGTCGTTCCCGTCAAGTACGTTCCGGACATCCAGTCGGACCGGGCGTTCGAGGACTGTCGTCTGGTCCGTGACCCGTCCGAGGGGACGCTCAACGAGCTGGACGAGCACGCGGTCGAGGCGGCGCTGTCGATCATCGAGTCGCTCGACGACGACGCGCGCGCGGCCAGCGACGTCGTCGTGGTCACCATGGCCGGCCCGGACGCGGACGCGGCCGTGCGCAAGACCTTCCAGATGGGGGTCGACCGCGGGGTCCGGATCTCGGACGAGGGGCTCGAGGGATCCGACTACGCCGGGACCGCGCGGACGCTCGCCGCCGCGGTCCGCCGTCTCGGCGACGAGACTCCCGTGGACCTCGTGATCACCGGGATGGCCGCGCTCGACGGTCTCGGCTCCGTGGTGCCGGTCTATCTGGCGGCCGAGCTGGGACTGCCCCAGCTGACCAACGCGTCCGAGCTCGACGTGGACACGGCCGCCCGCACCGCCCGCGTGACGCGCGACCTGGGCCACGTGCACGAGGTGCTGGAGGCTCCGCTGCCCGCGGTCGTCTCCGTCAGCGACCACGTGAACCAGCCCCGGTACCCAAACTTCAAGCTCATCATGGCGGCACGCAAGAAGCCGGTCGAGGAGTGGTCGCTGGCCGACCTCGACGTCGCCGCCGAGACCGTCGGGGAGAGCGGCGCGCGCACCCGCACCTCACGTGCCGAGCCGCGCCCGCCGCGCCCCGAGGCGGAGATCGTCGTCGACAAGGGCGAGGGCGGGACGGCGCTCGCCGACTTCCTCATCCGCAACGAGCTCGTCTGAGAGGCCATCGTGACCAACCGCACCGTTCTCGTCCTGCTCGACACTCCGGCCACGGCGTTGCGCTCGCCGGCCCTGGAGATCCTCACGCTCGCGCGGTCGCTCGGCCGGGTCGAGGCCGTCGTCACCGAGGCGCCGTCGGTCCAGACGCTCGCCCAGCTCGGGAGCCACGGCGTCGAGCTCGTCCGCCAGGCGGAGCTGCCGCCCACGCTCGGTGAGTCTGCGCACCTGTCCACCACGGTCGCGCAGGTGCTCGCTGCCGCGGTTCGTGCCGCGGACGCCGACGCCGTGCTGCTCACCTCGAACTTCGTCACCAAGGAGATCGCGGCGCGCGTGGCGCACGACCTCGACGCCGGGCTGGTCGTCGACGCCGCCACGCTCGTCGAGGGGCCGGACGGGCGTCTCGTGGCGGGCAAGCGGGTCCTCGCCGGGTCGTGGGACACGGAGTGCGAGATCACGACGGACGTGTCCGTCGTGACCGTGCGCTCGAACGCCGTCGTGCCGACGACCGTCGACCAGCCGGTCGAGACCACCGTCGAGGGGTTCGCCGTCGACGTGGCGGCCGGCGCCGTCACGGTCGTCGAGCGGACCGTGTCGGAGATCGACGACGCCGGTCGTCCGGAGCTGGCCGAGGCAGGGTCCGTGGTCGTCGGCGGCCGCGGCACCGACGGGGACTTCGGTCCCGTCGAGGAGTTCGCGTCGAGCATCGGCGCTGCGGTCGGGGCCACCCGCGACGTCGTCTTCGAGGGGTGGTTCGACCAGTTCGTCGGGCAGACCGGCGTGACCGTCACACCGCGCCTCTACGTCGGGGCCGGCGTGTCGGGCGCGCCGCACCACCGCGGGGGCATGCAGGCCTCGCAGGTCGTGGTGGCCGTCAACAACGACCCCGAGTGCCCGTTGTTCGAGATCGCCGACTTCGCCGTCGTCGGCGACCTCGCGGACGTCCTGCCGCAGGCGGCCGCCGCGATCCGCGCGCACAAGGAGTCCTGACCCCGACCGGGGAACCCGGTGGCGGGCCGTGACGCGGCCCGCCACCGGTCAGTCGATGAGCTGTTCGAGCCAGGAGAGCGCGGCCACGGCCTGAGCGCGCTGGAACTCGCGCAGGTGCGGGATCGAGACGGGCGCCGGCTGCAGCGCCGAGTGCAGGAAGTAGCCCGTGATCCCGGCCACGACCGAGCGCAGGTCCCGCTCGTGGACCGTGCCGCCGAGGGGATGCGCCTCGAAGACGCGCGCGAGCTCGTGCCCCATCATCTCGCGCTCGCGGGCGCTCGAGCGGATGTCGACGCCCTTGAGCTCTGCCGCCACGCCCTGCATGCCCACGCTCGGCAGGAACAGCGCGAGGTCCAGCCACGCCGCCCCGCGCGACGCGTACGGCCAGTCGAGCAGCTGGACACCGGCGTCGGCGACGACGATGTTGTCGGCGCGCAGGTCGCCGTGGACGATCGACTCGCCCTCGCACGCGATCAGGACGCCCTTCTCCAGCTCGGCCAGCTCGTCGAGCCGCTCGGGGACCCAGGAGCCGAACACGGAGAGGCCGGGGTTCGGCTCGGCGACGAGCTGTGCCCAGCCGGTGCACTGTGCCGCCAGGTCGGGCCCGGTGGGTCGTAGTCCGAGGTCACGCGCTCCCGGCACCCGGGCCAGGTCGTCGATGGCGGCGAGCACGCGGGCGAGCGCGTACCGCGACCACGGCGTGATCGGGTGGCGCCCCTCGGCCACCTCGAACGCCAGGACGACCCACTCGTCGTCCAGGGCCCACAGGAACCGGGGTGAAGGGACCTCGTCGGGGATCCGCACGGCTGTCTCGCCCTCGGCGCGGTGGAGGTCCGCCGTATAGGGCTCCGTGGCCTCCGAGGCGGCCTTGACGAACACGCGCCGGCCGTCGGCGAGCGTCAGCACCGAGGCCAGACCCGGGCTGAATCCGGTGGTCGACGACGCCTCGTCGACGACGGGGGAGCCGTTCATCGCGTCGATCTCGTCCCGCAGCTCCGAGGGAAGGTCGAGCCACTTGATGCGGTTCGCGCCGCTCTGCGGCGGTCCTCCCGCCGCGTGGAGTTCCGCGGGTCCGGCGGGCGAGGTGGTGTGCGGGTCCGGAACGGCCGCACCAGGAGGCGAGACGAACGGGATCGGGGTCGTCGTCGGGACAGCGTCGGTCATCGGGGCCGGTTCTCGAGTAGATGGTCACGGGCGGCAAGCTGCTTCGGTCAACCTACTGCCGGAGGGCGGTGTGCGCGAGGAGGATTGCGGGCGGTTCGTAGACTGGTCTGTCGTGGAACCTTCGACCTACCTCGATCACGCCGCGACGACCCCCATGTCGCCGGCGGCCGTCGACGTGTACACGCGGGCTCTCGCCCGGACGGGCAACGCGTCGTCGCTGCACACGTCGGGCCGCGACGCGCGGCGTGCCGTCGAGGAGTCGAGGGAGGCGATCGCCTCCGCCCTCGGCGCCCGGCCGAGCGACGTCGTCTTCACGGCCGGCGGGACGGAGGCGGACAACCTCGCGATCAAGGGCACGTTCTGGGCACGGCGGAGCGCGGACCCGGCACGACGGCGCATCCTCGTCTCCGCCGTGGAGCACCACGCCGTCCTGGATCCCGCGTTCTGGATGGCCGAGCACTCCGGTGCGGAGATCGTGCTCCTGCCGGTGGACGGCGACGGTCGCCTGGACGTCGAGGCCCTGCGCGCCGAGCTCGCGGCACACGCCCCGGAGATCGCCGTCGTCTCGGTGATGTGGGCGAACAACGAGGTCGGCACGCTGCAGCCCGTGGACGAGGTCGTGCAGGCGGCGAGGCCGTACGGGATCCCCGTGCACACCGACGCCGTGCAGGCCGTCGGGCAGGTTCCCGTGGACTTCGGTACGAGCGGCGTGGACGCGATGACGGTGACCGCGCACAAGATCGGCGGTCCCGTGGGCGTCGGTGCCCTCCTCGCCTCGCGGCGGCTCGCACTCACCCCGGTCGTCCACGGCGGTGGCCAGGAGCGCGGCGTGCGGTCGGGCACCGTGGACACGGCCGCGGTCCAGGCCTTCGCGACCGCGGTGACCGAGTCGGTCGCCGACCAGGAGCGCGAGGCCCGACGCCTGGCCGCTCTGCGAGACCGGCTCGTCTCCGGCGTGCGGGCCGGTGTGCCGGACGCGACGCTGCGCGGTCCGGCCGTCGACTCGGGACTGCGCCTGCCGGCGAACGCCCACTTCACGTTCCCGGGGTGCGAGGGGGACTCGCTGCTGTACCTGCTCGACTCCGCCGGGGTCGAGGCGTCGACGGGCTCCGCCTGTCAGGCGGGAGTCCCGCAGCCGTCGCACGTCCTCCTCGCGACGGGCGTGCCCGAGGACGACGCGCGCGGGGCCTTGCGGTTCTCGCTCGGGGCCACCACGACCGACACAGATATCGACCGACTGCTGACCGTCCTGCCGGACGTCGTCGACCGGGCCCGGGCCGCCGGCCTGACGAGCACGCGGCGGACGGCGACCGGGGGAGGAGCCCGCTGATGCGAGTACTGGCTGCAATGTCCGGAGGGGTGGACTCCGCCGTCGCGGCGGCGCTCGCCGTCGAGGCGGGGCACGACGTCGTCGGCGTCCACATGGCGCTCTCGCGCAACCGCGACCAGTTCCGGACGGGGTCGCGCGGGTGCTGCTCGATCGAGGACGCCGGTGACGCGCGGCGGGCGGCGGACGTGCTGGGTATCCCGTACTACGTGTGGGACCTGTCCGAGCGCTTCGAGGAGACGGTGATCGCGGACTTCGTCAGCGAGTACGAGGCGGGACGGACCCCGAACCCGTGCGTGCGGTGCAACGAGCACATCAAGTTCGAGGCGTTGCTCGACAAGGCCACGGCGCTCGGGTTCGACGCCGTGGCGACGGGTCACTACGCGCAGGTCCTCCGGCGCGAGGTCCCCGACCTGCGCACGGGCGCCGAGCCGGGCGCGGTGCGGACGGTGACCGAGCTGCACCGTTCGCCGAACGAGCAGAAGGACCAGTCGTACGTGCTCGCCGTGATGGGCAGCGACAGGCTGGAGCGATCGATGTTCCCGCTCGGCGGCTTCGCGTCCAAGGACGAGGTGCGTGCCGAGGCCGAGCGTCGCGGACTGTCGGTCTCGAACAAGCCCGACTCGTACGACATCTGCTTCGTCGCCGACGGCAACACCCAGGGATTCCTGCGGGAGCGTCTGGGGTCCCGTCCGGGGGAGATCGTCGACGCGGAGGGCACCGTGCTCGGTGAGCACGACGGCGCGTACTCGTACACGGTGGGCCAGCGCAAGGGGCTGGGGATCGATGCCCCGGCCGCCGACGGCCGGCCCCGGTACGTGCTCGACGTGAACACGACCACCAACCAGGTGGTCGTCGGTGCCGCGGAACTGCTGAGCGTGGACACGATCGTCGGAGGAGAGGTCTCGTGGCTCGCGCCCGACGTGCTGGACGACGCTGACGAGGACGGCTGGGTCGCCGTCGAGGCGCAGGTACGTGCTCACGGGGAGCCCGTGGCCGCGCGTGCGCGGATCACCGGGTCCGACGTGCTCGAGGACCCCGAGGCGCTGCCGGGCACGGTGCTGACCGTCGAGCTCGTGGGGGCAACCCTGCGCGGTGTCGCAGCGGGGCAGTCGCTTGTCGTCTACCGCGGCACCCGCGTGCTCGGGCAGGCGACGGTGACCTCCTCCGCGCGCACGTCCGCGGGCCGGCGGGCCGCGTCGTGACGACCGTCGCGGCCCGGGGGCCGCGCCCCGGTCTCGAACCCCTCGAGGCGCATCTGGTGCTCTGGGGCGACCTCGCGGAGGTGCCCACGGGCGTCGACGCGGCTCCCGCGCTGGTACAGCTGCCCACGCGCGGTCCCGGGGCGGACGCCGTCGGGCGCACCGGCGCGTTGCTCGAGGACCTCTCCGTCGAGATCGGCCCGCACGGGTGGAAGCTGGCCGACCGCCCGGGCGGCGACGAGCGGCATGCCCGCGCGCTGCTGCGGGACGACGTCGAGGCGCTGAGCATCGCGGCCTCCGGGTATGCCGGGTCGCTCGTCCTCTCGGCCCGTGGCCCGTGGACGCAGTCGGCGGAGCTGTACCTCGCACGGGGCGACCGTGTTCTCGGCGACCGGGGGGCGCGCGCGGACCTTGCCGGTTCCCTGGCCGTCGGGCTGGGCGACCACGTCGCCGACGTCAGACGACTGGTGCCCGGCGCGGACGTCGTCGTGCACCTGGACGAGCCGCTCCTGGCCCAGGTGGGTGCCGGGGTCCTCCCGACCTTCAGCGGGTACTCCCGGATCCGCGCCGTACCCGGCCCGGAGGTCGTGGAGGGCCTGCGCACGGTGGTCGACGCGGTCCATGCGGCGGGGGCACGCGTCGTCGTGCACGGTGGGGCCTCCTGGAGCGTGGTCGGGCCGATCGTCCTCGCCGGTGCCGACGCGCTCGGCCTGGACCTCGTGCCGGGCCGTTGGGACGAGCGGCTCTGGGAGCAGGTCGCGACCGCCGCCGAGCGTGGGGTGGCGCTGTGGGCGGCACTGCCTCCCGCGCAGGTCTCCCAGTGCTCCGGGCCGGACGTCGTCGCGCTCGCCGACGCGGTGGCGGTGCCGTGGCGGCGGGTCGGGCTCCCGGTCGTGGGGCTCGACGGCGTCACGCTCGTCGAGTCGGGCGACGTGGTCGCCCGCGGGTCCCTCGACCAGGCCCGTGCCGTCACGGGGAACCTCGGCCGGGCGGCGGCCGTCCTCGCGGAGCGCGCCTCCGCCTGAGCCGGACGGTCCGTCGGGCTGGAGCTCTAGTCGTCCGTCGCGGCGAGGTGGTCCCACAGGTACTCGTACTGGACGGCGGCCATGAACGCGGCCTGGCTGTTGTCGGCGGCGCCGCCGTGACCGCCCTCGACGTTCTCGTAGTAGGTGACGTCCTTGCCGGCGTCGAGCATCATCGCGGCCATCTTGCGTGCGTGCGCGGGGTGGACGCGGTCGTCCTTCGTCGACGTCGTGAACAGGACCGGGGGGTAGGTCCGGTCCCGGTCGAACCGGTGGTAGGGCGAGAAGTCCTGCAGGAACTCCCAGTCCGCCGGGACGTCGGGGTCGCCGTACTCGGCGATCCAGGACGCGCCGGCGAGCAGGTGCGAGTACCGCTTCATGTCGAGCAGCGGGACGGCGATCGCGAGCGCGCCGAAGAGGTCGGGGTGGCGCGTGAGCATGTTGCCGACCAGGAGGCCGCCGTTGGACCCGCCCCGGGCGCCGAGGTGCGGTGCGCTCGTGATCCGACGGGCTGCGAGATCGCGCGCGACGGCCGCGAAGTCGTCGAACGCGCGGTGCCTGTTCTCGCGCAGCGCCGCCTGGTGCCAGCCGGGCCCGTACTCGCCGCCACCGCGGATGTTGGCGACGACGTGGACGCCGCCGCGCGAGAGCCAGGCCCGACCGACGGTCCCCGAGTACGCAGGCAGCTGGGAGATCTCGAAGCCGCCGTACCCGGAGAGGAGCGTGGGCGCGGTGCCGTCGAGCACGAGGTCTCTCGGACGGACGACGAAGTAGGGCACGCGGGTGCCGTCGTCCGACGTCGCGAAGTGCTGCTCGCTGAGGAGCCCGTCGGTCTCGAAGTAGGCCGGGCTCTGCTTGAGCGGTTCGGGAGCGGAGGCGCCGCCGGGTCCGACGGCGGCCGTCGCCAGGGTCGAGGGCGTGAGGAAGTCGGTGGTGACGAGCCAGACGTCGTCGCTCTCCTCGCGGTCCACCGCCCGGGCGGAGACCGTGCCGAGCGCGGGCAGGGCGTCGAACGGCGCGCGCGTCCACGGCGTGCCGGCGGCCGCGTCCGGCGGGGGCGGGGTCAGGACCTCCAGGCGGTCCTTGACGTCGTCGAGCGTCGTGAGGACGAGGTGGTGGCGCGTCCACGTCGCCCCGGCCAGCGACGTCGTCGGGCCCGGGGTGAACAGTGCGGTCAGCTCGCGACCGCCGTCGAGGAAGGTCTCGAGGTCGACGTCGAGCAGCGACCCTGCCGGGAACGTCCTGCCCCCGACGGTCCAGTCCTCGCGCAGGTCGATCACCAGCCACTCGCGGTGGAAGCCGACCTCGGCCGACGGGGGGACGTCGATCATGGTCAGGTCGCCGTCGCGCAGCAGGTAGGTCTCGGACGTGTAGAACGTGCGGGCCCGGTGGACGACGTCCCGTTCGAAGCCGGGCGTGCGGGAGTGTCCGGCACCCACCGAGAGGTCGTCCTCGTCGCCGGCGTAGACGAGCTCGGCCTCGGCGAACGGCGTGCCCCGCGTCCAGCGCACGACGGTCCGGGGGTAGCCGGACGTCGTCGTCGTGCCGGGTCCGCGGTCGGTGGCTGCGAAGACGTGGTCCTCGTCGATCCAGCCCAACGACCCCTTGGCCTGCTCGCGGACGAACCCGCCCTCGTCGGCCGGTACGAACCGGAGGTCGACGAGGTCGAACTCGCGGGTGACGTCGGCGTCGGACCCGCCGGGGGAGAGCGCGACCAGGGCGCGAGCGCAGTCGGGGCGCAGGATGCTCGCGCCGTGCCACACCCAGCTGGTGCCCTCCGCCTCGCTGAGCGCGTCGAGGTCGAGCACGGTCTCCCAGTCGGGGTGTTCCGTGCGGTACGAGTCCAGCGTGGTGCGGCGCCACAGTCCGCGGGGGTGGGCCGCGTCGCGCCAGAAGTTGTAGTAGAGGTCGCCGATCTTCGACACCCCAGGGATCTTGTCGTCCGAGTCGAGCACCTCGCGGACGGCGCGCTCCGTCTCGCGGAACCGCGACGTCGAGGCGACGTCCGTCGTCGTGACCCGGTTGCGCGCGGCGACCCAGTCGAGGGCCGCGGGCCCGTCCACCTCCTCGAGCCACGCGTAAGGGTCGGGGGACGAGGCGTCGAGGGGCATGGCACCACCCTATGTGGGGCGATGTGATCGACGTGACAGCCCGGAAGGGTGCCATTCTCGTGTCGCTCGTGAAAGTATTCACATAGCGAAGCGGCTGGCCCCACGAGCCGTTCGTCCGGACGGCGGGCCGCCGCCGCGTAGGAGGGGAACCGACAGATGGCCGCACGTAGCAAGACACCCGAGACCGTCGCCGGGACGGAGATCGACGTCCTCGTCGCGAACGGGCTCAAGGCGCTCGCCGACTACGGCTCGTTCACGCAGGAGCAGATCGACCACATCGTCACCAAGGCGTCGATCGCCGCACTGCACGAGCACGGGTCGCTCGCGCTCCAGGCCGTCGCCGAGACCCGGCGCGGAGTCTTCGAGGACAAGGCGACCAAGAACATCTTCGCCTGCGAGCACGTGCCCCACTCCATGGCGAACCTCAAGACCGTCGGCGTCATCGGCCGCGACGAGGTCAACGGCATCGTCGAGATCGCGGAGCCCGTCGGGGTCGTCGCGGGCATCACGCCGGTCACGAACCCCACCTCGACGGCGATCTTCAAGGCGCTGATCGCCCTCAAGACCCGGAACCCGATCGTCTTCGCCTTCCACCCGGCCGCCCAGGAGTGCTCGGTCGCCGCCGCGCGTGTCGTCCGCGACGCCGCCGTCGCCGCCGGAGCTCCGGTGGACTGCATCCAGTGGGTCGAGCACCCCTCGATCGACGCCACGGGCGCGCTGATGAACCACGACGGCGTCTCGCTCATCCTCGCGACCGGCGGCAACGCGATGGTCCGTGCCGCGTACTCGGCCGGCAAGCCGGCGCTCGGCGTCGGCGCGGGCAACGTCCCGGCCTGGGTCGAGCGGACCGCCGACGTCGGCCGGGCCGTGCACGACCTCGTGATCTCGAAGTCGTTCGACAACGGCATGGTCTGCGCCTCCGAGCAGGCCGCGATCCTGGACGACGCGATCTACGACGAGGCGATGGCCGGGTTCGCGCGCCTGCACGCCTACCGGACCACCGCCGCCGAGAAGGCGCTCCTCGAGAAGTTCATCTTCGGCGTCGAGGCCACCGGCTCCAACTGCGGCGACGCCAAGCTCAACGCGTCGGTCGTCGGGCAGTCCGCCGAGTGGATCGCCGCCCAGGCCGGGTTCTCCGTCCCCGAGGGGACGTCGCTGCTGCTGGCCGAGATCGACGGCGTCGGCCCGCAGGAGCCGCTGTCGCGCGAAAAGCTGGCGCCGGTGCTCGCGGTGCTGCGCTCGCACTCCCGCGAGGAGGGCATCACCCTGGCCGAGCAGATGGTCGAGTTCGACGGACTGGGTCACTCCGCGGCCATCCACACGAGCGACCAGGAGCTCGTCGAGGAGTTCGGCCACCGCGTCAAGGCCGTCCGCGTGCTGTGGAACCAGCCGTCGGCGCTCGGCGGCATCGGCGACATCTACAACGCCCTGATCCCGTCGCTGACGCTCGGCTGCGGCTCGTACGGACGCAACTCCGTCTCCAACAACGTCTCGGCGGTGAACCTCATCAACGTCAAGCGCGTCGCGCGCCGCAACAACAACATGCAGTGGTTCAAGGTCCCCGGCAAGACCTACTTCGAGCCGAACTCGATCAAGTACCTCTCGGACATGCGCGACGTCCACAAGGTCACGATCGTCACCGACGCGGTGATGACCCAGATCGGCGTCGTCGACAAGGTGCTCCGGCAGCTGGCCGCACGGTCCGAGAAGGTGTCGATCCAGATCATCGACGACATCGAGCCGGAGCCGACGGTCGGGACGGTCACCAAGGGCGCCGAGGCCATGCGCCACTTCCAGCCCGACACGATCGTGGCCGTCGGTGGCGGGTCGCCCATGGACGCCGCCAAGGTCATGTGGCTGCTCTACGAGCACCCCGAGATCGACTTCGCCGACACCCGCGAGAAGTTCTTCGACGTGCGCAAGCGCGCCTTCAAGTTCCCGCCGCTCGGCGACCGTGCCCAGCTCGTGTGCATCCCGACGTCGTCGGGCACCGGCTCCGAGGTGACGCCGTTCGCGGTGATCTCCGACCCGGCCACCGGCTTCAAGTACCCGCTGGCGGACTACGCGCTCACGCCGTCGGTGGCCATCATCGACCCCGTGCTGACGCAGACCATGCCGGCCAAGCTCGCCGCGGACTCCGGCTTCGACGCCCTGACGCACGCGACCGAGGCGTTCGTCTCCGTCTACGCCAACGACTTCACCGACGGCCTGTGCCTGCAGGCCATCAAGATGGTCTTCGAGCACATCGAGACGTCGGTGACGGTCGGCGGTGACGCCACGCTCGCCCGCGAGAAGATGCACAACGCCGCGACGATCGCCGGGATGGCGTTCGCCAACGCGATGCTCGGGATGGTGCACGCCATGGCGCACACCGTCGGGTCGACGTACAACCTCGTGCACGGGCGGACCAACGCCGTCCTTCTGCCGCACGTGATCCGCTACAACGGCGAGATCCCGGCGAAGGCCACGAGCTGGCCCAAGGCCGAGCGGTACGTCGCGCCGGAGCGCTACCAGGAGATCGCCCGCCACCTCGGCCTGCCAGCGTCCACGCCGGACGAGGCGGTCGAGTCCTACGCCCGGGCGGTGGAGGTGCTGCGCTCGAAGGTGGGGATCGAGGCGAGCTTCCGCGAGCAGGGTGTCGACGAGAAGGCGTTCAAGTCGAACCTCGACATGCTGTCCCTGCGGTCGTTCGAGGACCAGTGCGCCCCGGCGAACCCGCGCATCCCGCTGCTCGAGGACATCAAAGACATCCTCGTCGCGGCGTACGACGGGACGTCGCGGGTGGCGGTCCGCGAGGCCCGCAAGGGTTCGGCCGCGACGACCGAGGAGGCGCAGCCGACCCCGGCGAAGAAGAAGTGACGCGATAGCTTCCGCCCACCCGGCGGAAACGGGCGGCCCGGCCGCCCGTCGCGGCCCGACGACGTTCACCCCCCTTCGGCGTCGTCGGGCCGTTCGCGTACCCACGGACGGGTCCTCGACGGCGGACACCGTGCGGCGTATGTCCGGCGGTCGCGCGATGATGGGTCCGTGAGCGAGACGACGAACCCCGCACCGGAACCCGCCGACGGCACGGACGGCGCACAGATGCTCGACGAGCAGTCGGCGCAGCGTCGCTGGGCCGAGCTCGTGGCTCAGGTGGAGGCCGACCAGCGGGCGTACTACGAGGACGACGCACCGACGTCGTCCGACGCGGCGTACGACGCACGCATGCGCGAGCTCGAGGAGCTCGAGACAGCGCATCCGGGCCTCGCGACGCCCGAGTCTCCCACCCAGCGGGTGGGCGGGCAGGTGGCCGCCGGGTTCGCCCCCGTCGAGCATCGCGAGCGGATGCTCTCGCTCGACAACGCGTTCTCCACCGAGGACCTGGCGGCGTGGGCGGTGCGGGTGCACCGTGAGCTGCAGATGGACGACGACGCGCGGGTCGAGTACCTGTGCGAGGTCAAGATCGACGGTCTCGCCATCGCGCTCACGTACGAGAAGGGCCGCCTCGTCCGCGGGGTCACGCGGGGCGACGGTCGGGTCGGCGAGGACGTCACCGCGAACGTCCGCACGATCGCGGGGATCCCGCACCAGCTCGCCGGTGACCCCGGTGGACATCCCGACGTCATCGAGATCCGGGGTGAGATCTTCCTCGGCGTCGACGACTTCGCGGCGCTGAACGAGTCGCTGGTGGCCGCCGGGAACGAGCCGTACGCCAACCCGCGCAACACCGCCGCCGGGTCCCTGCGGCAGAAGGACCCCGCCGTCACGGCGTCCCGCAACCTGCAGATGTACGCGCACGGGGTCGGCGCCGTGCAGTGGGACGCCGGGGACCACGCCGAGCTGGACCGTCAGTCCGCCGCGTACGAGCTCTTCGCCACGTGGGGTGTCCCGGTCTCGCCGCACAACCGCGTCGTCGCCGGGCTCGACGGCGTGAACGAGATGATCGAGCACTACCGGGAGCACCGCCACGACATCGAGCACGAGCTCGACGGCATCGTCGTCAAGGTCGACGAGCTCGCCCACCAGCGCCGGCTCGGGGCGACGAGTCGAGCGCCCCGCTGGGCCATCGCCTACAAGTACCCGCCCGAAGAGGTCAACACCCGTCTGCTGGCCATCCAGATCGGTGTCGGCCGGACCGGGCGCGCCACGCCGTACGCCGTCATGGAGCCGGTCAAGGTCGCGGGCAGCACGGTGCGGCAGGCCACCCTCCACAACCAGGACGTCGTGCGGGCCAAGGGCGTCCGGATCGGCGACGTGGTCGTCCTGCGCAAGGCCGGCGACGTCATCCCGGAGATCCTCGGGCCCGTCGCTGCGCTCGCGGACGACGGGTACCCGCGCGAGGACTTCGTGATGCCGACCGAGTGCCCCGAGTGCGGGACGCCCCTGCGCGCGATGAAGGAGGGCGACGTCGACCTGCGCTGCCCCAACGCCGAGTCCTGCCCGGCCCAGGTGCGCGGACGGGTCGAGCACATCGGCTCGCGGGGAGGTCTCGACATCGAGGCGCTCGGCGAGGTCACGGCCGCGGCCCTGACCCAGCCCCTCGAACCGGCAGAGCCGCCCCTACGCACCGAGGCCGGCCTCTTCGACCTCACCGTCGACCAGCTCGCCCCCATCAAGGTCGTGGTCCGCGACCCGGAGACCGGGCTGCCGCGGCCGTACGAGGGCGTCGGCGAGTCGGCCGAGATCACGATCGCCGACGGGTCGACCCTGGAGGTCAAGGTCGCGCGTCCCTTCCAGAAGAGGCGCAGGCTCTCCAAGGCCGCCGAGACCGCGGCCGTCGAGGCGGGGGAGTCGCTGTACGAGGCCTCGGCGCAGGCGCAGACGCTGATCGACGAGCTCCAGAAGGCCAAGGAGAAGGACCTCTGGCGCGTCCTGGTCAGCCTCAACATCCGGCACGTGGGCCCCGTCGCCGCCCGGGCGCTCGCCGGCTGGTTCGGTTCGGTCGACGCGATCCGGGCTGCTTCCCTCGACGAGCTCGCCGCCGTCGAGGGGGTCGGTCCGACGATCGCCGAGCAGGTGACGGCATGGTTCGAGGTGGGGTGGCACCGGGACATCGTCGACGCCTGGGCGACGGCCGGTGTGAACATGGCGGAGGAGCGAGACGAGTCGACGCCACGCACGCTCGAGGGGGTGACCGTCGTCGTCACCGGGTCGCTGGAGAACTACTCCCGGGACGGGGCCAAGGAGGCGATCATCGCGCGCGGCGGCAAGGCCTCGGGGTCGGTGTCCAAGAAGACGGACTTCGTCGTGGTCGGGGAGAACGCCGGGTCCAAGGAGGCCAAGGCACGCGACCTCGGCCTGACGATCCTCGACGAGGACGGGTTCGCCACGCTCCTCGACGGCGGGCCGTCGGCCCTCGGGTAGGCGGGTGGGTCTGACCAGCGCTCCTCGACGTGCAGCGTGCGGATATTCCGTCACTATTGTGATATGAGCCACCCACCTCGCCTTCTCCGTGCCGTGGTTCTTCGGCGCGTCGCCACCGCCGCCGCACTCAGCCTCGCGCTCGTGGGGCTCGTCCCGGCACCCGCGGCGCTCGCTGCGCCAGGACTCGCCGTCTCGAAGTCGGCGGCGGGCGAGGTGCTCGCCGGGGAACCGATCACGTACACGCTGACGGCGACGAACGACGGCTCGGGAGCAGCGGAGTTCAACGGGAGCTTTCGGGACGAGCTCGCACCCGGGCTGACGTACGTCCCCGGGTCGACCACGCCCGAGGATCTCGGCGACCCGATTGTCGCCACGGACGCCTCGACGGGCCAGCAGACTCTCACCTGGGCCGACGTCGACGACGTGCTCCCCGGCAGCTCGGTCACGATCACGTTCCAGGTGCAGCCGGACCCCGCGGTGTACCCGGCGGGCTCCGTCGTCGCCAACAGCGGCGAGGTGTACACCAGCGAGGACCCGTTCGTCTCCCCGGAGTTCGATGCCGACGGCAACGTCGTCGGCGGTACGTCGGACGCGACGGCCGCTTCACCGTCGACCGCGACGACCGTGACGGGCCTCGTCATCTCCAAGGGGGAGCCCAGTCCCGAGGGTGAGCTCCTGCGGGGCGTCCACGACAACGTGACCGAGTACACGGTCACCGTACGGAGCGCGCCGGCCGCGGGCAGCGAGAACGTGGTCGTGGTCGACCACCTGCCCGCGAACCTCGAGTACCTCGGCTGTGACGGCGGCCCCGACAACACCACCGGCGGCGAGGAGTACCCGGGCTCGGGCCCGCTCGTCCCGCCCGCGCTGTCTCCCTGTGTCGAGCCCGACTCCGTCACCACGGTGATCGACCCGAGCGGGCTTCCTGGCGGTGTCTACACCCGCGTCGAGTGGCAGATTCCGGCGATCGACGCCGGTACCGAGCTTGAGCTCCACTATGCGGCGGGGGTCCCGTTGCGGGAGAACGTCCTGTGGACGGCGGACCCCGCTCCGGAGTCGACGGCGAACCTGGACAACAACACGGGCCCGTCCACGAGGGAGACGGACGCCGAGGCGACCGCGACGAACCTGGTCTCCGTCGAGGGCGACTACCTGGGCGACGTCGCACCGGGTGGCGCGACGAGGCTGGGCGACACTGCGACCGAGACCGTCACGGTCGAGGACGTCCGGATGCGCAAGACGGTGGAGCCCGAGGACTTCACCGCCGGTGAGATCGGCACGTACACGATCGTGATCGACTCCAGCGAGTACGTCTCCGCCGATCCGATCGTCGTGGAGGACGTCGTGCCTGACGGTCTGTGTCCGCTCGGGGACGCCGGGACGAACTACGCCGGCGGTGTCGCCGACTGCGAAGGTGCTGCGACGACGGCACCGTCGACGCCGTACGACTCGGTGGAGCAAAACGCCGACGGGACGTTCGACGTCTCGTTCGCGCCGACGACGCTGGCGGAGAACGACACGCTCACCATCACCTACCAGGTCAGGATGCTCCCCGCCTACCTCGGCACAGGGGTGCCCACGGCGGCTGGCGACTCGTTCACGAACTCTGTCGAGCTGACGGCCACGACGACCCCGGTCGCCGGGACCGGCGAGTCGGGCGAGCAGCAGGTGGCGGACGAGTCCGAGGTGACCATGGCCGCGAGCGGCTTGACGCTGACGAAGACGATGCTCGGCCGCGCCGACTCGGGAGGCGTCTGCTCGACGGATCTGGGTGACTATGCCGAACCGGACGACGTCGACGCGGACCAGCGTGAGTTCCGGCTCGGCGACCGGATCTGCTACGGCCTGCGCGTCCAGTTCTCCGACGAGGCCCAGACCCGGAACGCCGAGCTCGCCGACCTCTTCCCCGCCGGGCAGTCGTACGTCGCCGGGTCGGCGACCCCGGGCGACGGGAACACGGTCGTCGACTACTCCGAGACCGCCGCGCCGGACGGGTCGAAGGTCGTCTTCCTCGTCGGTGAAGAGAGGGACGGAGCGCGATTCGTCGATCGGGGAGCCGTGTTCGAGATCGTGCTGCAGGCGGAGGTGACGACGCCGGCGCCCGGGCCCGGGACGCTCGACGCACCGAACCTGCTCAAGGGGCGGAGCGAGGCGACGGACGGCACGTCGACGACGATTCGCGACAAGGCCGTCGTCCAGATCGACCCGGTTCCTCCCGTCGGCGTCGTCAAGGGGGTCGAGGCGGTGGATGACCCGGCCACCGGTCCCAACGGCCCTGGGTCGGACGTCGACGGATCCGAGGTCGCGGCAGGGTCTGTCGTGACGTTCCGCGTCGACGTGACCCACGAGGGCGTTTCGGGCGGACCCGACGGCTACCCTGTCGGGGCGTTCTCGGTCTGGGACGTGCTCGAGACCGGGATCCGGTGTGTCGACGTCTCGAACGTGGTCCCGGACCCGACGATCGCCGGAACGCCGACCGTCACCTGCACCGACCCGGGCGATTCCGCCCACCCGGATTTCGCGGGTTCTGACTCGTGGAGCCTGCTGCGCGTCGAGTATCCCGTCGACCCGTCGAGCCCTGCGGACCAGCTGGTGGAGCCCGGTGAGACCGTGACCACCCTGTACGACGTGACGATCCCCGACGACGCGGGGGCCGGTCAGCGCTACGACGACACGGCGTACGTCGGGTCCTTCGTCTCGGAGACCAACGTCGACGACTCGTTGGAGGTCCTCTACCCGCAGGAGAACGTCGACCTGTCGGTCGAGGAGGGCGACCAGACCGCACCGTCGGCGTCGGACGGCTCGAACGTCGTCGTCCCGGGGGTCGAGGTCGAGAAGTCGGCCACGACGTCCATCGAGGAGACGAACAACGACCTTCCCTCCCAGGCCACCGTCGGCGAGGAGGTCACGTACGCGTACCGAGCGGTCGTGCCGGCCAACACGACGGTGTACGAGGCTGACCTGCAGGACACTCTTCCGTCGGGTCTCGTGCCGACGGGTGACGCCACGCTCGCGTTCTTCCCCGATGCGGACGGCGACGCCACCGCGCCGGTCCCGGCACCGGTCACGATCGACCCCGCGACGGGGACCGTCGACTTCGGCGACGCCTACCAGAACGCGACGGACGCGGACCAGGCGTTCGAGGTGACGGTCACGGTGCTCGTGACGGACGAGGCGCTCACGGCGTCCCAGAACGGCGTCCCGGTCACGAACACCGCCCGGTTCAGGAGCCTGGAGACGGCGGGTGGCGCAGCCCTGCCCGCCGTCACGGACGACGCACAGGTCGAGCTCCGTCAGCCCCGGCCCACGGTCGAGAAGTCGAACAGCTCCCTCGGGCCCGTGCCGGGTGGCGAGGAGCTCACGTTCACGGTGGTCGCGGGCAACGACGCGACGAGCGCCAACGGCGTGCCGCGGCCGCCTCTGCACGACGGCTTCGTCGTCGACTGCCTCCCGGCCGAGCTGATCTTCGTCGCGTTCCTGGACCCTGCCGGCACCGCGAGCCCGGGGGACGGGGCCAACGGGTGCCCCGTGGGCACCACCCGGCTCGTCTGGTCGGTGGGCACGATCGAGCCCGGAGCGGCGGTCGAGCTCTCCTACACGGCCGTGCTCACCGACGACGCCGTCGCGGGGGCTACCTACACGAACACGGTCGCCTTCTCCGCGGGCACGCTCGACGACGGCAAGTCCGACCCGTTCGCCCCGGACAACCCGGACGAGCGGACCGCGACGGTCACGGACACGTCGAGCGTGACGGTCGCGGGCGCGGGGATCACGAAGACCGTGTCACCGTCGCAGGCCACGATCGGGGAGCGGTTCACCTGGCGGGTCACCGTCGAGGTACCGCCCAACACCTCGTACTACGACGCCGCGATCGTCGACCAGATTCCGGCAGGGATCGACCAGATCGAGCTGGTGCGGGCACTGTGCACGGAGATCGGCCCCGACGGGATCACGTTCTGCGACCTGCGGGGAACTCCGTTGCCCAGCGTCGAGAACGCCGACGGGTCCACCACGGCGGCGTGGTCGTTCGGCGACGTCCTCGGATCAGCCGCGGAGCGCCGGATCACCGTCGTCTACCGCGGTCGACTGGCCGACGAGGACGGCCTGAGCGCCGGTGACCAGGTGGTCAACGACGCCTCGACGGCCTGGAACCTGGACGCCGACGACCCGGACCCCGTCGACGCGAACGGCCCCTTCACGGAGACGGGTCAGACCGCCACCGCGACGGCGTCGGTCGTCGAGCCGGAGATGTCGATCACCAAGTCTGTGAGCAACACCGCGCCCGATCCCACCGAGGAGTTCACCTACACCCTCACTCTGAGCAACGCCGACGGCCCGACCGTGAGCGACGCACACAGCGGGACCGTCGTCGACACGGTCCCGGACGGCGTCGTCGTCGACCCGGCATCGATCACCGCAGGCGGCGAGCTGACGGGAGCAGACCCCGTCAACGGCGGAGGGACGATCACGTGGACACCGTCCGACCTCGCGGGCCCGCTCGGCCCCGGTCAGACGGCGGACCTCCAGTACACCGCCGTCCTCGCGCCCAGCGTCACCCTGACGGGGGACGCCCTGACGAACGAGGCGGCGCTCGAGTCGTACTTCAGCCTGGGGATCGAGGACGAGGGAGGCCGCCAGTACGTCGGCCCGACGACGGACGCCGACGTCGCCCCTGACTTTCCCGAGCTCGACGTCGCCAAGTCCCCGGTCTCCGAGTCGCCGGCGTACATCGGCGAACCGTTCACGTGGAGCGTGACGGTGACGAACGTCGGCGACGCGACGGCGTTCGGAGTCGATGCGGAGGACACCATCCCGTCCGGATGGGACTTCGTCGAAGGAAGCCTGCAGCTCACGGTCGACGACGGTGCGTACCTCGGGGACGTCGAGCCTGACTTCGACGGCGACACGGTCCGCTACGAGGACGTGGCGACGTTGCCGCCCGGGACGAGCGTCACAGCGACCTACGAGCTGGTCCCGACGCCCGACGTCGTGCCGAACGTCGGCAGCGACGTGCCGCAGGTCAACACGGTGGCCGTGACCGGGGAGGACGAGTCCGGCGCTCCGGGCAACGCGGTGGGGCCGTACGAGGCAGATGCATCCGGCGAGACCTATATCGCCAGTGCCGACCTGGTCGCGACCAAGACTCATGACGAGCCTGTCGTGGCGGGCGAGCCGCTGACATGGACCGTCGAGGTGTCGAACGCCGGCCCGGACACGGCTGTCGGGCCGTTCACGGTGCTCGACTCCTTGCCGGACGAGGTCGAGACGGCCGCGGCGACCGGCGACGGGTGGACGTGCCAGACCGATCTGACCACGGAGCCGGCGTCGATCCTCTGCGACCGTGACGTGCCGGGCGAGCTTCTGGCGGTCGGTGAGAGCCTTCCGCCCCTCACGGTCGAGACCGACGTGCCCGCGGACGTGGTCGAGGGCACGGACCTGGTCAACGAGGTGTTCGTCGACTCCCGGACCTACGACCCGGAGGAGGAGAACAACACGGCCACCGATGTCGCGACGGTCTCGGCGGTCGCCGATCTGGAGATCGACAAGGCCCACGCAGGCGACCTCACCGCGGGCACCCTCGGAACGTGGACGGTCGACGTCACTAACCTGGGGCCCTCGGACTCGCAGCCCGTGATCGTCGTCGAGGACACGCTCCCCGCTGGCGTGACGTTCGACAGTGCGACAGGAGACGGGTGGGAGTGCTCGGGTACAGGCCGGGACGTGCGCTGCGAGCGGGACAGCGTCCTGCCTGCGGCCTCGGTGGCACCGCAGATCACGGTGGTCGGGCAGATCGACGAAGCCGCAACCGGCAGCCTCGAGAACACGGCGACCGTGACCCCGACGACGTCGGACCCTGACGGGACGAACAACACCGCGACGGACACCGCCGATCTGCTGACCTCCGCCGATCTGGTGATCGAGAAGTCGCACGAGGGCTCGTTCGTCGCGGGCAGCCAGGGCACCTACACCTTCACGGTCGTGAACGCCGGTCCGTCGACGGCAGCTGCCCCGGTGACCGTCACGGACACGCTCCCGGACGGTCTGCAGTACAGCGCGTCCGGTGGTGGAGAGGGCTCGTGGACCTGCTCCTCCTCGCCTGGGACGGACGGGCTCGACGAGGTCGAGTGCGTCCTCGACGGCGACCTTCCCGTCGGCGCGGAGGTCTCTGTGGACGTCACGGTCGACGTCGACCCCGATCTCGGCGCAGGTGAGTTCGTCAACAGTGCCACCGTCGACTCGTCGACCCCTGACCCGAACGAGGTGAACAACACCGACGTCGACGACACGCAGTACGACTCCGAGGCCGACCTCGCGGTCGTGAAGTCGCACGAGGGTGACGCCGTGGCCGGCACGGAACTCACCTGGACCGTGCAGGTGGAGAACCGCGGGCCGTCCAGCACGGAGGGCCCCCTGACCGTCGCGGACGCGCTGCCCGACGGCGTGACCCTGGTGTCCGCGGGCGGTCCCGGTTGGGGATGTGACGAGAATCCCGAGGCGTTCGTCACGTGCACGAGCGACGAGTCGTTGGCCGCCGGGTCGGACGACAGTCCGACGCTCGCGGAGCCCATCGAGATCACCGTGCTCGTCCTGCCCGACGCGGGACCGTCCACGCTCGAGAACAGGGCAAGCGTCGACGGTGTACTGCCGGACCCTGACGTCACCAACAACACGGACCTCGACCCGGTGACCGTCATCGACGTGACAGATCTGTCCCTGTCGAAGAGCGTCGACGGCCCGGACGAGGTCGTCGCGGGCACGCGTGTCACCTACGAGCTCGAGGTCTCGAACCTCGGACCGTCGGACGCCGACACCGTGCTCGTCGCCGACTACCTGCCGATCGGCATGACACCCGTCTCGGCCACGGGCGAGGGCTGGCGCTGCGTGACGACGGGCCGTAGCTTCGTCTGCCGTACCGACACGATCGCGGCTCCCGTGCCCCCGGCCGATCCGTCGTCGACGACGATCGAGGTCGTCGCGTCGGTCGACTCGGCGATCCCGGCCGGGACCTCGCTCGTCAACACGGCGGGGGTCCAGACGGCGACGTCCGAGGACGATCTGACGAACAACGACGACGACGCGTCCGTCACCGTCGTGGCGTCGGCCGATCTCAGTCTCGTCAAGTCCCACGACGTGGCTCTCGACCCGGCGGTCGCCGGCACCGAGGCGTCGTTCACGATCGACGTCGCGAACGCCGGCCCGTCGGACGCGCAGGGACCGGTCACGGTGACCGACACTCTGCCCGACGGACTGTCCTTCGTCGGCGCGACGGGGCCGTGGGCCTGCGCCGCGAGCGCGGACGGTGCCGAGGTCACGTGTGTGCTCGACGACGACGCCGGTGTGGTCGCCGGGGGGTCTGCGCCGACGCTCGAGGTCGTCGTGGCCGTCGCCGACGACGCAGAGCCGGGCGACTACGTCAACACGGCGACCGTGACCTCCGAGACCGCCGACCTCGACGAGAGTGACAACACGGACACCGACACGGTGCCGGTGGAGCGCCGTGCGGACCTCTCGATCAGCAAGACGCACGACGGCGAGGCGCGGGTCGGTGACGAGCTGACGTTCGAGGTGCTCGTCGCCAACGCGGGGCCGTCCGTCGCGCAGGACGTGACCGTCAGCGACCCGCTGCCGACAGGGGCCTCCTTCGTCGCCGCCGAGGGGGAGGGGTGGGAATGTGCCGAGGTCGAGGGGACGGTCGACTGCTCGTACGTCGGCTCCGGCGACGGGGCTCTTCTCGACCCGGGCGCGACCGCTCCGCCGATCGTCGTGACCGTGGTGCTGGACGCGGAGGCCTATCCGGAGCTCGTCAACGTCGCGACCGCGGCCACTGTGACGCCGGAGCTCGACCTCGACGACAACACGGCGTCCGACACCGTCGACGTCCCGCCCGAGGTGGACCTTGCCGTGGCGAAGAGCCATGACGCCGACTTCGTCGTCGGGGAGCAGGGGGCATGGATGATCACCGTCACGAACCTCGGCCCCACACCCGACCCCGGGCCCGTCGTCGTCACCGACACGTTGCCCGACGGGGTGCAGCTCGTCTCGGCCGAGGGCGACACGGTCGCATGCGAGGCGGACGGGCAGGTGGTGTCGTGCGCCGTCGACGGTGAGCTGGCCGTCGACGACGTCGCCACGATCACCCTGGTGGTCGAGGTGCTGCCCGACGCGTATCCGAGCGTCACCAACGGGGTCACCGTGGAATCGCCGTCCGAGGACGTCGACCTCTCGAACAACTCCGCGACGGACGACGCTCCGGTCGTACCGCGCTCGGTGCTCGACATCTCCAAGATCGTGGTCGGCGAGCCCGACGAGCAGGCGACGTTCTCGATCGTCGTCACGAACGAGGGGCCGAACGCCACCACGGCGCCCGTCGTCGTGACGGACACGATGCCCGACGGGCTGGCCCTCGTGTCAGCCTCGGGGGAGGGCTGGGAGTGCGGTACCGGCGGTGCGACGGCGACCTGTACCTACGCCGACCCGCTCGACGTCGGCGACCGGACACCTCCGATCACGGTCGTGGCGGTTGTCGAGGCGAGCGCAGGAGCTGAGGTGACGAACGTGGCGGCAGCCACGGGCGGAGAGCCGGACGGCGCGTGCCCGGACTGCGATCCGGTCACGGACGACGCGACGTTCACCGTGCCGATCCCGGGTGAGCAGCTGCCGGTGACGGGTGCAGAGGTGCTGCAGCTAGCGCTGCTCGCACTGCTCCTGCTGGCGGCGGGTGCCGCGACGGTGGCGACGACCCGGTCTCGCCCCTCGAGCCGCTAGACCCGTCGGGCCGCGCGCTACGCCGTGCGCGCGGCCCAGAGCATCCCGCGCTCGATGATCGTCCTGACCTCGGGAATCTCCAGCTCTGCCGGACTGTGGCCGATCGTGCAGGCGAACACGTGCCCGCGACCCCAGCTTCTCGTCCAGACGGCCGGGACGGTGACGGGCGAGTGCCACGGCGAGTCCTCGCGCGGCACGTGCGTGGTCGTGGCGAGGACGTCGCTCGCACCGTCGCTGAGCACCCAGTACTGCTCACTGGTGATGGAGATCTGGGAGACGCCCTCGACGATCGGGTGGTCGGACCGGTCGGGGCTGATCTCGACGGTGTGCTCGATGAAGTCGTCGGGGTGAGCGACGAACTGCGCTCCGATCAGGTGCTGGTAGTCGGTCGCGTTGCGGAAGGCGTCGATGAGCCCGCCGTGCCAGCCGGCGAGCCCGGCGCCGTTCTCGACGGCGACGCGCAGTCCGTGCATCTCGTCGGCCAGGATCTCGCCGATGCTCCAGCACTGGACGATCAGGTCGACCGTGCTCATGTACGGCTCGTCCGCATAGACCTCGAGCGAGTCCTCGACCTGGACGTCGAACCCGTGGGCGCGAAGGAACGGGATGAAGAGGTCGGTGGACTCGACGGGGGCGTGGCCCTCCCAGCCGCCGCGGACGACGAGGGCGCGTCGTGTGGTCATGATGCCTCCGACCTCTCGGCAATGAGCGCTTCGACGGCGGACGCCGCCAGGATCTGATCGGTCACCATAGCCGCTGCGCCGATGACTCCGGCCTGGCCCCCCGTGTGGCTCGTGGTGATTCGCAGGTGCTGGGTGGCGAGGGGCAGCGACCGTTGGTAGATCACCTCGCGGATGCCCGCGATGAGGTGCTCGCCGGCCTCCGCGAGGACCCCGCCGACGACGATTCGCGCGGGGTTGAGCAGACTCACGGACGAGGCGAGGACGGCACCGATGTCACGGCCCGCCTGGCGGACCGCCTGGCCGGCGAGCACGTCGCCCGCGCGGACGAGCGCGACGACGTCCGCGGCGGTGGCCGCCTCGGTCCCGGCGTCGCGGAGGCGGGCCGCGATCGCGTGCCCGCCGGCGAGCGCCTCGAGGCAGCCGGTGTTGCCGCAGCGGCACGGGACGGCGTCGGCACCGGGGACGGCGATGTGCCCGATGTCGCCGGCGGCACCCTGGGCGCCGCGTCGGAGCAGGCCGTCCATCACGATGCCCGCGCCGATGCCGGTCGCGACCTTGACGAAGAGGAGGTCCTGCTCGGTGGGGAACGTCGTCCGGTGCTCCCCGAGGGTCATGATGTTGACGTCGTTGTCGACGAGCACGGGCACGGGCAGGTACGTGTGGAGCCGCCCGGGCACGTCGACGTCGTCCCAGCCCGGCATGATCGGCGGGTTCACCGGCCGGCCGCGGGTGTGGTCGACGGGGCCGGGGAGTCCCAGGCCGAGGCCGACGACCTCGTTCACGCGACGCCCGGCGGTCGCGACCAGCTTCTCGGACGTCTCGGCGACCCAGGCGAGCACCGGGTCCGGCCCGTCCGTGATCGCGAGGGGGGCGCTGGTCTCGGCGAGGACGGTCGCGGCGAGGTCGGTGACCGCGAGCCGCGCGTGCGTCGCGCCGAGGTCGATGCCGAGGACGACCCGTGCGGTCGGGTCGAAGGCGAAGTTCGACGGCGGTCGCCCGCCGGTGCTCGTGGACTCACCCGCGGGGGCGAGGAGTCCGAGAGAGACCAGGGCGTCGATGCGGGCGGCGATCGTCGACCGCGACTGCCCGGTCTCGGTGACCAGCCCCGCGCGCGTGCGAGGGACGCCGTCGCGAAACAGCTGGAACATCTCGCCGGCGCCCGTCGGGCGCGGCGGGAACTTCTTCAGCCCTTCCATGAGCACAGTGAATCACGCAACCTTCCGGACGTCGCCACGGTTCTTCAGCGTGACGAGCGTCACGGCTTGGTAACGATGCAAAAGTACCGCATCTTTTGATTGACGAACAGCAGAAGTCACTCTACGTTCGTCATATGGTCACCGCAGACCCCACAGCACCGATGCTGCAGATGCACGGAATCGTGAAGACGTTCCCGGGAGCACGAGCTCTCGACGGCGTCGACCTCGAGGTCCGTCCCGGTGAGGTTCACTGCCTCCTCGGCCAGAACGGCGCCGGAAAGTCCACGCTCATCAAAGTCCTCGCCGGAGCCCACCAACCGAACGAGGGCACGATCCTCGTCGACGGCGAGCCGATCACGATCACAGACCCGGTCACCGCGCTCGGGTATGGCATTGCGACGATGTATCAGGAGCTCGACGTCGTCGACGGACTCTCCGTGGCCGAGAACATCTATCTCGGTCACGAGCTCGCCCGAGGGGGCTTCACCCAGAGGCGGTCCCTGACCCGCCGCACCCGAGAGCTCCTGGAGCGTCTCGGGCACGGCGACCTCTCGCCGCACGCCGAGGTGGGCAACCTCTCGGCCGCCGGCAAGCAGATCGTCTCGATGGCCCGGGCACTCTCGCACGACGCCCGCGTGATCGTCATGGACGAGCCGTCGGCCGTCCTCGACTCCGGCGAGGTGGAGAACCTCTTCCGCGTCGTCCGGGAGCTCACCTCGCAGGGCGTCGCCATCATCTACATCTCTCACCGTCTCGAGGAGATCCGCGAGATCGGCGACCGGATCACCGTCCTCAAGGACGGCAGCACGGTCGCCACGAACCTCGAGGTCGCCGACACCCCGACCGCCGAGCTGATCCGCCTGATGACCGGCAAGGCCGTCGACAACACGTTCCCGGAGCTTCCGGGGGTCCCTGCCGGGGCCGAGCCCCTGCTCGAGGTCGAGAACCTCGAGCTCGCGGACACCTTCTCGGACGTCTCGTTCACCGTGCGAGAGGGCGAGGTCGTGGGCCTCGCAGGGCTCGTCGGCGCCGGCCGCTCGGAGATCCTCGAGACCATCTACGGCGCACGCCGGGCCACCGGCGGCACGGTCCGCGTGGGCGGCAGCCCGCTGCGCACGGGGTCCGTGCCTCGCGCCGTGCGCGCCGGGATCGGTCTGTGCCCGGAGGAGCGCAAGTCGCAGGGCCTCATCCTCGACGAGGCCGTCTACCGCAACATCACGCTGCCGAACTTCGACCGGTTCGCGTCCGGCGGGTTCCTCAACGAGTCGGCCGAGCGGGCGGCGGCCGAGGAGCAGGTGGTCGCGCTCGACGTCCGCCCCACCGACGTCGACCGCACCGTCCGCACCCTCTCCGGTGGCAACCAGCAGAAGGCGATCCTCGGCCGCTGGCTCGTCCAGGGCTGCCGCGTCCTTCTCCTCGATGAGCCCACCCGGGGCGTCGACGTGGGCGCGCGTGCCGAGATCTACGCACTGATCCGCTCCCTCGCGGACGCCGGGGCCGCCGTCGTGGTCGTCTCCAGCGAGATCGAGGAGGTGCTCGGCCTCGCCGACCGCGTCCTCGTCGTCTCGGAGGGACGGATCGTCCACGAAGGCCCCTCGTCATCGATCGACGAGCACGGCGTGCTCGACCTTGTCATGGAAGGAAGTGCCGCATGAGCGGTCAGCAGGAGACCGGACAGGCGGTCTCGGAGACAGAGCAGACGGCGCCCGAGCAGGCTCCGGACGAGACGAGCTCGGGCCACGGCGGCGGGCGCTCGGCCCTGCTGCAAGGATCGATGGGGCGCAACGCAGGACTCGTCCTCGCGCTCCTCGCGCTCGGGGCCGTCGGGTACATCACGGCCGGGGACCGGTTCCTCAACGTCGACAACTTCATGACCATCCTGCGGCTCGCCGCCGTCATCGGCGTCCTCAGCATCGGCATGACCTTCGTGATCACCGGTGGCGGTATCGACCTCTCGGTCGGGTCCGTCATGGGACTGTCCACGGTCTGGGCGTCGACGCTCGCCACCCAGACGATGGCAGAGGACACGCACTGGATCGTCATGGTCCTGACAGCGCTGGCCGTCGGCACGGCCGCCGGGCTGGTCAACGGCGTGCTGATCGCCTACGGCAAGGTCGTCGCGTTCATCGCGACCCTCGCGATGATGGTCGCGGCCCGCGGGCTGGCGGAGATGATCTCGAACCGCCAGACGCAGATCGTCGACGTCGACGGATTCCTCGACTTCTTCCGCGCCGACGTGCTCGGCGTCCCGGTGCTCGTGTGGATGTTCGCCCTCGTCGCCGTCGTCGGCTGGGTGCTGCTCAACCGCACGACGTTCGGCCGCCGCACCGTCGCCGTCGGCGGCAACCCCGAGGCCGCACGGCTCGCCGGCATCAAGGTCCAGCGCCACACCATGTACCTCTACGGGCTCGCCGGATTCACCGCCGGGATCGCCGCCGTGATGATGCTCGCCCGGACCACGGCCGGCACCTCGACCCACGGTCAGCTCTACGAGCTCGACGCCATCGCGGCGGTCGTCGTCGGAGGCACCCTTCTCGCCGGCGGACGCGGCACGATCGTCGGCACCGTCCTCGGGGTCCTGATCTTCACGATGCTCACCAACGTCTTCACCCAGAACAACATGTCCATCTCGGCACAGGCCGTGGCCAAGGGCGTCATCATCGTCGTCGCGGTCCTCCTGCAGCAGCGGTTCGCCGAGCGGAGCAAGCGAAAAGCCTGACCCGCGGGCAGCGCGCCCGCACCAACCCACCACCACACGCTGGACGAATCAAGGGAGATCTCATGTCCGCACGCACCACCACCCGCCGTCGTATCGGTGCCTTCGCCGCCGCGACCGCCGCCACGGCGCTCCTCCTGTCGGGCTGCACCTCGAACGAGCCAGCCGACGAGGGCGACGACTCCGAGGCCAGCTCGGAGGAGGCCGCACCGGTCTCCGCCAACGACGACCTGGGCGACGACGTCGTCATCGGGTTCTCGGCCCCGGCCGCCGACCACGGCTGGATGGGCGCCATCACCAAGAACGCGATCGCGATGGCCGACTCGTTCGACGACGTCGAGCTGCGCCAGGCCGAGGCGACGAACGACGTGAACCTGCAGATCAGCCAGATCGAGCAGTTCATCAACGAGGGCGTCGACGCCATCGTCCTGCTGCCGTTCGACGGCGCAGCGCTCACCGAGGTCGCCATCAAGGCCATGGACGCGGGGATCCCCGTGATCAACGTCGACCGCGAGTTCTCCAGCCCGTTCGCCGCCCGCACCACCGTGCTCGGCGACAACTACGGCATGGGCGTCAGCGCCGGCACGTACATCTGCGAGCAGCTCGGGGACAACCCCGACGCCGTCGTCGCCGAGATCGCCGGCATCGACTCGCTGCCGCTGACCCAGGACCGCAGCCAGGGCTTCGAGGACGCGCTCGCCGAGTGCGGGCTCGACGTCGACAACCGCGTCGCCGCGGACTTCACCGTCCAGGGCGGCGAGTCGGCGACCTCCAACCTGCTGCAGGCCGCACCCGAGATCGACGCGATCTGGAACCACGACGACGACCAGGGTGTCGGCGTCATGGCCGCGATCGAGAACGCCGGGCGTGACGAGTTCTTCATGGTCGGCGGCGCCGGCTCCAAGAACGTCATGGAGGACATCCAGGCGGGCGACACCGTCCTGCAGGCCACGGTCGTCTACCCGTCCACGCAGGCCGGTGACGGCATCGAGCTCGCCCGCCTCATCGCGCAGAACAAGACGATGAGCGACCTCGAGACCGTCGGTGTCCCGCGCCAGGTCCAGCTCTTCGCCCCCGTCGTGACCGCGGACAACGTCGACGAGTACCTGCCGACCGCGTTCGAGTCCTGAGCCGACGACCCTCGACCGGCGGGGAGCCTGGCTCCCCGCCGGTCCGGCTCGCACAACTTCGACGAAAGGACCTTCACATGGGTGACGCACCCGCACGGCTCGGCGTCGGCATGGTCGGCTACTCGTTCATGGGCGCCGCGCACTCGCAGGCATGGCGCACCGCTCCCCGCTTCTTCGACCTCCCGCTCCGTCCGTCGATGACGGCGCTCGCTGGGCGCAACCGTGACAACGTCACGGTTGCGGCCGACAAGCTGGGCTGGGACTCCGTCGAGACCGACTGGCGCACGCTGCTGACCCGGGACGACGTCGACCTGATCGACATCTGCACGCCGGGTGACACGCACGCCGAGATCGCGATCGCCGCCCTCGACGCGGGCAAGCACGTCCTGTGCGAGAAGCCCCTCGCCAACTCGGTCGCCGAGGCCGAGGAGATGGTGGCGGCGGCCGAGCGTGCCGCCGCCCGCGGCGTCCTGTCGATGGTGGGCTTCACCTACCGCCGGGTTCCCGCGATCCAGCTCGCACGTCAGCTGGTGGCCGACGGACGGATCGGCACGGTCCGCCACGTGCGCGCGCAGTACCTGCAGGACTGGCTCTCCGACGCGTCGGCGCCGCTGTCGTGGCGGATGGACAAGGACAAGGCCGGCTCGGGCGCTCTGGGAGACATCGGCGCACACATCATCGACCTCACGCAGTTCATCACCGGCGAGTCGGTCACGGGGGTCTCGGGCATGCTCGAGACGTTCGTGTCGGAGCGTCCTGTCGCCACGGAGTTCGCCGGTCTCGCCGGCAAGGGCGGCGACGAGGTCGGCCCGGTCACCGTCGACGACGCCGCGTGCTTCCTGGCCCGGATGTCGGGCGGTGGGGTCGGTGTCTTCGAGGCGACGAGGTTCGCCCAGGGCCGCAAGAACGCCATCCGCATCGAGATCAACGGGTCCAGGGGATCCGTGGCCTTCGACTTCGAGGACATGAACGTCCTGCACTTCTTCGACGCCGAGGAGCCTGCCGCGACGGCGGGGTTCCGACGGATCGTCGTCACCGAGGCCGACCACGCGTACATCGCGTCCTGGTGGCCGCCGGGCCACGCCCTCGGATACGAGCACGCCTTCACGCACCAGGTCGTCGACCTCGTGGGGGCGGTCGCGGCCGGGGAGCAGCCCGCGCCGTCGTTCGCCGACGGCCTGGCCGTCCAGAAGGTCCTCGACGCAGTCGAGCGCAGCGCCGAGAAGGGCGCCTGGCTCGACGTCTGAGCTCGCGGGCCCAGCCCGTGAACCCTGGTGCGGGGCCGACCGGCCCCGCACCGGTGGTGGCATCCGCCACCACACCGGGACCCCGACGTCCGGGCCGACGTGCGGGTCACTGCGGAGCGCATCGTCATAGCACCACCCAACCGGACCGAAGGAGTTCCTGGTGAGTACAGTGCTCAGAGCACGCTCGCGGACGCTCAGGCGCAGCCTCGCTGCGGCTGTCGCGACCGCGGTCGCACTTCCGCTCTCGGTCGTCGGCGCCCTTGGCGCGCAGGCCGACGAGACAGCTGAACCGATCGTGGAGGCCGTCGACGCGTTCGACGTCATGGTCTTCTCCAAGACGGCGGGCTTCCGCCACGGGTCGATCCCGACCGGGATCGCCGCCATCGAGCAGCTCGGTGAGGACAACGGCTTCACCGTGACGGCGACGGAGGACGCCGGCGCCTTCACCGAGGAGAACCTCGAGCAGTACGAGGCGGTCGTCTTCCTCTCGACGACGGGCGACGTCCTCGACGAGACGCAGCAGGCCGCGTTCGAGGCGTACATCGAGAACGGTGGAGGCTACGCGGGGATCCACGCCGCGTCGGACACCGAGTACGACTGGCCCTGGTACGGCGAGCTCGTCGGTGCCTACTTCGCGGGCCACCCCGCCCAGCAGGACGCGACCATCAAGGTTCACGACCACGCCCACGAGTCCACCGACCACCTGCCCGAGCGGTGGGACCGCTTTGACGAGTGGTACAACTTCCGCGAGGACCCGACCGACGACGTCCACGTGCTCGCCTCGCTCGACGAGTCGACGTACAACCCGGGTGGTACCGCGATGGGTGCCGAGCACCCGATCGCCTGGTGCCAGGCTTTCGACGGCGGGCGCTCCTGGTACACCGGAGGCGGTCACACCGACGCCTCGTTCGCCGAGCCCGACTTCCTCGAGCATCTGCTCGGCGGCATCCAGACCGCCGCGGGCGTCGTGGACAGCGACTGCTCCGCGACCCAGAGCGCCAGCTACGAGGCCGTCCCGCTGGACGACGACACGTCGAACCCGATGATGCTCGACGTCGCCCCCGACGGCACCGTGCTGTACGTGGAACGTGACGGTCGAGTTCGAGTCATCGACCCGGAGACGAACGTGACGACGACGGCGCTGACGCTCGCCGTCACGCAGTCGAACGAGGACGGGCTCACCGGCATCGTGCTCGACCCTGACTTCGGCGACAACGGGTGGGTGTACCTGTTCTGGTCCCCCCGTGACGTGGGTGACGTGGGGCCGCACAACCAGGTCTCACGCTTCACCTATGCCGACGGTTCGATCGACGCCGCCACCGAGGAGAAGGTCCTGACCATCCCGACGCAGCGGGACACCTGCTGCCACGCGGGCGGCGACATGACCTTCGACTCCGCCGGAAACATGTATATCGCCACGGGCGACAACACGAATCCCTTCGAGTCGGCGGGCTACACCCCGATCGACGAGCGCTCCGGTCGCAAGAACTACGACTCGCAGCGCACGTCGGCCAACTCGAACGACCTGCGCGGCAAGATCCTGCGCATCACGCCGCAGGATGACGGCTCGTACACGGTCCCTGAGGGCAACATGTTCGCCCCTGGAACCGAGGACACGCTTCCCGAGATCTACGCGATGGGCTTCCGTAACCCCTTCCGGATCGGCGTGGACCCGCAGACCGATGCCGTGCATGTCGCGGACTACGGTCCTGACGCGGGCTCGGCGAGCGCGTCGCGCGGGCCGGCCGGGACGGTCGAGTGGAACGTGGTGAGCGAGCCGGGCTTCTACGGCTGGCCCTACTGCACGGGCTCGAACAACGACTACGTCGACTACGACTTCGCCACCGGACAGTCCGGCGAGGCCTTTGACTGCGACGCGGGCGTCGTCAACGACTCCCCGAACAACACCGGCATTCAGCAGCTGCCCGGTGCTATCGAGGCGGAGGTCTGGTACGGCTACGCCACGAACCCGCTGTTCCCCGAGATCGGCGGCGGCGGCGCACCGATGGGCGGGCCCGTCTACGAGTTCGACGCCGACCTCGACTCGGCCGTGAAGTGGCCCGAGTACTGGGACGGCAAGGCGTTCTTCGGTGAGTGGAACCAGGGCAAGATGTACTCGTTCCAGCTCACGGGCGACGACCGCGACGACCTCGTGGACATCAACCGTGTACTCCCGGGGATCTTCGACCCGAGTGCCGGCTTCGATCGTCCGATGGACTGGGAGTTCGGCCCGGATGGCGCCATGTACATGGTCGACTGGGGCTCCGGCTTCGGCGGGAACAACGACTCGTCGGGAATCTTCAAGGTCAACTATGTCCAGGGCGACGCGGCTCCGATCGCGCGTGCGTCCGCCGACGTCACCAGCGGCGCAGCACCGCTGACCGTCCAGTTCTCTTCCGAGGGGACCCGTCACCCCGACGGCGACCCGATCACCCTGGAGTGGACGTTCGGTGACGGCTCGGAGCCGAGCTCCGACGCCAACCCGACGCATGTCTACACGGAGAACGGGTCCTATACGGCCCAGCTGACGGCGACCGACAACGACGGCCTCGCAGGGGTCGCCAACGTGACGGTCGTCGTGGGCAACGAGGCGCCGACGGTCTCGATCACCTTCCCGGAGAACGGCGGGTTCTTCGAGTGGGGCGACCAGGTCGCCTATGAGATCGCCGTCGACGACCCGGACGGTGACGTGGACTGTGCCGACGTGCGCCTGTTCACGTCGCTGGGCCACGACTCGCACGCGCATCCGTTCGACGAGCTCAGCGGTTGCGAGGGTGTCATCCAGACGGCACGCGACGAGGGCCACGGCATCGAGTCGAACATCTTCTGGGTGATCGAGGCGACGTACGCCGACGACGGTGGAGACGCGGGTGTCCCGCTCTCCGCGAACGACCTTCAGGTGCTGCAGCCCAAGCTCGTGCAGGCGGAGTTCTTCACCTCGACGGGTCGGCTCGCGGGTTCGACGAGCGGCGGCGACGCCGGCGTCGTGACCGAGGAGACCGGTGACTCCGCCGGCGGTGGGCAGAACATCGGCTTCATCGAGACCGACGACTGGTGGGCCTACGAGCCCGTCAGCCTGACGAACGTCGACGGACTCTCCGTCCGCGCGGCCTCCGGCGCGGGTGGCGGCGACGTCTCGGTGCGCTGGGACGCACCGGACGGTCCCGAGATCGGGACGTTCACCGTGCCCGACACCGGTGACTGGCAGGTCTACGAGGACGTTCCGGTACCACTCACGGACGTGCCCTCGGGCTCGGGGTCGCTGCACTTCGTGCTGCTCTCTGGTGGCATCAACGTCAACTGGTTCGAGATCGACGGACGTGGTGTCACGGCGAACGAGCGTCCTGACGTCACGCTCGATGCGACGCCGCTGGAGGGTCTCGCACCGCTCACGGTCACCGCGTCGGCCACGGCGACCGACCCCGACGGTGCCGCCGAGGACCTCGTCTACGCCTGGGACCTCGGTCTTGGCGACGGGTTCGTCGACGGTTCGCCCGAGCTCGAGCACACGTACACGGAACCGGGCACGTACCGGCTCCAGGTGCGGGTGACCGACGCGGGTGGTGCCTACGCGGTCGAGTACGTGACCGTGACGGTGACACAGGAGACCGTCGAGCCGACCCAGTGCTTCCAGGGTCGCTCTGACGACTTCCTCGGGACGGAGATCGATCCGGACCGCTGGACCGTCCAGGACCAGGACCAGAACCTGTCGGTCTCGGACGGGATCTTGACGATCCCGGCGTCGACGACCGACTTCTACGGAACCGGGAACGTCACGGTGCCGAACCTGGTGCTTCAGGACCTGGAGGACGGTGCGTTCACCGCCACCGCGAAGGTGACGATCCCGGCGAACGCGCAGTACCAGCAGGCCGGTCTCGTGATCTACGGCGATGCGGACAACTACGCGAAGATGGTCATCCAGGGTCGCTCCAACCCCGGTGACCCGGCGACGCGCATCTTCCAGTTCGTCCGTGAGGAGGCTGGTGCTCCGAACGAGGTCGCCGAGTCCAACACGGCGGCGCTGGGGGCGGCATACCCGTCTACGGTGTACGTGCGGTTCGCGAGCTCTGACGGCTCCGACCTGACAGCGTCGTACTCGGCGAACGGCGTGGACTTCACGCAGATGCCGCAGACGAAGTCGCTCGACGGCATCGTCGACCCGCGCATCGGGCTCGTCTCGCTCGCGGGCACGGGGTCTGTCGCTCCGGTCGTGGACGCCGAGTTCGACTGGTTCCACATCACGCCGGACGACTCGGCCTCCGCGACCGGGCCTGACGACGAGTTCGAGGGATCGTCCCTCGACACGTGCCGGTGGACCGGCATCGTCCGCGAGGACCCGGAGGGCTATCGAGTCGCGAATGGTTCGCTGGAGATCGACACGTCGCCCACCGACATCTATCAGGGTGGCAACACGGACGTGCCGAACATCATCCTCCAGGACCAGCCGGAGGGTGACTGGACCGTCGAGACCGTCGTCGACGGCTCGCAGTTCGCTGAGCAGTACCAGCAGGGCGGTCTGATCCTTTATGAGGACGACGAC
Organism: Paraoerskovia marina; assembly: GCF_900105445.1. Taxonomy (NCBI): domain Bacteria; kingdom Bacillati; phylum Actinomycetota; class Actinomycetes; order Micrococcales; family Cellulomonadaceae; genus Paraoerskovia; species Paraoerskovia marina. Next base: position 1,447,483 of record NZ_LT629776.1, read on the forward strand.
AACTACGTCAAGCTGGACTACGTCACCGACAACGCCGCGGGTTCGCCCGTAGCAGGCCGGATCGAGCTGCGGTCCGAGGTCGCAGGTGCGATCGTAAACCCGCAGCCTGGGGCGACCAATCTGTCGGGCGACGTCTGGTTCCTGCGCCTCACCAAGGAAGGGACGACCTTCACCGGTTCGTACTCGACCGACGGCGAGACGTGGGAGTCGCTCGGCGACTCCGTCGAGAACACTGCGGTGGCCGACGCGAAGGTGGGCCTCTTCGCCCTCGGCGCGTCCGAGTCCACGTCCGTGACGGCGTCGTTCGACCACTTCCGCGTGGTCGGCGACGAGGTCGCCGAGCCGCTCACCGTGACCGGGTCGATCGACCCGGCCACGCCGGACGGTGAGGACGGGGCGTACACGGGCCCGGTCACGGTCTCGATCGACACGACCGGCGGCCCTGAGGGTGAGCTCGTGTACCGCGAGTACAACCTCGACGGCGCAGGCTGGGCCGAGTACACGGCTCCGGTCGAGGTCTCCGATCCGGGGGAGCACACCGTCCAGGTGCGCGCCTCGGCCGGCGACCAGAACGTCGACGGTGCGGATCTGGTGTTCACCATCGCGGACACCGACCCGGTCGTCATGGAGGCCACCCCGGCCGCCACGGTCACCCAGTCCGCGTGCACCGTTGTCGACGGTGCGTTCGACAAGGTGAACGGTGCGGTCGTCGGAACCACCATGGACGGCGTGGCTCGCTACGTCGTCAAGGACGCAGCCGACACGAGTCGGAACGTCCGCGCAGGCGACATGGCTCCGGGCGACTATCTGATCCGCGCATACCCGGCTGAGGGCTACACCCTCGTCCCGGGCGACGGGTGGACGGAGATCTTCCAGGGACGTCTCGAGCTCGCGGTGACCATCGACGCGTTCGACTGCCCGACGGCGACCCCCGTGGTCACCGTCACGCAGCCGACGTGCGAGGTCGACGAGGACGGCGAGAACGTCCGCGCCGGTGGCTCGCTCACCGGCGAGTCGGTCGAGGGCGTCAAGGGCTACGTGGTCCACAACTGGGTGGACGGGGACCTGAACGACGGCAAGCCGTCGGACCTCCAGGACCTTGCTCCCGGCCAGTACCACGTCATCGCGACGCCGGACGCCGACCACCTGCTCGACGTGGACGGCGACTGGAAGATGAGCCCCTCCGGCAAGGCCACCCTGGTGGTGACCATCGACGGGTATGGCTGCGACCGTGTCCCGGCCGTGGACCTCGTCCAGCCGAGCTGTGAGGCCGACGGGACGACGACCGGTGCGCTGAGCCCGGTCGACGTCTCCGGCGTCAAGGGCTACGTCTTCCACAACTGGGTGGACGGCAAGGCCGACGGCAAGCCCGCCGACCTGGGCGCACTCGCGCCGGGTCAGTACCGGGTGATCGCCACGCCGGACGCCGGGACCGAGCTCGAGGTCGAGGGTGACTGGACCCTGAGCCCCTCGGGCAAGGCGGTCGTCATCGTGACCGTCGCGGGGGTGACCTGCGGCTGACTGACCGCGGGGGCCGGGCGTCGGACGCCCGGCCCCCGCATCACCTGCCACCGGGACGTAGCCGGGGTGCCGCGACGCGGTCCCGGCCCGGGGACGGCCGTCGTGGCCGGCACTTCTCGGTGGTATCGCCGGCCTCGCGGTCGGCACCCTCGGCGCAGGACGGTGCGCTCCGCTCCTGCGCCGAGGCCCTGAACACTGACGAACGAGGAGATCTACTGATGAGCACCCAGAGCGTCGCCGCCGGGAGTCCGGCGGTCGCGGTCGGCACGGTCGGCCCGCGGTGGGCATGGCGCGCGTTCGCCCTCCTGGTCACGGCCGTGCTGGCCGTCGCCTGGGCCGCGTCGCCCGCACATGCCCACGGCGGCGACCTCCAGGTCGACATCGGGACGGACGGCGCGGGCGGGATCGACGCCGCCGTCAGCTGGGCGGCCGACGGCCACCCCGTGGAGGAGACGGTCGACCTGATCGTCACCGCCGTGTCGGACGACGGCACCGAGGTCGGCCCGGTCCAGCTGCAGTCCGCGTCCGAGGGCGTGGGCTGGTACAAGTCTGAGCCGGGACTGCTCGGTGAGGGGCACTGGGTCCTGACCTCCGTGGCGACCGTCCCGGCGGAATACTCGGGGACGACCGAGATCGACGTCGCCCCGGTCGTGACGCCAGAGCCTGAAGAGCCGGCACCCGGCCCCGAGACCGAGCTGGCCGCGGACACCTCCGACTCGGCTGCGACCGGGGAGACCGGTAGCGGCACGTCGTGGGGCTGGGTCGCGGTCGGCGTCGCCGCGGTCGTCGCTCTCCTCGCGGTGGGTGCGGTCGTCCTCCTGCGCCGTCGCACGAACGAGTAAGACACCAGAGATCCACCGAGGGAAGGAACGACAATGACTCGACCTATCAGCCTGTTCACCGGCCAGTGGGCCGACCTGCCGCTGGAGGAGGTCGCCGGACTTGCCGCGGGATGGGGGTACGACGGACTGGAGCTCGCCTGCTGGGGAGACCACCTCGACGTCTCGCGCTGGGACGACGACGAGTACGTCCAGGGCCGTCTCGACCTGATGGACCGCCACGGCCTGAAGATCGTGGCGATCTCGAACCACCTGACGGGGCAGGCCGTCTGCGATGACCCGATCGACCGGAGGCATGAGGAGATCCTGTCGCCGGAGGTCTGGGGCGACGGAGATCCGGAGGGCGTTCGCCGACGTGCCGCAGAGGCGCTCAAGGACACGGGTCGGATGGCCGCGAAGCTCGGCGTCAAGACCGTCGTCGGGTTCACCGGGTCGTCGATCTGGAAGACGCTCGCGATGTTCCCGCCCGTCCCGGCGGACATGATCGAGGCCGGCTACCAGGACTTCGCCGACCGGTGGAACCCGATCCTCGACGTCTACGAGGAGGTGGGAGTGCGGTTCGCCCTCGAGGTTCACCCGAGCGAGATCGCCTACGACTACTGGACCGCCAAGCGCACGCTCGAGGCGATCGGACACCGCAGCTCGTTCGGACTCAACTGGGACCCCAGCCACATGGTGTGGCAGGACCTCGACCCCGTCGCGTTCCTCTGGGACTTCCAGGACCACATCTTCCACGTGCACTGCAAGGACACGAAGAAGCGGCTGAACGGGCGCAACGGACGCCTCGGGTCACACCTCGAGTGGGCCGACCCCCGTCGCGGCTGGGACTTCATCTCCACCGGTCACGGCGACGTGCCGTGGGAGGACGCCTTCCGGATGCTCAACGCGATCGGCTACGACGGTCCGTTGTCGGTCGAGTGGGAGGACGCCGGGATGGACCGTCTCGTCGGCGCACCCGAGGGGCTGGAGTTCGTCCGACGCCTCGCGTTCGACGCTCCGGACGCGGCCTTTGACTCGGCCTTCTCGAGCAAGGAGTAAGCGGCCCTCGCCTCCGGCGAGCACGGCAGCCCCACGCGGTCAGTCCAGACGCGTGGGGCTGCCGTCGTCCCGCACCATCACGACGTCCTGATGCGTCTCGCCACCGACGACGTACTCGCGGTGCCCGACGACGTCGAACCCGCCTCGCGCGTAGAACGACTGCGCGCGATGGTTCTCGTGGTTGGTCCCGAGCCAGACGGGGCCGGTCGCGAGCCGCCGGCCGGCGGTGAGAGCCGACATGAGCAGCGTGCTCGCGACCCCGACCCCCTGAGCGTCCGGGTGAACGTAGATCTTGGACAGCTCGACGTCGGCGAGCGGCCGCCCTGCGGGATCCAGGACCGGGCACGGTCCGAGACCCATGAGCGCGTATCCGAGCAGACCGTGCGCTCCGTCGCCCTCGACGACGTACAGCTCGTGCCGCTGACTCCGGATCCAGGCCGCCATCGAGTCGATCCCCAGCTCGGTCTCGACATGACGCTGGACCGCGACGGGGTCCGCCCCGGGCGGGCAGGCCAGGGGGAACGTGAGCGCCGCGAGTGCTGTCAGCGGGACGAGGTCGAGGTCGGTGGCCGCGCGTGTCCTGGCATCCATGGGTCGAGGGTAGTTCGGGCCGGCCCGCGCCGTCCCCGGAGAGGTGGTGGGGGTCACGTCGGGGGGATTTGGTGGTTCGTTGTTCCGGCTGTAATGTTCTGGATGTCAGCCCGACAGGGAGACACGGACAGGAGCTCTTCGGGGCGGATGGCCGGTCCCGGGTGCTGATACCCCTGGTTTCTGAGTCTGGTTGGGTTGTGCCTTGTGTGCGGCTGGCTGGAAGGGGGGCTGGACGCGCGAGATCGGGTCTGGTAGGTTGGAGAGGTTGCCCCGGGTTCGGGTCGCTGAGGTTCGGCGGGTCGGGACGGTGCGTGCTGGTTGTTTGAGAACTCAACAGTGTGCTTGATAGTCAATGCCAAAGTTTTATCTCCTGGCTGGTGACTGTGGCTGCCCGTTCGGGTGGTTTCGGTTGGTGGTTGGGGGTCTTTGGACAACAGTTTTTGAAAACGTTAGTTTTCGAATCTGATTGCCAGATTAATGAGGCCGCGCATCGTTTGGTGTGTGGTGCTTCGTATGGTTGTTTGCTGGCTGGCTCCTTGTGGGTTGGTTGGTTGACGTTGATCATTTACGGAGAGTTTGATCCTGGCTCAGGACGAACGCTGGCGGCGTGCTTAACACATGCAAGTCGAACGGTGAAGCCCAGCTTGCTGGGTGGATCAGTGGCGAACGGGTGAGTAACACGTGAGGAACCTGCCCCTGACTTCGGGATAAGCCTTGGAAACGGGGTCTAATACCGGATATGACACCTTCTCGCATGGGATGGGTGTGGAAAGATTTATCGGTTGGGGATGGTCTCGCGGCCTATCAGCTTGTTGGTGGGGTAATGGCTCACCAAGGCGACGACGGGTAGCCGGCCTGAGAGGGCGACCGGCCACACTGGGACTGAGACACGGCCCAGACTCCTACGGGAGGCAGCAGTGGGGAATATTGCACAATGGGCGCAAGCCTGATGCAGCGACGCCGCGTGAGGGATGAAGGCCTTCGGGTTGTAAACCTCTTTCAGCAGGGAAGAAGCGCAAGTGACGGTACCTGCAGAAGAAGCGCCGGCTAACTACGTGCCAGCAGCCGCGGTAATACGTAGGGCGCAAGCGTTGTCCGGAATTATTGGGCGTAAAGAGCTCGTAGGCGGTTTGTCGCGTCTGGTGTGAAAACTCAAGGCTCAACCTTGGGCGTGCATCGGGTACGGGCAGACTAGAGTGCGGTAGGGGTGACTGGAATTCCTGGTGTAGCGGTGGAATGCGCAGATATCAGGAGGAACACCGATGGCGAAGGCAGGTCACTGGGCCGCAACTGACGCTGAGGAGCGAAAGCATGGGGAGCGAACAGGATTAGATACCCTGGTAGTCCATGCCGTAAACGTTGGGCACTAGGTGTGGGGCTCATTCCACGAGTTCCGTGCCGCAGCAAACGCATTAAGTGCCCCGCCTGGGGAGTACGGCCGCAAGGCTAAAACTCAAAGGAATTGACGGGGGCCCGCACAAGCGGCGGAGCATGCGGATTAATTCGATGCAACGCGAAGAACCTTACCAAGGCTTGACATATACGAGAATCTGCTGGAGACAGCAGCCTCTTTGGACACTCGTATACAGGTGGTGCATGGTTGTCGTCAGCTCGTGTCGTGAGATGTTGGGTTAAGTCCCGCAACGAGCGCAACCCTCGTCCTATGTTGCCAGCACGTGATGGTGGGGACTCATAGGAGACTGCCGGGGTCAACTCGGAGGAAGGTGGGGATGACGTCAAATCATCATGCCCCTTATGTCTTGGGCTTCACGCATGCTACAATGGCCGGTACAAAGGGCTGCGATACCGCAAGGTGGAGCGAATCCCAAAAAGCCGGTCTCAGTTCGGATTGGGGTCTGCAACTCGACCCCATGAAGTCGGAGTCGCTAGTAATCGCAGATCAGCAACGCTGCGGTGAATACGTTCCCGGGCCTTGTACACACCGCCCGTCAAGTCACGAAAGTCGGTAACACCCGAAGCCGGTGGCCTAACCCTTGTGGAGGGAGCCGTCGAAGGTGGGACTGGCGATTGGGACTAAGTCGTAACAAGGTAGCCGTACCGGAAGGTGCGGCTGGATCACCTCCTTTCTAAGGAGCTTTTCTCCCCCCGGTTGGGGGGCAGAGGCCATGGCTCACACCGTTCGCGTGTGGGGGTGGTTGCTCAAGGGTGGAACATTGACGAAGTCGACTAGTTGTCGTGTTGGTGCGAGTACGCCTGGTTGCCGGCCCCTGTTGGGGTTGGTGGTGGGTTGGAAAGTGTTGGTGCGGTGGGTGGTTGGCGTAGAGCACACTGTTGGGTCCCCAGATCATCAGCTCGTTTGGCGGGTTGGTTGTTTGGATACGGGTCACCACGACAGCACACTTTGGTGTGTCGGTAGGGTGGGATCGTCCGTTGCTTGAGAACTGCATAGTGGACGCGAGCATCTTTGAATTAATCGAAGATCTAACGATCTTTGGTTTCTGCAATTTTGTTGTTTTGTTGAAGTTTTTAAGGGCACAGGGTGAATGCCTTGGCACTAGGAGCCGAAGAAGGACGTTGTAGCCTGCGATAAGCCTCGGGGAGTTGGCAAACGAACCGTGATCCGAGGATGTCCGAATGGGGAAACCCCGCCACAGTCATGTGTGGTGACCCGCACCTGAATATATAGGGTGTGTGGAGGGAACGCCGGGAAGTGAAACATCTCAGTACCGGCAGGAAGAGATATTCCGTGAGTAGTGGCGAGCGAAAGCGGATGAGGCCAAACCGTTCGTGTGTGATAGCTGTCAGGCGTTGCACGTTCGGGGTTGTGGGACCTTTCGGATCTGACTGACATCAGGTCAAGGAGTAAGAAAGTCGCGTGATAGTCGAAGGGCATTGAAAGGCCCGGCACAGAGGGTGCAACCCCCGTAGACGAAATCGCGTGGCCTCCTGAAGGGGATCCCAAGTAGCACGGGGCCCGAGAAATCCCGTGTGAATCCGGCAAGACCACTTGCTAAGCCTAAATACTACCTAGTGACCGATAGCGGACAAGTACCGTGAGGGAAAGGTGAAAAGTACCCCGGGAGGGGAGTGAAATAGTACCTGAAACCGTGTGCCTACAATCCGTCGGAGCCTCCCTAGCAGGGGTGACGGCGTGCCTTTTGAAGAATGAGCCTGCGAGTTAGTGCTCAGTGGCGAGGTTAACCCGTGTGGGGAAGCCGTAGCGAAAGCGAGTCCGAATAGGGCGACCATAGTCGCTGGGTCTAGACCCGAAGCGAAGTGATCTAGCCATGGGCAGGTTGAAGCGCGGGTAAGACCGCGTGGAGGACCGAACCCACCAGGGTTGAAAACCTGGGGGATGACCTGTGGTTAGGGGTGAAAGGCCAATCAAACTTCGTGATAGCTGGTTCTCCCCGAAATGCATTTAGGTGCAGCGTCACGTGTTTCTTACCGGAGGTAGAGCTACTGGATGGCTAATGGGCCTCACCAGGTTACTGACGTCAGCCAAACTCCGAATGCCGGTAAGTGAGAGCGTGGCAGTGAGACTGCGGGGGATAAGCTCCGTAGTCGAGAGGGAAACAGCCCAGACCACCAGCTAAGGCCCCTAAGCGTGTGCTAAGTGGGAAAGGATGTGGAGTTGCACAGACAACCAGGAGGTTGGCTTAGAAGCAGCCACCCTTGAAAGAGTGCGTAATAGCTCACTGGTCAAGTGATTCCGCGCCGACAATGTAGCGGGGCTCAAGTACACCGCCGAAGCTGTGGCATTCACACATTCGCCAGGCCTTCGTGGTCCAGGCGTGTGGATGGGTAGGGGAGCGTCGTGTGGGCAGTGAAGTCGCGGAGGAATCCAGCGGTGGAGCCCACACGAGTGAGAATGCAGGCATGAGTAGCGAAAGACGGGTGAGAAACCCGTCCGCCGAATGATCAAGGGTTCCAGGGCCAGGCTAATCCGCCCTGGGTAAGTCGGGACCTAAGGCGAGGCCGACAGGCGTAGTCGATGGACAAGGAGTTGATATTCTCCTACCGGCGAAGAACCGCCCATACCGAACTGAGTGATGCTAACCGCCCAAACCTCCACACCGACCCTTCGGGGTCATCGTGGCGGGGCGCGCGGGACCCGAGCTCGTACTAGGTAAGCGTATTAACAGGGGTGACGCAGGAAGGTAGTTGCGCGTGGCGATGGTTGTCCACGTCTAAGGTCGTAGGGTGTCCGGTAGGCAAATCCGCCGGGCGTGAGCCTGAGAACTGATGGTGAGCACGTATGTGCGAAAGCGATGATCCTATGCTGCCAAGAAAAGCCTCGACGCGAGGTTCTAGCCGCCCGTACCCCAAACCGACTCAGGTGATCAGGTAGAGAATACTAAGGCGATCGAGAGAATCGTGGTTAAGGAACTCGGCAAAATGCCCCCGTAACTTCGGGAGAAGGGGGGCCTGAAACGTCAACCCACTAGCTGGGCGAAGCGTGGAGGGCCGCAGAGACCAGGGAGAAGCGACTGTTTACTAAAAACACAGGTCCGTGCTAAGTCGCAAGACGATGTATACGGACTGACGCCTGCCCGGTGCTGGAAGGTTAAGAGGACGGGTCAGCACTTCGGTGCGAAGCTCAGAATTTAAGCCCCAGTAAACGGCGGTGGTAACTATAACCATCCTAAGGTAGCGAAATTCCTTGTCGGGTAAGTTCCGACCTGCACGAATGGCGTAACGACTTCTCCGCTGTCTCAACCGCGAACTCGGCGAAATTGCACTACGAGTAAAGATGCTCGTTACGCGCAGCAGGACGGAAAGACCCCGGGACCTTTACTATAGCTTGATATTGGTGTTCGGTGCGGCTTGTGTAGGATAGGTGGGAGACTGTGAAACCCGTGCGCCAGCACGGGCGGAGTCAACGTTGAAATACCACTCTGGTCGCTCTGGATTCCTAACCTCGGTCCGTAATCCGGATCAGGGACAGTGTCTGGTGGGTAGTTTAACTGGGGCGGTTGCCTCCCAAAATGTAACGGAGGCGCTCAAAGGTTCCCTCAGCCTGGTTGGCAATCAGGTGTCGAGTGCAAGTGCACAAGGGAGCTTGACTGTGAGACTGACAAGTCGAGCAGGGACGAAAGTCGGAACTAGTGATCCGGCGGTGGCTTGTGGAAGCGCCGTCGCTCAACGGATAAAAGGTACCCCGGGGATAACAGGCTGATCTTGCCCAAGAGTCCATATCGACGGCATGGTTTGGCACCTCGATGTCGGCTCGTCGCATCCTGGGGCTGGAGTAGGTCCCAAGGGTTGGGCTGTTCGCCCATTAAAGCGGTACGCGAGCTGGGTTTAGAACGTCGTGAGACAGTTCGGTCCCTATCCGCTGCGCGCGCAGGAAACTTGAGAAGGGCTGTCCCTAGTACGAGAGGACCGGGACGGACGAACCTCTGGTATGCCAGTTGTCACGCCAGTGGCACGGCTGGTTAGCTACGTTCGGAAGGGATAACCGCTGAAAGCATCTAAGCGGGAAGCCTGCTTCAAGATGAGGTTTCCACACCCCACGGGGTGGAAGGCACCCAGCCAGAACACTGGGTCGATAGGCCGGACGTGGAAGGCAGGACTAAAGACTGCCGCAGCTGACCGGTACTAATCAGCCAACAACTTCACAACCCAACACTTCAATGCTTGCGTCCACTATGCGGTTCCCGAGACACGGGCACCACCAACCCCCACCCGCACACACGCGGACAACCCGGGGGAAGGAAACCCAACATCTCCATAGAGTTACGGCGGTCACAGCGAAGGGGAAACGCCCGGTCCCATTCCGAACCCGGAAGCTAAGCCCTTCAGCGCCGATGGTACTGCCCTGGGAACGGGGTGGGAGAGTAGGACACCGCCGGACAACCATTCACCAAAGGCCCACCCCAACCGGGGTGGGCCTTTGGCATACCCCCACGCCGTCATCTTGGTGGTGCCCGATGCTCTAGGCTCGAGCGGTCGATCGCCCCCAGAGGAGAGTCTGCATGCCCACACATGCCCGCCCGTCGGACCGTGGCCCGCGCCGCGCCGGCTCGGTTGCTTTGAACGTCGTCCGTGGCGGCCTGATGGGGACTGCTGAGACCGTCCCGGGAGTCAGTGGCGGCACGATCGCGCTGATGGTGGGTGTGTACGAGGATCTTCTGACCTCGGCCGGTCACCTGCTCTCGGGACTGCGGATCGCCGCGACCGACGGAGTCCGTGGCCGCGGCCTCGACAGGGCGCGAGAAGACCTCGACCGTGTCCGCTGGGACATCCTCCTTCCGCTCGGCGTCGGCATGGCGATCGCGCTTGTCGTGATGTCAGGAGTGATGGAGGAGGTCGTCACCGAGCACCCCTTCGAGATGAACGCACTCTTCTTCGGTCTGGTGCTCGCCTCGCTCTGGGTGCCGTACTCTTTGTCCGCCGCAGCGGAACCACGCCCCCGGGGCCGTTCCCGTTGGAGCTGGAAGGACGGAGCAGCCGCTGTCGCGGGAGCCGTCGTCGCGCTCGTCGTCGTCGGTCTGCCGGCGGGGGAGGTCGAGCCGACCCCCGTCGTCATCGTCGTCTCGGCGTTCATCGCCGTCACCGCACTGGTTCTCCCAGGACTGTCGGGTTCTTTCCTGCTGCTGACGATGGGGCTGTACGAGTCGACCCTCGGGGCGGTCAACGATCGCGATCTCGGCTACCTCGCACTCTTCGCGCTCGGGGCCGTCCTCGGGCTGGCGTCGATCGTGAAGCTCCTTCAGTGGCTGCTGGAGCACCGTCGACGCGTCACGCTCGCCGTCCTGACAGGTGTCATGGCGGGCAGTCTCCGTGCACTCTGGCCGTGGCAGGACGACGACCGCGGCCTGCAGGCGCCGTCAGAGGACCTCGGAACGGCTGTCGCCTTCGCGGCCGCCGGCTTCGTGGTCGTCGTCGCGCTCATCGTCCTCGAGCGTGTCATCGTCGCCCGGACCGCGTCCACGAGCTGACGCTCCGCCTGGCCGGCGATCGACCGGACAGGCTCTCTCACGCCTCACCCGGGTGGCGAGCGCCCACAGGAGGAGGGCCACCGAGCCGACTGCCAGGATCGGCTGTACGGGCTCAAACCATGCGGCGGCGCCGCTGTACCCGAGCGCCAGCAGCACGAGCTTGTCGCAGACCGGGCACCCGACGGCGAAGAAGGTCACGGTGGCGCCGACCAGACCGCGGCGGTCGGCGGTTCCGTCGACGGCCGGTGGGGGGAGCGACGTAGGTGGCGGCCAACAGTCCGGTGAGCGTCGCACTGGCCACGAGCGCGGGCCACACCCACGACGTCGGAGGGATCTCCCGTCCGAACCACGGCGTGTCGATCAGGTCGGTCGGTATGCCGATCACGAGGACGGTGAGGAGTGCGGTCGCGGTCGCGGTCCACCACCGGCGCGCCGACCACGAAGCAACCTCTCTCCACAGTGGCGGAGACGGCGAGGTGAGCGTGGTCGTGGCCTTGGGGTCCATCGCGCCAGGGTACCCCCTGGGGTATACGGGCAGGAAGTGCTCGACCGGTCGTCGTGGTGTCGCGGGCACGCCCTAGACTGTTCTCATGTCCACCATCTCCCGTGACGAGGTCGCGCGCGTCGCGGCGCTCGCCCGCATCGACCTGAGCCCCGACGAGGTGACGCGCCTGGCCGGTGAGCTCGACGTCATCGTCGACGCGATCGCCCAGGTCAGTGCGGTCGCGACGCCCGAGGTTCCCGCGACGAGCCACCCCCTGCCCCTGACGAACGTCTACCGCGAGGACGTGCCCGAGCCGGCGCTTCCGGTCGAGGACGTGCTGGCGGGTGCCCCCGAGGCGCTCGACGGCCGTTTCCTCGTCCCGCAGATCCTGGGGGAGGACTGATGACCGACCTGACGCGTCTGACGGCCGCGGAGATGGCCGCACGTCTGTCGGCGGGGACCGTGACGAGCGTCGATCTGACGCAGGCACACCTGGATCGCATCGCCGCGGTCGACGGTGACGTCCACGCCTACCTCCACGTCAACGCCGAGGAGGCTCTCACCACCGCCCGCGACGTCGACGCACGTCGTGCCGCGGGCGAGGACCTGCACCCGCTCGCCGGGGTGCCGATCGCGATCAAGGACGTCGTCGTCACGCAGGGCATCCCGACGACCGCTGGCTCGAAGATCCTCGAGGGCTGGGTTCCGCCCTACGACGCGACGCTCGTCGAGCGCGTCCGTGCCGCCGGCATGCCGATCCTGGGCAAGACGAACATGGACGAGTTCGCCATGGGGTCCTCGACCGAGCACTCGGCCTACGGGCCGACGCGCAACCCCTGGGACCTCACCCGGATCCCGGGCGGTTCGGGCGGGGGTTCGGCGGCCGCGGTCGCCGCTTTCGCGGCGCCGCTCGCCGTGGGCACCGACACCGGTGGGTCGATCCGTCAGCCTGGTGCGGTCACCGGGACGGTCGGTGTGAAGCCGACCTACGGGGGCATCTCGCGCTACGGGCTCATCGCCATGGCGTCGTCGCTCGACCAGGCAGGGCCGGTCACCCGGACGGTGCTCGACTCCGCGCTGCTGCACGAGCTGCTCGGCGGTCACGACCCGCGCGACTCGACCTCCATCCCCGAGGCCGTCCCGCCGGTCGTCGACGCCGCACGCCAGGGCGCGTCGGGCGACCTCGCCGGGGTGCGGATCGGCGTCGTGAAGGAGCTGAGCGGAGACGGCTACCAGGCCGGTGTCAGTGCGCGCTTCGAGGAGTCGCTCGAGGTGCTGCGCGGTCTGGGCGCAGAGATCGTCGAGGTCTCGTGCCCGAACTTCGAGTACGCGCTCGGCGCGTACTACCTGATCATGCCGGCGGAGGCGTCGAGCAACCTCGCGAAGTTCGACGGCATGCGGTTCGGTCTGCGGGTCGAGCCCGACGAGGGGCCCGTCACGGCCGAACGTGTCATGTCGGCGACTCGTGGCGCCGGGTTCGGCGACGAGGTCAAGCGCCGCGTCATCCTGGGTACCTATGCGCTCTCGGCGGGCTACTACGACGCGTACTACGGCAGCGCGCAGAAGGTCCGCACCCTGATCCAGCGGGACTTCGACGCGGCGTTCGAGCAGGTCGACGTCCTGGTCTCGCCGACGGCACCGACCACGGCGTTCGAGCTGGGTTCCAAGCTCGACGACCCGCTGGCGATGTACCTGAACGACATCGCGACGATCCCCGCCAACCTCGCAGGGGTTCCGGGCATGTCGCTGCCGAACGGCGTGTCCGACGACGGGCTCCCGGTCGGATTCCAGATCCTCGCACCCGCGAAGCAGGACCACCGGATGTACCGGGTCGGAGCCGCGCTGGAGACGGCGTTGGAGAAGTCATGGGGTGGCCCGCTCCTTGAGCAGGCCCCCGAGCTGGAGGAGAAGGCATGAGCGCCGCAGTTGATCTCGTTCCGTTCGAGGAGGCGCTGAAGCGCTACGACCCGGTCATCGGGCTCGAGGTGCACGTCGAGCTCGGAACTCGCACGAAGATGTTCTGCCCGGCGGAGGTCGAGTTCGGTGGTGAGCCGAACACCCAGGTCACCCCGGTCTCGCTCGGCCTTCCCGGCGCGCTCCCGGTCGTGAACCGGACCGCGGTCGAGTCGGCGATCAAGATCGGTCTCGCGCTCAACTGCCAGATCGCCGAGAGTTGCCGGTTCGCGCGGAAGAACTACTTCTACCCGGACAACCCGAAGAACTTCCAGACGTCGCAGTACGACGAGCCGATCGCCTTCGACGGCTGGCTGGACGTCGAGCTGGAGGACGGAGAGATCTTCCGCGTGGAGATCGAGCGCGCGCACATGGAGGAGGACGCGGGCAAGAACACGCACGTCGGTGGGACGGGCGGCCGGATCCAGGGCGCCGAGTACTCGCTCGTCGACTACAACCGTGCCGGCATCCCGCTCGTCGAGATCGTGACGCGGCCCATCACGGGCGCGGGGGAGCGGGCGCCCGAGGTCGCGCGAGCCTACGTGCACGCGTTGCGCGACATCTTCCGGACGCTCGACGTCTCGGAGGCGCGGATGGAGCGCGGCAACGTACGTGCGGACGTCAACCTGTCGCTGCGCCCCACGCCCGACTCCCCGTTGGGCACCCGGACCGAGACCAAGAACGTCAACTCGTTCCGCTCGATCGAGCGCGCGGTGCGCTACGAGGTGTCGCGCCAGGCGGCCGTGCTGGACACGTCGGGCACGATCGTCCAGGAGACGCGCCACTGGCACGAGGACACCTCGAGCACTTCGTCGGGACGTCCCAAGTCGGACGCCGAGGACTACCGCTACTTCCCGGAGCCCGACCTGGTCCCCGTCGCGCCGAGCCGCGACTGGGTCGAAGAGCTGCGGGCAGCTCTGCCCGAGCTGCCCGCCGAGCGACGTCGTCGGCTCCACGCCGAGTGGGGATACGCCGATGCAGAGATGCGTGACGTCGTCAACGCGGGAGCGCTCGATCTGATCGAGGCGACCGTGGCCGCCGGGACGAGTGCCGCCGGCGCCCGCAAGTGGTGGATGGGTGAGCTCGCCCGCAAGGCCAAGTCCGACGAGGTCGAGCTGGCCGACCTGCCCGTGACCCCGGCGCAGATCTCCGAGCTGCAGGGACTCGTCGACTCGGGTCGGATCAACGACAAGCTGGCCCGGCAGGCGCTCGAGGGCGTCCTCGCCGGCGAGGGTGACCCGACCGCCGTGGTCCAGGCCCGGGGGCTCGAGGTCGTCTCGGACGACGGTCCGCTCCTCGAGGCGATCGACGCCGCGCTCGCCGCGCAGCCGGACATCGCCGACAAGATCCGTGGTGGCAACCTCGGACCGGTGGGGGCGATCATCGGTGCCGTGATGAAGGCGACGCGCGGCCAGGCAGACGCGGGCCGCGTGCGCGAGCTCGTCCTCGAACGAGTGAGCTGAACGGACGATGAGGGGAGTCGCGGTATGACACGGGGGCCTTCGGTGCAGGCGGAGATGGTTCGTCTCCGGCCGATCGAACCGCGAGACGCCGATCGCATGTGGGAGTCCGTCCAGGACCCCGACACGATGCGCCAGACCGGGCGGACACGAGTCTTTGAGCGCCAGGAGATCGACTCTTGGTGCGCCGAGGTCTCGGACATGCCCGGTCGGTTCGACTGGGCGATCACGCCCGGGGCCATCCGGGACGGCGAGCCGGTCAGTGACGAGATGATCGGCGAGATCACCCTCGACAAGATCGACGAGGACGTCCGGTCCGCGAACATCCACATGCTGATGCTCCCGAACTACCGTGGGCGCGGGTACGGCAGCGAGGCGATCTATCAGGTGCTGAAGTTCGCGTTCTCCCCCGAGGGGGCGGACCTGCACCGGGTGGGTCTCGACGTCCTCGCGATCAACCCGCGCGCCGTGATGCTGTACGAGAGCCTCGGATTCCGCGAGGAGGGGCGACTACGCGACGCGTACCGGGACGGTGACGGGTGGTGCGACGGCATCGTCATGAGCATCCTCTCGGATGAGTTCGACGCCATGGAGTAGGCGCAGGGACCGGTCCGCCTGCTACCCGTCGCGCCGTGCGAAGTCCTCGAGCGTCCGTTCGCGCTCGTGCGCGTGGTCGACCATGCGTTCGGGGTAGGCCGGAAGGGCCGGGTCCGGGGCCGCGAACAGGTCGTCCGGAACCTTCCACGGCTCGTGGGCCGACTTCCCGGAGAGGTGGCGCAGCTCGGGGACCCATCGCCGCACGTACGTGCCGTCCGGGTCGAACTTCAGCCCCTGGGTCACGGGGTTGAACACCCGGAAGTACGGGGCGGCGTCCCGCCCGGTGCCGGCGACCCACTGCCAGTTGAGCTGGTTCTGCGCGACGTCGCCGTCGACGAGGTGCCGCATGAAGTGCTCTGCTCCGCGCTGCCACCGCACGTGCAGGTCCTTGACCAGGAACGAGGCCACGACCATGCGGAGCCGGTTGTGCATGCGTCCGGTCGCGAGGAGCTCGCGCATCCCGGCGTCGACGAACGGGAACCCGGTGGTGCCGGTGGCCCAGCGTTCGAGGGCCTCCGACTCCTCGGTTCCCGTGGCCCACGCGTCGTCCGGCACGACACGCTTGAGCGAGCGCGTGCGGGCCGACGGGTGGTGGAACAGGACGTCGGCGTGGAAGTCGCGCCACGCGAGCTGCCGGCGATATGCCGCGACCACCTCCGGAGGAGCAGTGTTCGCGTCGAGCTGCGCGAGATCCCGGAGCATCGTGCGCGGGTGGATCTCGCCCCACTTCAGCGCGGTCGAGAGCCCCGACGTCGCACGACCCGGGACGTCGCGGTCCTCGACGTAGTGGACGAGCTCGTCGGCGAGGAAGTCGTGCCACCGTCCGAGGGCGGCCTTCTCGCCGGCCGGGGGAAGATCCGCAGAGGTCTCGGGCGGCTCGGGCAGCGGGTCGCTGCGCACGTCGGCCCACGGGGAGTCCTGGGGAGCGGCGGCCGGGGCGCGCCACCCGTGATCGAGCCAGGCACGGTGGAACGGTGTGAAGACCTGATACGGGTCGCCGTCGGACTTGCGCACGCGTCCGGGGGAGACGGCATAGGGCGACCCGACCGGGCGGAGCTCGGCCCGAAGGTCGCCGAGGCGCGCTGCGACCTGCTCGTCCCGACGCCGTCCGTACGGTTCGAGGGCCGCGGTCACGTACACCGCCTCGGCGTCGAGCTCGGCGACGAGGGCGGGGACCACCTCGGAGGGGTCGCCCAGGCGGACGACGAGCGCGCCGCCGAGAGCCTCGTCCAGCCGGGCGAGGCTTCGGGCGAGGTGCGAGCGGCGCGGTACCCCGGCCGTCGCCCAGAGCGCGGGATCGAGGACGAAGAGCGGGACGACGTCGGACGCCGCGTCACGGGCTGCGTCCGACGCCGCGGCGAGGGCAGGGTTGTCCGCGACACGCAGGTCTCGACGGAACCAGTGCAACGTCGTCATGCGGTCACGGTACGGCCTCCACGCGAACCTCACAGAAGTCTCGCGCGACGTGCCCTCAGCGCCCGCGCAGTCGCCTCACAGGAATGGCATGATCGCCTTCATGACGGACGACCGCCCCGCGCGAGGCACGACCGGCGCGGAGCCGGACGAGCCGACTTTCTTCGGCCACCCCCGTGGTCTGATGACGCTGTTCACCACGGAGATGTGGGAGCGGTTCAGCTACTACGGGATGCGCGCCATCCTGCTGTACTACCTCACGGACACGGCGGCGAACGGCGGCCTCGGGCTCGACGACGCCACCGGCCTCGCGTTCGTGTCGATCTACGGCACCTCGGTGTACCTGCTGACGATCGTGGGCGGGTGGCTCGCGGACCGCGTCATCGGTGCACGGCGTGCCGTCCTGTACGGCGGTGTGATCATCGCGGCGGGCCACGTCCTGCTGACCATCCCCGGGGTCGGGTTCTCGATGTCGGGAATCGCGTTCGTCGCGCTCGGCACGGGTCTGCTCAAGCCGAACGTCTCGTCGATGGTCGGCGACCTCTACGCGCGCGACGACGACCGCCGCAACGCCGCGTTCACGATCTTCTACATGGGGATCAACATCGGCTCCCTGACGGCGCCGTTCCTCGTCGGCTGGGTGCGCGAGTGGGGCGGGTACCACGCCGGGTTCTCGGTCGCCGCGATCGGCATGGCCATCGCGCTCGTCTTCTACGTCGCCGGCGGAAGGCTACTGCGCGACGCCGGGAAGGACGTCCCGAACCCGATCACCCGTGACGAGGCGCCCGCGCTGGTCCGCGGTGGGCTCCTGCTCCTGCTGGCCGTCGCCGTCGCGATGCTCCTGGGGACGTGGGCAGGTGGTGGCTGGTCGATCGACGCGTTCATCGACGGGATGTCGTACCTCGCGTTCGCCGCGCCGATCTTCTACCTGACGCTGATGTACCGCTCGCCGAAGGTCGAGGACTACGAGCGGCCGCGAGTCCTCGCATACGTCCCGCTGTTCGTCGCCGCCACGTTTTTCTGGATGATCTTCGAGCAGGCGGCGACCACGCTGTCGGAGTTCGCCAAGGACAGCACCGACCTGACGTTCCTCGGCACCGAGGTGAACCCGGAGTTCTTCCAGTCGGTCAATCCCGCGAGCATCATCATCCTCGCCCCGTTGTTCGCGTGGTTCTGGAAGAAGACCAAGGACCAGCCCCCGACGGCCTACAAGTTCGTCATCGGCCTGACCTTCGCGGGACTCTCGTTCCTCTGGCTGGCCGGGGTCATCGTGGTCATGGACGGGGCTGACGCCCCGGCCTGGACGCTGGCGATGGTGTACGTGATCCAGACCCTCGGCGAGCTGTGCCTGTCTCCGGTGGGTCTGGCCGCGACGACCCTGCTCGCGCCGAAGGCGTTCCGCAACCAGGCGATGGCGCTCTGGTTCCTTGCGCCGGCGGCGGGCCAGGCGATCACCGCCCAGCTCGTCCAGGCGACCGAGGGGGCGAGCCAGGTCGCGTACTTCGGGTGGACCGGACTTGTCGCGGTCGGTGTCGCCGTCGTGCTGCTCTTCCTCTCGCCGTGGATCACGCGACACATCCGGCACGCCGATGCGCTGGAGGCCAAGCGGTCCGACGGTGGCGACGAGGCTCCGTCCGCTTTGTGAGCGCAGTGTCCGCCGAATGGCGAGACGGACGTAGGCTCTGCGAGCCGTCGCACGACGGACCCGTACGTCAAAGGAGTTCACCCATGAGCCGCCCTCTGCGCTCTCGGACGTCCACCCACGGTCGCAACATGGCCGGTGCTCGCGCGCTCTGGCGCGCGACCGGCACCGGTGCCGACGACTTCGGCAAACCGATCGTCGCCATCGCGAACTCCTACACGCAGTTCGTCCCGGGGCACGTACACCTCAAGGACATGGGCGACCTGGTCGCCGGAGCCGTCCGCGAGGCCGGCGGCGTCGCGAAGGAGTTCAACACGATCGCCGTCGACGACGGCATCGCGATGGGGCACGCAGGCATGCTGTACTCCCTGCCCAGCCGTGACCTGATCGCCGACTCCGTGGAGTACATGGTCAACGCGCACTGCGCCGACGCGCTCGTCTGCATCTCCAACTGCGACAAGATCACCCCGGGGATGCTCAACGCGGCGCTGCGGCTGAACATCCCCGTCGTGTTCGTCTCGGGAGGCCCGATGGAGGCCGGCAAGGCCGTCGTGGCGGACGGCGTCGCGCGGACGCCGCTGAACCTGGTCAACGCGATCAACTACGCGGCCGACGAGGGCGTCAGCGACGAGGCGCTCGCGCAGGTCGAGGAGAACGCGTGCCCGACGTGCGGCTCGTGCTCGGGGATGTTCACCGCGAACTCGATGAACTGCCTGACCGAGGCTCTCGGGCTCTCCCTGCCCGGGAACGGTTCGACGCTGGCGACCCACGCGGCCCGCAAGGAGCTGTTCCTCGAGGCCGGTCGCACCGTCGTCGACCTGGCCCGTCGGTACTACGACGACGAGGACGACACCGCGTCGCCCCGGGGGATCGCGACGAAGGCGGCGTTCGAGAACGCGATGGCGCTCGACGTCGCGATGGGCGGTTCGACGAACACGGTGCTCCACGTGCTGGCCGCGGCGCAGGAGGGTGAGGTCGACTTCGACCTCACGGACATCGAGCGCATCAGCCGTCAGGTGCCCTGCCTCTCGAAGGTCGCGCCGAACCACCCGAGCTTCCACATGGAGGACGTCCACCGTGCCGGAGGGATCCCGGCGCTGCTGGGCGAGCTCGACCGGGGCGGTCTGCTCAACCGCGACGTGACCTCGATCCACACCCCGACCCTCGGCGCCTGGCTCGACGACTGGGACGTGCGGGGCGGCAAGGCCACGGACCGCGCGGTCGAGCTCTTCCACGCGGCACCGGGTGGTGTGCGGACCACGCAGGCGTTCTCGACGACGAACCGCTGGGAGAGCCTCGACACCGATGCCGCCGAAGGCTGCATCCACGACGTCGAGCACGCCTACACGGTCGACGGAGGGCTCGCGGTGCTACGCGGGAACCTCGCCGAGGACGGCGCCGTGTTCAAGACCGCGGGGGTCGACCCCGACGTCTTCCACTTCACCGGCCGCGCCCTGGTCTGCGAGTCGCAGGACGAGGCCGTCGACAAGATCCTCCGCAAGGAGGTGAAGCCCGGTCACGTCGTCGTGGTGCGCTACGAGGGACCTGCCGGGGGGCCAGGCATGCAGGAGATGCTCTACCCGACGTCGTTCATCAAGGGTCGCGGACTCGGCAAGGTCTGTGCCCTCATCACGGACGGCCGGTTCTCGGGAGGGTCGTCGGGGATCTCCGTCGGACACGTCTCGCCCGAGGCCGCGGCGGGCGGGGTGATCGGCCTGGTCGAGGACGGTGACGAGATCGAGATCGACGTCGACACGCGCGCGATCCGCCTGAACGTGCCCGACGACGTCATCGCCGAACGGCGCGCCAAGATGGAGGCCTCCGAACGGCCGTGGCAGCCCGTCGACCGCGACCGGTACGTCTCCCCGGCGCTGCGGGCCTACGCCGCGATGGCGACGTCCGCCGACAAGGGTGCGGTCCGCGACGTGTCCAGGCTTCCCCAGCGGTAGCGGCACGGTTCGCCCAGTGAGACGGCCCCGGACGCGTATGGCGTTCGGGGCCGTCCCGGTCCACACTCGAACGATGAGCACACCGGACATCAAGCCACGATCCAGGCAGGTCACCGACGGGATCGAGGCCACGGCCTCGCGAGGAATGCTCCGGGCCGTGGGCATGGGCGACGACGACTGGGTCAAGCCGCAGATCGGCGTCGCGAGCTCGTGGAACGAGATCACCCCGTGCAACCTCTCGCTCGACCGGCTCGCCAAGGCCGTGAAGGAGGGCGTGCACGGCGGGGGTGGGTATCCGCTCGAGTTCGGCACGATCTCGGTCTCCGACGGTATCTCGATGGGGCACGAGGGTATGCACTTCTCCCTCGTGAGCCGCGAGGTGATCGCGGACTCGGTCGAGACCGTGATGCAGGCGGAGCGTCTCGACGGCTCCGTGCTCCTCGCCGGTTGCGACAAGTCGCTCCCGGGCATGCTCATGGCGGCCGCCCGACTCGACCTCTCGAGCGTCTTCCTCTATGCCGGCTCGATCATGCCGGGCTGGGTCAAGCTCGAGGACGGCACCGAGAAGGACGTCACGCTGATCGACGCCTTCGAGGCCGTGGGAGCCTGCTCGCGCGGACTCATGAGCAAGGGCGACCTCGACCGGATCGAGCGCGCGATCTGCCCGGGGGAGGGCGCCTGTGGCGGCATGTACACGGCCAACACGATGGCCTCGGTCGCCGAGGCGATGGGCATGTCGCTCCCCGGTTCCGCAGCACCGCCGTCGGCCGACCGACGCCGCGACGCGTTCGCCCGTGCGTCGGGGGAGGCCGTGGTCGAGCTTCTCCGCCGTGGCATCACGGCCCGCGACATCATGACGAAGGAGGCGTTCGAGAACGCGATCGCCGTCGTGATGGCCTTCGGGGGCTCGACGAACGCCGTGCTCCACCTGCTCGCCATCGCCAATGAGGCCGAGGTGGAGCTGACCCTCGCCGACTTCGACCGGGTCGCCGCCAAGGTCCCGCACCTCGGTGACCTCAAGCCGTTCGGTCGGTACGTGATGAACGACGTCGACCGTATCGGCGGGGTCCCGGTGGTGATGAAGGCCCTGCTCGACGCCGGGCTGCTGCACGGTGACTGTCTCACCGTCACGGGCCGGACCGTCGCCGAGAACCTCGCCGACGTCGCACCGCCCGACCCCGACGGCAAGATCCTGCGCGCACTCGACGACCCGATCCACGCGACCGGCGGGATCACGATCCTGCACGGCTCGCTCGCCCCGGACGGTGCCGTCGTGAAGTCGGCCGGGTTCGACGAAGACGTCTTCGAGGGCACCGCCCGGGTCTTCGAGCGCGAACGCGCGGCGCTGGACGCGCTGGAGGACGGGACGATCACCGACGGCGACGTCGTGGTCATCCGGTACGAGGGCCCGAAGGGCGGACCCGGGATGCGGGAGATGCTGGCGATCACCGGAGCGATCAAGGGCGCGGGGCTCGGGAAGTCCGTCCTGCTCCTGACCGACGGAAGGTTCTCGGGCGGGACGACGGGGCTCTGCGTCGGGCACGTGGCGCCCGAGGCGGTCGACGCCGGCCCGATCGCGTTCGTCCGGGACGGAGACCGGATCCGGCTCGACGTCGCGAGCAAGACGCTCGACCTGCTGGTGGACGAGTCCGAGCTCGAGGCTCGCCGCGAGGGCTGGGCGCCGCTCGGCCACGGGTACACGCGCGGGGTGCTCGCCAAGTACTCGCGGCTCGTGCAGTCGGCCTCGACCGGCGCCGTCCTGATGTAGCGGGTGTCACCGGGCTGGTGCACCCTGGCCCCATGGCGGACACGGCGGACACGGCAGACGGACGGATGACGTCCGAGACGTTCTTGGCGGAGGTGGGTACGCCTAACTGGAGCGTCGTCGACGGTCGTGCCCGGGCGGTCTTCGCCACGGGGACGTTCGCGACCGGACTGCACTTCGTCGCGCTCGTCGGGGAGAGGGCAGAGGCCGCGGGACACCACCCCGATCTCGAGCTCCGCTACCCCGAGGTCGTCGTCAGCCTCGTGACGCACGACGTCGGCGGGCTGACCACGAAGGACGTCCGGCTCGCGCAGGAGATCTCCACCGTGGCGGCAGGCCTCGGGATCCAGGCGCGCGCGGCCGGGGCATCTGCCGTCCCGCCCTCGCCGGCCGAAACGTAGATTCCCGACACCTCCGCCGATTTCCTCCCCTATGCTCTCGTCAGCGCCAGGGGGCGCTGACGGAAGATGTCAGGAGGCAGTGTGGCCAACGATCTAGCGATCGAGACCCGGGGACTACGGAAGACCTATCGGAGCCGTCGGGGTGCGTCGGTCGGGGTGCGCAGCCTCGACCTCGAGGTCCCGGTCGGCGGTGTCCACGGGTTCCTCGGGCCGAACGGCTCCGGGAAGACGACCACGATCCGCATGCTGCTCGGGCTGGTGCGTGCCGACGAGGGCGAGATGCGGATCTTCGGGCACGAGGTGCCCGACCGGCTCCCCGCTGTCGTCCGGCGCATCGGCGCGATCGTCGAGCACCCGAAGTTCTACCCGGCGTTCACGGGGCGCAAGAACCTGCAGATCCTGGCGACGGGCATCGGCGTGCCGGTCCGACGCGTCGACGAGGTGCTCGACAGCGTCGGTCTCGGTGACCGGGGCAAGGACGCGTTCCGCAAGTACTCGCTGGGCATGAAGCAGCGGCTCGCGATCGCCGCGACGCTCCTGAAGGACCCGGACCTCCTGATCTTCGACGAGCCGACGAACGGGCTCGACCCCGCGGGGATCCGCGAGATCCGAGAGACCATGCGGGCGCTCGCGGTCGAGGGGAAGACGGTGCTGGTCTCGAGCCACATCCTCGCGGAGGTCGAGCAGGTCGCGGACACGGTGTCGATCGTCTCCGAGGGGACGATCGTCTCGCAGGGGCGCGTCGCAGACCTGCTCAGCAGTCGCACCGCGGCGACCGCACGCGTCCTGGTCGCCGACCCGGCTCGCGCGCTCAACATCCTTCAGGACGCCGGGTTCGTCGTTCGCGGCGACGGCGAGGCCCTGATCGTCGAGGGCGTGGAGAACCCGGCCGACGTCACCCGGACGCTCGCGCTGCAGGGCAGCTACGTCTCGGCGCTCGTCCCGCACAAGGCGGACCTCGAGTCGGTGTTCCTCGAGCTGACCGGCACGGCTGAGCGACAGTCCGGCGAGCCGACCGAGGGGGTGGCCCGATGAGGCTGCTGCGAGCAGAGTCGATGCGCTTCTGGGCGCGGACCCTGATCCGGTGGGCCATGGTGGCAGGACTCGTCGTGGCGGGCCTGGTCGTGCTCGGCTCCTGGACCACGTCCACGCCACCGCCCGACGAGGTCCAGGCGTCGATGCAGGCTGACTTCGACGCCTCCGTGAAGGACTGGGAGGACAACGGCGAGACGTACGTCGCGGACTGTCTCGCGGCCGAAAAGGCGGACGCAGAGGAGCTCGGCGAACCGCTCGACTACGAGTGCGACGAGATGGGTCCGCCCGTATGGGCGGACTACGCGTACTTCGCGACCTTCGCGGGCGAGGGGCTGTCCACGGTGCAGCTCAGTCTGCTCCTCGTCGCGCTGCTCACCCTCGGTGTCGGAGTTACCTTCGTCTCCGCGGAGCACACCTCCGGCGCGATCGGGAACTGGCTGACGTTCGAGCCTCGACGCTCCCGCGTCTACTGGTCGAAGGTCGTGGCCGCAGTCCTCGGCGTCGTGCCCGTCACGGTCGTCATGGTGGGGCTGATCGCCGGAGGCTCGCTGTGGGCGTACGACCACCACGGGGCGCTCGGGCGGTTCGACCTCGACCAGGACCTGCGGCCCTACCTCGAGATGTGGGCCCGTTCCGCGGCGCTCGCGCTCGGACTCGCGGCGTCGGGTGCCGCCCTCGGTTCGCTCCTGCGGCACACGGCGATCGTGATCGGCGTGGTTGCGGGCTGGGCGATCCTCGTCGAGGCCGTCGCGGCGAACGTGTTTGACGCGATCAAGCCATGGACGCTCGTCACCTCGATGAACGCCTGGATCCAGGGAGGGACGGCGGTCTACGTCACCGAGTGCGACGCGACCGACGACAGCGGCATGCTCTGCGACTGGGTCGAGCACCCCGTCTCGCAGACCCAGGGTGGACTGATCCTGACCGCGGTGGTCGTCGCTCTCGTCCTGGTCTCCTGGCTCGTCTTCCGACGGCGCGACGTCGCCTGACCGGTCTCAACCTCGGGCCGGGTGTTCCACGATGTGGGACACCCGGCTCGCCAGGTGACATTCAGAGGGCGGCGGCGTAACGTGTGCGCTGTGCAGACGAACATTCTCGTAGTACTTACTGGGCGCGCAGGCTGAAGCCACCACTCAGGTTTCGTCAGCGCGCTCACCCCTCGAAGAACCCAGTCCGGGTACGAGGGGTTTTTTCATGTCATCACCGAGGGAGATACCGATGGGACAGGTCCCGCACCCCGCACCTCCGCGGTCCGGCGCGCCGTCGCCCGCAGCTTTCGCGAAGCCCGCAGCGCAGCGCGCACGGACCGCCCCGGCACCACTGACGAGCGGAGGCGCCTCCGTGCCGGCCGAGTCGGTCACCGGCGCCCAGTCGATCGTCCGGTCGCTCGAGGAGGTCGGGGCCGACGTCGTCTTCGGCATCCCCGGCGGTGCGATCCTCCCGACCTACGACCCGCTGATGGACTCCTCGCGGATCCGCCACATCCTGGTGCGTCACGAGCAGGGCGGTGGGCACGCGGCGTCCGGCTATGCACACGCCACCGGCAAGGTGGGCGTCACGATGGCGACCTCCGGACCCGGGGCGACGAACCTCGTGACACCGATCGCCGACGCGAACATGGACTCGATCCCGCTCGTGGCCATCACCGGTCAGGTCGCGGCGTCGTCGATCGGCACCGACGCGTTCCAGGAGGCCGACATCGTCGGCATCACCCTCCCGATCACCAAGCACAACTACCTGGTGACGGACCCGGCGGACATTCCGCGCACCATCGCGGAGGCCTTCCACATCGCCCGGTCCGGCCGTCCAGGTCCGGTCCTCGTCGACATCGCGAAGTCCGCGATGCAGGCGCAGACCACGTTCTCGTGGCCGCAGGACCTGAACCTCCCGGGCTACCACCCGGTGACCAAGCCGCACGCGAAGCAGATCAAGGAGGCCGCCCGCCTCCTCGCGACGGCCCGCCGGCCGGTGCTCTACGTCGGCGGCGGGGTGATCCGGGCGGAGGCGTCCGAGCAGCTGCGCCAGCTCGTCGACGCCTCCGGCGCTGCCACGGTCACCACGTTGATGGCTCGCGGCGCCCTGCCGGACAGCCACCCGCAGAACCTCGGCATGCCCGGGATGCACGGGACGGTGCCGGCTGTGGCCGCCCTCCAGAAGGCCGACCTCATCGTCGCGCTCGGCACCCGGTTCGACGACCGCGTGACGGGCCAGCTCTCGACGTTCGCGCCGCACGCGGCGATCGTGCACGCCGACATCGACCCGGCCGAGATCGGCAAGAACAAGGCCGTCGACGTGCCGATCGTCGGTGACCTCAAGGAGGTCATCGCGGACCTGCTCCCGGAGCTCGCCCGCGAGCACGAGTCGAAGGGCCGTCCCGACCTGGGAGCCTGGTGGCGGCAGATCGACGACTGGCGCGAGACCTACCCGCTCGGCTACGCCCAGCCGGACGACGGCCACATGTCACCGCAGTACGTCATCTCCCGCATCGGGGAGCTCTCCGGTCCTGAGTCGATCTACGTCGCCGGGGTCGGGCAGCACCAGATGTGGGCGGCGCAGTTCATCCGCTACGAGCACCCCAAGACCTGGCTCAACTCCGGGGGGCTCGGCACGATGGGCTACTCGGTGCCCGCCGCCATGGGGGCGAAGGTCGGTCGCCCGGACGCCACGGTGTGGTCGATCGACGGCGACGGCTGCTTCCAGATGACCAACCAGGAGCTCGCGACCTGCGCGATCAACGAGATCCCCATCAAGGTCGCCGTGATCAACAACTCGTCGCTCGGCATGGTCCGGCAGTGGCAGACGCTCTTCTACGAGTCGCGGTACTCGAACACGGACCTGCACACCGGGCACGGCACGCGACAGATCCCCGACTTCGTGAAGCTCGCCGACGCGTACGGCTGCGAGGGGATCCGGGTCGAGCACGCGAGCGACGTCGACGCCGCGATCAAGCGAGCGAACGAGATCGACGACCGCCCCGTCGTCGTGGACTTCCGGGTCTCGCGCGACTCGATGGTGTGGCCGATGGTGGCCGCCGGCGTGAGCAACGACGAGATCCAGTACGCACGCGGGATCTCACCCGCGTGGGACCGCGAAGACTGAGACCGAGGGAGACCTGTCATGTCCCGTCACACACTCTCTGTGCTCGTCGAGAACAAGCCCGGCGTGCTCACGCGCGTCGCCGGTCTCTTCGCGCGCCGTGCCTTCAACATCCACTCGCTCGCCGTCGGGCCGACGGAGCACGACGACATCTCGCGCATCACGGTCGTCGTCGACGTCGAGGAGAGCCCGCTCGAGCAGGTGACCAAGCAGCTCAACAAGCTCGTGCACGTCCTCAAGATCGTCGAGCTCGAGCCGTCCTCCTCGGTGCAGCGGGAGATCATGCTCGTCAAGGTCCGCGCGGATGCCGCGTACCGTACGGGTGTGCTCGAGGTCGTCCAGCTCTTCCGCGCCAAGGTCGTTGACGTCGTCCCGGACGCCGTGACGATCGAGGCCACGGGGAACCCCGACAAGCTGGCCGCGCTTCTCGGCGCGCTCGAGCCGTACGGGATCCGCGAGATCGTCAAGTCGGGAACAGTGGCCGTCGGCCGCGGTGCCCGTTCCATCACGGACCGGGCGCTCGAACGCGCCCGGACCGCCTGAGCCACCCCACCAGCAAGGAGATTCACATGGCTGAGATGTTCTACGAGGACGACGCCGACCTGGCCGTGCTCGCCGGCAAGAAGGTCGCCGTCATCGGTTACGGCAGCCAGGGCCACGCCCACGCGCTGAACCTGCGTGACTCGGGCGTCGACGTCGTCGTCGGCCTGCGCGAGGGTTCCTCCTCCAAGGCCAAGGCCGAGGACCAGGGTCTCGCGGTCCTGCCCGTGGGCGAGGCGGTCGCGGCGGCGGACGTCGTCGTCATCCTCGCTCCCGACCAGGCCCAGCGTGACCTGTACGCGAACGAGATCGCCCCGAACCTGAAGGACGGCGCGACCCTGCTCTTCGCGCACGGCTTCAACATCCGCTTCGGCTACATCGAGGCGCCCGAGGGTGTCGACATCGTCATGGTCGCCCCCAAGGGCCCGGGCCACACGGTCCGCCGTGAGTACGAGGCCGGCCGTGGTGTGCCGGTCATCGTCGCGGTCGAGCAGGACGCCTCCGGCAAGGCCTGGGACACCGCGCTCGCGTACGCCAAGGGTGTCGGCGGGCTTCGTGCCGGCGGCATCAAGACCACGTTCACCGAGGAGACCGAGACCGACCTGTTCGGTGAGCAGGCCGTGCTCTGCGGTGGCGCATCGCAGCTCGTCCAGTACGGGTTCGAGACGCTGACCGAGGCCGGCTACCAGCCGGAGATCGCCTACTTCGAGGTCCTCCACGAGCTCAAGCTGATCGTCGACCTGATGATCGAGGGCGGCATCGCCAAGCAGCGCTGGTCCGTCTCCGACACCGCGGAGTACGGCGACTACGTCTCCGGTCCGCGCGTCATCGACCCGAGCGTCAAGGAGAACATGAAGGCCGTTCTCGCCGACATCCAGAACGGTGCTTTCGCCAAGCGATTCATCGACGACCAGGACGCCGGTGGGCCGGAGTTCAAGGCTCTGCGCGAGAAGGGCGAGACCCACCCGATCGAGGTCACGGGCCGCGACCTGCGCAAGATGTACGCCTGGACGCAGGACGTCGACAACGACTACGTCGAGGGCTCGGCCGGACGCTGACCCTCAGGTGTGACGGCCGCCACTCCTGCGGGGTGGCGGCCGTCGCCGTGCCCGGGCAATGATGGCCGGATGGATGAACTCACCGCAGTCGACGCCGAGAACGCCGCCCAGCTCGTCGAGTTCTGGGAGGCAGGGCGGATCAAGGCCGGCCTGGGCCGGACAGGGACGGTGACCGGCTTCGGCAACGAGACCGCGGTGCCGCCGGTGGCCTGGGCGTTCGGCGACGAGCCCGAGATGGCCGACCGGCTGCTGGACCTGGTGCTCGACGGGACGAAGACCGCCACCTCGTCGGCCGTGTGGTCGTACGAGGACGACGGGGAGCCGCTTCCGCAGAAGGGTGACCTGTCGATCATCCTCGACGCGGACGGCGCCCCGCGCGCCCTGATCCGGACCTCCGAGGTCGAGGTGGTCGCGTTCGAGGAGGTCACCGAGGACTTCGCGCGGGCCGAGGGCGAGGGCGACCGCACGTTGGCGTCCTGGCGTGCCGGTCACGAGGAGTTCTTCCGGCGCACGCTCGGCGTCGGGCGTGAGTTCTCGTCCGAGATGCCCGTGCTCTGCGAGCGGTTCACGCTCCTCTACCCGCGCTGAACGGCGCCGCAGCGCGCACTCGCGGTCGCTTCCTCCACCTAGACGTGCGTGAGGAGGCCCTCGCGCACCCGTGCGGCGGCGACGGCCCGAGCCCCGGCGAGCGCCGGTGCGTCCGGGACGAGCGACGGTGCGAGGGGGACCCGGAGCTCTGTGCCTTCGAGCTCACGGTCGATGGCGTCGGCGAGCTCGGCGCCGAGGCAGATGCCGACAGGCCCGCCGATCACGAGGAGCGCGGGCTGCATGACGGCCACCACGGGCCGCAGCACGGAGGCGACCCGGGGTGCCAGCGCCTCGACCACGGTGCGACGGGCGTCCTTGTTCTCCCGCAACCCCGCGAGAACCGCGGGAAGGGTCGTCCCCTCGATCCCGGCGTCGTGCGCCAGCGAGATCACGCGTCGGCCGCCGATGAGGTCCTGGGCGATCGTGGAGTCGTCGAGGTCGGCCACCTCGGCGGCGATCGGGAGGTACCCGATCTCACCGGCCGCGCCGGAGGCCCCGCGGTGGAGATCGTCGCCGATCCAGCTGCCGAGCCCGATGCCCTGCCCGAGCCAGAGCAGCGAGAACGACGACTCGCTCGGCGACGCGTGGTGGTGCTCGGCGATCGCGGCAAGGTTGACGTCGTTCTCGAGAAGA
This sequence comes from Paraoerskovia marina, assembly GCF_900105445.1. Taxonomy (NCBI): domain Bacteria; kingdom Bacillati; phylum Actinomycetota; class Actinomycetes; order Micrococcales; family Cellulomonadaceae; genus Paraoerskovia; species Paraoerskovia marina. The sequence goes on from NZ_LT629776.1 coordinate 1,476,991, forward strand.
ACGGGAATCCGGATCTCGTTCTCGACGAGGTCGCGCAGTCCGGTCCGGGGCCAGCCCGGGAGGTGCCCGACGAGCGAGATGTCGCCCGTCGCCGGGTCCGCCGCGGCCTGCAGGCCGATCACGACGACGCCGACGCGCGACTCGGGGACCCCTGCGTTCGCGCACGCGGCGGTCAGCGCCTGGCGGACGTCCGTCGCCGCGTCGCGGCCCGGGCCGGCGTTGATGCGCGCGCTGCCGAGCTCGCGCCCCGCGACGTCCACCACGGACGCGTCGATACCGTCGGGGTCCACGTCGAGAGCGAGGCCGACGATCACGTCCATGCGGACGCTGTAGGTGACGGCGAGCGGGCCGCGTGCGCCCTGGGCGGTGCCGTGCGGCTCGATGAGACCCGAGCTCTCCAGGCGGGTGACGACCTGGGAGGCGGTGGGCCGGGAGACACCGAGCTCACGGACGATGCCGGACCTGCTCAGCGGGCCGACGTCGAGGAGGATCTCGAGTGCGGCCCGGTCGTTCATGGTCCGGACCGTGCTTGGCATGCCGGACTGACGGTTCGTCGTCACGATGTCCCTTCCGCGTGGTCCGAGGCGCGACCCCCGATGGTCGCGCCGCCGTTCAGACCGGATTCTCGACCTGATCATCGCGTCACACCGGCCGTTTCTCCAAACTGGCAAGGCGGTTGTCCCCGACGCGCCCGGGCAGGTCGGCGCGGGTGGTGTCCGAGAGGCGAGACGGCCGTATCGCCTAGTGGTACCGACGAGTAGCCTCCCGAGCATGACGCGGAACATCGAACTGGCAGTGGTGGCGGGCGACGGCATCGGGACCGAGGTCGTCGACCAGGGGCTCGCAGTCCTCGAGGCCGCGGTCGCGGGGGAGGACGTCGCGATCTCGACGACGCCCTTCGAGCTCGGCGCGAAGCGTTGGCACGCCACGGGCGAGACGCTCACCGACGCGGACCTGGAGTCGATCCGGGCCCACGACGCGATCCTGCTCGGGGCGATCGGAGACCCGACGGTGCCCTCCGGCGTCCTGGAGCGCGGCCTGCTGCTCAAGCTGCGATTCGCGCTGGACCACTACGTCAACCTGCGCCCGGGCAAGCTGTACCCCGGCGTCACGTCACCGCTGGCCGACCCGGGCGACGTCGACTTCGTCGTCGTCCGGGAGGGCACCGAGGGCCCCTACGGCGGCGTCGGGGGTGCGGTGCGTGTGGGGACCCCGCACGAGATCGCGACGGAGGTCTCGGTCAACACGGCGTTCGGCGTCGAGCGAGTCGTCCGCGACGCCTTCGCCCGTGCCCAGGCGCGTCCGCGCCAGCACCTCACGCTCGTCCACAAGCACAACGTGCTCGTCCACGCAGGGCACCTGTGGCGCCGTACCGTCGACGCGATCAACGCCGAGTTCCCGGACGTCACCACGGACTACCTTCACGTCGACGCCGCGACGATCTTCCTCACCACGAACCCGTCGCGTTTCGACGTGATCGTCACGGACAACCTGTTCGGCGACATCATCACCGACCAGGCTGCCGCCATCACCGGCGGCATCGGTCTCGCGGCCTCGGGCAACATCAACCCGGACCGCACGGCCCCGTCGATGTTCGAGCCCGTCCACGGGTCCGCGCCCGACATCGCAGGGCAGGGAAAGGCCGACCCGACAGCGACCGTCCTCTCGGTCGCCATGCTCCTTGACCACCTGGGCCTCTCCGAGGCCTCGGCGCGGGTCGAGGCCGCTGTCGCCGCCGACCTGGTCGAGCGCGGCGGTCGAGTACGGTCGACGGCCGAGGTGGGGCGCGATCTCGCTCAGCGCATCGCGCGCTGACCGCTTCGCGCGACCGTACTCGGCCGTCCGACCCGTCGTCGTCCGTCCATCAGCGCACGGACGTCCGCTGTGGGTGTGCCGGACCGCGAGGTCGTTCTATCGCTGCGGTCGTGGAAAACTACAGGGGTCGTCCGGTGAAAGGCCCTATCGATCATGAGCACCTCGCTTCCGCAGCACCCCCTCTCGCAGTCACTCGAAGATCTCGTCGAGCTCTTCGACGTCCGGCCCTCGGCCGCGCCCATGGCAGACGCCGACCGGGAGCTGGCGCTCGCCGCGCCCCGGTTCGGCACGGTCTTCACGGACCACATGGCGCGCGTGACGTGGAACGCCACCGACGGGTGGTTCGACCGTCGCGTCGAGCCTTACGGTCCGTTGCAGATGGACCCCGCCACGGCCGTCCTGCACTATGCGCAGGAGATCTTCGAGGGGATGAAGGCCTACCGTCACGCTGACGGTTCGGTATGGACCTTCCGCCCCGAGGCGAACGCGCAGCGCTTCGCGCGGTCGGCGCAGCGCCTCGCGCTGCCGTCGCTGTCGATCGACGACTTCATCGCAGCGGTCGCGGCGCTGGTACGGGTCGACGCCGCCTGGGTGCCGTCGGGGGAGGAGTCGAGTCTCTACCTGCGCCCCTTCATGTACGCGTCGGAGCCCTTCCTCGGCGTCCGTCCCAGCCTCGAGGCCGAGTTCCTCGTCATCGCCTCCCCGGTCGGGCCCTACTTCGCCAGCGGCGTGCAGCCCGTCTCGATCTGGATCGAGCGTGACCTGTCGCGCGCCGGTGCCGGCGGTACGGGTGCCGCGAAGTGCGGCGGTAACTACGCGTCGAGCCTGCTCCCGCAGACCATCGCGCAGGAGAACGGCTGCGACCAGGTCTGCTTCCTGGACGCCGCGACGGGCACCGCGCTCGAAGAGCTCGGGGGCATGAACGTCTTCGTCGTCAAGACCGACGGATCGGTCGAGACGCCCGAGCTGACGGGGTCGATCCTCGAGGGCGTGACCCGGTCGTCGATCATCCAGCTCCTCCAGGACGCGGGGCACGAGGTCCGGGAGCGTCGCATCCCGTTGGACGAACTGCTCGAGGGCATCGGCGACGGGTCGGTCGCGGAGATCTTCGCGTGCGGCACCGCGGCGGTCGTGACGCCGATCGGTCGCCTCGCCGGGACGTCCTTCGACCAGACGATCGCCGACGGTGGCGCGGGGTCGGTCACGATGTCGGTCCGTGGCGAGCTCACCGACATCCAGTACGGCCGCGCAGCCGACCGGCACGGGTGGCTGCGTCGGCTCGTCTGACCGCTAGTAACTGCGGCGAGGACGGATCGTCTTCGCCGCAGTTCCGGTCAGGAGCGACCAGACGGCGATGCCGATCAAGAGGTTGAGAGCGGACGTGAACGCGGCCGTGATCGTGTCGTCGGTCCAGGCGAACGGCAGCGACGCCGTCAGTGCAACGACGAGGAACATCAACCAGCCGAAGAACAGTCGTGGTCGCGGTGCGATCAGGGCGAGCAGAACGAGCACCCCGGCCGCGAGGAACGTCAGGAGCGCTCCGGCCACCGCGAACGCACCGGCGTCGGTGCTCGCGCCGAACGGGTTCGGCGGCGCGATGACGTCCAGGTTGAAGACGGACTCCAGGACGACGGTGGCGACATAGCCGACGAGGGCGGCCACGGCGGCCGTCGCAAGCGTCCCGCCGACGAACCGCTTCGCGTCGATGACCGGGGTCGACGGCGTGGACACGAACTCCTCCGGCTCTTGCGTCGGCGCAGGCTGTTGCTGGGGTCCGGCCGACTCGACCGGGTAGCTGGCCGGGGGGTTCTCGTTCGCGGGGACGCGCGGGATTCGGCGGGTGGGCTCTGGACCCTCATCCGGATAGCTCATCGTCTCTCCTTGGCGGTTCGGTGCTCGAACTCGCTGTCATGCCCGCGGGCTGGACGCTCGCGAGGTGGTGGTCCGCAGTGTGGCAGTATGTGGAGCGTGACACACATCGTCTCGCTTATTATCGCCTAGCGCGTCCGATCCAACCGATCGCACGCGCTGACCTCCCGCACCCCGGGGGGTTTTTTTGTGGCCGGACGCCACCCCTGTCCGACCCAGATCCTGGTGCCGCACGACCTCACGAGGGCGACACGGCAGCAAAGGCGAGAAGTACTCGGTCACGGATGCTCCACGGCGTCCGCATCTCGACCCCTAGAGTGGGCTCGCCGAACCCGACGCGGCGCGGCCGTCCATCGCCCCAACGGAGAGTGACACCGATGAACCCGACCTTCGACGTCTACGACACGACGCTCCGCGACGGTGCGCAGCAAGAGGGAATGAACCTCACGGTCGCGGACAAGATCGCGATCGCACCTCTGCTCGACGAGCTGGGCGTCGGGTTCATCGAGGGTGGCTGGCCGGGAGCGATTCCGAAGGACACCGACTTCTTCGGACGGGCGGCCCGGGAGCTGAACCTGAAGAACGCCGTCCTCGCTGCGTTCGGCTCCACCCGACGGGCCGACAAGCGCGCGGGCGACGACCCGCAGGTCCGCGCGCTGCTCGACTCGCAGGCGCCCGTCGTCACGCTCGTCGCCAAGTCCGACGTCCGGCACGTCGAGCGCGCGCTGCGCACGACGCCGGACGAGAACCTGGCGATGATCCGCGACACCGTCGAGTTCCTCACCCGCGAGGGCCGCCGCGTCGTGCTCGACGCCGAGCACTTCTTCGATGGCTACCGATTCGACCCGGCGTACACGCGCTCGGCCGTGGTCGCGGCCGTGGAGGCGGGCGCCGAGGTCGTCACCCTGTGCGACACCAACGGTGGGATGCTGCCGCGACAGGTCACCGCGATCGTCACCGAGCTGCGCGAGGCGCTGGGGCACGGCGAGGACTCGGCATATCGCCTCGGCATGCACGCGCACAACGACTCGGGCTGTGCCGTCGCCAACTCGATCGCCGCCGTCGAGGCGGGGGCGACCCACGTCCAGGGGACGTTGAACGGCTACGGGGAGCGCACCGGGAACGCCGACCTCGTCGCGGTCGTCGCGAACCTCGAGCTCAAGGACGGCCGCACGTTGCTGCGCGGAGGCGGGATCGCCGAGGCGACGCGGATCGCGCACGCGGTCTCCGAGATCACCAACATCTCGCCGTACGGGCGCCAGCCGTACGTCGGTGCGAGCGCGTTCGCGCACAAGGGAGGTCTGCACGCCAGTGCGATCAAGGTCGACCCGGACCTCTACCAGCACATTGACCCGCGCGCCGTCGGCAACGACATGCGCATGCTCATCTCGGACATGGCCGGGCGGGCCTCGATCGAGCTCAAGGGGCGAGAGCTCGGATTCGACCTCACCGGTCAGGGAGAGCTGCTCACCCGGGTCACGACGCGGGTCAAGGACCTCGAGGCGAGCGGGTACACCTACGACGCCGCGGATGCCAGCTTCGAGCTCCTCCTGCGCGAGGAGATCACGGGGGAGCGGCCCGCATTCTTCCGCGTCGAGAGCTGGCGGACGATCGTCGAGCGCGCCGGCTCCCGCGGCGCGGAGGCGACCGCCGAGGCGACGGTCAAGCTGCACGCCGGCGACGAACGCCACGTCAGCACCGGCGAGGGCAACGGGCCCGTCAACGCCCTCGACCACGCTCTCCGTCAGGCGTTGACGGCCGTGTACCCGGAGATCGAGGAGTTCCAGCTCATCGACTTCAAGGTCCGGATCCTCGACACCGACGCCGGGACGGACGCGACCACGCGCGTCCTGATCGAGTCCACCGACGGCAGCACCTCGTGGTCGACGGTCGGCGTCGGCCCGAACCTCATCGAGGCGTCGTGGGAGGCACTGACCGACTCGGCGATCTACGGCTTGATCCACGCGGGCGTCACACCCCGCTAGGCCGCCGGCCGCGTCCGGGAACCGGATGCAGCGACGCTCCGCCCGCTCGCGGTCACGGATGATCCGCGCCAGGATCGACCGATGGGGAGAGTCGGCGGGGCGTTGCGGTGGTTCCGCGACAACGACTGGACGCGTGATCTGACGATCGGCGCGCTCCTCGCTCTGTTCGGGCTCTGGCTGGCGGCGACGATCGAGGACCGTGTGGCCCAGCGTCAGGAGGTCGCCGAGAACACGCGGTGGGTGCGCGAGCTCTCGGTGCGAGACATCACCGACCCCTCACTCGTCGGCATCGACCTGGCCGGGGCCGAGCTCAGCGGCCTCGACATGGCGTGCGGGGACGACTCCGAGGTCGGCGACGACGGGGCTCGTGCCGCGAACGAGCGGTGCTGGGACCTGCGGCTCGTCGACTTCTCCGGCGCCTCGATGGCGGGTGTCGACCTCGCCGGTGCGGACCTGCGCGGGGCGACGTTCGTCGGCAGCGTGCTCGCCGGCGCGGAGCTCGCGAACGCCGTGGGCCCGACGTACAGCGACATGCGCGACGCGGTCCTCGTCGGTGCGACGCTCGACGTCTCCGGACTCGATCTCGTCGACCTGCGCGGGGCTGACCTCAGCGAGGCGGACCTGCGGGGGACGCCGGGCGGGTCGACCTGCTGGGACGAGTCGACGACATGGCCGAGCGGTGCCGACCCGGGGGCCGTCGCGGCCGGCGCGTGTGACGCCGTGGCGCAGGCGCTGCGGATCTCGGAGCAGGACCTCGGGCTGATGCTCGAACCGCTCGACGACTCGGACTGATCGCCCGAGGGTGACCGAGGAGACAGGTCAGCCCCTCGCCGTCGTGCCGACGGGGCAATACGCTGTCGACATGCGCGGAGAGTACAAGGTCCCAGGTGGAAAGCTCGTGGCGGTCGACGTGGAGACGGAGGACGGGCGGCTGGCCCGGGTTGCTGTCAGCGGCGACTTCTTCCTCGAGCCCGACGACGCGCTCGAGGACATCGACGGTGCCCTCCTGGGCATGCCCGAGACCGCGACGGTCGCACAGCTCGCCGGAGCGGTCGAGTCGGTGCTCGGCGACGACGTGACCATGGTCGGGTTCACCCCCGAGGCGGTCGCGATCGCGGTACGTCGCGCGCTCGGGCACGCCACGGACTGGTCCGACCACGTCTTCGAGATCATCCACGACGGCCCGGAGAACCCGGCGATGCAGATGGCGATCGACCAGCTGCTGGCCGAGGAGCTCGACGAGGGACGTCGTGGCCCGACGCTGCGCATCTGGGAGTGGGCGGACCCGACCGTCGTGATCGGCTCGTTCCAGTCGTTGAAGAACGAGGTCGACACGGAGGCTGCCGACCGCCACGGCGTGACGGTCGTCCGCCGCGTCTCGGGCGGTGGCGCGATGTTCATCGAGCCTGGCAACACGATCACGTACTCCCTGACCGTCCCCGGGTCGCTGGTCGAGGGCCTCAGCTTCGAGCGCTCCTACTCGTTCCTGGACGACTGGGTGCTCGGGGCGCTCGCGGACGTCGGTGTCCAGGCGACCTACCAGCCGTTGAACGACATCGCCTCGCCCGCCGGCAAGATCGCGGGTGCCGCGCAGAAGCGGCTTCGAGGAGGAGCGGTGCTGCACCACGTGACGATGGCGTACGACATCGACGCGGACAAGATGCTCGACGTCCTGCGCATCGGTCGGGAGAAGATGAGCGACAAGGGCACCAAGAGCGCCAACAAGCGCGTCGACCCGGTCCGCTCGCAGACCGGGATGGCCCGTGAGGACGTGATCGAGGCGTTCAAGTCGCACTTCCGCGGCCGCTACCGCACGCAGGAGAGCTCGGTGACGCCCGAGGAGCGGGCTCGCGCCGAGGAGCTCGCACGCCTCAAGTTCGCGACGCCCGAGTGGACCGCGCGCGTGCCCTGAGGCGGGGCACCCGTGACCGGGGACGAACGACGCGGTGCCGCGCAGCAGAGGCTGCGCGGCACCGCGTCGTTCTTGCTGTGACAGCCGGTGTCAGCGAACGGGCGCTGCGAGCTTGCGCACCGTCACCGTGTTCTCGTGGATCCGCTGCTCGCCGTGTCCCTCGAACCCGAGGCGGCCGTGGAACCGGAGCGAGCCGGCGTTCATCGGGTCGATGTTGACCTCGCAGGTGACCGCGTCGCGCCCCTCGGCACGGGCGATCTCGAAGATCCGGTCGTAGAACTGCTGCCCGATCCCCAGGCCGCGGGCCTCTTCGCCCAGCACGATCCGGTCGACGTAGTAGTGCGAGAAGTCGCGGTCCTCGAACCAGGTGTAGTTCTCGGCGTCGAAGTCGTCGATGCCGCCGTCGAACGTGACGACGAATCCGAGCGCCTCGTCGGACTCAGGGGCCGCGGCGACGAGGGTGAGGGTGGAGTCCTCGACGAGGCGCGCCATGTCCTCGATCGGGGTGATCGGCACCGCGGGTGCCGATGCGTTGTTGAGCTCGACGATCCGCTCGATGTCATCGGTGCGTGCCGGCCGGAGAACCACGTCGTCGGGTTGCACGGTGCGCCCTGCGATGTCTGCGGTCGTGCTCGTCATCTGGTTCCTCTCCTCAGGCGGATTCGTGCGCACGGGTGAGGTGCGCACGCGGCGCAGGCAGCACGATTGCTACCTGCTCCGCTCCACGGGCCTGGTGCTACCGCGCTGTCAGGCGCTGGAGCCCGCGAGGACGATCGGTGGAGGCTCCGCGCTGGTGCTCGTCGTCCTGCCGGCAGCATCGCGGGGCGAACGTTGATCGCCCATCCTCGCTAGCATAGCGAGAACGATCGCGGACCGACACCGGACCTGGATAGAAGAAGTGTCAATTATTAGTCAAGCCCGATTGATTATTCAGTCCCGGAGGTGTCGCCCCGATCCGCGTCCGCACGCAACATCTCGACGGTGACCGTCCCGCCCTTCGTGACCTGCTCGCCCACGCGCTCGAAACCGAGGCGGTGGTGGAAGCGCAGGGAGCCGGGATTCGGCGGGTCGAGGTTGACCTCGCAGGTCACGACCTCCAGGCCCCGGTCCGCCGCCGCCGCGAACGCAGCCTCGTAGAGCGCGGCGCCCCATCCCTGGTTGCGTGCGTCCTCCGCGACGACGATCCGGTCGACGTAGAGGTGCGACGCCTCGCGCTCCTCGAACCACGCGTAGTTCTCGCTGGCGTAGGCCGCGCCGGGGGTGACGAGAACGAGCAGCGCACGCGGGGTCTCGGGCTCGGCGGGGTCCACGCCGACGAGCGAGGCGTCGGCGACGATGAGCAGGTCACCGATCTCCTCGGCGGACATGGTCGGGACGGCCGGGTAGGCGGCGTTGTTCAGCTCGACGAGAGCTGCGACGTCGGCCTCGGTGGCAGGGCGGAGTGCGGGTCGGTCGCTCATGCGGGGTCTCCTGTGATCGGTGCGGAGGTCGGGGGTGTCGGGCGTGGGCCGAACACGGCCGTCCCGACGCGGACGACGGTCGCGCCCTCGGCGATCGCGAGATCGAGGTCGCGGCTCATCCCCATGGACAGCTCTCGGGCCTCGGACGTTCCGGGGGCACCGGAGGCGTGCACGGCGTCGCGGATCGTGCGCAGTCGCGAGAAGCCGGCTCGGATGACGGCGGCGTCCGCGGTGTTGGCGCCGATCGTCATGAAACCTGTGAGACGCAGGTACGGCAGCGTGGCGACCTCGAGGGCGAGCTGCCTCGCGTCGTCGGCGGCGACACCCGACTTGGACGCCTCGCCGGAGACGTTGACCTGGATCATGACGTCGAGGTCGTGCCCTGAACGCTCGCACCGGGTCGACAGGGCGCGAGCCAGCGCGAGCGAGTCGACGGACTGGATCCCGGACGCCGCGCCGAGAGCGGCGTTGATCTTGTTCTTCTGCAGGTGCCCGATCAGGTGGACCGTCAGCGTCCCGGCCGCGACGAGATCGGCGAGCTCGGGCGCCTTCACCGTGAGCTCCTGGACCCGGTTCTCGCCGATCAACGTGGCCCCGGCCTCGACGGCCTCCCGGACGGCGTCGGCGTCCTGCGTCTTGGTCGCCACGAGGACCCGGATCTCGGCGGGGTCGCGGCCGGCGTCGCGGGCGGCCCCCTCGACGCGCGCGTGGACCTGGTCGAGACGGTCGGCTACGGAAGACACGTGCCGAGTGTAGGTGCCCCGGGGTGTCATCATGGACGTGTGCGCACACTGTTGAACATCATCTGGCTGCTCTTCGGCGGGGTCTGGCTCGCGCTGGGCTACGTGGTCGCGGGGATCGTCTGCTGCATCCTGATCGTGACCATCCCGTTCGGGATCGCCTCGTTCCGCATCGCCGGATACGCCCTGTGGCCCTTCGGTCGCACCGTCGTCGACAAGCCGACCTCGGGGGCGTGGTCGACGATCGGCAACGTCATCTGGTTCCTCGTCGCGGGGATCTGGCTGGCCATCAGCCACGTGCTGACCTCGATCCCGATGTTCCTGTCGATCATCGGGATCCCGCTCGGGATCGCCAACCTGAAGATGATCCCGGTCTCGCTGCTCCCGCTCGGCAAGGACATCGTCCCGGTCGACGCGCCGTACCAGGCGTACACGCCTCCGGCAGGGCAGTACCCGCAGAACCCGCAGTACCCGACACGCTGACCGCCCGCTGATCAGACGCTGGCCGGTACCGGCGCGGCGCTCAGGACGACGTGTCGGAGCGGGCGATCGGCGCGACCACGGCGTTCGTCAGGTGGGCGAGGTCAGTCGGGGAGAGGCCGATGTCCAGTCCGCGCCGCCCGCCGGAGACGTAGACGGTCTCGTGCTCGCGGGTGCTCTCGTCGATCACCGTGCTGTGCGGGTGCCGTTGTCCGAGCGGCGAGATCCCCCCGACGACGTAGCCCGTCGCGCGCTCGGCGTCGGCAGGGTCGGCCATGGTCGCCTTCTTGGCCCCGACCGCGTGGGCGAGGGCCTTGAGGTCCAGGGATCCGGTGACGGGCACGACCGCGACGACGAGGTGGCCGTCCACGCTCGCCATGAGCGTCTTCAGGACGCAGGCAGGGTCCGCGCCGATCGCGGCCGCCGCCTCGAGCCCGTACCCGAGCGTGCTCGACGGGTCGTGCTCGTACGGATGCAGCGTGTGTCGAACACCCGCGCGGTCGAGCGCCGTGACGGCGGGAGTCCCTGCGTGCGGCATCTGCTTCTTCTTGCTCACGTGCCGATCATGCCGTGGCCGGGCGGCCCGTGCGACCGCGTCACATCGGCCCGACGGACTCCACGCGCAGCACGACCTCGCCGTCCTCGTCGCTCGCCGGGAGGTCGACGACGGCGGTGATCGCCCAGTCGTGGTCGCCGTCGGGGTCGTCGAGGATCTGCCGGACCCACCACGTCCCGCGTTCGACGGGCGTCCCGGCCGGTGTCGTGCCCGACTCGAGGATGTGGATCATCGACGTCGCGCGAGCCTGGGGGCCGATGCCGATCGCGTCGTCGCCCTGTGCCTCGAAGAGCGGGTCGAGGGCCTCGCCCCACGCGTTGGCGTCCCAGGCGTCCGTGCCGTCGAGCTCGGCGAGCGCCTCGTACCGCTCGTTCGCGGCGAGCTCGACCCTGCGGAAGAGCGCGTTGCGGACGAGTCGGCGGAACGCGCGCGGGTTGCCCGTCACCGGGCGCACCGGCTCGTCGGTGTCCGCACCGGCGAGCGGGGTGTCTCCGGTCGCGCCGTCCGCGTCGTCGTCGACGGGGTTCGCCAGGCGCTCCCACTCGTCGAGCAGGGAGGAGTCCGTGCCGCGGACGAGCTCGCCGAGCCACTCGGTGACCTCGTGGACGTCCTCGGTGCGGTGCTCCTCCGAGACGGTCTGCCGCATCGTGCGGTAGGCGTCCGCGAGGTAGCGCAGCACCACGCCCTCGGTGCGCTCGAGCCCGTAGACGGAGACGAACTCGCCGAACGTCATGGCGCGCTCGAGCATGTCGCGGACGACGGACTTCGGCGAGAGCTCGGCGTCCGCCACCCAGGGGTTGGCCTTCTTGTAGGTCTGGAAGGCAGGCTCGAGGAGCTCGGCCAGCGGCTTGGGCCATGTGACCTCGTCGAGCAGTTCCATGCGCTCCTCGTACTCGATGCCCTCGGCCTTCATCGCGGCCACGGCCTCGCCGCGTGCCTGGTGCTGCTGACCGATCAGCACCTGGCGCGGGTCCGAGAGCGTGGACTCGAGGACGGAGACGACGTCGAGCGCATGGGTCGGGGACTCGACGTCGAGCAGGTCGAGGGCAGCCAGAGCGAACGGGGACAACGGCTGGTTGAGGGCGAAGTCGCGCGGCAGGTCGACGACGAGCCGGACCTCGGGCCTCTCCCCGCGCGGGTGCGTCGGGTCTGCGACGCGGTAGCGCTCGACGATCCCGGCGATCCGCAACGACCGGTAGATCCGGAAGACCTGGCGCACGTGCCGGTCGCGCTGGGCCTCGGTGTCGTGGTTGGCGGTCAGGAGGTGGCGCATCGCGGCGATCGGGTCGCGTGCCTCGCGTCCGGTGAACGGGTCCTCCACGCCACGGGCGAGGACGTTGAGGACCATCGCGTGGCTGACCGTGAAGTGGCTCGTCAGGGGTTCCGGGTCGGCGTCGCGGAGTCGCTCGAACGTCGCGTCCGTCCAGTTCACCGCGCCCTGGGGTGCCTTCTTGCGCACGAGCTTCTTGAGCTTCTTCGGGTCGTCGCCCGCCTTGGCGACGAGCCTGCGGTTCTCGATGACGTGCTCGGGCGCCATCACGAGCACCTCGCCGAGGGTGTCGAACCCGGCGCGTCCGGCGCGACCGGCGATCTGGTGGAACTCGCGCGCCGTGAGGTGCCGCATCCGCTCGCCGTCGAACTTCACGAGGCTGGTGAGCAGGACGGTCCGGATCGGCACGTTGATGCCGACCCCGAGCGTGTCCGTCCCGCAGACCACCTTGAGCAGACCCGCCTGGGTCAGACGCTCGACGACGCGCCGGTACTTCGGGAGCATTCCCGCGTGGTGGACGCCCACGCCGTGGCGCAGGAACTTGCTGAGCGTCTTGCCGAACCCGGTCCCGAACCGGAAGTCGCCGAGCTCGGCGGCGATCGCGTCCTTCTGCTCGCGGGTGCAGAGCTTGGTGCTCAGCAGCGACTGGGCGCGGTCGATCGCGTCCTTCTGCGTGAAGTGGACGACGTAGACGGGCGCCCGGTGGGTCGTGACCAGCTCCTCGATGACCTCGCCGACAGGGTCGAGGACGTAGGAGAACGTGAGGGGCACGGGGCGGTCGGCGCTCGTGACCTCGGCGACGGGCCTGCCGGTGCGCTCGGTGAGGTCCTCGACGAACATCGAGGTGTCGCCCAACGTGGCCGACATGAGCACAAACTGCGCCTGCGGCAGCTCGAGGAGGGGGACCTGCCACGCCCAGCCGCGCTGCGGGTCCGCGTAGAAGTGGAACTCGTCCATGACCACCTGGCCGACGTCGGCCTGGTCGCCGTCGCGCAGGGCGATGTTCGCGAGGATCTCGGCCGTGCAGCAGATGATGGGAGCACCCGGGTTGACCGACGAGTCGCCGGTCATCATCCCGACGTTCTCCGAGCCGAACGCCGAGACGAGGTCGAAGAACTTCTCGCTGACCAGGGCCTTGAGCGGGGCCGTGTAGAACGTCCGACCGGTCCGCCGGTTGCGGTGCGCGGCCAGGGCGGCAAAGTGTGCCGCGACCGCGACGAGCGACTTCCCCGACCCCGTCGGTGTCGCCAGGATGACGTGCGAGCCGGAGACGATCTCCATCACGGCCTCGTCCTGGTGCGGGTAGAGGTCGATGCCCCGGGCCTCCGCCCAGCCGGTGAAGCCCAGGTACAGCTCGTCGGGGTCGGGTCGCATGCCGATCACCTGCTCGGGCAGGTGACTGGCCAGGCTGGCGGGGCGGGGCGTCGTCGTCATCGCCGCCCATCCTCCCACCTGGCGGGGACACGGACGGCGCGGACGAGCGCGAAGCGCTGCTCTGCCCTAGCGTCGCCTGCACGGCTGGACGCACACGGCGTCACCACCCGAGACAGGAGGCACTCCGTGGAGGCGTTCCAGGAGGCGGTCATCGACCCGCTGAGCAACCTGCTGTACTCCTATGTCCTGATCTACGTGCTGCTCGGCGCGGGCGTGTACTTCACGATCCGGACGCGATTCGTCCAGGTGCGCCTCTTCGGCCTCATGCTGCGTGTGGTCGGCGGATCCACGGACGACGCCAAGGACGGGATCTCGTCCTTCCAGGCGTTCGCCGTCGGCCTGGCCTCGCGCGTCGGCACCGGGAACATCGCCGGAGTCGCGGTCGCGCTGACGCTCGGTGGCCCGGGTGCGATCTTCTGGATGTGGATGGTGGCGCTGGTGGGGATGGCCACGGCGTTCGTCGAGGCCACGCTCGGCCAGATGTACAAGGTGCGCTCCGACGACGGGTCGTTCCGCGGGGGCCCCGCCTACTACATCCAGCGCGGTCTCGGGTCGCGGAGATGGGGGATGGTCTTCGCCGTCCTCCTCATCTTCGCGTTCGGGTTCGCCTTCAACATGGTCCAGGCCAACACGATCTCCGACGTCCTCGGTGCCGCGGGCGGTGTCTCCCCGGCGTGGACGGCGGTTCTGCTGATGATCATCGTCGCGCCCATCCTCTACGGCGGCATCCGGCGCATCGCGACGTTCGCCGGCTACGTGCTGCCGTTCATGGCCGGTGCCTACCTCCTGCTCGCCCTCGTCGTCGTCGTGACGAACCTCGGTGCTGTCCCCGAGGTGTTCCGCCAGATCGTCGACGGGGCGTTCGGGCTCGACGAGGCGCTCGCCGGAACGGCCGGTGGAGTTCTCGCCGCCGTCCTCAACGGCGTGAAGCGAGGGCTCTTCTCCAACGAGGCCGGGATGGGGTCCGCCCCCAACGCCGCGGCCACCGCCACGGTGAGCCACCCCGCCAAGCAGGGCCTGGTCCAGTCGCTCGGCGTCTTCGTCGACACGATCGTGGTCTGCTCGGCCACGGCCTTCATCATCCTGATCGCGGGCCCGTCGGTGTACCAGCCGGGCGTCACGGGGGAGGCCGCCGGGGCGTCGCTGACCCAGGCTGCGGTCGCCGCAGAGCTCGGCACGTGGACCACCTGGCCCATGACGATCCTCGTCTTCGTCTTCGCGTTCTCCTCGATCCTCGGCAACTACTCCTACGCCGAGGGGAACCTGACGTTCCTGGGCGTCCGGGGCCGGGCACTGACCGGGCTCCGCACGCTCGTCCTCGCCAGCGTGGGTGTCGGGGCGCTGGCCACGCTCACCACCGCGTGGGCGCTCGCGGACGTCGCGATGGCGTTCATGGCCCTCGTCAACCTCGTCGCGATCGTCCTGCTCGGCCGATGGGCGATCGGGGCGCTGAAGGACTACGAGTCGATGCGCCGCCGCGGCGTCGACGAGCAGTTCGTCGGGGTCGGGAACCCGAACCTTCCGGGGGACCTGCCCGGGGACGTCTGGACGCCCTCGGAGTCCTCGACGGGCAGCTCGTCTAGCTGAGGTCCCAGAGCAGGCGGTAGTAGGAGATCTTCGCGGGGTCGGGGGCGAGCCCGTAGCCGGCGTACAGCGCGTCCTCGTACCCCTCGCCGTAGTTCCACCCCGTGCTCCAGGCCGCGACGGCCAGGTCCGCCCAGCGGTCCGCCACGCCCAGGGTCCCGAGGTCGACGTGCCCGGCGAGCGCGCCGTCGTCGTGGAGCAGGGTGTTGGGCAGGCACGCGTCGCCGTGGCAGACGACGAGGTCGAGCGGAGGCGGGGAGGCGAGGAGCGAGAGTGCCTCGCCGATGCTGTACCCGCGGTGCTCCGGTGCCCACAGCGCGCGGGAGTCTCCGCGGTCGACGCGCGTCCGGGCGTTGGCGACCCTCGCCGCGATCGACCATTCCGTCGGGCACGCCTCGACGGGCAGCGAGTCGTGGAAGGTGCGCAGCCCCCGTCCGACGGCGCGCGCAGCCGCCTCGGGGTCGGCGAGCCAGCGCTCGGCGACGGCACTGGACCCGGGAAGCGTCCGCGTGACCATCCAGGACCCCTCGGGCGAGGATGCCTGCCCGACGACCTCGGGCACCGCCACATGCGGGGCCGCCCAGGAGATCCGGTCGGCCTCGACCGTGACGTCGATCCCCGAGGATGCGGGGGCCCACTTGACGTGGTGCGCGCCCGCTCGGAACGTGAGCACGCCGGTGGTGCCCTGCCAGACCGGCACCACGTCGTCGGTCGCGACCCCGAGCAGGGTGAGCAGGGACGTCACGTGGGGCGGGAGAGCGACCCGCCCGGAAGGTGGGCCCGCGATGACCGTCATGAGCGCAAGTGTGGCGTATGGGTCAGATCAACGGAAGTCGGTCGCAGACCTCGACGAGCCGTACCCGGAGCGCCTGCCCTCGTTCGGCGAACTCGCGCTGGGAGCGCACGTACTCGGCCTTGCCCGACGCCGTCTCGATCGGTACGGCGTCGAGCCCGTAGGACGACACGTCGTACGGGGACGCGCGCATGTCGAGGTAGCGGATGTCCCGTGCCAGCTCGAAGCAGTCCAGGAGCAGGCCCCCCGGGACGGCGGGGGAGAGCTTCGTCGCCCACTTGTACAGGTCCATCCCGGCGTGCAGGCACCCGGCTTGCTCCGTCGCCGGCTGGTTCTCCCGGGTGGGGCGCCACTGGTTGTGGTCGCGGGCCTCGGGCGTGAAGAAGCGGAACGCGTCGAAGTGGGAGCACCGGACGGGGTGCTGCTCCAAGACCGCGTCGGTGCCCTCGTGACCGAGCCTCAGCGGGAGCGGGTGCCGCTGGTCGCGACCCGCGGCGCGGTCCTTGTAGACCATCGCCCACTCGTGCAGGCCGAAGCAGCCGAAGTGGCCGGGTCGCCCGGCCGTCGCGACGAGCAGTGCCCTGACGCGGTGGACGGTCCCGCCGCGCTCGGCGACGAACGCGTCCGCGTCGAGCGCGACCGTCGCGTCGGGCAGGCGCGCGTACCAGCGCCACGTGCTGCGATCGGCGAGGTCGGTCTCTGCCGCGCCGGTCCCGTCACCGGCGAGAGCTCTGCCGACGCCCGGGTGCCACCGGCGCAGGTGGCTCACGCGGGTGGGGTAGTAGGAGAACAGGAAGTCCTCGATCGCGTGCTTCTCGCCGCGGTCGCGGGACGCTCGCCAGGTGGCTGTCAGCGCGTCGGCGCGTCTCGCGTGGTCGGCCGCGGCGGGCTGCCAGGCCGCGGCCGGAACCACGGCGGTGGTCGAGGGGAGCATGCCTCCAGCCTAGGACGATGTCAGCGTCGGCCGGTGTCGTCGTCGATCTCGAAGTACAGGTGCGCGTGGGCCGCGCATCCCGGGTTGAAGGACGCCCCGCACCCCGGGCACGACGTCACGCCGCGGTACTCGGGGACCGTCATCGTCCGGCCGCACACGCCGCACCGGGCGGCCGGCTCGTCGAACCGGTCGGCAGGACGCGGAACGGCGGTGTGGTCCGCGGTCTCCTCGTGGCACGCGTGGCACGGGAACCAGGCGTCGCAGCACACGAGGTGCAGAGCGACGACGTCGAGGGGCCCGCCGTGGTGGACGCATCGGCTCTGGTCGTCGACGACGGCACCGCGGACAGTCGGAGCTGGTCGAGTTGTCAGAAGAGCGCGACCTTCTCGGGGCGGGGGAAGATCTCGTCCAGGCGCGCGGCGTCGTCGCTCGGTCGCCACGTCGACGCCGCCGCGTTCTGGGCGATCTGCTCGGGCGTGGTCGCCCCTGCGATGACCGAGGCGACGGCGGGCTGCGCGAGGAGCCAGCCGAAGGCGACCTGGAGCTCGGTGACGTCCCGCTCGACGCAGAATTGGTGGAGCTGGTCGAGCTGCTCCCACGGTGCGGTCTCGAGCAGTCCGGGCTTGTTCCGCACGAGGCGGCTGTCCTCGGGCCGGTTGCCGCTCGTGTACTTGCCGGTCAGCAGGCCGTTGGCGAGCGGGAAGTAGGGAAGCACGCCGATGCCGTACGCCTGCGCCGCGGGCAGCACCTCGAGCTCGGCACGGCGGTCGAGAAGGTTGTAGTGGTTCTGGGCCGAGACGAACCGGGTGGTGCCCTGCGACCGGGCGACGTGCTCGGCGTCGGCGATCTGCCACCCGGCGCGGTTGGAGTGCCCGACGTACCGGACCTTGCCCTGACGGACGAGGTCGTCGAGGGCGGAGAGCGTCTCGTCGACGGGAGTCTCGTCGTCGGGGGTGTGGAACTGATAGAGGTCGATGTAGTCGGTGCCCAGGCGGCGCAGCGAGCCCTCGACCGCCTTGGCGATGTAGCGGCGGGATCCTCGGGCGCGAAAGTCCGGCCCGTTCAGACCGCGGGTCGGCATCCCGAACTTCGTCGCGACGACGACCTCGTCGCGGTGCGCACCCAGGGCGCGACCCAGGAACTCTTCGCTGAGCCCCGCGCGGGCGCCGTAGTTGTCGGCCGTGTCGAAGAACGTGACACCGGCGTCGAGCGCACCGTGCACGACGTCGCGACTTCCCTCGAACGTCGAGGTCACGGCATTGGTCCGGCCCAGGTTGTTGCAGCCGAGACCGACTCCGGTGACGGCCAGGCCCGAGCGGCCCAGCCTGTTCAGGTCGAGCCGGGGGGCGGGGTTCGTCGAGGTTGCGTGCGCCGTCATGATCCGACGATAGCGTCGCTCGGCGGAGGGCATGACTGGCACTCGCTCAGCATGCGAGAACGGGCCTGCGTTCGGGAGGCGTCGCCATACTGTAAGGACATGACCAACTCTTCCGCCGAGCCGCTCGACGCCCCCACCGGGGCTCGCGGCAGCACTCCGAGCAAGGAGTCCGAGTCCTACACGCACGGGCACCACGAGTCCGTCCTGCGCTCCCACCGATGGCGGACCGCGGAGAACTCTGCCGGCTTCCTGCTGCCGCACCTGACGGAGCAGGCCGCGGTTCTCGACGTCGGCTGCGGCCCCGGCACGGTCACGGTCGACCTCGCGCGGCACGTCCCCGGGGGGAGCGTCGTCGGCGTCGACGCGTCCGAGAAGGTGCTCACGGCAGCACGGGAGCACGCGGCGGACACCGAGGTCTCGAACGTCGAGTTCCGGCGGGCCGACGCCTACCACCTCCCGTTCGAGGACGACACGTTCGACGTCGTCTACGCCCACCAGGTGCTCCAGCACCTGTCCAACCCCGTCGCCGCGCTGCGCGAGATGCGCAGGGTCGCGAAGCCTGGTGCGTACGTCGCGGTCCGGGAGTCGGACTACGCGGCGATGACCTGGTACCCGGACTCCCACGGGCTCACGGAGTGGAACGAGCTCTACCACGAGGTCACGCGCGCCTACGGCTTCGAGGCGGACGCGGGCCGGAGGCTGCTCTCCTGGGTCCAGGAGGCGGGCTTTCCCGCCGAGACGATCACGCCCTCGGCGGGTGTCTGGAGCTACTCGACCGCGGCCGACCGTCGCTGGTGGGGCGGACTCTGGGCCGAGCGGTGCATCGAGTCGAACTTTGCCGTCCAGGCCAAGGAGTCCGGGCTCGCCGACGACGTCGCGCTCGAGCAGCTCGCGCAGGACTGGCTGCACTGGGCCGAGGAGCCCGCGGGGTGGTTCGCCGTGCTGCACGGCGAGGTGCTCGCCCGCGCCTGAGCATGACCGCGCGTCACGGGGGATAACCTGGTTCCGTGCGCATCGCGAGATTTACCACTGGAGACGACCCCCGCTACGCCTTCGTGCAGGAGGAGGGCGACAAGACCTTCCTTGCCGTCCTGAGCGGTGACCCGCTGTACCAGCCGGCGATGCCGACGGGGGAGCGGATCGAGCTCGGCGACGGTGTGCGCCTGCTCGCCCCCGTCATTCCCCGGTCCAAGGTGGTCGGCGTCGGCCGCAACTATGCCGACCACGCCAAGGAGATGGGCAACGACCTCCCGCAGCGGCCGCTGATCTTCTTCAAGCCCAACACGGCCGTCGTGGGCCCCGACGACCCGATCGTGCTTCCTGACTTCACGCAGGAGGTCTCGTACGAGGCCGAGCTCGCCGTCGTCATCGGGCGGCTCGCGAAGAACGTCGATCCCAAGGACGCGCTCACGTACGTCCTCGGCTACACGGTGGCCAACGACGTCACCGCCCGGGACGCGCAGCGCGGCGACGGGCAGTGGGCACGCGCCAAGGGCTTCGACTCGGCCTGCCCGCTCGGACCGTGGATCGACACGGACCTCGACCCGGACGACGTCGGCGTCTCGTCACGGGTGAACGGCACTCCTCGCCAGGACGGCCGGACGCGCGACATGATCTTCGACATTCCCTATCTGATCTCGTACATCTCCGAGGCGTTCACGCTGCTTCCCGGCGACGTCATCCTGACCGGTACCCCCGCGGGAGTCGGACCGATCGTCGAGGGGGACCGCGTCGAGTGCGAGGTCGAGGGCCTCGGCGTGCTCGCGAACCCGGTGGTGCGCCGCTAACGACGCACCACCGGGTCGGCTCGCACTCCTGCCGCCTCACGGCAGGGTACGTCCGGGGCTCGAGCTCAGTGGTCGTGCCCGGCCCCGCCGGCAGGAGCATTCACGGCCACGGCCTGGGCAGGCGCGACGCCCGGTGCGAACTCCCCGCTGACTGTCCACGTCTCCGTGTCGACGGCGACGATGCGCTGCCCGGCAGGATCCGTGACATATGCCGTATGTCCGACGACGGCGAGTGTCGGCGCGACCTGACCGTGGCCCTCGGGGATCGTGTAGGCATCGATCGCCTCGACCGTGCCGAGCGTTTCGCCCGTCTCCGGGTCGATGCCGACGAGCACGCCGTCGAGACGCAGCGTGAGTGCGGACCCGTCCTCGCCGCGAGCGATGGGACGGTATGCACCGCCGACGTCAGCGGTCGTGAGAGTTGCGTTCGCCAGATTGAGGAGCGAGAGAGTGGTTTCGCCGAAGTTCCCGACGATCACGTCCGAGGCCTGCGAGGCGTAGAGGCTGCCGACGCGGTCGTCGCCCGAACCTTCAGGGTTCGGGACGAGCGAGGCCCCTTCGGTGGTGACGAGCAGCACCCCGTCTGCGCACCCGAATGCGACGGTGTCGTCGTGCGTGGCCTCACCGTGCAGCATGGGGCAGTTCTCGTGCCGGGCGACCTCTTCGCCGTCGGCGTCGCGCACGGCGACGGTGTCGGCGAGCGGCGAGTCGCCGGTGACCTCGCTGACGAGTGTCCCGTCGCCGAACGGGACGACCACTCCGTGGTGCACGGTGCCCGAGTCGACGGTGGTGGTGTCGAGCAGGTCGTCGACGAGCCCGGCGTCGTCGAAGACCTCGGCAGTGCCGGTGCCGTCGAAGTACACGGCGGTGCGGCCGTCGTGGCTGACGACGTGGACGGGTCTGTCCCCGGAGAGCTGCAGTTCCCGGAGCGCGGGCTCCTGGACGTAGAAGTGGTCGTGGTCACCGTGCGATTGGCCGTACGTGCCGGTGTCGAGCGCTGTGATCGTGCCCTCTTCCGCTTGGGTGAGATAGACGTGGCGGTCGTCGGACGCGACGGCGAGCCGGGGCCGTTCTGTGGTGTCGAACCGGGCGATCTCCGCGAGTTCGTCGGCGGGGTCGAGGACGACGACGCCACCGTCGTGGGCGACGACGAGCCGGGCCTGTGGCTCGTCGGACTCGGTCGCGGCGGTGGTCGGGTCCGACGACGCCGCGACCCCGGTGGTGTCGTCGGCGCAGCCCGTGAGCGCCACGACGGAGAGGGCGAGGAGGGCGGCCGTCTTCTTTGTAGTGAGAATCATTCGCATGAGGAGGATCTAAGCAGAAGTCGAGAACGAATCGCAATAGTGCGACGTGAGCAGCGGTGAGCGGTCGATAGACTGCGCCGTGTGATCCCTGCACCCGGTACCGCTCCCGTCCGTGTCCGCTTCTGCCCCTCGCCGACGGGCACCCCGCACGTCGGGCTGATCCGGACCGCCCTGTTCAACTGGGCGTACGCACGTCACACCGGCGGTGCCTTCGTCTTCCGGATCGAGGACACGGACGCGTCGCGCGACTCTCAGGAGAGCTACGAGCAGCTGCTCGAGGCGCTGCGCTGGCTCGGGCTCGACTGGGACGAAGGCCCCGAGGTCGGTGGCCCGCACGCCCCGTACCGGCAGTCGGAGCGCGGTGACCTCTACCAGGACGTCATCCGTCGGCTCGTGGAGGGCGGCTATGCCTACGAGTCGTTCACGACGCCGGAGGAGACGGCGGCCCGCAACGCCGCCCGGGGGATCAAGACCCAGGGCTACGACGGGTTCGACCGCGACCTGACGGACGAGCAGAAGGCGGCCTTCCGTGCCGAGGGGCGGACCCCGATCCTCCGTCTGCGGATGCCGGACGAGGACATCACGTTCACCGACGTGATCCGTGGAGAGATCACCTTCAAGGCCGGTACCGTCCCGGACTTCGCGATCGTGCGGACCGACGGCAGCCCCCTGTACACGCTCGTCAACCCGGTCGACGACGCGCTGATGAAGATCACGCACGTGCTGCGCGGCGAGGACCTGCTCTCCTCGACACCTCGTCAGATCGCCCTCTACCAGGCGCTCGTCGCGATCGGTGTCGCGGACGACGTCCCCGAGTTCGGCCACATGCCGTACGTCATGGGCGAGGGCAACAAGAAGCTCTCGAAGCGCGACCCCGAGTCGAACCTCTTCCTGCACCGGGACAACGGTTTCACGCCGGAGGGTCTGCTCAACTACCTCGCACTTCTCGGGTGGTCCATCTCGCCGGACCACGACATCTTCACCGTTACGGAGCTGGTCGAGGCCTTCGACATCCACGACGTCGTCGCCAACCCCGCCCGGTTCGACATCAAGAAGGCCGAGTCGATCAACGCCACGCACGTGCGGCGTCTCGAGGCGGACGACTTCCGCGACCGGCTCGTGCCCTACCTGCACGCGGCCGGAGTCGTTCCCGCGGACTCGTTCGCGGACCTCGGCGCGCGCGACCAGGAGGTCCTCACGGCGGCCGCACCGCTCACGCAGGAGCGCATGACGCTGCTCGGTGAAGCAGTGGGGATGCTCGGCTTCCTCTTCACCGACGACGCCGACCTCGTCGTTGAGGACGACGCCCGCAAGGCTCTCAAGGAGTCGGCGGCCGAGGTCGTCGACGCCGCGGTCGCGGCTCTGGACGGTCTGGACGACTTCACCGCCGAGCCGATCCAGACGGCGCTGAACGCCGCGATCGTCGAGGGCCTCGAGATGAAGCCGCGCCTCGCGTTCACGCCGCTTCGCGTCGCGGTCAGCGGCCGCCGCGTCTCCCCGCCCCTCTTCGAGTCGATGGAGATCCTGGGCAAGGACTCCACGCTCGCGCGGCTCCGCAGCCTCCGTTCGACGCTGTGATCTCGCGGTGAGGCGGGGCTTCGACGAGGTCGAGGCCGTCGTCTTCGATCTCGACGACACCCTCGTCGACACGAAGGTCGCCTTCGCGGCCGCGATCGGTGCGGTGGCGACGACGTATCTGCCGCACCTTCCGGCCGACCGTCACCCGGAGGTCGTCGCGACGTGGCGTGCGGACGTCTCAGGGAGGTACCGCGCCTACACGCGCGGGGAGCTGTCGTTCGACGCGCAGCGGATGCTCCGGGCGAACGAGCTCCAGCTCGCGTTCGGCGGCGTCGAGCTCGACGACGCCGCGTACGCGCGGTGGCGGGACGCCTACTCCGCGGCGTTCCGTGGTGCATGGGTGGCGCACGACGACGCGGCGCCGGCCCTGCAGGAGCTCGTCCGGCGGGGATTCCGGGTGGGTGTGCTGACGAACGCCGCCCGCGAGATGCAGGTCGAGAAGATCGCGCGGACCGGCCTGGCGGACCTGGTGCCGCTCCTCGTGGCCGTCGACGACCTGGGGGTGGGCAAGCCTGACCCTCGCGTCTTTCAGGAGGCGTGCCGACTGCTGGGGACCGAGCACGCCCGGACGGTCTACGTCGGGGACGAGCTCGACGTCGACGCCCGGGGTGCGATCGCCGCAGGGCTCCACGGCGTCTGGATCGACCGTCCCGGGGCCCGGCGCGGCGGGCCGCACCCGGAGGATCCGGAGGCGGCCCGCGCGTCGGGCGTGACGGTGATCTCCTCGCTGGCCGACCTGACGGACGCCCTGCGACGGTAGGCGCGGCTAGGGCGTCGAGCAGGGTGCTCCGTCGAGCCAGAACTGCTCAGGGGTCGCCGAGGCGAGCGAGCCCGGATCGCCGACGAAGCCGATCGTGACCCGCTGGCCAGGTCGGATCGTGGCGTTCCAGGACATGCTCCGCGCGGTGACGTGCGACGCCTCCTGGGACCAGCCGGCGCTCCAGGCCTGTCGTGTCACCGACTGGTCGGCGCTCCAGGACCACATCAGCCTGGACCAGGTCAGGGGAGACGTCCCGGTGTTCGTGACCCAGATCTGGTTGGTCGATCCGCCCGGCCAGGTGCCGTGCTCGACGAACTCGACGTCGCAGCTCGGTTCCGCCGTCGGCGCTCCCTGGTCCTGGTCCGCGAGGAACGACGCGACCCAGGAGAGCGCCGAGTTCCAGTTCACCGTGATCTCGTTCGAGGCCCACGACTGGATGTCGTCCACGTAGCAGAACTGGGGTGCGCAGCCGTCCGTCATGAGGGCGGCGAGCGTCGGGTCCCACGTCGGGCTGTCCGAGTTCGGTCCACCGGCGACCGACCCTGCCGGCGGGTGCGGGAGCTCGGCGTTCAGCTGGGCCGAGAACCACCGGCTGTGCTGGTTCTGGGAGTAGACGTCGCCGTACCCGGTGACGTAGCTGAGGTTGAGGGCGTTGCGGCCCAGCAGGTAGTCGGCGCTCTCGACGACCGCGTCGCGGTACGCGTCGTCACCGCTGACGTCGTACGCGGCACCGAGGACGACCATCGTGTTGAGGACGCTGGAGTTCGAGCCCCAGACGAACGTGCCGTCCTCGGCGCCCGCGTAGGTCATCCCGTAGGCCTGGTCCGCCTGGACGGCCGCGATCTCGTCGGCCCCGGCGAGCAACGTGGCCACGACGTCGTCGCGTCCCGTGTAGTCGTTCGGCACCGTCGCGAGGTCCATCACGGCCAGCGCGCCGACGGATCCCCAGCTGAAGCCCTCCACGTCGACCGAGGTCGCCAGGACGTCGTCGTGCTCGAGGAGGTACTCCTCGAACGCCTGCTCGCCGGTCGTGAGGAACAGCTCTGCCGCGGCCCAGACGAACTCGTCCGAGACGTCGTCGTCGTCGTACGGGCCGCCGCCGTTGTTGCCGTCCGCCGCCGGGGCGAACAGGTCGGGGTGCTCGAGGGCGGCGCTCCATGCCGTACGGGCGTCGTCGAGCAGCGCGGCGGCGTACTCCGCGTCGTACGGGGCGAAGAGGCGGGCACCCTGGGCAGCCGTCGCCGCGAGATTCAGCGTCGCGGCGGTCGAGGGGCGGTGCAGGTATCGGGTCTGCCCGTCCCGGTGGGGCAGGAGCGGCAGCCCCGTCCAGCCGTAGTCGTGCACCTTGTGGTGCGCCATCCCGGCGAGCTCCTCCCCGTCCGGCACCATCATCGACTGCATGAACTCGAGCTCCCAGCGTGCCTCGTCCAGGACGTCCGGCACCGCGTTGCCGGTCTCGGGCACGGCGAGCGTCCCGTCCTCGAGCGCGCCCGCGTCCGTGCTGGCCGCCGTCTTGGTGCGCTCGTAGGTCTGCAGGAGCTGCGCGGTCGCGATACCGCCGTTGACGACGTACTTGCCGTGGTCGCCCGCGTCGTACCAGCCGCCGACGACGTCGAGCGTGTAGTCGCAGGTCCACGGCTCGCCGTACGCCGCCACTGACTCCTCGACGGGTTGGCACGCGACGTCCCGGTCGCCCTGGTTCGTGTCCGGGCCGCCCGCAGCGCTGACGTGGCCGGCCGGGCGCGCGTAGTCTGCGCCGCCGATCTCCGCGTCGATCTCGATCCCGGAGCGTGCCAGGTAGAAGTAGTTCAGTGCGTCGGTCCGCAGGCTCTCGTACGCATCGGTCCCGATCTCGAACGGGTATGACGTCTCACCGTCCGCCGTGAGCGTGTACGTGCCCGGGACGGAGACCTCGGAGAAGTCGATCGTGTGGACCTCTTGGTCCGACGACGGGTCGAGTCCTGACGGCACGGTCGTCCCCTCGGCCGCGGTGGCGCCTGACCCGTCGACGAGGCTCCAGGTGAGCGCGTCGGCAGCGTCGGTGACGACCGTCGCGCGCTTCGGGCCGTGGGCCAGGTAGCCGACCTGGTTCACGCGGACCCGTGGGCCCGTCTCCGGGACGTACGGTTCCGGCGTCGTCCCGCTGAGGAGCGACACGGAGTCGAGGCAGAACGTCCACGGCTCCGCGGCCCCGCCGATCTGGAAGGCGACCTGGGTCTGCGTACGGTCACCGCCGGCGTCGGAGACCGAGAACGAGGTTGCGCCGGGCATGCCGGACGTCTCGCCGTACACCGTGTACGGGTCGACCTGCAGGCCGACCAGGGCGCGCACCGGCCCCGCTCCCGTCCCCTCGTACGCGAGCGCGTAGTCACCGGGGGCGAGCGTCAGGTCGTTGTACCCGACGATGACGTCCCACGGGTCCTCGGTCCCGCCGCGAACCTCGATGCACCAGGAGCCGTCGACGACGTCGTTCGGCAGGGACGGGTCCGAGACGAACCACGGTGCGGTGCCGTCCTCGAACGTCGTCGTCGCCAGGAGCTCGGTGCCGGCGGGGGTCACGGCGACGTCGTCGGCACAGAAGGTCCACGCGTCCGCGGACCCGCCCACCTGGAAGGCGAGCTGAAGGTCGTCGGTCTCCTCCTCGACCGTGAACGCGACCTCGTGGGTCACGAACCCGTCCGCGCCGGCGACGGCGGAGGTCACGCTCGCGGCCTCGGCGTACGTCACCGGGTCCTGGACGATGCCCTTGACCGGACCGGTGCCGGACGCGGCGAAGGTGAAGACGTAGTCGCCGGCGGGCAGGTCCAGTCCGTCCTGGCCGACGATCGCGTCCCACGGGTTGCTGGTCCCGGCAGGGACGTCGCCGCACAGCGCGCCGTCGACCACGTCGACGGGCAGGTTGGCGGTCGACCACCATCCGCCGTCGAGACCGGCCGAGAAGTCGCCGTTGACGACGTCGGCGCTCGCGGGAGCGATGGTGGCGAGGGCGAGAGCGGCCGACGTGATGGCCGCTCTCGCCAGGCGTGTTCTCTGTCTGCGGTGCACGGGAACCTCTCAGTCGTCGTTGACTCGGGCACACGCAGCGTGGAAGCGCTCCCATCCGTGCGGGGGTGGAGGCGTGCAACTGCGTGATGTGACGAAGGTTACAGCAACGGTCGGCGTGCGGGAATGGCTGCGGGGCTGGACCGTTGTGCCGGGTACGTGTCCGTCACACCATCGAAGGAGTCTTCGTGCGCTACATCGATCTTGGTCTCAAGAAGCCGCTGTCCGTCATCGGGGTAGGGACGTGGCAGTTCGGGTCGAAGGAGTGGGGGTACGGGGACGGGTACGCGACCGACCAGGCACGGCGCATCGTCGAGCGAGCGCTGGACCTGGGCGTGACGCTCTTCGACACTGCTGAGATGTACGGCTTCGGCCGGTCCGAGCGGATCCTCGGCGAGGCGCTCGGGGATCGTCGCGACGAGGCGCTCGTCGCCTCGAAGATCTTCCCGGTGTGGCCGACGGGCTCCGTGACCCAGCAGCGCGCGGTCGCGAGTGCCGACCGGCTCGGGGTGCAGCAGATGGATCTCTACCAGGTGCACCAGCCGAACCCGGTGATCCGGGACGGCTCGACCATGCCGGGGATGGCCAGCCTGCGCCGCACGGGTCTCGTCGACGCCGTCGGGGTGAGCAACTACTCGTTGGACCGCTGGCAGAAGGCCGACTCCGCTCTCGGTGCCCCCGTCCTCTCCAACCAGGTGCAGTACAGCCTGGTGCACCGGGACCCCGAGGCAGACCTGATCCCGTTTGCCCAGGCGAACGACCGGCTCGTCATCGCGTACAGCCCGCTGGCGCAGGGGCTCCTGTCGGGCAAGTACGACGCGTCGAACCGGCCTCGCTCCGGGGTGCGTCGCGTGAACCCGCTCTTCACGCGGGAGAACCTGGACCGGGTGCGGCCGTTGCTCGACGTGCTCCGTGACGTCGCGGACGCCCACGACGTCACGTCCTCGCAGGTCGCCCTCGCATGGATCGTCTCGCGGCCGAACGTGGCGGCCATCCCCGGGGCGTCGAGCGTCGAACAGCTCGAGAAGAACGTCGAGGCCGGCGAGCTCGACCTCGCGACGGACGAGGTCCGCGCGCTCGACGAGGTCTCGGCCGCCTTCACCCCGACCTCCGGGTGGCGCAGCGCGCGGGACGTCGCGATCTCGCGCTGACCGCTGCCGGGCTAGGCGAGGAGCAGGACGGCGAGAAGCCCGGTGACGGTGACGACGCAGGCCGACAGGAACCCCAGCAGGAGGACCTTGCGGCCCGTCCGGAGCAGATGCGGCAGGTCGACGTTGAGCCCCATCGCGAACATCGAGGCGACGAACAGCACGTTCGTCGTGGTCACGATGACCGTGATCCACGAGTCGGGGAGGATTCCCGTGCTCCGGATCAGCACCGCGATCACGAACCCGATCACGAACCCGGGGATCGGGACGCGACGCCTCGAGCCGGTCGTGTCCGTGCCCGGGTGACGGCGCGCCGCGACGATCCCGGCGCCGGTGACGAGGGGGGCGAGGAGGGCGACTCGGGCCAGCTTGGCGACGGTCGCCGTCGCGAGAGCGGTGGTCGAGATGGTTCCTGCCGCCGCGACGACCTGGGCGACCTCCTGGGTGCTGACGCCGATCCAGAGGCCGGCCATGTGGTCGTTCAGGGACATCAGGTCGGCGAGCCAGGGGAGCACCACGATCGCGAGCGAGCCGTAGATCGTCACGAGCGCGAGGGCTCCGGCCATCGCGTCGTCGTTCTCCTCGGCCTGCTCCGGCGACGAGGCGTCGTCCACGACCCCCTTCATCGCGGAGGCGGCCGCCGCGCCGCAGATCGAGAACCCGGTGGCCACGAGCAGTCCCGTGACCCGCGGGAGCTTGAGGAGTCGGGCGATCGCCAGTGTCGCGGTGAAGGTGACCGTGACGGTCACCAGCACGATGGCCAGCCCCTCCCAGCCCAGGGCGAGCAGGTCGGGGATCGAGAGCTGGATGCCGAGGAGGATCACCGCGAGACGCAGCACCTTGGTGGCGACCCAGTCGGTGCCGGGCCGGGTCGAGCCGATGATCTCCCCGCGGCGACCGGACGGGTTGGAGCGGGCGCCGAGCGCCGAGCCGACGATCGCCCCGACGGCGAGCGCGATCACCATGGGGGAGACCGTGGGGGCGAACCGTGCGACAGAGATCACCGCGAGCGAGGCGACGGCGACGGCAAGGATCCCGAGGGTGCGGGACGGTGTGCGGGGGGCGGCGTCCAGGTGTGCGGGGCCGGGGCGGGTCGTCTGAGCCATGATCCCAGCCTGTGTGAGGCGGCGGTCGTCCGGAAGGCCCAGGTTCCTACCGAGGTATAGCCTAGCTCTATGGCAAGCACTCGGGGCGAGAGGGTCTCGCTGGGAACGCTCGAGCTCCTCGTCGAGATGGACTCGCACGGGTCGATCAGTGCCGCGGCCCGGGCGCTCGGTGTCAGTCAGCCGACGGCGTCCGCCGGGCTGCGCCGTCTGGAGCGGACGCTCGGTCTCGAGCTGATCCTCCGTACCACCCGGGGCGCGCGGCTGACCGAGACCGGACACGCGACGGCGGCGTGGGCCCGGGAGGTCATCGCGGCCTCCGACCGTTTTGAGACCGGTGTCGCAGCGCTCCGTGCCGCACCGAAGGCGCGCGTGACGATCGCGGCCAGCCTCACGATCGCCGAGTACCTGGCGCCGCGGTGGCTCGCGACCCTCGCGGTCGACACGGACGGACCCGAGGTGGAGCTCGTCGTCCGCAACTCACGTCGCGTGATGGAGATGGTGCTGGCGGAAGACGCCGAGATCGGCTTCGTCGAGAGTGCGACGGTGCGGCGCGGCCTGCGCAGCCGGGTGGTCGCCCAGGACGAGCTCGTCGCCGTCGTCGCTCCCGGCCACCCGTGGGAGCGACGTCGCTCGATCACCCCGACCGAGCTGATCTCGGGCGGGCTGGTCGTCCGCGAGGAGGGCTCCGGCAGTCGTCAGATCCTCGAGCGCGCGCTCCAGGCCGTGGGGGAGGAGCTGCCGAGCCGGCTGCCGTCGCTCGGGTCGACCGCGGCGCTCGCCACGGCGGTGCGGCACGGGGGCTCGGTGGCGGTTCTCTCGTCGCTGACGGTGGCCGACGACCTGACCCGCGGCGCCCTCGTACGCGTCCCGGTCCCGGCCCTCGACCTCGGCCGGAGGCTTCGCGTCGTCTGGAAGGACGGGGTGGAGCTCAGCGGTCCGACGCGCCGGATCGCCGCCGTGGCCGCCGCCTGAGAACGACCCGTCCGCGATTCGTGGTGTCGCTGCTCACAGGGGGAGGCGTGCATTTGGTTGCGGGTCCCGACTCCGGTAATGTTCACGCTCGGTGAGACCGCCCGAGGGTGCCTGGAGGATTGGGCATATCGGGCTAGTCGGACCATTGGGGTATGGTGTAATCGGCAGCACGACTGGTTCTGGTCCAGTTAGTCTAGGTTCGAGTCCTGGTACCCCAGCGTAGAGCGCTGGCGCATCCACCGCGGTGGATGGGTTAGAGTTCTCTCCGGCGCGACGTCCTCGGACGTCGAACCATTAGGCCCCCATCGTCTAGCGGCCTAGGACGCCGCCCTCTCACGGCGGTAACACGGGTTCAAATCCCGTTGGGGGTACGACCGCACCACCTCGGTGGTGCGTCTCCCGGTTCGTCCGGGAAGTTCTGGCCCCCATCGTCTAGCGGCCTAGGACGCCGCCCTCTCACGGCGGTAACACGGGTTCAAATCCCGTTGGGGGTACCAACAAGAGCCCGACCGGCAGGCGCCGGTCGGGCTCTTCTTCGTTGCGCCCAAGGGTACTGGTCGAGCTCCTCAAGAATGCTGGTCGAGCTGCCCCACGCTGGTCGAGCCTGTCGAGACCTGGTGCCGCGTCTCGACAGGCTCGACGGGCGTCTGCACCTCGACGGGCGCCTGTGCCTCGACGGGCGTCCGTATCTCGACGGGCTCGGGCGACTCAGGGCCCCGGCGGGTACGACGGGGGCTGCTCGCCCGGGACGCTCGTCTGCAAGGGCTGCGTGGCCGCGCCGGAGTAGCTGTCCCAGCGCGAGGGCGGCGGCGGGGGCGGGGGTGCGGCGTCCCCGGACGCGGGGCCGTCGCCTGCGACTGCGTCCGACGGGAGCTGGTCCTCTTCGGGAACCTTCGTTCCCGGGCCGCCGTTACCGAAGAGCGTGTCGCAGAGCTTCTGGTAGGTGGCGTCGGGGTCGGCCACCCATTCGACCTTGCGGAGCGCCTGCTCCTGGCCGGCCGACTCCATGAGAAACGTCCCGTACCCGAGCACCCGCCCGGGGACGGAGCGTGAGTAGTTCATGTCCGTGACCTTGCGCATCGGCATCATGGCGACCTTGCGGATGATGAGCCCGTAGACGAGCAGGACGCGCTTGTCGGTCGCGACGAAGATGTCGGCGCGCCACTCGAGGCACCGCCAGGCGGCGCGCGCCGCGGCGAGGAGCCACAGGACCCAGAGCCCTTGGGCGAGCGGACCGACGGTCGGCTCGAGCCAGGCGACGAGCATCGCGGCGACAGGGAGTGCGACGACCGCCAGGCCGACGGGCCCGGCCACCGACGCCCAGTGTCGGCGCGCGGCGATGACGACACGCTCGTCGCGCAGGACGTACGGCCTGACCGACGCGGGGACGTCCTCGGGCCTCATGTCATGCCAGCAGCGTCGAGAAGAACGTGCCGAGGCTGGCGAAGCCCTGGGCGATGACGTTCCACACGCCGCGCAGGACGCCGGCGGCCTGGTCCGGGCTCGTGACGATCGCGTAGATCACGAAACCGACGATGAGCCAGACCACGAGCAGCTTGACCTTGTGCGGCATACGGATGAGCTCCTCGGTCGAATGGGCAGAGGGCACCACGAACGGCACCAGTCATCGGCAGTGTAGCCATTCGGGCGAACCAGGCATCGTGCTGTCCTGGGCGTGTCGCGAGGCGGCGCCCTTACTCGCCGGAGCGGCGCAGAACCTCCGTCAGGCGGTTCGCCGCTGCGACGACCGAGCCCGAGTGCAGGCGACCTGGCTGGCGCGACAGCCGTTCCACCGGTCCGGAGATCGAGACGGCGGCCACGACACGACCGGACGGGCCGCGCACCGGGGCCGAGACCGAGGCGACCCCGACCTCACGCTCGCTGACGGACTGCGCCCAGCCGCGACGTCGGACGCCGGAGAGGATGGTCGCCGTGAAGCGGGCCTCGCGGAGCCCGCGGTGCAGGCGGTCCGGCTCCTCCCAGGCGAGGAGCACCTGGGCCGCGGAGCCGGCGTGCATCGTGAGCGTCGCGCCGACCGGGATCGAGTCGCGGAGCCCGATGGGGCGTTCGGCCGCGGCCACGCAGATGCGGTGGTCGCCCTGCCGTCGGTACAGCTGTGCGCTCTCGCCGGTGTGGTCCCGCAGTGCCGTCAGCACCGGGTTCGCGGCGGCCAGCAGGCGGTCCTCGCCGGCTGCGGTGGCGAGCTCGTTCAGGCGTGGCCCGAGGACGAAGCGTCCCTGCATGTCACGCGCGACGAGCCGGTGGTGCTCGAGTGCGACGGCCAGTCGATGGGCGGTCGGCCGGGCAAGCCCGGTCGATGTGACCAGCTGCGCGAGGGTCGCGGGTCCGGACTCCAGGGCGCCCAACACGGACGCTGCCTTGTCCAGGACGCCGACTCCGCTAGTATTGTCCATAGGTCGATATTAGCGTCTCGCCTCGTGAGATGCTAGCCGGGCTTCCGGCGAGTCGACGTGACCACCGTGTCGGGCCGCGCACAGCAAGTATCTCGCGGGCCCGGCAGCCACGCAGGTAGGAGAGGAACACCATGGCCGGGACGCTGGCGGAGAAGGTCTGGGACGCACACCTCGTGCGTCGCGGGAGCGACGGAGCACCAGACCTGCTGTACATCGATCTGCACCTGCTGCACGAGGTGACGAGCCCGCAGGCCTTCGAGGGACTGCGTCTGGCCGGGCGTGGGCTCCGTCGTCCGGACCTCACGATCGCGACGGAGGACCACAACACCCCGACGCTCGACATCGACCTGCCGATCGCCGACCTCACCAGCCGCACGCAGATCGACACCCTCCGCAACAACGCGCGCGAGTTCGGCGTGCGGATCCACTCGCTCGGCGACGCCGACCAGGGCATCGTCCACCAGGTCGGTCCGCAGCTCGGCCTGACCCAGCCTGGCCTGACGGTCGTGTGCGGCGACTCTCACACGTCGACCCACGGCGCGTTCGGTGCGCTCGCCTTCGGGATCGGCACGTCCGAGGTCGAGCACGTCATGGCCACGCAGACGCTCCCGCTGGCCCCGTTCAAGACCATGGCGATCAACGTCGACGGCGCGCTGCCCCCGGGCGCGACGAGCAAGGACATCATCCTGGCGATCATCGCCAAGATCGGCACCGGCGGCGGGCAGGGATACGTCCTCGAGTACCGCGGCGAGGCGATCCGCAAGCTGTCGATGGAAGCCCGCATGACCATCTGCAACATGTCGATCGAGGCCGGTGCCCGCGCCGGTCTGATCGCGCCGGACGAGACGACCTTCGAGTACCTGAAGGGCCGCCCGCATGCCCCGGAGGGCGCGGACTGGGACGCGGCGCTGGAGTACTGGAAGACGTTGCGGACGGACGACGACGCGGTCTTCGACACCGAGGTCCACCTCTCGGCGTCCGACCTCGAGCCGTTCGTCACGTGGGGCACGAACCCCGGCCAGGGGCTGCCGCTCTCTGCGAACGTCCCCGTCCCGGCCGAGATCGCGGACGAGGGCGAGCGGGTCACCGCCGAGCACGCCATCGAGTACATGGGGCTGACCGCCGGTCAGCCGCTGCGCGAGATCGCGATCGACACGGTCTTCATCGGCTCGTGCACCAACGGTCGGATCGAGGACCTGCGCTCGGTCGCCAAGGTCCTGCAGGGGCGGCGCAAGGCGGAGACGCTGCGCGTGCTCGTGGTCCCGGCCTCCGCACGCGTCCGGCTGCAGGCCGAGGCCGAGGGGCTGGACCAGATCTTCGTCGACTTCGGTGCGGAGTGGCGCAACGCGGGCTGCTCGATGTGCCTGGGCATGAACCCCGACCAGCTGGCGCCCGGCGAACGGTCCGCCTCGACGTCGAACCGCAACTTCGAGGGGCGTCAGGGCAAGGGCGGGCGGACCCACCTCGTCTCACCTCTCGTCGCGGCCGCGACGGCGATCCGGGGCACGCTCTCCTCGCTCGAGGACCTCGACCTGGGCGACGACGTCGACATCACGACCTTCGACGGCACGCCGCTGGCCCCGCTCGACCCGCGCGTCCCGCTGCAGGTCTGAGTCCACGCCGCCGATCGAGCACCCCTCTCACGTTCAGGAGCACCTCATGGAGAAGTTCACCACCCACACCGGTGTCGGCGTCCCGCTGCGTCGGACCAACGTCGACACCGACCAGATCATCCCGGCCGTCTACCTCAAGCGCGTGACCCGCACCGGGTTCGAGGACGCGCTCTTCGCCGCCTGGCGCGGTGACGAGTCGTTCGTGCTCAACCAGCCCGCCTACTCGAGCGGATCGGTCCTCGTCGCGGGCCCCGACTTCGGGACCGGCTCGTCCCGCGAGCATGCGGTCTGGGCGCTCAAGGACTACGGGTTCAAGGTCGTCCTCGCCTCGCGCTTCGCGGACATCTTCCGCGGCAATTCCGGTAAGCAGGGTCTGCTCGCCGGTATCGTCGCCCAGGAGGACGTCGAGCTCCTCTGGAAGATCCTGGAGACGAACCCGGGCACCGAGCTCACCGTGAACCTCGTCGAGCGGACCGTCGCGGCCGACGACGTTGTCGTGCGCTTCGAGGTCGACGACTACACCCGCTGGCGTCTGATGGAGGGCCTCGACGACATCGGCCTGACCCTCCAGCACGAGGAGGAGATCACCACGTTCGAGGCCACGCGCGCGTCGTGGCGCCCGAAGACGCTTCCCGCCAAGCACCTCCCGCCCGTCGAGATCGAGGCGGCTCGCCCCGCCTGATCGACGCCGGTCCCGGCACGAGAGGCCCGTCCGCGCTGCGGGCGGGCCTCTCGTCGTTCTGACGACCACCCGGTTGATCGTGCTGACAGGCCGTCGAGTCCGCTGGGTACACTCGCACCCGTGCTGACCGAGCAGACGACGAACGGCGCTCGCGCGCTCGCGATCTCGTCGACCGTTCTGGCAGCCGGGACCGGGGCTCACGTCATGGGTGGCGGGGCTCTCCCGTCGCTCCTGGCACTGGCCGCGCTCGCGTCCTTGACCCTCGCCGTCGCGAGTGCGCTCGCGCGCCTGAGGCCGCGTCTCGCAGTTCTCGGTCCGGTCATGGTCGCGTCGCAGTACGCGTTGCACCACGCGTTCATGTACCTCGGAACGGGGAGCACGAGCTCCGCGACGGGCGCTGCTCACGCGCACCACGGGGCTGCGGTGGACCTCGGGACGATGACCGCGACGGCCGCCGGGCACGATCACACCACGTCCGCCCTCATGACGGTCACGCACGCGGTCGCCGCGCTCGTCGCCGCTCTTCTCATCACCTCCAGCGACAGAGCGGGCCGCGCCGCCGCACGGTGGTGGAGCGCGCTCGTTCCTGCGGTGCCCGCGGTCTCTCCTCTTCCGGCACGACTCCGCGCGGTTCTCCCGCGCGGTCCGCAGGTGCCTGCGCTCACCCCTGCCTTCCGCCGCTGCGTGCAACGCAGAGGGCCCCCAGAGCTCCACGCCGCCTGACCACGTCGGGCACGTCTCGCCCGCACCAGCGTGGGCGCATCGAGTCTTCTGGAACCCCTCTGACCACATGGAGCACGACTATGTCTCGCACGACCCTGAACAACCGCACCAGCACGACCTCCCGCAGCCTGGCCGTCGTCGGTCTCGTCGCCGCCGCCGGACTGCTCGCCGGCTGCGCCGACGACGGCGCGGACGCCGCGGCGTCGGACGCGGAGACGGCCACCACCGCCGAGGCCGACGCGCTCGCCGTCACGGACCCCTGGACGAAGGCCACGGACACCGGCATGACGGCAGCGTTCGGTGAGATCGAGAACGACGGTGACGCCGACGTCCGCATCGTCTCTGCCACGACCGACGCCAGCCCCACCGCGGAGCTGCACACCATGGCCGAGGGGGAGGACGGCGACATGGTGATGACCGAGGTCGAGGACGGGTTCCTCGTCCCGGCCGGAGGTTCGATCACGCTCGAGCCGGGCGGGGACCACGTCATGATCATGGGTGTCACCGAGGCGATCGAGCCGGGTGCCGACGTCAACGTCACCCTCACGCTCGACGACGGGTCGACCCTCGACGTCGTCGCGCCGGCCCGGTCGTACTCGGGCGCCAACGAGTCGTACGACGAGGACTCGGGCGACGACGCGGACATGGACCACGGCGACATGGACATGGACGCCGACGCATCATGAGCCGGGAAGGACTGAACCGTCGGTCCTTCCTCACGGGTGGCGCCGCCGCGATCGGCGGCGCCGCCCTGGCGCTGGGTGGACGGGCCGTCTGGGACGAGGAGCCCGTCCCGATGCCCGCGCCCGACGCCGTCGGGCAGGCCACCGAGGAGTTCCGCGGAATCCGCCAGGCCGGTGTGTCGACACGACCCCAGGCCTTCGCGTCGTTCGTCGCGCTGGACCTGAGGTCGGACGTCGACCACGACGCACTCGTCCGGCTCATGAGGATCTGGACGGACGACATCGAGCGGCTCTCGCAGGGCCGCGCTCCGCTCGCCGACACCGAGCCCGAGCTCGGCGCGGTCCCGGCACGGCTCACGGTCACGGTCGGCTACGGCCCGGCGGTCTTCCGCGCCGCAGGGCTCGAGCGACTCGCACCCGCCTGGCTGCGCCCGCTGCCGGCGTTCACCGTCGACCGGCTCGAGGATCGTTGGAACGACGGCGACGTCGTCCTCCAGGTCTGCGCCGACGACGAGACCACCGTCGCCCACGCGGTGCGGCTCCTGGTCAAGGACGCACGCACGTTCGTCACCGTCCGGTGGTTGCAGCGCGGGTTCCGGAGCACCCCGGGGAGCACGCCCCCGGGGACCACGATGCGCAACCTCATGGGTCAGGTCGACGGGACGAGGAACCCTGACCTGGGCGTCGAGCCCGAGCTCGTGTGGCAGCCGGACGGTGCCTCGGACGCACTCGCGGGCAGCACCTCGCTCGTCGTCCGCCGGATCGCGATGAACCTCGACACCTGGGACGAGCTGGACCGCGACGGTCGTGAGAAGGCCGTCGGCCGGCGCCTCGACACGGGAGCGCCGCTGACCGGGAGAAAGGAGCACGACGTCCCGGACCTCGACGCCGTCGACGCGAACGGTCTCACCGTCATCGCCCCGTTCGCCCACGTACGACGGGCGCGAGACGACGAGCACCCCGAACAGCGGTTCCTCCGTCGGGGGTACAACTACGACGAGGCCCCGGCACCGGGCGAGCTGTCGTCGTCCGGACTGATCTTCGCCACCTACCAGGCGGACGTGGACACCCAGTTCGTACCCATCCAACGGCGGCTCGACGAGCTCGACCTGCTCAACGAGTGGACCACCCCGATCGGCTCGGCCGTCTTCTTCGTCCCCGGCGGCGCGCGGGCGGGTGAGTATCTCGGGCAGCGGCTCCTCGAGTCGTAGGCCGCGTACGAGGCCTGTGGCGCTCGAGGCGTGGATAATCGTCCGAGTCACACACCCGATCGATGAGGACAGGTCATGAGCGACGTGCTGTACGTAGACGGCGGGACACCGCTGAACGGGTCGATCCGGGTGCGGGGGGCGAAGAACTTCGTCTCGAAGGCGATGGTCGCCGCGCTGCTCGGGGAGTCGCCGAGCGAGCTGCGGAACGTCCCGGACATCCGCGACGTCGCCGTCGTGACCGGTCTGCTGTCCCTGCACGGGGTCAAGGTGGACGCGGACTCGGAGGCCGGCACGTTGTCGATGGACCCGACGGACGTCGAGTCCGCGCACGTGGCGGACATCGACGCGCACGCCGGGGCGAGTCGTATCCCGATCCTGTTCTGCGGGCCGTTGCTGCACCGTCTGGGCGAGGCGTTCATCCCCGACCTGGGCGGATGTCGCATCGGCGACCGGCCCATCGACTACCACCTGGAGATCCTGCGGCAGTTCGGTGCGGTCGTGGAGAAGCGGGAGGCGGGGATCCACATCACCGCTCCGCAGCGGTTGCGGGGCACCAAGATCTCGCTGCCGTACCCCTCGGTGGGGGCGACCGAGCAGCTGTTGCTGACGGCCGTGCGCGCCGAGGGCGTGACCGAGCTGTCGAACGCCGCGATCGAGCCCGAGATCATGGACCTGATCGCCGTGCTGCAGAAGATGGGCGCGATCATCTCCGTCGACACCGACCGGGTCATCCGGATCGAGGGGGTCGACCGGCTCGAGGGCTACCGCCACACCGCGCTGGGTGACCGGATCGAGGCGGCGTCGTGGGCGTCGGCAGCGCTGGCCACCGGTGGTGACGTGTTCGTCGCGGGGGTCGGGCAGCCGGGGATGATGACGTTCCTCAACGTGTTCCGGAAGGTCGGCGGGCAGTTCGACGTCCGCGACGACGGGATCCGGTTCTGGCACCCGGGAGGCCGGCTGCGGTCGATCGTGCTGGAGACCGAGGTGCACCCGGGTTTCATGACCGACTGGCAGCAGCCCCTCGTCGTCGCCCTGACTCAGGCGACCGGCGTGTCGATCGTGCACGAGACGGTCTACGAGAACCGGTTCGGCTTCACCGAGGCGCTGCGCGGGATGGGCGCCACGATCCAGGTGTACCGCGAGTGCCTCGGCGGAGGGACCTGCCGGTTCGGGCAGCGGAACTTCAAGCACTCGGCCGTCGTCTCGGGTCCGACGCCGCTGCACGCCGCGGACATCGAGGTTCCCGACCTGCGGGGCGGCTTCTCGCACCTGATCGCGGCCCTGGCGGCGACCGGTACCTCCACCGTGCGCGGGATCGACCTGATCGACCGCGGGTACGAGCACTTCCAGGACAAGCTCGAGGCGCTCGGCGCCAACGTCTCCCGCGGCAGCCTGTAGGCTCTGCGCCCGTGACTTCCGCCCGCCCCGTGAACCGCACGTACCGTGCGGCAGCGGTGTTCCTGCGCCCGATCCTGTCGTCCATGACCCGCCGCGACTGGCAGGGCTCGGAGCACCTCGCCGGGTCCGACGGCGTGATCGTGGCCGCGAACCACGTGACGCAGTTCGACCCGCTCACCCTGGCCCACTTCCTCTACGACCAGGGCCGCGCCCCGGCGATCATGGCCAAGCACTCCCTGTGGGACGTGCCGGTGCTGGGCACGATCCTGACGAACACCGGGATGATCCCGGTCCGCCGCGGATCCTCTGCTGCGTTGGAGTCGTTGGAGACGGCGTCCGACCGCCTGGCGGAGGGACGGTGCGTCGCGGTCTTCCCCGAGGGGACGGTCACCCGTGACCCCGACCTGTGGCCCATGGTCGGCAAGACCGGGACGGCGCGCCTCGCGCTGATGTCGGCAGCGCCCGTGGTTCCCGTCGCGCAGTTCGGCGCGCACCAGATCCTTCCGGCGTACTCGAAGAAGTTCCGTCCCTTCCCGCGCAAGGACGTCTCCGTCCACGCGGGGCCGCCCGTGGACCTGGACGACCTGCGCGACCGGCCGGTGGACGGTCTCGTCCTGAAGGACGCCACGGCCCGCATCATGAAGGCGATCACCGACCTGGAGGCAGGCATCCGCGGTGAGACGCCCCCCGAACCATTCGACCCGCGCGCGGCGCGTTTCACGGAGGACAGATGACGACGACGGTAGCGGTACTCGGTGCGGGCAGCTGGGGGACGACGTTCGCGGCCGTGCTCGCGGACGCGGGCTGCGACGTCCGGCTCTGGGGTCGTGACGAGACCACCGTCGCCGAGATCAACGCCGACCGACGGAACACGCGCCGACTGCCCGGTATCGATCTCCCGCAGGGGATCCACGCGACCACCGACGTCGTCGCGGCTCTCGCGGACGCCTCGATCGTCGTCATCGCGATCCCTTCCCAGTCGGCTCGCGCCACGCTGGCGCCGCTCGCCGAGCACGTCGCCGAGGGCGCCGTCGCCGTGTCGTTGATGAAGGGCGTCGAGCTCGGCACGGACCTGCGGATGAGCGAGGTGGTGGCCGAGGCCCTGCAGATCCCCGCCGAGCGCGTCGCGGTCGTCTCCGGGCCGAACCTGGCACGCGAGATCGCGGACCACCAGCCCACGGCCACGGTCGTGGCGGCGCCGGACCCTGCGGTGGCGCGGGTCGTCGCGGACGCGTGCACGACGGCGTACTTCCGCCCGTACACCAACGCCGACGTCATCGGTGTCGAGCTCTGCGGCGCCGTGAAGAACGTGATCGCGCTCGCCGTCGGCATGGCCCAGGGGCGTGGCTTCGGGTTCAACACGACCGCCACGGTCATCACGCGCGGACTCGTGGAGATCACCCGCCTGGGCAAGGCCCTGGGCGCCGACGAGCGGACCTTCGCCGGACTCGCCGGCATGGGAGACCTCGTCGCGACCTGCTCGAGCCCGCTCTCGCGCAACCACACCCTCGGCAAGAACATCGGTCGGGGCATGACGCTCGCGGAGGCGGTCGAGGCCACCGGTGGCACCGCGGAGGGCGTGAAGTCCTGCCGGTCCGTGCTGGAGCTCGCCACGAAGACAGGGATCGAGATGCCCATCGTCGAGGGCGTGGCAGCGGTTCTCGGTGACGGACTCGGCGTCGACGAGATGGCGCGGGCACTGCTCTCTCGCCCGCAGAAGGACGAGACGACCGACACCCGCGCCTGAGGGGGCGGTCAGCCGTCCCGCAGGTCGATGACCACCCGGGTCGGGTCCTTGAGGGAGAACACCCGGAACGGCACCTCGGCGTCGACGCCGACGAACACCTGCGTCTGGCCCTCGAAGATGTGGTCGTAGCGCACCTCCTCGAGGACGGCCGTCCCGGCGGCCGCGACCCGGTCGGGGCCTGGATACTCCTCCTGACCGGAGTCCATCGGGTAGGCCGAGCCGGTCACGGTGACCTGCAGGATCGCCTCGCCCTCGACGTCGAGCTCGACACCGCTGCCGTCCTGGACGGCGCTGTCGACGTACTCGGCGCGCCAACCCGGGGTCCCGGTCCCGCCGAGGTCGAGGACGACGCGGTCGTAGCCGTCGTGGACGCCGACACGGATGTCCGTCACGGTGAGGGCGGCGTCACCGCTCGCGTCGCTCGTGTCGACCGCCGTCGTCGCAGGGAACGGGACGTCGGAGTCGTCGTCCTCGGTCGTCGCGTCGTCCGTCGGCGCGTCCTGCTCGGTCTCGTCCGCGTCCTGGGTCGTCGGCGCGGGCTCCGTGTCCTCGGCGACCGACGACGTGGCGGTGCCCGTCGCGGTCGGTTCGGGCGCGGCCTGGTCGTCGGAGCATCCCGAGGCCGCCAGCACGGCACCGGTCAGGGCGACGGCGGCGGCGAGTCGGGCCGTTCGTGGGTGGTGCACGGGTGTCCCTTCGCGGCAGTTTGTCGGGATCGGTCTGCCGGCAGGGTCCCAGCATGCCCGGCTTCTCGATGTTCTGCCTGTCGCTCGTCGCCGAGTCAGGCGGGCGCCCCGTCTGACGACTCCAGGGGAACCCGGTCCAGGGCCCGACGCAGGTCGGCCCAGAGATCCTCGACGTCCTCGATGCCGACGCTCATCCGGATCAGGTCGTCGGGCACGGTCGTCGACTCCGTGGGGAACCGACGTCTGCGCTCCAGGCATGACTCGACCCCGCCGAGGCTCGTCGCGGGGACCCAGAGGCGTACGGCGTCGACGAGAGCGTCGGCGACCTCCCGGCCGCCCCGGGGTCGCAGGCCGATGATCGACCCGAACCCGTGCATGTCCCGCGCGGCGCGGGCATGGCCGGGGTCCGACTCGAGGCCGGGGTGGCGCACCTCGAGCACGGCCGGGTGCTTCTCGAGACGTCGTGCCAGCTCCAGGGCTGTCGCCTGGGAGCGCTCGACGCGCAGCGCCAGCGTGCGTACACCGCGCAGGGCGAGCCAGACCTCCCACGGCCCGGGGATGGCTCCGTGCAGCGTCCGGTACCCACGGACCCGGCGGGCGAGCTCCGGCTCGTCCGTCACGACCGCGCCGAGGACGACGTCGGAGTGCCCGGCGAGGTACTTCGTCACCGAGTGCACGACGAGGTCGGCGCCGAGGGTCAGCGGCTGCTGGCCGAGCGGCGTCGCGAACGTGTTGTCGACCGCCGTCAGCACGCCGCGCTGCCGTGCCGCGTCGAGCAGGGCCGGGAGGTCTGCGACCTCCAGCATCGGGTTGGTCGGCGACTCGAGGATCGCGAGGTCGGCACCGTCGAGGGCGGCCACCACCTGGTCCGTGTCCGCGACGTCGACCCGGCGGACCGTGACGTCGGCGCGGGCAGCGAGGTCGTCGGCGAACCCGAGGGTCACCTGGTACGCGTGGCGCGGGACGACGACGACACCCCCGACGGGGACGAACGAGAAGACCGACGCGATGGCGGCCATGCCCGACGCGAAGACGACTCCCGGCTCGCTCGCGCGTTCGAGCGCCGCGATCGTCTCCTCGAACGGGTGCCACGTCTCGGTGTCCATCCGGGTGTAGAGCGGCTCACCGGGCTGCGGGACGCCGTGCGACACGTAGGTCGAGGAGAGGACGACCGGCGGGTTCACGGGACTGCCCTGCTCACGTGGCGGTCGGCCGCCGCTGACGGCGACCGTGGCGGCGGTGTACGAGGACTCGTCGGGGTGCGTCGGCATGGAGCCAGGGTACGACCGCAGAGGCGCCGGAGGACATCTCGTGTCTCGGCAGGACGGTTCCGGTCGGGTAGTCTCGGCCCCGATGTCCAGCCACTCTGAGCCCCCGC
Organism: Paraoerskovia marina; assembly: GCF_900105445.1. Classification (NCBI taxonomy): domain Bacteria; kingdom Bacillati; phylum Actinomycetota; class Actinomycetes; order Micrococcales; family Cellulomonadaceae; genus Paraoerskovia; species Paraoerskovia marina. The sequence continues at coordinate 1,519,433 of NZ_LT629776.1, forward strand.
GCAAGCCCCGAGTCCTCGTCCTCTTCGGAGGGCGTTCGGGCGAGCATGCCATCTCCTGCGCCACCGCGGCCGGAGTCCTCCAGGCGATCGACCGCGACCGCTACGAGGTGCTCCCCGTGGGGATCACCCGCGCGGGCAAGTGGGTCCGGGCGGTGGACGATCCTGACGCGTGGAAGCTCGGCGAAGGCCGGCTGCCCGAGGTGCTCGACGCCGCCGAGGAGATCTCGATCCCGCTGGCGGCGGGCGACGACGTCGTGCGCCTCGCCGACGGCGAGACGCCGCCCCGGCAGCTCGGTGCCGTCGACGTGGTCTTTCCCCTGCTCCACGGCCCCTTCGGCGAGGACGGCACGGTCCAGGGCCTGCTCGAGCTGGCCGACCTCCGCTACGTCGGCGCCGGCGTGCTCGCGTCGGCGGTCGGGATGGACAAGCACTTCATGAAGCTCGTCCTTGCGGGCTCCGACCTGCCCGTCGGGCCGTACGTCGTCATCCGGCCGGGGGAGTGGGAGCGGTCGCCGCAGACGTGGACGGACACCGTCGCGGGCCTCGGCCTCCCCGTCTTCGTGAAGCCGGCGCGCGCCGGGTCGAGTCTCGGGATCAGTCGGGTGGACGACCTGGCACAGCTCCCGGCCGCCGTCGCCGCCGCGCAGGAGCACGACCCGAAGGTGATCGTCGAGGCCGGGATCGTCGGACGGGAGATCGAGTGCGCCGTTCTCGGTGCCCGTCCCGGAGAACGCCCGCGTGCGTCCCTGCCGGGGGAGATCGTCGTGACCTCCGACGAGCACAGCTTCTACGACTTCGAGTCGAAGTATCTCGACGAGTCGGGCGTCACGCTGGCATGCCCGGCGGACCTGCCCGAGCACGTGACCGCCGAGATCAGGGAGCTGGCCGTGCGGACCTTCGAGGCGGTCGGTGCCGAGGGCCTCTCCCGGGTCGACGTCTTCGTGACCCCGGACGAGCGCGTGATCGTGAACGAGATCAACACGATGCCTGGCTTCACACCGTTCTCGATGTACCCGCGCATGTGGGAGCGGACGGGGATCTCCTACCCCGAGCTCGTCGACGAGCTGCTCACGCTCGCCCTGGAACGCCCGACCGGTCTGCGCTGACGCGCTCGCCGGGACTACTCCTCGGCGTCGGGGGCAGCGGTCTTGACGTCCTCGAGCCCGACGCACGTGCGCGTGGCCGGTGCCTCGGAGACGGCGCGGTTGAGGTCGGCGACGAACGAGGTCGACCGGTCCTCGGTGATCGCCGGCGGTACCTGGACCTCGACGGCCGGGTCACGGCCGTAGGTCACGAAGGTCCACGTGCCCTCGTCGTCCGGGGCGGCGAGCCAGTCGACGTCTCCGGAGGAGCTCTCGACCGTCAGGCACGGGGCTTCCGCCGTCGGTCCGGGCGGCTCCACGCCGCAGCGGAGCGTGATGGCCGCTCCGGGCTCGCCCCAGGCCGTCGTCGCCTGGCTGTTGGTAGGTACCTGGGGAAGGCCGGCGAGCTCGTCCGGGACGGAGAGCACGATGCTGGCGCAGACCGGGTCGGTGGCGTCCTCCGCCGCGGGGACACCGATCGTGGGCGCGCATCCGGTGAGGACGACGCCGCTCGTCGCGACGAGCAGGACGGCGGCGGCCGAGCGTCGCGACGGACGGGCGACGGGGTGGTGGGCGTGCACGGCTCCACCGTATCCGCCCGGAAGCGTCGACCCGTACGCGGACTAGGGTGACGTGCGTGACGGGAGAGCGAGCGGACCAGACGCAGACGGTGGCCCAGACGTCGGAGGAGGAGCTGCTCCGCCAGATCTTCCCGCTGCTGCCGCCCGGGCGGGCGACGATCGTCCCGCCGGGCGACGACGCCGCGGTCGTCGCCGCGCCGGACGGACGGTTCGTGGTCAGCACGGACGTCCTGGTCGAGGACAGGCACTTCCGTCGACGCTGGTCGAGCGGCGAGGATGTCGGACGGCGCGCCGCGGCCCAGAACCTCGCCGACGTCGCGGCGATGGGAGCCCGCCCGACGGCGTTGGTCGTCTCCTTGGTGACGCCCGCCGACCTGCCGGTGGAGTGGGTGCTGGGCGTCGCGCGCGGCCTGGCTGCCGGGTGTGGCCCCGTGGGTGCGGCCGTGGTCGGCGGCGACCTCTCGTCCGGGCCGGTCGTGGTCGTGTCCGTGACCGTGCACGGCACGCTCGAGGGCCGCGCACCGGTGCTGCGCTCGGGCGCCCGGGCGGGCGACGTCCTCGCGTACGCGGGCGTCCGCGGCCGCTCTGCCGCGGGCCTCGCGCTCCTGGAGGCGGGCGTCGTCGGCCCCGACGACGCCCGGACCGCCGGATACCTGCGTCCCGAGCCGCCCCTTGCGGCGGGTCCGGTCGCCGCGGACGCCGGTGCGACGGCGATGCTCGACGTCTCGGACGGGCTGCTGCGCGACGCCGCGCGGATCGCGCGTGCCAGTGACGTGGCGATCGACGTGCGGTACGGGGCGTTCGACGCGGACGTGGCGGCGTTGCAGCCCGCTGCACGTGACCTCACCCTGATCGCCCAGACGGACGCGGACGCGGCCGGGGTCGCGTCGCGGACGGATGCTCTGGTGCGGGACTGGATCCTGGCGGGCGGAGAGGACCACGGACTGCTCGCGACGTTCCCCGAGGGCGCTGTCCCCGCACCGTTCGTCCAGGTCGGACGGGTCACGGCGGGCGAGGGGGTGACCGTGGACGGTCTTCCGCCCGGGGGGTCGGCGACAGGCTGGGACCACTACGGCAGCCGCTGAGCGACCCCGGGGTCAGTTGCGACGGAAGCGCAGCTGGGTGAGGTCCTTGCCGCCGATCTCCTCGCGCTTCTCGACGCCGTCCGGTGCGAAGCCGTGGCGTCGGTAGAAGTGCTGGGCGCGGTCGTTGTCCGCGATCGTCCAGAGCGTCACCGTGGCGTCGGCGTCGACGTCGGAGAGAACGGTGCGCATGAGGTCCCTGGCCACGCCGCGGCCCCAGGCCTCCGGGTCGAGGTAGATCGCGTAGATCTCCTGGTCACGGGGCTCGGCGTCCTCGTCCCGGCCGGGACCGACGACGACGAAGCCCAGCGTCCGGCCGTCCGCGAGAGCGACCCAGGTGCGGCTCGGGTGGTCCTCGCCCAGGTAGCGGGCGAAGAACTCGGTGCGGTGGTCGACATCGAGCGAGGCGAGGTAGTCGTCCGCGACGATCCCGGCGTAGGCGTACCGCCAGGAGGTCACGTTCACCGTCGCGATCTCCGCAGCGTCGTCCGGCTGGGCACGGCGGATCTTGACCTCGCTGATGTCGTTCATACGGCCGATTATCCCACCTGGGAGGCGGCCTGGCCATGCCACCGACGGCGAGCGGTGCACGAACCTCGCCGGGACGACAAAAGCCCGCCGGGAGATCCCGACGGGCCTTGTGCTGTGCGGTGGGCGTCAGACGCGACGCGTCACCTTGCCGGCCTTGAGGCACGACGTGCACACGTTGACACGCTTGGGGGCACCGGCCACCACGGCGCGGACGCGCTGGATGTTCGGGTTCCAACGGCGCTTCGTGCGGATGTGCGAGTGCGAGATGCTGTGCCCGAAGCTCGGGCCCTTGCCGCAGACGTCGCAGTTGGCAGCCACGGTTACTCCTGATCGTCGTGCACGTGCCGCGGCTCGAGGCAGCGACAACGTCCTTCAAATGGTCTGGGGGAGGCCCGGCGCAGGCCAGGCAACCTGCTTAGAGTAGCCGACCGGGGCCGAGGACTCAAGTCCGGCTCGTGCGCGATGAGCGCACTAACCTGACACAGGCAATGCAGTGCGGTGCAACGATACGGGAGATCCGACGGATGGATGACGCCCCCTGGACAGATCAGGGCGCAGGCACGGTGGACGTCGCCCTCGTGGACGCGTGGGTCCGTCTGTCGGTCGACGAGCTGACCGCGGTCCGTCCACGCCTGGACGCGCTGAACGTGTTCCCGGTCGCCGACGCCGACACCGGGACGAACATGCTGCTCACGATGCGCGCGGGCAGCGACGCGTCGCACGGTGCGGATCTGTCGACCGTCCTCACGACGCTCGCCCGGGGCGCGCTGCTCGGGGCCCGGGGGAACTCCGGTGTGATCTTGGCCGCATACCTGGGCGGGATCGCCCTGCACCTCGGCTCGGCAGAGGGAGCGAGCGCGACAGACCTCGCCGACGCACTCGCCGCCGGGGCCGTCGCCGCCCGGGACGCCGTGGCCGACCCCGTGCCCGGGACCGCGCTGACCGCCGCCGACGCCGCCGCCTCCGCGGCCAGGGCGTGCGCCGGCGAGGTCGACAGGGCCCAAACCGTCCGCGGCGTCGCCACGGTCGCCGCCGACGCGGCCGACCGCGCCGTCGAGGAGTCGAGCTCGCTCCTCGCGGTCCTGCGGGACGCCGACGTTCCCGACGCGGGCGCCGCGGGTATCGCCGCCGTCCTCGGAGCGCTCGCGCGGGCGGCCGGCGCCTCTCGGCCCCGGGCCGAGACGGAGCTCCCCCACCACGAGGTCGACCGACCGAGCGGTGGCCCGGAGTTTGAGGTGATGCTCGTCGTGCGGGCCGCACCGGAGGCCCCGCCCGAGGTCGACGTCGCCGCAGGGCTGCGGCAGGCCCTGACCGAGTGCGGCGACTCCGTGGCGGTCGTCGCCGGTCCGGGGCACTGGCAGGGTCACGTGCACACGGACCGCCCGCTCCGTGCGCTCGCCGCCGCACAGGAGGTGGCGGATTCCGCCGGCGCCGAGATGCGCCAGATGTGCGTCCACTCGCTCGACCTGCCCGGTCACCACGCGGGTGCACTCTCCGAACCGGCGGTTCCGGGAAGCCTGGGCGTCGTCGTCGTCACCGCCTCCCCGGGCCTGGTCACGGACTACGCCCGGGCGGGCGCCGTCGTGCTCGTCAGTCCCGGAGACCTGGAGCAGAGCGAGCTCGACCGGGCTCTGGCAGAGGCCGGCGGCGCGACGACGGTCGTGCTCCCCGCCGTCGCCGCCGGGCCGGACCTCGACGTCCGCGGAGCGACGGTCGTGCCCGCGCCCACGGACCTGCACGCCGTCGCGGCCCTCGCGGCGGTCCAGGTCGCGGATGGCCCTGTCCTCGACGCGATGGTGCACGCCGCTGCCTCGGTGCGGGCGACCCGGGTCGAGCCCGGGGACGACGTCACCGTGACTGTCGGAGGGGTGATGCACCCTGGGATCGAGGTCCTGACCCTGCTGCACGCCGACGGATGCACACCCGCGGACCTGCGTGCCGTGACCGACGTGGTCGAGGCCGCCAGCCCGGGTGTCGAGATCGTCGTCCTCGCCTCCGGGAGGCCCGGACGAACGATCGAGGTGGGAGTCGAGTGACCGACCGACTGACAGAACCCCTGTCCGCCGTCCTGGGAGCACGCAGTGCCGCCCCGCTGGCGAAGATGGGCATCGAGACGGTCTCCGACCTGCTCGGGCACTATCCGCGGCGCTACGGCGACCCGGGGCGGGTCAGCGACCTCGCAGCGCTCGCGATCGGCGAGCACGTCACGGTGATGGCCCGGGTCGCGCGGGCCACGGTTCGCCAGATGAGGTCCCGTGGAGGCGCGATGCTCCAGGCGGTCGTCACGGACGGCACGCACAACCTCTCGCTGACGTTCTTCGCGAAGCGCGCGGGAGTCCTGCGGCACCACGAGGACCGGCTCCGGCCCGGCCGGATGGGGCTGTTCACGGGCGTCGTCGGCGACTACCGGGGGGAGCGGCAGCTCACGCACCCGGACTACCTCATCGTCGGGGTCGACGCCGACGACGAGGAGTCCGCGCTCGTCGAGGCAACCAGACCGATCCCGATCTACCCGGCGAGCGCGAGCGCCCCGAGCTGGCGCATCCAGCGCGCGGTGCGCACCGTCCTGGACCCGCTCACGGAGGACGACGTCCCGGACCCCGTCCCGCAGGGCGTGCGGCACGGGCACGGCTGGGGCAGCAGGCTCGAGGCGCTGCGCGACGTCCACGAGCCGTACGACGAGAGGCAGTGGCGCCGCGGTCGGGATCGTCTGCGGCACGAGGAGGCCTTCGTCCTGCAGGCGGCGCTCGCACAGCGCCGCGCCGCCACGGCGGCGGAGGAGGCGACGTCGCGGCCTCCGCGAGGCGGCGAGGCACCCGGCCTCCTGGCGGCCTTCGACGCCGCGCTCCCGTTCGTCCTGACCGCCGGGCAGCAGGAGGTCGGGGCCCAGATCGCGGAGGATCTCGCGCGGCACCGACCCATGCAGCGGCTCCTGCAGGGCGAGGTGGGGTCGGGCAAGACCGTCGTCGCGCTGCGCGCGATGCTGCAGGTCGTCGACGCCGGCGGTCAGGCCGCACTTCTGGCCCCGACAGAGGTCCTCGCCGCGCAGCACGCCCGGACCCTGCGGGGACTGCTCGGACCGCTCGCCGAGGCAGGCATGCTCGGCGGTGCCGAGAGCTCGACCCGGGTGGCGCTGCTGACCGGTTCCCTCGGTGCGGCGGCCCGTAAGGAGGCTCTGCTCGACGCCGCGAGCGGTGCGGCCGGGATCGTCGTCGGCACCCACGCGCTCCTCGGCGACCAGGTCCGGTTCGCGGACCTCGGCCTCGTCGTCGTCGACGAGCAGCACCGGTTCGGTGTCGAGCAGAGGGACGCGCTCCGTGCGAAGGCCCGCACCACGCCGCACCTGCTCGTCATGACGGCGACGCCGATCCCGCGCACGGTCGCGATGACGGTCTTCGGCGACCTCGAGACGTCCACGCTGTCCGAGGTCCCGGCCGGCAGGTCTCCCGTCACGACGGTCGTCGTCCCCGCCGCGAACGAGACGTGGACCGCGCGGATGTGGGGTCGGATCCGCGAGGAGGTCGACGCCGGGCGTCGCGCCTACGTGGTATGTGCGCGCATCGACCCGGACGAGTCCGCCGACGTCACGGCCGAGCCCGAGGGGGACGTCGATCTCGTGGACCTCCTGGAGGCGGGCGACCCGGGCGCGAGCGCGGCCCCGCTCCGGGCGGTCGTCGAGGTCGCAGCGGAGCTGGAGCAGGTGCCCGCGCTGGCGGGCGTCGGGGTCGGGATGCTCCACGGGCGGATGTCGCCTGCCGAGAAGGACCGCGCGATGGCCGACTTCGCGTCCGGGGCCGTTCCCGTCCTGGTCTCCACGACGGTGGTCGAGGTCGGCGTGGACGTTCCCGCGGCCACGGTGATGGTCGTGTTCGACGCCGACCGGTTCGGTCTCTCGCAGCTGCACCAGCTCCGAGGACGCGTCGGTCGAGGGTCCGACCCCGGCCTGTGCCTGCTCGTCTCGACGGCGCAGCCGGGGACTCCCGCAGCCGTCCGCGTCGAGACGATGGCGGAGACGACGGACGGGTTCCGCCTGGCCTCGGTCGACCTCGAGCTGCGCAGCGAGGGCGACGTTCTCGGCGCCGCGCAGTCCGGGCGGGGGAGCTCCCTCAAGCTGCTCCGCGTGGTCAAGGACGCTCCGGTGATCGAGCAGGCGCGTCACGACGCCAGCGCCGTCGTCGAGGAGGACCCCACGCTGGCCCGGCACCCCGACCTTGCCGCGGCGATCGCGCAGCAGCTGGACCCGCAGCGCGAGGAGTTCCTCGATCGCGCGTAGCCGCTGTCCGGCCCGGTGCGCCGGGCTCGTCGGCCGGTCGATACGCTCGGGGCATGACGAGGATCGTTGCCGGTGAATTTGGTGGCCGCACCCTGCACGTCCCACCGCGGGGGACCCGCCCGACGAGCGACCGGGTGCGCGAGGCGATCTTCTCGCGGCTCGAGCACCACGGCGTCCTGGCCGACGCCCGGGTGCTCGACCTCTACTCGGGCTCGGGCGCCCTCGGTCTCGAGGCGGTCAGCCGCGGCGCCGCGCACGCCACGCTCGTGGACGCCGCGCGTTCCGCCGTGGAGATGGGCCGTCGCAACGCCCAGGAGCTCGGCGCGACCGCAGTCGTGGCCGTGCACGAGAAGGCCGAACGATTCGTCGCCACCGCGCCCGCCGAGCCGTGGGACGTCGTCTTCTGCGACCCGCCCTACGACGTGCGCGGCGAGACGGTCGACGCGCTGCTCGCGGCCCTGGACGAGACCGGTGCGCTCACCGACGACACGCTCGTCGTGGTCGAGCGCTCGAGCCGGAGCGCCGCGCCGGCATGGCCCGCGGGGTGGGAGGCCGACGTGAGCAAGGCGTACGGCGAGACGACCGTGCACTACGCGTTCGCCGGGCCGGCGAGGGACGCCTAGACACGCCTTCGCAGGCCTCGCCGCAGCGCCCGGTGTACTAGCGTGGAGCCGTGACCACCGCCGTCTGCCCCGGGTCGTTCGACCCCTTCACCCTCGGACACCTCGACGTCGTCCGGCGTGCCCGCTCCGTGGTCGACGACGTCGTCGTCGCAGTGGCCCGGAACGCCTCGAAGTCGGCGCTGCTCGACGCCGAGACGCGCCTGGAGATCGTGCGGGACGCACTGTCAGAGGCCGGGCTGGACGACGTGCGCGCGGCGCTCGTCCCCGGTCTGCTCGTGGACTTCTGCACCGAGATCGGTGCGACCGTCGTCGTCAAGGGTCTGCGCGGCGGCGCGGACCTCGACGCCGAGCTGCCGATGTCGCACATGAACCGTCACCTCGCGGGCGTCGAGACCGTATTCGTCACGGCCGACCCCGCCCTCGCGCACGTCTCGTCCTCGTTGGTCAAGGACGTCGCACGATTCGACGGACCCATCGACGACCTCGTCCCCGCCGGGGTCGGCAGCGTCGTCCGGGCCGCATTGCAGTCATCCAAGGGAGCATGACCATGTCTGAGCAACCGACCGACCGCCGGCACCAGGGCGCCGAGATCCCACCTGGCGTCGGGGCGCTCCTCGACGAGCTCGTGACGATGGTCGAGAACGCGCGGACCATGCCGATGTCGTCCTCCGTCCTCGTCCACCGGGGCGAGGCCCTGGGCCTGATCGACGAGATCCGCGACGGGCTCCCGGACGAGATCGAGCGGGCGGACGAGACTCTCAAGGAGGCCGAGCAGGCGCTCGCGGACGCGAACCGGGACGCCGAGGACATCGTGCGGACGGCCCGGGCCCGGGCGATCGAGCTGGTGCAGGCCGAGCAGGTCGTCGTGCAGGCGCGCTCGCAGGCCCACGAGATCGTCGAGGAGGCGGAGGCGACCGCCGCGGAGCTGCGCGCGGACGCGGACGACTACTGCGACCGGCGACTCGCGGACTTCGAGATCGACCTGGGCAAGATCCTGTCCCAGGTCCAGGCGGGCCGGGCCCGGTTGGCGCAGCGGCGCGACGACGTGTGACGCCTCTCTCGTCGCACCCGGCGTCGACGATGGCGTAGGATTGTGCGTTGGCCCGGTGTACTCGCCTGGGTCAGGCGCCCCGCGGCGCCGAACTCCCACCCTTGAGAGACCAGGACTTCACTGTGGACCGCCACCCGACGCTCGACCCTCGGTCGCCGTTCGTGCTCGACATGCACGATCTCGCGCGCCGTCCCGGGTCCATGCTGACGGTCGAGCGCGCCCTGGAGGCCCCGGCCGATCTGGGTTCTGCGCTCGTCGGGGTCCCCGAGGGATCTCCTGTGGCACTTGACGTGCGCATGGAGGCCGTGATGGAGGGTGTCCTGGTCTCCGGGACCGCCCGCACCATGATGGTCGGCGAGTGCGGGCGATGCCTGGATCAGTTCAGCCGCGAGATCGTCGCGGACATTCAAGAGTTGTTCGTCTACCCGGACCGCGCCAACGTGGCGGAGGAGACCGGGGACGACGACGAAGACCTGCGCGAGCTCGACGGTGATCTTGCCGACATCGAGCCCGTGCTTCGGGATGCTGTGGTCACTGCACTACCATTCCAACCGTTGTGCTCGCCGGACTGTGCCGGCCTCTGCTCCGAGTGCGGGGCGCGGCTTGAGGACGATCCGGACCACGCGCACGAGATACTCGACCCCCGGTGGTCGGCACTTCAGAGCATGTTCGAGGACTCGAACGTGTCCGACAAGACGAAAGAGAGCTAGCCGTGGCTGTTCCGAAGCGCAAGATGTCGCGCAGCAACACCCGTGCGCGCCGTTCGCAGTGGAAGACGTCCGCCGCGACCCTCGCCACCTGCCCGCAGTGCAAGGGCAACAAGCTGTCGCACGCAGCCTGCCCGACCTGTGGCTCGTACAAGGGTCGCCAGTACGCCGAGGCGCTGCGCACCGAGCACGCGGGCTGACGCCTGTGGCGCCGGCTGCGACCGGTCTTCTCGAGAAGCTCGGGGTCCATCTGGACCCCGAGCTTCTCGTGCTTGCCTTGACCCACCGGTCCTTCGCATTCGAGAACGGCGGCATCCCCACCAACGAGCGCCTGGAGTTCCTGGGCGACTCAGTCCTGGGGATCGTCGTCACCGAGGAGCTGTACCGCGCTCACCCCGACCTGCCGGAGGGTGACCTGGCCAAGATGCGTGCCGCGACGGTCTCGCAGAAGTCGCTGGCTGCCGTCGCGCGTGAGCTGGAGCTGGGGCAATACATCCTGCTCGGCATCGGCGAGCGTCGGACGCGGGGCTTCGACAAGGACTCGATCCTCTCGGACACGGTCGAGGCGCTCCTCGGGGCGGTGTACCTCACCCACGGCATCGAGACGTCTCGTGAGCTCGTGCTCCGCCTGGTGCGCGGAACGCTGGACCGCGCCGCCGACCTGGGCGCGGGCCTGGACTGGAAGACGTCGCTGCAGGAGGCCGCCGCACTCCGGGGCCGGAGCGCACCGGTCTACGAGATCGAGGCCGAGGGGCCCGACCACGCGCGGGTGTTCACGGCCTCGGTGCTGCTCGACGGGGAGGTCCGTGGGACCGGCACGGGCACCGCGAAGAAGCATGCCGAGCAGGGTGCTGCCGAGGCCGCGTACCGCGCGCTGACGGCGGACGAGCCGCTCGGTACCGACCGGTAGCCGGAGCGCTGCCCGATGCCTGAGCTCCCCGAGGTCGAGACCGTCCGCGACGGCCTCGCGCGGCACGTCCTCGGCCGCACCGTGGCCGCGGTCGAGGTGCTGCGCGACTACAGCGTCCGCCGTCACGACGGCGGGCCCACCGGCTTAGCCGACCAGCTCGTCGGGTCACGGCTCGACGCCGCGGTCCGGCGCGGCAAGTACCTGTGGGTGCTGCTGGGCGACCCCGCCGGCGCGGCGCGCGGCGACGACGGCCCTGCCGCCGCGCTGACCGCGCACCTCGGGATGTCCGGGCAGCTCCTCGTCCGCTCCGGGGACGCGGTCGCCGACCGTGCACCTCATCTGCGGGTCCGGCTCGTGCTCGACGACGGCAGCGCGCTCGACTTCGTGGACCAGCGCACGTTCGGGCACCTGGCGGTGACCGACCTGGTCCCGACCGTCGACGGACTGCCCGCCGGCCTCGGGTCGCCCGTCCCCGCACTTCCTGCCCCCGTCGCGCACATCGCCCGCGACCTGCTCGACCCCGCGCTCGACCGGGCCGAGACCGCTCGGGCGATCCGGCGCCGTCGGACGGGCGTCAAACGCGCGATCCTCGACCAGACCGTCGTCTCGGGCGTCGGCAACATCTACGCCGACGAGGCGCTCTGGCGCGCGGGACTGCACTACGCGCGCGCCACGGACCGGCTCCGCCAGACCGACGCCCTGCGGCTCCTCGACGCGGCGGACGAGGTCATGCGCGAGGCGCTGGCTCAGGGTGGCACCAGCTTCGACGCGCTGTACGTGAACGTGAACGGCGCGTCCGGGTACTTCGACCGCTCGCTCGCGGTCTACGGGCAGGAGGGGCGGCCGTGCCCACGGTGCGGGGACCTCGTCCGTCGCGACTCGTTCATGAACCGGTCGGCGTTCACGTGCCCGACCTGCCAGCGCCGACCGCGCGCCGGACGCTGGTAGTGCCGAGGCTCTACCGGGCCGACTCCTGGGCCAGCGCCCACGCATAGTCCGCGTTCGACGCGGCGACCGCTGCCTGCGTCCCCCGCGCGGCGACGTTCGCCGGGCCGGTCGGGTCGGCGCGCAGGGCGATCACCTCGTCGGCCTGCTCCAGGCCGGTCAGCCGGTGCGTGGCCACGACGATCCCGCGACCGCCGCGGTGCGACTCGTCGACGAGGACGCGAAGCAGCGCGTCGGCGGTGGCAGGGTCGAGGTGCTCGGTGGGCTCGTCGACGAGGAGGTACCGCGCGGGGGACAGGAGCGCACGGGCGATCAGGAGGCGGCGACGTTCTCCGCCCGAGACGGTCGCCCCGTCCGGGCCGAGGAGCGTGTCGAGCCCCCGGGGCAGAGCGTCGACCCATTCCGTCAGACCCACGCGGTCCAGGACGGCGTGGGCGTCGGCCTCGGTGACGTCGCCCCGTGCGACCCGGAGGTTCTCGAGGATGGTCGTGGCGAAGACGTGGCCGTCCTCGGCGACCATGAGAACTTCTGGGTGTCGTCCGGCGAGGTCGAGCCCGTCGACGCCCACGGTGCCGTCCACGGGCGGGATCAACCCGGCGAGGGTGGCCAGCAGTGTCGACTTGCCGACGCCGGAGGGCCCGACCAGGCCGACCGTGCGCCCGGGCGCGAGCGTGAGGTCCGCCGTGACGACGGGGTGTCCGTCCCAGCCGGCGACGAGCGCCGTCGTGCGGATGCCCTCGTCGGTGGAGCCGGTGGAGTCGGTGGAGTCCGTGGCCTCGGTCGCTGACCGCGACTCGGACGGACGCGCCTCCGCTGTCTCGTCGAGCAGCTCCAGGAGCCGGGACGCGGCCTTCCGCGAGCGCCGTACCTGGACCGCGGCGGCCGGCAGGAGCCCGACCCCCTCGAACGCGGCGAGCGGCGTCAGGACGACGACGGCGAGCTCCACCGGTGCGAGCGTCCCTGCGGCGACCGCGGGGATGCCGAGTGCCAGTGCGCCGACGACGGCGAGACCCACGGCGATCGTCTGCAGGGCGGCGGCGACCGCGGCGGTGCGCGCGCCCTCGTCGGCAGCGGCGGTGAGGTCGCGATCCGTCCGGGCGAGGCCACGCATCCGTGGTTCGAGGCTCCCGTCGACCTGTGCGGGACCGGCGTTCTCGAGCAGCTCGACGGTCCGGGCGGCCATCTCCGCGCGGGCGGTGGAGGAGCGCTCCTCGGTGATCGCGGCCGCGCGGGCCGAGAGCCAGGGCGCGAGCCCGCCGGCCAGCAGGAGGCAGAGGAGGAGGATGACGCCGGCGGACGGGAGGAACACCCCGACGATCCCGACCGCGAGCAGCGAGACGCACGCGGCGACGCCGGCGGGGATGACGGCGCGCACGACGACGTCACCGACGTCGTCGACGTCGGTGCCCACGCGCGCGAGCAGGTCACCGCGTCGCACCTGGGCGAGCGCGGCCCCGGGGCCCTCGGCCAGGTTCTCGTAGAGCCGCGCCCGCAGTGACGTCATGCCGCGCAGGGCCACGTCGTGGGAGGCGAGCCGTTCGAGGTAGCGGGCGACGCCCCGGCCGATGCCGAAGGTCCGCACGGCGACCGTGGCGACCGACAGCTCGAGCACGGGCGGCATCTGTGAGGCGCGGGCGATCAGCCAGGCGGCGACGGCGGCGAGGCCCACCGCGCTCCCGAGGGCGAGGAAGCCCCGGGCGACGGCGACCGCGACCCGGAGCTTGCGGACCTCGAGCAGGGGGGCGATCCGGACGAGCGGGTCGGCGGCGATCCGGGCGCGCAGCGATGTCATGCGTGAGCCTTCGCGGAGACGTGCACGACGTCGTCGGCGAGCGCGACGACGGCCGTGCGGTGGGCGATGACGACGACGGTGCGGCCCTGCTCGCGAAGCGTGGCCAGCGCGGCCAGCACACCTTCCTCGCCGCGTGCGTCGAGGTGGGCGGTCGGTTCGTCCAGCACCACGAGCGGGGTGCTGCGGTCGAGGAGCGCGGCGGTGAGGGCGAGTCGTTGCCGCTGGCCGACGCTCAGGCCTGCCCCGGCGCGTCCGACGGCGGAGGCCCAGCCGTCGGGGAGGTCGCGGACCACCGCGTCCAGGCCGGTCGCACGGGCCGCCTCGGCCACGTCGTCGTCGGACGCGTCGGTGGCGCCGCGGGCGATGTCGAGGATCGTGCCCGGGCCGACGAGCGGGCGCTGCGGCAGCCACGTGATCTGCCGCCACCACGACTCCGGCTCCAGGTCTGAGACGTCGACCGGCCCGTCGGAGCCGGCCCCCGTCACGGTGACCGCGCCGGCGTCGGCCGGATGCAGCCCCAGCATCGTGAGCGCCGTCGTCGACTTGCCCGAGCCGCTCGGCCCGACCAGTGCGACGACACGTCCGTCGCACGTCACCTGCGCGTCGAGACCCGCCGGAGCGTCCGTCGCACGGTCGCCGGCGCGGACCGTCAGCCCGTCGAACCGGATGATCGCCCCCCGCAGGTCGGGCGCCGGCGTGGTCCCTCTGGGGGGGACGGGCTCGTCGAGGACGGCGAAGGCGCGGTCGGCAGCGGCGAGGCCGTCGGTGGACGCGTGGAACTGGGCGCCGACCTGCCGGAGCGGGAGGTAGACCTCGGGGGCGAGGATCAGGACGGCGAGCCCCGCCTCCAGGGTGATCACGTCGCCGTGGACGAGTCGTAGACCGATGCCGACGGCGACGAGGGCGACCGCGAGCGTGGTCAGCAGCTCGAGCACCATGCCGGACAGGAACGCGATCCGCAGGGTGCCCATCGTGGCCCGGCGGTTCGCGTCGCCGAGGGCCCGGACACGTGCTCGCGGTCCGCGCTCGCGGCCGTAGGCACGCAGGGTCGGCAGTCCGGTCAGCAGGTCGAGCACCTGGTTGCCGAGCTGCTGGACGACGACGAGACGCCGTTCGGACGTTCCCGCGGTCATCTGCCCCACGAGGATCATGAAGATCGGGACCAACGGGATCGTCCCGGCGATGACGGCGGCCGAGACCCAGTCGAGCCCCAGGACGACGAGCAGCGTCGCCGGGGTCACCGTGACGGCGAGCAGGAGCTGGGGCAGGTACCGCACGAAGTACGGTTCGAGCGCGTCGAGCCCCCGCGTCGTCAGGGTGGCGACGTCGGCGCCCTCGCCACCTGCGAGCCGCCGCGGTCCGAGCCGCACGGCGTGGGCGACCACCGACTCGCGCAGCTCGGCGATCGTCCGCGCCGCGGCCCGCACCGCGAAGCGCTCCTGGGCCCAGCTTGCCGCCGAGCGCAGCGTGACGACGAGGACGAGCAGCCCGACGGACGTCCCGGCGGCCCCCAGGGTCGTCAGGTCGCCCTGGATCGCGGGTGCGAGGACCGCGGCGATCAGCAGTGCCTGGGCGACCACGAGAGCCGCTGTCAGGACACCGAACACGGCCGTCAGGACGACGTACCCGCGTGCCGCACGGGCGTGCCGCAGCAGGCGTGGGTCGAGCGGCTTCACCCGCGCGACGCCTCGTCGTCGTCGGCGGGGGAGAGGTCGACCTTCGTGCCGCCGGAGTCGGGGCCGAAGGCATTCGCCTTCACCTTGTCCCACGTCAGCCCCACGGGCTCGGGGATGTCCGCGGTCGAGAGGCGGCGGCGGAAGACCCAGTAGGTCCACGCCTGGTAGGCGACGATGACCGGCACCGTGATCAGGGCGACCCACGACATCACCATCAGCGTGTAGTCGCTCGAGGACGCGTTGTCGATGGTGAGCGAGTTCGCCGGGTCCGTCGCGGGCATGACGTCGGGGAACATCGAGCCGAAGATCAGCACGACGGCGCAGACGATCGCGCCGGCGGAGAGGGTGAAGGCCCAGCCCTCGCGTCCTCGGGCGTTCATGAGGACGACGCCGATCAGGCACGCCGCCGCGACGACGACGACGGCCCAGGTCCAGGGCACCGAATAGGCGATCTGTGCCCAGACGGCCCAGACGGCGGTGAGGGCCGTTGCCGCGATCGAGGAGTAGGTCGCGGCCGCCCGCGCCTTGGTCCGGATCTCACCGTCGGACTTGAGTGCCAGGTAGACCGCACCGTGCATCAGGAAGAGGCTCGCGGTCACGAGGCCGCCCAGCAGGGCGAACGGCGAGAGCAGGGAGAAGAAGCCGCCGGTGAACTGGTGGTCGGCGTCGAGCTCGACGCCGCGCACGAGGTTGGCGAACGCCACGCCCCACAGGACGGCCGGCACCCACGAGCCGACGATGATCGCGCGGTCCGCGGTGCGGGCCCAGCCGGCGCTCGCGATCTTGCCTCGCCACTCGAAGGCGACGACGCGGACGATCAGGGCGAGCAGGATGATCAGGAGCGGGATGTAGAAGCCGGAGAACAGGGTGGCGTACCACTCGGGGAACGCCGCGAACGTCGCGCCGCCGGCGGTGAGCAGCCAGACCTCGTTGCCGTCCCAGACAGGTCCGATGGTGTTGATGAGGACTCGGCGCTCCTTGTCCTTGCGCCCGAGGATCGGCAGGAGCATGCCGACGCCGAAGTCGAAGCCCTCCAGGACGAGGTAGCCCGTCCAGAGCACTGCGATGAGGAGGAACCAGAGTGTGGGGAGGTCCATGATGTCGTCTCCTTCGTGGCCGCGTCAGTACGCGAAGGACAGGGGGCGGTCGGCGTCGTCGTCCTGCGCCTCGGGCGACTCGTCCCGCACCGTGTCGGGGACGCCCTCGAGGGCGTAGCGCCGCATGAGGCGGAACCACACGACGGCAAGCACGGCGTACAGGAGCGTGAAGGCGACCATCGACGCGATCACCATGCCGGGGCTGACGACGGTGGACACACCGCGCTCGGTCAGCAGCCGGACGGCGTCGATCCCCGTCGGGTTTGGCGCGACCACCCAGGGCTGGCGTCCCATCTCGGTGAAGATCCAGCCGAACGACGCGGCGAGGAAGGGTGCCGGGATGGCGACCATCGCGAGCCGGGAGAACCACACCTTGTCGGTGACACGTCCCTTGCGCGTGAGCCACAGGGCGCTGAGCGCCAGCGCGACCGAGAACACGGCGAGCCCGATCATGAGGCGGAAGCTCCAGTAGGTGACGAAGAGGTTCGGGGTGTACTCGACCGGCTCGCCGTCGAGGGTGGTGTCCCCGTAGCGCTCCGTCATCTGCTCCTGGACGTCGTTGACGCCGGGCAGGTAGCTGTCGGGGCCCGTGAAGCTCCCCGTCCCGAGGTAGCTCGCGAGGTAGGGGATCTCCAGGACGTGGCTGACGCCGTCGCACGAGTTGGAGAGGTCGCCGATCGTCAGGAGCGAGAACGACGCGGCCTCCTCGCCGTCGCACAGCGCCTCGGCCGAGGACATCTTTCCGGGCTGCTGCTCGTACATGATCTTGCCCTGGATGTCACCGGAGATCCCGACGCCGATGCCGGCCACGAGCATCGTGATCACGCCGAGCGTCATGCCCGGACGGTAGACGTCGCGGGCGAGCTCGACGTTCTCCGGCCGCCGGGTGCGCACGAGCCGGACCATCCACCAGGCGCAGATGGCGGTGACGAACCCGCCGGCGGTCAGGAAGGCGGCCGTCACGGTGTGCGGGAAGGCCGCGAGGAGCGTGTTGTTGGAGAGGACGGCCCAGATGTCGACGAGCTCGGCGCGCCCGGTCTCCTCGTTGTAGATCGTCCCGACGGGGTGCTGCATCCACGAGTTCGCCGCGAGGATGAAGTAGGCGGAGAGGTTGACCGCGATGGCGACCGCCCAGATGCACGCCAGGTGGACCTTCTTGTTGAGCCGGTCCCACCCGAAGATCCAGAGTCCGAGGAACGTGGACTCCACGAAGAACGCGGCGAGCGCCTCCATCGCGAGGGGGGCGCCGAAGACGTCACCGACGAACCGGGAGTACTCGGACCAGTTCATCCCGAACTGGAACTCCTGGACGATGCCCGTCGCCACGCCGATCGCGAAGTTGATCAGGAGGAGCTTGCCGAAGAACTTCGTCAGGCGCAGCCAGCGGTCGTTGCCGGTGCGCACCCAGGCCGTCTGCATGATCGCGACGAGGGGCGCGAGACCGATCGTGAGCGGCACGAAGATGAAGTGGTACACGGTCACGATGCCGAACTGCCATCGCGCGAGGTCCAGCGCTTCCATGGGTGCTCCAGGTGTGTCGATGTAGTGAAGACGCTATGGGCACTCTGCACGTCTGTCTCGGGATAGGAAACGCCATCGAGACGTTTCGTGAAGGACTTCACAAGGATTCGGGGCTTGACGTGACATCCGCGCCGGACGTGTCATGTCCGCCCGGGGCGTGTGTCCTGTGCGATACTTCGAAGTGGACTGGGGCACCCACATCGCCCCGTGACCACGTGATCGTCTGCGCCACCGCGACGGTTGCGCCGCTGCACGAGATGAATGGCTCGAGTGGCTGGGCGCGCCCGCAGGAACGGTGACGACGACCGCCGCCAACGACTTCCGTTGCCGGGCACCGCGCTTCGTCGCGCGACCCGAGCAGCGACTGACCGCCTGATGGGTGTACGAGATGTGGGGTACACCGAGAGGGCCTACAGGAGCACCCGCGTGACGCTCGAGAACAGCGAATCCACTCCCGAATCAACACCGGCAAAGCGCCCGCGTCGTCGTGTGACGCGCGAGGCAGGCACCCCGGTCGCCGGGAAGCCGGTGGATCTCTCCGCCGCGTCGGCCCCGACCGCGACGCCGCCGGCGACCGCTCCGACCGTGACCACCGAGGTGGCCGACACCACCCCGACCGCCGCGCCGCGCCGCCGTCGTGCCGCCACCCGCACCGCCGGAAGCCCGACGGCCTCCGCGAGCACCGAGACCTCGGTGAACGTCGACGACGCGAGCGCGTCGACGACCGCCGACGCCGCCTCGACCGAGGCGCCCGCCGCCAAGGCACCCGCCAAGAAGGCCCCCGCGAAGAAGTCCGCGGCCGGCAAGGCGCCGGCCAAGAAGGCGCCGGCGAAGAGGACTGCGGCCAAGAAGACCGACGAGCCTGCCGAGACGCCGGAGGCCGACTCCGACGCGCCCGCGGCTGAGCCGAAGAAGGCCACGGCCCGGAAGGCTCCGGCGAAGAAGGCGCCGGCCAAGAATGCCCCCGCGAAGAAGTCCGCGGACGACGCCTCCGCGAGCACGAGGTCGGCCGAGGCAGAGAGCGCACCGACCACAGCTCCGGCAACTCCGCGCCTCGCCGGGACGGCACTGCTGTTCCAGGCACCCGAACCGACGCGCCGACCGCGCCGCGTGACCAAGACCGCGCCGACGGCGACGCCCGCCGCCCCGGAGTTCGCCGGGCCGACGGCGACGTCGACGCCGTCGGAGGCGCCAGAGAAGTCCTCCGCGCCGACCAAGGCCACGGCTCGTCGGGGCAACGCGACCACGCCGACGGCGTCCGGGTCGACGGATGCGCCCGAGACGTCGGCGCCGTCCGGGTCTGACACGACCGAGGCTGCGTCGCCCCAGGCATCCGAGAAGCCGGCCAAGCGGGGCACGCGCAAGCGTGCCGCGAGCCGACCTGCCGGGAGCCCGACGGCGGCTTCCGGGTCCGAGAAGGCCGCGGGTGCGCCCGAGACGAAGGCCGAGGCTGACGCCGGTGCGCCGGTGGTAGAGGCCGAGGCAGCGCCGTCGACCGCGACCGACGAGGCGCCGGTCGAGCTCAGCCGTGACGAGGCTGCGGCGGTGGCCGAGGTCGAGACGATCGAGGCCGAGCTCGTCGCCGAGGGGATCGAGGTGCCGTCCGAGGAGTTCGAGCCCGAGGTCGAGGACGAGGAGCTCGTCGAGCGGCCCCGTCGTCGCCGCCGCCGCGGTGGTCGCGGTCGTCGACGTGGCCCCGGGGGCGACGCCGACGGCTCCGGCGACAAGGAGTCGGACGACGACACGTCGCAGGAGCGGACCGACGAGGACGCCGACGCCACGTCGGGCGGTTCCTCGAAGTCCCGTGGGTCCGGCTCGCGTGCCTCCGACGGCGCCACGGCGTCGGACGACGGGTCGACCGACGCCGAGGCGAACACGGACGAGGACGACGAGTCGTCGAACGACGACGGCTCCGGCGAGGGCTCGCGCCGTCGCCGCCGTCGCCGCCGCGGCGGGAGCGGCCGCAGCTCGGACTCCGGCTCACGGTCGGCACGGTCGACGAGCAGCGACGAGGTCACGGCGCTGAAGGGTTCTACGCGTCTCGAGGCCAAGCGTCAGCGACGTCGTGACGGTCGTGACGCCGGCCGCCGCCGCCAGATCATCACGGAGGCCGAGTTCCTCGCGCGCCGGGAGTCCGTCGAGCGGTCGATGATCGTGCGTGAGGTCGACGGCCGGACCCAGATCGCGGTCATCGAGGACGACATCCTGGTCGAGCACTACGTCTCCCAGCAGTCGCAGGCCTCGATGGTCGGCAACGTGTACGTCGGCCGCGTGCAGAACGTGCTGCCCAGCATGGAGGCGGCGTTCATCGACGTCGGCAAGGGGCGCAACGCGGTCCTCTACGCCGGTGAGGTCAACTGGGACGCCGCGGGGCTCGACGGGCAGCCGCGTCGGATCGAGCAGGCTCTCAAGTCGGGCGACTCCGTCCGGGTCCAGGTGACCAAGGACCCCATCGGTCACAAAGGTGCCCGACTCACCTCGCAGGTGACGCTCGCTGGCCGCTACCTCGTCTTCGTCCCCGGTGGCGGGATGACCGGGATCAGCCGCAAGCTTCCGGACACGGAGCGTGCACGTCTGAAGAAGATCCTCAAGGAGGTTGTCCCCGAGGGCTCGGGCGTGATCGTCCGCACCGCCGCCGAGGGTGCCTCCGAGGCCGAGCTCCGCGCCGACGTCGAGCGCCTGCAGAAGCAGTGGGAGCGGATCGAGAAGAAGACGAAGACCGCCTCCGCGCCGGCCCTCCTGCAGGGCGAGCCGGACATGGCGATCCGCGTGGTGCGCGACATCTTCAACGACGACTTCTCCCGCCTCGTCGTCTCGGGCGACTCGGCCTGGGACGAGATCTCGAACTACGTCGCCGAGCTCGCCCCGGACCTGCGGGACCGCGTCGAGTCGTGGACCTCCGAGCAGGACGTCTTCTCGGTCTACCGTGTCGACGAGCAGCTCGCGAAGGGCATGGACCGCAAGGTCTGGCTCCCGTCGGGCGGGTCCCTCGTGATCGACCGCACCGAGGCGATGACCGTCATCGACGTCAACACCGGCAAGTTCACGGGTGCCGGTGGCACGCTCGAGGAGACGGTGACGCGCAACAACCTCGAGGCCGCGGAGGAGATCGTCCGTCAGCTCCGGCTGCGCGACATCGGCGGGATCATCGTCGTCGACTTCATCGACATGGTCCTCGAGTCCAACCGAGACCTGGTGCTCCGGCGCCTCGTCGAGTGCCTCGGCCGTGACCGGACCCGTCACCAGGTCGCCGAGGTGACGTCGCTCGGACTCGTCCAGATGACCCGCAAGCGCGTGGGCCAAGGCCTGGTCGAGGCGTTCTCGGAGACCTGCGAGCACTGCCACGGTCGCGGGTTCATCGTCCACGACCAGCCGATCGAGAAGTCCGGCGGCTCAGACCACGACCACGGCCGCAAGGACCACAAGGACCACGGCAAGCAGGGGCGCAAGGGCGACGACGAGTCGCGCGGGCGTTCGCGACGGCGACGCTCGGGCAGCTCGGACGGGGCCGGGGCCGGGGACGAGTCGACGTCCGACGCTCCGACGGAGACCGTCCCGGTCCTGCCGGAGGACAGCGCACGGGCCGCGGTGAAGGCCACGCTGGCGACGATCGCCGCAGCCGCGGCGCACGCCCACGAGCACGAGAACGAGGCCGAGTCCGCGTCGGAACCGACGCGGGCGCAGGCGCCGGAGCCCGTGTCGGAGCCGGCCGCCGCCGGCGAAGACGCCCCACCGGCCGGTGCCGAGGGCGCCTCCTCGGGCGAGCCCGTGGCAGCACCTGCGGAGGACGAGCCGGCCGCGACCAGGCCCGCCCTCGACCTGCCCCGGGCGAGCGCGCCTGCGGAGCGCGAGCCCGCGGCAGACCTCAGCGGAGACTTCGGGATCGTCCTGCCGGACCGCTCGAGCGGCACCGCTCCGCGCAAAGGAGCCGAGGCCCGTGCGGCCTCGAAGCCTGTGGCAGAAGCTGACGGGTCGGCGGGAGAAGTAGACGGCTCCCCGGCGGGGCCATCCTCGGACGACTGACGCTGCAGACCTGAGGGCCCCGGAACCGCAATGGCGGTTCCGGGGCCCTCGTGCATCAGGACGCGGTCGGAGCCTCGGTGAGGCGGCTCGGCGTCGCGGTGCGTGCGACGGACGGCCGGCCGGGTGTCGCACCGAAGAGTCGTTCGGCGCGACCGAGCCAGGCGGCTCGACGGGCGTCACCGACGCCGCGCGGGCGGCCGTGACGGAGATGTCGGACGTGTCGCACGCCGAGCTGCCGGAACGTGCCGCGCCCGAGCATGCGGCCCACGGGGTCTCCGTACCACCACCGGAAGACCGGCACCGGCGTGGTCATGGTGGTCATCACCGTCACACCGCGCAGATGCCCGAGGCGGCCGACGAGCGTGTCGAGCGGTCCGTCGTCGTACGCGAACCCTGGCACCAGCACCTTGTCGAGGAACCCCTTGAGCCGTGCGGGCAGCGAAGCCCACCACACGGGGCTCACGACGACGAGGTGGTCGGCGTCGAGAATGCGGCGCTGGTAGTCCACGACGCGCGGGTCCGCGGTGGCCTGCCCGCGCCACGCCGCGAGATCCGCCAGTCGCATGACGGGGTCGAAGTCGTCGGCGTCGAGGTCGATCACGTCGACGTCGTGCCCGTGCGCGTCGGCTCCCCGGGCGACGGCCTCGGTCAGGGCGCGGGTGAGGCTTCCGGGGTAGGGGTGGTCGACGACGAGAAGAATCTTCACAGCGGCTCCTTAACAACGTTCAACTGAACAGTGTTCAGGCTCCTTGATCGTTGCTAGGATGTCAACTGTCCCGATCACGCGTCCGGCAGACGCTCACCCGATACCAGGCAGGCAGCAGAGGAGGGTCATGGCCGAGAGGCTCGACCGCTCCCGGGTCGCGCGTCGCGCGCTCGAGCTGCTCGACGACGGCGGTCTCGACGCCCTCACCCTGCGGCGACTCGCGGCGGACCTGGGCGTCAAGGCTCCGGCCCTGCTGTGGCACTTCCGGGACAAGGGCGACCTGCTCGACGAGATGGCCGCCATGATGCTGGCCGACCTCGTGGAGGCAGCGGACTGGACCGACGTCGGCGCGGGCTGGGAGGCCTGCATGCGGGAGTCTGCCGAGACCATGCGGGGCGAGATCGCCCGGCGGCCGGACGGTGCTCGGCTCTTCGCCCGGACCTTTGCCAACCAGGAACTCGGGCGTGCCGCGATCACGCAGCCCGTGCAGCTTCTCGTCGAGGCCGGGTTCGCCATCGAGGACTCGGTCCGGGCCTGGCGGACTCTCCTCGGGTTCGTGCTGGGGTTCGTGGTCCAGGAACAGGCCGGGGGCTCGGCGGACTCCGACGCGCAGTTCGCCTTCGGTGTCGACGTCGTGGTGGACGGTGTGGCTGCCAGGGTCGACCTTGCCGGCATTTGACCCTGGGGAGTCTGAACCGTAGTCTTGAACGTCGGTGCGTCACGTGCGCGCCGTTCCAGTGTGCCCACGTCTGGTACCGCACTCACATGCCGCGGCATGCACGAGTCGACAAGCCGGTCCGTCGTGGTGAGCACGCCGCAGATCTAGAGAGATGAGCAGCAACGTGGTGTACGCAGTCGTCAAGGCCGGTGGCCGTCAGGAAAAGGTGTCCGTCGGGGACATCGTCGTCGTCGATCGCCTGAAGGCGTCCGAGGGCGAGTCGGTCGACCTGCCCGCGCTCCTGCTCGTCGACGGGGAGAAGGTGACCACCGACGCCGAGAAGCTCGCGAAGGTCAAGGTCACCGCCGAGGTCGTTCAGGACGAGAAGGGCCCGAAGATCACGATCCTCCGGTACAAGAACAAGACGGGCTACCGCCGTCGCCAGGGTCACCGTCAGCAGCTCACCCGCCTGAAGGTCACTGGCATCAAGTGATCCGGCCCGGGTTCTCCCGGTAGACCGACTCCTCGTACTGAAAGCAGGTATCTCAGATGGCACACAAGAAGGGCGCGAGCTCCTCGCGCAACGGTCGTGACTCGAACGCTCAGCGTCTGGGCGTCAAGCGCTTCGGCGGCCAGGTCGTTGGAACGGGCGAGATCATCGTCCGCCAGCGCGGCACGCACTTCCACCCGGGCAACAACGTCGGCCGCGGTGGCGACGACACCCTCTTCGCTCTCGCCGACGGCGCCGTGCAGTTCGGCACCCGTCGCGGCCGCAAGGTCGTCGACATCGTCGCAGTCGAGGGCTGATCAGCCCTCAGGCTGAGAAACACCTCTCGGGAGGGGCGCACCTGACGGGTGCGCCCCTCCCGTGTTTCGTCTCACCACTTCCTGGGTCCGCGCGACCCTGAGAGGATCTCCTCATGGCAGCATCATTCGTCGACCGTGTCGTCCTGCATGCCGCGGGCGGTGACGGAGGCAATGGCTGCGCCTCGATCCGCCGCGAGAAGTTCAAGCCGCTGGCGGGCCCCGACGGCGGCAACGGTGGTGACGGCGGGACGGTCCGTCTCGTCGTCGACCCGCAGGTCACGACCCTCCTCGACTACCACCACGCCCCGCACCGTGACGCTCCGAGCGGATCCCAGGGGATGGGAGACAACCGGCACGGTGCGGCCGGCGGCGACCTCGTGCTCCCGGTCCCGGACGGCACCGTCGTCAAGGACACCGACGGGACCGTGCTCGCCGACCTCGTCGGAGCGGGCACCGAGTTCATCGTCGCCGAGGGTGGGCGTGGTGGTCTCGGGAACGCGGCCCTCTCGTCGCAGCGGCGCAAGGCACCGGGTTTCGCCCTGCTGGGCGAGCCGGGTGACGCCGCGGACATCGTGCTCGAGCTCAAGTCGCTCGCCGACGTCGCGCTGGTCGGCTACCCGAGTGCCGGCAAGTCCTCGCTCGTGGCGGCGATCTCGGCCGCACGGCCCAAGATCGCCGACTACCCGTTCACCACTTTGGTGCCGAACCTCGGTGTGGTCCAGGCCGGGGAGACCCGCTTCACCGTCGCGGACGTCCCCGGACTGATCCCCGGTGCGAGCCAGGGCAAGGGTCTGGGTCTCGAGTTCCTCCGGCACATCGAGCGCACCGCCGTGATCGTCCACGTGCTCGACTGCGCGACGCTCGAGCCCGGGCGTGACCCGGTGAGCGACCTCGACACGCTCGAGGAGGAGCTCGCCACCTACGCGCAGGACCTGGAGATCGAGGGCGGGCGCGTGCCCATCGCGGACCGGCCCCGCCTCGTCGTCCTGAACAAGATCGACGTGCCCGAGGCGCGTGAGCTCGCCGACCTCGTCCGCCCGGACCTCGAGGCGCGAGGTCTGCGCGTCCTCGAGATCTCGACGGCGAGCCACGAGGGGCTGCGTCAGCTGACCTTCGACCTGGCCAAGGTCGTCCGCCACGCCCGCGCCTCCGCCCCGGCACCGGAGGCGACGCGCACGGTGATCCGGCCGAAGGCGGTCGACGAGTCCGAGTTCACCGTCAAGCGGATGGAGCAGGCGGGGGAGCCGTACTTCTGGGTACGCGGGCGCAAGGTCGAGCGCTGGGTCCGCCAGACGGACTTCTCGAACGACGAGGCCGTGGGCTACCTCGCGGACAGGCTCGACCGTGCAGGGGTCGAGGACGGTCTGTTCAAGGCCGGCGCGGTCGCCGGTGACGAGGTCCGGATCGGGCCCGAGCAGAACCAGGTGATCTTCGACTGGGAGCCGACCATGCACGCGGGGGCCGAGCTGCTGACGGGCCCGCGCGGCACGGACCTGCGGATCGACGAGTCCAACCGCCCCACGCGCAAGGACAAGCGCCGCGAGTACACCGAGCGGATGGACGCGAAGACCGAGGCTCGACAGGAGCTCTGGACCGAGCGCGAGGCCGGCCAGTGGACGGATCCGAACGACGACTGAGCGCCGGTGCCGTCGCGCCGGGCGGCCGTGAGTATCCTCACGTCTGCCCGGCGCGTCGCGCTCTCGGCGTGTCACGTCGTGAAATCTGACAGGTCTGAGGGCGACTTGGGTGGATGATGGTGCGGTGACTCTCGCAGACAGATCCCACATGCCCGACGCCGAGCGCGTCGTGATCAAGATCGGCTCGTCGTCGCTCACCGGCCCCGACGGCCGGCTCGACGTCCAGGCGGTGAGAGCTCTCGTCGACGTCATCGCGGCCCGACACCTTGCAGGTGGTCAGGTCGTGCTCGTCACGTCAGGCTCCGTCGCCGCTGGCATCGACCCGCTCGGCCTTGCATCCCGACCACGCGACCTCGCGACCGCCCAGGCGGCAGCCTCCGTGGGGCAGGGAATGCTCATCGCCCGCTACTCCGAGGCGTTCGCGGCCCACGGCCTGCGCTCCGCGCAGGTGCTTCTCACCGCAGAAGACACGGTGCGCCGTGGCCACTACCGCAACGCCCAACGTTCGCTCGAGCGCCTGCTCGAGCTCGGCGTCGTCCCGATCGTGAACGAGAACGACGCCGTGGCCACCAACGAGATCCGGTTCGGGGACAACGACCGGCTTGCCGCGCTCGTCTCCCACCTGGTCCGCGCCGACGCCATGATCCTGCTCACCGACGTCGACGGACTCTACGACGGCCCTCCCGACCGCCCCGGCGCGTCGCAGATCAGCGTCGTGAACTCTCCCCAGGAGATTGAGCACATCGACATCGGGGGCACCGGAAGCGCCGTCGGCACCGGTGGCATGGTGACGAAGATCGCCGCCATGTCGATCGCCACGACCTCGGGAATCCCGACCATCCTGACGAAGGCGACGAACGTCGCCGGCGCGCTGGCCGGTGAGCAGGTCGGCACGTGGTTCGCCGTGACCGGCAAGCGCACCACCCGTCGGCGTCTCTGGCTGGGGCACGCCGCACGCGTGCGCGGTCGCCTCGTCCTCGACGACGGCGCGGTCCAGGCCATCAAGCGCGGGGGAGCGTCGCTCCTTCCCGCCGGGATCACCGACGTGAAGGGGGAGTTCGACGCAGGTGACCCGGTCGAGCTCGTGGACCCCGCCGGTGGCGTGGTGGCGCGCGGACTGGTCGCCTTCGACTCGACAGAGCTGCCCGAGCTGATCGGCCGTTCGACGCACTGGCTGCGTGAGCGCCTCGGTGAGGGGTACGACCGCGAGGTGGTCCACCGAGACGACCTCGTGCTTGCCCGCGTCCGCCTCTGACGGCGTTCCGACCGACGGAACGCCGTGACGTCGGCGGGGTCGGGCACGTACCCTCGAAGCATGACTTCGTTGGACACGACCGCCCGCCCCGCCGACAGCACGACCGCCCAGGCCCCCGGCCAGGGTGCTGTGCCACAGGATGTCCGCGCCGGTGTCGAGGCCATCGCCCGACGCGCGCAGGTCGCCTCTCGCTCGCTCGCGACCGCGACCCGAGCCACGAAGGACTCCGCACTCCTCGCCCTCGCGGATGCACTCGACGCGTCCGCCGAGCGGATCGTCGAGGCGAACGCCGAGGACCTGGAGCGTGGCCGCTCCAACAACATGAGCGAAGGTCTGCTGGACCGGCTCGCCCTGACGACCGAGCGTGTCGGCGCCATTGCCTCCGCCCTGCGCGACCTCGCCGCGCTTCCCGACCCCGTGGGCGAGATCGTCCGCGGCTCCACCCTCCCGAACGGCCTGCGCCTTCGCCAGGTCCGCGTCCCGATGGGCGTCGTCGGCATGATCTACGAGGCACGGCCGAACGTGACCGTGGACGCCGCCGGCCTCGCGCTGAAGTCGGGCAACGCCGTCATCCTGCGCGGAGGCTCGGCCGCCGCCAGCTCGAACGCCGTCATCGTCGAGGTCCTCGGCGAGGCGCTGGAGGCGCAGGGCCTGCCCGCCGACCTCGTCCAGTCGATCGACGCGTACGGCCGTCCCGGGGGCGTCGCGCTGATGCACGCGCGCGGTCTCGTGGACGTCCTCGTGCCCCGTGGCGGCGCGAGCCTGATCCAGACCGTCGTGACCGAGTCGACCGTGCCCGTCATCGAGACCGGCGTGGGCAACTGCCACGTCTTCGTCGACGAGTCGGCCGACGTCGCGACGGCCCTGCCGATCGTCCTCAACTCCAAGACGCACCGCGTCGGCGTCTGCAACGCCGCGGAGACGCTGCTCGTCCACGCGGGTGCCGCGGAGGACTTCCTGCCCGCCGCCCTCGACGCCCTCGACGCGTCCGGCGTGGTGATCCACGGCGACGCACGCGTGCAGGAGCTGGCGCCTGACGAGGTCACCGTCATCCCGGCGACCGACGAGGACTGGGGCAAGGAGTACCTCGCCCTCGAGATGGCCGTGCGGGTCGTCGACGACATCGACGCCGCGATCGAGCACGTCCGCACCTGGACGTCCGGACACACCGAGGCGATCGTCACGCGCGACGTGACGTCGTCGGAGCGTTTCATCGCCGACGTCGACGCCGCCGCCGTGATCGTCAACGCGAGCACGCGGTTCACCGACGGCGCCGAGTTCGGGCTCGGTGCCGAGATCGGCATCTCGACGCAGAAGCTTCACGCGCGCGGACCCATGGGGCTCGCGGAGCTCACGACCACCAAGTGGATCGTGACGGGGGACGGCCACGTCCGTCCGTAGGCCGGGGTCTCTCACGACGGTCGTCGTGAGAGACTAAAGTCCCTCCGGGCCCGATCGGGTCCGGTACAGATCGAACACTCCATGGAGGACACCGTGGTTGCTGCCGCTCTCGTCATTGCCCAGGAAGGCGCAGAGGCCGTCAACGAGCTCCCGATCTCGCCGATCATGTTCGGTGTGCTCGGGTTCACCGCGCTCGTCTCGCTGCTGCTGGTGACGTACGCGTTCCGCAGCGTCGGCACACGCCACTGACCTTCCCGGCCCCCATGGAGCGCAGGCCACGCATCGGTGTCATGGGTGGGACGTTCGACCCGATCCACCACGGTCACCTGGTCGCGGCGAGCGAGGCAGCTGCGCACTTCGACCTCGACGAGGTCGTGTTCGTGCCGACCGGCAGTCCGACCTTCAAGCAGGACCGTGACGTCACGGACGCCGAGCACCGGTACCTGATGACGGTGATCGCGACGGCGTCGAACCCCCGGTTCACGGTCAGTCGGGTCGACGTCGATCGGCAGGGTCTGACCTACACCGTGGACACGCTGCGCGATCTGCGTGCGCTGCGCCCCGATGCGGAGTTCTTCTTCATCACGGGCGCGGACGCCGTCGCACAGATCCTGGCCTGGAAGGATGCGTCCGAGCTCTGGGGGATGGCACACTTCGTGGCTGTGACCCGTCCGGGGCATCCTCTCGACCTTGAGGGGATCCCCGCGGACGTCGTCACGAGCGTCGAGGTTCCGGCACTGTCCATCTCGTCGACGGACTGCCGCGAGCGTGTCGCTGCGGGTCACCCCGTGTGGTATCTCGTCCCCGACGGGGTCGTCCAGTACATCGCGAAATATGGCTTGTATCGAGGTTTGAACGATGAATGATCGGCCCGGAGAGCCGGTGCGTCCGCTGACGCGCCGCGAGATCCGCGAACGGGAGCGCGCTGCTGCGGCTGCCGCAGAGGGTGCTGCGCCCGCCCCGAGCTCGACGCCGTCGCGCGGGCCGACCCCCGTCGGCCCGCAGCCCGTGGCCCCGCGCGAGTCCCGGGCGACCCCGCCCACAGCGTCGAGCACGTACTCGGCACCGTCCCGGCGCTCGTTGCGCGAGCCGGAGTCCGCGGCGACGCCTGCTCCGTCGCGCGGGGTTCGCCCCCCGGCCTCGACGGCCGGCACGCGTCGCCTCGACGAGACGGGTCACCTGACGCCCGTGCAGGCGACCGGTGAGCAGGTCGTCCGTCCGCAGCCGACCGGCGCGACCCGTGCGCCCGCGTCATGGGACTCCGCACCGGCCCCACGACCGTCGTCCTCGACGCGACCGGCCTGGCAGTCCGTCCCGACCCCGCCGCCCTCCGCACAGTCGGTGCAGTCGGCGCCGGCCGCGCCGCCGAGCGCACCATCGGCACCGGCACCCACGCCGTCACCGGCACCGCAGTCCATGCCGCAGTCGGCGCCCGGGAGGCGTGCCTCGACGGGCGTCCGGCCCGGCGCTGCCGTGCAGAGCGACGCGACGGCCTATCAGCAGCCCGTGGGGTCGACGCAGGTCTTCGGGGCAACGCCACCGGCACCGGCATCGACCCCCGCGGAGCCTTCGGCCGGGCAGGCACCCGCGGCCCCCGCGCCGTCCCTGCCCTGGGGTTCGGGCGCTCCGGCGAGCTCGCCGACGCAGGGTGCTGCGGCCCCCTCGCTGCCGACTGCTCCGCCGTCCGTCGCCCCGCCCGCCGACGACTCCGACCTGCCGTGGGCGACGACCTCGACGGAGGCGAGCGCTCCGGCCTCGATCCCCGCGTCCCACCGCCCCGCCCCGGCACGCGACCTCGACGACGAGGACGACTGGGACGAGGACGAGCCCCAGTACTCGTACACGTGGCTCCACTACCTCATCCTCGTCGCCGTCGCCTTCGTGCTCGGGCTCCTCATCTGGGAGCTGGTGCTTCGTCCCGACGAGCCCGCGGCGGCCCTGAACGCCGGAGATCTCCTCCGGACCCTGGCGACCGGCGCCGTCGGCCCGCCATCCGCCTGACTGAGAGGAAGCCGCCGTGACTGCAACCGATCGCGCTGTCGAGCTCGCCATCATCGCCGCACGTGCGGCGTCCGACCGCAAGGCCGCCGAGATCATCGCCCTGGACGTGAGCGACCAGCTCGTCCTGACCGACGTGTTCCTGATCGCCTCGGGATCGAGCGAGCGACAGGTCTCCGGAATCGTCGACGCCGTCGAGGAGGCACTCTTCGCCGTCGGCGCCAAGCCGATCCGCCGCGAGGGCAAGAGTGCGGCACGGTGGGTGCTCATCGACTTCGGCGACATCGTCGTCCACGTCCAGCACGCCGAGGACCGCGTCTACTACGCGCTCGAGAAGCTCTGGAAGGACTGCCCGGCGATCGAGCTGCCCGAGGACGCTCGCGGCGGCGACGGAGTCGTGCCTGACGACGACGAGGACGAGGACGCCTGGTTCACCGGAGCAGCGTCCGAATGACCGCGGGCACGATCGTCCTGCTCCGCCACGGACGCACCGCCTACAACGCCGCGATGCGCCTGCAGGGGCAGGTCGACATCGAGCTCGACGAGGTGGGTCGGTGGCAGGCGGAGCAGGGCGCTCGTGCGCTCTCGTCCGCGCACCGCGCGACCACCGTCGTCGCGTCCGACCTCTCCCGGGCGGCAGCGACGGCGCAGGCATACGCCGCGCAGCTCGGGGTGGAGCTCGTTCTCGATCCCCGGGTCCGCGAGCGGAGCTTCGGTGACTGGGAAGGGCTGACCGGCCCCGAGATCCGCGAAGGATGGCCCGAGGAGTACGCCGCGTGGCGTCGCGGCGACGACCCGCTGAGCGTGGGCGCCGAGGCGAAGGTCGACGTGGCCGCACGTTTCCGCGAGGCCGTCCTCGAGCACGCCGACGCCTTGGACGAGGGCGACACGCTCGCCGTCGTCTCGCACGGTGCTGCGATCACGCTCGGCATCACGGCACTCCTGGGACTCGACGCCGGGCACTGGCGCGGTGTCGCGGGCCTTCACAACGTGCACTGGTCGCACCTGCACCGCTCCGGGCCGGGCGTGACGCCGGACTGGCGCCTCGTGGCCCACAACGTCGGCGCCGGCTACCCGCTCGATGAGTGGAACGCGGGGCCGGACTGGAATTTGGAGCCTGGGCAAGAACCTGCGTAGACTAGCGGTGCTCGGGACGAGGGATTCCTCGAAACCTGAGTGCCAATCATCTGGTTTCCAGGTGTTCGGGGCTGTGGCGCAGCTGGTAGCGCACCTGCATGGCATGCAGGGGGTCAGGGGTTCGAGTCCCCTCAGCTCCACCGAAGACAAAGACGCGGGACCTCACCGAGGTCCCGCGTTTTTGTCGTCTGCTCGCGTCTGCGATTGCCGGATCTCAGCGTCGAGGCAGGATGAGCCCGAGGGGAGGAGCCCGACGTCGGGCTCGAGGGATGACAGAGACGGTGGACTTCAAGAAGGGCGACGAGTTGCGGGCGCCCCGCGGCGACTTCCGTCTGCTCGACGTGCCACCGACGCGATACCTGATGATCGACGGGGGCGGTGACCCGAACACGTCGAGCCGGTACGCGGACGCTCTCGCCACGCTCTACCCGGTCGGCTACGCCCTCAAGTTCGCGAGCAAGGACGAGCTGGGACGGAACTACGTCGTGCCACCCCTGGAGGGGCTCTGGTGGGCGGACGACATGACGACGTTCACGACGGCGCGGGACAAGTCTCGATGGCGGTGGACGATGATGCTCCTCGTTCCCCGGTGGGTTCCCGACGCGATGGTCACGGATGTCGTGCAGCGGGTGCGGGATCGCAAGGCGCCCCCGCGGATCGACGAGCTCCGCTGGGAAACGCTCGCCGAGGGCAGGGTCGTTCAGACGCTCCACGTCGGTCCGTTCGACGACGAAGGGCCCGTGCTGGCGCGGATGCACGACGAGTTTATGCCCGGGCAGGGCCTGCGACCCCGGGGACGGCACCACGAGATCTACCTCGGGGACCCGCGTCGGGTGGCTCCGGAACGGATGCGCACGGTACTGCGGCAACCTGTCGAGCCGGTCTGACGCCGGTTTCGACAAGCTCAACCGGCGTGGGTCGAGCTCAACCGGCGTGGGTCGGGCTCAACTGGCGTTGGTCGAGCCTGTCGAGACCCGGTTTCGACAAGCTCAACCGGCGTGGGTCGAGCTCAACCGGCGTGGGTCGAGTCTGTCGAGACCTGGTTTCGACAAGCTCAACCGGCGTGGGTCGAGCTCAACCAGCGTGGGTCGAGCCTGTCGAGACCCGGTTTCGACGGGCTCAACCGGCGTGGGTCGGGCTCAACCGGCGCAGTGCTGCGGCTACCGTGCCCCTATGGTGACGACGGATGTGCCCGAGCTGCTCGTGGACGATGTGGCGGCATGGCGAGGTTGGCTCGACGTGAACGAAGACTCGCACGACGGTGTCTGGCTTGTCCTGGCGAAGAAGGGCACGGTCGACCCCACGCGTCTGACCTACGCCGAGGCGCTCGACGAGGCACTGTGCAGCGGGTGGATCGACGGGCAGAAGCGGAGCCGTGACGCGGCGACGTTCCTTCAGCGGTTCACCCCGCGACGTCGGGCGAGCATGTGGTCGGCGCGCAACGTCGAGCACGTCGCGCGGCTCGTCTCCGAGGGGCGGATGCGCGCGCGGGGGACCGGCGAGGTGGACCGGGCGCGTGCGGACGGCCGGTGGGATCGTGCCTACCCGGGTTCGGCGACGATCGAGGTGCCCGCCGATCTCGAGGCGGCACTGAAGGACTCGCCCGGTGCGGCAGCTGCGTTCGGGCGGCTCAATCGGCAGGAGCGCTACAGCGTGCTGCACCCCGTGGTGTCGGCGTCGACGGACGACCTTCGCGCGGCGAGGATCCGTGTGCAGGTGGCGCGACTGGCAGAGCGGGCGCAGCAGCCGGACGCGTGACATGTCTCACGTGTGCGTTCCGAGGTGGATTTGTGAGTGAGGCGTGCCTTACCTTGGCAAGGTAAACCTCACCTGAGGGGGCGTGCACCTGCTGCGCGCCGTCCGTCACCCGGAAGGACCCCATGTCCCGCATCTCCCGGCTCGCCGCCGTCCCGGTCGCCGCTCTTCTCTCCCTGGGCCTCGCCTCGTGCGCCTCCGACGAGCCCGCGGGCGAGACCGAGGCCGCCTCGAACACGTGGGAGCCGGTGACGGTCGAGCACGCCTTCGGGACGACGACGATCGAGACCGAACCCGAGCGCGTCGCCACCGTGGCCTGGGCCAACCACGAGGTGCCGCTCGCCCTCGGTGTCGTGCCGGTCGGCATGGCGGCCTCGACGTTCGGTGACGACGACGCGAACGGGGTGCACCCGTGGGCCGAGGAGGCGCTCGCCGACCTCGACGCCGAGACGCCGGTGCTCTTCGACGAGACGGACGGCATCGACTTCGAGGCCGTCGCCGACAGCCAGCCTGACGTGATCCTGGCCGCGTACTCGGGGCTGACGCAGGAGGACTACGACACGCTCTCCGAGATCGCACCGGTCGTCGCCTACCCCGAGGCCCCCTGGTCGACGCCCTGGCGGGAGATGATCGAGGTCAACGCCGCCGGCCTCGGCATGGCGGAGGAGGGCGACGAGCTTGTCGCGGACCTCGAGCAGCAGATCGCCGACGTCGTCGCCGAGTACCCGCAGATCGAGGGTGCGACAGGGATGTTCCTCACCCATGTCGACCCGAGCGACCTGAGCCAGGTCAGCTTCTACTCCGCGAACGACACGCGCGTCCAGTTCTTCGAGGATCTCGGCATGGAGATCCCGGCGAGCATCGAGGAGGCCTCGGCCGACACCGACTCCTACTCGGTCACCATCAGCGCCGAGCAGGCCGACATGTTCGACGACGTCGACGTGATCGTCACCTACGGCGGCGAGGAGCTGCGGGACGCGCTCGAGTCTGACCCGCTCCTGTCCCAGATCCCCGCCGTCGAGAACGGCGCGATCGTGGACCTGCCCGGCGACCAGCCGCTCGGCACCGCCGCGAACCCGACGCCCCTGGCGATCTCCTGGGTGCTTGACGACTACGCCGGGCTGATCGCGGACGCCGTCGACAAGGGCGAGTGACCGCCACCGTCCTCCAGCAGCCCTCGGGCGTCGCCGCGCTGCGACGCCCGAGGGCTCGTCGTGCTGCGGGCCTTCTCGGGCTCGGGGCGCTCGTCGTCGCCGTCGTCGTCCTCTCGGTGACGGTCGGCTCTCGCGATGTCGCGTGGCAGGACGTCTGGGCGGCGCTCGGCGGGGCCAGCGACGGGTTCGACCGTGGAGCCGTCGCCAAGCGGATCCCACGCACCTTCCTCGCCGTGCTCGCCGGTGCCGCGCTCGGGGTCTCCGGCGCCGTGATGCAGGGCGTGACCCGCAACCCGTTGGCCGACCCGGGCATCCTCGGTGTCAACATGGGCGCGTCGCTGGCGGTCGTCACGGGGATCGCATACTTCGGGCTCAGCACCGCCACCGGGTACATCTGGTGGGCGATCGCCGGGGCGTGCGTGACCGCCGTCGTCGTCTACGCCATCGGGTCCGCCGGACGCGGCGGGGCGACGCCTCTCAAGCTGGCGCTCGCCGGTGCCGCCGTCTCGGCCGCGCTCGCCTCGTTCGTCAGCGCGGTCGTCCTCGGACGCAACGACATCGCCGGGGGAGTGCGGTCGTGGCAGATCGGGGGCGTCGGGGGTGGGACCGCCGAGTCCGTCTCGACCGTCCTGCCGTTCCTCGTCGCCGGGTTCCTCCTGTGCCTGCTCAGTGCTCAGGCGCTCAACTCGTTGGCGCTCGGGGACGACCTCGCCGCAGGTCTTGGGGAGCGTGTCGCCGTGGCCCGGGGCTCCGCGGCGCTCGGTGCCACGGTCCTCTGCGGCGCGGCGACCGCGGTGACGGGACCGATCGGCTTCGTCGGGCTCGTCGTCCCGCACGCGTGCCGCATGCTGATCGGACCCGACCACCGATGGTTGCTGCCGTACTCCGCGCTCACCGGTGCGGTCCTGCTCACGCTCGCCGACGTCGTCGGACGGGTCGTCGCCCGCCCCGCCGAGATCGACGTCGGAATCATCACCGCACTGATCGGTGCCCCCGTGTTCATCGCGATCGTCCGCCGGCAGAAGGTGCGCGCCCTGTGACCACCACACTCACCGCACCGCCCACCACGGCGAGCGGCCCGGACGTCGCGCGAGGCCGGGCCCGCCGCGCCGCACGACGTCGCACGGTGCTCCTGGTGCTCGTGGCGCTGCTCGTCCTCGCGTTCGCCACGACCCTCACGGTCGGCAACACCTTCTACACGCCGTCGGAGGTCGTCCGGGTGCTCGTCGGCCAGGACGTGCCGGGTGCCTCGTTCACGGTCGGCACCCTGCGGTTGCCGCGAGCGGTGCTCGGCGTCCTGGCGGGATTCGCCTTCGGGCTCGCCGGCGTGACCTTCCAGACCATGCTCCGCAACCCCCTCGCGAGCCCGGACATCATCGGGATCAGCTCCGGCGCGTCCGCCGCCGCCGTGATCGGGATCGTCGTCCTCGGCCTCGGTTCGACGCAGGTCTCGATCCTCGCCGTCGTCGGCGGGCTCGGTGTGGCGCTCGCGGTCTACGGGCTCTCGGCCACGCGGGGAGGCGTCGCGGGCACACGCCTGATCCTCGTCGGGATCGGGGTCGCCGCCATGCTCGACTCGGTGACCTCCTACGTGCTCTCGCGCGCATCCGAGTGGGACCTCCAGGACGCGATGCGATGGCTCGCGGGCAGCCTCAACGGTGCCCGGTGGGGTCAGATCCTCCCGCTGCTGGTCGCCCTGGCCGTGCTGGGCCCGCTCCTGCTCGCGCAGGCACGGAACCTCGCCGCGCTCCAGCTCGGGGACGACACGGCGGCCGCCCTCGGTGTTCGGGTGGGAGCCACCCGGCTCCTGCTCGTGGTCGCGGCGGTCGGACTCGTCGCCTTCGCGACGGCTGCCACCGGGCCCATCGCGTTCGTCGCCTTCTTGGCGGGGCCCATCGCGGCGCGGATCGTCGGGTCCGGCGGGTCGTTGTTGCTGCCCGCCGCGCTCGTGGGCGCACTGCTCGTCGTCGCCGCCGACCTGGTCGGTCAGTTCGCCTTCGACACCCGGTGCCCCGTCGGTGTCGTCACGGGTGTCCTCGGTGCCCCCTACCTCGTCTACCTCATCGTCCGCACCCACCGATCGGGAGGGTCGCTGTGACCACCGACCACCAGCTCACCGTCGACCACCTCACCCTCGGCTACGGGGACCGCACCGTCGTCACCGACTTGCAGGTGGACGTCCCACCCGGCCGGATCACGGCGATCGTCGGTGCGAACGCCTGCGGCAAGTCGACGCTCCTGCGGTCGATGTCGAGACTCCTCGCCCCGCGTGCGGGTCAGGTCCTGCTCGACGGCAAGGACGTCCACCGCATGCCCGCCAAGCAGCTGGCCCGTACTCTCGGTCTCCTCCCGCAGTCGCCGGTGGCGCCCGAGGGGATCGCCGTGGCCGACCTCGTCGGGCGCGGACGGCACCCGCACCAGAGGATCCTGAGCCGGTGGTCGCACGACGACGACGTCGCGGTCGCCGCGGCGCTGGACGCCACCGGTACCGCCGAGCTCGCCGACCGACCCGTGGACGAGCTCTCGGGCGGGCAGCGGCAACGGGTGTGGATCGCCATGGTGCTCGCCCAGCAGACGGACCTGCTCCTCCTCGACGAGCCGACGACGTTTCTCGACGTCGCCCACCAGGTCGAGGTGCTCGACCTGCTCGCCGACCTCAACGCCGCCCGAGGGACGACGGTCGTCATGGTGCTGCACGACCTGAACCTGGCCGCCCGGTACGCCGACCACCTCATCGCGCTCGCCGACGGTCGCGTCCATGCGGCCGGCGCGCCTGGCGACGTGCTCACCGAGGAGACCGTCCGAGCGGTCTTCGACCTCGAGAGCAGGGTGATCGTCGACCCCACGTCCGGCACACCGCTGATGCTGCCCGTCGGTCGGCATCACGCGGTCGCCAGGATCTAGTTGTCCGTGCGGGCGTGGACGGCTCGGCTGAGTGCCTGCCCGCGCGGGCGAACTCGTCGCACGGCCGACACCAAGAAGCCCGGCTCAGCAGCGATGCTGCTGAGCCGGGCTTCTTTCGGAGACGCGCGAGCGTCGCCAGCGATCAGAGGTTGATCATGTGCCCCTCGAGGCCGTGGAAGCCCTCCTGCAGCGCCTCCGACAGCGTCGGGTGGGTGTGCACGTTGCGGGCGAGCTCGGCCGAGGTGAGGTCCCACTTCTGCGCGAGCGTCAGCTCCGGGAGCAGCTCGGAGACGTCCGGGCCGATCATGTGCCCGCCGAGGAGCTCGCCGAACTCGGCGTCGGCGATCAGCTTGACGAACCCGGTCGGCTCGCCGAGTCCGTGCGCCTTGCCGTTCGCCATGAACGGGAAGTTCGAGACCTTGATCTCGTGGCCCTCGTCCTTGGCCTGCTGCTCGGTGAGGCCGAAGCTGGCGACCTGCGGCTGGCAGAACGTGGCCCGCGGCATCATCCGGTAGTCGCCGAGCTCCTGCGTCTCCGCGCCGGCGATGGTCTCGGCGGCGACGACGCCCTGTGCCTCCGCGACGTGAGCCAGCATGAGTTTGGCGGTCACGTCGCCGATCGCGTAGACGCCGTCGACGTTGGTGCGCATGCGCTCGTCGATCTCGATGGCGCCGCGCTCGGTGAGCTGGACTCCGGTCTTTTCCAGGCCGAAGTTCTCGACGTTCGGGGCGAACCCGACGGACATGAGGACGCGGTCGACCTCGAGGGAGGACTTCGAACCGTCCTTGGCGGTGTACTCGACGGTGACGGACGAGCCGTTGTCGGTCACGGTCTCGACCTTGGTCGAGGTGAGGATCGGGATACCGATCTTCTTGTACTGCTTGGCGATCTCCTTGGAGACGTCCGGGTCCTCGTTCGGCAGTGCGCGGTCGAGGAACTCGATGATCGTCACCTCGACGCCGTAGTTGCGCATGACGTAGGCGAACTCCATGCCGATGGCACCGGCACCGACGATCGCCATCTTCTTGGGCAGCTCGCGCTCGAGGATCTGCTTCTCGTAGGTCACGACGTTCTCGGAGAGCTGCACGCCGGGCAGCAGGCGGACCTTCGAGCCGGTGGCGATGATGACGTTCTCACCCGTGACGGTCTGCGTGGAGCCGTCGGAGCCCTGGACCTCGATCGTCTTCGCGTCGACGAACGTCCCGCGGCCGTCGTACTCGGTGATCTTGTTCTTCTTCATCAGGAAGTGCACGCCCTTGACGCGCCCGTCGGCGACCTGGCGGCTGCGGTCGAAGGCTGCGCCGTAGTCGAACGTCGCCTCCCCGCTGATACCGAAGGTCTTCGCCTGGTGCGTGAAGATGTGCGCGAGCTCTGCGTTGCGCAGCAGCGCCTTCGACGGGATGCAGCCCACGTTGAGGCAGACACCGCCCCAGTACTTCTCCTCGATCACGGCCACGGAGAGTCCGAGCTGTGCGGCGCGGATCGCAGCCACGTACCCGCCGGGACCGGCACCGAGGAGGACGACGTCATAGTGGTTCTCAGCCATGTCCACCACCTTAGTTGCCCCGGGGCGGTCGGCGCGCACTTGGGCGCGCGACGTGAGCAGACGAACACCCGGTACGTTGGGGGCGATGGCTGTGACGACGACGATGGACCTCAATGCCGACCTCGCCGAGGGGTTCGGCCGGTGGACCCTGACCGACGACGCCGCGCTGCTGGACGTGGTGACGAGCGCGAACGTCGCCTGTGGTTTCCATGCAGGTGACGCCCCGACGATGCGGCGGGTCTGCGACCTCGCGGTCGAGCGCGGGGTGAGCATCGGGGCACACGTGGCGTACCGGGACCTGGCGGGGTTCGGTCGCCGGTCGATGGATGTCCCGGCGGGCGACCTCGCGGCGGAGGTCGCCTACCAGATCGGGGCGCTCAACGTCTTCGCGCGCGCCGCCGGTGCGCGCGTCGCCTACGTCAAGCCGCACGGCGCGCTCTACAACCGGGCGGCGTGGGACGTCGAGCAGGCGGTGGCCGTCGTCGAGGGCGTGGGGCTGGCGGGAGGCGGCGGACCGCTCCCGGTTCTCGGCCAGCCCGGGTCGGCCCTGCTGGTGGCGGCCGAACGCGCCGGGCACGAGTCCGTGCCCGAGGGCTTCACCGACCGCGGCTACCGCGCCGACGGCACGCTGGTCCCGCGCTCGGAGGCGGGAGCTCTGCTCACCGACGAGAAGATGATCGTCGCCCGGACCGTCGCGTTGGCCACGGGGCAGCCCGTCCCCGCCGCGGACGGGACTCCCGTCCGCGTGGACGCCCGGTCGCTCTGTGTGCACGGGGACTCGCCGGGGGCCGTCGATCGTGCCGTCCGTCTGCGCGAGGCGCTCGAGGCGGACGGCGTCGCGCTGCGAGCCTTCGCATGACTGGTCCTCGTGCCCTGCGCGAGCGGAAGGCATGACCGTGCACGTGCACCGGGTCGGGACCGACGCGCTCCTCGTCGAGGTCGACACCGTCGCGCGGGCCGAGGCCCTGCACGCCGAGGTCCTGCGCCGGGTCGAGACCGGCCGTCTGACGGCCGTGGACGTCGTCCCGGCCGCACGGACCGTGCTCCTCGACGGGCTCGCCGATCGGGAGCGGCACGCACGGGAGATCCCCTCGTGGTCGGTCCCGGACGTTGGGGAGGCGTCCGGTCCCGTCGTCGAGATCCCGGTGCGCTACGACGGGCCGGACGTCGGCGACGTCGCGGCGGCCTGGGGTGTCGACGTCGCGGACGTCGCGCGGCTCCATCAGGAACCGACCTATCGCGTCGCCTTCGGGGGGTTTGCGCCGGGGTTCGGCTACCTGACCGGCCTTCCGCCGGACCGCTCGGTCCCGCGCAGGGCCTCGCCACGGACCGAGGTGCCGGCGGGGTCGGTGGCCCTGGCGGGCGAGTTCACGGGGGTCTACCCGCGGGCGTCGCCGGGCGGGTGGCAGATCGTCGGCACCGCGGTCGGCGTCACGCTCTGGGACGTCGCCCGGACGCCCCCGGCGCTGCTGGTCCCCGGAGCACAGGTCAGGTTCCGGGAGGTCCGATGAGCTTCGTCGTCGTGCGGGCCGGTGCGCTGGCGACCGTGCAGGACCGCGGACGCCCGGGGTACGCGCACCTCGGGATCGCGCGGTCGGGGGCGCTCGACCTCGACGCGCTGACTCTCGCGAACCGCGCGGTGGGCAACGACGACGGCGCGGCCGTCCTGGAGACGACCCTGAGCGGGGTGGGCCTGCGGGCGGTCGAGCCGATGGTCGTGGCTGTCGCCGGCGCGCACTGCGCCGTGCGTGTCGACGGGCGTCCCGTCGCCTGGGGTGCACCGGTGCTCGTCCGTGCGGGGCAGGTGCTCGACGTGGGGCCCGCGGCCCGTGGCGTGCGGAGCTACGTGGCCGTGCGCGGGGGAGTTGACGCGGCGCCCGTGTTGGGATCGCGCTCGCGCGACGTCCTGGGTTCCGTGGGCCCGGAGCCCTTGCGGGACGGTGAGCGGTACGACGTCGGTGCGGAGCCCGCGACGGACGGCGGGTGGCCCGGGCCCCTGGCCGCCCGCGACGTACCGGACGAGATCACGCTCCCGCTCGTGCTCGGCCCTCGCGCCGACTGGTTCACCGCCGGGGCGCGCCGCGCCCTGTGGGCCGCGACGTACGTGGTCGGGTCGGCCTCCAACCGTGTGGGGCTGCGGCTCCAGGGGGCGCCGCTCGAACGGCGTGGCGGGGCCGAGCTGCCCAGCGAGGGGATGGTGCTCGGGGCGGTCCAGGTCCCGCCGGACGGTCAGCCGGTCGTCTTTCTCGCCGACCATCCGGTGACCGGCGGGTACCCGGTGATCGGGGTCGTGACGGCGGAGGGGGTCGGAGCGGCGGCGCAGGCTGTCCCGGGCTCCACCGCCCGGTTCGTCCGGGCCGTCGGCCCGTGACCGGGCGGACCGGTCAGACGACGCCCTGGGCGAGCATCGCGTCCGCGACCCGGGTGAAGCCGGCGATGTTGGCTCCGACGACGTAGTTGCCGGGGGAACCGTAGGTCTCGGCAGCCTCGAGGCAGCGCCCGTGGATGTCCGTCATGATGCTCGTGAGGCGTTCCTCGGTGTACTCGAACGTCCACGAGTCCCGACTCGCGTTCTGCTGCATCTCGAGCGCACTGGTCGCCACACCGCCCGCGTTGGCGGCCTTGCCCGGGCCGAACGCGACGCCTGCCTCGGAGAACGCCCGGACCGCCTCCGGCGTGCAGGGCATGTTGGCACCCTCGGCGACGGCGGTGCACCCGTTCGCGACGAGCCTCGCGGCCGCCGCGCCGTCGAGCTCGTTCTGCGTGGCGCTCGGCAGGGCGATGTCGCACGCCACGTCCCAGACGGACCCGCCGGAGACGTGCGTGACGTCGGAGCCCCGCTCCTCGGCGTAGGCCGAGAGCCGTGCGCGGCGCACACCCTTGACGTCCTTGAGGAGGTCGAGGTCGATGCCCTTCTCGTCGACGACGTAGCCGCCTGAGTCCGAGCAGGCGACGACCGTCCCGCCGAGCTGGTGGACCTTCTCGATCGCGAACGTGGCGACGTTGCCGGACCCGGAGACGACGACGCGCTTCCCCTCCAGGTCCTCGCCACGGGCACGCAGCATC
Organism: Paraoerskovia marina; assembly: GCF_900105445.1. NCBI lineage: Bacteria > Bacillati > Actinomycetota > Actinomycetes > Micrococcales > Cellulomonadaceae > Paraoerskovia > Paraoerskovia marina. The sequence continues at coordinate 1,561,351 of NZ_LT629776.1, forward strand.
TCGCGGGTGAAGATCACCGCCCCGTAGCCGGTGGCCTCGGTGCGGACCTGGGAGCCGCCCCACGTCAGGCCCTTGCCCGTGAGGACGCCCGACTCGTAGCGGTTGGTGATCCGCTTGTAGTACCCGAACAGGTACCCGATCTCGCGGCCGCCCACGCCGATGTCGCCGGCCGGGATGTCGGTGTGTTCACCGATGTGACGGTAGAGCTCGGCCATGAACGACTGGCAGAAGCGCATGATCTCGGCGTCGGAACGGCCCTTGGGGTCGAAGTCGCTCCCTCCCTTGCCGCCGCCGATCGGCAGGCCGGTCAGAGCGTTCTTGAAGATCTGCTCGAACCCGAGGAACTTGACGATGCCGAGATAGACCGAGGGGTGAAACCGCAGCCCACCCTTGAACGGTCCGAGTGCCGAGTTGAACTCGACGCGGAAGCCACGGTTGATGTGGACGACGCCGGCGTCGTCCACCCACGGCACCCGGAAGATGATCTGGCGCTCGGGCTCGCAGAGGCGGGCGATCACGTTGGCCTCCGTGTACTCCGGGTGCTTGGCCACGACCGGTCCGAGGGTCTCGAAGACCTCACGGGCCGCCTGGAGGAACTCGAGCTCGCCGGGGTTGCGGTCGACGACGGCGTCGTACGTCTCCTGCAGGGCGGCGTGCAGCTGTGGCATGGGACTCCTCGTGCGGATCTGACGGTCGTGGGGTGCGGGACGTCGTTCAGTGAGTCGTGGTGACCGGGCACGAGTGGCGGCGGGTCCCGTTGAGGGTACTCACGGTAGAACCTATGACAGGAAAAACGAAAAGAAGGGAGATGTGTCAGGGTTTCGCAAAGCAGAAGTCTATGAGGGCCCGGGGTGGCGCGGTGAGTTCGCACCTCTCTGACCGCGCTCGAGGTGGTCGACGAGGGTCGCCTCCCTGTCATCGCCCCTGACTGCTGCGGCATCCTGACCGAGATGTGGTCCCAGGGTTCCACTATCTGTGAGGTTCGCCTAACCTATTCTCGTGACCGCATCCGACGGGCGACCCGCCTCCGACCTCGCCGCGCTGCTCGACATGCGCGACGTCGCGGTTCGCCACGTCCTGGAGGACGGTGAGACGGTCGAGGTGTCGCCGCGTGCCACTCCCGATGGTGTCAGCCTGCGCGTCGACGTCGGTGAGGTGGTGCTTCTCCTCGGCCCCTCGGGCAGCGGCAAGTCGACGCTTGCGCTCGCGGCCAACGGCCTGGTCCCGCACGTCGTCCCGGCCCGGATGGACGGCACCGTCCAGGTCGGTGGCCGCGACACCCGCACGCACGAGGTGCCCACGCTCAGCTCCGCGGTGGCGACCGTCTTCCAGGACCCCGACGCGCAGGTCGTGACCGGGTCGGTCCTCGACGAGGTCTGTTTCGGTCCGGAAAACCTCCTGCTCCCCGTCGCGGAGATCGAGCGGCGGGCCGAGCTCGCGCTGCGACAGGTTGGGCTCTGGGAGCGGCGGGCCGAGGCCCCCGAGCGACTGTCCGGTGGCGGCCGTCAGCGTCTGGCGATCGCCTGCGCGCTCGCGCTCGGGTCGCCGCTCCTGGTCCTCGACGAGCCGACCGCCAACCTCGATCCCGCCGGCAAGGAAGAGGTCTACGACGTCGTCCGCGAGATCGCCGCGTCGGGCCGCCACGGTGTTCTTCTCGTCGAGCACGACCTCGACGCGGCGGCCGACCTGGTCGACCGGGTCGTCGTCCTCGACGGGTCCGGGCGTCAGGTGGTCTCCGGCCCGTTGCGCACTGTGCTGAGCGAGCACATCGATGAGCTCGTCGCGCTCGGGGTATGGCTCCCGGTGGCCACGCTGGCCGCGGTGCGGCTGGGACTGCGCGACCGGCAGGGAAATCTCCCGGTCACCCCGGACGAGCTGGCGACGCTGCTTTCCTCCCGCTCCGCCGCGGGCCGGCTCCCCGAGCCGCGGGTCGACGCCGCGCGGTCGGTCGCTCCCGGTGCGACGGTCATCGACGTGGACGGCCTGACCGTCCGCGCCCGACGCCGCACGATTGTCGACGACGTCTCGTTCCGCGTGACGGCGGGAGAGCTGCTCGCAGTCGTCGGCGCAAACGGGGCGGGGAAGACGACACTGCTCAAGGCGGTCGCCGGGGTCACCCGTCCGCCTCGACGCACGGTCCGCATCGCGGGGCTCGACCCCGCCCGTGCCGACGTGGCCGACCTGGCCTCGCGCGTCGGGTACGTCTTTCAGAACCCCGAGCACCAGTTCGTCACGGGGAGCGTCCGCGCAGAGCTGCGGCACGGCCTGACCGTCCGGGGCATCGCTCCGGACGAGTCCGAGGTCCGGGTCGAGGAGATGCTCGAGCGTTTCGGTCTGACGGACCTCGCGGCCCGGCACCCGTTCCTGCTCTCCGGCGGCCAGAAGCGACGACTCTCGGTGGGCACCGCGATGATCTGCCGACCCGAGGTGCTCGTCCTCGACGAGCCGACCTACGGGCAGGACCGCGAGCGCGCGGCCGAGCTGCTCGGCCTCCTGGACGCCCTGCACTCCGAGGGGACGACCGTCGTCCTCGTCACCCACGACATGCAGGTCGTCGCCGACCATGCCACGCGTGTCATCGCCCTCGCCGACGGGCGGATCGAGGCCGACGGACCGCCCGGTCTGGTGCTGAGCGACCAGCCGCTGATGCGCCGGTGCCACCTGCGCGCACCGCATCTGGCGCGCGCGACGTCGCACCTGCCCGCCCCGTGGAACACCGTCACCCGACTCGCCGACGTCCCGCTGTCCTCACCCACCGCACCGCAGACCGTGGAGATCTCCGCATGAGCGCCGCCACCGTCCAGGCTCCCGTCGTCGCCGAGCACGCCGTCGTCGCCGCACCCGCCCGCGCGTCCGCGCCGAGGCGTGCACTTCTGCGGACGGCCAACCCGCTCGTCTCGCTCGCGGGGCCGTTTCCGCTGATGGTCGTCGTGTTCTTCGTCGCCGACCTGCGGGTGCTCGCCGCGATCGGGGTCGCGACGGCGGTCCTCGTGGTGGCCGGCACGCTGCCGGGGCCTCGGATGAGCGCGGCCGTCCTGCTCGGTGCGCCCCTGACGGCAGGGATCGTCACCGTCAGCTTCGGGTTCTGGGTGGACGCGGCCGCCGTCGCCTCGACACCGGTGCTGGTGCAGGCGGGCCCGTGGGCCTACCACGCAGGTCAGCTGGAGATCGGTCTGCTGACGGGTCTGCGCGTCGTCGACCTGATGCTCCTCGCCCTGCTCGGTGCCCTCGCGACGACCGGCCCCGACGTCGTCCGGGCGAGCATCCAGCACCTGCGGATCCCGTACCGGCTCGGGTACGCGGCGCTCGCCGCGGTCCGGTTCGTGCCCCGGTTCGGGCACGAGCTCGAGGTGATCCGCAGTGCGCACCGTGTCCGCGGGGTGGCGCGCGGTCGAGGTCCGGTCGCGGCCACGCGGCGCCAGGCGGGCTACGCCGTCCCGCTCCTCGCCGGCGGGATCCGCCACGCCGAGCGCGTCTCGTACGCGATGGACGCACGGGCGTTCGGCGCACACAGCACGCGGACCGAGCGCACCACGCATCCGTGGAGGCTGCGCGACACGGTCCTCGTCCTCAGCTTTTGGGCGGCGTGCGTCGCCGCCCTCGTCCTCGCCGCCGGCGTCTGAGACGTCCGACCCACCTCCTGGAGAACCGATGAAGTCCGTCACCACCCGCTACCTGATGACCTGCGCCGCGATCGGCGCGGCGGCCGGCGTCCTGCTGATCCCCGTGAACTTCCTCGCCTTCGCTTTCACGGCCACGGCCCCGATGCTCGTCGCCGTGATCGTGGGGTTCTGGCTGGTCGGGCCGGTGACGGCGCTCGCACTGGTCCGTCGGCCCGGTGCAGCCCTCCTGACGAGCGGCGTCTCGGGCGTCATCTCGATGGCGAGCCCCGCCGGGCCGAGCGCCATCGTCACCACGCTGATGGTCGGAGCAGCGCTCGAGCTCGGGTTCCTGATCACGTTCTACAAGGTCTGGAAGCCCTGGATCTTCTACGCCACCGCCACCGCGTTCCAGCTGTACTACCTCTACACCGCCTTCACGTTCTACGAGATGGAGACCACCTCGACCTGGACGCAGGTGCTCTTCTGCACGCTGATGATGGTCAGCGCCTGGGCTGCGGTCTGGGCCGGCCTGCGGCTCGCGGCCCGGCTCGCGGACACCGGTGTCGCACGCGGCCTCGCACCACGGCGGACGGCGGCCACGGCCGACACGGCCCGGGCGGACGTCTGATGGGGCGGGCGCGCGCGACGAAGCCCGTCGACCCGCAGGTTCTCATCGTCGAGGTGGTCCGTACGGCGCGGATCTCCCCGAGCATCGTCCGGGTGACACTTGGAGGCGACGGTCTGGGACAGCTCACCGCGTTGGGGCGTGACCAGTGGTTCCGCCTCTTCCTGCCCCGTGAGGGCCAGGACTCGCTGCGGCTGCCGACCCGGACGTCGGCGCTCTGGTACGCCCAGTACCTGACCACGCCCAAGGCGCAGCGCCCGCACGTCCGTGCCTACACCGTGCGGGCGGCACGCCCCGAGGAGCGCGAGCTCGACGTCGACTTCGTCGTGCACGTCGACGCCGACGGGACGAGCGGTCCGGCCGCGACGTTCGCCCTGACCGCCGCGCCGGGCGACCAGGTCGGGATCCTCGACCAGGGGATCTCGTACTACCCCGAGCACGAGCACGACTGGACCCTTGTGGTGGCGGACGAGACGGGCCTGCCCGCGGTCGCCGGCATCTGTGCGTCGCTGCCCGAGGACGCGCGGGGCCTCGTCCTGGCGGAGATCCCGACCGCGGCGGACGCCCAGGAGTTTCCCGTGCCTCCCGGGGTCGAGCTGCGCTGGGTCGTGCGGGACGAGGCCGGGCACCAGGCGGACGACGGGGTCCCGGGGCGGGCGGTGCTCGCTGCCCTGCACGCCGCGGAGCTTCCCGCCGGGACGGTGTACGCCTACACGTGCGGCGAGTCGGCCCTCGCGACGGGCGCCCGACGACACCTCGTGACCGAGCGCGGGGTGCCGAAGAACCACGTGGACTTCGTCGGGTACTGGCGCCACGGGCACGCCGCGGCCTGAGCTCGCGACGCTAGAGGTCGCTCGAGCGTGACGCCCAGAGGTTGATGCCCGGGTCACCCTCGACGCTGTCGACGGCTGCCTCGATCGCGTCCAGCTCGGCCGCGGAGACCGGGGGATCGTCCAGGGCCGCCAGACTGTCGTCGAGCTGGTCCACGGTCCGCGCACCGACCAGGACCGTGGTCACCCGCGGGTCGCGGAGCACCCACCGCAGGGCGAGCCGGGGCAGGCTCGTGCCGCTCTCCCGCGCAACGGCGTGCAGCGCCCGGATCCGGGTGAGGTTCGCCTCCGAGAGGTACTCGGGCCGCAGCGAGACGCCGGTCGCTGCACGAGAGTCCGCCGGTACGCCGTCCAGATACTTGGTCGTGAGCATCCCCTGCGCGAGGGGAGAGAAGGCCACCAGGCCCATCCCGCGCCGCTCCGCGACGTCGAGCACCGAGTCGCCCTCGTCGTCCGGCTCCTCGATCCAGCGGTTGAGGACGGAGTACGAGGACTGGTGGAGGGTGAGCGGCAGGCCGAGGTCGTCCGCCACGGCCAACGCCTCCCGGGTCCGCCGCGCCGAGTACGAGGAGATCCCCGCATACCGCGCACGCCCTGTCCGCACGGCGTGGGCAAGCGCGCCGATCGTCTCGGTCAGCGGTGTGCTCGGGTCGAACCGGTGGCTGTAGAACACGTCGACCGAGTCGGTGCCGAGGGCGCGGAGCGAGCGGTCCAGGGACGCGAGGAGGTACTTGCGGGAACCGCCGTTGCCGTAGCGGCCCGGCCAGGCGTGATATCCCGCCTTGGTCGTCAGCACGATCTCGTCCCGACGCCCGCGGAGCTCCGACCGCAGGACGTCGCCGACGAACTCCTCGGCCGCGAACGGCGGCGGCCCGTAGTTGTTGGCGAGGTCGAGGTGGACGACACCGCGCTCGACGGCGTGCAGCAGCACCCGCCGTCGATCCGCACGCGCCGTGGTCTCGCCGAAGTTCTGCCAGAGGCCCAGCGAGATCGCCGGGAGGTCGAGGCCGGAGCGGCCGGCCCGTCGGAGGGGAAGCGTCATGCCCCGACGCTAGACCAGGGTCAGGACCCCGAGCACGCCGACGGCGAGTCCGAGGACGAGCGAGACGCCGATCAGCACGGCGTGGACCGTGAGGAAGCGCGTCGCGCGTCCACTCGCGTCGCGCGACCGAGGGTCCTTGGCGATGCGCTGCCAGAAGCGCGGCCAGATCAGCAGGTTCCACGCACCGGTGACGACGAGAAGGACGGACCAGATCAGGGGGAGTTCCACGGCACCAGTATCCCGCGTCGCCAGGGTCCGAGGGGCACATGTGAGGATGAGTGCATGACAGAAGACCTCGCCGCTCTGATCGCCGACGTCGAGCAGCAGGAGTGGGACCTCGTCCTGACCTCGTTCACGTACGACGACGCATGGAACCTCGGGTGCCTCGTCGCCGAGATCGCGCGTGACCGCGGCCTCCCGATCGTCGTCGACGTCCGGCGGGGGCGGCAGCAGATGTTCCACGCCGCACTGCCCGGCTCCACCCCGGACAACGACTCCTGGGTCGAGCGCAAGGTGCGTGTCGTCGAGAGGTTCGGCGCGTCGTCGTACCTGCTCGGCCTCCGCGCGCGTCTGCGCGGCCAGACGTTCAGCGAGCAGCATCAGCTTCCGTTCCAGGAGTACGCCGCCGCCGGCGGTGCGTTCCCGGTCCGCGTCGACGGCGTCGACATCGTCGGCGTGCTGTCGGTCTCGGGCCTCACGCAGCAGGACGACCACGCGCTCGTCGTGGAGGCGCTCACCAGGTTCCGGGCCATGTCGGCCGACGCGTGAGCCGTCCGCTCACCCCGACGGTGCCGGCGCAGTACGCCGACGCCCGCGCAGGACGCCTTCCCGAGCCGTGCGAGGTCCGCGAGGGGCTGTGGTCGATTCCCGTGCCGATGCCAGGGGCCCGGCTGCCCTACAGCCTCGCCTACGCGCTGACGGACGACGGCGGGGGAGTGCACGTGGTGGACCCGGGCACGGCGTCGGACGACGGATGGGACCGGCTGGTCGCGGGTATCGCCCGTCTTGGGAGGTCGGTCGACGACGTCGCGTCGGTGACCTGCACGCACATGCACCCGGACCACCTCGGGCAGGCGACCCGCCTCGCGGACGCGTCGGGCGCCGTCGTCGCCGTGCACCGCGCAGAGGTCGCCGGGATGGAGGCACTCCGGTCCGGACGGCGCGGGATCGTCGGATCGATCGACCCCGCCTGGGGCGTGCCCGACGAGCACCGGGCGGACCTGGAGGCCGCGCACCAGGTGAGCGGCACGGCCCCCTGGATCGACGTCGACCGGGAGCTCGAGGACGGCGACCGGCTCGACATCCCGGGTCGCCGGGTCGAGGTCGTCTGGACGCCGGGACACACCGGCGGGCACGTCTGCCTGCGCGAGAGCGAGGAGAAGGTGCTGCTGACCGGAGACCACGTACTCCCCGTCATCAACCCTGGCCTCGGGCTCGGTGGCCAGACGGCGAGCAACCCGCTCGCGGACTACCTTGCGTCCCTGGACCGGGTCGCTGTCTGGGACGAGGACGAGGTGTGCCCAGGGCACGGATACCAGTTCGTCGGGGTGGCGCAGCGGTGCGCCGAGCTCGCCGCGCACCAGCGGCAGCGCCTCGACGAGGTCGAGCGGGCACTCGCGGCCGGGGTCAGGACGGCGTGGGACGTCGCGGGACGACTGACGTGGACCGGTGGGTGGGAGCGGCTCGCAGGCTTTCGCCGTGCGTCCGCGATCGCCCAGACCGCGATGATGATGCAGCACGTCCGCGGCGCCCAGGTGTAGGTGACCCCGGACGCCGCGGACGGAGACTCAGACGGTGGCCGAGACCTCGTCGGCACCAGGACCGGTCTGCTGTGCGGCCAGCTGGTCCGCCTCGTCCTCGGCGGCCCACGGCGCGAGGCCGAGGCTCGGCACCATGTGCGCCAGCGACCCGCGCCACTGCTCGAACTCGGAGGGGAAGCAGCGCTCGAGGACGGAGACCATCGCCGAGACCGCGGTCGACGCCCCGGGGGAGGCGCCGAGCAGACCCGCGATCGAGCCGTCGGCGGCGGTGATGACCTCGGTGCCGAACTCCAGCGTGCCGCCCTTGTCAGGGTCCGTCTTGATGACCTGGACGCGCTGGCCAGCGGTGATGCGCTCCCAGTCCTTCGGGTGAGCCTCCGGGTAGAAGGCCTGCAGTGCGCTGAACTTGGTCTCGGGGCGAGCTGCGAGCTGCTCCAGCAGGTATCGCGTGAGCGGGATGTTCTTGAGTCCCGCGCCGATCATCGCGCCGAGGTTGTGCGCCTTGATCGAGGTGACCATGTCGGTCATGCGGCCGCGCTTGAGGTACTTCGGCGAGAAGCCCGCGTAGGGGCCGAACATCAGGTACGACCGGCCGTCGACCACGCGCGTGTCGAGGTGCGGGACGGACATCGGCGGCGAGCCCACGTCCGCCTTTCCGTAGACCTTCGCCTGGTGCTTCGCGACGATCTCCGGGTTGCTGGTGCGCAGGAACTCGCCGGAGATCGGGAAGCCGCCGTAGCCCTTGATCTCGGGGATCCCGGACTTCTGCAGCAGCGGGAGCGCCCCGCCGCCGGCGCCGACGAAGACGAAGCGGGCGTTCACGGTCCGCTGGTGGCGGCTGGCGTTCCACGAGACGTCGCGGACGCGCAGGCGCCACGAGCCGTCCGCACGCTTGGACAGGTCGGTGACCTCGTGCTGCAGGTGCAGGTCTGCCGTGTGCGCGGTCGCGTGGTCGACGAGTCCGCGGGTGAGTGCGCCGAAGTCGACGTCGGTGCCGGACTCGGCACGCGTCGCCGCGACGGGTACCTCGGGGTCGCGGCCCTCGACGAGCAAGGGGGTCCACGAGCGGATGACCTCGGGGTCGTCGCTGAACTCCAGGTCGCTGAACAGCGGGTGGGCGCTGAGAGCGGCGTGGCGACGACGCAGGTAGTCGACGTTCTCCGCGCCGCGGACGAACGTCATGTGCGGCGTGCGGGAGATGAACGACTGGCTCGGGTCGAGGTGGCCGGCCGCGGAGAGGTGGTGCCAGAACTCGCGCGAGGCCTGGAACTGCTCGTTGATCGCGACAGCCTTGTCGGTGTTGATCGTGCCGTCGGGCATCTCGGGCGTGTAGTTCAGCTCGCAGAGCGCCGCGTGCCCCGTGCCCGCGTTGTTCCACGGGTTCGAGGACTCCAGCGCGACGTCGTCCAGCTTCTCGAAGATCGCGATCTTCCAGGTGGGCTCGAGCTCGGTGAGCATCGCGGCAAGAGTGGCGGACATGATGCCACCGCCGACGAGTGCGACGTCGACGTTCTCGTGGTTCGCGGCAGAAGACATAGGGACGAGGGTAACCCTTGTGAAGGTCTGCACTTTTGTGATGCGCATCACGCGCTCGGGTCACATCCCGGGATCTGACGCCGTGTCTGTGCAGGTCAGGCGCGCGCCCTGCGCTCGTGCCGTGATCGTCCGGCGCCGTGTGCGATGCGTCACGTCCGGCAGGGCGTGCCGGAAGGAGGTCGGAGGCGGACGAGTTCTGCCCGCCGATGGCTGCGGCGGCCCGTCGGGCCTAGCGTTCCTCCTATGCGAACCGAGATGACCCCGGAGCGCCGGGTGCTGCTCGTCGCCGTACTCGCCTCCTTCGTGTCGTTCCTCGACGGGACCGTCGTCAACGTCGCGCTGCCGGCGATCGCCGACGAGTTCGTGGGCGCGGGCGGCGACGCGCTCGCACTCCAGCAGTGGGTGGTCGACGCGTACCTCATCACCCTGGGCGCGTTCATCCTCGTGGCCGGGTCGGTGGCCGACGTCTACGGACGCCGTCGCGTGATGATGTGGGGGTTGATCGGGTTCGGCGTCACGTCCGTCGCCTGTGCTCTCGCGCCGACCGGACCCGCGCTCGTGCTGGCCCGCGCCGCGCAGGGGGTCGCCGGTGCGCTGCTCGTCCCGAGCTCGCTGGCGCTGATCGTCGGCACGTTCTCGGGCCCGGCGCAGGGCCGGGCGATCGGACGCTGGACCGGGTGGACGGGAACCGCGATGATCGTCGGTCCGCTGCTCGGCGGACTTCTCGTCGACACCGTGGGCTGGCGATGGGTCTTCGGGATCAACGTCCTGCCGATCGCCGTGACGCTGTGGCTGCTGCGGGGCGTGGAGGAGTCGAGGCCCGCCACCGGGCGTCGTGTCGACGTCGTCGGTGCGGTCCTGGCCGCCGTCGGCCTCGCAGGCCCGGTGTTCGCGCTCATCGAGTCGGCACGCTTCGGGTGGTCGTCCCCGGTCATCTGGGTCCCGCTCGCCCTCGGGACCGCGTGCCTGGTCGGGTTCGTCCTGTGGGAGCTGCGGAGCCCCGACCCGATGCTCCCGCTGCGACTCTTCCGGGAGCGCAACTTCGCCGTCGGGAACCTCGCGACCGTCGCGGTGTACGGCGCGCTCGCCCTCGGACCCTTCCTCGTCACGCTCTTCGTCCAGCAGGTCGGCGGGTACTCGGCGACCGCGGCCGGGCTCGCACTGCTGCCGGTCACCCTCGTGATGCTGGTGATGTCCGGGCGGTTCGGCGATCTCGCCGCCCGTCACGGGGCGCGGTGGTTCATGGGCGTCGGACCCCTGGTCGCGGCGGCCGGGTACCTGCTCATGCTCCGGACCGACGCGGACGCCGACTACTGGACGGACCTGCTGCCGGGCGTCCTGGTCTTCGGTCTCGGACTCGCGTGTACCGTCGCGCCGCTGACCTCGACGATCCTCGCGGCGGTTCCCGAGGCGGACGCCGGGATCGGCTCGGCGGTCAACAACGCGGTGTCGCGGATCGCAGGGCTCGTGGTCATCGCCTTCGCCGGGCTGATCGTCGGCGACGCCCTCGACGTCGACGGCCTGCACCGGGGTCTGCTGGTGACCGCCGTCCTGCTCGTCTGCGGCGGTGTCGTCAGCCTGGTCGGGATCCGCGACGACGTCCGGCAGGAGCGCTAGCCGCGATCGCGCGCCACCCGCTCGACCTCCCAGACCGGTTCGGGCGTCTCGACGACGTGCCCGTCGGCACCGAAGACGAAGAACCGGTCGAAGGAGCGGGCGAACCAGCGGTCGTGCGTGACGGTGACGACCGTGCCGTCGAACCCGGCGAGGCCCGCCTCGAGCGCCTCGGCCGAGTGCAGGTCCAGGTTGTCGGTCGGCTCGTCGAGGAGAAGCAGGGTTGCGCCCCCGAGCTCGAGCAGGAGTATCTGCAGCCTGGCCTGCTGGCCGCCCGAGAGCGTCTCGTACCGCTGCTCGGCCTGGCCCACGAGGCCGTAGCGGTCGAGCACCTTCGAGGCTTCCTCCCGTCCCATGCCGCGGCGGTGTCCCTCGCCGCGGTGCAGGATGTCGAGCAGCGTGCGTCCCTCGAGCTCGGCATGCCCGTGGTTCTGCGCGAACCAGCCGGGCCGGACCCGTGAGCCCAGCGCAGCGCGACCCGTGTGCGTCACGGGGTCGATCGCGGGCGAACCCTCGGCGGGCTCGTGCTCCCGGTCGGGGCTCGAGCCCCCGCGGGCGAGGAGCCGCATGAAGTGGCTCTTGCCGGAGCCGTTGGACCCGAGCACGGCGACGCGCTCGCCGTAGAAGAGCTCGAGGGAGAACGGCTTCATCAGACCGGAGAGCTCCAGGTCCTCGCACGTGACGGCCCGCTTGGCCGTCCGTCCGCCGGTGAGCCGGACGCGGACGTTCTGCTCGTGCGCGAGCTGCGGGGGAGGGCCGACCTCCTCGAACTTGCGGAGCCGGGTCTGTGCGGCCTGGTAGCGCGAGGCGAGGCCGTCGTTGAACGCCGACTTGTTCTTCAGCGTGTTGACGAGCTCCTTGAGCTTGGCGTGCTCCTCGTCCCACCGGCGCAGCATCTCCTCCGAGCGTTCGCGCCGGTCCTCCCGCGCTGCGGCGTAGGTGCTGAATCCTCCGCCGTGGACCCAGACCTGCGCACCGTTCGTCCCGGGCTCGAGCGTCGCGACGTGCGTCGCGGTGTTGGCGAGCAGCTCGCGGTCGTGCGAGACGTAGAGGATCGTCTTCGGCGACGCGGTCATCTCGGCCTCGAGCCACCGTTTGGTGGGCACGTCGAGCGCGTTGTCCGGCTCGTCGAGCAGGAGCACCTGCTCCGGGCCGCGCAGCAGCGACGTCAGGACCAGGCGCTTGCGCTCGCCTCCGGACAGGGTGCGCAGCTCGCGCCACTGCGCCTGCTCGAAGTCGACGCCGAGGACCTCGCTGCAGACCTTGTCCCACTCCAGCTCGGCGTCGTATCCGCCCACGTCCGCCCAGTCCGCGATCGCCTGGGCGTAGCGCATCTGCGACGGCTCGTCGTCGACCGTCATGATGAGGTGCTCCGCCGCCTGGATCTCGGCGGCGGCGGCGCGCAGGGCGGGCGGGGAGACCTCGACGAGCGCGTCGCGGACGGTGGTGCTCTCGTCGGCGCGGACGACCACCTGGCGCATGACGCCCAGGCCCCCGGTGACGGTGGCTCCGCCCCGGTGGGCGGCGAGGTCGCCGGTGACGATGCGGAGGAGGGTGGTCTTGCCCGCACCGTTCGGGCCGACGAGTGCCACGCGAGAGCCCTCGCCCACGCGGAGCGAGACGCCGTTGAGAAGCGTCCGCCCGTCGGAGAGCTCGTGGCCGACGTCGGAGATGTCGATATGACCCATGGGGTCATCATCCCCGACGCCGGCGACGCGACCGAACGATTATCGGCCGGGCGCTCCTCGCGGTCAGACCCGGACGACGATCTTCCCGACGGCGTGACCCGTCTCGGACGCCCGGTGGGCGTCGGCCGCGTCGGCGAGGTCGAAGACCTGGTCGACGCGGACCGAGAGAGCCCCGGCCTCGGCCATGCGGCCGAGCTCGTCCAGGTCGTCCGACGACGGACGCACCCAGGCGTAGATGCCGTCGTGCTCGGTGCGGGCGGTCGGGTCGGCGACGGAGACGACGACGCCGAGGTCGGAGAGCAGCTCGCTGGTCGTGTCCATCACGCCGCCGACGTAGTCGAGGATCACGTCCACCCCGTCGGGCGCGAGCTCGTCGACCCGGGCGAGCAGTCCGTCGCCGTATGCGACGGGCTCGCCGCCGAGCGAGCGCACGTAGTCGTGGTTCTTCTCCGACGCCGTACCGATGACACGCGCGCCGCGGGCCGTGGCGATCTGCACGGCGAACGAGCCGACACCACCCGCGGCGGCGTGGACGAGGACGGTGTCGCCCTCCGAGACACCCGCACGGTCGATCGTCTGCAGTGCCGTCAGGCCGGCGAGCGGAACGCCCGCCGCCTCCTCGAAGGACCACGCAGCGGGCTTCTTGGCCAGCGTGCGCACCGGGGCCGCGACGTACTCGGCGAACGTCCCGGCCTGCATCCAGTCCTTGCGGACGTAGCCGAAGACCTCGTCGCCGACCTCGAACTCAGGAGTGTCGAGGCCGACCTGCTCGACGACGCCGGCCACGTCCCAGCCCGGCACGACGGGGAAGACGGTGTCCATGAGGCCGTCGAGGTATCCCTCGCGCACCTTCCAGTCGACAGGATTGACGCTCGCCGCCTTCACGCGGACGAGGACCGAGTCTGGGCCGACCTTGGGGACCGGGAGCTCGCTGAGCTCGAGGTTGTCGGCGCTTCCGTAGCTGCTGTAGGTGATTGCTCGCATGCCGGGCCAACGGTGCGGGCGCCCGTGGCATTCCAGTTTCACCCGTCGAGGTGGACGGTGTGACGTGACGAACACGCACAGGGTGCGTTCGGGTTCGAGTCGTATCCTCCACCGGTGGACACGCCAACTTCTGAGGTCGCTGCGACGTCGGCCCGCATCCGGGACATGCGACGCCTCTTGATGACTTATCGATTCGGGCTGGACGAATTGATGACCAAGATCGTGGTCCTGCGCGACGAGTTCCGGGAGATCCGGGACTACAACCCGATCGAGCACATCGGCTCCCGGGTCAAGTCGATCGAGTCGATCATCGGCAAGGCGCAGCGCAAGGGCATCCCGCTCACCCCCGACGGGCTGCGCGAGGGGATGTTCGACATCGCGGGGATCCGGATCACCTGCGGGTTCGTCTCCGACATCACGCGCGTCCGTGACCTCCTGGTGGGGCAGAGCGACCTCACGCTCGTCGAGGAGCGCGACTACATCACCCACGGCAAGCCCAACGGGTACAAGAGTCTGCACCTGATCTTCCAGGTGCCGGTCTTCCTGTCGGACCGGGTCGAGAACGTCACCGTCGAGGTGCAGATCCGCACGATCGCGATGGACTTCTGGGCGAGCCTCGAGCACAAGATCCACTACAAGTACGGGCACGACGTGCCGAAGCACCTCATCACGGAGCTCAGGCTCGCCTCCGACGTCGCGTCGCAGCTGGACCGCTCGATGGAGCGGATCCACGACGAGGTCCTCGAGTACACGCGCCTGCAGCAGGCGAGCGGTGTTGACCCGTACGACGAGGCCTTCCCGATCCCGACGATGGCGCTCGAGGCGCTGCGTGAGATGACCGACGTCCAGCGCGAGGGGGGTGCGGGGGAGCAGTAGGGCGCGGGCGAGGTGGTGTGGCTCACCCGTCGGCCGGGCGTCGCCACCGCACCAGATCCGAGCGGTTGCTCTAGTCTTTATCAAGACTTGGTCGCACAATGGGACGATCGGGACGATGGAGTCCTGGCTGAGCTTCCGTCGGCACTCGCCGTCACTGGGGTCGGGACCGGCGGGATCCGCATCGAGGTATGCGGGAGTGAAGGGAGGCGTCGGTCGCTGTGGGAGCGGCCGGCGCTTCTGCCTTCTAGTTGCCGCCCTGGACCGCCGGCGCAGGTTCGGTGAGTCGGCCGACGAGCTCGAGAAGTTCGTCCACGCGCGCGTCCTTGGTCCTCCGCGAGCGTCGGTCCGGGTCCCAGTCACCGGTTCGTGATGCCTCGAGGTACAGCCCGTCGCCCATGAGGACGATCGCCCGGGCGATCACGGGGTCGCCGACCGCCTCCTCGACCGCGGCGTGCCACCCGGCGTGGGCGGCGGCGAGCGCATCCCGTGCCTGCGGGTAGATGTCCTGGGGGAGTCGGGTCACCGCGACGTACACGCGGTCGAACGCGGTGTCCGACTGTGCCGAGGTTCGCAGGAAGTGGTCGACCGGACCCTCGGGGACGCTCCGCATGTCGGCCACGTCCGCCGCGGCGAGCTCGCCGAGCAGCTCGAGGAGACCGTCGACGAGGGCCTGCTTGGAGGCGAAGTGGTAGAGGAGGCCGCCCTTCGAGACGCCGGCCTCCGCGGCCACGGCGTCGAACGTCGCGGCGCGTTCCCCCTGAGTCACCAGAATGCTGGCGAAGGCGTCGAGGACCTTGTCACGGGCAGCAGGTTGCGCGGGCATCTTGCCACCCTACCGTCCGGACGTTACTGTACCGTCCAGACGGTTTTACTAGACCGTCCGGACGGTTTGAAGCATCGACCGTCCCGGTCAGAAGTCTCGGCGCCACCGCGTCGTCCTGATCCGCCCCGAGAGGAGTCGCCCCATGGCCATCACCCTGCCCGCCAACCCGCTGCGCCGTCGGACCGAGGCGGCCCCCTCGCGATGGGTGGCGCTCGCCGTCCTGATGCTTCCCGTGCTGCTCGTCTCCATCGACAACACGGTGCTCAGCTTCGCCCTGCCGCAGATCTCCGTGGCGCTCGAGCCGAGCGGCACTCAGCTGCTCTGGATCATCGACGTCTACCCGCTCGTCCTGGCGGCGCTGCTCGTGCCCATGGGGTCGCTCGCCGACCGCATCGGCAGGCGGCGGCTGCTGCTCACCGGTGCGACCGGGTTCGCGGTGCTCTCGGCCGTCGCCGCGTACGCACCGAGCGCCGAGGCGCTGATCGTCGCGCGCATCGGGCTCGGGGTCTTCGGCGCCATGCTCATGCCCGCCACGCTGTCGCTCCTGCGCAACATCTTCGTCGACCGTGAGGAGCGGCGGCTCGCGATCGCGATCTGGGCGGCAGGGTTCGCGGCCGGGGCGGCGCTCGGCCCGATCGTCGGCGGGTTCCTGCTCGAGCACTTCTGGTGGGGCTCCGTGTTCCTCCTGGCGGTACCCGTGCTGCTCGTCCTCCTCCTTGCCGCGCCCGCCTGCGTGCCGGAGTCGGCGGACCCCCACCCGGGCCCGGTCGACGTGCCGTCGATTCTGCTCTCCGTCGCCGCGATGGCCCCCGTCGTCCTCGCGATCAAGTCCTTCGCCAAGGACGGCGCCACCTGGGTGGCGTTCGCGGCACTCCTCGTCGGCGTCGTCGCAGGCGTCGCCTTCGTCCGTCGCCAGCTGCACCGTCCCCGGCCGATGCTCGACGTCCGACTCTTCGCGATCCCCGCGTTCTCGGGGTCGGTCCTGATCAACCTCCTCTCGATCCTCGGCTACACCGGGTTCCTGTTCTTCGCGTCCCAGGACCTCCAGCTCGTCATGGGACTCAGCCCGATGACCGCCGGCACCGCGCTGCTGCCGGGCCTGCTCGTCATGGTCGTCGCCGGCCTCGCTGTCGTCCCGATCGTTCGCACGATCCGTCCGGCCTACGTCGTCGCCGGCGCCCTCGGTCTCTCGGCGCTCGGGTACACGATCATCGCGGTGGCGGGGGACTCCGCGGCCCTGTGGCCGATCGTGCTCGCGTTCGTCTTCGTCTCCGCGGGGATCGGCGGGGCCGAGACGGTCTCCAACGAGCTGGTCGTCTCCACGGCCCCGGCGCGTCAGGCAGGTGCCGCCTCGGCGATCTCGGAGACCGCGTACGAGGTGGGGGCGGTGCTCGGAACGGCTCTGCTCGGTGGCGTGCTCACGGCGCTCTACTCCTCGCGTCTCGTCGTCCCGGCCGGCGTCAGCTATGCGGACGCCGGGGCGAGCCGAGAGACCCTGGGCGGCGCCACCGAGGTGGCCGCCACGCTCCCGGCGGAGCAGTCGGACGCACTTCTCGCCTCCGCGCACGCCGCGTTCGGTTCCGGCGTGGTCGTCGTCGCGGCTCTCGCGGCCGTGGCCATGGTCGTCGCCGCGGTCATGGCGCTCGTCACGCTGCGTCACGCGAGGGTCTGAGCGCGCCGGTTCGCTTCGGGCGGCCAGTTCGTCCACTCTGTCCCCATGAGCACGCGACGAGTCCCGCCCCGTTGGGTCCGCTGGACCCTCGTGACGGTCCTCCTGCTCGCGTCGTGCGTGACGTTCGGGATCACGACGGCGCGGGCCGACCTGGCGCTCGGCCCTCACGAGGCGAGATACGACGTCACGTCGGACTCCCAGGTCGTCGTCGACGTCGGCCCGATCGGGACGCTCGAGATCGACTCGCCGCTGCCGTTCGGTCTCGGTATCCGGGTCACCGTCGGAGAGATCCCGGCCGACCTGCGCACGGTCGACGGCGACGACCCGCTCGGGGCGCTCGCGGGCGACGCGGAGAGCTACCTGCAGCTCTTCTCGGACCCCGAGACGACGGTCCGGCGTGTCGCCGAGGAGCTCGTCGCGGACGCCGTGCAGCGCACGATGGCCGCGGCACTCGTGGTCGCGGGTGTCGGCGTGGGCGGCTACCTGCTGCTCGGTGTCCGGCGTCGTGAGGAGCTCGCGTCGCGCCTCGTGCCGCGCACGTGGGAGATCACGGCAGGGGTCACGGTCGTCGTCCTCGTCGCTGCCGTCGTGCCGCGCGTCGTCGTGAGCTCGACGGAACAGGCTCCACCCGCCCAGGTCTTCGCCGGGACCCCGCTCGAGGGGGCGCGGATGACCGGACGCCTTGCCGGCGTCGTCGACACCTACGGCTCCATGGCCATCGACCTCTACGACGAGAACGAGGCGTTCTACGCCGGCGCCGACGCGGAGCTCGACGACGCGTGGGCGGAGCGGTTGCACGACCAGGAGATCGACGACATCGCCCGGTCGGTCGGGCTGAAGGAGCCCGACGGCGCCCCCGCGGACGACGACGTCCTCACCTTCGTCGTCGTCACGGACCTGCACTGCAACACGGGGATGTCGCCCTTGATCAGGACGACGCTCGAGCGCAGCGGTGCGCAGGTCCTCCTGAACGCGGGGGACACGACGACCAACGGCACCTCGGTCGAGGACGTCTGCGTCAGCTCGTTCGCCGACGCGGTGCCCGACGGCGTCGACGTCGTCGTCGCGGACGGGAACCACGACAGCGTGGTGACGTCCGAGCAGGAGGCCGCCCAGGGATGGCGGGTGCTCGACGGCTCGGTCGTCGACGTTCACGGCATGCGCGTCCTCGGTGACCGCGACGCGCTCGAGACACGGGTGGGCTCGGGGTCGTACACCTCGACCGACGAGACCTCCGACGAGCAGGCGGCACGGATCGAGCAGACGGCGTGCGAGGACGACGACGTCGACCTGCTCCTGATCCACACGCCGAGCGCCGGGACCCCCGCGATGAACGCCGGCTGCGTCCCGTTCCAGATCTCGGGACACCTGCATCGGCGCATCGGACCGGTGCAGATCGGTGCGGGCTTCCGCTACGTCAGCTCCTCGACGGCCGGGGCGGCCAGCGACCAGCCGACGGTCGGCCCCCTCAACGGGATCGCCGAGATGACCGTGTTCCGGTTCGACACCGAGGCGCGCCGCATGATCGACCTGCAGCTCGTCGAGGTCACGCCCGCGGGGACGGCCGCCGTGGGCGAACGTGTGCCGGTGCCCGCTCTGGCGGGCCCGGGTGCGGTCCCGGTCGAGGAGTCGCTGGAGGACCCTGCACCCGAGGTCGAGGCTGACGCGGACGGCGCGTAGCGGCACCTGCCCCGGGAGCCCGCGGATCGAGCGAAGGCAATCAGTCCGGAATAACACTATTTCGCACTGAGTGTTCCCTCGCTCGTTGTTCTCGCGAAGGGCTCCCGAGCGGGAGTTCGTCGGGCATCATTGTGAAGACAGAAATTATCGGTCTTTCCCGACAGAAAGCAACGATATCTGGGTTTCCTGTTGCGGACCTGAAAATTCGATGTGGCAATGGTGTGCATGGTGCTTGTCAGGGCTGACGGGCGCGCCGTCCACCGATGGGGGAAAGACCGTGACCAGATCGATGACTGCACGCCGTGGCGGGAGTGACCAGACCGGGCTCAGAGCGGTGCGCCGCCAGGGTCTGGCCGGCGCCGTCGGCAGCTCACTGGTGCTGACGCTCGGCCTCGTCGCCGCGCCCGTGGTCTACGAGCCGCTGGCGAACGACCTCCCGGCGGCCGAGGCCGTCCCGGGCAGCCCGGGCGTCATGGAGGCGCCGACGAACTTCTACGCGGAGAACTTCGAGAACGTCACGTGGCAGGAGCCGGTGGGCGCCGGGGGCGGGTCGGACGAGGCGGCGTGGGACGCCGACGACTACGTCCAGTCCCTGACGGAGTACCCGTTCGGTGACGACGGGACGGCGGCCGACTTCCAGCCCGGGTATGTCAACGAGAACGGTACGACGACGTACTCGGCAGACAGTCCATGGGCAGCGGGGAACAACTGCAACGGGTTCATCGTCGCCCAGCACACGAACGGGGTCGGTTTTCAGAACCTCAGCGGCGACTTCCCGATACCAACCTCGGGCCCGGCCGCGGCGTGTGGCGAGCCGCGTTCCTTCAACGGGGTGCTGCTGATGGCGAACGTGATGGGTCAGTATCACAACAACGCGAACCAGTACCCGTACTTCGACCAGGATCTCGGAAACCCTGAGAGTCAGTTCGACAACCACGTCGTCAGTTCGTACACCTCGGGATCGGCCATCGAGCCTGGGACGATGCTGGAGTTCGACGAGCCGATCGACGTGGACCCGGGGCGCTATTACCAGGCGTCGGTCGATATCGCGGCGATGAGTTGCATTCCGACGGGGAACGGCGCGATCCCGCAGATCTACCTCACGCAGTCCGACGGTACCGAGTCTCCCGTGTTCTCGAACGCGATCAACACCTGCAGTCCCGGGAGCCTGGGCGAGATCTACCAGTACGGGCCGGGCGGTGGAGCCACCATTCCTCAGGTTGGCAAGCAGCGGACGACGCGCGTCGGGACGTTCCTCGGTGATCAGGCGCTGCGGTCGACCGGCGATACCCTCGGGATCCGGATCAACAACGACCAGTCGGCCACGAACGGCAACGACAGCGCGTTCGACAACCTCGTCGTGCTCGACACCACGCCGAAGATCGACAAGGAGTTCACCCCGGAGCAGGCCCCCGTCGGGACGCCGGCCGAGCTGACCTTCACGATCACGAACACCTACGACCCGGTGTTCGGTGAGGACACACCGTCCGGCCCCAAGGAGGACTTCGGTTTCACGGACACGATCAACGACTCGAACCTGCAGCTCACCGGCACCTCGGAGACGACGTGTGGCGACGGCACGGTCACGGTCGATCCCGCGACGGGCACGGTCGATCTGGTGGGTGGCGACCTCGTCGACCCCAACCTCGTCAGCTGCACGGTGACGGTGGGCGTCACCTCCGACGTCGAGGGCACGTTTACCAACGGCCCCGATGACATGGAGTTGATCGGCCTCAACCCTCCGGGTGACACGGACATCACGTTCTTCGAGGACGGGCTCTCGTGCGATTCTGACGCCTACCTGCTGCAGAACAACCCTGCCGACCTGTCGACGGTCAATCTCGTCAACGGCGACTCGGAGGAGATTCTCTCCGACTTCTATCCCAACAACGTCAATGCGGCCGGGTACAACCCCGTCGAGGACTTCATCTACGGGATCGACAACACGGCCAGCCCTCACGAGATCGTCCGCCTCGGAGCATCCGGGCAGGCGGTGAGCATCGGGGCCCCCGACGATCCGCTGGGCATCGGTTGGCCGAACAGCGCGGGGTGGCAGACCGGTGACTTCGACACCGCCGGATACCTCTGGATCCTCGACGGCCAGCTCAACTCAGGGACACCGTGGCGGCAGATCGACCTCGTGCCGGGGTCCCCGACCTACGGCTCGATCGTCGACGGCGGGCAGGTCGCACGGCCCAGTTCGGTCAGGACGATCTCGGACTGGACCTACAACATCAATGACGGTCTCTTCTACACCTTCTCGGAGAACAGCAATCAGGTCGGGGTGTCTCTGGTGACCTTCGATCCGGCGAACCCGGGCCTGACCGTGGTGGAAGGCCTCGGAACACCGACGGCTCCGGACGGGACCAGCGGACTGATCTTCGGCGCGATGTACTCGGACGCGGATGGAAACATCTACGGGTCGCTCAACAACAACGGCGACATCTTCCGGTACTCACCCGATGGCGAGTTCAGCTTCTTCGCCTACGGTCCTCCCTCGGCCGGGAACGACGGCGCACGGTGTGTCCTCGCTCCGCTCCCGCTGGACTTCGGTGACGCGCCCGACAGCTACAACACGCTCCTGGGGTCAGAAGGTCCGTTCCACTCGGTAGTCGATGACGTCGACGACCCGCTGCTGACGATCGGTGACACGGTGACGGTCGAGTCTGATGGTCAGCCTGATGTGTCGGCGGGGCTGGATGAGGATGATGCGTTTGCGGAGGATCCGACGGTCAATATTGATGCTGCGGAGTCGACGTTGACGATTCCGATCACGAATAACTCGTCTGATGGTGCGGCGTTGGCGGGGTGGATCGACTTCGACCTCAGCGGCACGTTTGACGAGGATGAGCGGTCGGTGATCGACACGGGTCTGGCGACGGGTGATGCGGTGTTGACGTGGTCGGTGCCGGCGGATGCGGTTGTGGGTGATTCGTATCTGCGTCTTCGTGCGGCGCTGGTGCCGGGTGATGATCTCCCGACGGACACGTCGGACATCGGTCCGGGTGTGGATTCGGGTGAGGTCGAGGACTGGCCGATCACCCTCGAAGAGCTCCCGCGCGACTTCGGTGACGCCCCGGATTCGTTCGGGACGTTGGATGCCTCGGGTGGTGCGAGCCATGGGGTGATCGATTACGACGACACGACGAACACGGCTCCGTTGATGCTGGGTGACTCGACCACGGTGGATGTGGAGGAGGACGGGGTTCCGACGGTCGGTGCTGACGGGGACGACCTCGCGGACGTCGACGACGAGGCCGCGATCGCCGAGCCCGTCGTGGCGGGCCTGGACAGCCCGTTCGTGACGAGTGTGACGGCGACGAACGACAGCCTGACGGACGCGACGTTGGTCGGGTGGCTGGATGTGAACAACAACGGTGTCTTCGACACCGGTGAGATCAGCGATGTCGTGGCGGTGCCGGCCGAGTCGGGGGCGGCGGACTATGCGTTGACGTTGCCCGCTCCGACGTCGACGGATGACACGTATCTGCGTCTGCGCCTGTTCGCGGGCGGTAATGACACGCCGTTGCCGACGGGTGCGTGGACCGGTGGTGAGGTGGAGGACTATCTGGTCACGGTGGTCGAGCCGGAGCTGGCGGTGGAGAAGACCGCCTCGACGGACGAGGCTGCCCCGGGCGAGGACGTGACGTACACGATCACGGTGGAGAACACCGGTGCGGTCGACTTCACGGAGTCCAACCCGGCGACGGTCTCGGATGACCTGTCGGGTGTGATTGATGATGCGACGTATAACGACGACGCGGCCGCGACGTCCGACGTGGACGGCAACACGCCGCCTGCCCCGTCGTACACGGAGCCGGAGCTGTCCTGGTCGGGTCCGCTCGCGGCAGGGGAGACGGTGACGATCACGTACACGGTGACCGTCGCGGACCCCCTGTCCGAGACGGGGGACGGGGTGCTGGACAACGTCGTGAGCGCACCGTTCTCGAACTGTGAGGACACCCCGGACGCGCCGGAGTGCAACCCTCAGGTGCCGATCAAGTCGCTGGAGATCACGAAGTCTGCCGACCCCGGTGATGAGGTGCTGGCCGGTGAGACGGTGACGTACTCGATCACGGTCGAGAACACCGGCGGGTATGCCTACACCGCCCTGGACCCGGTCACGGTGACCGATGACCTGACGGACGTGCTGGACGACGCGACGTACGTGGACGGCAGCGAGGACGCGACGTCGAGCATCGTGGCGAACACTCCGCCGGTGCCGTCGTACAGCGATCCGGTCCTGTCGTGGACGGGTCCGTTGGATGTGGGTGAGACGGTCACGATCACGTATCAGGTCACGGTCGACGACCCGCTGTCCGAGACGGGTGACGGGATCTTGGACAACGCGGTCACGGGCCCTGAGGAGTCGACGTGTCCGCCGGACTCGACCGACCCTGAGTGCAACCCGCAGGTTCCGGTCAAGGCGCTGGACATTACCAAGGCCTCGGACGCTGATGGTTCGGTGGCTGCTGGTGACGTGGTGACGTACACGGTGACGGTGGAGAACACCGGGCAGGTGGACTATGTCGACCCGGATCTGGTGGAGATCTCTGACGACCTGTCGGCGGTGCTGGATGATGCGACGTACAACGACGACGCGGCCGCGGTGTCTTCGGACGGTGTGACGGTCGACGATCCGACGTTCGCGGACCCGACGCTGAGCTGGTCGGGCCCGTTGGCTGCGGGTGAGACGGTCGAGATCACGTATTCGGTGACGGTCGACGACCCGCCGGGCGACGGTGCGGACGGTCTGCTCGACAACGCGGTCGTGGGTCCGCCGGAGTCCAACTGTGACCCCGACCAGGACCCTGCGGACCCGGACTGCACCACGTCGGTGGCCTCGCGCTCGCTCGACATCACCAAGTCGGCCGACCCCGCCGGGGAGGTCCTGGCCGGTGAGAGCGTGGAGTACACGATCACGCTGGAGAACACCGGGGAGGCGGACTACACGGTGGCCGACCCGGCGGACATCTCGGACGACCTGTCCGGGGTGCTGGATGATGCGACGTACAACGACGACGCCGCAGCGGTGTCCTCGGACGGTGCCTCCGTTGACGACCCGACGTTCGCGGACCCGACGCTGAGCTGGTCCGGTCCGATCGCGGCCGGGCAGACGGTGACGATCACGTACTCGGTGACGGTCGACGACCCGCCGAGTGCGGGTGCGGACGGCAACCTGGAGAACGCGGTGGTGGGCCCGCCCGAGTCGAACTGTGACGAGGATCAGGACCCGGCCGACCCGGACTGCACCACGCAGGTGCCGGTCAAGTCCGTCGACATCCTCAAGACTGCTGACGGGCCGGAGACCCTGCAGCCCGGCGACACGGTCGAGTACACGATCGAGGTCACGAACACCGGCGGCGTCGACTACGTCGACCCGGATCTGGTGGAGATCTCCGACGACCTGTCGGACGTGCTCAACGACGCCGACTATGACGGCAACGCCGTGGCGACGTCGAACATCGGCGGCAACACGCCGCCGGCGCCGACGTACACCGCCCCGGAGCTGAGCTGGGCCGGTCCGTTGGAGGTCGGGGAGACGGTCACGATCACCTATTCGGTGACGCTCACGGACCCGCCGGGCCCGGATGCGGACGGTCAGCTCGACAACGCGGTGGTGGGTCCGCCGGAGTCCAACTGTGACGAGAACCAGAGCCCGCCGGACCCGGCGTGTTCGGAGACGGTCCCCGAGCCGCTGCTCGAGCTCACCAAGGAGTCCGACGCGGTGGGTGAGGTGCTGCCCGGTGACACGGTGACGTACACGGTCACGGTCGAGAACATCGGTGACAGTGCGTACACCGACGCGGTGCCGGCGTACGTCTTCGACGACCTGACGGATGTTCTGGACGATGCGACGTACAACGACGACGCGGTCGCGACCCCGGATCAGGGCGAGTTCGACTACACCGAGCCTGTGCTGACGTGGTTCGGCCCGCTCGCCCCTGGCGAGCTGGTCACCATCACCTATTCGGTGACGGTCGACGACCCGCCGGGCGACGACGCCGACGGCGTGCTGTTCAACGCGCTGGTGGCCGAGGGCTCCAACTGTGACGAGGACACCGACGACCCGGACTGCACCGACACGGTGCCGGTGCGCTCGCTCGACATCGACAAGTCCTCGGACGCCGGGGACTCGGTGGCACCGGGCGACGTGGTGACGTACTCGATCGCGGTGACGAACACCGGGTCGGTGGACTACACGCTGCTCGACCCGGCGGTCGTCGTCGACGATCTCACGGACGTCTTGGACGACGGCGTCTACAACGACGACGCGGTCGCGACGTCGGACATCGTCGCCAACGTCCCGCCCGCTCCGCAGTACGAGAACCCGCAGCTGTCGTGGCAGGGCCCGCTGGAGCCCGGTGAGACGGTGACGATCACGTACTCGATCACGGTCGACGACCCGCTGGCCGACGACGCCGACGGCGTGCTGGCCAACACGGTCGTCGGGCCTCCGGAGTCCTCGTGCGACCCTGAGCAGGACCCGGCAGACCCGGACTGCACGGTGACCACCCCGATCCGTGAGCTGGGCGTCGTCAAGACGTCCGACGCGGTCGAGTCGGTGGCCCCGGGTGACGTGGTGACGTACACGGTCGAGGTGACCAACACCGGTCAGGCCCCGTACACGGTCGAGGACCCGGCGACGGTGACCGACGACCTGTCGGGTGTCCTGGACGATGCGACGTACAACGGTGACGCGGCGGCGACGTCGGACGGGGACACCACCCCGCCGGCGCCGGTGGCCAGCGCCGTGTCCGAGACGATCACGTGGTCGGGTCCGCTGGAGGTCGGTGAGACGGTGACGATCACCTACTCGGTGACCGTCGACGACCCGCCGGGCGAGGACGCGGACGGTGTGCTCGAGAACGCGGTCACGGGCCCGGACTCGAACTGCCCGGAGGGCTCGACCGACCCGGACTGCACGGTGACCACCCCGGTTCGCGGGCTGGACGTCGTCAAGACGTCCGATGCGGGCGGCGAGGTCGCTGCGGGTGACACGGTGACCTACACGGTCACGGTGACCAACACCGGCGGGTTCGACTACACGGTTCTGACCCCGGTCGAGGTGAGCGACGACCTGACGGGAGTCCTGGACGACGCGGAGTACAACGACGACGCGGCGGCCAACCCTGACAGCGGGACGTTCGCCTACACCGAGCCGGTGCTGACGTGGACGGGTCCGCTCGCGGCCGGTGAGTCGGTCGAGCTGACCTACTCGGTCACGGTCGAGGACCCGCTGGCCGAGCCCGGGGACGGGGTGCTGGAGAACACGGTCGTGGTGCCGGGCACCAACTGCCCCGAGGGCAGCGAGGACCCGGACTGCACGGTGACCACGCCGGTGCGTTCGCTCGAGATCGTCAAGACCTCGGACAACGACAACGGTGAGGTCGATGCCGGTGAGACGATCCTCTACACCATCGAGGTGACCAACACCGGTGCGGTCGACTATGTCGACCCGGACCTGGTGGTGATCACCGACGACCTGTCCAACGTGCTCGACGACGCGGCGTACAACGACGACGCGGCGGCGACGTCGACGGGCGCTGTCCCGCCGGCGCCGACCTACACCGAGCCGGTGCTGAGCTGGACGGGTCCGCTCGCGGCCGGCGAGACGGTCACGATCACCTACTCGGTGACCGTGGACGACCCGCCGACCGGCGACCAGATCCTGTCCAACACCGTCGTGGGCCCGCCCGAGTCGAACTGTGACCCGGACCAGATTCCCGCGGACCCGGACTGCACCGCCGAGATTCCCGAGCACGCCGCGTCGGTCGTCAAGACCTCCGACGCCGGTGAGTCGGTGGTCCCGGGCGACGTGGTGACCTACGAGGTCGTGGTGACCAACACCGGTGCGATCGACTACACGGACGCGTTCCCGCTGAAGGTGGCCGACGACTTGTCCGAGGTGCTGGACGACGCGACGTACAACGACGACGCTGCGGCGGCGCCTGAGGCCGGTGAGTTCGTCTTCGCCGACCCGTTCCTCCAGTGGACCGGTCCGCTGGCGGTCGGTGAGTCGGTGACCCTGACCTATTCGGTGACGGTCGACGACCCGCCGGGTGCCGGCGCGGACGGTGAGCTCACGAACGTCGTGATCGTGCCGGGCTCGAACTGCCCCGAGGGCACGGAGGACCCGGACTGCTCGACGACCACTCCGGTGCGGTCGCTCGACATCGTCAAGACGTCGGACGCGGTCGGGTCCGTCACGGCCGGAGACACCGTGGAGTACACGGTGACGATCACCAACACCGGGACGGTGGACTACGCCGACGGTGAGCTCACGGTCTCGGACGACCTGACCGGCGTGCTCGACGACGCGACGTACAACGACGACGCGGCGGCGAACCCCGACACGGGTGTCTTCGACTACACCGAGCCCGTGCTGACGTGGACCGGTGGCCTGGCCGCCGGTGAGTCGGTCGAGCTGACGTACTCGGTGACGGTCAACGACCCCGACGAGGGCGACGCGTCGCTGGTCAACGCGGTGGTCGGTCCGCCGGAGTCCAACTGTGAAGAGGATTCGGAGGACCCTGACTGCACCGAGACGGTGCCGGTGCGCCGTGCGGAGGTCGCCAAGACCTCTGACGCGGCCGGGTCGGTCCTGCCGGGCGACGTCGTGACCTACACGGTGACGATCGAGAACACCGGGGACGCGCCGTACACGATGCTGAACCCCGCGACGATGGTCGACGACCTGACCGACGTGCTCGACGACGCGACGTACAACGACGACGCGACCGCGATGTCGTCCGTCGTGACGTCGACGCCGCCTGCTCCGGCCTATGCGCGGCCGGACCTGACGTGGACGGGTCCGCTCGCGGTCGGTGAGACGGTCACGATCACCTACTCGGTGACCGTGGACGACCCGCTGGCCGAGTCGGGCGACGGTGTGCTGGACAACGCGGTCGTCGGGCCCGAGGGGAGCAACTGCCCCGAGGGTTCGGAGGACCCGGACTGCACCGAGACGGTGCCGGTCCAGTCCCTGGAGATTGCCAAGACCTCCGACGTCGAGGGGTCGGTCGCACCGGGTGAGACCGTCACCTACACGGTGGTCGTGACGAACACCGGTGCGGTGGACTACACGGACGCCTCCCCGGTGGTCGTGGTCGACGACCTGTCCGAGGTGCTCGACGACGCGGCGTACAACGACGACGCGGCGGCGAGCCCGGCCAGTGGTTCGTTCGTCTTCGCCGACCCGGAGCTGACCTGGACCGGTCCGCTCGTGGCCGGTGAGAGCGTCGAGCTGACGTACTCGGTCACGATCGACGACCCGGTCGACGGTGATCACGTCGTGACCAACACGATCGTCGGCCCGCCGGAGTCCAACTGCCAGGACGGGTCCGAGGACCCTGACTGCGGGACCTCGGAGCCGATTCGTGAGCTCGATCTCGTCAAGACCTCCGACGGAGGCTCGGACGCGCTCGAGAGCGGTCAGGTCGTGACCTACGAGATCACGGTGACCAACACGGGCCAGGCGCCGTACACCGGTGCCGACCCCGCGGTGATCACCGACGACCTGTCGGACGTGCTCGACGACGCGACGTACAACGACGACGCGGCCGTCGACCCGGACCAGGGCCTGCTCGACTACACCGAGCCGGTGCTGTCCTGGACCGGGCCGCTGGACGTGGGCGCGAGTGTCACGATCACCTACTCGGTGACCGTGAACGACCCCGACGAGGGCGACAAGGTGCTGCGCAACTCCGTGGTCGGCCCGCCCGAGTCGAACTGTGACCCGGACCAGACGCCGGCGGACCCGGACTGCACGGAGATCGTCCCGCAGCCCGACCTGACGCTCGCCAAGACGTCCGACGCCGGTGAGTCCGTCTCACCGGGCGACACGGTGACCTACACCGTGAGTGTGGAGAACTCGGGGGCCGTGGCGTACACGGACGACTTCCCGGCCGTGGTCACGGACGACCTGACGGACGTCCTGGACGACGCGACGTACAACGGTGACGCGTCGGCCGACCCCGACCAGGGCACGTTCACCTTCACCGATCCGTACCTGGTGTGGGAGAGCGCGCTCGAGCCGGGCGACGTGGTGGAGCTGACGTACTCGGTCACGGTCAACGACCCGGCCACCGGTGACGGCCAGATCGCGAACGTCGTGACGTCGCCGGACTCGACCTGTGAGGAAGGGTCGGAGGACCCCGACTGCGGGACGAGCACGTTGGTCAAGGACCTGGACGTGACCAAGACGGTGACGCCGGAGGGTTCGGCCGCGCCGGGTGATGAGCTGACCTACGAGGTGACGCTCACCAACACCGGCGCCTACTCGTTCACCGACGCCGACCCGGCGTCGCTGGTCGACGACCTGACCGACGTCCTGGACGACGCGGTGGTGGTCGACGGCCCGACGGTCGACCCGGAGGTGGGCACGCTGACCGAGCTCGACCCGTACATCGTGTGGGTCGGTCCGCTGGCTGCCGGTGACGCGGTGGTCGTGACCTACACGGTCGAGATCAACGACCCGGTGACGGGTGACGGAGTGGTGGCCAACACGGCGTACGCGCCCCCGACCGAGCCGTGCACCGACCCCGACGGGTGTGAGTCGCTGCCGCCGATCGAGCCCCCCGAGGGCTGTGTCGACGGGTCGACTCCGGACGGGCAGCCGTGTGGTTCGACCACGACGCCGGTGCGCGAGGTCGAGATCGTCAAGACCTCCGACGCCGGTGAGCAGGCCGTGCCGGGGCAGGTCGTGACCTACTCGGTGCAGGTCACCAACACCGGCGGGGCGGACTACACGTCCGAGGAGCCGTTGACGGTGACCGACGACCTGACCGGGGTGCTCGACGACGCGACGTACAACGACGACGCGGCCGCCGACCCGGACCAGGGCTCCTTCACCTACAGCGACCCCGAGCTGGTCTGGTCGGGTCCGCTGGATGCCGGGGCGACGGTGACGCTCACTTACTCGGTGACGGTCAACGACCCGGTCACCGGTGACGGGTCGGTGGACAACGCGGTGGTCGGACCGCCGGAGTCGAACTGCTACGAGCCGATGTCGCCCGCGGGTGCCTCGATCGGCGGGGTGCTGCCGATGGCGGCCTCGATCGAGGACTGCTCGACGACCGTCCCGGTCGTCGAACGCCCGCTGGAGATCGTCAAGACGTCCGACGCCGCCACCGACGTGACCGTGGGTGACGACGTCACCTACACCGTCACGGTCACCAACACCGGCGAGGCCGACTACACGGAGACCGACCCGGCCACCGTGGTCGACGACATGACGCAGGTGCTCGACGACGCGACGTACAACAACGACGCGTCCGCCAGCCCCGCGGTCGGGGAGTTCGCGTTCGAGTCGCCGCAGCTGTTCTGGTCCGGGCCGCTCGCCGCAGGTGAGTCGGTGACCCTGACGTACTCGGTGACGCTGACCGGCGAGGGTGACGGCGACGTGCTCAACGTCGTCTTCCAGCCCTCGGGCCCGGGCTGCACCACGATCCCGGACTGTGGCGACATCACCCCGCCGGACCCGGGTGAGTGCACCGACGGGGTGGACGAGAACGGTCAGCCGTGCGACGAGCACGAGTTCACCGTCACACCCCCGACCACACCCACCCCGGGCCCCTCGCTCCCGGTCACCGGTGCCCAGATCGCCGCCCTGGCCGCCCTGGTGCTCCTGCTCCTGATCGGCGGAGCAGCCCTGCTGGGCAGCGGCCGCCTACGCCGCCGCCACGACGGGCACGACGACGCAGGAGGTGTCGGGTCGCTGTAACCCTGCCAGACGAATGAAGGACGGGCGTGGGCCCTGCCGCAACC
This sequence comes from Paraoerskovia marina, assembly GCF_900105445.1. NCBI lineage: Bacteria > Bacillati > Actinomycetota > Actinomycetes > Micrococcales > Cellulomonadaceae > Paraoerskovia > Paraoerskovia marina. The sequence goes on from NZ_LT629776.1 coordinate 1,591,852, forward strand.
GCGGCAGGACCCACGCCCGCGTTCGCTGCCCACCGCGGAGACTCATCGCCTAGGCTGCGGGACGTGGAGCCACCCGTGACCCTCACCGCCGTCGCCCAGGACTATCTCAAGGTCGTCTGGTCGGCCCAGGAGTGGTCGGACGAGCCGGTGACGACCAAGCTTCTCGCCGAGCGACTCGGGGTCGGGGCGTCGACCGTCTCGGAGACGGTCCGGAGGCTAGCCACACAGGGCCTGCTCGACCACGCGCGCTACGGTGCCGTCCAGCTCACCGCGCGGGGCCGGGACCACGCCGTCGAGATCATCCGCCGCCACCGTCTGATCGAGACGTTCCTCGTCCAGACGCTCGGCTACGGGTGGGACGAGGTTCACGACGAGGCGGAGGTCCTCGAGCACGCGGTCTCGGACCGGATGGTGGACCGCATCGACGACCTGCTCGGGCACCCGGTGCGTGACCCGCACGGCGACCCGATCCCCACCCGCGACGGGCAGGTGCGCCGGGTCGACGCCGAGCTGCTGGCGCACGTGTCGGCCGGCACCCAGGGTGTCGTCGCGAGGATCTCCGACGCGGACCCCGCGGTCCTGCGCACGCTCGCGGAGCAGGGGATCGATCTCGACGTCGGGATCGAGCTCCTCGCGCGCGACGAGCGGACGGGGGCGATCCACGTCCGCACCACGGACACGGACGGGACGACGGCACCCGAACCCCTGGAGCTCGGGCTCGCCGCCGTGTCCTCGATCTGGGTCTCGCTGAGCACCTGAGTGCGATGCGGTCGGCGACACGGCCGACCGGTGGAACGCCCAGCGGGTACCCAGCATGCGACGCTACCTTGACCGCGCACGCACCCGGCGTGCGATGACCGCGGGCCGACGACGCCCCCGACCGAGGAGTGCCGCGTGAGCGACGACACCCAGATCGACGAATCCGCCGCGAGCGGGTCCCGGCTCTCGACCCGCGTGTGGGCCTGGACCCTCCTGGTCGGCGGACTGATTGGCTTCTACGCCTCGTTCGAGCTCACGATCGAGCGGATCCGCACGCTCGAGGACCCCAGCTACGTCCCGAGCTGCGACCTGAGCGCCTGGGCGACCTGCGGGCCGGCGATGGGCTCCTGGCAGGGGTCGTTGCTCGGCTTCCCCAACCCGCTCGTCGGGATCGCAGCGTTCGCGGTCGTCGTGACCACCGCGGTCGTCGTCCTGACCGGCGCGACCGTGCCGCGGTGGTACCGGTTGGCGCTGCTGGTCGGAGCGACCGTCGGCCTCGGATTCGTGGTGTTCGCGATCTGGACGAGCCTGTACGTGCTCGGTGCACTGTGCCCCTGGTGCATGGTCGTCTGGGCCGTGACGATCCCGATCTTCTGGCTTCACCTCGTCTACTGCGTCCAGGAGCGCGACCTGAGCGTCGGGGAGGGGCTGCGGCGCGCTCTCGTGCAGAACCGGTGGGTGGGTCTGGCGCTGCTGTACGTCGCCGTCCTGCTGTGGGTGATGATCACGATGGGCGACGTGATCGTCGCATCGTTCTAGCCCTGCCCGCCGGTACGATTGCCGGTGTGAGTACGCCTGAGACAACCCCACGGTCCACCGACGCAGCCGGAGCCCCCGGCGAGCCGAGCTTCCGCTACACCCCGGCGATGGCCGAGGAGATCGAGCTCCGCTGGCAGGACCGGTGGGAGTCGAGCGGGACCTTCTACGCCGCGAACCCGTCCGGCGCGCTCACGGACGGCAACGGCGAGCACGCCGGCGACCGTCCGCCGTTCTTCATCATGGACATGTTCCCCTACCCGTCGGGCGCGGGCCTGCACGTGGGGCACCCGCTCGGGTACATCGCGACCGACGTCGTCGGCCGGTTCCGCCGCATGCAGGGCGACAACGTGCTGCACACGCTCGGGTACGACGCGTTCGGCCTGCCTGCGGAGCAGTTCGCCGTGCAGACGGGCCAGCACCCCCGCACGACGACCGAGGCGAACATGGTCAACATGCGCCGCCAGCTGCGCCGGATGGGCCTGGCCCACGACCCCCGCCGGACGTTCGCCACGATCGATCCCGAGTACGTGCGGTGGACGCAGTGGATCTTCCTGCAGATGTTCGGCTCCTGGTACGACGTCGACGCGGTGCGCCCGGACGGCGGCACCGGCCGCGCACGGCCGATCGCGGAGCTCGAGGCCGAGTACGCGGACGGGACCCGTGCCGTGCCGGGCGGCCGGTCCTGGGCCGATCTGGAGGCGGGGGAGCAGCGTGACGTCGTCGACTCCCAGCGGCTCGCCTACGTCTCCGAGGCGCCGGTCAACTGGTGCCCAGGTCTCGGCACGGTCCTGGCGAACGAGGAGGTCACCTCGGACGGGCGGTCCGAGCGCGGGAACTTCCCGGTCTTCCAGCGCAGCCTGCGTCAGTGGAACATGCGGATCACCGCCTACGCGGACCGTCTCGTCGACGACCTCGACCTGATCGACTGGCCCGAGAAGGTCAAGGCGATGCAGCGCAACTGGATCGGCCGGAGCGAGGGTGCGCAGGTGCGGTTCGCACTGCAGCCCTCGGCGTCCGCCCAGGACGCGGTGCCGGGTGTCGACGGGATCGAGGTCTTCACGACGCGTCCTGACACGCTCTTCGGGGCGACGTTCATGGTCGTCGCCCCCGAGCACCCGGTCGTCGACCAGGTGCCGGCCGCGTGGCCGGAGGGGACCAAGGACGCCTGGACCGGCGGACACGCGACGCCGCGGGAGGCTGTGACGGCCTACCGGTCCGAGGCCGCCGCGAAGACCGCGGTCGAGCGCCAGGCGGACGCCGGCAAGAAGACGGGCGTCTTCACGGGCCTCTTCGGCTCGAACCCCGTCGACGGGGCCGCCGTGCCCGTCTTCACCGCGGACTACGTCCTGATGGGCTATGGCACCGGCGCGATCATGGCCGTGCCCGGCGGTGACGCCCGCGACTTCGCGTTCGCCGAGGCGTTCGACCTGCCGGTGATCTACACCGTCGCGCCCGGCGGCGACGTCGACGCGCTCGACCGCGGCGAGGCCTTCACCGGTGACGGACTCGTCGTCAACTCGGCCGCGGCGTCGGACGACGGTGTGACCCTCGACGGCCTCGACGTCGCCACGGCCAAGCGGACCGTCATCGACTGGCTCGAGGCGCGGGGCGCCGGCACCGGTACGGTCACCTACCGGCTGCGCGACTGGCTCTTCTCGCGCCAGCGCTACTGGGGCGAGCCGTTCCCGATCGTGTACGGCGAGGACGGGCGTCCCCTCGCCGTTCCCGAGAACCAGCTGCCGGTCGACCTGCCCGAGGTCCCGGACTACGCGCCCCGGGTGTTCGACGCGGACGACGCGGACTCGTCGCCCGAACCTCCGCTCGGCCGCAACCAGGACTGGGTCGACGTCGAGCTCGACCTCGGCGACGGCCCGCGGACCTACCGGCGCGACACCAACACGATGCCGAACTGGGCGGGGTCGTGCTGGTACTACCTGCGCTACCTCGACCCGACCGACGACGAGCACGTCGTGTCGCCCGAGCTCGAGAAGTACTGGCTCGGTGCGCACCACAACGCCTCGTCGGGCCCTGCGGGGGGCGTCGACCTCTACGTCGGCGGCGTCGAGCACGCCGTCCTGCACCTGCTCTACGCACGCTTCTGGCACAAGGTGCTGCACGACCTCGGCCATGTCAGCTCCCTCGAGCCGTTCGGCAAGCTCTTCAACCAGGGCTACGTCCAGGCGTATGCGTTCCGCGACGACCGCGGACAGCCGGTCCCGGCCGCCGAGGTCGAGGAGCACGAGGACGGCGGCACGACGACGTACACGTGGAACGGCCAGACCGTCACCCGTGAGTACGGAAAGATGGGCAAGTCCCTGAAGAACGTCGTCACGCCCGACGAGATGTACGAGCAGTACGGCGCCGACACGTTCCGGGTCTACGAGATGTCGATGGGTCCGCTGGACCTGTCACGCCCGTGGGAGACGCGCGCCGTCGTGGGGGCCCAGCGCTTCCTGCAGCGGCTGTGGCGCAACGTCGTGGACGAGACCTCGGGCCGGACCACCGTGGTCGAGACCCCTGCGGACGCCGCGACCCTGCGCGCGGTGCACCGGACGATCGCCGACGTGACCGTCGAGATGGCCGAGATGCGGCCGAACACCGCGATCGCACGCCTGATCACGCTGAACAACCACCTGACGTCGCTCGGCGAGGTGCCGCGGGAGGCCGTCGAGCCGCTCGTGCTGATGACCGCCCCGGTCGCGCCGCACATCGCCGAGGAGCTGTGGCAGCGGCTCGGGCACGCGGAGTCGCTCGCGCACGAGCCGTTCCCGACCGCCCTGGACGAGTACCTCGTCGAGGAGTCGGTGACCTGCGTCGTGCAGGTCAAGGGCAAGGTGCGCGGCAAGATCACCGTCTCGCCGTCCATCTCCGAGGAGGATCTGCGCGCCGCGGCCCTCGCGGAGCCGAACGTGCAGCGTCAGATCGGCGACGCGGAGATCCGCAAGGTGATCATCCGTGCGCCGAAGCTCGTCAACGTGGTCGTCTGAACCGTTGAGCGGGGCGAGGTTTCTCGGGGCTCTCGCCGGGACCGAGCGGGCGTTCCGGATGCCGACGCTGGGCCTGCTGCACAAGCAGCAGGCCCCGTCCGTCGTCGCCGTGCTGGCGACCGTGTTCACCCCGGAGCGGCCGTCGGTCGCCGCCGAGCAGATGTACCTCGAGGTCGACGACCTGCTGGTCGAGCTGCACGACACCGGGCACGAGGTGGCCCTGACGGGCCCGGCCCGCGTGCTGTGCACCCGGTGGGTGCGCGAGCGATGGCTCGTGCGTTCGCTCGACGACGGCGGCGCCGAGCACTACCAGCTCAGCAGCTATGCGGCGGAGGCGCTGGCCTTCGTCGACCGTGCGCGCGGCACCCGCGCCCTGGTGAGCGAGTCGCGGATCCGGACTCTCGTCGTCGCGCTCGAGGAGCTCGCCCGGGACGCCGAGCCGGACCGCGACGCGCGGATGCGCGAGCTGCGCGGCGAGATCGACCGCGCCGAGCAGGAGCTCGGCCGGCTCGAGGCGGGGGGAGACGTCGTCGCCGTCGAGGACGACCGGCTCGTCGAGCAGCTCGACCATCTGCTGCTGCTGGTGCGCGAGCTGCCGGCGGACTTCGCCCGTGTCGCCGAGGCCGTCGTCGAGCTGCAGCGCGAGATCGTCTCCGGCCTGCGACAGGACGAGCGGGCCACCGGGACGGTCGTCGAGGAGTACCTGGACGCCTCCGAGACCCTCCTGGAACGCACGCCGGAGGGTCGTGCCTTCGCCGGTGCGATGGAGCTGCTGGGTGACCCTGCCCTGCTGGCGGCCCTCGACGAGCGCGTGGCCGTCCTCCTGGCCCACGACTTCACGGCGGATCTCCCGCCGGAGCGTCGTGCGGCGCTCCGCGGGCTGCGGACCCGCCTCGTCTCCGCCATCGACGTGGTGCTCGCCGCACAGGTCCGGTCGTCGCGGACGGTGACGGCGCAGATCCGGCACCACAACCCGCTGCGGGACCGAGAGCTCGACCGCGCGCTGCGCGAGGCGACCTCGGCGATGGCCGACTGGTTCCCGACGTCGGGGCGTGCGGCCCGGGTCGAGCCGCTGCGCTGGTTCGAGCGTGCGCGGTTCGGCAAGCTGCGGACGTCGCTGCACGACCTGCGGCCGGAGACCCCGCCCGACGGCCTCGACGACTGGACGGACGACGGCGTCGTCGACACGGATGCCGAGCTCGACGGCGTCCGGGCGATGGGCGGACCGCGGCACGCGGACGTCGACGCGCACCTGAGGGCGCTCGGTCGGCCGACGACCGTCGCCGCGGCCTTCTCCGCGGGGCCGGTCGCACTCCGGCGGCCGGTCGAGATCCTGGGGTACCTGGAGCGTGGAGCGTACGACGACGCCGGGTCGGGAGACGTTCCGGCCAGCCATCTGGAGCGCGTCGTCGCCGTCCGGGCGGACGGCAGCGAGAGAGAGTTCGTGGTGCCGCGGGTCGCGGTCACCGAGCCGACGACGGGGGACGAGCAGTGACCGACACCGTGAACGAGGACGACTCCTTCGTCGTCAGCCGTCCGATGGAGGACGACGAGCCGGCGATCTTCGCCGGGGACACCGGGACGCTGCCGCACGAGGCCCGCCGGGCGCTCGCGCTGGTGCTGCAGCGCCGGTACGTCTCTGCGGCCGACCACCCCGCGGAGTGGCGGTCGTTGCTCGCCCACCAGCAGGTGCTGGAGTCGCGGTGCCACGACATGTTCATCGACCTCGTCGTCGACCGCGACTTCGAGCTCGCGTACAAGCGACAGGTTCGCGACGACGGTCTGAGCCACGCCGTGCTTCTGCGGGACGAGCCGTACAAGCGGGTCGAGACGCTGCTGATGCTGTTCGTCCGGACCCAGTTCCGGCAGGAGCACGGAGCCGGGGAGCGGGCGGCCTACGTGGACGCGGAGGAGATGGTCGACTACGCGCTCGGTTTCCTGGCGCACGACGAGACCAACCTCGCGGCCCGACGGCGCGAGATCGACAACGCGGTCGCGACGCTCGTCCGGGAGCACGTCCTCGACGAGGTCGCGCCGGGCCGGTTCCGGATCCTTCCGGTCGTGGAGATCCTGCTCCCGGTCGAGCGACTGACCGAGCTCACCCGGTGGCTGACGGCCGCCGACGGGGAGTCCGCCGACACCGAGGAGTCCCTCGCATGAGCGCCCGGATGAACGACTCGCTCTTCGGGCTGATCCCCGCCGCCTCGGACGGGCGGCAGTGGACCGCGCACAGCATGCAGCTGGTCAACTGGGGCGGCTACCACGGCCACCACGAGGTGCGGTTCTCCGGTGGGGCGACGCTGCTCTCGGGAGCCTCGGGGTCGGGCAAGTCCACCCTGCTGGACGCGTACATCGCCCTGATGATGAGCCACACGACGCCGTTCAACGGGGCGTCGAACGGCACGACCAGCGGGCGTGCACGCGGGCGCGAGCAGCGCTCGGTCCTGTCCTACGCCCGCGGCAAGGTGGACGAGTCCCGCGAGGACGGGTCGACGTCGTCCCGGGACCGCGTGCTGCGCGGAGACGGCGTGGACACCTGGTCGGCGATCTCGATGACGTGGACGGACCAGTCGGGCAGCGCCCTCACGGCGCTGCGGGCCTGGTACGTGCCGCGCGACGCCCAGCGCAACGAGGAGTGCGTCGTGGTGCGAGCGACGGCCGACGAGGTCTTCGACCTCCGACGGCTCGAGGATCTCGCGCCCGGCCGGTTCGCCCGCCCCGGGCTGGCGGACGCGGGACTCTCGCTCTTCGACACGGACGTCGCGTTCGCCACCCGCCTGCACGCCGCCCTGGGGATCGGTGCCGCCGGCGACGGGCACAAGGCGATGCAGCTGCTCGGGCGCATCCAGGCCGGCCAGGCCATTACGACGGTCGACGCGCTGTACAAGGCGATGGTGCTCGAGGAGCCCGAGACCCTGGCTGTGGCGCAGCGGGCGGTCGAGCACTTCGACGAGCTCGCGGCGGTCCGGGAGGAGATGCTCACGGCCACCCGCCAGGTCGAAGTGCTGCGCCCGATGATCGGTCTGCGGGACCAGATCGACGAGGCCGCCGCGTCCGTGGCGCTCCTCGACGGGCTCGGTGCGGCCGGCGCGTCGACCGGCGGCGGTCCGACGCCGTTCACCGCCTGGCGGGACGCACGACGCCTCGCGCTCGTGCGGGCCGAGGAGGCGACGAACCGGGCTGCCCACCGCACGGCGCAGGAGCGGCGTGCGGCTGCGGCCGCCCGAATCACGACCGCCGAGGGCGAGCTCGACGAGGCCCGCGCGGCACGGACCCGTCAGGGCGGCGACGCCGTCGAGGGTGCGGAGCGCGAGGTACGCCGCGCCGCCGAACGGCTCGAGGCCGTCCGGACCGCTCGTGCCTCTCTCGACTCGCCGCTCGACGTCCTGGGGAGGACGGTGGGCTCCGAGCCGGAGCTGGCGCGGCTCCAGCGTGAGGGCCGGGCGTTCGTCGAGAACAGGTCGGAGCGGGCCGCGTCCCGTGAGTCCGCCACGTTCGCCGCGCGTCAGCACGCGAGCGACGTCGGCCGTCGCCTCGCCGCGCTGGAGGCGGAGAAGGAGTCGTTCTCCCGACGGCGCGGCAACGTCGGCGCCGAGGACGACGCAGCGCGCTGCGCGCTGGCCGAGGCAGCCGGCCTGGCGCCCGCGGAGCTGCCGTTCGTCGCGGAGCTGCTGGAGGTCCGCCCCGCGTACGAGCCGTGGCGGGACGCGATCGGCACCGCCCTCGGCGGGTTCGCGACGGTGGTGCTCGTGGACCACGCCCGGCTCGACCGTTTCCGGAGCGCGATCGACTCCGTGGACCTGCGACGCCGGGTGCGGTTCGAGGGGGCCGAGACGGGTCTGCCGCTGGCGGACGACGCCGACCCGGCGACGCTGCCGGGCCGTGTCGAGGTCAAGGCGGGACCGTTCGGAGGATGGCTGGCCGAGCGCCTCGACCAGCGGTTCGACCACGTCTGCGTCGACGACCCGGGCGAGCTGTCCCGACACCCGCGCGCCCTGACCAGGACGGGGCAGGTCTCCGACGGACGGCGCGGCGCGCACGGCGGCGGTCGGCGTGCGTCGGTGCTCGGCTTCAGCAACGCCGCGCGGCTGGACACGCTGACCGAGGAGATCACGGCGGCGCGCACCGATCTGCGCGAGGCCGAGGCAGCGGCCGAGGAGGCTCGTCACGGAGACGCGGCGGAGACCGACCGTGTCGTCGCCTACACCCAGTGCCTCGCCGTCGCGTGGGAGGACGTCGACGTGGCCGGGGCCGAGGCGGCCCTCGCCGAGCGCACCTCCCGGCGCGACGCGCTGCTCGCGGGCTCCGACGTGCTGCAGGCCCTGCAGGACGACGAGGAGCGGATCCGCACCCGGCTCACCGCCCTCTACCGCGAGCGGGCCGACGCCGAGAACCAGGTTCAGGCGCTCGCCGAGCAGTGGGCGGCCATCACCGACCTCGTCGACGAGGTGACGGACGCCGTCGCGCAGGCCGACGACGGCCCGTCGGTCGGGACCGCCGAGCAGACGGCGCGGCTCGACGCGGCGCTCGACGCCGTGCTGGCGGAACCCGCCACGAGCGTGGCGGCGTTCTCTGCGGCCACCCACGCCGTCGTGCGCGAGCTCGAGCGGGACCGCGAGGCGGCCGTGGAGTCCGGTCGGTCCGCGCGCGCCGCGCTCGGGGCGCTCTTCGAACGGTTCTGCGACACGTGGCCGAACCCGAACCTGGGCACGGACCCCGAGGCGTCCTACGCGGACTTCCTCCGGGTCTACGAGGAGATCGAGCACCAGCAGCTCTACCAGCTGCAGGAGCGGTGGTCGCGGACCATCGGCAGGCTCAGCGGCAACGACCTCACGCTCCTGAACTCGGTCATGACCCGGTCGGTGGCGGAGATCCGCGAGCGGATGGAGCCGGTCAACGCGATCCTCTCGACGTTGCCGTTCCGCGACGACGAGCACCGGCTGCGGATCACCGCGACGGTCACCGAGGCCGCGGACATCTCCTCGTTCCGCCGTGCGCTGCGCGACCTTGCCGCCGACCCCGGCGAGCAGACGGCGGCGCAGCGGACCCGGCGGTTCGACCGAATGGCGCGACTGATCGACCGGATCCGTCCGGACAGCCCGGAGCGGCGGCGACTCGTCGACGTCCGGGACCACGTGCGCATCAGTGCCGAGTGCGTGGACCTCGACGGCACCCACGTCAGCGTCTACGACCACATCGCGGGCAAGTCGGGAGGGGAGTCGCAGGAGCTCGTCGCGTTCATCGTGGGAGCCGCGCTGCGCTACCAGCTCGGCGACGCCGGCGCGGCACGGCCGCGGTACGCCCCGGTCTTTCTCGACGAGGCGTTCATCAAGGCGGACGCGCGGTTCGCCGGGCGTGCCGTCGGAGCCTGGCGGGGGCTCGGCTTCCAGCTCGTCATCGGGGCGCCTCTCGACAAGGTCGGCGCGCTAGAGCCGCACGTCGACGTCGTCCTGCAGGCCGTCAAGGACGACCGGGGGAGGTCTCGCCTGGTGACGCTCGTCGGGGCGCCGGAGCCGGCCCCGGCGACGGCCCTGCGATGATGGTCGCGTGACCTCCGTCGACCCCGCCGCGCGCGTCGCCGTCGTCACCGACTCGACCGCGTCGTTCCCCGACGGGTTCGACCACGGTACCGACGTCGTCCCGCTCCACGTGATCGTCGACGGCGCGCCGTTCCGGGAGAAGGTCGACGTCACCGACCACGAGGTGGCGGAACAGCTCCGGGCCGGTACGTCCGTCACGACGTCGCAGCCCTCGCCGCAGGAGTTCCTCGAGGTCTACGAGCGCGTGGCGCGGGCAGGAGCGCGGGCGATCGTGTCCGTCCACCTCTCGGGCGACCTCTCCGGGACGGTGCACGCCGCAGCCCTGGCCGCCACACGGTCGCCCGTGCCCGTGCGCGTCGTCGACTCCCGGACGACGGCGATGGCGCTGGGCTTCGCCGCGGCACAGGCCGCCCGTGCGGCACGCGGCGGGGCGAGCGCTCGTGCTGTCGAGCGGAGGGCGCTCGCCGTCGCGAGCACGAGCTCGGCCACCTTCCTCGTCGAGTCGCTCGACCATCTGCGCCGTGGTGGTCGGCTCAGCGGCCCCGCCGCGGCGCTCGGGACCGTGCTGGGGGTGCGGCCCTTGCTGGCCGTCCGTGACGGGCGGATCGTGGTCGCGCAGAAGGTGCGCACGCGGGCGGCGGCCGTCGACCGGTTGGTCTCGACCGCGGTCGAGCAGACCGAGCGGTGCTCGTACCCGCTGGTGGCCGTGCACCATCTGGGTGATCCGGACCGGGCCCACGACGTCGCGGGTGACCTGGCTCGACGGCTCGGCGTGCACGTCGAGGTCGCGTCGGTAAGCGCCGTCGTCGGGGCGCACGTCGGCGAGGGCGTGCTGGGCGTGATGGTGGCCGACGTCGGAGCCGTTCCGGGCTCTTAGCGTCGTCCACAGCCGTGCTGATCGCGATGCCCGTCCACGGGTGAACCGGGTCTCGAGGGCTTCAGGCGGAGAGCCGCCTAGCGTGCGAGCGTGAGACCCGGCGATCGACTCGACAGCATCGGCACCGCGCGGACGAGCCCGCTCGACGGCGCCGCGCGCGCCTACCGCGCGGCCTACGGCGACCCGGGAGCGCAGACGGGGTTCGACGACGTCCCTCGCCGTCCGCGGCGCGTCCGCCCTCGGCTCGGCATGGACCTGCGGACGGCGGTCTCGGCCGGGCTCGCCGTGCTGATCCTGGCCGTCGGGGTGCTCCTGCTGGACCCCGGTCGGGCCGAGCAGGTTCCGCTCGGAGAGGTGCGGTCGCTGCCCCGCGCCTCGCAGGACGCGGGCGTGGACGAGCAGGACGCGGTCGCGGCAGGCGAGGACGGGTCCCCGCCTGCCGGTCGTGTGTCCGAGTCCGCTCCTGCGGCTCCGGGGGACGACCAGCCGGTTCCGACGTCGTCCCCGCGGCCCGGACTCGTCGTGCACGTCGTGGGCGAGGTGGCGGAGCCCGGTCTCGTCGACCTCGCCGCAGGGATGCGGGTGGCCGACGCGATCGCGGCCGCGGGTGGGCCGACGTCGACGGCCGACCTGGCGGCGCTCAACCTCGCGCGGGAGATCGCGGACGGCGAGCAGATCTACGTTCCTGCACCGGGGGAGGAGGTCCCGGTGGCGTCGGGCGCGGATCCGGGTTCGTCGGCCGAGGCCGGCCGGCCGGCCCTGGTGAACGTCAACACCGCGGACGCGGGCGCACTGGAAGGGCTTCCGGGTGTCGGTCCGGTGCTCGCTGCACGGATCGTCGGGCACCGGGAGGACCACGGGCCGTTCGCCAGCGTGGACGAGCTGGTCGAGGTGAGCGGGATCGGGGACGCCGTGCTCGAAGGACTCCGGGACCTGGCCACGACGTGAGACCGGATGCACGGCTGGTCCCCGTGGCGCTCGGCGCGTGGTGTGCCGCCTGGTGGGCGGTCGGTGAGCCGACGCCCGATCCTGTCGGCCGGGTGGCGTGGGCCCTGGGTGGGCTGGCGATCGGCGCGGTCGCAGTCACCTGCGTGTTCCATCGCACCGGCCCGCCGGGGCCAGTGCCTCGGCGCGTCGGACGGGCCTGTGCCCTGCTGGCCTGCTCGTGCCTCACCGCCGCGTCGGTCCTGGCGGTCGCGGCCGTCGACCTCGCAGCACGCGGCGGGTGCGACGTGCGGGCGATCGCCGCGGCCGGAGGGTGGGTGAGCGTCGACGCGGTCGTGGTCGGTGACCCGGTGCCGACCACCGGGTTCGGCGCCACGCGCTGGCGTCGCGGTCTGGACGTCGTGGTCGTCGAGCACCGATCCGTTCGGTGCGCCGTCCGGACCCCGCTCGACGTCGTCGGCGGTCTCGGCCCTGAGGACGTGGTCGTCGGCGACACGATCACCACGAGCGGTGTGCTGGGCGAGGGGCTCCGGGGTCCTGAGCTGTCCGCCGACGGCCTCGTCGTGACCGCGCCGGCCCCCGCGCTCCTCCGCGTCGTCGCCGACGTGCGGGCGGACCTCCTGTCGGCGACCGACGGCCTGTCCCCGCAGGCTCGTGGGCTCGTCCCCGGGGCTGCCATCGGGGACACCACGAGGGTGCCGGAGGAGGTCACCGACGCCATGCTCGTCACCTCCCTGACACACATCACCGCGGTCTCCGGCGGACACGTCGCGGTCGTGGTCGCCGCCGTCGCGTGGTGCTGCGGCGGGCTCCGGCTGCGGCGCCGCGCCCGGGTGCTCGTCGCCGGCGCCGCGCTCACCGCGTTCGTGCTCCTGGTGCGCCCCGACCCCAGCGTCCTCAGGGCCGCGGCCACCGGTGCGGTCGGTCTCCTGGCTCTCGTCCTGCGGCGGCCGGCTGCCGCGGTGCCCGGACTGTCCGCGGCGGTCGTCGTTCTTCTGGTGCTCGATCCGTGGCTCGCCCGGTCCTTCGGGTTCGTGCTGTCGACCGTGGCGACCGCGGGGCTGGTGACGCTCGCCGGACCGATCGCCCGCCGGATCCCGGGGCCCCGGGTTCTCGCGTTCGCGGTCGCCGTGCCCGTGGCGGCGCAGCTCGTCTGCGGGCCGGTGCTGATCCTGCTCGAGCCGTCCGTCTCGGTGTACGCGGTCCCCGCGAACCTCCTCGCGTGCGTCGCTCTCGCCCCCGCCACGATCCTGGGACTCGCGGCCACGGCCGTGGCTCCGTGGTGGCCCGCGGCGGCGACCCTGATCGCCTGGTGCGCGGGCCTGGCGACGGGGTGGATCGCCCTTGTCGCGCAGGTCTTCGCCGCGTTGCCGGGAGCGAGCCTCACGTGGCCAGAGGGTCTCCTCGGCGCGGCGGGACTTGCCGTCCTGACGGCGGTGGGCGTCGAGGGCCTGCGCCGCGCGATACCTCCGCTCGACGAGCGTGCCGACCCGTGAGCGTCGGCCGGTCGGTGGCTCGTGGCACGCTAGTGCCATGCCCGCCGCCACCGCCCGCCGCTCGTCCGTCGACTGGCGCACCGTCGCCCCCGCACCGTTGATCCTGATCCGGGGGACCGAAGGGCTGCTCGCGGATCGTGCGGTGGCGCGCGTGCTCGAGCTCGCGCGGGAGCAGAACCCGGAGACGGACCGCATCGACGTCGAGGGCGCGACCTACGAGGCGGGGATGCTCGCCGTCGCGACCAGCCCGACGCTCTTCGACGACCCGTCGGTCGTCGTCGTGCGCGGTGCCGAGGCCTGTACCGACGCACTCGTCACGGACCTCGTCGCCTATGCGGCGGCGCCGGATGCGGAGGCGACGGTCGTCGTGGTGCACGGGGGAGGTCAGCGCGGCAAGAAGATGCTCGACGCGATCACCGCCTCGGGGGCTCCGGTCGTGACGTGCGATCCGCTGAAGAAGGACCCCGAACGGGTGTCGTTCGTCGAGCAGGAGTTCAGGGCCGCGCGGCGCAAGGCCGAGCCGGCCGCGGTCCGGGCCCTCGTCGACGCCCTCGGGAACGACCTGCGCGAGCTCGCTGCCGCGTGCACGCAGCTCGTGACCGACAGCACCGGGACGATCACCGCCGAGCTCGTCGACCGGTATCACGGCGGGCGGATCGAGGCGACGGGCTTTCGGGTCGCCGACGCGGCGGTCGCCGGAGCAGCGGGTGACGCGGTGACGATGCTGCGGCACGCCCTGGCGACGGGCGCGGACCCGGTGCCGCTCGTCGCGGCGCTGGCGATGAAGCTGCGGGCGTTGGCGAAGGTGTCCGCGATGCGCGGCGGCGTGACCGCCCGTGAGCTTGGGCTTGCGCCGTGGCAGGTGGACCGGGCCCGCAAGGAGCTGCGGGGGTGGACTCCTGACGGGCTCGCCGAGGCGATCGGCGCGGTGGCGCGTGCGGACGCGGAGGTCAAGGGTGGTGGGCGCGATCCCGTCTACGCGGTCGAGCGGGCGGTGCTGGTGATCGCGCGGAACGCCAGGGCGCGGTAGAGGCCCGGGACGCGCGCAAGGCGCCACCCGACCGGGTGACGCCTTGCGGTGTCGTGCAGGGGCCGTGCATGTCGCACGGCCGACGAGTCCGGGGACTCAGAGCGCGTTCACGGCCTTCGCGAGCGCCGACTTGCGGTTGGCAGCCTGGTTCTGGTGGATAACACCCTTGGTGGCTGCCTTGTCGAGCTTCTTCGAGGCGGCGGTGAGCGCCGTGGTGGCCGCGTCCTTGTCGCCGGCGGCGACCGCCGCACGAACCTGACGCACGTGCGTGCGCAGCTCCGCCTTCACCGAGTTGTTGCGCAGGCGCGCCTTCTCGTTGGTCTTGATGCGCTTCATCTGGGACTTGATGTTTGCCACGTTCAGAACTTCCTGGTGTGTTCGCGTGAGCGAGCGGATAGGTCGTAGAGGGCGGCCACAGCGCCGGGACTCGGGGTGGGGAACCCGTGGAGAGGAACTGTGGCGGTGCCCGCCGACCTGGGCGGACACGCAACTGCCCATGCTATCAGGCTGGCGGCGGCTCAGTGTCCGTGGCGACGGATGCCCTTGATCACCTCGTTGAACGTCCTCTCGGGCATGATCGCACCCTCGCGACGGACGGTCGACGGGTCGATGCGGATCACCCGGTCGAGGCGCACCTCGGACGGACGCCCGCGGCTGTCCCACGGTCCGGTGCCGATGTCCTGCCAGTAGCGGCCCCAGCGGGCCTCCTGGGCGGCGTCGAGGTCGTGGTCCTTGCTCGTCAGCATCAGCACGAGCAACCACGACCCGTCCCGGCCGACGACGAGGACCGGCCTGTCCTTGCCCTGCGTCGCGTCGTCCTCGTACGGGACCCAGGTCCAGACGACCTCGCCGGGGTCGGCGTTGCCGTCCAGGGCGGGGGAGTACTCGGCGCGCACGGTTCCGGTGTAGTCGCCCGGGTAGGAGCCGCGAGACGTCGTGCGAGAGCGAGGTGTCGGGCGTGGGCGCGACGTCTTGCTTCTGCCGCCCGTGAGGGCGCGCAGGACGTCGGAGACGAGGCTGAGCCAGCGAGAGGAGGACACGCGTGCACAGTAGCCGGTCGTGGGTTCTCGTGGCCCGTCCCGTCCCGTCGCCCGGCCCGGCCCCGCGCCGCGCCGCGCTACGAGGTCAGACCTGCCTCGAGGAGCGCGTCCACGGCCGACGGATCTCCCGACACCTCGAGCCCCGGTGACGAGAGGTCGATCCGGTTCCACAGGAGCAGTGCGACGTCTCGCGAGGTACCGCGGACCGTCGCGCCGGCGTCGCCGTCACCGACGACCCACCGGTCGCCGGTGTCCGTCGCGACGATCTCGACGGGTGAGGTGATCAGCGCCGCGGCGCCGCGGGCCTGGCGTGCCGGGCCCAGCACCGACACCACCTCGTCGACCGTGTCGGCCCAGACCTCGGTGGCGAACGTCGGGGCCGGAGTCCCGGCCGCTGTCGCGACGTCGTCGAGGTGGATCAGCGTCTCGTGCAGCTGGCGGCGCCACCAGTACGCGGCGACGCCTCGCCCATCGAGAGTGAGAGCCGGGGAGTCGGGGCCGGTCTCGGCGAGCGTCGCGTGCAGGTGTCGGGCGGCCCAGCGGTAGATGCGGTCGAGGGACTCGGCGTCGCGCGGTCGGTCGGGGTTCTCCGTGCGGAGCACCACGCCGACGGCCATCCCGGCCGCCCACCAGTGAACCCGCGCCAGGTGCAGGACCACGTCCGCGACCCGCCACTCGCCGCACCCGGGGACGGGCGCCTCCGGGTCGGCGGTCGACGCGACGTCGGCGAACGCCGCTTGTGCCCGCGCGAGAAGGGCCAGGCGGTCGACGGGTGCGGAGCGCCCCGCGGGGGAGTCGCCTGGGTCCGGATGCGTCGGAAGAGCACGGGTCATGGGAGAATCGTGCCTCTCCCTGCCCGCCGTCGACCAGACCGGAGCGCACTCGCGTTGTCACCGATCCCTTCCGCCACCCAGGCCGACCGCATTCGACCGTCGTCGACGCCGTCCGAGCTGCTGCGCAACTTCTGCATCATCGCGCACATCGACCACGGCAAGTCGACCCTCGCCGACCGCATGCTCCAGCTCACCGGCGTCGTCGAGCAGCGTGCGATGCGGGCGCAGTACCTCGACCGCATGGACATCGAGCGTGAGCGCGGTATCACCATCAAGTCGCAGGCCGTGCGGATGCCGTGGGCGATCCCGGACGCGGACGGCGTGCAGATCCCGCACGCGCTGAACATGATCGACACCCCCGGGCACGTCGACTTCACGTACGAGGTGTCTCGCTCCCTCGCCGCGTGCGAGGGTGCCGTGCTCCTCGTGGACGCCGCGCAGGGCATCGAGGCGCAGACCCTCGCGAACCTGTACCTCGCGATGGAGAACGACCTGGAGATCATCCCGGTCCTGAACAAGATCGACCTCCCCGCGGCGCAGCCGGAGAAGTACGCGGAGGAGATCGCCGGTCTCGTCGGCGGAGACCCCGAGGACGTGCTGAAGGTCTCGGGCAAGACCGGCGAGGGCGTGGAGGCCCTGCTCGACCGGATCGTCGAGCGTGTCCCGGCCCCGGTCGGCGACGCCGAGGCTCCCGCCCGCGCCATGATCTTCGACTCGGTCTACGACACCTACCGCGGCGTCGTGACCTACGTCCGCGTCGTCGACGGCCAGCTGAACCCGCGCGAGAAGATCATCATGATGTCGACGCGGGCGACGCACGAGCTGCTCGAGATCGGCGTCAGCTCGCCGGAGCCGCAGCCCACCAAGGGTCTCGGGGTCGGTGAGGTCGGGTACCTCATCACCGGCGTCAAGGACGTCCGCCAGTCGAAGGTCGGCGACACGGTCACCAACGCGCAGAAGCCGGCGGACGACTCGCTCGGCGGCTACCAGGACCCGAAGCCGATGGTGTTCTCGGGCCTGTACCCGATCGACGGCTCCGACTACCCGGTGCTGCGCGACGCCCTCGACAAGCTGAAGCTGAACGACGCCGCGCTGAACTACGAGCCCGAGACGTCGGTCGCGCTCGGTTTCGGCTTCCGTGTGGGGTTCCTCGGCCTGCTGCACCTCGAGATCGTCCGCGAGCGCCTCGAGCGTGAGTTCGACCTCGCGCTGATCTCGACGGCCCCGAACGTCGTCTACAACGTGACGATGGAGGACCGCACCGAGGTCGAGGTGACCAACCCGAGCGAGTTCCCCGGCGGCAAGATCCGCGAGGTGCGCGAGCCGATCGTGCGCTCGACGGTGCTGGCCCCGAGCGAGTTCATCGGCACCATCATGGAGCTGTGCCAGTCGCGTCGCGGCACCCTGCTCGGGATGGACTACCTCTCCGAGGACCGTGTCGAGATGCGGTACACGCTGCCGATGGCGGAGATCGTCTTCGACTTCTTCGACCACCTGAAGTCCCGCACGCGCGGGTACGCCTCGTTCGACTACGAGCGCACCGGCGATCAGGCGGCGGACCTCGTCAAGGTCGACATCCTCCTGCAGGGTGAGCAGGTGGACGCGTTCAGCGCGATCGTGCACAAGGACGCCGCGTACGCCTACGGGCTGATGATGGTGGGCAAGCTCAAGGAGCTCATCCCGCGTCAGCAGTTCGAGGTGCCGATCCAGGCGGCCGTGGGCTCGCGGGTGATCGCCCGTGAGACGGTCCGCGCCATCCGCAAGGACGTCCTCGCCAAGTGCTACGGCGGTGACATCTCCCGCAAGCGCAAGCTGCTCGAGAAGCAGAAGGAGGGGAAGAAGCGCATGAAGACCATCGGTCGCGTCGAGGTCCCGCCCAACGCGTTCATCGCGGCGCTCTCCTCCGACGCCGGCGGCGGCAAGGAGACCAAGGACAAGCCGAAGAAGTGAGTCCGGCGCTTCCCGACGGCGAGGACGCGCCCCGCGACGGTTCGTTGCCCGGGTGGGTGGCCGGGCCGCGCGGGTCGCGCTTCGGCGTGTACCTGCACGTGCCGTTCTGCACGGTCCGGTGCGGGTACTGCGACTTCAACACGTACACCGCCACCGAGCTCGGTGGTGGTGCGAGCCAGATCGAGTACGCACGCACGGCGCTCGCCGAGATCGAGCTCGCCGGACGGACGATGCGTGCTGCCGGCCTGCCGGAGCGCGAGGCGTCGACGGTGTTCGTCGGGGGAGGGACCCCGACCATGCTGCCCGCCTCGGACCTGGTCCGGATGCTCGACGGTGTCCGGGACACCTGGGGGCTCGCCGACGACGCCGAGGTCACCACGGAGGCGAACCCCGACTCCGTCACGCCCGAGTCGCTCGCCGCCCTCGCGGCGGGCGGCTTCACCCGCGTCTCCTTCGGCATGCAGTCCGCCGTCCCGCACGTCCTCGCCACGCTGGAACGGACCCACGACCCGGACCGGGTGCCCGACGTCGTGCGGTGGGCGCGCGACGCCGGGCTCGCCGTCTCGCTCGACCTCATCTACGGCACCCCGGGCGAGAGCCTCGAGGACTGGCGTCGCAGCCTCGACACCGTGCTGGAGACGGGCGTCGACCACGTCTCCGCCTACGCGCTCGTCGTCGAGCCGGGCACCAAGATGGGCGCTCAGGTGCGTCGTGGCGAGCTCGAGCTGCCGAGCGGGGACGACCAGGCCGAGAAGTACGAGGTGACGGACCGGGTGCTCACGAGCGCCGGCCTGTCCTGGTACGAGGTCTCGAACTGGTCGCGGACCCCGGAGGAGGCCTGTCGTCACAATCTGGCGTACTGGCGTGGGGACGACTGGTGGGGGATCGGGCCGGGGGCCCACTCGTACCTCGGGCCCTCGTCGACCCTGTCTGGCGAGCACGGCACGGAGACCGAGACCTCGGAGCCGAGCGCCGGTCTGCGGTGGTGGAACGTCAAGCACCCGCGGCGCTACGCGGCGCTCCTGGAGGCCGGCGAGAGCCCGGCGGCGGGGCGCGAGCGCCTCGACGTCGCCGACGCGCAGCTCGAGCGGGTGATGCTCGGGATCCGGCTCCGGGACGGCCTGGACCTCGCGGAGCTCTCCGCGGACGGACGGCGTGCCGTCGCCGGACACGTGGCGAACGGGTCGCTCGACGGCCGCGCGGCGCTCGCGGGCCGGGCGGTCCTCACGCTGCAGGGGCGGTTGCTCGCCGACGCGGTCGTGCGCGACCTGACCGACTGACCTGTCGACGGACTGACCGGAAAGCCCGCGCGGATCCTGGCAGTTTCGGTGAATCTCCGACAGAGTGGACGTCGATCGCACGTCCCGCAGATGCACTGAAGGAGAACGATGTCCGAGAACACGCCCGGTGGTCCGCCGCGCGACGAGAACGACCCGTACAGCTCGAGCACCAACCCCGGGATGCCGGGCCCTGGGATGCCGGGCGACAGCAGCGTCCCGCCGCAGCCGATCCCCGGTGGTGGGTTCCCGGCCGCGCCCCCGCCCCAGGAGCCGTACGGTCAGCCGTCCCGCTACGACGAGCCGGTCTCCGTCGGGCAGGCCCTTCACTTCGGCTGGGACCGCTTCAAGTCGAGCATGGGGACGTGGATCGGTGCGCTCCTGCTCATCCTGCTCATGAACATCGTCCTCGGGCTGATCTTCACGGCGCTCTCGCCGACGTACCAGTACGTCATCGAGAACTTCTCCGACCCGGACGCCCTCGCGGCAGTTCCGCAGCCGGGGTTCCTCGACGTCCTGCTCGGCTTCCTTGCCGCGGCCGTGAGCTTCGTGATCAGTTCGCTCGCGACGCACGGCGCGCTCGCCGCGGTCGACAAGCCTCGCGTGCGGCTCGCCGACTTCTTCGCGATCCGCAACGCGGGCAACATCGTGCTCCTCGGGTTCGTCGTCGGGTTCATCTCGTCGGTCCTGAGCCTGATCCCCGGAATCGGCGGCCTGCTCAGCGTCGCGGCGTACTTCTTCCTGGTCTTCTCGCTGATGTTCGTCATCGACGCGGGCAAGAACGCGTTCGCGGCGATCGGGTCCAGCGCCAAGCTGGTCGCGGGCAGCGCCGGGGTCGTCATCGTGCTGATCGTGGCGAACATCGGGCTCTCGTTCCTGGGCGTCATCCTGTGCTTCGTCGGGCTACTGTTCACGCTCCCCGTCGCGTACATCGCCCAGGCGTTCGTCTACCGCCGCCTGACCGAGAAGGCGACGGCCTGACTCCGGACCTTCCTCGCCGGTCCACGAACGCCGCAGCGCCCCGCCTTCCGGGCGCGCTGTGGCGTTCGTCGCACTAGCCTGGCGGCACCAGACGAGGGAGAAGATCATGACCGAGAATCCCGAGGACCCGAACGCGCAGCAGAGGCCGGACGGTGTCCCACCGACACCACCGCCACAGCCGGGCGGGCAGACGCCGCAGAACCCTCCGCCTCAGGGCCCTCCGCCGCAGAACCCGCCCCCGCAGGGACCGCCTCCGGGGTACGGCCCGCCGCCGGGCCAGCCGTCCGGCCAGCAGGGCTTCTCGGCCTCGGGGCTCGCGAGCGACCTCTCCGGTGACGCGAAGGGCCTGTTCGGCTCGCTCTTCGACCTGTCCTTCACGCACTACATCACGCCGAAGATCGTGCGGATCGTCTACGTCATCGGCATGGTCGTCCTGGCGCTGGGGTGGCTCGTGGCCATCATCGTCGGTTTCACGGACAGTATCGGTGCCGGGCTGTTCGTCCTCCTCTTCGGGTGGATCTTCGTCCTGCTCTACCTCGTGATGTTCCGCATCCTGCTGGAGTTCTACACGGCCGTCGTCTCGACGGCCGAGACGATCCAGAAGTACGCGCACCGTGACGGGGTGAGATAGCCGAACACCCACGACACGACCCACGACGCCGCCCCATCTCCTGACGAGGTGGGGCGGCGTCGTCGTCGGTGGGCAGGGAACAAGTTGCGCCGCACAGGGGTTAACCGGCCAGGACCACGAATCAGGACGAGAGGCGAGAACCATGCAGTTCGGGATCTTCAGCGTGGGCGACGTGACCCCCGACCCGCACACGGGGCGGGCGCCCGACGACACCGAGCGGGTGCGCGCGATGCTCACGATCGCCCGGCACGCCGAGGACGCGGGCCTCGACGTCTTCGCCACCGGCGAGCACCACAACCCTCCGTTCGTCCCGTCGTCACCGACGACGATGCTCGGATACCTCGCGGGCGTGACCGAGCGGATCATCCTCTCCACGTCGACCACCCTGATCACCACCAACGACCCGGTGAAGATCGCCGAGGACTACGCGATGCTCCAGGTGATCGCCGACGGCCGGACGGACCTGATGATGGGCCGCGGCAACACCGGGCCCGTCTATCCGTGGTTCGGCCAGGACATCCGTGAGGGACTCAACCTCGCGGTCGAGAACTACGCGCTGCTGCGTCGGCTGTGGACCGAGGACGTCGTCGACTGGGAGGGGAAGTTCCGCACCCCGCTCCAGGGCTTCACGTCGACACCGCGTCCGCTCGACGGCGTCCCGCCGTTCGTCTGGCACGGGTCGATCCGTACCCCCGAGATCGCGGAGCAGGCGGCCTACTACGGCGACGGGTTCTTCCACAACAACATCTTCTGGCCCATGAGCCACACCCGGCAGATGGTCCAGCTCTACCGACGCCGCTTCGAGCACTACGGCCACGGCCGTGCCGACCAGGCGATCGTCGGCCTCGGGGGCCAGGTCTTCATGCGTGCCAACAGCCAGGACGCGGTCCGCGAGTTCAGGCCGTACTTCGACAACGCGCCCGTCTACGGGCACGGACCGTCGCTCGAGGACTTCAGCACCCAGACGCCGCTGACCGTCGGCAGCCCGCAGCAGGTGATCGACCGGTACGGCGCGATGCGCGACCAGGTCGGCCACTACCAGCGCCAGCTCTTCCTCATGGACCACGCGGGGCTTCCGCTCAAGACCGTCCTCGAGCAGATCGACATCCTCGGCTCCGAGGTCGTCCCGGTGCTGCGCCGGGAGGCCGAGGCCGCACGCCCCTCCGACGTTCCCGCGAACCCGCCGAGCCATGCCGAGCGCGTGGCCGCACACCGCCAGGAGGTCACCGCATGAGCACCCGCTCGATCGTCGCCGTCTCGGCAGGACTGTCCACGCCGTCGTCCACCCGGTTGCTCGCCGAGCGGCTGGGCGCCGCGGCCGTCGACAGCCTCGAGATCGCAGGCGAGACCGCGAACCTCGAGGTCGTCGAGCTCCGGGACCTCGCGCACTCGATCACGGACGCCATGCTGACCGGCTTCGCCGCGGGGGAGCTCGCCGACGTCCTCGACCGCGTGGCCGGCGCGGACGGCCTGGTCCTGTCGACGCCGATCTTCGCGAGCTCCTACTCCGGCCTCTTCAAGTCGTTCCTCGACGTCGTCGACCGAGACTCTCTGCAGTCGATGCCCGTCGCCCTCGGGGCGACCGGCGGCACGTCGCGGCATTCGCTGGCCCTCGAGCACTCCGTCCGCCCCGTGCTCACCTACCTGCGGGCCGACGTCGTCACGACCTCCGTCTTCGCGGCCACGGACGACTGGGCGGGCACGGGAGGCGGCCAGGTCGGCGACGACGGCCTGGCCGCACGGATCCGACGGGCCGGGTCGGAGCTCGCCGACCGGGTCGCCGCGCGTCCGGCCCGGCGCACGGTGCAGGACCCCTTCGGCGACGTCCCGTCGTTCGAGACCCTGCTCGGCTCCTAGTCCGCCGGGTCGACCGTCACGAAGTCGATCAGCTCCTCGACACGGCCGAGCAGCGACGGCTCGAGGTCGGCGTACGAGCGCACGGTGCCGAGAATCTTCTGCCAGGCCCTCGCGACGTCGGCCTGCGACCCCGCGGGCCAGCCGAGCTCACGCAGGATCCCGTACTTCCACTCGGTCCCGCGCTCGATCACGGGCCACCGTTCCAGGCCCACACGCTCCGGGCGCACCGCCTGCCAGACGTCGACGTAGGGGTGCCCCAGCACGCGGACCGTCCCGCGCGGCACGCCGCGCAGCACCTCGTCCGTGATGCGCTGCTCCTTGCTGTTCGCCACCAGGTGGTCGACCAGGACGCCGACGCGGCGCTCGCGGTCCGGCCGGAAGTCGGCGAGGGCGTCGGCCAGGTTGTCGACGCCGTCCAGCATCTCGACGACGACGCCCTCGACCCGAAGGTCGTCGCCCCAGACCTTCTCGATCAGCTCGGCGTCGTGCTTTCCCTCGACCCAGATCCGGCTGCCCCGGGCCACGCGGGCCCTCGACCCGGCGACCGCGCGCGAGCCGGACGCGGTCCGGCCGGGTGCCACCGGTGCCCGCGAGACGGTGGGGGCGGTCAGGACGACCGGCCTGCCCTCGACCCAGAATCCCGGGCCGAGGGGGAACGTGCGGGTCCGGCCTCGGCGGTCCTCGAGGATCACCACGTGCATGCCGCCGGACTTCTCGACGCGCAGGACGGCGCCGACCCACCCGGTCTCGACGTCCTCGACGACGAGACCGGGCTCGGCGACCTGCGGGGTCGACGTGGGTCGGGTCCGGTGGTGCGAGGAGCCGGACGCGGACGGGCCGGAGGACAGGACGTCAGAGCCGTAGCGGTCGTAGTTCACGGCGGTCACCCTAGGCCGCGCGGCGGGCGACCCTGCGAAGCGACGCGCAGACGGGCGCGGCACGGGTGGATGATGGGGGTGTGAGCACCCCAGCACCTCGGCCCGAGACGTACGAACCCGACCCCGGGCGCTGGCGCACCCTCGCCGTCTGTCTGGCGGTCGGCTTCATCACCCTGCTCGACGTGTCCGTCGTGAACGTCGCCCTGCCCTCGATCGAGCGGTCGCTCGACGCGGGGCCGACCCAGCTGCAGCTCGTCGTCGCGGGCTACACGCTGGCCTTCGGCCTGGTCCTGGTCCCGGCCGGCCGGCTGGGCGACGCGGGGTGGCGACGACACCTGTTCATCGGTGGCCTCATCGGGTTCCTCCTGACCAGTCTCGCCGCGGGGCTCGCGCCCACCGACGACGCGCTCGCCGTCGCCCGCCTCGCCCAGGGCGTCTTCGCCGGGATGCTCAACCCCCAGGTGGTCGGCCTCATCCAGCAGCAGTTCCGAGGCTTCGAGCGAGGCCGCGCCTTCGGCCTGTTCGGGGCGACCATCGGGGTCTCGACCGCGGTCGGGCCGCTGCTCGGCGGCGTCATCCTCGCCGTCGCCGGGGAGGAGAACGGCTGGCGCTGGGTCTTCGGGATCAACGTCCCCATCATCCTGGTGCTCCTGCCGTTCGCCTGGAAGTACGTCCCGACGTCGGTCCGCAAGGCCGGACCACGCCACCTCGATGCCGTCGGGCTCGGCCTCATCGGGGCGGCGACCGTCTTCGTCATGTACCCGTTCGTCACGACCTCGGGGGTCGACGACGACCCTGCGCGCTGGTGGGGACTGGTCGTCGCCGCGGTGGCGCTCGTGGCCCTCGTCGCCTGGGAGAGGCGATACCAGCGACGGACGGGCGACGCCGTGCTCGACCCCGGGCTGCTGCGGACGCCGTCCTTCCGCAACGGGGCGATCCTCGGTGCGGCGTACTTCTCCGGCTTCACGGGCGTGTTCCTCCTCACCACGCTCTACCTCCAGAACGACCTCGGGTACGACCCCCTGGCGGCGGGCCTCGTCGCGATGCCGTTCGCCGTCTGCTCCGGTGTCAGCGCCTGGCTGTCGGGCAGGCTCGTGCACCGGTGGGGGCGGACCGTCGTCGTCGCCGGACTCGTCGTCGTCCTCGTCGGCATGGTCTCGACCGACCTCGCGATCCGCGTGATCGGCGACGATCCCGACGTCGCCGGCCCCGTGATGGCTCTCACCCTGGCGATCGCCGGCGCGGGCAGCGGCCTGGTGATCTCGCCGAACCAGACCCTCGCGCTCGCCGACGTCCCCGTCGAACGCGCGGGCGTGGCCGGCAGCATGATCCAGCTCGGGCAGAGGATCGGCTCCTCCCTCGGGATCGCCGCGGTCCTCTCGCTGTACTACGCGGGGTCGGCCGCCGGGCTCGGGGGAGCGGCCGCGACGGGCCGTGCGCTGCTGGTGACGATCACGCTCGTCGCCGTCGCGCTCGTGGTCTCCGTCGTCGACCTGCGGGCGCGTCACGCTGCGGGCGAACAACCAGACACCAACTCTGGCGCGACGCCCGCGTAGGATTGGCACTCGCATGCCCGGAGTGCGAACGGGAGGTGAGGGCTGTGAGCGAAGAACGTCGACTCGAGGTGCTGCGCGCCATCGTCGAGGACTACGTGACCACACGCGAGCCCGTGGGCTCGCGGATGATCTCCGAGCGACGGGGTCTCGGGGTCTCGTCGGCGACGATCCGCAACGACATGGCCGTCCTCGAGGAGGCCGGCTACATCGCCCAGCCCCACACCTCCGCGGGCCGCGTGCCCACCGACAAGGGCTACCGGGTCTTCGTCGACAGGCTCTCGACGATCAAGGCGCTCAGCAGCCCCGAGAAGCGCGCGATCGAGACGTTCCTCGACGACGCGGTCGACCTGGACGACGTCGTCGCGCGGGCCGGCCGCCTGCTCGCCCAGCTGACCGGTCAGGTCGCCGTCGTCCAGTACCCGTCCCTGCGTCGCTCCGGCCTGCGGCACCTCGAGCTCGTCCCGCTCGGTCCGACGCGGCTCCTCGTGGTCCTCATCACGGACACCGGACGCGTCGAGCAGCGCACCCTCGAGCTCCACGCCGTGCCCGACGAGGTCGAGCTGGGAGAGCTGCGCGTACGCCTCAACGTCGCCGTGGCAGGCCAGCGCCCCGACCAGGTCGACCGCGCCCTCGCCGGTGCGGTGGCGATGATGCGACCCGAGGTCGCCGAGACCGCGGCCAAGGTCTCGAGCCTCGTCGTCGAGACGCTCGCCGAGGAGGCCGAGGAACGCCTCGTCCTCGCCGGGACCGCTAACCTCGCCCAGGCCGGGATGCGGTTCGAGCACGCACTGCGGCCCGTGCTCGAGGCGCTCGAGGAGCAGGTCGTCCTGCTCAACCTCCTGACGGAGATGTCGGCCGACGGCGAGGAGGGGGTGGCCGTGCGCATCGGCCACGAGACCCGCCTCGCGGGACTCGCCGACGCCTCCGTCGTCACGAGCGGGTACGGGAGCGACGGCGACGCCGTGGCCCTCGTCGGCTCGATCGGTCCCACCCGCATGGACTACCCCGGCACGATCGCGACGGTCCGCGCCGTCGCCCGCTACCTGTCGCGAATTCTCGCTTCCTGACCGTGGCCACCGCCACGCGAACCTGCACGCTCCGACCAGAGAAGGACCTGTGACCGACTACTACGAGACGCTAGGTGTGGCCCGCGACGCGAGCCCCGAGCAGATCAAGAAGGCGTACCGCAAGCTCGCTCGTGAGCTGCACCCGGACGTCGCCGGCCCCGGTGCCGAGGATCGATTCAAGGACGTGTCGCGCGCCTACGAGGTGCTGTCGAACGCCGACAAGCGTCGGCAGTACGACCTGGGCTCGGACCCGTCCGCGCCCGGCGGGGGCGCCGGCGGCAGCTTCGGCTTCCAGGACATCTTCGAGACGTTCTTCGGCGGCGGGCAGCCGCAGGGCCCGATCCCTCGTGCACGCCGCGGCCAGGACGCGCTCGTGCGCCTCGACATCGACCTCGCCGAGGCCACGTTCGGTGCCACGCGTGAGCTGCCGATCGACACCGCCGTGGTCTGCGGGACCTGTCAGGGCTCGTGCTGCGCGCCCGGCACCTCGCCGCGCACCTGCGACGTCTGCAACGGGCGCGGCACCGTGCAGCGCGTCGCCCGGTCGTTCGTCGGCCAGGTCATGACGACGCAGCCGTGCGCCGCCTGCCAGGGATTCGGCACCGTGATCCCCGACCCGTGCGTGGAGTGCTCCGGAGAGGGCCGCGTGCGCAGCCGTCGGACCCTCACGATCAACGTTCCCGCCGGTGTCGACACGGGCACGCGGATCAAGCTCGGCGCCCAGGGCGAGGTCGGTCCCGGCGGCGGCTCGGCCGGCGACCTCTACGTCGAGATCCGCGAGCGCAACCACGAGACGTTCGTGCGCCGTGGCGACGACCTGCACTGCACGCTGAACGTGCCGATGACCGCGGCAGCCCTGGGTGCCTCGCTGAACCTTGACACGCTCGACGGCGAGAAGACCGTCGACCTCGGCCCCGGGACGCAGCCGGGCGAGACCATCACCCTCAAGGGACTCGGAGTCGGGCACCTGCACGGCAACGGCCGCGGGGACCTGAAGGTCGAGGTGCAGGTCCAGGTGCCGACGGGCCTTGACGACGCGCAGGAGGAGCTGCTCCGCAGCCTCGCCACCGCTCGTGGCGAGGAACGTCCGGAGCCGAAGCTCGTGGCCGCGCACCCCGGTGTCTTCTCGCGCCTGCGCGAGAAGTTCGCCGGTCGCGCCGGCTGATTCCGTGAGCGCACCGGTCTTCGTCGCCCCCGCGGGATCGCTCGACGCGGTCCGCGCGGGGGACGAGTACGTCCTGACCGGCCCCGAGGGCAGGCACGCCGCCGTCGTGCAGCGGCGTGGTGCCGGTGAGCGTGTGGACGTCGTCGACGGCCGGGGGGTGCGACTCGCGACGACGGTCGTCGAGGCGCGCGGCACCGACCTCGCGCTGCAGGTGCAGGCCGTCACGCGCGAGCCCGAGCCCCCGGTACGACTGGTTCTGGTGCAGGCTCTGGCCAAGGGCGATCGCGACGAGATGGCGATCGAGGCGGCGACGGAGGTCGGTGTCGACGCGGTCGTGCCCTGGCAGGCCGAGCGCTCCGTGGTCGTCTGGCGCGGTCAGCGCGCCGAGAAGTCCCGCGGCCGCTGGGGGGCGACCGTGACCGCGGCGACGAAGCAGGCGCGACGGGCCTTCCTCCCTCCGGTGGAGCAGGTGCTCTCCACGCGCGCCCTGGCCGTGCGGACCGCGGACGTCACGGCCGCCGGGGGAGTCGTCGTGATCCTCCACGAGGAGTCGCCGCTGCCGCTGGCCGACGTCCCGCTGCCCGGAGGCGGCGAGCTGCTCGTCGTCGTCGGGCCCGAGGGCGGGATCGGACAGGCGGAGGTCGACCTGCTCACGGAGGCGGGGGCACGGACCGCGAGGCTCGGACCCCACGTGCTGCGGACCTCCACGGCCGGCCCGGTGGCGCTCGCGGTGCTCTCGGAACGCCTGGGTCGGTGGCGCGAGTCGTGACCGCGCAGGCTAGCGTGTGAGCATGAGTGAGAACCAGGACCCCTGCCTCTTCTGCCAGATCGTCGCCGGCGACCTGCCCGCCGAGATCGTCGGGCAGACCGAGCGGTCGGTGGCGTTCAAGGACATCGCCCCGCAGGCGCCGATGCACCTGCTGGTGGTCCCGCGGGAGCACTTCGGCGACATCGCCCAGCTCGCAGCGGCGGACCCCGCGCTGCTCGCGGACATGATCGAACTGGCCGACAACCTCGCCGGTGAGAACGCCGACGGGCAGTTCCGGCTCGTCTTCAACTCCGGTCCACGGGCCGGTCAGAGCGTGTTCCACGTGCACGGTCACGTCATCGGCGGTGCCGAGCTCGGCTGGACACCCGCCTGAGCACCGTAGAATCGTCTTTCACCGTCCCGTACTGAAGGAGCGTTCCGGCGCGAGCCGACCCCCATGTCATCGTCATCAGCGAGTACGCCCCCGGGAGTCGCGACACAGGTGGAGCACCGTGTCGTCGTCCCGTCCCACATCGAGATGGTCGACCTGCTCGGGAGCGAGGACGTCGTTCTCCGCGAGCTCGAGGGCGGTTTCCCCCGGGTCGACCTGCACGTGCGCGGCAACGAGGTCGCGGTGACCGGAGACCCCGGTGACGTCGCGCTCGTCTCGCGCCTGCTCGACGAGCTCGTCGAGGTCATCAAGGGCGGGACCGCCGTCACGCCCGACGTCGTGCGGCGCGCCGTCGCGATGCTGACGGCCCCGACGGCCTCGCGCCCCGCCGAGGTGCTGACGCTCGACGTCCTCTCCAACCGTGGCCGGACCATCCGTCCGAAGACGGTCGGGCAGAAGCAGTACGTCGAGGCGATCGACGCGAACACGGTGACGTTCGGCATCGGGCCTGCGGGCACGGGCAAGACCTACCTCGCGATGGCGAAGGCGGTGCAGGCGCTCCAGGCCAAGCAGGTCAGCCGGATCGTGCTGACCCGCCCGGCCGTCGAGGCCGGTGAGCGGCTCGGCTACCTCCCGGGATCGCTGTCGGAGAAGATCGACCCGTACCTGCGGCCGCTGTTCGACGCGCTGCACGAGATGGTCGACCCGGAGTCGATCCCGCGCCTGCTCGAGGCCGGGACGATCGAGGTCGCCCCGCTCGCGTACATGCGCGGGCGCACGCTCAACGACGCGTTCGTCATCCTGGACGAGGCGCAGAACACCTCCACCGAGCAGATGAAGATGTTCCTGACCCGGCTCGGCTTCGGCTCCCGGATGGTGATCACCGGTGACGTCACCCAGGTCGACCTCCCCGGTGGCACGACGTCGGGCCTGCGGGTCGTGGAGGACATCCTCACCGGTGTCGACGACGTCGAGTTCTGCCGGCTCCAGTCGGCCGACGTGGTGCGTCACCGGCTCGTCGGGGACATCATCGACGCCTACGCGCGCTGGGACGTCCGGCCCGCAGGTTCGACGCGGACGGAGCGAGCACGATGAGCATCGAGGTCAACAACGAGTCCGGGTACGAGGTCGACGAGGCGGAGTTCGCCGCCCTCGGGCGCTACGTGCTCGACGCCCTGTACGTCCACCCGCAGTCGGAGCTGGCGATCCTGTTCGTCGGCACCGACGTGATGTCGGAGCTGCACGTGCAGTGGATGGACGAGCCGGGCCCCACCGACGTCCTGTCGTTCCCGATGGACGAGCTGCGCCCCGGCGCCGAGGGTGACGACCAGGAGCCGGGCCTGCTCGGCGACGTCGTGCTCTGCCCCGAGGTCGCGGTCGCCCAGGCCGAGGTCGCCGGGCACACCCCCGTCGAGGAGATGCTCCTCCTGACGACGCACGGGATCCTGCACCTGCTCGGCTACGACCACGCCGAGCCCGAGGAGGAGAAGGAGATGTTCGCGCTGCAGCGCAAGCTGCTCCTCACCTTCCTCGCGAGCCGATGACCGCCGCCGTCCTGGTCGTCGTCGCGGTCGTCGCGGGCGCGCTGTCCGGCGCCCTCGAGGCCGCGGCGTCCGCCCTCGTGCGCGTCACGCGGGCGTCGCTCGCCGACGAGGCCGACGAGGCCCGTGACCGCGGTGCCGCAGGCTCCCGCCGGCTCTCGCGGCTGCGCACCCTGCAGAAGCTCGCGGACGACGAGCACCGCTCCCTCGCCGCCGTCCGCTCGGCCCGCACCGTCCTCGAGGTCGGCGCGAGCGCTGCCTTCGTGATCGCGCTCGGTCTGTGGATCGACTCCTGGTGGGTCGTCCTGCTCGTGGCCGTACTCGTCGGGCTCGCCCTGGCGTTCGTGCTCAGCCGGGTCAGCCCCGAGCAGCTCGGGCGTTCCAACCCCGTGGGCACCCTGCTCGTCGTCGCCCGCCCCCTGGCCGTCGCGGTCGCGCTCGCGCGTCCGCTGACGCCCGTCCGCGACTCCGAGGCCACCGCCCAGGACCGTACCGACGCCGAGGCCCGCGAGGTCGCGGACCGGATGAGCGAGTCCGAGGAGTTCGACGAGGGGGAGCGCGCCATCATCCGCTCGGTGATCGAGCTCGGGCAGACGCTGACGCGCGAGATCATGGTGCCGCGCACGGACATGGTGACCACGCGGGCGTCGACGCCGTTGTCCAAGGTGCTCACGCTGTTCGAGCGGTCGGGCTTCTCACGGGTCCCCGTCACCGGCACGAGCACCGACGACCTGATCGGTGTCGCGTTCTTCAAGGACGTCGTGCGCGCGGTCCAGTCCGACCCGTCCGACGGCGACCAGCCGGTCGGCGAGTTCGTCCGCTCGGCGATGTTCGTGCCGGAGTCCAAGCCTGCCGACGACCTGCTGCGCGAGATGCAGGCCGCGTCCTCGCACATCGCGCTGGTCGTGGACGAGTACGGCGGTGTCGCCGGCCTGGTGACGATCGAGGACGCGCTCGAGGAGCTGGTCGGCGAGCTCACGGACGAGCACGACCGTCCCGAGCCCGAGGTCGAGGACCTCGGGGGCGGAGTCCTGCGCGTGCCTGCCCGCGCGTCGGTGGGCGAGCTCGGAGAGCTCTTCGACCTTCATCTCGACGACGACGACGTCGACACCGTCGGCGGCCTGCTCGCCAAGGCGCTCGGCAAGGTCCCGCTCCCCGGGGCCTCCGCGGAGGTCGAGGGCCTGCACCTCGAGGCCGAGCGGGTCGAGGGCCGACGCAAGACTCTGGCGACCCTCCGGGTGCACCGGACCGACGACGGCGCCGAGGCGACGTCCTACGACACCAAGGAGCACCAGCGGTGACATCCACACCCCCGGCACACCGGTCGGGCTTCGCCTGCCTGGTGGGCCGCCCCAACGCCGGCAAGTCGACCCTGACGAACGCCCTGGTCGGCGACAAGGTCGCCATCACCTCGGGGCGCCCGCAGACGACACGGCACACGATCCGTGGGATCGTCCATCGTCCCGACGCCCAGCTCGTCCTGGTCGACACCCCGGGGCTGCACCGCCCGCGAACCCTTCTCGGCGAGCGTCTCAACACCCTCGTGCGGGACACGCTCACCGAGGTCGACGTCGTGGCGTTCTGCCTGCCGGCCGACCAGAAGATCGGCCCGGGCGACCGTTTCATCGCGGCCCAGCTCGCGGAGACGCTGCGACGCCGGACTCCCGTCGTCGCCCTGGTGACCAAGACGGACCTCGTCGACCGTGCGCGTCTGACGGAGCACTTGCTGGCCGTCGACGCGTTGGGGGACTGGGCCGACATCGTCCCGGTCTCCGCCGTCGGCGAGTCGCAGGTGGACACCGTGGCCGACGTGCTCGTCTCGCACCTGCCGGAGGGCCCCGACCTGTACCCCGAGGGGGAGCTGACCGACGAGCCCGAGTCCGTCATGGTCGCGGAGCTGGTCCGGGAGGCGGCTCTCGAGGGTGTCCGCGACGAGCTCCCGCACTCGCTGGCCGTCGTCGTCGACGAGATCCTGCCGCGCGACGGACGGGACGACCTCCTCGACGTCCGCGTGCACCTCTTCGTCGAGCGACCCAGCCAGAAGGCCATCATCATCGGCCGGGGAGGCTCGCGCCTGCGTGAGGTCGGGACCCAGGCGCGCCGGGGGATCGAGGCGCTCCTGGGGACCAAGATCTACCTCGACCTGCACGTCAAGGTGGCCAAGGACTGGCAGCGGGACCCCAAGCAGCTGGGGCGCCTCGGCTTCTGACGGCGCAGATCGGCGTAGCATGCACGCGTGATATTTCGGACGGTAGCAACGACTGCGGCGCTCGCGCTCCTGCTGGCGGTCGTCGGCTCCGTGGCAGGTCCGCAGTGGGACCCCGAGCCCATCGACGAGCACGTGCAGCCCGCGACGGCCGACACGACCATCGGCGCGAGCGAGGGCACGACGCCGGTCCGGACGTACGAGGTCGAGGAGACCTCCGTCGTCGTGCAGCTCGACGGGGCAGAGGTCGACGGGGTGATCCGTGAACCCGTGGACGGGCCCGACTCGATGCGTGGGGTGGTCTTCGTGCACGGAGCCGGAACCGGGGACTCCGCGACCGCCTTCGCGGCGACGGCGACCCGGCTCGCGAGCGCCGGGATCGTGACGCTCGTCCCGTCCAAGCGCCTCGACACGTACAGCACGCGCCACCGCGACTACGTGGCGATGGCGGACGACTACTCCCGCTCCGTCGACCTGCTCCGGACCTGGCCGGGCGTCGAACCCGACGGCGTGGGCGTCTACGGCGAGTCCGAGGGCGGCTGGATCGCTCCCGTGATGGCGGCCGAGGACCCCGACCTGGCGTTCACCGTGCTGGCGTCGTCACCCGTGGTCAAGCCGCGCGAGCAGGGCGCGTTCGCCGCCGACGCCTATCTGCGCAACACCGGCGTGCCCGAGCAGATCTACCGGGCGATCCCGCGCGCGGTCGGCATGGTCCTGCCCGGCGGCGGGTTCGAGTACGTCGACTTCGACGTCCGGCCGTACCAGCGGCAGATGACGCAGCCCGTGCTGATGGTCTACGGCACGGCCGACGCGTCGATGCCGGTCGAGCAGGGTCCGGTCGAGGTCGCCGACGACCTCGCGGTCGCCGGGAACTCGGACCTCACCGTCCGCTACTACGAGGACGCGGACCACGGGATCCGGGTCGACGGGGAGGTGTCGGGCGACTTCTCCCGCGACCTCGCGGCATGGGTCGGGGGACTCCCGCAGACCGCCGACGCGCCGCCCCACGTCGCCGGCGCGCAGCCCGACCAGCAGTACCTGGCCTCCGCCGTGCCGACCCCCCGGTGGCTGGCGTCGGGGGAACTGCTCCTGGTGCTCGTCGTGCTCGGGTTCGGACTCGTGCTGCTCGGTCCTGCGATCTGGGTGGTCTACCGGATCGCCCGGGGCCGTGCGGCGCGCCCGCAGCTCTCCGCAGGACTGCGGGGCCCGTTGTGGGGCGTCGGTGCCGGAGCCGTCGCGACGTTCGTCGCCCTGATCGTGTACGTCGTCGAGATCGCACGGCTCGCCCTCGACTACGAGCGCAACGCCGTCGTCGTCCAGGGCGGGTGGATCGGTGTCCGCGTCCTCGGGATCGTCACGCTCGTCGCCGGCGCGATCCTGATCAACAGGATCGCCGCGCTCCGGTCCACGGGTGCGGTCGAGGACCGGGTCGGACGGTCGGTCGAGATCCGCGACGGCGCCCCGATGGCGGCCGGTCCCGTGGGCTACGTGGTCCTCTGGTCGACGCTGGCCGGCAGTGTCCTGCTCCTGGTGCTCGAGGCCTACTGGGGTGTGTACCAGCTGGGGATCTAGCCGGAAGGATGGCACGGTGGCCCGGGTGACGACCCACTCCCGGGCAGGGGATGGACGCGGTTGCCCTTCGCCCGTCGAACCCGGTAGAAACACCTCGGGCCGCTCGGCCCCACCGGCGTCGCGCCGGTGCCGAAAGGAGATCCGCCGTGACTGAACCGTCCACGACTCGTCCCACCACCCCGTTCTCCGACATCCCCGTCGCCGACTACGTCCGTGACGCGGTCGGCGCGCTCCTGCTCCTGATGTCGCTCTCGCTGCCCTGGGACGAGGGGCACCGGGCGGCGGACCACGTCGGGGTCGTGCTCTCGACGTTGCTCGCGTTCGTCGTCCTCGCCGTGCCCTACGCGGCTCGGCTCGGCATCATGCCCGCAGGCTGGACCGTTCGTTCAACCCGCACGACGCGTCTCGTCGCGGCGGTCCCGTACGCGGTCATGGTCGCCCTTGCCGTCGTCGCCGACCTGACCACGGCCGGACCCGGACCAGGCCTCGGCACGGCCGCCGCGCTCGGCATGGCAGGGGTGGCGCTCACCGCACAACCACGAGCCTGCGAGCTCGGACCCGAGGGGGAGGACCCCGCCGGACCCCGGTGGACCCGCGCGCTCGGGATCGTCGGGATCGTCGGTCTCGCTATCGCCGTCGTCGGGGTGGTCGTCGTCGCCGTCGACGGGCCCGGGGTGTGGGTCCTCCTTGCGGCCGTCGTCGTCGCCGCGTGGCTCGTGCTGCTCCTCGGCTGGCCCGTGCTCGGCTCGGTCCGCGGGCAGGAGTCCGCGCGGGTCACGACCGTCGGCGTCGGCATCGCGGTCGTCGCCGCCGCGGTGCTCGGTTCCGGCTCGAACACGCTTCCTCACCTGACGACGTTCTCCGCGCCGACACCCGTCATCCTGCTCGTGCCGGTCGCCGGTGCGATCGCGGCCAGCGCAGCGGTCATGCGCCGCACCGTCGAGGTCTCGGCGCTGGACCGGTGGGTCGGGACAGCGGTACGCGGTCTGGCCCTGCTCGTCGCCACGGCTGGGGCGGTGGTCCTCTGGGCGGCGTTCGGGCTCGCGTCCGGGGTCACGACGGTCGTCACCGTCGTCACGCTCGTCCTGGGTCTCCTCGTCCTCGCCGGCGCAATCCTCGGTTGGCGCTCGCTGTCCGCGGACGCCGTGCAGGGTCGCCGCTCGGCGCTCGCAGGCGCGGGGCTCGCCGTCCTCGCCGGTACCGTCCTGATGATCGTCGACGTCTCGCCGACCACGACCACAGGGACGGCCGAGTTCATGCTCGCGCTCGGACTGCCGGCACTCGTGATCGTCGCCCTGACCGTGCCGCGCGAGGTGCGCGATCACTTCCGGGACAACCGTCCGTCGTCGAGCACCGACGCCTACGAGTGGAAGAGCACCCGTGCTGCGTCGGAGGACGGCTTCCCGGACGCGGAGTCGGCGTCCACCCGCCCCGCCGACGAGCCGGCGGGCAGCTCCCCGGAGCCCGTGCGCCGAGCGGGCAACCGGGACCGCGCCGTCCAGGACGAGCCCCGCATCACACCGGTCGAACCGGTGCGCAGCGGGTACGCGGCGCGCCCAGGTCTGGCCGAGCAGCACACCGAGGTGCTGTCGGTGACGAGCGGACGCGAGCCGGAGACGTTCGCCGGCGGCGGGCGCGGGGCCCACGAGACGCAGGTGATGGCGCCGGCCACCGGATTCTCGGCCGCCGAGGCGGGCGACCCGTCGACGCCGCTGGAGACCCTGGCGCGCATCGCGGCGGAGTCGCCGGACCTGCGGCCCGTGATCGCCGAGAACCCGTCGACCTACCCGGCGCTGCTCGACTGGCTCGACCGCCTGGGCGACCCGGCGGTCGACGCCGCCCTGGCACGGCGTGCCGGACGCTCCTAGCGACCGCGGGCGCCCGGTGGCCGAGAAGCTGCCGGGCGCCCGTGGCAGCACGCGCTACAGTGGAATCGTGCACAGCGTTCCGCAGCTCCTCCTTCGGTGCCGCGACGAGGCTCTCTAGCCGGTCTCTCGTCGCGGTGGTTGGTGTGCCGGCTGACACCGTCGAACGCACCGAACCCTGAAGGACCCCCATCATGGAACAGCCCCAGACCACCCAGGACGCACGCCCCAACGCCCAGCAGCCGTCCGGCATGCCGGTTCACAAGTACGAGCCCTTCCACCGGCAGATCGACGTCAGTCTCCCGGACCGCACGTGGCCGGACCGCCGGATCGAGACGGCGCCACGGTGGTGCGCGGTCGACCTGCGTGACGGCAACCAGGCGCTGATCGAGCCGATGAACGCCGAGCGGAAGCTGCGGATGTTCGAGCTGCTCGTGGGGATGGGCTACAAGGAGATCGAGGTCGGCTTCCCATCGGCGTCGCAGACCGACTTCGACTTCGTCCGCAAGCTCATCGACGAGGACCGGATCCCGGACGACGTCGCGATCCAGGTGCTGACGCAGGCGCGCGAGCACCTGATCGCCCGCACCTACGAGGCGATCGACGGCGCGAAGCAGGCGATCGTCCACCTCTACAACTCGACCTCCACGCTGCAGCGCGAGGTCGTCTTCCGCACCGACGAGGACGGCATCGTCGCGATCGCCGTCGACGGCGCGCGGCTGTGCAAGAAGTTCGAGGAGACGATCCCGGGCACCGCCGTCTACTACGAGTACTCGCCGGAGTCCTACACGGGCACCGAGCTGGAGTTCGCTGCGCGCATCTGCAACGAGGTCCTCGAGGTCCTCGAGCCGACGCCCGAGCGCAAGGTGATCATCAACCTGCCCGCGACGGTCGAGATGGCGACCCCGAACGTCTACGCCGACTCGATCGAGTGGATGAACCGGAACCTGCGCTACCGCGAGAACGTCGTGCTGTCGCTGCACCCGCACAACGACCGCGGCACCGCCGTCGCGGCCGCGGAGCTCGGCTACCAGGCGGGGGCGGACCGGATCGAGGGCTGCCTGTTCGGCAACGGCGAGCGCACCGGCAACGTCTGCCTCGTCACGCTCGGCATGAACCTGTTCAGCCAGGGCGTCGACCCCCAGATCGACTTCTCGGACATCGACCACGTCCGTCGCACCGTGGAGCACTGCAACCAGCTGGCGGTGCCCGAGCGGCACCCGTACGCCGGTGACCTGGTCTTCACCGCGTTCTCGGGCTCGCACCAGGACGCGATCAAGAAGGGGCTCGACTCCATGGCGCTGCGGGCCGAGGCGGCCGGCGCCGGTGTCGACGACATCACCTGGGGCGTGCCCTACCTGCCGATCGACCCGAAGGACGTCGGGCGTTCGTACGAGGCCGTGATCCGCGTCAACTCCCAGTCGGGCAAGGGCGGGATCTCCTACCTGCTGCGCACCGAGCGCCAGCTCGACCTGCCGCGCCGCCTGCAGATCGAGTTCTCGGGTGCCGTGCAGGAGCACACCGACTCCCAGGGGTCGGAGGTCACGGGGGACGACATCTGGCGCATCTTCTCGGACGAGTACCTGCCCGTCGGCGAGGGCTCGGACCTGGAACCGTGGGGTCGGCTCAAGCTGCGCGGGACCCGCACGACGTCGGCCGAGGACGGACCGGACACGCTCGCCGTGGACGTGCTCGACCAGGGCGAGGAGCTGACGCTGGAGGGAACCGGCAACGGGCCCGTCGCGGCGTTCGTCGACGCCATTCGCCAGGTCGGTGTCGAGGTCCGCGTGCTCGACTACGCCGAGCACGCGCTCTCCGAGGGCGGCGACGCGTCGGCCGCGGCCTACGTCGAGTGCCAGGTGGGCGACGACGTCCTCTGGGGCGTCGGCATCGACCCCTCCATCACGACGGCCTCGCTCAAGGCGATCGTCTCCGCCGTGAACCGTGCGGAGCGCACGCAGGCCTGAACCTTCGACGTCGGCGGGTCGCCCGGACACGGGCGGCCCGCCGACGTCGTCTCAGGGCGTCGGCGCCGACGGACCGTCGGCCATGTCCTGACCGTACGCGACGAGGGAGCGGCGGTACCGGGTCACGAGCGACCCGATCGTCTCGACGGCGATGCCCACCGCCTCACGCTCACGCCCGGTGTCGGCGAGAGCGAGGGCGTAGAACGCGCGGACCTGAGGCTCGAGGAGGCTCTCGCCCCGGTCGAGCTCGTCCGCGAGGATCCGGACCGCCTCGTCCGCCTCGCCGATCGCGCGCAACGAGCTGGCGAGCTGGACGGCGGCCTGGCGTCGACGGTCCGGGTCCAGCCCTCCGTCGAGCGCCTCCCGGTACAGCGCGATCGCCTCGGCGGTGCGTCCGGTCGAGTCGCGTGCTCCGGCGCGCTCGAAGGCTCCCCGCGGGTCGCCGGGGTCCAGCTCCGACGCGAGCGCGTCGATCCGGGTGACCAGATCGTCGTCGTCGGGTCGGTCGTCTCCTGCTGCGTGTGTCCAGACCGCGTCGACGCGGCGCTCCCAGTCGTCCATCGGTTCATTGTCTCCTGCTCGCGTGACCGGGACGCCCTCGGCGCAGCGCTCCGGTGTGGGCGGCATGCCCGACAATGGTGACGTGCCACAGTACAGAGACGACGCCATCGTGCTGCGCACCCAGAAGCTGGGTGAGGCGGACCGCATCGTCACGTTCCTCACGCGCGAGCACGGCAAGGTGCGGGCGGTCGGCAAGGGTGTGCGGCGGACGTCGTCGCGGTTCGGCGCCCGGCTGGAGCCGTTCATGATGGTCGACGTGCAGTTCCACGAGGGACGGTCGCTCGACGTGGTGACCCAGGTCGAGACCGTCGGGCCCTACGCGCGCCGCATCGTCGAGGACTACGGGATGTACACGGCCGGGGTCGCGATGCTGGAGACCGCCGAACGTCTGGTCGCGGCCGAGAAGGAGCCCGCGGTGCAGCAGTTCTGGCTTCTCGTGGGCGGTGTGCGGTCGCTCGCGACGGGCGAGCACGACGCGGGCCTCGTGCTCGACTCCTACCTCCTGCGGGCGCTGTCGATCGCGGGGTGGGCGCCGACGTTCACCGAGTGCGCGCGGTGCGGCGAACCCGGGCCGCACCGGGCGTTCTCCGTCGCGACCGGCGGTGCGGTCTGCGGGGCCTGCCGTCCGCCGGGGTCCACGTCGCCGGCGCCGGAGACGTTCGGCCTGCTGGCGGCCCTGATCGAGGGGGACTGGCATACTGCGGATGCGTCCGTGGGTCAGCACCGGCGCGAGGCGAGCGGCCTGGTCGCCGCGTACAGCCAGTTCTACCTGGAGAGGACGTTGAGATCGTTGCGGATGGTTGAGCGGGTCGACCCGCCTGTCAGAACCACGCCCCCTGGCGAGGCGCTCGCATGAGCCGCACGACGCCGTCGCGCGGCCGTCGCGAGTTCCTCGCCCCGCCACCGCACCCGTCGGGCGCTCGCCCGCCGCGGATCCCGGCCGAGCTCGTGCCCGAGCACGTCGCGGTCGTCATGGACGGCAACGGTCGGTGGGCGAACGCCCGGGGTCTGCCGCGGACCGCCGGGCACGAGGCCGGGGAGGCGGCGCTCCTGGACGTCGTCGCCGGGGCGATCGAGGTCGGGGTCAAGCACGTCAGCGCGTACGCGTTCTCGACGGAGAACTGGAAGCGGTCGCCCGAGGAGGTCAAGTTCCTCATGGGCTTCAACCGCGACGTGATCCGGCGTCGTCGTGACGAGATGAACTCCTGGGGAGTCCGGGTGCGCTGGGCGGGTCGCCGACCGCGCCTGTGGGCGTCGGTGATCAAGGAGCTCGAGGTGGCCGAGGAGCTCACGCGGGACAACGACGTCTGCACCCTGACGATGTGCGTCAACTACGGCGGGCGCGCCGAGATCGCCGACGCCGCGGCCGCCATCGCCCGCGACGCGAAGGCCGGGCTGCTGGACCCGCGCAGGATCTCGGAGAAGACGGTGCAGAAGTACCTTGACGAGCCCGACCTCCCGGACGTCGACCTGTTCTGGCGCAGCTCGGGCGAGCAGCGCACGTCCAACTTCATGCTCTGGCAGGCCGCCTATGCCGAGCTCGTCTTCATGGACACACCCTGGCCGGACGTCGACCGCCGTTCGCTCTGGGACGCTGTCGAGACGTACGCCCGGCGGGACCGGAGGTACGGGGGAGCGGTCGACGCCCCCAGCGCGTGATCTCCGGGCCGGGCATCGGGGCCCGGCCTTCTACGCCCTCCGCCTACGTGGTGCTTCCGTCCTCCTGTGCGGGCGGTGCCTGCACGGACGGCGCCTGGCTGGCCGCCTCGTGCTCGGCCTGGGCACCGGGCGGCACAGCGCCCAGCGTCGCTCCGGCGGCCCGGGAGTGGCGGCGGTGGAGGACGACCGCGAGCGCGATCAGGACGACGATCAGCACGAGCACCGCGATGCCGGCCGGCGATCCCGTCGCAGCGGCGAGTGCCGCCGTCCAGGCTGCCCACCCCACGGTCGCGTAGATCGTGCCGTGCAGGACGCAGCCGAGCGCCATGACCGCCAGGTAGCGGCCGAACGGGACGCGGAGGATCCCCGCCGCACCGTTGACGATCGTCTTGGTGCCCGACATCAGGAACGACGCGGGGACCGCGACGAGGCCCCACCGCTCGAGGGCACGTCGTCCACGGGCTGCTCCGGGGCCGCCGAGCCACCCCTGGACACGCCGAACCCAGGCGCGCTCGGTGTGCGTGCGCTCGACCGTCCACGTGGAGACGAGGCGCGCGATCCAGTAGGTCGCGAGCGTGCGCACGAACGCGATCGACGCGAAGAAGGCAAAGAGGGGCCAGAACGACGCGCCGTTCAGCGAGTCGGGCATGCGGCTAGCGCGTCGTCGCGCAGGACTCGCAGGTGCCGAAGATCTCGATGGTGTGCTCGATGTCCACGAACCCGTGCGCGGCGCCGATGCTCTCGGCCCACGCCTCGACGGTCGGTCCGTCGATCTCGACCGTCCGGCCGCAGGTGCGGCAGACCAGGTGGTGGTGGTGCTCGGAGCGTTGGCAGCGGCGGAAGAGGTTCTCGCCGTCCTCCGTGCGGAGCACGTCGACGTCGCCCGAGTCGGAGAGCGCCTGGAGGGTGCGGTAGACCGTGGCCAGGCCGATCGAGTCTCCGCCCGTACGGAGCTCGTCGTGGAGCTGCTGGGCGCTGCGGAAGTCGTCGACCCGGTCGAGGACCGCGGAGACCGCGGCCCGCTGCTTGGTCATGCGTTGCACGTCTCGTCGCCGTCCTTCCGTGCGGTCCCGGACGGCTCGAGGTCGACGTCGTCCGGGATGTCGGGGTGCGGGTCGTGGCGTCGGCGGCGCGTGACGATCGGCGCGATCGCGGCCACGATCCCGTACGTGATGATCGCCAGCACCACGATAGTCGCCCCGGGCGACACGTTGTACCAGTAGGTGATGGAGAGCCCCACCACACAGACCGTGACGCCGACGACGGTCGCGACCTGCATCGTGCGGCGGAACGACCGGGTGGTGAGCTGGGCTACGGCGACGGGCACGATCATCAGGGCACTGACGAGCAGGAGCCCGACGACGCGCATCGCCACCGTGACGGTCAGCGCCGCGACGATCGCCACCGCGATGTTGAGGAACCGCACGGGCAGGCCCGAGGCCTTGGCGAACTCCTCGTCGTAGCTGACGGAGAACAGCGCCGCGCGCAGCCCGAGGCCGACGGCGAGCACGATGACGCTCAGGATGAGCGTGAGGACGAGGTCGCCCGTCGTGACCGTCGAGATCGACCCGAACAGGTACGCCGTGAGGTTGGCCTGGGACCCGCCGGCGATGCCCATCAGCAGCACGCCACCGGCGATCCCGCCGTAGAAGAGGAGGGCGAGGGCGACGTCGCCGCTCGTGCGGCCGCGCTCCCGGACGAGCTCGATCGCGACCGACCCGATGATCGCCGCGATCACGGCACCGGGGATCGCGAGACGGTCCTGCGGCACCAGACCCATGCCGGCGCCGACGAGCCATCCGAGAGCGACACCCGTGAGGGCGACGTGCCCGATGCCGTCGCCCAGCAGCGACAGTCGTCGCTGGACCAGGTAGGTCCCGACGATCGGGGCGGTGAGTCCGACGAGCAGCGCCGCGATCAGAGCGCGCTGCATGAGCGGGTCGGAGAACATGTAGGCCAGCTCGGACAGGAAGGTCATGACTGGTGTCCCGATGCGTTGTCGAAGCCGAGGTCGGTCTGGGGGGCGTAGAGCGGGACCATGGGCTCGTGGGGGTGCACGTGGTCGTGGTCCTGCCCGGCGTGGTCGAGCGCGGCGCGGGGCGGGGCGCCGTCGTGGACGATCCGGCCGTGCCGGAGGACGACGGCGCGGGTCACCAGAGGAGCCAGGGCGCCGAGCTCGTGCAGGACGACGAGCACGGTCAGCCCCTGCTCGACGAGGCGCGTCATGGTGGCCGCGAAGGCCTCCTGGCTCGGCTGGTCGACGCCCGCCACGGGCTCGTCCAGGATCATCACGTCCGGCCGACGCGCGAGCGCCCGGGCGATGAGCACGCGCTGCTGCTGACCGCCCGAGAGCTCGCTCGTCGCGAAGGTGGCCCGGTCGAGCAGTCCGACGGTCTCGAGCGCCTCGTCGGCGCGAGACTTCCAGTCCCGGGGGAGGCGAAGGCGACGCCCGTAGAGCAGACCCGAGCCGACGACCTCTCGAGCCGTGGACGGCACGCCGGACTGGGCGCTGACGCGCTGCGGGACGTAGCCGATCCGCTGCCAGGGGACATCGCCCGTCAGGGGCGTGCCGAGAAGGGACACGGAACCGGCGCTGGGCGTGAGGATGCCGACGATCGTGCGGACGAGGGTCGACTTGCCGGAGCCGTTCGCC
The DNA here is from genome assembly GCF_900105445.1 of Paraoerskovia marina. Classification (NCBI taxonomy): domain Bacteria; kingdom Bacillati; phylum Actinomycetota; class Actinomycetes; order Micrococcales; family Cellulomonadaceae; genus Paraoerskovia; species Paraoerskovia marina. Next base: position 1,634,643 of record NZ_LT629776.1, read on the forward strand.
CCGAGCAGCGCGACGACCTCTCCGTTCGTGACGGTCAGGTCGATGCCGCGCAGGATCCTGCTGGCACCGAGCGTGACCTCGAGGTCGGTGACGTCGATGACCGGCGTCACGAGCAGACCAGCCCCGCCTCGAGAGCCTGAAGGTTCGATTCCATGACATCAACGTAGTCGAGGGAGTCGTCGTTCTGCGTCTCCAGCGGGTCGAGCACCGCGGTGTCGACGCCGACGTCGTCCGCGAACGTCTCGGCGACCTTCGAGCTGGCGTTCGTCTCGGAGAAGACGGTCGTCACCCCGTACTCCTCGACGACGTCGCGGATCTCTCGGAGGCGCGCGGGGGACGGTTCGTTCTGCGGGTCGACCCCTGCGAGCCCGACCTGGACGAGGTCGTACCGCTCCGCGAGGTAGCCGAACGCCTCGTGCGACGTGACCAGCGCAGCGCCCGCGCAGTCCGCGAGCGCGGTCGAGTAGTCCTCGTCGAGCGCTGTCAGCTCACCGACGAGCTCGTCCAGGTTCGCGCTGTACTCGTCGGCGTTCTCGGGGTCGACGGCGCTCAGCTCGGCCTCGACGGCGGTGGCGACGTCTGCCAGCCGAGTCGGGTCGAGCCAGAAGTGCGGGTCGTTGATCCCGTGGTCGTGCTCGTCCTCGGTCTCCGAGCCCGACTCGGTCGTCGCCTCCGCCTCGTCGGCGTGCTCCGCGTGCTCCTCCTCGGTCTCGCCGGAGTGGTCGTCGTCCGCCTCGTCGACCTGCTCGGCGGCGTCCGTCGCGGCCTCCCCGTTCGGGGAGGACTCGAGGTGTGCGCTCTCGGCCGCGTCGAGGGCGTTCGCGTCCCGCGCCTCGACCGCCTCGTCGACGGCGGGCTGGAAGTCGGAGAGGTAGACGACGAGGTCGGCGTCGCCGACGCGCCGAACCTGGGCCGGCGAGAGCTCGAGGTCGTGCGGCTCCGCGGCCGGGGGTGTGAGGTTGGTGACCTCGACGAGGTCTCCGCCGATCTCCTCCGCGACGTACTGCAACGGATAGAACGACGCGAGCACCTGCACGCGGTCCGGGTTCTCCGGTGTCTGGTCGGCGGCCGCCCCGCACGCCGTGAGCGTGAGGGCGAGGCTGGTGGCTGCGGCGATCGTGAGGGTCGTGCGACGGGCGGAAGGCATGGGGACAATGCTCCGCTAAATGATAATCAGTGTCAAGAAGGTTCGCGCGGTGGGGACCAGTAGGCTGGGGGATCGCCCCGACGAAGCCACGTCCGGGGTACACACGACCTTCTGGAGTGATCAGCGTGGCCGCAGCGCCTTCCCGTCTCGACAACGTCGTCGCCCTCGCGAAGAGGCGCGGGTTCGTCTTCCCCTCGGGCGAGATCTACGGAGGTACGCGGTCCGCCTGGGACTACGGGCCGCTCGGTGTCGAGCTCAAGGAGAACATCAAGCGCCAGTGGTGGAAGGCGATGACGCGTCGCGACGACGTCGTGGGCCTCGACTCCTCGGTGATCCTGCCCCGCCAGGTGTGGGTGGCCTCGGGCCACGTGGGAGTCTTCACCGACCCCCTCACGGAGTGCCTGAGCTGCCACAAGCGGTTCCGCGAGGACCAGATGCTCGAGGAGTTCGAGGAGAAGAAGGGCCGCGCCCCCGAGGGTGGCCTCGCCGAGATCGCCTGCCCCAACTGCGGCAACCGTGGCCAGTGGACCGAGCCGCGTGACTTCAACATGATGCTCAAGACCTACCTCGGCGCGGTCGAGGACGAGTCGGGCATGCACTACCTGCGCCCCGAGACCGCCCAGGGGATCTTCGTGAACTTCGCCAACGTGATGGGGGCCTCGCGCCGCAAGCCGCCGTTCGGCATCGCGCAGATCGGCAAGTCGTTCCGCAACGAGATCACGCCGGGCAACTTCATCTTCCGTACGCGAGAGTTCGAGCAGATGGAGATGGAGTTCTTCGTCGAGCCGGGTACCGACGAGGAGTGGCACCAGACGTGGATCGACCTGCGTCACGACTGGTACACCGGGCTCGGTATCGCCCCGGAGAACCTGCGCCTGTACGAGCACCCGAAGGAGAAGCTGTCCCACTACTCGACGCGGACCGTCGACATCGAGTACCGGTTCGGGTTCACCGGGTCCGAGTGGGGCGAGCTCGAGGGCATCGCCAACCGCACCGACTTCGACCTCAAGACCCACGCCGAGCACTCCGGCAAGGACCTGTCGTACTTCGACCAGACCAAGGACGAGCGGTGGGTGCCCTACGTCATCGAGCCGGCGGCCGGCCTGACGCGCTCGCTGATGGCCTTCCTCGTCGAGGCGTACACCGAGGACGAGGCGCCCAACGCCAAGGGCGGGGTGGACAAGCGCACGGTGCTGCGTCTCGACCCGCGGCTCGCGCCGGTCAAGGTCGCCGTGCTGCCCCTCAGCCGCAACGAGAAGCTGTCGCCGAAGGCCCGCGGTCTGGCCGCGGACCTGCGTGAGCACTGGAACGTCGACTTCGACGACGCCGGTGCCATCGGGCGCCGCTACCGCCGCCAGGACGAGATCGGCACGCCGTTCTGCATCACCGTCGACTTCGACACGCTCGACGACGACGCGGTCACCATCCGTCACCGTGACTCGATGGAGCAGGAGCGCGTCGCGCTCGACCAGGTCGTGAGCTACCTCGCGGGGCACCTGGTCGGCTGCTGAGACCTGCGTAGACGACAGCCGACCCCGGGCTCTCGGGGCGTCCCGTGAAGGCGACGCCCCGAGAGCCCGGGGTCGGCTGTGTACGTGGCCCGGAGCCCTAACCGACCTTCTTGCCCCCGCGGTTGACCAGGACGAGGACGACGCCGACCACCATCGCGATGATGCCGAGGTAGATGAAGAACTGCCCGAGACCGGCGAGGCCGAGAACGAGCAGCACGAGACCGGCGATGATCAAGACGAGCCAGAGGGCCATGAGAGTCCTTTCGTCAGCGATGCGCACCGTTCGGTGCGCCACAGGTCCGTGACCCTAGGGCGGTACGGACGGACTCGCACGTCGGAGACCTGCCGCTGCCGAGGAATGGGAGAATGGGCGCGTGAGTACCAGCGCATCCGTCCAGCCCGTACCCGGCCAGCGGCTTCTGCCGCCGCTCCAGGTCGGGCCGCACACCATCGAGACCCCTGTCGAGCTCGCCCCGATGGCGGGCGTGACGAACAAGGCGTTCCGGACCCTGTGCCGTGAGAACGGTGGCGGGCTCTTCGTCGCCGAGATGATCACGAGCCGTGCTCTCGTCGAGCGTAACCCGGTCGCGCTGCACATCCTCACGTTCGACGAGAGCGAGTCCCCGCGCTCCGCCCAGGTGTACGGCGTCGACCCGGCCACCGTCCGCGAGGCGGTGCGGATCATCGCCAGCGAGAACCTCGCCGACCACGTCGACCTGAACTTCGGCTGCCCCGTGCCGAAGGTCACCCGCAAGGGCGGTGGCGCCGTCCTGCCGTGGAAGAGAGACCTGTTCACGTCGATCGTCCACGCGGCGGTCGACGCTGCGAAGCCGTACGACGTGCCGGTGACGATCAAGATGCGCAAGGGCATCGACGACGACCACCTGACGTACCTCGAGGCGGGTCTGATCGCCCAGAACGCGGGCGTCGCGACCGTCGCCCTGCACGCCCGGACCGCGGCCGACTTCTACAGCGGCACGGCCGACTGGGAGTCGATCGCCCGGCTGAAGGAGACGGTCACCGAAATCCCGGTGCTCGGCAACGGCGACATCTGGTCGGCCGAGGACGCGGTGCGGATGGTCGAGCAGACGGGGTGCGACGGCGTCGTCGTCGGCCGTGGCTGTCAGGGCAGGCCGTGGCTGTTCGCGGACCTGCAGGCGGCGTTCGAGGGGCGGCCGGAGCGGGTGACCCCCGGGCTTGGCGAGGTCGCCGACACGATCTACCGGCACGGTGAGCTGATGGTCGAGTTCTACGAGGACGAGTCGAAGGGCATGCGGGACCTGCGCAAGCACATGGCCTGGTACCTCAAGGGCTATGCGGTCGGGGGAGACGCGCGCCGCGCGCTGGCGATGGTCAGCACGCTCGAGGAGCTGCGGGGGCACCTGGCCGCTCTGGACCACGACGCGCCCTACCCGGGTGCGGACGCCGAGGGTCCGCGCGGGCGTGCGGGAACGCCGAAGAAGCCGCACGTCCCCTACGGGTGGCTGGACTCGCGCGACCTCGACCCGGAGTTCGAGGCGAGCCTGCGCGAGGCCGAACTGAGCGTCTCCGGCGGCTGACCCGCGCCCGCCCCCCGCGCGGACGGCGGACGCACGAACGCCCCGGGTCGCCGAACTGGTCGGCGGCCCGGGGCGTTTGTGTGCGCTCGAGTCAGACGCGGAACCAGACGGTGGTGTCGCGCGGGACCGTCGCCCCCGAGTCCTCGGTGGCGACGGCGTGCTCGCCCGAGGCCACCAGCACGTCCGCGCCGACCGGGAGCGTGACGGCCTCGGTACCGAGGTTCGTCAGCACGACGACGTCACGGTTGAGCAGGGCGACGACGTCGGACGATCCCTGGTACTCGTCGACCCAGGCGAGGCTCCCCGAGCCGAGCTCGGCCTCACCCCGTACCTCGAGCGCCCGACGGTACATCTCGAACGTGGAGCCCTCGACGTCGCGCTGCTGGTCCGCCGCGTACGTCCCGTACGACGGAGGCTGGGGGAGCCACGTCTTCCCGGTCGGCCCGAAGCCGTATCCGGGGGCGGCGGCCTCCCACGGGATCGGGACGCGGCAGCCGTCGCGGCCGATCTCCTCGCCGTTCGTCCGGAAGAACGACGGGTCCTGCCGCGCCTCGTCCGGGATCATGATGTGGTCCGGGAGGCCCAGCTCTTCACCCTGGTAGACGTACGCGCTTCCGGGCAGGCCGAGCATGAGCAGCGACGCGGCGCGGGCGCGCTTGATGCCGAGCGCCTCGTCGGGCTGGGGGTCGGTCGGCTTGATGCCTGCGGTGCCGGCCGGGCGCTGGGAGGCGTCCTCGTAGCCGAGGCGCGAGGCGTGCCGGGACACGTCGTGGTTCGACAGCACCCAGGTGGTGGGTGCACCGACGGAGTCGGACATCTCCAACGACTCGGCGACGATGTCGCGCAGGCGCGAGGCGTCCCACTCGGTCGTCAGGAAGGCGAAGTTGAACGCCTGGTGCATCTCGTCGGCGCGCACGTAGCGCGCGAGGCGCTCCATCGGCTCGACCCAGGCCTCGGCGACCAGGCAGCGGTCCCCGTCGTACTCGGCGAGAACCTGGTGCCACGCGCGGTAGATGTCGTGCACCCCGTCCTGGTCGAACATCGGGCCGTTGACCGAGGTGTCCACGAGGCCGTCCTCGGGTGCGCCGGGGTCGACCACCTGTTCCGCCGGCTTCTCGGTGCCCTCGACCATCGAGGTCTTTCCGCTCCAGTCGGGCAGTCCGTCGGCCTTGACCATGCCGTGCGCGACGTCGATGCGGAACCCGTCCACGCCCTTGTCGAGCCAGAACCGCAGGACGTCCTCGAACTCGGCCTTGACCTCGTCGTTGCTCCAGTCGAGGTCGGGCTGGCTGGTGTCGAAGAGGTGCAGGTACCACTGCGGCCCGGCGGGGCCGTCGTCCTCCGAGGCCGGCAGGCGGGTCCACGCCGGTCCGCCGAAGATTGACTGCCAGTTGTTCGGCGGCGTCGAGCCGTCGGCCCCCTTGCCGTCGCGGAACATGTACCGCGCGCGGGCCGGGCTGCCGGCGGGCGAGCGGAGCGCCTCCTGGAACCAGACGTGCTGGTCCGAGGTGTGGTTGGGCACGAGGTCCACGATGATCCGGATGCCGCGCTCGTGCGCCTGCTCGAGCAGCACGTCGAAGTCGTCGAGAGTGCCGAAGAGCGGGTCGACGGCGCGGTAGTCGGCGACGTCGTATCCCGCGTCCTTCTGGGGGGAGCGGTAGAAGGGCGAGAGCCACAGGGCGTCGATCCCGAGGGCGGCGAGGTGGGGAAGTCGGGAGGTGATGCCCGGCAGGTCACCGATGCCGTCGCCGTCCGCATCGGCGAACGACCGGGGGTAGACCTGGTAGATGACCGCGTCGCGCCACCACTCGGAGGGCTCGTGCGACGCATGGACCACCGTGCTGGCGGAAAGAGGCTTCGTGGGCGACGAATCGATTCGAGTCATGGTGAGTGCTGTCCTTTTCGTGGCGTCGTCGAGGATTAGGCACCGAGCGGCGATGCCCTTGGGACGTAGTGTAAGCGCTTACGGCGTGGTGTCGACAGCGGCAGGGGCGGGGCCCGTGGACTCACGGACGACGAGCTCCGTGCGGAACAGCAGCTCGCTGCGCGGCGACGCGGTGCCCTGGATCTGGCCCAGGAGAGCGCTGACGGCTGCCTGTGCCATCGAGTCGACGGGCTGGCGGATCGTGGTGAGCGGCGGATCGGTGAAGGCGATGAGGGGGGAGTCGTCGTACCCGACCACCGAGACGTCGTCGGGAACCCTCAGGCCACGGGTCCTCGCCGCACGGATGGCCCCGAGCGCCATCAGGTCCGACCCGCAGACGATGCCGGTGTGGCCCCGGTCGATCAGGTCGGTGGCTCCGGCCTGACCTCACTCGACGGTGTAGAGCGTCGTCGAGATCGACTCCTCCGCCTCCGCCCGGTCCGTCGCGAGCCCGTGGTCGACGAGAGTGTCGACGAAGCCGTCGATCTTCCGCCGTGCCGGGACGAACCGGGCCGGACCGATGACGAGCCCGACCCGGCGGTGTCCGAGCGACGTCAGGTGGCGGACCGCCGCCCGGGTCGCCTCGACGTCGTCGGGCGAGACGAAGGGGACGTCGAGCTTGTCGGTGTACCCGTTGATCAGCACCACGGGTACGCCCGTGTCGGTGATCCGTTCGTAGCGGCTCATGTCGGTCGACGTGTCGGCGTGGAGGCCGGAGACGAAGATGATGCCGTTGACGCCGTGCGTCAGGAGGGTGTCGACGTACTGGTCCTCGGTCGTCCCACCGGGGGACTGCGTGCACAGCAGCGGCGTGTAGCCGTGCTGCGCGAGCGTCGCCTCGATCGCCTGGGCGAGAGCGGGGAAGACCGGGTTCGTGAGCTCCGGGATCACGAGCCCGACGAGGCCCTCGGAGCGGGTTCGCAGCCGCTCGGGGCGCTCGTACCCGAGCACGTCGAAGGCGGCGAGCACGGCCTGGCGCGTCGCGGCGGAGACGTTCGCCTTGCCGTTGAGCACGCGCGAGACGGTCGCGGTGCTGACGCCGGATTGCTCGGCGATGTCGGAGAGTCGGGTGCGCACACGAGCAGCCTAGGGGAGGATCTGGCCCGGTGCTGCAAGCGTTACATGAATGTTGCAGCAAGCGCTTGCATATCTCGCTCGCCCCGGCCTATCGTCATCACGTCCCGGCGGCATCTGTCGCCTCACGCACGAACACTGGGAGTGACGATGCGACGGAGCATCATGATGGCCGGCGCGGTCGGCCTGACGCTGACACTGGCGGCCTGCGGGTCCGACGCCAGCGAGTCCGAGGAGAGCACGGAGACCACGGCGGCGGCCGAGGAGACCGGCACGCTGACCGTCTGGGTCGACGAGACCCGACAGGCTGCCGTCGAGTCCGCCGCGGCGTCCTTCGAGGAGGAGACCGGCGCGGACGTCGAGCTCGTCCTGAAGAACTTCGAGGACATCCGCACGGACTTCATCGCGCAGGTCCCGACGGGCGAGGGCCCCGACATCACCGTCGGCGCGCACGACTGGCTGGGCGAGCTGCTCACCAACGGCGTCGTCGCCCCGGTCGAGCTCGGCGACATGACCGGTGACTTCGAGGACGTCTCGGTCGAGGCGTTCACGGCCGACGGGCAGGTCTACGGACTGCCGTACGCGATCGAGAACATCGCGCTCATCCGCAACACCGCGCTCGCCGACGAGGCACCCGCGACCTGGGACGACGCCATCGCCGCCGGCGAGGAGTCGGGCGCCACGTACCCGCTCCTGATTCAGACCGGGACCGAGGGCGACCCGTACACGTACTACCCGTTCCAGACGTCGTTCGACGCTCCGGTCTTCGAGCAGAACGAGGACGGCTCCTACTCGCCCGAGATCGCCATGGGTGGCGACAACGGCCACGCGTACGCCGAGTGGCTGCAGGAGCAGGGCGAGGCCGGCCTCCTCAGCACGGACATGACCTACGACATCGCGGTGGAGGCCTTCGCCAACGGCGAGTCGCCGTTCATCATCGGTGGCCCGTGGATGATCGAGTCCTTCGCCGACCTTGACCTCGCTGTCGACCCGATCCCGACGGCCGGCGACGACGTCGCGCAGCCCTTCGTCGGCGTGCAGGGCTTCTACGTCAGCGCGCAGAGCGAGAACACGCTGCTCGCCAACGACTTCCTCGTGAACTACATGTCCACGGACGAGGCCCAGACGGCGCTCTTCGAGTCCGGTGCGCGTCCGCCGGCACTCACCTCTGCGGCCGACGCCGCGTCGTCCGACCCGATCGTCGCGGGCTTCCGCGAGGTCGGCGCCGAGGCCGTCCCGATGCCGTCGATCCCCGAGATGGGTTCGGTCTGGGCGTTCTGGGGCGTCACCGAGGCCAACATCATCAGCGGTACGTCCGAGCCCGTCGAGGCCTGGGACAAGATGATCTCGGACATCGAGGGAGCGCTCGACTCCTGATCCGACGAGGGCCGCGGGGACCAACCCGCGGCCCTCGCACACTGCCATCGCAGCGTCGACGAGGTCCCCGGAAGGCAAGATGTCGATCCAGAAGCACACCACCGGTCCGTCCACCATGACGGCCGAGGACGCAGCCGCACCCCCGCCCGGACGGCGTCGGAGGATGCGTCCGGACGAGTCCCCGGCGCGCAGGTTCGGCCCCGGGTTCCTCGTCAAGCTCGCCCTGATGGCCGTCGTCAACGCGTTTGGCGTGTACGTGATCATCTCGGCGTGGACCGCGGAGTCCTGGGTGATCCTCGGGGCGATGGCGGTCATGCTGGTCGTGGCCGACTGGGTCTACTTCTCCCGGCGCACGGTCCCGCTGAAGTACATCTTTCCCGGGCTCGTCTTCCTGCTGGTCTTCCAGATCTTCACGATCGCCTACACCGGGTGGGTCGCCTTCACGAACTACGGCGACGGTCACAACTCCACCAAGGAGCAGGCGATCGAGGCGCTCCTCGTCCAGAACGAGCGGCGCGTCGAGGGTGCTCCGTCGGTCCCGCTGACCGTGGTGGAGGACGGCGACGAGCTGGGCTTTGCCGTCGTGCGCGAGGACGGCACCGTCGAGGTCGGCTCCGCCGACGAGCCGCTCGAGAGCGTCGAGGCCACCGTCACCGGTGGCCAGGTGACGGACGTCGACGGCTGGACCGTGCTCGACCGCAACGACGTCCTGGCCCGCCAGGGCGAGATCACGGACCTGCGCGTCCCCGTCTCCGACGACCCGAACGACGGCTCGATCCGCACCCAGGACGCACGGACCGGCTACGCCTCGACGTCGACGCTCGTCTACGACGAGGCCGCGGACACGATGACGGACACCACCACGGGCACCGTCTACACGCCCAACGACGACGGCGAGTTCGAGGCCGCGGACGGCTCCACCCTCTCGGTGGGCTGGCGGGTGTTCGTCGGGCTCGACAACTTCACGCTCGCGTTCAGCGACTCGCGCTACGCGGGACCGTTCCTCCAGGTCGTCCTCTGGACCTTCGCGTTCGCGATCGCGTCGGTGGCGACCACGTTCCTGCTCGGCCTGTTCCTCGCGAGCGTCTTCAACGACCCGCGTCTGCGCGGGCGCAAGATCTACCGGACCCTGCTGATCCTGCCGTACGCGATCCCCGGGTTCGTCGCGCCGCTGCTCTGGTCCGGCCTGCTCAACCGCAGCTTCGGGTTCGTCAACCAGGTTCTGCTGAACGGTGCGAGCATCCCGTGGCTGACCGACCCGTGGCTCGCCAAGCTCTCCCTGATCGGTGTGAACCTCTGGCTGGGGTTCCCGTACATGTTCCTCATCTGCACGGGCGCGCTCCAGTCCCTGCCGACCGACGTCATGGAAGCCGCGAAGATCGACGGCGCGACCCGGCTGCGGACATGGCGCGAGATCACGCTGCCACTGCTCCTCGTCTCCACGACGCCGCTGCTCATCTCCTCGTTCGCCTTCAACTTCAACAACTTCGCGCTCGTCTACATGCTGACGGGCGGTGGTCCACGGTTCGACGACGCGTCCGTCCCGCTCGGGCACACGGACATCCTCATCACGATGGTGTACTCCGTGGCCGGCCTCGACGGGAACGCCCCCAAGAACTTCGGGCTCGCGAGCGCGCTGTCGATCGTCATCTTCGTGATCATCGCGACCATCTCGGCCATCGCGTTCAAGAAGACCCGCTCGCTCGAGGAGATCAACTGACATGTCCTCCACCACCACGGTCGCCCCGCGCCGTCGCATGTCCGCCGGACGCTGGTTCACCGAGCTGGGCTGGCGCCACGTCGTCGGCGTCGTGTTCGTGATCTATGCGGTCTTCCCGATCGTGTACATCATCTCCGCGTCGCTCTCCGAGGGCGGGACGCTGACGGGGTCGAACGACCTGTTCAGCTCGATCTCGGGCAGCAACTACGCCGCGCTCGGTGACACCAAGTTCTGGTCGTGGGCCGCGAACTCGGTGCAGATCGCCGTCGTCACGAGCATCGGGACGGTGCTCATGGGTGCGGCGGCGGCCTACGCCTTCAGCCGCTTCCGCTTCACCGGTCGCCGTGTGGGTCTGACGACCCTGCTGATCGTGCAGATGTTTCCCCAGATGCTGGCGTTCGTCGCCATCTTCCTGCTCCTCATCAGCTTCGGCCAGGTCGTTCCTGCCCTCGGCCTGAACAGCAAGATCGCTCTGATCTGCGTCTACCTGGGTGGGGCGCTCGGTGTGAACACGTTCCTCATGTACGGGTTCTTCAACACCGTGCCGCGAGAGCTCGACGAGGCCGCCAAGATCGACGGCGCCACGCACTCGCAGACCTACTGGACGATCATCCTGCGGCTCGTCACCCCCATCCTCGCGGTGGTGGCACTGCTGTCGATCATCGCCACGTTCGGCGAGTTCGTCATCGCCCGTGTGCTTCTGCAGTCCGAGGGGAACTGGACGCTCGCGGTCGGCCTCTACTCGTGGGTCTCGAGCCTGCTCGAGGCGAACTGGGGGCTGTTCGCCGCCGGGGCCGTCATCTCGACGATCCCGATCCTCGCGCTCTTCCTCTTCCTGCAGAAGTACATCGTCGGCGGGCTGACGGCGGGTTCGGTCAAGGGCTGACGTCCGGCGGTATCCTCGCCGGATGCACCATGACGAGGGCACCCCGGAGGACGTCGACCGCGAGGTGCGTCGTCGGATGGACGCGCACGAGCTCTACGACGGCGCACGGTCCGCCACGCTCATGTCCGAGCAGGAGCGCGCGAAGGACCTGGAGTTCGACTACAACCACACCCGTCCGGCTCAGCGGGCAGAGCGCGCTCGGATCCTGGGCGAGCTGCTCGGTGCGGTCGGCACCGGGGTGTGGGTCGAGCCGCCCCTGCGGGTCGCCTACGGGTATCGGATCCGGCTCGGTGACGACGTGTACGTCAACGCGGGTCTGAACGTCGTCGACGACGTCGACGTCGAGATCGGGGCGCGGACGATGCTCGCGCCCAACGTCGTGATCAGCACGACCGGTCATCCTGTCCACCCGGAACTGCGGACCGGGGGAGTGCAGTTCTCCGCACCGGTCCGGATCGGTGCGGACGTCTGGGTCGGCTCCGGCGCGGTCATCCTGCCCGGGGTCGAGATCGGGGACGGTGCCGTGGTCGCGGCGGGAGCCGTCGTCGCCGGGCACGTCCCGGCCCGGACGGTCGTCGGCGGCGTCCCGGCACGCGTTCTGCGCGCGATCACCGAGGACGACCGCGAGTGGGCCTACCGGCCGCCGCGCACGCTGCCGTCGCCGGGGCCCGAACCGCACTCCTGACCCGCCGCCGGCCGTGCACCGCTCCCGCGCCGTCGTCCGCGGCCCTACGCTGGGCATGTGCCAGCCCTGAGTTCAGCCCCGTACACCGCGACCGACGTCGACCGGTGGTCCGAGGAGCCGCCCAAGAGCAAGTCACGGACCCCGTTCGAGCGGGACCGCGCGCGCATCGTGCACTCCTCCGCCCTGCGGCGGCTCGGCGCCAAGACCCAGGTGCTCGGTCCGAGCAGCGACGACTTCGTCCGGACGCGCCTGACACACTCGCTCGAGGTCGCCCAGGTGGGCCGTGAGCTCGGCAAGGCGCTCGGCTGCGACCCGGACCTGGTCGACACCGCCTGCCTGGCCCACGACCTCGGGCACCCGCCCTTCGGGCACAATGGCGAGCGCGCGCTCGCCGAGCTCACCGTCGACATCGGCGGCTTCGAGGGCAACGCCCAGACCCTGCGGCTGCTGACGCGGCTCGAGCCGAAGGTGGTCGCCGCCGACGGACGTGCGGTCGGCCTCAACCTCACGCGGGCGTCTCTCGACGCCGCGACGAAGTACCCGTGGGGCAGGGGCGAGGGTCCGCCGCGTCCCGACGGGACCCCGACCCCCAAGTTCGGGGTCTACGAGGACGACCGCGACGTCTTCCACTGGCTGCGCGACGGTGCCCCGGACAACGTGCAGTGCATGGAGGCGCAGGTGATGGACCTCGCGGACGACATCTCCTACTCCGTCCACGACGTCGAGGACGCCGTCGTCGCGGGGCACCTGGACCTGGCACGGCTCGACCACGACGGGGAGCGTGCGCGTGTCGTCTCCGCCGTCCACGCGTGGTACGGCCGCCGTTTCACCGCCGACGAGCTGGACGCCGCTCTCCTGCGCCTCGCCGCGACCGGGAACCTCGTGCGCGAGCACGACGGGTCGCGCCGGGCGCTCGCCCGCCTGAAGAACGCCACGAGTCAGCTGATCGGCCGCTTCAGCGGCTCTGCCCAGCGGGCCACCCGGGAGCGGTTCGGCGACGGCCCGCTCACGCGGTACGCGGGCTCGCTCGTGGTCCCGGAGGAGACCCACGCGGAGATCCTCGCCCTCAAGGGCATCGCGGTGGCGTACGTCATGGCGCCGCGGGAGCAGGAGCCGGTCTACCACCAGCAGCGGCAGATCATCGCCGACCTGGTCGAGGTGCTGCGTGAGGGAGCACCTGACTCGCTCGAGCGGTCGTTCGCGGCGGACTGGCGGGAGGCGTCCGACGACGCGGCTCGCTTGCGCGTGGTCGTCGACCAGGTGGCCTCGATGACCGACGTGAGCGCGCTGCACCTGCACGCGCGGCTCGGCGTCCGCTAGCCTCCGACGGCACCCACGGACCCCTGCGGCACCCTAGACTCGACCCGTGGCCGGACTGATCAAGCGCGAGGACGTCGATGCCGTCCGTGACCGTGCACCGATCGACGAGATCGTCGGTGCGCACGTCACCCTGAAGTCCGCCGGCGTCGGTTCTCTCAAGGGCCTGTGCCCCTTCCACGACGAGCGGTCGCCGTCGTTCCACGTCCGCCCCCAGGTCGGCCGCTGGCACTGCTTCGGGTGCGGCGAGGGTGGTGACGCCATCTCGTTCGTCCAGAAGATCGACGGGCTCTCGTTCACGGAGGCAGTCGAATACCTCGCAGACAAGGCCGGCGTCCAGCTGCGCTACGAGGAGGGCGGCGGGCCACGCCGCCAGGGCGAGCCGGGGCAGCGCCAGCGTCTGCTCGAGGTCCACCGCGTCGCGGCCGAGTACTACTCCGAACAGCTCTTCGGCCCGGGGGCCGGCGCGGCGCGCGCGTTCCTCGCCGAGCGGAGCTTTGAGCGGGCGGACGCCGAGCACTTCGGCATCGGCTACGCGCCCACCGGGTGGAGCCACCTCATGGACCACCTGCGCGGGCGCGGGTTCACCCAGGCCGAGCTCACGGCGTCGGGCGTCGTCAGCGAGGGGCGACGGGGCGTCTACGACCGGTTCCGCGGACGGCTGATGTGGCCGATCCGGGACCTTACCGGCGAGATCGTCGGGTTCGGCGCACGCCGGTTGTACGACGACGACCAGGGCCCGAAGTACCTGAACACCCCCGAGACCCCGCTCTACAAGAAGTCGCAGGTGCTCTACGGCATCGACCTCGCCAAGCGGGACATCGCCAAGAGCAAGCAGGCCGTGATCGTCGAGGGGTACACCGACGTCATGGCCGCGCACCTGTCGGGCGTGACGACGGCGGTCGCGACGTGCGGCACCGCGTTCGGCTCCGACCATGCCCGGATCGTGCGACGTCTGCTCGGCGACACCTCCCCGGCCGGCGGGCTCCAGCTGCGCTCCGGCACGTCCGTGGGTGGCGAGGTGATCTTCACGTTCGACGGCGACGCCGCGGGACAGAAGGCCGCGATGCGCGCGTTCAGCGAGGATCAGCGCTTCTACGCCCAGACGTTCGTGGCCGTCGAGGGCTCCGGCATGGACCCGTGCGACCTGCGGATGGCTCGCGGACCGGAGGCCGTCCGGGCGCTCGTGGACGGGCGCCAGCCGCTCTTCGAGTTCGTCGTGCGGACGACGCTCCAGGACTACGACCTCACCACCGCCGAGGGGCGGGTCGGTGCGCTGCGGGCCGCAGCCCCCGTGATCGCCGGGATCCGGGACACCGCTCTGCGGCCCGAGTACGCGCGGATGCTGGCCGGGTGGATCGGGATGGACGAGCCCGCCGTCCTGCGCGCGGTCAAGAACGCCCCGCGGCTGGCCGGACCGGACGAGCACGCCCTTCGCCCCCACCGGTCCGAGCCAGAGGCGGAGTCCGTCTCCGACGGCCCGCGTCTGCCCGAGCCGGACCCCCGTGACCCGGCAGCCCGGCTCGAGCGGCAGGTGCTGATCGGCGTGCTGCAGTACCCGCTCGCGGCGGACGCCGACACGTTCGACGCGCTCGACGCCGACGCCTTCGCGACGCCCGCCTGGCGGGCCGTTCACGAGGTGATCCGGGGTGTCGGTGGGCTCACGGCGGCTCGGGCCACGCCCGGGCGCTGGGTCGCCGACGTCGTCTCGGCCGCGCCCGAGCACGTCGCCCCGATCGTCAACCGTCTCGCCGTGGCCCCGATGCCCGAGGACCGTCCCGAGTCGATCGACGCGTACGTGCGCGACGTCGTGCGCACGCTCGTCGACATGGGGCTCGCCCGCCGTATCGCCGACGCCAAGGGGACGCTGCAGCGCCTCGACCCGTCGGACGCCGCCTACCAGCAGGCCTTCGCCGACCTGCTGAGCATCGAGAGACAGCGCCGCGAGCTGCGCGAGGCCGGGTGACGGCCGGGTGACGGCCCACGCCCGGTGGGGCTCGGAGCGGTCCAGCGACGAAAGAAGGCGCCGACCGGACGGTCAGCGCCTTCTGCGATGCTCCCGCGGTTGGATTCGAACCAACGACCGTCCGATTAACAGTCGGATGCTCTGCCACTGAGCTACGCGGGATCGCGGATCGGCCGCCTCTCCGGGCTGCCGAACGGAGAAAACTCTACCAGCCTCAGAGACCCATTCCGCACGCCGATCGTACGGCGGACTCTGTGACGTCCAACCGTCGCCGGATCGCCGGGTCGTCCACGTCGACGCCGCCGTCGACAGAGACCTGGGAGAAGAGGGAACCGTCGGGGGCGCGCCGTACCGCGACCCGCGCAGCGCCCCCCGGGAGCGTGATGCGCTCGGCGAGGACGACCGAGGTCTGGACCCGCTCGCGCAGCACCGTCGGGAAGGGTCCCGGCGACCCGCCCACCAGGCGGAGGGCCGTGGGCTCTGCGTCCACCCACGTCACCGTGATCGTCGACGTCTCGGGGTCCGCGCTGGCGCGGTCGACGGCCGACCACGGTCGGCGAACGGCACGCGCACCGGTCAGGTGCAGGTGCTGCCGGCTCGCGACCGCCCAGCCGTCGTCGAGCTCGGCGCTCGCCAGGACCTTGTCGCCCGCCGCCAGGTCGAGCGCCTGGCGGACGTCTGCGGGGAGCGTGGCGCGACGAAAGATCATCTGGCAACCGTAGCGCCAGTACGTGGATGTGTGCGCGGAGGCGATAACCTCGCCTGGTCCGATGTCAGGAGGTCTCGTGCTCGTCGCCCACCCGTCACCCGTGCGCGTCCGGTTCCGGTGCGACGACGACGGCGCACCCGTGGGTTCCGACGCCCGCGACGCCTGGCTCGCGGCGCGGCGCTCCGGCGTCACGGCGACCGACTGCACCAAGATCGTCCGCCAGGACGGTACGCCCAGCGTGCAGCGGGCCAAGCTGCTCGAACGCAAGGTCTTCGGCGAGGCGGACGCGCACTCGGCCGCCTTCGCCCACGGTCGTGAGCGAGAGCCGGTCATCGCGGCCTGGATCACCGAGAACTGGGGCATCGAGCCCAACGCACTGCTGTGCGAGGGGGAGACGCCGGGCCACCTCGCCACGCCCGACGGGATCGGCGAGGACGCGATCGCCGAGATCAAGACGTCGGTCCATCCGCTGCGCAGCGCCGTCCGTCGGTATCGCGACCAGCTCCAGTGGCAGCTGCACGTCACCGGTGCGGACCGCTCGCTCTTCGTCGTCGAGCACCGGCACACGCTCGAGCGAGAGGTCTGCTGGGTGGCCCGGGACGAGCAGCGGATCGGTGTGCTGGTCGAGCACGCCGACCGGTTCCTCGCCGACCTGCACGAGCTCGCCGACGAGGTCGAGGCGCGCCGTCGGCGCATGGCGGAACGGCGGCGACTCGCGCTGCGCTGACGGGTACGATGTTCGGCGCACGGGCCAGTAGCTCAGTCGGTCAGAGCAGCGGACTCATAATCCGTCGGTCGTGGGTTCAAGCCCCACCTGGCCCACCCGTGTTCCTGAGGGATCCCCGAGTTGTGAGTCCGGGCAGTCACCCGCGCTCGACGCAAGTGTCGAACGCCGGTGCCGACGGCCGGCAGGCCCGACAAGTGGTGTGGAACGGAATCTTTGCCACACTGTCTCCCTGCCCCGGATCGACCGGGGCGAGGGAGGGTGATTCATGAACTCGGCATCTGGTGCCGCCCAGCAGGCGAACGACAGCAAGGTCCTCCAGGGTCTGGCGCGTGCCGGCTTCGCGGTGAGCGGCCTCCTGCACCTGATCGTCGGCGGCCTGGTCGTCAAGATCGCGCTGTCCTCCTCGGACTCCGGGTCCGCTGACTCCTCCGGTGCTTTCAGTGAGATCGCCCAGACGCCCGGTGGCGCGTTCGTCCTCTGGTTCGCCGTCGTCGCCTTCGCGGCGCTCGCGCTGTGGCAGGTGACGGAGGCGGTCTCTCGCGGGCAGGAGGCCACGGACCGCGCCAAGGCTGCGGGGAAGGCCGTGCTCTACGGAGCGATGGGGTTCATCGCGATGCGGTTCGCGACGGGCAGCGGGTCGGGTGGCGGCTCGGAGGAGTCGCTGACGGCCAAGGCCCTGGCCGCGCCGGCGGGTCAGCTCCTCGTCGGGGCGGTCGGCCTGGCGATCATCGGTGGCGGCGTCTACCACGTCTACAAGGGCTGGAAGGAGAAGTTCCGCGAGGACCTGAGGTCGACGGGAACGGGTGCCGCCGGCAAGGGTGTCGTCCTGACCGGGAAGATCGGGTACATCGCCAAGGGCGCAGCGCTTGTCGTCCTCGGTGCACTCTTCGTCTGGGCGGCCCTCACGGCCGACGCCGACAAGGCCGGTGGCATGGACGACGTCTTCGCCACGATCGGCGGGCAGCCGTTCGGGGCCGTCCTGCTCGTGGCCATGGGCCTCGGGTTCGCCGCCTACGGCCTGTACTCGTTCGCGAGGGCACGGTTCGCCCGGATGTGATCCGTGGGGGTCCGGGAGACGTGGAAGAATATGGCCCATGGCCATGCGAGAGATCCGCGTTATCCCGGACCCCGTCCTGCGCACCCCGTGCGAGGAGATCACGACCATCGACGACCGCGTGCGTGCGCTCGTCGAGGACCTCGTCGAGACGGTCGACGACGACGGTCGGGCAGGTCTCGCAGCACCCCAGATCGGCGTGAGCCTCCGTGCCTTCTCGTGGAACATCGAGGATGAGATCGGCTACGTGCTCAACCCCCGGATCACCGCACTGTCCGAGGACGAGTACCAGGACGGCGAGGAGGGGTGCCTGTCCGTCCCCGGGCTCTGGTACCCGACGACACGTGCGTGGTACGCCCGGGTCGAGGGGATCGACCTCGACGGGAAGCCCGTCGTGGTGGAGGGCACGGAGCTGATGGCGCGCGCGCTCCAGCACGAGTGCGACCACCTGGACGGCATGCTCTACCTGGACCGGCTGGAGAAGTCCGTCCGGCGCAAGGCGATGCGCGAGCTGCGTTCACAGCTCTGAGCCCCCACCCTGCATGATTCTTCGGGATCATGTAAGAATGTGAGCACGAGCACGCCGCGTGCACTTCAGTACTCCCGCTGGGCGAGGACGTTGGGGAAGACGAACCTCGACCTAGGGAGGCCGACATGTCTGGTGCAACCACTCGCGGTGTTCTTTTCGTGCACTCATCTCCGCGTGCGCTGTGCCCCCACATCGAGTGGGCGGCAGGCAACGTGCTGGGCAGGCGCGTCTCGCTGGACTGGACCGACCAGCCCGCTGGCGCCTCGGTGCTGCGCGCCGAGCTGAGCTGGACCGGTCCGCAGGGGACCGGTGCCAAGCTCGCCTCGGGCCTGCGCGGCTGGGCCCACCTGCGGTACGAGGTGACGGAAGAGGCCTCGCCCGGTGCCGACGGCAGCCGGTGGTCGCACACTCCAGGTCTCGGGATCTTCCACGCCGCGACGGACGTCCACGGCAACGTCGTCGTCCCGGAGGACCGCATCCGCTCGGTGCTCGAGCACGCCGATCCGCGGCAGATGCGCGACGCCCTGGACCTCGCCCTCGGCACCGCCTGGGACGCGGAGCTCGAGCCGTTCCGCTATGCCGGTGCCGGCGCACCCGTGCGCTGGCTCCACGAGGTCGGCTGACCTCGGACCGCGGCCACGACGTCCGGGCTCGCGACGCGAGAGCAGGAACCGTTCACGACGAAGGCCGGCACCCCCGGGGAAGGGGTACCGGCCTTCGTCGTGCCCGGTCTCGCTACGCGGAGGTGACGACCAGTGCCACGTTGTGACCACCGAAGCCGAACGAGTTGTTGATCGCGGCGACGTCGCCCGTCGGGATCTCACGGGGTGTGTTCCGGACGAGGTCGAGGTCGAGCTCGGGATCCGGCTCGGTGACGTTGATCGTCGGCGGCGCCTGCCGGTCCGCCAGCGCCTTGATCGTGAAGATCGACTCGAGGGCGCCCGCTCCACCGAGAAGGTGGCCCGTCATCGACTTGGTCGCAGACAGCGAGACCTGGTCGGCGTCGTCGCCGAGGAGCGAGCGGATGCTGCGTGCCTCGACGAGATCGCCGACGGTCGTCGACGTCGCGTGTGCGTTGACGTGGCGGACGTCGCTCGTGGAGAGTCCGGCGTTCTCCAGGGCGCTGCGCATGGCGGCGATCTGGCCCCGTCCCTCGGGGTCGGGCGACGTCATGTGGTAGGCGTCGGAGCTCAGGCCGACTCCGGCGATCTTCGCGTACACGCGGGCGCCACGGGCGGCGGCGTGCTCCGCGCTCTCGAGGACGACGACGGCTGCGCCCTCGCCGAGGACGAACCCGTCGCGGGTCACGTCGTACGGGCGGGAGGCGCCCTCGGGGTCGTCGTTGCGGGTCGAGAGCGTGCGCGACGCGGCGAACGCGGCGATCGGCATCGGGTGGATCGCCGCCTCGGTGCCGCCGGCGACGACGACGTCTGCGCGACCCGTGCGGATCATCTCGAGCCCGTACCCGATGGCCTCGGCACCGGACGCGCAGGCCGAGACGAGCGCGTGCGCTCCGGCGCGGGCACCGATCTCCAGCTCGACGTAGGCCGAGGGGGAGTTGGGCATGAGCATCGGCACGGTCATCGGGAGCACGCGGCGCGGGCCGCGCGAGTTCATGGTGTCCCAGGCGTTGAGGATCGTCTGGATGCCGCCGATGCCCGAGGAGACGACCGCACCGAGACGGTCGCCGTCCACCTCCGGGGAACCGGCGTCGGCCCATGCCTCCCGGGTGGCGACGACGGCGTACTGGGCCGACAGGTCCATCCGCTTGGTCTCGGGCCGGCTCAGGACCTCGTCCGAGGGGACCTTCAGCTGCGCCGCGAAGGTGACCGGCATCTCCCAGTCGCCGAGGAACTCCTCGGAGAGCCTGTTCACGCCTGACTCGCCGGCGAGGGCGGCGCGCCACGTGGACTCCACGTCACCACCGAGGGGGGTCGTGGCTCCCAGGCCGGTGACGACGACGTCGGGGACGGTGCTCATGGCGACTCCTACGGGGTCATGGTGGGGCAACGGGTGCAGAAACCTGCGTGCGTGAAGACGAGGGTGCGGGCGGCCGGGCCGGGTGGTCACCCGGCCCGGCCCGCGGATCAGGCCTGGGCCTTGGTGATGTAGCTGACGGCGTCGCCGACGGTCGCGAGGTTCTTGACGTCCTCGTCGGGGATGCGGACGTCGAACTTGTCCTCGGCGTGCGTGACGATGGTCATCATCGAGAGCGAGTCGATGTCGAGGTCGTCGGTGAAGGACTTCTCGAGGACGACGGCGTCGGTCGGCAGACCGGTCTCTTCGCTGACGATCTCGGCGAGGCCCGCAAGGACTTCCTGCTCGGTGGCAGCCATGGTGTATCTCCTTGATGTCTGCCCCGGTGGCCCGGAGCATGGTGATCACGGCGTGCCGGGTGGCAGCCGCAGGACAGTGGAACTAAGGGAGTGCGACGACCTGGGCGGCGTAGACGAGCCCGGCGCCGAACCCGATCTGGAGCGAGAGGTCGCCGGACTTCACCTGACCCTCGCGCAGCAGCCGTTCGGTCGCGAGCGGGATCGACGCGGCCGACGTGTTGCCGGTGTCGGCGATGTCGCGTCCGATCACCACCGACTCCGGGAGCCGGAGCTGCTTGATCAGCTGGTCGATGATGCGCATGTTCGCCTGGTGCGGGACGAACGCCTGGATCTGGTCGGCGGTGACCCCGGCGGCGTCGAGCGCCCGCTGGGCGATCGGGGCCATCTGGAAGCTCGCCCACTTGAAGACCGAGGGACCGTCCTGGCGCAGCGTCGGCCATCCGGCGTCGGGCGTCGTCTTCATCGCGTCCCACGCGTGCGTCTGACCGATCGCCCCCGCCTTGGACCCGTCGGAGCCCCAGACCGTCGGGCCGATGCCGGGGACGTCGGACGGGCCGACGACCGCGGCACCGGCGCCGTCGCCGAGCAGGAACGAGATGCTCCGGTCGGTCGGGTCGATGAAGTCGCTCATCTTCTCCGCGCCGACGATCAGCACGTACCGGGCGGCGCCGGAGCGCACCAGTGCGTCTGCCTGGCCGACGGCATAGCTGAAGCCTGCACAGGCCGCAGAGATGTCCCAGGCGGCGGCAGGCGTCGCACCGATCCGGTCGGCCAGGATGGCGGCGGCGGCCGGGGTCTGCTCGAAGTGGGTCACGGTGGAGACGATGACGGTGTCGATGTCCGCGCCGGTGAGGCCGGCGCCGGTCAGCGCCTCGCGTGCCGCCTCCTCGGAGAGGTCGATCACCGTGACGTCTGCGTCCGCACGGCGTCGAGTCACGATCCCGGTGCGCTGCTGGATCCACTCGTCGGAGGAGTCGATCGGTCCCGCGATGTCGTCGTTCGTGACGACGTTCGCACCGCGCGCCGCACCGATGCTGAGGATCCGTGACCCCGTTGGTGTCTCGGGCAGGCGAAGGGTGGGAGTGCTCACGCGGTGGTCTCCTCGGTCTCGGTCGGGGTGGTGCCGTGGTGCCGCGACGCCAGCTCGAGGGCGGCGTCCAGGTCCTCGGGCGTCTTGACGGCTACCGTCTCGACACCGCGCATCGCACGTCGAGCGAGGCCGGTGAGGACCCCGCCGGGCGCGAGCTCGATCAGACCCGTCACGCCCAGCGTAACGAGTGTCTCCTGGCACAGGTCCCACCGCACCGGGGCGACCACCTGGGCGCCGAGCCGCTGCAGCACGTCGGCGCCCGCGCCGTCGCCCTCGCCGGAGATCTGACCGTACGACCGTCCGTCCGCGTTCGAGAGCAGCGTGACCGTGGGGTCCGCCGACTTCCACCCGTCGAGCACCGCGGCGAACTCGTCGCGGGCGGGCTCCATGAACGGTGTGTGGAACGCGCCGGCCACCTGGAGCGGACGCACCCGGGCGCGCTCGGGCGGGTTCGCGGTGAGCTTCTCGATGCCCTCGGGGGAGCCGGCCGCGACGACCTGTCCGGCACCGTTGACGTTCGCGGGCCAGAGACCAGCTGCCTCGATGGCCGCGAGCACCGCCTCCGGCTCACCGCCCAGCACCGCAGCCATTCCGGAGGGTGCCGCGGCCGCGGCGGTCGCCATCGCCTTCGCGCGGTGCGTGACGAGCCGGACCGCGCTCTCGCCGGTCAGCACGCCCGCGACGGCCGCGGCGGACAGCTCGCCGACCGAGTGGCCCGCGGTGACGTCGATCGCGTCCGCCGCCGCGGTGCCGTCGAGCAGGTTCTCCGCGGCGAGGATCGCGGTGGCGACGAGGAGCGGCTGGGCGATCGCCGTGTCCTTGATCGTCTCGGCGTCGGACGTCGTCCCGTGGGTGGCGAGGTCGATGCCGGCCGCCTCGGAGAACGCCGCGAGGCGCTCCGCGACACCGGGGACCTCAAGCCAGGGGCTGAGCATTCCGGGGGACTGGGAGCCCTGTCCAGGGCAGACGACTGCGAGCACCCGTCAACTGTGCCTGGCGCGGGCGCTCGCGTGACGTGGCGGCGCGCACGAAGGTTGCGACGGTGTGTTGTGCAGTACCTACAACTCGGCGCCACCGTGGGTGTCAGCGTCGGGCGCCGAGCTGACCGACGGCGAGCGCGATCTGCAGCACGAAGGACTCGCGGGCGTCCAGGGGGTCCCAACCCGTCACCTCGGAGACCTTCTTCAGCCGGTACCGCACGGTGTTGGGGTGGACGTAGAGGTTGCGGGCCGCGGCCTCGAGCGATCGTCCGGTCCCGAGGTAGGCCGAGAGGGTCTCGAGGATCGAGCCGGTCGCCTCCTCCAGGGGCCGGTACGCCTGCGCCACCAGGGTGCGGCGTGCGATCGCGTCTCCTGTCAGCACGCGCTCGGGCAGCAGGTCGTCGGCGAGCACGGGCCGCGGGGCCTGCGGCCAGGCCGGGGCCGCCGCGAGTCCTGCCAGGGCCGCCTGGGCCGACCGCGCGGCGTCGTCGAGGCCGGGGACGGTGGGTCCGATGACGACCGGGCCGGGCCCGAAACGTGGGAGGAGCGTCGCCGCCGCGGCCTGGAGATCGCTCTCGCCCCCGATGACGAGGACGATGCGGTCGCCGTGGATCCCGACCAGAGCGTCCCCGGCGGCCCGGCGGGTCGCCCGCCGCAGGTCCGCCGTCCGGACCTCGTCGAGCGGGCCGTCGGTCGTCCCGACCATGACCAGGGTGCTCCCGCGCCCGCCCCACCCGAGGGCCGAGACCCGCGACCGGACGGAGTGGTCCGTGTCGCCCCGCACGAGCGCGTCGACGACCAGTGCCTCCAGGCGGGCGTCCCACGCGCCCCGCACCTCGGCCGCGCGGGCGTAGACCTCGGCGGCCGAGAACGCCACCTCGCGCGAGTAGCGCAGCACGGCCTCGCGCAGGTCGCGCTCGTGCCCCGGGACCGCCAGCCGGTCGCTGTTCTCCTCGACGACCTCGACGACGAGACGCACGAGCTGGAGCGTGTGCTGGAGCGAGATCGACCGCGTGAGCTCGGGGGGAGCCGCGGCGAAGATCTCGTTCACACCGTGCGGGGCTCGCGAGGGGTCGGCGAACCAGGACGTGAAGGCCGAGATGCCGGCCTGCGCGACGAGTCCGATCCACGAGCGGTCCTCCGCGGGCAGCGCCCGGTACCAGTCGAGCTCGTCGTCGAGACGCCGGAGCGCGGCTGCCGTGAGCAGACCGCCGCCGTCGCGGACGCGCTGGAGGTGGTCGGGGGTGGAGGTCACCGCGCGATCATATCCACATCGGATTGTAGAGATTCCACAACGTCCCCGGTGTGCGTGTCGGTCGCCCCGCGTGTCCGCGCGAACCGGAAGGGTCGTCCGGAGCGCCGCCCAGGGTGAGTTGGTGACGTGGAGGCTAGGGTGAAGGCATGGCCCTCATGCCCCGTCTTCGACAACTGATCCGACGACAGCCGACGTCGACGATCGGCGCGCGACGGCCCACCACGAGCGGACGACGAGGGGACACCGTGCACGAGGACGCCCTGCGAGCCATGCTGGCCGACGACCCCAACGACGCGCGCGCCTTCCAGGCCCTGGCAGAGATCGTGCGCCGCCGCGCCGCCGACGCCCACGTTCCCGACGACCCGCTCGCGGCACCGGTCGACGAGCAGGAGGTCCAGCGGGCGGCCGACCTCGCCGTCTGGTCGCTGGCCGAAGAGCTCGCCGGCAACCCGCGCGGGTGGTACCCGCTGGTCGAGCTCGGGCGTCTCTCGGTCGACGAGGACCTCGACGGCGCGCTGCGCCGGTTCGCCACGGCGACCGACCGGGACCCCACGGGTCAGGCGCTCGCCGAGTCGGTCGTCGGGCTGCGGGAGTCGGGACACGCGGTGGACGCACTCGGGCTCGGCATCGGGCACTGGCGAACCCGGGAGCACGTCCCCGAGGTCGGTCGACAACTCGTGCTCGCGGCCCTGGACGCCGACCGGGTCGCCGACGCGCGCAACCATCTCGACGCGCTCGCGGCGCACCCCGACTCGGACGCCGTCAAGGCGATGACCCCCGAGCTCGAACGGGCGATCACGCAGCGGGAGCAGAGCTTCGGGCGCTGAGCCGGCCAGACATGACGAACGCCCTCCCACCTCGTCCGAGGTGGGAGGGCGTTCGTCGTCCGAGCCGGACGGTCAGGCGTCGCCGCCGGCGTTGCCGGAGGTGCCGGCGTTCACGTCGTGCAGCGCGTACTTCTCGATGGCCTGCGAGACCGACTCCGCGGGGACCTTGCCCTGTCGTGCCAGCTGCTGCAGCACCCGGACGACGACGGACGGGCCGTCGATCTTGAAGTACCGACGGGCAGCGGCACGGGTGTCGGAGAACCCGAACCCGTCGGCACCGAGCACCGCGTAGTCGCCCGGGATCCACTGGCGGACCTGGTCCGGGACCATGTGGTCGAAGTCCGACGTCGCGACGAACGGGCCGTCCGCGCCCTGCAGCTTCTGCGTCAGGTACGGGACCCGAGCCTCGCGCTCCGGGTACAGGAACGCGTCCTGGTCCGCGGCGAGACCGTCACGACGGAGCTCGTTCCACGAGGTGACCGACCAGACGTCGGCCGACACGCCCCAGTCCTTCGCGAGGAGCTCCTGAGCCTCGAGGCCCCACGGCACACCCACGCCCGAGGCGAGGATCTGAGCCTTCGGGCCCTCGGCGTCGGACACCGAGACACGGTGGATGCCGCGCTTGATGCCCTCGACGTCGACGTCCTCCGGCTCGACCGGCTGGATCATCGGCTCGTTGTACACGGTCAGGTAGTACATGACGTTCTGGTCACGCCCGTCCGAGCCGTCCCCGTACATGCGCTCGATGCCGTCGCGCACGATGTGGCGGATCTCGTAGCCGTAGGCCGGGTCGTACTGCACGATCGCGGCGTTCGTCGCCGCGAGGATCGGGGAGTGCCCGTCCGCGTGCTGCAGGCCCTCGCCGGTCAGGGTCGTGCGCCCCGCCGTCGCGCCGATGATGAACCCGCGGGTCATTTGGTCACCGGCAGCCCAGAACTGGTCGCCGGTGCGCTGGAACCCGAACATCGAGTAGAAGATGTAGACGGGGATGAGCGCCTCGCCGTGGGTGGCGTACGACGTGCCGACCGACTGGAACGCGGAGGCCGAACCGGCCTCGTTGATCCCCGTGTGCATGATCTGGCCGGACTCGGACTCCTTGTAGGAGAGCATGAGCTCGCGGTCGACCGCCAGGTAGTTCTGGCCGAGCGTGTTGAAGATCTTCGCCGACGGGAAGATCGAGTCGAGCCCGAACGTCCGGGCCTCGTCCGGGATGATCGGGACGATGCGCTTGCCGATCTCCTTGTCCCGGATCAGATCCTTGAGCAGGCGGACGAACGCCATCGTGGTGGCGATCTCCTGCTTGCCCGAGCCCTTCTTGAGAATCTCGTACGTCTTCTCGCCCGGGAGCTCCAGCGGCGCGGGGGAGTCGCGCCGCTCGGGCACGAACCCGCCGAGACGCTTGCGACGGTCCAGCATGTACTGGATCTCCGGGGCGTCCATGCCCGGGTGGTAGTACGGGGGCTCGTACGGGTTGGCGTCGAGCTCCTCGTCCGTGATCGGGATGCGCAGGTTGTCGCGCAGCACCTTCAGGTCGTCGATGCCGACCTTCTTCATCTGGTGCGTCGAGTTGCGACCCGCGAACGTCGAGCCGAGACCGTAGCCCTTGATCGTGTGCGCGAGGATGACCGTCGGCTGACCGGTGTGGTTGCGCGCCGCCTCGTACGCCGCGAACAGCTTGCGGTAGTCGTGGCCGCCGCGCTTGAGGTTCCAGATGTCGTCGTCGGTCATGTTCTCGACCAGCGCCTTGGTGCGCGGGTCACGGCCGAAGAAGTGCTCGCGGATGAACGCGCCGTCCTCGGCACGGTAGGTCTGGTAGTCGCCGTCCGGCGTCGTGTTCATCAGGTTGACCAGCGCGCGGTCCTTGTCCGCGTTGAGCAGGGTGTCCCACTCGCGGCCCCAGACGACCTTGATGACGTTCCAGCCGGCGCCACGGAAGAAGGCCTCGAGCTCCTGGATGATCTTGCCGTTGCCGCGGACCGGGCCGTCGAGGCGCTGCAGGTTGCAGTTGACCACGAAGTTCAGATTGTCGAGGTTCTGCTGCGCGGCGAGCTGCAGCATGCCGCGCGACTCGGGCTCGTCCATCTCGCCGTCGCCGAGGAACGCCCAGACGTCCTGCTGGCTGGTGTCCTTGATGCCACGGTTGTGCAGGTACTTGTTGGTCCACGCCTGGTAGATCGCCGACGACGGGCCGAGGCCCATGGAGACGGTCGGGAACTCCCAGAAGTCGGGCATGAGGCGCGGGTGCGGGTAGGACGGAAGCCCGCCGCCCTTGTGGGAGTGCTCCTGGCGGAAGCCGTCGAGGTCGTCGGCGGAGAGCCGGCCCTCGAGGAAGGCACGGGAGTACACGCCGGGGGAGGCGTGGCCCTGGAAGTAGATCTGGTCGCCGCCGCCCGGGTGGTCCTTGCCGCGGAAGAAGTGGTTCAGGCCCACCTCGTAGAGCGTCGCCACCGACGCGTAGGACGAGATGTGGCCGCCGACGCTGATCTCGGGACGCTGCGCGCGGGTCACCATGACCGCGGCGTTCCACCGGTTCCAGCTGCGGTACCGGCGCTCGATGACCTCGTCACCGGGGAAGTACGGCTCCTCGTGGACACCGATCGTGTTGACGTACGGCGTGTTGATGGAGGTCGGGATGGCCACGTTGCGTTCCCGCGCCCGCTTCAACAGGTTGAGCAGGACGTACCGGGCGCGGGGACCGCCCCGGTCGTCGATCAGCCCGTCCAGGGACTCGACCCACTCGCTCGTCTCGGCGGGGTCGATGTCCGGTACCTGGCTGAGCAGGCCGTTAATCAGCGGCCTGGTCTCGTCGTTCGATGCCACCAGAATCCTCTTGTCTCGTTCGGAGCTTCGCGCCGGGCTTCGTCTGCCCGGATCTGCTCGCCTCGGACCCCTCAGCGTGCGACGTGCGGCATGGCCGCGGGCACACGGATCAGGATGGTCGCTTCCCATTCTGTTGCCGAACGGCGCAGAAGTCACTCGCACAGCAAAGATCTGGGCGTGATTTCCCTGACATTCCGTGTGAATCATGGTGGCGGAGGCAGAGATCCGCGAGGTGGGCTACCTTTGCGGGCAGAAGCCGCACCTGTGCGGGAAACCCGGTGAGAGGATGAGTAGAACTGTGGCAGCGACCGCTGACCTGTACGACGCGGACCGACTGAGGTTCACGAGCGGACAGGTCGTCCAGGAGTTCGGATGGGGCGAAGACGTCGACGACGACTTGCGTGCTCTGATCGAGAAGGCCGTCGGCTCGGAGCTCGTGGACGAGGACTTCGGTGAGGTCACCGACGCCGTGATCGCCTGGTACCGCGCCGACGACGGCGATCTCACGGATCTCCTCGTGGACGTCCAGACCGTGCTCGACGACGGTGGCCCGATCTGGATCCTCACCCCCAAGCCCGGCCGTGACGAGCACGTCGGCCACCCCGTCATCCAGGAGGCGGCCACCACCGCGGGGCTGCACGCGATGACGACCTTCGCCGTCGCACCCGACTGGTCGGCCACCCGACTCGGTCCCAGCGGGCGCAACCGCTGACGGTGACGCTCGCGGTCGGAGACCGCGTCCCGCGCGTCGTGGCGTCGGACACGTCCGGAGAGCCCGTCGTGCTCGACGGTTCGGAGGAACCGCTCGTCCTCGTGTTCGTCCCCTATGCCTTCTCCCCGGTCTGTACGGTTGAGGTGCATGCTCTCCGGGAGCTGGCGGGCGACGTCGTGCAGGCGGGACTTCGACTTTTCGTGGTCTCCTGCGACCCGCTCCCCGCGCTCCGCGCCTGGCTGGAGCATGAGCCGTACGACGGCGTGAGCGATTTCTGGCCGCACGGTGCGGTGGCGCGTGCCTTTGGTGTGTTCGACGAGGACCGGGGCGCAGCGCGGCGTGGGAGCTTCCTCGTCGCCGACGGTGAGGTCCGCTGGTCCGTGCGGTCCGACCCCGGCTCTGCGCGGCCGACAGCCGCCTATCGCGCCATGATCGACGGGTGGCGCGGTTCCACCTCATCCTGATCGACCCGGTATGCTCCGTGGTTGCCAGGGCCTGTAGCTCAGTTGGTTAGAGCGCCACGTTTACACCGTGGATGTCGGGGGTTCGAGTCCCTCCGGGCCCACCCGTCCCCCGCCTGTTCCTCACCCCTCGCTATTCCTCACCCCTCGCTGTGCCCGGCCCCGCCTTGCGCCCCGTCGCGAGGTCGACCCCTGCGCGCGAGGTCGACCCTGCCAGGCACTACCTCGCGTGCAGGGGTCGACCTCGGGGTGCAGCGACAGGGTCGCAGAGTGAAATGGCCTGGGCCGCCCCAGATCGGCATGCGACGATACGACGATGATCCGACCTGTCGAGCAGTCCGAGAAGCTACGTGGCGTCCTCTACGACATCCGGGGTCCTGTGGCGGCACGCGCGGCAGAGCTCGAGTCCGAGGGGCACCAGATCCTCAAGCTCAACATCGGCAACCCGCAACACTTCGGCTTCGACGCGCCGTCGACGATCCTCCAGGACATGATCGCCGGCCTGCCCGGCTCCGTCGGCTACTCGGAGTCGCGCGGCATCAAGTCGGCACGGCGCGCGGTGGTCAACGAGTACCAGCTCCGCGACGGGTTCCCGCACCTCGACATCGACGACGTCTGGCTCGGCAACGGTGTCTCGGAGCTCATCCAGCTCTCGTTGCAGGCCCTGCTCGACAACGGCGACGAGGTGCTGATCCCCGCGCCGGACTACCCGCTCTGGACCGCCGTCACCAAGCTCGCCGGCGGTGAGCCGGTGCACTACCGGTGCGACGAGAACGACGGCTGGAACCCGGACATCGCCGACCTCGAGTCGAAGATCAACGAGCGCACGCGCGCGATCGTCGTCATCAACCCCAACAACCCGACCGGTGCCGTCTACGACCGGCCGCACCTGGAGCAGATCGCCGAGCTCGCCCGCAAGCACGGGCTGATCCTCATGTCCGACGAGATCTACGACAAGATCCTCTACGACGGCGCACAGCACATCTCGACGGCGTCCGTCGCGCCCGACGTCCTGACGCTCACCTTCGGCGGACTCTCGAAGGCCTACCGCATCTGCGGGTACCGCGCGGGCTGGCTCGTCGTCACGGGCCCCAAGTCGCACGCCAGGAGCTACCTCGAGGGGCTCGACCTCCTCGCGTCGATGCGGCTGTGCCCGAACGTCCCGGCGCAGAACGCGATCCAGGTGGCGCTGGGCGGCTACCAGAGCATCGACGACCTGGTCAGCCCCGGCGGGCGCCTGCGCTCGCAGCGCGACGCGGCGGTCACGGCGCTGGAGAAGATCCCGGGCGTGACCGCGGTGACGCCCAAGGCGGCGCTCTACGTCTTCCCACGTCTCGATCCCGAGGTCTACCCCATCAGGGACGACGAACAGCTCGCTCTCGACCTCCTGCTCCAGGAGAAGATCCTGCTCACCCACGGCACCGGCTTCAACTGGCCGACGCCCGACCACCTGCGGATCGTGACGCTCCCGTGGGCAGAAGATCTGACCGAGGCGATCGGACGGCTCGGGAACTTCCTCTCGACGTACGAGCAGCACTAAGAACGGGCCCCCGCCGCGACCGCGGCAGGGGAGCCGTCAGCGGGGCGGGAGCGACCCGAGACCGTGTGCGGTCAGTGCCCTGTCGACGGCGGCTGCTCGCGCCTCGGGGGAGTAGAGCTCGGTGTCGGCGGTGCTGAGCGACGTCAGGCCCTCGACGAGGCTGACGAGCGCGAGCGTCGTCGCCGCGACGTCCAGACGCGGGTCGTCGGGACGCGCCTCGCCGACCAGACCACGGACGCGCTCGACGAACGACCGGTTGCCGGCGACGTGGCGCGCCCGCAGCTCGTCGTCGTCGAGGGCCGCCGCCAGAAAGCCGAGCCAGATCCGCGCGTCCTGCGTGCGCTCGTCGTCGTCGGGCAGCGCGGCCATCAGCGTCTCGCGGAGCCGGGCGGCCGCGGGTGCGTCGGCCATGTCCTCGTCGATCGCGGCGAGCCGCCGCGCGGCGCGCTCGTGCTGCAGTGCACGCGCATGGGCGAGGAGCGCTCGCTTGTCGGCGAAGGTGTGCATGATCAGGCCGGTGCTGCACCCCGCCTCGCTGGCAACGGCGCGCACGCTCAGCGACTGCGGGCCGCCGCGCGCCATGACGGCACGGACGGCCTCGGAGATCCGGCGTGCCGCGTCGGCGTCCTTGGGGCGTGCCACGTTTCCTCCTCGATCATGCGGCGCGATCGGCGCCGGAACGAGTGTTACGGTAACGCACGTTCCGTCGGATCAGAGAAGTGGGATACACGTGAGCGCACGAACGTTCGAGGTCCGGCACGTCGTCTGGGACCACCCGGATGCCGACCGGCTCCGTCGGGCGCAGCGGGCCGAGCTCGACGAGCGATACGGCTGCGACGACCACGAGCCCGGCGCGGCGCCGACCGCCGAGGACATCGCGGTCTTCGTGCTCGCGCGTGACGCGACCGGCGCGCCGGTCGCCTGCGGTGGCCTGCGCATGCTCGACGTCGCTGGCCCGCCGTCCGCGGAGATCAAACGCATGTTCGTGGTCCCGGCCTCGCGCGGATCGGGCGTGGCCTCCGTCGTGCTGCGCGCGCTCGAGGACGCGGCGAGCGAGCGCGGCGTGCGCCGGCTCGTCCTGGAGACCGGCACCGAGCAGCCCGACGCCGTGCGCTTCTACGAACGGGAGGGTTACTCCGAGATCCCTCTCTACGGGCCGTACGTCGGTTCGGAGCTCTCCCGGTGCTTCGCGCGGACGCTCGACTGACTGAGGCTCGCGCTCGGAATCGGTCGTCGTCCGCGGGGCGGGCACGAGAGACTGGCCCCATGCACCTCGTCTGCCGACCCGGCACCGGCCGCCCTGACGGCCCCGAGGTGCTCGCCGTGCCGCCGGGGCAGGACGTGGCGCAACCGCCCGAGACCTTCACGACGGCGTACGAGCGGTCGTCGTCGACGGACCGGTGGGTGTGGGCGGACACGGCCGTGACCTATCGCGACCTGCTGCGCGGGGGGCATCGCGTCGAGCGTGCCCACGACCTGCGGCTTGCGCGCAGGGTGCTGCGCTCGGCGGCGGCCCTCGAGGCGTCGACGTACGCGACAGCGCCCGCCGATCCCTGGGACGATCCCGCGCCCGTCGCGTCGTCGTTCCCGGCACGGCAGGCGGAGACGCTCTTCGACGTGGCGGCGCCGGTCGCGCCCGACCCCGTCGAGGAGCTCCTCGCGCAGCAGGGGGCCGTGGACGGTTCGGCCCGCCCCGGTGCCCTCCGCCTGCTGCTTGCGGCGGAGTCGTCCGCCGCCCTCGTCGCGGCCGAGATGCACCATGCCGGCCTGCCGTGGAGCGCCCGCGTGCACGACGAGCTCCTGCGGTCGGAGCTCGGACCCCGGCCCCGTGACGGCGAGCGACCGGCGCGCATGCACGAGCTTGTCGAGTCGGTCCGGGCCGCGCTGGACGCGCCGTCCCTGAACCCCGACAGCCAGCCGGACCTTCTGCGCGCGCTGCGGTACGCCGGGGTGTCGGTCGACTCGACACGTCAGTGGGACCTCGAGCGCGTCGACCACCCCGTGATCGGACCGCTGCTCGAGTACAAGAGACTCGCCCGGCTCCTGACGGCCAACGGGTGGGCGTGGATCGACGCCTGGGTGCACGACGGCCGGTTCCGGCCGGACTACGTCGTCTCCGGCGCACCGTCGGGTCGATGGGCGACCAGCGGCGGGGGAGCCCTGCAGCTCCCGCACGCCGTCCGCCCCGCAGTGGTGGCCGACCCCGGCTGGACCCTCGTCGTCGCCGACGCGGCCCAGCTCGAACCGCGGGTGCTCGCCGGTCTGGCGCGCGACGAGCGGTTGGCGACCGCGGGCCGCGGAGGCGATATCTACGCGGGGCTCGTGGACCAAGGGGTGGTCGACTCGCGCGAGCACGCGAAGGTCGGGATGCTCGGCGCGCTGTACGGCGGCACGTCGGGCGACAGCGGCCTGGTGCGCCCGCGGTTGGTCCGTGCGTTTCCCGCTGCTCTGGGTTTTGTCGACGCGGCAGCGCGCGAGGGTGAACGCGGGCGGCGGGTCAGCACCCTGCTCGGCCGGACCTCACCCCCGCCGTCGGGCGGGTGGGGCGAGGCCCAGAGCGGTGCGTTCGCCGACTCCGCCACGGCCGACGACGAGTCCCGGGCCCGCGCGACGGGGCGTGCCCAGGGGCGGTTCACCCGGAACTTCGTCGTCCAGGGGACCGCGGCCGAGTGGGCCTCGTGCTGGCTGGCGAGCATCAGGCAGCGGCTCGCGGCCCTGCCGGTCGCCACCGACGCCTGCCTCGCGCCGGCGCCGTTCGCCGAGCAGGCCCACCTCGTCTACTTTCTCCATGACGAGGTGGTGGTGCACGCTCCGGCGGGGCAGGCCGACGACGTCGCGGCGATCCTGCGTGAGTCGGCCGCGGCCGCAGGGCGACTTCTCTTCGGCGACCTCGACCTCGACTTCCCCGTGACCGTCGCCGTCGTCGAGTCGTACGCCCGGGCGAAGTGACTACCCTGAGCACGTGACCTCACCACGCCTCAGTGACGTCGTCGGCGTCCTCCACGACCTCTATCCGCCCGGAACAGCGCAGGACTGGGACGCCGTCGGGCTGGCCGCGGGCGACCCGGACGCGCCCGTCGCCAAGATCCTGTTCGCCGTCGACCCGGTCGAGACCGTCGTCGACGAGGCGCTCGAGTGGGGCGCCGACCTCCTGCTGACGCACCATCCGCTGTTCCTGCGGGGTGTCCACGGGGTCGCGGCCACGACCGCGAAGGGCGCGCTCGTGCACCGGCTCATCCGCGGTGGTTGCGGGCTCTACGTGGCCCACACGGACGCCGACGCGGCACCCGGAGGTGTCGCCGACGCACTGGCCGAGGTGCTCGGCGTCGAGAACCGGGTCCCGCTCGTCCCCGGTGACGACCCGGACCGGGGGATCGGCCGCGTCGGGGCGCTCGCGGAACCGACGAGCCTGGCGTCCTTCGCCCGCCGCGCTGCGCGAGTGCTGCCGGCGACCACCCAGGGGGTCCGGGTGGCGGGCGACCCGGATGCGCTCGTGAGCACCGTGGCCGTGGTCGGCGGCGCGGGAGACTCGCTCTTCGACGCGGTGCGCGCCAGCGGCGCCGACGTCTACGTCACGGGTGACCTGCGCCACCACCCGGCGTCCGAGCTGCGGGAGCGTGCTGCCCACGACGGCCGCGCGAGCGGCGGTGCGGCCACGCCGTACCTCGTCGACGTCGCGCACTTCGCCGGAGAGTGGACGTGGCTCGCCGCCGCGGCCAGCACGGTGGCCCACCGCCTCGCCGGTACGGTAGAGACCCGCGTCAGCACGCGCTGCACCGACCCGTGGACGTTCCAGATCCCGTCGTCCGACGCTCCCGACCGAGAGGACCACCCGTGACCACAGCACCGCCCGAGGATCAGCACCGACTCCTGGCCGTCCAGGACGTCGACATCCGGATCCAGCAGCTCGAGCACAAGAAGCGCAACCTCCCCGTGCTGGAGCGCATCGCCGAGCTCGACGGGCAGCTGAGCGACCTCTCGTCGTCGCTGGTCCAGTCCCGCACGCGTGCCTCCGACCTGCGACGCGAGCTCACCAAGGCCGAGGGCGACGTCGAGCAGGTGCGCACACGTGCCGCGCGGGACCAGTCGCGACTGGACTCCGGGCAGGTCGGCGCGAAGGACGCGCAGGCGCTGATGAGCGAGCTCGAGACGCTCGGGCGTCGCCAGGAGGCGCTGGAGGAGGTGGAGCTCGAGGTGATGGAGCGGCTGGAGGCGCACACCGCGTCGCTGCAGAGCGTCGAGACGGCGCACGCCGAGCTCGAGGCCGCCCGGACCGCTGCTGTCGCCGAGCGCGACGCGGAGACCGCGGAGATCGACCGCAGCCTCGAGGTGGCCCAGGCGGACCGTGCTCGGGCCGTCGAGGGCATCGACGCACCGCTGCTCGCCCTCTACGACAAGGTGCGGGTCAAGACCGGTGGCCGTGGCGTCGTCGCGCTCAAGGGCTCGTTCCTCGAGGGGCTGAACCTGAATCTCGCGCCCGCGGAGGTCGCCGAGATCACGGCGGCTGCTCCCGAGACGGTCGTCCGGCTCGAGGACCACGGCCACATCGTCGTCCGCGGAGACTTCTAGGTCGTGGGCCGGCGACACCTGGTCGTCGAGGCCGACGGTGGCTCCCGCGGCAACCCGGGCCCTGCCGGCTACGGCACGCTCGTCCGGGACGACGACGGGGCCGTTCTCGCAGAACGCGCGGGCTATCTGGGTGAGACGACGAACAACGTCGCCGAGTACACGGCACTTGTCGTCGGGCTGACGGCCGCGGCGGCGATCGACCCTGCGGCGGTCGTCGACGTCCGGATGGACTCGAAGCTCGTCGTCGAGCAGATGAGCGGCAGATGGAAGATCAAGCACGAGGACATGCGTCGGCTTGCCGAGCGGGCGCGGTCCGTGATCGACCCGGAGCAGGTCCGCTACACGTGGATCCCCCGCGCGGAGAACTCGGCGGCCGACGCCCTGGCGAACGAGGCCATGGACACGCGGGAGGCCGAGATCGTCCGGGACTTCGGCGACGTCGTCACCTCTGGGCAGGCGGAGGGTGGGCCACAGGCCGGCGGCGGCCCGCGCCGTCGTCTGGACCCGTCCGTCGCCACGACCCTGGTGCTCGTGAGACACGGTGAGACCGCGCTGACCGAGCGCGGTGCGTACTCCGGCGCGGTCGCTCCCGGCCCTGCCCTCACGTCGACGGGCCGGATCCAGGCGGCTCGAGCCGCCGATCTCGTCCAGCGGGTCGGTCGCAAGGCCTGGGGCGACCTCCCGTTCGTGTCCCGGATCGTCGCGTCGCCCCTCGAGCGAGCAGCCGAGACAGCGGCTGCGCTCGGCCGGCGGCTCGGGCTGCACGTCCGTCCGGACGCCCGTCTGCGCGAGTGTGCGTTCGGCGACTGGGAGTCTTTGACGGCCGACGAGATCGATGCGCGGTGGCCCGGGGAGCTCGCGGAGTGGTACGAGTCCGGGACGTCCGTACCGCCCGGCGGTGGCGAGAGCGCGCGGGACGTCGGGGAGCGGGTTGCGCCCGCGCTCGCGGAGCTGGTGGCCGCGCATCCCGGGGCGAGCGTCGCGGTCGTGGGTCACACGATCCAGATCCGCGCGGCCCTGGGACTCGCCCTCGACGTCCCGCCGTCGCGGTGGGGCACGATCCGTCTGCCTCCGGCGTCGGTCTCGATCCTCCGCGTCTGGCCCGAGGGCCTGACGGAGGTCGTGGCGATCGGGGTGCCGAGCGACCTCTGACGCGGCTACGAGATGAGGAGCTCGAGCGTGCGTGGCCCACGCCCGCTCGCGGAGAGCCCGGCCTCGAGCAGCGTGTAGTGCAGCCCGCTGCCGACCTCCGTGCCGACCGTGGTCCCGACCAGCTCTTCGGTCGCCTTGAGAAGCTCGTCGGCCGAGGTCGGCTCTCCCGGGCGCTGGAGGAGGTGGCCCGTCAGGACGCCGCGGGTGTGCTTCGCGTTGTGAGAGACGACCTTGCGCACGCCGGCAACCTCGCGGACGACCTTGACCGCGACCCAGTCGGCGTCGGCGGGCGGCTTCCACGCCGCTGCGTACGGTGCGGACCGGCAGTCGACGACGACGTCGCCACCCGCGCGGGCGTCGAGCGCACCTGACAGGTGCGGGCGCCACGTCGTCGCCAGCTTTCCCAGGCCCGGCAGCGTGCCCATCGAGAGCCGGTAGGCCGGGATGAGGTCGCCGGGCGCGACGGCACCCCACAAGGCCGAGATCGTGAGGACCGAGCGGTCGGCGCGTTCCGCCGCCGCGGGACGGAGGGCGTCGAGTCCGGCGGCCGCGTAGAGCACACCGGTGTACACCGACGAGGCGGGAGCCGTAGGTGCGCCGTCGAGGTGCAGGTTCCGTTCGACGTCGGACGCGACCCCGGCCCCGACCCCGAGGAGCTCGAGGGCATCGGGTCGCGCGCTTACGTCGGCGAGGACGTCCAGGACGGCCCGACGGTGCGCGTTCAGCGTGGGGTGGCTGAGCTTCTCGAGAGTGAAGGGTGCCCCGGTCGTGGGGGCGGTCTTTCCCTCGGACGGGGGGAGGAGGACGAGCACCGTCCTACTCTATGCGGGCTCCGGGGCGGGCTCGTCGCCCGGCGGTACCCTGCCGGGATGGTGCAGGTGAAGATCTACGGTCGACGTGAGGTGTGGAGCGATCGGAAGCAGGAGCTCTCGGACGTCGTCCACCGGTGCGTCGTCGCGGTATGGAAGATCCCCGAGGACAAGCGTTTTCATCGAATCCTCCTGGCCGAACCGGGAGAGTTGATCGCGCCGACGAGGTCAGATTCATATCTGATTGTTGAGATTGTCTGCTTTGCAGGCCGTTCGGTTGACGCGAAGAGAGAGCTGGTGCGCGCGATGTACGACGACGTCGCCCCGGCGCTCGGGCTCCGGGCGGACGACCTTGAGGTCGTGATCCTCGAGGCCCCACGCGAGAACTGGGGGATCCGCGGGTTCGTCGGCGACGAGCTCACCCTCGGGTACCGGGTGGACCTCTGAGCACCGGTACACTTCTGGTGCGGATGAGTCGGCCGGACGGTCGCGTCGCCGGGCAACCGGTGCCGAGGAACGTCCGGGCTCCACAGAGCGCGGTGGTGGGTAACGCCCACCCGGGGTGACCCGCGGGACAGTGCCACAGAAAACAGACCGCCCATCGGTTTCGGCCGGTGGGTCAGGGTGAAACGGTGGTGTAAGAGACCACCAGCGGGCCGGGTGACCGGTCCGGCTAGGTAAACCCCACCGGGAGCAAGGTCGCACAGGATGCGTACGAGGGCTGCTCGCCCGAGCATCCGGGTAGACCGCTGGAGACGTGCGGCGACGTACGTCCTAGATGGATGGCCGTCTCCCGCTCGCGGGCAACTGCGGGCGGTGACAGAACCCGGCGTACAGGCCGACTCATCCGCTCACTCTTAGTGAACGTTCAATTGAATCGTCGGTGCACCCTGTGGGTCGATCATGGATTCACCCCACAAGACCTTTCGCATCATGCATTAGGTGGGTTATGTTTCCCCCACCAAGGCAGAAAGGAAACGGGTGATGCGGATTCCGCAGCCAGGAGGGGGCGGGCCTTGACCCCAGATAGTGGACACGCGCTGGGTGGTTAGGCGACCAGTCGCAGCGTAGCGGTGGTCGTGGTCTCGTAGGTGATCGGTGAGCGGTATCCGCACCAGGAGTGGCGGCGGCGCTTGTTGTAGTGGTTGATCCAGCGGAACACGGTCCGGCGGGCGTGTTCGGGGCCGTGGTAGGCGTGCGCGCCGGCGAGGGTTTCGCGTTTCATCGTGGCGTTGAACGACTCCGCCAGGGCGTTGTCCGCGCTGGAGCCCACGGCGCCCATGGACTGCAGCACGCCGTGGCGGGCGCAGGCAGCGGCGTAGTCCTTGGAGGTGTAGACCGCCCCATGGTCGGCGTGGAAGATCGCGTCAGTCAGGGTGCCGCGTTCACGGGCTGCGGCATCCAGGGCGTCGATGACGAGCTCGGTGCGCATGTGGTCGGCGATCGACCAGCCGACCAGTCGGCGTGAGTAGCAGTCGATCACGGTGGCCAGGTAGAGGAATGTGCCGTCACCGCAGGGCAGGTAGGTGATGTCGCCGACGTACTTGCGGTTCGCCTCGACGGCGGTGAAGTCGCGGCCCAGTAGATCGGGGTACTTGCGATCGGCGGGTTCAGGGATCGTGGTGCGTACACGTCGGCGCAGCCGCAGCCCGGGCAGAGCGTGCTGACGCATCACGCGGGCGACTCGCTTGCGGTTGACCCGCTCAGGCTCGGCGACGCCGTCGTTGAGGTCCGCGGTCACCCGCGGCGCCCCGTAGGCCTTGTCCTTCTTCTGCACCGCCACGATCCGCGCGGCCAGGGCGTCGTCAGCGGCCTTGCGGGCGGCCCTGGCGCCAGCGGTGGCGACCCACTTGTAGTACGACGAACGGGCGATCCCCATGACCCTGCACAGCCGCTTGACCTCGAAGGTGTCGCAGTGGTCGGCGACGAACTGGAAGCGGCTCACCAGTTCGTCTCCCCGGCGAAATATTTCGCCGCCTTCTTCAAGATGTCCTTCTCGGTCTCGGTGCGCTTGAGATCTGCCTCCAGGCGGGCGACCTGGGCGCGCAGCCGGGCGTTCTCCTCCTCGGCGGTCCCGGCCCCACCACCGGTGGTCGACGACGCCGTCGTCCCGGAGGCCGACCTTGTCGGCACGCCGGCTGCCTTGAGCCAGCTCGACAACGTCGCGTCGTAGACCCCGAGCTCGTCCGCGATCTGTCTGATCGTCGCGCCATCGGTGCACCGGTAGAGCTCGACCGCATCGAGGCGGAACTCCTCGGAATAGTTCTTCCTCGCCATGAGTGGATCATCTCGCTTCCTCCAGGACGAACCTGGATCAAGCGTGTCCACTATCTGGGGTCAAGGCCCGGCATCGTTCTTCGCGAGCGCGAGGGCGAAAGTGTTGTGGAGCTGTGGGGCGAGATCGACATCTCTCTGCGTGCCGAGGCGGGCGAGGTGATGTCGGACGCCGTCGAGCGTGGACTGCCGGTGGTGCTCGACACCCGGAAGGTCGCCTTCATGGACTCGACGGGAATCGCGTTCCTCGTGCAGTTCGTGACTCTCGGTCGCGAGCGCGGGTTCTCGGTGGCGCTCCCGGACCCGCCGGCTGCCGTCGTTGACGTCCTCGAGATCGTCGGGGTCCAGGGTCTCTTCGCGACCGGCCCCCGGGTGATCCGGCGCCAGAGCGCCTGAGCCCTACTTCTTCTGCCGGGCGGCCATGCGGGCCGCACCCACGATCCCTGCCGCGTTGCGCAGTGTCGCCGGGACGATCTCGGCACGCAGGTCGAGCAGCGGCAGGAACTTCTTGTGATGCTTGCTCACGCCGCCGCCGATGACGATGAGATCGGGCGCGAGGAGGAACTCGACGGTCTCGAAGTACCGCTGGAGCCGCTCCGCCCAGGCCTCCCAGCTCAGGTCCTCCCGCTCTTTCGCACTGTGTGCCGCGCGGCTCTCCGCGTCGTGCCCGTCGATCTCCAGGTGGCCTAGCTCGGTGTTGCGCACGAGCCGTCCGTCGGTGAAAAGTGCGCTGCCGATCCCGGTGCCGAGCGTCGCGACGAGCACCGTGCCCTTTGCCTTGCGTGCCGCACCGAACGTCAGCTCGCCCACCCCTGCCGCGTCGGCGTCGTTGAGCGCGACGGCGCGGCGCCCGGTGGCTCGTTCGACGATCTCCGGCAGGTGCGTGCCCTGCCACGACGCGTCGAGGTTGGCGATGCTCGTCACGACACCGTCGTGGATCGGCCCGGGGAACGCGATCCCGACCGGCAGCTTCTTGGGCAGGTCGTAGGCGTCGACGAGCTCGCGGATCACCTCGGCGACGGCGTCCGGCGTCGAGGGCTGCGGCGTCGCGATGCGGTGACGCTCCTCGGCGAACTCGCCCGTCGTGAGATCGACGGGCGCGCCCTTGATCCCCGAACCGCCGACGTCGATCCCGAAGGCCACGCGCTTCGATGTCTTCTTCTTGCCCATGACGCCGTCCCTTGATCACTGCGTGCGGTCGGATCCCGCCGGTCTGCGGGCAGTCTACGGATTCCTGGCGGATCTGCGACGTCGGCCGGTGATCACGTGCCTCACAGTGCACGCCGGGGCAGGATGGGGGCATGAGCGACGAGGGAGCACGAGAGTTCTATTTCGACACCGAGAGCGGCGAGGTCTCGGAGGGTCGACGCAGTGACTGGACGTCGCGGCTGGGGCCCTACCCGACGCGAGAGGCCGCGGAGAACGCCCTCGCGACCGCTCGGGCGCGGACCGAGGCCTGGGACGCGGAGGACGAGGACGACTCCTAGCGGACCCGTCGGGCCTACGTCTCGAACGTGTGCTCGGGTGCCGGGAACTCCGTGCTCCGCACGGCGGTGACGTAGTCGGACGCCGCCGACTCCAGCGCCGCCCCGATCTCGGCGAACCGGCGGGCGAACCGTGGCGACCACGGCCCCATGCCCGCCATGTCCGTCCACACGAGCACCTGGCCGTCGCACGCCGTCCCGGCGCCGATACCGATCGTCGGGACGGTCAGTGCCGCGCTGACCCGTTCGGCCACGGGCCCCGGGACCATCTCGAGGACGACGGCGCACGCCCCGGCCTCCTCGAGGGCGAGCGCGTCCTCGAGGAGCCTGGCCGCGGCGTCGTCCCCGCGGCCCTGGACCCGGTGCCCGCCGAGCGTGTTCTCGGACTGCGGTGTGAACCCGAGGTGCCCGAACACGGGGATCCCGGACTCGACCATGAGGCGCAGGTGCGGGGCGACGCGCGTCCCGCCCTCGATCTTGACCGCGTGCGCGCCGCCCTCCTTCAGCAGCCGGACCGCGGTCGCGTGCGCCTGGGCGGGCGAGGCCTCGTAGCTGCCGAAGGGCAGGTCGACGAGCACGAGGGCGCGCCGGGCGGCGCGCGTGACCGAGCGTGCGGCGACGATCATCTCGTCGACGGTCACGGGGATCGTGTTCGCGTGCCCGAGCATGTTGTCGCCGACCGAGTCGCCGACGAGGAGCATGTCGACACCCGCGGCGTCGAAGATCCGGGCCGTCGGACCGTCGTACGCCGTCAGCATCGTGAGCTTCTCACCGGCGGCCTTCGCCTCGGTCAGGTGGTGGACGCGGACACGCTTGCGGTCCGCGACCGACGGGGTGGTGGGCTGGTTCATGGTGTCCTCGGGTCTCGATTCGGCAGGGGTGCACGCGTCGTGCGGGTCAGGCCTCGCGCCATCGTGAGGTCACGGGCAGGCGTCGGTCACGGCCGAAGGCCAGGGCGGTGACCTTGGGTCCGAGCGGGTACTGCCGCCGCTTCCACTCCGCACGGTCCACGAGCGAGAGCACCTTGTCGACGACCGCCGGGTCGAACCCGCGGGCGAGGAGGTCGGCCCGACCCTCGGCATGCTCGACGTAGGCGTCGAGGACCTCGTCGAGCAGGTCGTACGGCGGCAGCGAGTCCTGGTCGACCTGACCAGGGCGCAGCTCGGCCGACGGCGGCTTGGTGATCGAGCTCTCCGGGATCGGTGGGATCTCCCCGCGGTCGAGCGCTGCGTTGTTGCGCCAGCGGGCCAGCGCCCAGACCCGTGACTTGTCCACGTCCTTGATCGGTGCGTACCCGCCGACCGCGTCGCCGTAGACCGTCGAGTAGCCCACCGCCAGCTCGGTCTTGTTGCCCGTGGCGAGGACGAGATGGCCGTCCGTGTTGGAGAGCGCCATCAGGATGTTGCCTCGGACGCGTGCCTGGATGTTCTCGGCCGCGACACCCTCGAGGCCCAGCGCGGCCTCGTAGCTCTCGACGACCGGGCCGATCGGCTGCACCCGGTACGTGGCACCGATCCGCTCGGCGAGGTCGGCGGCGTCGTCCTTCGAGTGCCCCGAGGAGTAGCGGGACGGCATCGAGACGCCGACGACGTTCTCCCCGCCGATCGCGTCCGCGGCCATCACGGCGACGAGCGCCGAGTCGATCCCTCCCGACAGCCCGAGGGCGACGCTGCGGAACCCGTTCTTGCGGACGTACCCGGCCAGCCCGGCGACGCAGGCGCGGTACACGAGCTCGTCCGGGTCCAGCTCGGCGGTGACCTCGGTGCGGAGGAGCGGCGCGTCGTCCTCGGGGAGCGTCCACAGCAGAAGGTGCTCGTCGAACCGGGGTGCCGTCGCGAGGATCTCGCCGTCGGGCGACGCCACGAACGACCCCCCGTCGAAGACGAGGTCGTCCTGCCCGCCGACCATGTTCACGTACGCGAGCGGCGCGCCGACCTGCGCGGCGCGTCGTGCGGCGAGCTCGGTGCGCTGGTGCTCCTTGCCCTCCTCGAACGGCGACCCGTTGATCACGAGCAGCAGGTCGGCCCCGGCGTCCGCCACCTGGGCCGTCGGCCCGTCCTGCCAGATGTCCTCGCAGACGAGCAGGCCGACACGGCGGCCCCCGACGTCGACGACGCACGGATCCGTGCCCGGCTCGAAGATCCGGAACTCGTCGAACACGCCGTAGTTGGGCAGGTGGTGCTTGTCGTAGGACGTGACGACGGCGCCGTCCCGGACGACGACGGCACGGTTCGTCGGCAGCTCGTGGGCCGCCCCGACGTGCGCGCGGCCGGTCCCCGACGTCCCCACGGTGCCGAAGACGACCGTGAGGTTCCCCAGGCCGTCCTG
Organism: Paraoerskovia marina; assembly: GCF_900105445.1. Lineage (NCBI taxonomy): Bacteria > Bacillati > Actinomycetota > Actinomycetes > Micrococcales > Cellulomonadaceae > Paraoerskovia > Paraoerskovia marina. The sequence continues at coordinate 1,677,465 of NZ_LT629776.1, forward strand.
CGCGAGCCGAGTCGCGACGTCGGCCGCGGCGTCCCAGGCCGCCCGGCGGAACGAACCGCGCAGGGCGAGGTCCTCGATCGGATACCCCGTGAGCGTCATCTCGGGGAACGCGACGAGGTCGGCCCCGGCCTCCGCGGCACGTCGTGTCCACTCGACGACGGTCGCCGAGTTGGCGTCCAGGTCGCCGACGCACGTGTCGACCTGCGCGAGCGCGATCCTTAGTTCAGGCATGCGGTCAGCCTACCGACCGGCGGGGGTGTGCTCGCTGCGTTCGACGGCCGCCCGGCGTGCGAGGTATCCCTGGGCTCCGCCATCAGGCAGGATGTGCCCATGGACAGGCAGCAGGAGTTCGTCCTCAGGACGGTCGAGGAGCGCGACATTCGCTTCATCCGGCTGTGGTTCACCGACGTGCTCGGTGTCCTCAAGTCGGTCGCCGTGGCACCCGCGGAGCTCGAGTCCGCCTTCACGGAAGGGATCGGGTTCGACGGAAGCTCGATCCAGGGCTACACGCGCGTCGTCGAGTCGGACATGATCGCCAAACCCGACCCGACGACGTTCCAGATCTTGCCGTGGCGCGGCGAGACGCACGGGACCGCGCGGATGTTCTGCGACATCCTGACCCCGGACGGCGAGCACTCGCTCGCCGACACCCGCAACGTGCTCAAGCGCACCCTCGCCCGGGCGAGCGACATGGGCTTCACCTTCTACACGCACCCCGAGGTCGAGTTCTACCTCTTCGAGTCCCTGCGCACCGACGGACCTCCCGTGCCCGTCGACCAGGCCGGCTACTTCGACCACGTCGCGCGCGGCAACGCCCACGACTTCCGGCGCGCCGCGATCACGATGCTCGAGTCGATGGGCATCTCGGTCGAGTTCTCCCACCACGAGGCCGGGCCGGGCCAGAACGAGATCGACCTGCGTTACGCCGACGCGCTGACCACGGCGGACAACCTCATGACGTTCCGCTCGGTCGTCAAGGAGGTGGCGCTGGAGCAGGGTGTGTTCGCCTCCTTCATGCCCAAGCCGCTGTCCGACCAGCCGGGATCCGGGATGCACTCGCACCTCTCGCTCTTCGAGGGGGACCGCAACGCCTTCCACGAGCCGGGCGCCCAGTACGAGCTCTCCAAGACGGCGCGGCAGTTCATGGCCGGACTGCTGCACCACGCGGCAGAGATCACGGCCGTCACGAACCAGTACGTCAACTCCTACAAGCGGCTCTGGGGCGGCCAGGAGGCGCCGAGCTTCGTCTGCTGGGGCCACAACAACCGTTCGGCGCTCGCCCGCGTGCCGATGTACAAGCCGGGCAAGGGCGTCTCGTCGCGGATCGAGTTCCGCGCGGTCGACTCCGCCGCGAACCCGTACCTCGCCTACGCCGTGCTCCTCGCAGCCGGACTCGCGGGCATCGAGAACGAGTACGAGTTGCCCGAGCCCACCGAGGACGTGGTGTGGGACCTCACGGCCTCCGAGCGCAAGGCCCTCGGCATCAAGCCGCTCCCGCAGTCGCTCGCGGAAGCCATCGACATCATGGAGAGCTCCGAGCTCGTGGCCGAGACGCTCGGTGAGCACGTCTTCGACTACTTCCTGAAGAACAAGAAGCAGGAGTGGGCCGAGTACCGGGCTCAGGTCACGCAGTTCGAGCTGAAGCGATTCCTCCCGGTGCTGTGAGCCTCGGGAGCGGTTCGCGGTCCGGCGGCGGACGATCCACGTCCGTCGTCGGGCAGCTCTCTCGACTCGGGTTCGGCGACGCCACGCGTGCGGCACGTCTCCTGGCGGACCCCGCGCTCGTTCCGTTCGTCGACGGGGCGCCGGCGAGCTTCTACGAGGCTCTCGGCTATGCGGCCGACCCGGACCTCGCCGTGCTCCAGATCCTGCGGCTCGCGGAGACGGTGGGCGGGCAGGACGCCGCCACGCTCGGTCGCCTGATCCATGCCGACGACGGCGACTCGCGCCGAGGCCAGGACCGCCTGATCGCCGTCCTCGGTGCGTCCGTGGCGCTCGGCGACGAGATCATCAGCAACCCCGAGCGCATCCAGATCCTCGCGGATCTGCTCCCCGGCATCGGAGTCCCCGAGGCCGACGTCCGTGCCGAGCTCCTCCGCGCCGTCGGCGCCGACCCCGAGGCGGACGTCCCCGTCGCCCTGCTCGGGGGCGACGACGGCGCCGACGCGATGCGCCGGGCCTACCGTGCCCGGCTGCTGAGGATCGGAGCCAGCGACGTCACGGCGTCCGACCCGCTCGCGTGCCTGCCCGCGGTCGCCGCGGCGCTCGCCGACCTGGCGTCGGCCGCCCTCGAGGCCGCGCTCGCCGTCGCGCGCGCCGACGTCGAGGGGCACGAGGCCGTACGGATCGCCGTCCTCGGCATGGGCAAGACGGGCGGTCGCGAGCTGAACTACGTCTCCGACGTCGACGTGATCTACGTCGTCGAGCCCGCCGACGGGTTCGACGAGGACCGGGCGCTCACCGTCGGGACCCATCTCGCCACGCACCTGGCGCACGCCTGCGCCGGGACGACGTCGGAACCGCCGCTGTGGCCCGTCGACGCCGCGCTGCGGCCCGAGGGCAAGCAGGGCCCGCTCGTCCGCACCCTGGCGAGCCACGTCGCGTACTACGAGCGGTGGGCGAAGACCTGGGAGTTCCAGGCGTTGCTGAAGGCCAGGCCGGTCGCGGGCGACCGTGCACTGGGGACGGCCTACCGGGACGCCGTCGAGCCGTTCATCTGGCACGCGGTCACGCGCGAGAACTTCGTCGAGGACTGCCAGGCGATGCGTCGTCGGGTCGAGAACAACGTCCCGGCGGCCGAGGCGGAGCGACAGATCAAGCTCGGCAAGGGCGGACTGCGCGACGTCGAGTTCACGGTGCAGCTGCTTCAGCTCGTGCACGGCCGTGCCGACGTGTTCATCCGCAGCCGTCAGACGCTGACGGCGCTCGCGGACCTCTCCGCCGGCGGTTACGTCGGGAGAGAGCACGCGCGGCGTCTCGCCGAGTGCTACTCGTTCCTGCGCGCCGCCGAGCACCGGATCCAGATGTCCCGCATGCAGCGGACGCACCTGATGCCGACCCGCGTCGAGGACCAGCGGGCGCTCGCCCGGTCGCTCGGGATGCGCTCGGGCGGGGCCGAGGCGCTGATGGAGCGGTGGCGCGCGACCCGCCGCGAGGTGCGGGCCCTGCACGAGGAGATCTACTACCGTCCGCTGCTGCCCGCGATGGCCGAGCTCTCCGACGACGAGATGCGCCTCGCGCCCGAGGCCGTCAAGGCACGGTTCGCCGCCATCGGCTACCGCGACCCGGCCGGCGCCATGCGGCACGTCACCGCCCTGACCGACGGCCTGAGCAGGCGAGCGTCCATCCAGCGTCAGCTCCTCCCCGTCATGCTCGGGTGGTTCGCCACGGGGGCCGACCCGGACGCCGGGCTGCTCGCGTTCCGGACGCTCTCCGAGGAGCTCGGCGCCACGCCGTGGTACCTGAAGCTCCTGCGGGACTCCGGCACCGCGGCCGAGCGGCTCGCGCTGCTCCTCGCCAACTCCCGCTACGCCGCCGAGGCGTTCACCCGGACGCCGGAGGCCGTGCGCTGGCTCGCGGACGACGCCGAGCTGCAGCCACGAGGCGCCGAGAGACTGGCGAACGAGACGGACGCCATCCTCAGACGCGCGGAGGACCCGGACCGGGCCATCACCCTCGTGCGGGCGGTGCGTCGGCGCGAGCTCGGCCGGACGGCCGCGGGCGAGCTGCTCGGTGTGCTCGACCCGGTGGCGGCCGCTCGGGCGATCTCCGACGCCGCCGACCCGGCCATCGCGGGTGCGCTGCGTGTCTCCGAGCATCTCGCCAAGGTCGAGCGGGGGTACGACCCGACGCACGACGGCCCTGCCCGCATGCTCGTCGTGGCCATGGGTCGTCTCGGCGGTCAGGAGATGGGCTACGGATCTGACGCCGACGTCCTGTTCGTCTACGAGCCCACCGACGGCACGGACGACCCGGCGGCCCAGAAGTACGCCACGAGCGTCGCGACGAGCCTGCAGAAGTTCCTCAGCTCGATGTCCCCGGAGCCCGCGCTCCCGGTCGACGCCGACCTGCGACCGGAGGGGCGCAACGGACCGCTCGCACGCTCGCTCGCGTCGTACGGGGAGTACTACGGCCGGTGGTCGAGCTCGTGGGAGAGCCAGGCGCTGCTCAGAGCACGCGTCGTCGCCGGTGACCTCGACGACCTCGGACGCCGGTTCGTCGACCTGATCGACCCCCTGCGGTACCCGGACGGCGGGGTCCCGGCCTCGACCGTCCGCGAGATCCGCCGCATCAAGGCCCGTGTCGAGGCCGAACGGCTGCCGCGCGGCGTCGAACCGGCGCGACACCTCAAGCTGGGCCGCGGGGGAGTCTCGGACGTCGAGTGGACCGTCCAGCTCCTGCAGCTGCAGCACGCGCACGACGTTCCGGCCATGCAGACCACCGGGACGATCGAGGCGCTCCGCGCTGCGACCGACGCCGGGCTCGTCGAGCGTGACGACGCCGAGATCCTCGCCGACGCCTGGCACCTCGCCTCCCGTCTGCGGAGCGCCGTCGTGCTGCTGACGGGGCGCACCGGGGGACGCAACGCCGACCTGCTGCCGCACGACCGTCAGTCACTGACAGGTCTCGCCCGGATCATCGACCTGGACGGCAGCGGGGCCGACCTCGAAGAGCTCTACCTGCGCACCACGCGGCGGGCCCGTGCCGTCGTCGAGCGGATGTTCTACGGCGACGAGGACTGATCGTCCTCGACCGAGCCCTTCGGCTCGGCGAGGTGCTCCTGAGACGACGACGGCGCCCCTACCTGCAGGTAGGGGCGCCGTCGTCGAACGACGTCGGTGCGGTCAGGTGACCGCGGTCCGATCAGATGTCGTAGTAGAGCTCGAACTCGTGCGGGTGCGGGCGCAGACGGATCGGGTCGATCTCGTTGGTCCGCTTATAGTCGATCCACGTCGCGATGAGGTCCTCGGTGAAGACGCCACCCTGCGTGAGGAAGTCGTGGTCGGCCTCGAGCGAGTCGAGGGCCTCACCCAGCGAGGCGGGGACCTGCTGGATCGCGGCGTGCTCCTCCGGGGGCAGCTCGTAGAGGTCCTTGTCGACCGGCTCCGGCGGCTCGATGCGGTTCTTGATGCCGTCGATGCCCGCGAGCAGCTGGGCGGCGAACGCGAGGTACGGGTTCGCCGAGGGGTCCGGGACGCGGAACTCGACGCGCTTGGCCTTCGGGTTGTCACCGGTGATCGGGATGCGGATGCAGGCCGAGCGGTTACGGGCCGAGTAGACCAGGTTGACCGGGGCCTCGTAGCCCGGAACCAGGCGGTGGTAGGAGTTCACCGACGGGTTCGTGAACGCGAGCAGCGACGGAGCGTGCTTCAGCAGACCGCCGATGTACCAGCGAGCCATGTCGGAGAGCCCGCCGTAGCCCTTCTCGTCGTAGAACAGCGGCTCGCCGTCCTTCCAGAGCGACTGGTGGGAGTGCATGCCCGAGCCGTTGTCGCCGAAGATCGGCTTCGGCATGAAGGTCGCGGACTTGCCGGCCGCCCATGCCGAGTTCTTGATGACGTACTTGAACTTCATCAGGTCGTCGGCCGCCGCGGTCAGCGTGCTGAAACGGTAGTTGATCTCCTGCTGACCGGCGGTGCCCACCTCGTGGTGCGCGCGCTCGACCGAGAGCCCGACCTCCTCGAGCTGCGCGCACATCTCGTCGCGCAGGTCGGCGAACTGGTCGTTGGGCGAGACGGGGAAGTAGCCACCCTTGTAGCGGGTCTTGTACCCGAGGTTGCCACCCTCCTCCTCACGGCCGGTGTTCCACGCCGCCTCGTTGGAGTCGATGTGGTAGAACGACTCGTTCGAGGCGGTCTTGAAGCGCACGTCGTCGAAGAGGTAGAACTCCGCCTCCGGGGCGAAGAACGCCGTGTCGGCGATGCCGGTCGACTTGAGGTAGACCTCGGCCTTCGCGGCGATGTTGCGCGGGTCGCGGGAGTAGGCCTCGTTGGTGAACGGGTCCACGATCGAGAAGTTCACGATCAGCGTCTTGCGCTTGCGGTACGGGTCGACGTAGGCCGACGTGACGTCCGGGATGAGCTTCATGTCGGACTCGTGGATGGCCTGGAAGCCACGGATCGACGAGCCGTCGAACATCATCCCGTCGGTGAAGGCCGACTCCTCGAACTGTGAGATCGGGATGTTGAAGTGCTGCATCACACCCGGCAGGTCGCAGAACCGAACGTCGACGAACTCGACGCCCTCGTTCTTCGTGAAGGCGATTGCCTCCTCGGCAGTCTTGAACATCCACATACTCCTTGATCGACGGTGCCAGCCGTGTGCCGGCCGACCTAAGCCATGGTGTGAACTTATGCGCAGGGAGTTTCCCCGGCGTGTACCAAATGTTTCAGGCACGTTACGAACCATGGGTTCGGGTGACATTGTCGTCGCACCGCAGGTCCCGTTGCAGGACCGCCCACGTCGCGGACCGCCTAGGCTTGGACCGTGGCATCACGTGAAGATTTTGGCTCCTGGCTCGAGGGTGTTCCGACCGGCGCGGGGGCGGCAGACCGGCTCGGCCTCCCGGAGAGCGGTCCCGGGTCCAGGGCGACGCTCGGCCCGCGTCTCGGCGCACTGGTCGTCGACTGGGCGGCGGCGACGCTCGTCGCCTACCTCCTCCTGGGGGTGGTCTCGCAGGGGCTCGGGTTCTGGGAGGGGCTCTCCGAGGTCTCGGCCTCCGCCCAGCTCGGAATCTTCGCGGTGACGACGTGGCTGCTCGTCGCCTCGATCGGGAGCACGATCGGGCACCGGATCTTCGGACTGCGGGTGGTCAGGCTCGTCGACCGCCGGCGGCCCGTCGGCCTGGGGCGTTCCGCGATCCGGACGATTCTGCTCTGCCTGGTGATCCCCGCCGTCGTCTGGGACGCCGACGGCCGAGGTCTGCACGACAAGGCGGCGGGCACCGTGCTGGTCCGGACCCGCTGACGGGGAGTGCGGACGACCGCACGTGACAGAGGGCGCACGATGCCGGAGCATCGTGCGCCCTCTGTCACGTGGGGGGCAGGCCGGGGTCAGCGGCCGCGCATCCCCTTGCGGTCGGGGCGGGCACGCATCGGGTCGATGCCCTTGGGGATCGGCGGGCGCGTGGCACCGAGGGCGTTGAGGCGCTTCATGACCTCGCCGACCTCGGCCTTGGTCAGCTTCGGACGGAGCTTCTGCACGGAACGCGCGATCTTGGGCAGGGGGATCTGGTCCTCGGCGTTGCCGCACTGGAGCACGGTGATCGGGACGTTGGGCAGCACGCGGGAGATCCGGCGCCGCTCCTTGTCCGCGAGCTTCGAGGCGCGCGACGGCGGCCCCTCCGTGACGAGGACGACGCCGGCCTTGCCGACGCCGCGGAAGACGGTGTCGCGCGTCCGCGGGTCGACCGCCACCGGCTCCTCGTCGAACGACCAGCCGCGGCGGATCGTGCCGAGCGCCGAGCGCGCGGCCCCGGGCTGGCCCTCGATCTGCTGGTACGCGGCACGTTCGGCACGTCGCGTCAGGATGAACATCGCGGCGAGGAGACCGAACGGCAGTCCGACGAGGGACATGTAGATCGGGTGGCCCCAGAGCAGCCCGATGACGAGCGCGACGACCATCACGCCGATGAACGCGGCGAGCATCATCCACGTCACCGTCGGGTCGCCGCGACGGGTCATCTTGTACGCGGCCCACACCTGGTGGTACCAGCGTTGCTTCTTGACCTTCTTCGGCTTCGGCTCGTCGGGCGCGCCGACGTCGTTCTTCTTGCGGGCCATGGGACGAGAGTCTACCGGGGTGCGAGGAGGGCAGAGGCCTCCTGGCGGGCGGTGGTCGGTTCTCCGAGGTGTGCCAGGGCGTCGGGGATCTTCTCCCCGCGCTTGGTCATCGCCTGGCCCCACAGGCGTCCGGCCCGGTAGGACGACCGCACGAGCGGCCCTGCCATCACGCCGAGGAAGCCGATCTTCTCGGCCTCGTCGGAGAGCTCGACGAACTCCTCGGGGCGAACCCAGCGGTCCACCGGGTGGTGCCGCACCGACGGGCGCAGGTACTGCGTGATCGTGATCAGATCGCAGCCTGCGTCGTGCAGGTCGCGCAGGAACGACTTCGACTCCTCCAACGTCTCGCCCATGCCCATGATGAGGTTCGACTTGGTGACGAGCCCCGCGTCGCGCGCCGCGGTCAGCACGGAGAGCGAGCGCTCGTAGCGGAACGCGGGTCGCACCTGCTTGAACAGCCGCGGGACGGTCTCGACGTTGTGCGCCAGGACCTCGGGGCGGGAGGCGTTGACCTCGTCGAGAAGCTCGGGGATCGCGTTGAAGTCGGGGATGAGGAGCTCGACGCCGGTGCCCGGGTTGAGCGCATGGATCTGCCGGACCGTCTCGGCGTAGAGCCACGCACCGCCGTCGGGAAGGTCGTCGCGTGCGACGCCCGTGATGGTCGAGTACTTCAGGCCCATCTGCTGGACGGACTCTGCGACGCGGCGGGGCTCGTCACGGTCGAACTCCGCGGGCTTGCCGGTGTCGATCTGGCAGAAGTCGCACCGTCGCGTGCACTGGTCACCGCCGATGAGGAACGTGGCCTCCCGGTCCTCCCAGCACTCGAAGATGTTGGGACAGCCCGCCTCCTCGCACACGGTGTGGAGCCCGCCGGACTTCACCAGGCTCTTGAGCTCGTTGTACTCCGGTCCCATCGTTGCCTTCGTCTTGATCCACGACGGCTTCTTCTCGATGGGGGTCTCGGCGTTGCGGGCCTCGACGCGCAGCATGCGCCGACCCTCGGGTGCGATGGTCACTCGGTGGCTCCAGGATGTGGACGGCGGGACGTTGCCACCCTAGGGCAGACGGGCGTCCGACGTTCACCGGGCGCCGGATGGCGGACGCCTCTGGGAGGCGACCCCGATCACGAGCAGCGCCGTGGCGCACAGCGCCGGGATCCAGAAGGCCGCGGTGGCTCCGGACGACTCCCCGGCGATGCCGCCGACGGCCGAGCCGGCGGCGACACCGACGACGTTGGCGCTGGCGAGCGACGTCATCGCGACGGCACCGCGGCCGACCGGCGCACGGTTGCTCCCGACGGTGAAGATCGTGACCATCACGGGCCCGACGAACAGCCCGAGAAGCAGCAGGGAGACGGACAGCCCGGCGATCCCGACGCCTGTGGCCAGGCCCGCGGTCGCCACCGCGAGCACGGACAGCCCGGCGGAGAACGCGATCCACCGGCCTCGCTGGCTCAGGCTGTCGGGCAGTGCGACGGTGGCGAGCGCGGTCACGGCAGAGCCGAGACCCATCACGGCGTAGACGAGGCCAGCGGCGTCGGGGGAGCCGGCCTCGCGGGTGAAGGCCGTGACGGCGGCCTGGGTGCTGCCGAAGAACGCGCCCATGGCCATCATGCCCACGACGGGCACCGCCAGGGGAAGCAGCGACCGCACCCCCGAGGACCCGGGATGCACGGCACCCGCGAGCCGGTGCGTCCGCGCCGCGTCCGCCGTCGGGTGGAGCGCGAACGCGAGGCCGAACACGAGGGTGACGGCGGCTGCCGTCAGCAGCGCGGCCGACGGCGACGCGGCCGCGGACAGGATGCCCACGAGCGCCGGGCCGAGGACGAACGACACCTCGTCCGCCGTGCTCTCGTAGCTCATCGCGGCGGCGAGCGCCCGGGGCTTCCCGCGGGCCATCCCCATCCAGCGTCCGCGTGCGAGGGGGCCGATCTGCGGGGCGAGGGCGCCCGCGAGGGCGGCGGCGACGAGGGCCGTGGAGATCTCGCCCCGCGACACCGTCACGACGAGCGCCACGAGGGCCAGCGTCTGCGCGGGGACCGAGACGAGGAGGACGGCCCGCTGGCCGAACCGGTCGGCGAGCGCGCCCTGCGTGGGACCGCCGACCGCGGTGCCGAGGGCGCTCGCGGCCGACGCGATGCCGCCGGTCGCGATCGACCCGGTCGCGTCCGTGACGAGCAGCATGACGCCGATGGCGATCATGGAGAAGGGGAGCCGCGCGACGAACGCGATGGGGAGGAAGGCACGTCCGGCGAGGGCGGGCAGCTCGGCGTAGGCCGCGCGCATCGTGGTGTTGTCGGCGTGCGTGGGGGCGGGGGTCCGCGTCATGAGGGGGGTCCTGAGGATTCACTGAAGAGCGTGTCGACCCTCCCGATCTCCGACACGCACGTGACCCTAGGACTTCAGGATACCGCCTCGCGCACCACCGGAAGGTGCTCCCGCAGTGCTGCCTCGAGGTGGGGCCGCACCTCGGTCGTCTCGATCCGCCGCCCGACCTCGGCGCTCAGCGACGTGACGTCCGCATCGGAGATGCCGCAGGGGACGATGGCCGAGAACTCGTCGAGGTCGGGGGAGCAGTTGAGGGCGAGTCCGTGCATCGTCACGCCGCGGGCGACGCGTACGCCGACGGCACACACCTTCCGTGCGCGGCGGATCCCGTCGGCCGCGCACCAGACCCCGCTGCGCCCCTCGACCCGGATCGTCTCGACGCCGTAGCGCGCGCAGACCGACGCGACGGCGTCCTCGAGGGCGCGGACGTAGGCGACGACGTCGACAGGTTCGGGGAGGGGGACGATCGGGTACGCGACGAGCTGGCCGGGCCCGTGCCAGGTGATCTTGCCCCCGCGGTCGACGTCGACGACGGGTGTCCCGTCCGTGGGTCGCTCCGCCCTGTGGGTCCGCCGGCCGGCGGTGTAGACGGCCGCGTGCTCGACGAGCAGGACGGTGGCGGGTGACGTGCGGGCGACGACGGCCTCGTGCACCTCGCGCTGGAGCGCCCACGCCTCGTGGTAGTCGACGAGGCGTGTTCCGAGGTCGAGATCGCGAAACTCCACGAGCCGAGGCTAGCGCTCCTCGCCGTCCTCGTCGCGGGTGTCCACCGTCGCCATCTGGATAAGAAGACCCCTCAGCGCGGCGATCTGCTCGGTGTCGAGGCCGCGGGACGAGATCCGGTCGCTCGCCCGGGGTTCCGCGGCGGCGAACGCGGCGGTCCTGCCGGCCGGGGTGATCGTGACGACGCGGCGTCGATGGTCGGCCGGGTCGAGCTCGCGGGTGACGTGCCCGTGCCGGTCCAGGCGGTCGACGATCCTGCTCATGGTCTGCTCGGTGACACCGTTGCGTTCGGCGAGCTCGCGCTGGGACATCGTGCCCCGCAACAGGTGCATGAGCACGGGGAAGCTGGCGTGGTTGAGGCTCCAGCCCGCGAGATGGGCGTTCCACTCGCGCTCGACGCGGCGGGTCACGTGTGAGAGGAGCCTGCCTGTCGGCCAGGTCTCCATGGGGCCGTTGCCCGTCGTCCCTGAGTCCATCGTGTCGCGCCCCGCGGTTGCGGTGGGCACCTCCCTTCCTCCAAGATACTAAGCATGCTGAGCGAATCCCGCCGGGGGATATTCCGTGGTCTGATCATTCTCGCAGTTCTCGGGGCGTGGCTCGCCGTCGGGGCGGTGGGTGGACAGGCCCAGGGGAAGCTGGGATCCGTCCAGACGAACGACGCCTCCGCGTTCCTCCCGGAGTCCGCCGAGTCCACGCAGGCTGCCGACGAGGCGTCTGCTTTCGTCGACTCCGACTCGCTGCCCGCGCTCGTCGCGGTCGAGGCCCAGGACGGCGGAACGCTCGACGAGAGCCAGATCGGCGCGGTGCAGGCCTGGACCGCGGCGATCGCCGACCTTCCCCTCGAGGGGGCGCTCGACGACGAGCCGACGACCGTCGGTGACGTGCTGACGACGGACTCCGTCGCCTTCCCCTCGGAGGACGGCGAGGCCATGCTGGCGATCGTGTCGATCGACGCAGCCCAGGCGGACACGTCGATCGGCGCGGACGAGACCTCGGTCACGGACGCCGTCGTCGCCGCCCTGCGGGACGCCCAGCCCGAGCTGTCCGACGCCGGACTCGACTCGTGGGTCACCGGTCCGGCCGGGTTCGTGGCCGACCTCGTGACCGCGTTCGGCGGGATCGACACGGTGCTGCTCCTGGTCGCGCTCATCGCGGTCCTCGTGATCCTGGCCGTCGTCTACCGGTCACCGATCCTTCCGTTCATGGTGATCCTCACGGCCGTCCTCGCCCTCAGCCTCGCCGGACTCGTCGTCTACCAGCTGGCCGCGAACGACGTGCTCGTCCTGAACGGACAGTCCCAGGGAATTCTCTCGATCCTCGTCGTCGGCGCCGCCGTCGACTACTCGCTGCTCGTCGTGGCGAGATATCGCGAGGAGCTGGTGCACACCCGGTCCACCTTCGACGCGCTGCGTCAGGCCGTCCGGGCCTCGATCGAGCCCATCGCCGCCAGCGCCGGCACCGTGATCGCCGGTCTGCTCTGCCTGCTCTTCTCGGACCTCGCGTCCAACCGCTCGCTCGGCCCGGTGGCGGCCATCGGGATCGCCGCAGCGTTCATCGCGGCGCTCACCTTCCTGCCCGCCCTCCTGGTGATCGGTGGGCAGAAGTCCCGTGGCATCTTCTGGCCGAGCAGGCCGAAGTACGTCGGACCGGCAGAGCCCGACGAGGATGTCAGCGGCGACGAGAACACCGTCTCCGTCGAGGGGCACGGTGTCTGGTCCCGCGTCGCCACGTTCGTCGGCCGGCACGCCCGCCCCGTGTGGATCACGACCGCCGCCGTCCTCGTGGGCCTGTCCGCGTTCATCCCGATGCTGGATGCGACCGGCACGGGCGACGACGAGGTCTTTCTGACCCAGGTCGACTCCGTCGACGGTCAGGACGTCATCGAGGACCACTTCGACAGCGTCTCCGCGCAGCCCGCCACCGTCATCGCACCCGCCGCCGACCTAGACGCGGTGGTCGCCGCCGCCGAGGAGACCGACGGCGTCGAGAGCGCCGTGCCCGTGACGGACGCCGAGAGCACCACCCCGGGCCAGGCGGACGAGGGCGAGGTCGTCGTCGTCGACGACCGTGTCCGCATCGACGTGACGACCACGGCATCCTCGGACTCGCAGGAGGCGGTCGAGACCGTCGAGGTGCTGCGGGAGAACGTCCACGCGGTCTCGGACGACGTCCTCGTCGGCGGCGCGGCCGCCGAGCGGCTCGACACGCAGATCGCCGGGCAGCGGGACCTCACGGTCATCGTCCCGATCGTCCTCCTCGTGGTTCTGGGCATCCTCATGCTCCTGCTGCGCTCGGTTCTTGCCGCGGTCCTCCTGATCGCGGCCAACGTCCTCTCGTTCGGGGCGGCGCTCGGGTTCTCGGCCGTCATCTTCGACAAGGTCTTCGAGTTCCCGGGGGCTGACCCCTCCGTGCCGCTCTTCGCGTTCTGCTTCCTGGTCGCGCTCGGTGTCGACTACTCGATCTTCCTCATGACCCGGGTGCGGGAGGAGTCGATCAAGATCGGGACGAGGGCGGGGGTGCTGCGGGCGCTCGCGGTCACGGGTTCCGTGATCACGTCGGCGGGCGTGGTGCTCGCCGCGACGTTCGCCGCTCTCGGAGTCATTCCGCTGCTCTTCCTCGCCCAGCTGGCGTTCATCGTGTCGTTCGGCGTCCTGCTCGACACGCTCGTGGTCCGATCCCTGCTCGTGCCCGCCCTGGTGCACGACATCGGTGACCGGACGTGGTGGCCCTCGAAGCTGTCGCGACCGACCAAGTAGCAGGGGGACGTCGTACCGCCGCGGTTCGCGTCAGCCGCGGCGGTGCGATGGGATGAGGGCATGAGCACACGAGTCGCCGTCATCGGCTACGGAGGATCAGGGCGAGGTATCCACGCGCGACTGGTCCGGGAGGCGGGCCTGCAGGTGACCGCCGTCGTCGCGAGGTCCGCGGAGCGTCGCGAGGAGGCGGTGACGGACTGGCCCGGCGTCGACCTGTACGACGACGTCGCGGGCCTGCTGCTCGACACGTCCGGCTACGACGTGGTCGTCGTCGCGAGCCCGACCCAGCTCCACGTCGAGCATGCGCTCGCCGTGAGCGCCGCGCGGGTCCCGTTCGTCCTCGACAAGCCGATCGCGCTCGACGGCGACGGGGCGCGGGCAGTGGTCGCCGCGGCGTACGACGCCGGTACACCCTTCACGGTCTTCCAGAACCGGCGCTGGGACGACGAGCAGCGCACCCTGCGATCGCTGCTGGACGCGGGAGAGCTGGGCGACGTCCACACCTTCGAGCGTCGCTGGGAGAGGTGGCGCCCGGTTCCGCGCGACCGCTGGAAGGAGAACGACGCGCTCGGCGGAGGGCTGCTTCTCGACCTCGGCCCGCACCTCGTCGACTCCGCCACGCAGATCCTCGGTCCGGTGACCTCGGTGTACGCCGAGCTGCGTGCGCACACCACGCCGACGGAGGACGACGTCTTCCTGGTCCTGCACCACGAGCGGCCCGACGGCGGCACACAGGCGGTCAGCAGGCTCTGGGCCGGCTCGTTCTGTGCGGCTCCTGGCCCCCGGACCCGCGTGCTGGGATCGCGCGCCGCGTACGTCGTGACGACCTTCGAGAACGACGCGTCGGTCTTCGAGGTGCTGGACCAGGACGCACCCGAGGGTGCGGAAGGGTGGCTCGTCCGGGGGAGCGAGCGTGAGCCCGTCACCCGCGCGCCCGGCGGCCACGCAGACTTCTACCGGGCGGTCGACGCCTGGCTGGCAGGGAGGGCCCCGGTCCCGGTCGACCCCGACGACGCCGTGCGCATCGCCGACGTCCTGGACGCAGCGCGGGTCTCGGCGAGGGAGGGCCGCCGCGTCGCGGTGTAGCCGTGCCTGTGGACAACGCCCTGGCGGGGTGCGCCGTGCGGTGAGATGGGACCATGCGTGCCCCCGCCACCCGGCTTGCCCGACTACGCCACCGCCCGCCCTCGGCGGCGGGGGAGGACGCCGTCGTCCCACCGGAGATCCTCGCGCTCACCGAGGTACGTGGATGGACGTTCCACGGCAGTGCCGGTGACTCGGAGGGATGGCGCCTGCGCGACGGTGCGGGCGCCAGGATGCTGGCTCGGGCCGTCCCGGACGCCGCCGCGTCCCGGCTCGCAGTGCTCGTCCGGCTGCGGGACGTCCACGTCGAGCCCGTGCTCGAGATCGTCGAGAGCCCGTCCGTGGCACTCGTGCCGGACTCCGAGGACATCACGCTTGCTGAGCTGACCCTCCTGCGCGGTCAGCTCGACCCGGGCGAGCTGGCGAGACTCGGCGCGTCGGTGGGCGCCGGCCTCGCCGCGATCCATGCCGCGCACCTGACGTACGGACCGCTCACCGCGTCGGACATCCTCGTCTCGCCCGACGGGCGTGCACGGCTCGCCGTACGGCTCGACGCCGCCGACGAACGGAACCCGGCCGACGACGTCGCCGACGCGGCCCGGGTCGTCGCCCGGTCGGGAGCGGCCGGGTCAGGCCTCGCGGGTGTCCTTGCCGACGCACAGGACCCGGTGCCGTGGTCGCGGCCCGATGCCGTCGCCTTTGCCGGTCGTTGTCAGGACACCGCCGACCAGTGCCCGTTGCGGGTTCCCGACGGGGCGGAGATCGCGGGTGCGTTGAGCGCCCGGGCACTCGGTGCCGATCCGGCGCGTGGACCGTTGCCCCGGCGACGAGAGCTCAGAGCGGTGCGTCGCGAACCACGGGCACGCCGTCGGTGGCTGCTCGTGCTCCCGGTGCTCGCGGCGATCGCGGTCGGCGCCGTCTTGCTGGTGGGGACGGAGACCTTCGCCCGCGCGGGCGCGGGGGACACCGAGACGGCGGATCCCGTGCCGGACACGGCGTCTTCGGGTGCCGAGGACGCACCCGGCACGCGCCCGGTCGACCACGCCGCGTCGATCGAGCAGATCGCGGGCGAGCTGACGGTCGCGCGTCTCGAGGCCCTCGGGGGTGACGGCGACATCGCCGACGTCACCGTCGCAGGTTCCCCAGCCGCGGCCGAGGACAGTGCGTTCGTCGAGCGGCTGACGGCACAGGACGTCGAGTTCGTCGGCCTGACCGGCGTCGTCCAGGACGCGGTGCTCGAGAACCCCGAGGTGCACGACCCGGCCGGAGAGGCGTTCGACGCCGATGCCGACGCCCGTGTCCGGGTGACGTACGTGGTCGAGGCGCACGAGCAGCGGACCGGATCCGGGACGACGGCGGTAGAGCCTCAGGAGCAGACGGACGTCCTCGTCCTGCAGAGGGTCGGCACGACCTGGCTCGTCCGCGACGTCGAGTGACCGGACGTCGCCCTGGACCGGGGTGACGGCCGTCAGCGGCCGACGGCCCACCTCGCCCCGTCCTCGATCGTGCGGTGGCGGAAGACGAACCCGTCGTCCTCGAGCGCAGCCGGCACGACCCGTTGCGAGTCGACCAGCGTCGTCCCGAACTCGCCCAGCGCCACGCGAAGAGCGATCTCGGGCACGGGGATGACAGCAGGTCTGTGCACCTGGTCCGCGATCGCGCGCGTGAGCTCGAGGTTCGTCACCGGGACGGGGGCACTCAGGTTCACCGGGCCGGAGACGTCGGACGACACGAGATGGCTGATCGCCGCCACCTCGTCCGCGAGGGTGATCCACGGCCAGTACTGGTCCCCGCGCCCGAGCGGCCCGCCCAGCCCGGTGCGCAGGACGGGCACCAGCCGCGCGAGTGCACCGCCCTGGCGCGACAGCACGACGCCGGTGCGCAGGTGCGCGACGCCGATCCCCGCCTCGCGGGCCGGGTCGGCCGCGGACTCCCAGCGGGTGCAGACGCCCGCGAGGAAGCCGTGTCCGGGGCCGGTGGACTCGGTCAGGACGAGTGATCCGCGGTCGCCGTAGTACCCGACCGCCGACGCCTGCAGGAACCGGCGCGGTGGGACGTCCATCGACGCCATCGTCGAGGCGAGCAACGACGTCGGACCCACGCGGGACTCGAGGATCGTGCGCTTGTAGGCGGCCGTCCACGTCTTGTCGCCGACACCCGCGCCGCCGAGGTTCACGACGGCGTCGGCCCCGCGGAGGACTCCGACGTCCAGATGCCCGCGTGCCGGGTCCCAGGGCACCTCGTCCCGGCCGCCCGCGCTCCCGCGCACCAGCCGCCGTACCTGGTGGCCCTGTGCACGCAGAAGGTCGACCAGGGCAGTTCCAATCAAGCCGCGTGAGCCGGCGATGACGATGTCCATGGGGACACGGTAGGGCGTTTCCACCACCCACGCCGTCAGAAGCACGAGACGGGCCCCACCCGAAGGTGGGACCCGTCGTCGTCGTGCGAAGGAGCGTCGGTCAGAGGCCGACCTCGGCCTCGAACGCGCCCTCCTCGATGCGGTTCTTCACCGTCGCGAGGAAGCGCGCTGCATCGGCCCCGTCGACCAGGCGGTGGTCGTAGGAGAGGAAGATGTAGCACATCGACCGGACGGCGATGCTCTCGTTGCCCTCGTCGTCGGTGACGACCACAGGACGCTTGACGATAGTGCCGGTACCCAGGATCGCGACCTGACCACCGGGGACGATCGGCGTGTCGATCAGGGCACCGCCGGAGCCGGTGTTCGTGATCGTGAACGTGGCGCCGCCGAGCTCGTCCGGAGCGACCTTGTTCTCGCGCGTACGACCGCCGAGGTCGGCGATCTTGCGCGCGATGCCCGCCAGGTTCAGGTCGCCCGCGTCGCGGATGACCGGGACCAGGAGGCCCCGCGGCGTGTCGACCGCGATGCCGATGTTCTCCTGGCCGTGATAGACGATCTGGTCGTCCTCGATGCTCGCGTTGATGTTCGGGTGAGCCTTGAGCGCCTCTGCCGCGGCCAGCGTGAAGAACGGCAGGAACGTCAGGTTCGCGCCCTCACGAGCCTTGAAGGACGACTTCGCCTTCGCACGGAGCTTGGCGACCCGCGTGACGTCGACCTCGACCACCGTGGTGAGCTGAGCCTGCGTCTGCAGCGCCTCGACCATGCGGCTCGCGACGATCTTGCGCAGGCGCGACATCTTCTCGGTGGTCCCGCGCAGCGGGGAGACCTCGGGCACCGTGGTCGGCGCCTTCGGCGCAGAGCCCGTGGACGCCGCGGCCGGGGCGGCAGCAGCCTCCTCGGCCTTGCGCGCAGCCTCGAGCACGTCCTCCTTGCGGATACGGCCACCGACGCCGGTGCCCGTGACGGACTCGACGTCCACACCCTTCTGCGCCGCGAGCTTGCGGACGAGCGGCGTCAGGTACGACCCGCCGGACCGGCCGCCCGACGGCTTCTCGCTCGTCGGCTCCGGCTTCTTCTCCGGTGCCGGTGAGCTCTCCGCCTTCGGGGCAGGTGCCTTCTCGGGCTCCGGCTCCGGCGACTTCTCCGGCTCGGGAGCCTTCTCAGGCTCGGGCTCGGGCTCCTTCTCCGGCTCAGGCGCCTTCTCCGGCTCAGCAGCAGGTGCTGCCCCGGAGCCGACGATCGCGAGGACCGCACCGACCTCGACGGTCTCGTCCTCCTCGACCAGGATCTTCTGGACGGTGCCCGCGATGGGCGACGGCACCTCGGTGTCGACCTTGTCGGTCGAGACCTCGAGCAACGGCTCGTCGACCTCGACGGTGTCGCCGACGGACTTGAGCCAGCGGGTCACGGTCCCCTCGGTGACGCTCTCTCCGAGGGCGGGGAGCGTGATCTCCTCGCCGTCGCCGGAGGACCCGCCAGAGGACTCTGCGGCGGGCGCGGCGTCCTCCTTGGCCGGCTCGTCGTCCTTCTCCGGAGCCTTCTCGGCCTCGGGAGCGGGCTCCTCGGTCTGGGGCGCCTCCTCGGCGGGCTCGTCGGCCGGGGCCTCCTCCTCCGAGTCGGACCCGGACCCGTCGCCGATCACGGCGAGGTCGGCGCCGACCTCGACGGTCTCGTCCTCCTCGACCAGGATCTTGGTGAGGGTTCCGGCGACCGGTGAGGGGATCTCGGTGTCGACCTTGTCGGTCGAGACCTCGAGCAACGGCTCGTCGACCTCGACGGAGTCGCCTACGGACTTGAGCCAGCGGGTGACAGTGCCCTCGGTAACACTCTCGCCGAGAGCCGGCATCTGCACGGTGTCAGACATGACCTCTGAGGTCTCCTTCTATCGTCGGATCAGTTGTGGGCGTGCAGGGGCTTGCCAGCCAATGCCAGGTGGGCCTCGCCCATCGCCTCGTTCTGCGTGGGGTGGGCGTGCACCAGAGCAGCGACCTCGTCCGGGTGCGCCTCCCAGTTCACGATGAGTTGACCCTCGCCGATCTGCTCGCCCACGCGCGAGCCGACCAGATGGACACCCACGACAGGACCGTCCTTTGCTCGGATCAACTTGACGTGACCCTGGGTTCCCAGGATCTTGCTCCTGCCGTTTCCGGCCAGGTTGTACTCCATCGTATCGACACCCTCGGCCCCGTACCGCGCGCGGGCCTGTGCCTCGGTCAGTCCGACGGAGGCGACCTCCGGCTCGCTGTAGGTGACGCGGGGGATTCCTGCGTCGTCGAGCGGTGTCGGTGCGAGTCCTGCCAGGTGCTCGGCGAGGAAGATGCCCTGCGCGAACCCGCGGTGGGCGAGCTGCGGACCACGGACGGCGTCACCGGCCGCGTAGAGCGGTCCGACTCCCGTGGAGAGCGTGTCGTCGACGACGACGAAGCCGTCGTCGAGCCGCGCCCCGACCTCCGTCAGTCCGAGATCGGCCGTGGCGGGTGCCCGGCCGACGGCGACGAGAAGGACGTCGGCGTCCAGCGTCGTCCCGTCCTCGAGCGTGACGTGCGCCGCGGTGTCGTCCTGCGTGACGCCTGCGACCCGGGTGCCGAGGCGAAGGTCGATCCCGCGACGTCGGAACGCACGCTCGAGCGCCTTGCTCGACGAGACGTCCTCGGTGGGCACCAGGTGGTCGAGCGCCTCGACGATCGTCACCGAAGCGCCGAAGGACCGCCACGCGCTGGCGAACTCGACACCGATCACGCCGCCACCCAGGACGACGACGGAGGAGGGGACCTCCTCGAGGCGGAGGGCCTCGTCCGAGGTGACGACACGGTCGCGGATCTCGACGCCCGGAATCGTGCGGGACCGGGCACCCGGTGCGGCGAGGACCGCGCGGCCCCGGTAGGCGACGCCGTCCACCTCGACGGTGTCCGGCGCGGTGAGCGTGCCCCAGCCCTCGACGAGCGTGACCTTGCGGGAGGCGACGAGGCCCTCCAGGCCTCGGTACAACCCGTCGACGGTCTTGTCCTTGTACGCGTGCACCGCGGCCATGTCGACGCCGTCGAGCGTGGCGCGGACCCCCACCGTGGCTGCGTCACGAGCCGAGTCGGCGACCTCGGCGGCGTGCAGCAGAGCCTTGGTCGGGATGCACCCGCGGTGCAGGCAGGTTCCGCCGAGCTCGCGCGCCTCGATCAGCGCGACCGAGGATCCCAGTTGTGCGGCACGGAGCGCGGCGGCATACCCCGCGCTCCCGCCGCCGAGCACGACGAGGTCGAACTCGGTGTTGCTCTCGGCCACCTCAGGCTCCTTCATGACGTCGCGGGACCGCTCGGGCCTCGTCCATCTTGGCACTACCGTGCGGCACTGCCCAACCGGGGCGGTGCGGGCGTCTTGTGACGCTCAAGACACCGGTGTGCCGGCCGCGCACGCGCGACCCGCCGTCGTCGGCATATCCTGCCAGGCATGGTGAGCCTGTCCCGTCTGTTTTCCCGCCGACCCTCGGGGTCCTCGTCCACGCCTGCCGGCGGTGACGCGTCGCGTCGTGCCACGCTCGACCATCTTGCGGAGTTCGTCCGCACGCGGGTCGGCGTCGAGGTCTACGTCGAGCCGGCGACGAACGAGACGCCGACGACGGTGCTCCTGGTCGCGACGACCGGGGAGTGGACGCGCCGTCGGGTCCCGGACGAGCGCACCGCGCACGAGCTGGCCCGGAAGGCCGGCGTCCCCGTCTACGACGTGCGACGCACCGGGTACCCGCAGCGCTATCGCGACTGGAACAGCCAGCACCGGCGGCGCTGAAACGTCGGGGCACCGAGCCGTCGGACCGGTCGGGCGACGGGCAGACCCTCCACCCGGACGCCAGAACGGCGTCGTCGTCCCGTCGAGCAGGGTGGGACGACGACGCCGTTCTGCCGTGCGCAGCCACGTCGGTCAGGACGCGCGACCCTCGATCAGTCCGAGCAGCGTGCGGACCCCGACACCGGTGCCACCGACGCCGGTGTAGCCGAACGGCGCCTTCTCGTTGAACGAGGGGCCCGCGATGTCCAGGTGGGCCCAGGGGGTGTCACCGACGAACTCGCGCAGGAAGATCCCGGCGCTGAGCATCCCGCCGGGCCGGTCACCGATGTTCTGCAGGTCGGCGACCTTCGACTTCAGGCCGGCACGCAGCTCGTCGGGCAGCGGCATGGGCCAGAACGCCTCGCCCGTGGTCTCGGCGGCTGCGAGCACCTCGGAGCGGACCTCGTCGCTGCCCATCACCGCGGAGACCCGGTTGCCGAGGGCGACGACCTGGGCGCCGGTGAGCGTCGCGATGTCGAGGACCACGTCGGGCTTCTCCTCCGTCGCGGCGACCAGACCGTCGGCCATCACGAGGCGGCCCTCGGCGTCGGTGTTGAGCACCTCGACCGTCTTGCCGCCGCGGACCGTGATGACGTCGGACGGACGCTGGGCGGCACCGGACGGCATGTTCTCGGCGAGGCACAGCCAGCCGGTCACCGCCACCGGCACGTCCAGGCGGGCAGCCGCGACGACGGCGTGCAGGACGGCGGCCGCCCCCGCCATGTCGGACTTCATCGTCTCCATGCCCGCGGCGGGCTTGATCGAGATGCCGCCGGAGTCGAACGTGATCCCCTTGCCGACGATCGCGACCTTGCCGCGGGCCTTCGACGGCGTGTAGGCGATCTTGACGAGCCGCGGTCCGCGGGTCGAGCCCTGACCGACCCCGATCAGGCCGCCGTAGCCGCCGGCGGCGAGCTGCTTCTCGTCGAGGACCGTGACCTTCGCGCCGCTGCCCTTGGCGGCAGCCTTGGCGAGGTCGGCGAACGCGGCCGGGAAGAGGTCGTTCGGCGGGGTGTTCACGAGGTCGCGCGTGCCGTGCACCGCTGCGGCGAGCACCTCGGCGCGCGCGACGGCCTTCTTGGCCTCGGCCGTCCGTGCGTGCTCCGTGACGAGCTGGACGGTCGACGGCGGGGTGGCGCGTGCGACGTCGTCGCCGGAGCGGTAGCGCTCGTACGCGTAGGCACCCATCAGGGCGCCCTCGGCGACGGGGGCGACGTCGGCGACGTCGGCCGTCGGGAGCGCGACGGCGACGCTGGACGTGCCTGCGAGCTCGCGCAGCGCCGCACCGGCCGCGCGTCGGAGCGTCTCGGCGTCGAACAGGCCGTCGTCGTCCCGGGCACCGAGCCCCGTCAGGACGAGAGCCCCGGCGCGGAGCTCAGCACCGGCGGGGACCTTGCGGACCTCGTCGGCGGCACCGGTGATGCCGAGGGTCGGTGCAAGCGACTCCAGCTCGGCGACGAGCGTCGCCGGCAGGTCCGTGCCGACGAACGCGACGCCGTCCGACGTCGCGCAGGTGCCGACGACGAGTGCGTCGACCGAGAGGGTGGTCGGGTTCTTGGATGTCAGAGTGAGGTCAGCCACGCCCCCGATGCTAATCCTTCTCGCCCGTTCCCGGTACGCTCGGGCCGTGTCTGTCGCGCTCTCCCTCGTCATCGGTGCGCTCTGCCTGGCTCTGGCCGGGTGGGCCGCGTGGTTCGTCGTCCGGGACCGCGCGGTCGTCCTGCGCCAGCTCTGGGGCGCATGCGTCGTCGAGGCCGTGCTCGGGCTCCAGGTGGTCCTCGCGCTCGCCCAGACGGTCGCGGGGGACGGCGCGAGCGACCCCGCCCTCTACTGGGGATACGTCGTGACGGCGCTGATCCTGCTGCCGGTGGCCGGTCTCTGGGCCTTCGCGGAGCGGACCCGCTGGAGCTCGGTCGTCCTCGCCGTCGCGGCGCTCACCGTCGCGTTCCTCGAGCTGCGCCTGTGGCAGATCTGGGGCGCCGCGTGAGCGCCCCTGCCGGTGCGACCGGTCAGGGGTTCGGGCGGCTGCTGGTCGCCGTGTACGGGATCTTCGCGATCGCGTCGAGCGCACGAGCGCTCTACCAGATCGGCACCAAGCTCGACGAGGCTCCCGTCGCCTACCTGCTCTCCGGGTTCGCCGCCCTCGTCTACGTCGTCGCCACGGTCGCCCTGGCCCGGGGGACGGCGCGGTGGCGCACGGTCGCCTGGTGGGCGGTGGGGGTCGAGCTGATCGGCGTGCTCGTCGTCGGAACCCTGTCGATCGTCGACGCGGGCGACTTCCCCGAGGCGACGGTCTGGTCCCACTTCGGCCAGGGCTACGGCTACGTCCCCGTGGTGCTGCCCGTCGTCGGTCTCTACTGGCTCTGGCGCACCCGGACGCCTCGCTCCGCAACAACCCACCAGGAGGCCTGATGCGCCCGTACCACCTGCTCTTCGATACGGTCTTCCGCCGGATGGACCCGGAGACCGCGCACCACGTGGCCTTCGACGCGATCGCGACCGCCGGCCGGACGCCCGGCCTCAACCGTCTGGTCCAGGGGGCTCTCGCCCCGTACCTGGGCCGGGGTGCACAGGGTGCCGGGGGCGTCGACGTCCTCGGACGTCGCTTCCCGGGGCGGCTCGGGATCGCCGGCGGGTTCGACAAGGACGCCCGGTGCGTCCGCGGACTCAGCATGCTCGGTTTCGCCTTCGTCGAGATCGGCACCGTGACGGCGCACCCGCAGCCCGGCAACGAGGCGCCGCGGCTCTGGCGGGAGCTCGACGTCCGCGGACTGCGCAACCGTATGGGCTTCAACAACGTCGGGGCGCTCGCGGTCGCGGAGAACCTGGCCGCCCTGCGGGCGACCGTGCAGGGTCGTGCCGCCGTAGTGGGCGTCAACATCGGCAAGACGAAGGTCACGCCGGCGCAGGACGCCGCCGCGGACTACGCGTTCTCGGCCAGGGTGCTCGCGCCGTACGCCGACTACCTCGTCGTCAACGTCTCGTCGCCCAACACCCCGGGTCTGCGCGACCTGCAGTCCGTCGACGCGCTGCGCCCGATCCTGAGCGCGGTGCGGGAGGCCGCCGACGCCTCGACGCCGCGCCACGTGCCGCTGCTGGTCAAGATCGCCCCCGACCTGGCGGACGACGACGTGGACGACGTCGCGCGCCTCGTCGACGAGCTCGGCCTGGACGGGGTGGTCGCCGTCAACACGACGATCGACCACGACCGCGGTCCCGGTGGGCTCTCCGGTCCGCCCGAGCTCGCCCGGGGGCTCGACGTCGTCGCGCGGCTCCGACGCGGGCTGCGACCGGGCGCGGTCGTGATCGGTGTCGGTGGCATCACCACGGCGGACGACGCGCAGGCGTACCTGGACGCCGGGGCGGACCTCGTCCAGGCCTACACCGCGTTCGTGTACGAGGGGCCGCTGTGGCCCTCCCGGATCAACCGTGCGCTGGGACGGGGTACGCGATGACGCCCCGCTGGGTCTGGGAGTACTCCACGCACACCGGTACGGGCGCGCTCCCGCCGAGCCCCGCGTTCGTCAGCCGGTTCGACGCCGAGGAGTGGCTGGGAGCCCACTGGCGGGACCTCGCGCGACGCGGCGCGACCGAGGCGCAGCTGCTGCGCGACGGGCTCGTCGTCACGGCGCCGATCCCGCTGCCCGACCACTGACCCTCGCCCACGCGTCGGCCAGCCGGGGCAGCCCCGCGTCGATCCGGTCCGTCGACGGGGCGAACGTCAGTCGCACCTGACTGGCATGGCTGCCGTCCGGGGTCAGGGCGGGGCCGGCGTTGATCAGCAGGCCGCGCTCGGCGCTCGCGGCGGCGAGCGCCGAGCCCAGCGGCACGCCGAGGTCGAGCCAGAGGGAGAGGCCCCCGGGCGGTTCGGGGACCCGCCACGATGGTTCGATGCGACGGAGTCCGGCGACGAGGTGGTCGCGCTGGCGTGCGACCTGCACCCGTCGTGCCGCGAGGATCTCGCCCGACCGCTCGAGGAGGTCGACGACGGCGAGCTGCTCGAGCACCGACGTCGCGATGTCGATGGACTCCCGGCGCAGCGCGAGGCGGCGGACGAGCTCGGGGTGCGCGCGGACCCACCCGACCCGCAGGCCGCCCCAGAAGCTCTTGGAGGCCGACCCGACGGCGATCACGTGGGTGTCGTCCTGCCCGTCGCCCGTGAGCGGCGCGGGGGAGGGCCGGTCGAGGTAGAGGTCCGTGATCGTCTCGTCCCCGATGACCGGCATCCGGTGGCGGCGGGCCACGGCGCGCACCCGCCGACGTTCCTCCTCGGTCCACGTGTAGCCGGTCGGGTTGTGGTTGTCGGCGATCATGTACGCGAGGCGCGGCGCCGACCGTCGGACGGTCGACTCGAAGAGGTCCACGTCGAACGGTGGTGGCCCGGGCTGTCCCGGTGTGCCGACGGGCACCCCGACGAGGCGGGCACCCGCACCGCGCAGGGCGGCGAGCGCGTGCGCATAGGTCGGCGACTGGACGATCGCACGTTCGCCAGCGCCGAGGAGGGCCTGGGCGAGGGTCGTGATCGCGTGCTGCGCACCGGAGGTCACGAGGATGTTCTCCGCGCTGGTCGGGGTGCCACGAGCGGTGTAGCGCTCGGCGATCGCGACCCGGAGCGGGTGGATGCCCAGCGGCTCGTACCCGATGCCGCTGAGGTAGCGCGGGAGCGCCTCGAGTGCTCGCTGGTAGGCGTCGTGCAGATCCGGAGGTGCAGCAGGGGCCGCCTGGCCGAGGTCGATCAGGTCGCCGTGCGGAGCCGAGCTCTGCGGGCGCGGGGCGTCCCCGCCGGTGAGGCTCGGCGTGGGAGCGGGGCCCGAGTGCCGGGGCAGCACCGTCACCGTCCCGACACCCGTCCGGGCCTGGGCGAAGCCGCGTTCGCGCAGCTCGCGGTACGCGGCCGTCGTCGTCGTGCGCGAGACCCCGAGGGACAGTGCGAGGTCGCGCTCGCTGGGCAGGCGCGTGTGGGTGCCGAGGGCTCCGGACAGGATGGCGGCGCGCAGGGCGTCGGCCAGTGCCCGGTAGGCAGGCCCCTTGGACTGCCAGTCCCCGAGGAGCCGCGTGGCGGCGTGCGCGCTCAGCTGTCGGTGGACTGGTACCTGCGGGCCAGTGGTCGTCGTCACACGGCCACTGTCTCGATATTGGCTATATAAGTCAAAGCCAATCGCGACGACGATGGAGGCATGACACTCGCAATCTCCCTCTTCCTGCTCCTCATGGTCGCGACGGTGCTCGTGCGCCTCTCGCAGGCGATCAAGGCCGACGGCCGCGGAAGCCGCACCCCGCCGGCGAGCCACACAGCTCCGGACCGCACCGGCAGCTGGTGGTAGCCGGCACCGCCCAGCTCCTGGGCGGGCTGCTGGCGTTCGCGCTCTCGATGGCGATGCTCCTGCACTCCGGGCAGGGTGCGATGCCGTGGGACGTCCTCCACCAGGGCGTGGCACTCCGCACGGGCTGGGGGATCGGCGCCGTCGTGATGGCGTCGAGCGCCCTCGTCCTGCTGATGTGGATCCCGTTGCGCCAGAGGCCCGGCGTGGGCACCGTCGTCAACGTGATCGTCATCGGTCTGACGATCGGTCCCGTGCTGGCTCTGCTGGAGCGCATCCTGCCGGACCCCGGTCTCGTGACCGCCGTCGCCCTCGCCGTCGGGGGAGTGGTCCTCAACGGGCTCGCGACGGCGGCCTACCTCGGGGTGCACCTGGGTCCGGGCCCGCGCGACGGGCTCATGACCGGACTCGTCCGGCAGACAGGGTGGCCCGTGCGACGGGTGAAGACCCTCATCGAGATCACCGTCGTGCTCGCCGGATGGGCGCTCGGCGGCACGCTCGGGTGGGCGACCGCGCTCTTCGCCGTGGGTGTCGGCCCGGTCGTGCAGGTCGCCCTGCCGTGGTTCGACCGGGCCGGGCGACGGGCTACGCGGGGTAGTGACCGTGCTTCTTGTGCTGCGGCTTCGGCAGGCGGGCTCGACGAATCTGGAATGCGCGCGTGACGGCATACATCATCGTCCCGCTCGGGACGTCGTCGAACTTGGCGAGCAGCTTGCGCTTGAGGCCGCGCCACATGAAGACGGCGTCGAGGATGGTGGCGAGCACGAGTGCGTAGAGCACCACGACGATGATCGTCGCCGCCGACGGGGCGACCGCGGAGGTGACGATCATCCCGACGAGCGAGAGCATGGCGATGAAGAG
Organism: Paraoerskovia marina; assembly: GCF_900105445.1. Taxonomy (NCBI): domain Bacteria; kingdom Bacillati; phylum Actinomycetota; class Actinomycetes; order Micrococcales; family Cellulomonadaceae; genus Paraoerskovia; species Paraoerskovia marina. The sequence goes on from NZ_LT629776.1 coordinate 1,704,492, forward strand.
AAAGTACTCGCCGAGGTTCCAGCGGGCGTCCACGTAGTCGCGGACGTACCGACGCTGCGGGCCCTTGTCGCGCGGCGGCAGGTAGCGCTCGTCGCCCGTCTGCAGCGCGTGCTGCTGACGCAGGCGGGCCTCGCGGTTCTTCTCCTTCGAGGCCTTCGCCGCGGCGCGACGGTCGTTCGGGACCAGGGGACGCTTGTTCGCGGCCTCGGCCTGCTTGCGCTTCGGAGTCGGTCGACCCTTGCCGCTGATCGCGCCGTCGGTGGCGCTGACGGGCTCGACGTCGGGCGTCACGGCTTCGGGGGTCTTCTCACGTTTCGGCACACATCTAGGGTAGACGAGAGCAGGACCGGCCCGGAACGCGCGCGTAGCCTGGACCGGTGACCACAGCACAGAACCCCGCCGCCGTCGTCGACCAGCTGCGCGACCGCGTGTCCGCCCTCTTTCCCGCCCTTCAGAGCGATCTCGAGTCGCTCGTCCGGATCCCGAGCGTCTCGAACTCCGAGTTCGACCAGTCCGTCATGGACACGAGCGCCGCCGCCGTGGCCGAGCTGTTCCGCGGTGCGGGCATGCCCGACGTCCAGGTCCTTCGTTCGTCGGGCCCTGACGGGGCCACGAGTCGTCCCGCCGTCGTCGCCCGTCGCCCGGCACCCGCCGGTGCACCCACGGTGCTCCTGTACGCGCACCACGACGTCCAGCCCCCGGGCACGTCCGGGTGGACCTCGGACCCGTTCGAGCCGCGGGAGGCCGACGGGCGGCTGTACGGGCGCGGGGCCGCGGACGACAAGGCCGGGATCGTCGCGCACCTCGGTGCGCTGCGCGCCCTGGGCGACGATCTCGGCGTCGGTGTCACGATCTTCTCCGAGGGCGAGGAGGAGATCGGCTCTCCCTGCTTCGTCGACTTCCTCGACCAGTACCGCGATCTCCTGCGGGCCGACGTGATCGTCGTGGCCGACTCCGCGAACTGGAAGGTCGGCGTGCCCGGCCTCACGACCTCCTTGCGGGGACTCGTCGACTGCACCGTCGAGGTCGCCGCGCTCGAGTCGCCGGTCCACTCCGGCATGTTCGGCGGCCCCGTCCTCGACGCCTACACCCTGCTGGCCCGCCTCGTCGCGACCCTGCACGACGAGAACGGCGACGTGGCGGTCGAGGGCCTGGTCGTCGGGCCCGAGCCCGAGGTCGACTACGACGAGTCGTCGTTCCGGACCGACGCCGGCATGCTCCCGGGCACGCACCTCGCGGGGACGGGGTCGATCGCGGGCCGGCTCTGGGCCAGGCCGACGATCGCCGTCCTCGGGATCGACGCGACCCCGGCCGACTCGGCCTCGAACACGATCGCGCCCTCGGCGCGCGCGAAGGTCTCGATGCGGATCGCCCCGGGCCAGGACCCGGCGGCCGCCGCGACGGCGCTGACCGCCCACCTGGAGGCGAACGCGCCCTTCGGGGCCCGGGTGACGGTCAGCGACGGCGAGACGGGTCAGGCGTTCCGTGCGCCGCAGGACTCGGACGCGATGCGTGCCGCGCGGGCCGCCTTCGCAGCGGCGTGGGGCACGGAGCCCGTCGACATCGGGCTCGGTGGGTCGATCCCCTTCATCGCGGACCTTCTCGTCGCCTTCCCCGAGGCCGCGATCCTCGTGACGGGCGTCGAGGATCCCGCGTCCTTGGCCCACGGCCCGAACGAGTCCGTCCACCTCGGCGAGCTCGAGAAGGTCGTCCTCGCGGAGGCCCTGCTCCTGCGCGCGCTGGGGGAGTAGGCCTCGGGTCAGGCCCGGTACGAGATCCCGAGGGCGTCCGCCCACCCGGCGACGTCCTCGGGCAGCTCGGGCGCCGCGAGCTCCGGCTCGAGCAGCGCGACCACGTCGGGGCCGGAGACCCGCTCACCGGAGCGCGCGAGGAACCTGCCGGCGACCAGGCCGCGTGCGTAGCGGTGCCCGTCACGCCAGAACGCCTGCTCGAGGTAGACGATCCGCTCGTCCCAGCCGAGTACCCGGGTGTGGATCTCGAAGCGGTCCCACAGCTTCAGCGAGCGCTTGTACGCAACCGTCGACGACGCGACCACGGGGTACCAGCCGCGCTCGTTCAGGAGTCCGAAGGCGCCGAGGTCGGCGAGGAAGTTGCTCCGCGCGACGTCCATCATCTGCAGGTAGACGCCGTTGTTGACGTGACGGTAGAGGTCGAGGTCTCCGGGGTGGACCCGCATCGTCGTCACCGAGACGTCGAGCATGTGCTGGCCGGGAATCGCCCGTCGCGGGCGCAGGGTCGCTGCCGCGAGCTGAAGAGTTCTGGTCATCCCGGCACCGTACTACCGACAACCCGGAGTATTAGGTATCGGTAGGTCGGGCGACTCAGATCCCGGGCAGCGCGAGCATCTGGTCGAGAGCGACGCGCGCCCAGTGCGCGTCGTCCTCGTCGACGACGATGCGGTTGACGACGCGGCCCGCGACGAGGGACTCCAGGGCCCAGACGAGGTGCGGCAGGTCGATGCGGTTCATCGTCGAGCAGAAGCACACGGTCGAGTCGAGGTAGTGCACCTGCTTGTCCGGATGGGCGGCGGCAAGACGGCGGACGAGGTTCAGCTCGGTGCCGATCGCCCAGGCAGACCCCGGCTCCGCCGCGTCGAGCGTCTGGATGATGTGCTCGGTGGACCCCACGTGGTCCGCGGCCCGGATGACCTCGTTGCGGCACTCGGGGTGCGCGATGACCTGCACGCCCGGGACCGCGGCGCGGATGTCGGCGACGTTCTTCGCGGAGAAGCGTCCGTGGACCGAGCAGTGCCCGCGCCAGAGGATGACACGCGCATCGGCGAGCTCGGCGTCGGTCAGCCCGCCCTGCGGCTTGCGTGGGTCGAAGATCACGCAGTCGTCGAGCCCGAGACCGAGCTTCTCGACGGCCGTGTTGCGCCCGAGGTGCTGGTCCGGGAGGAAGAGCACCTTGCCGGTCCCGTGGACACCGCCGACCTGGTCGAACGCCCACCGCAGGGCGACCTCCGCGTTGGAGGACGTGCAGACGGTGCCGCCGTGCCGACCCGTGAAGGCCTTGATCGCGGCGGACGAGTTCATGTACGTCACGGGGACGACGGAGTCGGCGACGCCGGCGTCCTCGAGCGACTCCCAGGCGTCCTCGACCTGGTCGATCGCGGCCATGTCGGCCATCGAGCAGCCGGCCGCCAGGTCTGGCAGCACGACCTGCTGGGAGTCCGAGGTGAGGATGTCGGCGCTCTCCGCCATGAAGTGCACGCCGCAGAAGATCACGTACTCGGCGTCTGGGCGCGCCGCCGCCTCGCGAGCCAGCTTGAACGAGTCGCCGAGCACGTCGGCGAACTGGACGACCTCGTCGCGCTGGTAGTGGTGGCCGAGCACGAAGACACGGTCCCCGAGCGCCTCCTTGGCGGCGCGGGCCCGCTCGACGAGGTTCGGGTCGCTGGGCGCGGGAAGCTCGCCCGTGCACTCGACGCCGCGTTCGGAGTCGAGGTCCCGGTTCTGCCCGAGAAGGAGGAGGGGGGACTGCTGAGGCTCGGCGAAGTCATGGAGAAGCGTGCTCACGCCGCGATTCTCGCACAGGCTTGCTGGCACAATCCTGGGATGGACGCACTCGTGATCGCCGCGGCACGCACCCCGCTCGTCGCGGCGGTTCTGGACACGTGGGCGCGCTCGGCGCCGCAGCCGCCCGATCTCGTGGAGGTCGGGGACGCCGGAGCCACGGGTCTCGCCGTCGTGCCGGGGGAGCGGATCCCGGTCGTCCTGACGGGGCCTGCGGACGCGGCAGGCGGTGCACGGGCCGTCGGTGGTCCGGCGACCGTGGTCCGTTCCGCGGCGGGAGCGTGGGTCGCCACCGCCGAGATCGACCCGCTGCCGGGCGCAGGGTCCTGGGACGTCGGGGAGCTCGTGCTCGCCGCCGCGGACCACGCCGACACGGTCTTTCTCCTCGCCGGGGACGCCGAGGTCCCCGACGGTGGGGAAGGACTCCTGAGGTCCGTCGCAGGCTCCTCTGATCCCGCCGAACCGACCCCGGACACGGTGCGTCGTGCGCGAGCGCGATTGGCCGGAACCACGCTCGTCTGCCTCAGTGACGACGACCTCCCTCTGCTCGGTCTCAACGGCGTCAGCGCCCTGCGTGGAGGCGACGCCGGGCAGGAGCGTGAGGCCGCGCTGTCGGCGTACGCGTACGACGTCGCACGTGCGGTCGAGGCGGACAGGCCGGGTCTGATGGCGGGGGCGGGCGAGCGCGAGACGTTCCGGGTGCTGACGGCGGCAGGCGCCGGTGCGGGCGGTGGGCTCGGGTTCGCTGTCCGGGCGCTCGGCGGTCGCGTCGAGTCCGCCGCAGCGGTGCTCGGCGACGTCGTCGGGCTCGGGTCCGCGATCGAGCGGCACGACGTCGCGGTGCTGGTCGTGGAGCGGCTCGACGGTTCCGGTCTGCACACGGGTGTGGTCCCCGACACCGTGTCCCGGGCCGCAGACGTGGGCGTGCCCGTCGTCGTGCTCGCCACGGACGTCCGGGTGGGGCGCCGGGAGCTGTCCGCGGCCGGTGTCGCGGCTGCGTATCCCCTCGGTGCGGACCCGGCGTCGGCGACCGCGCGCGTCGTCCGCACGTGGACACGTCGCTGAGGCCCGGGAGTAGACTCGGGAACATCATCGACGACGCACGCGTTGGACCATTCAGCACTGGCTCAGCACTGACCGACGACTTCCGGGAGAGACCAATGAGCGAGACGACCGAGACCGCGACCCACGGGGTCATCCTGAGCGACGTCGCGGCCGGCAAGGTCCGCAGCCTGCTCGAGCAGGAGGGTCGTGACGACCTGCGCCTGCGTGTCGCCGTCCAGCCCGGTGGCTGCTCCGGCCTCATTTACCAGCTGTATTTCGACGAGCGCGTGCTCGACGGTGACGCGCTCAAGGACTACGACGGTGTCGAGGTCGTCGTAGACAAGATGAGCGTCCCCTACCTCGAGGGTGCCAAGATCGACTTCGCCGACACGATCGAGAAGCAGGGCTTCACGATCGACAACCCCAACGCGGGCGACTCCTGCGCCTGCGGCGGCTCCTTCAGCTGATCGACGCACCGCTCGGCGGCCCGGCACCTCGACGAGGTGCCGGGCCGCCGTCGTTCTCGGGCGACGTGGCACAGATCCGCACGCTCAGCGTCCAGGTCTCCACCCCGTCGTCGTCGACGGACGAGGAGGTCTCGCCGACGAGGGCGTGGCCGCGCATCCGCGCCCAGGCGGGAACGTCGTGCCGGGCGGCCGGGTCCGTCGCGAGGACTGTGATCACGGTGCCGTCCTCGACGTCGCGAGCCGCCTTGGCGAGGTGAATCACGGGGAGCGGGCATCGAAGCCCGCTCGCGTCAACCGTCCGGGCCAGAGCGCTCACAGACCGTTCACCCCCAGTGCGTCGCGCACCGTCGCGACGGCGTCCGGCAGCTCGGCGCAGAACCGCGCCACGTCGTCGGCGGTGGTCGTGCGATCGAGCGAGACTCGTACGTTGCCGTGGGTCAGCACTCCCATCGCGGCAAGAACGTGGCTCGGCTCCAACGTGCTCGACGTACAGGCCGATCCCGATCCCACCGCGAACCCCCGGCGGTCCAGCTCGGTCACGAGAGCCTCTCCGTCGACGTACAGGCACGAGAACGTCACCACGTGGGGGAGGCGGGTGACCGGGTCGCCGACCACCTGGGTGTCGGGGACGGTGGTGGCGCACGCGCGGATCTGGTCGATCAGCGCCTGCTGCCGGGCGGCCTCGGCCGCACGTTCGCCGAGGACGGCCTCCAGCGCGACGGCGGCGGCGAACGCCGCGGGGATGCTGACGCCCCCCGGGAACCACGCCTCGTCGTCCTCGGGCCAGGCGCTGCGCGTCCTGGTCCGCGCGCGGACCGCGAGCACCCCGACACCGGGGCCGGCGCCCCAGTCGGCGGGGTCTGCCGCGAGCGCGTCCCACCCGCCCGGCGCGGGGAGGTGTCCGATCGTCGCCCCGGCGTCGCACAGCAGCGGGACTCCCGACGCCGCGCAGGCCTCGACCGCCTGCTCGAGCGGTTGTACCGTCCCCACCTCGCCGTTCGCGTGCTGCAGGCAGGCGAGCGCGACACCGGGGGCCGCTACCGCGTCGAGAAAGGCCTGCGTGTCCACCCGTCCGTCGGCCTGGACGGGGACGTCCACGACCGTGGCCGGTGCGTCCGAGCCGGGGAGCGGGTGCGCGGCCGCGTGCCGGACGGCGGCGCGCTCGACCGCGGGGAGGACGACCGCCTGCCCACGGCGACGTCTGCCGCCCCGGATCGCCAGGACTCCGGCGTGAATCGCGGCGACGTGGTTCGGGGCCAGGTGGATCTCCTGCGTGCGCACGCCGAGGGAGGCGGCGAGGGACTCACGCGCCCCGTCGAGCAGTGCCCGGGCCCGTCGACCCTCGGCATGGAGGCGACGCGGGTCGGCCCAGCCGTCCGCGAGGGACCGGACGTAGGCCTCCCTGGCAAGCGGGTGAAGGGTCGCGTTGCCCGAAGCGTCGAGCAGTGTGCGGGGTGGTGATTCCGTCATCGGCCGTGGTCTCCTGGCTGCTCGTGGGCGTCCGACCCACCACCGTACGGGGAGGCGGCTCGGCAATTATCTGACAGTCCGGGCGAGGGCGTGCCGAACCCGCTGGAATCGTGGGCCGAAGGTGACGGAACCGTCTGTATGCCGGGTTCGTCTCGCGTCATCCGAGCGAATCCCGGGCTAGGCTTCGTGTGTCAAGGACGAAGGTTCTGCGTGGGACTCGTGGAGACACACCACGAGACATCCAGGACGTGACGTGAAAGGCACCCCTTGCGTTCGAACTCACCACGCCGCACACGGCGCGCACTCGTTTCAGCAGCGATGACCGCTGCCGGCGTCGCGCTGCTCTCCGGCTGCTCCAGCGACGCTCTCCAGCGCGGCTTCCTTCCGGGCTTCGACGACGGCGAGGTGACAAACCAGACCGGGCGCATCACCGACATGTGGGTCGGCGCCTGGGAGGTTCTCCTGGTCGTCGGTCTGATCGTGTGGGGCCTGATGCTCTGGTGCATCACGGTCTACCGCAAGCGCAAGGACGACAACCAGCTGCCGGTCCAGACGCGGTACCACATGCCGCTCGAGATCATGTACACGGCCGTGCCGACGATCATGATCCTCACGTTCTTCTTCTTCACCGACCGTGACATGACCGAGATCCAGGACACGAGTGCGGAGCCGGACCTCACGATCCAGGCCATCGGCAAGCAGTGGAGCTGGGACTTCAACTACCTGGACAGCGACGTCTACTCCGTCGGCCAGCAGGAGTCGGACCCGAGCTCGCTCGGCGTCGACGACCGCATCGAGGACGCACCGGGAACGGCCGAGTCGCTGCCGACCCTGTACCTGCCGGTCGACCAGCGCGTCGAGTTCGAGTTGCAGTCGCGTGACGTCATCCACTCGTTCTGGGTCCCGGCCTTCTTGTACAAGCAGGACATGATCCCGGGTCGCACCAACACGTTCCAGGTGATCCCCGAGCGCGAGGGCGTCTACGCCGGCAAGTGCGCCGAGCTCTGCGGAGAGTTCCACTCCGGGATGCTCTTCAACGTCGCCGTCGTCTCGCAGGAAGAGTTCGACGAGCACATGGACGAGCTGCGCGAGCTCGGTCAGACGGGGTCGATCCCCGTCGAGGGCTTCAGCCGCGAGCAGAGCGAGCCCACCAACGACGCGCACGCAGAAGGCGAGGAGAGCTGATGGTCGCCCAGGCCGAGACGATTCCGGGCCTGGCGCCGCAGCGCCAGACCCTCGGACGGACAGTCATCAAGTGGGTGACGTCCACCGACCACAAGACGATCGGGTACATGTACCTGATCACGTCGTTCATCTTCTTCTGCATCGGCGGGCTGATGGCCCTCGTGATCCGGGCCGAGCTCTTCGAGCCCGGGATCCAGATCGTGCAGAGCAAGGAGCAGTACAACCAGCTCTTCACCATGCACGGCACGATCATGCTGCTGCTGTTCGCGACCCCGCTGTTCGCCGGTTTCGCCAACGTCATCATGCCGCTGCAGATCGGCTCGCCCGACGTCGCCTTCCCGCGGCTCAACATGCTGTCGTACTGGTTCTACCTCTTCGGCGGCCTGATCGCGTCGGCCGGCTTCTTCACGCCGCAGGGCGCCGCGTCGTTCGGGTGGTTCGCGTATGCGCCGCTGTCGAACACGACGTTCAGTCCAGGGCTCGGGGGAGACCTCTGGGTGTTCGGACTCGCGCTCGGTGGGTTCGGGACCATCCTCGGTGCCGTCAACTTCATCACGACGATCATCACGATGCGCGCGCCGGGCATGACGATGTTCCGGATGCCGATCTTCTCCTGGAACGTCCTCGTGACGAGCATCCTCGTGCTCATGGCGTTCCCGCCGCTCGCCGCAGCGCTCTTCGCCCTCGGTGCAGACCGCGTGCTCGGTGCGCAGGTGTTCAACCCCGAGAACGGTGGTGCGATCCTCTGGCAGCACCTGTTCTGGTTCTTCGGGCACCCTGAGGTCTACATCATCGCCCTGCCGTTCTTCGGCATCGTCTCCGAGATCTTCCCGGTCTTCAGCCGCAAGCCGATCTTCGGGTACAAGACGCTCGTCTACGCGACGATCTCGATCGCTGCGCTCTCCGTCACGGTCTGGGCGCACCACATGTACGTGACCGGTGCCGTGCTGCTGCCGTTCTTCGCGTTCATGACGATGCTGATCGCCATCCCGACCGGTGTGAAGTTCTTCAACTGGATCGGCACGATGTGGCGCGGGAAGCTGACCTTCGAGACTCCGATGCTCTGGAGCATCGGATTCCTCATCACCTTCCTCTTCGGTGGACTGACCGGTGTCATCCTCTCGAGCCCGGTGCTCGACTTCCACATCTCCGACACCTACTTCGTGGTCGCACACTTCCACTACGTCGTCTTCGGAACCGTCGTCTTCGCGATGTTCGCCGGCTTCTACTTCTGGTGGCCCAAGTTCACCGGGCGGATGCTGAACGAGCGACTCGGCAAGGTGCACTTCTGGATGCTCTTCGTCGGGTTCCACATGACGTTCCTCATCCAGCACTGGCTCGGTGTCGAGGGCATGCCCCGTCGCTACGCCGACTACGCGGACGAGGGGTTCACCTGGGAGAACCAGCTCTCGACCGTGGGTGCCTTCCTTCTCGCGGCGTCGACGCTGCCCTTCTTCTGGAACGTCTACACGACCTGGCGCAACGCGCCGAAGGTCACCGTGGACGACCCGTGGGGCTACGGGCGATCGCTCGAGTGGGCCACCTCGTGCCCGCCGCCGCGACACAACTTCGTCTCGCTGCCGCGGATCCGTTCTGAGTCGCCCGCGTTCGACCTGCACCACCCCGAGGTCGCCGCGATGGAGCATCCCCAGGCTGATCAGACGATCCTCGACAAGATCTACGGCGATGCCGAACGGCAGGGCCAGCAGGACACCGCCATCGAGCGTGTCGCCGAAGGCACCGGCGATCATGCTGCGTCGAAGAAGGATGAGGAAGGAACGTCATGAAGGTCGAGTACAAGGTCTTCCTGGCCATGACGCCGTTCTACATCGTCGTGGGGGTCATCTACGGGATCGCGACGGACTGGTCCGAGCCTGTCGGTATCGTCGGACTCCTCCTGACCGCCGGCCTGGTCACGATGATCGGCTTGTACCTCGTCCTCACGGCCAAGAAGATGGACGACCGGCCGGAAGACGACCCTGAGGGCCTGATCGAGGAGGGTGCCGGCGACCAGGGCGTGTACGCCCCGTGGAGCTGGTGGCCTCTGGCTACGGGGTTCTCGGCGGCCGTGGTCTTCGCCGCACTCGCCGTCGGCTGGTGGCTGCTCTACATCGGTGTGGCCATCGGTATCGTCGCTCTGGTCGGCTGGGTCTTCGAGTACTCCCGCGGACAGCACGCGCACTGACCTCTCAGCGTCGTTGCGTGCCTGACGCAGACACAGCGCCTCACCGCTCGCACAGAGCGGTGAGGCGCTGTTGCTTTCCCCGTCGCGACGGGGAGAGGGTCTCGGGGTCGGGCGACATCGGCTGATCACCGCTGACAGCGCTCTGTTCGCGGCAGAGATGTGGGCGTCGTGGTGCGGCGTGCACCACCGTCGCCCGAGCTGCGCTCTCCATGGCCGCCATCGCCCGTTGTCGAGATCGAACGAGCGTGGTCCCTCGCGTCACCCGGTTCCGCACTACGTGCCCACCGCCCGCCACCGACGCCAGAGGCCCGGCATCCTTGATGGATACCGGGCCTCTGGGCCTCACGGGGCGGTCGACGACCGCCGTGCGGAGAACGGACTAGCTCACGGGACGATCAGGCCCTGCGTCTGCGTCCGGGCACGGCTCAGGCGTGCCGACGCGTCCTCCCAGTTGATGATGTTCCACCACGCGCTGATGTAGTCGCCACGCACGTTGAGGTAGTCGATGTAGTAGGCGTGCTCCCAGCAGTCCAGCAGGACGATCGGGGTCAGGCCCATCGGAATGTTGCCCTGCTGGTCGTAGAGCTGGACGATGATCAGCTTCTGACCGATCGAGTCCCAGGCGAGGATCGCCCAGCCAGAGCCCTGCACGCCGGCTGCGACCGCGGTGAAGTGCTTCTTGAACGCCGCGAAGGAGCCGAAGTGCTCGGTGATCGCGTCGCCGATCTCGCCCTCGGGCTCGCCGCCGCCCTCGGGGGAGAGGTTGGTCCAGAACGCGGAGTGGTTGACGTGCCCACCGAGGTTGAACGCGAGGTTCTTCTCGTGCAGGTTCACGGCAGCGAGGTCGTCTGCCTCGCGGGCGGCCTCAAGCTTCTCGAGAGCCGTGTTCGCGCCGGTCACGTAGGCCTGGTGGTGCTTGGAGTGGTGCAACTCCATGATCCGCCCGGAGATGTGCGGCTCGAGCGCGGCGTAGTCGTAGGTCAGGTCGGGGAGCGTGTAGACAGCCATGCTGTGTAATCCTCCAATATCGGACCACGGTGCAGCACCGTGGTGTCAACGTCACTGCTGCGATGGATCGCCGCAGTGCGGTCATGCAGACGGCCCGCGAGAGTGCCCAGAGATCTGGTAAGCACTCTCGCGGGCCGTCTGTACTACTTTGCCGAACCTGCGGACAACTCGCGAGGGAGGATCAGCGATCACCCTCGTGCGTCGTGTCACCCGCGTGCAGCTCGGGAGCCTTGGCTCCCTCGAGCTCGTCGTGCGATCCGTGGGCGTGCGCCGCCGCCAGCTCGGACGGCGTGACCGGCTCGATGCGGTCCTCGTAGAAGAAGCGCGAGAGACGAGCCCAACGACGCTCCTTCTTGTAGCCCTTCCGGCGCACGCCTCGTGCGTCGGACTGAGGCTCGAGCTCGAGCGGGGTCGGTGCGTCGTACGCCACGCGCAGCCAGCGCTCCTGCTCGTCGAGCGGACGGTGGACCTCGATGTACTCGCCGTTCGCGAACCGGACGATACGCCCGGTCTCGTGGCCGTGGAGCACCAGCTCGCGGTCCTTACGCTGAAGTCCGAGGCAGATGCGCTTGGTGACCCAGAACGCGAACCAGGGTCCGACGAACAGCAGGATGCGGAAGACCCACGTGATCTCGTTGATCGAGAGCGAGAAGTGCGTCGCGATGAGGTCGTTCGACCCGGCGAGCGCCAGGATGATGAACGCCGTCAGGAAGGCGACGCCCAGGCCCGTGCGGACGGGCACGTTCCGCGGACGGTCGAGCACGTGGTGCTCACGCTTGTCCTTGGTGACGCGTGCCTCGACGAAGGGGTACACGATCAGGAACGTGAACAGGATGCCCGGAATGATCACGGCAGGGACGAGCACGTTCAGACTGAGCGTGTAGCCGCCGATGACGTACTCCGTCACGCCCGGCATGAGGCGGAGCGAGCCCTCGAGGAAGAGCATGTACCAGTCGGGCTGCGCGCCCGCCGAGACGGGCGAGGGGTCGTACGGACCGTAGTTCCAGACGTTGTTGATCGCCATGGTGCCACCCATGAGGGCGAGCACGCCGAAGACGACGAAGAAGAAGCCGCCGGCCTTGGCCACGTAGACGGGGAAGAGCGGGAAGCCGACGACGTTCTTGTCGGTGCGTCCACCACCCGGGTACTGCGTGTGCTTGTGCAGGACGACCATCATCAGGTGCAGGCCGATCATCGCGAGGATGATGGCCGGGACGACCAGGATGTGCAGCGTGAAGAGGCGGGGAATGATGTCCTCGCCCGGGAACTCGCCGCCGAAGACGAAGTACGACATGTACGAGCCGATGATCGGGATCGACTTGATGACGCCGTCCGTGATGCGAAGACCGTTGCCGGACAGGACGTCGTCCGGGAGCGAGTAGCCCGTGAAGCCGGCGCCGAGGCCCGTGATGAGCAGTCCGATGCCGACCAGCCAGTTGAGCTCACGCGGCTTGCGGAACGCACCGGTGAAGAACACGCGCATCATGTGCGTCACGATCGCGGCCATGAACAGCAGCGCTGCCCAGTGGTGGATCTGGCGCATCAGGAGTCCGCCGCGGACGTCGAACGACATGTGCAGCGTCGAGCTGAACGCCTCCGACATCAGGACGCCGTCCATCGTCGCGGGTGCGCCGTGGTGCTCGATCAGCGCCATGCTCGGGACGAAGAACATCGTCAGGAAGAAGCCGCTGAGGATGAGGATGACGAAGGAGTAGAGCGCGACCTCGCCGAGGAGGAAGGACCAGTGGTCCGGGAAGGTCTTGCGCGCGAACTCCTTGACGGCCTTGCCGAGTCCGGTGCGCTGGTCGAGGTAGTCAGCCGTACCCGCGGCTGCTCGTTCGGTCGTACTCACTTCAGACGCTCCCAGTAACTCGGGCCGACAGGCTCGTGGAAGTCGCTCTTGGCGACCAGGTAACCCTCGTCGTCGACGGAGATCGGCAGCTGCGGCAGCGGGCGCTTGGCAGGTCCGAAGACGACCTTGGCGCCGTCCGCGATGTCGAACGTCGACTGGTGGCACGGGCAGAGGAGGTGGTGCGTCTGCTGCTCGTAGAGCGCGACGGGGCAGCCGACGTGCGTGCAGATCTTCGAGTACGCGACGATGCCGTCGTGGGACCAGTCCTTGCGGTCCTCGGCCTCCTTGAGGTCGCGCGGGTCGAGGCGGACGACGAGGACGACGGCCTTGGCCTTCTCCGTGATCCACGCGTGCGACTCGCGCTCCTCCTCGGTCGCGTCGGGGATGACGTGGAAGACGGATCCGATGGTGACGTCGGCGGCCTTGATCAGTCGACCCGTGGGGTCGATGGCGAGGCGGGTGCCCTTGTCCCAGCGGGTGTGGCGGAACTTGCTGACGTTCCAGTCGCCGCCGACCGAGCTGACGAGCGGCACGGCGATGGTGAGCGGGAAGATCGCGAGCGCGGAGAGCGCTGCGCCCTTGAGGACGCCGCGGCGTGCGATGCCGGAGTCGGCCGCACCGTCCGAGAGCTTCTGGACGGCGATCTCACGCTCGGCGTCCGGGGTGCGCTGCTCGTGGCGCTCCTCAGTCACCTCGGTGTCGTTCATCAGGGTCTTGGCCCAGTGGACGGCGGCGAGGCCGATGCCGAGCAGGGCGAACGCCATGCCGAGCCCGAGGCTCAGCGTCGAGATCCGCACGCCGTCGGTGGTGCCGTCCGGGCGGAAGACGAAGTAGGCGACGATCGAGGCGACCGTGCCGATGATCGAGATGAGGAAGAGAATGACGACCTGGCGCTCGGCGCGCTTGTCCGCGGCGGGGTCGGAGTCGGCACGGCGGTGCCGGTGCTCGGGCAGACCCGGGTCGTCGAAGCGGTCGACGTCGCGGTTCTGTGCGTCCCCGAGCTCGGTGGAGTGCTGGTTGTCGTTCACGAGGACTTTGCTCCGATCCACACGGCGGCACCGATCAGGAGACCGAGGCCGACGACCCAGGCCCAGAGGCCTTCGCTGACTGGTCCGAGCGAGCCGAGAGACAGGCCACCGGCCGAGCCGTCGCGCTGCTCCTCGATGTACGCGATGACGTCGCGCTTCTCCTCGGGGGTGATGTTGGCGTCGTTGAAGACCGGCATCGACTGCGGTCCGGTCTGCATGGCCTCGTAGATCTGACGGTCGGTGACGTCAGCCTCGAGCAACGACGGGGCGAACTTGCCCTCGGAGAGCGCGCCGCCAGCACCGACGGCGTTGTGGCACATCGCGCAGTTGGTGCGGAAGACCGCAGCGCCCGTCGCGGGGTCGCCCAGTGCCGGGTCGACCTGCTCGTCGGTGGGAACGGTCGGGCCCGTGCCGAGGGACGCGACGTAGGCGGCGAGCTGCGCGGTCTGCTCGGCGTCGAACTGTGCGGGCTTGCGGATGGCCTGGGGGCCGTTCGACTGCATCGGCATCCGGCCGGAGGAGACCTGGAAGTCCACCGCGGCCGCACCGACACCGACGAGCGAGGGAACGTCGTCGGTTCCGGTCGCGGACGGGCCGTGGCACGTCGCGCAGTTGGCCTGGAAGAGCTTCTCGCCCGTCTCGATGTCCTGGGTGCTCGCTGAGTCTGCGCTAGCAGGGCTGGGCGCCAGGAGGGCGTAGAGCCCTCCGGTAGCCAGCAGTGCCAGCAGCAGGAGCACGACCGGTGCCAACCGGTGGTGCCTGCGGGCGGCGAGTGCCTTCACGAATCGATCCTCGTCTCGCTGTGTGGGTGTCGGTGGTGGGAGTGGTGGGACGCTTCGATGCGCCCGGTGACTACTGCAGGATGTAGATGACGAAGAAGAGGGCGACCCAGACGACGTCGACGAAGTGCCAGTAGTAGGACGTCACGATCCCGGTGGTGGCCTCGTGGTGCCCGAAGCGCTTCGCGGAGAAGGAGCGGCCGAGGAGGAAGAGGAACGCGATCAGACCGCCGATCACGTGCAGTCCGTGGAAGCCGGTCGCCAGGTAGAAGACCGACCCGTACGGGTGCGACGAGATCGTCAGACCGTGCTCGACGAGCTCCGCGTACTCGTAGATCTGACCGGCGATGAAGAATGCGCCCATCAGGTAGGTCAGGGTCATCCACTCGTTCATGCCCCAGCGACGGACGTCCCAGATGGACCCGGCGCGTACGGGCTGGAAGCGCTCGGCGGCGACGACTCCAGCCTGGCAGGTGAAAGACGAGAGGATCAGCACCGTCGTGTTGATCGCAGCGAACGTGATGTTCAGGTGGTCGGTCTGGGCCGTCCACTCGTCCTGCGGGACGACGGAGCGAATCGTGAAGTACATCGCGAAGAGGCCGGCGAAGAACATGAGTTCGCTCGCCAGCCACACGATCGTCCCGACCGACACGGGGTTCGGTCGGTTGACGTTCACATGCTGGTGGGCCTGGGGGGCAGCCGTTGCAGTCGACACGTCAGCCAGTATGGCTGATGACGGGCTGTTCGTGGCTGCGCTGGGTGCCGGGGGCGGGCGTCAAATCTCACAATCTCTCCATAATTTCTTGTCATGGTCTCCCGCTCGTGACGGATGGATGAAGACTGTCAGGAAAGGTCATCCGGGTCTCGAACCGCGATTCGTCCGCCGATCGTCGTGATCTGCCGGAGCCTTCGTGCCAAGATTCACCCAGGGCGTCGACGACGCCCCTCCCGTCAGGGAGACTCCTTGGGACCACGTGAGGACGACGATGACGACGACTCGACCGGCGACGACAGGCTCGACCAGGAGCGACGTGGGCGAGACCGCAGGCCCTCGAATCCTCTTGTACAGCGACGACCGGACGGTCCGCGAGTCGGTGCGCCTCGCCGTCGGCTCCCGTCTCGGCAAGGGGCAGCCGCGCCTCGAGTGGCTTGAGGTCGCCACCGCGCCCGAGGTCGTCGCCCGCGCCGGCGAGGGCTGGGACCTCCTGGTCCTCGACGGCGAGGCCGACAAGGTCGGTGGGATGGGGCTCTGTCGACAGCTGAAGAACGAGATCTACCAGTGCCCGCCGGTGCTCGTCCTCACGGGTCGGCCCCAGGACGCGTGGCTCGCCTCCTGGTCCCTGGCCGACGACGTCGTCTCTCGCCCGTTGGACGCCGTGAAGGTGCGGGAGACCGTCACCGGCATGCTGGCCTAGTACGGAACACCCCGCTCCTCCCGCACCCGAAGGACCCACCGTGACGACAGACCCGCGCTCGACCGCCACCCTCGCGACCGCCGCGCCGACGTGGCCGGACCTGCTCGCACGGGTGGTCGGCGGCGACGACCTCACCCGGGACGAGGCGTCGTGGGCCATGACCCAGGTGATGGCGGGCGACGTCTCCCCGGTCCGGCTGGCAGGTCTGCTCGTGGGTCTGCGCGCCAAGGGGGAGACCGTCGAGGAGCTCACCGGTCTCGCCGACACGATGCTCGAGCACGCCGTGCGGTTCGCCGTCCCACGACGGTCGGTCGACATCGTCGGCACGGGCGGCGACCGTGCGCACACGGTCAACATCTCGACGATGTCGGCGCTCGTGATTGCCGGTGCCGGCCTCCAGGTGACCAAGCACGGCAATCGCGCCGCGTCCTCCTCGTCCGGATCGGCGGACGTGCTCGAGCAGCTCGGCATCCGTCTCGACCACTCGCCCGAGAGGGTCGCGGAGATCGGCGAGGAGGCGGGCATCACCTTTTGCTTCGCGCAGGTCTTCCACCCGTCGTTCCGGCACGCGGGCGTCGCCCGCAAGGAGCTGGGCATCCCCACCGTCTTCAACTTCCTCGGCCCGCTGACCAACCCCGCGCGGCCGGAGGCGGTCGCGATCGGCTGCCCCGACGCCAGGATGGCGGAGCTCATGGCGGGGGTGCTCGGCGCACGAGGAACCGACGGCCTGGTGTTCCGTGGCGACGACGGTCTCGACGAACTGGCGCCGACCGCGCGGGCCACCGTCTGGGAAGTACGCGACGGTTCGGTCCGCGAGCACCGGCTCGACCCCGTGGGCGACCTCGGTCTCGACCCCATCGACGTCGCCGACCTGCGCGGGGGCGAGGCATCGTTCAACGCCGAGGTGGCGCGGCGTTTGCTCGACGGCGAGCCGGGGCCGGTACGCCAGACCGTCGTGCTCAACGCCGCTGCGGGGATCGTCGCCGACGGGACCTTGCCGGGGACGGGTGCCGGTGACCTGGTGGACCGTCTCCGCGCCGGGATGCAGCATGCCGAGCAGAGCATCACGTCGGGCGCGGCACGCGCCGTGCTCGAACGCTGGGCCGCCGCGGCCGTCTAGCGGGTTCCTAGTCGGCGAGACCCAGGTCGAACGCCTGCGCGAGGTCGACGTCGGAGTACGTGCGGAACGCGATGAACGTCTCGGTCCGGAGCACCCCCGGTACCTTGCTGAGCCGGTCGGCGATGACAGAGGCGAACTCCTGGTGCTCACGGACCCTGACGACGACGACCAGGTCCATCTTCCCCGTGACCGAGTAGACCTCTGACACGCCGTCCAGGCCGGCGATCTCCGAGGCGACCTCGGGGATGCGTGCCGGGTCGGTGTCGACGTGGACGATGGCGGTCTGCATGTGTGCCTCCAGGTGAAGTGGTGCGGCCAATCTAGCCCGCCGGTGCCAGACTCGCCGCGGCGTGCGGCGCGCGAGGAAGGGCTGCCGACAGGTCACCGTAGGCCACCGCCGACCGGACGGGAAGAGCCCAGGTCCCGTCGATCTGCACGACGCGCACCCCGGGGCTCTCGAGCCAGTCGCCGACGATCGCGGCCTCGTGCGGGTGGCACGCGGGCGCCGGTGCGGTCGGTGCGTCGACCCGTTCGGCCGTTGCGACCAGCGCGTCGATCGCCGGGCCAGGATGCGTGCCGGCCGGCACGACCGTCGTCCCGGCGAACCGCCCGTACCGGACGACGACGACCTCCCACCCGCGGTCCGTCGTCGGGCGGGCGGCGACGATCTGCGAGCACGTCGCGAGCGTGCCGAGACGCTGCGTTCGTGCCGCACCGGCCAGGAACTCGCGCAGACGTCGGGTGACCTCGGACGCCTCCTCGAACCTCGTCTGCGCCGAGAGCTCGCGGATCCGGCGTCCCAACGCGTCGACCACCGGTCGGGGGTCCTCGGTCATCGCCGACCGTGCCGCGTCGACGGCATCCCCGTAGCCCGGGTCGCCCTCGACCGCGACGCACGGCGCCGAGCATCGGCCGAGGTCGGCGAGCAGGCAGGCGCCCGTCGTCGAGCCGGCACGTCGCGGGAGCCGGGATGTGCACTGGCGGACCGGGATCGCCTCGCAGAGCGCCTCCATGGCCTCCGTCGCGGTGCGCCGGGAGGCGAACGGCCCGATGTAGGTACCCACGGAGCCGTCGGCCTGGCCCCGGACGTCGCGCACGACAGACGGGCGAGGGTACGGCTCGTCGGTCAGTCGGAGCCAGGCGCCGCGCTCAGGACGCGTCGAGCGACGGTTGTACCGGGGCTCGTGCTCCGTGATCAGGCGGATCTCGCGAACCTGGGCTTCCAGCGTCGTCGCGCAGGGCACCGCACGGACCGCCTCGGCGACGCGCACCATCTCAGAGATCCGGCGCCGTTTCTCCGCCGCCGTGAAATAGCTGCGGACCCGTCTGCGCACGGTCCTCGACGTCCCCACGTACAGCACCTCGCCGTCGGGACCGGTGAACAGGTAGACGCCGGGGCCCTCAGGGAGTCCGTCGGCGAGATGGCGTTTGCGCCGTACCTCGGGGGCGACCGGGTCGGCGGCGGTCGCCAGGTCCTCGAGGTGTGTCACACCGAGCGGTGCAAGACGGTCGAAGATCCCGTGGAGGACGTCCACGGTCGCGCGGGCGTCGGCGAGCGCACGGTGCTCGGGGGAGACCCGGGCACGGAAGTATCCCGCGAGGGTCGAGAGCTTGTGGTTGGGTACCTCGTCCCGCGTCACGGCCCGCCGGGCGAGAGGCACGGTGTCGACCACCTGGGGTGCGGGCCAGACGAATCCGGCTGCGACCGTCGCCGCGCGCAGGAAGCCGACGTCGAAAGGTGCGTTGTGCGCGACGAGCACGGCGCCCCGGGCGAACTCCCAGAACGAGGGCAGGACCGCCTCGATCGGTGGTGCGTCGACGGTCATCGCCGTCGTGATGCCGGTCAGCCGTGCGACGAACGCGGGAACCGGCATCCCTGGGTTCACGAGAGTCTGGAACTCACCGAGCACCTCGCCCCCGAGCACCTTGACGGCGCCGATCTCCGTGATTCCGGCGTTCGCCGGGGAGCCCCCCGTGGTCTCGAGGTCCACGACGACGAACGTGACGGCGTGGAGCGGTGTGCCCAGTTCCTCGAAGGACGCCTGGTGGGGCGTCGAGAGGTCGGGGGAGGCGGTGGAGGGGCCGCCCGTCGTCGTGCTCATGGGAGTCGACGGTACGGGCGGCCACCGACACTCAGCGCTTGGCCGCGGCGTCCGCGTACAGCGCGTCGATGTCGTCCGCGAAGTCCCGGACGACGAGGTTGCGCTTCACCTTCATGGAGGGGGTGAGGTAGTCGTTCTCGATCGTGAAGTCCGTGCCGAGGATGGTGAACGCGCGGATCGACTCGGCGCGTGAGACGGCCTGGTTGGCCCGTGCGACAGCCTCGTCGAGCGCGTGGCGCACGTCGTCGTCGGTCATCGCCTCCTCGACGGTGAGCTGCGGCTTTCCGTGCATCTGGCACCAGCCCGGCAGGCCCTCGGGGTCGAGGGTGACGAGTGCTCCGATGAACGGTCGCTGGTCACCGACCACGACGCACTGGCTGACCAGCGCGTGCGCACGCAGCCGGTCCTCGAGAACGGCAGGGGCGACGTTCTTGCCGCCCGCGGTCACGATGATCTCCTTCTTGCGGCCCGTGATCCGCAGGAATCCGTCCTCGTCGAACGAGCCCAGGTCACCGGTGCGGAACCAGCCGTCGACGAACGCCTCGGCGGTCGCCTCGGGGTTGTCGTGGTACCCGCGGAAGACCTGGTCGCCCTGGAGGAGGATCTCGCCGTCCTCGGCGAGCTTGGCGGAGCATCCGGGGAGCTGCGTGCCGACGGTGCCGATCCGCACGTCGCCCGGTCGGTTCACGCAGGTCGGGGCGGTGGACTCGGTGAGACCGTATCCCTCGAGGATCGTGACGCCGTTCCCGCGGAAAAAGTGCCCGAGGCGTTCGCCGAGCGGTCCGCCACCGGAGACGGCGAAGCGCGTCTGGCCGCCGAGCGCGGTGCGGAGCTTGGTGTAGACGAGCTTGTCCGCGACAGCGTGCTGCAGCTTCAGGAACAGGCTCGGACCCTTGGGGTCGTCGAGGGCACGGGAGTAGCCGATGGCGACCTTCGTGGCCCAGTGGAAGATCTTGAGCTTGCCTCCGGCGGCAGCCTTCTGCTCGGAGGAGTTGTAGACCTTCTCGAAGACCCGGGGGACCGACAGGAGGTAGGTGGGCCTGAACGCCGCGAGGTCGTCCATCAGGTCCTTCGTGTCCGCGGTGTGACCGAGGACGGTCCCGCCGGCGACGACCAGGACGCCGATGAATCGTGCGAAGACGTGGGCGAGGGGCATGAAGAGCAGGGTCCGGGAGCCGGCGGCCCCGAAGACCTCCGGCACGGCCTCGACGGCGTTCAGCGCGAGCAGCTGGAAGTTCGCGTGGGTGAGCTCGACGCCCTTCGGACGCCCCGTCGTCCCCGACGTGTAGATGATCGTCGCGACCGAGTTCTGGTTCGCGAGCGCGGTCCGGCGGTCGAGCTCGGCGTCGTCGACGTCCTTGCCCGCGGCACGCAGCTCGTCGATCCCGCCGTCGTCGATCGTCAGGACCTTCTCGAGGCCCGGCAGCGAGTCACGGACCTCGGCGACGGTCGCGGCGTGGTCCGCGGTCTCGACGAGGATCGCCCGCGCCCCCGAGTTCGAGCAGATCCACTCGACCTGCTCCGCGCTCGACGTCTCGTAGACGGGGACGGACACGAGTCCGGCGGTCCAGGTGGCCCAGTCAAGGAGAGTCCACTCGAAGCTGGTGTGGGCCATGATGGCGACACGGTCGCCCGGCTCGGCGCCGAGCGCGATCATGCCCTTCGCGGTCTCGCGCACCTGGCGCTGGAAGTCCTCGGCGGAGATGGTCTCCCACACGCCGGGCCGGGTCCGCCGTTCGATGAGGGTGCCGTGCGGGTCTGCGGCGACGCGGTCCGTGAGGAGCGCGACGAGATTGCTGGTGGGCTCCACCTCGACGAGGCGGGCGGTGGTGAACGCATCCATGGGTGACTCCGTTGTCCGAGGGCGGCGACTGGTGAACTCTACCGTCGTCGGCAGGGTGCTCGGCGCACCGGGTAGTCGGTAGAGTCGGGCGCGCGGAACGCGCCAGGAGCGGGACAGGCCAGGAACTGAGACGAGGACATTCATGCATGCCATCGGGGTCGACATCGGCGGAACGAAGATCGCGGCGGGTGTGGTCGATGACAGCGGAAAGATCTTGGCCCAGGTGCGACGCGAGACCAGTGCCGACGACGTCGCGAGCATCGACGCCGCGGTCGCCGACGCGTGCCGCGAGCTGGAGACGGACTTCGAGATCGGTGCGATCGGGCTGGCCGCGGCCGGGTTCGTCAGCCCGGACCGGACGTCGGTGCAGTTCGCGCCGAACATCGCGTGGCGCGAGTACCCGCTCGCCGAGAACGTCGGCAGGCTGCTCGACGACGACGTCCCGATCGTGGTCGAGAACGACGCGAACGCGGCCGGATGGGCCGAGTTCCAGTTCGGCGTCGGCAGGGACGCGACGGACATGCTCATGCTGACCGTCGGCACGGGGCTCGGCGGCGCCATCATCGTCGACGGCTCGCTGGTCCGCGGTCGCTGGGGCGTCGCCGCGGAGGTCGGGCACATGCGGGTCGTTCCCGGCGGCCACTACTGCGGCTGCGGCCACGAGGGCTGCTGGGAGCAGTACGCGAGTGGCAGCGCTCTCGTCCGCGACGGCCAGGCGGCTCTGCTGGCCCAGCCCGACGCGGGGGCACGGTTGCGCGAGATCGTCGGGCCGGACCCGGCGGAGCTGCGCGGACCGCAGATCACGACCGCGGCGCAGGAGGGCGACGAGCTCGCCGTGAGCCTCCTCGCGAACCTCGGGCGCTGGCTCGGCGAGGGTGCCGCGTCGGTCGCCGCCCTCCTCGACCCGGAGATCATCGTCATCGGCGGGGGAGTGGGGGCTGCCGGCGAGCTGCTCCTGCGGCCGACGCGCCAGGCGTACAACCAGCAGCTCTCGGCGCTGGGTCACCGGCCGGAGGCCCGGATCGAGCTCGCGATGCACGGGAACGAGGCGGGAATCGTCGGGGCGGCGGACCTCGCCCGTCGCTAGACGATCGCGCCGGGATCGTCGTCCTCGGGGTCCCGGTGCGCCGGAAGACGCCAGAGCAGGAGTCCGATACCGGCGAGGAACGCGACGCCGCAACCCTGGGCCACGCTCGTGGGGAAGGGACGCACGAAGATCGCCGTGAGGAGGAAGACGGCGGGCCCGGCGACCGCCAGGACCCATGCGAGCGTGAGCAGCGGGGAGCGGCCCGTGATCGGCGGCGGCGTGGGTGGGACGAAGTGGCTCTGCTCCTCCTCGAGCGCCTCGACCTCGTCGGACGCCGGCCAGTCGCGCGGTCCGGGGGGGGTGACCCAGGGAGCCACCGGGGTTCCGGCCGGCCCTCGGCCACGGGCCGGAGGCTCGTGCGGCACTGGTCGTGGCGTCTCCGTCACCGTCGACGAGCCCTCGTCGAGCTCGGCGACGATCTCGGCCCACCGTGCGTCCACGTCCAGCGGCGGATTCTGGGATGATTCGTCCGCGGTCGGTCCGTCGTCCTCGCCCGGAGGATCCTGGTCGTCGTGGTCAGCATTCGGTGCGGCCATGGTGCTCACTCTAGAGTCGTATCCACGTCCCCGGTGTCCGGGCGGGGTCGATCGAGGAGGAACGTTGTTCTACTGGTGGATGAAGCAGGTGTTCGTCGGACCCCTGCTACGGCTCATGTTCCGGCCCTGGACACGAGGGGTCGAGAACATTCCCGCCGAGGGCGGGGCGATCCTGGCGAGCAACCACATGGCCGTCATCGACTCCTTCGTGCTGCCCCTCGTGCTCGACCGCAAGGTGCAGTTCCTGGGCAAGTCGGACTACTTCACGGGTACCGGGGTCAAGGGGCGCCTGACCGCAGGGTTCATGCGCGGCGTCGGCACGATCCCCGTCGACCGTGCGGGAGGCAAGGCCTCCGAGGCTGCGCTGAACACCGGGCTGCGGGTGCTCGAGGACGGGGACCTCTTCGGCATCTACCCCGAGGGAACCCGCAGCCCGGACGGGCGTCTTCACCGCGGCAAGACGGGGGTCGCACGCCTCGCTCTGGAGTCGGGCGCGCCCGTCGTCCCGGTCGCCATGGTGGGCACCCGTGAGGCGCAGCCCATCGGCAAGGTGGTCCCGCGACCGCTGCGGATCGGCGTCGTCGTGGGCGAGCCGATGGACTTCAGCCGCTACCGCGGCATGGAGAACGACCGCTTCATCCTCCGCGCGGTCGCCGACGAGATCATGTACGAGATCATGCGGCTGTCTGGGCAGGAGTACGTCGACGTCTACGCCGCGACCGCCAAGGCGCGGGCGGCGGCGGGCAAGCAGGTCGCCGACGTCCCCGTGGGCCCGGCGGCTCCCGGTGGACGCCCGGCCCCCGATGCTCCAGTCCCTGAACCACCCGCTGACGAACCGACGACGTCGGTAGACTAGTCCTGCACTCCCGCGCGCCCCGCGGTGACCTCACCGTGTGCGAGTACGCATCCTTCGACGAGAGGTACCACCCACCATGTCCGTCCGTCGCGTCGCCCTGCTCACCGCCGGTGGGTTCGCTCCTTGCCTTTCCTCGGCAGTGGGTGGGCTGATCGAGCGCTACACCGAGCTGGCTCCCGAGGTCGAGATCATCGCCTACGAGCACGGCTACCACGGTCTGCTCACGGGGACCAAGATCGTCATCGACGCGGAGACCCGCAAGAACGCCGGGCTCCTGCACAAGTTCGGCGGCTCGCCCATCGGGAACTCGCGCGTCAAGCTCACGAACGCGAAGGACTGCGTCAAGCGCGGGCTCGTCTCCGAGGGGCAGGACCCCCTGCACGTGGCTGCCGAGCAGCTGAAGACCGACGGCATCGACGTCCTGCACACGATCGGCGGCGACGACACCAACACGACCGCCGCGGACCTTGCCGCGTACCTGGCCGAGAACGACTACGGGCTGACCGTCGTCGGCCTGCCCAAGACGATCGACAACGACGTCGTGCCGATCCGTCAGTCGCTCGGTGCCTGGACCGCGGCCGAGGAGGCTGCCGGGTTCGCGCGCAACATCATCGGCGAGCACCGGTCCGGACCGCGCATGCTGATCGTGCACGAGGTCATGGGGCGCCACTGCGGCTGGCTCACCGCTGCCGCCGCCGCGAAGTACCGCGAGGGTCTGGACGCGGAGACGTGGCTGCCGAGCATCGGCCTGACGCGCGAGCGCTGGGACGTCCACGCGGTCTTCATCCCCGAGGCCGCGC
Source organism: Paraoerskovia marina (assembly GCF_900105445.1). Lineage (NCBI taxonomy): Bacteria > Bacillati > Actinomycetota > Actinomycetes > Micrococcales > Cellulomonadaceae > Paraoerskovia > Paraoerskovia marina. The sequence goes on from NZ_LT629776.1 coordinate 1,728,805, forward strand.
TGGACATCGACGCCGAGGCGGAGCGCCTGAAGAAGATCATGGACGAGCAGGGCAACGTCAACATCTTCCTCTCCGAGGGCGCCGGCATGCACGAGATCGTCGCGCAGCTCGAGGCCGCCGGCGAGACCGTCGAGCGGGACCCGTTCGGTCACGTCAAGCTGGACACGATCAACCCGGGGCAGTGGTTCGCCAAGCAGTTCGCCGAGAAGCTCGGTGCTGAGAAGGTCATGGTGCAGAAGTCCGGGTACTACTCGCGTGCTGCGGCCGCGAACCCCGAGGACCTGCGTCTGATCAAGTCGATGACCGACCTGGCGGTCGACTGCGCGTTCCGCGGAGACTCCGGCGTGATCGGTCACGACGAGGAGAACGGCGACCGCCTGCGCGCGATCGAGTTCCCTCGCATCGCCGGTGGCAAGCCGTTCGACGTGTCGCAGCCCTGGTTCGTCGAGCTCGTCGAGGACCTCGGCCAGTCCCTCGTCCCCGCGTCGCACTGACATGACGACGACCGTCGACCCGGAGGTGCTCGCCGGACTCGAGCACTTCCGGGCGCTCGTCGCCCGGCAGCAGCCCACCTGGCCCGACGCGGACCGGCTGGACGCGGCGGTCCGGCACCTCGGGAGCCAGCCGCCCCTCGTCGTCCCGGCGGAGGCGGACACCCTGCGGGACCGTCTGGCCGCCGCCGGGCGGGGCGAGGCCTTTCTGCTCCAGGGCGGTGACTGCGCCGAGACGTTCGCCGAGGCCGACGCCGGCAGGATCCGCAACAAGGTCCGGACCATCCTGCAGATGGCGGTCATCCTGACGCACGGTGCCAGCATGCCCATCGTCAAGATGGGCCGGTTGGCGGGGCAGTACGCGAAGCCCCGCAGCTCCGACACCGAGGTGCGGGACGGCCTGGAGCTGCCCGCGTACCGCGGCGACATGGTCAACGGGCACGAGTTCACGACCGAGTCGCGGACGCCTGACCCGCACCGACTCGTCCAGGCCTACGACATCTCGGCCGCGACGCTGAACGTCGTCCGCGGTTTCACCCGCGGGGGTTACGCGGACCTGCGCCGCGTTCACGAGTGGAACCAGGGCTTCATGCGGAACCCTGCGTACGCCCGCTACGAGCGCACGGCCAACGAGATCGACCGGGCGATCCGGTTCATGGACGCCTGCGGGGCCGACTTCGACGCGCTCCGTACCGTCGAGTTCTTCGTCAGCCACGAGGCACTCATCCTCGACTACGAGCGTGCGCTCACCCGGGTGGACTCCCGCACGGGCCGCGCGTACGACACGTCGGGGCACTTCCTCTGGATCGGGGAGCGCACGCGTCAGCTGGACGGCGCGCACGTGGACTTCCTCTCGCGCGTCGCCAACCCGGTCGGGGTCAAGCTCGGACCGACCACGACGCCCCAGGACGCCGTCGACCTCGTCGAAAGGCTGAACCCGGGGTCGGTCGAGGGACGGTTGACGTTGATCAGCCGCATGGGGGCCGGAACCGTCCGGGACGCGCTGCCACCGATCGTCGAGGCGGTCCATGCGTCGGGTGTCCCGGTCACGTGGATCACCGACCCGATGCACGGCAACACCATCACCTCGGCCAGCGGATACAAGACCCGGCGGTTCGCCGACGTGCTCGACGAGATCGCCGGGTTCTTCGAGGTCCACCGCGCGCTCGGGACCGTCCCCGGCGGCGTGCACTGCGAGCTCACGGGCGACGACGTGACCGAGGTCCTGGGCGGGAGCGAGGAGATCGACGACGAAGGGCTCGCGCGCCGGTACGAGACGCTCGTCGACCCGCGGCTCAACCACCAGCAGTCGCTGGAGACGGCCTTCCTCGTCGCGGAGATGCTTCAGCGGTCCTGATCACCGACCGCCACGATCACGCTCGACGTCCTACGCGACGTCAAGCGTGATCGTTCCGCCGCTCTCGAGCGACTCCCCGCCGTTGGGATCCTGGGCGACGACGACGCCCAGGAACGCGCCGAGCACCTCGTTGACCTCCACGGTGAACCCGGCGTCCTCGAGCTCGGCCCGAGCGTCCTCGACGTCGTCCCCGACGACGCGGGGGACCGTCACCTCGTCCGGGCCGTCAGAGACGGTGAGCGTGACGGTCGTGCCGACGGGTTGGGTCGACCCTTCCTCGACCGAGACCGCGACGACCTCGCCCTCCGGCGCGGGGTCCGCCTCGCGCTGCGACTCGGCGACGTCGAAGCCGGCGTCGCGCAAAGCCTCGGTGGCAGCGTCCTCGGAGGCACCGACGAGCCCGTCGGGCACCGTCGCCGTCTCCGGCCCGAGAGAGACGATGAGGGTGACCGTGCCTCCGAGGTCCACACGGGTGCCACCGTCCGGGTCGGTGCCGACGACGTGGCCCGCGGCGACGTCGTCGTCGTACTCCTCGACCGTCGTCGCCTCCAGCCCGGACGCCTGGATCGCCTCGACGGCGGCGTCGGACGAGACTCCGACGAGTCCGTCCGGGACGGCACGGGTGGCCCCCGGTCCCGAGACGAACCACCACGTCAGACCGCCCGTCGTGAGGATGAGCAGCGCGACCAGGACCCAGGTCAGCGGTCGAGCGAGCCGGCTCCGCCCCGTGCGCGGGGTCGTCGGTGACTCGACGAGCGTGGTGGCGTCCTCGGACGGGTGCGCGGTGCGCCGTCCGGCCGGATACGACGCAGGAGTCGCGGCAGGGGTCGGGCCCAGGACGGAGGTCGCCGCCAGCACTCTCGTACCGTTCGTGGACGCCTCGGCCGTCCCGGGGTCGACGGCAGCACGGACGGCAAGCTCGTCCGCGGAGAGCTGCGAACGCAGACTGCGGAGGGCACCGAGGGCCACCGTCGCGTCCGACGGTCGGGATGCGGCGTCGCGGGCGGTGAGCTGCTCGACGAACGCGTCGACAGGAGCCGCGATGGCCGGGCAGGAGCCCGACGGTGCGGGCACGTCCTCGGAGACGTGGCGCGCTGCGATCTCGCGGGCGTCGGTGCCCGCGTAGGGCTGGCGGCCCGTCAGCATCTCGAACGCGAGCACGCCGACCGAGTAGACGTCCGCGCTCGCGTCGACCGTCGTCCCACTGATCACCTCGGGAGCCATGTAGGCGACGGTACCGAGAGCGCTCCCTGGCGACCCCGGCCGCGCGTGAGCGGCGCGCGCGAGGCCGAAGTCCGCGACACGGACCCGCCCGTCGCGGTCGATCAGCACGTTCTCCGGCTTGACGTCCCGGTGCACGAGGCCTGCGGCGTGCGCGCCGGCGAGGGCACCGAGGATCTGGTCGAGCAGCTCGAGCGAGTCGCCGACGCTCAGCGCTCCTGCGTCGCTCATCACCCGACGGAGGTTCGTGCCCGGCACGTACTCCATCGTCAGATAGCTGAGATCGCCGTCCTCGCCCTGGTCGTGGACGGCGACGATGCCCGGGTGCGAGAGCCGTGCCGCGGCCCGCGCCTCGTCGCGGAACCGGGTGGCCGCCTCGGGGTCGAGCGTGCCGTCCGCGAGGTGCGGGCTGATGACCTTGAGCGCGATCCGTCGTTGGAGCCGCCGGTCGTTCGCGAGGTAGACGGTGGCCATGCCGCCACGAGCGACGGTGGACAGGACCTCGTACCGCCCGTCGACGAGTCGGCCGACGAGGGGGTCGGTGTCGCTGGAGTTCACGCCCAGAGCGTAGCCGTCCGCGACGGCGTCGTGTCGACGGCAGCCCGGGGCACGTACGCTGGGCACGTGGATCTTGAGAACCTGGTGGACGAGTGGATGACCGTGCCCGACCTTGCCGACGCGCTCGGCACGACGGCGAGCCGTGCTCGCGGAGTCGTGTCCGACCGGCGGGTGCTGGGCGTCCGACGGGGCGAACGCGCGACGTTCCAGATCCCGGCGAAGTTCGTGGTGAGCCGTCGTGAGGAGCAGATCGCCTCGGGTAAGGGGGCGCCGGTCGACGCCGCCGACGACCGGCGCGTCGTCCTCTCGTCGCTCGCCGGGACGATCACGGTCCTCGGCGACCGGGGGTACAGCGACGAGGAGATCCTGTCGTGGCTCTTCAGCGAGCAGGAACCCCTCGGCTGCGCACCCATCGACGCTCTCCGCGCCGGTCGGACGACGGAGGTCCGCCGGATCGCCCAGGTCGCCGACTGACGTCAGACGCGCCGCTGGGCCGCCGCCCGACCGAGGGCGAGCAGGACCGCGCGGCCCGACTCGTCGAGGTCCGCGTCCCGGAGGGCGCTCTCCGCCGCGTCCGCGAGGTTCTCGATCAGGGCCTCGACCTCGTCGACGGCACCCGTGGAGACGAGGATCGTGCGGACGTCGTCGATCCGTGACCCCGTCAGGTCCTCGTCCCCGAGGGCGGCCATCACGGTCTCCCGTTCCGCCTCCGAGGCGGACCGGAGCGCGCGGCTGACCAGGACGGTGCGCTTGCCCTCGCGCAGGTCGTCGCCCGCCGGCTTGCCGGTGACCGTCGGGTCCCCGAACACTCCGAGCAGGTCGTCACGGAGCTGGAACGCCTCGCCGAACGGCAGTCCGTACGCGCGCACCGACGCAGGGTCGGCGCCCGCGATGGCGGCGCCGAGCGCCATGGGGTGCTCGACCGAGTAGCGTGCCGACTTCGCGCGGATGATCGCACGCGAGCGAGCCTCGTCGGCGTCGAGGTCGACGCCCCACGGCATCACCTGCGCACGGACGTCCAGGAACTGGCCGACGGTGACCTCGGCCTGCATCAGGTCGAAGACCGCACGTACGCGGGCCGCGACCCCGGGATCCAGGTCCGCCGTCGCCAGGGTCGCCTTCTCGCCGCACGAGCTCAGGAGCAGGTCGCCGAGGAGGATGGCCGCGTTCGTCCCGAACTCGTCGGGGTTCCCGTCCCACCCCTGAGCCCGGTGCACTGCCGCAAAGGCGCGGTGGGCGGCGGGACGGCCGCGGCGGGTGTCCGAGCGGTCCATGACGTCGTCGTGCACGAGCGCCGCGGCCTGGAACAGCTCGAGCGCCGCACCGGTGCCGATCGCCGCCGACCGGTCGGCAGAGTCGGCGCGCCCGCCGTGGGCCCTCCACGACCAGTAGCAGAACGCGGCCCGGAGCCGCTTGCCGCCGGCGAGGAGCTGTTCGGCCTCGTGCAGCAGGGGCAGGGTCGCCTCGTCGACGGCGAGCATGCGGTCGCGCAGCGCGTCGAGGTGGAGCGAGAGCGCGTCGTCGACGTCGCGGCGGACGTCTTCCTGGTCAAGAAGCTCGGTAGGTGTCGGCACGGACTCAGCCTAGGGTGTCGTCGTCCGGGACCAGGCGTCCGCTGAGGGAGACCAGGGTGCTGCCGTCGTCCTCGACCGTCATCAGCACGACGGACTCGTCGGTCTGCTCCGAGGTGCCCTCGCCGGTCGTGCGCGCGTAGACCCGCTGGGTCGGGTCGCCGCTCGCGTCGAACCCGGATCCTGACAGGAGCTCGTCGTAGTAGGCGGCGACGTCCTCGGGGCCGTCCGGCGTGCGGAGATTGACGGAGACGACGACGAGCGCGCCGTCCTCGCGCACCGAGGAGGCCAGCACCTCGGCCCCCGGGGCCGGTTGCGCCACGACGGCGGGAAGTCCGGGCGCCAGCGTGCCCACCGTCGACGCCGGGTCGAACCCGGCGTGTGCTGCTGTCGGCTCGCTCGTGGGCTCCTCGACGGTCGTGCACGCGGTGGCGGTCAGAAGGACGAGTCCGACCACGACCAGTCGACGAGCCCTCCCGGGGGCGATGAGTTCCACGGGCATACCGTAGTGCTGCGCGGCGACGGCAGGAGCCACGGTCGTCCACAGGTGGTCGTCCACAGCACCAAGGGCCCGCCTGGGCGAGGACGGGACCCCGCGCGCTTGCATGGGTCCATGGACACCACGATCCGGGTCGAGAACCCCGCAGAACTGATCGCCTACATCCCGCACCGGCTGGGATTCCGTCCGGCCGGCAGCATCGTCGTCGTCTCGTTGCGACCGTCAGGCGGCCGGGTCGGGCTCGTCGCACGGATGGATCTCGACGACGTCGAGAACGGTGGCGCGACACTTCTCGCGCAGCACATGCGGGGCGACGGTGCCGAGCGCGTCGTCCAGGTCGTCTACGACGACCGCGAGCCACGGCCGGACGCTCGCGCCTGGTCGGTCGCGCACCGGGTGGAGAAGATGCTCGCGGCCGTCGTGGTCGACGTCGTCACCTGGTGGGTCTCACCACACGGGTACGGGTGCCTCGACTGTGAGCCGACACGCTGCTGCCCCGAGGGTGGGCGGCCGCTGACGGATCTCGAGTCCACCGAGGTCGGGGCACACATGGTCGTCGCCGGGTCGTCCGTCGCCGACTCCCGCGACGCCGCGTTCGCGCTCCCGGCGGTCGAACCCGCTCGGCGGCGTTCGGTCACGGCCGCCCTGCGACGCGCGCGGCTGCGGCGGGCCACCGCCGAACCTGACTGGCGGCGAGACGGCCTGGAGTCGTGGCGGCGTGCCGTCGGCAGCGCACGTGCCGACGACGAGGTCCCTCCGGCGACGATCGGACGGGTCGCTGCGGCCCTCGAGGACATCCGCGTCCGCGACGCCGTCCTCCTGCATCTCGTCCGGGGTGACGCAGATCTCGTCGACAAGACCGCCGCGGGCTCGCGGGCCGGTGACGTCGCCGACCGGACAGGAGCCGCGATCGCCGCGATCGTCGACCCGGACGTGGGGATCGCGCCGCCGAAGGAGAGTCTCCGGCCGGGGGTGGTCGTCCTCGAACAAGTCGCCGCGTCGACCGGCGCGCACCCACGGGCCGCGGCAGGAACGCTCCTTGCTCTCGTCGCGTGGTGGCAGGGCGACGGCGGTCGCGCCGGGGAGCGACTGCGCGAGGCGCTCGAGGCGGACCCGGCGTACCGACTGGCTCGACTCCTCGACGCGGCGCTCTCGGCGGGCCTCGCACCGGGATGGTTGCGAAGCGCGCGGTAGCGCGGAGGCGTCCGGTACGGTCGGGCAAGGCGCTCCACCGAGTGTCATCCGGAGCGCGCACGCGCATTCGATCTTCCGACGGAGGACCATCATGACCATCGTCGTCGGCCACCTGGCCACAGCCGAGGGACAGGAAGCACTGAACGCCGCCATCGCCGAGGGCGAGCGGACCGGGGGCGAGGTCGTCGTCGTCGTCAGTCGACGCGACGGCGCCGTGCCAGAGACCGAGGACGCCGAGCTCGACCAGCTCGGCGCCCGCTTCGTGGACGCGGGGGTGACGCACCAGATCCGCGTCGTCAACGAGAGCGTCGACGTCGCCGACGACCTCGTCTCGGCTGCCCTGGAGGTGGACGCCGACCTCCTCGTGATCGGGCTGCGTCGACGGAGCCCGGTCGGCAAGCTCATCCTCGGATCGAATGCGCAGCGGATTCTTCTCGAGGCGCCGTGTCCGGTGCTCGCGGTCAAGCCTGCGCGCCCCTGACCGGCGGGAATAACGCGTCGAGAGCCGTGGTTGCGCATCGTATGAGCCCGCCGTGCCGTTGAGCGGCCGCGGTGGGGCAGTACAATAGAGGGAGTCCACCGCGCCCGACGGCGAGCCAGGCACGATCATGCGCCCCCTCGCCGGATGCCGAGCGGTTCTCCGGCCCACCGACGAACAGCTGAAAGGTCCTTCGTGGCGTCCACTTCTCAGCCCACCACCCTTCCCCGTGAGTTCGAGCACGAGGCCCTTCAGGGTCTGCTCCGACGCGGGAGCGAAGACGGACGGATCGACGCGTCGTCGTTCCGGACCGCCTGCGAGACCGCCGGAGTGGGTGACGCCAAGCGGTTGAAGGCCGTGCTGCGTGCACTCGCCGGTGCGGGGGTCGAGGTCGAGATCCCGTCGTCGTCGGCCGTGGCGGCAGCCGCCGAGACGGTCAGTCGTACGACGGCTACCGCCAAGGCGACGAAGCCGACCACCCGCAAGAAGCCGGTCAAGGCTGCAGAGTCCGACGACGCGGAGAGTGCGACGAAGCCCGCCGCCAAGAAGACGACGGCCAAGTCGACCACCGCCAAGACCGCGCCGGCGAAGACGGCCGCGAAGAAGGCGGCCCCGACCAAGGCCAAGGCGGCTCCGGCGGACGAGGCGTCCGAGGAGGACGCGAGCACCGCGAAGAAGCCGGCTGCGAAGGCGAAGGCGAAGGGTGGCCCGAAGCCGAAGCAGGCGCCGCGTCTTCCGGAGCCCGACGGCGAGCTGGCCGAGGACCACCCCGAGGCGGAGCGCAAGAAGCGCATCGTCGAGGTCCCGAAGGCCGACGGCGACGAGAACCGCGGGTTCGTCGTCTCCGACGCGGACGACGACGACGCGCCGGCGCAGCAGGTCGTCACCGCGGGGGCCACGGCCGACCCGGTGAAGGACTACCTCAAGCAGATCGGCAAGGTCGCGCTCCTCAACGCGGAGCAGGAGGTCGAGCTCGCGAAGCGGATCGAGGCTGGTCTCTTCGCGGACGAGCGACTGAACTCCGGTGAGATCACCGACAAGAAGATGATCCGCGACCTCAAGTGGATCGCGCACGACGGCCGTCGGGCGAAGAACCACCTGCTCGAGGCGAACCTGCGCCTCGTCGTCTCGCTCGCGAAGCGCTACACCGGCCGCGGCATGCTCTTCCTGGACCTGATCCAGGAAGGGAACCTCGGCCTGATCCGTGCGGTCGAGAAGTTCGACTACACCAAGGGCTACAAGTTCTCGACGTACGCGACCTGGTGGATCCGTCAGGCGATCACCCGCGCGATGGCGGACCAGGCACGGACCATCCGTATCCCGGTCCACATGGTCGAGGTCATCAACAAGCTCGCGAGGGTCCAGCGGCAGATGCTGCAGGACCTCGGTCGTGAGCCGCTGCCCGAGGAGCTCGCCAAGGAGCTCGACATGACGCCGGAGAAGGTCGTCGAGGTCCAGAAGTACGGGCGCGAGCCGATCTCCCTGCACACTCCCCTCGGTGAGGACGGCGACAGCGAGTTCGGCGACCTGATCGAGGACTCCGAGGCGGTCGTCCCGGCCGACGCCGTGAGCTTCACGCTGCTCCAGGAGCAGCTGCACCAGGTGCTCGACACGCTCTCTGAGCGCGAGGCCGGCGTCGTCTCGATGCGCTTCGGGCTGCAGGACGGCCAGCCCAAGACCCTCGACGAGATCGGCAAGGTCTACGGCGTGACACGTGAGCGGATCCGACAGATCGAGTCCAAGACGATGTCGAAGCTGCGCCACCCGAGCCGCTCGCAGGTGCTGCGCGACTACCTCGACTGAGACCGGCAGCGCGGTCGGACCTGTCGGGTCCGACCGGCCGGTCCGCGTCCGACGACGAAGGCCCCCACCCGAACGGGTGGGGGCCTTCGTGCGATCCGGGCGTGCGGGGGAACTACTCCGCGCGTGCTCCGGCCGGTGCACTTCCGTGCTCGGCGAGGAGGCGGTCGGTCTCGTCCTGGACGGAGGTTGCCACGTCGGAGTAGGCGTCCGCGTGGGCGCGCGCGTGGTGGCCGCAGAACAGGAGTTCTCCGTGTTCGAGGACGACACGCACGTAGGCCTGGGCCGAGCAGCGGTCGCACCGGTCGGCAGCGGTCAGCGGTTCAGTGGTCGTAGCATTCACACCACCATGTAACCACCTTCCTCGTCGATCTGGTGCAGGGTTCGCTCCGCGCGTAGCGCCTTGTCCGCCGTGTCGTCGGCCTCGTCTACGCTGGGGCCTCGTGACAGCCACTTCAGCGGACTCCAGCTATACCGCCCGCCACCTCTCCGTCCTCGAAGGTCTCGAAGCGGTGCGCAAGCGCCCCGGGATGTACATCGGGTCGACCGACTCGCGCGGTCTGATGCACTGCCTCTGGGAGATCATCGACAACTCCGTCGACGAGGCCCTGGCCGGGAACTGCTCGCAGATCCGCGTCGTGCTCCACGCGGACTCGTCGGTGACGGTGGAGGACGACGGGCGCGGGATCCCCGTGGACGTCGAGCCGAAGACCGGGCTCTCCGGGGTCGAGGTCGTGTTCACCAAGCTGCACGCCGGTGGCAAGTTCGGCGGCGGGTCGTACACGGCCTCCGGCGGCCTGCACGGTGTGGGAGCCTCGGTGGTGAACGCCCTGTCGGCTCGACTCGACGTCGAGGTGGACCGCGGCAGCAAGACGCACCGGATGACGTTCCACCGTGGGGAACCCGGGCAGTTCGACGACCGGGGTAAGGAGCCGAGTCCCGACTCACCGTTCGAGCCGTTCGTCTCTCGCTCGGAGCTGGCCGTCGTCGGCAAGGTCAAGCGAGGGGTGACCGGCACCCGCGTGCGCTACTGGGCGGACCGTCAGGTCTTCCCGAAGGATGCTCGGTTCGCGTACAACGAGCTCGTCACCCGGGCACGTCAGACCACGTTCCTCGTGCCGGGCCTGCGGATCACCGTGCGCGACGAGCGTGGCCTGGCCGGGACCCCGGGGGAGGACGGCCCCTCGGAGGAGTCCTTCGTCCACTCGGGCGGAACCGTCGACTTCGCCGAGTTCCTGGCGCCCGACGCCGCAGTGACGAGCACGTGGCACCTGACGGGCTCGGGGTCGTTCACCGAGACGGTCCCCGTGCTCGACGACCGCGGGCACATGACGCCCCAGCCCGTGGAGCGGGAGTGCGAGGTCGACATCGCGGTCCGGTGGGGGACCGGCTACGGAACCGAGGTCCGGAGCTTCGTCAACATCATCTCGACGCCGAAGGGTGGCTCGCACCAGGCGGGTTTCGACGCGGGTCTGCTGAAGGTCGTCCGCAAGGCCGTCGAGGCGAACGCACGGCGGCTCAAGGTCTCGACGAAGGACGGCTCCGAGAAGATCGAGAAGGACGACGTGCTCGCCGGGCTGACCGCCGTCGTCACGGTCCGACTGGCCGAGCCTCAGTTCGAGGGGCAGACCAAGGAGGTCCTCGGCACCGCGCCGGTCCGGGGGATCGTGGCACGCGTCGTCGAGAAGGAGTTGACGGCGAGGTTCAGCTCCGCGAAGCGGGACGACAAGACCCAGGCGACGCTCCTGATGGACAAGGTCGTCGCGGAGATGCGGGCGCGGGTCTCGGCCCGCAAGCAGAAGGAGATCTCGCGCCGCAAGAACGCGCTGGAGTCCTCGTCGCTGCCGGCCAAGCTGGCGGACTGCCGCAGCAACGACGTCGGTTCGAGCGAGCTGTTCATCGTCGAGGGGGACAGCGCCCTGGGTACGGCCAAGCTCGCCCGCGACTCGAACTTCCAGGCACTTCTGCCCATCCGCGGCAAGATCCTCAACGTCCAGAAGGCCTCGCTCAGCGACATGCTGAAGAACGCCGAGTGCGCGGCGATCATCCAGGTGATCGGTGCCGGGTCGGGGCGCTCGTTCGACCTCGAGGCGGCCCGGTACGGAAAGATCGTGCTGATGACGGACGCCGACGTCGACGGCGCCCACATCCGGACGCTGCTGCTGACGCTGTTCTTCCGCTACATGCGGCCGATGATCGACAACGGACGCGTCTACGCGGCGGTCCCGCCCCTGCACCGCATCGAGGTCGTCGGGAGCGGCCGTCGCAAGGGGGAGTACATTTACACCTACTCCGAGGCGGAGCTGAACACGACGCTGCGGAAGCTCGACAAGGCGGGTCGTCGCTACAAGGACGACATCCAGCGGTACAAGGGACTCGGCGAGATGGACGCCGACCAGCTCGCGGAGACGACCATGGACCCGCGGCACCGGACCCTGCGCCGCGTCACGGCCGAGCACGCGGAGGCGTCCGAGCGGGTCTTCGAGCTGCTCATGGGTTCGGACGTCGCCCCGCGCAAGGAGTTCATCGTGGCGGGTGCGCGAGAGCTCGACCAGTCCCGGATCGACGTCTGAGCACGGGTGACGGCGTGTTCACCGTCACAGCGTCCGGGCGCTGGACCGGTCGGGAGGCTCTGCCCGGGCGCGCCTAGGATGCGGTCGTGACCTCAACACTGCTCAGGACGCCCCGTCGCCTCGCGACCCTCGGTGCCGGCCTCTTCGTGACCGCTGCTCTCCTCTCCGGATGCGCGCAGGACGCGTCCGAGGACGACAGCCCGGCGGTCTCCGAGTCGTCGGAGGAGTCCACGTCCTCGGTCGAGGTCGAGATGACGACCGACGACACGGGCGACGTCGTCGAGGCCACCTACGACGGCCAGGAGGGCGAGACGGCCCTCGACCTCCTCACGGAGGGCGACCCGGAGGCGGTCGTCAGCGGTGAGGGCGAGAATGGCTTCGTGACCGGGATCGGAGGTCGCGAGGCCGACGACACCACGAACGAGTTCTGGGCGTTCTACGTCAACGGCGAGCAGGCCCAGGTGGGTGCTGGCGTCTACACCACGACCGACGAGGATGTAGTGACATGGAAGCTCGAGACCTTCTGACGCAATGGTGGCGACCCGCACTGGCGGCGGTGCTCGTCGTCCTCGCGCTGGGGTTCCGCCTCGTCCGTGAGGACCTGGGCCTCCCGCCCAACCTTGAGATCGTCACGGCCGCGACGTTCGCGGCCGCTCTGCTCCTGCGCCATCCGGTGGCGCTCGCCGTTCCGCTGGTCGCGACCGTCGGCTCGGACGTCCTGATGGGCAACACGTCGATCGCGCTGTTCACGTGGTCGGCGTGGGCCGTGATCGGGGTGGCGGCCTTCGCCGTCCGCCGACTCGGCGACCGTCACCGCTTCCTGACCGCGCTCGGGTTCGGCGTCGGGTCCTCCGTCTGGTTCTTCCTCTGGACCAACGCGGGCGTCTGGTTCTTCGCGCGGGGCGTGTACTACCCGGCCGGGCTCGACGGCCTGATCGCGAGTTACGTCGCCGGCCTGCCGTTCTTCCGGACGATGCTCGTCGGCAACCTCGTCCTGGTCCCTGCCGCCGCCGCGCTCGTGAGCGTCGTCGAGCGGCTCGAGCAGCACGCCGGGCTGGCGCAGGTGCCGGCGGTCGCACCCTCGCGCTGAACCACTCCGTCGGCGCCGGGGCGCCGACCCGACGGCGGGCCCGGGGAGTTCCCCGGGCCCGCCGTGCTGTGCCCGGGAGAAGCGGCCGCCCGTGGGCGACAATGGGAGTCATCGACCCGTCGGCAGCACGAGCGAGGAGCACCACCATGACCCGGCACAAGATCTTCGACATGACCTTCGCGAGCATCTACCCCTTGTACGTGAACAAGGTCGAGCGCAAGGGGCACAGCAGGGCCGAGCTGAACCAGGTCGTCGAGTGGCTGACCGGCTACGACGAGAACGCCCTGGACCGGACGATCGAGGACGAGTCCACCATGGAGGAGTTCTTCGCCCAGGCCCCCGCGATGAACCCGAACGCGCCCTTGATCACCGGCGTGATCTGCGGGCACCGGGTCGAGGACATCGAGGACCCGTTGATGCAGCAGATCCGGTGGATGGACAAGCTGGTCGACGAGGTCGCGCGGGGCAAGAAGATGGAGAACATCCTCCGTACACCCGCGTGACGCCGTCCTTGCCGTCTGTCACACGCTGAAGTACTTCGCCTCCGGGTGGTGCAGGACGAAGGCGTCCGTCGACTGCTCGGGGTGCAGCTGCAGCTCGTCGCTGAGCACGACACCGACGCGTTCGGGGCGCAGCAGCTCGACGACCTTGCGGCGGTCCTCCATCTCGGGGCACGCGGGGTAGCCGAGCGAAAAGCGGGCGCCGCGGTACTCGAGCTTGAAGTACCCCTCGACCGTCCCCGGTTCCTCGCCCGCGAGCCCGAGCTCGTCCCGGACGCGCGCGTGCCAGAACTCGGCGAGCGACTCGGTGAGCTGGACCGAGAGCCCGTGCAGCTCCATGTAGTCGCGGTACTGGTTCGCGGCGAACATCTTCGCGGTGTGGGCGTCGACCGCGTCGCCCATCGTCACCAGCTGGACGGGCAGGACGTCGAACCGGCCCGTCTCCTCGACCCATGCGCGCGGACGGACGAAGTCCGCCAGGCACAGGTGCCGGTCGCGACGTTGACGCGGGAACGTGAATCGGAGCCGCTCGGTGCCGGGTTCTCCGCCGGAGCCGCCGTCGGGTCCGTCGTGGTGGGCGACGACGACGTCGTCACCCTCGGACCACACGGGGAAGTACCCGTAGATCACGGTCGGGTCCATCATTCCCTCGGCGGCGATGCGGCTCAGCCACTCGCGGAGCCGGGGGCGGCCCTCCGTCTCGACGAGGTCCTCGTACGATCGCCCGTCCTCGCCGCGACCCGGCTTGAGGCCCCACTGGCCCATGAACGTCGCACGCTCGTCCAGCAGCGCAGAGTACTCCGCGAGCTGAAGCCCCTTGACGATGCGGGTTCCCCAGAAGGGCGGTTCGGGGACGTCGTTGTCGATCGCGACGTCGGAGCGCGCCGGGAGGTCCTCGACCGGCGTCTCGGTCACGGTGACGGTCGCGTGCCGGCGCTTCTTGAGCGGGGGGAGCCCGACGCTGTCGGGGGCCTCGCCGCGGGCGATCCGCACCAGCGGTTCCATCAGGCGCAGTCCCTCGAACGCATCGCGGGCGTAGCGCACCTGGCCGTCGTACACGGCGTCGAGGTCGTCCTCGACATACGTGCGGGTCAGTGCGGCTCCACCCAGCAGGACCGGGTACTTGTCCGCAAGGCCTCGCGTGTTGAGCTCTTCGAGGTTCTCCTTCATGACCACCGTGGACTTCACGAGCAGACCGGACATGCCGATGACGTCGGCCCCGTGCTCCTCCGCCGCCTCGATGAAGGCGCTCGCGGGCTGCTTGATCCCGATGTTGACGACATCGTAGCCGTTGTTCGTCAGGATGATGTCGACGAGGTTCTTGCCGATGTCGTGCACGTCGCCGCGCACGGTGCCCAGGACGATCGTGCCCTTGCCGGCGGCCTCGGTCTTCTCCATGTGAGGCTCGAGGAGTGCGACCGCGGACTTCATCACCTCGGCGGACTGGAGGACGAACGGCAGCTGCATCTCGCCCTTGCCGAAGAGCTCGCCGACGACCTTCATCCCGGCCAGGAGGTGATCGTTGACGATCTCCAGCGCGGAGGTCCCGGTCGCCCGAGCCTCGTCCAGGTCGGCCTCCAGGCCCTTGCCCTCGCCGTCGATGATGCGGCGCGAGAGGCGTTCGCCGACCGGGAGCGCCGCCATCTCGGCGGCGCGCTGGTCCTTGAGGGCCGCCGAGTCCACCCCGGAGAAGAGATCCAGCAGGTGGGAGAGCGGGTCGTGCGTCAGGTTCCCCGCGTCGTCGTAGACCCGCTTGTCCCAGATCAGGTCGAGCGCGGCCTGGCGCTGCTCGTCGGGGATCTTGTTCAGGGGGAGGATCTTGGCCGCGTGCACGATCGCCGAGTCGAGGCCGGCCTGCACGCACTCGTGCAGGAACACCGAGTTCAGGACGGTCCGCGCGGCGGGGTTGAGCCCGAACGACACGTTCGAGACCCCGAGGGTCGTGTGCACACCCGGGTACTTGGCGACGAGCGCACGGATGGCCTCGATGGTCTCGATCCCGTCGCGACGGGTCTCCTCCTGCCCGGTGGCGATCGGGAACGTGAGCGTGTCGACGATGATGTCGTCGCGGCGCATGCCCCACTCGTCGACGAGCGTGTCGATGAGGCGGGAGGCGATCGCCACCTTGTGCTCGGTGGTGCGTGCCTGCCCCTCCTCGTCGATGGTCAGGGCGATCACGGCGGCACCGTGCTCCTTGACGGCCGGCATGATCCGGCGGAAGCGGGAGCTTTCGCCCTCGCCGTCCTCGAAGTTCACCGAGTTCACGACGGCACGGCCGCCGACGAGCTCGAGCCCCGCGCGGATCACGTCGGGCTCGGTCGAGTCGATCACGAGGGGGAGGGTGGAGGCGCTCGCGAACCGCGAGACGATCTCGCGGACGTCGGCGACGCCGTCACGCCCCACGTAGTCGACGCAGACGTCGAGCAGGTGTGCGCCCTCGCGGGTCTGGGTCCGGGCGATCTGCACGCACTCGTCCCACTCGCCGGCGAGCATCGCCTCGCGGAACGCCTTGGATCCGTTGGCGTTGGTGCGCTCGCCGATCGCGAGGAACGCGGAGTCCTGGGTGAAGTCGACGTGCGAGTAGAGGCTCGCGACGCCGTTCTCGCGCGCTGGTTCGCGCTCCGCCACGGGTTGTCCCCCCACGGCCTCGACGACCTGGCGGATGTGCTCCGGTGTGGTCCCGCAGCAGCCACCGACCAGTCCGAGGCCGAACTCGGTGGCGAACTGCGCGTGCGAGGCCGCGAGCTCGGCGGCCGTCAGCGGGTAGGAGGCGCCGTCCTTGCCGAGGACGGGAAGCCCGGCGTTCGGCATGCAGGTCACGGGGATGGTGGCGTGCTTCGACAGATGGCGCAGGTGCTCGCTCATCTCGGCGGGGCCCGTGGCGCAGTTGAGCCCGATCGCGTCGATGTCGAGGGCCTGGAGGGTCGTGAGCGCCGCGCCGATCTCCGAGCCCATGAGCATCGTGCCGGTGGTCTCGACGGTCACGGAGACGAAGATCGCGATCGACGAGCCGAGACGCTCCATGGCCTCGAGAGACCCGTTCACGGCGGCCTTGGTCTGGAGCAGGTCCTGGCTCGTCTCGACCAGCACCGCGTCCGCGCCACCACGGACGAGCCCCTCGGCCTGGAGCGCGAACGTCTGCTTGAGGTGGTCGTACGTCGTGTGGCCGAGGCTCGGAAGCTTGGTCCCCGGGCCCATGGAGCCGAGCACCCACCGGGGCTTGTCGGGCGTCGACCAGTGGTCGGCCCGCTCGCGGGCGATCCGTGCGCCGGCCTCGGCCAGCTCGGCGATCCGGTCGTCGATGTCGTAGTCCGAGAGGTTCGACCAGTTGGCACCGAACGTGTTCGTCTCCACGCAGTCGGCCCCGACGGCGAAGTACGCGTCGTGGACCGCGGCGATCGCGTCCGGACGCGTGACGTTGAGGATCTCGTTGCAGCCCTCGAGGCCCTGGTAGTCGTCGAGCGTCAGGTCCTGAGCCTGCAGCATCGTGCCCATCGCGCCGTCCGCGACGACGACGCGGTGCCGGACCGCGTTGAGAAGGGCAGCAGAACCAGGGGTGAAGGCGGGGCGTGACATGGCCCCGATTCTAGGTGCCCCGGGCACGCGGCAGGATGCTGTCTTACGTTGGGCCCATGACTTGTGAACCGCTCTGTCTGCGTGTGTCCGCTCCCGTCCCGAGCACTCCCGTGGTCCCAGGTCTCGCGGTCCGGGCACTGACGGTCGACGACGCCTCCGCGGTCGCCGTGCTCGTGGAGCGGATCGAGGCCGCCGACGCACTGCCGACGCGCACGACGCCGAGCGCCGTCGCCGAGGAGCTGGCGTACTCGTGGAACGACCTCGCGGTCGACTCCCTCGGGGTGTTCGACGGCGCCACGCTGCGCGCCTGCGCGCTGGTCGACCGGTTGCCCGGCAGCGACGTGCGGGCGGTCCGGATCGTCCTGCACGGGGGCGTCGACCCCGAGCTGCGTCGTCAGGGAGTAGGAGGACTCCTCCTCGACTGGCAGCTTGCTCGCGCACGGCAGCGCCTCGCGGCCTCGGACAGCACGGCCGTCGGTCGGATCATGGCGGGCACGAACGACGGTGAGGGCTCGGCGGGGCATCGCGCGCTGCTCGCCCGGGCAGGGATGTCTCCCGCGCGCTACTTCACGATCATGCGCCGCGACCTGACCGACCCGATCCCGACGGTGGAACCTCGCGGCGACGTGCGGATCGTCCCGTACGCGGACCGGTACGACGAGGCCACGCGGGTCGCGCACAACGACGCCTTCCGGGACCACTGGGGCTCGGAGGAGCAGACGGCCGAGGCATGGGCGCAAGGGCGGGACGGCTTTGCACCGGAGTGGTCCTTCCTCGCCGTCGCGGGCGACGGCGAGGACGAACGCGTGGTCGGCTACGAGCTGGCCAGCCGCTCCGAGGAGGAGTGGCCCGTCGTGGGATACACGTTCGGGTACACCGAGCTGCTGGGCGTCGTCCGTGACTTCCGGGGACGGCGGATCGCCCCGGCGCTGCTCGCCCGGGCGATGGAGCGGTTCCGGGCCGACGGCATGGAGTACGCCGCCCTCGACGTCGACTCGGCGAGCCCGTCCGGGGCCGACGACCTCTATGCCTCGCTCGGATACCGGCGACGGCACTCCGACGTCGTCTACACGATCGAGGTGTAGCCGGAGCGCGTCAGCCGATCGAGCCGACCGAGGCGGAGAGCGGTTCGCCCGAGCCGTCGCGTCGGTCGTCGTCGGCCGGCAGGTCGATCGGCTGCCCGGCGCCGCCGAGCGCGCGCGGCGGTCCCTGGCCGACCCAGGCGTGGATCAGTGTGTCGGCGCCCTTGAGGAAGCGATGGGCGCGGACGCCTCCGGTGGCCCGTCCCTTCGCGGGGTACAGCTCGTACGGCGTGACCTTCGCGGTGCCGGTCTGGGTGCCTGGCAATGCGGAGGACGACCCGGCGATCGTGACCACCCGCACCAGGTCGCGGACCGACGCGGGGACGACCGCGAACGCAACGGCGCTCACGCCGGCGGGGAGCTTGATCCCCGCCATGCCCGCCGCGCTGCGTCCCTGCGGGCGCACCAGCGACGCGGAGTAGTGCAGGAGCGCGGCGTCCGAGCTGACGAACACGACCTCGTCGTCGTCCGAGGCGTGCTCCGCCCCGACGACCCGGTCGCCGTCGCGCAGGCTGATGACGTCCCACTCGTCGCGGTTCGAGGGTGCGTCGCTCAACGAGACCCGCTTCACGACCCCTCCTGCGGTGCCGATCGCGACAGGTGGCGCGTCGCCGTCGAGCGAGACGAGAGCGACGACCTCCTCGCCCTGGTCGAGGCTCACGACCTCGCTCAGCGGCACACCTCCGGCAAGGCTCGGCGGCCCGTCCGTCGGCGGGAGCCCGGGGAGCTCGAGGACCGGCACGCGCAGGACGCGACCGCCGGAGGTGAGGAAGCCGACGTCACCGCGGGTGGTCGCGCGCACCCGGCCACGGATCGCGTCGTGCGCGGAGCGGCGCCCGGTGCGCACGGGCTCGTCCGCCCCGGCGGTCTGGGCCACGAGCCCGGTGGGGGACAGGAGCACCCAGCAGGGGGCGTCCGCGATCTCCAACGACACGGCCGGGGCCTTCGACCCAGCCTTCGCGGCCACGCTCTGCCCGCCGGCGGAGTCGAGCAGGACGGTCCGGCGGGGAGTGCCGTAGGTCGACGCGACCTCCGCCATCTCGTCGCCGACCACGCGGCGCAGGACGGCGTCGTCGGCCAGGATGCGCTCCAGCTCGGCGATCTCCTCGCGCAGCTGGGACTCCTCCTTCTCGAGCTCGATCCGGGAGAACTTCGTCAGCCGCCGCAGCTGGAGGTCGAGGATGTACGACGCCTGGGCCTCGGAAAGCTCGAACACCGACTCCAGGCGCTCGCGGGCCACGGACGCGTCGTCCGACGACCGGATGACCTGGATGACCTCGTCGATGTCGACGATCGCCAGGAGCAGGCCCTCGACGAGGTGCAGACGGTCGCGCCGACGGCCCAGCCGGTACGTGCAGCGCCGCCGGACGACGTCGATCCGGTGGTCGACCCACACCTCCAGCATCTCGCGCAGGCCCAGGGTGCGCGGCTGGCCCTCGACGAGCGCGACGTTGTTCATCCCGAAGGACGTCTCGAGCGGCGTGTGCTGGTACAGCTGCTCGAGGACGGCCTCGGGGTTGAAGCCGTTCTTCACCTCGACGACGAGCCGCATGCCCTTGGTCCGGTCGGTCAGGTCGACGAACTCGGCGATGCCGGCGAGCTTCTTCTTCTGCAGACCGTCCTTGATCTGCTCACGGACCTTCTCCGGCCCCACGGTGTACGGCAGCTCGGTGATGACGATGCCCTTGCGCCGCGGCGTGATGTTCTCGATGCGCGCGGTCGCCCGGGTGCGGAACGAGCCGCGCCCCGTCCGGTAGGCGTCGCGGATGCCGTCGAGCCCGACGATCTTGCCGCCGCTCGGCAGGTCGGGACCTGGGACGAACTTCATCAGGTCCTCGAGCGTCGCGTCCGGGTCCGCCAGCAGGTGGCGCGCCGCGGCGACGACCTCGACGAGGTTGTGCGGCGCCATGTTGGTGGCCATGCCGACCGCGATGCCCGACGCCCCGTTGACGAGGAGGTTCGGGATCGCCGCCGGAAGCACCTCGGGCTGCGTGAGCTTGTTGTCGTAGTTCGGGACGAAGTCGACGACGTCCTCGTCCAGGCCCGCCGTCATCGCGTTCCACGGGGGAGCGGGGCGCGCCTCGGTGTATCGCGCCGCAGCGGGCCCGTCGTCGAGGGACCCGAAGTTGCCGTGCCCGTCGACGAGGGGCAGCCGCAGGGAGAACGGCTGCGCGAGACGGACGAGCGCGTCGTAGATCGCACTGTCTCCGTGCGGGTGGAGCTTGCCCATCACGTCTCCGACGACGCGTGCGGACTTCACGTACGGCCGCTCGGGACGCAGCCCCATGTCGGACATCTGGTAGAGGATCCGGCGCTGCACCGGCTTGAGGCCGTCCCGCGCGTCCGGAAGGGCGCGGGAGTAGATCACGGAGTACGCGTACTCGAGGAACGACGTCTCCATCTCAGCGGCGACGTCGATGTCGACGATCGTCTCGTGGATCTCGGCGGGGTCGATGCCCGGTCCGGAGGACCTACGTGCCATGGCTGCTCGGAACTCCTGTCGAAGCGCGGAAGACGGGGGCGGGGCACAAGGCCTCGCGCAGGGCACGGTAGCCGATGCCACGGACACCCGGTGACATCGTGCCATCGACCGGCGCGCGCCCTGGGTGCGCCGCGCCTGGTCGCCTAGGCTGATCGCGTGAGCGACACCGAGCCGCGCTATCCGATCGAGTGGGAGGCCGACGTCGTGCTCCGCGACGGGTCGACCGCGCACCTGCGTCCCATCGAGCCCACCGACGCGGACGCGCTCCAGCGATTCCACATGGCGCAGTCGGAGCAGTCGACGTACCTGCGGTTCTTCGCACCCATGGAGCGGCTGTCCGCGCGTGACCTGGAGCGCTTCACCACGGTGGACCACCACGACCGGGTGGCGCTCGTCGTCGTCCGCCGGGTGGTCGACGGCGAGGAGATCGTGGGCGTCGGACGGTTCGACCGGGTCGCCCGGGACGAGGCCGAGGTGGCGTTCAACATCGCCGACGCCGCGCAGGGACGAGGCGTGGGATCCGTCCTCCTCGAGCACCTGGCGACGGCGGCGCGCGAGGTCGGTGTGCGCCGCTTCACCGCGGACGTGCTGCCGCAGAACGGGCGGATGATCGCCGTGTTCCGCGAGGCGGGCTACGCGGTGACGCAGCACCTGGACGACGGTGTCGTCCAGGTCTCGGTGGACCTCGACCCCACGGAACGCTCGCGCGAGGTGATGGCCGACCGCGAGCACCGCGCCGAGGCGCGGTCGATGCAGGCGGTGCTCGGTGCCCGGTCCGTCCTCGTCGTCGGTCCGCCCGGGCCGTGCCTGCAGGCGTACGCCGCCGAGCGCGTCGCGGCGTCGCTCCGTGCCGCGGAGACCCGGCACCTCGTCGTCACCGTCACGCAGGCCTCCGACCTCGACGTGCTCGACGAACCGGTCGAGCTCGCCGTCGTCTCACTCGCCCCGGAGATCGCGGTCGACGTCGTCCCGCACCTGGAGAACCTCGGTGTCCGGGCGCTCGTCCTGCTCTCCGGCGGGTACGCCGAGGCAGGGGCGCAGGGCCTGGCGCTGCAGCGGGACCTGCTGCGTGCCGCCCACGGCGCGGGGATGCGCGTCGTCGGGCCGGCGAGCTACGGGCTCTTCGTGCGCCGAGAGGACGGCGACCTGAACGCGAGCCTGAGCGAAGAGCTCCCTCCTGCGGGGCGGGTCGGGTTCTTCTGCCAGTCGTCGCCGATGGCGGTCACCCTGCTCGCGACGGTCGCGCGTCGTCGGCTCGGTGTCTCCTCGTTCCTCTCCGCGGGGAACCGCGCCGGGGTCTCGGGCAACGACCTGATGCAGTACTGGCAGGACGACGAGAACACCGACGTCGTCTGCCTCTACCTCGAGTCGATCGGCAACCCGCGGAAGTTCTCCCGGATCGCGCGGCGGCTCTCGCGGGTCAAGCCCGTGGTCGTCGTGACGGCCGGCCGGTCGGGACACGTCGTGCCCGCCGGGCACGCCGTCCGCACGACCCGGGCACCCCGGCGGACGCTCGACGAGATGCTGCGACAGTCCGGTGTGATCCGCGCCGACAACACGCACCACCTGGTCGACATCGCCCAGCTGCTCGAGCACCAGCCGCTGCCGACCGGCAGGCGGGTCGGCATCCTCGCGAGCTCGCCCGCCCTCGCCGCGCTCGTCGCCGAGGCGGTGTCCTCCGCCGGGCTGGAGGTCGCGGAGGTCTCGCGCTCGCTCGCCGAGGACGCGGACGACGAGACCGTGACCGCGGCCGTCGACGCGGTCTACGCCGAGGGGACGTGCGACGCCGTGGTCGTGGTGCACGTCCCCACGCTGCGTCCCCGCACGGGTCGGGTCGCCTCGGCCGTCGCGCGAGCCGCGGCCCGGACGGGCAGGACGTCCGTCGTGTCGATGCTCGGCCTGCACGGGCTGGACCCGGAGCTGACCGCGACGTCCGCGGGCGTCGAGCGCATCGTCCCCGCCTACTCGACACCCGAGGACGCGGTGGCCGCGCTGGGCGCCGTCGTCCGCTACGTCCGCTGGCGGGCGCAGGACCAGGGCGTCTCCGTCAGTCCGCCCGGCCTGCGCCCGGCGGCGGCCCGCGCGGTCGTCGAGTCGGCGCTCGCGGGGCCGGAACCCGTCGCGCTCGACGAGCGCGACACGCATGCCGTGCTCGACGCCTACGGCATCGACCTGTGGGAGACGGTCAACGTCTCGACCGTCGACGAGGCGGTCCGGGCGGCCGACGAGCTCGGATACCCCGTCGCGCTCAAGCACACCGCCGAGTCGTTGCGTCACCGGTCCGACCTCGGCGCGGTCCGCCTCGACATCCAGGACGCGGACGAGCTGCGCGAGGACTTCGCCGCCATGCTCGGCGCGTTCACGGACGTCGTCCCCGCCGTCGCCCCGGCCCCGTTCGAGATCCAGCGGATGGCCGGCAAGGGTGTCGCGTGCGTGATCCGCTCCGCCGAGGACCAGCTCTTCGGACCGGTCGTCTCCTTCGGGCTCGCCGGTGACGCCGTCGACCTTCTCGCCGACGTGGCCTCCGGCGTCCCTCCGTTGACGGACGTCGACGTGGCGACGATCGTTCGGTCCGTGCGGGCCGCGCCCCGGCTCTTCGGCTACCGCGGCGCCCCGGTCTCGGACGTCGCCGCACTCGAGGACCTCGTCGCGCGCGTGTCCGTCATGGCGGACGACCTGCCGGAGCTTCGCAGCCTCGAGCTGTACCCCGTCGTCGTCGCCGAGCGTGGTGCCACCGTCCTCTCCGCGCGGTTGACCGTCGCACCCGCCCACCGCGCGGACACCCTGCGACGCGCGCTGCCGGCCTGACGGGGTGGCCCGGGCCGTCGGCACGATGGGATGATGGGGCCGTGCCTCGATCGATGACTCCCTCCGACCTCCTGTCCGCCGAGCTTCGTCGAGCCGGCTACTACCCCGAGCTGGTGCGCGACGTCCTGGACGTCGCGATCGCCGACGAGGCGGTGGAGTCGAGCCTCGTCCACGTCGAGACCACCTTCGACGGGGCGGAGGTCCGCCGGCACCTGACCGTGCTCGTGCTGACCCGGACGCGTCTCGTCTCGGCGCACGTCGACGACTACCCCGCGGACAGCGAGCACCCGTCGGCGTCCGCCGCCGCGACGACGGAGTCCGTGCCGCTGAGCGCGCTGAGGTCCGTCACCCTCACGCAGGTGATGGCCGACCCCGAGCACCATCGCCCCGGCCAGGGGGCGGCGGAGATCACCCTCGCCGTCGGCTGGGGAGCGGCCAACCGGATCGACCTGGAGCCCGCCCAGTGCCCCGACCCGCAGTGCGACGCGGACCACGGGTACACGGGCCAGTCCGTGCCCGACGACGTCGTCGTCCGGATCAGCGCCGACGCCGAGGGTGCCGACGCCGTGCGCTCGGCGACCGACTTCGCACGCCGACTGTCCGCCGTCAGCGGGGTCCGGTGAGCATCTCCCTCCCGGACGCGATGGTCGCGCCGCGGTACGACCACCTCTCGCTCGCCGCGGTCCTCCCGGCCGCAGCCGGGGCGCTCGGCCTCGACGTCACGACGTCGACGGGGATCTCGTCTGTCCAGGCCGCCCGCGCGCTGGGGCTCGAACCCGCGCAGCGCGTCTGCGTCGTCCTCGTCGACGGGCTCGGCCTGCACAACCTGCGCGAACGCTCGGGGCACGCTCCCGTCATGCGCGGTCTCCTGGACGGCGGGCTCGCGCTGACGTCGAGCTTCCCCAGCACGACGGCGGCAGCCATGGGGACGTTCGGCACCGGGACGGCCCCCGGTCGCACCGGCATGCTCGGCTACACCCAGCGCGACGCGACGACGGGGACGCTCGCGAACATGGTGAGCTGGGCCGGTGCGAGCGCGCCCGAGTCGGTCCAGCGCGAGGCGACGGTCTTCGAGCGCCTTGCCGCTGCGTCGACGCCGGTGACGTCGGTGGGCCCGCGCCGGTTCGAAGGATCGGGGATGACGCGCGCCGCGCTGCGTGGCGGACGGTACGTGCGGGCGGAGTCGCTCGCCGAGCGGGTCGAGGCCGTGGTCGACGTCCTGCGGCGACCCGGCCTCGCGTACCTCTACTGGGGAGACGTCGACAAGGCCGGGCACCATCACGGGGCGGACTCGTGGCAGTGGGGGGACGAGCTCGAGGCGTTCGACCGTGAGCTGTCCGATCTGCTCCGTCGGGTCCCGCGGGGCACGACGGTGCTGCTGACCGCGGACCACGGGATGGTCGACGTCGACCGAGCCCTGCGCTGGGACGTCGCGCAGGATCCGGCGCTCGCGGCCCAGGTCGACATGGTGGCGGGGGAGCCCCGCGCCACCCACCTGTACACCGACGACCCCGCCGCGGTGGTCGAACGGTGGAGCGACGTCCTCGGCGACGCGGCACTGGTGATCACACGTGACGACGCTGTCTCCGCAGGACTTGTCGGCCCGCTCGCGGACCACGTACGGTCCGCCATGGGCGACGTCCTCGTGGCCATGCGCGGTCGAGCGACGGTCGTGGACTCGTCGAGCCAGACCCCCGCGTCGATGGAGCTGATCGGGGTGCACGGCTCGTTGACCGAGGTGGAGATGGTCGTCCCGCTGCTGCGAGAGGTGCGATGACATGGCCGAGCTGGTGTTCTTCTCCGGGACGATGGACTGCGGAAAGTCCACGTTGGCTCTCCAGATGGACCACAACCACGCGGCCAGAGGTCGCGAAGGGCTGATCTTCTCGCGCAACGACCGCGCGGGCTCGGACCGGATCTCGAGCAGGCTCGGGCTCGAGGCTCTCGCCCACGAGGTCCACGACCAGACCGACCTGTGGGCCGAGGTCATGTCCGCACGCAGCCAGGGACGGCCGGTGGACTACGTCGTGTGTGACGAGGCGCAGTTCTACTCCACGGAGCACGTCGAGCAGCTCGCGAGACTCGTCGACGAGCTCGAGATCGACGTCTTCGCGTTCGGCATCACCGCGGACTTCCGCACGCGGCTCTTCCCTGGGTCCGCACGCCTGATCGAGCTGGCGGACCGCGTCGAGGTGCTCCAGGTGCAGTCGCTGTGCTGGTGCGGGGCCCGGGCGACGCACAACGCCCGGACCGTCGACGGGCTGATGGTCGTGGAGGGGGAGCAGGTCGTCGTCGGAGACACGGACAGCGGGGCCGTCGTCGGGTACGAGGTCCTCTGCCGACGGCACCACATGCGCCGCATGACCGAGGTCACCGCGCGGGCGCGGACGACGGGCGAGGACTCCTTGCTCTGACGCAAGCGCGACTAGTCGTGCTTGGCGCCGAAGACGATGTCGTCCCAGCTGGGGACGACAGCACGGCCCTTGCGGCGTCGACCGTTGCGGTTCGCGGACGGGCCGGTGCGCTCCGAGCGGTCGGGGACCTGCTCGTCGGTCGCCGACGTCTGGTCGGGCTCCGGCTTCTCCCGCCGCTCCGTCGAGGCACCGTCGTCACCGCCGGGCGAGTTCTCCGACGTCGTCGGGACCGACTCGGCCGACGACTCGTCCCGACCCGGGGCCTGCTCGACAGGAACCTCCTGCGTGGACGGGACGTCCTCCGGGCCGCCTTCGTCGCGGGCTGAGCCGGGATTCTCCGACGGTCCGTCGTCGTCGTCGTCGGTCAGGTCGGACCGGGGCGGCTCGGGTGTGACGCGCGCAAGGCTGAGGACGACGCCCGGGGCCACGGGAGACGTCTCGTCGTGCTCCTGCGGTTCGTCGTCGTTGCGGACACCCCGGCGGAGGCTCAGGTCGTCCAGGAGCGAGTGGGTCGGGTCCTGGGGCTCCTCGCGGGGTCCGTCGTCCACGGCCGCGAGGACGGGTCGGGTGGCCCGGTAGGCCGACGTCGCCGTCCGCCACACCTCGGTGTCGTCCGCCTCCTGCCCGAGCCAGCGCGCCTCGTCGTCGAGCGCGTGGTGCTCGCGGTCGGTCTGGTCGAACGACCACGTCGCCTTCCGCTCGTCCCCGTCGACGGCGAACCGCAGCTCGACCGTCCAGGGCTCGCCGGGCTCACGACGGGCCGACCACGACCGGTCCTCCTCGCTCACGTTGCGCAGCGAGAGCCGCTCGTCGACCCGTTCGCCGAGAAGATCGTCGCTGTCCGGGTCGGACGGGTCCGCCGGGACCGCCCTCAGCCTGCTGACGACGTACTCCTGCTCGGCCAGGACGGGTCCGGAGAATCGGTGCACCTGCTCCAGGGGGACGCCCGCGCTCGTCGCGACGTGTTCGGGACTCTCCCCGGCGCGCAGCCTCGACTGGATCGCACGGGGCGAGAGCCCTCCCGAGTCGGCGGCGCGCCAGTGCTCCATCCGGGCACGGTCGCGCCGCACCGCGGCACGCAGCGCCTCGGTGATGGGCAGCAGGAACGTCTTGCCCCCGGGTCCGGACAGCACCAGGTGCTCTCCGTCCTCATGCAGCTTCACGAGCTCGAGCTCCGACATCAGTCCCTCCGAGTGTCCGCGGTTCACGTCGATCCGACCGGCACATCTTCGAGGGTGCCACCTCGACCGCCCACGACGGCGGAGGCGACGCGGTGAGCCGCGTTCCGGCGTGGCGAGGGCGGGCCTGGAAGGATGTGTGCCGTGACGTTGCCCATCCACCTCGGAACTGCCCTCGAGATCATCGCCGTCTTCTGCGCGGCGCTGTCCGGAGGGCTCGCCGCCGTCCGCAAGAACTTCGACCTGTTCGGCGTCCTCGTGCTCGCCTGGGCGACCGGGCTCGGCGGCGGACTCATTCGCGACGTCCTCATCGGCGCGACGCCGCCGGTCGGGATCGCCGACTGGCGGCTGCTGGCGGCGGCCTTCGGGGGCGGGCTCCTGATCTTCGTCGCCCACCCCCGGCTCGAGCGGATGCGGCGCAGCGTGATCGTCCTCGACGCCGGTGCCCTCGCGCTCTTCGTGCTCGTCGGCACGACCAAGGGGCTCGAGTACGACGTGGGGTTCCTCGCCGCCGTCGTCGTCGGACTGCTGACCGGGATCGGGGGAGGCATCCTGCGCGACCTCCTCACCGGCGAGTCCCCGCTCATCCTGCAGGACCGGCAGCTCTACGCCGTCCCCGCCGCGGTCGGTGCCGTGGCCACCGCCGTCGCGTGGCGCGCTGACGTCCTGAACGTCTGGGTCCAGGCCGCGATCGTGCTCGGGGTCTTCGGGTTCCGGCTGCTCTCGATCCGGCTCGGGTGGGCGCTCCCGACGACGCCGCGACGTCGGTCCGGGCCGTCCGGGATGATGGGGGGATGAACTCACACGATGCCCCCACGACGGCGTCCCTGCGGGCGCTCGCTGTCCGGATCGCCGAGGAGGCGGGTCGGCAGGTGCGCGACGGGCGGCCCGACGTCGTCCAGGTCGCCGCGACGAAGTCGTCCGTCGTCGACGTCGTCACACAGGCCGACGCGGACTCCGAGGCCCTGATCCGCCGCATCATCGGGACCGAGCGACCCGACGACGGGATCCTCGGCGAGGAGGACGCGTACGTCGCCGGACGCTCCGGCCTGACCTGGGTGGTCGACCCGATCGACGGCACCGTGAACTACGTCTACGACGTGGCCTCCTACGCCGTCTCGGTCGCGGTGGTCGAGGGCGGTCCCGACCCGCTCACGTGGACCGCCCGTGCCGGTGCCGTCCACGACGTGACGACCGGTCAGACCTGGTCCGCCGGAGCCGGGGAGGGGGCCTTCCTCGACGGGTCGCCGATCCGGTGCGCCCAGCCGCGTCCGCTGGGGGAGTCGCTCGTCGGCACCGGATTCGGCTACGACGCGGCGCGGCGGGCGTCGCAGGCCCGCGTCCTCGCGACCGTGCTGCCGCAGGTCCGTGACATCCGTCGGCTCGGGTCGGCGGCCGTCGACCTCTGCCTGGTGGCCCAGGGGCGGCTGGACGCGTACTACGAGCGGGGCCTCAACCCGTGGGACCTGGCGGCCGGTGCCCTCGTCGCCCAGGAGGCGGGTGCTGTCGTGGTCGGGCTCCGCGGGGCGCGCGCGGACGCCTCGATGACCGTGGCCGGGCCCGCCGCCACGGTCGCCGATCTCGGTCGGATTCTCGAGGGTGTGGACGCCGACTCGGATGCGTGACCGAGGACACGGTGCGCTCCGGTAGCATACGCGCGCGATCTGGTGCAGAATCCGTTCGCCTGCGGGAATATGTTCCGCAGCGTCAGCATTGACAAGACTGCATCGCTCATTGCGCGCGTTGTACGTCGTCTGCTCGTGGACGACCCCCTTATTTGATGGCACCGACGGAGAGTGAAGCCCCCGATGGCAACTGATTACGACGCCCCTCGGAAGAACGAGGAAGACCTCAGCGAGGACTCGCTCCAGGAGCTGCAGGCGCGACGCTCCGACAAGTCCTCGGGCGTCGTCGACGAGGACGAGACCGAAGCCGCGGAGAGCTTTGAGCTCCCCGGCGCGGACCTGTCCGGCGAGGAGCTCGCGGTCCGCGTCCTCCCGCGCCAGGCCGACGAGTTCACGTGCACCAGCTGTTTCCTGGTCCACCACCGCAGCCAGCTCGCCGGTGAGAAGAACGGCCAGCCCATCTGCACGGAGTGCGCCGCCTGACCTTCTCGGCACATCCGCCCTGCGACGACGAGCGACCGGCCCCGGGCCGGTCGCTCGTCGTCGTTCTCGGGGGACTCAGCCGGCCGAGACCTCGCTGCGCGCCGCGGTGAGGGCGGCCACGAGTCGTTCGGGATGCCGGGTCGAGACCAGCCAGGCCGGCGTCGGGTCGCGGGGGTCGAGCACCTCTGCGCGGACGGCGTGCTTCGTGGCGGTCCGCAGGCAGGCGTACGTCCGGGCGTCGCTGCCCGGGCCCAGCGCACGGCGGACGTCGTCGGCGTCGAGCACCTCCGGCTCGCCGAGCAGGTCCACGTCGATGTGCGCGTCGCCGGCGACGAGCTCGTGCCCGGTCACGGAGACCACCGGCGAGAGCATCCAGACGACGATCGCTGCCACGACCACCGCGGCGATCGTCACGACCAGCGCCGTGGACGGCCCGACGGCGAGTGCGACGAGACCGAGC
Organism: Paraoerskovia marina; assembly: GCF_900105445.1. NCBI lineage: Bacteria > Bacillati > Actinomycetota > Actinomycetes > Micrococcales > Cellulomonadaceae > Paraoerskovia > Paraoerskovia marina. The sequence continues at coordinate 1,758,245 of NZ_LT629776.1, forward strand.
AGGGCGCTTCCGGCGAGGGAGCTGAACCAGCCGCCGATGCCGGGGACGAGTCTTTCGGTGTAGCGCGAGGAGCCAGTCATGCCGACATTCTCTCAGGTGCGGAGCCGACGTCGCGTTGTCGATAGGCTCGACGGGTGACGACCTCCCACCAGCCTGTCCAAGTCCTCCTCCAGATGCTCGACGACGTCCCGGCTCCCGCCTATTCGCACCCCGGCGACGCGGGCGCCGACCTGGTGACGCGGATCGACGTCACCCTCGCGCCGGGCGAGCGCGCGACGGTGCCCACGGGGGTCGCGGTCGCGCTCCCGGACGGATATGCCGCGTTCGTCCACCCGCGCTCCGGACTTGCCTCCAAGCACGGTCTGACCGTCGTCAACGCACCGGGGACCGTCGACGCGGGGTACCGCGGCGAGATCGGCGTGACGCTGCTCAACACCGACGCGACGACGCCCGTGACCCTGCGCCGCGGGGACCGGATCGCGCAGCTCGTCGTCCAACGGGTCGAGCGTGTTCAGTTCGTTGCGGCGGAACGGCTCCCGGGCTCCGCCCGGGGTGCTGGCGGGTTCGGGTCCAGCGGCGGCTGGACGGCCTAGGCCCCGCGTGCGTCACGCAGACCGCCGTGGGAGCACTACCCTGGAAGACGCGGCCCAGCGACGGGCCGACCCCGACCGGTGCTCCCGGTCCCGCGACACGGAGGAGAACGTCAGTGCCCTTGTTCCGGCGCCGCTCTGCACAGGCGAGCGATCAAATCGACAACGAGACACCCGCGGGTGTCGACGGGTCGACGTCTGACGACGCGGCCGAGGCCCCCGCCCGGGGCCCGTTCGACTCGTCGCAGGTGACGGAGCTCGGCGGGCGCGTCGACCTCGGTGCGATCTGGTTCCCCGCGGTCCGCGGCATGGAGCTGCGGATGGAGGCCGACAAGAAGACCCGGCGCATCACGGGAGCGGCCTGCGCGATCCAGGGTTCCGGGCTGCAGGTCCAGGCCTTCGCGGCACCCCGCACGGCCGGGATCTGGGACACCATCCGCGAGGAGATCGGTGCGTCGGTCACCAAGCAGGGCGGTGCCGTCGACGACATCCCCGGCCCGTTCGGCCGCGAGCTGCTCGCCCGTCTCCCGGTCAAGACGAAGGACGGCAAGTCGGGGTTCCGGCCTGCGCGCTTCGTCGGTGTGGACGGCCCGCGGTGGTTCCTGCGCGGCGTCATCACCGGACGGGCGGCGGTCGAGCCGGAGCAGGCGAAGCTCGTCGAGGCCGTCTTCGCCAACATCGTCGTGGTCCGGGACGAGGCGGCGCGCCCGCCGCGTGACCTGCTCTCCATGCACATGCCCGGGCAGCCCGAGGAGTCGAAGATCGCCCCCGTCGACGGTCCGGCACCGACGGCACGCGAACTCGACCCCCTGACCCGCGGACCCGAGATCGCGGAGATCCAGTGACCTCCACGCGCACCGCGCATCAGTCTCCGTGGCGTTCGGTCCTCGCGTCGCAGGAGACGATCACCGCGGGCGAGGAGCGCGACGACGCGTCCCGTCAGCTCGGGTGCACTCCCGTCGAGAACCTCAAGGACCGCACGCCTGCGACGGTGTCCGGCGTCCTGAGGTCCGTCGTGCTCCGACCCAGGGAGAACGTCCAGACCGTCGAGGCGGAGCTGTACGACGGCAGCGGGTCGATCGACCTGGTCTGGCTCGGGCGTCGCCGCATCGTCGGCATCGAGCCGGGGCGTCGGGTCCGCGTCGAGGGGCTCGTCTGCGACATCCGTGGACGCCGCACCATCTACAACCCGAGGTACGAGCTCCGGGCGCGGCCCGGTGAGTGACGTGTCGGGGACCGCGCCCGACGACTCGACACCGCAGGGGATGAAGGTCCTCGCGGCGGACGAGTTCTCCGTCACGGACGCGGTCGGCGGGGTGCGCGGTCTGCTGGAGTCGGTGGCTCCCGGGCTGGTCTTCGTGGTGCTCTTCGTCATCACCGAGGACCTGCGGACGACGCTGATCGGGTCGATCGCGATCTCGGTCGTCGCCGTCCTGGCCCGTGTGGTGCAACGAGCGCCGGTCACGCCGGCGCTCAGCGGCCTGCTCGGCGTGGGGATCGGCGTCCTCTGGGCCTGGCGCTCGGGAGACGCCGAGGACTACTTTGCGCTTGGGCTGTGGACGAACGCCATCTACTCGGTCGGACTCCTGCTCTCCATCCTCGTCCGGTGGCCTGTCGTCGGCGTCGTCGTGGAGGGCCTGAGGTCCGGCTTCATCGAGCAGCTGGCGTCGGACGCCAAGAACGACGACGCGTCCGCCGCGACCCCGGATCAGGCCCCGACGGCGGGGGAGTCCGGCACGGACACCGCGCGCGCCGGCGCCGACGACGCCGAGGGGGCGACCGCGAGGTCACCCGGCGCGTTCGCCCGGTGGGCACGCTGGCGGCACGACCGCTCGCTGATGCGGCGGTACCAGGCGGCAACCTGGTTGTGGGTCGGGATGTTCGTCCTGCGGCTCGCGGTCCAGGTGCCCCTGTACGTGACCGGCACCGTGGGCTGGCTCGGTACGGCACGGCTGGTCATGGGGATCCCGCTGTTCGCGCTCACGCTGTGGGTGACGTGGCTCCTCGTGCGTCGTGATCGCTCTCCGGAGCGGGCGGCCGCGTCTCTTCCGCAGGACGAGGCGTAGGCGTTCCGACGAAGAGCGTCTCGAGCGCGTGCGGGTCCGCCTCCCGCCCCGCGACGATGAGCAGCTCGTCCCCGACCTCCAGCGTGTCGTCGTCCGTCGGGGCGAAGGGCTGCGAGCCCCGGACGATCGCCGCGAGGACGGTGTCGGCCGGCCACACGATCGCGGCGATCCGCAGGCCGACGAGCGGTGACGACTCCGGGAGCGTGATCTCGAGGATCTCGGCACCCGACTGGTGGAACGTGAAGATGCGGACGAGGTCGCCGACCGCGACGGCCTCCTCGACCATCGCGGTCATGATGCGGGGTGTCGAGACGGCCACGTCCACGCCCCACGACTCGTCGAACATCCACTCGTTGCGGGGGTTGTTGACGCGGGCGACGGTCCGGGGGACCCCGAACTCGGTCTTCGCGAGGAGCGAGACCACGAGGTTCGCCTTGTCGTCGCCGGTGGCGGCGACGATCACGTCGCACTCGGCGACGCGGGCGTCGCTCAGCGTGGACAGCTCGCAGGCGTCGGCCAGGAGCCAGTCTGCCTCGGCCACCTGGGCGACTCGCATGGCCCCCGGCTGACGGTCGATCAGGGTGACGTCGTGGTCGTGCCCGAGGAGCTCGCGCGCGATCGAGCGGCCGACGGATCCTGCACCTGCGATGACGACGCGCATCAGTTGTCCTCCTCCGGGCCGGGGGCCCGTGTCAGCGTGCGTTCGACGGCCACGACGTCGTCCGTGGCGGCGAGGACGTGGACGACGTCGTTCTCCTGCAGGACGGTTCCGGGATCGGGGAGCATCCCCTCCCCGAAGCGCGCCAGGAACGCGACGCGCCCGGTGATCGCGGCGTCGACCGCCGCGACCGTCCTGCCGATCCAGCGCGCGTGCACGTCGACCTGGACAAGGCGGACCTTGCCGGACGGGTCGCGGTACTCGTCCGTCGCGCCGAGGGGCAGGATCCGCCGCAGCACCTGGTCGGACGTCCAGCGGACCGTCGCCACGGTGGGGATGCCGAGGCGCTGGTAGATCTCGGCACGGCGAGGGTCGTAGATCCGGGCGACGACCTTCTCGATGCCGAACGTCTCGCGCACCACACGTGCCGCGAGGATGTTCGAGTTGTCCCCGTCCGAGACCGCGGCGAACGCATAGGCGTCCTCGATCCCGGCCTGGCCGAGGGTCTCGCGGTCGAAGCCGAGGCCCTTGACCTTCTGACCGGTGAAGTCGGCGGGCAGGCGTCGGAACGCGTCCGAGCTCTGGTCGACGACGGCGACGGAGTGGCCCTTGCGCTCGAGCGACTGCGCCAGCGTGGCGCCGACTCGGCCGCAGCCCATGATCACGAAGTGCACACGATGCACGCTATACCGGATTCGCAGGCGACCACGGGACCTAACCGGCATAGCATGGTCTCTCGTGTCTGATATTGCGGATTCCGCGAAGCGACTGTTCCTCGGTCGCCCCATGCGGAGCGATACTCTCGGCAACACCCTGCTGCCGAAGCGCACGGCTCTGCCCGTGTTCGCCTCGGACGCGCTCTCGTCCGTGGCGTACGCGCCGGACGAGATCCTCCTGACGCTCTCCCTGGCGGGGATCACGGCGGTGACGATCTCGCCGTGGGTCGGACTCGCCGTCGTCGTCGTCCTGCTGACCGTCGTGACCTCCTACCGGCAGAACGTGCGCGCGTACCCGTCGGGCGGTGGTGACTACGAGGTCGTCACCACCAACCTCGGGCCCAAGGCGGGCCTGGGCGTGGCGTCCGCGCTCCTCGTCGACTACGTCCTGACCGTCGCGGTCTCCATCTCGTCGGGCGCGCAGTACGCGGCGAGCGCCGTGCCCGCGCTGCGCGGGCACGAGGCGAGCCTCGCCGTCGTGGTCGTGGTGGTCCTGACGGTCGCGAACCTGCGCGGTCTGCGCGAGTCGGGCCGGCTCTTCGCGATTCCGGTGTACCTGTTCATGGGCGCGATCGGCGCGATCGCCGTCGTCGGGTTCGTGCAGTATCTGACCGGTAACCTCGGACGGGCCGAGAGCGCCGACTTCACCCTGACCGCCGAGTCGGGCTTCAGCGAGGGCCTCACCGGTCTCGCCGGGGCCTTTCTGGTCGCTCGGGCGTTCGCGTCGGGCTGTGCGGCCCTGACCGGGGTCGAGGCCATCAGCAACGGCGTGCCGGCCTTCAAGCGGCCGAAGTCCCGGAACGCGGCCGTCACGCTCGGGATGCTCGGCATCATCTCGGCCGCGATGCTGATGTCCATCCTCCTGCTCGCCCGCGAGACCGGGGTCAAGTACGTCGAGGACCCGCACACGCAGCTCGCGAACGCCTCCGGCGCGCTGCCGGCCGACTACGTCCAGCATCCCGTGATCAGCCAGCTCGCCGCGACCGTCTTCTCGGGCCACCCAATCGTGCTGATCCTCGTCGCGGTCGTGACCGGCGTGATCCTCGTCCTCGCCGCGAACACCGCGTTCAACGGGTTTCCGATCCTCGGGTCGATCCTCGCGAAGGACGGGTACCTGCCGCGCCAGCTGCACACGCGCGGGGACAGACTCGCCTTCTCGAACGGGATCATCACCCTCGCCGCCGGCGCGATCCTGCTCATCATCGTGTTCGACGCCCAGGTGACCCGGCTGATCCAGCTCTACATCGTCGGGGTGTTCATCTCGTTCACGCTCTCCCAGCTCGGGATGGTCAAGCACTGGAACCGTGCGCTACGGACCGCGATCGACCCGCGCGAGCGCGCACGGATGAAGCGGTCCCGCCTCGTCAACGCACTCGGGCTCGCGATGACCGCGAGCGTGCTGGTGACGGTGCTCGTCACCAAGTTCAGTCACGGTGCCTGGATCGCGATCGTCGCCATGATGGTCGTCTACGTGATCATGCTGGCGATCAAGAAGCACTACACCGGGGTCGCGCACGAGCTCGAGCTCGACGGGGACATCACCGAGGCGCGCGCCCTGCCGAGCCGTGTGCACGCCATCGTGCTGGTCTCCCGCCTGCACAAGCCCACGATGCGCGCGCTCGCCTACGCGCGTGCGTCGCGCCCCTCGGTGATCGAGGCGGTCACGGTCGGGGTGGACCGCGACTCGGTGGGCGAGCTCGTCGAGCAGTGGGAGTCTCTCGACCTCCCGGTGCCGCTGCGTGTGCTCGACTCTCCGTACCGTGAGATCACGCGGCCCGTGCTGGCCTACGTCAGGTCGATCCGTCGAGAGAGCCCGCGTGACCTCGTCGTGGTCTACATCCCGGAGTACGTCGTCGGCCACTGGTGGGAGCAGCTGCTGCACAACCAGAGCGCGCTGCGGCTCAAGGGGCGGCTGCTGTTCTCGCCCGGGGTGGTCGTGGCGTCGGTGCCCTGGCAGCTGAGCTCGTCGGGGGCGAGCGCCGGGAGTGCGGCCGGCGGCCCCGGCCGGGAGACAATCGACCCATGACACCTGAGACGTCCCCCCTGATCGAGATCGAGATCGGTCCCGTCGCCCACGGCGGCCACTGCGTCGCGCGGCACGACGGACGTGTCGTCTTCGTCCGGCACACGCTGCCCGGCGAGCGGGTCCGGGCGAGACTGACCGACGCGGGGGAGTCGGCGAAGTTCTGGCGCGCCGACGCCGTGGAGATCCTCGAGGCGTCGCCGGACCGGGTGACGCCCGCCTGGCCGGAGGCCGGACCCGGCGGCGTGGGTGGTGGGGAGCTCTCGCACGTCTCGCTGCCCGGGCAGCGGCGGTGGAAGGCCGCCGTGCTGAGGGAGCAGCTGTCGAGGTTGGCCACGATCGACCGTGACGTCGACGTCGAGGAGATGCCGGGGGACGAGGCGCGCGGGGGACTGGGCTACCGCACGCGTATCGACCTCGTCGCGGACGCCGAGGGCAGGGCAGGGATGGTCCGGCACCGGTCGCACGACGTCGTCCCTCTCGACTCGATGCCGCTCGCCTCGGAGGAGGTGGCGGCGCTCGCGGTCGCGGAGGGCGTCTTCACCCGCACGTGGGGACCCGGCGCGCGGCTCGAGCTCGTGGCCCCGGCCACCGGTGGGGCGCCCGTGCTGCTCGTCGACGGCAAGCCTGCGCACGGCGGCAAGCCCGACCGGCGACCGAACGCACGCCGGTCGGTCCACGAGGTGGTCGACCACGACGGGCGCCAGTATCGCTACCGTCTCCCCGCCGACGGGTTCTGGCAGGTCCACCGCGAGGCACCGCGCGCCCTTGTCGGCGCCGTGCTGCGGGCCGCGGGCGACGTGCGCGGGCTCCGCGTGCTGGACCTGTACTCCGGAGCCGGTCTCTTCACGGCCCCGCTGGCCGACGCGGTCGGGCCGGACGGCTCGGTCGTCGCGGTCGAGGGCGACGCCGACGCGGTGCGGGCCGCTCGCCGCAACGCCCACGGCCTCGACCGGGTCGACCTGCGGCACGGGGCCGTCGAGCGTGTCCTTGCCGGTCTCGACGAGGGTGCCCGTGCGGACGTCGTCGTCCTCGACCCCCCGCGCGTCGGAGCGGGTCGGCGAGTCGTCGACCAGGTCGCGGCTCTGTCTCCGTCACGCGTCGTCTACGTCGCGTGCGACCCGGCAGCCCTGGCGCGTGACGTCGGCTACCTCACGGCCCGGGGCTACGAGCTGGGGGACCTGCGGGCCTTCGACCTCTTCCCGCACACGCATCACCTGGAGGCCGTCGCGGTCATGGAGCGGTGAGGGGCAGGTCAGCATTGCCTAACTATCTTGACGTCAAGATATATGCGCTATGCTGGACGCGGACACAGTCCCGCCGCGCCCGGTCCGCCGGGCACTGCCAGTCGAAGCCCCCAGAGCCCGGCCGCGCCCACCTCCTGCACGGAGCCGCGGCCAGCGGCTCGCCAGCAGTGAAGGAGCAACCGTGAGCAGCGTCGACACGTTCGGGTCGAAGGGAAACCTGGAGGTCGGTGAGAACTCGTACGAGATCTTCCGACTCTCCGCCGTCGAGGGGACCGAGCGCCTTCCGTACAGCCTCAAGGTGCTTGCGGAGAACCTCCTGCGGACCGAGGACGGGGCGAACATCACCGCGGACCACGTGCGTGCCATCGCCGCCTGGGACCCGGACGCGCAGCCCGACACCGAGATCCAGTTCACGCCCGCGCGCGTGATCATGCAGGACTTCACCGGCGTGCCCTGCGTCGTGGACCTCGCCACCATGCGTGAGGCCGTCGCCGACCTCGGCGGGGACCCGGAGCGCATCAACCCGCTCGCGCCCGCCGAGATGGTCATCGACCACTCCGTGCAGATCGACGTCGCCGGCCGTGCCGACGCGTTCGAGCGCAACGTCGAGATCGAGTACCAGCGCAACCACGAGCGCTACCAGTTCCTGCGCTGGGGCCAGACGGCGTTCGACGACTTCAAGGTCGTGCCCCCGGGCACCGGCATCGTCCACCAGGTCAACATCGAGTACCTGGCGCGCACCGTCATGACCCGCGAGGTCGACGGCGTGCTCCGCGCCTACCCCGACACGTGCGTCGGCACCGACTCGCACACGACGATGGTCAACGGCCTCGGCGTGCTCGGCTGGGGCGTCGGCGGCATCGAGGCCGAGGCCGCGATGCTCGGACAGCCCGTCTCGATGCTGATCCCGCGCGTCGTGGGCTTCAAGCTCACGGGCGAGATCCCCGCCGGCGTGACCGCGACCGACGTGGTGCTCACGATCACCGAGATGCTGCGCCAGCACGGCGTCGTCGGAAAGTTCGTCGAGTTCTACGGCGACGGTGTCGCGTCGGTGCCGCTCGCCAACCGCGCCACGATCGGCAACATGAGCCCGGAGTTCGGCTCCACGGCCGCGATCTTCCCGATCGACGACGTGACGCTCGAGTACCTGCGCCTGACGGGCCGCAGCGAGGACCAGGTCGCACTGGTCGAGGCCTACTCCAAGGAGCAGGGGCTCTGGCTCGACCCGAGCGCCGAGAGCTACGTCCAGCCCAAGTTCTCCGAGTACATCGAGCTCGACCTCGGCTCCGTCGTTCCGTCGATCGCCGGGCCGAAGCGCCCGCAGGACCGGATCCAGCTCAGCCACGCAAAGTCTGCGTTCGCCCGCGACCTGCCGAACTACGCCTCTGACGTCATCGACTCGGTCGACCAGGCCGAGCTCGAGTCGTTCCCCGCGTCGGACTCGCCCTCGACCCACGCACAGGCGCGTCGCGAAGTCGCGGTGACGGACTCGAACGGCAAGGAGTTCAACCTCTTCCACGGCGCCGTGGCGATCGCGTCGATCACCTCGTGCACCAACACGTCGAACCCGTCGGTCATGATGGCCGCCGCGCTCGTCGCCAAGAAGGCCGTCGAGAAGGGACTGACCGCCAAGCCGTGGGTCAAGACCTCGATGGCCCCCGGCTCGCAGGTCGTGACGAACTACTACGAGAAGGCCGGCATGTGGCCCTACCTCGAGAAGCTCGGCTTCCACCTGGTCGGCTACGGCTGCGCCACCTGCATCGGCAACTCGGGCCCGCTCGACGAGAAGGTCTCCGAGGCGGTCCAGGAGAACGACCTCGCGGTCGTCTCCGTGCTCTCTGGGAACCGCAACTTCGAGGGGCGCATCAACCCCGACGTGAAGATGAACTACCTGGCCTCCCCGCCGCTCGTGATCGCGTACGCGCTGGCCGGGACGATGGAGTTCGACTTCGACCACGACCCGCTGGGCCGTGACGAGAACGGCGAGCCGATCTTCCTCAAGGACATCTGGCCGACGGCCGAGGAGGTCGAGCAGACCATCGCCGGGTCGATCGACCGCGCGATGTTCGAGTCCGACTACGCCGACGTCTTCACGGGCGACGAGCGCTGGCGCTCGCTCGAGACGCCCGAGGGCTCGACCTTCGAGTGGGACTCCGAGTCGACCTACGTGCGCAAGCCCCCGTACTTCGAGGGCATGGGCACGACGCCGGAGCCCGTCTCCGACATCTCGGGCGCCCGCGTCCTGGCGAAGCTGGGCGACTCGGTCACGACCGACCACATCTCGCCTGCCGGTGCGATCAAGACGGACAGCCCGGCCGGGGTCTACCTCGCCGAGAACGGGATCGCTCGCAAGGACTTCAACTCCTACGGCTCGCGCCGCGGGAACCACGAGGTCATGATCCGCGGGACGTTCGCGAACATCCGTCTGCGCAACCAGCTCCTGGACGACGTCGAGGGTGGCTACACCTTCAACTTCGTCAAGGGCGAGCAGGACACGATCTACGACGCCGCGCAGGACTACGCCGCGCAGGGCACCCCGCTCGTCGTCCTCGGTGGCAAGGAGTACGGCTCGGGCTCGTCCCGCGACTGGGCGGCCAAGGGCACCGCGCTCCTCGGGGTCAAGGCCGTCATCACGGAGAGCTTCGAGCGGATCCACCGCTCGAACCTCATCGGGATGGGCGTCCTCCCGCTGCAGTTCCCGGCCGGGGAGAGCGTCGAGTCCCTGGGGCTCGACGGCACGGAGACGTTCGACATCGCGGGTGTCACGGCGCTCAACGAGGGCCGCACGCCGTCGACGCTGGCCGTGACCGCGACCAAGGAGTCGGGCGAGACCGTCACGTTCGACGCCGTCGTCCGGATCGACACGCCGGGTGAGGCTGACTACTACCGCAACGGCGGCATCCTGCAGTACGTGCTGCGGTCGCTCGTCAACGCCTGACCGACCCGAGTCCCGGAGGGGCGTCCACCGTCACGGTGGGCGCCCCTACGGCGTCAGGGCCTCGTAGGACCGGCGGATCAGCCGCTCCAGGACGTCCATGTCCACGCGCTCGAGGTTCGTCACGTACAGGCACCCGACACCACGCCGGTGCGGTCCGAGCTCGGCGAGCAGGTGGTCGTCGTCGTCCTGGCCGTAGAGGTAGAACGTCGTCGCCGCGGTACGCGGCGAGAACGCCGCCGCGGGCATGTCGCCCTCGTGCCCGGTCGCGTACCGGTAGTGGTGGCTGCCGTAGCCGATGATGCTCGGCCCCCACATCACGGGCTCCAGCCCGGTGATCTGCGCGTGCAGGTCGAGGAGCGTGTAGGCGTCGCGGCGCCGTGTCGGAGAGCGGACGGTCTCCACGAACTGCCCGACGTCCGCGTCGGTCGGACGGGTCTTCGCCTCGTACGCCATCTCCTGACGGTAGCGAGGATCGACCGCGGGCGCCGACCGGGGCGGTCGAGGAACGGCCGCATCGGGAACGTTCGTTACGGGAACAGTTGCGGTGCGTCGTCGAGCACGGCGTCGATCGCGGCGAGCCCGAGGCGGCGGTAGGCGGCGTGGTCGTCGCTGCTCTCGACGAGCGCGCTGGCCACGACGACCGCCCATCCCGCTGCCCGCCGCCACGTGGCCCTCGAGGTGTCGCAGAGCTCGGTCACGACGGAGCGGAACTCGTCGCGCGCGGAGCGGTCGAAGGTGAGCCACGCGGTGGCGAGGTCGGTCGCCGGGTCACCCGCACAGACGTCGCCGAAGTCGATCACCGCACGGAGCTCGTGCGGCGCCGCCGTGTCGAGGACGAGGTTTCCCGGGTGGAGGTCGCCGTGGAGCCATCGCGGTGGGCCGTCCGCGACCGGTGCGGCGCACGCGGCGTCCCACACCTGGGTCAGGTCGCGGGCACGCGGTACGACGCCGGCATCCAGCCGTCGGCGCACGTCGCCGTCGCGGTGCGTCAGCGGGACCCCGCGGTACGGGTTTTCCGGGGCACCGGCCGGGGCGGGCGTATGGAGCGCCGCGAGGAACGTGGCGAGCGGTCGGGCGGCCGCACCACGGCTCCGGCCGTCGAGGCTCAGCGCGCTCACCCCCTCGAACCACGGGACGACGCTCCAGGCCCACGGGAACGACGACGTGGGCCTGCCCACCCGGACCGGTGCTGGTACGGGACAGGGGACGAGCGCAGCGATCGACGGCAGCCAGCGCTGCTCGTGGCGGACGAGGTCGGCCGAGAGACGACGGCGCGGCAGTCGGACCGCGAGGTGGTCGCCGAGGCGCAGGGTCGCGTTGTCCCACCCGTCGGTCTCGGGTCGCAGGGGCAGGGTGGCGAGGTCCGGGTGCTGCTCGCGGAGTAGCTCCCGGACGAGGTCCGTGTCGATCCGGACGTCGGCGCGAGGGGTGTCGGCCACGGCGCTAGAGGACCGGACGTTCGTCTGCCGCGTCCCAGGGTTCCGCCCAGCCGAGCCGCTCGAAGAGAGCGTCCAGGACCCCTCCTGTGAAACCCCAGACGATGTGCTCGCCCTCGTTCCCGACGACGCGGAAGGCGGGGCTCCGGAACGTCCGCGAGCCGTGTCGCACGACGGCCGTGAACCGGGACCGGGGGTCGAGAAGGTCTGCGACCGGCGCACGGAACACGTACGCCGACTCGCGCTCGTCCACGACGGCGACGGGCGAGGGCTCGGCCCACCACGCCAGCACCGGGGTGACGCGGTGGTTCGAGACGGGGAGGGGGAGTGCGCCCAGCGGGCCCAGCACCTCGACCCCGGCAGGGTCGAGGCCGGTCTCCTCGACCGCCTCGCGCATCGCGGCGTCGAGCACCGAGTCGTCCTCGGGGTCGACCCGCCCGCCGGGGAAGGCGACCTGCCCGGGGTGGCTGCCGAGCGTCGTGGCCCGTGCCAGGAGGAGCACGTCCAGCTCGGCGGCCACGGCCTGCGAGCGGTGCTCGGCCGGGACGTGGTCCAGGGCCCCGAACAGGACGAGGACGGCCGCCTCACGGGCCGTGGCGTCCAGGCGTCCGACGGCGAGCCGCCACGGGCGAGGCCAGGCCCCGCCGTCGTCGGTCAGGTGAGCGAGCTCGTCCCGGGCCCGGCCGAGCGGTCGAGAGGCGCTCACCAGCCGGCGGGCAGCGGACGCCCCTCCTCGTACCCGGCCGCCGACTGGATGCCGACGACGGCGCGTTCGGCGAACTCCGGCAGGCTCGTGGCCCCCGCGTAGGTGCAGGAGCTCCGGAGTCCGGAGGTGATCTCGTCGATCAGGTCCTCGACGCCGGGACGCTGCGGGTCGAGGTACATCCGGGAGGAGCTGATGCCCTCCTCGTACAGGCCCTTGCGGGCACGGTCGAACGCTGATCCGCCGGCCGTCCGCGCGGCGACAGCCCGGGCCGAGGCCATCCCGAAGCTCTCCTTGTAGCGACGCCCGGTGCCGTCGTCGTGCAGGTCGCCCGGCGACTCGAACGTCCCCGCGAACCACGACCCGATCATCACCTGCGAGGCTCCTGCGGCCAGGGCGAGCGCGACGTCGCGCGGGTGTCGGACCCCGCCGTCGGCCCACACGTGCTTGCCCAGCTCGCGGGCGGCGGCGGCGCACTCGAGCACCGCCGAGAACTGTGGCCGCCCGACCGCCGTCATCATGCGCGTCGTGCACATCGCCCCGGGGCCGACCCCGACCTTGACGATGTCTGCGCCCGCGGCGACGAGGTCCCGGACGCCGTCGGCGGTGACGACGTTGCCTGCGGCGATCGGCACGGTCGGCTCGAGCGCCCGGACGGCGGCGAGCGCCTCGAGCATCTTGGTCTGGTGGCCGTGCGCGGTGTCGACGACGAGGACGTCGACGCCGGCCCGCAGGAGGTCGGCGGCCTTGGTGGCGACGTCGCCGTTGATCCCGACGGCGGCGCCGATGCGCAGACGGCCGGAGTCGTCGAGGGCGGGGGAGTAGATGCTGGACCGCAGCGCGCCCTTGCGCGTGAGGATGCCGACGAGGGCACCGTCCCGGACGACGGGTGCGACGTGGACCCGTGCGGTGTGCAGCTGCTCGAACGCGCGACGGAGCCCGTCGGTGCCGTCGAGGTCGGCGGCGTCTACGACGACGCTTGCGTCCGACATCACCGCGTGGACCTGGGTGAAGCGGTCGACACCCTCGCAGTCGCCGCCGGTGACGATCCCGAGGACCTGCTCGTCCTCCACGACGACGGCGGCCCCGTGCGCCCGCTTGCCGAGCAGCGTCAGGGCCGTGTGCACGGTGTCGTGGGGGCCGACCGTCACCGCCGTGTCGACCACCGGGTCCTTGGCCTTGACCGAGGCGACGACGTCCGCGACCACGTCGGTCGGCACGTCCTGCGGGATGATCGCGATCCCGCCGCGTCGTGCCACGGTCTCTGCCATCCGACGCCCGGCGACCGCCGTCATGTTCGCGACGACGAGCGGGAGGGTGGTCCCCGTGCCGTCGTCCGTCGCGAGGTCGACGTCGAACCGTGAGGTGACCTCGGAGCGGGACGGAACCATGAACACGTCGCCGTAGGTGAGGTCCGTCGTGGGGTGCTGATCGGAGAGGAAGTGCATACCCTGAGTCTACGGTGGTGGTCTGTGACACTGCGCACATGCCACGGCGGTGTCACCATCGGGCCGGTCGACCGCCTATGGTGGTCCGGCTATGGAGAACGGAGCACCCATGTCGTCAAGTCGCGGGCCACTGCTGGCCGGCATCACGTCGCCGGAGGACGTACGACGCCTCTCGAGCGCCCAGACCGTCCGGCTGTCCCAGGAGATCCGGGACTTCCTCGTCGACTCGGTCTCACGGACCGGGGGACACCTGGGGCCCAACCTCGGCGTCGTCGAGATGACGGTCGCGATGCACCGTGTCTTCCGCTCGCCGACCGACACCTTCGTCTTCGACACGGGCCACCAGTCCTACGTGCACAAGCTGTTGACGGGGCGTCAGGACTTCTCCGAGCTGCGGTCCAAGGACGGGCTGTCGGGCTACCCGAGCCGGGCGGAGTCCGCGCACGACGTCGTCGAGAACTCTCACGCGTCGACCGCGCTGAGCTGGGCCGACGGGATCGCCAAGGCCAACGTCGTGCGTGGTCTGACGGACCGCCATGTCGTCGCCGTCATCGGCGACGGCGCGCTGACGGGCGGCATGGCCTGGGAGGCGCTGAACAACATCGCGGAGTCGCAGGACCGCAGGCTGGTCGTGGTGGTCAACGACAACGGCCGCTCCTACTCGCCCACGATCGGCGGCCTCGCGCACCACCTGGACACCCTGAGGGTCACCCAGGGGTACGAGGCCTTCCTCGGGTGGGGCAAGCGTGCCCTGACCCGTGGCGGCGCGCCCGGCCGCTTCGCCTACGACTGGCTGCACGGGCTCAAGAAGGGCCTCAAGGACGTCGTCGCCCCGCAGGGCATGTTCGAGGACCTCGGGATGAAGTACATCGGTCCTGTCGACGGGCACGACGTCGAGGCGATGGAGCGCGCGCTGCGCGCCGCACGCGCGTTCGGTGAGCCGGTGATCGTCCACGCGATCACCGAGAAGGGCCGCGGGTACAGCCCGGCGGAGCAGGACGTCGCGGACCGGTTCCACGCGGTCGGCAAGATCCACCCGGAGACCGGGCTGCCCGTGGCACCGTCGCGGTTCGGGTGGACGTCGGTCTTCGCCGACGAGATCGTCGAGATCGGGCGCGACCGCAAGGACGTCGTCGCGATCACTGCGGCGATGCTGCACCCCGTGGGCCTGGCTCCGTTCGCCCAGGAGTTCCCCGACCGCACGTTCGACGTCGGGATCGCCGAGCAGCACGCGGCTACCTCCGCGGCGGGAATGGCCTTCGCCGGCCTCCACCCGGTCGTTGCCGTGTACGCGACATTTCTTAACCGAGCCTTTGATCAGGTTTTGCTTGACGTTGCCCTTCACCGGGCGGGTGTGACGTTCGTCCTGGACCGCGCCGGAGTGACCGGGTCGGACGGGGCGAGCCACAACGGCATGTGGGACATGGCGATGCTCCGCATCGTCCCCGGTCTGCGTCTCGCCGCGCCCCGGGACGAGAAGACCCTGCGCACGGCGCTCCGCGAGGCCGTGGACGTCGACGACGCACCGACCGTGGTCCGCTACCCCAAGGGTGCGATCCCCGCGCCGATCGAGGCGGTCGACACGATCGACGGCGTCGACGTGCTCGCACGGCACACGGGCGACCCGGACGCGCCGCGCGTGCTCGTCGTGGGCGTGGGCTCGATGGTGCCCGTCGCCCTCGACGCGGCCTCGTCCCTGGCTCTGCACGGCGTTGCCGCGACGGTCGTCGCCCCGACGTGGGTGCTGCCGGTGCCGCCCGCCGTGGTCAAGCTCGTCCCGGAGCACGACGTCGTCGTCACCGTCGAGGACGGGCTCGTCGACGGCGGGGTGGGTGCGGCGATCGCCCAGAGGTCGGCGGAGGCCGGGGCGGGCTCGAGGTTCGTCCATGCCGGCATCGGACACGAGTTCCTCGACACCGCGGAGCGGTCGGAGATCCTCGACGCACAGCGGATGACGGCCGGTGACGTGGTGCGCGACGTCCTCGGCGCGCTCGGCCGAGCCTGACGCCGCGCGGTGTGATCCGCGTCTATCTCCGACATCACGGAATCTTGACGCGCCTTGTGAATACATTCACGATATCCTAAAGGGGCGACGACGGACCGTCCTCGCCGCACGGAGGAGACACGAATGACGAGCGTTTCGCAGGCTGCGCAGACCACCGGTGACGACGCACCTGTCGCTGCCTGGGCCGGATTCACTCCGGGCCCCTGGTGCGACCAGGTCGACGTCAGGAACTTCATCCAGGAGAACTACACGCCCTACGAGGGCGACGGGACCTTCCTCGCCGGCGCCACCGCCCGGACCACGGGTATCTGGGACCAGCTGAGCGCGATGTTCCCGGCCGAGCGCGAGAAGGGCGTCTACGACGTCTCCTACGACGTGCCCGCCGGCATCACCGCGCACGAGCCCGGCTACATCAACGAGGCCGCGGAGCTCATCGTCGGCCTGCAGACCGACGCCCCCCTGAAGCGCGCCATCATGCCGAACGGCGGATGGCGCATGGTCGAGGGCGCGCTCAACACCTACGGCTACCCGGTGGACCAGAACCTCAAGAAGGTCTTCACCGAGTACCGCAAGACGCACAACCAGGGTGTCTTCGATGTCTACCCGCCGAACGTCCGCGCCGCACGCAGCTCGCACATCATCACGGGGCTGCCCGACGCCTACGGCCGTGGCCGGATCATCGGTGACTACCGCCGCGTCGCGCTCTACGGGGTCGACCAGCTGGTCGCCGCGAAGAAGGTCGACAAGCTCACGCTCGAGACCCAGCCGTTCAGCGAGAAGATCGCCCGCGAGCGCGAGGAGCACTCGGAGCAGATCCGTGCGCTCGGCGAGCTCAAGGAGATGGCGGCCTCGTACGGCTACGACATCTCGGGCCCGGCGACCACCGCCCGTGAGGCCGTGCAGTGGCTCTACTTCGGCTTCCTCGCCGCGGTCAAGGAGCAGAACGGCGCCGCGATGTCGCTCGGGCGCACCTCGACCTTCCTCGACGTGTACATCGAGCGCGACCTCGCGGCCGGCGTCCTCACCGAGGAGCAGGCCCAGGAGATCATGGACGACTTCGTGATCAAGCTGCGCATCGTCCGGTTCCTGCGCACCCCCGAGTACGACGCGCTGTTCTCCGGCGACCCGACGTGGGTCACCGAGACGATCGGCGGCATGGGGGAGGACGGGCGCCCGCTCGTCACCAAGAACTCCTTCCGGATGCTCCAGACCCTCTACAACCTGGGCCCGGCACCCGAGCCGAACATGACCGTCTTCTGGACGGACAAGCTGCCGCAGGGATTCAAGGACTTCTGCTCGCAGGTCTCGATCGACACCTCCGCCGTCCAGTACGAGTCGGACGACGAGATCCGTGCGGCCTGGGGCGACGACGCGGCGATCGCGTGCTGCGTGTCACCGATGGCCGTCGGCAAGCAGATGCAGTTCTTCGGGGCGCGGGTCAACCTGGCCAAGACGCTCCTCTACGCCATCAACGGTGGTCGCGACGAGGTGTCGGGCAAGCAGGTCTCGCCGACCGTCGCGCCCGTCCCCGAGGGGCAGCCGCTGGACTACGACGACGTCCGTGCGCGCTTCGACAAGACGATGGACTGGCTCGCGGAGACCTATGTCGAGGCGCTCAACTGCATCCACTGGTCGCACGACAAGTACGCGTACGAGCGACTCGAGATGGCGCTGCACGACAAGGACGTGCTGCGCACCATGGCCTGCGGGATCGCCGGACTCTCCGTCGCGGCCGACTCGCTCTCCGCGATCCGGTACGCGAGCGTCACCCCGGTCTTCGACGACCGCGGCGTCGTCGTCGACTACGTCACCGAGGGTGACTACCCCGCCTACGGCAACGACGACGACCGCGCCGACTCGATCGCCGTCGAGCTCGTCGAGTCGTTCATGGAGAAAATCCGTCGGCACACGATGTACCGCGACGCGGTGCCCACGCAGTCCGTGCTGACGATCACCTCGAACGTCGTGTACGGCAAGGCGACGGGCAACACGCCCGACGGCCGTCGGGCCGGCGAGCCGTTCTCCCCGGGGGCCAACCCGATGAACGGCCGTGACACGCACGGCATGCTCGCCTCGGCGCTGTCGGTGGCCAAGCTGCCGTACGAGGAGTCCCAGGACGGGATCTCGCTCACGAACACGATCGTGCCCGCCGGGCTCGGCCGGACGCGCGAGGAGCAGATCACGAACCTCTCCGGCCTGCTCGACGCCTCGTTCGGCGGCGGTGGCTACCACATGAACGTCAACGTGCTGGTGCGCGAGACGCTCGAGGACGCCATGGCACACCCCGAGAAGTACCCGCAGCTCACGATCCGTGTCTCCGGGTACGCCGTGAACTTCGTCCGCCTCACCCGCGAGCAGCAGCTCGACGTGCTCTCGCGGACCTTCCACGGCACCGTCTGACATGACCTGCCAGGTCGAGACGACCGACCTCGAGGCCCCCACCCGCCGTCGTGCGGGTGCGGGGCTTCGGGGGCTGTCCACCTCAGAGGTTCCGCGTGCAGAGAAGTTCGCACTGATGCGGACCGGCGAGCTCGGGTCGATGCACTCGTGGGAGCTCGTCACGGCGGTGGACGGCCCGGGGACCCGGATGACGATGTTCCTGTCCGGCTGCCCCCTGCGCTGCCTGTACTGCCACAACCCCGATACCTTCGCGATGAAGGACGGCGACCCCGTCCTCGCCGACGAGGTGCTGGCACGGATCAAGCGGTACCGCGGCGTCTTCTCCGCGACGAACGGCGGCATCACGCTCTCGGGCGGCGAGGTCCTCATGCAGCCGGCGTTCGCCGGCCGGATTCTGCGCGGCGCCAAGGAGATGGGCGTCCACACGTGCATCGACACGTCGGGATTCCTGGGCGCCAACGCCTCGGACGAGATGCTCGACGACGTCGACCTGGTTCTCCTCGACATCAAGGCGGGCGACGAGGAGACCTACCAGCGCGTGACGAGCCGGTCGTTGGCTCCGACGATCGCCTTCGGTCGACGTCTCGCAGAGCTCGGCAAGAAGGTCTGGGTCCGGTTCGTGCTCGTGCCGGGACTTACCGACGACCCACGCAACGTCGAGCTCGTGGCCGGGCACGCCGCCGCGATCGAGGCGGTGCGCCCCGGGACCGTCGAGCGCGTCGAGGTGCTGCCGTTCCACCAGATGGCCCGCGACAAGTGGGCCGAGCTCGGCCGGACGTACGAGCTCGGTGACACCGAGCCGCCGACCCCCGAGGCGACCGAAGCCGTCCGCAACGTGTTCCGTGCCGAGGGACTGACGACGTTCTGACAGAATTCGCGTGATTCGAACTGTCACCGCCAAGGGGATTCCCCAGCTATCCGGTACGTGGATCGGAGTGCCGAAGACGTCCGCCGCGGACGGTCACCGGTGGCAGGAGGCCCGTCGCTGGCAGTGTCATCAGGTACGGCTGTTTCGGATCGAGTAGGCGCATTCGTCGGATTCGTATACATCGCTCCTGGTGTGCTCTGAGCGGACGGATGGAGGTTCGGTGGCGACACCCCTGCGCGTTCATGCTGAGACGGCCACGACCTGGACCGTCGTCGGACCGGACCGCCGCGTCATCGAAACCGTCGAGGACTACCGAGAGCTGATCCCCCAGTCGGACTACTCCCAGCACACGGTCCGCGCGTACGCCAAGGCGTTGGCGATGTGGGCGACGTTCCTCGAGGACCGTCAGCGTGCCTGGGATGCCGTGGTGCTTGCTGACTTCGGTGCGTTCTTGCGAGCCCTCCGGGCGGGCGAGATCGGTGCGGGCGTCTCGGCTCTACGGCCAGAGCGGGTGGTCTCCGGCGCCACCGTCGCGGCCCGACTTAGGCCGGTGATGCGCTTCTACCAGTTGCACGGGGCGATGGGCGTCCCCGCACCGTCCTTCCTCTACGAGCAGGTCAACGCCCGCTCCGGCCGGCACCTGCCGTTCCTCGAACATGTCGCCCGTCGGAAGGGCAGCCGACGCTCGCGGTTGAGGGTCCGGACTCAGATGAGGGACGTTCCGGTCCTCGGCCCGGCGGCGATCGATGACTTGATCGCGGCTGAAGTCGCCTTCGACCCTGTCGCTTCAGCATCGAGACTGGACGACAGGGCGTGGGGACACAACCAGCGTGGAGATCGTCCCTTGTCCGCATCCGCACGGGATCAGGCCCGAGAGTGGTTCTCGGCGGGTGTTCGTCGGCAGCCGAGCCGATCGCTTGTACGGCGACTACGTGTGGTGGCTGTGCGAGCGCGGCGCGGATGCCGCCGTCGTCGACTGGGACTCGGCGTACATCTTCTGCAACGTCTACCGGGAGCCGATGTTGGGGCCACTGCGCGTCGAGAGCGTCTACGCGCACCTCGAGCGGACGAGGCGGCGCGTGCCCCTGGTGCCCGCCGCTTTGACCCGGCACTGGTTTCGCCACATCACGCCACGGCATTGCTGCGCGCGGGCACGCCCCTGCACGTGGTCAGCGCACGGCTCGGCCACAGGAGTGTGCAGACCACGACCAACACCTACGGGCACGTCACGGACGATGCCGTGTTGGCGGCGCTAGCGAACTGGCACGAGGTCGCCGCCGGCTGGGCGGCGAGGGCCGATGGCTGAGCCCGAAGCGGGCACCGGTAGGAGCGGCTGGGCGGCCAAGCGTGCCGACCGCGTGATCCCCAACGGATGGTGCAAGCTCCCCACGGCAGACATGCAACCGCGGCAATGCGTGTCTCACCTGCGACAAGTTCGTCACCGACGTCAGGCCGCGTTCCGCACCCGATACGGAACGGCAATGGACGACGAGAACCTCTGGCTTCAAGGCCGGCAGGCCGAGACGTGCTCCCTGAGCCAGATCCTCATCGCCATCGAAGACGTCTCCGGACCTCGCCGGGCGGTCCGAGGGGCGGGGACGGTCGATCAGCCCAAGAACCCTGCCCCAGCAGCCGGAGGAACAGCATGAGTGAGCACCTCGTGGAGGCCGCGAAGGCGCGTCATGCAGACTCCCTCGCCAAGGCGAACGCCGCACTCGTCGTCCTCTCCGGAGCCGGCGAACCGACCACCTTCGCCGCAGTCGCCCGTACGGCCGGAGTGCCGACTGACTTTCTGTACGCGACGCCTAGCCTCCGGATACGCATTGACGAGCTCCGCCGAGCACATCGGCCGGAAGCCGAGATGCCGTCTGCCCCAGGCGCCGGTGCCAGCTCAGCGATTCGGGCACTCGCCGCACGGTCCAAGGACGAACGGCAGCGGCACCGAAACGAGGTGCGGACGCTCGAGCAGGCACCGGCCGCAGCCCACGGCGGGAACCTCGAACTTCGGCGCCGAATCGCACTGTTGGGTGATCGAGCACCGAGTACATTCAAGCGAACTTTTCGGCTGACGACTCGAACTCGGCGCGCTCGAAATCGGAATCGTTCCATACCTCGCAACCGAGCTCGACCAAGCCGCCGATGAGATGATCCTGTCAAAGACGATCGCCTCGTTCGCGGGCAGGACCAACACACTCGCCGACCCAGACTTTGCGCCGCGACCGTCGATCGCCTCACCTTTAACGGCGCCATAATCGAAACCGAGCGACGACTCCCGTGAAAACCTAGGATCTAGTCGAGCGTCACAGTTACGAGCAACGGTGCCGCAAGTCCTCGCCTTACGGCACAATCAGCCAATAGAGCAGCAACCCAGCCGATCGCGTCAAGGCTCCAGCCAGAAACGGAGCCATAGATGCGCAGACCATCACCACGGGGACCTTGCCAAACTCGGTCTGGAAAGGCCGAATGTGCCGCCGAGCCTTCTATGCATTTGTTAGCCTCGAAGACAGGTGATGCATATGATTCTAAATCTTCTATAAGCCCCGATGAGAATTCCGGGGTGAATCGCGACCTAGCACCCACGGCAATATCTATCGACACTCGAACGCGCTTCGGGTGTTCGAGCGCACCATTAAACCAATCTCGCATCGCTACACTCGGCGCCAACGCAGCATGGCCATTCCGTCCGACAGACAGCTGGGAGATCGGCAACACCAATTGCGCCGCTCGGAGCTCAAACTCGCCCAAGGTCGCTGCGACGGCAGCCGCGCAGCAAAGGAAGGGTTCAGTTGGAAGAGGGCGCGAATCGGGCAATTTGTCAATGCCAACCTGGAACCAGAGTGTCGGCGCAAGACTTCTGCTGTCTGTTCCTATCGGACCATATCCCCCATCATTCATTTGCCATAGGCCCGCATTTCCAACTACGCGTTCATTGCCGCTCGGGTCAACAATGACCATGCGTTCGTCGAGCCAACCCATTGCTTGCGAACGCTGGACGAACCGAGAGTACGGGTCATTGTTGAGGTTGTGTTGGCGGTCCGGATCGATCCGGGACTTGCCCCAGACTGCCCCCAGGAGCGGTCGGGGCGCAGCTGCGGCGCCCCGACCGCCATGAATGCCCGGCCGCATCTCTCCGGATGCCATCATCATCTCACCGCCACACAGAATCCTCAGAGAACCCTGCAATAGACATCTGCTTGCCGGTAAGGCACTTCTGACGTGTCGATCTGTCCATCAACATCCACGTCAACATGAGCACGCCACGACACTCGCGTGTCGTCGTTGCAGTCTTCGTGGGCGGTCACTCGGTAGCTGCTGCCGCCCCCGGGCTTCAGAGGGTTCCTGGGCGAACAGTTCATTCGTTCCCAGTAGCCCTCTGAGCCGTTCGTAAAGTACTCGTAGAGGCATACCTGTACGTGAGCAGTCGCGGCTGTGCATGTTCCCTTCTTCCACCACCCATGTGCTTGCACCGCGTCGGTTGACGAGGTGCTGGAGATGTGGGGATTATCGACACCACTCACCGGCGTGCAGCCGATAGCGTGCGTCGATGAACCTGCGTCCGGAGTGTCGGTGTCGACAGGAATCGGATTGCCCGCCTTGTCGACATACCGAGC
The DNA here is from genome assembly GCF_900105445.1 of Paraoerskovia marina. Taxonomy (NCBI): domain Bacteria; kingdom Bacillati; phylum Actinomycetota; class Actinomycetes; order Micrococcales; family Cellulomonadaceae; genus Paraoerskovia; species Paraoerskovia marina. The sequence goes on from NZ_LT629776.1 coordinate 1,780,954, forward strand.
TTGCGCGGCCTCGGCTGCGGTGGCGACTGCGGGGGTGGGCTCTGACGAAGACGCGCTCGCGGGGTTGTCAGCGAGTGCGGTAGGCGACGCTGCCACCCCAAAGCCTACTGTCAAAACGAACGAAACGACTCCGGCGACTGCCAACTTCCGCGTTCTCATCAGTTTCTCCCGACACCTTCGTCCTGGCGAGTTTGTGTCGACCGAGGGTGACACAAGTTATCACCCGGGTCAACGAGGTTTCCGGCGCCGCGCAGCATGTGTGTCGAGGAACGAGCGCTGACCACTGGGCTGACACGGGACGCGTCGCCAACGGCATACCGCCTACGCCCTCACCTGGTACTTCTCATGCGAGATCTGTGAACGCCGCAGATACGATGTGATCGACTTTCAGAACGCGGCCTATACGAAGCTCGGACCGTGGAGTCCCGCGGAAGCCGGTGAGGTACTGAGCGGCGTCCTGCTCCCTGGGAAGAGATCCTCGGCGCGTTCAAGGGGATGCGTGACTCCGTGACCGTCACGGACAAGCGGATCGTCGCTCTGAACGTCCAGGGGATGACCGGCAAGAAGAAGGACTACACCTCACTGCCGTACGGGAAGATCGAGACGTTCTCCGTCGAGACTGCGGGGACGTTCGATCTCGATGCCGAGCTTGAGCTGTGGTTCAGCGGACTTGGCAAGGTCAAGCTGGAGTTCAAGAGCGACGTCGACATTCGTTGGATCGGACACCTCGTCGGCAGCAAGGTCCTGTGACCGGTGCGCCTGCAGCTCGGTTCGTGCGCCGGGCAGCCGTCGTGATCCCTGGCGGACGCTACGGCTGGTGGTCGAGGCCGTCGAGGAGCGCGAGACTTGCCTCGACGATCTGGGCCTGGGCGTCGTCGCGGCTGATCGTGGGCGTCCCGTCGCCGGGCTGCGGGCCGTAGTCGGCGAAGTCGGCGTGCACGGCTCCGGCGATCTCGACGAACGTCGTCGCCGCAGGGAGGTTCTGCCGTGAGTCGGCGATCGCCTCGGGGGTCGAGAGACCGTCCTCGGAGCCGGAGACCGAGGTGACCGTCAGCGGGCTGTCGCTGATGTCGCCCGCCGGGTACGAAGCGTGGAGCAGGAGGCCGTCGACGGTCTCGGGGTTGGCGCCCGCGAACGACGAGGCTGCCACGCCGCCGAGGGAGTGCCCGCCGACCACCCAGGTCTCGACGTCGGGATGGGCATCGATCGCGTCCGCGGACTGGTCGATGTCGACGAACGCGATGCCGAGCGGCTCCTTGAGGCTGACCACGGTGTGGCTGGCCTCGGCGAGCGGGCGCAGGATCGCGGCGGTCGCTCGGACGTCGACCCGGGCCCCGGGGGAGTAGACGAGGCCGACGTCCGAGGCAGAACCCACGGGTGTGAAGCTGTACCAGCCCGACGTCTCGGCGACCGTGACCGTCTCGTCGGACCCGAGTGCGTCGAGCGCGCGGTCGGTCGCGCCGAACGGTTCGAGCCACCATGCGGCCCCGAGGGTCCCGACGAGCACGATGCTCAGGACGGTCGCCCCGACCACCCGCCGGACGGGATGCGCGACGTCGCGTCGCGGACGGTCCCCCTGCCGCGCGTCGCGGACGACGGCGGCGACCAGGAGGACGCCGCAGGCCGCGGCGACACCGAGGAGCGCGCCGTAGCTCCAGTGCTGGTGCTGGACGACGTCCGCGGCAGTGAGCAGGACGACGGTGGGGACGATTAGGAGCATGGCGCCGAGGGCCGCCGTGGCGACGACGCGGACGACGGCGGCCCGGGTGCGCCCGGGCGTCCCGGTTGCGGAGTTCATCGTCCTATCCTCGTCCTCTGCAGTGTCTCTCCCGGAGTCCCGCGCCCGACGGCCGTCGTTCACGCTTGGCTGGCCGCCACCGCGCGATCCACGACGTGGCGGAGGTCGCCACCTCCTTCGGCGTACCAGGCACGCTGCCGGTCGGCCCCGCCCCCGCCCGCCCACAGCGTCCCGAGCAGGTCCGTGACCGCATCCATGTCGCCTGCGTCGACGAGCGCCTCGCGCACGTGCGTGACGAGCGCTCCGACGACGTCGTGCGCCGGTGCCGGCCGCCACGTGAGAGGGGAGACGAGGTCGCCGGAGATCCCCGAGCGTCCGGCCCGCCAGGCTGCGGTCCGGAGCAGCTCGGGTGCGTCCTCGGGGGCGGGTTCGTCGGCCGCGGCCGACCGTGCGGCCGTCTCGACCAGGCCCCGCGCGAGGGCTGCGAGGAGCGTCGTCGTGCCCGGGTCCAGGCAGACGTCCGCCACCCGGATCTCGACGGTGGGGTAGGTGGGGGAGAGACGGGCGTCGAAGAAGACCATGTTCGCGTCGAGGACCGTCCCGGTCGCGACGAGCTTGTCGACGGCGGCGTGATACCGCTCCGGCGTCCCGAACGTGCGGGTGGGCCCCGACGTCGGCCAACGGGCCCAGACCTGGGACCGGAAGCTGGCATAGTCGGTGTCGTCGCCCTGCCAGTACGGCGAGTTGGCGCTGAGCGCCATCAGCGTCGGCAGCCACGGGCCGATGCGGTCCAGGACGGCGACGCCCTCCGTGTCGTCGGCGACGGCCACGTGGACGTGGCAGCCGCTGGTGAGCTGCTCCCTCGCGGTGATGCCGAAGACGCGTCGGGCCTCGAGGTAGCGCAGGCGGGACACCGTGGTGCCGGTGAAGGCGATCGGAGAGGTCGCGAGCGCGACGGCCCGGGCGCCGACCCGGTCGGCGACCTCCTGGGCACGCGATCGGCCCGCCCCGACCTCCCGTGCCAGGTCCTCCAGGGAGTCGCGAGGGTGCGTGGCGGTCTCCAGCTGCTCTTCCATGAACTCGTTCTCGACGGCCCCGGCCGCAGTGTCCGTGACAGGGCCACCGTGTGCGTCGAGGGCCGCCGCGGCCTTGGCGACCGGCGCGCCGTCGTCGCCGACGAGCAGGAATTCTTCTTCGACGCCCATGGTCCGTAGTTCCGTCATGGCCGCAGTCTGCTGGTTGGAGGCGGACCACGCTCGCGGACGGCCCCCGGTTCCGGATACCGGACGACCCGGCGCTCGCGGTCGGTCCCGAGGGGGACGGACCGCGAGCGCCGGGTCGGCGGTGGAGCGGGTGCGGGTGAAGTCAGCCCTGCGGGACGTTCGCGACGCCGTCCGGCAGCAGACGCCGGCCCAGGACCTTCTCCGAGTACCCGGTGCGGTCCAGGTACGGGGTGATCCCGCCGAGGTGGAAGCCCCACCCGGCGCCGAGGATCATGCAGAGGTCGATCTGGGTGGGCGTCTCGATCACCTTCTCGTCGAGCATGTGACCGATCTCGACGGTCAGTGCTGTGAGCACCGAGTCGAGGACCCCTGCCTCGTCCAGCCCGGTGCCGGGCGTCGCCGCGAAGGCGGACTGGATCTCCGGGTCGACGTGAGCCGGAAGGCCCTTGGCGGCAGGCTTGAGCGAGAGCCGCGTGCCGTCCTCGACGAGCTTCTCGAGCCCTGGGGACTGCGGGATGCGCTCGCCGAGGTCCTCGCGTAGGGAGGTCAGGACGTGGAGCCCGACCGCCGGACCGACGAGGTCGAGCAGCTGGAACGGAGGCATCGGCAGACCGAGCGGACGCAGAGCGCGGTCCGCGACCTCGACGGGCGTCCCGCCCTCCACGGCCTCGGCGATCTTTCCGAGGAGGAGCACCAGCAGGCGGTTGACGACGAAGCCTGGTCGGTCGAGGCAGCCCACGGCCGTCTTGCGGAGCTTCTTGGCGACGGCGAACCCGGTGGCGAGGGCCTCGTCCGACGTCTTCTCGGCCTTGATGATCTCCACCAGGGGCATCTGGGCGACCGGGTTGAAGAAGTGGATGCCGACGACGCGCTCGGGGTGCTGAAGGTCGGCCGCCATCTCGGTGATGGACAGGGCCGAGGTGTTCGTCGCGAGGATCGCGTCGGGGGAGATGATGCCCTCGAGCTCGGCGAAGACCTTCTTCTTCAGGCCCATGACCTCGGTGACGGCCTCGATCACGAAATCGCAGGACGCGAAGTCCTGGATGTCCGTCGTGCCGTGAACGGAGGCGAGGATCTTCGCCCCGGCGTCGGCCGACATCCGTCCCGACGCCGTGAGCTTCTCGACGGTGCCGCGCACGTGCTGCAGGCCCTTGTCGACGCGCTCCTGGTCGAGGTCGCGCATCACGACCGGCACACCGAGCCGCTGGGCGAACAGCATCGCGATCTGTGCGGCCATGAGCCCCGCACCGACGATGCCGACGCGGGTGACGGGCTTCGCGAGGCTCTTGTCCGGGGCACCGGTCGGGCGCTTGCCCTGCGAGACCGCCTGGAACGCGTAGACGCTCGAGCGCATCTCGTCGGTCATGATGAGGTCCGCCAGGGCCTCGTCCTCGGCGGCGAACGCGTCCGCCTGCGTCGCCGTCCGTGCCGCGGCGATGAGGTCGAGCGCGCGTCCCGGCGCGGGGCGCGAGTCGGCGACGACGGCGTCCAGGCGCTGGCGGGTCGCGTGCACGACGGCGTCCCAGACCTCGGGGGAGTCGAGCTCACGTCGCTCGACGATGACGTCGCCGCGCAGGACGGACTCCGCCCACGCGATCGACTGCTCGAGGTAGTCGGCCGAGCCGAAGAGCGCGTCGACCAGTCCGAGCTCGAGGACCTCGGCGGGCTTGAACGGCTTGTTGGCAGCGGGCCGCGTCAGGATCACGTCGACGGCCTTCTCGATGCCGATCAGGCGAGGCACGAGGTAGGCGCCGCCCCAGCCCGGGATCAGGCCGAGGCCGGTCTCCGGGAGGGCAAGTGCGCCCGCGTCCGAGGCGACCGTGCGATAGGTGCAGTTGAGCGCGAGCTCGAACCCACCACCGAGCGCCAGGCCGTTGACGAACGCGAAGGTGGGCACGCCCAGCTCGCCCAGCAGGGTGTAGGCGCGGTGACCGTTGCGGCCGAGCTCGCGTGCGTCGTCGTGCGTGGTCACCGCGGCGACCTGCGTGAGGTCGGCACCGGCGGCCAGGAAGTACGGCTTGCCCGTGACGGCGACGGCGACGATCTCGCCGGCCGCCGCGCGCTCCTTCAGGCCCTCGAGGGCCGTGGTCAGCTCGGCCATCCCCTCGGGGCCGAGGGTCGACGGCTTGGTGTGGTCGAGCCCGTTGTCCATCGTGATCAGGGCCATCGTCCCGGTGCCGCCCGGCAGGGCGACGTCGCGGACGAGGGAGTGGGTGACGCGCTCGGCGCGTGTGTCGGTGCTCATTAGGCTCAGGCCTCCTGCGTCGTCGTGTGGCCGGAGTAGTCGGCGTGGCGGGGGTTCTCCCAGATGACGGTGCCGCCCATGCCCAGGCCGACGCACATCGTCGTGATCCCGTAGCGGACCTCGGGGTGCTGCGCGAACTGGCGGGCCAGCTGCGTCATCAGGCGCACGCCCGTCGAGGCGAGCGGGTGGCCCATCGCGATGGCTCCGCCGTAGACGTTGACGCGCTCGTCGTCGTCCGCGATGCCGTAGTGGTCCAGCAGGCTGAGCACCTGGACGGCGAACGCCTCGTTGATCTCGAACAGACCGATGTCGTCGATGGTGAGCCCCGCGGTGCGCAGCGCACGCTCCGTCGCCGGGATCGGGCCGATGCCCATGACCTCCGGGTCGACGCCCGCGAAGGCGAACGAGACCATGCGCATGCGGACGGACAGGCCGAGCTCCTCGGCGACGTCCCCGGCCGCGAGCAGGCAGGCCGTGGCGCCGTCGGTCAGCGGCGAGGCGTTGCCGGCCGTCACCTTGCCGCCGGGGCGGAAGGGTGTCTTGAGGTCGGCGATGGCCTCGACCGTCGTGCCCGGGCGCGGCAGCTCGTCGGTCGTGGCGAGACCCCAGCCGTTCTCCGGGTCGCGGGTGGCGACCGGCACGAGGTCGGGCGAGATGTGACCGTCCGCGAGGGCCTGGGCGTACTTGGCCTGGCTGGCCACGCCGAACGCGTCGGTGCGCTCCTTGGTCAGGTGGCTGAACCGGTCGTGGAGGTTCTCCGCCGTCGCGCCCATGACCAGGGCGGAGGAGTCGACGAGCTTCTCGGAGACGAAGCGCGGGTTCGGGTCCATGCCCTCGCCCATCGGGTGGTGGCCCATGTGCTCGACCCCGCCGGCGATCGCGACGTCCTGCGCGCCGACCATGATCGCCGAGGCGGTGTTGGTCACGGCCGTCATCGCACCCGCGCACATGCGGTCGATGGCGTACCCGGGCGTCGTGCTTGGCAGACCCGCGAGGAGCGCGACGCTGCGCCCGAGGGTCAGACCCTGGTCGCCCGACTGGGTGGTGGCCGCGAGAGCGACCTCGTCGACCCGCTCGACGGGGAGCTCGGGGTGGCGACGCAACAGCTCACGAACGGCCTTGACGGCCAGGTCGTCGGCGCGGGTGTGCGCATAGATTCCGTCGGGACGTGCCTTGCCGAACGGTGTGCGAACACCTTCGACGAAGACGACGTCGCGGACGTGCGGGCGGACGCGCGGCGCTATGGCGCTCGCAGTCTGCTCGGTGGTGACCGAGGTCATGGAGTCTCCTTGGGGTGGACGGCGGTGTCCGGTGAGCGGCACCGCTCCTGCAAAGTAGAGGCTACCCGCGGTAGCAGGTAAATGTCACTACCTGACGGGGTGTCGTGGAGACGACGACGCCGCACGGCCCGGGTGGGCGGTGCGGCGTCGGGACGGGTCGGGCGTGGCGCTAGTGAGAACCTCGCAGCGTCCGGACGACCTTCTTCGCGGTCGGCAGCGCGCTGTTCCACGCGGAGTACCAGATCGAGAAGGGGACGTCGACGCTGCGGACGAGCTCGTCGCTGTGGTGCGCGAAGCTCTTCTTGAACTCGCTGATCCCGTCGTTGAGCAACCCGTTCATGTCGTAGCGCACCACGCCCGCCTCGCGTGCCAGCTCCATGGCGTGCCACTTGACCGGGGCGTTGGCGCGCAGCTTGCGCCCCGCGTCGTTGATGCCGCCGTACAGCTCGAACGAGGTCGAGGCCGACTGGACGCACCAGACGAACGCGACCGGCGCGCCGTCGTCGTCGAAGGCCGCCACCAGCACCGAGGCGTCCGCCATCTCGCGGTGGATGGCCAGGTAGTAGGCGTCCTCGTGGAGGGCGAACCCGGCGCGCTCCGCCGTCTCCTTGTAGACCTCGAGCACCGCGCGGACGGTCTCCTCGTCGACGACGCGGCGTACGTCGAGGCCGGACCGTCCGGCCTTGCGGATGTCGTACCGCGTGGACTTGCTCATCGACTTCATGAGGGTCTCGGGGTCCTTGGTCAGGTCCACGATGAGTGTCGACGGGTAGAGGATCGGGTTCGGCGACGGCCGCGCGTCGGCGAGCGTCAGTGAGGTCCCCTCGGGCCAGTCCGGCTCGAGGGTCATCCCGACGCCGCCGATGGTCGACTTCGCCCAGGCGGCGATCGCCGTGGTGACGGCCGAGCGCTGCGGCTCCCTGCCCACGCCGTACCCGCCGCCCGCGTAGGCGCCCTCGGGACCGGACTCCACGTCGTCGCGCACGCCGTCGTCGTCGGCGGGGGAGACGACCACCGGGCCGCGGGGGACGTGGCACAGGGCCTTGAACTGGGCGGGCAGACGACGGACCAGGATCTGCGCCGCGCCGACGAGCTCCTCGCCGTCGAGCACGTGCAGACGTCGCGCCGTCCAGGTCCCGGTGCTCTTGACCTCACCCCATCCCCACAGCTGCAGCGGGTGGCCCCCCGCGTCGAGGATCGAGCGATCCCAGGCGTCGCGGTGGGTGATCTCAACGACCGTCAGGTCCATCTTCGGCTCGTGCACGCGCTCGACCCTATCCTGTCCGTCCTCGTCGCACGGCGACCGCGGTCAGGCCCCGGCCAGGCCCGCGAACGCGCGGGCGAGGGGTTCCGCGACGAGCGCACGCTGCCACGGCCTGGCGCCTCCGGCCGCGAAGGCCTCGTCGAGGTGGTCGGCGTCCAGGCGTTCGGGCGGGGACCAGCACACCGCGCGCAGCAGGGACGGCTGGACCACGTTCTCGACGGGCATCGTGACCTCCTCCGCGACGGCGTTGACCGTGGCGCGGGCGACCTCCAGCCGTGCGGCGGCCTCGGGGTTGCGGTCGGGCCAGGCGCGCGGGGGCGGGGGAGCGTCGGTTCGCGGGCCCCGGGTCGACGGGAGCTCGGCGTCGGGGAGGGCGAGCGCCTCGTCGATGGCGACCTGCCACTGCGGGGCGCGGCGCTTGGTGGCACGGCCGGAGAACTCGCGCAGGGCGGTCAGCGCGGGGACCGAGCGCGGCATCGCGCGGGCCGCGGCGACGATCGCCCGGTCCGGAAGGATGCGGCCGGGCGCGATGTCCCGGCGCCGTGCGTTCAGGTCGCGCGCCTCCCAGAGACTGCGCACGACCGCCAGCTGGCGACGGTCGCGGAGTCCGTGCATCCCCGACGTCCGGCGCCACGGGTCCACCCGGGGGGCGGGCGGCGGCATCGTCCGGACGTGCTCGAACTCCTGGGCGGCCCACTCCGTCTTGCCGGCGGCGTCGAGGCGCGCCGCGAGCTCGTCGCGGAGATCCACGAGCACCTCGACGTCCAGCGCGGCGTACCGGAGCCAGGACTCGGGAAGGGGCCGTGTCGACCAGTCGACCGCGGAGTGCTCCTTCGCCAGTCCCAGGCCGAGGATCTCGGCGACGACGGCCCCCAGCCCCACCCGCTCGAGCCCGAGCAGTCGGGACGCGAGCTCGGTGTCGAAGATCGTCGTCGGCAGCAGACCGTGCTCGGCGAAGCCCGGCAGGTCCTGGGACGCGGCATGCAGGACCCACTCGGCGTCCCCGGCCGCCTCGGACAGCGCGGAGAGGTCCGGGAGCTCCCGCGGGTCGACGAGCCAGGTACCGGAACCGCGGCGTCTGAGCTGCACCAGATAGGTGTCCTGCCCGTACCGGTAGCCCGAGGCACGTTCGGCGTCCGCGGCGACCGGACCCGTGCCCGCGCGGATCGCGGCGACCGCGGCGGCGAGCCCCTCGGCGGTCGTCGTCACGGCAGGAATGCCGTCGGCGGGTTCGGTGAGCGGGGTGACCGGGTCCCCGGGGGTCTCCTCGGCGTCGGGCGGCCCGTCCGGAGTCTGCGTGTCCGTCGTCATGGGTCCATCGTGCCGTGTCGAGGTCGCAAAGTGGTCACGCCGTCCGGCTGGGGCGGGATCCCTGCGGCCGAGAGCATGAGGTCGTACCAGGCCTGGAGGTGGGGTGCGAGATCAGCCGTCCCGGGCGTCCAGGAGGCGCGGATCTCGACGTCGACGTCCTCGTCTGCCGTCGAGAGGACCCCGAACGACGTGGACAGGACACGTGTGACCGTTCCACCCAGGGTGTGCGCGTCCGTCTCCTCGACGGCCTCCTCGAGCCAGGACCACGCGACGTCGTCGAACAGCGGGTCCGCGGCCATGTCGACGTCGAGCATCGCCCGCGTCAGGGTCACGACCCGGAACCGGCCGTTCCAGGCGTCCTGGCCCGTGGGGTCGTACAGCACCACGATCCGGCCCGTCGCGAGCTCCGTCTCGTCCGAGCCCCCCGGGGCACGCACGGTCGCCTCGAACGCCACGGCGTAGGGCGAGATCCGACGGGGTGCCTCGATCTCGCGCAGCTCGATGCCGGCGCGCGGTGCGTGGGAGGCGAGGGCCTCGAGAGCTCCGAGAAACTCCTCCGGAACCCCGGCTCGGGGGGCGTGGATCACATGCCGAACCCTACGAGGTCGTGTCCAGGATGTGGAGGAACGGCGCGCGGAAGGGGCCTGCGACGGGCGGCCTACTAAGGTGGACCCCGGCGCCCACCGAGGGGTGTCGCAAGAACGAGACGACCTCCCGAGGAGAATCGAACCGTATGTCTGCACGTGCTCAGATCGGCGTCACCGGCCTGGCGGTCATGGGCCGCAACCTCGCCCGCAACTTCGCCCGCCACGGCTACACCGTGGCGGTGCACAACCGTTCGTACGCGAAGACCCAGTCGCTGATCGAGGAGAACGGCTCCGACGGCGACTTCGTCCCCTCCGAGTCGATGGCCGACTTCGTCGCCTCCCTCGAGCGTCCGCGCAAGGTCGTGGTGATGGTCAAGGCCGGTGGCCCGACGGACGCCGTGATCGACGAACTCGTTCCCCTCCTGGAGGAGGGCGACATCATCGTGGACGCCGGCAACGCACACTTCCCGGACACCATCCGCCGCGAGAACGCCCTGCGCGCGCAGGGGCTGCACTTCGTCGGCACCGGGGTCTCGGGCGGCGAGGAGGGCGCGCTCAACGGCCCCTCGATCATGCCGGGCGGTACCCGGGAGTCGTACAAGAGCCTCGGCCCGATCCTCGAGGACATCTCGGCCAAGGTCGACGGAACCCCGTGCTGCACCTATGTCGGCCCCGACGGCGCCGGACACTTCGTCAAGATGGTGCACAACGGCATCGAGTACGCCGACATGCAGCTGATCGCCGAGGCCTACGACCTGCTCAAGCAGGGACTGGGCGCCTCGGCGGCCGAGATCGGCCAGATCTTCGCCGAGTGGAACACCGGTGACCTCGAGTCGTTCCTGATCGAGATCACGGCCGACGTGCTGCAGCACGTGGACGCCGAGACCGGGTCGGCGTTCGTCGACGTCGTCCTCGACCAGGCCGAGCAGAAGGGCACGGGCCGCTGGACCGTCCAGAACGGCCTGGACCTCGGTGTGCCCATCACGGGCATCGCGGAGGCGACGTTCGCCCGTGCTCTGTCGGGCTCAGTCCCGCAGCGCGAGGCCGGTCGTGCGGCTCTGCCCGCCCACACGCAGGAGTGGACCATCACGGACCGCGACGCGTTCGTCGAGGACGTCCGCCTCGCGCTCTACGCCTCGAAGGTGGTCGCCTACTCGCAGGGCTTCGACCAGATCGCGGCGGCGAGCGTCGAGAACGACTGGAACATCGACCGTGGTGCGATGGCCCGCATCTGGCGTGGCGGCTGCATCATCCGTGCCGGGTTCCTCAACCGCATCACCGAGGCCTACGAGCGCGACGCCGACCTGCCGCTGCTGCTCGCCGACGAGTACTTCACCGGCGCGGTCGGCAACGGCCTGGCCGCCTGGCGTCGCGTCGTCGCGGGTGCCGCCCAGAACGGCATCCCCACGCCGGCCTTCAGCTCGTCGCTCGCGTACTACGACGGTGTCCGGGCCGAGCGTCTTCCCGCCGCGCTGATCCAGGCGCAGCGCGACTTCTTCGGCGCGCACACCTACCGGCGCGTCGACCGTGAGGGCACCTTCCACACGGAGTGGTCGGCGGACCGCAGCGAGTCGGAGGCGTGAGCCGGCCCTCAGCCGCCGTGACGGAGACCCTGCTGCCCGTCGCGGTCGGCGGAGACATCGGTGCCTACGCGATGCTGCGGGCGTTCCACGAGCGCTACGGCTGCGACGCCGTCGTCGTCTCGGCCGTGGCGACCCGGGCGATGGCCGACTCCTCGTTCGTCTCCGTGGTGGTCGAACCACGCGTGGACGAGCCGGAGCGGATGGTCGCGGCCCTCGAGCGCGTCGCCGCGCAGAACCCCGGGCGCACCCTCGTCCTCCTGACGAACGCGGACTGGTACGTGCGCACCGTCATCGAGCACCGCGAGCGGCTGGAGGGCGCCGGGTACCGGCTGCCCTACTGCTCGCTCGACGTGCTCGAGCGGGTCTCGACGAAGGAGGGGTTCGCCGAGATCTGCGACCGTCTGGGCATCGCGACGCCGCGCACGGTCGCCGTGGACGTCCCGGCTCTGGTCGCCGCCGGGGGCAGGGACGCCGTGGGTTCGTTCCCGGTCGACCTCTCCTACCCGTTGATCGGCAAGCCGTCGTCCTCGGCGGACTACTACTACGTCGACTTCCCGGGCAAGAAGAAGATCCACCACATCGGCTCGCGTGCCGAGCTGGACGAGCTTCTCGGGCACCTTGTCGACGCGGGGTACACCGGGACGTTCCTGCTGCAGGACTTCATCCCGGGGGACGAGACCCAGATGCGGTCCCTGACCGCGTATCGGGACCGGTCGGGAAAGATCACGCTGCTCGCGACCGGTCAGGTGCTCCTCGAGGAGCACACGCCCGGCACGCTCGGCATCCCGGCCGCCATCCTCGTCGAGGAGGACCGGGACGCGATGGACACCGCGCAGCGGTTCCTCGACGAGGCGGGGTACGTGGGGTTCGCCAACTTCGACTACAAGGTGGACCCTCGCAACGGCGAGCGCGTCTACTTCGAGATGAACCCTCGTGTCGGGCGGAACAACTACTACGTCACCGGCGCCGGGGCGAACATCGCCGAGGCGATCGTCGACGACTGCGTCCTCGGCGAGTCCGGCGAGCTCAGCACGCCCGACCGTGAGGTGCTCTACTCCGTCGTGCCCTACGGCCTGCTGCGCAAGTACCTCGTGGACGAGGCGTTGGCAGCGCGGGTGCACGCCGTCAAGAAGCGGGGCGACGTCGTGAACCCGCTGAAGTACGGGGCGGACTCCGGCATCAAGAGGCGGTTCGTCGTCGAGGCCGTGACGCAGAACTATCGGCGCAAGTACGCCCGGTACTACCCCGAGCCGGTGTCGACCGACGTCTGAGTCCGACGACGGGTGGTGCGGCGACGGCCGCGGACGGGGACAGGGTCCCGGTCCGCGGCCGTTCTGCTACCCGAGCTCGCTCGTCCCGAGGTACACGTGCAGGACCGGGACGTCGAAGGCGGCACGAGCCTTCGAGGCCCAGTCGGTGTGGAAGGTGTCCTCGACGGCGTGCGGGTAGGTGAACACCGCGATCTCGCTCGCGTCGTGGTCGGCGACCGCGGTCGCGACGCTCGGCAGCGGGTCGTCGTCGGTCACACGCCCGCTCGCGTCCGCCCCGGCGCCGGTGAAGGCGGCCAGGCTCTCCGCGAGCTGCTCGTCGGCGGTCTTGCGCGCCTCGTCCGGGTCCGGCTCCTGGCCGGTCACCGCTGCCCAGGCCTCTTGCAGGTACCCGAGGCTGAGATAGTCGATGAACGAGGTCACCGGGTCGTGCGAGGTGTCGGCGGGGACCAGGAGACGGAAGTGTACGTCGCGGTCCGCGTAGAGCGACAGCAGGTTCTGGACGTCGGACTCGGCGAGGGCGGCTTCGGACAGGACGAGGATCGTATCGGTCACCTGACGAGGATATGCCCGACGCGCACGCCTGTCCGTGCGGTCGGTACGGTGGGGCCATGTCGAGCGAAGCGCCCGCGGTGGTCGTCGTCGGTGCGACCGGATACGTCGGGAGCCGGCTGACCCGATGGTTCCTCGACCGGGGCTGGGCGGTTCTCGCGTGCGGCCGGGACGCCGCCGCGCTCGCGCGCCTGGAAGAGGCCGGAGCCCAGGTGGTGGACGTCAGGGCGTTCGACGACCGCTCGTCCGATCAGCCCGAGAGGGCGATGCGCGAGCTCACCGCGCAGCACACGCTGCACGGTGTGGTCGCCTCCGTCGGCGGGTGGTGGATCGGGGACCGGCTCGAAGACCTGTCCCGTGACGTCTGGGACGGATTTCTCGAGAGCCATCTCACATCCCACCTGACGTCCGTCCAGCATCTGGTGCCGCACCTGCCCCCGGGCGCGGGCTACGTCGTCCTCAACGGCGCCGCGTCCCACGTCCCGATGGCGGGCTCGGGCCCGGTCAGCGTCACCGGGGCCGCCCTGCACATGCTCGTCGAGGTGCTGCGGGCCGAGTCGACGGGAGTCCGGTTCCGCGAGGTCGTCGTGGAGCGGGCGATCGCGGGCGACGACCGCAACCGGGACCCCGAGGCCGAGGTCGCTCTCGACTCCGTCGCCGAGGCCGTCCGGGACGCGCTCGACGACGGACCGGACGTCCGCAGGGTCGACGTCGGCTGAATCCCACGGCCGGGGAGCGTACGCTCGTGCGTCGTGACAAGCGCCGACCCCACCTCCGAGCCGACCGCGACCGGCACCACGGCACCGCGGTCCCTGACCGCCGTACGACCGGCGGCCGACGCCCGACGTCTGCTCGCCGACCTCGTACCCCCGCGCCACTTCCAGGATGCGCGGTTCGCCACCTACCGTGCCGACGAGGCATACCCGAGCCAGAGGGCCGCCGTCGAGCGGCTGGAGGAGGTCGCCGCCGAGCTTCGCCGTCCGCGCGGCGGCGGGCTCTTCCGCCGGCGCCGCCCGGCGCCCGCCGTCTACCTGGACGGAGGGTTCGGTGTCGGCAAGACCCACCTGCTCACCTCCCTGGCGCACGCCGTCGGGGTGGAGCGCGCGGCCTACGGGACGTTCGTGGAGTACACCAACCTCGTCGGGGCGCTGGGGTTCCTCCCGACGGTCGAGGCGCTCGCGGAGAAGCGGCTCGTCTGCATCGACGAGTTCGAGCTCGACGACCCCGGCGACACGGTGCTGATGTCCCGACTGCTGCGCGAGCTCGGGGACCGGGGCGTCGCCCTCGCCGCGACGTCGAACACCCTGCCCGACGCGCTCGGGGAGGGGCGCTTCGCCGCCGAGGACTTCCTGCGGGAGATCCAGGCGATGGCCGAACGGTTCGAGGTCATGCGCGTCGACGGCGAGGACTACCGTCACCGTTCCGTCGTGACGGACGCCGAGCCGCTGGACGCGGGGACGATCCGCGCGGTCGTCGAGGAGACGGCCGGTGCGACGCTCGACGACTTCTCGGCGCTCGTCGACCACCTGCGCGAGGTGCACCCCAGCCGGTACGGTGCGATGCTCGACGGCGTCAGCGTGGTCGGGCTCACCGACGTCGGCCCGGTCACCGAGCAGGCGGCCGCGCTCCGGCTCGTCGTGCTGGTCGACCGGCTCTACGACCGGGACGTGCCGGTCCTGCTCGGCGGCGCCGGCGAGCACGGCCTCTTCACGGACGCGATGCTGCGCGGCGGATACCGCAAGAAGTACTACCGCGCGCTGTCGCGGCTCGGGTCGCTGGCGGAGGACGGCCGGGGCGTCGCCGAGGGCGGCGGGTCCGTACCGCGCTGACTACGAGCGTTCCAGCAGGGCGAGCTGTTCCGCGACGTCGTACGAGGCCGTGGGCCAGTCCAGGTCGAGAGAGCGGAACGCGTCGAGGACGAGCTCGGTGACCACGAGGCGTGAGTACCACTTGTGGTCGGCGGGGACGACGTACCACGGCGCCGCCGGGGTGCTCGTCCGGTCGAGCACAGCCTGGTACGCCTCCTGGTACGCGGGCCACTGAGCCCGGCCGGCCAGGTCGCTCGGGTCGTACTTCCAGTGCTTGTCGGGCCGCTCGAGCCGCTTGCGCAGCCGCTCCTTCTGCTCGTCCAGCGAGACGAACATCGCCACCTTGACGATCGTCGTGCCCGACGCCGCGAGCTCGGCCTCGAACTCGTTGATCTGGTCGTAGCGAGCCTCCCAGGTGGCGCGGGGCACCAGGTCGTCGACGCGCGCGATCAGGACGTCCTCGTAGTGGGACCTGTCGAAGACCCCGAGCATCCCGGGACGGGGTGTGCGACGTCGGATCCGCCACAGGAAGTCGTGGGCCAGCTCCTCGGCGGTCGGTGCCGCGAAGGCCGCGTGGTCGACGCCCTGGGGGTCGACCATGCCGATCACGTGGCGGACGATGCCGCCCTTGCCGGCGGTGTCCATCCCCTGGAGCACCAGCAGGACCGACCTCTCGCCGCCCGTGCGCCCGTGGGCGAAGAGCCTCTCCTGCAGGTCGGACAGGTCTCTCCCGCGGCGTGCCATCGACTTCTCGGCGGCCTTGCGCCCGTGATCCCACCCTGGCGTGGCACCGGGATCGAGGGTGGAAAGGTCGAAACCGGCGTCTACCCGCAACGCCTCGGTCGGCGGGACGGAGAAGTGGCTCGTGCGCGGGTTGCTCATCTCCAGATCGTGCCACCTCTGCCCGGATCGCGCAGATTCGTGCGCATTGGCGTTGCGGTCGCCGTGTGAAGAACTCGGACACGTCGCGTGCGACACGATGCGATCGGGCGGTCGACCTGATAGGCAGGAGCTATGAGCTCGCACCCAGGTTCATCCTTCCGTCGCGACGACCCGAACACCTCGGACGTCGCCCAGGCACGTCTGTCGCCGTACCGGCGCTCCCGTCACACCGAGCCGAGCGCCGTCCTCGAGGGGGGCGACCCCTCGCGCGCACCCCAGTCCCTGGGCGGCGCGAGCCGGACCCAGCCGGCGCGCGGATGGCCCGCCGTCTCGTGGGACGACCCCGACGAGCTGTAGGACGCCGACCGGCCTCGCCGGCCGTCAGCCGAGGCGCGGCAGCCTGGTCGCGTCGACGTCGATCAGGCGGGGCATCCCTGCGGGTGCCACGGCGCTGAGGGCCAGATAGCGGGCCTCTGCCCGGTGCAGGCGGATGTGCTCGTCGACCGACCAGTCCGGCCCGTTCGTGAGCACCATGCCGCACGAGCACTCGATCTCGACGTGGCCCGTCCGGTCGGGGGTGGCCTGACCCACCGTGACGTGGGAGGAGCGTGCGGCGGCCTTCGCGTGGCGCATCGCGGCGCTCACCGCGCTCGGGCCGGGCATCTCGTCGGCTGGTTCGGAGTTCTCCACGAGACAGAACCCTATGCGGTCCGTGCACGGAACGGCCGCCTCGTCGGGCACACTCGCAGTGTGGACCCGATCGACGCTCTTCTCGCAGATCCGCCGCCTCTCCCTGTCGCCGCGGCTCTCGACCGGGTGGTCGGGCGACGCGCCGAGACGGGGTCGGTGGTGGTCCAGGCTCCACCGGGCACCGGGAAGACGACGTTGATCCCGCCCGCACTGGCGGCACGGTACCCGGGGCGCGTGCTCGTGACCCAGCCCCGACGCATCGCCGCTCGTGCCGCCGCCCGCCGCCTCGCCTCGTTGCTCGGCGAGCCGCTCGGCCGGACCGTCGGGCACACCGTTCGCGGCGAGTCGAGCACCTCGCGCGCGTCGCGGGTGGAGTTCGTCACGACCGGGGTGCTGCTGCGCCGCCTGGCACGCGATCCTGAGCTGCCGGGCATCCACACGGTCGTCCTCGACGAGGTGCACGAGCGGCATCTCGACGGCGATCTGGCACTCGCACTGCTCTCCGACGTCAGGGAGAACCTCCGGGCCGACCTCGGTCTCGTCGCGATGTCGGCGACCGTCGAGGCGGGACGCACCGCCGCCGCCCTCGGGCCGGGGACCTCTGTGGTCGACGTCGAGGGCACCGTCCATCCCGTCGACACCGTCTGGTGTCCGCCGCGCACGCCGGCGACGGACGCCCGTGGGGTGGCCCCGGCCTTCTGCGACCACGTCGCCGACGTCGTCCGTCGCGCCGTCGACGAGACCACGGGTGACGTCCTGGTGTTCATGCCGGGCGCCCGGGAGGTCGACCGGGTGCTGCGGGGCCTGGGCGGGCTCGGTCTCGACGTGCTCGCCCTGCACGGGCGCCTCCCGCCGGGGGACCAGGACCGGGCCCTGACGCCCGGCGCACGCCGCCGCGTAGTGGTCTCGACGGCCGTGGCGGAGAGCTCGCTCACGGTGCCGGGCGTCCGTGTGGTGGTCGACGGGGGACTCTCGCGCGAGCCGCGCACGGATCACCGCCGGGGGCTCGCGGGGCTCGTGACGGTCTCGGCGAGCAAGGCGTCCGGCATCCAGCGAGCGGGCCGCGCCGGTCGGGAGGGGCCGGGGACGGTCTATCGCTGCTGGTCGTCCACGGACGACGCGATGCGCGCGGAGCACCCCGAGCCTGAGATCCGCACCGCCGACCTGACCGGCTTCGTCCTGACGCTGGCGCGATGGGGGACTCCGCGCGGCGACGGACTCGCGCTGCTCGACCCGATGCCCGACGCGGCGCTGGAGTCCGCGCTGACCACCCTGCGCGAGCTTGCACTGCTGGACGACGCCGACCGGACGACCGTGCTCGGCGGGCAGGTCGCAGACCTGCCGCTCGACCCACGCCTCGGGCGGGCGCTGCTCACGGGTGCCGACGTGGTGGGTGTCGCGCGCGCGGCGGACGTCGTCGCCGCCCTCTCGGAGGACGTCCGCGTGAACGACGGCGACCTGCCTGCGGCGTTGCGGCGGCTGCGTCGGGGTGGGACGGGGTCGAGGGCCTGGGAGCAGCAGTCGCGTCGTCTAGCCCGTGCGGTTCCCGGCCCTGGGTCTGGCGGGGCAGCCGCACCGCGGGATCCTCGCCCGAGGTCGTCGATGTCCGACGACCTTGCGGTCGGTGTCGTCGCGGCGCTCGCCCACCCCCGGCGCGTGGCCCGTCGGCGGGATCGAGGCGACTCGTACCTCATGGCGTCCGGCACCGGAGCGGTGCTCCCTCCCGGCTCGCCGTTGACGGGCGCGCCGTGGTTGGCGATCGCCGACGTCGAGCGCTCACCCGGTCGGACCGACGCGATGATCAGGTCGGCCGCACCGATCGACGAGGAGACGGCCCTCGAGGCCTCCCAGGGACTCCTGCACGAGGACGACGAGGTGAACTGGGCGAACGGCCGGGTCGAGGCGCGTCGCGTGACGAGGCTCGGTGCGATCCCGCTCGGGGCGAGCGTCGTGAGCTGTCCGTCTCCCGAGCGGGTGCGCGACGCCGTCGCCGAGGGCCTGCGTCGGGACGGGCTCGACATCCTCCGGTGGAGCGACGCCGCCACGGCGCTGCGCCACCGGCTCGCCTTCCTGCACGGTGCCCTCGGTGAGCCGTGGCCCGACGTCTCCGACGAGGCGCTGATCGCGCAGGTCGACCGGTGGCTCGGAGCCGACCTCGACGGGTCGCGGGGACGGGTCGACCGGATCGACACCGCGCAGGCGGTTCGGCGTCTCCTGCCGTGGCCGCAGGCCTCCCGCCTCGACGAGCTCGCGCCGGAGCGCCTGGAGGTGCCGAGCGGGTCGCGCGTGCGGGTCGACTACAGCGGTGACCAGCCCGTCCTGGCGGTGCGCCTGCAGGAGGCGTTCGGCTGGCAGGTGACGCCTCGCCTCGCCGACGGCCGCGTGCCGGTGCTGGTCCATCTGCTCTCGCCGGCAGGACGCCCCGCGGCGGTGACGGCCGACCTCGGGTCGTTCTGGGCCAACGCCTACCCCCAGGTGCGCGCCGAGCTCCGTGGGCGCTATCCGAAGCACTCGTGGCCGCAGGACCCGGCCGACGGTGTTCCGAGTCGACGCGTCCGGAGACCGCGGTAGTTAGGACGAAGGGTCGGGTCCGTCGACCGTGTCCGCGAACCGGACGACGGCGAGCGGAGGCACCACCGTGACCGGATGGGTCGTCAGGTCGATCACCCGGGATCGGGCGGGGGGCGTCTCGTGGGTCTCGAACCGGACGGTGGCCTCGTCTCCGCGGACGTGGACCACCCAGCCGCGCCCGTGCTCCGGGTGCTCGATGTCGAGTCCCGGCCGGGCGTTCGCCGCGGTGAGCGGGCCACGGATGGTGCGGCGGCTCGACCCGACGACAGGCCCTGCCTCCGGCTCTCGTGCGTCGAGGACGGCACGGTCGAGGTCCGCGGTGTCCGCGTCCTCCTCCCACCCGAGGGTCAGCTGGGCGTGGGGCGAGAGGTTGTGGAACGAGACCCCCAGAAGTCGGACGGCGTCCCGGGCGCCGACGCCGCGGACGGCCTCGTGCGCCGCCGCACGCAGGGTCGCCGGGTCGGCGCTCGGCTGCGACAGCGTCGCGGAGCGCGTCACGGTCGTGAAGTCGGCGAACCTGACCTTGGCGACGACGGTGCGCGCGCCTCCGCCGTGGGTCGCCAGGCGGCGCAGGGCCTCGTCCGTGACGGCGTCGACCGCGCGGGCGATCGTCTCGCCGCCGAAGATGTCCGTGGGATAGGTCCGTTCGGCCCCGACGGACTTGCGCTCGCCGGAGGGTGCGACCGGACGCAGGTCGATGCCGTGCGCGAGTCGGTACAACGAGGACCCGTGCGCCTCGCCGACGGTCTCGGTGAGGACGTCGAGACGCTGGTGGCGCAGATCCGTCACCAGGCGTACGTCGAGGCGCTCGAGCGCGGCCGCGGTCGCGGGGCCGACGCCGGGGATCGCGCGGACCGAGAGCGGCAGCAGGAACGCGTCCTCGTCCGACGGGTCGACCACGAGGAGTCCGTCCGGCTTCGCGACGTCGGAGGCGATCTTCGCGACGAGTTTGGTCCGCCCCGCCCCGATGGACACCGCCAGGCCGGTGCGCTCGCGGATCCGTGCACGGACCGCCTGCGCCGCCTCCGCGACCCGGCTCTCCCAGGGGCCGGCTGCGAGATCGACGAAGGCCTCGTCGATGCTGAGAGGCTCGACGAGCGGGGAGAGCCGGGCCAGCTCGCTCATGATCACGCGTGAATACGCGGAGTAGGCCTCGAACCGGGGGAACAGGACCGCTGCGGCGGGGGAGAGGCGGCGTGCCCGGCTCATCGGCATCGCCGAGTGCGCTCCGGTGCGGCGGGCCTCGTACGACGCGGTGGCGACGACGCCCCTCGGGCCGTTGCCTCCGACCAGGACGGGCTTGCCGCGCAGGGACGGCTTGTCGCGCTGCTCGACGGCGGCGAAGAAGGAGTCCGCGTCGGCGTGGATCACCGACGGCACACCGCGAAGCCGTGCGGCGTCGGAGCTGAGCGCGGAGTCCACGAGACCTACTCTGCCTGAGTCTGGCAAACAGCGAAGGCCCCGACCGTGGTCGGGGCCTTCATCCTGCTGGTGGGCGATACTGGGATCGAACCAGTGACCTCTTCCGTGTCAGGGAAGCGCGCTACCGCTGCGCCAATCGCCCAGAGATGTACTGCTGAGAGGTGGAGATGGGATTCGAACCCACGTATACGGCTTTGCAGGCCGCTGCCTCGCCTCTCGGCCACTCCACCCTGAGAGAGTCTGCCTCGTTGATCAACACGTGATCGGAGAGCGTTCTCCGAGCGGATGACGGGATTCGAACCCGCGACCCTCACCTTGGCAAGGTGATGCTCTACCACTGAGCCACATCCGCACGATCGGGCCGCTCGGGGTTTCCCCCGGGCTTTCCGGCGCGATCAGAACTCTAATAGACCCGGGGCGAGAAGTACAAACCGGGGCCGTCGGGATCGGCTCTTCCGCGAGATTCCGCCGATTCGTACACCCCCGGTGTCGGCCTCGGTAGCGTTCTGGGTGTGCTGAGCAGCCAGAGTTCCCCGCCCGGAGCGGGTTCGGACGTCGGATCGGGCTGGGCCGCGTTCGGGTCACGGTCGGGGCGCGGCGTCGTGGAGTGCGTCGACCTGCACGCGGACCCGGGCGCTCTGGAGCGTGGCGGCCTCTGGTTCGTGGTCGCGGACTTCGAGGGTGCCGAGCGCGGCGGACGGGCTCGCGCCTGGCGGTTCGCGGAGTCCGGGCCGCCGCCGGCCCCGCGTGCGTGGCGGGGTCCTCGTCCGGACCGGTGGCGGTCGTCGTCGGACCAGCAAGAGTACGAGGCGGCCGTCTCCACGGTGCGTGCCAGGGTCCGATCCGGCGACGTCTATCAGGTCAACGTGTGCCGGGTGCTCTCGGCCGAGCTGTCGCCCGAGGGTTCGGAGCCGAGCGCCGCGGCCCTGGCGCACCGGCTGGCGCAGGGAAACCCGGCACCCTACGCCGGGGCGATCCACGTCCCCGCCGGCTCCGGCGTCGACCCCGTCTGGGTCGTCTCCGCCTCGCCCGAGCTCTTCCTCCGACTGGATCAGGGGATCGTGACCTCCGGTCCCATCAAGGGGACGGCGACGACGGCGGCGGGGCTGTCGGCGAAGGACCGTGCGGAGAACGTGATGATCACGGACCTGGTGCGCAACGACCTGCAGCGCATCTGCGAGCCGGGGACCGTCGGCGTCGACCGGCTCCTCGCGGTCGAGCAGCACCCGGGCCTGGTGCACCTCGTCTCGACGGTCAGCGGCGCGTTGCGGCCTTCGGCGTCACCGTGGTCGGACGTGCTGGCGGCGACGATGCCCCCTGCCTCGGTCTCGGGCGCCCCGAAGCGCGCGGCGCTCGGCATCGTCGACGAGCTGGAGACGGAACCTCGGGGGCCCTACTGCGGCGCCGTCGGATGGGTGGACGCGGACCAGGGGGCGGCCGAGCTCGCCGTCGGGATCAGGACGTTCTGGTGGTCCGACGGTGTCCTGCGGTTCGGCACGGGTGCGGGCATCACCTGGGGCAGCGACCCGCGTGCCGAGTGGGAGGAGACCGAGCTCAAGGCGCGTCGGCTCGTCGCGCTCGCCTCTGGTGCAGAATGTGACCCATGACTCCGGTGATCTGGGTGGGCGGCGTGCTGGTCGACGCGACGCAGCCGTCGGTGAGCGCCGTCGACCACGGTGTGACGGTGGGCGACGGCGTCTTCGAGACGTGCCGCGTCGACGACGGGGCGCCGTTCGCGCTGACGCGACACCTGGCGCGGTTGCGCCGGTCTGCAGAAGGGCTGGGGCTCGACGCCCCGGACGACGGCACGATCCGGTGTGCTGTCCGTGAGGTGCTCGCGGCGGCGCCCGACGCCGGCCGGCTGCGCATCACGGTCACCGCAGGGCTCGGGCCCCTCGGGTCTCAGCGCACGCCGGGCGAACAGACGATCGTGGTCGCCGCCTCGGAGGCCGGCGCGTCACGACCCGCGCGGGTGGTCCGTGCCCCGTGGGTGCGCAACGAACGGTCCGCGGTGGCGGGGCTGAAGACGACGTCCTACGCCGAGAACGTCGTCGCGCTGCGTTACGCGTCCGAGCGTGGCGGCGACGAGGCGGTCCTGGCCAACACGCACGGCGAACTGTGCGAGGGGACGGGGTCGAACGTTTTCGTCGAGCGCGGGGGAGAGCTGCTCACACCACCCCTCTCGTCCGGATGTCTCGCCGGGATCACCCGCGAGCTCCTGCTCGAGTGGGCCGCCGACGACGGCCTCGCGGTGCGCGAGGCGGAGGCGGGCGAGCTGGGCTTCGAGGTGCTCGACGACGTGCTCGACGGCCGGGCGCAGCTGTTGATCACCAACAGCGTCCGGGACGCGCAGGCCGTCACCTCGCTCGACGGCGTCGACCTGGAGGCCGGGCCCGTCTCGCTCGCCGCCGAACAGCTCTTCGCCCGACGTCGCGCGGCCCAGGTCGACCCGTAGGCGTCCGATTGGAACTGAGGGGTCCGAACCGGCTACTATCGTCCAGCACGCAGGGCCTGCCCTGCGACGGGCGATTGGCGCAGTGGTAGCGCGCTTCGTTCACACCGAAGAGGTCACTGGTTCGAACCCAGTATCGCCCACCGATGCGGAACCCCGTCTGACCAGCAACATTCCAGGTCAGGCGGGGTTTCTGCGTGTCAGGGCCCGTAACCCTACCTCGGCGCCATCGCCGAGAAGCTTGACGAGCGACACGATGAGGTCCTCCGCATTCTCATCCACGCGAAGTGCTCAAGAAACTACTGCTGGACGAGACCGTTCCTACCACCACTGGCCCCGCCCACCTCCACCTCTGACTCCCGGTTAAGACGGTTTCGGCGAATTATTTCTTGGATCGAAATCTCGGGTTTATGCTCATCTGCTACGACGTAGTTACCCTTACCAATGTACGTCCGCCCCAGTTCATTGTGAGCAGTCGAATACCCCAGCCGCTTCTCTTTGCGACCTTTTAGCATTGAGAGCGCTGAAAATAATGCACCAAGCAACATGAAACCGCAACCGGAAAACGTGACCACCTTCCCGACACCCTCCAAAGATGGGTTCAGTAAAGCGGTGAGAAATCCGCCAATCATCATCGCGCCACCAATCAACAACGCTATAGCAGTCCACGCCATGTACCGGATTTCCGTAGGCCCGGGGACCATCTGGTCCACCCTGCGCCCTGGGGTCCATTCAGCCCCCGGGGCGCTACTCCCGCTGTCTTGTTTGATCACGAACATACCCTCCAAATGGTGTCGACCCGATTCCCGCTGACCATACCGACCCCACACTATCTAACCCGTGTCGCACCTCTTCAAACGCGCCAAAATTTCGAAACGCCGGCCTCGCCGCCTCTACCAGGTAGGGTCCAAACCTGACAGCCAATGGCTTGCCTGCTTTAAGGAGAGTCCCGCCCGCTCCCATGGCAGTGGTTGCCAAACCGAAACCACATGCGACCGAAAAGAACTCAATGGTACAATCGATTGCAGTTGCTGCGACGCCAAGAACGGGCCCTGAAGGCGTTAGGGGCGTGCTCGCGGACCTGGAAGCACTTACGTGCAGACGGTGCGACCGAGGGCGTCGCCAACCAGGCGGCGAACGAAGCGTTCCATGATGCCTACAAGTCCGCTCAGGGATGCATGGACTGTGACGGGTCGCAACAGTGGCCCGCGCATGCCCTGCAGCCGTGGCCCTCGTGGCGGTACATCCTGGAAGTCAGCAAGTGCGACGTCGTGTGTGGCCATCACCACGACGTGCGCACGGAGGCTCGTGCTTGGGGCATCGAGCGTGACGAGGCAGCACGACGGATCGGTGCGGCAAGGCGGTCTGTGGTGCTCGGAGCGACGCGAGCCGAGCGGTTGAAGTCGAGACGAGGGTTTGAACACCGAGCATTCGCCTCGAAGTCTCCTCCTGAGCGACTGCCAAACCCGTACACCGGGGCTTCTGCCTAGACTCGGCGGACGGGTCAGACTGTCAGTCCAGGTCATACCCCAGGGGCGCCGGTTTCTGGAGTCGCGTTGGCGGCTCAGGGGGAGAATGGGTGCATGGGTGTAGACCCTCGGGAGGATCAAACCGCCACTGCACCCCCGTCGGCCTCTTAGATTGTGCATAGTTGCAGTTCACATGGGGGGTGCGGTACTGGTTCGAACCGAGTATCGCCCACCCGAGACGAACGGCCCCAGATCTGCGGAGACGCGGACCAGGGGCCGTTTGCGTGCGGCCGTGCACGCGTCAGACGGCGGGCGCCGCCGATCGCCGGCCGGGTGTCCACGGCAGGGGGGACTCCGCCACGAGCGATCCCGACACGTCGAGGACCCGCTGGTTGCGGCTGCCGCGGAACGCGAGGGAGAGGTCGCGTTCGTCGCGTCGGAACGGTCCGTCGACCAGGACGTCGACGTGTTGGAGCAGGTCTCGCTTGTCCGGGCTGTCGGCCAGGAGCTGCTCGAACGTGTACCCGCTCCACGCCCAGATGTCCTTGGAGCCCCCGAAGCGTTCGCGGACGCGCCCGGCGAGCCGGAGACAGACCTCGGTGTTGAGGAACGGCTCACCGCCGAGAAGACTCAGCCCCTGGACCGCCGGGTGTGCGAGGTCGTCGAGCACCCGGTCCTCCAGCGCGCTGGTGTACGGCGAGCCGTAGCGAAAGCTCCAGGCCGCCTCGTTGAAGCAGCCGTCGCACGCGAAGAGGCACCCGCTGACGTACAGGCTGCACCGCACGCCCTCGCCGTCGACGAAGACGAACGGCTTGTAGTCGGCGACATGCCCGTGGCTGACCCGTGCGGAGACCCAGTCGGGCCGGGGCTCACGCATCTCGTGGTCCTGCGTCGGGGGAGGGCAGCGTGGCGTCGAGGTGCTTGACCCGCGCCGAGATCTCGGCATGGCGGCCCTGCACCATGGGGCGGGCCTGGGGGTTGCCGAGGTAGCCGCAGGTGCGCTTGACGACGTCGCACGTGCGCGGGTCGTCGTTGCCGCACCCCGGGCAGGCGAAGCCCCGGGCAGTGGGGGTGAAGTCGCCGGAGAAGCCGCACGCGTAGCAGCGGTCGATCGGGGTGTTGGTCCCGAGGTACCCGACGCGGTCATAGGCGTAGTCCCACACGGCCTCGAGCGCGGACGGGTTCTGCTCGAGCACCGGGTACTCGCAGTAGTGGATGAAGCCGCCCGAGCTGAACTGCGGGTACGGGTGCTCGAAGTCCAGCTTCTCGAACGGTGTCGGTTTCTTGCGTACGTCGTAGTGGAAGCTGTTGGTGTAGTAGCCCTTGTCGGTGATGTCGGGGACGGTGCCGAAGCGGGCCGTGTCGAGGCGGCAGAAGCGGTCGGTCAGGCTCTCGCTCGGGGTGGCGTACACGGAGAACCGGTAGCCGTGGGTGCGGGTCCAGGCCTCGGCCGCCTCGGCGAGCCGGCGGACGACGTCAAGCGTCAGTGCCTTGGCGTCGGGGTCGCTCTCCCAGGCGCCGCCGAAGAAGGCGGTCGCCACCTCGTACAGTCCGATGTACCCGAGCGATACGGTGGCCCGGCCGTCCCGGAACAGCTCGTCGACGGCGTCGTGAGCGCCGAGTCGTCGGCCAAAGGCTCCGTACCGGTACAGGATCGGCGCGTTCCCGGGAACCGCCTCGGTGCAGCGGGCGATCCGGTAGACCAGGGCGTCGTGGACGGTCTCGAGCCGCTCGTCGAGGAGCGACCAGAACCGCTCGACGTCGCCGTTGGCCTCGAGAGCGATGCGGGGGAGGTTGAGGGTGACGACGCCCAGGTTCATCCGTCCGTCGACAACCTCGTTCCCGTCGGGGTCGGACCAGGACGGCAGGAAGGAGCGGCAGCCCATCGGCGTCTTGAAGCTCCCCGTGATCTCGACGATCTTGTCGTAGTTGAGCACGTCGGGGTACATCCGCCGGGTCGAGCACTCGACCGCCAGCTGCTTGATGTCGTAGTTCGGGTCGGTCGGCTCGAGGTTGAGCCCCCGCCGCAGCGAGAAGATCAGCTTGGGGAAGATCGCGGTGCGGTGCTCGGCCCCGAGCCCGTCGATCCGGACCTGGAGGATCGCCCGCTGGATCTCCCGCTCGAGCGGCCCCGCGCCGAGCCCCAGGCCGAGGGAGGTGAACGGTGTCTGGCCGTTCGACGTGAACAGCGTGTTGATCTCGTACTCCAGGGACTGCATCGCGTCGTAGACGTCCTTGCGGGTCCGGGCCTGCGCGTACTCCTCCCGACGCTCGGGCTCGCTCACCCACCTCTCCGCCTCGGCGCGGTGCTTCGCCAGGTTCTTCGCGGCGTAGGGCGCGAGCAGCTCGTCGATCCGGTCGACCGAGCATCCGCCGTACTGGCTCGAGGAGACGTTCGCGATGATCTGGGCGATCTGGGCGGTCGCGGTGCCGATCGACCGGGGGGACTCGACCTCGGCGTTGCCGATCCGGAAGCCCTGGCCGAGCATCGACGTGAAGTCGATGAGGCAGCAGTTCGTCATCGGCGAGTACGGGTGGTAGTCGAGGTCGTGGTAGTGGATGTCGCCCTTCTGGTGGGCGTTCGCGACGTGCGGCGGCATCATGCCGAGCCCGACGACCTTCCCGACGGCCCCGGCGGTCAGGTCTCTGCGCGTGTTGAAGACGTTGCTGTCCTTGTTGGCGTTCTCGTTGACGACGGTGGAGCGTCCGGCGTCGAGCTGGTCGAGGGCTGTGTCGAGGCTCGTCGAGGCGGCCCGGTCCGCGGCACGTTCGACCCACCGTCGTTCGTATGCGGCGGCGGCATCGGCGAGTCCCGCCGCCGCGAGTCCCTGCATCACGGCCTCGCGGATGTCCGCGACGGAGATCTCCGCCCGCCTGTGAGCGCCGACCTGCGTCACGACGCCGTCGACCAGATCGGCGACGTCGGCGTCGCGGGAGGCGCAGGACCGCGTCGCGGCACGGACCGACCGTGCGAGTCGAGCCGGATCGAACGCGAGACGCCGTCCGTCCCGTTTCGTCACGATCGACGCGATGCCCTCGACGGCGCCGTGGTTCGACGGACGATCCGACTCGACAACAGTCACGGTTCTCCTCGGGCTTTGGCGAGCCTCGCCGCGCGAGGGGCATCGCGATTCACATCATCTAGTGGGTCGATCTGAATCTGATACTAGATGTAGTGGTCGAGGCGTGCTGCCGGGAGAAGGCCTGTCAGATCGTCCGTCGCATCAGGCTGCGGAGGATCTGTCGAAAATAGGTGTGGTGTCAGAATGTCGGGCGTGCGCCGGTGCGGCCCGCCGGACGTCAGGCGCTCGGGCCCGACTGGCGACGCCCCGTCTCGCGCTCCCAGGCGTCGAGCTGCTTGGTCAGGGCGCTCGCCAGCTCGAAGACCTGCTCCGGAGGGATGCGGATGCGCGAGACGACCTTGACGGGCAGGTCCGACACCTCGCGGTCCGTCTCGGGGTCGCGCCGCGAGATCGGTGGCGACTTCATCGCGACGAAGTCGATGACGAACGTCGACTGGGTATGCCACAACCGGGCGAAGTCGGCGGGGACTCCCGCCTCGTTCTCCACGGGCAGGTCGATCTGAAGATTGCGCTGCTGGCGTTCTGCCGGCTGGTCCATGAGTGCCTCCTCGGTGTCGTGGGC
Source organism: Paraoerskovia marina (assembly GCF_900105445.1). NCBI lineage: Bacteria > Bacillati > Actinomycetota > Actinomycetes > Micrococcales > Cellulomonadaceae > Paraoerskovia > Paraoerskovia marina. Next base: position 1,808,944 of record NZ_LT629776.1, read on the forward strand.
GACGCTACGGCGTCGGGCAGGGCAGCGCACCAGGGGCGAACGGGACGTTGCTCAGATCTCCGACGCCTGCCGGGTGAGGGCGACGTTTCCGGCCTAGCGTGGACCAGAGCGGGGCACGAGCCTCGCCGTCCCGGACGCAGGAGGTTGACCGTGAGCGACATCTTCAACAAGGCGAAAGAGGCCATGACCGACGAGCGCGTCGACCAGGTCGCCGAGCAGATCAAGGACAGGACGCCGGACGACGTCGACGACAAGGTGGACCAGATCAAGGAGCAGGCGAAGAAGTACAACGACTGACCCGCCAGGGATCGGTAGGATCAGGGGCGCCGCCGGTCGGTGGCGCCCCTGTCGATCTCGAGGAGATTTCCGTGTCGCAGCCCGATGTGTCCGCCGTATCCGTCACCGTCGACGGTGAGGCGACGACGATGACGCCGGGCACCACCGGCGCCGACCTGTTCGCCGGACGGCGCGAGGTGGTCGTGGTCCGGGTCGACGGCGAGCTCCGCGACCTCGACCAGCCACTGCCCGAGGGTGCCGTCGTCGAGGCGGTCACGATCGACTCTCCGGACGGGCTCTCCGTCCTGCGCCACTCTGCGGCCCACGTGCTCGCCCAGGCGGTCCAGCAGGTGGACCCCGACGCGAAGCTCGGCATCGGCCCGCCGATCACGGACGGCTTCTACTACGACTTCGACGTCGAGACGCCCTTCACCCCCGAGGACCTGAAGAAGCTCGACAAGGCCATGGCGCGCATCATCAAGGAGGGTCAGACCTTCCGTCGTCGTGTCGTAACCGAGGACGAGGCGCGCGCAGAGCTCGCGGACGAGCCGTACAAGCTCGAGCTCATCGGGCTCAAGGGCGGCGCGAGCGACGACGACGGGTCCTCCGTCGAGGTCGGTGCCGGCGAGCTGACGATCTACGACAACGTCCGCGGTGCCGGACGCGAGAGCGAGACCGTGGTCTGGAAGGACCTCTGCCGCGGCCCGCACCTGCCCAGCACCAGGCTCATCGGCAACGGGGTCCGGCTCATGCGCAGCGCGGCCGCCTACTGGCGAGGCAGCGAGAAGAACGACCAGCTGCAGCGTGTCTACGGCACCGCCTGGCCGACCAAGGACGAGATGCTGGCCTACCTCGACCGGCTCGCCGAGGCCGAACGGCGCGACCACCGTCGTCTCGGCTCCGAGCTCGACCTCTTCTCCTTCCCGGACCAGATCGGCTCCGGGCTTGCGGTGTTCCACCCCAAGGGCGGCATCATCCGCAACGAGATGGAGGACTACTCCCGGCGCAAGCACGTCGAGGGCGGCTACTCGTTCGTCAACACCCCGCACATCACCAAGGGGCAGCTGTTCGAGACGTCCGGCCACCTCGACTGGTACCGCGAGGGAATGTACCCGGCGATCCACCTGGACGAGGTGCTCGACGACGACGGCGCCGTCGTCAAGCCGGGCCAGGACTACTACCTCAAGCCGATGAACTGCCCGATGCACAACCTGATCTTCGACTCCCGCGGGCGCTCCTACCGCGAGCTGCCGCTGCGGCTGTTCGAGTTCGGGACGGTGTACCGGTACGAGAAGTCGGGCGTCGTGCACGGCATGACCCGCGCGCGCGGGTTCACTCAGGACGACGCGCACATCTACTGCACCCGTGACCAGATGAAGGACGAGCTCACCACGACCCTCACCTTCGTGCTGGACCTGCTCAAGGACTACGGGCTCGACGACTTCTACCTCGAGCTCTCCACGCGGGACCCGGAGAAGTCGGTCGGCTCGGACGAGGTCTGGGAGGAGGCGACCCGCACCCTCGAGGAGGTCGCCACCGCCTCGGGGCTCGAGCTCGTGCCCGACCCGGAGGGCGCCGCGTTCTACGGTCCCAAGATCTCCGTCCAGGCACGCGACGCGATCGGTCGCACCTGGCAGATGTCGACCATCCAGCTCGACTTCAACCTCCCCGAGAAGTTCGAGCTCGAGTACACGGCCGCAGATGGCACCCGTCAGCGTCCGGTGATGATCCACCGTGCACTCTTCGGGTCGATCGAGCGCTTCTTCGCCGTGCTGCTCGAGCACTACGCGGGCGCCTTCCCCGCGTGGCTCGCCCCCGTCCAGGTGCTGGCGATTCCGGTCGCCGAGCCCTTCAACGCCTACCTGGAGGAGATCGTCGGCCGGCTGCGCGCGCAGGGCATCCGGGCCGACGTCGACGTGTCCGACGACCGGTTCGGCAAGAAGATCCGCAACGCGAGCACGCAGAAGATCCCGTTCGTGATGATCGCCGGAGGCGAGGACGTCGAGGCCGGCGCGGTCTCGTTCCGCTTCCGCGACGGTACGCAGGAGAACTCCGTGCCGGTCGACGAGGCCGTCGAACGGGTCGTGGCTGCCGTGCGCGACCGCGTGCAGGTCTGACGATGGCAGCGCCCGGACCCCGCGTCGACGCGGCCGGTGACTTCCCGCCGGCCGACGACTCCCTCGAGCGTCTGTGGACCCCGCACCGCATGGTGTACATCGGGGGGCAGGACAAGCCCGAGGACGCCTCGGCGAACGCCTGCCCGTTCTGCCGTGCGCCCGAGCGGGACGACGAGGACGCGCTCGTGGTCGCCCGCGGGGAGCACTGCTTCGTCGTCCTGAACCTGTACCCCTACAACTCGGGACACCTGCTGGTCTGCCCGTATCGGCACGTGGCCGACTACACCGACCTGACCGCGCCGGAGACCGTGGAGCTGGCGGAGATGACGCAGACGGCGATGACCGTGGTCCGTTCGGTCTCCTCGCCCGCGGGCTTCAACCTCGGGATGAACCAGGGCGACGTCGCGGGCGCGGGGATCGCCGCGCACCTGCACCAGCACGTCGTGCCGCGGTGGCTCGGCGACGCGAACTTCCTGCCGATCGTGGGCCAGACGAAGGCCGTGCCCGAGCTCCTGGCCGACACCCGGCGACGGTTCGCCGAAGCCTGGCCGGAGGGGGACTGATGTTCGGCAGGCTCCGCGGGCTGACCACCCGGATCTTCACCCCGCTCGGCGCACTCCTCCTGCGGTGGGGCGTGAGCCCCGACGCCGTCACCGTCGTCGGCACCCTCGGCGTCATGGTCAGTGCGCTCTGGCTCTTCCCCACGGGCCACCTGTTCGCGGGGACGATGGCCGTCATGGTCTTCGCCTTCTCGGACGTCCTGGACGGCAACATGGCGCGCCAGGCCGGACGGACGGGCACCTGGGGCGGGTTCCTCGACTCCACGCTCGACCGGCTCGCCGACGCCGCGGTCTTCGCCGGCCTCCTGCTGTGGTGCTGGTCCGTGGACGACGTCTGGGGGATGGGCGCGGCGCTCGCGTGCCTGGCGCTCGGCGGGGTGGTGCCGTACGCGCGTGCCAAGGCCGAGAGCCTGGGGGCGACCGCGAGCGTCGGCATTGCCGCTCGCGCGGACCGCCTCGTCCTCGCCCTCGTGGCCTCGGGATTCGTCGGGATCGGCGTCGACCAGCTGCTCCTGACGGGCATGCTGACCCTGCTCGCGGCCGCGAGTGCCGTCACGGTCGTCCAGCGCATCCTGGTCGTCCGGCGCCAGCTCGCGACGGCGGAGCCCGACCCGACGCCGCGGACCGGGTGATCCGTATCGCCCGCTCTGCGTTCCTCCTCGCCTGGAAGCATGCCCACCGGGTGCCCGCGCCCGTCCTGCGCGGGGCGTTCGGTCTCGGTGCCGACTACGTCTGGTGGCGTCGGACGACCGGGGTCCGTCGCCTCGAGGCCAATCTTCGCCGCGCCCGTCCCGAGGCGTCCGTCGACGAGATCCGCAGGCTCTCGCGCGCCGGCATGCGCAGCTACATGCGGTACTACAGCGAGGTGCTCACGCTCGCGCACCTGGGGGACGACGTCGTCGACGCCCGGGTGCGTACCCGCGGGGCCGACGCCGTGCGCGCCGAGCTCGCCGACGGACGCTCACCTCTCCTGGCGCTCGGACACCTGGGCAACTGGGACCTCGCGGGTGCGTGGGCCGCGCGCCACCTCGCGCCGGTGCTGACCGTCGCGGAGCGGCTCGAACCGCCCGAGCTCTTCGACGAGTTCGTCGCGCTCCGCAACGCCGTCGGGATCGAGATCATGGCCCTCGGCGACGTCGGGGTGTTCCGCGACCTCACGCGCGCCGCCGGGGCCCCGGGCCGGGTGCTGCCCCTCCTGGCCGACCGTGACCTGACCGCCAGCGGCATCGAGGTCGGCCTGCTCGGCGAGCGCGCTCGTGCCGCGGCGGGGCCCGGGGCGCTCGCGGCCGCCACCGGGGCACCCCTGTTCGTCGCCGTGCTCTACTCCGAACGGCTCCACGGGACGGCACGCCGTGCCGCACGGTCGCCCTGGGGAATGGTGATCGAGTTCCGGCGCGTCGAGATCCCTGACGTGCACCGTGCTGAGAAGATCCAGGCGATCACCCAGGCCTGGATGGACCTTCTCGGCGAGGGGATCCGCGAGCACCCGGAGGACTGGCACATGCTGCAGCGTGTGTTCGTCGACGACCTCGACGCCGACCGCGACGCCGAGATCCGGCGTCGGACACCCGCCGACGAAGGAGGCGCAGGATGACCCGGCCGCTGCGGATCGGCATCGTCTGCCCCTACTCCTTCGACGCGCCCGGGGGAGTCCAGTTCCACATCCGCGACCTCGCCGAGGAACTGATGGAGCGGGGACACTCGGTCGACGTCCTCGCCCCGGCCGACGAGTCCACCCCCGTCCCGGACTACGTGACCTCGGCCGGCAAGGCCGTCCCCGTCCGGTTCAACGGGTCCGTCGCCCGGCTCACCTTCGGGCCTCGTGCGAACGCCAAGGTCCGCCGATGGCTCGACGCGGGGCAGTTCGACGTCCTGCACCTGCACGAGCCGATGACCCCCAGCCTGAGCATGCTCGCCCTCTGGGCCGCCACGTGCCCCGTCGTCTGCACGTTCCACACGTCGCTCGTCCGATCGCGTGCGCTCCAGTTCGCCAACCCGCTCGCCCGGTCGAGCCTGGAGAAGATCGACGCGCGGATCGCGGTCTCCGAAGACGCCCGCCGCACGCTGATCGACCACCTCGGGGGAGACGCCGTCGTCATCCCCAACGGCGTCTACGTCGAGAAGTTTGCGGACGCCAAGCCCGCCGCACGATGGCAGGGAACACCCGAGCGTCCGACCGTCGCGTTCCTCGGTCGCCTGGACGAACCCCGCAAGGGGCTGCCTGTGCTGACCGGCGCGGTGCCGACGATCCTCGCCAGGTATCCCGGCGCCCGGATCCTGGTCGCCGGGCGGGGCGACGCCGGGCACCAGCAGGCGCTCGCGGATCTCGGCGAGAACGCGTCCGCCGTCGAGTTCCTCGGCGGCCTGAGCGACGAGGACAAGCGGTCCATGCTCGCGTCGGTCGACCTCTACGTCGCCCCCCAGACCGGTGGTGAGAGCTTCGGCATCGTCCTCGTCGAGGCGATGAGCGCCGGGGCCGGGGTGGTCGCGAGCGACCTCGGAGCGTTCCGACGGGTGCTCGACGACGGTGCGGCGGGCGGCCTGTTCGCGACGGGTGACAGCGAGGCCCTCGCCACGTCGGTCCTCGACGCCCTCGATCACCCGGAGCAGACCGAGGAACGCCGGGCCGGCGCGACGCAGTTCGTCCAGCAGTTCGACTGGTCGAGCGTCACCGACCGGATCGTCGCCGTCTACGAGACCGTTCTCGCGACGAGCGAGGCCGGCCGCGACGTCGGTTCGCGGCGCACGCTCCTCTCGCGCCTGACACAGCGCGCACGGATCAAGGACGACGCATGACCGGGGCCGAGACGGCCATCGTCGTCATCGCGGTGGTCGCGGTCCTGACGTGGGTCGGGGTCGTCGCCGCGACGCGGCTGGACCGGATCCACCGCAAGGTCGTCGCCTCCCGTCTGGCGCTCGACGCCCAGCTCGTCCGCCGTGCAGCCGTCGCGACGGAGCTGGCCGGCTCCGGCGTCCTCGACCCCGCCAGCTCGTTGCTCGTGGCCGAGGCGGCCTCGGCCGTGACCCAGGACGCGGAGGACGCGCGGAACGAGCTCGCGCTCGCGCTGCCCGACCTCGACGAGGAGTCCGTGCGCTCGGTGCGCGCCGGCCTCAACGGGTCGGTCGCCGAGTCTCGCGTCCGGGCGGAGAGCGAGCTGTCGGAGATCCTGCGCACGGCTTTCGGCGACCCGGACGAGATCCGGGCGCTCGCCGAGGACCCAGACGCCGCGCCGCTGGTCCACGCGCTCGGGGCCGCGTGGTACCGCGCACAGCTCGCGCGGCGCTTCCACAACATGGCTGTCGCGCACGCGCGCCAGTACCGGCGCCACTGGTCGGTGCGCCTCCTGCGACTGGCCGGACATGCACCGATGCCCGTGACCGTCGACCTCGACGACGCGCTCCCGGACGGGCTCGACCACGGGTCGGTCAGCGTGGTCGGTGGGTGATCGCGGCGCGTACGATGGTCCGGCGGCGTCCGCGGGGCGATCGCACGACCAGCAGAGTGAAGGTGAGGTAGTGGTGACGAACGAGACCACCCCGGAGGGCACGAACGTCGGGACCGCGCACGTGAAGCGTGGAATGGCGGAGATGCTCAAGGGCGGCGTGATCATGGACGTCGTCACGCCGGAGCAGGCGAAGATCGCCGAGGACGCCGGTGCAGTGGCCGTCATGGCTCTCGAGCGTGTCCCGGCCGACATCCGCGCCCAGGGCGGCGTGTCGCGCATGAGCGACCCGGACATGATCGACGGCATCATCGAGGCCGTCTCGATCCCGGTGATGGCCAAGGCGCGCATCGGCCACTTCGTCGAGGCACAGGTCCTGCAGTCGCTCGGTGTCGACTACATCGACGAGTCCGAGGTCCTCACCCCGGCCGACTACGCGAACCACATCGACAAGTGGGCGTTCAAGGCTCCGTTCGTCTGCGGTGCGACGAACCTCGGCGAGGCGCTCCGTCGTATCACCGAGGGTGCGGCGATGATCCGCTCGAAGGGCGAGGCCGGCACCGGTGACGTCTCGAACGCGACGACGCACATGCGTCAGATCCGTCAGCAGATCCGCGCGCTCGCGTCCCTGCCCGAGGACGAGCTCTACGTGGCCGCCAAGGAGCTCCAGGCGCCGTACCAGCTCGTCAAGGAGGTCGCGGCCACGGGCAAGCTCCCCGTCGTGCTCTTCACCGCGGGCGGCATCGCGACCCCTGCCGACGCCGCGATGATGATGCAGCTCGGTGCCGAGGGCGTCTTCGTCGGGTCCGGCATCTTCAAGTCGGGCAACCCGGCCGAGCGTGCCGCGGCCGTCGTCAAGGCCACGACGTTCTTCGACGACCCCGACGTCATCGCGAACGTGTCGCGCGGTCTCGGCGAGGCGATGGTCGGGATCAACGTCGACGAGATCCCGGAGCCGCACCGGCTCGCCGAGCGCGGTTGGTGACGACATCCTGATCGACGACGCCCCCGGACCGGACGGTCCGGGGGCGTCGTCGTGCATCGGTCGGGCGTGGAACCCGTAGCCTGGCCCGATGGTCGACCTTCCTCCGCGCCGGCCCGTCCTCGGAGCCGACTGGGTGCCCGGACCGGACGGTCTGCGGCACCGACGCGCCGCGCGCGTGATCCTGCTGGACCCGGACGGCCGGGTGCTGCTCGTGCGCGGGCACGACGTCGACCAGCCGGGCCGGTCGTGGTGGTTCACCGTCGGCGGCGGGATCGACCCGGGCGAGTCGGCGTGCGCCGCCGCCGTGCGCGAGGTCCGTGAGGAGACCGGGATCGTGCTCGCCGAGGCTGATCTCGAGGGGCCCGTCGTCCGGCGCAGCGCGCTGTTCGACTTCTTCGCCGAGCACTGTCGCCAGGACGAAGAGATCTTCGTCGCCCGGGTCTCGCGCGAGAGCGCCGGTGCGCTGAGCCGGGACGGGTGGACCGCCGTCGAGCGCGAGGTGGTCGACGACGTGCGCTGGTGGTCCGCGACCGACCTGGAGACCGTCGACATCGAGGTCTTTCCGGCCGAGCTTCCCGACCTGGTGCGTTCTCTCGGGGCAGGGTGGGACGGCGTCGTGCGTCACCTGGGGACCGGGGGCGGCTAGCGCTCCGCCGCTGCCAGGCTCCGGTTCGCTGGGCGGGCTGCGCGGTTGGCGGACGGTGCGGCCGAGAGCGCGGTGAGCACCGTGCGGTGCGAGAGCCATCCGACGAGCGCCTCGCCGTCCGTCACGGCCCCGCCCTCGTCGTGGGGGAAGCGGCGTAGCGCCTCGAGAGCCTCCAACAGCGTCGAGGAGACGGGGATCCGTGCGACGTCGTCCACCGCGTCGCCGACCCGTGCCTCGGTCGCCTCGTCGTCGAGCTCGAGCACCTCCGAGGCCGCGTCGGCACGGAACTGGCCGACGAGCGCACCCTCGTCGCACACGGGAAGCGTCGTGCGGCCGCTGCCGAGCAGGAGCCGGGTGGCGCTGCTCACGCGGGTCGACGACGTGACGGAGGAGGGCGCAGGTTCCATCACCGTCCGGACGGGGACGTCATGGAGGATCTGGTCCGCCGGGTGCCCGTCGAGGACGACTCCTCGCCGGCGCAGCTTGAGGGTGTACACCGTGTTGGCGCTCAAGAGCCTGCTCGTCCCGGTCGCGAGCACGATCGCGAGCATGAGCGGCAGCACGACCGAGTACTGGTCCGTGAGCTCCACGAGCATGATGACGGCGGTCAGCGGCGCGCGGGCGGTCCCGGCGAAGACGGCGCCCATCCCCACGATCGCGAACGCCCCGGGCGAGGGCGCGAGGTCCGGGGCGACAGCGTGCACGACCTGCCCGACGGACGCACCGAGCACGGCACCGATGAAGAGCGAGGGTGCGAAGACGCCGCCCGAGCCGCCGATGCCGAGCGTCAGGCTCGTGGCGACGACCTTGCCGACGAGGAGCAGCGCGAGGAACCCGACCGCGTACCGACCGGCCACGCTCGCCTCCAGGACGGGATACCCGACGCCGTACATCTGGGGCAGCACCAGGAGGACGACCCCGAGCACAAGGCCGCCCACGGCCGGGCGGGCCCACTCCGGCCCGCGCCAGATCCTGTCGCAGAAGTCCTCGGTGGCGTAGAGGAACCGGACGAAGACCACGCCGACGAGTCCGGCGAGGACACCGAGCGCGGCGAAGACCAGGTAGGCCCAGGGACTGTCGACGGCGAACGGGGGCAGGTCGAGGAACGGTGCGTCGCCCACGAGGGCGCGCGAGACGATCGATCCGACGACGCCGGCGACCACGACCAGGCCGAACGACCCCGCCGAGTACGAGCGGAGGATCAGCTCCATGGCGAACAGTACGCCGGCGACCGGGGCGTTGAACGTCGCGGCGATCCCCGCCGCCGCGCCGGCCGCGACGACGGTGCGTACACGATGAAGGGGCAGGTGCAGGGCCTGGGCGATCCCCGACCCGAGCGCGGATCCGATCTGGACGATCGGTCCCTCCCGCCCGACGCTGCCCCCGGAGCCGATACAGATCGCCGAGGCGACGGCCTTGACCGCCGCGACGCGAGGGCGGATGCGGCCGCCGTTCCGGGAGACGGCGAGCATGACCTCCGGGACGCCGTGGCCGCGGGCCTCGCGGGCGTAGCGATAGACGAGCGGTCCGTAGATCAGGCCGCCGACCGCCGGGACGAGGACGACGAACCAGGGGCCGAGCCAGCTCACGCCCTCGTACCCGGGGTGGGTGCCGGGTGCCGCGGCCGAGAAGTCGGCCGTGCCGCTGAAGAGCGTGGTCGTCTCCGTGATGAGCCATCGGAACCCGACGGCGGCGAGTCCGGTCACCGCGCCGACGGCGACCGTGACGGCGACGATCCCGACAGTTCCGACACGAATGCTCGCCGCTGTTCGTGTGCGGAGACCGTGCAGGAGACATGTAGGCATGCAATGAATGTATCAATACACGGACCAGGTTCCGGCCAGATATCCTGATCGGATGTCCGCCGTCGACGACTCCGCCCGTGCCACGCTCCAGGCCTCGCGCGCGCTTCTGGGCGTGATCGCCCGTTCCGTCGCCGATGCGCTGGAGGAGGTCTCGCTCCCGCAGTTCAGGGTCCTCGTGCTCCTCGCCCACGACGGACCGACGCGTTCGGGCGTCGTCGCCGACCATCTCGACATCCACCCGTCGACGTTCTCGCGCAACGCCGACAGGCTCGTGGCCGCAGGGTGGGTCGTCCGTACCGAGGACCCCGACCGGCGCGGGGCCGTCCGTATCGAGCTCACCGCGCGGGGGCTGCAGCTCGTGGAGGACGTGACCGAGTCCCGCCGACGAGCGATCGCCGAGATCCTCGGGGCGATGACCTCTGCCGAGCGGGAGGCTCTGACCGCCGCCCTCGACGACTTCTCCCGGGCGGCGGGAGAACCGGCCGCCCGTGACCTGCGGACCCTCGGCATCTGAGTACGGACCCGTCGTCGGGCCCGTCTACGATGGCCCGGTGAAACCCTCCATCGGTGTGCTGGCCCTGCAGGGCGACGTCCGCGAACATGTCTCCGCGCTTGAGCAGAGCGGGGCGCGGGCCGTCCCGGTGCGCCGCCCTGCCGAGCTGGAGGCCGTCGACGGCCTCGTCCTGCCGGGCGGGGAGTCGACCACGATTGACAAGCTCCTGCGGATCTTCGAGCTGCGAGACCTGCTGGTCGAACGGATCGGCCAGGGCCTGCCGGTCTACGGGTCCTGCGCCGGGATGATCCTGCTCGCCGACCGCGTGATCGACGGCTCCCACGACCAGCAGACCGTGGGCGGCATCGAGATGACCGTGCGGCGCAACGCGTTCGGGCGGCAGGTCGACTCGTTCGAGACGAACCTCGAGATGGCCGGGATCGCCGGCGGGGCGTTGCCGGCGACGTTCATCCGCGCCCCGTGGGTCGAGGAGGTCGGAACCGGCGTCGAGATCCTCGCCCGGGTGCCCGACGGCCGGGACGACGCGGCCGCCGGTAGGATCGTCGCCGTACGCCAAGGAGCGCTGCTCGCGACGTCGTTCCACCCGGAGATCACGGGGGACGCGCGCGTGCACGAGCTCTTCGTCACCATCGTGAAGGAGTAAAGCGGGCAATGTCAGGTCACTCCAAGTGGGCTACGACCAAGCACAAGAAGGCCGCGATCGACGCCAAGCGTGGCAAGTTGTTCGCCAAGCTCATCAAGAACATCGAGGTCGCCGCGCGGACCGGTGGCGGGGATCTTGCGGGCAACCCGACCCTCTTCGACGCCGTGCAGAAGGCGAAGAAGTCGTCGGTGCCGAACGACAACATCGACCGCGCGGTCAAGCGCGGCTCGGGTGCCGACGGCGGTGGTGTGGACTACCAGACGATCATGTACGAGGGGTACGGCACCGGCGGGATCGCCGTCCTCGTCGAGTGTCTGACCGACAACAAGAACCGCGCGGCCGCCGAGGTGCGGACCGCGTTCAGCCGCAACGGCGGCCAGCTCGCCGACCCGGGGTCCGTCTCCTACCTCTTCTCCCGCAAGGGTGTCGTGATCGTGCCCAAGGAGGGGACCGACGAGGACTCCGTGATGGAGGCCGTGCTCGAGGCCGGGGGCGAGGAGGTCACGGACCTGGGCGAGTCGTTCGAGGTGCTGTCCGAGGCGACCGACCTCGTACCGGTGCGCACGTCGCTGCAGGAGGCCGGGATCGACTACGACTCGGCGGACGTCATCTGGCACCCCTCCATGCAGGTCGAGGTCGACGTCGACGGCGCCCGCAACATCCTGCGCCTCATCGACGCGCTCGAGGACAGTGACGACGTGCAGAACGTCTACGCGAACTTCGACGCACCCGACGAGGTCCTGGCCGCGCTCGACGAGGACTGACCGGCGCGGCGTGGGGTGCGACGCGTGTCCCACGCCCGTGGGACAGTGACCCGGTGCGAGTCTTCGGGGTGGATCCGGGCCTGACGCGTTGTGGCGTCGGTGTCGTCGACCAGCTGTCCGGGCGGCGCGCCGCCCTCGTCGACGTCGGCGTGCTGACGAGTCCGGCCGAGACCTCCGTCGACCTGCGTCTCCTGCAGATCGACCAGCGCCTGGGCGCGTGGATGGACGAGCACGTCCCCGACGTCGTGGCCGTCGAGCGTGTCTTCGCCCAGAACAACGTCCCGACGGTGATGGGGACCGCGCAGGTGGCGGGGCTGGCCATGGTCGCGGCGGCCCGGCGGGGGATCCCCGTCGCGCTCCACACGCCCAGCGAGGTCAAGGCTGCCGTCACGGGGTCCGGACGCGCGGGCAAGGAGCAGGTGCAGCGGATGGTCGCCCAGATCCTCAGCCTCGCCGAGCCGCCGCGACCCGCCGACGCGGCGGACGCGCTCGCCATCGCGATCTGCCATCTCTGGAGACCGGGGGGTGCGCTCCAGGGCGGCGACCGGCACCAGCTCACCGCCGCGCAGCGGGCGTGGGCGGCGGCCGAGCACACGGCGCGCCGCGGCAAGCGGTGAGAGGCACCGTGTAGCGTGAGATTCGTACATATGTTCGCCTGAGCTCAGGGAGGCCTGGTGTGATCGCATCGTTGTCCGGCACGGTGGAGGCGGTCTCGCTCGACCGCACCGTGATCGACGTCGGGGGAGTGGGCTACCTGGTCCACGCGACGCCCGCGACTCTCGCGGGGCTCCGTGTCGGCGAGCGCGTGCGGCTCGCGACGAGCCTCGTGGTCCGCGAGGACTCGATGACGATCTACGGATTCGGCGACGACGACGAACGTCATGTCTTCGAGACCGTGCAGTCGGTCAGCGGCGTCGGCCCACGGCTGGCGCTCGCGATGCTCGCCGTGCACACCCCGGACGGGCTGCGTCGGGCGGTGGCCTCGGAGGACCTGGCCGCGCTGGTCCGCGTCCCGGGCATCGGACGCAAGGGGGCGCAGCGGATCACCCTCGAGCTGGGTGACCGGCTCGGCGTGCCCGCCCAGGCCGAGCCCGGCCCGTCCTCGTCGGAGGTGGGGACCGACCAGCGCGACCAGGTCGTCGACGCGCTCGTCGGACTCGGGTGGACCACCAAGGTCGCGGACGAGACGGTGTCCACCGTCCTCCGGCAGGCCGACGCCGAGATCGTCGAGGAGGCCGATGTCGCCGGGGCGCTCCGGGCCGCCCTGCGGATCCTGGGGGCCCAACGTGGCTGACTTCGACCAGGTGGGGGCGGACGAGTCGCTCCTCGGCACCGTGTCCGAGCGGGTCGTGACCTCGGGCGCCGACGACCTGGAGCGAGCCGCCGAGGCGGCGCTCCGACCACGCGCGCTGGCCGACTTCGTCGGACAGGCCACCGTTCGGGACCAGCTCTCGCTCGTCCTTCACGCCGCGCTCGGGCGCGGTGTCCCACCGGATCACGTCCTCCTGTCCGGCCCGCCCGGTCTGGGCAAGACGACGCTCGCCATGATCATCGCCGGGGAGCTCGGGACGTCCTTCCGCGTGACGTCGGGCCCGGCGATCCAGCACGCCGGCGACCTCGCCGCGGTGCTCTCGTCGCTCGAGGAGGGCGAGGTTCTCTTCATCGACGAGATCCATCGGCTCGCGCGGCCCGCGGAGGAGCTGCTGTACGTCGCCATGGAGGACTTCCGCGTGGACGTCGTCGTCGGCAAGGGGCCCGGGGCGAGCGCGATCCCGCTGACCCTTCCGCCGTTCACCGTCGTCGGCGCGACGACACGCGCGGGGCTGCTGCCCGCCCCGTTGCGAGACAGGTTCGGGTTCACGGGGCATCTCGACTTCTACGCGGCGGGCGAGCTCGAGCGGGTGCTCGTCCGGTCGGCGGGTCTGCTCGGTGTCCGTCTCGACGCGGACGCGGCTGCCGAGATCGCCTCCCGCTCACGGGGAACCCCGCGGATCGCCAACCGCCTGCTGCGGCGCGTGCGGGACTGGGCGCAGGTGCGCGGGGACGGAGGGCTCGACCTGCGGGCCGCCCGGGCCGCGCTCGAGGTCTACGAGGTCGACGCGCTCGGGCTCGACCGGTTGGACCGGGGCGTTCTCGAGGCTCTCTGCACACGGTTCGGCGGTGGCCCGGTCGGGCTGTCGACGCTTGCCGTGAGCGTCGGTGAGGAGCCGGACACCGTCGAGACCGTCGCGGAGCCCTACCTCGTCCGCGAAGGTCTGATGGGGCGGACGCCGCGCGGCCGCGTCGCGACTCCCGCGGCATGGACGCACCTCGGCCTCACCCCGCCGCAGCCCGACGGGCTTTTCGGCACGTGAGACGAATTGCCCCTGAATGTGACGGACCGCTCACTTCAAGGCCCTAGACTGTCTGCACCTCGCGTCAGCACCTCGGGTGTGTGCGGTTCGCCCCAGGGTGGACCACACGCCTAGACTGCGCGTGCCGCTCTGCCCGCAACCCGAAGGACTGTGACTCCTGATGGACCCCCTGATCATCTTTGCCATCCTCGCGGTGGGACTTCTGTTCCTCATGAGCAGCCGGACGCGCAAGCAGCAGCGCAAGCAGCAGGAGTTCCGTCACTCCCTGGTGCCGGGCGACGACGTGATGACCGCCTCCGGCCTGTTCGGGACCGTCGTCGAGGTGGACGACGTCAGCGACATCATCACGCTCGAGACCGAGCCCGGCGGTGCCCAGACGCGCTGGCTCCGTGCCGCGATCGCCAAGCGACTCGAGGGCGAGGAGTACGAGACCGGGGAGGACGAGGAGACCGACGACGAGCAGCCTGTCGTCGACCTCGCCAAGGACGACCAGTCTGCCGCGGACGACGTCACGATCCCCGACGACCTCTCGGGCCTGTCCAAGGACACCTCCTCGGGCGACGACGCGCAGCAGCGCGACGAGGACGACAAGACCAAGTGATCAAGCGCCCGGGGTGATCCCCGGGCACGACGGTGCGCCGACGATGGCGCCGCCCTGACACGAGAAGAGACGGACTGTTGGCCAGCACCAAGTCACGGACGCGACCTGTACGCACACTGGTCGTCCTCGGTGCATTGATCGTTGCGCTCTTCGCATCGATCTTTGCCGGGACGCAGCTCGACGCGAAGAGCGAGGACAACCCGGGCGGCGCGAGCTGGTCGCCCGAGCTCGCGCTCGACCTGCAGGGCGGGACCCAGCTCATCCTCTCGCCGGTGACGGACGACGGGCAGGAGGTCACCGACGAGGACATCAACCAGTCCATCGCCGTGATCCGCCAGCGCATCGACTCGTCGGGCGTCGCCGAGGCGGAGATCGCCCGCCAGGGGGACAGCAACATCGTCGTCGGCATCCCCGGTGAGGTCAGCCAGGAGACGATCGACCTGATCGTCACGCCCGCGCAGATGACGTTCCGGCCGGTGCTGTCCGTCGGTTCGCCGCTGCCCGCCGAAGACCCGGACGCCGAGACCGAGACGCCGAGCTCCGACGAGTCCGCGGACGCGACCGGCGACGAGAGCGCTGACGCCGCGCCGGAGGATTCCGCCGACGCGACGACCGAGGACGCCGAGGCAGACGCCGAGGACGGCGCGACCGACGCGGCGACCGAGCCGGCACCGGAGCCGACCGATCCCAGTGACCTCGCGCAGATCACGCCGGAGGTCCAGGCCGAGTTCGACGCCCTCGACTGCACCGACCCGACGAACCTCGTCGGCGGCGAGCCGAGCGACCCCGACGCACCGCTGGTCACCTGTGACCAGGACGGGTTCGCCAAGTACATCCTCGGCCCGGTCGAGGTCGAGGGCAGCGACATCGACCACGCGACCTCGGGCCTTCGCACCAACAGCCAGGGCATTCAGACGAACGAGTGGGCGGTGAACCTGACGTTCACCGACGAGGGCGCCGACACCTTCCAGGGAGTCTCCGAGCGTCTCGTCGGCCTGCCGAGCCCGCAGAACCAGTTCGGCATCGTCCTCGACGGGCTCGTCATCTCGGCACCGTCGATGAACGCCGTCATCACCAACGGCCAGGCGGAGATCTCGGGCAACTTCACGCGCGAGTCGTCGGCGACGCTCGCGAGCCAGCTGAACTTCGGTGCGCTGCCGCTGACCTTCGAGGTCCAGAGCCAGGAGCAGATCTCTGCGACGCTCGGCGCCGACCAGCTCGAGAAGGGTCTGATCGCCGGTCTCATCGGTCTGGCGCTCGTCGCGGTCTACTCGCTGTTCCAGTACCGCGGGCTCGGCCTCGTGACCGTCGCCTCGCTGCTGATCGCCGGGCTGATCACCTATGGGGTGATCACGCTGCTCTCGTGGACGTACGGGTATCGGCTGTCGCTGCCCGGCGTCGCGGGTCTGATCGTCGCGATCGGCATCACGGCAGACTCCTTCATCGTCTACTTCGAGCGTGTGCGCGACGAGCTGCGCGACGGGCGCGGGCTCACCGCCGCCGTCGACCGGGGCTGGTCGCGAGCGCGTCGCACGATCGTGGCCTCGGACGCCGTCAACTTCCTCGCTGCGGCGATCCTCTACCTCCTGGCGGTCGGCGGGGTCCAGGGCTTCGCGTTCACGCTCGGGCTCACGACGCTCGTGGACCTGCTCGTGGTCTTCCTCTTCACGCATCCGCTGCTGCAGCTTCTCGCGAAGACGAAGTTCTTCGGCGAGGGGCACCCCGGGTCGGGCCTCGACCCGCGTCGTCTCGGCGTCACGTCCGTCCGCTACGCGGGCCGCGGCACGACGCGACGCGCGAAGAGCCGGGACGACGTGCTCTCGCTCGACGACGAGGCGACGACCGACGCGTCGGACACCCCCGCGCGCCTGCCTCAGCCCGCCACGGTCGGAGGCGGTGCCGACGGGATGACCATCGCCGAGCGACGCGCGGCGCGCCGACGTGAGGCCGACGCCGAACCGCCTGTCGACGGCGACGGCACGTACGCACAGGACGAGGAGAAGAACTGATGGCAAGCGGATTCGCCCAGTGGGGGAACGACCTCTACACCGGTCGTCGTTCCTACGGGATCGTCGCCGGCCGCAAGAAGTTCTTCGCGGCATCGATCATCGCGGTCGTCCTCGCGCTGCTCGTCGTGACCTTCAAGGGTTTCGACCTCGGCATCGAGTTCCGCGGAGGGTCGGAGTTCGTCGTCTCGAACGTGGACGACACCTCGGAGCAGACTGCGATCGACGCCGTCCAGGACGTCGCGCCGGGCGAGGTGCCGAAGGTCTCGGTGCTCGGAGGCGACTCGATCCGTGTGCAGACGGAGGAGCTCACCACGGGTGAGCTGGAGACGATGAGCGATTCTCTCGCCGACGCCTATGGTGTCTCCGCGGAGGAGGTGACGTCCACCTACATCGGTCCGGTCTGGGGCAAGGACGTCTCGGCCGCCGCGCTGCGCGCACTGGTGATCTTCCTGCTCTTCGTCGCCGTCGTCATGGCCGTGTACTTCCGCAGCTGGCGCATGTCCGCCGCGGCGATCCTCGCGCTCTTCCACGACGTCGTCATCACCGCGGGCGTGTATGCGCTGATCGGTTGGGAGGTGACGCCGGCCACGGTCATCGGGTTCCTCACGATTCTCGGCTACTCCGTGTACGACACGGTCGTCGTGTTCGACAAGGTGCGTGAGAACACGAAGGGCGTGCTCGACCAGTCGCGGTCGACGTACGCCGAGCGGGCGAACCTGGCCGTCAACCAGACGCTGGTCCGCTCGATCAACACGTCGGTCGTGGCGCTCCTTCCGGTCTCGTCCATCCTGTTCATCGGAGCGTTCCTGCTCGGTGCAGGGACGCTGCGCGACATCGCGCTGGCCCTCTTCATCGGCATCGTCGCGGGAGCGTACTCGTCGATCTTCCTGGCCACGCCGTTGGAGGTCGCCCTGCGTGAGCGCGAGCCGAAGATCAAGGCGCACACCGAACGCGTCCTCACCGAGCGTGCGGCGCGCGCCGAGGAGTCCGGTGACGACGCGGACGCCGCACTCGCCGCCGCGGGCATTGAGGGCGGGGCACAGCTGATTCCCGGCCACCACCGGGGGAACAGTTCCCAGCCCCGGCGTCGTCGCAGATGACGCTCGAGGTCCGCGAGCCTGAGCTGTTCGAGCCCGGTCGCGCGCACGAGGCTCTCCGCCGCGTGCGCGCGGTCCCGGACCATCCGGTCGCCGGCGTCACGTTCCAGGACGTCACCCCGTTGCTCGCTGACGGGCAAGGCCTGCACGACGTCGTCGAGGCGTTCGCCCTCGCTGCGGCGCGTCGTGGTGAGGTCGACCTCGTCGTGGGTATGGAGGCGCGCGGCTTCCTGCTGGGCGCGCCCCTGGCGCTCCGTCTCGGCACCGGGTTCGTCCCGCTTCGCAAGGCGGGCAAGCTGCCGCCGCCCACCCGATCCGTGTCCTACGAGCTCGAGTACGGTTCGGCAGAGCTCGAGGTAGGCCGTAAGTCGATTCCGGCGGGCGCTCGTGTCCTCGTCGTCGACGACGTCCTGGCGACCGGGGGCACGGCCGAGGCGGCGTGCGCACTGGTCGAGCAGTGCGGGGCGCGGGTGGTCGGTGTCGACTTCCTTCTCGAGATCGACGTGCTGGCCGGGCGGACGCGGCTCTCCGGTCGCTCGGTGACGTCGCTCTTCGGAGTCCCGGCGTAGGATCGACGCATCACTGACAGCGGGCGCATATCGCCCGTTGGCCCAGAAGTTGCGACGACGGAGGTGGCTTTGAGCGACGAGACGCGTACCACTCCCCGCTCGCGGGGACGGATCTCCCTGTTCGGTGCCAAGTCGCAGGCCTCGCCGACGCTCGAACCGCTCCTCCAGGCGGTGCGGACGAACCATCCGAAGGCGGATGTCTCGGGGATCTCTCGCGCGTACCGCACGGCGGAGAAGGCGCACCGGGGTCAGATGCGCAAGAGCGGCGATCCGTACATCACGCATCCCGTCGCGGTGGCGACGATTCTGGCGGAGCTCGGGATGACGCCGTCGACCCTGCAGGCTGCGCTGCTCCACGACACCGTCGAGGACACGGACTACTCCCTCGAGATGCTGACCAAGGAGTACGGCGAGGAGATCGCCATGCTCGTCGACGGCGTCACCAAGCTCGACAAGGTGACGTACGGCGACGCGGCGCAGGCGGAGACCGTCCGCAAGATGGTCGTCGCGATGGCGCGCGACATCCGCGTGCTCGTGATCAAGCTCGCGGACCGGTTGCACAACGCCCGGACGTGGAAGTTCGTCCCGGCCGCGTCGGCCGAGCGCAAGGCGCGCGAGACGCTGGAGATCTACGCGCCGCTCGCGCACCGGCTCGGGATGAACACGATCAAGTGGGAGCTCGAGGACCTGTCGTTCGCGGCGTTGTACCCCAAGGTCTACGACGAGATCGTCCATCTCGTCGCCGAGCGGGCGCCGGCGCGCGAGGAGTACCTCGCGGTCGTGCGGGAACAGGTCACGGCCGATCTCCGTGGTGCCAAGCTCAAGGCGACGGTGACGGGGCGTCCCAAGCACTACTACTCGATCTACCAGAAGATGATCGTCCGCGGGCACGACTTCGCGGAGATCTACGACCTGGTGGGCGTGCGGGTGCTCGTGGACTCGGTCCGCGACTGCTACGCGGCGCTCGGCTCGTTGCACGCGCGGTGGAACCCGGTCCCGGGCCGGTTCAAGGACTACATCGCGATGCCGAAGTTCAACATGTACCAGTCGCTGCACACGACGGTGATCGGCCCGGGCGGCAAGCCCGTGGAGATCCAGATCCGCACGCACGACATGCACCGGCGCGCGGAGTACGGTGTCGCGGCGCACTGGAAGTACAAGGAGGCTGCGAAGGCGGGCAACGTCCCCGCCGACGGATCCTCGGACATGCACTGGTTGCGCCAGCTCGTCGACTGGCAGAAGGAGACGGCCGACCCCGCGGAGTTCCTCGACTCGCTGCGGTTCGAGATCGCCGGCGGAGAGGTGTACGTCTTCACGCCCAAGGGCGACGTGCTGGCGCTTCCGGTGGGCTCGACGCCGGTCGACTTCTCCTACGCCGTGCACACCGAGGTCGGCCACCGCACGATGGGCGCGCGGGTCAACGGCCGACTCGTCCCGCTCGACTCGGCACTGGACAACGGCGACGTGGTCGACGTGCTCACGTCGAGCTCCGAGAACGCTGGTCCGAGTCGCGACTGGCTGAGCTTCGTCAAGAGCCCCCGGGCACGCAACAAGATCCGGCAGTGGTTCTCGAAGGAGCGCCGCGAGGAGGCCGTCGAGCACGGCAAGGACCAGTTGGCGCGCGCGATGCGCAAGCAGAATCTCCCTCTGCAGCGGCTGCTCTCCCACGAGTCGCTCCTGGCACTCGCCAACGAGCTTCGCTACCCCGACGTCACGGCCCTGTACGCCGCGATCGGGGAGGGCCAGACCTCCGCGTCGACGGTCGTCAAGAAGTTCCTGCAGTCGATGGGCGGCGACGAGGGGACGACGGAGGACGTCGCCGAGACGGCGCGTCCGGGCCAGACGGCGCGGCGCGTGCGGACCGGGGACCCCGGGGTCACGGTCAAGGGCGTCGACGACGTCTGGGTCAAGCTGGCGAAGTGCTGCACGCCGGTGCCGGGCGACGAGATCATCGGGTTCGTGACCCGCGGAGCGGGCGTCAGCATCCACCGTGCGGACTGTGCCAACGTGGAGGGGCTGCGTCGGCAGCCCGAGCGGTTCGTGGACGTCTCCTGGTCGACGAGCGCGAACACCATGTTCCTGGTCCAGATCCAGGTCGAGGCCCTCGACCGTTCCCGGCTTCTGTCGGACGTGACCCGGGTGCTGTCCGACCACCACGTGAACATCCTCTCGGCCTCGGTCTCGACGTCGAACGACCGGGTCGCGATCTCGCGGTTCGTCTTCGAGATGGCGGAGCCGGGCCACCTGACCAAGGTGCTCGCAGCGATCCGGACGATCGACGGGGTCTTCGACGTCTACCGGATCACCGGGTCCAAGCAGGAGTCCGTGCCACAGCTGCCCGAGTAGTCGGACGTCCGCGGGCCTCAGGCTGGTGCGGACCGGAGCGGGGGACCGAGCCGCAGCGCCGCCTGCATGAGGACGTCCTCGGCCACCGCACGCCCTGTCCACCGGTACCTGAGGTTCAGCGCGCGCGCCGCGCCGTGCGGACTGAGGCCTGTCGCCTCGCAGACGGCCACGACCGTCTCGACGGCCTCGGCGACGGCGGCGGGCTCCGGCGGGCCGCCGCCACGACGTCGCGGCACGTGGGGGCCGGAGGCGACGTCGAGCACCGTTCGTAGCGGTGAGGTGACGGGGGCTGCTCCCCAGGTCACGGTCTCGCCCGCGAGGAGGCGGACGTAGCGGGTGTGCACCGTGCTGACGGCACGCGGCCGCCCGGCGCCGGGTGGGCAGATGAGCTCGAGCACCGCGGGTGCGGGCCCGCCGACGAAGACCCAGGCGGCGCTACGGCCCGCGAGGACGGTCGCGCGCGCTGCGGCGGTCGTCAGGACCTCGGCACGCAGGGCCGGTGTCAGGGGTGTCCCCGCGACGACCGCGGCGTCGCCGAAGACCTGCGTGAGCGCTCCGCGGCGGAGGAGCTCGTCGAACGCGACCCGACCGCCGACGTCTCGGGGCAGGACGACGGCGCCGATCTCGGTCGAGTACGGCGTCAGCAGAGCGCGAAGGGTGGCCACCGCCCCACCCTCGCGCAGGGGCGAGCCCGACCGCCAGGCCCGACCCGCCCCTGTGGACGACCGTCAGCCGCGGGAGTCCTGCGCGGCCTGCTCGATCTGCTCGAGCCAGGCCTTGCGCGCCTCGAGGGCCGCCGTGACGTCCTTGACCTTGCGGTCGATGCCCGAGGCCTTCGCGGCGACGAGATCGGCCTCGAGAGAGGCGATCGCGTCCTGCAGCTGGGCCGCTGCGCCCTCGGCCCGTGCCTGCTGCTCCGGGTTCGTCTTCTTCCACTTCGCCTCGTCGGCGTCGCGGATGGCGTTCTCGACGGCGCGGAGACGGCCCTCGACCCGCTGGAGATCCCCGCGGGGGACCTTGCCGGCAGCGTCCCAGCGGTCCTGGATGTCCCGCAGCGAAGCCTTGGCCGCCTCGAGGTCCTTGACCGGAATGAGGGCCTCGGCCTCGGCCAGGATCTCCTCCTTGACCACCAGGTTGGCGCCGTACTCGGCGTCGATCTCGGCGTTGGCGGCGTCGCGCGCACCGAAGAAGACGTCCTGTGCGGACCGGAATCGGGCCCACAGGGCGTCGTCGTCTCGGCGTGCGGCGCGACCGGCGGCCTTCCACCGGGTCATCAGGTCGCGGTAGGCGCCCGCCGCGTGGCCCCAGTCGACGCTGCTGGAGAGAGCCTCGGCCTCGGCCACGATCTGCTCCTTGAGTCGCTTCGCCGTCGCGTTGCGCTCCTCGAGCTCGGAGAAGAAGTGGCGGCGTTCACGGTCGAAGGCGGTGCGTGCGTGGCTGAACCGCTTCCAGAGCTCCTCCTCGACCGTGCGGTCGATGCGGGGGCCGTTGTGCTGTGCGGCCTTCCACTGGTCGAGCAGGCCTCGGAGCTTCTCGCCGGCAGGACGCCACTGCATCCGCTCGGGATCCGTGGTCGCGATGGACTCCGCGGCCTCGACGATCTTGGTCCGCTCGGTCACGGCCTCCGCCTTCGCCGCGGCGCGCTCGGCTGCGATCTCGGCGCGACGCTCGTCCGCACGGACGCCCAGCGCCTCGACCTTCGACCGCAGTGCGGCGAGGTTGCCGACGGCAGAGGGCTCCGCCGTCTCGGACCGCAGCCGTTCGAGGGTGGAGTCGATCTCCTTGACGGTGAGGTCGGTGCTCGCCAACCGGGCGTCGAAGAGGTCCACCTTGGCGTTGAGGTCCAGGTAGCGACGCACGTACATCGCCAGCGGGTCGTCGCCCGTCCCTGCGGCGAACTGACCGACGGCCCGTTCACCGCTCTCCTCGCGGACGTAGACGGTGCCGTCGTCGTCCACCCGGCCGTAGGTCGCGGCCTCCTTGGCGGCTGCTGCGTCGTTCGGTGCCGGGACGGGCTGCGCGGCAGGTCCCGGGGTCTGCTTCGACGCGGCGGCGGGCGGTCCGGGCCGCGGGACGGGCCGGGGCTTGGGCGTCGGCTTCGGCCGCGGCGCCGGGGCAGCAGGCTGCTCGGGCGCGGGTTCCGGTGCGGGCTCGGGGGCAGGACTCACGTCCGAGGTGCGAGCGGAGGCCTCGGTGGGCGTCGGCTCGGGCGCCTGGTTGTCGGTGCTCTCGCTCACTTGATTTCCACTCCTTCGATGGTGACGGGGGTGGCGGGGGAGCCGTCGGACGCCCCGTCTGCCGTGCCCTCGTCAGCGACTGCCTGGACGGCGTCCAGGCCAGATGTAACCGTGCCGAACACTGTGTACCCACCACCGTCGGTGGGCAATTCGGTGTCTTGGTAGACGATGAAGAACTGGCTTCCCATCGAGTCCGGCTCGGCCGTGCGTGCCATGGCGATGGTGCCTGCGGGATAGATACCGTCGGCGGGGGCGTTCTCGATCGGGCCGAACGAGTAGCCGGGTCCGCCGGTCCCGGTGCCCGTCGGGTCCCCGCACTGGAGCACCCAGATCCCCGCGGTGGTCAGGCGGTGGCAGTCGGTGCCGTCGAAGTAGCCGGCGTCGGCGAGGGCGACGAAGTTCGCCACCGCGGCGGGTGCGGCCGCGCCGTCGAGCGTGACCCCGATCTCGCCGACCGACGTCGTCAGCTCCCCGGTCCACTCCCGGCTCTCCGCCGTGGACGGGTCCGGTGCCGACGTCGGGACGTCCGTGTCGGAGTCCCCGTCCTGGGAGACGAGCCACCAGGAGCCGAGCCCCACGAGGAGCAGGACCGCACCGATCGCCACGAAGGCCCACGTCCTGCGCCTCTGGGCGGCCCTCGCGTCGAGCGCCGCCTGCCGCTTCTGTTCACGACGGCGCTGCGCGGCGCGTTCTCGATCGCGTTTGCTCGCGGACAACTCTGTCGTCTCCTCTGTGCTGCGTGACCCGCCGAGATCGGCGGCGCGCCACAGTCTAGGCGGGATGGCGGCCTTCGTGCTGGACGTCGCGCGTCGTGGCTAGGCTGGGACGATGCTCTCCCTCACCACGATCACGTCCACGGTGCTCGGCGCCAACTGCTACCTGGTCGCGCACGACGACGGGACGTGCGTCGTGATCGACCCGTCCGGCGGTGTGGTCGGTGCGGTGCGTGAGCATGTCGAACGGCACGGGTTGCACGTCGCCGCCGTGCTTGCCACGCACGGGCACGTCGACCACGTGCTGGATGCCGCGGCGGCCGTCGCCGCGTTCGACGTTCCGCTGACGGTGGCCGAGGCCGACGCGTACCGGATCGCCGACCCGTTCGGCACGCTGGAGCCCGCCGGGTCCGGTCTTGTCCCCGCGATCGCTGCGGCGGCCGGGATCGACGTCGACGACCACCGCGTGCCGGAGAGGGTCGAGACGTTCTCCGGGGTCGCGACCGAGATGCGCTTCGGCGGCATCGACGTGACGTGCCTGGCCGCACCGGGGCACACCGAGGGCTCGACGCTCTACCGCGTCGACGGCGTCGAGATCGACGGGCAGGAGCGCCGCCTCGTCCTGACGGGCGACGTGCTCTTCGCGGGGACCGTCGGGCGGGTCGACCTCCCGGGCGGCGACGCCGCGACCATGCAGCACACGCTGACGACGGTCGTGGGCGCGCTCGACGGCGATCTCGTCGTGCTGCCCGGGCACGGCCCCGCCACCACGATCGCGCGCGAACGGACGACCAACCCCTATCTCACCGGGGCGGCACGTCTTTGACGGGGACACGGGCCGTCGTCGTCTGGGAAGATCTCTGCCATGGCACGCCCAACACCTCTGTCCGGATTCCCCGAGTGGCTCCCCGACGCGCGCGTCGTCGAGCAGCACATCCTCGACACGCTGCGACGCACCTTCGAGCTCCACGGCTTCGCAGGCATCGAGACCCGCGCCGTCGAACCGCTCGACCAGCTCTTGCGCAAGGGGGAGACCTCCAAGGAGGTCTACGTCCTCTCGCGTCTCCAGGAGGACGGCTCGGGCGGTGACCGTGCCGACAAGCAGCTCGGGCTCCACTTCGACCTCACCGTGCCGTTCGCGCGGTACGTCCTGGAGAACGCCGGCAGGCTGACGTTCCCGTTCAAGCGTCACCAGATCCAGAAGGTCTGGCGCGGGGAGCGCCCGCAGGACGGGCGGTTCCGCGAGTTCGTGCAGGCGGACATCGACGTCGTCGGCGCCGGCGAGCTGCCCTACCACTACGAGGTCGAGCTTCCCCTCGTCATGGCCGAGGCCCTCGGGGCCCTGCGGGAGATCGGCGTGCCGGAGGTCCGGGTCCTGGTGAACAACCGCCGGGTCGCCGAGGGCTTCTACCGCGGGATCGGCCTCGAGGACGTCGACGGGGTGCTGCGGAACATCGACAAGATCGACAAGATCGGCCCAGAACGGGTGGCGCAGCTGCTCGTCGACGAGTGCGGTGCGACGGCGGAGCAGGCGCAGGCCTGCCTGGACCTCGCCGCCATCCACGGCGCCGACACGACCGTGGTCGACCGTGTCCGGGCGCTCGCGGCGTCGCACGGGGTCGAGAGCGCTCTCCTCGACCAGGGGTTGTCCGAGCTCGGTGCGCTGATCACCGCGGCGTCGCGGCGCGCGCCGGGCGTCGTGGTGGCTGACCTGAAGATCGCCCGCGGCCTGGACTACTACACCGGTTCCGTCTACGAGACGGTGCTGGTCGGGCACGAGGAGCTCGGGTCGATCTGCTCCGGGGGGCGCTACGACACGCTCGCCTCCGACGGCGCGAACACGTACCCGGGCGTCGGGCTCTCCATCGGCGTCTCGCGCCTCGTCTCGCGTCTCGTCGGCGCAGGGCTCGTCGCGGCGACCCGGTCGGTCCCCGCGGCCGTGCTCGTGGCCGTGACGGACGAGGAGTCCCGCGCGCAGTCGGACGAGGTCGCGCTCGCGCTGCGCGCTCGAGGTATCCCGTGCGACGTCGCCCCGGCGGCCGCCAAGTTCGGCAAGCAGATTCGCTACGCCGACCGACGCGGCATCCCGTTCGTCTGGTTCCCCGGCCGGGACGAGCTGGCCGACGACGGCAGCACGACCCGCGGCGCGGACCAGGTGAAGGACATCCGGTCGGGGGAGCAGAGCTCGGCCGAGAGCGCGTCGTGGTCGCCCCCGGCCGAGGACCTCTGGCCGCGCGTCGTCCCGGCCGCGCAGTAGCGCCCGGGACGCGGCCGTGGGCTATCCCGCGGTCAGCGCACCGGGTCCCGTCAGCCAGCCCGCGGCGGCGCCGATCACGAGCACGGTCGTGACGGTGCCGCCGACGGCGGCAGCGAGCGCGACGTCCCCGGGCCCCAGCGGGACGGGGTGTGCCAGGGTGCGCGGGCCTGACCCCAGCCCGCGTGCCTCGAGGGCCACCGAGATGCGTTCGGCCCTGCGGACCGCTCCCACGAGCAGCGTGAACGTCGCGGCGCCGGTCGCGCGGACGCCCGTCGGGAGCCGACCGGGCTCGTGTCCCGGGTCCCGCAGCGCCTGGGCGCACCGGATCGTCGTCCACTCGGCCGGCAGCTGTTCGAGCACGCGCATGCCCGCGAGGACGGCGAACGTCGCGCCCGCCGGCACACGCGCGTGCTGGTGGAGGCTGGTCATCAGACGGACGGGGTCGGTCGTGGCCACGAGGATCACGGAGATCACCCCGAGGTAGAAGACGCGGATCGCGAGGGCCGCCGCCACGTCGAGCCCGTGGTCGGTGACCCGGACCGGTCCGACGACGGCGACCACGTCCCCGGCCGAGCGCAGCAGCACGTTGCCGACGAAGATCGACAGCGCGAACGCGAGGAGCGCGGCGTGGGCCCCGGCCAGGGTCCTCGGGGGAACCCGCCCAGCCACGACGGCGGCGCACACGGCGGCGGCCCACAGGATCGTCGGTGTCCACGGGTCGGTGACCGCGACGATGACGGCGGAGGCGGCGAGCAGCGTGCCCAGCTTGACGGTCGGGTTCCATCTGCCGAACGCCGAGGTGCGCGCGGTCATCGTCGGCCCCCGTCCGTCGCGGCGACGTCGTGCACCTCGAGTCCGGCCAGCACGCGCTCGTCGATCCCGACGAGGAAGTCTTGGACCGTCGTGGGGGACGCGAGCGCGGACCAGCGTTCGAGGAGCCGGGTCGGCCGAAGGCCCGCGGCACGAAGCCCTTCCGTGTCCCGGAGGACCTGGTCCGCCGGACCAGCCGTCGCCGGCCTCCCGTCGACGAGGACGAGGATCCGGTCGGCGAGGCGGCCGGCGAGCTCGACGTCATGGGTGACGACGAGGACGGCCCGTCCGTCGCGGGCGGCCTCCCGCAACGCCGCCTGGGTGGCCACGGTCGCCGCACGGTCCAGGCCGTACGTCGGCTCGTCGGCGAGGACGACGTCCCCGGGATGGACGAGAGCGGTCGCGAGAGACAGACGCCGCTTCTCACCGCCGGACAGGCCGAACGGCGACCTGTCGGCGAGGGAGGTCAGGTCGAACCGCGCGAGCGCGTCGTCGACGACCCTGCGCAGGTCGTCGCCGTCGAGGCCCGCGAGCCGCGGGGTCCACGCGACCTCCTCGGCGACGGTCCGGGCCACGAACTGGTGCTCGGGGTGCTGGACGACGAGCGAGACCCGGCCCCGGTCGATCCGGCCTCGGGTGGGCGCAAGACCGGCGAGTCCCCGCACGAGTGTCGACTTGCCGCTCCCGTTCGTCCCGAGGACCGCCACGACCTCGCCACGGTGCAGGTCGAGGTCGACCGCGCCGACCGCCTCCACGAGCGGTTCCCGGCGACGCCGTCGTCCGGACGGCGAGCCGTGGCCCACCGCCAGCCCGCGCGCATGCAGGACCCGTTCGCCGCGCGCGGGCGTGAACCCGCACTGCTGCGCCCGCACCTCACCGAGCCAGGCGTCGGTCTCGGTCGACTCCCAGTCCGGCGGGGCTCCTGCGACGGCGAGGAGGGCCGAGGTCGGCACCCAGCACCCCCGGCGGACCAGGGCGCGGGCCTGGTCCCTCATGACGTCGGCGGTCGGGCCGTGCGCGACGACCTCCCCGTCGACCAGCACGAGCGTCGAGTCGGGCAGTGGGTCGAGGTCGTCGAGGCGGTGCTCGACCACGACGGTCGTCGTCTCGCCGGCGGCCAGCCGCCCGACGAGCGCGCCGACGGCGCGCGCCGCCTCGGGGTCCAGGAGGGCCGTCGGCTCGTCCAGGAGCAGGACGGCCGGCGAGGGGGCCAGGGCCGCGGCCGTCGCGACGCGCTGGCACTGTCCGCCCGAGAGGGTGCCGGTCCGTCGACCGGCGAGCCCGCCCGCGCCCGCCGCGTCCAACGCGCGCGCCACCGCCGGCCCGATCTCCTCGACGCGCCACTCCCGGTTCTCGAGCGCGAACTCCACCTCGGCGTCGACGGAGTCGAGGCACACCTGTGCCAGCGGGTCCTGCTGCACCAGCCCCAGGTGCCCGGCCAGCGCCCGCGGCCCCCGCTCCCACGCACCGGGCACACCGATCACGACCCGGCCGTGGAGATCCGCGTCCACCGTGTGCGGGACGATCCCCGCGAGAGCCGCGACGAGGGTGGACTTGCCGGACCCCGAGGGGCCGACCACGAGCAGGCTCGACCCGGACCGCACCCGGAACGACACGTCGCGGAGCACGGACGTCGGTTCCCCCGGGAACCGCACGTCCAGGTGCTCGACGACGAGGTCCGACGACGTCACGCCGTCACCCCCGCCGCAGCTGCCCCGCGGCGGCGCTCGCGGCCGATCGGGTAGTTGTCCAGTACACCCGTGCGCAGCAGACGGTCGCCGATGAACTTCGCCGCCAACCCGCTGAGCACGATGCACGAGACGATCTGGACACCGAGGCGGAGCACCAGGTAGTCCTGTCCGAGGTACCCGTTCGCCACGCACTGGTAGGCAAAGGTCACGACCGCCGCGGTGACCCCGCTGAGCACGAACACGCCCCAGCCGTAGCGGCGGTACCGCGTCAGGGTGAACGCTAGCTCGGCCCCGACACCCTGGACCAGTCCGATGACGAGGATCATCGGCCCGAACGGCGAGGCAAACACCACGAGCTCGACGGCGGCCGCCAGCATCTCCGCGACCACGGCCACGAACGGCTTGCGCACGATGTACACCGCGAGGGGGGCCACGACGATCCACGCCCCGGCGAGGACGTTCTCCGCGAGCGTCCCGAAGGGCCCCAGCGCCAGGTGCAGCGGACCGTAGATCTGGTCGGCCACCCAGAACACGAACCCGAAGACCACCCCGAGGACGGCGAGCAGCACCGTGGTGTGCAGGCCGGAGGACCGCCGCTCCAGACGTGCCCCGCCCGCCCCGGTCGACGGCTCCGTCGCGTACGACTGCGAATCCTGGTCCACAAGCATCTCCCTGCGTCGGCCCCGGGGGTGGACGCAGCAAGACCCCGGACAGCGCGCACCCTGACGGCGCGCAACGGCCGACGTCGCCCTGCTCCCTTCGCTGGTACGAACCAGATCAGGTTCCACGGGTCAGCGGATCTTCCGCAATCTCAGCGCGCGAGCGCACCCCGGGGGCTAGTGAGGCCAACCTAGAGCCGCGCGACGAATCGGGCAATCTGCGACCCCGCCCGTCCCACCCTGTGAACGGGCCGAGCGGTGGAGTCCGCCCGGACACCGACTAGACTTGTCGCGGTGCGCCACGCGGCGCTCGCGGCAGACCCCCCGGGGCAGCCGCCCACCACCCCCCGATCCGGAAGGACCCCTCCGTGCTTCGCACCCACACGGCCGGCTCACTGCGGGCCGAGCACATCGGCCAGACCATCACCCTGACCGGGTGGGTCGACCGCCGCCGCGACCACGGAGGCGTGGCCTTCATCGACCTGCGCGACGCCTCGGGCATCGCCCAGGTGGTCATTCGCGACGAGGCCGTCGCCCACCCCCTGCGCAGCGAGTTCGTCCTCCAGGTGACCGGAGAGGTCTCGCAGCGACCGGAGGGCAACGCGAACGCCAACCTGCCGACCGGAGAGGTCGAGGTCGTCGTGAGCGACGTCGTCGTGCTCAACGAGTCCGCGCCGCTGCCCTTCCAGGTCTCGACCGCGCTCGACGGCACCGAGACCATCGGCGAGGAGGCACGGCTCAAGCACCGCTACCTCGACCTGCGACGCCCGACGCCCGCGCGAGCCCTGCGCCTGCGGTCGAAGGCGAACCAGGCCGCCCGGGCCGTGCTCGACGCCCAGGACTTCGTCGAGATCGAGACCCCGACCCTCACGCGCTCGACCCCCGAGGGTGCTCGCGACTTCCTCGTCCCCGCGCGCCTCGCGCCGGGCTCCTGGTACGCGCTGCCGCAGTCGCCGCAGCTCTTCAAGCAGCTGCTCATGGTCTCGGGCATGGAGCGCTACTACCAGATCGCGCGCTGCTACCGCGACGAGGACTTCCGTGCCGACCGCCAGCCGGAGTTCACCCAGCTGGACGTCGAGATGAGCTTTGTCGAGCAGGACGACGTCATCGACCTCGGCGAGCAGATCCTCGTCGCGCTCTGGAAGCTCATCGACGTCGAGATCCCGCGCCCGATCCAGCGGATGACGTTCGCCGACGCGATGCGCCTGTACGGCAGCGACAAGCCCGACCTTCGCTTCGGCAACCCGCTGATCGAGCTCACCGAGTACTTCGCCGAGACACCGTTCCGCGTCTTCCAGGCCGACTACGTCGGTGCCGTCGTCATGGCCGGCGGGGCGTCCCAGCCCCGCCGTCAGTTCGACGCGTGGCAGGACTGGGCCAAGCAGCGCGGCGCGCGCGGTCTCGCGTACGTCACGTTCGCCGAGGACGGGACGCTGGCCGGGCCCGTGGCCAAGAACCTCTCCGACGCCGAGCGTGCGGGCCTGGCCGAGGCGACCGGCGCCCAGCCCGGCGACGCGGTCTTCTTCGCCGCCGGCAAGGTCGACGACTCGCGGGCGCTGCTCGGCGCCGCTCGCCTGGAGATCGCCCGCCGCACCGGCCAGATCGACGAGAACGCGTGGTCGTTCGTCTGGATCGTCGACGCGCCGCTGTTCAAGCCTGCCGGCCAGGACGACGACGTCGACCTGGGCAGCTCAGCCTGGACGGCCGTGCACCACGCCTTCACGTCGCCGACCCCGGAGTGGGTCGACACGTTCGAGCAGAACCCCGGCGAGGCCCTCGCGTACGCCTACGACATCGTCTGCAACGGCAACGAGATCGGCGGCGGCTCGATCCGTATCCACCGTCGAGACGTGCAGGAGCGGGTCTTCGAGGTGATGGGCATCGGTCAGGCCGAGGCGCAGGAGAAGTTCGGCTTCCTGCTCGACGCCTTCGCGTTCGGGGCTCCGCCGCACGGCGGGATCGCGTTCGGCTGGGACCGGATCGTCTCGCTGCTCACGGGGTCCGACTCGATCCGGGACGTCATTGCGTTCCCGAAGTCGGGCGGCGGGTTCGACCCGCTGACCCAGGCCCCGGCCCCGATCACGCCGGCCCAGCGCAAGGAAGCGGGCGTCGATGCCGTCCCGGAGGACGACGCGGACGCGTCCGAGGGCGCCACCTCCGCATGAGTGCGGGTGCGGGGCCGCTCACCGGCCTCGCACCCCGGTGGCGGACTCACCCCTGGCTCGAGGTCGACGCGCGCCGGCGGGGTGTACGCGCCTGCTGGAGCAGCGCCGAGGCCTGCCTCGTGCTGACGGGATTCGTGGACGACCGCCCCGGGATGCCGACCCCTGCCGCGGACCAGCTGGCGGTCTGGGGGATCGGCGCCCCGGTCGCCGCGGCGGAGCTCATCCTCGACGTGGCCGAGCGCGGGCAGTTCCCCGGAACGGCGACAGGACCGTCCGACGGCCTCGTGGTGGGCGGATGCGTGCCACGCGGGATGCCGGTGCTCTCGTCGGCCGCGGACCACCCGGGCCTGCCGGCACTCCTGACCGGGCCGACGACCTCCGACTGGGACTGGTTCTCGACCACCGTGGCGCCTGCGGCGCATCCTGGTGAGGTGCACGTGCGCGAGCTCGTCTCCGGCACCGACCGCGAGGCGGCCGCGCACTGCCTCGCCGAGGCCAACCCGCACGCCGAGGCCGACCCGTGGGCGCAGGAGACTCGCTGGTGGGGCTACGACGACGGGTCCGGTCTCAGTGCCGTCGTCGGGGCGCACGTACGTCCCGACGGGTGGGAGCTCGGCGGGATCGGGACGCTGCCGGCCGCCCGTGGCCGGGGGTCCGCCGGTGCGCTCGTCGCCGTCGCGACGCGCGAGGCGCTCCGCCACGCGGACCGCGCCGCGCTCGGCATGTACGCCCACAACGTCGCCGGCCGGGCGCTCTACACGCGAGCGGGCTACGTCGTCGGTCAGGAGTTCTCCGGCTGGCGGACCCTCCCGTCCTGACGGACGTCAGTGAGTGATGGCGAACCTGCGGTAGAGCGCGCGCAGCGGTCGCGGTGCCCACCAGTTGGCGCGGCCGAGCACCGTCATCGTGGCCGGCACCAGGAGCATGCGCACCAGGGTGGCGTCGATCGCCACCGCGACGGCGAGCGCGAACCCGACCTCCTTGATCACGAGCAGGTCCCCGACGACGAACCCTGCGAACACCACGATGATGATCAGCGCGGCGGAGGTGATGATCCGCCCGGACCGCTGCAGACCGAGTCGGACCGACTCGTCGTTGGAGTACCCCGCGTCGTGCAGCTCCTTGATCCGGGAGAGTAGGAAGACCTCGTAGTCCATGGCCAGGCCGAACGCGAACGCGATGACCAGTGCGATGACGTAGGTCTCGATGCCGCCGGTCGAGGTGAAGTCCAGCAGGTTCTCCAGATGCCCGTCCTGGAACACCCACACGAGGACGCCCAGGCTCGCCGCGAGCGAGAGGGCGTTCGTCAGCAGGGCCTTGACCGGGATGACGACGGAGCCCGTCATCAGGAAGAGCAGGATCAGCGTCGCGGCCACGACGATGCCGACGGCCCACCAGACGCCGTCGGCGAGGGCGTCGACGAAGTCCGCCTGTCCTGCCGCCTGGCCCGTCACCCACGCGGGGAACGGGACCGGGAGCTCTCGGATGTCACGGACCACGGTCACGGCCTCGGCGCTGCCCGGGTCGTCGGTGTCGAGCTGGACGCCGAAGACCGAGTAGTCGGCGCTCGCCGTGGCCGACCCGACGGCGCTGACACCCTCGAGGTCGGCGACCTGCTCGGCCCACTGGTCGGTCGCCGCAGGCGTCGACCGCGTGACGACGATGATGTCCGGGCTCTGGCTCGCGGGGTACTCGTCGGCGAGCGTCTCCACGAACTGGCGCTGGGGCGCGTCGGCGGGCAGGAGCTCGATCCCGGAGTTGCGGAGCTGCAGTCCGGCGGCGGGGAGAGCAAGGACCACCAGGACCGTCGTCGAGGCCAGGATCACCCACCACGGGTGCCGCTGGACGCGGCCCGCCAGGGCGGAGAACACACCTTCGTCGGACTGCACGTCGGCGGTCCGCCGTGCGACGGCTCGCAGTCCGGGGATCCGCTCGAACAGACCGGGCCGTGCGAGGCGTCGTCCGGTCATCACGAGCAGGGCGGGCACCAGGGTCAGAGCGGTGGCGACGGCGATGAGGACGGCGATGACGCCGGCCGCGCCGATCGCGCGCAGGATGTCCGGGGTGAAGACGAGGAGACCGGAGATCGAGATCGCGACGGTGAGGGCGGAGAACGCCACGGTGCGGCCCGCCGTGGCCATCGTGCGCGTGATCGCCGTCAGGACGGCGCCGTCGCCGCGGCGACGGCGCACCGCCGCGCCGTCGTCTGCGTCGAGGACGAGGTGGAGCTCCTCGCGGTACCGCGAGACGATCAGCAGCCCGTAGTCGATCGAGAGGCCGAGCCCGAGCAGCGTGACCACGTTGACGACCGACGCGTCGACGTCCATGAGGTACGAGAGACCGAGCAGGGCGCCGAGCCCGACCCCGATCGAGGCGATCGCGCCGATCAGCGGCATGGCGGCCGCCACGAACCCGCCGAAGACGAGAACCATCACCAGCAGGGCGATCGGGAGCGCGACGAGCTCGCCGGTGCGAAGGTCCTCCTCGACCTGGTCGGTGACGGCCTCGACGATCAGGTCGTTGCTCCCCACGAGACCGGTCACGCCGGGAGAGAGGGCCGCCAGGTCGTCGTCGACGGTGTCGAGACGTTCCTCGACCTCGGCCGCGACCTCGTTCTCGCGCTCGCCCGTCAGGTCGGCCTCGGTCGTCACCTCGACGACGAACCCGTCGCCGTCGGCGGCGAGCAGGCTCGCCGCCGCGGGGTTCTCGAGAGAGTCGGGAAGGATGTACGGGTCGATCACGGACTCGACACCGTCGATCAGGAGCAGGTCCTGCTGCGCGGGTGCCAGAGCCTCCGCGATGCCGTCGGTCGCGGGGTTGATGCCCTCGACGAGGAGCGTGATGGACTCGCCCTCGTCGGACTGCGCCGCCAGCACGTCGTTCGCGTACTGGCTGTCCGAGCCGGGAACCGTCGGCTCGCCGGTCGAGAGCCGCTCGAACAACGACTCCCCGTGCACGCCCAGCACCGCCAGGGCGAACCCCAGCGGGGCGATCACGAGCCAGACCAGGGCCGTCCAACGGGGGCGCCGCGCGATCGCGCGGCCGAGGTTCTCGAACACGGGGGTCAGTCTGTCACTAACGTGACCGGACCGACGGGATGCTGTGCACGGCGAGACGCCCCGACGTCGGACCCGGTCCGTACCCTCGGAGCATGGACCTGTTCGACACCGCCGGGATCGCGGACCACGGCACCCCGGCCACCAGCCCCGGCGCGCCCCTGGCCGTACGGATGCGTCCCGCGAGCATCGACGAGGTCGCGGGGCAGGGGCACCTGCTGGGACCCGGATCGCCGCTGCGACGGCTCGTCGACCCGGCCGACCCCGGCTCCCGACGGGCCGCGCCGGGATCGGTGATCCTCTGGGGTCCGCCCGGCACGGGCAAGACGACCCTCGCGTACGTCGTCGCGGCGACGTCCGGACGACGGTTCGTCGAGCTGTCGGCGGTGACCGCCGGCGTCAAGGACGTGCGCGCCGTCGTCGAGGACGCCCGGCGGCGCCTCGCCTCCTCGGGCGAGGAGACCGTGCTCTTCGTCGACGAGGTCCACCGCTTCTCGAAGTCGCAGCAGGACGCGCTCCTGCCGAGCGTCGAGAACCGCTGGGTGACGCTCGTCGCCGCCACGACGGAGAACCCCAGCTTCTCGGTCAACTCACCGCTCCTGTCGAGGTCACTCCTCCTGACCCTGCAGCCGTTGAGCACCGACGACGTCAGGAGGCTCGTCGACCGTGCCCTCGTCGACCAGCGTGGCCTCGCCGGGGAGGTCGCGCTCGACGACGGGGCCGCCGAGCACCTGCTCCGCCTCGCCGGCGGCGACGCCCGCAAGGCGCTGACGATCCTCGAGGCCGCCGCCGGTGCCGTGCTGACCGACGCCGCGGCGGACGACGACCACCGCCCTCCCGCACGCATCGACCTCCCCGCCGTCGAGCGGGCGATCGACGTCGCCGCCGTGCGCTACGACAAGGACGGTGACCAGCACTACGACGTCATCAGCGCCTTCATCAAGTCGATCCGAGGCTCCGACGTCGACGCCTCCCTGCACTACCTCGCGCGCATGATCTCGGCGGGGGAGGATCCCCGCTTCATCGCGCGACGGATCATCATCTCCGCCGCCGAGGACGTCGGACTCGCCGACCCCTCCGCCCTGCAGACCGCAGTCGCCGCCGCCCAGGCCGTCGCCCTCATCGGGATGCCGGAGGCCCGCATCGTCCTCGCCGAGGCCGTCGTCCACCTCGCCACCGCCCCCAAGTCCAACGCCGCCTACCTCGGCATCGACGCGGCGCTCGCGGACGTCCGTGCCGGGGGAGCGGGCCCCGTGCCGACGCATCTGCGGGACGCCCACTACCCGGGTGCCAAGAGCGTCGGTCACGGCCAGGGGTACCAGTACGCCCACGACGCGCCGCACGCCGTCGCCCCGCAGGCCTACCTGCCCGAGAATCTGGGGTCGGCGCGGTACTACACCCCCAGCGACCGTGGTTTCGAGCGGAGCGTCGGGGAGCGTCTCGTCAGGGTCCGCGAGATCCTGTCACGGGCTCGGCGTGGCCAGTGACCGAGCACATGCCCGGAGCGGCGCGGGCGGCGGCCGGCGTGCGATAGACTGTCGTGGTTGCCTACCGGCGACACCTGGGACCTCGGCCCCGTGAGCACCGCTTCGGCAGGTTCTCCGACGGCTGGTCCAGCACCCGGCTGGTTCCGGGTGCGACGTCCATCGCACACGACAGGTAAGGAAATACCACTGTGTCCTCCGTGACCCGTTCGCGCCGCCAGGTTCGCCTGAGCCGCGCCCTGGGCCTTGCGCTCACCCCCAAGGCCGTCAAGCACTTCGAGAAGCGTCCGTACCCCCCGGGCGAGCACGGCCGCGCCCGCCGCCGCACCGAGTCGGACTACGCGGTCCGTCTGCGCGAGAAGCAGCGTCTGCGTGCGCAGTACGCGCTCCGCGAGAAGCAGCTCGCCCGTGCCTACGAGGACGCCCGCAAGGAGTCCGGCCTGACCGGTGAGGCTCTCGTCGAGAACCTCGAGGTCCGCCTCGACGCCCTCGTCCTGCGCTCCGGCTTCGGTCGGACGATCCTGCAGGCGCGCCAGGCCGTCGTGCACCGCCACATCCTCGTCGACGGCAAGATCGTCGACCGCCCCTCGTTCCGCGTGAAGCCGGGTCAGACGATCCAGGTCAAGCCGAAGAGCCAGACGACCGTCCCGTTCCAGGTCGCCGCCGCCGGTGCGCACCGCGACGTCCTGCCGGCCGTCCCGGGCTACCTCGACGTCCAGCTCGAGAAGCTCTCGGCGACGCTCGTCGACCGCCCGAAGCGTGCCGACGTGCCCGTCACGTGCGACGTCCAGCTCGTCGTCGAGTACTACGCTCGCTGATCTCGCACAGCAGTTCTCGAACGCCCCGGGCGTGACGCGAAGGCGTCGCGCGCGGGGCGTTCGTGCATCCGGGTAGTGTTCCCTCGAAGCCTTCCCCCTCTCGTACAGGAGCAGCAGACATGGTCGGAGATATCGCCGGACTCATCGCAGCGATCGCCTTTGTGCTTCTCGTCGGTGCGCTCGCCGTCCCGCTGGTCAAGCTGGGTCGCGTGTTCGACGAGGCGCGGACGAGCCTGCGCGAGGCGACCGACCACGCCGTGCCGATCCTCGACGAGGCGGCCCAGACCCTGGTCTCCACCAACACCCAGATGGAGCGGATCGACGCGATGACGACGTCGGCCGCGCAGGTCAGCGAGAACGTGTCGGCGCTCTCGAGCCTCTATGCCGCGACCTTGGGGCGGCCACTGGTCAAGGTCGCCGCCTTCAGCTACG
This sequence comes from Paraoerskovia marina, assembly GCF_900105445.1. Classification (NCBI taxonomy): domain Bacteria; kingdom Bacillati; phylum Actinomycetota; class Actinomycetes; order Micrococcales; family Cellulomonadaceae; genus Paraoerskovia; species Paraoerskovia marina. The sequence continues at coordinate 1,845,995 of NZ_LT629776.1, forward strand.
CGGCCCGGCAGGCGTTCGGCGCGGCGACCGCCGCCGGCCGCGGCGCAGGGAAGGACTCCTGATGCGGCGAGTCTTCTGGATCGGTGTGGGCGTCGGGGTGACGGTCGTCGTCATGTCGCAGGGGCGCAAGCTCGTCGCCCGCTACGCTCCCGCCTCTGTCGTCGACCGGTCCATGGACGCGGTGGACGACGCCGGCGCCCGGACCGTCGCCTTCGTCCAGGCCTTCCGCGCGGAGTTCACGGACGCACGCGCCCGGCGCGAGGCGGAGCTGACCGGCTCCCTGCTCGCCGAGGGGCAGACTCCTCCCGAGGCGGTCCGCGCGCGTCACCGTGCGGACGACGACGAGGACGAGCTCGGCTACTCCTTCTTCTGACCGAACCGGCGTCCCCTGCGGGCCGCCGCACCTCCCACCCGAACGACCCCCGAAGGACATCATGCGTACCGCCGAGATCCGTCAGCGCTGGCTCAACTACTTCGGTGGCCACGGGCACACCGTGGTGCCGTCCTCGTCCGTGGTCTCCCCGGACCCGTCGACGCTGTTCACGATCGCGGGCATGGTCCCGTTCATCCCGTACATGACCGCGGAGCAGACGGCGCCGTGGCCGCGGGCGACGAGTGTCCAGAAGTGCGTGCGGACGCTGGACATCGAAGAGGTCGGCAAGACGACGCGGCACGGCACGTTCTTCCAGATGAACGGCAACTTCTCCTTCGGTGACTACTTCAAGGAGCAGGCGATCACCTACGCCTGGGAGTTCGTCACCGGCTCTCAGGAGGACGGCTTCCTCGGGTTCGACCCGGACTCCGTGTGGGTGACGGTCTACCACGACGACGACGAGGCCCGTGAGCTGTGGCGCCGGATCGCCGGGCTTCCCGACGAGCGCATCCAGGCCCGCGGCAAGGCCGACAACTACTGGACGACGGGCCAGCCCGGACCCGCGGGCCCCTGCTCGGAGATCTACATCGACCGAGGTCCCGAGTACGGCCAGGACGGCGGACCGGTCGTCGACGAGAGCCGGTTCCTCGAGATCTGGAACCTCGTGTTCATGCAGTATCAGATCGACGACGTGCGGTCCAAGGACCAGTTCAACATCGTCGGCGAGCTCGCCCGCAAGAACATCGACACGGGCATGGGCCTGGAGCGGGTCGCGTTCCTGCTGCAGGGCAAGGACAACATGTACGAGATCGACGAGGTCTACCCCGTCATCGAGGCCGCCGAGAAGCTCTCGGGCAAGACGTACGGCGCGGTGCACGACGACGACGTCCTCTTCCGCGTCGTGGCCGACCACGTGCGCTCGTCCCTGATGATCATCGGGGACGGTGTGCGCCCGTCGAACGAGGGCCGCGGGTACGTGCTGCGCCGGTTGATCCGACGCGCGGTGCGGGCGATGCGCCTGCTCGGCGTCACCGACCCGGCCATGCCGGGCCTGCTCCCGGTCTCCCGCGACGCGATGTCGCCGTCGTACCCCGAGCTGGCCGACGACTTCGCCCGGATCTCGGCCGTGGCCTACGCGGAGGAGGAGGCGTTCCGCCGCACCCTGGTCCAGGGGACGTCGATCTTCGACGACGCCGTCGCGGAGGCGAAGTCCGCCGGGACCGCGACCATCGGTGGCGAGAAGGCCTTCGCCCTGCACGACACCTACGGCTTCCCGATCGACCTGACGCTTGAGATGGCAGCCGAGCAGGGCGTGAGCGTCGACGAGCCCGCCTTCCGGTCGCTGATGGCCGAGCAGCGTTCGCGGGCACGGGCCGACGCACTCGCCAAGCGCCAGGGCGGAGCGGACGTCGGCGCCTACGAGGAGCTGCAGAAGCAGCTCTCGGCGCCGGTCGAGTTCCTCGGCTACACGGACGCGACGGCGTCGGTGACGGTCACGGGTCTGCTCGTCGACGGCGTCGCCGCACCGGCGGCCACGGCTCCGGCGGACGTCGAGATCATCCTCGACCGCACGCCGTTCTACGCCGAGGCCGGCGGTCAGCTCGCCGACCAGGGGACGATCGTCCTCGACGGCGGCGCGACGGTCGAGGTCGACGACGTCCAGCGTCCGATCAAGGGTCTGTCGGTGCACCGCGGACGCCTGACCGAGGGAACCGTCGCGCTCGGCGACCCCGGGACCGCGCAGATCGACGTCGCGCGCCGCACCGCGATCAGCAAGTCGCACTCGGCGACCCACATGATCCACAAGGCGATCCACGAGTCCCTCGGCAAGGACCACACGCAGGCGGGCTCGGAGAACTCCCCGAGCCGCATCCGTTTCGACTTCCGTTCCACGGGTGCGGTCCCGGCAAGCGCGCTCTCCGAGATCGAGGAGCGGGTCAATGTCCAGCTCGCCGAGAACCTCGAGGTCACCGACGTGACGATGCCCATCGCCGAGGCCAAGGCCCTCGGTGCGATGGCGCTCTTCGGAGAGAAGTACGGCGACCAGGTGCGGGTCGTGTCCATCGGCGGTGACTGGTCGCGCGAGCTGTGCGCGGGCACGCACGTGAGCCAGACCGGTCAGCTCGGTCTGGTCACCCTGCTCGGCGAGTCCTCGATCGGTTCCGGGGTCCGCCGTGTCGACGCGCTGGTGGGCAACGGCGCGTACGGTTTTCAGGCGAAGGAGCACGCGCTGGTGAACCAGCTCGCCGGGATGGTCAACGCCCGCGCCGACGAGCTCCCCGACCGCATCGGGTCGCTGATGAGCCGCCTGAAGGACGCGGAGAAGGAGCTGGCGGGTCTGCGTCAGGCCCAGCTGCTCGGCGCTGCGGCCTCGCTGGTTGAGCAGGCGCAGACCGTGGGGACGACGCGCGTCGTGACGCACGACGCCGGCGTCGTCGCCTCCGCGGACGACCTGCGCGCGCTGGCCCTCGACGTCCGCGCGCGTCTCGGCGAGGACGGTGCCGCCGTCGTCGCGATCGGCGGTGTCGCCAAGGATCGCCCGCTCGTCGTGGTCGTCACGAACGCCGACGCCCGCGGCGCCGGCATCCGCGCCGGGGCGCTCGCCAAGGCGGCTGCCGGCACGCTCGGCGGCGGCGGCGGCGGCAAGGACGACATGGCCCAGGGTGGTGGCAGCGACGTGTCGGCCCTCCCGGCCGCGCTGGACGGGATCCGGAGCTCGATCGCGTGAGCGACCACTCCCCGGAGCCGCTCCCGCGCGGGGCGCGGCTCGCGGTCGACGTCGGTGCGGTACGTGTCGGCCTGGCCGCGAGCGACCCGGACGGTCTCGTGGCGACTCCCGTCGAGACGCTGGCGCGCGACACCTCTGACGCCGAAGTCCCGGCGGACGTCGCCCGGATCGTCGAGGAGGTGGCCGAGCGGAACGCCGCGGTGGTGTACGTCGGCCTGCCCAAGCACCTGTCGGGCAGCGAGGGAGCCGCGGCGGAGCACACCCGTGCCTACGCGGCCGTGCTCGCCGCCCAGATCGCCCCGGTCCCGGTGCAGATGGTCGACGAGCGCATGAGCACCGTGACCGCGCACCAGGCGCTGCACGCTGCCGGGCGTGCGGGTCGGAAGCACAGGGCTGTCATCGACCAGGCGGCAGCCGTTATCATTTTGCAATCAGCCCTCGACGCGGAGCGATCCTCGACGCAGCGAGCCGGCGAACGTGTAGGTATCTGACGAACTAGGAGGACGCTCCCGTGAGCGACTTGTTCCCCGGAACTTCGACGTTGGAGGCCCAGCAGCCTCCCGCGGCGAATTCGCGCACGGAGGAGCGGCGTCGGCGCCGCGCGAAGCAGCGCAAGCGTCAGCGTCGCCGCAACGCCCTGCTGGCGATCTTCCTGATCCTCGTGATCGTCGCGGCCGTCGCCTACGTGCTGCGGCCGCAGATCATGGCGATGGTCGACGACTTCCGCCCGGACACCGTGGCGGACTACGCCGGGCCGGGCACGACTCCGGTCGACGTCACGATCGAGCCGGGCTCGACCGGGTACGACATGGCCGCCGTGCTCGAGGGGGCCGACGTCGTCGCGAGCCAGCAGGCGTTCGTCGACGCGTTCGAGGCCAACCCGAGCGCGGGCCAGATCCAGGCGGGCACGTTCACGATGCTGACGCAGATGGACGCGCAGTCCGCGGTCGCGCGGCTCGTGGCGAACGACTCGCGGGCCGAGACCAAGCTGACGATCCCCGAGGGATACACGGTCGACCAGGTGGTCGAGCGTGCCGCGTCCGTCACGGGACACTCCGTCGAGGAGTACGAGGCCGCCATGGAGGACACGGAGGCGCGAGGTCTGCCGGCCGAGGCGGGGGGCGACTACGAGGGATGGATGTTCCCCACGACCTACCTGCTGCCGCCGGACAGCACGCCGGCCACCGTCATCTCGCAGATGGTCACCCAGACGACCCTCGAGCTGGACTCGCGCAACGTGCCGGAGGAGGACCGCGAGGAGGTCCTGAACAAGGCCTCGCTCGTCGAGCGTGAGGCGAAGGCCGTCGAGGACCGCCCGAAGATGGCACGGGCGATCGAGAACCGTCTCGACGTCGGCCAGCGCCTGGAGATCGACGCCGCGGTCGCCTACGGCCTGGGGATCTCCGGCACGGAGCTGACCCGCGAGGACACCGACGACCCGAGCAACGAGTACAACCTGTACGAGCACGCGGGTCTGCCGCCGACGCCCATCGCCAACCCGGGCGGTGCCTCGATCGACGCGGTCCTGGAGCCTGCCGACGGCGCCTGGGTCTTCTGGACCGCCGTGAACCTCGACACCGGCGAGACGAAGTTCGCCGAGACCTTCGAGGAGCACCAGCAGAACGTCGCGGAGCTGCGCGAGTGGCAGGCGGCGAACGGGTGACGGCTCGTCGTGCCGCGGTGCTCGGGCATCCTGTCGCCCACTCGTTGTCCCCGGCGCTGCACCGTGCCGCGTACCGCGCGCTCGGACTCGACGACTGGACGTACACCGCGGTGGACGTGCAGGAGGCCGAGCTGGCGGGATTCGTCGACGCGATGGACGAGTCCTGGGCCGGGCTCAGCCTGACGATGCCGCTCAAGCACGCCGTCATCCCGCTGCTCGACTCGGTCGAGCCGCTCGCCGAGGTCGTCGGCGCGGTGAACACGCTGCTGCCGTCCGGCCGCACGCGCGTGGGGGCGAACACCGACGTGCACGGCCTCGTGGCGGCGCTCGGGGAGGGGCTCGGCCAGCAGGCACGCACGGGCCCGCCCGCGCACGCCGTGATCCTCGGTGCCGGTGCCACGGCTGCGTCGACGCTCGCAGCGCTCGGCGAGCTCGGGTGCACGAGCCCGCACGTCCTCGTGCGGTCGTTGGCGCGGACCGGAGAGCTGCGCGCCGCAGCGCACCGGATGGGCGTCACGCCGCAGTTCTCGCGCCTCGACGCCGCGACGGACGTCCTTCCGCGGGCCGACGTCGTCGTCTCGACGATGCCGAAGCACGCCGCCGACCCGTGGGCGCAGGTCCTGGCGGATTCGGGGGCACCCGTCTCCGGCGTCTTGCTCGACGTGGTCTACGACCCGCGCCCGACGGAGCTGTCCCGGGCCTGGTCGCGCGCCGGGGGCGTCGTCGTCGGCGGTGAGCGGATGCTGCTGCACCAGGCGGCCGAGCAGGTCCGCCTGATGACGGGGCACGCCGCGCCGGTCACGGCGATGGACGAGGCCCTGCGGTCGGCCCTGGCTCCGGTCTAGAAGGAGAACGCGCCGGCGCTGTCGAGGCCGATCGCGACCGCCGCTCCGACGAGCATGAACGGACCGAACGCGAAGGCGGTCGTCCCGGTCGCTCGACGGGCCAGCAGCAGTGCGAGCGCCCAGAGCCCGCCGAGGGTGAACGCCGCGAACGTGCCGAGGAACCAGGCCTCCCACCCGCACCAGGCGAGATAGAGCCCGACGACGCCTGCGAGCTTGACGTCACCGAGGCCGAGCCCGCCGGGGCGCACGATCGCCAGTGCCAGGTAGGCCGCGAGGAGCAGGAAGGCGCCGAGCGCCGCGCGACCGAGGTCGGCGAGTGTGTCCGGACCGATGAGCACCGTCAGTCCGAGGACCACGAGCGCGGCGGCGGCCGTCGGCCCGGTCAGGGCGTCGGGCAGGCGGTGGCTGCGCAGGTCGATGACGGTCAACGGACCGCAGGCCACGGCCAGTACCACGAACGCCACGGTGTCGGGAGCGGGCCACCTGCTGACCAGGACTGCGAGCACCAGCGCTGCCGACAGCGCGAGCGAGACACGGCGGTCGGCCCGTGTCTCGGTGTCGATGCGGGCGGCGAGGTCGGCGAGCATGGCTGCGACGCTAGCGTCGAGAGGCCGTCCGCAGCCGGTTGTCCACAGGTTCACCCCGCCGTCCGCACGGTGGGCGGCCGACGGCCGTGCGGGCGTGTCGTGGGAGGATGACGCCATGCTTCGGTGGTTGACCTCAGGTGAGTCGCACGGTGAGGCGCTGGTCGGGATCCTTGAGGGGCTTCCCGCCGGCGTCGAGATCGTGACGGCCGACGTCCAGGATGCTCTTGCCCGCCGCCGGCTCGGCTACGGCCGCGGGGCGCGGATGAAGTTCGAGAAGGACCAGGTGCGCATTCTCGGCGGCCTGCGTCACGGGATCTCCCAGGGTGGTCCGCTCGCGATCGAGATCGGCAACACCGAGTGGCCCAAGTGGGTCGACGTGATGTCGGCAGACCCGGTCCCGCCCGAGGCGCTGCAGGTCGACGCGGGCACGGGTGACGTGCGGGAGGTTGCGCGCAACCGTCCGCTGACCCGGCCTCGTCCCGGACACGCCGACCTGGTGGGCATGCGCAAGTACGGGTTCGACGACGCCCGTCCCGTCCTGGAGCGTGCGTCGGCGCGCGAGACCGCCACCCGCGTGGCACTCGGGACGGCGGCCGCCCATCTGCTCGAGCAGGCGTTCGGCGTCCGGCTCGTCTCCCACGTGGTCGCCATCGGTCCCGTCGAGGTGCCCGAGGACGCCGTCCTGCCGACGGCGGACGACGTTGCCGCCCTCGACGCCGACCCGGTGCGCTGCTTCGACCCCGAGACCTCGGCGGCGATGGTCGCCGAGATCGACCAGTGCCACAAGGACGGCGACACGCTCGGCGGTGTCGTCGAGGTGCTGGCCTACGACGTACCGACGGGTATCGGGTCCTACGTCCACGCCGACCGGCGCCTGGACGCGCGCCTGGCGGCCGAGCTGATGGGGATCCAGGCCATCAAGGGGGTGGAGGTCGGCGACGGCTTCCGCACGGCACGCCGTCGTGGGTCCGCGGCCCACGACGAGATGGTCCGCGAGGACGGCCGCATCACCCGCCTGAGCAACCGGGCCGGCGGCGTCGAGGGTGGTATGACCAACGGTGAGGTCCTGCGCGTGCGCGCCGCGATGAAGCCGATCTCGACCGTCCCGCGGGCGCTGCGCACGATCGACACCGCCACGGGCGAGGCCTCCACGGCCCAGCACCAGCGCTCCGACGTCTGCGCCGTCCCGCCGGCCGCCGTCGTCGCCGAGGCCATGGTCGCACTCACCCTGGCCCAGGCCGCCCTCGAGAAGTTCGGTGGTGACTCGGTGCCGGAGATCCGCCGCAACGTCGAGTCGTACCTCGCCGCCATCCCGGAGAACCTGCGCTGAGATGAGCACCGCACCCACCGGACCGCTGGTCGTCCTGGTCGGCCCGCCCGGCTCCGGCAAGTCCACCGTCGCCGCGATCCTCGCCCGTACCTGGGGCGTGGCCCACCGCGACACCGACGACGACGTGGAGCGCACGGCGGGCAAGCCCGTCGCCGACATCTTCGTCACCGACGGAGAGCCCGCCTTCCGCGACCTGGAGCGGGCGGCCGTCGTCACGGCCGTCCGCGAGCACGACGGTGTCCTGTCCCTCGGCGGCGGGGCCGTCCTCGACCCCGACAGCCGCCGGGTTCTGGCGGACTATGCCGAGGCGGGCGGGACGGTCGTCTTCCTCGACGTCTCCCTCGCCCACGCCGCGCCCCGTGTGGGCTTCAACCAGTCCCGCCCCCTGCTGCTCGGCAACCCGCGGGCCCGGTGGCAGGCACTGATGAACGAACGCCGCGCGGTCTACGAGCAGGTCGCGACCACGACCGTGCTGACCGACGCGCGCACCCCCGAGCAGGTGGCGGCGGAGATCGCCGCCGACCCCCGAACCGACGCGCGGGTGACCCCCGCACCGCAGGAGGAGCAGTGAGCACGATCGAGACCACCCGGGTGCAGGTCGCCGGGGAGAGCCCCTACGACGTCGTGATCGGGCGCCATCTGCTCGGCGAGCTGCCCGGGCTGCTCGGCCCTGACGTCCGGCGTGTCCTCGTCATCCACCCGTCCTCGCTCGCGGCGACGGCAGAGACGATCCGTGCGGACCTGGCCCAGACGGGCCTGGAGGCGTTCGCCGCCGAGGTGCCGGACGCCGAGGAGTCCAAGACCGCGCAGGTCGCGGGATTCCTCTGGGGGGTGCTGGGGCAGGCCGACTTCACCCGCTCGGACGCGATCGTGTCGGTCGGCGGGGGAGCGACCACCGACCTGGCGGGCTTCGTGGCTGCGACGTGGTTGCGCGGGATCCGCGTGGTGCACGTCCCCACGACGCTGCTCGCGATGGTCGACGCCGCGGTCGGGGGCAAGACCGGGATCAACACCGCGGAGGGGAAGAACCTCGTCGGTGCGTTCCACCCGCCGGCCGGGGTGCTGTGCGACCTGGTGGCCCTCGAGACTCTGCCGCGGTTCGACCTCGTCGCAGGCCTCGGCGAGGTGGTCAAGACCGGCTTCATCGCCGACGAGCGCATCCTCGAGATCGTCGCCGACCATGCGGCCGAGCTGCGGGACTGGAAGGGCGCCGACGCGGCGGACGAGACGTGGGCGGCGCTCGCCGAGCTCGTCGAGCGGTCCGTCGCCGTCAAGGCACGGGTGGTCGGTGCCGACCTCAAGGAGGCGGGCCTGCGCGAGATCCTCAACTACGGGCACACCCTCGGGCACGCGATCGAGCTCGTCGAGCGGTACCAGTGGCGGCACGGCGCCGCCGTCTCCGTCGGGATGGTCTTCGCCGCCGAGCTCGGACGGCTGGCCGGGAAGCTCGACGACTCGGTCGTCGACCGCCACCGCGAGATCCTCACGTCGCTCGGGCTTCCGACGACGTACCGCGGGGACCGGTGGGAGAAGCTGCTGTCGGGGATGCGCCGGGACAAGAAGACCCGGGGCGACCTGCTGCGGTTCGTCGTCCTGGACGCCGTCGGCCAGCCGACCCGTCTCGAGGGGCCCGACCCGACACTGCTCGCGGCGGCCTACGCCGAGATCAGCGAGGACGCCCCGACCGGCCGGGCTCCGATCGCCCTGTAGGTCGGCGCACTCACCACACGCCGCGGGCGCGCAGCACCTTCTCGAGCAGGTCCGCGCGGTCGGTCACCAGACCGTCGACCCCGAGGTCGAGCAGCTGGTGCATGTGGTCGACTGCGTTGATGGTCCACACGTGTACCTGCCGGCCCGCCCGGTGGGCGGCGGCGACCGTCGAGCGGTCGACGACCGTCACCGGTCCCTGGCGCACGGGGACCTGCAGCGCCTGGACGTCCGCCAGCGCGCAGCGAGCGAGTCGGGCCGAGCGCAACCGCGCGGCGCCGACGAAGGCCGCCACCTCCCCGGTGGCCGCCGACGTCGCGACGGCCCGTCCCAGAGCGGTCAGGGTCGCCCGACGGCGTGCCCGGGAGAACGACGTGACGCAGACCCGGTCCCACGCACCGGTCCGGGCGACCGCCTCGGCCACCGGCACCGCCCCCGAGGCGGCCTTGACGTCGATGTTGACCCGCAGGTCCGGCCACGTCCCCAGCACGTCCTCCAAGAGGGGGACCGGCTCGACGCCACCGATGCGGGCCTCGCGCACCTGCGCCCACGGCAGCTCCGCGACGAGCCCGCGCGCATCCGTGGTCCGGTCCAGCGACGCGTCGTGCAGAGCCACCGCCACACCGTCACGGGTGGCATGGGCGTCGGTCTCGACGTAGCCGAACCCGAGGTCGACCGCCCCGGCGAACGCCGCCATCGAGTTCTCCAGTCCCGAGAGCGAGAAGCCACGATGCGCGAGTGCGACCACGCCGCCTGGTGCGTCGAAGTACGGAAACACCCACGACGTCGGACGCCCGCTCACGGGGCACCACCGGCTGAACCGGCGCTCGCGGCGAACGACAACACCTCGTCGAGGTACAGCGCGCGAGGCTCTGGTGCCGACAGCGACAGGTCGTGCACCCCGCCCTCGACCGCCACCGTCCGCACGTCGTCACCCAGCCGCGGCGCCAACCGTTCGATGTGGGCGACGTCGAGCACCGTGTCCTGCGCATCGAGCAACGGGTTGTCCGGGGAGTCGATGCCCGAGGACGCCGAGTGTGCGACCAGCACCGGGCAGCCCACCTCGAGCCCCGCCGCCAACCGCACCTGACCGCGCACCACCGCACGCAGCCAGCCCGCACGCGCCGGCAGCCCCTGCGGACGCTTCAACGCCGTGTCGAAATCCCAGCGCCCTCCGTGCTCGACATGCTGATACGTCGCGTACCAGGACGGCGCGGACGTCACCTGCACCATCGGTGACAACGGCGCCGCGACGTCGAGCATCGCGAACGCCACCGGCGACAACCAGCTGCTGGCCCCCACGTCCAGGAACGGACTGTTCAGCACCAACGCGTCGACCGTGCGGCGCTCGCGGTGCGAATGGGCCCACAGCGCGGCCACCAGCCCCCCGGTGGAGTGCGCGTGCACGATCAGCGGGAGGCCGGGGTGCGCGGCCCGCGCCAGAGCCACGGCCGTGCTCAGGTCGGTCGCCTGCTCGTGCAGGTCCGACTGGTAGTGCGGGACCTCGCCCGGTCGCAGGGACCGACCTGCGCGGCGGGCGTCGACGGCGTAGAAGACGAAGCCGGCTCGTGTGAACGCCTCGGCGAGGTGCGCCTGGAAGAAGTAGTCATTGTAGCCGTGCAGGTGGACGACGACGCCTCGCGGATCGGACGGCGTCCGGCGTGGCCGGACGAGCGTCGCGCTGGCGATCGGGGCCGACTCAAAGGTGCCACCGAGCGGCGCGTCCGGGGCCCAGGGCAGAGCTGCTGCGGCGTTCGTCATGGGTCGAACCTATGCCCTGCGCGCCGGTCTGCACCGGCGGGACGGTGCGCGGTGGGCGGTCGACGTCCTGGTGAACCACGGACGGCTTGACGCCCCCTCTTGTGGTAAACATATCGTTTATCGATGCGAACGCATCGCGAGACGATACGGGGACAGGCGCATGAAGCAAGCACGACGCGTCTTTCGGATCGGGAGCTGGGCGGCGTTGGCGGCCACGATCGTGATGGCGGCGACGGTCGCCGCGACGGTCTACACCGGGGTCCAGGCGCTCGCGGGTCACACCACCTACCCCGTGGAGCACAGGCTCGGGCCTCTGACCTTCCGGGACACGCTCTCGACGGGGGTCGCGGCCGGTGGAGACGTGTGTCAGGTGGCGCGCGTCGATTCGATCGACGGCACCCCTGACTGCAACAACTTCTTCCTCAGCGCCGACAGTGAGACCGACGTCGACGGTGCCGTTCGACGTCAGGCCGCCGATGTGCATCCGGTCACCGTGCGACTGACGGGCGAGGTCCAGCTCGCCTCGAGCGGGGGATGGAGCAACTTCGTCGCCGCCCAGCTCGTCAAGAAGGTGCTCGTCGGGGTCGGGGTCGTCGCATGGCTCGCGATGGTGTGGCGGCTTCTCGCAGCTGCGGCCGCGGGAACGGCGTTCAGTCCTCGCACCGTGCGGTTGCTGCGTGGTCTGGGATGGCTGACCATCGCAGGCGCGGCACTGGCCCCCCTGCTGAGCCACTACACGTCCATCGTCCAGACCGGCTACGGTGCGCAGTCCTTTGGCGAAGAGATGATGCTCGCACCGTGGGACGGCGCCTCGACCGGTGTGGACTTCGTCCAGATCGCCCTCGGTGTCCTGGTCCTCCTCGTGGCCGAGGTGTTTCGCCACGGGGCAGACATCGAGAACGAGCAGAGGTTGACGGTCTGATGGCGATCGCCGTCCGTCTCGACCGGATGCTCGTCGAGCGCAAGATGACCCTGACCGAGCTCGCCGAGCGAGTCGGTATCACGGTCGCCAACCTGTCGATCCTCAAGACCGGCAAGGCCAAGGCCGTGCGCCTCGGCACGCTCGACGCCATCTGTCGCGAGCTCGAGTGTCAACCGGGAGACATCCTCGAACACGTGGACGACGACGACCGCTGACGTACCGGCACCGTCGTCCGGTCGAGACTCACACCGAACGCTCGGGAACCGCCCGGGTCCTTCATGGCTCGCACACAGGTGCGGTTGCCAGGATCAGCAGCGTGACCCCTTCCGATCCGGTGCGGCGGCGCCTGGCCGCCATCTCGAGCACGACGCTCACCATGCAGCAGCTGCGCGTCCTCGCGATCCTCCACGCGCACGGCCCCCAGCGGGCGACAGAGCTCGCGAACCGGCTGCAGGTCAGCGCGGCCACGACGTCGGGCATCCTCGACCGGCTCGAGGCAGGCGGCTACCTCGAACGTCGACAGCACGAGCTCGACGGGCGGGCCCGGGCGATCACCCTGACGCCGCACGGTCGCGCGTCGATCCTGGCCGTCGTCGACTAGAGGGGGCACCGCCGCCGCAGCCCCGCCGACACGCGCCCGGTCCCGTGCACCCCCGATCGCGCGCATCGAGCTCTCGGGCACACCATGGAAGACAACCGGCTCCCCGGCGGCCGTCGAGAACGCCCGGGCGCTCGCGGACAGCCACCAGGAGACGGACAGGCCGACCAGGACGGGGACACCATGACCGACACCACCACCGGGGGACCGCACGAGGCGCTCGCGGTCTTCCTCGGCAGCTGGCACGCCGAAGGGGTCTCCTACGGTGGACCCACCCAGACACCGGCCGACCCGCACGCAGAACCCGCCCCGTGGCGAAGCATCCACACCGCACGCTGGCACACCGGCAACTACTTCGTCATCCAGGACGAACGCGCCAACGGCCCCTTCGACACCCTCAGCATCCTCGGGTGGGACCGCGACACCGAACGCTACTTCGCACGGACCGTCGAGAACCACGGGTACACCCGCGACTACACGATGACCGTCGACCGTCGCACGTGGACGCTCACCGGCGAGAACGAACGAGCGACGTTCGAGTTCAGCGCGGACGGCCGCACCCAGACCGTCACCTGGGAGTGGAGACCCCGGGACGCGTGGCTGCCCCTGTGCGACCGGGTCGCCCACCGCATCGACTAGTCGCGACGTCCGACAGCGTGCGGGTAGTCGGCATCCCGCCCCTGGAAGGCAAGGATCGCCGGGTTCAGCACGACGCCGTCACGGACCTCGATCGCGCGACGCACCGTCTCGTCCTCCACCCAGGCGTCGGGCCCACCCATGACCGTACGAAGAAACGACATCAAGGCAGAGCTGATCTCCCACGTCGCCGAGTTCCACAGGTACGAAGGACTGTGGTCGACCGCGTAGTACAGCACCCCGTTCCCGACGGCGAACGCCGGCTCCTCGAACGACGTCGGCCGGGCCCAGCCGAACGCCATACCCTCGTCGCACGACACGTCCACGATCACCGTCCCCGACGCAAGGTCCGGCAGATCATCGTCCGTCAAGAACATCAACGGAGCCTCGGTGTCCTGCAGCACGCAGTTGACGATGATGTCGTGCTCACCCAGGAACTCCGGCAACGGCACCCGGCCCTCCGCAGTCACCGCGTGCCCCACCCGACCCCCGCTCGGATCGTCGTCCAACCGGACGATGCGCGCCGAATGGATCGGGGCCGCCACCGCCGCCACGTCCCGACGCGTCAGCACGTCGACGTCATGCACCCCCAGAGCATCCAACGCCGTCACCGCGCCACGCGCCGTCGCACCGAACCCGATCACCACCGCACGCAGCCGCGGACCGTAGTCCCCGGCCATCCCCGCCAGCTGCATCGCATGCAGCACCGAGCTGTACCCCGCCAGCTCGTTGTTCTTGTGAAACACGTGCAGGTTGAACGCCCCGTCCGGACCCCAGTGGTTCATCGCCTCGAACGCGATCAACGTCAACGACCGGTCGATCGCCACCTGCGTCAGCTCAGAGTCCTGGACACAGTGCGGCCACCCCCACAGCACCTGACCCTCCCGCAGCTCCACCACGTCGCTCAGCAACGGCTTCGGCGCCAGCACCACGTCCGACTCCGCGACCAGCTCCTCCCGAGACCGCAGACCACCCACCCACGCGCCCACCTGCTCGTCCGAGAACCCGAACCGCTCGCCGTACCCGCGCTCCAGCAGCACGAACGGACGAAGATCCTCAGGGATCTGCCGCAGATGACGCGGATGGATCCCCAGGCGCAGCTCGTTCTCCTTGCGCGACCGGGCAAGAATGCCAAGAGTCAGGGGAGTCATGACGGTGTCCTCCAGGGCCCAGGCGGTTTCGAGAGAATCGCACCAGCAGCCACCGGGCCCACCAGGGGAGGCTCTGCCTCGAACCGTACGCCCCTTTCCACCCGCCACCGACCACCAAGCCCGGCCGCCTGCCTCCACACCGACGAACACGCCCCGCCACCCCGGCGCACGGCACCTCACGAAACGGTGCACGAGGACCTGACGGGCGCTCGCGGACAAGGCCCTGGCATAAATAGTGTGCCAAGCGTGGTCAACCCACCGTGGTTGCGCAGCGCAAGAAGCCCTCAGTCCACCGAGGCAGGGGAGCCGAGGCGCCGACGTCCCGCGCGTGCTGCGAACTCGTCGAGGGCGGTGAGGACCTGGGGTGCCTGCCAGAGGATCGACCGCCGTCGCCCGCCGACCTCGACGAGCGCACCGGCGTCCACCAGCCGGTCGATGGCGCGCCGGGCGTTCGGTTGGGTGACGCCGAGCTGCTCTCGCACCAGCTCGGTCCCGAGCACGGGGTGGCGCAGGACGACGTCGAGGAGCGGCCACGCGGCCGAGTCTGCGCGCGCGGTGAGGTTCGCGGCCCAGGTGGCACGGGCGTCGAGCAGATCGGCGACGAGGCGACGACCGTTCGACACGGAGAGGACCGCTGCGGCGGAGAGCGCGTCCACGATCGGTGCGGCGTCTCCTGCGCGGAAGGCGGTCAACGCTGAGAAGTACCCCTCCGTGTCGACGAGCAGGCCGGCGGAGACGGGCACGGTCACGGTCCGGGTCAGCCCGCGGTGCCTGAGGAGTGCATGGATGAGCGCTCGCCCCGTCCGGCCGTTGCCGTCGACGAACGGGTGGATCGTCTCGAACTGCGCGTGGGCGACCGCAGCGTGCGTGAGCGCCGGAACGTCGGTTCGTCGTGCGAACGCGACCAGGTCGGCAAGGTCGTCGGTCAGGCGGTCGTGGTGGGGAGGTGTGAAGACGGCGTCGTGCGGCGAGTACGCGGTGCCGCCGATCCAGACCTGCTCCGTGCGGAGCTCCCCGGCGTACGGGGCCGGGGACATCAGTGCGTCGTGCATCGTCAGGATCCCGGTGATGTCGACCCCCTCGGACAGGTTTACGGCGGCGGTCATCGCGCGGACGTTGCCGACGATCTGCTGCGCGTTCGCGCGGGCGTCCTCACCGATCTCGGCGAGCGCGATCTGACGTGCGCCCGACGTGAGGTTCTCGATCTGCGACGACGAGGCCGACTCCGAGCGCAGGAGCACCGCTGCGAACGGCGCGACGTTTCTGCCGACCTCCTGGTCGAAGTCTCCGATCAGGCGCGAGGCCTCCTCGGCGGCGGCCGCGGTCGCGCGCGGCACGCGGACGTCGGTGTCCGCGATCCTCGGTACGACGGCGGAGGTGTACGGCCTGCGGAGACGCTCGGCCGCACTGCGAGAGAGCGCTTCCGGCGGCAGCGACGACCGCCAGCGGTGCTCCTCGCCGGCGGTCGCGGGCCAGGGGGTCGAAGCGGATGACATCTCGTCACCGTAGCACTCGATCATTAATTAAAGGATGATAAGCGTCGTGCTCGTCATCCTTTCCGGTCGCGGGCACCGTTGATCCCGAGTCCGGCCGGGAAGCGCACGCGGAGCAGGACGACCAGACCGAGCAGGATGACGGCGACGAGCCCCAGGATCCCCCAGTACTGGGCACCGCCCAGCGTCACCGCCACGGAGAAGGCGAGGGGTGCCAGGAAGCTTGCGGCGCGGCCCGTCGTCGCGTACAGGCCGAACGCCTCGGCCTCGTGGCCGGGGGTGGCCAGTCGACCGAGGAGCGCGCGGCTGGCCGACTGTGCCGGCCCGACGCATCCGGAGAGGACGAGTCCGCAGACCCAGAAGACGGTCGTCCCGCCGTCGTGCAGGAAGAAGACGCCCAGGCCCGCGGCCACCAGGATGACGAGCGACCAGACGACGACGCGGCGCGGACCGACCTTGTCGTCCAGCCAACCCCCGACGAAGGTCGAGAGGCCGGCGACGAGGTTAGCCGCGATCGCGAACACGATGACCTCGCTCGCGGAGAAACCGAAGGTCCCGGAGGCGATGACGGCCCCGAACGTGAAGACCCCGGCGAGTCCGTCGCGATAGATCGCGCTGGCGACGAGGTACCAGAGCGTCGAGCGCTGGGTGCGCCACAGGCCGGCGATGTCGCGGCCGAGCTTGCGGTACGCGTCTGCGACGCCGAGGGAGGTCCTGGCCGCCGTGCGCGGCTCCTCCGGGACCATGGTGAGGACCGGGACGGCGAAGAGCGCGAACCAGAAGGCTGAGATCAGCACCGAGACGCGGATGTTCATCCCGTCCTCGCCCGTCACACCGAACCACCCGACGTCGGGGTTGATGAAGCCGACGAAGAGGACGAGGAGGAGGACGATGCCACCCACGTACCCCGCGCCCCAGCCCCATCCGCTCACGCGGCCGATCGTGTCCGGCGTCGAGATCTGCAGGAGCAGGGCGTTGTAGGCCACCGACGCGAGCTCGAAGAACACGTTGCCGACGCTCAGCAGGACGACCCCGAGGATCACCGCGTCCGAGAGCGAGCCCGGCTCGGGGCGGACGAAGAACATCGCGACCATCGAGGCGAAGACCATGGCCGAGTTGATGCCGAGCCAGAGCTTGCGCCGTCCGGACGCGTCCGCGAGCGTCCCGATCGCGGGGGCGAGGACGGCGATCACCAGGCCGGCCGCTGCGAGTCCCCAGCCGAGCCACGCGGAGTGCTCCGCCATGACGGCCGTCGCGTCCGCGCCCTGCTCGACGAAGTCCTCGCTCGTGATCCAGCGGGTGAAGACGAAGGTGGTGACGACGGCGTTGAACGCGGCCGACCCCCAGTCCCAGAGAGACCAGGCCACGACCTGGCGACGGCGGCCCCCTGACGCAGGCGCGGGCACAGTGGCGGAGGTCACGTCGTCGGGCATGTCGTGATCGTAGCCGTCGAGGGGGTTCGCGAGGCGGCCGGCGGCACGGCGCGGGCGTGCCGGGTGTCGTGGCCGCTAACCTCAGGGGCATGACACGTGTCCTCGTCCTCAACGGACCCAATCTCGCCCGTCTGGGCGTCCGCGAGCCCGACGTCTACGGGCACACGAGCTACGACGGTCTGGTGGAGGCGGCCGCGGGGTGGGGTGGCGCCCTGGGCTTCGAGGTCGAGGTCCGCCAGACCGACGACGAGGCCGAGATCGTCGCATGGCTCCACGAGGCCGTCGACACGAGGTCGCACGTGGTGATCAACCCTGCGGCGTTCACGCACTACTCCTATGCGTTGCGGGACGCGGCCGCGCAGGTCACCCACGGCGGGCTGCGGCTGATCGAGGTCCACATCTCCAACCCGTACGCACGGGAGGAGTTCCGTCACCGGTCTGTCGTCGGCGCGGTCGCGACGGGGACGATTGCCGGGTTCGGCGTCGGGTCGTACCGCCTGGCCCTCGAGGCTCTGCGTGAGCTGGTCGGGGACGGAGCCGATGCCTAGATCGGTCAGTATCAAGGTTCAGAACTTGATCCGGGCGGATCAAGTCTGTACTATGGATTCATGTTCGTCCTGACGATCGACCAGCGTGGCAGCACCCATGCGTCCGACGAGGTGCCCGCGCTGCTCGACGCGCTGACCGAGACCTCGCCGACGGCGCTGCTCCTGCCGTACGAGCGGACGGTCGGCGACGAGGTCCAGGGTCTGCTCGTCGACGCGGCGACGGTCGTCGAGACGGTCCTGAGGATCGCGGGCCGTGGCGGGTGGAGCGTCGGTCTCGGCATCGGGTCCGTCCGTGAGCCGCTGCCCGGCAGCACCCGCGAGGCGACGGGGGACGCCTACGTCCGGGCGCGCGACGCCGTCGACCGGGCGAAGGGCCGTGGGCTGACCGTCCCGCTGGCCGTGACCGGAGCCGACGAGGAGCGCGCGCACGACACCGAGGCCTTCCTCCGGCTGCTCGCTGCGGTCGTGGCCCGCCGCTCGACGGCGGGGCACGAGGCCGTCGCCGCGCTCCGGCGGGTCGGGGGGACCCAGAAGGAGGCGGCAGCCGAGCTCGGCATCAGCGAGCAGGCGATGAGCCAGCGACTTCGCGCTGCGCTCCACGACGAGGTCGAGGCGGCACGCCCGGTGGCGGTCCGCATGCTGCAGGAGGCAGACGGATGAGCGAACCCTGGTTGACGATCGTGTCCGTGGTGGTCGGGGCCGGTGCCCTGGCCGCGAGCGTCGGCGGGGGGAGCCTGATCGTCCCCTGGGTCCTGCGATCGGCGTCACGCGGGGCGGCGCAGGACGACGGGCCTGCCGGGGCGCAAGCCGTCGCCGCGCTGCGCGGGGGCACGTGGATCGGGATCCTCGAGCGACTCGCCGTCACCGGGTGCCTGCTCGCCGGCTACCCCGCGGGGATAGCCGTGGTCGTCGCGATCAAGGGGCTCGGTAGGTATCCCGAGCTGCGCGAGCGGCCGGTCGCGTCGGAGCGGTTCGTGATCGGGACGCTCGCGTCGATGGGCTGGGCAGGGCTGACGGGACTGCTCGGAGTCTGGGTGATCGGGCTGCTGGCGTAGACTGGACCGAGTTTTCGCGCGGCGGCACGTCCCCGCGCCCATCCGACACGACGACAGGAAGTTCTCACCCGTGGCAACGAGCAATGACATCAAGAACGGCACCGTCCTGCGTATCGACGGCCAGCTCTGGTCGATCATCGAGTTCCAGCACGTCAAGCCGGGCAAGGGTGGCGCGTTCGTCCGCACCAAGATGAAGAACGTCCTGTCCGGCAAGACGGTCGACAAGACGTTCAACGCCGGTGCCAAGATCGAGACCGCGAGCGTCGACCGTCGCGACATGCAGTACCTGTACCAGGACGGCGACGACTTCGTCTTCATGGACACGGACACGTACGACCAGCTGATGGTCCCGGCCACCGTCGTGGGCGACGCCAGCAACTACATGCTCGAGGGCATGATGGTGAACGTCGCGCAGAACGACGGCAACCCGCTCTACGTCGACCTGCCCGCCTCCGTGGTCCTCGAGGTCACGTACACCGAGCCCGGCCTGCAGGGGGACCGCTCCACGGGCGGCACCAAGCCCGCCACGCTCGAGACCGGCGCCGAGATCCAGGTCCCGCTCTTCCTCGAGCAGGGCACCAAGGTCAAGGTCGACACCCGTGCGGGGACGTACCTCAGCCGCGTGAACGACTGACATGGGCGCCCGGACCAAGGCGCGCAAGCGCGCCCTCGACGTGCTCTTCGAGGCCGACCAGCGCGAGGTCGACGCGGGGACCCTTCTCGCCGACCGCGTCGTCGAGCCCGGCACCGAGGCGGCGCTCCCGCAGTACACCGTCGAGATCGTCGAGGGTGTGCTCGAGCACCGTGAACGGATCGACGAGATCCTGTCGACGTACTCGCACGGCTGGACGATCGAGCGGATGCCGTCGGTGGACCGTGCGCTGCTGCGGATCGGCACCTGGGAGATGCTCTTCAACGACGACGTCCCCGACGTGGTCGCCATCGACGAGGCCGTGGACCTGACACGCGGTCTGTCCACGGACGAGTCCCCGGACTTCGTCAACGGACTCCTCGGCCGGATCCTCTCGCTGAAGCCGACGCTGCTCGCCTGACGAGACCTCGCCACGCGAGCCACGACGACCCCGCACCCCGACCGGTGCGGGGTCGTCGCCGTCTGTGACGCATCTCGCGCGCCGCATGCTGGATGCGTGGGCGGAGCACTCTGGCGGGCGCGCTAGTCTGAGCGTGTCAGAGATCCTTTAAGACTCGTCCAGTGAGGCGAGGAAGGAGCCAGAATGACTCGCTCACCTGTGCCCGCAGACAACGCACCCGCGTCCCCGGGCAGCGCCGGTCGCCCCGAGGGCACGGTCGTCCTCGGCGAGGCCGACATCTCCCGGGCACTGACCCGGATCGCCCACGAGATCCTCGAGCGCAACCGCGGCGCTGCCGACGTCCTTCTTCTCGGCATCCCGACGCGCGGCGTCCCGCTCGCACAGCGTCTGGCGCGTCGAATCGCGGAGGTCGAGCCGCAGGCAGACCCCGCGACCCTCGTCGGCCGCCTCGACGTGACGATGTACCGGGACGACCTGCGGAACAACCCCACGCGGACGATCGGGCGGACGGACGTGCCCGCCGGCGGCATCGACGGGAAGGTCGTCGTCCTCGTGGACGACGTCCTCTACTCGGGCCGGACCATCCGCGCGGCCCTCGACGCGATCGTCGATCTAGGTCGGCCCCGCGCGGTGCAGCTCGCCTGCCTCGTCGACCGCGGGCACCGCGAGCTGCCGATCCGGCCGGACTTCGTCGGCAAGAACCTGCCGACCGCCACCGACGAGCGTGTCCTCGTGCGCCTTGCGGAGACCGACCGCGACAACGCGGACTGCGTCGTCATCGCCGGGGGTGCTCGATGAGACATCTGCTCTCGACCCAGGACATCTCTCGCGACGAGGCCGTCCGCATCCTCGACACGGCCGCCCAGATGGCGGCGACGCAGGGCCGCGAGATCAAGAAGCTCCCCACGCTGCGGGGGCGGACCGTCGTCAACCTCTTCTACGAGGACTCCACCCGGACCCGTATCTCGTTCGAGACCGCGGCGAAGCGGCTCTCGGCGGACGTGATCAACTTCTCGGCCAAGGGCTCGAGCGTCTCCAAGGGCGAGTCCCTCAAGGACACCGCCCTGACGCTGCAGGCGATGGGCGCCGACGCCGTGGTGTGTCGGCACCAGGCCTCGGGAGCTCCGCACCTGCTGGCGAACGCCGGCTGGTTGGACGCCGCCGTCGTCAACGCGGGTGACGGCATGCACCAGCACCCCACGCAGGCGCTCCTCGACGCGTTCACGATGCGCCGCCACCTTGCGACGCACCTTGCGGGAGGCGCGGCACGTCCGGACGACGACGTGGCCGACGGCACGGACCTCGCCGGGCTGCGTGTCGCCATCGTCGGTGACGTCCTGCACTCCCGCGTCGCGCGGTCGAACGTTCACCTGCTGGCCACGCTCGGCGCGCACGTGACCCTGGTCGCCCCGCCCACGCTCCTCCCGGTCGGCGTCCAGACGTGGCCGTGCGACGTGTCGTTCGACCTCGACGCCACGCTCCGGGACGTCGCGCCCGACGCGATCATGATGCTGCGCGTGCAGCGGGAGCGGATGAGCGGGAGCGGCAGCGGCGGGGGAGCGTTCTTCCCCAACCCGCTCGAGTACACCCGCAAGTACGGGCTAGACCCGCGCCGTCTGGCGACCCTCGCCCCGCACGCGATCGTGATGCACCCCGGACCGATGAACCGGGGGCTCGAGATCTCCGCCGAGGCGGCCGACTCGCCGCGTTCGGTCATCGTCGAGCAGGTCGGCAACGGCGTGGCCGTGCGCATGGCAGTTCTCTACCTCCTCCTGTCGGGGGACAACTCCGAAGGGACGACACTCTGATGAGCACGACGACCATCCTCCGCGGCGCCCGGCCGACGGGCGGCGACCCCGTCGACCTGGTGCTGCGCGACGGCGTCATCGCCGAGATCCTCGACGAGGGGACCGCGTCGCACGAGGGCGCGGCCGTCGTCGACGCCACCGGTCTGGTCGCCCTCCCCGGACTCGTCGACCTGCACACGCACCTGCGCGAGCCGGGCCGCGAGGACGCCGAGACGATCGCCTCGGGAACGCGCGCAGCGGCAGCCGGCGGCTTCACCGCCGTCCACGCCATGGCGAACACGACGCCGGTCGCGGACACGGCAGGCGTCGTCGAGCAGGTCTGGCGGATCGGACGCGACGCCGGCTGGGTGGACGTCCACCCCGTGGGTGCCGTCAGCGTCGGCCTCGACGGGACGCAGCTCGCGGAGCTCGGCGCCATGGCCGACTCGGCGGCGCGTGTCCGCGTCTTCTCCGACGACGGCAAGTGCGTGCACGACCCGATCCTGATGCGACGGGCCCTGGAGTACGTCAAGGCGTTCGACGGTGTCGTCGCCCAGCACGCCCAGGAGCCGCGCCTCACGGAGGGCGCCCAGATGAACGAGGGTGTCGTCTCGGCGGAGATCGGGCTCACCGGCTGGCCCGCGGTCGCGGAGGAGGCGATCATCGCCCGCGACGTGCTGCTGGCCGAGCACGTCGGTTCCCGTCTGCACGTCTGCCACCTCTCCACGGCAGGGTCGGTCGACCTGGTCCGGTGGGCGAAGAAGCGCGGCGTCGACGTCACGGCCGAGGTCACGCCGCACCACCTCCTGCTGACCGACGACCTGGCGCGCGACTACGACCCGACGTTCAAGGTCAACCCGCCCCTGCGGACGGCTGAGGACGTCGAGGCCGTCCGCGCGGGTCTCGCCGACGGGACGATCGACATCGTCGCGACCGACCACGCCCCGCACACCCGTGAGGACAAGGACTGCGAGTGGGCCGCCGCCGCCTTCGGCATGACCGGCCTCGAGACCGCGCTGTCCGTCGTGCAGGCGACGATGGTCGACACAGGGCGTATGAACTGGGCGGACGTCGCCCGGGTGCTCTCCGCGGCACCGGCCCGGATCGGTCGGATCGACAGCGGGGACCGCGCGCAGGGTCGACCGCTCGCGGTCGGCGAGCCGGCGAACGTCGTGCTGGTCGACCCCGCGGCGACCCGGGTCGTCGACGGGGCGGAGCAGGCGACGGCGAGCACGAACACGCCCTTCCGCGGGCGGGAGCTCCCCGGGCGGGTCGTCGCGACGTTCCTGCGCGGTCGCGCGACGGTGCTCGACGGGTCTCCGGTGGAGGTGACCGCATGAACCTGCCCCAACCCGTCGCCGTCGCCATCTGGGTCGTCGTCGGTCTGGTCCTCGTCGCTCTGGTGGTCCGCGGGTTCGTGCGGATGCGGCGCCGTGGCGTCGACACGATCGGGGACCTGCCGGGACGTCCCGACGACCTCGGCGAGATCGTTCTCGGCGCCGTCGACGTGACCTACGTCAGCTCCACCCTGGCAGGAGAGGCGCTCGCCCGGGTCGGTGTCCACCACCTCGGGGACCGCTCCCGGGGGACGGCCACCGTCCACGAGAACGGCGTCGTCGTCGAGCGGTCGGGAAGCGCCCCGCTCTACGTCGGACGCTCCGCGCTGGAGGGCGTCCACATCACCAACGGAATGGTGGGCAAGCAGCTCGGGACGGGCACCATCGTCGTGCTCACCTGGAAGGCGCCCGCGACCGCACCGAACGACAGCATCACCCTGGACACAGGCCTGCACGTGCGACGAACGAGCGATCGCGAGCAGCTCATCGCCGCGATCGACGCACTCGTCCCATCCACCATCGACGGGGAGGAAACCTCGTGAGCATCGCACCCACCGCGCCGCTGCGCGCACCAGCCACGACGGACGAGGCCGTGCTCGTCCTCGAGGACGGCCGGACCGTCGTCGGGCGCGCGTACGGCGCCCGCGGCACGACCGTCGGCGAGATCGTCTTCAACACCGGCATGACCGGGTACCAGGAGACGCTGACCGACCCGTCGTACCACCGGCAGATCGTCGTCATGACCGCCCCGCACATCGGAAACACGGGGGTCAACGACGACGACGACGAGTCCCAGCAGATCTGGGTCAGCGGCTTCGTCGTCCGCGACCCCGCGCGGCGGGCCTCGAACTGGCGCGCCACACGGACCCTCGACGAGGACCTGGAGTCCCAGGACGTCGTCGGGATCAGCGACATCGATACGCGCGCCCTCACGCGTCATCTGCGGGAGCTCGGCACGATGCGGGCCGGGATCTTCTCGGGCGAATCGCTCGAGAACGACGGGGTCCGTCGCCCGACGGCGGACCTGGTCGCCGAGGTCAAGGCTGCTCCGCGCATGGCGGGGGCCGACCTGGCGAAGGAGGTCAGCGTCTCCGAGGCCTACACGGTCGAGCCGCAGGGCGTCGACGAGGCGACCGCCACGGTCGTCGCCGTCGACCTCGGCATCAAGTCGATGACGCCGCAGCGGCTCGCCGAGCGCGGGCTCCGGGTCCACGTCGTGCCGAGCACCACGACGATCGACGAGATCGTCGCCCTCGCCCCGGACGGCGTCTTCTTCTCCAACGGTCCTGGCGACCCGG
Organism: Paraoerskovia marina; assembly: GCF_900105445.1. Classification (NCBI taxonomy): domain Bacteria; kingdom Bacillati; phylum Actinomycetota; class Actinomycetes; order Micrococcales; family Cellulomonadaceae; genus Paraoerskovia; species Paraoerskovia marina. The sequence goes on from NZ_LT629776.1 coordinate 1,870,299, forward strand.
GAGCGGCGACCGTCGAGGTCGACCTGCTCCGGTCGGTCCTGGACCGCCGCATCCCGTACTTCGGGATCTGCTTCGGCAACCAGATCCTCGGCCGCGCCCTCGGGTACGGCACGTACAAGCTCGGGTACGGCCACCGCGGCATCAACCAGCCGGTGATGGACCGCCGCACGGGCAAGGTCGAGGTGACGGCGCACAACCACGGCTTCGCCGTCGACGCCCCGCTCGAGGGTGAGTCCACCGCACCGCACGACGGCGGACGGTACGGCCGCGTCGTCGTGTCCCACGTCGGACTGAACGACCAGGTCGTCGAGGGGCTCGAGTGCCTCGACCTCCCGGCGTTCTCCGTGCAGTACCACCCGGAGGCCGCGGCGGGCCCGCACGACGCCGCCTACCTGTTCGACCGCTTCGTCGAGCTCATGACGACCCAGAAGGAGGCCTCCGATGCCGCGCAGAACTGATCTCAAGAGTGTCCTGGTCATCGGCTCCGGCCCGATCGTCATCGGCCAGGCCTGCGAGTTCGACTACTCCGGCACCCAGGCGTGCCGCGTCCTGAAGGAGGAGGGCCTCCGGGTCATCCTCGTGAACTCGAACCCGGCGACGATCATGACCGACCCGGAGTTCGCCGACGCGACCTACGTCGAGCCGATCACGACCGAGGTCCTGACCACCATCATCGCGAAGGAGCGGCCGGACGCGCTGCTGCCCACGCTGGGCGGGCAGACGGCGCTGAACGCGGCGATCGACCTGGACAACGCCGGCGTGCTCGCCGAGTACGGCGTCGAGCTCATCGGTGCGAACATCCCCGCCATCCAGAAGGGCGAGGACCGCCAGCAGTTCAAGGACGTCGTCGAGAAGTGCGGGGGAGAGAGCGCCCGGAGCGCCATCATCCACACCGTCGACGAGGCGATCGCGGCGGCGGACGACCTGGGATACCCCATGGTGGTGCGTCCGTCGTTCACCATGGGTGGGCTGGGTTCCGGGATCGCGTACGACGAGCGCGACCTGCGCCGCATCGTCGGTGCCGGTCTGCACTACTCGCCGACCACGGAGGTCCTGCTCGAGGAGTCGATCCTCGGGTGGAAGGAGTACGAGCTCGAGCTCATGCGCGACAAGCACGACAACGTCGTGGTGGTCTGCTCGATCGAGAACGTCGATCCCGTCGGCGTGCACACCGGTGACTCGATCACCGTGGCCCCGTCGCTGACGCTGACGGACCGTGAGTTCCAGAACCTCCGGGACATCGGCATCGCCGTCATCCGCGAGGTCGGTGTCGACACGGGCGGCTGCAACATCCAGTACGCCGTGCACCCCGAGACCGGTCGTGTGGTCGTCATCGAGATGAACCCGCGCGTCTCCCGCTCGTCCGCCCTCGCCTCGAAGGCGACCGGATTCCCGATCGCGAAGATCGCCGCCAAGCTCGCCGTCGGGTACACCCTCGACGAGATCCCGAACGACATCACGCAGGTCACCCCGGCGTCGTTCGAGCCCACGCTCGACTACGTCGTGGTGAAGGTCCCGCGGTTCGCGTTCGAGAAGTTCCCCGCGGCCGACCCGACGCTCTCGACCACCATGAAGTCGGTCGGCGAGGCGATGGCGCTCGGACGAAACTTCACCGAGGCGCTGGGCAAGGCGCTGCGCTCGATCGACAAGTCGGGATCCGTCTTCCACTGGGACGGAGAGCCGCTCGGCGGTGCCGACCTGGACGCGCTGCTCGTGAGGATCGCCCGTCCGACGGAGAACCGTCTCATCGGCGTGCAGCAGGCGCTGCGTTCCGGCGCCACGCTGGAGCAGGTCTTCGAGGCCACGAAGATCGACCCGTGGTACCTGGACCAGATCCAGCTCGTCAACGAGGTCGCGGCCGAGGTGGCCGGTGCGGATGCGCTGACGTCGACGCTCCTGCACCGGGCGAAGCGTCACGGACTCTCCGACGCGCAGATCGCCGCGCTGCGGAACATGTCGGAGTCGACCGTCCGCGAGGTCCGCAAGGCACTCGGCGTCCGGCCCGTGTACAAGACCGTCGACACGTGCGCGGCCGAGTTCGCCGCCGCGACGCCGTACTTCTACTCGACCTACGACGACGAGTCCGAGGTCGCGCCGCGCGAGCGCCCCGCGGTGATCATCCTGGGCTCCGGCCCGAACCGGATCGGTCAGGGCATCGAGTTCGACTACTCGTGCGTCCACGCGACCCTCGCGCTGCGGGACCGGTTCGAGACCGTGATGGTGAACTGCAACCCGGAGACGGTCTCGACCGACTACGACACCTCCGACCGGCTCTACTTCGAGCCGCTGACGTTCGAGGACGTCCTCGCGGTGTACGAGTCCGAGCTCGCCGCGGGCCCTGTCGAGGGGATCATCGTCCAGCTGGGCGGGCAGACCCCGCTCGGCCTGGCGCAGCGACTGGCCGACGCCGGCCTGCCGATCCTGGGCACGAGCCCCGAGGCCATCGACATGGCCGAGGACCGGGGAGCCTTCGGCCGGGTCCTCGAGGCCGCGGGGCTGCCGGCACCGCAGTTCGGCACCGCCCTGTCTCTGACGGAGGCGCAGGAGACGGCCGAGAGGATCGGCTACCCGGTGCTCGTCCGCCCGTCGTACGTCCTCGGTGGTCGCGGGATGGAGATCGTCTACTCGCGCGAGCAGCTGACCGGCTACGTCGAGCGTGCGCTCGAGGCGGCCGGCGAGGTCGCCCGCGCGAGCGCCGGCCTGCCCGCGCCGTTGCTGATCGACCGCTTCCTCGACGACGCGATGGAGATCGACGTCGACGCGCTGTACGACGGGACGGACCTGTACCTGGGCGGCGTCATGGAGCACATCGAGGAGGCCGGCATCCACTCCGGCGACTCGGCGTGCGTCCTCCCGCCGGTCACGCTCAGCGAGTCCGAGATCGCACGGATCCGTCGGTCGACCGAGGCGATCGCCGCCGGGGTCGGTGTGCGCGGTCTGCTCAACATCCAGTTCGCGCTCGTCTCGGACGTGCTCTACGTCCTCGAGGCGAACCCCCGCGCGTCGCGGACGGTCCCGTTCGTCTCGAAGGCGACCGGCACCCCGCTGGCCAAGGCCGCGTCGCTGATCATGACGGGCTCGACGATCGCCGAGCTCCGCGCCCAGGGTGTGCTGCCCGCGGCCGGTGACGGTGGCGATCTCGACCTCGACGCCCCGATCGCCGTCAAGGAGGCGGTCCTGCCCTTCAAGCGGTTCCGTACCGACGACGGCACCGTCGTCGACACCCTGCTCGGACCGGAGATGCGCTCGACCGGCGAGGTCATGGGGTTCGACGCGGACTTCCCGCGCGCCTTCGCGAAGTCCCAGGCGGCCGCCTTCGGTGGTCTTCCGACGTCGGGCTCCGTCTTCGTCTCGACGGCGGACCGTGACAAGCGCGCGATCATCTTCCCGATCAAGCGGCTCGCCGAGCTCGGTTTCGACATCCTGGCGACGACGGGAACCGCGAACGTCCTGCGGCGCAACGGCATCAGCGTCACGACGGTGCGCAAGAACTCCGACGGTCGGGGACCGGACGGGGAGCCCACGATCGTGGACCTGATCACGGACGGCAAGGTGGACCTCGTGGTCAACAGCCCGTCGGGTCAGGGCGCCCGTGCCGACGGCTACGAGATCCGTGCGGCCACGACGGCGGCCGACAAGACGATCGTCACCACCGTCCAGCAGCTGGCCGCGGCCGTGCAGGGCATCGAGGCGGTCCTCGAGGGTCCGTTCGACGTGTCCAGCCTTCAGGAGCACGACGCGCGGGCGAACGCCCGATGACCGCGGCGTTCGGGGCTCGACTCGCCGCCGCGATGGACGAGCACGGTCCGTTGTGCGTGGGGATCGACCCGCACCCGGGGCTCCTCGCGTCGTGGGGTCTTCCCGACGACGTGGGCGGGCTCCGGGAGTTCGCGCTGCGTGTCGTCGACGTGCTCGGCGGACGGGTGGCTGCCCTCAAACCGCAGTCGGCGCTCTTCGAGCGGCACGGGGCCGCCGGCATGGCGGTTCTCGAGGACGTCGTCTCGGCCGCTCGCGCGGCAGGCACGCTCACGATCGTCGACGCCAAGCGGGGCGACATCGGCTCGACGATGGCCGGCTACGCCGACGCGTTCCTGTCCGACGGCTCACCGCTGGCCGGCGACGCGGTCACCGTCTCGCCCTATCTCGGGTTCGGTTCGCTGAGCCCCGCGGCGGATCTGGCGGCGCGTACCGGACGGGGGATCTTCGTCCTCTGCCTCACGTCCAACAAGGAGGGGCACGAGGTCCAGCACGCCGTCGGATCCGACGGGGCGAGCGTCGCCGCGTCCGTCGCGGCCCAGGCGGCCGTCCTCAACGCAGGTGCGGACCCGATGGGCTCGGTCGGGCTCGTGGTCGGGGCGACCGTCGGGGACGCGGTGCGCGAGACGGGCACGGATCTCGAGGCGGTCAACGGTCCGTTGCTCGCTCCTGGGCTCGGTGCCCAGGGCGCCGGCGCGGCGGAGCTCGCGAAGGTCTTCGGAGCGGCACGCCCGCGGGTGCTGGCGTCGACGTCACGTGCCGTGCTCGGTGCCGGACCGGACGGCCTGCCCGACGCGGCGCGTACGGCGGCCGACGAGGCACGTGGTGCTCTGAGGGCCTGACCTGCGTGGTCGTCCTCGGCGCGTTGCCGTTGCCACATCTGTGCGTGCTCGTTACTTTCGGTCCACGGGGTGTGACCCCGACCGCATGTGCGGGACTCCGCATCGACCGAGAAGGTGACTTGCGTGGCACTTCCGAACCTGACGCCCGAACAGCGCACGGCAGCGCTGGAGAAGGCTGCCGAGGCGCGCCGTGTGCGGGCCGAGATCAAGAACCGCCTGAAGTACTCGCAGGGCTCCTTGCGAGAGGTCGTCGAGCTGGGCCAGAAGGACGACGTCGTCGGCAAGCTGAAGGTGTCGGCGCTGCTCGAGGCGTTGCCAGGCGTGGGCAAGGTCAAGGCCCGTGCGATCATGGAGGAGATCGGCATTGCCGAGACCCGTCGCGTGCGGGGACTGGGACCGCACCAGTCCGCCGCCCTCATCGAGAGGTTTGGCTGAGATTTCCGCTGCATCCACCGGGGTTCCCGCGGAACCCCGTCCTGCCCGACTGACCGTACTTGCCGGACCCACCGCCGTGGGCAAGGGCACCGTCTCCGCCGACGTGCGCGAGCGCTACCCCGACGTCTGGTTGTCCGTCTCGACGACGACGCGTCCGCCCCGCCCGGGGGAGGTGGAGGGGGTGCACTACCACTTCGTCTCCCCGGAGGAGTTCGACGCACTCGTCGCCGACGGGCAGATGCTCGAGTGGGCCGTGGTCCACGGGCGCAACCGGTACGGCACCCCCCGGGCCGCGGTCGAGCAGCGACTGGCCGACGGGGTCAGCGCGCTGCTGGAGATCGACCTGCAGGGAGCCCGACAGGTCCGAGAGTCGATGCCCGACGCACGCTTCGTCTTCCTCGCCCCGCCGTCGTGGGAGGAGCTCGAACGACGCCTGGTCGGGCGGGGGACCGAGGGGCCGGAGGAGCGCGAACGGCGGCTGGAGACCGCGCGGGTCGAGCTGGCCGCGGAACCGGAGTTCGACGTCGTGATCGTGAACGACGACGTTCACCGCGCCACGGACGAGCTCGTCCGTGTGATGGGGATCGACCCCGTCTCGGCCGGTCGACTGGACAGCAGCGACTAGAATATTGACGACGTCCCGCGCCCAGCGCGGGTGCCAGCTGCGGGACCACCGCAGGACGAGCCAACCCACGGAGCCCACTGTGTCCGGAACCATCGCTGCCCCCGAGGGCATCACCGACCCGCCCATCGACAAGCTCCTCGAGCGTGCCGACTCGAAGTACGCGCTCGTCATCTACGCGGCCAAGCGCGCCCGTCAGATCAACGCGTACTACTCGCAGCTCAACGAGGGCCTCCTCGAGAACGTCGGCCCGCTCGTCGAGACGCGCAACCAGGAGAAGCCGCTCTCGATCGCCATGCGTGAGATCGACCAGGGGCTGCTCACGATCACGCCGTCGGAGCCCGAGCCCGCCGCCTCCTGATCGTCGATGCGCGTCCTCCTCGGCGTCAGCGGGGGGATCGCGGCCTACAAGGCCGTGCTCCTGCTGCGTCTTCTGCGTGAACAGGGCCACCGCGTCCGCGTGATCCCCACCGAGGCCGCTCTGCGGTTCGTGGGGGCACCGACGTGGGAGGCCCTGTCCGGCGAACCCGCGACCGCGGCCGTCTTCGAGGACGTCGAGCACGTGCCGCACGTCGCCCTCGGCCAGGAGGCCGACCTCGTCGTCGTGGCCCCTGCCACCGCGGACCTCCTGGCCCGGGCAGCTCATGGTCGCGCCGACGACCTCCTGACGTCCGCCCTGCTCACGGCGCGCTGTCCCGTCGTGATGGCGCCGGCGATGCACACCGAGATGTGGGAGCACCCGGCGACCGTCGCGAACGTCGAGACGCTCCGTTCCCGGGGTGTCACCGTGGTCGAGCCGGCGTCGGGGCGCCTGACGGGTACGGACACCGGGCCGGGCAGGCTGCCGGAGCCGGAGGAGATCCTCACGGCCGCGCTGTCGGCGGTACGCGCCCCCGGCGATCTCGCCGGTCGCCATGTCGTGGTCTCGGCCGGAGGCACTCGCGAGCCGATCGACCCGGTCCGGTTCCTCGGAAACCGGTCGAGCGGACGCCAAGGTGTCGAGCTCGCCCGGGCTGCGACGGCCCGTGGTGCCGTCGTCACGCTGGTCGCCGCCAACGTCGAGCTCCCGGTGCATCCGTCGGACGTCGGGCAGATCGTCCGCGTCGGGTCGGCGCTCGAGCTCGAGACCGCCGTCCGGGACGCTGCACGCGACGCCGACGTCGTGGTGATGGCGGCCGCCGTCGCCGACTTCCGGCCCGCCCGGACCCCCGAGACGAAGATCAAGAAGGTCGCGGGGCAGGCGCCGGCCGCGATCGAGCTCGTGGAGAACCCCGACATCCTCGCGGGCCTGGCCCGCGACCGCGCCCGCGCCGGGCAGATCGTGGTCGGGTTCGCCGCCGAGACCGGCGACGAGAACGGCTCGGTGATCGACCACGGGCGCGCCAAGGCTCGACGCAAGGGTGCGGACCTGCTCGCGGTGAACGAGGTCGGTGCGCACCAGGGCTTCGGGGTCGCGGACAACACCGTGACGATCGTCGACCCCGACGGCGTCGTCGTCGGGCACTCGAGCGGCACCAAGCGGGACGTGGCCGACGGGATCTGGGATGCCGTGGTGGGGTTGCTCCCGCCCGCGTGAAGCGCGTCTCATCTCGCAGTGCGGATGCCTCTGACCAGCCTTCAAGACAGTAGGGTGTGACCCATGACCGAACTGCGCCTGTTCACCTCGGAGTCAGTGACGGAAGGCCACCCGGACAAGGTCTGTGACCAGATCTCGGACGCCATCCTCGACGCGCTGCTGGACCAAGACCCGCACGCACGTGTCGCCGTCGAGACGATGGTGACGACCGGTCTCGTCCACGTCGCGGGTGAGGTGACCACCGAGGACGCGTACGTCGAGATCCCGCAGATCGTCCGGGACGTCGTGCGCCGCATCGGGTACACGTCATCGGACGTCGGGTTCGACGGCTCCTCGTGCGGCGTGTCCGTGTCGATCGGGCAGCAGTCGCCCGACATCGCCCAGGGTGTCGACAAGTCGATGGAGCAGCGGGTGGACTCCGCGGACCTCGACCCGCTCGACGCGCAGGGCGCCGGGGACCAAGGGCTGATGTTCGGCTACGCGTGCGACGACACCCCGACACTCATGCCCCTGCCCGGCTACCTCGCGCACCGCCTCGCCGAGCGCCTGGCCACCGTGCGCCGGGAGGGGATCGTGGCAGGGCTTCGCCCCGACGGCAAGACGCAGGTGACGATCGGCTACGACGGCGACCGGGCGGTCACGCTCGACACCGTGGTCGTCTCGACGCAGCACGCGCCGGACGTCTCGCAGTCCTGGCTCGCCGAGCAGATCTCCGCGCACGTGATCGACCCGGTGGTCGCCGAGCTCGGCGTCGAGCTCGACATCAGCGCCATGCGCGTGCTGGTCAACCCGACGGGCACGTTCGTCATCGGCGGCCCCCAGGGTGACGCGGGGTTGACGGGTCGCAAGATCATCGTGGACACATACGGCGGGATCGCACGCCACGGGGGTGGGGCCTTCTCGGGCAAGGACCCGTCGAAGGTCGACCGCTCCGCCGCCTACGCCACGCGGTGGGTCGCCAAGAACGTGGTCGCCGCCGGGCTGGCGCGCCGCTGCGAGGTCCAGGTGGCCTACGCGATCGGCAAGGCGCAGCCGGTCGGCCTCTATGTCGAGACGTTCGGCACCGAGACGGTCCCGACGGCCCGCATCGCCGCAGCGATCCGCGAGGTCTTCGACCTGCGGCCGGCGGCGATCGTCCGCGACCTTGACCTGCTCCGTCCGATCTACTCGCAGACGGCGACCTACGGGCACTTCGGACGGGAGCTCGACGACTTCACCTGGGAGCGCACGGATCGCGTCGACGCGCTTCGCGCCGCCGTCTAGCGTCTGCCGGACGCCGTCGGTGGCTCGTGCTCCAATGGTCGCGTGACGAAGGACAGCGCGGGTGAGCAGGACACGCTGCTCGACGTGCCGGCGACGCCGGTCCGTCGGCGTGCCGCCCGAGGGGCTGCCGCGATCGCCGCAGCGGCGCCGGTCGCGCGGGTCACGCTCGACCTGGCGCCTGCACACCTGGACCGGATCTTCGACTATCTCGTCCCCGAGTCGATGGACGCGGCGGCACAGCCAGGGGTACGGGTCAAGGTGCGGTTCGGCTCCCAGGACGTCGACGGGTACGTGCTCGCCCGCGCCGACACGACGAGCCACGACGGGACGTTGCAGCGGATCCGGCGTGTCGTCTCGGACGAACGTGTCCTGACGCCCGAGGTGGCCGTCCTCGCGCGGGCCGTGGCCGACCGGTGGAGCGGGACGATGGCCGACGTCCTGCGTCTCGCCGTCCCCCCTCGTCACGCTCGCGCAGAGCTTGCCGGCGCCGGCGCCGCCGTCGACGACCCCGACCCCGGGGCCGCGCCCGTCCGGACGCCCGACCCCGACGCTGTCTCCGCACAGGACCGTGTCGCGCGGCACTGGGAGCTCTACCGCGGAGGTGCGGCTCTCCTGCAGCGGATCAGCGCAGGAGGCGACCCCCGTGCGGTCTGGACGGCTCTTCCCGGCCGAACCGTCGCGATTCCCGAGGTCGAGGACTGGGCGGCCGGGCTGGCCGCGCTCGCGCGGACGGCGGCCTCCGCGGGCCGTGGTGTGATCGTCGTCCTGCCGGACAAGCGGGACGTCGACCACCTGGCCCGGGCTCTCGACGCCACCGGGTGGTCGTGCTGCACGGCCCGGACACCGGGGGACTACGTGCGACTGGAGGCAGACGCGGGGCCGTCGCCCCGGTACCGCAGCTTCCTGTCCGCGCTGCACGCCGACGTCCGGGTCGTGATCGGCACCCGCGCCGCGGCCTATGCCCCCGTCGCAGGTCTCGGCCTCGTGGTCTGCTGGGAGGACGGTGACGACTCCCTGGCAGAGCCACGGGCCCCCTACGCCGCCGCGCGAGACGTCCTCGCTCTCCGGAGCGAGCTCGAGGGAGCGGCGTTCGTCGTCGGGTCGCACGGTCGCACGGTCTCGGCCCAGGCCCTGCTCGCCTCGGGGTGGGCGCGTGAGGTGTCGGCGGCCCGAGACGTGGTCCGGAGCTCCGCGCCCCGGGTCCGTGCCCTGACGTCGACCGAGCTCGCGTCGGAGGGTGCGGGCGCGGCGGCGCGTCTGCCGACGGCGGCGTGGCGGACGGCCCGTCAGGCTCTGGTCGACGGACCCGTGCTCGTCCAGGTGCCACGGGCCGGCTACATCCCGGTCGTGGCGTGCTCCCGGTGCCGCGCGTCGGCTCAGTGCCCGCGGTGCCACGGTCCGCTGGGCCTCGCCGGACAGCGGTCGACGCCGCAGTGCTCCTGGTGCGGTCATCTGGCAGCAGGCTGGCGGTGCGACGAGTGCGGCAACGACGCGCTGCGGTCCGTACGGGTGGGGTCGGGGCGGACGGCCGAGGAGCTCGGACGGGCGTTCCCCGGCGTCCCCGTCCGGCAGTCCGGGGCGTCGGCACCGGGCGGTGTCCTCTCGCGTGTCGAGGCACGTCCAGCGCTCGTCGTCGCCACGCCGGGTGCCGAACCCGTCGTCGACGGCGGGTACGCGGCCGCGCTGCTGCTCGACGCCGCGGTCAGCACGGCCTCTGTCCGGCTCACGGCGGCTGAGCGCGCCGTCGGCCGGTGGGTGGGTGCGGCGTCGCTGGTGCGACCGGCGTCCGACGGAGGTGTGGTCCTCCTCGTCGGCGACGCCGCACCTGCTCCGACCAACGCTCTGGTCCGTTGGGACCCGGCCGGGCTGGCCGACCGCGAGCTCGCCGAGCGTGTGGAGCTGTCGCTCCCACCCGCCGTGCGGATCGCGTCGGTGAGCGGCGACCGCGAGGCCGTGAGCGCGGTGGTCTCGCGAGTCGCTCTCGCACGGGAGCATGCCGACTTCGTCGTCCTCGGTCCGGTCGAGATCGAGCACGACGAGCGGAGGACGACCGACCGGACGCTCGCGCGGCCGGTGCGTACCGTGCTGCGCGTACCGGTCGGTGAGGGAGGCAGGCTCGCCAAGGAGCTCGCAGCGTCGCTCGCCGTCCGCAGCGCGCGACGCGAGGGCGGCTCGGTCCGCGTACGACTCGACCCCGAGGAGATGCTGTGACGATCGACACGGTCCTCTACGACTTCGGCAACGTACTCGTCGGGTGGGACCCGCGACGTGCCCTGGTCGGCCCGATGTCGCCGGAGGAGGTCGACACGTTCTTTCGTGAGGTCGACTTCGACGCGTACAACCGTGCGCGGGACGCCGGGCGGACGATCGCCGAGGAGGCCGAGCTCGTCGCGCGCGAGCACCCGGAGCACGCGGAGGCGTTCGCGCTCTACATCGACCGGTTCGAGCTGTCCCTCACCGGTCCGGTGGAAGGTTCCGCCGAGCTGGTCGACGAGCTCGCCGAGGCAGGGCTGCGGCTGTTCGGCCTGACCAACTGGTCGGCAGAGCTCTTCGGGGCGGCCGCTCACGCCGCCCCGGCGACGACGCGGATGGAGGACGTTCTCGTGTCCGGCCGCGAGCGGCTGGTCAAGCCCGATCCCGCAATCTTTCGCCTCGCTCGCGACCGCTTCGGCCTCGACCCCACGGCGACGGTCTTCGTCGACGACAGCGCCGAGAACGTCGAGGCAGCGTCGGCCCTCGGCTTCTGCACCGTGCACTTCCGCAGCACGTCCCAGCTCCGGGACGAGCTCCGCCGGCTCGGGGTCGACGTCCGGCTGCCGGGCCGCCGGGAGCCGGGCGCCTAGACTCTTGTTCATGCGTGTCCTCTTCGCCGGTACCCCCGCGGTAGCCGTCCCCGCCCTTGATGCACTGCTCGACTCGGAGCACGAGGTCGTCGCCGTCCTCACCCGTGCCGACGCGCCCGCCGGTCGTGGCCGTCGGCTGCGACCGAGCCCGGTCCGCGTGCGTGCCGAGGAGGCAGGCGTCCCCGTGATCACCGACCGACCGCGAGACCCGGGATTCGTCGACACGCTCGCGGGTCTCGACATCGACTGCGCCCCCGTCGTGGCGTACGGCGAGATCCTGCGCCGCGACGTGCTGGCCGTCCCGCGCCTCGGATGGGTCAACCTCCACTTCTCGATCCTTCCGGCCTGGCGGGGTGCAGCGCCCGTCCAGCGGGCGATCATCGCGGGCGACGAGATCAGCGGGGCCTCGACGTTCCTCATCGAGGAAGGGCTCGACACCGGGCCCGTCCTCGGCACGGCGACAGAGACGATCCGCCCCCGGGACACCGCGGGCGACCTCCTGAACCGCCTGGCTGCATCCGGCGCCGGACTCCTTGTCGCCACCCTGGACGCGATCGCCGACGGGTCGGTCGCCCCCGTGCCCCAGGGTGCGGACGGCGTCTCCGTCGCCTCCAAGCTCGCGCCTGCCGACGCCCTGGTCCGGTGGGCCGACCCGGCCTTCGCCGTCGACCGGCTCGTCCGTGGCTGCACGCCCGCTCCGGGCGCGTGGACGACGTTGCCCGACGGCGCCCGCCTCGGCCTCGGTCCGGTGCGTCCGCGCCCGGACGTGACCGACCTGCGCCCGGGCGAGCTGCGAGCGCTCAAGAAGGAGGTGCTCGTCGGGACCGGCACGCACGCGGTCGAGCTCGGCGACGTCGCACCCGTGGGCAAGAAGCCGATGCACGCGCCCGACTGGGCCCGCGGTGCCCGCCTCGGGGACGACGTCGTGCTCGGCGTTCGGGCGCGACCGGACGAGGGCGTCGCGGAGGAGAAGGCATGAGCGCCGACCGGCGCGACGCCAAGGGACGCCAACGTGGAGCGGCCCGGGCCCGCGGTGCGCGGAACCAGTCGCAGCAGGCGCCGGGTCAGCGCCGTCGGACGGGCGACCCAGCACGCAACGCCGCCTACGACGTCCTGCGGCAGGTCGCAGACTCGGACGCCTACGCGAACCTGGTCCTGCCGCCGCTCCTCCGTGAGCGCGGCATCGTCGGTCGGGACGCCGCGTTCGCGACGGAGCTCGCGTACGGGACGCTCCGGATGCTGGGTCGATACGACGCCGTGCTCGCGCAGTGCGTCGACCGACCGCTCGACCGGGTCGACCCCGCGGTTCTTGACGTCCTGCGGCTGGGCGCGCACCAGGTGCTGGGCATGCGGGTCGCGACGCACGCCGCCGTCTCGGAGACCGTCGCGGTGACCCGTGAGCGTGTGGGCGCAGGTCCTGCCCAGTTCGTCAACGCCGTCCTGCGCAAGGTCAGCGCCCGGCCGCTCGACCAGTGGCTGGAGGTGCTCGCCTCGCAGGCACCGGACGGCCTGGCGCGGCTTGCCGTCACGCAGAGCCACCCGGCGTGGATCGCCAGGGCGCTCCGTGAGGCGCTCGTCGCGTCGGGCCGGTCGGCCTCTGAGCTCGGCGACCTGCTGGCCGCCGACAACGAGGCCCCCCGCGTGACGCTCGTCGCCCGCCCGGGGCTGTCGGCCGTGGCCGACCTGAACGGTGCGGAGCCGGGCCGGTGGGCCACCACCGCGGCGGTGCTCCAGGGCAGCGACCCCGGTGCGCTCGAGGCGGTCCGTGACGGCACGGCCGGCGTGCAGGACGAGGGCAGCCAGCTCGTGACGCTGGCCCTCGCCGGCGCCGTCGTGGACGGCCCTGACGAGCGGTGGCTCGACATGTGCGCGGGTCCCGGAGGCAAGGCGGCGCTGCTGGGCGCGATCGCCGCCGAACGTGGTGCCCGCGTCGTGGCCAACGAGTCCCAGGAGCACCGCACCGAGCTGGTCCGTCGGTCGATGAAGGCGGTACCGCGTGCGGCGGTGGAGAGCATCCGGACGGGCGACGGGCGTGACATCGGCACCGACGAGCCTGCCGCGTACGACCGTGTGCTGCTCGACGCGCCGTGCACCGGTCTGGGCGCGCTCCGACGTCGGCCCGAGTCGCGGTGGCGGCGGACGCCGTCCGACCTTGGGACGTTGACGGCGCTGCAGCGCGAGCTGCTCGACTCGGCTCTCGACGCCGTCCGTCCCGGGGGAGTGGTGGGCTACGTCACGTGTTCGCCCCACATAGCCGAGACGCAGGTCGTCGTCGACGACGTCCTGCGGCGTCGTGCCGACGTCGAGCGTCTCGACGCCGCGGAGGCGGTCCGTGCCGTCGCCACGACCGAGATCCCGCTCACCGACCGCACGGACGTCCAGCTGTGGCCGCACGTCCACGGCACGGACGCCATGCACCTGACGTTGCTGCGCCGACGCGCGTGACACGGCGGGCCTAGGCTGGGGCCATGTCAGCTCTGATCGCCCCCAGCATCCTGTCCGCCGACTTCGCGAACCTCGAGCGCGACCTTCATCGGATCTCGAACGCCGACTACGCGCACGTCGACGTCATGGACAACCACTTCGTCCCCAACCTGACGCTGGGGCTCCCGGTCTTCGAGCGTCTCGCCCAGGTCTCGCCGATCCCGCTCGACGCGCACCTCATGATCGAGGACCCCGACCGGTGGGCGCCGGCCTACGCCGAGGCAGGGGCTGCCTCGGTCACGTTCCACGCCGAGGCGGCGACCGCGCCGGTCCGGCTCGCGCGCGAGATCCGACGGCTCGGGGCGAGGGCGTGCGTCGCCTTCCGGCCGGCGACGCCGGTCGAGCCGTTCGTCGACCTGCTCGGCGAGGTCGACATGCTCCTCCTGATGACCGTGGAGCCGGGGTTCGGCGGTCAGTCCTTCATCGAGGGGACGTTGCCGAAGATCCGGCGTGCACGACGGGCTGTCGCGGACGCGGGCCTGCAGGTCCGGATCCAGGTCGACGGGGGAGTGAGCAGGGAGACGATCGAGCGCGCGGCCGAGGCGGGTGCCGACGTGTTCGTCGCAGGCTCGGCCGTGTACGGGGCCGACGACGTCGCGGGGGAGATCACCGCACTGCGTCGTCTCGCTGACGGAGCGCACGCGTAGGGAAAGTCGGGCGACGTCGGACGGGAGGGGGCGGACGACTGTCTGCTCCTCCTCTTCCTCGACGATAAAATAGTGTGCCAAGCACACATTATGCGCCTTGAGGCGACCAAACCAGGACCTCACCCCAAAGGCAGCACGTACGCCGGGGTCGACCCTGCCCAGATGTGGGATCATGAACGTGCAAGTACGCAACAACGTGCTCCGGGGTCGGTGAAAGTCCGAGCCGGCGGTGACAGTCCGCGACCCGCGCTTCGGCGCGGTTGACCTGGTGGAACTCCGGGACCGACGGTGAAAGTCCGGATGGGAGGAACACGTGGCGGCGCGGGGAGACCTGTGTCGTGGTTTCGTGACGCGGCATTCTGCCGCGTGCGCGTGCCGTCTCTCACCCCGGAGCAGGATGCTTCGAGGACGGAGGAGACGTGAGCGCAGCTCGCATGACAGTGGTGGACGCGATGCGTCGTGCCCTGGTACTGGCCGCCGAGCGCCCTGTCCGTGGTCCGAATCCGCGCGTCGGCTGTGTCCTGCTCGCGTCCGGGAACGAGCATGACCCTCGCATGGTCCTGGCCGAGGGCCGCAACCATGGCGTCGGAACCCCGCACGCGGAGGCCGAGGCACTTGCCGATGCCCAGGCCCGAGGGGTCGACGTGCGCGGCTCGACCGCCGTCGTGACGCTCGAGCCCTGCCATCACAGGGGCCGGACACCGCCTTGCTCGTCGGCGCTCCTCGATGCGGGCGTCTCCGAGGTGGTCTATGCCGTCGCGGACCCGCACGCCGTCGCTGCCGGGGGCGGTGCGTGGCTCGCGGACCACGGCGTTCGCGTCACGGAAGGCCTCCTTGCCGACGAGGGGACCCAGGTGCTCGGTGTCTGGCTCGATGCGGTCCGCGCGGGCCGCCCGTTCGTGACGCTGAAGATCGCGACGAGTCTCGACGGCCGTGTCGCGGCTGCCGACGGGTCGAGCCGGTGGATCACCGGCGACCAGGCACGGATGCACGCGCACGAGGTCCGTGCCCAGGCCGACGCGATCCTTGTCGGTACCGGCACCGTGCGTGCCGACGACCCGTCCCTCACCGCGCGCGGTCCCGAGGGGAGGCTGGCCGACACCCAGCCGCTGCGCGTCGTCGTGGGGCACAGCCCCGTGCCCGCGAGCGCCCGTGTGCGGTCTGCGGACGGTGGGGAGCTCGTGGTGGTGCGGTCACGGGACGTCCGCGAGGTGCTGTCCGTCCTGCAGGAGCGTGAGGTGCGGCATGTGGTGGTCGAGGGTGGGCCGGTGGTGGCGTCGGCGTTCCTGGCGGCGGGTGCGGTCGACGAGGTTCATGCGTATGTGGCCCCGGTGCTTCTGGGTTCGGGCCGGAGCGCGGTCGTCGACATCGGGGTGAGGACGATCGGGGAGGCGGTGCGGCTGTCGACCGTGGGGGTTCGGCAGCTGGGTGAGGACATGTTGGTCGTTGCGAGGCCTGTCGGGCCGTCGCGGGAGGAGGAGTGCTGATGTTCACGGGAATCGTCGAGGAGATGGGTGTGGTGCGGGGGCTGGAGTTCCCGTCGGGTCCGGAGGGTGACGCGGTGCTCACGGTGGAGGGGCCCGTGGTGACGTCGGACGTGCGGCTGGGGGACTCGATCGCCGTGGACGGGGTCTGCCTGACGGTCGCGGGTGTCGACGGTGCGGTGTTCACGGCGGACGTGATGCCGGAGTCGTTGCGCCGCACTGCGCTCGGTGGCCTGACGGTGGGGGCGCGCGTCAATCTCGAGCGGGCGATGCCGGCCCACGGGCGGCTGGGCGGGCACATCGTCCAGGGGCACGTGGACGGCGTCGGTGCGTTGGTCTCCAGGTCGCCGGGGGAGAGGTGGGACGACCTGGTGTTTGCCGCACCGTCGGCTCTGCTCCGGTATGTCGCGGAGAAGGGCTCGATCGCCGTCAGCGGGGTGTCGTTGACGGTGACGTCGGTGGGTTCCGGCTCGTTCGGCGTCTCGCTGATCCCGACGACGTTGGAGGCGACGGTTCTCGGTGCGCTGGAACCGGGCGCCCGGGTGAACCTCGAGGTGGACGTGGTCGCGAAGTATGTCGAGCGGCTGATGGCGGGGGGCTCGTCCGCGAGCGCCGTCGGGGGTGTGGCATGAGCGGGGTGGTGCTGTCGTCGGTGGAGCGTGCGCTGGAGGAGATCGCTGCGGGACGCCCGGTGCTCGTGGCGGACTCTCCGGAGCGTGAGAACGAGGCGGACGTGGTGTTCGCGGCCTCGCGGGTGAGTGTCGAGTGGGTGGCGTGGACGATCCGGCACTCGTCGGGGTATCTGTGTGCGCCGATGCCGATCGGGCGGGCGGACGCGTTGGAGCTGCCCTTGATGGTGCCGGAGAGTCAGGATCCGCGCCGCACCGCGTACACGGTGACGGTGGACGCGGCGGTCGGCGTGACGACGGGGATCTCTGCGGCGGACCGTGCACGGACGCTTCACGTGCTGGCGGACCCGGGGTCGGGGGCGGTGGATCTGATCCGTCCTGGGCATGTGCTGCCGTTGCGTGCGGTGGCTGGAGGGGTGCTGCACCGTGCGGGGCACACGGAGGCTGCGGTCGACCTCGTTCGGCTGGCCGATGCGGGTGAGGTCGGTGGTATCGCGGAGCTCGTGCACGACGACGGGTCGATGGTGCGTCTGGACGACGCGTCGGCGTTGGCGCAGCGGGAGGGGCTGGTGCTCATCACCATCGAGGACCTGATCGCCTGGCGCCTGGAGCACGACCCGGTGGTGACGGAGCCGGAGGCTGCGCCGCAGCGTGCCCGGGTCCAACGTTCGGGTGTGGCTGCGCTGCCGACGGAGCACGGGGAGTTCCGGGTGCACGGGTACCGGGACGTGAAGACGGGGGCGGAGCACGTGGCCCTGGTGCCGGTCGAGCCGACCGGGGCGCCGGCGGACGTGCCCGTGGTCCGGGTGCACTCGGAGTGTCTGACCGGGGACGCGTTCGGGTCGTTGCGCTGCGACTGTGGCCCTCAGCTGCACGAGGCGATGCGCCGCGTCGCCGCGGTCGGGGGCGCGGTGGTGTACCTGCGGGGGCACGAGGGTCGGGGCATCGGCCTGCTCGGGAAGATCGGCGCGTACGAGCTGCAGGACGACGGCCGGGACACGGTCGAGGCGAACCTGGAGCTCGGCTGGCCCGCCGACAGGAGGGAGTACGGTGCCGCCGCGGCGGTCCTGGAGGATCTCGGGCTCGGTCGGGTCGAGCTGCTGACGAACAACCCTGCGAAGGTCACCGGCCTGACGGCGTCGGGGATCGACGTCGTGCGCGCGACACGGCTCGAGGTGGGGCACGGCAGGCACAACCATGCGTATCTGCTGACGAAGAAGGTGGCGATGGGCCACCTGCTGGACACGATCACGGAGGACGGACGATGAGCGGAGCAGGAGCACCGAAGATCCAGGTGGACGGGACGGGCCTGCGGGTCACGGTCGTCGCCGCGAGCTGGCACACCGCCGTCATGGACGGCCTGCTGGCTGGGACGCGCCGTGCGTTGGCGGAGGCTGGCGTCAGGAGCGTCACGGAGGTGCGGGTGCCCGGGTCGTTCGAGCTGCCCGTCGCGGCGGCGCGGGCGGCCGAGACCGGCGCCGACGCGGTCGTCGCGCTGGGCGTCGTGATCCGCGGCGGGACCCCGCACTTCGACTACGTCTGCTCGGCCGCCACGCACGGGCTCACGGACGTCTCGACCCGGACCGGCGTGCCGGTCGGCTTCGGGCTCCTGACCTGCGACACCGAGGAGCAGGCCCTTGACCGTGCGGGCCTCCCGGGGTCCGGCGAGGACAAGGGCGCCGAGGCCGCCGAGGCGGCGATCGCGACCGTCCTGGCCCTGCGTGCACTGTGACGTCCGCGAGCGCCGGGGCCGGTGCGTGGAATCCGTGCACCGTTCCGTGCGCGGGCGTCTAGGCTGGGTTCGTGAAGACGTTTGAGGAGCTGTTCGCCGAGCTGACCGAGAAGTCCGTGTCGCGTCCCGAGGGGTCGGGCACCGTCGCGGAGCTGGACGCCGGCGTGCATGCCATCGGCAAGAAGATCGTCGAGGAGGCTGCGGAAGTCTGGATGGCGTCGGAGTTCCAGACGGACGCCGAGGCTGCCGAGGAGATCTCCCAGCTGCTGTATCACCTGCAGGTCATGATGGTGGCGAAGGGTCTGACCCTTGAGGACGTCTACCGCTACCTGTGACGTGTCGTTGCCCGTGTCGTCAGAGTCGAACCGAGGAATTCCGTGCTGCGCATTGCCGTCCCGAACAAGGGGTCACTGTCCGAGCCTGCTGCTGCGATGTTGAGGGAGGCCGGGTACCGGCAGCGCCGTGACTCGCGCGAGCTCGTCCTGGCAGACCCGGACAACGACGTCGAGTTCTTCTTCCTGCGTCCGCGCGACGTCGCGGTGTACGTCGGGGCGGGGACGGTCGACGCCGGGATCACGGGCCGGGACCTGCTGCTCGACTCGGGGGCGCGGGCGGACGAGCACCTGCCGCTGGGCTTCGCCGGGTCGACGTTCCGGTTCGCAGCGCCGTCGGGGACGACGACGCAGATCTCCGAGCTCGCGGGCAAGCGGATCGCGACGTCGTACAACGTCCTGGTGGAGCAGTACCTGACCAGCCGGGGGATCGAGCCCGCGGGGATCGTGCACCTCGACGGAGCCGTCGAGTCGTCGGTGCGTCTCGGCGTCGCCGACGTGATCGCGGACGTCGTGGAGACGG
Source organism: Paraoerskovia marina (assembly GCF_900105445.1). NCBI lineage: Bacteria > Bacillati > Actinomycetota > Actinomycetes > Micrococcales > Cellulomonadaceae > Paraoerskovia > Paraoerskovia marina. The sequence continues at coordinate 1,889,467 of NZ_LT629776.1, forward strand.
GGACGACGCTGCGCGCGGCCGGCCTGGAGGTGTTCGGAGAGCCGATCCTGCGCTCCGAGGCCGTCCTCATCAAGCGGCGCGGTGAGGAGGACCCGGCGGGCCTGGAGATCCTCACCCGCCGCCTGCAGGGGGTACTCACCGCCCGGCAGTACGTCCTGCTCGACTACGACGTCCCCGTCCGGCTCGTCGAGCAGGCCGTGGCCCTCACCCCGGGGCTCGAGTCTCCGACCGTCTCCGCGCTGCACGACAACGACTGGGCTGCCGTCCGCGCAATGGTCCCGCGCCGCGAGACCAACCAGGTGATGGATGCCCTGTACGACGTGGGCGCACGGGCGATCCTCGTGACGTCCATCCACGCGTGCCGACTCTGAGCACCATGGCGTCCGTACCCCGCGACACCGACCCCTACGCCTCCTTCTACCCCCGGTGGGGGCGCGCCGTCGCGCTCGTCCTGGCTGCGATCCTCCTCGGCGGCTGCATCATCATCGCCGTCGTCGTCGAAGGTCCGATGGCCTCGGCCGGAAACCGTGCGTCACTCCTCGGCTTCGGTGCGTTCTCCGCCTTCCTCATGTGGCGGCTCGGCGGGGTCCGTGCCGACGTCAACCCCCAGGGCATCACCATCCGCAACGCGGGGAGCACCCGCAGGCTCGACTGGGCACAGATCGTGGCCGTCCGCTTCAGCCCCGACGACGCCTGGGTCCGCCTCGACCTGTCGGACGGAGACACCGTCTCCGTCCTCGCCGTCCAGCGCGCCGACGGCGCACGCTCCGAGGCCCAGGCACGTCGCCTCGCCGCGCTCGTCGCCGCCCACGGCGAGGCCCCCGAACCTCGACCCTGACAGCACGACCCTGCGTGCACGCCCTCGGACCGCACGACGTGGGACCCGGACGGCGCGGGTGGCCCGGGGCATGACGAGGAAGGGCCCCGCAGCCAGTGGCTGCGGGGCCCTCCTCGTCATGACGGACTAGCGGTCCGAGCCCGCGCGCGAACGCTCCGGACGGTTCACCGGGCGGCTCGTCGCACCGTGACGGTGCTCGTGCCGCGGTGCGCTCGACCCGCGAGCGCCCGACGGTGCCCCGCGGTCCTTCGCGATGCGCAGCGGGCGACCGCCCACACGGGCCCGTCCGATCCGGGCGAGCGTCTCGTCGTCGAGGTTCGGGACGATGTCGACCAGGGAGAAGCTCGGGAAGATGTCGATCTTGCCGAGGTCCTTGCCGTTGAGCCCGCCCTCGTTCGTCAGCGCACCGACGATGCCACGCGGCTCGACGCCGTCCTTGTGCCCGACCGAGACGCGGTAGCGCGTCCCGACGGCCTCGCGGCGGATCCCGCGCTCACCACGCTCACGCTCGTCACGGACCCGGGGGGACCGCTCGCGGTCGGGACGGGTGCCTTCGCGACGTGCTGCGCCACGCTCGCGGGCGGCCTTCGCCTCGGCACGCTCGGCGTCGAACGCCTCCTGCTCGGCACGGGCCTTCGGGCCGTCGTCGCCGACCGCGAGCGCCGCGAGCGCCGCGGCGAGGTCGACCGGGTCGGTGTCGGGGTGCTCTGTCAGGTAGGTGCGGACGAGGTCCGCGTACATCGTCAGTCGGCCGGCCTCGGTGCGGTCGGCGACCTTGGCGAGGAGGGTCTTGGCCCGGTGGGCGGACACGTCGGCGGGGGAGGGGATCTCGATCTCCTCGAGCCGCACGCGGATCATCCGCTCGATCGTCTTCAGGCGTCCGCGCTCGTGCGGGTTGACGAACGACAGCGCGGTACCCGACCGGCCCGCACGGCCGGTGCGGCCGATGCGGTGCACGTAGGCCTCGGGCTCCTTGGGCAGGTCGAAGTTTACGACGAGGCCGATGCGGTCGACGTCGAGTCCACGCGCGGCGACGTCGGTGGCGACGAGGACGTCGACCTGGCCGGAGCGCAGGCGCTCGACGATCTTCTCGCGGTCCTTCTGCGCGACGTCGCCCGAGATGGTCGCAGCGGCGATCCCACGTTCGACGAGGGCGGACCCGACCTCCTCGGCGGCGGCACGCGTGCGGACGAACACGATCGCCGCGTCGACGTCCGAGGTCGCGATCACACGGGCGAGGGAACCAGCCTTGTGGCGGAACGGCACGACGGCGTAGGTCTGGCGGACGCTGGTGACCGTCGTGGCCTGGCGGGCGACGGCGATCTCAAGCGGGTCGTTGAGGTGCTGGGCCGCCACGCGACGAATCTGCGGAGGCATGGTCGCGGAGAAGAGTGCGACCTGACGCTCGACAGGGGCACGGTTGAAGATGTTCTCGACGTCCTCGGCGAAGCCCATGCGCAGCATCTCGTCGGCCTCGTCCAGAGCGAGGAACCGGATCGAGTCAAGCTTGAGGGTCCCGCGCTCGAGGTGGTCGATGACGCGACCGGGGGTGCCGACGACGACCTGGGCACCGTCGCGCAACGAGCGTGCCTGCGGGCCGAACGGCGCGCCGCCGTAGACGGGGACGACCTCCAGACCGGGCATGTCGGCGGCGAACGACTCGATGGCCTCCGCGACCTGCATCGCGAGCTCGCGGGTCGGGGCGAGGACCAGCGACTGCGTACGGCGCAAGGTCGGGTCGATCGCGGCCAGCAGCGGCAGGCCGAAGGCCGCCGTCTTGCCGGTGCCGGTCTGGGCGATGCCGGTGATGTCGCGACCCGACAGCAGGGCCGGGATCGCCTCGGCCTGGATCGCGGAGGGGGTGGTGAAGCCCAGGTCGGCGACAGCCTTGCGCAGCGAGGCCGGCAGGTTCAGGTCGTCGAAGGTCAGGGCAGGGGTGGGTGCAGCGTGATCGGTCACGTACCGGTCCGTTCATGTGGGGCGGCGGAGCGTCGTGCGGTCACCGAGTCGGTTCTCCGCAGGTCGCTGTCCCGGACACAAACTGACGAGAGGCGCGCACAGTAGGGCGCGAATACACACCACGGGAATGGCGACATACTCCACTGGAGTCCCTCCAGCGTACGTTCTGCCCGCCAGCATGGGAACACCGCGGCCCGGTGAGGTCGGCCACAACGACTCGGGGACACTACGCTTGTCCCGAGCACCGCACCGCACGAGAAGGGGAGGGCGACGTGCAGACCGCGACGGCGACACTCACCCGTGCGACCTGTGTCCCGGCACCGTTCACGCTCTGCCTCGTCCCCGGTACCGTCGGCGTCGTGACCCTGATCGTGGAGGAAGTCCGATGACGCGCCGCCCGGACGAGTCGATGACGCTGCTGCGCGAGGTGATGGAACGTCCCCTCGACCCCGGCTACGCCGCGGCCGCCGAACGGCGTGCCCAGAGCCCCGACGGCGGGACCCGCCGGGCCGCCTGGGTGACCGCCACGGTCTTCCTGGTCGCCGCGGCGATCGGTCTCGTCGTCACCGTCGCCGCCGTCACCCTGCGCGCACCCCAGCCGGCCGCCGCCGAGGCCCGCACGCTCCTCGAGACCGAGCTCGCCGACCGCGAGCGCCAGGCCGACGCCCTGGGCGCTGAGGTCGACGACCTGTCCGACGAGGTGGAGGCCCTCCGGTCCCAGACCTTCGACGACCAGGACCCCGACGTCCAGGCCGCGCTGCTGCGTGACGGCGTCGTGTCCGGGTCGGTCGCCGTCGAGGGCGGGGGACTGCTGCTCACTCTCGCCGACGCGAGCGCCCTGGCCGGTGCGGAGATCGACACCGACTCCCAGGTGCACGACGACGACCTGCAGCGCGTGGTGAACTCGCTCTGGTACGCGGGCGCTGAGGCGATCTCGATCAACGGACGACGCCTGACCCCGCTCAGCGCCATCCGGTCCGCGGGTCAGGCGATCCTCGTCGACCTGCAACCGGTCTCCTCCCCGTACCGCATCACCGCCGTCGGCGACCCGACGACGATGCAGACGGAGTTCGCGAAGTCCCCGGGCGCCTCGTTCATCCTCACGTTGTCCTCGTTCGGGATCCAGAGCTCGACCACGCCACAGTCCAGCGGGCTCTCCGTGCCGGCCGACCCGAGCATCCAGACGTTCTACGCACAACCCCTAGACTCCAGCCAAGACGATGCAGACGACACCGACGCCGACAGCACCTCGACGGAGCCGCCGACGTCCGACCCGGAAAGCACCCCATGATCGCCGTGATCGGCCTCGTGGTCGGCATGATTGCCGGCCTGGCCCTGCAGCCTGAAGTTCCCGCGTTCCTCGCGCCGTATCTCCCGATCGCGGTGATCGCCGCGCTCGACGCCCTGATGGGTGGCCTGCGCGCCAAGCTCGACGGCATGTTCGACGACAAGGTCTTCCTCGTGTCGTTCCTGTCGAACACGGTCATCGCGGCCTTCATCGTCTTCCTCGGAGACCAGCTCGGTGTCGGCAGCCAGATGTCCACGGGCGTCGTCGTCGTCCTCGGGATCCGCATCTTCTCCAACTCCGCGGCGATCCGCCGTCACCTGTTCAAGGCGTGAGCGGCATGACCTCACCGGAGAACGACGAGCCCGCTCCCGGGCGCAAGGACCCGACGAGCGCCGCAGACCCCGCAGACGCCGCGGACGAGACAGGGCGCCCGGAGGACGGGACGTCGCAACCCGCCGGGCCCGCAGGCTCGGAGGCGCAGGCGGTGCCGGTCACCGATGCGCCGGAGGAGGCCCGTGAGCCTCGCGGAGCCGCAGACGACGGGCCCGATGAGGAAGGAGCGGCGGAGGAGGAGCTCGACACGGCCGACGCGTCCGACGTCGACCGCCCCGGACCGCCCGAGCCGCAGGAGCACCACGTGAGCGAACGGACGCGCGACGACCGGGAGACCACCGACACCGGACCCGATGCGGCCGGTTCCGACCTCGAGGTCGACCCGTCGGACACTGACGCGGCCGACGACGACCACGAGCACCGCGCCGGCCACCACGACCCGGTCGGCCCGAGCTGGTTCGCCTCGCGCAGGTCGCAGTTTCTCGCCGCGGTGCTGCTCGCGGGACTCGGCTTCGCCCTGGTCGTGCAGGTCGGTGCCAACCAGGAGGACGAGTACTCCACGCTGCGCCAGTCCGAGCTCGTCAGGCTGCTCGACGAGGCGACCCAGCGGACCAACGAGCTCGAGGAACGATCCCGTGAGCTCGAGGCGACCCGCGACGAGCTCGCCGCCGGCGTCGAGAGCGACCGGCGGTCCGAGGAGCTCGCGCAGGAACAGGCGACGACCGAGGGCATCCTGTCCGGCCGCCTGCCCGCCACGGGGCCCGGCATCGAGCTGACCATCATCGAGGGTTCCGAGGCGCTGTCGGCCTCGACGATGTTCAACATCCTCGAAGAGCTGCGCAACGCCGGGGCCGAGGCGATCGAGCTCAACGGTGTCCGCGTCGTCACGAGCACCTGGTTCACCCGGGGCGAGGACGGCCTCGTCATGGACGACAACCTCCTCGAGTCGCCGTACCACTGGTCGGCGATCGGCGAACCCACGACACTCGAACCCGCGCTCGAGATCGCCGGCGGTGCGATGGCCGCGGTCCGCAACGCCGGTGCGCAGGAGACGATCCGTCAGCTCGACGATCTGGAGATCACCTCGACCCGAGAGCCCGAGGACCCCGAGTTTGCGACGCCCGTCCCAGAATCTGGTTCGTAGCGTCGTACCCCGCAGGGTGCGGAGAGTGCCTCACTGGCCATAGGGTGTACACGGATCCGACATGATGGACGCAGCGGCCGGAAACGGCGTTGCCAAGGAGGCGACATGACTACTCCGGCAGGCCCTGAGCCGACGCACGGTGGCCCCGAGACGACGATCAGCTTCGGCCGCATCGACCCGGCTGCCGCCGAAGAGCCGGGGCCTCGCGGTGGGCTCGAGTCGGACGAGAAGGCCGCCGTCGCCGCGCTCCCGCGACACTCTGCGCTCCTGATCATGCAGCACGGACCCGGAGCCGGGTCGAGGTTCTTGCTGGACACCCCGCGGACCGTCGCGGGCCGCAGCGAGCGCGCCGACATCTTCCTCGACGACGTCACCGTCTCGCGCAAGCACGCCGAGTTCGTCCGCGAGGACGACGCGTTCTACGTCCGCGACATCGGCTCGCTGAACGGCACCTACGTCAACCGAGACCGGGTCGAGACCGTCGCGCTGAACCTGGGCGACGAGGTGCAGATCGGCAAGTTCCGTCTCACGTTCTACCCGAGCCCCCACGCGGGGACGACCGAGGCGTGAACGCTTCCGCACAACGTGCCGTCGGTCCCGAACCGGCCGGCACGACGTGGCCCCATGGTGTCTCGCATCGCGCCACCATGCGGATCTCGGACGTCCTGACGGCGCTACGTCCCGACTTTCCGGGCGTCAGTCACTCCAAGCTCCGTTTCCTCGAGGAGCAAGGCCTGATCGAACCGGTGCGGACCAACGCCGGGTATCGGCAGTACAGCCCCGCCGACGTCGAGCGGCTGCGGTTCGTTCTCGTGGAGCAGCGAGACAGCTACCTGCCGCTCAAGGTCATCAAGGAACGCCTCCACGAGCTCGACGATGGCGGGACCGAGCACGCGCCCGGCCCCCGGATCGCCGGCACCCCCGCCGAGGCCGCGCCCAGCCGGTACACGACCGAGTCCCTCGCGGCTGCCGCAGGCGTCCAGACCGAGTTCGTCGACTCTCTCGTCGAGGCGGGGGTCCTGCGACGCTCGCCCGGTGGGCAGCACGACGCCGCGTCCCTCGAGATCCTCCGGCTCGCCTCCGCGCTGGCCGAGTACGGCGTCGAGGCCCGACACCTCCGCTCGCTGCGCACCGCCTCGGACCGGCACGTCAGCCTCGTCCAGCAGATCGTCGCACCGTGGCGCAGCCAGCAGTCCCCGTCGGCTCGCGCCCACGCGGGCACCATGGCCGCCGAGGTGGGAGAGACCTGCGCCCGGCTGCACCGGGCCTGGGTCCACGAAGGCATCTCCGACCTCACCTCCTGACGCTCCGCGCGCCGTCCCGGTCGGACCGTCGTACGGTGACCAGGTGAGCCACAACCCCCCGATGGTTCACGTCGACGTCCTCGGCGTGAGGCAGCGGCAGGGCGAGCGAGAGATCGTCGTCCTGCTTCTCGATGGCGCCTCGGAGCTGGTCGTGCCGATCGTCGTCGGGCCCCGTGAGGCCAACGCGATCGCGACCGCCCAGTCGGGCATGACGGCTCCCCGCCCCATGACGCACGACCTGCTGTGCGACGTCCTCGAGGCCGTCCAGGTGCAGCTGACCTGCGCCGAGATCGTCGCCCTGGACGACGGGGTCTTCTACGCCGAGCTCGTGCTCAGCAACGGTCAACGCCTCGACGCCCGCGCGTCGGACGCCATCGCGGTCGCGATCCGCACCCACAGTCCCGTGCTGTGCTCGGCCGAGGTCGTCGCGACCTCCGGCGTCGAGGTCGTCTCCGGACGCCAGCGCGAGGACCTCGAACGCTTCCGCACATTCCTCGACCACGTCGTCCCCGAGGACTTCACATGAGCCACCGGCGCGCCGCACCCTCGACCTGAGGTCGAGGGTCATAAGGTTGACCCAGAGCACGATCACCGGACCTCGTGGGCGCACCACATGGCCGACGAGAACTCCGACCTTCAGGAGGCGCAGTGAACAGCAGCGGACAGTCGCAGGCCCCGGCCCCGCGCGACAACGGTGCGCAAGGCTTGCTGTTCGGCGAGTCGCTCGACGAGCAGTCCCTGACGGTCGGATACCGCGGTCCCACCGCCTGCGGTGCCGCGGGGATCACCTATCGCCAGCTCGACTACTGGGCGCGGACCGGGCTCGTCGAGCCGTCCGTGCGGAACCCGACCGGCTCCGGGACGCACCGGCTCTACGGGTTCCGCGACATCCTCGTGCTCAAGATCGTCAAGCGACTTCTCGACACCGGGGTGTCGCTCCAGCAGATCCGCACCGCGGTCCAGGCCCTGCGAGACAGGGGAGTGGCGGACCTGGCCCGGATCACCCTCATGAGCGACGGCGCCAGCGTCTACGAGTGCACCTCTGCCGACGAGGTCGTCGACCTCGTCCAGGGCGGACAAGGTGTCTTCGGCATCGCCGTCGGACGGGTCTGGCGCGAGGTGGAGGGCACCCTGAGTGCGCTGCCCACCGAGGACGCCGAGCCGACGCAGCACGCGGGAGACGAGCTTGCAGCACGTCGCCGCTCCCGCATCGAGGCCGGGTAGCCGACTCCCCACTGCGCGGTCGTCGGCAGAGGTCCTAAGGTGAGAGGACGACCCGAGGAGGAACGATGACCACCCCCGAACCGCACACGGACAGTCTCGGCGAGCAGATCGTCGCCCAGCACCCCGAGTACACCGAACCTGTCCTCCTCGAAGAGGACGAGACGGTTCCGCCGCGCCCCGAGGAAGACGCGGCGGACACGCTGCGCTCCTAGAGGAGCGGACGCAGAGGCCTGATCATCGATTCCGAGAGCTTGGCGACGATGTTGCGCTCGCTCCACTCGCCGGCCGTGAGCTCACGGCAGTTCGTCAGGTCGGTGGCGAAGATCTCGTCCATCAGGCGTGCAACGCCCTCGTCGACGATCTCGGCGTTGACCTCGTAGTTTCCGCTCAGGCTCAGTCGGTCGATGTTCGCGGTGCCGATCGTGGTCCACCGTCCGTCGATCGTCGCCGTCTTGGCGTGGACCATGGCGTCCTGGAACAGGAAGATCCGCACTCCGCCGTTCAGGAGCGTCGCGTAGATCCCGTTGCGCAACCAGTCGGCGATGACGTGGTTCGAGATCTCCGGGACGATCACCCGCACGTCGACGCCGCGGGCCGCCGCGAGCAGCAGGCCCGTCAGGATCTCGCGGTCGGGGATGAAGTAGGCCTGCGTGATCGAGACCGTGCGCACAGCCCGGTCGATCGCGTCGAGATACAGGTTCCGGATCGGGAAGACCAGGTGCGACGGCGCGTTGCGAGCCATCCGGATCCGCGGGTCCCACACCTGCGAACCCGGGTCCTCGAGTGCGGGGTGCGCCGTCCTGTTCGCGTTCCAGAAGTCGACGAACGCGTTGCGCAGGTCCCAGACAGCCGGGCCCGAGATACGCAGGTGCGTGTCCCGCCAGCGCGTCGCGTAGTCGTCCCCGATGTTGTACCCGCCCACGAACCCGACCTCGTCGTCGACGACGAGGATCTTGCGGTGGTCACGGCCCGACTTCCTGACGTTGAAGGCCAGGACGCCCGGACGGAACACGGGAAACCGCACCACGTGGATCGCGGGGGAGAAGCGGAAGAAGTCGCGCGGGACGACCAGGTTCGCGAAACCGTCGTAGACGAGGTAGACGTCGACACCGCGAGCCGCTGCCTCCTCGACGGCCTCCTTGAAGGCGTGCCCGGTGGCGTCGTCCTTCCAGATGTAGGTCTCGAGCATGACGCGGCGGCGTGCGCCGCGGATCGCAGCGAGCATGTCGGCGTAGAGGTCCTCACCGAACGTGTAGACGCGTGCCTCGGTCTCGTCGATCGACGTGTCTCCGGGCGGCGTGACGGGGAACGTCCCGGTCAGACCAGAGCTGCGACGGCGGATCGCGTCGTACGCCATGATCCCCGTCGCGGCGCCGAAGGGGATCATTGCGGCGACCAGCGCCGACCGGCGCACCAGCCGCCCGAACCGTTGGGACGTCGTCAGGGGCTGCGGTGCGGAGCGCGCGAAGAAGGACACGTCCCGCACTTTACTGCGAGCGGACCGGATCAGCGCGACCGCAGCGCCTTGACGAGCTCGCTCTTGCGCATCGAGGACCGGCCGGCGACGTCGAGCTCGCGGGCTCGCTCTCGCAGATCGTCGACCGTCCAGTCCTCGTAGGGCTCCGCATGACCGCCCCGGCGGCCGACGGCGCTGCGCCCTTCGTTCGCCGAGGCGTTGGCGATCCGCGCCGCCTTCTCCTTGCTCGCCCCGTCCTCTCGAAGACTCTCGTACACCGTGTCGTCCTTGACGCTCGGTCCCGGCTTCTTGCCCGGCATCTGCCACCTCCACGCGGTTCTGCTGATCGTGTACCGACCCAGGATGGAACGGACCGCGCGAACTCGCACCGGGATGCCCGTCAGCCTGTCGACTCGCGAGGGCCGCTGAGCGGGTGGGCCCGGATGGCGGCCGCCAGCTCGCCGTCGATCCGGTCGAGGTAGACGTTCGTGGTGGCGATCGAGGCGTGGCCCAGGAGCTCGGCGACGACCTTGACGTCCCAGCCGTGCGCGACGAGGACGGTGGCCGTCGTATGACGCAGCGCGTGCGGGGTGGCGTCGCGACGGTACTCCTCGGGCATTCGCGCGGTGGCACGCCGCACGACGTCGCGGACCCCCTGGGCGTCCATGCGCCGCCCGCGCCACGTGAGAAACAACGCCTGCGCCGTGTCGGGATCGTCCGGGCGTCGGGCTGCGAGCCGTGGCCGTAGATCCGCGGTATAGGTCGCCAGCGCCTCGGCCAGAGGAGGGGAGAGCACGACTGTTCGCGGGACCCCGCCCTTGCCGCGGATTCGCCACCGCGTCTCGTGCGGCTCACGGACCAGGTCGTCCAGGTCCGTGCGGACCACCTCTGAGACACGCGGACCGAGGACGAGAAGGAGAGCGACGAGCAGGCGGTTCCGTTGGGCGAGATCCTGGTCGACACGCGGCGCCTCGTCGTCCGGCCTCTCGGTCGAATCCAGCAGCGCTCGGGCGGCCGAGGCGGACAGGGCCGTGCGGGCGCTGCGGAGCGGCTCCCGGGACCTCGCCGGAGGAGACGCGAGCTGGAACGGGTCCACCTGGACCCAACCGTGCCGTACCGCGTGGGCGAAGAACCTCGAGACGGACTGTCGGAATCGGTTCACCGTCGCGGCGGAGCGGCCGGGGGGCCGCTGCCGGGCCGAGCCAGGGGAGTAGCGGCGGTCCGGAGTGGCCTGATACTCGACGAGGACGTCGTCGACGTCGGGACCCTCGATCTCGTCCAGCACCACGCGGTCGCCCACCAGGCTCTGGAACTCGCGCAGATCCCGGACGTAGCTGCGTTGGGTCGAGGGAGCGAGGACCCCCCGCGAGGTCTCTGACGCGACGGAGCGCAGGTAGGCATCCACGGCGTCGACGACGACGATGCGTTCGATCCGTGGGGGACTGGCCATGAGAAACCTCGGGGAGCTGGTGTCAGAAGGTACGGACCAGACAGTACGGACAGCCACCGACAGCCCGTCGCCCGCGAGCACGTACAGAACCATTGTGTTGCACTAAACACAATGGTTTATACCTAATGTCCGAATCAGCGTACCGCATGCACGGTCTGTCACGCGCGCTGCACGCCGTGAGCGTCGCCGCGCAGGGGTGTGCCGCGTGAGGCGACGTGGTTTGCGTGGGGCCGGGGTGCGCGCGTCGTCGGCCCGCCGTGCCCATGGGTGTGCGAACGCCCCGGCGCGGAGCACGCCGGCAGGCCCGGAGGGGAGTGCATAGTCGGCGATCGCGTCGCCGTGCTGGGTCGTGGGCTGCGCGACGGAGGCATTGCACCCGGGTGCATGTCGCGTCGCGCGACTGGCGACACCGTCGACCTCGTCGTGAGCTCGGCAGGAACGCGCCGTGGCACAGCGATGGTTCGCCGACGGTCGTCGCGGGTGTGCGCGATCAACGTCGTCGTCCCGGACCGGGACGACACATTGTCTGGGCCCGCCTGTGGCTCACGGGCTCTGGGGAGCGGGCTCCTGGCTGCGTCCGGGCCGTTCTGACGCTAGAATGACATAATGAACATTATCGGCGTTCCCTATGAGGGGCTTAGCACGCTTCTATGCACCAGCAGATCGACGGGACGTCGACCTTCGTGGCCGCTCGAGCTCCTGGTGCGACCAACCAGTGCACACCGTTCGCCTCCGGGTTGGTCGCACGTCGCTCGATACGCGGACCACTCGTCGGCCGCGCTCTCGGCCCGCGGGGCGGTTCGGAGCTCGTCCGTCCGGGTGTCTGGGTGCCGTCACGCACCGACCACCGGGGCCACCAGGCTCGGTCGGCCCGGATTCCGCGCAGATTGCCGGTGGTGACGCTCTCCCCTGCGCATGTCCTAAGTGTCCGAATTGTTGTTGTGTGCGTCCACGACACGCCAGGCCCGCGATCGTGTGTCGTCTCGCGAGGTCAGGCGTCGTCGTGCCCCGCTCCCCTGCTCTGGCCCCGCGCGATCCGTTAGTTGAATCTGATCGCAATTCTCGTGTCGTGCGTCACCCGCGATGCAGGGCTTGCTCTGTGCGACCCGCAGGATCTCACCGATCGTCAGGACCTACCACGAGTGCGTGCGCGGTGGCGAAGTTGCGGCGAGAGCGCCGGACCGACACTCTGGTCCGGTCCCGCACGCGGGACGCCCCCCATGACATTCACCGGACCTTCACGCGTTCACGGAACACCGGGCCCGAAGAAGCCGTTGAATGTCAGTGACGGCGACTGCTGTCATTCGACGCTTCCACTACCCCTTGGAGGATCACATGCCCGACCGCTCGCTGCGTGGGATGAGCATCGGTTCGAAGAGCATGGAGTCGGACGAGGGCGTCGACTTCGCCCCGCGCTTCCAGGCCAACTACGACTGCCCGAACGGGCACACCATCATCCTGCCGTTCTCCACCGAGGCTGAGGTCCCGCCCGTGTGGGAGTGCCGCTGTGGTGCCGAGGCTCTGCTGCGGGACGCCGAGCGTCCTGAGATGAAGGCGGGCAAGGCGCCGCGTACGCACTGGGACATGCTCCTGGAGCGTCGCACGGTCAAGGAGCTCGAGGAGCTCCTCGAGGAGCGACTCGAGCTGCTGCACGCGGGCAAGCTGCGCCGTTCGGCCTGATGCCTTGACGCGGACCGTCGAGGTCCGAACCGACGAAGGGCGTCGTGATCCACCACGGATCACGACGCCCTTCGTCTATGCCCGACGCCGGCGGCTGGCGACGACGCCGGTGCCGAGGAGGATCAGTGCGACGCCCCAGATGATGAGCTCGGGCCATGCCCCGAGGAAGACGGCCGGGGTGATCGTGGTCCGCAGCGGCAGGTCGGCGATCATCTGGTCCGCGGTGAAGAGGTCGGTCTGCTCGAGCATCGTCCCGTCGGCGGCAATGACGCCGGAGACCCCGACCGTCGAGATCTGGACCGTGGAGCGACCGGTCTCGATCGCGCGCAGTTGGGACATCGCGAGCTGCTGGGTCGACTCGGCGGTGAAGCCGAACGACGCGTTGTTGGTGGGGACCACCAGCAGCTCTCCCCCGTCTCGGATCGACTGCTGGACGGTGTCGTCGTAGGCCACCTCGAAGCAGATGATGGTCGCCAGGGGGACGGTGCGGCCCAGGTCTGGTACGTCGAGGTCGACGACGGCGGGCCCGTCCCCCGCGATCATGTCGTTGGTGACTCGGTCGACCTGGTCGGTGAACAGGCCGACGAACCCGCGCATGGGGATGTACTCGCCGAACGGTGCGGGACGTTGCTTGGCGTACCGGTCGGTGACGCCGACCCCGGGCTCCCACAGGAGTGCGACGTTGTACCGGCCGCCGGTGTCGGGGAACTCCTGGGCGCCGACGAGGATCGGTGCGTCCACGGCCTGTGCGGCCTCGTCGATGTCTGCCGCGACGTCGGGCGTCGTCTGCGGGTCGAGGTCGGAGCCGTTCTCCGGCCAGAGCACGATGTCGAGCTCCCCGGGTTCCACGTCGTCGAGGAGGTCGAAGGTGCCGTCGACGTGGTTCTGGAGGACCTCTCCCCTGTTGGCGAACGACCCGAGGCCGGGTTCGGCGACGTTGCCCTGGACGGCTCCGACCGCGAGCGTCCCGGACTGTGCGTCGGTGCTCAGAGGGACGAGCAGCCCGCCGAGGACGAGCACCACCGCGGTGCCGGCGCCCGCGAGCGCCGGGGTGCGGTGGGTTCGGCGTGCGGTGATGAGGGTGACGGCGAGGAGTGTTCCGGTGAGGGTGACGGCGAGGGAGACGGCGGGGATGCTGCCGAGCCAGGCGTAGTGGCCGAGGGGTGACTGGGCTTGGGAGAAGCCGAGTCGGGCCCAGGCGAAGCCGCCGAAGGGCCAGGAGGAGCGGAACTGTTCGACGGCGACCCAGAGCACGCTGAAGGCGAGGGCCTGCAGGAGGAGGTGGCGTTGGACGAGGGGTGTGCGCCGGGTCCAGGTCCAGGTGGCGCCGAAGAGTGCGAAGAAGGCGGCTTGCAGGGCGCTGAGTGCGATCCAGGGAAGGACGGTGGTGGCTTCGTAGGACCACCACAGGTGCGGCAGGAGGAAGGTCAGGCCGAGGACGAGTCCGGTGAGGGCGTTCCATCCGGCGTGGTCGCGGCGCAGGGCGAGGAACGCGAGGGTCGTGCCTACGGGGGCCAGGGGCCAGATCCCGGCGTCGGGGAAGGCGAGGAACAGTGCGGCGCCGCCTGCGACGGCGAGGTAGATCGACAGGGCCCGGCTTGGTGGGGCGATGTCGGGTCGGGGGCCTGGTTCCATGCGCGCCAGCCTACGGCTCGCCTGTGAGTGGTCGGTCCACGGGTGGGTGGTGCGGGTCAGTAGGTGTCGTAGAGCACGACGCCGTCGCGCATGGTGTGCAGGCAGGTGGGGTCTGGTTCGTCGGGTCCGACGGCGGGCAGCAGGGGTGTGCCGGAGCGGACGTCGGTGGACCAGCTGGAGGCGCGTTGCTTGCCGCCCTGGACGGCGTAGTGGTCGGCGCGCCAGACGGCGAGGTGTGCGGGTGCTCCGACGCGGATCTCCCCTGCCCCGGTGTGTTCGAGTCCGGCGAGCCGCCATCCTCCGCGGGTGTGGGCGCGGAAGGCGGCGCGGGCGGAGATGCGCTGGTCGGGGTCGACGTGTTCGAGGCAGGCGCGGACGGCTCCCCAGGGGTCGACGGGGGTGACGGGTGCGTCGGAGCCGAAGGCGATCGGGATCCCTGCGGACGCGAGGTCGGAGAACGCGTTGATGCCGTCGATCCGGGTGCCGCCGAGGCGTGCGGCGTACATGCCGTCGGCTCCGCCCCAGGCGGCGTCGAACCCTGGTTGGATGCTCAGGCTCACGCCGAGCAGCAGCAGGGCGGCGAGCGCCTGCGCGTCGACCATGGGTGCGTGCTCGATCCGGTGTCCGCGGGCGCGCAGGGCGCTGTTGCCCTCGATGTCGGAGGCTGTCTTGAGGCCGATGAGGAACTCGTCCATGGCGCGGTCGCCGATGACGTGGAATCCGCCCTGGGTCTTGGCGCGGGTGACGGCGGACAGGTGGTTGGCGACCTGTTCGGCGGTCAGGTAGAGCAGTCCGCGTCCGTCGGGGCCGCCGGCCTGGGCGTGGGCGTCGTGGGTGAGGTCGGAGTATCGGCTGCGCAGGGCTGCGGTGCGCGAGCCGAGGGAGCCGTCGACGTCGAGGTCTCCGCCGATGCCGGTGAGGCCGGGGATGTCGGCGAGGAGGGCGCGGGCGTCGTCGGCGGTCTCGCAGAGCTCTCCGCGGTAGCCGATGACGAGGGGGTGCCCGCTGGCGGGGTCGGCGGTGGTGGACAGCAGTTCGCGCAGTCCGGCCCGGGTGTCGATGTGGGGGGCGGAGTTCTCGTGGATGGAGGCGATGCCGTGGGAGGCGGCGTGGTCGAGGACGGTGCGGTAGAGGTTGGTGCGCTGGGCGGGCGAGAGCTCGCGTGCGGCGTCGCGTGCGGCGTCGTTGGCGTCGGCCGTGACCCATCCGTCCTCCGACCATCCGGTGTACCGGGCGAGTCCGGCGCTGGTGGCGAGCGCGGTCGACACGACGGCGGAGTGCACGTCGACCCGGGCGGCATAGACGCGTGCTCCGGCGGTGGCGTGGTCGATCTCGGCGGCGGTCGGTGCCCGGTGCTCGGGCCATTCGGTCTCGTCCCACCCGAAGGCGCGCAGCACCTCGTCGGCGTCGGTGGCCGGGCGCTCGCGGGCGGCGGTGGCCAGGACGCGCAGTGCGTCGTCGAGGCTGTGCACTCCCCCGCGGGGCGAGAGGTCGACGCCGGTCAGGGCGAGTCCGGTCTCCAGGGTGTGGACGTGGGCGTCGACGAAGGCGGGGGCGACGAGCGCGCCGTCGAGCTCGATGACGCGGTCGGCTCGGTGCGCGAGGCCGTCGGCGGTGTCGTTGGCACCGATCCAGGTGATGACGCCGTCGGCGACGAGGAGGGCCTCGGCGAACGGGTCGGCCGAGGAGTGGATGATGCCGCCGCGGTAGAGAGTCGTAGCCACGTCTCGCACCCTAGGGCACGTGGGGAGGTTTGCGGGACCGGGTGTGACGGAGTTGTGATGTTTGGGCCGGTGTGCCCGTTGTCCTAGAGGCTGGAGTAGGCCACGACGCCGCGGTGCAGCGACTTCAGGGCGGTGCGGGCCGTGGACCGGGTGCCGGTGGTGGGCGCGGCCTGGGCGAGCTGGTCGAGGACGTCGATGACCTGCTTGCACTGGCGGACGAAGTCTCCGGCGGTCAGGTCGGTGTCGCGCAGGACGAACTCGAGCGATCGGCCGGTGGCCCACCGGTGGACGGGGCGCACGATCCCGAAGTCCGGCTGGTTGGTCGTGGCGACCTTGTGCGCTGCCTCGAGGTCGTCGACGGACGACCAGACGCGCACGGTCTCGTGCAGGGCGTGGGCCAGGCGACCGTCGGGCCCGCCGGGGACCGGCGGGTCGGACGCGTCGTCGCGACGCGCCTGGTAGACGAGCGTCGAGACGGCGGCGGCGAGCGCCGGGGCGTCGAGGTCGTCCCAGGTGCCGCGGCGCAGGCACTCGGCGAGGACGAGGTCGTTCTCGGCGTACAGGCGGCGCAGCCAGCGTCCGGCGTCGGTGACGGTGACGTTCCCGTCGGTGACGTCGAGGTAGTCGAGCTCGGTCAGGACGTCGCAGATGTGGTCGAAGGTGCGGGCGATGGTCCCGGTGCGCCCTTCGACACGGCGCACGAGGGCCGCGTGCTCGGTGCGAAGCCGTGCCCACCTCTCTCCCCAGCGGGCGTGGTCCTCGCGCTCGGGGCAGTCGTGGCAGGGGTGGCTGCGCAGCTGGCGGCGCAGGCGGGCGAGCTCGGTGTCCTCCGGAGCGCTTGCCGGCGCCTTGGTACGGTGGGCTGTGCGGGGGCCGTCGTGCTGGGTCAGGGCGTGGCGGACCGTCTGGGCGAGGTCGCGGCGGTGGGCGCTGACGCGGGCGTTGAAGCCGCGCGGCACCCGGACCCGGGTGACGACGCGCACGCCGCCGGGGGCGTCGTCGGCGGTCAGGTGGGTGGTGCGGCGGTCGGCGTCCAGGACGAGGGGGCGGGGGCCGTCGAAGTTGCGTTCGCCGGTCGCGACGACGGTGACGTAGCCGGCGCGTCGTCCTCCGAGGATCTGGACGACGTCCCCGGGGCGCAGGGCGTCGAGCGCGTCGGCGGTCTGTGCCCGTGCGGCGGTGCGGTCGCGGCGGGAGAGCTCCTTCTCCCGGTCACCGATGCGCCGGCGCAGGCTCTGGTACTCGCGGAAGTCCCCGCGGTCGCAGCGCATGGCCTGGGCGTACCCGTCGAGGGCCTCGGCGTGGGCCTGGGCCTGCTTGGCGAGCCCGACCACGCCCCGGTCGGCCTGGAACTGGGCGAAGGACGTCTCGAGGACGTCGCGGGCGCGGGCGCGACCGACCTGTTCGACGAGGTTGACGGCCATGTTGTACGTGGGCCGGAAGGACGACGTGAGCGGGTACAGGCGCCGGGAGGCGAGTCCCGCGAGCGCCACGGGGTCCAGGCCCTGGTGCTCGACGACGATCGCGTGCCCCTCGACGTCGATCCCCCGGCGGCCGGCACGTCCGGTCAGCTGGGTGTAGGCCCCGGGTGTCAGGTCGACGTGCCCGGTCCCGTCGAACTTGACGAGCTTCTCGAGCACGACGGAGCGCGCGGGCATGTTGATGCCCAGGGCGAGGGTCTCGGTGGCGAAGACGACCTTGACCAGCCCGGCGGCGAACAGCTCCTCGACGGTCTCCTTGAAGATCGGGAGCATCCCGGCGTGGTGGGCCGCGACCCCGCGTGCCAGGGACTCGGACCACGTGCGGTAGCCCAGGACGTCGAGGTCCTCGGGAGGCAGGGTGGCCGCGCGCGTCTCGACGATCTCGCGGATCTGGGACTCCTCGGCGGGGGTCGTCAGCCGCAGGCCGGCGCCGAGGCACTGTGCGACGGCGCCCTCGCACCCGGCTCGGGAGAAGATGAAGTAGATCGCGGGCAGCAGGTTCGCCTCGGCCAGGGTGTCGACGACGGCGAACCGGGCCGGTCCGCGACGCCCGACAGGGCGTCCCCCGCCCGCGGGTCCGCGTCGTCCGGCGTTCCGCCGTCCCCCACGTCCGCGATACCCGCGGTCGCCCCCGCGAGGTCCGCCGTCGTCGCGGCCGGCGCGCATCGCGGTGACGAGCTCGGGGCTGATGGGCGGGTTGGTGCCCGGGTCGGTGGGATCGACGTCGTGGGCGTACAGGTCCAGCAGCTCGGGCGGGCCGTGGTGCTGGCTGCGTGAGGAGACCACGACGTGCTGCCACAGCGGCACGGGACGGCGCTCGCTGACGATCACGGCCGTGTCGCCGCGGACCATGGCGAGCCAGTCGCCGAACTCCTCCGCGTTCGAGACCGTCGCCGACAGCGAGACGAGCTGGACGTCGTCGGGCAGGTGGATGATCACCTCTTCCCACACGGGCCCGCGGAACCGGTCGGCGAGGTAGTGGACCTCGTCCATGACGACGTACGCCAGCCCGTCGAGCGCACCCGACCCGGCGTAGAGCATGTTGCGCAGCACCTCTGTGGTCATCACGACCACGGGCGCGTCGGCGTTGACGGAGGTGTCGCCGGTCAGCAGCCCGACGTCGTCGGGGCCGTACCGGCGCACCAGGTCGGCGTACTTCTGGTTCGACAGCGCCTTGATGGGGGTGGTGTAAAAAGCCTTGCGTCCGGCCGCGAGGGCCAGGTGCACGGCGAACTCCCCCACCACGGTCTTGCCCGCGCCCGTGGGTGCGGCCACGAGGACCCCGGAACCGGCCTCCAGGGCCTGGCAGGCCTGGACCTGGAACGGGTCGAGGTCGAAGTCGAGGGGGGCCCGGAACCGGCCGAGCTCGCCGCGTTCGGCGGCGGCCCGCTCCTGGGCGGCCGCATACCGTTCGGCCGGCGACGTGCCGGTCTCCTCGGGGCTGGTCGTGCCGCTGGTGCTGCTGCGCTTGGCCATGTGGCCACCCTACGGTCCGGCGAGGACCAGCAGCGCGCCGGGGCGGACCTCCACCCGCAGGGGCAGCGGACCGAGGACCTCGCCGTCCGCGCAGGCGACCGGTGGCGCCGCACCGGCGGCCGTGGCCTCCAGCACGACGGCGGTGCTGCGGAAGGTCTCGATCCCCTGCGTGCGCAGGTGCGCCCCGCGGTACATCCCGGGAAAGATGGTCGCCGCCCGCACCCGGGAGAAGGCACGCGCGACGACGACGTCGAGCTGCCCGTCGTCGAGGACCGCGTCCGGGGCGATCCGGACCCCGCCGCCGACCACCGGGCCGTTCGCGACCGCGACCAGGGTGCCCGGCTGCTCCCAGACCCGGTCCCCCGCCACGACGCGGTACCCGTAGGGGCGGAATCGGCGCAGCTCGCCAACCACCGCACGGACGTACCGCATCGAGCCCTTCGAGCGGGTGTCGGCGCTCGCACGGGCGCTGACGGCGGCGTCCAGACCCGCGGACAGCACCCCGACGTACCAGCGCCCCACCGGGGTCGCGTAGGCGGCGTCGATCCGGCGCGGTCGCTCACCGGAGCGTGCGATCACGGCCAGGGCGGCGTCGACGTCGTGCACGGGAAGGCCGAGCGTCGTGGCCGTGTCGTTGCCCGACCCGACCGCCACCACACCGAGTGGCACGGACGTGGCCGCGCACGCGTTGACCCCCAGGTGCACCATGCCGTCTCCCCCGACCACGACCAGGACGTCGACGTGGTCGCCGGCCACGGCCGCCCGGGCGCTCGCGGCCGCTTTCTCGAGGGTCGGTGCGGACAGGTCGAGGACGTCGTGGCCCGCGGCACGCAGCGTCCCCAGGACGCGGGGTCCGGCGGGGGCGCCGCGGCCGGCCCCGGCGGTGGGGTTGACGACCACGCCGACGCGCTGGGGTCTCACGGACTCGCAGGGGCGGGGTCGGTGCTCGCGCGGCGGGCGACCTGTCGTCCGCGCAGGGCGCAGATTCCGACGGCCACGAAGTACAGCGCGCACACGGGCAGGGCGACCCAGATCATCGTGATGACGTCGGGCGTGGGTGTCATGACGGCGGCGAACGTGAACGACAGCAGGATGGCCCACCGCCACCCGTTGAGCCAGGTGCGTGCCTGGACGATCCCGAGGAACGTCAGGGCGACCATGACCACGGGGACGAGGAACGCGAACCCGAAGGCGAGGAGGAACCGCATGACGAAGCTCAGGTACGTCTGGGCGTCGATGAGGGAGGCAGAGCCGTCGGGGACGAACTCGAACAGGATGGAGACCGCGCGCGGGAGCATGAACCAGGCGACGGCGGCCCCGCCGAGGAAGAGCGGGACGGCGGAACCGAGGAACGCGAACGCGTAGCGCTTCTCGACGCGCGTGAGCCCCGGGGTGATGAACGCCCAGAACTGGTACAGCCACCAGGGGCTGGCGATCAGGATCCCGAGGAAGAACGAGATCTTGACCTTCATGTCGATCGCGGTGGCGACGCCGGCGAAGTTCAGGGCGGCGAGCCCGTCGCGTTCGGCGGCGACCTCCTCCATCGGGCGCTGCAGGAGCGCGAAGACGGTGTCGTAGACGATCCAACCGACCACGGCCCCGACGAGGATGCCGAGGCAGGCGAGGACGAGCCGGCGCCGGGCCTCGCGCAGGTGCTCGCGCAGTGCCATGCGCCGTTCGGGGTTGGCGCGTCGGGCGCCGGGCACGGCTACGCCTTCGGCGTGGTGCCGGGCGGCGTGGTGCCACCGTCGTCGCTGCTGGTGGTGCTCGCCGGGGTGCCGGGCTCGGTGCCCGGGGTGCTCGACGCCGGGGCGTTCGGCGCCTGAGGCGTCTCGGGCGTGTGGGTCGTCTGCGTGCCCGGGGTCGCGGGCGTCGTGCCGTCGCCGGCGGCGGGTGCGGCGGGTTCGTCGTCGCGGAGGTCCTTGACCTCCTTCTTGAAGATCTTCAGCGACTCGCCGACGGAGCGCGCCAGGTCGGGCAGCCGGCGGGACCCGAAGAGCAGGACGATCAGCAGGATCAGGATCAGGATCGTCGCCGGGTGGCGCAGGATGTTCACGTCGGGTCCTCGGTCTCGGTACGTGCGGGGGTGCGGACCTGGCCATCGTACGACCCTGGCCACTCGTCCCGCACCCATCGGCCCCAGGTCCGGCGGTGGCGGGCGGCCCGTGCGGCGCGCTGCGGTGCGTGCGACGCCCGGACGGCCCGGTACTCGGCCCGCAGCGTGTCAGGGTCGTCGTCGAGCCGCGCGCGGGCGACCGTGGGGTTCTCGGCGGCGACGCGTTCGAGCTCGTCCGCCCGCAGGCTCAGCTCGGCGGACACGGACTGCGCGCGTTCGAGCTCTCGGCCGAACTCCTTGGCCCGGGACCACACGTCGCGCAGGATCAGGCCGAGCGCGACGACGGCACCGACGACCAGCACGACCCACACGATCCACCACATGCCGCTCAGCCTAGCGTCGGGGGTGCGGGATCGAACGCGGCGTAGGCGTCCAGGGCGGCCTGGGCGTCGCGGGCGACGTCGGTGAGCAGGTCGGGCGGGCGCGCGTCGATCACGTAGCGGGCCTGCTCGGTCAGCAGGTGCAGGAGCCAGACGCGGTTGGCGACGCGCAGGTCGACCTCGAACGTCGCGTCGGGCAGGTCACGGACCGCGTCGACGGGCACCTGTTCCGCGATCCACCGCGCGGACGAGGCGAGGCGCACGGTCACGACGGGCGCGTCGTCGTCGGGGCGGAACGTCACGTCTCGGGGGACGTCGTGCTCGACGGTCGGCGTGTCGGTCACGTGGGCCGAGACGATGCGGTCGGTGCGGAAGGTCCGGCGTGCCTGGGCCCGGTAGCACCAGGCCAGCAGGTAGGTCGAGGCGTCGCGGGTGTGCAGCTCGATCGGGTCGACGTCCCGCTCGCTGAGGTTGTCGGCCGCGTCCGCGTACGTCAGGTGCAGGCGGCGGCCGCTCGACAGCGCGGTGCGGATGGCGTGGACGACGTCGGGGCGCCCGGGCGGTGACAGGCGCACGTCCAGGGCGGCGGCGGCCTCCCCGGTGGCCGTGGACAGCTTGGCGAGCACCGAGTCGAGGACGGCCTCGCGGCCGTCCTCGTCGGCGACGGTCTCGCGCAGCGCGCGCAGGGCGGCCACGAGGGCGACGGCCTCCCGGGTGCCCAGACGCAACGGGCGGGTGATGCCGCGGCCGTCGATCAGGCGGACCACACCACGTTCCATGGACGCCGCGTCGAAGTCGATCAGGTCCTGCGGCCAGTACCCGGGGGTGCCCGCGACCCAGAGCTGGTCCACGTCCTTGAGGATCTGGGCCCCGGTGACGTCGAAGCGCCGTGCGAGATCCTCGACCCGCGCGGGCCCGGCGCTCTGCAGGTACGTGACCAGGCCCAGGAGTCGGACGAGCCGTTCGTCGGCGCGCTCAGCCACGGTCCGCCCCCAGTCGTGCCGCCGCCCGCAGTCGTTCGAGCACGGCTTCTCGCAGCTCGGTGGGTCCGAGCACCACCACGGCGGCCCCGTACCCGGCGATCTCGTCCGCCATCGCGGAGAGCTGGCCGTACGGCACCTCGACGACGTCCCGCACCTCCGCCTCCGCCTCCGCCTCCATCGGCGTCGTCGACCCCGGCGCGTGGCCCCGCACCGTCGCGCCGACGGTGCCGCGTGCCCGCACCGCCCCGGCCCGCTCGGGCAGGACGGCGAGGCGCGCGACCTGCTCGGGGCCGCCCGCCGTCGACAAGAACGCGTCGACGTCGACGTCGGCCGGCACCGTGTACTCCCCCGCCGCCCCGGCGAGCCGCACGGACCCGACCATGCGGGACAGACGGTAGGAACGTGGCGCCCGGCGCTCGCGGTCGTGGCCGATCAGGTACCACCCGCCCCCGCGGGCGGCGACCCGCCAGGGTTCGACGTGCCGCTGCGCCGTCTCGCCGGTGTTCGCGGCGTGGTAGCCGAAGCGCACGGGCGTGGCGGTGCCGATCGCGTCGAGCAGCGGGCCCAGAGCCCCGCCGGCGGCACTGACGCGCGGGGCGAGACCGGCGACGATGTCTGTCGCGGCCTCCGCGACGTCCGCGGCGCGGATCTTGGTCAGCGCCCGCGACGTGTCGGTCGCGATCGAGCGGTCCTGCCACAGCTGCGCCGCGAGCGACAGAACGCCCAGCTCGGCGGGGGTGAGGTCGAGCGCCCCGAGCGCGTAGGCGTCCTGGTCGACGCGATAGCCGATCTCGTCGGCATGCCCACCGGGGTCGACGGTCACGATCGGCACTCCCAGGTCGCGCAACGTGTCCTTGTCCCGCTCGAACATCCGTTCGAACGCCTCGACGGTCGGTGCCTGGTCGTACCCGGCGACCGACGTGCGGATCTGCTGCTTCGACATCGCGGTGGACGTGTTGACCAGGGCGATGACGAGATTGAGCAGCCGTTCGGCCGGTGGGGTGCGGGTCACTTCCCCCACGCTAGCGGGCGGTACGCTCGTGCGCGTGATCACCTGGCGTTCCGGCACGGTCGTGTCGCACGGAAAGTCCTGGACGGGGGCGCAGGAGCTGCGCGTCGACCTCCACGACGCCGCGCACGACCCCGCACTCCCCGACCACGTCCGCGCGCTGGCGTACACCGACGTCGTCGGCACCCCCGCGGTCGGCGACCGGGTGACGCTCAACGTCTCCGCGCTGGCCCGCGGGCTCGGCACGGGAGGCTACGCGCTCGTCGTCGCCTCCCCCGACGCCCTGCCGCCCGATCCCGCCCCCGGACCCGGTCACCTCGTCAAGGCGCGCTACACCCCGCTGCAGACCCTCGTGCTCGGGGCCGACGAGCAGGAGTCGGACCACCACGCCCTCCTGGCCGACGCCGACGACCTCGCCGCGCTGCCCGTGGTCGTCGCCGACCTGCACTCGGCCGTGCCCGCCGTCGTCGCCGGGGCGCGGCACGGTGCGGCGCTCGCGGGCCGACCTGCACCCCGCGTGGTCTATGTCATGCCCGACGGCGGTGCGCTGCCCGTCGCGTTCTCCCGCACCGTCTCGGCCCTGCGCGACGCCGACTGGCTCACCTCCTGCATCACGGTCGGACAGGCCTACGGCGGCGACCACGAGGCCGTCACCGTCCACACCGGCCTGCTGACCGCACACCTGGTCGAGCACGCCGACCTCGTCGTCCTCGCCCAGGGCCCCGGCAACCTCGGCACCGGGACCCGCTGGGGGTTCTCCGGCGTCCAGGCCGGCGAGGCCCTCAACGCCGCCGGCGTCCTCGGCGGACACCCCGTGGCCTCCCTGCGGGTCTCCGGCGCCGACGCCCGGGACCGCCACCGTGGGATCTCCCACCACTCGTTGACGACGTACGGGCGCGTTGCCACCAGCCCCGCCGACGTCCCCGTCCCCGCGCGCACGCCCCAGACCCCCGCCGGTGCGTGGGACGCCGACCTCGACGCCCGCGTCCGCGACCAGGCCCGGGCGCTCGCGGCCCCGCACGGGCGACACCGGCTCGTGGACGTGCCCGTGGAGCCCGCCCTGCTCGAGGCGCTCGCGGACTGTCCCGTGCGGCTGTCCACGATGGGCCGCGGCCTGCACGAGGACCCGGCGTCGTTCGTCGCGGCCGCGGCCGCCGGGGTCCATGCCGAGCAGGTAGCCTGCCGACGGTGAGCGAGGCACACCGCGGGGGGCACCGCGTCCGGATCGTTGCCGCCGCGGTGGTCGCCTGCCTGGTCGTGCTCGTCGCGGCGACCGCGACGCCTTGGGTGGTGGACGTGACCATCGGCGACCAGGATCCGGTCGACCCGGTCGCCCTCGACCCCACGATCCTCGAGTACAAACCCCCGGCACGCGGCGAGAGCACCGCGTGGAACCTCGGCGACCTGCCCCGGTGGACGGCACTGCTCCCGGTGCTCGCACTCGTCGGGGCGCTCGTCGCGCTCTTCGGTCGCGACGTGCTCCGATGGCTCCGCGACGTCGTCGACAGCCGGCGACGCCGCACGCCCACGTCGACGTCCGGCATGCCCTCCACCGGAGGCACCGTGGACGCGAGCAGCGTCACCGACTCCGTCCGGCACGCCGTCGGTGACGCCCACGCCGCGCTCGACGACCGGACCCGCGACCCGTCGGACGCCGTCGTCGCGGCCTGGGTCTCGCTCGAGGCCGCCACCGCCGACCTCGGCCTCGAACGCGACCCGACCCACACCCCCGGCGAGTACGTCCTCACGGTCCTCACCCGCACCGGGGCAGACCCGGACGCCGCCCGCGAGCTGCTCGCCCTGTACCACCGTGCACGGTTCGCCCACCACCACCTGTCCCCGGACGACCTCCGGGCGGCACACCGGAGCCTCGACCGCCTCACCGAGACCCTCACCGACCCCGCAGGACTCGACACGGAACCCGGAAGGCCATGACCGCCGCCCACGACCGGCGCGGCGTCACAGCACCCCTCGTCGTCGCCACCGCGCTCGGACTCGCCGCCTGGGCGTTCGGCGACCTCGCCGACGCCATCACCACCGCCGCACTCGTGCTGACCGTCGTCGCCGTCGCCCGCATCGCACCCCACGGAACCCGGGCCACCCCCACCGACCCGACCAGCCCGCGGCCCGGAGGAGCACGGCCCGACCTGGACCTGCTCGGCCGCGAGACCCTCCGCACCGACCGAACCGTCGGCGAACGAGCCGTCGCCCGCACCCTCGACCTCACCCGCGCCACGCTGATCCACCACGGCATCGACCCCACCTCACCCGCCGACCGCCCCGCCCGCGCCGCACTCCTCGGCAATACCGCCCCGGCCAACGAGAAGGCGCTCGCGGGCTCTTCGACCGCGCCCGTCACGGCGGCCGAGCTGCGGCGGTGGCTGGATGTTCTGGACACGCTGGGACCGGTGCCGACGGTGGCACCGGCCGACACCCCGACGACCGAAAGGCCCACACGATGACCTCGGAGCACCCGCGGACTGCACGAACGACGGACCAGCCGCCCCTGGGCGTCGAGGAGATCGCGGCGCTCGGCCAGGACGTGATGAGGGCGGTGCGGACCGTCGTGGTGGGCAGCCTCGACGCGCTCGAGATCGCGCTCGCGTCGATCCTCGCGGGTGGGCACGTGCTGTTCGAGGACGTCCCCGGGCTCGGCAAGACCGTCGCGGCGCGCAGCATCGCGCAGGCGCTCGGCCTGGACTTCGCGCGCATGCAGTGCACCCCTGACCTGCTGCCCGCGGACATCACGGGCTCGTACGTGCTGGACCCGGCGACGGCCGAGTTCGTGTTCCGGCCGGGGCCTGTGTTCACCGGGCTCTTCCTCGCGGACGAGATCAACCGCACGGCACCCAAGACGCAGTCGGCCCTGCTCGAGGCGATGGCGGAGGGTCAGGTCTCGGCCGAGGGGAGGACGTTCGCCCTGCCCACGCCGTTCCACGTCGTCGCGACGGCGAACCCGGTGGAGCACGAGGGCACCTATCCGCTGCCGGAGGCGCAGCTCGACAGGTTCATGGTCCGTCTGGCCGTCGGGTATCCCGACAGGCAGGACGAGGCGGAGATCGTGCACCGTCGACTCGTCCGGCGCACGGAGGCGACGCGTGTGGAGCAGGTGACCGACGCCGGGACGGTCCGAGAGATGCAGCGTGGTGTCGAGGGCGTCTCGGTCGACCCCGACGTCGTGCGGTACTGCGTCGACCTGGCCGCGGCGACGCGCAGCCACCACGCCGTCGAGGTCGGCGCCTCGCCCCGCGGGTCGCAGAACCTCGTCCTGCTCGCCCGCGCCGTCGCCGTCCTCGCGGGGCGTGACCACGTGCTCCCGGACGACGTGAAGAAGATCGCGGTCCCGGTGCTCGCGCACCGGCTGACCCTCACGCCCGCAGCGTGGGCCGCCGACACCGACCCGGCCACGGTCGTCGCCTCCGTGCTCGCCACGGTTCCCGGACCTGCCGCCGTCCCGAGCCGATGACCGAGCCCGGCGTCTGGTCAGCCACGCGCTACACGGTCCTGTCCGTCAGCGCGGGTGTGGTGCTGATGGGCCTCGGTCTGCTGCGGGGTGCTGCCGACGTCGCGCTCCTGGGCCTTCCCGTCCTCCTCGCCGGGCTGTGGGGCCTCGGATCCACGCCACGAACCCCCGGTACCGTGCGCCTCACCAAGGCACCGGCCGCGCCCGGTCGGGTCTCGGCCGTCCTCGAGCTGACGACACCCCCGGGCAGCGACGTCGTCGTCGCCCGCGTCGCCGTACCCCACCACGGCACGCTCGAGGCCGTCGTGCACGTCCCCCACGAGCGCCGCCTGACCCTGACCGCCCCCACGAGCAGGACGGGACCGCACCCGCCCTACCGTGCCACCACCCTCGCGCTCGGACCGCTCGGTGGACGCACCGACGACCCGCGCACCGCCACCGGCGAACCCAGCCTCGTCCTGCCCGCACCCACCGCACTGCGTGGCATCCCCGTCCCGCACGCGCTGCGCGGCCTCGTCGGACCGCACACCGCACGACGCGGCGGTGACGGCACCGAGCTGCGCGACATCGCACCCTTCACCCCCGGGGACCGCCTGCGCCGGATCGACTGGCGCGCCACCGCCAGACGAAGTCCCACGCTGCAGACCCTCTACGTGCGCCGGACCCTCGCCACCGCCGAGGCCACCGTCCTGCTCCTCGTCGACTCCCGCGACGACCTCAGCCCCGACCCCGCCGACTCGGGCATGCCGACTCCCACCCGGAGAGAACAAGGCTCCCTTGACCACGCGCGCGACGCCGCAGCCTCCGTGGCCGCCCATGCGCTCGACCGGGGGGACCGCGTCGGCCTCGAAGAGCTCAGCCGCTACCGACGCCCCGTCCCACCCGGCAGCGGACGCCGCCACCGACGCCGGATCCTGCACGCCCTCGCACACACCACCGCCCACGGCGAGGCCGAACCTCGACGACGAGCCCCGCACCTGCCCACCGGGGCCTACGTCTACCTCTTCTCCACCTTCATGGACGACACAGCCCTCACCCACGCCCTCACGTGGCGTGCCGCCGGCCACCAGGTCGTCGCCGTCGACACCCTCCCGAGACTCAGCACCGACCACCTCCCCCCGCACGTGGCCACCGCCTGGCGCATCATCCGCCTCGAACGCGCCAACCGGTTGCGCACGCTCGCCCGGCACGACATCACCGTGACCGCCTGGGCCCCCGACCGCGACGACGCACCGCCACCCGCGACTGCCCAGCTCCAGGCCGCCGGCCGCCGGAGAACGCGATGACGACCACCGAGAACACACCGCAGATCACCACCGCACCCACGCTCGGCGGCCGCACCCTCCGAATCGGCGCAGCCCTGCTCACCGCCGCCACCCTCCTCGTCGGACTCGCACCCACACACCTGCCCACCGCACTCGTCTCCGCCACCGTCGCCGTCGCAGCACTTCTGTGGCGGCCCAGCCTCCCCCTGCCCTGGATCACCCTCGCGCTCGTCGCACTCCCCCTGCTCGGCGACGACGGATTCACCCCCTACGCACTCGCCCTCGCACCCCTCGGCCACCTCACCGTTCGTGCCACCTGGTGGGCCCGCCACACGACCACCACGACCCGCGTCGAGACCCGCGCCCTGCGTACCGAGATCCGACCCGCCGCGACCATCCTCGCCACCACACTCACCATCGGCACCCTCGCCGCATGGGCCACGACGGCGCTCGCGGCCCAGATCGCCGTTCCGCTCGGGGCTGTCCTCCTTCTCGCCACGGTGCTGCTGGCCGCGCCGGCGCGATGGTGGCGGTAGAGCAGACGCCGGGCTGCGAGCACAGACCGGATCGGCCAACATGGTGGTGAAGGAGCCATAGCGGCTCCTCGCCAAGACGAAGGAGGCATCCATGTCGGCAGCACGCCTGCCCAAGTACACGGTCCCGTCGCTCACCGTCGAGACCGGCGCCAAGGTCGCGGAGATTCTCCAGCAGCGACTCGACGCGCTCAACGACCTCCAGCTCACGCTCAAGCACATCCACTGGAACGTCGTGGGCCCGCACTTCATCGCCGTGCACGAGATGATCGACCCCCAGGTCGACGCCGTGCGCGAGATGGTCGACACGATCGCCGAGCGCATCGCGACGCTGGGTGTGGCACCTCAGGGCACGCCCGGGGCGATCGTGGCGAACCGCACGTGGGACGACTACTCCCTCGGGCGGGCGTCGACGATCGCGCACCTGGGCGCGCTCGACACCGTCTACCAGGGCGTCATCTCCGACCACCGCGCAGCAGCGACCGCGACGGAGGATCTCGACGACGTCACGAACGACATCCTGATCGGGCACCTCCAGGAGCTGGAGCTCTTCCACTGGTTCGTCCGCGCCCACCTCGAGAGCGCCGGCGGATCGTTGAGCACGACCGACGCCGACGGCGAGTCGGAGTCGGCGAAGCTCGCCGAGAAGGACGCCCGCGGTACCGCCTGACACCGCGCACGCTCAACGCTCCTGAGACGACGGCCCCGGCGACCTGCCGGGGCCGTCGTCGTCCGTGTCCGTGGTGTGCAACCTGCGCTCGGCCGACTCGGTCCACGCACGCCGGACCTGCTCGAACCGCGTCGGCAGCGGAGGGCGCCGGCCCGCCCAACGGGCATTGGTGCGATGGACGTGCCGACGCCACGAGAGCACCAGACCCTGCTTGGTGATCGGCAGACCGCTGACCACCGTCGTCCCGTTGTCGTGCGTGTGGTGCACCGTCAGCAGCAGTGCCCGCGGTGCCGAGCCCTCGAGCTCTGCGCAAAGCTCTGCACGGACGTCGAACCAGCGCCGCAGGAGGATCACCTCGCTCGCGTCCAGCGGATGGACGACTCGTGTGCGGTGCTTGCCGTGGAAGACCTCGACCGTCCCCGCGGTCGCACGCGCGCCCTCCTCTCCCAGGTCGAACGAGTCGACACCACATCGCAGCAGGTCCGAGTAGCGGGCACCCGTCGCACGGGTCAGGGCGACGATGACGGCGAGCCTGACGATCTCCGGTTTCACCCCGGGGTCCATCGCGGCCGACGCGAGATCGCGCCAGACAGTCTCGGCCTCGTCCGTCGAGACGGTGGGTCGGGGGTACCTCCCCTCCTCCATGCTGTTTGGTGAGTTTTTCGGGTTTGGTGACATGGTTCGATAGTACCGCTTGGCACACTATTTTTCTCATGGCGAGAGAAGCCGTAGGCTCGTGACGATGCCGACCCCGCCGAACGCGACCCTTCTTGCCACCGTCGCCGCTCCCGTCTCGACCGAGACCGAGGTGAAGCGGTCGCGCTTCCTCGCCCACCTCTCCCCCGTGACGTCGGTCGACGAGGCGACGTCCGTGATCGCCGACCGACGCAGGTCGTTCTGGGATGCGCGTCACCACTGCACGGCGCTCGTCGTCGGCCCCTCGGGGGACGTTCAGCGCTCCTCCGACGACGGCGAGCCAGCCGGCACCGCGGGCGCTCCCCTGCTGGACGTCCTGCGCAAGCAGCACCTGACGGACGTCGTCGTGGTCGTGACCCGGTACTTCGGCGGGACGCTTCTCGGAGCAGGGGGCCTGATCCGCGCCTATTCCGGAGCGGCGGCGCTGGCGGTCGCCTCCGCGCACCGGGTGGAGCGTCGATACATGACGCGTGTCAGCGTCGCCGTCCCGCACGCGGAGGCGGGTCGGCTCGTCGCGTTGCTGCACACGTGGGCCGCGGAGCACGGTGCAGTCATGGGGACACCGTATTACGCCGAACAGGCCGTGCTCCTGCTCGACGTCGCCGACGCCGAGCTGGACCTGCTCGACGCCGACCTTGCGGCGGCGACGGGCGGCGCGACCCTCGCGTCCCGCGGCGAGCGGAGGGTCGTCGACGTCCCGTAGCGTCTAGGCGTCGCGGGACGCGAGCCCGTCGGGCCCGACCTCGGAGCGATCAGGGACGACGCCCCCTTCAGCACTGAGAACCGCCTCGCCCCGGACGCGGACATCGGCGCCGAACAACCAGTCCCCGTCCACCGTCAGCGCCCGGGCCTCGCGCAACGACGGTGCGCCGTTCGGGAATCGCGCGTCGAAGTCGTGCACGAGCTTGTACGCCGACGAGAGCGTGATCAACGGCGCGTCGACCTGTGCGACGAGCCGGTAGTCCTCGTCGAGCGCGTACACGTCGGACCGGAGCAGGAGCAGGTCGCTCGTGGTCTTGACCGGGAGGAACCGCGAGCGGTCGATCTCGATCGCCACGGCGCCGTCGAACACCTCGACGGCGGCTCCCATCGCCGACTCGATCTGCACGACCTTGGTGGACGACGGGTCGCTCGGGTCGACCGTCTTGTCGTTGCGGATCAGCGGGAGCTCGAGCACACCCCCGGTCCGGTCGAGCTCCGTCGAGAGCGCCTCGAGGTCGAGCCACAGGTTGTTCGTGTTGAAGTACCGGTGCTTCTCGATGTCTCCGGCGGCGTCAGCGTCCTCGGACGGCGTCTGCGCGGACTCGCGCAGGACGAGACGCCCGTCGTCCGTCCGGACGACGAGGTGGCCACCCTTGCGGTCCGCAGGGGTCCGCCGCGCGACCTCGGCGGCGAACGGCGCTCCCGAGGACGCGAACCAGCCGGCCATCGTCGCGTCCGGGGCGGCGCCGAGGTTGTCCGAGTTCGACACGCTCGCGTACCGGTACCCCGCGTCGAGGAGAGCACGTAGGACGCCCGAGGCGTACATGGCCGTGTAGAGGTCGCCGTGGCCGGGCGGGCACCACTCCAGCGCAGGGCTCGAGGGCCACTCGACCGGCTCGAGACCGTCCGCGGTGAGCTTCGGCTCACGGTTCTGGAGGAAGTCGAGAGGGAGCCCGTCCACCCGCAGGTCGGGGAACCGCCCGAGCGCCTCGAGGGTGTCGTCCTGGGTCGAGAACGAGTTCATCACCACGAGCGGCAGCGGCGCACCCGTCGCCCGACGGGCCGCACGGACCTGACCGACGATCACGTCGAGGAAGCTGAGGGACCGACCGTCCGGACCATCTTCGCGGACCGTGAGCAACGACTTGGCCCGGTCCATCCCCATCGACGTGCCCAGCCCGCCGTTCAGCTTGATGATCGCGGTCGAGGCCAACGCGTCGCGAGCGACCTCCGGGTCGACGTCGAGGTCCGCGTGCCTCGGCACGTCGGTGAGCGGACTCACCGTGCTCTCGGGGATCGTCCCCGTCTGACCGGCCTCGAGCAGGTCGTAGAAGCGGCTGAAGACGTCGATCGCCGTGGGGTGCACCCCGGCGTCGGACATCTTGGTGCGGGCGTGGTCCAGTCCGTCGCGGCTCATGCGCTCAGGCTATGCGGGTCGCCGACACCGGGCACGCCCGGTCCGCACCGTGTCGGTCACACCGGGTGACCCGCGGTCGCGCCGCCCGCGCTCAGAGGAAGCGCTCCACCGGCCCTGCCCCCTCCCGCACCACGACGGGCTCCCGCTCGGACCAGTCGACCACGGTCGTGGGCTCGGTGCCGCACTCCCCCGCGTCCACGACGGCGTCGACGAGATGGTCCAGCGTCTCCTTGATCTCCCAGCCGTCGGTCAGCGGCTCCTCGCGGTCCGGAAGGAGCAGGGTCGACGAGAGCAACGGCTCGCCGAGCTCACGAAGGATCGCCTGGACGACGCGGTTCTCCGGGATCCGGATGCCGACGGTCTTCTTCTTCGGGTGGGCGAGCCGGCGCGGCACCTCGGCCGTCGCGGGGAGGATGAACGTGTAGGGACCCGGGGTGGACGCCTTGATCGCACGGAAGGCATGGTTGTCGATCCGGACGAGCTGACCCATCTGCGAGAAGTCTGCGCACATCAGGGTGAAGTGGTGCTTGGCGTCAAGGTCGCGGACGGCACGGATCCGGTCGGTGCCGTGGGTGTTGCCCATGCGGGTGCCCAGCGCGTAGCACGAGTCCGTGGGGTAGGCGACGAGCGCGTCGTCCCGGAGCATCGCCACGACCTGCGCGATCGCCCGAGGCTGCGGGTCGTGGGGGTGTACGTCGAAGTAGCGGGCCATGCACCGAGGCTATGCCCGGGCGCGCAGTCGGGCACGCACGGCGCGCGGGCTAGTCCTGGAGCCCCGGCAGAAGCCGGCGCAGCTCCGCACCGGCGGCGTTCCCACCGGTGACGGGCACCCCGACGTGCCGTCCGGCGAAGCGCCCGGGGTCGGCGAGCACCGCCGCGAGTGCCGCGGCCCCCGCACCTTCGGCAAGGACGTGGGCGTCTGCGAGAAGAACCGTCTGCGCGTGGGCGATCTGCTGGTCGGTGACCGTGACGAAGTCGGTGAGGTGGTCGCGGAGGATCGACTGGGTGAACTCGAAGCCACGGCCGGTGGCGAGCCCTTCGGCCCTGGAGGTGTTCGCGCGCTTGACGCAGGCGCCGCCGTGCCAGGAGTCGTGGGCAGCGGGCGAGGCGGCGGACTGGACGGCGATCACCTCGATGTGAGGTGAGACCGCCGCCGCGACGAGACAGGCGGCGGCTGCACCGCTGCCACCGCCGACGGGGACGACGATGACGTCGAGGTCCGGCTCCTGCTCGACGAGCTCGAGGTAGGCGGTGCCGACCCCGGCGACGAGGCACGGTTCGGCAGCACTGACGAGTCGCGCGCCGGTGGTATCGGCGATCTCGCGTGCTCGTACCGCGGCCTCGTCGAACGTGGCTCCGTGCAGCTCGAGGGTCGCGCCGAGGTCACGGACGCTCTGCGCCTTGCCCGGGTTGTGGTTCTCCGGCATGACGATGGTGCACGGCGTCCCCGTGACCTGGGCGGCGTGGGCGAGAGCCTGGGCGTGGTTGCCGGTGGAGTAGGCGACGACGCCGGCCCGGCGCTCCTGCGACGTCGTGCGCAGGAGGAGGTTGAGCGCGCCGCGGACCTTGAACGCACCGGTGGGCAGGACGTCCTCCCGCTTGAGAGTGACACGGGTGCCCGCGGCCCTCGACAGAGCTGCGCAGGTGCGGGTGGGTGTTCGTTCGAGCTCGGAGGCCAGAAGCCGTCGCGCGTCGAGGACGTCCGCGAGGCAGGGCACGTCGGTGGGTGCTGGGCGCGTGGTCGTCGTCATGCTTCTACCGTCTCAGTGGATAACCCATCGGTCCAATAGTTCTTTTCTGGATTTCTATCAATGCTGTCGATATGTTGAGGGAATGGATCTCCACCGGCTCACGATGCTCGTCGCCGTCGCGCGCGAGGGTTCGGTCACCGCAGCCGCGGCCGCCCTGCGGTACAGCCAGCCGTCCGTGTCGCACCATCTGGCCCTGCTGGAGGCGGAGGTGGGCGTTCCGTTGCTCCAGCGGGTCGGTCGTGGCGTCCGCCTGACCGACGCCGGCACCCTGCTCGTCGGACGGGCGGAGGAGATCCTGGGCCGGGTCGAGGCCGCGGAGTCGGAGGTCCGCGCGCTGGCCGGGCTGCAGGCAGGGCGTGCTCGACTGGCCGCGTTCCCGTCGGCGCTCGCGACGATCGTGCCGGAGGTCGTCGCCCGGCTGGGAGCGGAGCATCCCGGCGTGGGCGTGGAGCTCGTGGAGCACGAACCACCCGAGGCACTGGCTGCGCTCAGACAGGGCACCGTGGACGTGGCACTGGTCTTCGAGCACGACTACGCACCGAGCGACCTGCACGGGCTCGCCGTCACGGCGGTGACGGAGGACCCGATGGTGCTGGTGACGGCGACGACCTCCGACTCCCCCGGTGGACCCGCGGTGCTCGGCGACCACGCCGGGTCGGCATGGATCGCCGGGTGCGAGCGCTGCCGCACGGACCTCGTCGCCCGGTGCGAGCGCGAGGGCTTCACGCCGCAGATCACGTTCGAGACGGACGACTACGTGGCGGTGCAGGCGCTCGTCGCCGCAGGGGTCGGAGTCAGCCTCCTCCCCGCCCTCGCGCTGCGCGCGCACCGCGCCGACGGGGTGGCCGTGACGGCCGTCCCGGGCGCGCACCGGCGGGTGCTCGCCGTGACGTACGGCGACCGCCCGGCCCCGGCGGCCGGTGCGCTGGTGAGGCTCGTCGTCTCGGCCGCGCGGCGGCAGGCTACGGAGCGCTGACGCGCAACGCGGCGCGGGCCTCCCGGGCGAGGGCCGCAGCGTCGTCCCGGGCCAGCACGCTCAGCCGGGCTCGCTTCTCCCCCACGTGCACGACGTCGAGCGGCCGGAACCCGAGCCGGTCGATTCGCCGGGTCGCCGCGGCGTTGCGTGTATCCGGCTCGACGACGACGCGGTCGACACCGTCGCGGTCGACGACGAACGCGTGCACGACGATCGCGAGCACCGGCCAGAGGGGAACGTCTCGCGGCCCGCGGTCACCGAGCAGGAAGTGGATCCCCACGTCTCCCGGGAGCACGTCGTACACCTCGCCGAGCGGGTCGTGCTCCGGCGCGTACGTCTGCAGCAGCACGACGGGTTGCCCGTCCCAGCGCACCAGGAAGGCGTGATGGGTCTCGAGATCGTCCACGTAGGCGTACAGGTCGCGCAGCTCCGTGCGAGACAGCTCCCCGAGTCCCCAGAACCGGGAACTCGGCCGGGTGACCCAGGCGTGCAGGACGTCAAGATCGGCATCGGGATTCAGGACGTCGACAGTGAGGCTGCCGTGCGTCGCGAGATCCACGGTGCACAGCGTCTGGCCCCGCCGTCCGCTCGCGAGCCGATCCAACCGGTACTCCCGGGCGGGGCGGTCGGGTGTCGTCATGGCTGCTCCTGAAGGTCGGGGAACTCGATTCGGGTGGTACGGCCGGCCGCCCAGGTGGAGAGCTGGTCGACGTGGTGTCGGCTGCGCGGGTCGCCCGCCGCCCCGAAGGGCACGGCCCACCGCGACCGGCTCCGGTCGTCGAGGTCCCACACCCAGCGCGCGACGGGTCCGCTGACCACGTGCGCGGCCCCGGGGACGCTCGCGGTCGCCAGGACGCACTCGGAGTCGCCCGCGAGCGCCGTGGGTGGCGTGGGTGGCGGGTCGAGGTGTGCGTCGTGGTGCAGGTGGACGGGGACGAGTGCGTGCTGCGTCCCCCAGGGGGCGGGTGGTGCTGCGGCGGCGTCGGTCAGGGCGTCGGCGAGCGTCTGGGGGACGTCGAGGTCGAGCCAGGGCGCGTCGAGCAGGGTGGGCAGGGCGGTGCGCAGGCGTGCCGGCAGGGCGAACCAGGGGTCGAGCACGCTCGTGTGCGGGTGCGGTTCGGTCAGCGGTGCGAGCGCGGGGTGGTCGGCGAGTCTCGTGACGACGGCGGTGCGCCAGGTCGCGTAGAGCGTCGCGTCGGTGGAGTCGGTGGTCATGCGGCGGTCCCAGGCGAGCAGCTGCTGTCGCGCCCGGGCTGCCGGGTGGTCGAGGAGGGTGTCGGGGACCGCGGCCAGGCGGTCGAGGAGGTCGTGCGCGTCCGGCTGTTCGGTGTCGGCGTGGATGCGGTGCTGGTCCTCGGCGGTGGTGGGGGCGTCGGGTTCGCGCAGGAGTGCGGTGATGCGGCGGGTCCGATGTGGCGGCGGGTAGGCGAAGCCGTGGTCGTCTGCGGCGTGGGGGCGCTGGTTGGCGTCGACGGCGTGGGTGGTCACGCGGACTGCCGGTGCGTTCGGCAACGACTCTGCGGCCCTGGCTGTCCTGGCGTCGCGGGGCAGGCGGCGCTCCGTGCGGTCGAGGTCGGGCACGTGGCCGACCGTCGCGCTGAGCACGGTGTTCCGGTCGGCGGCCAGGACCCTGTTGACGGGGTCGACCCAGGCCGCGAAGGCGTCGACGACGTCGCGGGCCGTGCGCGCCCGCAGGAGCGCGCGAAGCGCCCCGACGCCCAGGTCTGCTCGGGTGTGGGCGGGCAGGTGCACGCCCGTGGCGCGGTGGGCCGTGGGGGTCGGCGGCAGGTCGAGCAGCAGGCTCCGCCGGGTCCGGCCCCACGGGACGTCGACCGTCTCGTGGGCCTCCGTGGTCTCGTGGGGCGTCTGGCGCACGTGCACCTGCTCGACGCCTGACTCGACCGGTTCGTCCCCGTCCGGTCCCGCGGCGCGCCACGCGCCGCCGTCGTCGCGCAGGTGTTCGACGAGGACGTCGACGTGGTGGGCCACGGCGTTCGTGACCCCCCACGCGGCCGTCCCGGTGTGGCCGAAGTGCGCGATCCCGGGGACGCCCGGGAACGCCAGCCCGACGACGTCGTACTCGGGGCAGGCGAGCCGGACCTGCTGGTAGGTGCCAGGCAGCTCCAGGAGCCGGTGCGGGTCTCCGGCCAGGATCGGCGCGCCGGTGGCCGTGCGGCTGCCCGCGAGCGCCCAGGCGTTGGACCCGCCGCTGCGGGGGTCGACGCCGCTGAGGGTGTCTACCAGTTCCTCGACGGGTGTACGGGGGTGGTGCGGGCCGAGCGTGCGGGCGACGTGGGCGCGCCAGAGCACGTTGGGAAAGCCGGTGAACAGGACGTGGTTGACGTGCAGGATCGCCAGCGGCATCCACGCGGGCCAGGGCTCGTCGGGCGGGTGGACGCCGGGCAGTGCACGCAGGTCGTCGGTCTCGGGGGTCTGCCGGCCCTGCGGGAGCCCGGCGTTGACGCCGTCGGTGTAGGCCTCGACCCATCGCCGGTCGGCGTCGTCGAGCCGGGCGAAGGACCGTCGGGCGGTCTCGGTGATGCGCAGCTGGCGCGCGAGCGTGTCCCACGCGAGGCCCGGGGGGCCGATGCGTGCCGCGAGGGTTCCTTCGGCGCGCCACCGGTCGGTGTCGAGCTGCCACCCGCGGTCGCGAGCGGTGACGTAGCCCTGGGCCCGGGCGAGCGTGAGCTCGTCCGGGGCCCACAGGTGCGGGATGCCGAGACTGTCGCGCCGCAGTCGCCACTCCGCGGAGGCGGGTGCCGGACCGCTCATGCCCGGACGGCGGGGTTGTCGATCTGTCCGGCGTAGATCAGCGAGGAGGACTGGTCGGTCAGGTCGACCATCTGCAGGGTGTTGCGCAGCTGGAGCCGGTTCAGGCAGGAGTGGGCGAAGGTCCGTGCGTGCAGGTCGACGCCGGTGCTCAGGTCCGGGTGGTCGTCGCGGTGCCGGCGCAGGCACGCTCCGACCTCGGCCCAGAAGTCGTCCTGGTCGAGCACACCGTCGACGTGGAGGATCCCCGCGAGGTGGCGCAGGACGCCGTCGTAGACGTCGGTGAAGATCGCGAGCGCCTTCTCCGTGTCGTCGACCTCGGCGCGGACCCGCTCGACGTCGGCGGGCAGGGGCCTGTCGGAGAGGACCGCGACCTCTTCCCCGATGTCCTTCATGAACGCCCGGACCGGAGTGTGGTCGGCGAGCCCGAGAATGAGGTTCTCCCCGTGGGGCATGAACGCCAGGTCGTGGGCGAGCAGGCAGTGGGCCAGGGGGCGCAGGTAGACGTCGAGGTAGGCGCGGAGCCAGTCGCGCGGGGTGCGTCCGGAGGCGCGGATCAGGGCGGTCGCGTACGCCTCGCCCTCGCGATCACGGTGCAGGAGCGCCGCCATGGTGACCAGGCGCTCGCCGTCCAGCAGCCGCGGGACCGGGCTCTCTCGCCACAGGGCGGCGAGCATCTTGCGGTACGGGTTGGTCGTCGCGGTGCCGTGGTAGGCGTCTCCGGTGTACCCGACGGTCGCGTGCTCGCGCAGCACCTCGAACCGGGCCCGGCGCAGGGTCGGGTCGCGGTGCACGAGGTCCGCGACCCAGTCGTTGATCGCGGGGGTGTGCCGCATGTAGGCGGGCGAGAGTCCGCGCAGGAATCCCATGTTCTGGATCGCGAGCGCGACCTTGACGTAGTCCTGCGTGTCGTCGGTCCGGTCGGCGAGCGTGCGGATCGACTGCTGCGGCTGGTACTCGTGGGCGCTGACCCCGACCGGGACGAGATCGTGACGGGCGACGTCGGGGGCGAACGTGATCGCGACCCGGTGCTCCCACTGCCACGGGTGGACCGGCAGGTACGTGTAGTCGGCGGGGTCCAGGCCCCGGGCACGTAGTCGCGCGGCAAAGGCACGCCGCTCGTCCGGACGCAGCGCCTCGTCCCAGTGCTGCTGCGGGGTGCGGCCCGCTCCCAGTGCGAGGTGGGTGTGCTGCGTGCGGGCGGCGAGCCACTGCAGGCGCAGCGTCGACCCGCGCTCGGGCGCGAAGGCCTCGTAGTCGGCGAGGCTGAAGCCGATCCGCCCGTTGTTCGCGACGAACGCGGGGTGCCCCTCGGTCATCGCGGCCTCGGTCTGCTGGAAGCTGGCCCCGAGCAGGTCCTGTGAGCCCGGACCCGGGTTCACGTGCTTCGCGGCCGCGGCGGCGAGCGTCGAGCTGACCTCTTCGAGATAGGTCGGCAGCAGCGCGGCCGGGATCTGCAGCACCGGCTGCAACTCGTTGACGAGGGCGAGGGCGTCCAGCGGTGCCGGTGAACTCGCGACGGTGCGCACGATCGACGGCTCGTCGAGCACCCAGTGCTCCAGGTCGAGCACGTGGGCCGTGAAGGTGTAGTCGACCGCACCGTCGGCCGCGTGCGTGCGCAGCCGGAACTGACCGCGTCCGCCGCGCGGTGCCCGGCTGCCCACCGGCTCGGGGACGAGGAGTCGTTCGTGGGAGAGCTCCGCCACGGTCTTCGCCACCAGGTGCCGGTGCGCCGCCGCCATGGCGTCCGGTCGCAGGTGCGGGGCCGCGTCGTGACCGGGCCCGAGCGGACTGCGCGCGTGGTCGGCCCGGCTGCACACCGACAGCAGGGCCCGCTTGTCCGGCAGGTCGACCTCGCGCACCACCCGGAAGCCCGCGGCCGCGTTCTTCTCGTGCACGGCCGTGTTCCGCACGTCCGGCTCGACCACGACGCGCGCCGCGGCCAGGCCGTCGTCGGCGAGGCAGAAGCCGATCACGGCGCCCATCACCGCCGAGGTCAGCCCGGAGCGGGGGGCACCGTCGGGCGGCCCGACGAGCAGGTGCATGCCGAGATCACCCGGTTCGATCTCCGCGACCGCGTCAAGCACGAGCCGGTGCGGGTCGTACGTCTCCACGTAGGCGATCGGCGCGCCGTCGAGCCAGGCCCACCATCCGTCCTGCGCGTCGTCGGCGACGAGCTCGTCGACGTAGGCGCGCACCTGCTCGGCGCTCATCCGGCCCATCTGCCAGAACGCCGAGCGCGGGTGCGTCAGCCAGGCGTGCAGCAGGTCCGAGTCTGCGCGGTCCACTGCGACGAAGCCGATCGGCCCGAGCGTCGTGGCGGTCTGCCAGCGTGGGGG
This sequence comes from Paraoerskovia marina, assembly GCF_900105445.1. Lineage (NCBI taxonomy): Bacteria > Bacillati > Actinomycetota > Actinomycetes > Micrococcales > Cellulomonadaceae > Paraoerskovia > Paraoerskovia marina. The sequence goes on from NZ_LT629776.1 coordinate 1,929,468, forward strand.
AACAGTCGTTCCGGGATCGTCCGCGCCGGGAACGACCGCGCCGGTCCCGGCCACCGCGCCGAGCACCGGCGCCCCGGCTCCCCCGCTCATGCGTCCTCCGTCCAGCCACGCCCGGCCCCGGACGGTGCGGTGCCGTCGGAGGCGTCCGCCCCGTCGGCGGGAAGCCCGAACTCCTGGAAGGCGATCCGCCGCTCGACCGGGTAGACCTCGCGACCGAGCACCGAGGCGAGCACAACAGAGTTGCGCCATGCCGCGAAGCCGAGGTCCGGCGCCGTGATCCCGTGCGTGTGATCCTCGGCGTTGAGCACGTGCAGGGTCCGCTCCGCGTCGATCGTGTAGTCGCGGGCGACGGCGAACCGGCCGCGCGCGTCCCAGCGGATCCTGTCCCGGACCGGGTCGAGGAACGCCGGCACCTGCGGGGCATAGCCGGTGGCGGCGACGACCGTCTGTGTGCGCCGCTCGACCTCCTGGCCGGTCTGGGCGTGCCGCAGACGCAGCACGCACTCCTCGGCGACCGCGTCCCATCCGGCCCCGACGACGGCCGTGTCGGTCAGCAGGGTCGTCGGCACCGGGGCCGTGACCGACTTGCGGTAGAGGGTGTCGTAGATGTCGTCGACGAGGTCGCCGCTGATCCCCTTGTAGAGGCTGCGCTGGTCTCGGCCCAGGCGGTCGCGGGTCTCCATCGGCAGTGCGTGGAAGTGGTCGGCGTACTCGGGCGAGGTCATCTCGAGCGTCAGCTTGGTGTACTCCATCGGGAAGAAGCGCGGCGACCGCGTCACCCAGTCCAACCGGTAGTCGTGCTCGTGCACCTCCTCGAGCAGGTCGCGGTAGATCTCCGCCGCCGACTGGCCCGACCCCACGACGGTCACCGACCCGGAGGCCAACAGATCCGCACGACGGGGCAGGAAGTCGGCCGAGTGCAGGACCGCGCCCGGCTGCGCCTCAGCGAGGGCGCGCAGCGGAGCCGGCATCGTCGGGGCCGTCCCGGTCCCGAGGACGAGGTGCCGTGCCCGACGGACCTCGATCTCGGAGGAGGCGACGCGCGAACGGACGACCCACGCCTCGCCGTCATGCTCGACGGACACGACCTCCCGGCCCCATCGCAGGGTGCCGAGCTGACCCGCCACCCACCGGCAGTAGGCGTCGTACTCGGCGCGCAGCGGGTAGAAGCTCTCCCGGATGTAGAACGGGTACAGCCGCCCGGTCGCCTTCAGGTGGTTGAGGAACGAGAACGGCGAGGTGGGGTCCGCCATCGTGACCAGGTCGGCGAGGAACGGCACCTGGATCGTGGCGCCCTCGAGCATCATCCCGGGGTGCCAGCGGAACTCGTCGCGGGCGTCGAGGAACACGGCATCCAGGTCGAGCGGGTCCGCGAGCGCCGCCAGGCCGAGGTTGAACGGGCCGATGCCGATGCCGATCAGGTCGTGGGTGGTGGTCATCGGGCCATCTCCAGGGAGTCGAGAGTGCGGGTCTGGTGCAGGGTGGCCGCGACCGAGCGCACCAGGTCGAGCACGACGTGCACGTCCGCGACGGTCGAGGCGGGGTTGAGGAGGGTGAGCTTGAAGCAGGGGCGCCCCTCGACGACGGTCTTGGTGACCATCGCGCGGCCGGAGTCGAACAGCAGTCGCCGCACGGGCGGAACGAGGCGGTCGGCGTCGGCGTCGGTCATCCCGGCGGGCTGGTATCGGAACAGCACGGTGCTCAGGTCCGTGGGTGCCACCAGGTCGAAGTCGGTGTCGTCGGCGAGGTCTCGGTGGACGTCGGCGGCGAGGTCGCAGACGCGGTCGAAGAGCTCGCCGAGACCGTCGGCCCCCACCGACCGGAGCGTGGTCCAGAGCTTGAGGGCGTCGAATCGGCGGGTGGTCTGCAGCGACTTGTCGACCTGGTTCGGCTCGGCGTTGGCGACGGGGTTGAGGTAGTCGGCATACCAGGCGACCGGGGCGAGGTCCGACGCCTCGCGGACGATCAGCGCCGAGGCGGAGACGGGCTGGAAGAAGCTCTTGTGGTAGTCGACCGTGACCGAGCGCGCGCGCTCGATGCCGTCGAGCAGGTGCCGACGGGTCGAGGAGACGAGCAGGCCGCAGCCGTAGGCGGCGTCGACGTGCAGCCAGATCGCCCCGTCCTCGCCGTGGCAGACGTCGGCGATCGCCTGCAGCGGGTCGACGCACCCACGGTCGGTGGTCCCCGCCGTGGCGACGACCGCCATGACGAGGTGACCGTCGGCGTGCACCTGGTCGATCGCCCGGCGCAGGGCCGCGGGTCGCACCCGCCCGAGAGCGTCGACGTCGACGGTGACCACGGCGTCGTCGTCGAGCCCGAGCAGGCGGGCCGCGGTGTTGACGCTGAAGTGGGAGCTGGCACCCGTGAGGACCTTGAGCCGGGGCAGCACCTCGGTCCGTCGACGGCCTGTCTCAGCTGCGCGCGCGACGATCGCCTCCCGGGCGCAGAAGAGCGCCTGGAGGTTGGACTGGGTCCCGCCCGACGTGAAGACGCCGTCACCGTCGTCGAACCCGATCCGCCCGGCGGTCCAACCCACGAGTCGCCGCTCCATCAGTGTGGCGACGGTGGACTGGTCGTAGGTGTCGACGGAGGTGTTGACCGCGGCCAGCGCCGCCTCGGCCGCGACGGCGGGCAGCACGACCGGGCAGTTCAGGTGGGCGGCGTACGACGGGTGGTGGAACCAGACCGCGTTGCGCACGTAGAGGTCGGTGACCTCGGCGAGCGCCGTCTCGTTGCCCTGTCCCGGTCCGTCGAGGTCGACGGCGTCCACGGCGGCCTGCAGGTCTGCCCGGCTTGCCCCGGTGAACGGTTGCTCGACCGTGCGGATCCGTGCGGCGAGGTCGTCGACGACCGAGCCGACGAGGCGCGCATAGCGGTCGGCCGAGGCGGCATTGAGGACCTCGTCGACGACGTCGTGGGATGCGGGCATGGGACCTTCTTCCGTGCGGGCAGACCCGCACGCGCGGGCTGATTAGGTATGGCACGCCTAACCTAACCTATGCGCGCGACAATTCCGACAGCCGGGTCGACCCGTGGACACGGGCCGGGCCGTTCCGGCCCAGCGATCGCACGCGCCGCCGCACGCGCAGGCCGCCCCGCTACGGGTCACGCATCAGGACGACCGGAATGACGGCACCCGTCAGGCTTCGCTGCGCGCCCCGGCCGACGACGGCCATGCCCAGGTGCTCGTAGATGGCGACGTTCCGGGGCTCGGCCGCCCGGACGCTGCACGAGAGTCCGCTCAGACCGGTGTCGCGGGCTGTCGTGCGCAACGCCTCGAGCAGTGCGGACGCCAGGCCCCGTCCACGGGCCCCGGGCACGATCGCGAGCCGACCGAAGGTCAGGGTCCCGTCGCCCGACGGCCGGTGCTTGACCGTTGCGACGACCTCGCCGTCGAGCCGGACCAGCGCGACTCGGACCCCGCCCTCCATCTCCTCGCGGAGCGACCCGGGCGTCTCGAGCAGCGCACCGGACGGCTCACCACGGTCGGAGTACTCCGCGAACGCGGCGTGCATCACCGCGACCACCGCGTCGACGTGCTCGATCCCCGCGTCCACGTCGACGACCGTCGTGGCACTCTCCGCGTGCTCGCTCATGGCCCGGGAGACTACCGGGCGCCGACAGGCCCCTCCGACCTCAGGGGCCGCAGGCGTCGACCACCCGCTCCCCCAGCTCGGACCGCAGGTACAGCACAGAGCGTCCGGATCGCGCAGAGGTGAGCAGGCCCGCTGCGCGCAGGACGCGCAGGTGCTGGTTGACCGCGCTCGTGCTCACCTCGGCCCGCAGCGCCAGCTCGGTCGAGGACGCCGGCTCGTCGAGCGCGGTCAGCAGTCCCGCCCGCACCTGGCCGAGGATGCCCGCGAGCGCCGGGGGCGCGTCCCGGGGCGAGGTCTGCCACAGCGTGCCGATCCCGCGCGCGCCGTACATGATCGTCGGGGGTTCCTCCGCGGAGATCGGGCAGGAGGCACCCCGGGTGAAGAGGGTCGGGACGAGCGTGAGGCCCACCCCGGTGGTGGCCGCCCGCTGCAGCATGGCGTGCGACGTCAGGCGAACGGTCACGACACCTCCGTCGTACGTGACGCGCTCGCTCAGCCCGGAGAACATCCGACCGACCCCGTGACGCGAGATGAGCGCGCCACGGTGGACGACGTCCGCCTGGAGCACCGCACGCATCCGGGGCCAGTGCGGGACGAAGCACGCCTCCCAGTACCCCGTGAGCGCGTCCAGGACGCGCTGCCTGACGACGGAGGCCGGGCCGCGCAGCGCGGGCGGTCGCCCCTCGGGGTGGAGTCGTGCGAGGTCCGCGAGCAGTACGTCGTCGGGCGTGGCCGCGATCGTGTCGAGCTCGTCGTCGATCCGCGTCAACGGTCCCCGGGGACGCGGGCTGAGGTAGTCCGGCGTCCAGAGCCGATCGTCGACCAGCGCCCGCAGGACGTCGCCGTCGAGGGACTCGCGAGCCGACTGGGTCGCTCGCAACCACGGAAGGTGGCCCGGGTACCGGCCCGGGTCGCGCCAGGTGCGCAGCGACAGCGTCAGCTCGTTGATCGGCGAGATCGCGAAGCGCACGTCGGCAAGGTCCATGCCGTCCAGCACGTACTCCATTCGCCCCACGTGATGAAGCATAGTGCTACATCTGTTGGGAACGACGAGGCACCGGGGCCTACTTGGTCCCGTGATCAAGACCCTGCTGCCCCGCGAGCCCGTCGCCCGTGCCCTGACGTTCTCCACGATGGCCCTGGCCGCCTCCAACGGCGTGTTCTACGCCGTCTCCGTTCTCTACTTCACACGGGTGGTCGGGCTCTCGGCCACCACGGTCGGTCTTGGACTCGGCATCGCCGGTGGCGCGGGGGTCCTGGGATCCTTCCTCGCCGGAAGATGGGCCGACCGCCTCGGGGCGCACCGCCTGCAGTGGTGGGGCGTCGCCGTCCAGGGTGCGGCACTGGGGGCCTACACCCTCGCCACCGGCCCGTGGACGTTCGTCGCCGCAGCCGTGGTCGCCGTCGGGGCACGCGGCGTCCACGGCACCGCCCGTCAGGCCCTGATCGCCCGCTGGTTCACCGGACCGGACCGCGTCGAGGTCCGCGCACGCCTGCGGGTCGTGATGAACGTCTTCATCGGGCTCGGCACACTGCTCGCCGCCACCGCCCTCGCCGTCGACACCGCTGCCGCCTACCGGACCGCGATGGCGGTCGTCGCCGTCCTGCTGCTGCTCGCCGTCGTCCCGGTGTGCCGCCTGCCGCGTCGGGTGCCCGACCTCGCGGAGCAGATGGTCGGCCGGCGACGGGCCGGGCACGACGAGGCCGGGACGTGCGGGACGTGGGACGACCCTGGCGTCCACCCGTTGCGCGACCGCCGGTACGTGGCGAGCGTGGCCGCAAACTCCGTCATCGCCGTCCAGTTCGGCGTCCTCACGGTCGGCATCCCGCTGTGGGTCGCCTCGACCGCCGCCCCGCCCGTGATCGTCTCCGGCCTGCTCGTGGTCAACACCGTCCTGGTGGCGATGCTTCAGGTCCGGGCCTCCCGCGGCACCCACGACGTGCGCCGCGCCGGCCGGTCCGTCCGCCGGGGCAGCGTCCTGCTTGCCGCCGCGTGCGTCCTGTACGCGGCCGCGGGGTACGGGAACGTCCTCGTCGCCTGCGCCCTGCTGGTCGTCGCCGCCGTCGCCCACTCGCTCGCCGAGACCCTCGCCGAGGCAGGGGCGTGGGGCATGGCCTTCGAGCTGGCAGACCCACGTCGAGCGGGCGAGTACCAAGGTCTGACTCAGACGGGGATCGCGCTCGCGACGATGGCTGCCCCGGTCGTCGTGACGCTGCTCCCCGTCCGGTACGGGACACCGGGCTGGCTCGCCCTGGCCGCGGTGTTCCTGCTCGCCGGGGCGGCAGCCGCCGCAGTGGCCCGCATGCCTGCTCCCGTCGCGGCGTCCACGGTGAGAGGGTAGTCACCCACCGACCGTGCGCGAAGGGACCACCACCATGGACCAGACCACCCGACCGAACCGCTTCGCCGTGAGCTCGGAGGTGGGAACCCTGCGCACCGTCCTGACCTGTGCGCCAGGACTCGCGCACAGCCGGCTCACGCCGTCCAACTGCGACGACATGCTGTTCGACGACGTGCTCTGGGTCGAGCGGGCCCGTCAGGACCACGCCGACTTCATGGACCAGATGCGCGGTCGGGGCATCGAGGTCCTGGAGCTGCACGAGGTGCTCGCCGAGACGCTCGCGGTGCCGGACGCCCGGTCCTGGCTCCTCGACCGCAAGATCACCGCCAACGAGGTCGGCCTCGGCCTCGTCGAGCCCACCCGTGCGTTCCTGGACGAGATCGACGACGCGCACCTCGCGCGGTTCCTCCTCGGCGGCCTCGCGACGACGGACCTGCCCGCCGACGCACGACCGCAGGAGATCACCCTCGCCCGCGAGTCCCTCGGCCCTGGCGAGTACCTGATGCCTCCCCTGCCCAACACCCTGTACACACGCGACACCACCTGCTGGATCTACGGCGGGGTCACGCTCAACCCGCTGTACTGGCCCGCCCGACACGACGAGACGCTGCTGATGAAGGCGATCTACGACCACCACCCCCGGTTCACCGGCTCGACCGTCTGGTGGGGCGACCCGGAGGAGGACGCCGGCATGGCCTCGCTCGAGGGCGGTGACGTGATGGTCCCGGGCAACGGGGTCGTGATCATCGGGATGGGAGAGCGGTCCTCCCGGCACGCCATCACCCAGGTCGCCGCGCGGCTCTTCGCCGCCGGGGCGGCCGCGCAGGTCGTGGTCGCGGCCATGCCCAAGCTGCGCGCCGCGATGCACCTGGACACCGTCTTCACCTTCGCCGACCGTGACTGCGTCACCATCTACCCCGAGATCGTGCACGGCATCCAGGCGTTCACGCTACGCCCGTCAGATGTCGCGCCGGGGTTCGAGATCACCGTCGAGGACCGCCCGTTCCTCGAGGTGGTCCGCACCGCGCTCGGGCTGTCCGAGCTCCGCACCGTCGACACCGGAGGCAACGTCTACGCCACGGAGCGGCAGCAATGGGACTCGGGCAACAACGTGGTCGCGCTCGAGCCGGGCGTCGTCGTCGCGTACGACCGCAACACCACCACCAACAAGCTGCTGCGCAACGCCGGCATCGAGGTGGTCGAGATCGTCGGCGCCGAGCTCGGTCGTGGGCGCGGCGGGGGCCACTGCATGACGTGCCCGCTCGAGCGCGACGCCGTCGAGGTCTGATGCGGGGATGGCGATCCTCACGCCCGCGACGGTCCGGCACGCTTCGGGCGAGGTCTAGGCTGGGTGGGTGGCAACGTTCTCCGCAGTGACCCGTACGCACATCCTCCAGGCGATCGCCGAGTTCGACGACCGTGGGAGGACGAACTTCCTCGGTCTCTACGGCTTTGAACCCACCCGCGGCTACCCGATCGTCCACGAGGACCAGGAGTACGACTCCAAGGCGATCCTCGGCGTCGCACACCGCTACGCCACGGGACGCGCCGCCACCCCGGAGGAGTTCTCCGGAGGCATCGCAGGCGCCGTGACGATCCTGCGCAAGCGCGGCTTCGAGGTGCTCGAGCCCATCGGCGCGGCCCCGGTCGTGCCGCCGAAGGCTCCCAAGGCCCCTCGCACGCGGACCGCGCCCCGGGCCGCCGCTCCGCGTCGGGCGGCCGTGCCCGAGCCCGTCTTGCGGATGTGCCCCACGTGCTCCGTCGCTCTGCCGGCCACGGGTCGGTGCGACGACTGCGACTGACGCAGGCCTACGCGGCCGGAGGACCGGCCTCGTCACCAGCGGTTGTGCACGTCCTCGGCCCACCCGACCAACCCCGCGAGGTCGATCCGCTCCCCCGAACCCGTCTCGAACGTCCCCGACCACGTGCCGAAGCACTGGTCGGTCCGCGAGGAGAGCAGCCCCAGGTTGGTCCGCGAGACCTTGTCGTGCTCCGGGACGAGCGTGGCGTCGAGCCCCGCGCCGTGGACGCGCCAGGGTGCCAGGTAGTCGGCCGGGTCGTAGTCCCAGGCGAGCTCCTCGCCGATCTTGTGCAGACGACCGTCGACGAACACCGCGTTCTCGGTCGAGCCCGTGCCGACGGTCCACCGTCCGCCGACCTGGAGCCCGATGCGTCGACCGTCGCAGACGCCCGACCCCGCACCCCAGTTCCAGCGCATGTCGTACGGCCATCGGCCACGGCCGTGGTCGAGCACGGCCCACGACACGCCTGGCGTCAGCTCCTGCGTCTCGTCCCCGACCGTCACGGTCCCGGTCGCCGGCCGCGCGACATCCTTGACCGTGTACTGGAACCGGCGGTCGCTCCACGGGACGACGACGCCCAGGGCCTCGTGCCCCGACGGCCTCGCGGCGACGACGTCGAACGAGGCGCCCTCGATCCTCGCCCGGATCCGCGTTCCACCGTCCACCTCGTCGACCGCGATGGCGAGGGCGCGCGACCGCGCCCGCACGGGGCCCTCCCCGAGCGAGCCCGGAAGCTCCGTGCCGGCGGCGAGAATCGCCGTCGTGCTCGCGGCCACGCTCGTCTTCGAGTGCCGGTCGAAGACCCAGACCTCGTGGACGCCGGCGTAGTCGAGCGAGGAGACCGTCGCCGCCAGGATGAAGCGCGGCGTGACGACGTTCCAGTACTCCCACCGCTTGTTCCGGCCCCAGGAGCGGAGGCCGCCGATCCCCTCCGTCGTCACCGACGCGGTCCGCGCCCAGCCCACCGCCTCGTGGTTGAGCCGACCGTTCGGCAACGTCAGAGGAACCGTCTGCGTGAGTTCGCGTTCGACCATGCGGCATCCTCGCACGGCTCCGCATGGACCCCGGAGTCGCCGTCGACCACAGGACGCAGCGACGACTTCCTGTGGACACGACAAAGCCCCGGCGTCGCCGATCCGGTTGAACGCGTGCAGGGCGCGGACGGCACGGAGTGCACAGGAGATCCAGTAGCCCGCGCTTGCACCCAACCCGGCTCCTGCCGCTCTCCACGGGAGCACCCAGCTCGCAGGGCGACGCAGGAGTCTCAGCACCTGTTCGACCAGATTGGTCCTGACGTGTGGTCAGGCGAGGCCGAGATGTAAGACGACTCGCGCGGCGCGGTCGCGCTCATCATTTGCGAGCGCTTGGATCGGCAGCGGCAAGCTCCGCGACCGGACGAGTCCGAGGTGCTCGGCGATCGCGGCAGTGACGCGCAGGCTTCCGAACTCGGCGAAGAGCGTCCACAAAGGTGTCAGCCACTCGGACTCTTCCGTCGCTGCGGTGGCGCGCCCTGCTCGCGCGGCACGGGTGATGGCGATCGCGGGTCCGGGGAGTGTGCCTGCGATGACGGAGTACCAGGCGTCGCATCCTGCGCTGAGACACGTCGCACCGAATGCGTCTCCTGAGACTCCGATCGTGACGTGCTCAGGTATGGCCGCACGGATAGCTGCGACGTGCTCGGCGGCCTCGCTCGGGTCGGTGGGCACTCCGGGGATCTTGATCGACGCGATCCCGGGCAGCTGTGCGATGCCGTCGGCTGTGAGGGCCTGGCAGGTCACCGGAGCGAGCAGGAGTCCTGCTGCCCCTGCCTGCCCCGCTGACTCGACGTGCGCGAGCACATGCGAAGTGCGCAGGTCTCCGACGCCGATGACGACGGGCGTCGGCCCGGAGTGATGCACAGCGAGCTGGGCGACGCGGACCCGCTCGTCCGCGTCGAGGTAAGCGTAGGATCCGGTCGATCCGAGTTCGGTGATCGAGTCCACGCCCGACGAGACGAGCCGCTCGATGAGCCTCGCGAATGCTCCTTGATCGACCTGATCGTCGTGGAACGGGGTGAGGGGGAACGCAGACAGGACCCGGACGATGTCGTTGATCATGACCGCGCACCGTCAGGGCGGCGTTCAAGACCAAGGACCGGGTTGCCGTAAACGGTCTGCACCTCGGCGATCACGACCCGGTACTCCCCCAGCCATTCGCCGTTGCGACTCTTCGCAAGGCGATGGGTGTCCCTGCGCATGATTTGTTTGAGGGTGTCCATGTCGGTCCAGTAGTAGACCTCGGCGTGCAGCCCAGTGTGGTCGTTGTGCCAGGCTTCCTCACCGAGAAGCCCTGGGATCCGACGTGCTCTGGCCGCGATCTCGGCATTGAGCCGGTGGAACTAGTCCGTCAGCACGCCGGTCTCGAAGATGAACGTCGAACTGCACTTCGGGGTGGCTGTCATGCGGAACCCTTCGCGATCGAGATAGGAACGTCGGCGTGAGGTGGATGGTCGGCTTGGCGTTGGCCTCCGCGTTGCGCGGCAGCACCGGCGATGACGACCAACGTGATCCCGCACAGTTGAACGGCGGTGGGGGTCTGGGCGAGTACGAGCAGGCCGATGAGGATTCCGAACGCGGGCTCGATCGAGAGCAGGGTGCCAAATGCGGTGTGGGTCATACGGCGTAGCGCGAGCATCTCGAGGCCGAACGCGATCACTGGCGTGATGAGCGCGATCCCTGCCGCGGCCGCGAGTACCCACCAGGTGAACTCGCCGTTGATGACTTGCGGTAGCCCGAGGGGCAGGGTCGCGACGGCTGCGACGGGGATAGTGAGTGACAGACCGGAGATGCCGGAGTGGCGGTCGCCGACGTGCTGGGTGAACACGTTGTACAGGCCCCAGCAGGTACCGGCGGCGAGGGCGAACCCGACGCCAATGAGGTCGATCGTGCCTTGCCACGGCTCCGTGAGGAGCACGACGCCGGCGAGGGCAAGCAGCGGCCAGATGAGGGCCTTTCGCTGCTTGCTCATGATCGCGGCGACCGCGAGCGGGCCGAGGAACTCGATCGCGACGGCGGTACCCAGCGGGATGCGTTCGACGGCGGCGAGGAAGAACGTGGTCATGAACCCCGTCACCACGCCGAGCAGCACCAGCGCGGGAACGTCTTTGCGGTGTAGCGATCGGATTCTCGGGCGGGCGATGAGCCACAGGATTGCGGCGCCGAAGCACATGCGCAGCCACGCGGCGCCGGCGGCGCCGACGTGTTCGATCACGGGCACCGAGAGCGCGTTCGACAGTTGCACGGCGAGCATCGCCGTGACGGCCATCGACCATGGCGGCACCCTGCTCGCTAGGACCGGCCGGTTCACGGGGTCACCAGGCGTCTCGACACCTGGACATTCTCGCCCAGGCTCGTCAGCGCTTCCTCCAGGGCGTCACCGGCGGCGTGCAACTCGTCGTCGGCGACGGGGGCGAGTGCGTCGAGGATGAACAGCGCGTTGCAGGTTGTATCGGTCAATGCGGTGCGGTGGCCTTGTCGCCAGTTCCACCTGCGGCAGGTCACTCCGGCAGCGTCGCACCAGACAACCTCGCCGGGCTCGGGGTGCTCGATAGCGGCTTCGCCGTTCGCGGACGTGCCGAAGACTTCGTCTCCGATGGCACGGATCAGCCGCGCGGGGCCGTCGTATCGATCGAGGTCCTCTCCGCCGAGGGGGATCTGGTGCAGAACCGAGATCGAGTTGTAGATGTCGGTGAGCGCGTTCACTCGGGGCAGCCCGTTGACGGCGCGTCGGGTGAGCGCCTCGAGGCTGTTGCGTGTCCGCTGTGGCTTCGCGCCGAATGCGCGGTAGGCGTCGCGCCACGAGGCAATGCCGGGCAACTCTTCTGCGGGCGATTCCGCGAGAAGATCCCGGGCGTGGGCTTCGGCCCCAGCTATGAGGCCGTCGACAACGTCATCGCCTTCACCCCACGCGGCCGGCGCAAGACCATCCGCCACGAGCAGCAGGGCACGGTAGTCCGGGCGCAGTGCGAACACGTCAACTTCGACGGTGCAGGCATTGAGGAAGGCCTCAGCCGCGGTGGACTCAGGCATCGGGGGTCACCATTCGGTGCGCGGTGCCCACGTCTGGCTCAAACACGGCCAGCGAGAAGCGGGCAGGGGAAGCGGTCGTGTTGACATACGCGTGGGGGGCATCGCCGTAGAAGGACAGGGCATCGCCGGACGCGAGCTCGTAGCGTTCACCGTCGACCTCGAGCACCAGCGCACCCTCCTGGACGTGAAGGAGCTCCCGGGTACCGTCGCTGTGCGCCTCGCTGTCGTGGCGGTCACCGGGTGCGAGCGTCCAATCCCACAACTCGACCACATCCGGCGGCTCGGTACCAGCGACGAGCACACCTCGACCACCGCCGTCGCCAGTCCACAGCACAGCCCCTCGACCGGACGGGGTGAGCTTCGCGGCGCGCGGTGTCGGAGGTTCCACCAACGCGGGAAGTCCCACCCCGAGCGCGTCCGAGAGCCGCAGAAGCGTTCCCACGCTCGGGTTCACGGCGCCCTGCTCGACATTGACGACCATGCGTCGGCTCACGCCAGCAAGTGCGGCAAGCTGATCGAGGGTCCAGCCGCGCTCCTTGCGTTGCTGCTTCACACGCGCTCCAATCGCACGCGCCAACGACTCTGCACCCACATCCATGGAGTGCAGAATAGTGCACTAAGCGGGCATAGTCGAGGTAGCGCCAACCCCGGCATCAGCAAGGGTTCGCACACCGCCCGTGAGCCATGTTGTCGCTCGACAGGTGAAGGGGCCCTACCGGTGTTCGGGCCCGTGCGCGAAGACCGGGTCGAGGATCGCAGCTACTCGCGCGACCTGCTTGTCCAGATTGGCCTCACAGTTCTCCTCGAGTTGTTGTTTGCGTCTCCACGCAGTCCACTTGGCCTGCGCCATCGCCCGATAGCCTTGCAAGTGTGGCGACACTGGCTCCAAGGTGACCTGCCGACAACGGGCGACGGCTCGCGCCGAGCGCAGGAGCTCTTCGGCGTCGTACCCGCCCTCACAGAGTTGGACGATGTCCACGTAGTCACGCCAGCGGGTGCTGGTGATGCCGCGCTCGAGGATGGTGACACCCTTTTCCGCGATCGCGGTCTCCTTGGCGTAGCCGAGCATCTCGATCGGCTCACCGATGACACGTGGCACAGCGATCTTGCGCGGTGCGGGCACGATCGGATCACCCATCGACACGTCCAGCGCCATCACCGTGCGGGCACGCCCGACGGTGGCATCAACCCTCAGCCGCAGTCCGGGATAGTCGCCGACTCCCTGATCTCCTGGACCCGGAGCGCGGTCAGGTCGAACTCGACACCGTCGTCGGACTCGACTGCTGCGATCGCCGCGAACACACGGCCAGGCCTTCCGCGGTGACGTCACTGCTCACGGCGTTCATGTCGACGTCCTTGGTGGGACGACGTGCGCTGTAGACGGCCAGGAGGATTCCGCCCTTGAGGACGAACTCGTCGGCGTGCTCGGTGAGGGTGAGCCGATGCAGGAACGACTCGAGGACGTGGCGCGTGACGTACTCCGCGGTGGGCGGCCGCTTCCCGGTTGCGGCGCCGGCACTGCGGGCGGCCGCTTGGAAGCGGTCGTAGGTCTGGTCGCCGCTCACGCGAGCAGCTCCAGCGCGTCGAGCAGCGGCTTCTTCGCGCGGGGCAGCGCGGTCGCGTACGGCAGGAGCACGGCCGGCTTGCCTCCGCGACGCAGCCACTCCTTGAGGGCGTCGCGTGCCGTCTCGTAGCCAGTCTGGCCGCGCAGGCGGAAGGCGTCGGCGATGGACCGCTCGGGCGAGTACAGGCCGATCGTCAGGTCGGTGCCGGGGATCTCGATCTCCGTGCGGCCCAGATCGAAGGCGTCCCGGCCGAAGGTGTGCCACGCGATCGCGCCGTCGCTGGCGGGGATCCGGGCGCCCCGGTGGATCGCGATATCGATCTGAGAGGGGATGTCGTCGATGAGGTCATGGTGCGCCAGCGCGGAGATGAGGCAGATGGTCGCCTCCGGTCTGCGGGTGACTGCTTCGATCTGATCCCAATCGCCCGCTGAGACATGGGCCGGCAGGTAGATGCCGCGCGCGATCCGGCGCAGCTGCCCACGCTGGAGGGCACGATGCGTTCGGGCGCGCGCCGCGCCTGAGGCTGGAGCCATGAATGCCGCCCTCCCGCGTAGTAACGATATGTACACAGATCACGTTAGCAGTAAGCGTTTCGTTACACCAGGCATCCGGCGTCTCCATCGTCGAGCAGTCGGTAGCGCTCACATGCCGAGGTGTCGGCTCGAGGTCGTCTGCATCTGCGTGATGGGTCGGATGTATGAATTCACTAGCGTGGCCAGGTCGCGGTGGCATTCCTCGACCAGCAGGGGGCGTGCCCGTCGGCGGGGTGCGTCACCGAGAATGCGGCGCAATCCCCGACGGACCCGTCTGACCAGTTCGCAGTCGGTGGGGTCGTCCACGCCCGCGACTCCGTGACGGTGGGCGATGACGGCGAGGGTGCAGGTGACCATGCCGCTGGTCATACCGCGCTCAGCCTGCGAGGTGATGTACGCGCAGACGACCTCGGGGGCGGCCGGGCGTGGAGTGTATTCGCGCTCGGCGCAGTAGCGCTCGAATCCACGCCACGCCGAGGCGTAGGTGGTCGACGTGTCGCGGGCGCGTGATGCGCCTCGATCGCAGTGTCGATCCGTGCCACGTCCGCCGGAGTGAGCCCCACCGGGAGGGCTCGTGGTGCGCCGCCTGCTGTCAGCCATGAAGTCATACGTTCAGGTCAGCAGGGCGATGCCAGTCGTCACAAAGATGACAATTCGATGGCTGGGTCATGATTCCACCGACAAGAAAGTCCTGGAAACCCGTGAGTTTCCAGGACCTTCACCGTCGGGCTGACAGGATTTGAACCTGCGACCCCTTGACCCCCAGTCAAGTGCGCTACCAAGCTGCGCCACAGCCCGAGGGACCCGTCGAGACGAGCCCCTGGCCCCGCAGGGCCAACGGAAATACTACCCCATTCTCGACCCCGGGAAGCACACCGGCGCCGAGACGGTCGTCACCGCCGACGCTTCTCGCGCACGCGAACGGAGATCTCGATGGGCGAACCCTCGAAGCCGAACTCCTCGCGGAGGCGGCGCTCGACGAAGCGGCGGTAGCCGGCCTCGATGAATCCCGTGGCGAACAGGACGAACCGCGGCGGACGTGTCGACGCCTGCGTCGCGAAGAGGATCCGCGACTGCTTGCCCCCGCGCAGCGGGTGCGGGTGTGCGGCGACGAGCTCGCCGAGGAAGGCGTTGAGCCGGCCCGTCGGGATCCGCTGGTCCCAGGAGTTCAACGCACGCTCGAGCGCCGGCACCAGGCGCGAGGTGTGCCACCCGGTCAGCGCGGAGACGTTGATCCGCGGCGCCCACTGGACCTGGACGAGGTCACGCTCGAACTCGCGCTCGAGGAACTTGCGGCGGTCCTCGTCCATCAGGTCCCACTTGTTGTAGGCGATGACCAGCGCACGGCCTGCGTCGACGACCTGGGAGATGACGCGCGTGTCCTGCTCGGTGAGCTGCTCTCCGGCGTCGAGGAGCACGACGGCGACCTCCGCCTTCTCGATCGCGGCACGGGTGCGCAGGGAGGCGTAGAAGTCGGCGCCACGCGTCTGGTGCACGCGACGGCGGATTCCCGCGGTATCGACGAACCACCACGGCTGGTCGCCGAGCACGATCAGCTCGTCGACCGGGTCGCGCGTCGTGCCGGCCATCTCGTCGACCACGACGCGCTCGGAGCCCGCCAGCTTGTTGAGCAGCGACGACTTGCCGACGTTCGGGCGCCCGACGAGGGCCACGCGGCGCGGGCCGTCCGGGCGCAGCGCGCCATGCTCGGAGACCTCGGGGAGCACCTTCATCGCGGCGTCGAGCAGGTCGCCGACGCCGCGTCCGTGCAGGGAGGAGACCGGGTACGGCTCTCCTAGGCCGAGGTTCCACAGCACGAGGGCGTCGGCCTCGCCGGAGGCACCGTCGACCTTGTTGGCGCACAGCACCACGGGCTTGCCGGCACGACGCAGCAGTCGCATGACCCGCTCGTCGGTGTCGGTGATGCCGACGGTCGCGTCGACCACGAAGACGACAGCGTCCGACAGCGAGATCGCCACCTCGGCCTGCTCGGCGACGCGCGCGTCGATCCCCGCGACGTCGACCTCCCACCCGCCGGTGTCGACGAGGGTGAAGTTGCGCCCGGCCCACTCGCCCGGGTAGCTCACGCGGTCGCGCGTGACACCCGGCTTGTCCTCGGTGACCGCCTCGCGGCGTCCGAGGATTCGGTTGACGAGCGTGGACTTGCCGACGTTCGGGCGTCCGACGATCGCCAGGACCGGCAGCGCGCCCTGCTCGGGCGCGTCGTCGAAGTCCTCACCGTCGGAGTCGAGCAGCGCCAGGTCCTCCTCGGCGAGCTCGTACTCCTCGAGCCCGGCGCGCAGGGCACGCTCACGGGAGGCGTCGTCCACGTCGGGCTCGAAGGCGTCGACGCCCTCGGGGGCGTCGTCGATCGGGCTCTCGGGGGCAGGCGAGACGGAGTCGTCGGGGTTGGTCATGCCCTCATTCTCCCAGGCTTCGACGGGTGCGCACGACACTTGTGGTCAGATGTGTCCGACGGCGCTCCTACCGGTCTTCCGGCAGCGCCGTCCCGCTCGAGGACACCGTGGCCCGCACGTGCTCCGCGAGCGCCCGCCGGAGCTGTTCGTTGGCGTCGTGCAGGGCCGCGCGCCCGCTCGTCCCGGGCGCGCGTTCGACGGTCGTCGGCGCGCCGAACGAGACGAGGAGGCGACGACGCGGGCCGGGGACGTGACCGGGACCCTCGCCGGTGCGTCGTGTGCCGAGCACGGCGCACGGCACGACCGGCGCGCCGGTGTGCAGTGCGAGCCACGCCACGCCGGCGCGGCCCGACTCGACGGTGCCGCTGCCGCGGTTGCCCTCGGGGAAGATGCCGACCGCGTCCCCGCGCTCCAGCACCTCCCGCGCGCTGTGCAGGGCGGCGCGGCCGGACTCACGGTCGACGGGGATCTGGCCCGCGGCGCGCAGGACGACACCGACGGGGCCGTGGAACATCTCCTGCTTGACCAGGATGTGCAGGGGCCGGGGGGCGGTGCCGAGCAGAAGCGGACCGTCGACGATCCCGGTGTGGTTGGCCGCGACGATGACGGGTCCGTGGGCGGGGACGTGGGAGCGCCCGTCGATCCGGGTGTTCCACAGCCCGTGGGCCAGCGCGCGCCCGACCCACCGGGACCATGCGGGCCCGGACGGTGCGGGTGCGCTCACCTGTCTGCGGTGACCTGCTCGATGACGGCGAGCACGGCGTCGACGGTCTGCTCGAAGCTGAGCGCCGAGGAGTCGACGGTCGCGACGCCGTCGGCGGCGACGTGGAACGAGGAGACGGTGGCGTCGTCGGAGTCGCGGCGCAGCACCTGGTCGCGCGTGGCCTCGACCTGGGCGACACCGGCCTGTCCGTGGATCTCGAGCGCGCGGCGGGCGAGCCGCGCCTCCTCGGAGGCGGTCAGCAGGAGGCGTGCGTCCGCGCCGGGCGCGACGACGGTGGTGATGTCCCGCCCCTCGGCGACGATGCCGCGACCGCCCGAGAACCCGCCGTCGGACCGCTCCGCGTCGATCGCCGCACGCTGCAGCCGGCGCAGCTCGTCGCGGACCTCGAGGTTCGTCGCGACGGCGGAGACCGCGGCGGAGATCTCCGTGGTGCGGATCGGCTCGGCGACGTCGGTCCCCCCGACGTGCACGCCAGGCGCCTTCGGGTCGACGCCCATCACGAGCGGCATCGCACGGACGGCTGCGGCCACGGCGTCACCGTCCACGAGAGCGACGCCCTGGTCGAGGCACCACCACGTGGCGGCACGGTACATCGCGCCCGTGTCGAGGTAGGCGAGCCCGAGCCGGGACGCCACGGCACGCGAGACGCTGGACTTGCCCGATCCGGAGGGACCGTCGACGGCGACGACGAGGGGACGGGTGGGCGTTTCGGGCACGGTGACTCCAGGTCGGTGACAGGCGGTGGATGTTCGAGAGGAAGACTACTGCGCGAGGTCGCGACGCAGCACCGCGGCTCCGCGCAGGTACACGTGACGGACGTCGGCCCGCGGCACGTCGGTCTCCACGTGCGCAAGAAGACGGACGACGCGCGGCAACGAGCCGGGGACGGCGATCTCGACCGCACACATCAGCGGGACGTCCCCCAGCCCGGCAGCGCGTGCCGCCGCCGCCGGGAAGTCGGAGACCAGGTCCGGCGTCGCCGTGAAGAACACCGAGATCAGGTCCTCGACCCCGAGGTCGTTGGCACGCAGGACCTCGTCGACGAGCTCGGTGGTCCGTGCGGCCATGTGCTCGCGGTCGTCGACGTCGAGCTGGACCGCGCCGCGGATCGCGCGCACGCTCATGCGGCGGCGCTCACAGCCCGACCTCGGACATCAGCGTGCCGAGCTCCGTCTTGCCGAGCACGCGCGTCGCCCCCGGACGAAGGTTGCCCAGGCGCACGGGACCGACCCGGGTGCGCACCAGGGAGGTGACGGGGTGGCCGACCTCGTCGAACATCCGACGCACGACGCGGTTGCGCCCCTCGTGGATGACGACCTCGACCAGGCTCTGCTGCGGCGTCGTGTCGACGACCTTGTACGCGTCGACCTTG
Source organism: Paraoerskovia marina (assembly GCF_900105445.1). NCBI lineage: Bacteria > Bacillati > Actinomycetota > Actinomycetes > Micrococcales > Cellulomonadaceae > Paraoerskovia > Paraoerskovia marina. The sequence goes on from NZ_LT629776.1 coordinate 1,947,886, forward strand.
ACGACGCCGTCCTCGAGCTCGACGCCGTGCTGCAGCGTGTTCGCGAGCCCGCCCTTGACGCGCCCCTGGACGGTGGCAAGATACGTCTTCGCGATCTCGTACTTGGGGTGGGCGAGACGGTTGGCCAGCTCGCCGTCGTTCGTCAGCAGGAGGAGGCCCTCGGTCTCGGCGTCGAGACGGCCGACGTGGTACAGGCGCTCGGTGCGGTCCTTGACGAACTCCGCCAGCGAGGGTCGCCCCTCCGGGTCGTCCATCGTCGAGATGACACCGAGCGGCTTGTTGAGCGCGATCGTCACGGCGCTCTGGTCGAGCTGGACCCGCATGCCGTCGACGTGGATCACGGCGGTCGCGGGGTCCACCCGGACGCCGAGCTCCATCGCGGGGACGCCGTCGACGAGGACACGACCGTCGGAGATGAGCTGCTCGCAGGCACGGCGCGATCCGAGGCCCGCTCCTGCGAGGATCTTCTGCAGGCGCACGCCGTCCGGGTCGTGGACGTCACGCTGGGGCGTGCGCGACCGCGCCTGGCTGCGCTGGGCGCGGGTCGGGCGGCGGGGTGGCTGGGGGCTCATCAAAGGTCCTTCGTGTCGTCGGACGCCGCGAGGGCGCGTGGTGCACGTGGGACGGCGGTCAGGCCGTCCACGCCGTCGAGGTCGTCGACGTCGGGCAGGTGCGGGGCGATGGGCGGCAGGTCGTCGAGGCTCGCAAGGCCCATCCGCTCCAAGAAGTAGCTCGTCGTCCCGTACAGGACGGCGCCGGTCGCTGGATCCTGACCGACCTCGGCGACGAGACCTCGTGTAGACAGGGTACGCATGACGGCGTCCACGTTCACACCACGGACCGCGGAGACCTGCCCCCGCGTCACCGGCTGTCGGTACGCGACGACGGCGACGGTCTCGAGCGCCGCCTGGGTGAGCCTGGCCGTCTGACCGTCGACGACGAAGGCGCCGACGACGTCGGCGAACACCGGCGAGGAGTAGACGCGCCACCCTCCGCCCGCGGCGCGGACCTCGAACCCCGACGGACGCGAGCCTTCCTCGCCGCGATACTGCGCCGCGAGCTCGTGCAGGGTCCGTTCGACCTCGATCTCGGGCACCTGCAGGACCGAGGCGAGACGCACCGCGCTGATCGGCTCGTCGACCACCATGAGGACCGCCTCGACCGCCGCGCGGAGTCCGCCGGGACGCTCGACGACCGGCGTGCGGGTCTCCGACGAGTCGTCCGTCACGTCGTCCGTCTGCTCCACCGTCATCTCTCCTCCGTCGTCGCCGGCCCGACGCCGTCCGTCGTGTCGAACTCGTCCGTCACCTCGACATCGGCCGAGTCCGCCGCCCAGCGGACGGTCAGCTCCCCGAGCGGGGTGACCTGGTCGAACCCCACCGCACCCTGGCGGAACAGCTCCAGCAGCGCAAGGAAGCGCGCGACCACCACGGGCGTGTCCTCGCCGGCGACGAGCGACCGGAACGTCAGCGCTCCTGCCTCACGGAGCCGGTCCGCGACGAGCCCGGCCTGCTCCCGGACGGAGACCGCCGACCCGTGCAGGTGCGCGACGTCGACCGTCGGAGGTTCCGGCGGCGGCGCGAGCGCCGCCGCCGCGATCTCGGCGAGCCGCTCGGGGCCCGTGCGCCACACCAGCTCGGGCAGCAACGCCGCCAGGTGCGGCTCGAGCGGCACGACCCGCGGGTACCGGAGACTCGCCTCCGCGTAGCGCGCGCCGAGGTCGCCCGCGACGACCTTGTACGCGCGGTACTGCAGGAGCCGGGCGAACAGCAGGTCCCGTGCCTCGAGCAGCTCGAGGTCCTCCCGGTCCTCCACGTCGCCCGTGGGCAGGAGGCGTGCCGCCTTGAGGTCGAGCAGCGTCGCCGCCACGAGGAGGAACTCGCTGACGGCGCCGAGCGTCCACCGGCCCGTCGACTCCGCGGCCCGCGTGTGCGCGATGAACTCGTCGGTGACCCTGGCGAGGGCGATCTCCGTGATGTCGAGACGGTGCTTGGCGATCAGGGACAGCAACAGGTCGAAGGGGCCCTCGAAGTTGTCGAGGTGGACCTCGAACCCGCCGTCGGTCGGCGGCGACTCGACGGCGGTCGTGCTCGCCACCTCAGGCAGCGTCGCCGCGCGAGACGAGCTCGCGCGCGAGCCGACGGTAGGAGTCGGCACCCGGGTGGTCGGGGGCGTAGGCGGTGATCGGCTCGGCCGCCACGGAGGCGTCGGGGAACTTCACGGTCCGCCCGATGATCGTGTACAGGAGCCGGTCGCCGAAGGCTTCGTAGACCCGGGCGACGACCTCGCGCGAGTGCAGCGTCCGCGCGTCGTACATCGTCGCGAGGATGCCGTCGATCTCCAGACGCGGGTTCAGCCGGTCGCGCACCTTGTCGATCGTCTCCACGAGCAGGGCCACCCCGCGCAGCGCGAAGAACTCGCACTCGAGCGGGATGACGACGCCGTGCGCCGCGGTCAGGGCGTTGACCGTGAGCAGGCCGAGAGACGGCTGGCAGTCGATGAGGATGACGTCGTAGTCGTTCTCCACGTCGCGCAGCGCCCGGGACAGGACGGTCTCACGGGCGACCTCGCCGACGAGCTGGACCTCGGCCGCCGAGAGGTCGATGTTGGCGGGGATCAGGTCGAGTCCTTCGACGCCCGTGCGCACGAGCACGTCGGCGGCACTCGTCCCTCGCTCCATCAGCAGGTTGTAGACGGTGTGGTCGAGATCGTGCGGGTTCACGCCCAGTCCGACCGACGCCGCGCCCTGGGGGTCGAAGTCGACGATGAGGACCTTGCGGCCGTACTCCGCGAGCGCCGCCGCGAGGTTGATGGTCGTCGTCGTCTTGCCGACGCCGCCCTTCTGGTTGCACATGGCGATGATGCGGGCAGGGCCGTGGCTCGCGAGCGGTGCCGGGACCGCGAAGTCGGGCATCTCGCGCCCGGCCGCGTCGGTGGGGACGGTCGGCGTGTCGACCGCGGGCGTCGTGGTCTCACTCGGGCTGCTCACGCTCGTCACGCTACACCGGCAGTCTCGGGTCGCCACGGGTGGCGGTCGGCGTGCCGTCGATCATTCCGCATGCCGAATTCCTCTGAGCAGGTCGGCCGCCTTCTCCCCGATCACGATCGACGGGGCGTTCGTGTGCCCGCGGATGATGGTGGGCATGACCGAGGCGTCGGCGACGCGGAGCCCGTGCACGCCGCGGACCCTGAGCTCCTCGTCGACGACGGACGTGCCGTCGGTCCCCATGCGCGCGGTACCCACCGGGTGGTAGAGCGTCTGGGCGTTGTCCACGAGTGTCGCCTCGGCGCGCTCGGCCGCGGTCAGCATCTCGCCGCCGACGGGCTGCACGTACACGCCGGTCGTCCGTTCCCGCAGCGCGGGCGCCGCGAGCAGCCTCTCGCACTCGGCCAGTCCGGCGAGGAGCGCCGCCCGGTCGCGCCCGTCGGGGTCGCTGAGGTACCGCGGGTCGATGGCGGGCTTGTCGAACGGGTTCGCGCTGCGCAGCGAGACGGTCCCCACGCTCTCGGGCTTCAGGAGGATCGCCCCGAGCGTGAGCGCGTGACCTGCGGGGGCGACGAGACCCTCCTTGACGAAGGCGACCGGGGCGAAGATCAGCTCGACGTCCGGCAGGGCGAGACCGTCGTGCGAGCGGATGAACCCGTAGGCCTCGGCGACGTTGGAGGTGAGCATGCCCTGCCGGCGCGCGAGGTACCGCAGCAGCTGAGCGGGTGTCTCCGCGTCGAAGAGGGTTCCTTCCGTCGCCTCGACGGCCATTCCCGACAGAAGGTGGTCGCGCAGGTTCTTCCCGACCTCCGGGCTGTGGGCGACCACGGGGATCTCGTGCGCCTCCAGCTCGGCGCGGTCACCGATCCCGGAGAGCAGCAGGAGCTGTGGCGTGTTGACCGCTCCCCCGCAGAGGACGACCTCGCGACGGGCACGTGCCACCTCGGTCCGGCCCCGGTGCGCGTACTCGACGCCGACGGCGCGGCCGTCCTGGACGACGACGCGCGTCGCCTGCGCGTCGGTCACCACCGTCAGGTTGGGCCTGCGCGCGGCAGGCTTCAGGTAGGCGTCGGCGGCACTGAACCGGGCTCCGCGGTGCTGGGTGACCTGCGTCTGGCTGAACCCTCGTTGATCCGCCGCGTTGCCGACGACGACGGGATGTCCGGCGTCCGCCGCGCCGCGGAGGAACGCCGCGGTGTGGGCGCTGGGACTGCGCTGCGCCTCGATCCGCACGGGCCCCTGCCGACCGGCGAGGTCCGCGTCGTCGTGCAGCACCTCGGGCGCGACCCCCTCCACCCGGCGGAAGTACGGCGAGAGACTCTCCCACGACCAGCCACGTCCGGCCGCGACACCCCAGTCGTCGTAGTCCTCCGAGAATCCACGCACCCACATCATCGCGTTGATGGACGAGCTTCCTCCGAGCACACGCCCTCGCGGCCAGTACACGCGTCGACCACCGAGCCGGTCCTGCGGCTCGGTGTCGTAGTTCCAGTCGACGTCGGAGCGGAAGAGCTTGGAGAAGGCCGCCGGGACACCGATCTCCCGCTTCGTGTCGCGGGGCCCTGCCTCGAGGAGCAAGACCGTGACGGACGGATCGGCCGTGAGCCGGGCGGCGAGGGCCGACCCGGCTGATCCAGCCCCCACGACGACGTAGTCGTGCGGCCGGGCGGCGAGGGACCGGGGCTTGCTGCGAAGCGGCATCTGTTCTCCTGTGAACATGCCAGCAGTGTGACCGACGTCTCCGGCTTGGACCACCACGGCGCGCCGTCCGTCGATCGACGCTAGTCGTGCGCGCGTGGGTGCGCCGACGCATAGACCTCGCGGAGCGTGTCCGGCGTGACGAGCGTGTAGATCTGGGTCGTCGTGACGGAGGCGTGGCCGAGGAGCTCCTGGACCACCCGCACGTCGGCGCCGCCCGCCAGGAGGTGCGTCGCGAACGAGTGCCTCAGCGTGTGCGGCGAGATCTCGTGCGGCAGGCCGGCCCGCTCGGCGGCGACCCGCAGCACGGCCCAGGCGCTCTGCCGGCTCAGCGGCGCTCCCCTCGTGTTCAGGAAGATCCGCGGCGTTCCCCGTCCACGTGCGGCGAGCTCGGGCCGCGCGCGGACGAGGTAGGCGTCCACGGCGCGCCGGGCGAAGGAACCCACCGGGACGACGCGCTCCTTGCTGCCCTTGCCGAGCAGTCGAACCGCGCCCACCTCGAGGTCGACGTCGTCGACCGACAGGTTCACGGCCTCCGAGATCCGGGCCCCCGTGGAGTAGAGCAGCTCGAGCAACGCGCGGTCGCGCAGGGGCACCGCGCCGTCACCGATCGAGGACGCGTCGAGAAGCCGCTCGACCTCCGACGTCGAGATCGCCTTCGGGAGGCGACGCGCCTGGCTCGGACCACGCAGATCCACGGCGGGGTCCGGGGTCCCGTCCTCCGCGGAACAGAAACGGTGGAACCCGCGGACCGCGGCGACCGATCGGGCCGTCGACGCCGGTGACAACGGCCGGCCTCCGTCGTCGCCCGTGCGCAGGTTCGTCACGAAGGCCGAGAGATCCTCGGCCGTGACGTCCTCGGCACGGCGTCGACCCGACGCGACCAGGTGCGCGAGATACCGCTCGAGGTCGCGCCGGTAGGCCGCCAGCGTGTTCGCCGACAGTCCGCGCTCGACCCGCAGGTGCGCGAGATACGTGGACAGCGCCTGCTCCAGCGCAGAGGCCGTCCCGCCGTCGGCGCCCACCGGTCAGAACGGCAGGAAGACGTCGACCGCCACCATCGCGAACAACGCGGAGAGGTAGGTGATCGACGCGTGGAAGACCTTCATCGGCTCCAGCTTGCCCCGGCTCGGGTCGTTGGCCCGTCGCAGCAGGCGGATGCACAGGCCGAGGAACCAGGCCCCGAGCCCGGCGGCGACCACCGCGTAGGCCCAGGTCATCCCGGCGAGCGGAACGAGGGCGAGGGAGCAGGCGATCATCGCCACGGTGTGCGCCAGCATCTCCCGAGCGACACGCTTGGAGTCCGCCACGACCGGGAGCATCGGGACGCCGGCGTTCGCGTAGTCCTGCTTGAACTTCACCGACAGCGGCCAGTAGTGCGGTGGCGTCCAGAAGAAGATCACGCCGAACAGCGCGAGCGCCGACCAGCTCAGTCCCCCCGTCACCGCGGCCCAGCCGATGAACACCGGCATGCACCCGGCGATCCCGCCCCACACGATGTTCTGCGACGTGCGGCGCTTGAGGATCATGGTGTAGCCGACGACGTAGATCGCGATCGCGGCGAACGTCAGCCAGGCGGCGGCCGAGTTGACGAAGAGCTGGAACCAGAGCAGGGAGACCACGCCGAGCACGGTGGCGAAGACCAGGCCGGCTCTCGGCGTGATCTCGCCGGTCACGAGCGGGCGACGCTTGGTGCGGTTCATCACGCCGTCGATGTCGCGGTCGATGTAGCAGTTGAACGCGTTCGCCGAGCCGGCCGCGAGCGCCCCGCCGACCAGCGTGATCAGCACGAGCCCGAAACCGGGGAAGCCGTCCGCGGCGAGGATCATCGTCGGGACCGTGGTCACGAGGAGAAGCTCGATGATGCGGGGCTTCGTCAGTGCGACGTACGCCCCGATCCGACGACGGACGACCGCCCAGTCGGACGACAGATCGCGGGCCCCGTCGGAGGTGCGGGTTTCACCTGAGGGCTGGCTCGTGGTCGTCACGCGGTGATCGGTCCGTTCTGGGTGGAAGCGGTCGGAACCCCCATCGTACGGCCCATGCACAGCAAAGCACCCCTCCGACGGCGACGGATCGTGTGATCCACCTCGCCCGTGCACGGCCGGGTGGTCCGGTCGACGCCGATACGTCCGCACTCCGCACCACGGTCCACTCCACGGGCGACCGGTCCTCCCAGGACCAGCGCGTATAGGGTGGTGGGGACGACGACGCCGGTTCACCCTGCCCCGAAGGGTCGGGCGAACGCGGTCGTCCCCCCGCTCAGGCAGACGGTCCGACCACACTGCGTCGGACGGGAAAGAGGTTCGGTGAACTCGTTCGACCCGGCAATCACGCCGCTGGACTGGTCAACGCTCGACGACCAGGCCGTGCGAAGCATCAAGGCACTCGCAGCCGACGCCGTGGAGAAGGTGGGTAACGGGCACCCCGGTACCGCGATCTCCCTGGCCCCTGCGGCCTACCTGCTCTTCCAGAAGACCATGCGGCACGACCCGGCCGACCCCGACTGGGTGGGCCGCGACCGCTTCGTCCTCTCGGCCGGGCACTCGTCGCTGACGATCTACCTCCAGCTCTTCCTCGCGGGCTACGGCCTCGAGATGGACGACATCGCCGCGCTGCGGACCTGGAACTCCGCGACACCCGGTCACCCCGAGTTCCGGCACACGCGCGGCGTCGAGATCACGACCGGCCCTCTCGGGCAGGGTCTCGCGTCCGCCGTCGGCATGGCCATGGCCTCCCGCCGCGAGCGCGGGCTGCTCGACCCTCACGCGGCGGCCGGAACGAGCCCGTTCGACCACCACGTCTACGTCATCGCCTCCGACGGCGACCTGCAGGAGGGCGTCACCTCCGAGGCCTCGTCGATCGCAGGTCACCAGCAGCTGGGCAACCTGGTCGTCATCTGGGACGACAACAAGATCTCGATCGAGGACGACACCGACATCGCGTTCACCGAGGACGTGCTCGCGCGCTACGAGGCGTACGGCTGGCACACCCAGCGCGTGGACTGGACCAACGGCGGCACGGGCTACTCCGAGGACGTCCAGGGGCTGGCCGCCGCGGTGGACGCCGCGAAGTCCGAGACCGGCAAGCCCTCGATCATCGCCCTGCGCACGATCATCGGGTACCCGGCACCGACCAAGCAGAACACCGGCGGGATCCACGGCTCGGCCATGGGCGCCGACGAGGTCGCCGGCATGAAGACGGCGCTCGGGCTCGACCCCGAGGCCTCGTTCGCGATCGCGGACGACGTCCTCGCCTACACCCGCGCCGTCGCCGAGCGCCAGCAGGACGAGCGCGACGCATGGGACACGGCGTACGCCGCCTGGCGCGAGGCCTCCCCCGAGAACGCCGCGCTCCTCGACCGCCTGCGCTCGCACACGCTGCCCGAGGGCTGGACGGACGCGCTGCCGGAGTTCGAGCCCGGCAAGGGCATCGCCACGCGTGCCGCCTCCGGCAAGATCCTCTCGGCGCTCGCCGACGTCCTCCCCGAGCTCTGGGGCGGTTCGGCCGACCTCGCGGGGTCGAACAACACGACCATGGACGGGGCCGAGTCGTTCGTCCCGATCGAGCACGCCACGGCGAAGTTCCCGGGCAACGAGTACGGGCGCACGCTGCACTTCGGCATCCGTGAGCACGCGATGGGTTCGATCCTCAACGGCATCGTCCTGCACGGGCTCACGCGTCCGTACGGCGGGACGTTCCTGCAGTTCTCGGACTACATGCGTGCGGCCGTCCGGCTCGCGGCGCTGATGGGCGTCCCGTCGACGTTCGTCTGGACCCACGACTCGATCGGTCTGGGCGAGGACGGCCCCACGCACCAGCCCGTGGAGCACCTGGCCGCGCTGCGCGCCATCCCGGGCCTCGACGTCGTGCGTCCTGCCGACGCGAACGAGACCGCGTGGGCGTGGCGCACCATCCTCGAGAACACCGACAACCCGGCCGGGCTTGTCCTGACCCGCCAGGGAGTACCGACGTTCGACCGTGGCCCCGAGGCCATGGCGGACGCCTCCGGCGTCGCACGCGGCGGGTACGTCCTCGCGGACAGCGAGGGGACACCGGACGTCGTGCTGATCGGCACCGGCTCCGAGGTCCAGCTGGCCGTCGAGGCACGCGAGATCCTCGCGGGCGAGGGAGTCAACGCGCGCGTCGTCTCCATGCCGTGCCGCGAGTGGTTCGACCAGCAGGACGCCGACTACCGCGACTCCGTGATCCCGGGCGGGGTCCGGGCGCGGGTCTCGGTCGAGGCCGGGGTGGCCCAGGGCTGGCGTGAGATCGTCGGCGACGCAGGCCAGATCGTCTCGCTCGAGCACTACGGCGCGTCCGCCGACGCCGCCACGCTCTTCCGCGAGTTCGGCTTCACCGCCGAGGCGGTCGCCGAGGCCGCCCGCACGTCCGTCGCCCGCGCGGGCGACAACGCCTGACGGACCGTAGATTGCCCGGTGGCGAGGTGGGTTCACCTCGCCACCGGGCACACCTATTCGAAGGAGCGCGCGAGATGACGCAGAACGACTCGACCACACAGAACCCGCGGACCCAGGCCCTGAGCGACGCCGGGGTCGCCGTCTGGCTCGACGACCTGTCGCGCGAGCGCCTGCGCTCGGGCAGTCTCGCCCGCCTCGTGGCGGAGCACAACGTCGTCGGCGTGACCACGAACCCGACCATCTTCGCCGGCGCGCTCTCGGAGGGCGACGCGTACGACGCCCAGCTGGGCGACCTCGCGGGCACCGACGTCGAGACGGCGGTCGAGAAGATCACCACGGACGACGTCCGCAGCGCTGCCGACGTGCTGCGCCCCGTGTACGACGCGACCGGCGGCATCGACGGACGCGTGTCCATCGAGGTCGACCCCCGGCTCGCCCACGACGCCGACGCGACCGTCGAGACCGCCCGGCGCCTGTGGTCGACGGTCGACAGGCCGAACATCTTTATCAAGATCCCCGCCACCGTCGAAGGCCTGGACGCCATCGAGCGTGTGACCGCGGAGGGCATCAGCGTCAACGTGACCCTGATCTTCTCCCTCGAGCGGTACGTGGCCGTGATGGACGCCTACGCGTCCGGTCTCGAGGCGGCGCGGGCGAACGGGATCAACCTCTCCCCCGTCGCGTCCGTGGCGTCGTTCTTCATCTCTCGGGTCGACGCCGCGATCGACCCGCTCCTGACGGCCGTCGGCACACCCGAGGCCATCGAGCTGCAGGGCCGGTCGGCGATCGCGAACGCTCGACTGGCGTTCGCGGCGTACGAGCAGTTCTCCGCGAGCGACCGCTGGCAGGACCTCGCCGGCACCGGCGCCAACCCCCAGCGGCCGCTGTGGGCCTCGACCGGGGTCAAGGACCCGAACTACCCCGACACGCTCTACGTGGACCAGCTCGTCACCCGGGGTGTCGTGAATACGATGCCCGAGAAGACGCTCGACGCCTTCGCCGACCACGGTCAGGTGTCCGGGGACACCGTCACGACCCTCTACGGTGACGCACGGACCGTGCTCGCCGAGCTCTCGGACGTCGGGGTCTCGCTCTCCGACGTCACCGACCGGCTCGAGTCGGAGGGCGTCGAGAAGTTCGAGACCTCCTGGTCGGAGCTCCTTGAGACGGGTCGCTCGGGGCTCGAGAGCAACCGCTAGCCTTCGTCCGCACCCGCACCAGCCCGCCCCACCTGATCGGAGACCACCGGTGCCACCGGCCACCATCACCGCCAGCACGAACCCTCTGCGCGACTCCCGTGATCTTCGCCTGCCGCGCATCGCCGGCCCGTGCGGGCTCGTCATCTTCGGCGTCACCGGGGACCTCGCCCGCAAGAAGCTGATGCCGGCGGTCTACGACCTCGCCAATCGTGGTCTCCTGCCGCCGGGCTTCGCGCTGACAGGGTTCGGCCGTCGCCCCTGGTCGGACGAGGACTTCGCGGAGGTGGTCCGCGACGCGGTGGTCGAGCACGCCCGTACACCGTTCGACGAGTCCACGTGGGAGCAGCTCGCCTCGGGCATCCGGTTCGTGCAGGGCGAGTTCGACGACCCCGACGCGTTCACACGCCTGAGGGAGACGCTCGAACAGCTCGACGCCGACCAGGGTACCAGCGGGAACCACGCCTTCTACCTCTCCGTCCCGCCGTCGGCCTTCCCCGTCGTCTGCACCCAGCTCGCGCAGTCCGGTCTCTCCCGTGCGTCGGACGGATCGTGGCGCCGGGTGGTCATCGAGAAGCCGTTCGGCCACGACCTCGCCAGCGCGCGCGAGCTCAACGACGTCGTCTCGGAGGTCTTCGCGCCCGAGGACGTCTTCCGGATCGACCACTACCTCGGCAAGGAGACGGTCCAGAACCTGCTGGCACTGCGCTTCGCCAACCAGCTCTACGAGCCGATCTGGAACTCGCACTACGTCGACCACGTCCAGATCACGATGGCCGAGGACATCGGGATCGGGAGCCGCGCCGGGTACTACGACGGCATCGGCGCCGCGCGGGACGTCATCCAGAACCACCTGCTGCAGCTGCTCGCCCTGACCGCGATGGAGGAGCCGGTCTCCTTCGACGCCGACGAGCTCCGCACCGAGAAGATCAAGGTGCTCAACGCCGTCCGCCTCCCCGAGGACCTCGCGCTCCACACCTCCCGTGGCCAGTACGCCGCGGGCTGGCAGGGCGGGTCGGAGGTCGTGGGATACCTCGACGAGGACGGGATCGACCAGTCCTCGGCGACCGAGACCTACGCCGCCATCCGGGTCGACATCGACAACCGCCGCTGGGCCGGGGTGCCGTTCTACCTCCGCACCGGCAAGCGTCTCGGCCGACGGGTCACCGAGATCGCCGTGGTGTTCAAGAGCGCCCCGCACCTGCCGTTCGAGTCTTCCGTGTCGTCCGAGCTCGGACAGAACGCGCTCGTCATCCGCGTCCAGCCCGACGAGGGCGTCACCATCCGGTTCGGCGCGAAGGTTCCGGGCACGCTCATGGAGATCCGGGACGTCACGATGGACTTCGGGTACGGCCACGCGTTCACCGAGTCGTCGCCCGAGGCGTACGAACGCCTCATCCTCGACGTCCTCCTCGGAGACCCGCCGCTCTTCCCCAGCCACGAGGAGGTCGAGCTCTCGTGGCGGATCCTGGACCCCGTCACCGAGGCCTGGGCCGAGAGCGGCACGCCCGACCCGTACCGGTCCGGCACCTGGGGACCCGACTCAGCCAACGAGATGCTCGCACGCGACGGTCGCGTGTGGCGCCGTCCGTGACCGTCCGCCGTAGGCACCTCGAGGAGCAGCTCTCATGATCATCGATCTTCCCGACACCACGACGACGGCCGTGTCCAAGCGTCTCGTCGACCTCCGCGACGAGGGCGGAGCGGTCGCGCTCGGTCGCGTCCTGACTCTCGTCATCCAGACCTCCGAGCACGATCTCGAGGGCGCGGTGGACGCCGCGAACGAGGCGAGCCGCGAGCACCCGTGCCGCATCGTCGCCGTCGTGGACAGCGCACCCGAGGCCGACGCCCGCCTCGATGCCGAGATCCGCGTCGGCGGCGACGCCGGGGCGAGCGAGGTCGTCGTGCTTCGCACCAGCGGTGCGCTGCGAGAGCACCCGGACACGCTCGTCATGCCCCTCCTGCTCCCCGACGCCCCGATCGTCGCGTGGTGGTCGGGGACGGTACCCGAGTCCCCCGCCGAGGACCTGGTCGGCCGAATGGCGCACCGACGGATCACCGATGCGGTGAGCTGCTCGGACCCCCTCGCGGCGCTCGAGCGACTGCGCGCCAACTATCAGCCCGGCGACACCGACCTGGCCTGGACCAGGATCACGCTCTGGCGCGGCCTGCTCGCCTCGGCACTCGACGAGCCGCCGTACGAGCCGGTCACCAGGGTGTCGGTGACGGGACGTCCCGGACACCCGTCCGTCGACCTTCTCGCCGCCTGGCTCGGCCTGCGACTGGGCTGCCCCGCCACGGTCGAACGCCTCGAGGGCTCGCACGGCATCAGCCACGTCGAGCTGTTCCGCGAGTCCGGCTCGGTCGTGATCAAGCGCCCGGACGGCCGCAACGCGACCATCGAGCAGCCGGGGAAGCCTGCCCGGCACCTCGCCCTCCCCCTGCGCCGACGTCGTGAGTGCCTGAGCGAGGAGCTCCGGCGCCTCGACCCGGACGACGTCTTCGGCGAGGTCCTCACGCACGGACTGTCGGCGGTCGGCTGATGTCCACCCGATCCGTCGTCGTCCACCCGGATGCTGCCCTCCTCGCCAAGGCCACCGCGGCCCGCCTCCTGACGGCTGTTCTCGACCGCCAGTCGACCGCGCCTCGTGTCGACCTCTGCCTCACCGGCGGGACGGTCGGGATCCGTACGCTCGCAGAGGTTGCGCAGGACCCTGTCCACGAGGCGGTCGACTGGACCGGGGTTCACCTCTGGTGGGGGGACGAGCGGTTTCTCGCCGACGGCGACGGCGACCGCAACGAGACCCAGGCGCGCGCCGCCCTGCTGCGCGACCTGCCGGTCCCGGCGGAGAACATCCACCCGATCCCGGCCCGGTCGAGCTCCGTCCCGGACCCGGAGACGTCGGCCGCACTGTACGCCGACGAGCTCGCTGCCCATGCCCCCGACGGTTCGTCCGTCCCCGAGTTCGACGTCCTTCTTCTCGGCATGGGGCCCGACGCCCACGTCGCGTCGCTGTTCCCGGGGCACCCCGAGCTGAGCGCGAGCGGTTTCACCGCGCCGGTGCACGGGTCGCCCAAGCCGCCGTCGGAGCGCGTCACCCTCACCTACGCCACGATCCGCTCGGCGCGGCAGGTCTGGGTCGTCGCAGCCGGCGCGGAGAAGGCTGACGCCGTCGCGTCGTCCCTGCGTGGCGACGACGTGACCGTGGCTCCCGCGTCAGGTGCCTACGGCACCGAGCGCACTCTCTGGCTGCTCGACGCGGCTGCGGCGGGTTCGGCGTAGCAGGACGCCAACGACGTCACGTCGCAACGACGTCCGACGACGTGAGAAGGGCCCGCCCCATGTGGGGCGGGCCCTTCTCACGTCAGGTATCGCTGGATGTCAGGAGAACCGTCGCGTCACCCTCTTCGCCGTGCGCGGAGCGACTCGAGCGCCTCGTCCAGGATCGCCACACCGTCGGCATCCGAACGACGCTCCTTCACGTACGCGAGGTGCGTCTTGTAGGGCTGGGTCGACGGAGGCGGCGGCGGTGCTGACTTGTCCTGCCCGCCGGGGAAACCGCATCGCGGACAGTCCCACGTCTCGGGGGGCTCGACGTCGTTGTCCGCCGAGAAGCTCGGCGTCGTCTCGTGCCCGTTCGCGCACCAGTAGGAGACGACGACGCGCGGAGCAGCGTTCCCGCGCTCGGTCTCCCCCATGGGCCCCGCGCCCACTCGTGAACCACGGATAGCACTCGCTGCACCCACGAAGCCACTGCTCCCTCCCGCACCCGGCTCGTTCCGGCGTGCGCGTCGACTCGCGTCGCAGACCCCCTGCGACGCGGAACGTCAGTTGACCTTCTGAATCAGACCAAGCAGGACGATCACCACGGTCCACACGAGGGCGATGCCCACGGTGATCCGGTTGAGGTTACGCTCGGCGACGCCAGAGCTCCCGACGGAGCTCGTCACACCGCCGCCGAACATGTCAGACATCCCGCCGCCCTTGCCCTTGTGCAGGAGCACCAGGAGGATCAGCAGTCCGCTGCACGCGACCAGGACGATCTCAAGGATGATGCGGAGCACGTCCACGGGACACGACCTTCGCTTTCAGGGCCCTCGGGGCCAGTTGATGTCCGGACCCGAACAGGGCCCGCAGGACAGAGTAGGTGACGTGGCCCCTCCGAGGCCAACGTCGCGACGCCGGATGCCCGACATTCGGACATCCGGCGTCGCACGACTTCTCGATCAGGCGCTCAGCGAGTCAAAACGTACGATCTTCGCGAACTCCTCGGCGTCGAGGCATGCCCCGCCGACGAGCGCCCCGTCGACGTCGGGCTGAGCCATGATCGCCGCCACGTTGCCCGACTTGACGGAGCCGCCGTACAGCACGCGCACACCGTCGGCGAGCTCGGCGCCGTACAGCTCGGCGAGACGCGCGCGGATCGCACCGCAGACCTCCTGCGCGTCCTCCGGCGTCGCGACCTCACCCGTGCCGATGGCCCAGACTGGCTCGTAGGCGATGACGATCTGCGCCGCCTGCTCCGCGCCGAGCCCGTCGAGCGCGCCGTCGACCTGAGCGAGCGTGTGCTCGACCTGGTTCCCGGCCTTGCGGACGTCGAGGCCCTCGCCGACGCAGAGGATCGGAACGATCCCCTGGCCGAACGCAGAACGGATCTTGGCGTTGGTCACGGCCTCGTCCTCGCCGTGGTAGGCACGGCGCTCCGAGTGCCCGATCGCCACGTAGGTTACGCCGAGCTTGGCGAGCATCACCGGCGAGATCTCACCGGTGTATGCGCCCGACTCGTGCGCCGAGACGTCCTGCGCGCCGTAGCGGATGTCGAGCTTGTCGGCGTCGACGAGGGTCTGCACGCTGCGCAGGTCGGTGAACGGCGGCAGGACGGCGACCTCGACGGAGTCGAAGTCGTGCTTGGCGTCCTTCAGGGTCCACGCCAGCTTCTGCACGAGGTGCGTCGCCTGGTGGTGGTCCTGGTTCATCTTCCAGTTGCCCACGATGAGCGGGGTACGGTCGGCCACGGTGTGCCTCTCTAATCGGTCGGTGCGTGCTCGGAGCACGCCGTGCGGGACGGGGCGGCGCACTCGAACGGGCGCCGCCCCGTGATGTCGTGGTGCTCAGGACTCCAGGACCGCGAGGCCCGGCAGGGTCTTTCCCTCGAGCAGCTCGAGGCTGGCGCCTCCACCGGTCGAGATGTGGCTGAAGCCGGCCTCGTCGAACCCGAGACGGCGCACTGCCGCGGCAGAGTCGCCGCCGCCGACGATCGTGAACGCACCGGCTGCGGTGGCGTCGACGAGCCCCTGCGCGACGGCACGGGTCCCGCCCTCGAACGCCTTGAACTCGAAGACCCCCATGGGCCCGTTCCAGACGACGGTCTTCGCCTCGGTGATCGCACGGGCGAACGCGGCGCCGGACTCGGGCCCGATGTCGAGGCCCATGCGTCCGGCGGGGATGGCGTCGGCGGAGACGACCGCGTGCGGCGCGTCGGCCGCGAACGAGTCAGCAGCGACGATGTCCGTCGGCAGCACGATCTCGACGCCCTTCTCCTTCGCCGTGGCGAGGTAGCCCTTGACCGTCTCGATCTGGTCCTCCTCGAGCAACGACGAACCGACCTCGTGGCCCTGGGCCGCGAGGAACGTGAAGACCATCCCGCCGCCGATGAGCAGGCGATCGGCCTTGCCCAGCAGGTTGGCGATGACGCCCAGCTTGTCCGAGACCTTCGAGCCACCGAGGACGACGACATAGGGCCGCTCGGGGTCGGACGTGGCACGGCTCAGCGACTCGACCTCCTTGAGGACGAGCTCGCCCGCCGCGGCAGGGAGAACCTGCGCGACGTCGTAGACCGACGCCTGCTTGCGGTGCACGACGCCGAACCCGTCCGAGACGAACGCGTCCGCGAGCTCCGCGAGCTCGCCGGCGAGCTCCGCCCGCTCCTCGTCCACCTTGGACGTCTCCCGCGGGTCGAACCGGATGTTCTCGAGAAGGACGACCTCGCCGTCCGACAGCCCGTCGACGGCGGCGTGCGCCGACTCGCCGACGACGTCGCCGGCCAGGCGCACGGGAGCGTCCAGGAGCTCACGCAGCCGCTCGGCCACGGGAGCCAGCGAGTACTTGACGTCCGGGGTGCCCTTGGGGCGACCGAGGTGGGCCGTCACCACGAGACGAGCGCCGGCGGAAAGCAGACGGTTGAGCGTCGGCAGCGCCGCTCGGATACGGCCGTCGT
Source organism: Paraoerskovia marina (assembly GCF_900105445.1). Classification (NCBI taxonomy): domain Bacteria; kingdom Bacillati; phylum Actinomycetota; class Actinomycetes; order Micrococcales; family Cellulomonadaceae; genus Paraoerskovia; species Paraoerskovia marina. The sequence continues at coordinate 1,964,405 of NZ_LT629776.1, forward strand.
CCGTGATGGTCGTCCCGTCGAGGGGGACGTTGAAGTCGGAGCGCACCAGGACGCGCTTGCCGCGCAGGTCTCCGAGGTCGTCGATCGTCTTCATGGTCAAATCTCTCCCGTCGTTCACATGACGACGTCCGCGGGTGCGGGGGCCGCACAGGCCCCGCACACCCGCGGACGCATGGTCTCAACCGTCCGTCAGGACGATCAGAGCGAGGCGCCGACCTTGGAGGTGAGCGCGACGAGGCTGTTCGAGTAGCCCCACTCGTTGTCGTACCAGGAAACAACCTTGACCTGGTCGCCCATCACCTTGGTGAGCTTCGAGTCGAAGATGCTCTGGTGCGGGTCGGTCACGATGTCCGAGGAGACGATGTCGTCCTCGACGTAGGACAGGACACCCTTGAGCGGGCCCTCGGCAGCAGCCTTGACCGCGGCGTTGACCTCCTCGATGGTGGTCTCCTTGCCGGCGGTGAACGTCAGGTCCGTCGCCGAGCCGGTGATCGTCGGCACGCGGAGCGCGTAGCCGTCGAGCTTGCCCTTGAGCTCCGGGAGGACGAGAGCGACGGCCTTGGCCGCACCGGTCGTCGTCGGAACGATGTTCTGTGCAGCGGCACGGGCGCGGCGAAGGTCCTTGTGCGGGCCGTCCTGGAGGTTCTGGTCACCCGTGTACGCGTGGATCGTGGTCATGAGACCACGCTCGATGCCGATCGAGTCGTTGAGCGCCTTCGCCAGCGGGGCGAGGCAGTTCGTCGTGCACGACGCGTTCGAGATGATGTGGTGCGCGGCGGCGTCGTACTGGTCGTCGTTGACGCCCATGACGAAGGTCGCGTCCTCGTTCTTCGCCGGGGCCGAGATGATGACCTTCTTGGCGCCGGCGTCGATGTGGGCCTTCGCCTTGGTCGCGTCGGTGAAGAATCCGGTGGACTCGATGACGATGTCGGCACCGAGCTCCTTCCACGGGAGGTTCGCGGGGTCGCGCTCGGCGAGAGCCTTAATGGCCTTGCCGTCGACGATGATCGCGTCGTCGCTGAAGTCGACCGACTGGGGGAAACGGCCCAGGACGGTGTCGTACTTCAGCAGGTGCGCGAGGGTCTTGTTGTCCGTGAGGTCGTTGACCCCGACGATCTCGATGTCCGCTCCCGACGCGATGATTGCGCGGAAGAAGTTACGTCCGATGCGGCCGAAGCCGTTGATGCCGACGCGGATGGTCACGTGCCCTCCTCAGAGCGCCCCGGTCGTTGCCGACGCGCTCGATAGATTCCGAACGAGTACGTACGACGGCGTACGCAATGAACTGGACCAGACCGAAGGTCGATACCTCAGACCACCCCAGATGGAAACGCGGGGAGTCCGGTTCGCCCGGGCAGAACCCGAGACGACCCTTGAGGCCGTCCAGATATCCCTAGCCTATACCCGAACTGCACCTTTGCGTGACCCGAACACAGCACGTGAGACAAGCTGTTTCGAGCCAGGGTCGACGACCGTCATGCACGCGTGCTCAAAGTTCCATCATGTCGGTCGAAAGAACGGCCTCTGTGTCGGGAATGCCCAGTTCGAGCGCACGCTTGTCGGCTGTCGCGAGGAGTCGACGGATGCGCCCGGCCACGGCGTCCTTGGTCAGCACCGGGTCGGCGAGCCTGCCCAGCTCCTCCAGCGAGGCCTCCTTGTTGCTGAGCCGCAGCCGGCCCGCTTCGACCAGGTGGTCGGGCACGTCGTCCCCCAGGATCTCGAAGGCCCTCTCGACCCGTGCCCCCGCTGCGACGGCCGCCCGCGCGGAACGCCGCAGGTTCGCGTCGTCGAAGTTGGCGAGCCGGTTCGCGGTGCCCCGCACCTCACGGCGCGCACGCCGCTCCTTCCAGGCGACGAGCGAGTCTGTCGCACCGAGTCGCTCGAGCATCGCCGCGATCGCGTCGCCGTCACGGATGACGACCCGGTCGACGCCGCGTACCTCCCGCGACTTGGCGGCGATCCCCATCCGGCGGGCAGCACCGACCAGGGCAAGAGCCGCCTCTGCGCCCGGGCACGTGACCTCCAGCGCCCCGGAACGTCCGGGCTCGGTCAGCGAACCGTGCGCGAGGACGGCACCGCGCCACGCGGCCTCGGACTCCCCCACGCCCCCGGAGACGACCTGCGGGGGCAAGCCACGAACGGGGCGGCCGCGGCCGTCGAGCAGACCGGTCTGACGAGCCAGCGACTCGCCACCACGGACGACCCGGACGACGAACCGACGGCTGCGTCGGATCCCTCCGGGCGACACCACGATCATCTCGCTGGCGTGCCCGTACAAGTCCGAGATCGCCGAACGAAGACGCAGCGCCGCGGTCTCCGAATCGAGCTCCGCCTCGATCACGATCCTGCCGGCGATGATGTGCAGCCCACCGGAGAATCGAAGCGTCGACGCCACCTCGGCGCGCCGCCACGACGTGCGTTCGACGCGTACACGAGCGATCTCGTCCTTCATCTGTGCAGTCAGCGCCATGGCGCACATCCTGCCACCTCATCGAACACTCGCGCGGCCTACGACCCCGGGACGTCCCCGATGACGTCCTCGAAGACGTCGCGGTAGGCAGCCGCGAGACGCAGGCGGTCGTGGCGGGGTGTCCCGTCCCCGCGCCGGACCTGACGCAGCAGCAGCTTCGCACCGACCGTCGCCGCCGTCGCGACGAGGGCCTCCGTGTCTTCGACGGCGCTCGGGTCCGCCACGACGGCGTCGATCCGCAGGTCGGGGGCATGCCGGTGCAGAGCGTGCAGGTGCTCCTCGGCACTCAGACCGTCCGTCTCGCCCTCGTCCGCCGAGAGGTTGAGCGTCACGCAGATGCGTCCGCGCGTCGTGTGCAGCGCGTCCGAGAGCTCGGGGACGAGAAGGTGCGGCATGACCGACGAGTACCAGGACCCCGGGCCGAGGACGACCCAGTCGGCCTCGCGGATGGCCGTGACGGCCTCGGGGCAGGCCGGCGGGTCGTGGGGAACGAGCCTGATCTGCTCGATCCGGCCCGGGGCGACCGCGACCGCGCTCTGGCCGTGGACGACCTCAAGTCCGTTCTCGCCGCGGACGTCCGCCTCGATCTTCAACGGCACCGAAGACATCGGCAGCACCCGACCGCGGGCGTTGAGCAGTCGAGCGACCCAGTCGAGACCGGCCACCGGCTCGTCCAGCAGCTCCCACAGCGCGACGATGAGGAGGTTCCCGACGGCGTGCTGGTCCAGGTCCCCGGGCGACGTGAACCTGTGCTGGAGCACGTCGCGCCACGTCCGGCCCCACTCGGTGTCGTCACAGAGTGCCGCGAGCGCCATACGAAGGTCACCCGGCGGCAGGACGTCGAGCTCCTGGCGGAGCCGGCCCGATGATCCGCCGTCGTCGGCGACCGTGACGACGGCGGTGAGCTGGTCGGCCATCAGCCGGAGCGCGGACAGGCTCGCGGAGAGCCCGTGTCCCCCGCCGAGCGCTGCGACGACGGGGGCCGAGGGGGAGCTCACTCCTTTCCCAGGTCTCGTGCGGTGACGTGCGTGCGCTGCCCGCGTGCCTGCAGGCGCCGGGCGAGAGCCTCGCTCATCGCCACGGACCGGTGCTTGCCTCCCGTACAGCCCACGGCGATCGTGACGAAGTGCTTCTCCTCGGCCTGGTACCCCGCCAGGACCGGCTCGAGCGCGTGCGCGTAGCGGTCGAGAAACTCCTCCGCACCGTCGAGCCCGAGGACGTAGTCCCGGACGGCCGCGTCGCGACCGGTCAACGCACGCAGCTCCGTCACCCAGTACGGGTTTCGCAGGAACCGCACGTCGACGACGTGGTCGGCGTCGAGCGGGATCCCGTACTTGAAGCCGAAAGAGACCACGTTGATCCGTAGCGGCTGGCGGCTCCGTCGGGTGACGGCGTCGCGCACCATCCGGGCGAGCTCGTGCACCGTCAGGTCGGAGGTGTCGACGACGAGGTCCGCACGCTTCTCGATCGTCTCGAGCATGCGACGTTCCTCGGCGATCCCGTCGAGGATCCGCCCGTCTCCCTGGAGGGGGTGGGGGCGCCGCACCTCCTCGAAGCGGCGGACGAGAGCCTCGTCCGATGCCTGGAGGAAGACGATGCGGGAGTCGACCCGGGCCTGCTCGAGATGGTCGAGGACCTCGACCAGGTCCTGGAAGAACTCCCGCCCGCGCACGTCGACGACCGCTGCGACGCGGCCGAGCACGGCCTGGGACCGCGACATCATGTCGACGAGCGGCACGATCATCCGGGGCGGGAGGTTGTCGACGACGTACCAGTCGAGGTCTTCGAGGACCGCTGCGGCGCGCGTCCGACCGGCGCCTGACATTCCGGTGATGATCAGGACCTCGGGAACCACCGGCTCCGGGGCGTGCGCGCTGGCCTCGACGGCGTCGATTCCGTCGGGTGCGTCCGAGTCAGGAGTGCTCATTCCACCAGCATGCCAGGCTCACTTGCTCTCGGTGGCGATCGACTCCCCGACGTCGGGCGGTGCGGCGACGGTGTCGCGCGAGACCGTCGACAGCGCCTCGACGACGGCAGCCGCGGTCGAGGCCCCCATGCCACGGACGGCGCCGATCTCCTCCACGGTCGCCGCCCGCATCTTCTTGACGGAGCCGAACTCCGCGAGGAGCGCCTTTCTGCGTGCAGGGCCCAGTCCGGGCACGTCGTCGAGCACGCTCGCCGTCATCCCCTTGCTACGGCGCTTGCGGTGGTAGGTGATCGCGAACCGGTGCGCCTCGTCGCGAAGACGTTGCAGGAGGTAGAGCCCCTCGGACGAGCGCGGCAGCACGACGGGGAACGGCTCGCCCGGGAGCCACACCTCCTCCAGCCGCTTGGCGAGCCCGCAGAGCGCCACGTCGTCGATCCCGAGATCCGCCAGCGCCCGTGCGGCGGCCGCCACCTGCGGCGGACCGCCGTCGACGACGACGAGCTGGGGTGGGTAGGCGAAGCGACGGCGCTCGGGGACCTCGGGTCCGACCTCGGCCGACTCGGGTGCGTCGGTGAAGTCCGAGTCGGGCTCGTCGGTCTCCGACCGCTCGGTGAGGTAGCGCTTGAAGCGCCGCGTGACGACCTCGTACATCGCCGCCGTGTCGTCCCTCGCCCCGTCGCCCTCCGGCCCCCGGACCGCGAAGTGTCGGTACTCGCCCTTGCGCGCCAGACCGTCCTCGAACACGACCATGGATGCGACCTGATGCGTCCCCTGGGTCGTCGAGATGTCGTAGCACTCGATCCGCAGGGGTGCCGTGTCGAGCTCCAGCGCCTCCTGAATCTCCTGCAGGGCCTGGCTCCGCGTCGTCAGGTCTCCCGCTCGCCGGGTCCGGTGCAGCATCAGGGCGTGCTCGGCGTTCGCGTGCACCGTCGCAGCCAGCTCCCGCTTGTCCCCTCGCTGCGGCACACGGAGGTCGACCCGCGACCCACGGATGCCCCGCAACCACGCGGCCATCTGCTTCGGGTCGGGCGGCAGCTGCGGTACGAGGACCTCGCGAGGCACCGCGTCGCGGACCGGAGCCGCTCCCTCGACGTCTGAGACCTCGTCGACGGCACCGTAGACCTGCTGCAGCAGGTGCTCGACGAGCTCGGCGTCCGTGACGTCCTCGACCTTCTCCACCACCCACCCGCGCTGGCCGCGGATCCGTCCGTCGCGCACGTGGAAGACCTGGACCGCTGCCTCGAGCTCGTCCCCGGCGAGTGCGAACACGTCGGCGTCGGTGCCGTCGGTGAGCACGACCGCGTTCTTCTCCGTCGCCCTGCGCAACGCCTCGATGTCGTCCCGCAGCCGTCCCGCCTGCTCGTACTCCATCTCGGCGGCGGCCTCCTTCATCCGGGCCTCGAGCCGACGGACGAACCGCGCGGTGTCCCCCGCCATGAAGTCGCAGAAGTCCTCGGCGAGCGTCCGGTGCTCCTCGGGCGACACACGACCGACGCACGGCGCCGAGCACTTGTCGATGTACCCGAGCAGACAGGGACGGCCGCTGGATGCCGCACGACGGAACACTCCGGAGGAGCAGGTGCGCACCGGGAACACGCGGAGCAGGAGGTCGAGGGTCTCGCGGATCGCCCACGCGTGGCCGTACGGACCGAAGTACCGCGTACCAGGGCGTTTGGCCCCGCGCATCACCTGTGCTCGGGGGTACTCCTCCCCCATCGTGACCGCCAGATACGGATAGGACTTGTCATCCCGGTACTTGACGTTGAACCGGGGGTCGAACTCCTTGATCCAGGTGTACTCGAGCGTCAGAGCCTCGACCTCGGTGCCCACGACCGTCCACTCCACCGCGGCGGCCGTCGTGACCATCGTGCGTGTGCGCGGGTGCAGGTTCGCGACGTCCTGGAAGTAGTTGGAGAGACGAGCCCGGAGATTCTTCGCCTTGCCGACGTAGATCACGCGGCCGTGGTCGTCGACGAAGCGGTAGACGCCCGGCGTGGTGGGAATCTCGCCGGGGCGCGGACGGTAGCTGGCGGGATCTGCCATGGTCACGAGCCTAGTTCAGACCGGGGACACCGCGGGCGGGCCGAACGGCGCGGACGACCCCGTGGGACTACCGTGCAGCCATGAGCGGAGCGACGCACGGGTACACACTGACCGTCCGCTGGACGGGAGCGGGCGAGGAGGGGACGCGCACCTACACCTCCTACAGCCGCGAGCACGAGGTCGACGCGGAGGGCAGGCCGACGCTGACCGCGTCCTCCGACGTCGCCTTCCGTGGAGACGCGGCACTGCACAGCCCCGAAGACCTCTTCGTGGCGAGCATCGCGCAGTGCCACATGCTCTGGTTCCTCCACCTCGCAGCGGCCGACGGCGTCGTCGTGATCGCCTACGAGGACGCCGTCTCGGGGACGATGCGCGTCGAGTCCGCGGGCGCAGGCCAGTTCAGCGACGTCACGTTGCGCCCACGGGTGACGATCGACGACTCCTGCGCCTCGGCGATCGATCCCGACGAGACGCTCAGCTCGCTGCACCGCCGGGCGCACGACCACTGCTTCCTCGCCCGTTCGGTCAACTTCCCCGTCCTGGTGGAGCCGAATCCCGTGCGGGTCGGCCGATAGGCCGCCCGACGCCTACGCCGCGGGTGACGCGTCGGTCTGCTCGAGAACCTCGGCCAGGAACCGCCCGGTGTGACTCGCCTCGACGCGCGCGACCTGCTCGGGGGTCCCCGCGGCGACGACGGTCCCTCCGCCGGAACCACCCTCGGGCCCCATGTCGACCACCCAGTCGGCGTTCTTGATGACGTCGAGGTTGTGCTCGATCACGAGGACCGTGTTCCCCTTGTCGACGAGCGACTGCAGCACGGCAAGCAACCGGCGGACGTCCTCGAAATGCAGGCCCGTCGTCGGCTCGTCGAGCACATAGACGGTCCGCCCCGTCGAGCGCTTGCGCAGCTCGGACGCAAGCTTGACACGCTGCGCCTCGCCTCCCGAGAGCGTCGGTGCCGGCTGCCCGAGGCGGACGTAGCCGAGGCCGACGTCACGCAACGTCTCCAGGTGCCGTGAGATCGCCGGCACCGCGGCGAAGAACTCCGCAGCCTCCTCGATCGGCATGTCGAGGACGTCCGCGACGGTCTTGCCCTTGAAGTGCACCTCGAGCGTCTCGCGGTTGTACCGCGCCCCGTGGCAGACCTCGCACGGCACGTAGACGTCCGGGAGGAAGTTCATCTCGATGCGGATCGTGCCGTCGCCGGAGCACGCCTCGCACCGACCGCCCTTCATGTTGAAGGAGAACCTTCCAGGTGTGTAGCCGCGGACCTTCGCCTCGGTCGTCTGCGCGAAGAGCTTGCGCACGTGGTCCCACACGCCGGTGTAGGTGGCGGGGTTGGACCGCGGCGTCCGGCCGATGGGGCCCTGGTCGACGTGGACGACCTTGTCCAGGTGCTCGAGCCCGTCGACGCGGCGATGGCGGCCCGGGACCTGGCGTGCTCCGTTGAGCTCGTTCGCCATCACCGTGTAGAGGATCGAGTTCACGAGGGTCGACTTGCCCGAGCCGGAGACGCCCGTCACGGCGGTGAACGTCCCGAGCGGGAACGACACGTCGACGCCCTGGAGGTTGTGCTCACGCGCACCGACGACGGTCACGCGTCGGTCCTTATCGACCGGGCGACGTTCGGCCGGCATCGGGATGCTGCGGCGGCCGGCGAGGTAGGCGCCCGTCACCGAGTCCGCCGAGGCGAGAAGGCCCGCGTAGTCGCCGGAGTGGACGACGTGCCCGCCGTGCTCCCCGGCACCAGGCCCGATGTCGACGATCCAGTCGGCCGTGCGGATCGTGTCCTCGTCGTGCTCGACCACGATCAACGTGTTGCCGAGGTCGCGCAGCCGCGTCAGCGTCTCGATCAGGCGCCGGTTGTCGCGCTGGTGCAGGCCGATGCTGGGTTCGTCGAGGACGTAGAGGACTCCGACGAGACCCGAGCCGATCTGCGTCGCGAGACGGATACGCTGCGCCTCGCCCCCGGACAGCGTCCCCGCCGGGCGTTCGAGCGAGAGATAGTCGAGACCGACGTCGAGGAGGAACCCCAGCCTCGCGTTGATCTCCTTGAGGACCTCGGCGGCGATCGCGCGGTCACGCGCGCTCTGCTCGAGGGAGCCGAGGAACTGCTCCGCCTCGGTCAGCGGCAGCCGACAGACCTGGGCGATCGACTTGCCGCCCACGCGGACCGCGAGGACCTCGGGCTTCAGGCGCGCTCCGTCGCAGACCGGACACGGCACCTCACGCATGTACGCCTCGTAGCGCTCCTTCGACCAGTCGGACTCGGTCTCGGCGTGACGGCGCTTCAGGAACGTCACGACGCCCTCGAAGCCGGTGGAGTACTGCCGCTCACGACCCCAGCGGTTGCGGTACTGCACGTGGACCTTGTGATCTTTTCCGTGCAGGACGGCCTTCTTCGCCCGGGCCGGGAGCGCCCGCCACGGAACGTCCATGCCGAAGCCGAGATCGTCGGCCAGCGCGGCAAGCACGCGCTGGAAGTAGTCGGGCGACCCGTGGGTCCAGGGAGCGACGGCTCCCTCGGCGAGCGTCTTCTCGTCGTCGGGCACCACGAGATCGGGGTCGACCTCGAGGCGGAAGCCGATGCCGGTGCACTCCGGGCACGCACCGTAGGGGGCGTTGAAGGAGAACGTGCGCGGCTCGATCTCGTCGAGCGTCAGCTCGTGGTCGTTCGGGCAGGCGCGCTTCTCCGAGAAACGGCGTTCCCGTCCGGGGTCGTCCTCGGACAGCCCCACAAGGTCGACGACGACGAGACCGCCGGCGAGGCCGAGCGCGGTCTCGATCGAGTCGGTCAGGCGCCGACGCACGCCGTCGCGGGCGACGAGTCGGTCGACCACGACCTCGATGTCGTGCTTGACGTTCTTCTCGAGTGTCGGGGGGTCCGTCAGCGGCACCACGGCACCGTCGACGCGGACGCGGGAGAACCCCTTGCCCTGGAGCTCTTCGAACAGCTCGACGTACTCGCCCTTGCGACCGCGGACGACGGGCGCGAGCACCTGGTACTTGGTCCCCTCCTCGAGCTCGAGCAGCCGGTCGACGATCTGCTGGGGCGTCTGCGCGACGATCTGCTCGTCGCAGACGGGGCAGTGCTGCACACCTGTCCTCGCGAAGAGCAGGCGGAGGTAGTCGTAGATCTCCGTGATCGTCCCGACCGTGGACCTCGGGTTGCGGTTGGTCGACTTCTGGTCGATCGACACCGCCGGCGACAGTCCCTCGATGAAGTCCACGTCAGGCTTGTCCATCTGTCCCAGGAACTGGCGGGCGTACGCCGACAGAGACTCGACGTACCGGCGCTGCCCCTCGGCGAAGATCGTGTCGAACGCGAGCGAGGACTTGCCCGACCCGGAGAGACCCGTGAAGACGATCAGCTGATCACGAGGCAGGTCGAGACTGACGTTGCGCAGGTTGTGCTCACGCGCACCTGAGATGACGAGTCGATTCTCCACCCCGACATCGTACGTTCCCTGCTGGTGTTCGTACAGGTGTTCGACGACGACGCGCCGGAGGCGACGACCACGCGGCTGCGACACACTGTCGTCGATGACTCCTGACCATCCCGTCCCGATCAAGGACTACGCCGTCGTCGGCGACGGCTCGACCGTCGCCCTGATCTCCCGCCACGGTTCCGTCGACTGGCTGTGCATGCCACGCTTCGACTCCCCTGCGTGCTTCGCAGCGCTGCTCGGCGACTCGCGGCACGGACGCTGGCTCCTGACCGTGCCCGACGCCACCCGGGTCGAGAGACGCTATCGCGGCGACGACGTCGAGCTCGTCACGACCTACACGTCGCCGACGGGAGTCGCGCAGGTCACCGACGTCATGCCGGTGCGCGACGGTGCGGCAGATCTCGTCCGTACCGTCGAGGTCCTCGAGGGAGAGGTCACTGTCGAGCACGAGTGGATCGTCCGCTTCGGCTACGGCAAGATCCTGCCCTGGGTGAGGCGGATCAGGGACGAGACCGGAGCGACGGGTGACGAAGCCCTTCGCGCGATCGCCGGCAGCGAGGCACTGCTTCTCCGCGGTGCACGGATCCCACCGGCCGACGACCACCGCCACCGCGAGACGTTCACGATGTCCACCGGTGAGTCGCTGGAGCTCACGTCGACCTGGACAGCGTCCTGGGAACCTCCACCCCCATGTCGTCCCGTGACCAAACGCATCGACGACACACGTCGATACTGGGAGTCCTGGGTGCGGACGTGCACGTACGACGGGCCGTACCGGGATGCGCTCGTCCGGTCGCTGATCACGCTCCGCCTCCTGACTCACGTCCAGACCGGTGGGATCGTCGCAGCCGCCACGACCTCGTTGCCCGAGGACGTGGGTGGCGAGCGAAACTGGGACTACCGGTACTGCTGGCTGCGGGATGCCGCGCTCACCCTGGAGGCGCTCGTGGAGTCGGGCTATCAGGACGAGGTCGCGGCGTGGCGCGACTGGCTCCTGCGCGCCGTCGCGGGCGACCCCGAGGACATGCAGATCATGTACGCCGTGGACGGCTCCCGAGAGCTGCCCGAGCGCATCCTCGACCATCTGCCCGGGTATGCCGGCTCGCGTCCGGTGCGGGTCGGGAACGCAGCCGTCGGCCAGCGCCAGAACGACGTCCTCGGGGAGGTGATGAGCGCGCTCGCCATGGCGCGGGACTTCGGGCTCCACGAATCGCCCGACGCCTGGTCGCTGCAGCAGCACCTTGTCGACGCGCAGATCGAACGGTGGCGGCAGAAGGACAGCGGCCTCTGGGAGATCCGCGGCCCGTCCCAGCACTTCGTGCACTCGAAGGTCATGTCGTGGGCCGCCGTGGACGCCGCCGTGCGCGGCGCAGAGGCGCACGGTCTGACCGGGCCGGTCGAGAGGTGGCGTCACGTCCGCGACGAGATCCACGCCGATGTGCTCGCCCACGGCTGGAACGAGGAGGTCGGGTCGTTCGTCCAGTTCTACGGGGCAGCACACACCGATGCGGCACTGCTCCAGATGCTCCAGGTCGGGTTCCTCCCACCCGACGACCCGCGCATGGTCGCGACCGTGCGAACGATCCGGCACGAGCTCGAGCGCGACGACGGATTCGTCCTGCGCTACGCCACCGAGACGGGAGTCGACGGCCTCGGGGGCGCCGAGCACCCGTTCCTCGCCTGCTCGTTCTGGCTCGTCGACGCCCTTGCCCGGATCGGCGAGCCCGACGAGGCCCGACGGCTCCTCGACGTCATCCTCGAGGCGAGCAACGACGTCGGACTGCTGGCCGAGGAGTACGACCCGGTCGACGACCGCGCGATCGGCAACTTCCCCCAGGCGTTCTCGCACCTCGGCCTCGTCCGCGCCATCCACAGCCTGGCCCGAGCGGAGGAACACCGATGACCGACGCCACCGTCACCATCGATCCCGTCCACGTCGGCCCGATGGACAACGTCGCGTACGTGGTCACGTGCGGACGAACGCAGCGTGTCCTTGTCATCGACGCCGCGGACGAGCCCCGCAAGATCCTTGCCACGGTCGGGGACGACACGTCGCGCGTCGACGCCGTCGTGACCACCCATCAGCACCAGGACCATGTCCAGGCTCTCGGAGCCGTGGTCGCGGAGACTGGCGCGACGACCTACGCCGGTGAACCCGATGCATCTGCCGTCACGGCGGCCACGGGAGTGCCGATCGACGTCGGGCTCCGCCACGGGAGCGTCGTCGACGTCGGCGAACTCCGGTTCACCGTCGTGGCGCTGCGGGGTCACACGCCCGGTTCCGTCGCGCTCGCGCTGGCGACGACGGACGGAACCCATCTGTTCACCGGGGACTCGTTGTTCCCCGGTGGCGTCGGCGCGACGGGGGGCGACCCCGATCGCTTCGAGGCACTGATCTCGGACGTCGAGAACCGGATCTTCGCCCGCTACGGCGACGACGTGGTGGTCCACCCCGGGCACGGCGCGCCCACCACGCTGGGACGCGAACGACCCGCGCTCGCGTCCTGGCGCGAGCGCGGGTGGTGAGGCCTCAGGCCTCGGTGTCGTCCGACGAGCTCTGGGCAGCGGCGAGCTTCTTCTTGTCCCGGCTGTCCTTCCAGAGGCTGAGCACGGTCGTGATCAGCAGCACGACCCCGATGTAGGTCAAGGAGAACGCGGTCGAGATCTCCGGGACGTCGAAGTGCTCACCACCGTTGATGAACGGCAGCTCGTTGGTGTGCAGGGCGTGCAGGATGAGCTTGAGCCCGATGAACGCCAGGATCGCGGCCAGACCGTAGGCAAGGTAGACCAGGCGGTCCAGCAGGCCGTCGATGAGGAAGAAGAGCTGACGAAGGCCGAGGAGCGAGAAAGCGTTGGCGGTGAAGACGAGGTAGGTCTCCTGCGTCAGACCGAAGATCGCCGGGATGGAGTCGACGGCGAACAGGACGTCGGCGCTGCCGATCGCGAGCATCACGATCAGCATCGGCGTGATGTAGCGCTTGCCGTCGATCTTCGTCGTGAGCTTGTCGCCGACGTAGTCGTCGGTCGTCGGGAAGACGCGGCGAACCCACCTCAGGACGGCGTTCTCCTTGTACTCACCGTCGTGGTCGGCGCCCGACCGGATCTGGGCCCAGGCCGTGTAGAGGAGGAAGGCACCGAAGATGTAGAAGATCCAGCTGAAGTTCTCGATCAGCGCGGCACCGGCGAAGATGAAGATCGTCCGCAGGATCAGCGCGACGGTGATACCGACCAGCAGCACCTTCTGCTGGTACTTCCGTGGCACGTTGAACGACGCCATGATCAGGACGAACACGAAGAGGTTGTCGATCGACAGACTCTTCTCGGTCACGTACCCGGCGAAGTACTCACCGCCGTAGGTCGGACCCCAGACGGCCCAGACGATGCCGCCGAAGACGAGGGCGACCGCCACGTAGCCGGCCGACCACCAGGCCGACTCGCGCAGGGTGGGGGCGTGCGGCGTCTTGACATGGCCGATGTAGTCGACCGCGAGCATCGCGACGATGATGCCGACGGTGACGATCCAGACCCAGACGGGTACGTCCATGACTTCCTCCGGTACATAGGGGTGAGCACCGGAGGTCTCTTCCGCCCACACCGTCGACGCGCTGCGTCACCCGTGCGGACCGACGGTGCCGGGCCCCGAGAGGTCCGTGATGACGACACCGCCGCGTAGGAATACTCCCCTCCACGACGCGCCGATACTACCTGAATCTGCACGACAGAGGAACCGGCCCTCCACCTACCGGGTCGCCTCCTGCATCTGGCGCAGTTCCTTCTTCAGGCCCGAGATCTCGTCGCGAAGCCGCGCCGCGAGCTCGAACTGCAGCTCTTCCGCGGCAGCGTGCATCTGCTGGCTCAGCTCCTGGACGAGCTCGGCAAGGTCGCTCGCCGCGGCTCCGGCGAGCCGGTTCCCGGACGTCGCGCCCTCCTTGGTCCCGCCAGGCACGGGCGCCGTCGACTTCCCGCCCTTGCTCGACTTGCGGTACCCACCCTGCAGGAGCTCGGCCGTGTCGATGTCCTCGCGCGCGAGCATGTCCGTGACGTCCGAGATGCGCTTGCGCAGCGGTGTCGGATCGACGCCGTGCTCGGTGTTGTACGCGACCTGCTTCTCGCGTCGGCGTCCGGTCTCGTCGATCGCCTGCGCCATCGCCGCGGTGATCTTGTCCGCGTACATGTGAACCTGGCCGGAGACGTTGCGTGCGGCACGACCGATCGTCTGGATCAGGGACGTCCCCGAACGCAGGAACCCCTCCTTGTCGGCGTCGAGGATCGCGACGAGCGAGACCTCGGGGAGGTCGAGCCCCTCCCGGAGCAGGTTGATGCCGACGAGAACGTCGTACTCGCCCATCCGCAGCTCGCGCAACAGCTCGACACGGCGCAGCGTGTCGACCTCGGAGTGCAGGTACCTGACGCGGACGCCGCGATCGAGCAGGTAGTCCGTCAAGTCCTCCGACATCTTCTTGGTGAGCGTCGTCACGAGGACGCGTTCGTTGCGCTCGACGCGTTCGCGGATCTCACCGAGTAGGTCGTCGATCTGGCCCGTCGTCGGCTTGACGACGATCTCCGGGTCCACGAGGCCCGTGGGCCGGATGATCTGCTCGACGACGCCGTCCGACATCGAGAGCTCGTACTTGCCGGGGGTCGCCGAGAGATACACCGTCTGTCCGATGCGCTCGACGAACTCCTCCCAGCGCAGAGGACGGTTGTCGGTCGCCGACGGGAGACGGAAGCCGTGCTCGACGAGGGAACGCTTGCGGGACATGTCCCCCTCGAACATCGCCCCGATCTGCGGGACCGTCACGTGCGACTCGTCCACGACCAGGAGGAAGTCCTCGGGAAAGTAGTCGAGGAGCGTGTTCGGCGCGGTCCCCCGCTCACGACCGTCGATGTGGCGGGAGTAGTTCTCGATGCCGGCGCAGGAGCCGACCTGTCGCATCATCTCGATGTCGTAGGTCGTCCGCATGCGGAGTCGCTGTGCCTCGAGGAGCTTGTTCTGAGACTCGAGCTCTGCCAAGCGTTCCGTGAGCTCGGCCTCGATCGAGGAGATCGCCCGCTCCATGCGCTCCGGCCCTGCGACGTAGTGCGTCGCGGGGAACACGTGGATGCTCTGCTCCGACCTGACGACGTCTCCCGTGATCGGGTGGAGCGTCTGGATCGACTCGATCTCGTCCCCGAAGAACTCGATGCGGATCGCCAGCTCTTCGTACACGGGAATGATCTCGACCGTGTCCCCGCGGACACGGAACGTGCCGCGCGTGAACGCCATGTCGTTGCGCGAGTACTGCATCGTCACGAACTGCCGCAACAGGTCGTCCCGCTCGACCTGGTCCCCGACGTCGAGCCGGACCATCCGGTCGACATACTCCTGCGGGGTGCCCAGACCGTAGATGCACGAGACCGACGCCACGACGACGACGTCCCGCCGAGTCAGGAGCGACGAGGTCGCCGAGTGGCGGAGACGTTCGACCTCGTCGTTGATCGACGAGTCCTTCTCGATGAAGGTGTCCGTCTGCGCGATGTACGCCTCGGGCTGGTAGTAGTCGTAGTACGAGACGAAGTACTCGACGGCGTTGTTCGGGAGCAGCTCCCGGAACTCGGTCGCCAGCTGCGCCGCGAGCGTCTTGTTCGGCGCCATCACGAGTGTGGGACGCTGCAGCTCCTCGATCATCCACGCGGTGGTCGCCGACTTCCCGGTGCCCGTGGCACCCAGCAGGGTGACGTCCTTCTCCCCCGCACGGATCCTGCGCGCAAGGTCGGCGATCGCGGTCGGCTGGTCCCCGGACGGCGAGTACTCAGAAACGACCTCGAACGGGGCGACGGTTCGCTGCAGATCGGTCACTGGACGCATACCTCGACTCTACGTCGAGCCCCGGACATCCCACCCTCCGGACGAGATGTCACGGTTTCGCATCAGAACGTTAGTTCACCCTCTCCGCCCCTGTTTATCCACGCACCCATACTGCTAACTTTCAAGCACGTTCGGTCCGCTAACTTACTTCCACACGGAGCATCGATGCCTCGCCCTGTCTCACGTCGCCTCAGCAGCACAGCCGCGCTGACGGCCGCCGGAACCCTCGCCCTCGTCTCCCTCGCGGCGCCGATGGCACACGCGACGCCCACGGGCGCAACGGCCTGCACCAACGAACTCCTCCCGGGCATCACTCAGGACGACCCACAGTTCACCGACGACGGCGTCGCCGTCTTCGTCGGGGGCGACTACGTCGCACTCAAGTCCGCCGCCGAGTCGGAGGGCCAGCTCTTCGTCGGAGGAACCACGACCGTCGACGCGGGCTTGTTCAACATCGGCCGTGCCGGTGGCGGATCGCAGATCACCCCCGTCGGCGGCAGCGACGTCCTCGTGTCAGGCGGCGCGGTCACGGTGAAGGATGGCTCCACCATCGACGTCAACCACGGCGTGACCGGCGGCGGGAACGTCGTCTCACGCTCGTCGATCACGGGGAACCTCCAGCTCAACGGTGGGATCAGCTCCGAGAAGGACAACGCGGCCGCGGCGGCCGTTGCCACCACCGAGGCGACCTTGGCCGACGTCTCCGCACGTCTGGGTTCGCTGTCGGCCAACGGAGAACTCGGAACGGCCGGCGGATTCCCCGCACTGATGGGGGACGGCACGGGCGACACGCAGGTCTTCGACCTGACCGCAGAGCAGGCAGCCGGTCTCGACGCCGTCACGTTCGTCGACGTCGGCCGGTCCGCCCCGATCGTCATCAACGTCTCGGGTACCGACGCGACCCTCGATTCCGTGCACACCGCCGCAGGATCGGTCGCAGACCGGATAGACACCTGGACCGAGCTTGGTGCGTGGGCGCCGCGGATCATCTGGAACTTCCCGGACGCCACGTCCCTCGAGCTCCGCGGCGGCAGTCAGCTCGTCGGCAGCATCCTCGCCCCACATGCGGACACGACGCAGACGACCAACACCAACGGGCGCCTCTGGATCGGTGGCGACCTCGAGTTCGGGGCGTCGGGAAGCGGGCTCGAGCACCACAACTACCCGTGGATCGGTGCCGGCGAGCTCGGGTGCGAGCCGGTGACGCCGCAGATCCCTGAGACGGACCCGGAGAAGCCCGGGCCGACCGTCCCGACCGACGCGCCGTCGAGCACGCCCACCGACGCGCCCAGCGAGGAGCCGGCGGCTCCGGCGACCGAGAAGCCCGCGACGGAGGAACCCGGGGACGAGCCGGCTGACGGGACCGTCGTCCCGGAGGCCACCGAGACCCCGACGACCGAGGTGCTCGGCACGTCGATCCCCTCCCCGGCAGAGGCTGCGGTCGCCGAGACGGACGAGGACACCCTGGCGGTCACCGGCGCCACCGTCGGGTGGATGGCATCGGTCGCCGCGCTGCTGACGGCGGCCGGCGTCACGCTCCTGATCCTCCGCCGTCGTCAGGCATAGCAGACGGCACACTCGCCACACGCATGAGGGCGGCACCCGCGACGGGTGCCGCCCTCATGCGTTCTGGCATCGTCAGGCGCTCGGCTGCTCCTCGCGCGCCTCGTCCATCAGCCGGCCCCAGAGCCGGTCCACCTGACGGTCCAGATCGTTCGTCGTAGACGAGCCGTCGAGCACGACGTCAGCGATGCTCCGGCGTTCGACGTCGCTCGCCTGGGCGCGAAGTCGCGCCTCGGCACCCTCGACCGACAGGCCCCGCTCCTCGACGAGACGCGCCAGGCGGACGTCCTCCGGCGCGTCCACCACCACGACGAGATGGTACTGACCGGTACGCCCGGACTCGGTGAGAAGGGGAACGTCATGGACGACGACCGCATTCTCCGCGGCGGCTCCGGCCTCCGCGTCACGCTCTGCGGCGAGCCTGTGGACCTCCGGATGGACGATGGAGTCAAGCGTCGCCCGGGCAGAAGGATCGTCGAAGACGAGATCGGCAAGCGCAGGGCGGTCGAGCTCTCCGTCTGTGCCCAGCACACCCTCGCCGAAAGCCTCCACGATGGAACCGAGACCGACGGAACCAGGACGAACCGCCTCCCGCGCGAGCAGGTCGTAGTCGATCACGGTCGCGCCGAGCGAGGCGAGCCGGCGCGAGGCCGTCGACTTCCCCGCCGCGATTCCCCCGGTCAGTCCTATACGAATCATCCACCCATGGTGCCACCCGAGCCCCAACCACACCGCGTGAGAGTAGACGCGGCGCGTCGATGCGGGCCTGTCGCGGACGACTGCGGCCCACGACTCCCGTAGGAGTCGTGGGCCGCAGTTCAGGCGGGAACTAGATCCTCAGATCAGTTGCCCGTGAGCTTCTCGCGCAGAGCAGCCAGAGCCTCGTCCGAGGCGAGCGTGCCGCCCGCGTCCTCGGCCGGGGCCGTTGAGGAGTACGACGAACCCGAAGCAGCCGGAGCGTTGGAGCTGCTGCTCGCGCTCGGCGTCTCGCTGGTCGAGGCCTCGATGTCCGCCTTGATGGCGTCGGCGACCTGCTTGCGGTGAGCCTCCCAGCGCTCGTGGGCCTTGGCGTACTCGCCCTCCCACGCCTCGCGCTGCGTCTCGTAGCCCTCGAGCCACTCGTTCGACTCGGGGTCGAAGCCCTCGGGGTACTTGTAGTTGCCCTGCTCGTCGTACTCGGCAGCCATGCCGTAGAGCGCGGGGTCGAAGTCGTCCGACTCCGGGTCCACGCCCTCGTTCGCCTGCTTCAGCGAGAGCGAGATACGACGACGCTCGAGGTCGATGTCGATGACCTTGACGAACACCTCTTCGCCGACCGTGACGACCTGCTCAGGCAGATCGACGTGACGCACGGCGAGCTCGGAGATGTGCACGAGACCCTCGATGCCGTCCTCGACGCGAACGAACGCACCGAACGGAACGAGCTTGGTGACCTTGCCGGGCACAACCTGTCCGATGGCGTGCGTACGAGCGAAGGTCTGCCACGGGTCCTCCTGCGTCGCCTTGAGCGACAGCGAGACGCGCTCGCGGTCGAAGTCGACGTCGAGCACCTCGACCGTGACCTCCTGGCCGACCTCGACGACCTCGGAGGGGTGGTCGATGTGCTTCCAGGAGAGCTCGGAGACGTGGACGAGTCCGTCGACGCCACCGAGGTCCACGAACGCACCGAAGTTGACGATCGAGGAGACGACGCCCGGGCGCACCTGGCCCTTCTGCAGGGTCTGCAGGAAGGTGGAACGAACCTCGGACTGCGTCTGCTCGAGCCAGGCACGGCGCGAGAGGACGACGTTGTTGCGGTTCTTGTCGAGCTCGATGATCTTCGCCTCGATCTCCTTGCCGACGTACGGCTGGAGGTCGCGGACACGACGCATCTCCACGAGCGACGCGGGGAGGAAGCCACGCAGACCGATGTCGAGGATGAGGCCGCCCTTGACGACCTCGATGACCGTGCCGGTGACGACACCGTCCTCTTCCTTGATCTTCTCGATCGTGCCCCAGGCGCGCTCGTACTGTGCGCGCTTCTTGGACAGGATCAGACGACCCTCCTTGTCCTCCTTCTGGAGGACGAGCGCCTCGACGGCGTCGCCGACCTCGACGACCTCACCGGGGTCGACGTCGTGCTTGATGGAGAGCTCGCGCGAGGGGATGACACCCTCGGTCTTGTAGCCGATGTCGAGAAGGACCTCGTCACGGTCAACCTTGACGATGGTGCCCTCGACGATGTCGCCATCGTTGAAGTACTTGATGGTGGCGTCGACGGCGGCGAGGAAGTCCTCTTCGGTACCGATGTCGTTGATGGCGACCTGGGGTACGGACTTCGCGGGGGTAGAGATGGTCATTGAGTTCGATGCTCCGATGCGGACAGGACGTAGTACGGACAGGTATGGAACGGGCCGGGACAGAAACTCGACGAAGGACTCCGGTGCTGCCGATCCGGCAGGTCAGGGTCCGACGCAAGGCGCACGGCACCGTTCACCATCGTAACTGGGCGAGCGGATCTGTACAACGCTGCTGGACAGCGTCGGACAAATCAGGTCATGCGAGCACCTGTGCGACCCGGAGCAGCTCTGACGGCACGGTCTTGAGGCGGCCGGCGACCTCCGCCAGGGGCACGGTGACGACCTGCTCACCACGGAGCGCGGTCATGACCTGCGACTCCCCGCGCATCGCCGCGTCGACGGCCGCGACGCCGAACCGGCTGCCGAGGATCCGGTCGGTCGGCGTCGGCGAGCCACCGCGCTGCACGTGCCCGAGGACGGTCAGCCGCGTGTCGAACCCCGTGCGCTCCGCGATCTCCTTCGAGACCCTCTCGCCGATCGACCCGGCGATGATCTCGCCGAACCTGCCGAGCTCCTGGGTGTAGTCCATCGAGGACCCCTCGGCAGGGATCGCACCCTCGGCGACGACCACGATCGAGAAGTTCGCGTGAGCGCGGTGCCGGTGCTTGAGGAACTTGACGAGCCGCTCGATCTCGAACGGCTCCTCGGGAGCGAGGACGACCTCGGCGCCGCCGGCGATGCCCGCGTTGACCGCGATCCACCCGGCGTGCCGCCCCATGACCTCCACGACCATGACGCGGTTGTGGCTCTCGGCCGTCGTGTGGACGCGGTCGATCGCCTCCGTCGCGATGTTCACCGCCGTGTGGAACCCGATCGAGAGGTCCGTCCCCTCGACGTCGTTGTCGATCGTCTTCGGGATGGCGATGACGTTCACGCCCGCGTCGGCGACCTGCTGCGCGGCATGCAGCGTACCGTCGCCGCCGATGCAGATCAGGCTGTCGATCCGCTCGGCCTCGAGGGTCGCGAGAACGCCGTCGAGACCGCCGTGCTCGGCGTGCGGGTGAAAGCGGGCAGTTCCGAGGAGCGTGCCGCCGACCGGCAGGACGTTGCGGATGTCCGCGCGCCCCAGGGGCACGACGTCCCCGTCGACGACGCCGCGCCATCCGTTCCGAAAGCCGGTGACAGTCGCTCCGTACTCGCCCGTCGCCTGCTTCACGACAGCGCGAATCGCTGCGTTCAACCCGGGACAGTCGCCGCCACCTGTGAGCAGACCGATGCGCACTGATTCTCCTCGTCGTCCGGCGGCCACCCGCGAGCAGCCGCGACCTCGGTCGCATCATCCAGTGCGACCGTGCTCACGCTATCGCGCGGTCACCTCCAGACGTCCCCATGTCCACCTTTTGACCCTCAGAATGGACAGATGGAGAATCTGGGTGTGGATCGGGCCGAATACCGCTCGGTGGACGACGAGCAAGGCGGCTCCGTTGCCCGTCGTTGGTGGGACGAAAACGCAACGGAGTACGCCGTCGAGCACGGTGAGTTCCTCGGGGACGCCGACTTCTGCTGGGGTCCGGAGGGGCTGCGCGAGGCGGACCTGGCTCTGCTGGGTGACGTCGCCGGGCAGGACGTCCTCGAGGTCGGCGCTGGAGCCGCTCAGTGCTCACGGTGGCTCGCCGCGCAGGGTGCGCGAGTCGTCGCCAGCGACCTGTCGCTCGAGATGCTGCGGCACGCCGCGGTGCTCGACGCGCGGGTCGGGGTCTCGGTGCCCACCGTCCAGGCCGACGCGCGGGCGCTGCCGTTCCCGCCCGCGACGTTCGACGCCGTGTTCACGTCGTTCGGTGCCATCCCCTTCGTCCCAGATCCGCTGCGGATCCACCGGGAGGCTCGACGGGTCCTGCGCCCGGGCGGACGCTGGGTCTTCTCCACGACCCACCCGCTCCGGTGGGCCTTCCCGGACGACCCGACGGAGCATGGCCTGACGGCGCACAGGTCGTACTTCGACCGTCGCCCCTACGTCGAGTCCGCTGCTACCGGGCAGGTCGTCTACGCCGAGTACCACCGGACCCTCGGCGATCATGTCCGGGACGTCGTGGCGGCGGGCCTCGAGGTCGTCGACGTCGTCGAACCGGAATGGCCGACGGACAATGACGCCGTCTGGGGCGGTTGGGGGCCCGTTCGTGGCAGGTTCTTGCCCGGAACGCTGATCGTCGTCACCCGACGACCGGCCGCTGCCGAATGATCAGTGCCCGGCGTCGTGCCAGCTCTGCCCCGACCCCACCGACACGTCCAACGGCACGGAGAGCGATGCCGCGGCCCCCATCTGGTCCCGCAGGATCTCCTCGGCCGTGCCCCGCTCCCCCGGTGCGACCTCGAGCACCAGCTCGTCGTGGACCTGCAGGAGCACGCGCGACGAGAGCTCCTGCTCCCGCAGTGCCGCGTCGACACCGAGCATCGCGACCTTGATGATGTCCGCTGCACTTCCCTGGATCGGTGCGTTGAGAGCCATCCGCTCAGCCATCTCGCGTCGCTGACGGTTGTCGCTCGTGAGGTCCGGCAGGTAGCGACGCCGTCCCATGATCGTCGCGGTGTATCCGGTCGCACGCGCCTCGGAGACGACGCTCGTCAGATAGTCCCGAACTCCCCCGAAGCGCTCGAAGTAGTCGTCCATCAGTCCGCTCGCCTCGCCCACCGAGATCCCGAGCTGCTTCGAGAGACCGAACGACGAGAGCCCGTACGCGAGACCGTACGACATCGCCTTGATCTTGGACCGCATCTGCGGCGTCACGTCGGCAGGGTCGACGTCGAACACTCGAGAACCGACGTAACGGTGCAGGTCTTCTCCGGTACGGAAGGCCTCGATCAGCCCTTCGTCGCCCGACAGGTGGGCCATGATGCGCATCTCGATCTGGCTGTAGTCGGCGGTCAGCAGCGTCTCGTAGCCCTCCCCCACGACGAACGCCCGACGGATCTGCCGCCCGGCCTCCGTCCTGATCGGGATGTTCTGGAGGTTCGGGTCCGTGGAGCTCAGTCGGCCCGTCGCCGCGATCGTCTGCTGGAACGAGGTGTGGATGCGTCCGTCGTCGGCGACGGACTTCAGCAGACCGTCGGCCGTCTGGCGCAGGCGCGTCGCGTCACGGTGCGCCAGGAGGTGCTCGAGGAACGGGTGGTTCGTCTTGACGTAGAGGTCCGCCAGGGCGGCCGCGTCGGTCGTGTAGCCAGTCTTGATCTTCTTGGTCTTGGGCATGCCGAGGTCCTCGAACAGCACCTCCTGAAGCTGCTTCGGGGAGCCGAGGTTGACCTCACGGTCGATGACGCCGTACGCGGCGTCGGCGGCGTCGGTCACCTGCGAGGCGAACTGGTCCGACAGACGCTGCAGACCGTCGACGTCGACGGCGATCCCCGTGCTCTCCATCTGTCCGAGGACCACCGCGAGCGGCATCTCCAGGTCGGTCAGGAGCGTCGTCGCGCTCCGGTCGTCGAGCTCACGCCCGAGGACGTCGACGAGGTCTCGCACGGCCGCCGCCCGCGCAGCGTGGATCGGGTCGGGGCCGCCGTCGTCGTCGAGCGACAGGTCGAGGGCTCCCTGAGCGCCTCCGCCCTCCTCCGCCCGCAGCTCGCGCTGCAGGTGGCGGAGGGTGAGGTCCGCGAGGTCGTAACCACGATGGTCGGGAAAGCACAGGTACGCGGCCAGCTCGGTGTCGAACACGACGCCCTCGAGCGGCAGACCTCGACCCGCCAGCGCGTGAGCCGCGCCCTTGGCGCCGTGCGCAGCCTTGGGTGCCTCGCGATCACCCAGCCATGCCTCGAGAGCCTGCTCGTCCTCCGCGGCGATGTCGGCCAGGTCGAGCACCACCGCGACGTCGGCAGCCAGCGCCAGCGTCCAGGCGTCTCCGCGCACGGCACCGCGGTTCCCGTCGACGTCGAGACCGACGACCTGTGTCGAGCGCGCCGTGAGCCACTGCTCCAGCTCGCCGGCCTCGAGCGAGTCGGTCTCGACCGTCAGCTCCGGAGCCGGCTCCTCGTCGCCGGGGTTCAGGGCCATCAGACGGTCCCGGAGCGCCGTGAACTCCAACGGTCCGAAGACGGCGTCAACCGCAGATCTGTCCCACCCCCGCATCTCCAGGTCGGAGATCTCGACGGGGAGATCAAGATCGCGCACCAGAGCGTTGAGCTCGCGGTTGGAGCGGACCTGATCGAGGTGCGCGCGCAGGTTCTCCCCGGCCTTGCCCTTGATCTCCTCCGCCGACCCAAGAACTCCGTCCAGATCGCCGTACGCGCCGATCCACTTGGCCGCGGTCTTCGCCCCGACCCCGGGGACCCCCGGCAGGTTGTCGGCCTTCTCGCCGACGAGAGCAGCCAGGTCCGGGTAGTGCTCGGGGTCGACGCCGTACTTCTCGCTGACGGCGTCCGGGGTCATCCGCGCGAGGTCCGAGACGCCCCGCTTGGGGTACAGAACCGTGACCTCGGAGCTCGCGAGCTGGAAGGCGTCCCTGTCCCCGGAGCAGACGAGGACCTCCATGCCCGCAGCGACGCCGCGGGTCGACAGCGTTGCGAAGATGTCGTCCGCCTCGAAGTTCTCCTTCTGCAGCTGGACGATCCCGATCGCGTCCAGCACCTCCTTGATGAGCGGCACCTGGCCCTTGAACGGCTCGGGCGTCGCGGCGCGTCCGGCCTTGTAGCTCGGCAGCCGTTCGGTCCGGAACGTCGAGCTCCCCGCGTCGAACGCCACCGCGACGTGCGTCGGCTGCTCGTCACGGATGAGGTTGATCAGCATCGACGTGAACCCGAAGACGGCGTTCGTGGACTGGCCCGTCGTCGTCGAGAAGTTCTCGACGGGCAGGGCGTAGTACGCCCGGTAGGCCATCGAGTGGCCGTCGATGAGAAGGAGCCTGGGTCGCGCGTCGGTGGTCACAGGTGCCAACCTATCCGCTATGACCGACACACAGTCACCCGAACACGTCCTCGCCGACCTCCGTGCCTCGACCCGCGGCACGCTGATCGAGAGGATGGGCATCGAGCTCCTCGAGGTCAGCGCCGCGCGGGCCGTCGCAGTCATGACGGTGGCCGGGAACACCCAGCCTGCCGGCCTCCTCCACGGTGGCGCCTCGGCCGCGCTGGCCGAGACGGTCGGGTCGTTCGCCGCGCAGGTCCACGCCGGGCCCGGCCGCGCGAGCGTGGGGACGGAGCTGAACGCGACTCATCATCGCGGGGCGCGCGAGGGATCAGTCCGTGCGGTCGCCGAGGCGGTGCACCTCGGCAGGACGACCGCGAGCTACGCGATCACGATCACGGACGAGTCCGGGCGTCGCGTCTGCTCCGCGCGTCTGAGCTGCTTCCTCCTGGACCGCTGAGACTCAGCGGGCGACGCGGTCAGAGTCCTCGCGCCGAGCGCGCTGGAACTCCCGCAGGTCGACGGGACCGCTGGTCAGTTCAGCGCGGGCACGGCGCCGACGGGCGATGAGGTCCTCGATGCCCTGACGGGCGACGGCGCGCTTGTTGGGGCCGGCCTCGGCGGCGAGGCGGCGCTGGAGAGTGGCGGTCGTGACGACCCGGTGCGCGACCGCGGGGGCGAACCCCATCCGGGCGAAGAAGCGCTGGATGCCCCGTGCGCCCGGGATCGGGACCGCGTACACGTCGACGCACCCGGTGCTGACGGCGATCTCGGCCGCCATCGCCAGGAGCGCGTGGCCGACGCCTCGGCGTCGCGCAGTCGAGCTGACGTAGACGGCCTCGATGTAGAGGCTCGGCTCGTCGTTCAGTGCACCCGGGCTCACCACGCGGGCGAGGAGGAACCCGACCGGCTCGTCGCCGTCGTACGCCCCGAGAACGACCCCTCCGGGCACCGCGAGCAGGACCGAGAGGTGTCGGACGATCCGGTCGGTGTCGGGCGTGCACACCTGGACTCCCGCCGAGGACTCACCCCGCGCCTCGGCGCAGAGCACGGCCAGCGCAGGAAGCTCACGGTGAGCCGCACCGCGGACGTCAACAGCGATTCGCATCCGTGAGGCCTCCGGTCGGGGTCGCGGTCCGTGCGGACGGGGCGCGACGGGTCGGTACAGGATCTGGCAGAACCATAGTCCGCGCTACGAGGCGTCCGCCAGAGGGAGATCGACGCGACCGTCAGGCGCCGACCTGGTCGATCACGGCGTCGGCGACCTCGCGCATGGTGAGGCGACGATCCATCGAGGTCTTCTGGATCCAACGGAACGACTCGGGCTCGGAGAGACCCATCTTCGTCATCAGCAGGCCCTTGGCACGGTCGACGCGCTTGCGCGTCTCGAAGCGCTCAGTCAGGTCGGCGACCTCGGACTCGAGCGCCGCGATCTGCGAGTACCGCGAGATCGCGATCTCGACCGCCGGCAGCAGGTCCGCGGGCGTGAACGGCTTGACGACGTACGCCATCGCACCCGCGTCACGGGCGCGCTCGACGAGCTCGGTCTGCGAGAAGGCCGTCAGCAGCACGACGGGCGCGACATGCGCCTTCCCGATGCGCTCGGCGGCAGAGATACCGTCGAGCTCCGGCATCTTGACGTCCATCACGACGACGTCCGGCTTCAGCTCGATCGCGAGCTTCACGGCCGTCTCACCGTCACCGGCCTCGCCGACGACCTCGATCCCCGCCTCGCGGAGCGTCTCGACGACATCCATGCGGATCAGCGCCTCGTCCTCGGCGACGACCGCCCGTCGCACCGGACGTGCGTTCGTCGGAGCCTCCGGCTCCGGCTCGTCGATCATCGGAGGGAGGTCAAGGGGCTCGTCTGCTTGCGTGTTGTCGTCACTCACGGTTCCATCCTAGTGCCCCGCCCACGGTGGTGCCTGCACGCACCGATTCGGCCTCCGCGCACCGATTCCGAAGTCGCGCGTTTCTGTGGTTCGATGGGCACACGCTGCCCGCCCCGGTAGCCCAACCGGCAGAGGCATCCGGCTCAAACCCGGTCCAGTGCGGGTTCGAATCCCGCCCGGGGCACCACACACGAACGGCCCGGCACTCCGAGGAGTGCCGGGCCGTTCGCCGTCCATACGTCAGCGCTGCTCGCGCACGTCCGACTGCGATCCGATCTTGTGCACCAAGATCGAGTTCGTCGTCCCCGCGACACCGACCGGTGCGCCCGAGACGACGACCACGAGGTCACCGATCTCGCCGAGTCCGTTCGCCTGGAACATCGTGTCGACCTGCTCGATCATGGCCTCGGTCGAGTCGACCTCGGGCACCTCGTACGCCTGCGTGCCCCAGGTCAGGGACAGTGTGTTGCGCACGTGCTGCTTCGGCGTGAAGGCGAGCAGCGGGATCGACGAGCGCAGGCGGGACATCCGGCGCGCGGAGTCGCCCGACTGCGTGAACGTCACCAGGTGCTTCACACCCAACGTCTCGCCGATCTCGGCCGCGGCGCGGGTGATCGCACCGCCGCGCGTGTGCGGCGTCGACCCGAGGGGCGCGATCCGCTCGCGCCCGAGCTGCTCAGTGCTCTCGATGATGCGGGCCATCGTCTCCACGGCTCCGATGGGGTACTCCCCCACGGACGT
This sequence comes from Paraoerskovia marina, assembly GCF_900105445.1. Classification (NCBI taxonomy): domain Bacteria; kingdom Bacillati; phylum Actinomycetota; class Actinomycetes; order Micrococcales; family Cellulomonadaceae; genus Paraoerskovia; species Paraoerskovia marina. The sequence goes on from NZ_LT629776.1 coordinate 1,991,508, forward strand.
CTCGCCGGAGAGCATGACGGCGTCCGCGCCGTCGAGAACGGCGTTGGCGCAGTCGGACGCCTCCGCGCGCGTCGGCCGCGGGGCCGAGATCATCGACTCGAGCACCTGGGTGGCCACGATCACCGGCTTGGCAGCACGGCGAGCGAGCTCGACGGCGCGCTTCTGGACGAGCGGGACCTGCTCGAGCGGGAGCTCGACGCCGAGGTCGCCACGCGCGACCATGATGCCGTCGAACGCATCCACGATCTCGACGAGGTTCTCGACCGCCTGAGGCTTCTCGACCTTGGCGACGACCGGGATCACGCGTCCCTCTTCGTCCATGATGCGGCGCACGTCGTCGTAGTCGGCGGCGTTCCGGACGAACGAGAGCGCGATGATGTCCGCGCCCAGGCGCAGAGCCCAGCGCAGGTCGGCCTCGTCCTTGTCGCTCATCGCGGGCACAGAGACCGCGACGCCGGGCAGGTTGAGCCCCTTGTTGTTGGAGACCGGACCGGCCACCTCGACACGGGTGACGACGCGGGGGCCCTCCACCGCCGTCACGCGGACGAGAACACGGCCGTCGTCGATCAGGATCGGGTCACCGACGCGGGCGTCGCCCGGCAGTCCCTTGTGCGTCGTGGAGACGAGCTCCTTCGTCCCCACCACGTCCTCGGTCGTGATCGTGAAGACGTCGCCCTCGTTGAGCCACTGCTTCTCGTCGTTCGCGAAGCGCCCGAGGCGGATCTTCGGGCCCTGCAGGTCGACGAGGACGGCGACCGAGCGCCCCGACTTCTTGGAAGCCGCACGGACGTTGTTGTACACCGCCTCGTGGACCTCGGGGTCGCCGTGGCTACGGTTCAGCCGGGCGACGTCCATGCCTGCGTCGACCAGCGCCTGGATCTGCTCCGGGGACTCGGTCACCGGACCGATGGTGCATACGATCTTTGCTCTGCGCATTTCTCCAGCCTCGTAGTTCTCGCTGCCCGGAATCCGGGCTCCGGCTCCCGTCACGCGGGAGCCCGTGGATGCCCGGAGTCCCCGGGCACGATGTCAGGGCTTCAACGAGACCGTGCTCGCCCGCACGGGCGACGGCAGCTCGGTCTCTCCTTGAAGGTACGCGTCCGCCGCTGCTGCGGCAGCCCGACCCTCGGCGATGGCCCAGACGATGAGCGACTGACCGCGCCCGGCGTCGCCCGCGACAAACATGCCCGGTACCGAACCCGCAAAGTCGTCGTCACGTGCGACGAGACCCCGCGCGGTGAGCTCCGCGCCGCTCTGTGCGGTCAGCAGCTCCGTCTCCGGCCCGGTGAAGCCCATCGCGATGAGCACGAGGTCCGCAGGGATCTCGTGCTCCGACCCGGCGCGCGGGACGCGACGTCCGTCCGGGAGGTACTCGGTCTCGGCGACGCGGAGAGCACGGACGTTCCCGTCCTCGTCTGCGACGAAGTCGACGGTCGAGGCCAGGTAACGACGCTCACCGCCCTCTTCGTGGGAGGACGAGACGTCGAAGACGATCGGGTCGGTCGGCCAGGGCTGGTCGACCGCACGATCGAGCGGTGGCTGCTTCCCGATGGCCAGGGTCGTGACGCTCGCCGCCCCTTGACGCAGGGACGTGCCGAGGCAGTCCGAGCCGGTGTCACCGCCACCGATGATCACCACGTGCTTGCCCGTCGCCACGATCTGGTCCTCGACCTCGTGGCCTGCGACCACGTCGTTGGCCTGGTGCAGGAACTCCATCGCGTAGTGGATGCCCGCACTCTCGCGCCCCGGGATCGTCAGGTCGCGCGGCACGGTCGCACCCGTCGAGACGATCACGGCGTCGAAACGCCGTCGCAGCTCGTCCCAGGCGATGTCCTTGCCGACCTCCACGCCGGTCCGGAAGCGCGTGCCCTCGGCACGCATCTGCTCCAGTCGGCGCTCGACGTGAACCTTCTCGAGCTTGAAGTCGGGGATCCCGTACTGCAGGAGCCCGCCCGCGGCGCGGTCCCGCTCGTAGACCACGACAGTGTGCCCGGCGCGGGTCATCTGCTGCGCCGCGGCGAGTCCGGCCGGACCGGACCCGACGACGGCGACGGTCTTGCCCGTCAGGCGATGAGGGATCTCCGGGACGACGAGGCCCCGGGCGAATGCCTCGTCGATGATCGAGACCTCGATGTTCTTGATCGTGACGGGCGGCTGGTTGATGCCGAGGACACAGCTCGACTCGCACGGCGCGGGGCAGACACGCCCCGTGAACTCCGGGAAGTTGTTCGTCTCGTGGAGTCGCTCGATGGCGTCGGCCCACTGGTCCTGGCGAACGAGGTCGTTCCACTCGGGGATGAGGTTCCCGAGCGGGCATCCCTGATGGCAGAACGGGACGCCGCAGTCCATGCAGCGGCTCGCCTGGGTCGCGAGGAAGGGCTGGCCGTCCACACGGTGCTCGTGGACGTCCTTCCAGTCCTGCAGCCGCACCTCGACGGGTCGGTTCCGCGGGAGCTCTCGCTCTCGGGTCTTCAGAAATCCGCGGGGGTCAGCCACGTGCCACCTCCAAAAGGTTCTCCCAGGCGCCGGGCGCCTCAAGGTCGGTACCGTCCTGCGACGCCTGCTCCAGGACCGCGCGGACACGGGCAAACTCCGCCGGCAGGACGCGCGTGATGCGACTCTTCGTGGTCTCGAAGTCCTCCAGGAGCTCGGCCGCGCGCGGCGATCCGGTCTCCTCGAGGTGGCGCTGCAGCAACGACTCGACGAGCACGGCGTCCGCGTCGTCGAGCGGTTCGATCCGCAGGTCGCCCGAGCTGACGGCGGTGGTGTTGACCGCCTCCTCACGCAGGTCGAGCACGTAGGCCGTACCGCCCGACATCCCGGCCCCGAAGTTGCGTCCGGTCCGCCCGAGGACGAGCACGGTCCCACCGGTCATGTACTCGCAGCCGTGGTCGCCCACGCCCTCGACGACCAGCGTCGCACCGGAGTTGCGTACGCCGAAGCGCTCGCCGACGAGACCGCGAAGGAAGATCTCCCCCGACGTCGCGCCATACCCGATGACGTTCCCGGCGATGACGTCCTCGGCCCCGTGCAGGACCGAGGCCAGGTCGGGTCGGACGACGATGCGTCCGCCCGACAGGCCCTTGCCGACGTAGTCGTTCGCGTCGCCGAAGAGACGGAGCGAGATGCCCCGGGGCAGGAACGCCCCGAGGGACTGTCCGGCCGAACCCGTCAGCCGCACGTCGATCGTGTCGTCCGGGAGGCCCTCCCCGCGGTACCGCTTGGTCACCTCGTGCCCGAGCATCGTCCCGACCGTGCGGTTCACGTTGCGGACCGAGAGGTCGATCCGCACCGGTGTGCCGTGGGCCAGTGCATCGGCAGACTGCGCGATGAGCTGGTTGTCGAGAGCACGCTCCAGGCCGTGGTCCTGCGTCGTGGTGTTCCGGAGCGAGGAGCCCTCGACCGGTACCGGACGCTCGAGCACGGGACCCAGGTCGAGCCCGGAGGCCTTCCAGTGGTCGACGGCCTTGCGTGCGTCGAGCGCCTGGACCTGGCCGATGGCCTCCTCGACGGTCCGGTAGCCGAGCTCCGCGAGGTACTCACGCACCTCCTCGGCGATGAACTCGAAGAAGTTGACGACGAACTCAGGCTTACCCGTGAACCGCGACCGCAGCTCCGGGTCCTGCGTCGCGACGCCGACGGGGCACGTGTTCAGGTGGCAGACGCGCATCATGATGCAGCCCTCGACGACCATCGGTGCGGTGGCGAAGCCGAACTCCTCCGCGCCGAGCAGCGCCGCCACGACGACGTCGCGGCCCGTCTTCATCTGGCCGTCGACCTGGACGACGATCCGGTCACGCAGGTTGTTCAGCACGAGCGTCTGCTGCGTCTCGGCGAGCCCGATCTCCCACGGGGTCCCGGCATGCTTCAGGGAGGTCAGCGGGCTGGCTCCCGTCCCACCGTCGTGCCCAGAGATCAGGACGACGTCGGCGTGGGCCTTCGAGACCCCCGTCGCCACGGTCCCGACGCCGAACTCCGACACCAGCTTGACGTGGACGCGCGCCGACGGGTTGGCGTTCTTCGCGTCGTGGATCAGCTGGGCGAGATCCTCGATCGAGTAGATGTCGTGGTGCGGGGGCGGCGAGATGAGGCCGACGCCCGGCGTCGAGTGACGCGTCCGCGCGACCCACGGGTAGACCTTGTGCCCCGGCAGCTGACCGCCCTCGCCGGGCTTGGCTCCCTGGGCGAGCTTGATCTGGATGTCGTCGGCGTTCGTCAGGTACTCGGAGGTGACTCCGAACCTGCCCGACGCGATCTGCTTGACCTTCGACCGACGCTCCGGGTCGTAGAGCCGATCCGGGTCCTCACCCCCCTCGCCGGTGTTCGAGCGCGCACCGAGCCTGTTCATCGCGATGGCGAGCGTCTCGTGCGCCTCCTTGGAGATCGACCCGTAGGACATCGCACCGGTGTTGAACCGCTTGACGATCTCGCTGACCGGCTCGACCTCGTCGAGCGGGACGGACGGCCGCTCCGGACGCAGCTCGAGCAGGCCGCGCAGCGTCATGAGCCGCTCTGACTGCTCGTTGATCCGGCCGGTGTACTCGCGGAAGATGTCGAAGCGACGTGTCCGCGTGGCGTGCTGAAGGCGGAAGACGGTGTCCGGGTTGAAGAGGTGCTCCTCCCCGTCCCGACGCCACTGGTACTCACCACCCGTCGTCAGACGCTGGTGTGCCTGGTGGTTCCCCGACGCCGGGTAGGCCTCCGCGTGCCGCGCGGCCGTCTCGGCGGCGAGGATGTCGAGGCCGACGCCACCCAGTCGGGTCGTCGTCTCCGTGAAGTAGTCGTCGACGAGCTCGTGCGACAGGCCCACGGCCTCGAACGCCTGGGCTCCGCGGTACGAGGAGATCGTCGAGATCCCCATCTTGCTCATCACCTTCAGGACACCCTTGCCGAGAGCCTTGATGAGGTTGCGCACGGCATCGTCGGGATTGACGTCCAGATATCCACGCAGCGCCAGGTCCTCGACCGTCTCCATGGCGAGGTACGGGTTCACCGCGGCGGCGCCGTAGCCGATCAGCAGCGCGACGTGGTGCGTCTCGCGCACGTCGGCGGCCTCGACGACCAGGGACACCTGCGTGCGTGAGTGCTGGCGCAGCAGGTGGTGGTGGACGGCACTCAGGAGAAGGAGCGACGGGATCGGCGCCCGTGAGGCGTCCCCGTTGCGGTCCGACAGGACGATGAAGCTGGCCCCGGCGGCGACGTGCGCGTCGACCTCCTCGAAGATCTCCTCGAGGCGCATGTAGAGCGCCCTGCCACCGCCGTGGACCGGATAGAGCCCCTCGACCGTCACCGAGCGGAACGTCCCCGCGACGCCGGCGGCGTGGTGGACGTTGCTGATCTTGGCCAGCTGGTCGTTGTCGATCACCGGGAACGGCAGGACCAGCTTGCGCGCGTGCGCGGCCGAGTCCTCGAGCAGGTTGGGCTCTGGGCCGATGACACCGCCGATGGACGTCACGAGCTCCTCGCGGATGGCATCCAGCGGAGGGTTCGTCACCTGGGCGAACATCTGCGTGAAGTAGTCGAAGAGCAGGCGCGGCCGGTTGGACAGCACGGCGATCGGCGTGTCGGTGCCCATCGCGCCGAGCGGCTCGGCCCCCGTGTTGGCCATCGGCGTGAGGATGACCTTGAGCTCTTCCTCGGTGTACCCGAACGCGCGCTGACGGCGCTGGACCGACGCGGGCGAGTGGGCCACGTGCTCACGCTCGACGAGCTGGTCGAGCGTGACCGTGTTCTGGGCGATCCAGTCGCCGTAGGGACGCTGCGACGCGAGCTGGGACTTGATCTCGTCGTCCGCGACGATCCGACCCTGACGGGTGTCGACGAGGAACATCTTCCCCGGCTCGAGGCGGCCCTTGCGCACGATCGACGCCGGGTCGAGGTCCAGCACCCCGGCCTCGGACGCGAGCACGACGAGGCCGTCCTCGGTCACCCAGTACCGTCCGGGCCGCAGTCCGTTGCGGTCCAGGACGGCGCCGATGAGGCTGCCGTCGGTGAACGTGAGGCAGGCAGGGCCGTCCCACGGCTCGATGAGGTTGGAGTTGTACTCGTAGAACGCGCGCCGCTGGGCGTCCATCGTCGTGTGGTTCTCCCACGCCTCGGGCACCATCATGAGGACGGCGTGCGGCAGCGGACGACCGGACAGGTGCAGCAGCTCGAGCACCTCGTCGAAGGAGGCCGAGTCGCTCGAGCCCTCCGAGCACACCGGAAGCAGGGGCTCCAGATCGCCGAGGGTCTCGCTCTCGAGCATGCCCTCGCGCGCGGCCATCCAGTTGCGGTTGCCGCGAACCGTGTTGATCTCGCCGTTGTGCGCGATCAGCCGGAACGGCTGGGCCAGCGGCCACGAGGGGAACGTGTTGGTCGAGAACCGCGAGTGGACGAGCGCGATCTCCGAGGCGTACCGCGGGTCCGAGAGGTCGGGGAAGAACGGCTCGAGCTGCGACGTCGTCAGCATGCCCTTGTAGGTCAGGGTCCGCGCCGACAGGGACGCGAAGAAGAGGCGGAGCTCGTTCTCGGCGCGCTTGCGGGCACGGTAGGTGCGGCGGTCCAGCTCGAGGCCGGACAGCGCCCGGTCCGGGTCGGCGAGGACGACCTGCCGGAAGAGCGGCATCGTCGCCCGAGCGGCGGGGCCGACGAGGTCCGCGGTGACGGGCACGTCGCGCCAGGCGAGGACCTCGAGGTCCTCCTCGGCGGCGATCGCGTCGAACCGTGCGGCCGCGGCGTCCGCCTCGCCCGGGTCGCCGGGGAGGAATGCCATGCCGATGGCGTAGAAGCCCGCCGGAGGGAGGTCCGCGTCGACGACGTCACGAACGAAGGCGTCCGGGATCTGGGTAAGGATGCCAGCACCGTCGCCGCTGTTCTCCTCCGCCCCGACCGCGCCTCGGTGGTCGAGATTCAGCAGCGCGGTCAGACCGGCGTCGACGATGTCGCGCCCCGGGGTCCCGCGAAGAGTCGCCACGAAGGCGACACCACATGCGTCATGCTCGGCCGCAGGGTCGTACAGACCCTGCGCCACTGGCGCGCCTGCCCTGTGCATCGGCGTGCTCATTAACACCGTCCTCCCATGCCTCCGACAGTGCCGGATGCACAGCTAGTACCAAGTTCTGGGGCATCCTCGACCCATCGGACACGTTGGTCCGTCGGAGGTTGACCGACGAGACCGACGAGAGACGAACGTGCCTAGCTGCCCTGGTCGGGCTGCTCCTCATCGTCCGCTTCACCTTCCGGCGCGTCAGGTGTGCGTGACACCGCCGGCTCGTCGCCCGCGGGATAGCGGCGCGCGACGATCACGAACGCTACCAAGGCGATCGCGAATACCACGATTGACGTCCATACGTTCAGACGGAGACCGAAGATCACCTCGGCCGTGTCAATACGCAGCATCTCGATCCACACCCTGCCCGAGGTGTAGATCATGGCATAGAGCCAGAATACCTGACCATGACCAAGCTTGAACCGCTTCGCGAGGTACATGAGAAGAAACGCCCCCGCGATGTTCCAGATCATCTCGTAGAGGAATGTCGGGTGGAACAGAGTTCCCGGGGCACACTCGATCCCCCACTCGGCGCACGTCCGCGCCGCGACGTCCGTATCGACCTCGAGCCCCCAGGGCAGTGTCGTCGGCGCACCGAAGAGCTCCTGGTTGAACCAGTTGCCCAGACGGCCGATGCCCTGCGCGATCAGGAGCCCAGGGGCAAGTGCGTCGGCGAACTCGACGAAGCTGACGTTGAGCCGACGGCATCCGATGTACGCCCCGACGGCGCCGAGCGCGACGGCACCCCAGATCCCGAGGCCCCCGTCCCAGATCCTCAGCGCCTTCCAGGGGTCACCGTCGGGCCCCCAGTAGGGCTCCGGGGTCGTGATGACGTGATAGATCCGCCCACCGACGATCCCGAACGGGACGGCCCAGAAGGCGATCTCCAGCACGTCGTCGGGGTTGTTGCCCCGCGCGGCCCAACGCTTGGTGGTCAGCCAGACCGCGACCGCGATCCCTGCGAGAATCGCCATCGCGTACGCACGGATCGGGAACGGCCCGACGTACCAGGTGTCCTCGGCAGGGCTCGGGATGGAGGTGACGAGGGCTGCGAGGCTCATGCGCTCGCCTCGCGCGCGCCGTGCACGCCGTCGGCGATGCCTCGCACAACCGCCTGCAGAGCCTCGAGCCGTTCGGCCCAGGGCGTGTCTCCCAGCAGCGGGCGGACGAAAGCCGAGCCGACGATGACGCCGTCGGCGTAGCGCGCGACGTCGGCCGCCTGCTGCGGCGTCGAGACGCCGAGACCGACACACACCAGGTCGGCCCCTGCCGCGCGCGTGTCCGCGACGAGCGCCTCCGCGCGCGAGCCGACGGTCGCCCGCTCCCCCGTCACGCCCATCGTCGAGGCTGCGTAGACGAATCCACGCGACGCCGCCACCGTCGAGGCAAGGCGCTCCGTGGTCGAGCTGGGGGCGACGAGGAAGACCTTGTCGAGATCGTGCTCGTCGGCCGCGGCGATCCAGTCCGCGCCCTCGTCCGGGATCAGGTCCGGGGTGATCAGCCCGGCTCCACCGGCTGCCGCGAGGTCCCGGGCGAACGCGCCCACGCCGTAGCGGAGCACCGGGTTCCAGTACGTCATCACGAGCGTCGGGGCGCCCGCCGCACTCACGCGATCGACGACGCCGAACACGTCCCGGACCCGGGTTCCCGCATTCAGCGAGACGTCCACCGCGGCCTGGATCGTCGGTCCGTCCATCACGGGATCGGTGTAGGGCAGACCGAGCTCGACGACGTCGACCCCCGCCTCGACCATCGCGAGAGCCGCCTCGGCGGAGCGCTCCACGTCCGGGAAGCCCAGCGGGAGGTAGCCGATCAGCGCCGCACGGCCTTCGTCACGCATCGCGCGAAGTCGCACGCCGGTCGTGCCCGCACCCGGGCTGCCGCCCGGTCCCACCACGGCGCTCACAGGCTGCTCCCCTCGGTCGTCGCTGCGTTCTTGATGTCCTCGGCGTCGACCACGTCGAACCAGCGCGCAGCCGTCGCGACGTCCTTGTCGCCACGCCCGGAGAGGTTCACGAGGACGACGGCGTCGTCCCGACCGTCCGCAGCGAGCTCCCGGCCCACGCGCAGCGCACCGGCGAGAGCATGCGCAGACTCGATCGCGGGAATGATCCCCTCGGTGAGGCAGAGGAGACGGAACGCGTCCATCGCCTCCGCATCCGTGACCGGCCGGTACTCGGCACGTCCGGTGTCGTGCAACCACGAGTGGATGGGACTCACGCTCGGGTAGTCGAGCCCGGCAGAGACCGAGTGGCTCGGCAGGGTCTGGCCGTCCTCGTCCTGCAGCAGGTACGACCTGGCGCCGTGCAGCACGCCCGGCGCTCCTCCGCTGAACCGCGCGGAGTGCCGACCGGTGTCGACGCCGTCGCCCCCCGCCTCGAGCCCGAGGAGTCGGACGTCCGCGTCGTCGAGGAACGCGTTGAAGAGCCCGAGCGCGTTGGAACCACCGCCCACGCACGCGGCGACCACGTCCGGGAGAGTGCCCGTGCGCTCCAGGATCTGCTCCCGCGCCTCGTCGCCGATGACCTTGTGGAACTCGCGGACCATCTCGGGGAACGGGTGCGGCCCGGTCACGGTGCCGAGCAGGTAGTGGGTGTCGTCGACGTTCGCGACCCAGTCGCGCAGCGCCTCGTTGATCGCGTCCTTGAGGGTCCGCGACCCGATCGTCACGGGAACGACGGTCGCGCCGAGGAGGCGCATGCGGGCGACGTTGAGAGCCTGGCGCTGCGTGTCCTCCTCACCCATGTAGACCACGCACTCGAGGTCGAGGAGCGCAGCCGCCGTCGCCGTGGCGACCCCGTGCTGCCCCGCCCCGGTCTCGGCGATGACGCGAGACTTGCCCATGCGCTTGACCAGGAGCGCCTGGCCGAGCACGTTGTTGATCTTGTGCGACCCCGTGTGGTTGAGGTCCTCGCGCTTGAGGAACATCCGTACGCCACCGGCGTGCGCCGCGAACCGAGGCACCTCGGTCAACGGGCTCGGCCGCCCCGTGTACTCGCGCTGGAGGCGCTCGAGCTCGTCCATGAACGCCGGGTCCGCGATCGCGGAGCGGTACTCGCGCTCGAGCTCCTCGAGAGCCGCGATCAAGGCCTCGGGGACGTAGCGGCCGCCGAAGTCACCGTAATAGGGGCCCTGCGTGTTCTGCAGGGATGGGATGTCAGGCACGGGGCCAGGCCTCCTGTCGATGGTGCGGGTCGCCTCAGTGGCGGATGGCGCGGAGCGAGGGGTGGGAGCCTGCGGCGACGAGGTCGGCGACCGACGACCGCGGGGCGTCACCGGTGACGAGAGCCTCTCCCACGAGGACGGCGTGGGCACCCGACCGTGCGTAGTCGACGACGTCGTGCGGTCCACGGACGCCGGACTCCGCGATGCGGCAGATCTCGTCGGGGATCGCCGGCGCGAGCCGCGCGAACGTCGTGCGGTCGACCTCGAGGGTCTTCAGGTTCCGCGAGTTCACCCCGATGATCTGGGCCCCGGCGTCCAGCGCACGGGAGACCTCGTCCGCCGTGTGGACCTCGACGATGGCCGTCATCCCCAGGGACTGGACGCGCTCGACGAGGGAGGTCAGGACGGTCTGCTCGAGCGCTGCGACGATGAGCAGGATGATGTCGGCCCCGTGTGCCCGGGCCTCCCACACCTGGTACGGCGTGACGACGAAGTCCTTGCGGAGGACGGGGACGTCGACCTTGGCACGCACCGCGTCGAGGTCGTCCAGGCTGCCGCCGAACCGACGCTCCTCGGTGAGCACCGAGATCGCGGCCGCACCCCCGTGCGCGTACTCGACCGCCAGGGCGGCGGGGTCGGAGATCGGCGCCAGGGCACCCTTGCTGGGACTGGACCGCTTCACCTCGGCGATCACCGCGACCTGCCCGTCGACCTTCAGCCGGTCGGCGGCGTTCAGCGCCCCGGGGGTCCTCGCCGCGCGCTCCTTGAGCGCGTCCAGGGAGGTCGACGCCTGGCGGCGCGCCAGGTCCTCGCGGACACCCGCGATGATGTCGTCTAGAACGGTCATAATTTCGCTCCCGTGCTCGTGCTTGTCCCCCGGCTGGCCCCGCCCTCGCGGCCGACCGCCTCGCATGGCGACGTCTTCTGCAGGCCATCGTAGGTGCGCCAGGCCGTTCTCCGGACCACGCACCGAGGGGCGAGACGGTCAGGCAGGCCCGAGGAAGTCCCCTGCGCCGGGAATGTTGCGCACGACGCCGAAGATCACGGCGATCGCGCCGACGGTGATCCAGACGACGCGCGGCACGGTCGGCATCATCCTCCGGGGCGACCACCGGGCCGCGAGCCAGAGGGACCACAGGCCGATCACGGCCGGGAGAAGGACGACCACGAGAGGGTTCGACGCCCAGGCTCCGACGAGGTCGAGGTGTGCCAGGTCGTGCGTGGCACGGAGGCCACCGCATCCCGGGCACGCCAGGCCGAAGATCATCAGGCTCGGGCAGACGCCGTAGCTGCCGGAGACGTGCGGGTCACGCAGAGCGACGAGGAGAGTCGCTGCGCCCACGAGGGCGGCGACCACGAGCGGTTCGAGCACGGCGAGGCCACGCCGCTCCGTCGTGGTCGCCACGACGGTCAGCTCTTGCGTGCCGGTGCCTGCCCGTAGCCCATCGCGCGCATGACGCCACCGACGACGACGGCGATCAGGACCACGGCGAGACCGACCCAGGACAGCCACGGCGTCGCGACGACGAGCCCCACGGCGGTGATGAGCGAACCGAGCATGATGCCGATCATCGACGTCCAGGAGGCCGTGGTGTGCCCGTGGTTGTCGGGCGGGACCGTCGGCGGGAGGTAGTCCGCGACGGGCTGCGTGGACGTGGAATCAACCATGAGTGTGTGCGCCTTTCGTGAAGATGTCGACCAATCCTATCGTTCGTCGGGTCGACCGGCGGGCGGGCCGTCCGACTCCGCCGAACGCGTCAGCTCGTCCCACAGTGCCGCGGGATCGTCGTCGGGAACGTCCTGCCGAGGCGCTCCCCGTTCGTGGCGAGCTCCTGACGTCGTCCATCCTCGCGCCGACCAGGCGGCGGCCAGGACGACGACGAGGACGACCGCGCCGAGCACGACGACCACCCACGGGAACGGCGTCAGATCCACGGCCGTCGTGACCTCACCGACCCCCGTCGCACGCGCTGCCTCGGCGGTCATCGCGGGCAGCGGGTCGAGCGCCACGTTCAGAGCGCCGACCAGGATCGTCAGCCCGCTTCCCGCGGCCACGACCAGGACGACCCACCGGCCGACCCGACCGACAAGCCCCAGTGCGAGCGCGGAGGCCACGAGGACGAGCGCGCCGGCGCTCACGGCCGGGGCGGCCGTCGTCCCGGCCACGCCGAGGTCGACGACGTCCTCCAGCGCACTGCTGCCCTGCGCCGTCATCCAGACCGGCATCGAGAGCAGCAGCGCGGACGCGCCGAGAAGCAGGAGAGCGACCACGGCGTTGCGCCGGCTCAGGCTCGCACGCATCAGCGGAGGGGACGCAGCCGTGCCGCGAGCTGGATCGCCCGCACCGCGGCCGCCGCCTTGTTGCGGGACTCGGCGTACTCGAGCGCAGGGACGGAGTCCGCGACGACGCCTCCGCCGGCCTGCACGCTCGCCCGCCCCGCGCGCAGGAGCGCGGTGCGGATGGCGATGGCCATGTCCATGTTGCCGGCGAAGTCGAAGTACCCGACCGTTCCGCCGTAGATCCCTCGCGAGGCCGGCTCGAGCTCGTCGATCAGCGCGATCGCGCGAGGTTTCGGCGCCCCGGAGAGCGTGCCCGCCGGGAACGTCGCCCGGAGCGCGTCGAGCGCCGTCGCGCCGTCGCGCAGATGCCCGACCACCGTCGAGCTCAGGTGCATGATGTGGCTGTACCGCTTGGTGACCATGAACTCGACCACCTCGACGGACAGGGGCTCGCACACCTTGACCAGGTCGTTGCGGGACAGGTCGACGAGCATGAGGTGCTCGGCGAGCTCCTTCGGGTCCTCCCGCAGCTCGTCACCGAGCGCGACGTCCTCCGCCGGGGTCCCGCCCCGTGGTCGCGATCCGGCGATGGGGAACGTCACGGCCCGCCCGTCGGTGACCTTCACGAGCGTCTCGGGGCTGGACCCGACGACGGAGAACTCCTGCCCGTCGGAGTCGGCCAGGCTGAAGCAGTACATGTACGGGCTCGGGTTGATCGTGCGCAGCGCCCGGTACACGTCGATCGGTGCCGCGGGGCAGTCGAGGTCGAGGCGCTGGGAGAGCACGACCTGGAAGACGTCGCCCTCACGGATGGCATCCTTGCCGGCCAGGACTGCCTGCTCGAACTCGTCCCGGGTCGAGCGGAACTCCAGCTCGGGCTCCGGCAGGTCGTGGTCCACGACCACGGCAGGTATTCGTCCGCCCGACCGCAGCGCGGCCTGCATCGCGTCGAGCCGCGCGACGGCGTCTGCGTACGCCTCGTCGACCCGCTCGTCCGTGCCGTCGAAGTTGATCGCGTTGGCGACGAGCCACACGGAGGACTCCCGGTGGTCGACCGCCGCCAGGTCCGTGGCCAGGCAGAGCGTCAGCTCCGGGACACCGAGCTCGTCGGGTGCGTTCGCGGGCAGGGTCGGTTCCCAGTGCCGGACGACGTCCCAGCCGAGTGCGCCGGCGAGGCCACCGGTGAACGGGGGAAGGCCGGGGATCTCCGGTGTGCGCAACGCGTCGAGCGTCTTCTCGAGGACCTCGACGACGTCGCCGGACGTCGGCACGCCGGCCGGCACGTCGCCGGACCAGACCGCCGACCCGTCGCGCGCGGTGAGGGTCGCCCGCGACGCGGCACCGACGAAGGACCAGCGCGACCATCCGCCGTCCGACTCCGCGGACTCCATGAGGAAGGTCCCCGGACGTCCGCCCGCGAGCGTCTGGTAGAGGCCGACCGGCGTGATGTCGTCGGCCAGGAGACGCCGCACCACCGGGACGACGCGACGCGAGGCCGCGAGGTCGCGGAAGCCCTGCACGGACGGCCAGGTCGCACCCCAGGGGACGTCTGCCGCCGTGACGGTCGTCGGCCCGGTCATGCGCCCACCTCCCCGACGACGGCACCGAGATCGCCGCCCGCGTCGAAGCAGCTTTGCGCACCCGTGTGGCACGCCGCTCCGACCTGGTCGACCCGCACGAGGAGCGCGTCGCCGTCGCAGTCGAGCGCCACGGACCGCACGTGCTGGACATGGCCGGACGTGTCGCCCTTGCGCCAGTACTCCTGACGGGACCGGGACCAGAAGGTCACGCGGCCGCTCGTGAGGGTGCGGTGCAACGCCTCGTCGTCCATCCATCCCAGCATGAGCACCTCTCCGGTGTCGTGCTGCTGGACGATGGCGGCGACCAGGCCGTCGTCGCGCTTGAGCCGCGCGGCGAGGTCAGGGGTCAGTGGTGAGTCGGACACGCCTGAATCCTGCCACGCGCGGAGCGGCCGCGGGAACCGCGTCCGGTCAGTGGGTCTGGCTCCGCCAGGCCCCGTGCATGGCCGCGTAGGTCCCGTCCCGCTCCAGGAGTGCTGCATGCGTGCCGACCTCGACGACGTCGCCCTCGTCGACCACCACGACGAGATCCGCCGCTTCAGCCGTCGAGAGCCGGTGGGCGATCGTCACGGTCGTCCGGCCCGTCGTCAGTGCGGACAGTGCGCGGGCGATCCGGACCTCGGCGGCGGGGTCGACCGCCGACGTCGCCTCGTCGAGCACGAGCAGGTCGGCCTCGGCGACCGCCGCCCGCAGCAGGGCGACGAGCTGCCGCTCCCCCGCCGAGAGGTGCTCCCCGCGCTGCCCCACCTGTGTCGCGAGACCGTCGGCCAGACCGTCGACCCAGTCGTCCAGCCCGAGCATCGACACCGCGTCCTGCGCGACGGCGACCACGGCGTCCCGGTCCGCACGGACCGCGTCGTCCCGCACGCCCCACTCGATGTTCTCGAGCAGGGTGCCCGAGAAGAGGAAGCCCTCCTGCGGGACGAGCACCACGCGTTCGCGGAGCCGCGCCACGGGGATGTCACGGAGATCGGTGCCGTCGAGTCGGATCACCCCGGCGGTCGGGTCCATCAGACGCGTGACCAGCTTGGCGATCGTCGACTTCCCCGACCCGGTCTTGCCGACGACGGCGACGGAGCGCGCCGCCGGGAAGGCGACGGTGACACCGTGCAGCACCTCGGGTCCGCCCGGGTAGGAGAAGCGCACGTCGTCCAGCTCGACCGACGCCGGCCCGGACGGACTGTCGACCGTCCCCTCGTCGCGCACGTCGATCGGGGTCTCGAGCACGGCGAGCACCCGCCGCCACCCGGAGACGGCGTTCTGGAGCTCGTTGAGGATCTCCGTGGCCTGCTGGACAGGCCCGGTGAAGAGCTGGACGAGGAAGAGAAAGGCCAGGAGCTCGCCGGTGGTGACCTCTCCCGCGACACCGAGCCACGTCCCGGCGACGACGACGACCGCCAGGACGAGGTTCGCGACCAGCACGCCGGAGGAGAAGACGAGACCCACGAGCCGAGACGCACGCACCATCGCGACACGAGCTCGCTCGACCGCGGCCTCGACCCGTCGACCCGTCCGCGCCTGGACACCGTAGGCACGCACCGTCTGCGCGCCGACCACGGCCTCCGACACGGCCCCGAGGAGCTCACCCGTGCGCTGCCGCACGAGACCGAACGCCGCGCTGACCCGCTTCTGCGCCGGGTTGAGGATCATCACGAGCG
Organism: Paraoerskovia marina; assembly: GCF_900105445.1. Taxonomy (NCBI): domain Bacteria; kingdom Bacillati; phylum Actinomycetota; class Actinomycetes; order Micrococcales; family Cellulomonadaceae; genus Paraoerskovia; species Paraoerskovia marina. The sequence goes on from NZ_LT629776.1 coordinate 2,007,221, forward strand.
GGACGAAGCAGAGCCAGACGAGAACCGTGAGCTGCCACGAGTAGATCGCCATGAGCACGGTCGCGACCGCGATCTGCAGCACGGAGACGAGGAGCTGGATGCCGCCGCGCTGCACGAACTGCGAGATCGTGTCGACGTCGGAGGTCACCCGTGAGACCAACGAGCCTCGTCGTTCGGTCCCCTGGGTCAGGACGGGCAGGTCGTGGACGTGCCGGAACGTCCGGATCCGCAGGTTCGCGAGCCCCTCCTCGCTCGACCTGAAGAGCCGGACGTTGACCAGCGCCGTGCAGACACCGGCGACGACGAGCACCACCGCGGCGACCGCGACCAACGTCGACACCCGGGCGACGTCGGGGCCGCCGTCGGCCATGATGCCGGTGTCGACCGTCTGCTGGACGGTCATCGGGACGACGACGCGCCCCGCCGCCGCGACCACGGCGAGCACGAGCGTCACGCCGATGCCGGTGACCATCTCCGGGGACGTCCGCAGGCCCTGCCGGACGGTCGCGAGGACCCCGAGCGAGCTGGTCGTCTCGATCCGTGAGTAGCTCATGCGAGTGCCTCCTCGTCGGCCCGGCGGGCCGCCTCACGGGCGTACGCCGTGGCGATGTCGCGATAGCCCGCGTCACGGCGCACGAGCTCCTCGTGCGTGCCGACGTCCACGACCCGCCCGTGGTCGAGATGGACGACGGTGTCCGCGAGCGCCACCGACGCCATGCGGTAGGCGACCATGACGACGGTGGGCCGCTCGCCGTCGTCGGTCCCGAGGCCGTGGAGGATCTCCTGCTCGACGCGCGGGTCGACGGCCGACGTGGCGTCGTCGAGGACGAGCACCCGTGGGCGGCGCACGAGGGCACGCGCGATGGCGAGTCGTTGGCGCTGTCCGCCGGAGAGGTTGGCACCGCGCTCGCCGAGCGGCGCGTCGAGCCCGTCGGGCAGCGCCCGGACCACGTCGTCGACACGTGCCGCGCGGAGCGCGTCCCAGACGGCGTCGTCGTCAGGGGCCGCGGGGTCGTCCACGTCGGCGAGCGTGACGTTCGCGCGCACCGTGTCCTCGAAGACGAAGGTCTGCTGCTCGACGAGCGCGACGTGCGCGGGCGCGTCGGCGATCTCGCGCAGGTCCTGCCCGTCGAGCAGCACCCGGCCCGTGTCGGGGTCGGAGACCCGCGCCAGGAGAGTGACGAGCGTCGTCTTCCCTGCTCCCGTCGGTCCGACGAACGCGGTCGTCGACCCGGCCGCGAGCGTCAGCGTGACGTCCTCGAGGATGGGACGGTCGGCCTGCACGCCGACCCCGTCGAGCCGCACCTCGGCGGCCGCCCCGCGCCCGTGCGCGGGCACCGTCCCGGGCACGTCGCGTCCGGAGGCGTCCAACACCTGGGTGATGCGCTCGTAGCCCACGAGGGCGCGCGGGATCTCCCCGAGCACCCAGCCGAACGCACGGACGGGCACCGCCATGACGGTGAGCAGATACGCGGCGGTCACCACGTCCCCGGTGCCGACGTCCCCGCTCGCGACGCGCGCGGCACCCACCGCGAGGACGACGAGGGTGCCGAGCGACGGCAGCAGCTCGATGACCGGGTCGAAGACGGCGCGGACGCGTCCGACCTCGACGTTGGCGTCGCGCAGGGCGTACGCGCGACCCGCGATCCTGGCCTCCTCCCGGTCGTGCGCCCCGAGGGACTTGACGACGAGCGCCCCGTCGAAGCTCTCGTGCGCGACGTCGGCCACCTCGGCGCGCAGCTGCTGCGCCCGGATCGCGATCGGGGTCATCTTGCGCTGGAACACGAGGTTCGCGGCGATGGCCAGCGGGATCACGACGAACGCGGCGGCGGCCAGCCACGGGTCGATCGCGACGAGCATCACGCCGGCGACCAGGATCATGACGACCACGCCGAGGGCGAAGGGCATGGGGTTGAAGACCCCGGTCGCGGCCTCGACGTCGGCGCTCGCGTTCGCGAGCAGCCGTCCGGTGGGGTGGGCCCGGTGCCAGGACATCGGCAGGCGCAGGTACTGGCGGGTGACCGCGTTGCGGTGCCCCGCCTGGAGGTCGGCCACGCCTGCCCCGGCGAAGATCCTCCGTCCGGCGACGCTCACCGCCAGCGTCAGCGCGACGGCGGCGAGCGCGAGTCCGGCGAGCCAGACCTGGCCGCGGGCCACGTCGTCGCCGTCCAGCGCCGGGACCACGACCTCGTCGGTGACGGTGCCGATCACCCGGCTGACGGCGACGGTGGCGGCTCCGAACAGTGCCGAGGTGCCGATGGCGAGGGTGTAGGTCCACGGCTCGGAGCGGATGCCCCGGCCCATGAGTGCCAGGGACCGACGCAGGCGCGAGCCGCGGAGCGTCGTCGTGCCGTCGGCGGCACGGAACGTGGACCGGTCCCGCGGACGCGGGCGGGCGGCTCGGGGCATGGGTTGTCCTCGCAGGATGTCGGGCAGCGGTGGACGCATCGTCTCACGCGCCCCGCCCCCGACGTCAGAATCGCGTGGTGACCCATCCCACGAGGTCGTCGAGCACCTCGTCCCGGTTGATCTCGTTGTACACCTCGTGGCGTGCCTCGGGGTACAGGATCACCGTCACGTCGGAGAGTCCCGTCCAGCGTTCGTAGGCACGTCCGAGCAGGCGAGGGCCGCGGCTCCCGCCGACCGCGTCGTGCTCGCCGCCCTGGATCAGGACCGGCAGGTCGTGCCCGGTGGTCCGAGGGACGAAGCCCGCGATCGCGGTGCTCTCCGCAAACGTCCACACCGGGTGCTCCGCGACGTCGAAGCACCAGGGGTCGTCCTCGAAGGCCTGCTGGACGGACTCGTCGGGGCTGAGCCACTCGAGCCCGCCGGCCCCGTCGGCGTCCCAGCGCTCGTTGAAGTTCCCCTGGCGCGTCAGGCCCGGCAGGGCGAGCGAGGTTCCGCTGAGGACGAGACCCGCGTAGTGGCGTCCCGACCGGGCGACGATCTTCTGCGCCATGAAGGAGCCCCAGCTGTGCCCGAGGAGGACGATCGGCAGCTCGGGGTAGGCGGCGTGGGCCGCCCGGCTCACGGTCTCGGCGGCGTCGATCGCGCCGCGGATAGCCCGGGGGCCGAGCTCTCCGAGGCCGAGGTGTCCGACACCGGTCGCGCCGTGCCCCCGGTGGTCGTCCGCGACGACCGTGAACCCGGCGTCCTGCAGTCGCCGGGCCAGCGGCGCGTAGCGCTGGGCGTGCTCACCGACACCGTGCAGGACGTGCACGAGCGCGCGAGGCTGCTCGGCCTCCCAGGTATAGGTGTGGATGCGCACGCCGTCCGCGTCGAGCACCGTCCGGTGCAGCGGGTTCTCGCTCATCGATTCCTCCCGGTCTGGGCGTTCCGATCGTCCGGCGAGGACGACGTCGTCATGAAAGCATGCACTATGCCCTGGCACCCCTGGCTCCGCGAACAGCTCGTCGACTCGCTCCGTTCCGTCCCGCCGAACGCCCCCACCCTGTGCGAGGGGTGGCAGGCGCGCCACCTGGCGGCACACCTCGTGCTGCGCGAGCACGCGCCGTGGCGACTTCTCGGCGGAGGACTGGACACCCTCGCCGACGAGGCTCGCGACGACGCGGCCTACCGAGACCTGATCGACCGGGTCTCGCAGCCACCACAGGCGTGGAGCCCGCACTCCTGGGCGGGCGACGCGATGAACGTCGCCGAGTTCTACGTGCATTCCGAGGACGTGCGCCGTGGTGGCGGTGTCGAACCGGCACCACGCGACCTGCCGCCCGACCTCGTCGAGGCGTTGCGGGGAGCACTGACCACCTTCGCGCGCCTGCGCCTCGGCCGCTGCCCCGTCGGTGTCACGTTGGTCGACGACGAGGGCCGCCGTCTCGTGGTGAGCGACCGCGAGCCCGTCGTCGAGATCCACGGGCCGGTGACGGAGCTCGTGCTGCACGTCTTCGGACGGGTCGAGGCCGCGGACACCGAGGTCCGCGGCCGCGAGGACGCCGTCGCACAGGTCGCGCAGGTTCTCGGCGGGCCGGACGCATGAGCACCGGGGAGGCGTCGGGCACGACGCCGGAGCAGCGCCCGCGACCGACGCCGTTCGGGCCGCGGTGGCTCTTCTGGCTCACGACCGGCGTCGTCGGGGTCGGGGCAGCTGCCGTCGCCGTCCTCGTGGCCGTCGAGGTGACCGACCAGCCTCCCGCCGAGCCTGCCCCCCTCGCGGCGATCGACGGGTCGGACGGCGACGTCTCCGTGTTCCCCGTCCCCGGGACCCAGGTCGTCAACCCGCAGACGCAGGTGACGCTCCGGGGGCCCGGGGCCACCGGCCTGGCCGCGGAGGACGTGACCGTCACGGGCTCGGACACCGAGGAGCACTCCGGGACGCTGCTGCCGCACTCGGACGGAGACGGGGTCAGCTACGTCCCCGACGCCCCGTTCGAGCCGGGCGAGATCGTCTCCGTGACCGTCGAGGGCATCGAGGTCCGCGGCGCCGACGACGGTCGCTGGACCTGGCGGGTGGCCGACGCGCTGGACGAGGCGGCGACCGAGGTGCCGGAGAACGGCACGGCGACCGAGGACGACGAGGTCAGCCGCTACGTCTCGGCACCCGACGTCGAGCCACCGGTCGTCACGGTCGAGCCCGCGGAGCCCACCGACGCCGCGGGCTACGTCGCGCTGGGAATCAAGAACGGCGTCGTGCAGAAGGGACCGATGCTCGTCGACGAGGACGGCGAGCCCGTCTGGTTCTCCCCGATGGCCGAGAACGACGCGCGGGACGTGACGGGCGCGACCCTCGACGGCGAACCCGTCCTGACGTGGTGGGAGGGACAGATCGGCCCCGGCTACGGGTACGGCGAGGCGGTCGTCGTGGACGAGACCTATGCCGAGGTGGCACGGTTCAACGCGGGCAACGGCTACCGGGCGGACCCGCACGAGCTCCTCCTCACGGACGACGGCACCGCATGGCTCGTCGCCTACGCGCCGATCGGCATGGACCTGAGCGAGGCGGGCGGGCCCCGGAACGGGGTGGCCGTGGACAACATCGTCCAGCAGGTCGACCTGGAGACGGGCGCGGTCCTCTTCGAGTGGCACGGCATCGGGGACGTCGCGCTGGACGAGAGCTATCTCCCGGTCGAGGGTGACCAGGACGGTACGTCCTCCGACACCGGGTACGACTACCTGCACGTGAACTCGATCGACGTCCGCGACGACGGAGACGTCCTGATCTCCGCCCGGCACACGTGCGCGGTCTACCAGCTGGACGGCGACACGGGCAGCCTCGACTGGCGTCTGGGCGGGCGCGAGTCCGACTTCACGGTCGACGACGACGCCGTCTTCCTCAAGCAGCACGACGCCCGGTGGGCCGACGACGGGACGATGACGCTCTTCGACAACGGCGGCACCTGCGGATCGACGACTCGCGAGTCCTCCCGAGGCCTCGTCCTCGACGTCGACGAGAGTGCGTCCACGGCGTCCGTCGTGACGGACTACCCCCACCCCGAAGGCGCATGGTCGCAGAGCCAGGGGTCGTTCCAGCAGCTCGACGGCGGCGACGTGCTCCTCGGGTGGGGAAGCCTGCCGCAGTGGACCCGGATGTCGGCCACGGGAGACGTCCTCGTGGACTCGTCGCTGCCCGAGGACCTGACCGTCGGCTCGTACCGTGCCCGGCAGGTCGAGTGGGAGGCGCGGCCGACGACGGACCCGGCCGCGGCCGTGCATGTCGACTCGGGCACGACGTCGGTCTACATGAGCTGGAACGGGGCGACGGCCGTCCAGACGTGGCGGGTGTCGACGTCCGACGGCGAGACCGAGGTGGCCCGGTCGGGCTTCGAGACGTCCGTCGAGCTGGAGGAGGCGGCCACGGCCGACGAGATCACGGTCGAGGCCCTCGACGCCGACGGAAGGGTGCTCGGCTCCGTCCCGACCGTAGTCGACGCGGAGTAGGCGCTATCGCACCTCGATACCGGCTTCCCGCATGACGTCCTTCACCTCGGCGACCGTCATGGCACCGAAGTGGAACACGCTGGCCGCGAGGACGGCGTCCGCCCCGGCGCGTGCGGCCGCGACGAAGTCCTCGGGCCGCCCGGCGCCACCGCTGGCGATCAGCGGGACCCTCACCTCCGACCGCACGGCCGCGAGCATCTCCAGGTCGAAGCCTGCGTTCGTCCCGTCCGCGTCCATCGAGTTGAGCAGGATCTCCCCCGCGCCCAGCTGCTCCGCCTCGGCGGCCCACCGGACGGCGTCGATCCCGGTCCCCCGGCGGCCGCCGTGGGTCGTGACCTCGTAGCCGGACTCCGTCCGCACGTCCCCGGTGACACGGCGCGCGTCGACGGAGAGGACGAGCACCTGCGAACCGAACCGGTCGGCGACGTCGGCGATGAGCTCGGGCCGGGCGATCGCCGCGGTGTTCACGCCGACCTTGTCCGCGCCCGCGCGCAGCAGGCGGTCGACGTCGTCGGGCGTCCGCACTCCCCCACCCACCGTGAGGGGGACAAAGACCTGCTCGGCCGTCCGCCGCACGACGTCGTACGTCGTCTCCCGGTTGCCCGAGGACGCGCTGACGTCGAGGAAGGTCAGCTCGTCGGCGCCCTCCGCGTCGTAACGGTGCGAGAGCTCGACCGGGTCGCCCGCGTCGCGCAGGTTCTCGAAGTTGACGCCCTTGACGACGCGCCCCGCGTCGACGTCGAGGCAGGGGATCACGCGCACGGAGACTGTCATGTCATCCTTCTTCGGTTTCTGAGAGATCCCCCGACGACGTGTCGTAGGCGACCTGGGAACGGGAGTCGAGAATGTCGATCACGAACACGAGCGTCTCCTCGGCCAGCGGAGAGTCGGTCCCGGCGTAGGCGAGCGAGGGTGGCACGACGAGCAGGACCCGGCTCCCGACCGGCTGCTCGAGGAGCCCCTGCTCCCAGCCGTCGATCACCGTCCCCACGCCGAACATCGCCGTGAGCACGGTCCCGGTGGTCCAGTTGGAGTCGAACTCGTCCCCGTTCGACCACTGCACCCCGGAGTAGCGGACCGTCACCATGTCGCCGGGCTCGACCTGGCGCCCGTGCCCGCGGACGAGCGGCTGGACCTCGAGGTCGTCCGGCGCGGCGGAGTCGGCCGGGATCTCGATCGACGGAGCGCCGTCGTCGAGGCTCACCGACGGCAGCCCCTCGGCGGGCGCGATCTCTTCGCCGTCCGCCCGGGCGGGCAGGACGTCGACCGCGAGCGCGAGCGGCACCTCGCCGTCCTCCTCGGTCACCAGGACACGCGCACCGACGCGCTCGCCCTTCAGTGCCTGGTACAGGGTCGGGCCGAGCGAGGCGGGGTCCATCCGCATCAGACGGGGGCTTGCGACGTAGGTGTCCTGAAGGATCTGACCGGTCGAGCCGTCCTCGGCGTACATGTTGAGCAGGACCTCGTCCCCGTCCTCCAGCAGCCGACCCGCGCCGGGCCAGACGGTGCTGTTGGTGGTCTCGGTCACGACCAGGGGTGTCTCGTACTCAAGCACGGGCGGCTCGTCGGCGGCCCCGGTGACGGCGATCTCGGACGCGGCCTGCTCGGGCTCGACCGGATCCGTGAAGTCCATCCCGCAACCACCGAGCAGCAGCGCGGCGACGAGGGACGACACCAGTGCAGAAGGACGGCGCACGGAACTCCAAGCTCGGGACGGGTCGACGGTCGCGACGAAGGACGGCCCACCTTAGCGGGCGCCCCGGCCTCACATCGACTCGATCAGCCTCTCGACGCGCTCGTCGACGCTCTGGAACGGGTCCTTGCACAGCACGGTGCGCTGAGCCTGGTCGTTCAGCTTCAGGTGGACCCAGTCGACGGTGTAGTCGCGCCGGGCGTCCTGGGCCGCGGCGACGAACTCCCCGCGCAACCTCGCCCGGGTCGTCTGCGGCGGCACGGACATCGACTCGAACGACTCGAGGTCGGTGACGAGCCGGTCGACCATCCCGCGTGCGGCCAGGAGGTTGTAGAGCCCGTCGGTCCGCGAGATGTCGTGGTAGGCGAGGTCCAGACGGGCGACCCTCGGGTCGTGCAGCTCGAGGCCGTGCTTGGCCCGGTACCGCTCGATGAGACGCAGCTTGATGACCCAGTCGATCTCACGCTCGACGAGGGCGAGGTTGTCCGTCTCGAGGGCCTCGAGGCCGCGCGACCAGAGGTCGACGACCCGCTTGTCGGTCGGGCTCGCCTCTGTCTCCGCGAGATACGTCTCGACCCGGCCGAGGTACTCGCGCTGGAGCTCGACGGCGGTGACCGTACGACCGGTGGCCAGGCGCACGGGCGCACGACCGGTGCGGTCGTGGCTGATCTCACGGATCGCACGGATCGGGTTCTCGAGAGTGAGGTCGCGCATCGGAAGACCCGCCTCGATCATCCGCAGGATGAGATCCGTCGACCCGACCTTGAGCATGGTGGTCGGCTCTGCCATCGACGAGTCTCCCACGATGACGTGCAGCCGCCGGTAGTGCTCGGCGTCCGCGTGCGGCTCGTCGCGGGTGTTGATGATCGGCCGCGAGCGCGTGGTCGCGCTCGAGACGGCCTCCCACATGTGGTCGGCCCGCTGCGACAGGCAGTAGGTGGCACCGCCCGACGTCGAGAGCACCTTGCCCGCCCCCGTCACCACCTGACGGGTGATGAGGAAGGGGACGAGGATCTCGGACAGCCGGGTGAAGTCTCCCTTGCGCCGGACCAGGTAGTTCTCGTGGCACCCGTAGGAGTTCCCGGCCGAGTCGGTGTTGTTCTTGAACAGGTGGATCTTGCCCGGGATCCCCTCCTCGACGAGCCGCTCCTGGGCGTCGGCGACGAGCCCCTCGCAGATTCGCTCGCCGCCACGGTCGTACGCGATGAGCTGCGTGATGTCGTCGCACTCGGCGGTCGCGTACTCGGGGTGCGACCCGACGTCGAGGTACAGCCGCGACCCGTTGCGCAGGAACACGTTCGAGGAACGGCCCCAGGCCACGACCTTGCGGAAGAGGTACCGCGCGACCTCGTCGGCCGAGAGCCCGCGCCCCTCGTCGGTCGCGCACGTCACGCCGTACTCGGTCTCCAGACCGAAGATCCTCCGGTTCATGCCCCGTCTCCTCGTCCGTCGTGGTGCTGCTCTGCGGTCCCGCCGTCGAGCGCACGTGCCAGCGCGGGCCCGGCGATCCGCCGGAACGCCCGGCGAGGTCGCGTACGGTCCAGGACGGCCACCTCGAGGTCCGCAGCCCCCAGCTCACGACCGGGTCCCTCGGCGCCGTCCGACCCGAGCGCCCGGACGGCGAGTCCCAGCACGTCGTGCAGACCCATGCCAGGAACCCAGCCCGACGCCACGATCTCCGAGAGCTCCTCCGCGCGGCCGCCCATGACGACGTACTGTCGCTCGTCGGTGACCGACCCGTCGTACGTGAGCCGGTAGATCTGGTCCTGGTCCTGCCCGGCACCGACCTGCGCGACGACCAGCTCGACCTCCAGGGGCTTGGACTCGGTGGTGAAGACCGTCCCGAGCGTCTGCGCGTAGGCGTTCGCCAGTCCCCGGGCGTCGACGTCGGACCGGTCGTAGGAGTACCCGCGCAGGTCGGCGTAGCGGATGCCGGCGACGCGGAGGTTCTCGAACTCGTTGTACTTGCCCACCGCGGCGAACCCGATGCGGTCGTAGATCTCCGAGATCTTGTGCAGGGCACGGGAGGGGTTGTGCGTCGCGAACGCGATCCCGCCGTCGTACCCGACGACCACCACCGACCGTCCACGGGCGATGCCCTTGCGCGCGAAGTCCGCCCGGTCCTTCATGAGCTGTTCGGGCGAGACGTAGAACGGCATGTTCATCGCCGTGCCTCCTCTGCTCGACGGTCGAGGACGGCGGCGACCGTCGCCGCGAGCACGTCGTCGCCGACGCGCCGGTACCCGGTCTCCGTCACCGTGGCGACGACCGGCCAGATGCGCCGGACCGTGTCGGGGCCGGCCGTGGCGGAGTCGTCGTCCGCGGCGTCGAACAGCGCCTCGACGGCCACCCGGACGCCCTCGTCCGCCGTCAGCCCCGGCCGCCAGAGCTTCTTCAGCGCGCCGCGGGCGAAGACCGCCCCGGAGCCGACGCAGTGGTGCTCCCGCTCGTCGTACCGTCCTCCGGTGACGTCGTAGGAGCAGATCCGCCCCCGGTCCTCGTCGACGTCGTACCCCGCCAGGAGGGGCACCACCGCCAGGCCCTGCATCGCCAGTCCGAGCTGGCTGCGGACGAGGGTGGCGAGCCGGTTCGCCTTGCCGTCGAAGGACAGCAGCGTGCCCTCGATCTTCTCGTAGTGCTCGAGCTCGAGCTGAAAGAGCCTGACGAGCTCGATCGCCAGGCCGGCCGTGCCGGCGATCCCCACGGCGCTGAACTCGTCCGCGTCGAAGACCTTCTGCATCTCACGGTGCGCGATCGCCGCGCCGGCGGTGGCCCGCCGGTCCCCCGCCATGACCACGCCGCCGTCCACCTCGAGGGCGACGATCGTGGTGGCGTGGGCCAGCTGCGGTACGGCGCCGGAGGTCGGCGCCCCCGGTAGCGCGTGCGGTGCGTGTGCGGCGAGGAAGTCCACGAACGACGACGACCCCGGTGTCCGGAACGCGTCGGGCAGACCACCCGTGCTGTCGAGGCTCATCGAGACCTACTGGCCGCCCTTCTGGACGAAGCCGCGGACGAACGACTCAGCGTTCGACTCCAGCACCGCGTCGATGTCGTCGAGCAACGAGTCGACCTCGGCGTCGTCCTTGCGGACGACGGGTGCGGCCACCTCGGCGGCGTCGTCGTCCGGACGTCCGCCCGGGTTCGAGATGCGTTCCTGACCAGCCATGGCGTCTCCTCGGTCGATGTGCTCCAGGCAGGTCCCACACTAGGCCCTTCTGCCTACGCCGTGCCGGAAAGGCCCGCCAGGAGAGACCGCGCGTCGGGGCTCGCGTCGAGCAGGGCTCCGAGGTCCTCACGCGTACCGCGGTGCGGGTCGAGCATCGGCACCCGCTGCAACGACTCCGCTCCCGGCACGTCGAAGATCACCGAGTCCCAGCTCGCGGCCGACACCTGCCCCCCGTAACGCGCGACGACCTCGCCGCGGAAGTACGCACGCGTGTCCGTCGGCGCATGGTGGACGGCGCGGGCCACCTCACCCTCGTCGACGAGCCGGTCGACCGCGTCCGCGGCGACGAGCCGGTGGTACACACCGCGCTCGGGACGGACGTCCGACCACTGGAGATCCAGCGCGGCGAGGCGCGGGTGGTCCCATGCCAGCCCGTCACGGCGACGCATCCGGTCGAGCAGGCGCAGCTTGGCCACCCACTCCACGTCTCGGGTGCACTCGCCGAGGTCACGGCCGAGACGGTCGAGCACCGAGGTCCAGCGGTCGAGAACCTCGGCGGTGATCTCGTCCGGCCCGCCGAGAGCGTCCTGCGCCTCGCGGACGACCGCGAGGTAGCGCTTCTGGATCTCCAGGGCGGTCGCCGTCTCTCCCGACGCCAGCCGCAGCGGGGTGGAGAGGTCCAGGTCCCGGCTGACGAGCTGTGTGTCGGCCACGGGATCAGCCAGACGCAGCTCCCTGAGCCGCGCGGCGGTGTCCAGGCCGCGCTCCGCGAGCGCGCCCAGGTTCTCGAGGAGCCACAGGACGAGCGACGTCGTCCCGAGCTTGAGGTAGGTCGCGGTCTCGAAGAGGTTCGCGTCCCCGATGATCAGGTGGAGCCGCCGCCACCGCGAGCGCTCGGCGTGCGGCTCGTCCCGTGTGTTGACGATCGGCCGACGAAGCGTCGTCTCGAGCCCCACCTCGGCCTCGACGTAGTCGGCCCGCTGGGAGATCTGGAAGCCGGCGTGCTGACCGGTCTGACCGAGCCCGACACGTCCCGACCCGGCGAAGACCTGCCGCGTCACGAGGAACGGCGTCAGACCGTCGACGAGCGTGTCGAAGGGCAGGTCGCGGTCGACGAGGAAGTTCTCGTGCGTCCCGTAGCTCGCGCCCTTGCCGTCGACGTTGTTCTTGTACGGCACGACGTCGATCCCGACCTGGGCGAGCGAGCGCGACGCGGCGAGGACCACCCGCTCACCGGCGACGTCCCAGCGCACGGCGTCCAACGGGTTCGTCACCTCGGGCGACGAGTACTCGGGGTGTGCGTGGTCGACGTAGAGGCGCGCGCCGTTGGTCAGGATGGCGTTCGCGGCGCTCGGGTCGTCGTACGCCTCGACGCTCGGACGCTCGATCCGCTGGAACGCGTCCGTCTCGCCGGACGGTGCCGGTCTCGTCGGGTCGTCCGTCAGCAGCGACGGGTGCGCGGAGGCCCGGTCCAGCCGGAATCCCCGGGCGTCGGCGAGCGGGTCCTCGTCGTCGTAGTCCCAGCGTGCACGGGCCAGCTGGCCGGCAGGACTCTGCGCGAGCGCACGGTACGTGGTCACGATCTGGCTGGACATCAGCATCGGGTTGGCCAGGGGCCGCCCCGACTGCAGCACTCCGTACTCGGTCTCGATCCCCATCACTCTGCGCGCAGTCACAGGACCACTGTAGGGCTCGGTGCTAGAGGTACTGACCCGTGCTCGAGACCGTGTCGATCGTGCGCGGGACCGCGCCGTCGCCCTCCTTCTGCACGATCGTGCGGATGAAGACGATCCGTTCGCCCTTCTTCCCCGAGATCCGTGCCCAGTCGTCCGGGTTGGTCGTGTTGGGCAGGTCCTCGTTCTCCCGGAACTCGTCGACGCACGCCGAGAGCAGGTGGTCGACACGGATTCCCCGCCGGCCCGTCGACAGGAGGTCCTTGATCGCCGCCTTCTTGGCCCGGTCGACGATGTTCTGGATCATGGCGCCGGAGTTGAAGTCCTTGAAGTACAGGATCTCCTTGTCCCCGCTCGCGTAGGTGACCTCGAGGAACTTGTTCTCGTCCGCCTCGGAGTACATCCGCTCGACGACGGACCGGATCATCGCGTCCACCGCGGCAGCCCGGGAGCCGCCGTTCACCGCGAGGTCGTCCTCGTGGATGGGAAGGTCGTCCGTGAGGTACTTGCCGAAGATCTCGCGCGAGCCCTCGGCGTCCGGACGCTCCACCTTGATCTTGACGTCGAGGCGACCCGGTCGCAGGATCGCGGGGTCGATCATGTCCTCGCGGTTCGACGCACCGATCACGATGACGTTGTCGAGGCGCTCGACACCGTCGATCTCGCTGAGGAGCTGCGGGACGATCGTCGTCTCCACGTCGGACGACTTCCCGGTGCCGCGGGTGCGGAAGAGCGACTCCATCTCGTCGAAGAACACCACCACGGGCGTGCCCTGGGACGCCTTCTCGCGTGCACGGGCGAAGATCAGCCGGATGTGGCGCTCCGTCTCCCCGACGTACTTGTTCAGGAGCTCGGGGCCCTTGACGTTCAGGAAGAAGCTGCGCACGTTCTCGGCCCCGTCGACCCCTCGTGCCCGTGCGACCGTCTGCGCGAGCGAGTTGGCGACGGCCTTCGCGATCAGCGTCTTGCCGCACCCGGGAGGCCCGTAGAGCAGGATTCCCTTGGGCGGCCGGAGCCCGTGCTCGCGGAAGAGGTCCGGGTGCGTGAACGGCAGCTCGACGGCGTCGCGGATCTGCTCGATCTGCGGCCCCAGCCCACCGATCGCGGAGTAGTCGACGTCCGGCACCTCCTCGAGGATCAGCTCCTCGACCTCCGACTTCGGCACCACCTCGAAGACGAAGCCGCTGCGTGTGTCGATCGTCAGACTGTCGCCCGTGCGCAGCGTGGTCGCGGCGAGGGAGCCGGCGAGACGCACGACGCGCTCGTCGTCGGTGCGTCCGACGACGACGGCCCGACCGTCGCCCAGCATCTCCTTGACCGTCACGAGCTCGCCTGTGCTCTCGTACCCGCCGGCGGCGACGACCGTCATCGCCTCGTTGAGCTTGACCTCCTGGCCGGGCTGCAGCGTCGTGACGTCGAGCGCGGGGCTCGAGCCGACGTGCATCTTGCGTCCGGAGGCCGAGATGTCGACGCTTCCGTCGTCGTGAGACCCGAGAAAGACGGCGTACGTCCCCGGCGGCTTCGCGAGCTCGTCGATCTGGGTGCGCAGGTCGACGATCTGGTCACGGGCCGCGCGCAGCGCCTCGGCGAGGCGCTCGTTCTTCGCGGAGAGGATCGCGACCTGGCGTTCGAGGTCCGGTGCGGGGGTCGTGGGCATCGGGCTTCCCCTTTCGACGGAACAGGCGGGCGACGGCCCGTCTGGAATACGTCGACCCTATACACACCGCCGCCGTCCGCGTCGTGCACTCACCTGTCGGGCAGGGCTCAGACCTCGGGCGCCTGCCCCACGTCGCGACGGACCCGGCGCAGCTTCTTGTCCGAGACGGCACGCTCGCCGAGCTCCTCCGGCGACCAGGTCCCCTCGTCGCCGGTCGGGTAGGCACCCTTGGCGGGACGGCGGCGACGCTCCGGCGCCTCCTCGCCGTCGGCCATGCGACGGGCCGAGAGAAGGAACCCTGTGTGCCCGATCATCCGGTGCTCCGGACGGACCGCGAGACCCTCCAGGTGCCAGCCACGGTTCATCGACTCCCACGCGGCGGGCTCGGTGAAACGGCCGTCCGCACGCAGGTCCTCGGCCGTCCGGGAGAGCTGCGTCGCGGTGGCGACATAACAGATCAGCACGCCTCCGGGCACGAGCGCGGTCGCGGCCGCGTCGATGTTCTCCCACGGAGCGAGCATGTCGAGCACGATGCGGTCGACAGCCCCGGGCTCGGCGATCTGCGGGAGGACGTCGGCGAAGTCCCCGACGGACAGCTGCCAGGCGGGGTGCGGTCCGCCGAAGAAGTTCTCGACGTTGCCGCGGGCGATCGCCGCGAAGTCCTCACGACGCTCGATCGAGTGCAGCGAGCCGTCGTCGCCGACGGCCCGCAGGAGCGACATCGAGAGGGCGCCGGAGCCGACGCCTGCCTCGACGACACGCGCACCCGGGTAGATGTCGGCCATCTGCACGATCTGCCCCGCGTCCTTGGGGTAGATCACCGCGGCGCCGCGCGGCATCGAGAGCACGTAGTCGGACAGCAACGGGCGCAGCGCCACGTACTCGATCCCCGCGGTGTTCGCGACGACCGAGCCTTCCGGACGTCCGATCAGGTCGTCGTGGCGGAAGTAGCCCTTGTGCGTGTGGAACGTCCCCTCGGGCGCCAGCACGATCGTGTGCAGCCGTCCCTTCGGGTCGGTCAGCTGGACGCGGTCGCCGACGCGCAGAGGTCCGCGTCGCTCGGCCGCGCCGGTGGCTCGGGTGGTCGGTGCGTCTGCGCTGGTGGTCACGACGGACCATCCTACGGGGGTCGGGTCAGGCCGACGTCCCGCGGACCGCCGCGAGCACCTCCCGGACGAGCACGACGCCGACGACGGTGCCGGTCTCGTCGACCACCGGCACGACGCTCGTGCCCGGCGCGGCGGCGACGACGCCGGCGACGAGGTCCGGTCCTGCACTCGTCGAACGGAGCAGCGCCTCGAGCGGCAGCCGGTGCGCGACGGCCCAGACGCTGGTCGTGGTCAGACGATCGGCGGGGACCTGCGCCGCGTTGGCGGGGTCGACGACCCCGACCGGCCGACCGGTCCCGTCCACGATCACGACGGCCCAGGCGCCGGCACCGCGACCCGCGGCCGCGGTGTCCGCGACCGTACCGTCGGCGGGGACCGTCGCCGCCGGGTGCACGAACGTGCTCACGTCGAGATGCGCCAGACGTGCCCGCGCCCGACCGCTGCGGATCGCCCCGGAGGCACCGGACCAGAGGAACATGCCGATGAACACGGCCCAGATGACCAGGAACGGCTCGACGCTCCCGCCCTGGGCGAGCGGGACCGCGATCACGGCGAGCACCGAACCGACGGCGACCACGCGGCCGACGTACCCGGCCACGACCGTCCCCCGGTCCTGCGAGCCCGTCGCCGCCCAGACGGCGGCCGCCAGCATCTGTCCCCCGTCCAGCGGGAGCCCGGGGATGAGGTTGAACAGTCCGACGAAGGCGTTCGACACCGCCGCCGCATAGCACAGGAGCCAGACGAGCACGGTGCCGGTACGCAGCTCGAACAGGAACCAGAACCCCCCGGCGAGCACCAGGTTGGTGAGCGGACCGACGACCGCCACCCAGAAGGCGTCGCGCGGACGCCTCAACGACCCGGTGAACGCCGTGTGCCCGCCCCAGACCGTGATCGCGAGCTCGGTCACGTGCTGCCCGCGAGCGCGCGCGACGAGCGCGTGCGAGACCTCGTGGAGAAAGACGGAGCCGAACAGCAGCACCACGAACGCGAACGAGACCCCGTAGATCACACCGGTCTGGCCGGGTGCGTAGAACCGGACCGTCGGGGCGAAGACGATCGTCAGGACGACAGCGGCGATGGCCCAGCTCGGCGTGAGGACCACCGGCGCGTCGGCGATCCGGCCGAGGACGAGTCCTCGGCTGCGCGGGGGGTCGGTGCGGGGCGGCATGCTCGGCGATGTCACCGCACCAGCGTAGTCGCCGCGCCGACGCGCCCCGTCGGGGGCGTCACCGGTCCGCCGTACGCTGGGCGGCATGACGGCGACGAGCAGCACGGCGGACGGCGACCCGGCCTACGTTCCCGGGCTCTCGCCGTCGCGCGCGAACGACTTCATGCAGTGCCCCCTGCTGTTCCGGTTCCGCGTGGTCGACCGGCTCCCCGAGCCGCCGAGCGAGGCGGCGGCGCGGGGCACTCTCGTGCACAGCGTCCTGGAAGAGCTCTACGACCTCCCGCTCGGTGGCCGGACGCCGGAGGCCGCGCAGGGGCTCCTCCCGGCAGCGTGGGAGTCGCTGCAGTCGACGAACCCGCAGTACGCCAAGCTCGTGACCGGCGCGGAGGAGCTCGACCGATGGCTCGCCGGTGCCGGCCGCCTCGTCTCGACCTACTTCACGCTCGAAGACCCCAACCGGCTCGAGCCCGCGGGGCGCGAGCTGCGCGTGAGCAGCGACCTGCCCGACGGACCACGCCTGCGCGGTGTGATCGACCGGCTCGACGTGGCGCCCGACGGCGCGCTCCGGGTCGTCGACTACAAGTCCGGGAAGTCGCCCCGGCCCGCGTACCAGGGTTCGGCCCTGTTCCAGATGCGCTTCTACGGCCTCGTCCTCTGGCGCGAGCGTGGCGAGGTCCCCCGCATGCTTCAGCTCGTCTACCTCGGCGACGGACAGATCCTGCGCGCGGAGCCCACGCGCGCCGACCTGGAGGGGACCGAGGCGAAGGTCCGCGCCCTCTGGGAGGCGATCCGGACCGCGGGCCGGACGGGCGAGTGGACGCCGCGCCGGAGCGCTCTGTGCGGATGGTGCGCCCACCAGGCGATCTGCCCGGAGTTCGGCGGAACCGCGCCACCCGTCCCCGAGGGACGCGTCGAGGTCGCTCTCGGCGTTCGTCCCGACCGGGCCTAGTGTCCCGACGACGCCACGAGGTCGACGAGCTCGCCACCGACGACGCGGGCCAGCATGGTCGTGTCGAGGTCCTCGAGCGACGCGAGCCGGTTCAGGCCCGCACGAGGCGGTACCGGGACGATCGCCGCGACGCCCACGGTCGCGGCGCCCGAGGCCAGGGCCGAGGCGATGCCCGGCGGCGAGTCCTCGACCGCCACGCAGTCGCGCACGTCGACCCCGAGCAGCTCGGCGGCGCGCAGATAGGGCTCCGGGTCGGGCTTTCCGTGCCGGACGTCGTCCCCGCAGACGGCCACCGTGAACGCACCCGAGGGCGCCGCGTCGAGCAGGCTCGTGGCGAGCACGCGGTAGGACATCGTGACCAGAGCGCACGGGATACCCGCGCTCCGGGCGGTCTCCAGCAGGCGGTGCGCACCTGGACGCCAGGGGACGTGCTCGCGGACCTGCTCGGCCACCCGGGACAGAAGGAACTCGACGATCTCGTCGACCTCGAGCCGGACGCCCGCCTGCTGCAGGGTCCGTGCAGAGAGGTCGAGGGGGTTGCCGACGAGGCCGAGCGCGTCCTCGTGGGTCCACACCCCGCCGTGCCGGGCGATGAGCTCCTGCTCCGCCGCCATCCAGTAAGGCTCGCTGTCGATCAGTGTGCCGTCCATGTCGAGCAGCAGGGCTGCGGGCAGCGGGCGGTCGGGCTCGGCGAGATCGGGCATGGCCCCATCGTAGGTTGCGTCGGCAAGCCATAGGGTGGACGGATGAACGATTCGACGACGAGCCCCGGCGACCGCGAGCAGCTCCGCACCGTCCTCGTCGCGGCCTTCGAGGGCTGGAACGACGCCGGCGGAGCCGCGAGCGCCGTCGTGAAGCACCTGCACGACGTGTGGGACGCGCAGCAGATTGCCGAGATCGACCCGGAGGACTACCACGACTTCCAGGTGACCCGACCGGAGGTGTCCACCACAGAGACGGGTGAGCGCGTCCTGAGCTGGCCCGCCACCCGGGTCTCGACGGCGCGGGTCCCCGAGTCCGGGCGCCAGGTCGTCCTGGTCCACGGCATCGAGCCGAGCATGCGCTGGCGGACCTTCTGCGGCGAGCTGCTCGACATCGCCGAGGCGCACGACGTCGACACGGTGGTCACGCTGGGTGCGCTCCTGGCCGACGTGCCGCACACGCGACCGATCCCGCTGACCATCACGTCGGAGAGCGTCGGCCTCCGCGCGGTGCTCGACGTCGAGTCGAGCACCTACGACGGCCCGGTCGGGATCGTCGGGGTGCTGGAGCACACCGCGACGGCGCGCGGGTTGCAGGCCGCGTCCCTGTGGGCGGCTGTTCCGCACTACGTCGCGCACCCGCCGTCGCCGAAGGCCGCCCTGACGATCCTCGCCCGCCTCGAGGAGCTGCTCGGGGAGCCGATCCCGCTCGGCGAGCTGCCGGTGGACGCGGAGGCGTGGCAGCACGGCGTGGACGAGCTGGCGGCGGAGGACGGCGAGATCGCCGAGTATGTCCGCGAGCTGGAGAAGGCGAAGGACACGGCGGACCTCCCCGAGGCGAGCGGCGAGGCGATCGCCCGCGAGTTCGAGCGGTTCCTGCGTCGTCGCGGCGACGGAGCGACGGGCCGCTAGCGGGGTCGACCGCCCGTCAGAGACGGATGCCGAGCAGCGCGTCGACCGCGCGGGCGAGAACGCCCGGTGCCCCGTCCGTGTCCTGCGTGGTGTCGCGACCCTCGGCCAGCGCCACGTCCGCCCAGGCATCGACGGCCCCGAGCGCGGTCGGCGCGTCCAGGTCGTCCGCCATCGCCGCACGGACCCGGCGGATCGTGCCCTCGGGGGACGGACCGCCGTTGCCCGACATCGCGGAGCGCCAGCGCTCCCACCGCGCAACTGCCTCGGCGAGGCCCTCGTCCGTCCACTCCCAGTCGGACCGGTAGTGGTGGGCGAGCACGGCGAGGCGGATCGCCATCGGGTCGACACCGTCCCGTCGAAGCCGCGACACGAGCACGAGGTTCCCCAGGGACTTGCTCATCTTCTCGCCCTGGTAGGCGACGAGTCCCGCGTGGACGTGCGTGCGCGCACCGGCCGACTCGGCCACTCGCGCGTGCGACGTCGACATCTCGTGGTGCGGGAAGAGCAGGTCGGCGCCGCCACCCTGGACGTCGAACGGAACTCCGAGCCCGTCCGAGGCGATCACGGCGCACTCCACGTGCCAGCCGGGCCGTCCGCTGCCGAGCACCCCGCCGGTCCAGGCCGGCTCGCCGACGCGCTCGCGGCGCCAGAGGAGCGGGTCGAGGGCGTTGCGCTTGCCCGGCCGTTCCGGGTCGCCGCCCCGCTCGGCGAACAGCGCCCGCATCGTGGCGTCGTCGAAGCCCGAGACCTCGCCGAAGTGACGGTCCGCCGCGAGATCGGCGTACACGTCCCCCAGTTCCGGGTGGTCTCCGCCGGCACCGTCCTCGAGCGGGACACGGTAGGCCGCGCCCTCCTCCAGGAGCTTCTCGACGATGGTCTGGACACGCGGCACGGTGTCGACGACGGACTCGTACACGTCGGGCGGGATGACGCCGAGGGCGGTCATGTCCTCCGAGAAGAGAGCGACCTGGTCGGCCGCGAGGTCCTGCCAGCGGACCCCCGTGGCCAGCGCGCGCTCGAGCAGGGGGTCATCGACGTCCGTGACGTTCGACGCCAGGCGCACCGCGTGCCCCGCGTCCAGCCACGCGCGGACCAGGAGGTCGAAGGCGACATAGGTGGCCGCGTGGCCGATGTGCGTCGCGTCGTACGGGGTGATCCCGCAGACGTAGAGGGTCGCCAGATCCGACTCGGACGCGACGACCAGCTCACCGGTGGAGCTGTCGTGGACCCGGACGGTGTCGCCGGTGCCGGGGATCTGCGGGACATGAGGAGAGGGCCAGGTACGCACGCGCCCACTCTATCCGCCGCCCACCTGACGATGGTCCGGCCGACGGCCGAGACCTGGCCGCCGAGGTGCCCCTACGGGGACCCCAGCGGGACGAGGACGCCCGTCCCCAGAAGGATCACCACGACGATCGCCAGGCCGATGCGGTAGTAGACGAACGGCATGTAGCTGAACGTGGAGATGATCTTCAGGAACACGATGATGACGAAGTACCCGACGACGAAGGCGACGAGGGTCGCGACGAGCGTGGCGGCGGCACCCGGTGCCCCGGCCTGGGCCGGCTCGGCGATCGACTTCACGAGCTGGAAGAGTCCCGACGCGAGCACGGCGGGTATCGCGAGCAGGAACGAGTAGCGAGCGGCAGCCTCGCGCGTGAATCCCATCAGGAGTCCGGCGGTGATCGTCCCGCCCGAGCGGGAGACACCGGGGATGAGCGCGAGGGCCTGGGCGAAGCCGTACGCGATGGCGCGTCCGACGGTGAGGTCCTCGAGCGGTCGGGTCTTGCGGCCGACGCGGTCCGCCCACCCGAGGAGGATGCCGAAGAACGCGAGGGTGAACGCCGTGATGTAGAGGTTGCGGAGCGACGTCTCGATCGCGTCCTGGAAGAGCAGACCGAGCACACCGATCGGGACGGACCCGATCGTGATGAACCAGGCCATCCGGGCGTGCGGGTCGTGCGCACCGAACCGCGACCGCAGGTCGGTCCCGTCCTTGCCCGAGACGGCGCGCCACCAGGCGCGGCAGATCGTCGCGATGTCGTGACGGAAGTACAGCAGCACGGCGGCCTCCGTGCCGATCTGGGTGATCGCGGTGAACGCGGCCCCGGGGTCGGACTCCCCGATCAGCTCACCGACGATGCGCAGGTGCGCACTCGACGAGATCGGGAGAAATTCGGTCAGGCCCTGGACGAGCCCCAGCAGTACTGCTTCCCAGGCGTTCACGAGCGGTCACCCTACCGTTCTTCGCGCGGTGGTCCACGCGCCGTGCACCAGGTGTCGATAGTCTGCAGCCCATGGAACTGAGGCAGCTGGGCAGCACGGGCCTGCACGTGTCCGCACTGGGGCTCGGCACCCTCACCTGGGGCCGTGACACGGACGAGCTGGACGCCGCCGAGCAGATCAAGAGCTTCGTCGAGGCCGGAGGGTCTCTGGTCGACACGGCGGCCCACTACGCGGACGGTGACAGCGAGTCCGTGCTCGGACACGTCCTGGCGAACGACGTCGACCGGTCCGACGTCGTCGTCTGCACCAAGGCAGGACTACGGCGCACCCGCGCCGGGACCGTCGTGGACGCGTCCCGGGCGTCGCTCCTCGACTCGCTCGACGAGTCGCTGCGCCGGCTCGGAACCGACCACGTCGACCTGTTCCTCGTCCAGGCGCCCGACCCGCGAACTCCTGCCGCCGAGACGGTCTCCGCCCTGCGCCGGGCCGTCGACTCCGGCCGTGCCCGCTACGTCGGACTGTCGAACCATCCCGGGTGGCGCACGGCGCAGGTCGGGACGCTGCTCGCGGCGTCCGGGGATGCCGAGCTCGCCGCCGTCGAGGTCGAGTACTCGCTCCTGGAGCGCGGGGTCGAGCGCGAGGTCCTGGACTGCGCCGACGGCCTCGGCGCCGGCGTGCTCGCATGGTCGCCGCTGGGGCGCGGCGTGCTGACGGGCAAGTACCGCGACTCCCTTCCGGCCGACTCCCGAGGCGCGAGCCCGCACCTCGCCGGCTTCATCGAGCCCTATCTCGACCGACGCTCGTCGAGCATCGTCCAGGCCGTCGCGACCGCTGCCGACGGTCTCGGCCGCGAACCGCTCGAGGTGGCGCTGGCCTGGCTGGGCACGCGCGGGGTCGCGAGCGCGATCGTCGGAGCACGGACTCCCGGTCAGCTCCGGGCGTCGCTCGCCGCCGCCGACCTGGTGCTGCCGCACGCCGTCGTCGGAGCTCTCGACGAGGTCAGCGCACCCTCGCTCGGCTACCCCGAGTACCGCTAGGTCGTTCCCGGCCGCGGCACGGTGCCACCGACGTCCACGACAGACCGGACCGAACGCGTCTCGCGCCGCCGGTCAACCGCCTGACGTGTCAACGACCTGACGCCGAGTCGTCGTGCAGGTCGACGTCCTCGTAGTCGTCGTCGTCGTCCGAGTCATCGTCTTCGTCGTCGTCCGAGTCGTCGTCCGAGTCGTCGTCGAGGACGAACGGCGTCGCCTCGCCGTACCGCTCCCCCAGCGACTCGTCGTAGACCTCGAAGGCGTCGGCGAGCACGTAGTACGCGTCGTCGACACGCGGGTCTTCGTCACCGATACGTGAACGCACGGCATCGTGGTGCGCCTCAAACGCGGCGATGAGGCGGTCGAGCGCGGCACGCGGATCTACGGTCATACCCTGACCGTATCCCCGCCCGGTGCACAATGGCATCCAGAATCCGTCCGGCGCGGGCGGAGACGACGTGGAGAGGGCTTGCGATGCGACCAACGGCATACCGATCGGCGTTCTCGACCCATGGCCACTACGAGTACCGGGTCCTGACGTTCTCACGCGACGTCCCGGGCGGAGACGCCCGCCAGGTCCTGACCGACGAGGCCGAGTACGGGCGTTGGGAGCTGGCGCGCACGCGCATCGCGATGGGTGGTGAGCGTCGCGTCACGCTGCGCCGGAGGGTGATCCGGGCACGCAGCACGCTATGACCGACGAGCGCGGCAGCACCTTTCGCAAGTCACGCGCCGGTGCACCCGCGGGCTTCTTCGAACGTGAGGCCGCGGGACTGGCGTGGATCGACGTGCCTGCCGGCCCTCGGGTCGTGGGGGTGCGGGACGTGGGCCCCGATTACCTCGACCTGGAGCGCATCGACCCGGCGACCCCCGACGCCCGCGCTGCCCGGTCGTTCGGGGTAAAGCTCGCACGGCTCCACGAGACCGCGGCACCGGGCTTCGGCGCGCCCCCGGACGGCACGACCGGGGACGGGTTCTTCGGTCCGACGGACGACCCCCTCGCCCTCGTCGCCGGCACGTGGTCGACCTGGCCCGAGTTCTACGCCGAGGCACGGTTACGGCCTGTGGCCGACCAGGCGGTCGAGCGGGGTGCCCTGACCAGCCCGGAGGCCGATCGGCTCCGGCGTGCCGCCGACGTCGTCGGCCGATGGGGTGGCGGTCCGTGCCGCGACGCGGACCCCGCGCGCGTGCACGGCGACCTCTGGTCCGGCAACCTGCTCTGGACCCCCGGCGTCCACGGTACGGAGGCGGTCCTCGTCGATCCTGCCGCACACGGTGGCCACCGGGAGAGCGACCTCGCGATGCTCGCCCTGTTCGGCGCACCGCACCTCGACGAGATCCTCGCCGGGTACGGCTCCGTGTCCGCGATCCCGCCCGGCTGGGAGCGACGCGCGACCCTGCACCAGCTCTACCCCGTGGCCGTGCACGCCGTGCTGTTCGGCGGTGGCTACCGCGCCAGGCTCGCGGGGATGCTCGACGCACTCGGCGGCTAGGTCCACGTCCGCCGAGACCGGGCGATCAGCAGGTGCGCAGAAGCCGGTCGAGCACCCTGCACCCGAACCTGAGCGCGTCGGTCGGCACTCGCTCGTCGATGCCGTGGAACATCCCCGAGAAGTCGAGCTCGGCCGGAAGCCTCAGCGGGGCGAACCCGTAGCCCGTGATTCCCAGGCGTGAGAGGGACTTGTTGTCCGTCCCGCCCGAGAGCGTGTAGGGCAGCACCGTCGCGCCGGGGTCCTCGGAGGTGACAGCGTCGACCATCCGGTCCACGAGCGCCCCGGAGAAGGGCACCTCGAGCGAGATGTCCTGATGGATCGGCTCGAAGGAGATACCTGGCCCCGCAAGCTCGCGGATCGTCGCCATCCCCTCGTCCTCGAGGCCGGGCAGGAACCGTGCGTCGAGCGCTGCGGTCGCGCGCCCGGGGATCACGTTCGCCTTGTACCCGGCGTCGAGCTGCGTCGGGTTCGAGGTGTGCTGCACCGTCGCGCCGACGAACTTCTGCACCGGACCGAGAGCACCGACGAGCGCGTCGACGGAGCCACGGTCCTCGGCGTCGAACGGCAGCCCGGTGAGATCGGCCACTCCCCGCAGGAGTGCGTCGACCGTCGGGGTGAGCTGATAGGGCCACTGGTGGC
Source organism: Paraoerskovia marina (assembly GCF_900105445.1). Lineage (NCBI taxonomy): Bacteria > Bacillati > Actinomycetota > Actinomycetes > Micrococcales > Cellulomonadaceae > Paraoerskovia > Paraoerskovia marina. Next base: position 2,031,533 of record NZ_LT629776.1, read on the forward strand.
GACCGATCCGCGTCAGCGCCTCGGCGAGGAGGGTCACGGCGTTGTCGTCGTTGATCTGCGAGCCGTGGCCTGCCGTCCCGTCGGCGACGAGCCGGAGCCACGCAAGTCCCTTCTCGGCGGTCTGCAGCAGATAGGTCCGACGCCCCGCGATCTCCACGGAGAAGCCACCGACCTCGCTGATCGCCTCGCTGGCGCCCTCGAAGAGCTCGGGCCGGTGATCCACCGCGTACCGCGCGCCGTAGACGCCGCCGGCCTCCTCGTCGGCGAAGAAGGCGACGACGACGTCGCGGGCCGGCTTGCGACCCTCGCGCACCATCTGACGGACGACCGCGAGGATCATCGCGTCCATGTCCTTCATGTCGACGGCTCCTCTGCCCCACAGCAGCCCGTCGGTCTCCTCGCCGCCGAACGGGTCGACCTGCCAGTCCTCGGCCTGGGCCGGGACGACGTCGAGATGCCCGTGGAGCACGAGCGCGGGCCGTGAGCGGTCGAGCCCCGGCAGACGCACGACGACGTTGGCTCGACCCGGGGCAGACTCGAACAGCTCGGGCTCGAGCCCGACCTCGTGCAGGGACTCCATCACGTACTCGGCGCAGGCCCGCTCACCAGGGCCGCTGTTGTCGCCGAAGTTCGAGGAGTCGATCCGCAGCAGGTCGCGGCAGATCCTGACGACCTCGGACTCGGCGGACGGGACCGACTGCGGGCTGGGGGTGTTCATACGACGTCCTCCTGGAGACGTGTCAATGCGTCGTCCGGCCAGGGCGCCACGGGTTCACGTCCGTCGCCCGGCAGCAGCGTGGCGATCCACGCGTCGCGCCGCTCACCACGCTGGACGGCGTGGCGTCGCACCGTCCCCTCGAACGTGAAGCCGCACCGCCAGGCTACCCGCCGGGACTGCCAGTTCCCGACGTAGGCGGTCCACACGACACGGGCCGCGTCGAGACCCTCGGCGTCGAAGGCCCAGTCGAGGACCAGGTCGCTCGCGGCACTCGCGAGCCCGTGCCCCCGCGCGCCGGGGTCGAGCCAGAAGCCGATCTCGGCGTCGACGGCAGACGGCGCCGTTCTGTCGACCGTGAGCCCGATCATGCCGACCAGGTCGCTCGACGACTCCGCGCCGTGGGGCCGGATCGCCCACGTGTACGCGGTGTCCTGCGCCCACCCGGACGTGACGAGCTCGTCGACGAACCAGGCGGCGTCGGACGGGTGGTAGGGCGACGGGACGACCGTCCACCGCTGGATGTCGGCGTCCTGGCAGATTTCCGTGATGCGGTTCACGTCCGCGGCGGTCGGCACCGTCAGACGGACGCGGTCGCTGATGAGGGGGAACGGCTCCATACGGCGAATCCTTGCACGCCTGCACGAGGGAATCGAGGGAGATCCGGCGATGTCGTCCGACCTACCTCGCCAGCGCGTCGTCGACCGACGAGGCGAGCAGTTCGTGGGCGTCCGCGACCTCCGTGCTCGTCAGCGCCCCGCGGTGCGTGGCGAGCCCGGTCCGCAGACTCGGGTCCCCGAGCGCTCCCAGGCCGTGGTCGGCGATGCGGGAGAGGTACGGCAGGGTCGCGCTGGTGAGCGCCCGGGTGCTCGTCACCGGCACGACCCCCGGCATGTTCGCGACGCAGTAGAACGTCGACCCGGCGACGTCGAAGACCGGGTCGTCGTGCGTCGTCGGACGCGTGTCCTCGAAGCAGCCGCCCTGGTCGACGGCGACGTCGACCAGGACGGAACCTTGCTGCATCGACTCGACCACCTCGTGCGAGACCAGGCGTGGAGCGCGCGCCCCCGCGACGAGGACGGCCCCGACGACGAGATCGGCGTCGAGCAGCTCGGTCTCGACCGCGTGCGTCGTCGACGCGAGGGTGCGGACGCGACTGCCGAACTGCCGGTCGACGTCGCGCAGCACCGGGAGCGAGATGTCGAGCACCGTGACGTCGGCGCGCAGGCCGACCGCGATCGCGGCAGCGTGCCGCCCGACCGACCCGCCACCGAGGACCACCACCTTGCCCGGGCTGGTGCCGGGCACCCCGCCGAGCAGGACGCCGCGGCCGCCGTCCGACCTCAGGAGGTAGTGCGCGCCGACCTGGGTGGCCAACCGCCCGGCCACCTCGCTCATGGGTGCGAGGAGCGGCAACGACCCGTCCCTGGCCCGGACGGTCTCGTACGCGATCGCGGTGGTGCCGGCCTCCAGCAGGGCTCGCGTACAGCTCTCGTCCGCCGCGAGGTGCAGGTACGTGAACAAGATCTGCCCGTCGCGCAGCCGGCCGTACTCCTCGGGCACCGGCTCCTTGACCTTGCACACGACGTCGGCGGCCCAGGCGTCGTCCGCCGCGTCCACGATCCGTGCACCGACGCCCGCGTACTCCTCGTCCGTGATGTGCGACCCGGCACCGGCCCCGCTCTGCACCAGGACGTCGTGCCCGCTGGTGACGAGATGGTGAGCCCCTGCCGGGGTCAGTGCGACGCGGTACTCGTGGTTCTTGATCTCCGTGGGTATCCCGATCCTCATGCGACCAGTCTCCGCCTTCCGCACCCGTGCGCCACCAGAGGAGGCCCTCAGACCGATTTCACGTTTGCCCCCGTTCCCGTGCTATCTTTCTACCCGCACCGCAACGGCCCGCAAGGGGCGGAACGGTCCACCTGTCCGGGTGGCGGAATGGTAGACGCGCTAGCTTGAGGTGCTAGTGCCCGTATTAGGGCGTGGGGGTTCAAGTCCCCCTCCGGACACTCGTTGAGACAGCGACCACGAAGGCCCAGCGCACAGCGCTGGGCCTTCGTGCGTCTCCCGGTCGAGCCCGGGGCGGCATCGCATCAGTGCTGACGAAGAGCTCGCTCATACTGCCGCGCCGGCACCTCCCCTCCCTGCCTCTGGCGAGCCGTTCCTGCTGTGCGCGAGAGCAAGGTCGCTCCGCTTGGCACACTATTTATAGGCCCTTCTTCACGATAGTGTGTGTTTCGATCAAACGTGCGAAACCGGGCGAACCGCTAGGAGTGCAGAACCATGATGGGTGGCCACCACGCCGCGAGCGGAGCGGCCGCCTGGGTGGCCGTGACCTCGACGGCCCCGTTCGCGCTCGGCCTTCACCCGGTCTCGGAGGTCGGTGTCCTGACTGGTGCCGTCGTCTGTGCCGGCGCGGCGCTGCTCCCCGACGCCGACCACCGTTCCGGCACGATCGCACACTCGCTCCCCCCGATCTCCGAGGGCGTGACCAGGGCCGTCGCCGCCATCTCCGGGGGCCACCGCAACGGGACGCACTCGATCCTCGGGGTCGCCGTGTTCACCGCTCTCGCCTGGGCGGCCGGTCTCGTCACGGTCGAGACCGAGGCGTTCGGGACGATCGGCGTCGGCGCCGCGGTCGTGACGGTGCTGCTCGTCGCCTTCGCGCTGCGCGCGCTCAAGCTCACCCGAGACCGGAAGTTCGGACCCTGGGCGGCGTCGCTGACGATCGCCGCCGTCATCACGCTGCTCGCCCCCGAGGAGTGGAACTGGCTTCCGGTCGCCGTCGCCCTGGGGACGTCGGTGCACATCCTCGGCGACGTCCTGACGACCGGTGGCTGCCCGCTGTTGTGGCCGATCGAGATCAAGTCGCCCCGCTGGGTGCGCAACGCCGTCGTGATCGACAACGTCTGGCGCCCCGGCGGGCACTTCGCGGTCCCCTTGCTCGGCGACGCCGGGTCCTGGCGCGAGTGGCTCGTCATGATCCCCGTCAGCATCTACGCCACGGTCGGGGTGCTCTGGGCTCTCCTGACGCAGATGGGCTTCGACACCCAGGGCCTGATCGACGCCACGGCCGGTGCGCTCGGCTGACGCCCTGCACCGCCCGTCGCCCGCTCTGGCACCGCCCGCCGTAAATTCCGTTGTCCCACCGGGTGCTCCGGGGCGATGCTGGCCGGGATGACGACGAACCAGGTTCCGTGGGACTCGACCGTCGGCGCTCTGGACGCCGCGCTCGGGCCGGACAGGCGATGGTCCACCTGGGGTGCGGTGGAGCGGGGCGCACGCGGACCGGAGCCGAGGCCCGACTGGGTCGTGACCGCCGATGCCGCGGTCGACACCGAGCTTGGCGTCCTGAAGACGGGCAAGGAGGCCGACGTCTTCCTCGTCGAACGGGGCGTTCCTGACGGCGCCTCCTCGCTCCTGGCCGCGAAGAGGTACAGGTCCCCGGACCATCGCCAGTTCCACCGCAGCAGCGCGTACACCGAGGGACGACGCGTCCGACGGTCCCGCGACCAGCGAGCCCTCGACCGCGGTACGGCGCACGGCCGGAGCGTCGCCGCGGGCCAGTGGGCTCGCGCGGAGTTCGAGATGCTGAGCTCGCTGTGGGCGCAGGGCGCGTCGGTGCCGTACCCGGTGCAGGTCGACGGCACCGAGGTGCTCATGGAGTTCGTCGGGTCGCGGGACGGCGTCGCGGCACCTCGGCTCGCGCAGACGCGGCCTGACGGCTCGACCCTCTCCCGCTGGTACGAGCAGGTGCGCGCCGTGATGGTCGTGCTCGCGGCCGACGGGTTCGCGCACGGGGACCTGTCCCCGTACAACGTCCTCGCCGACGGCGACCGGGTCGTCGTCATCGACGTCCCGCAGGCCGTGGACCTCGCGGCCAACCCGAACGCCCACGACATCCTCTATCGTGACTGTCGCACGATGGGCGACTGGTTTCGCTCCCGTGGCCTCGACGTCGACGACGGCGAGCTGTTCGCCGACCTCCTCTCCCGCGCCTGGTAGCCCGCCTGGTCACCTGAAGTCACGCGACGTCGACGCCACCGGGAGACGCAGGGCCGCCAGATGCTCGGCCACGAGATTCGTCGCGCCGTCGGCCCGTTCCACCCGCCCGCGGACCACCATCGCCGCCGCCGACCGCGCGACCGGCCGGAATCTCTTCCACAGCCCCGGCGAGCAGATCACGTTCAGGATCCCCGTCTCGTCCTCCACCGACAGGAAGGTCACCCCGCCGGCCGTCCCCGGGCGCTGTCGGTGGGTCACCACTCCTCCGACGGCGACGCGACGACCGTGCTCCACCTCCGTCACGTCCTGGACGGTGAGCACGCCCGCACGCGCCAGCCCCTCCCGCAGGTGCTGGGTGGGAAAGCTCTCCGGGGAGACGCCCGTCGCCCAGACGTCGGCGACGTCCTGCTCGACGGCCGACATCCCGGGAAGGGTCGGCGCCTCCACGCCGACGCTGACCCCCGGCAGGGTTCCCGGGCCCTCCTGGGCCAGCGCTCCCGCCGCCCACAGCGCCTCGCGTCGTCCCACCCCCAGGGACTCCAGCGCTCCCCCGGTCGCCAGTGCCTCGATCTGGCCCGTGGTCAGGTCCACCCGGCGAGCCAGGTCGCGCAGACCGCCGAACTCTCCCTCCTGCCTGACCCGGACGATCTCGTCCGCGAGCGCCTCACCGATGCTCCGCACCGCCACCAGACCGGTCCGTACGGCGAGCGAGCCGTCCTCGAGCCGTTCCACGCAGGCCTGCGCGCGCGAGGCGTTGACGTCGGGGCGCAGCACCTGGACACCGTGCCGGCGCGCGTCGGCGGCGAGCGACTGTGGCGAGTAGAACCCCATCGGCTGCGCGGCGAGAAGCCCGGCGTAGAACGCCGCCGGGTGATGGACCTTCAGCCACGAGCTCGCGTAGACGAGGAACGCGAACGAGTAGGCGTGCGACTCGGGGAAGCCGAAGTCGGCGAACGCCTTGAGCTTGTCGAAGATCTTCTCCCGCGCGTCACCGTCGACGCCCTTGCGGGCCATCCCGGCCATGAGCCGCTCCCGCAACGCCTGCATCCGTTCGGCCGACCTCTTCGACCCCATCGCCCGGCGCAGCTGGTCCGCCTCCGCGGGGGTGAAGTCCGCCGCGTCGATCGCCATCTGCATCAGCTGCTCCTGGAAGAGCGGGACTCCGAGGGTCTTGGCGAGCGACTTCTCGAGCAGCGGGTGCAGGTACGTCACCGGCTCACGTCCCGCGTGCCGTTCGATGTACGGGTGCACCGACCCGCCCTGGATCGGCCCCGGACGGATGAGCGCGACCTCAATGACGATGTCGTAGAAGCAGCGGGGCTGCAGCCTCGGGAGCGTCGACATCTGCGCACGGGACTCGACCTGGAAGACGCCGACGGTGTCCGCCGCGCAGAGCAGGTCGTAGACCGCGGGGTCCTCGGGCGGGAGCCCGTGCAGGGTGAGCTCGACCCCCTCGTGCTCCGCGACGGACTCGAACGCGAGCCGCAGCGCCGTCAGCATCCCGAGGCCGAGCAGGTCGAACTTCACCAGGCCCGCGTCGGCACAGTCCTCCTTGTCCCACTGCAGGACCGTGCGCCCCTCCATCCGCGCCCACTCCACCGGGCAGACGTCGATCACCGGCCGGTCGCACATCACCATGCCGCCCGAGTGGATCCCGAGGTGACGCGGGAGGCGCAGGAACCGTTCGGCGAGAGCGAGCACGGGCTCCGGGATCTCCCCCTCCTCGGCCGCGGACTCCGGGCGGCGACGTGGGACGACGTCGTGCCTGTCGTCGGCGGCCCCGTCCGTGGGCGGCCCCCAGATCTCCTGCTGCCGCCGGTCCCGGGCGGCCGTGCGCGTCTGCACGCCCGCCTCCCCGGTGGGTTGCGCGGGGGCGCGCAACGACCCCCACCGCTCGATCGACTTGCTCCATGCGTCCTGCTGCCCGACGTCGTGGCCCAGGGCGCGGGCGGCGTCCCGGACGGCCGAACGGGGTCGGTAGGAGATGACGTTCGCGACCTGCGCCGCATGGGTCCGGCCGAAGCGCTCGTAGACGTGCTGGATGACCTCCTCCCGTCGACGGGACTCGATGTCGATGTCGATGTCCGGGGGCCCGTCGCGCTCCGGGGCGAGGAAGCGCTCGAACAGCAGCCCGTGCCGTACGGCGTCGACGGCCGTGATCCCGAGGGCGAAGCAGACGGCCGAGTTCGCGGCGGACCCGCGACCCTGCGCGAGGATGCCCCGCGTGCGGCAGAACTCCACGAGGTCGTAGACGACGAGAAAGTACCCGGGGAAGTTCAGGTCGGTGATCACCTGCAGCTCGTGGTCGATCTGTGCCCAGGCGCGCTCGTTCAGACCCTCCGTTCCCGGAACGCCCGTTCCGGGACCGCCGGTTCCTCGACCCGTCTCTCGGTACCCTCCCGCGGGCCTCGGTCCGTAGCGCTCGGTCGCTCCTCGCTCGGTCAGCACCCGCAACCAGGAGGCCTCGTCGTGCCCCGTGGGCACGGGGTAGGGCGGGAGCCGGGGCGCCACGAGCGAGAGGTCGAAGGCGCACTCCTCCCCCAGGGCCGCCGCCGTCTCGACCGCCCGCGGGTGCCGTCGGTGGCGGTCGAGCATCTCGGCGGCAGAGCGCAGGTGTGCCGTGGGAGCCCCCGGGAGCCACCCGTCCATGTCGTCGAGCGAGGACCGCGCACGCACCGCCGCCAGTGCCCCGGCGAGGTCCGCGTCGCGCGGCCGGGCGTAGTGCACGTTGCCCGTCGCGACGACAGGAAGGCCCGCATCCTCGGAGAGCGCGACGAGCGCGTCGCACACCACGCTGTCCTGTGGTCCGCCCCCGACCGTGATCTCGACCGCGACGTTCTCCCGACCGAAGCAGTCGACGAGCCGCGCGAGCTCACGCCGCGCGGCCGCGTACCCGGCCTCCCCCCGGACGGTCGGGCCGCCTCCGGTCAGGGCATGGCGGACCGCGCCCTTGCGACAGCCGGTCAGGACGAGCCAGTGCCCGTCCGCCCTCTCCCCCAGCTCCTCCAGCGTGTACTGCGCCGCACCCTTGCTCCCCGTCGCCAGGTGGGCCGTGGCGACGGCCGAGGAGAGCCGACGGTAGCCGTCCGCCCCACGGGCCAGGACCAGCAGGTGCTCCGCGCGGGGGTCCGGCACCCCCGTCGGCGCGTCGAGCACCGGCCTGGCCGCCCGACCCTGTGCCCTCGGCAGGTGCAGCTCCGCGCCGAAGACGGTCGGGAGCTCGACCGCGCGGGCCGCCTGCGCGAAGCGCACCACCCCGTACAACCCGTCGTGGTCCGTGAGGGCGAGTGCCGAGAGACCCAGCCGTGCCGCCTCCGCAGCCAGCTCTTCCGGGTGCGAGGCACCGTCGAGAAAGCTGAAGGCCGAGTGCGCGTGCAGCTCGGCATACCGGGGCCTAGTCATAGATCGCCTCCACGGCCCAGCGGCCCCCCGTCGACGCGAGGAGCAGTCCCGTCCCGTCGTCGAGCACGACCTGGAGATACACCCGGCGACGTGGTGCGGGGGTCCACCAGCGCTCGGCCATCGGCCAGGGCCCCGCCCAGGCCTGGATCACGTGATGCTCTCTCGACGGAGAGCCGTCGCGCAGCGACGCGGGCGTCCCGCTCATCGCCAGCCGGACGTCGACCGTCACCGGGCCGCCGTTCTCGTCGAGCACGACGACGTCCCGCGCGACCGGAAGGACGGTGGCGGGAGCAGGGTGCGGCAGCCGACCGGGCCAGGGAAGCGCCGGGTCCCGCTCAGGGGGCACCTGCTCACCGAAGGGCACCAGGTGGACGCGGTCCCGGTCGTCCCGCCCTCCCTGCAGCTCGACGGTGACGACCGCGTCCCCGCCGAGGAGGCCCTGGACGCGGACGAGCGCCCTGCGCGCGCGATGGTCCTCGCCGCTGGACGCGCCCCAGAGGCGGGGCTGCTGGGTCCCTGCGGCGATCACGTCCTCGGCCCGGATCGACAGCTCGACGAGGTTGCCGGGCTGCACACCGCGCACGGCAGATCCGGTGAGCCAGCCGTCCAGCTGCCAGCGCACGCGCTCGGTGATCCGTGCGGCGCTGAGCCCTCCCACGGCGTCGTCCCCGCATCGCCACGTCCGCTCCAGCTCACCACCCGACTCGGTACGCGCACCGATCCGGAGCCGCCCGGCCGACACCCCTGCCCGGACGAGCCGGGCATGCAGGTCCTCGGCGAGCCTCCGGGCGGCGAAGGTCGCGACGTCGACCCGCTCGGCAGGAGGGTCCAGGGCGGTGACGACGGCGATGTCGGGCTCGACCCGACGCCGCCCCGGGGGCCGGAGGTCGGCCCCGCCGGCCATCGCGTGCGCCCACTCCCCGAGGGCCCCGAAGCGCATACCCATGCTCGAGCCCGGCAACGCTGCCAAGGCGCCGAGGGTCGAGATGCCCAGACGTCCCAGGAGATCGGTCAGCTCAGAGACGGCACGCACCTCCACGCCCCCTCCTGCGGCGGCGTGCACGAGGTCGTGAACGGGTCGCGGACCAAGAAAGGCTGCGGACCCGCCCGGCGGGACCACCCCGTCCCCGCGCGCCGCCAGCACGGCGGCGAGCACCCCGTCGGCGACCCCCACCTGCGACTCGAAGCCGGAGTCCGCCGCCACCTGGCTCACCAGCGCCTCTGCGAGCGCCGCCTCCGACCCGTGATAACGGCTCGCGCCCGCGGCGGGTAGAAAGAGGAGCCCCGGACGGGCGATCTCGATCCCCGCCACGACCTTCTCCACGGCGACGGCCACCGGCTCGAACTCCCGCGCGTCCCGGGAGTCGTCGGGAGCCAGCAGCTCCAGGTCCGGGCAGAGCTCCTGGGCACGGCGGCGACGCATCCCGCGCCGCACTCCGTGGGCACGCGCGGTGCTGGAGACCGCGGTGATGCGGTGCGCGGCACAGATGGCGGCCGGGGTGTGCACCGGCACCTGCATGACCGCCATCGCGGCGAGCACCGGCCAGTCCGGCACCCACAGCACGGCGGTCCTGGTCGCGCTCATCCGACGAGCCTGAGGGCAGGGTGCGGCCCGTCCGCACCGGGGAGGTCGTCGACCGCACCCGGCGCGCGTCCGGGTGCCGGGGCACGCAGGGGCAGCTCGATCTCGTAGCGGACCGGGCGGGCCGCCTCTCCACGCCCTGTGCGCTCGACCGTGAGGCGACGGCTCCGCAACCACCCGGCGCCGTCGTCGATCCCCGACCAGGTCCCCGGTCCCGCCCTCAGGACGAGGTGCGCCTCCTCCCACTCCGTGGCCGAGACGAGGACCGCGCCTCGTTCCCGGGCACGGGAGGAGAGCCGACGCCGGTCGGCCGGCGTGACCGGGGCGTCCGGCCCGAGCACCACCAGGTCCAGACCGTCGAGCAGCGCGGCGATCGCCGCCGGGGCCTGCGGACCCGGGGCGGGGACGAGTGCCGTGCGCGTGAGCTCGACACCGGCGTCCGCGGCGGCCACCATGCCCACCCGAGGGTGCCCGACCATGACGGTCCACGCCCCCGCGGCAGAGGCCTGCGCGACGAGCGAGAGCAGCAGCGTCGTCGAGTGCCGGACGACGATCGTGGTCCCGCGGTGCAGCGCCCCCTGCGGCAGCAGGGGCTCCAGCTCCGGGTGCACCGGCCAGAAGCGCTCGGAGGCCGGAGAGGACTCCGCCGTCGCGCGGGGTGAGATCACCGGTGCGTGCCGGAGCCCGGGCAGAGGTGCCGGAGCCACCGCGTGGGCCACGCCGGTCCTGCGCTCGGCGGCGACCAGGGCGGCGCGCGCCCGTGCCGCGCGATCGTGCGAGGGCGCGGTCGACGACGTCGTACCCCTCATGCCACCTCCCCGATCCTGCGCACCGTTCGATCGGAGCACTGTTCGAACACCTGTTCGAACAGTCATCAGTTTTCGCTCTCCTCGAACACATGTCAACCGGAGCCCGCCCGCCTGGTGCCGATCCTGTGTTCCTGTGCACGATGGGAGGCATGAACATCACCGACCGACCCGTCGCCCCCGATCCCTACGCCCAGCTGCCGGCGGTACCGTCCTTCACGCTGACGAGCACGGACCTCACCGACGGCGAACCGCTCGACGACGCCCACGCCGCCCGCGGCGACGACCTCTCCCCGGCCCTGGGGTGGTCCGGGTTCCCCGAGGAGACCCGGTCGTTCCTCGTCAGCTGCTTCGACCCCGACGCCCCCACCCCTGCCGGCTTCTGGCACTGGACCGTCGTCGACATTCCTGCCGATGCCCTCTCCCTGCCGACAGGCGCCGGAGGTGACGACGGCGGCTCCGCCCTGCCGGCCCCCGCCTTCCAGGTGCGCAACGACGGCGGCGGGACCGGATACACCGGGGCCGCCCCACCCCCCGGGGACCGGGAGCACCGGTACGTGTTCGCGGTCCACGCCCTCGACGTCGAGACCCTCGGCCTCGACCCGGACGCGACCCCGACCGCGGTCGCCTTCACCGCCCTCTTCCACACCGTCGCCCGCGCCACCCTGACCGCGACGTACGAGATCCCCGCCGAGGAGGACGAGTGAGCGAGCCGGCACTCCCCCGGCTCGGCAGCCTCCCGTGGACACCGGCGCTCGACCGGCCGGACCTGCTGGCGGACCCCGTCCGCGACGCGCTCGCCGCCTGGGCCGAGGACGAGCCCCGCGTCCGCCACGAGGTCGCGGTCACCGAGATCGACCCCGACCATGCCGACACCGCCACCCTCAACGCGGTGTACGAGCTCCCGCCCTCGGCCTCGGCGAACTGCGTCCTTGTCGCGGGCAGACGGGGCGGGGAGGAGAGAGTCGCGGCCGTCGTCGTGCTCGCGACCACACGCGCCGACGTCAACCGTCGGGTGCGGACCCTGCTCGACGCCCGCAAGGCGTCGTTCCTCGCGCACGACCGCGCCGTGGCGGAGTCGGGGATGGAGTTCGGCGGCATCACACCGCTCGGACTCCCCGGTCAGTGGCGGGTGCTCGTCGACTCCCGGGTCACCGCACCGGGGGCTCCTGCCCTGATGGGGAGCGGGCTGCGCCGCTCGAAGATCCTGCTCCCGGGCGACCTGCTGGCCACGTTCCCGCCGGTCGAGGTCGTCGAGGACCTGGCGCTGCCGACCGTGCAGACCTGAACGGGGCTCAGCCCTCGGAGCGCCCCTGACGCCAGTAGCCCATGAAGGCCACCGAGCGGCGGTCGACGCCGAGGTCGCGCACAAGATACCGGCGCAACGACTTGATCACGCCCGCCTCGCCGGCGAGCCACGCGTAGAGCACCGTGTCCTGGACGAGGGCCGCACCGTTCTCGTCGACCGGGACCTCCCAGAGGATCCCGTGGTCGAGGTCCACGTCCTCGAAGGCCGCGTCGTTCCCGGTCGTGACCTCGTCCTGCGAGCGCCGCACGCCCATGGAGAGGAGGCGGTCGGCGGCGTCCTGCACGGCGGGCTCGAGCTGCGTGCCGTGGCGGGCGCCGTCCCGAGGGAGCCAGGTGACACGCACGCCTGCGGGGACGTCGAACGTCCACGTGTCGTCCGCCGTGGGGACCTCGAGGAAGATCTCCCCGACGGCGTCGTCGGGGAGGGACTCGCAGATCGACGTGATCGCCGGGACCGCCGTCTCGTCACCGGCGAGCAGCAGGGCGTGGCTGCAGGCGGGCGGGGCGAACTCCACACCACCGGTCGGGCCCTCGTGCCGCGCGTTGGGTCCCAGGAGGACCAGCGGGGTACCGGGACCTGCGGCGAGCGCCCACCGCGAGGCGGGACCGAGGTCGCCGTGCAGGACGACGTCGACGTCGACCTCCTTGCGGTCGTGCCGGACCGCCCGCACCGTGTAGGTGCGCAGAGGGTTGCGACGCTCCTCGGGCTGAGCACGCCAGGCGGCGTACCACTCGGGGCTGCGGTCGAGGTGCACGTACCCGCCGTCGGGGGCGGGAAGGACGAACTTGATGCGCTGGTCCCGTCCGTTGTCGGCGAAGTCGTCGAGATCGTCGCCGGTGAAGGTCACGCGGACGAAGGACGCGCAGAGCCGGGTGACGCGCGCCACCGTCACGTCGAACATGCGGTACGGCCGTTCGGTGACCTGTGCAAGGTCGGCGCTCTGCGTCATGATGGGAAGGCTAACCTAAGAACGGATGCGTTCCAACCCTCCGTGACTGATCACACCGTCGTCGGGCGGCGACGGGCGAGTGCTCGCCCGCCGAGCCCGAGCGCCAGCACGGCGAACCCGGCGACGACCGCCGTGCCCGGAAGCGTCAGGGCGAGACCCACGCACCCGACCAGTCCCAGGACCGCCAGCCACCGCGGGTACCGCCGGTGCTCGGCCTGCTGGGTGAGCGCCGCCGAGTTCGCGACGGCGTAGTACGTCAGCACGAGGAACGAGGAGACGGACACCACCTCGCGCAGGTCCAGCGTGAGGACCAGGACGACGAGCACCGCGCCGAGGGCCGTCTCCGTCCGGTGCGGGACGCCGAACCGGGGGTCGACGGCGGCGAACCACCGGGGCAGGTCACCCTCGCGGGCCATCGCCAGACCGGTGCGCCCCACGCCCGCGACGAGTCCGAGCAGAGCGCCCAGACATCCGGTGCTCGCCCCGACGACGACCAACCACACCGGTCCCCCCGCGGCGGCCACGACGTCGGCCAACGGCGCGGCGGATGCCGCAAGAGCCTCGACGCCGAGCGCACGCAGCGCGACGACGGCGATCACGAGGTAGAGCACGACGACGAGGACGAGCGCCGTGACCACCGCGCGCGGGATCGTCCGGCGCGGGTCGCGCACCTCCTCGCCGAGCGTGGCGACCCGCGCGTACCCCGCGAACGCGAAGAACATCAGGCCGGCGCCCTGGAGCACCCCGAGGACACCTGCGTCGGCCACGCCCGCCCACAGCTCGGCGACGGCGCTCCCCGGCGCCGCGGGCGCACCGGCACCGAACGCCACCACCGCGAGCAGCACGGTGGCCGTCACCGCGACGAGCACACGGGTGACCTGTGCGGTGCGGGAGATCCCCCGCAGGTTGACCGCCACGATCAGGACCACGGCGAACGCCGCACCGACACGCGGGGTGTCCGGGACGACGTAGTACCCGAACGTCAGAGCCATCGCTGCGCACGAGGCCGTCTTGCCGACGACGAACCCCCACCCGGCCACGAAACCCCAGGTGGGGCCGAGTCGCTCACGCCCGTAGAAGTACGCACCGCCCGACGTCGGGTACTGGGCGGCGAGCTGTGCCGTCGACGTCGCGTTCGCCAGCGCGACGACGCCGGCGAGCAGGATCGCGACGACGACACCGGCACCGGCGACGTCCACGGCGGGGGCGAAGACCGCGAAGACCCCGGCACCGAGCATCGACCCGACGCCGATGACGGTCGCGTCGACGAGCCCGAGACGGCGTTGCAGCGGCATGCGCAGAACCTATCCGGTCCGGGTGAACACCCGGTGCCCGCGTCAGAGCGCGTCGCCCAGAACGCCACCGCGGAGGCGGCAGCGACGTTCAGCGAGTCGACGACGCCCGCCATCGGTATTTTGACGGCAACGTCCGACGCCGAGACGGCCCTGGCCGAGAGCCCGTCACCCTCCGTCCCCAGCACGAGGGCGAGCCGCTCCGGCGGGCCCGCCTCGAGGTCGTCGAGCGAGACCGCGTCGTCGGCGAGGGCGAGGGCCGCGACCGTGAACCCGTCGTCCTGCAGCTCGTGCAGGCCCGTCGGCCACGCGTCCATCCGTGTCCACGGGACCTGGAACACGGTCCCCATGGAGACCCGTACCGAACGGCGGTACAGGGGGTCGGAGCATCGCGGCGAGACGAGCACCGCGTCGACACCGAGCGCTGCGGCACTGCGGAAGATCGCTCCGACGTTGGGTGGTGTCCGACTACCTTCAACCGGTCAAAATCATCTCCTGACCTCGCGCTATTTATCGAATGGGCCTATCGCTAGCGCAAAGCGAAAGAAGGGGAATTGACATCTAGGGTCTATCGCGCAATAGCAATCGGCTCTAGGCGATCCGTGACACGGCCAGGCCACTTGGAGATTGGAAGCCTCGAGCGCGATGATGGGGGCTGTCACCACTTTCTCGCAACGCCACCGTCGACCGACGGGGAGGAGAGCCCGCGATGATCAGCAGCGTGTTCAACACAAGCGCATCCAACTTCGGCAATGCTGCGATGCAAGCTGCCCAGATCCCGTGGAACGCTCCGGTCGAGATGAGGCTCGGAGCCCAAGGGCCAAGCGAGAACGGCGCGTACATCGAAGTCAGCAGTCAGGATGGATATCTCGAGCGCATCCCGATTGACGATGGTCGTTTGAATGAGTGTCGACAGGAGGGAAGCGGCCCCACTGCGATGGCGCTGTGCCAGCAGATGGTTGACGAATTGGCAGCGAGGATCCGGACGGCAGTAGAAGAAGCACTGAAGGGTTCATCGAGCAACTGAAGCTTCTCGCCGCCTTGAGAGGCTCCGGGCGAGTACGAACTAGAAAAGCGCGGCGATGTCGCCGAGGCATTTGGTTGGCCAACCGAGCCTGGGCGGTGTCAAAGGGTCGAAGCAACATGGGGTTCGCCGGCCAGTAGTCGAGCGAAAGATTCCGTCGGTGTCAGGAAGCGGAGCCGACGACGGGGTCGGTTGTTGATCTCCTCAGCGATCGTGGTGAGCTAGGGCTGGTGATCGGGGATCTCGGTGCCTTTGGGGAGATACTCGCGGTAGAGCCGGTTGGTGTTCTCGTTGGACGGTCTCTGCCACGGGGAGTGGGGGTCAGCGAAGTAGACCGGCATGGCTGTGGCCAGCGAGACCTTCGCATGCTGCGCCATCTCGCTGCCCTGATCCCAGGCCAGCGAGGCCCGCATCATCTCAGGCAGAGCGTTGAAGTACTCGATGACCGCGTCCGCCGTGGGACCGGCGTGCTTCGAGGGCAGGGCGAGCAGGCCCGCGAACCCGCTCATCCGCTCGGCCAGGGTCGCCGCGCACGAGGTGCCGTTCTTCCCGATGATCAGGTCTCCTTCCCAGTGCCCGGGCACACGTCGCTCGGCGGCGTCCTCGCCCCGCTCGCTGATCGGGACCATCCCCACGATCGGTCCGCCCCTCGTCCGCCCGGTCGTGCGGGGCTTGCGCCGGGTGCGCTTGGACTGAAAGAGGATGCCGCGTCGGGCGAGCTCGCACTTGGGGAGGGCGTAGATGTCCTGGTAGATCGCTTCGCCGGAGACGGTGCGGCCCTGAGCGTCGGGGGAGTTCGCCATGCGTTCAACGGTCGGGTTTGCGGCTTCCAGACGCAAGCGGCCCGCGATCTCGTTCGGCGTCCACGACGCGGCCAGATCCGCCTCCACCCTCGCCTGCAGCACCGGATCCATTGCGACCTTCCGCTGTTGCGGACGCGCGCGGCGACGCGGCGCGGCCACGTCCGCGGCCACGTCCGCGGTCACGGCCTGGTAACCGCGGGTATTCGTCGAGTTACGTCGAAGCGCTCTGGAGAACACCGAAGGGCATCTACCCAGCTGAGAAGCGATGCTGCGGACTCCCCAACCGGCCTTCGACCCCGTTGAGATCTCCATCCGCTCCGTGAACGTGAGCCGCCGCCGCACCGTCCCAGGCCTCCTCGCCTCGAGCTCTCACCGACCGGGAGTGTTGCTACGACGCTATGACACCGCCCATGGCACCGGCTCCATCATGAGACCGTCAGCGCGGACTGCATCCGACGCTCTCGTCTCGCCGCCAGCGCGGCTTGCAACCGCCAAACGGACTACGAAGACCTCGATAACCAGTACGTCGCTGCTGACGCCCCCTACCTTCGCAATAGTTGAGCGCGACATGGCGGGCTCTTGGTACTCTCAGAGGGACTTGTCAGTGTTGCCGCCTGAGCAAGATTTTTGACTCCTTGCACTCAGACGTTCAAATAATCGTTCGCATTGAAGTGGGGCGCTGTGCAAATTACCAAGGTGAAGATCGAGAACTTTCGTGCCCATACAGAGACGGAAATTCCGCTGACTCAGTTGGGCTCACTGATCGGTGAGAATAATGCTGGGAAGTCTTCGGTTCTGCATGCAATCCAGTTTGCATTGGAAGACCGAAGGGTTGAAGATTCGGACTTCCAAGACGTGAGCAAGCCGATAGTTGTGACGCTCTACCTCGCTGGCATCACGGATCAGGATCTGGAACGCACCGGAGAGACCCACCGAGAAAAGGTCTCGGGGATGCTCACAGACGGCAAGCTGACGATCGTTCGCTCCCAAAACCTCGGCATGAAAGCCGAGGCAAAGTATCTCAGGCAAGTCCCGAGTGATCCGCAGTGGAGTATTGATGCTCTCAACGCGGCAACGAAAGACAAGAAGGGTAGTGGGCTCCGTGCCGCGGCAGTTAAACTGCGCCCTGCGCTAGATGGCCTTCTAGGACGAAAACCCCTAAAGAGAGACATTACCGAAGCGTGGCACACCCTCAATGGTAAGCTCCCCCGCGAGGAACTCCAAGGACAGCTCGATCCGTTCCCGACAGGCATCGCAACGGCCATAAAGCCACTCTTCCCTTCCGTGATCTACATCGAGTCAGTCAAAGATGCTTCAATTGAAACGAAGGCCACTGGAACGTCGGCCTTCGCCAAGCTTCTCGGCATGCTCTTCGAAGAAGTGCAGGCACAGTTCTCTGATATCGAGGAGGAGTTCAAGGCCGTCCACAAGAAACTGAGTAGACACCTTGACGTGGATGGTCAGTTGCAGGATGAGCGACTACATGCTGTCCGTCAGATTGAGAACGTCATCGAACGGTACGTCACAGCGAGCTTCCCTGGCGTTAAGGTTCACATGGACATCCCTTCGCCAACGCTACCGATGTTGTTGTCATCGGCTGATCTGCTCATAAACGACGGTCATATCAGCAAGGTCTCCAGCAAAGGCGATGGCCTGAAGCACAGCGTCCTGTTCGCACTCTTGCGGGCGTATGTAGACATGCGTGACAACGGTCTAAAGATTCGAGAGGATCAAGCCAGGACGGAGCCGACCGACCACGGTTCACCTGAGGTGATCAGGGCACCCAAACGATCGTACTTGCTCCTATTCGAGGAGCCCGAGCTATACCTCCATCCTCGAGCCCAGCGGCAACTCATTGCCGCACTGGCGGAGTATGCGAAGGACCACCAGGTGCTTGTGACGACGCACTCGCCAGGCTTCTTCCAGCCGGGGGCCAAGGGGTTCACGCGCCTGTTCAAGACGGAGACAGGCGTGACCGCCAAGCCGGTAGACCTGGCGCTGAATCTCAAGGACGCCTATCAGATCGTCAGACACGAGAATAACGAAGCTGCCTTCTTCGCCAACAGTGTCGTCTTGGTTGAAGGGGACAGTGATACTTTCGTCTATCCACACCTTGCGAAGCTGTTTTCCCAAGACTGGGACGACATCGAACGAAATGTGATGTTCGTGAAGATCGGTGGGAAGGGGAACATCAGTCGCTACCGGACCTTCTTCAAGCACTTCGACGTGCCAATCCACGTAATCACCGACCTTGACGCACTGTCGAACGGGTTCGAGCACCTCACATCAGTCACGGAGATCAGGGAAACAAGGGGCAAGCTTATAAATACGGTCAAGGAGTATCTCACCGGCCCGAGTACGCCGAGTCGCGACAAAGTTAAGGAGATTGCCCGCAGCAGAAGTCCTCGGGAACTATGGGCGTCCGCACAGAACAATCTCGCCATCTGGAAACAGGATAAGACGGACATTGCGGCACAAGCTATCGAGAAAGACTTGATGACGCTCTTCGATGCTGGTAACGGGGACTCGGTCCTCGCACTTCTCACGAATCCGCCTACAGACGAGATCAGAGCGCTCATCGAGGAAGTTGTCGGGGCGCTGGCAGACGAGAATACCTATGTTCTCCGCCGCGGTGACTTAGAGCATTATTGCCGCACCGACTCCAAGAATGACAAGGTGGCGACGGCCATGAAGTTCTGCGAGGACACGGCAACGCTGGACGGACTCAAGACGGCTCACGGTGAGGCTGGGGATGCTGTCGCGGCGGAGCTGAAGGGCATCTTTGCAAGCATCTTCCAAGAAACTACCATCGCCTCGGACACGACCAGTTACGGCGGACAGGCCGTAGTTTCCGTCTAGAGTCGTGAACAGCGAGTTCGGCGACGGCGACAGCACGCCGGTGCAGGCAACTGCTGCGCCGGATGTTTTCGCAGATTTCAGGCTCGACCTCACGCAGATCGATCGCCAGGGCCGCGACTACGACCCGTCCGAGTGGCTTGCCGTGCCGCTGGAGAAGATTAACCGAGCATTTCACGGTTCGTGGAGAAGCGGAACGTCGCGTCGCTGGCGGAGAACGGCCCGTGGTCCTGCGGTGATGGGTGTTGTCTAGACAGCCACATCCCAGAGCGCCACGAGCCTGTGCACGAGAATACTGGTTCGCAGCGAGATGCTGCGAGCACGATCTTCAACCTGCCCAACTACCGCGTCACAGACGCCGCAGACCTGCCCGGTGAAGGCCGGCGGGTGGCGATCGTCTCGACCGTCCCGCCGGGCCGTCCGGCCTGTGGGGTGCTTGCGGTGAAGGTCCACTCCCATCAAATGCAGCAGGTCAGAGACGTCTTGGGCTGTGGAGGTCGTGTCGGCTAAACGCCGCTGGTTCTGCCTCTATCCAGCCAGCGCCCGGCGGACGTTCTGGGAAGCCACCGACGAGGTCCCGCACCGCGCGCTCGACAACCCGGTTGCAGCACCAGATTGTCTCCGCAGTGATCACCTCGGGCCGGGCGGCCTCGGAAGTCGCTCGGGCTCAAGGCGTCTCGTGGTGGCTGATCCAGGCCGCGTTGGCGGCTGCCGCCGTGCTCCTGTCAACCGTCGACCGATGTGCCAGTGACGCGCCTGGGCATCGATGAGCGCCGTCAGAGGAGCGCTCGCGCCCGAGAGAGGAAGGAGTAGGTGGTTTCCGCGGTCTCGTTCTCGAGGGCCTTGGTGAAGGCCGGGCGGGAGTAGCCATCGAACGCGGAGTGCAGATAGGTGTAGATAAGCGCTGCTTGCGCGCCCGCGCGCTGCCACGGCCATGGAGTCGCCAGCCTCCATCTTCGGGGATCTGTCCGGCCATCTTCACGTCCAGGTGAAGCATGTAGCCCGGGGATCTAGCGCTGATGACCGGCATCTTCAACGGCAGCGTTTCGAATCTCGGCTGGCCTGCCAAGCAGTCAGATTTCAAGTAGCAGAAGTCGCTCCTCATCAACGACACTATTTCCCGGGCCGAGAATCGACTTGAGTCGGCCTTTGAGGAGCGGGCGAGGACCGACGGGCGACGTATATTCCACGCGTCTATTTCAGGTTCGCGGAGTTCGGCTGCTCCTGTGCCGATAGACAGAAGTCATCGTTTAGTTTGATGACGAGAGCGATCATTAGCCTGAGTGCGATCACGTAGGAATGGAAGTGCGTATCCTCTCCCTCCCCGTTCGCCTGTGAGCCGTGGAGGTATTTGTTACGCAACTCCGGTCCGTTGCTGAAGTCCACCTTGTTGAGGAAGTAGTTGAAGTACTGACCCTCGGCTTCGGTGAGCAGGGAGGTGCGACGCTCGACCCAACCGCGCGCCACCATGGCGTCGACCTCGGCGCGTTCGTGGTCGGACAGGTGGTAGTAGCTGCAGGCTTCAGTCATAAACAGGGATCTGAGGATGAGGAACTGTTCTGCGTTAGCGATCTGCACCCGGGCACCTGTGTCCTCGAGGATGCCGAGCGCAACCAACTGGTCGATCGTCGATCTCTGGTACTCGTGAAAATCATCGTAGGTGACTTGGTTCTTCAGTAGTAGTTCAACAGCGTTGTCACCTCTGAGTTCGTCGCTAATGTAGGTGAGCGACGACTGGTCAGAAAAGAGCACATTCAGGATGCCGGCGATTTCCGGGCTCTGGGTCGAGTAGACGTACTTTCCGGGCACCAAGCTCGGGACCGCCTTGTAGCGAACCGGATCTGAGGTTATCGCGAGGAGGTCGGAGTCGAGCTCACCGTTGTCGACCCAGAGGCTGAACTGCGTCAAGACGCTCTCCATCTCGGCAAAGATGTGGCGGACGCGCTCCAGGTAGGAGGCCCCGCGGCTCGACGGCCGAAACGAGAAGTTTCTGGCGTCGAACTCCTCCACGAGGTATTCTTGGAAGAACCACGAAATGACATCCTCGAGATCTCTGCCCTTTTCCTGCAAGTAGTGCTGGTACAGCCGCGTCTGAAGGAGGCTACTCATGTCAACTGCACTAAATTCTGCCCCCACCTGATAATGGGTTTTGCCCGCCGTCCCCATGAAACGCTCGAAAACGCCCAGTTTCGCCGGGTATGATGGAAGGGACAAGAGTACTTGCTCATCGGCGAGCTTGAAGAGGTGCTGAAAGTTGTTGAGTATGCTGGGATTATCGTTAGACCCATCCAGCCAACGACTGCTGTAGGTGAATCGTGCGCTCACGCCGTCGGACTCATCCAGCTCAAATCGGGCTGGCTCATCCTGCGTGTCAGAAAGCCTCACCTCGGTACCCATCCTGATCCCGGGGTTGTTTTCGAATAGCTTCTCAATCATCTCGGCGTTACGACGCTTCGCTCGCAACTTCAACTTGGCGTCGACGCCCGTATCCTCTCTGACAGGCGCGGACTCGATCAAGCCGACATAGTTGGGATTGGCATCCGGGCTGTCGACGTACTGCTCGAGGAGGTCGCGTGCATCCGCCTGGGTCAGGCTGCGCGGGAGGTTCACCTCATCACGAACATCCTTCTGCAGGTGCTTACGGATCAGATGCTCGGCATTCGTCGGCGAGGCGAGGAGCTGGTCGCGAACCTCGGCGTCGTACACCGCCACGAGCTTCTTACAGGCGAGCAGTTCGCTTAGGCGGACTCCCGCCTGACCGAGTGCTTGCAACATCGTGGGAGGGTCGCAGCGCTCAAATGCCTTGTAGCGTCCGAGTAGCTCGAGGAGGTCGGCGTGGTACTCGTGGCCAACGCCACCGATAAGCGATGCACAGTTGGTGCTGTCAACCGAGGTGAAGAACCTGGCTACGGCGCTGCGGATCGCGGCAATCCGGGATGTTGCGCTTGTACGCTCCGATTCGGTGTAGTCGCGAGGGAAGAATCCGTTCTCAAGGTACTGCTGAACGTTGTGAAGTTCGAGGAGGTCCATAGTCTCCGATGGGGCATCCGCTGGGTCAAACCGCTCAACCAGCTCAGCGACGCGCTGGACATACATGCCCGCAGCAAGGTCATGGACATCGAAGAACCGCACTCGCCGCACAATGTCGTCCTCGCTGCTCACGTTCTCGCCTCCACCTTCATCTCCTGAAATGCCCACCATCCTGACGCACGGGTCCGACATTGAGAGGACCAGGCATCAACTTTCTTCGATTATGCGTCTAATCCCCTCAGACATCGACGATTTGATCGACCTGGGTAGGTCCACGAAGGCGTCGACTACTAACTTGACGTGCTCGACGCTGTCCGGGTCTTGGAGCACGTCCGTGGTTCGCTTGAGGCTTTGGTGGGAATCGTCCCCCGCGAGGGTGCATCACACCCGGTGACCACAGCCACTACGCTTTATCCTTCCGATGTCTACCGCGTCGCGTAGAAGGCCACCGCTGAAGCGGCCGCAACGTTCAGTGAGTCCACGCCGTGCATCATCGGGATCGTGACCCGCCGATCCAGCAGGACATCCGTCTCGGGCCCGAGGCCATGACCTTCACTGCCGAGTACCAGTGCGAGCTTCGAATGATCCTCAGCCACGAGTTCGTCGAGCGTGATCGCGCCCTCCCCCAGGGTCATGCCAGCGACTACATAGCCGGCGTCTTTCAACTCCTGGACGCCGGAGGGCCACGTTGGGATTCGCGTCCACGGCACCTGGAAGACCGTGCCCATGGACACTCGGATCGAGCGACGGTAGAGCGGATCAGCGCAGGTCGGAGTGACCAGGACGGCATCGACACCCATAGCTGCTGCTGACCTAAAACAGGCACCGACGTTGGTATGGTCAACCAAGCCCTCGAGCACCGCGATGCGGCTGCGTTGCCCCACGTCAGACGAGGGTTCCGGATGAGGTAGTTTGGGGCCACACACGTTCGTGTGGTCGACGATGTCCTCGAGCACGGCGACGCGCCTGGCCCCCCGACCACCTCGGGCAGAGGCCAGCAGCTCTCGCACGGACGCCAGCGGCGGGCGGTGCATCGCCGCGAGCGCGCCGCGGTGGAGGTTGAACCCGGTGATCTCCTCGAGCAGCTCCGACGGCGCGACGTACACCGGGACCGGCGTGCCGTCCTCGCGCGGGGGGAGCTCCGCGATCGTCGGGGCGAGGTCGGGCAGCCACTTCTCCGCCATGAGGAACGACCGTGGGCGGTGGCCCGCGGCGATCGCCCGTCGGATCACCGTCGCGCTCTCCGCGATGTACAGGCCCTTCTCCGGCTCGTGCCGGGACCGGAGCCGGACGTCGGTCAGGTTCGTGTAGTCACCGATCCTGTCGTCAGCCGTTTCCAGGTGGACGACGCCGGGCATCTCGGTCAC
Source organism: Paraoerskovia marina (assembly GCF_900105445.1). Lineage (NCBI taxonomy): Bacteria > Bacillati > Actinomycetota > Actinomycetes > Micrococcales > Cellulomonadaceae > Paraoerskovia > Paraoerskovia marina. The sequence continues at coordinate 2,054,673 of NZ_LT629776.1, forward strand.
TCGCGCTCCCTCGTGTCGTCTCCGTGCGGTGCGGTGCCGTCGACCGCGGCGGCGGATGCGGGTGCGGAGGCGAGGTCGGCCTCGGGCACCTCGACCTCACCGCCCTCGCCGTCGCTCACCGGCGCGGCGAACTGGCTCGCGTAGAGACGTGCGTACGCCCCCTCGGCGGCCAGCAGCTCGTCGTGGGAGCCCTGCTCGACGATCGAGCCCTGCTCCATCACGAGAATGACGTCGGCGTCCCGGATCGTGGAGAGCCGGTGAGCGATCACGAAGGCCGTGCGGCCGGACCGCAGGGCGTTCATCGCCTGCTGGACGAGCACCTCCGTGCGGGTGTCCACCGAGCTCGTGGCCTCGTCCAGGATCAGGATCGACGGGTCGGCCAGGAACGCGCGGGCGATCGTGAGCAGCTGCTTCTCCCCGGCGCTGACGGCCCCGCCGTCGTCGTCCAGACGCGTGTCGTAGCCGTCGGGAAGCGTGCGCACGAACGAGTCCACGTGGGTGGCTCGGGTCGACTCGAGGAACGCCTCCTCGTCGACGTCGACGCCGTCACGCACGCCGTAACGCAGGTTCTCCTCGATCGTCCCGCCGAACAACCACGTGTCCTGCAGCACCATCCCGATGTCCCCGCGCAGCTCGTCGCGCGTCATCTGGCGGGTGTCGACCCCGTCGAGCAAGATCCGGCCACCGTCCACCTCGTAGAACCGCATGATGAGGTTCACGAGCGTGGTCTTCCCGGCGCCGGTCGGCCCCACGATCGCGACGGTCTGTCCCGGCTCGACGACGAGGTCGAGGTGCTCGATCAGCGGAACGTCGTCCCGGTAGGAGAACGAGACGTCGTCGAACTCGACACGCCCGCGCACCGGCTGGACGGAGACTCCCCCGGCAGGGTCTGGACTCTGCTCCTCGGCATCCAGGAGTCCGAAGACCCGCTCGGCCGACGCCACCCCCGACTGCAGCAGGTTCATCATCGACGCGATCTGCGTGATCGGCTGGGTGAACTGCCGCGAGTACTGGATGAACGCCTGCACCTCACCCAGGGAGATCGCGCCGGAGGCGACCCTCAGACCGCCCACGACCGCCACGATGACGTAGTTGAGGTTGGCGATGAAGCCCATCGCCGGCTGGATCGTGCCGGAGATTGCCTGTGCTCTGAAGCTGGCGTCGTAGAGGGCCGCGTTCTCCCGGTCGAAGTCGTCGAGCGCCGACTGCTGGTGCCCGTAGACCTTGACGAGCGTGTGGCCGGTGTACATCTCCTCGACGTGGGCGTTGAGCCGTCCTGTCGCCGCCCACTGCTCGATGAACTGCGGCTTCGACCGCTTGGCGATCACGGCGGTCACGAGCACGGACAGTGGAATGGTCACGAGGGCGATGACCGCGAGGAGCGGCGAGATGTAGAACATCATGGCGAGCACGCCGACGACGGTGAGCACGGCGGTGACCAGCTGGGACAGCGTCTGCTGCATCGTCTGGGACACGTTGTCGATGTCGTTGGTGACCCGCGAGAGGATCTCTCCGCGCTGGTTGCGGTCGAAGTACGACAGCGGCAGCCGGTTGATCTTCGTCTCCGCGTCGGCCCGCAGTGTGCGGGCGGTGCGCTGGACGACGATCGCGGTCAGACGGCCCTGGAGCCATCCGAAGACGAACGCCCCGAGGTAGACCACGACGACCGCGAGGAGGATCGTCGCGAGCGCCGAGAAGTCGATCCCCTGACCGGGGACGACGTCCATCGCCCCGACCATCGCGGCCAGCTCGTCCTCGCCGGCCTGCTCGAGCCCCTGGACGGCCTGCTCCTGGGTCGCACCCGCGGGCAGCTGGGAGCCGATGATGCCCTCGAAGATCACGTTCGTCGCGTTCCCGAGGAGCTTGGGGCCAGCGACGGCCCCCGCCACCGAGACGACGGCCAGGGCAAAGATCGTGAGGATCAGCGGGCGTTCCGGGCGCAGGCGTCGGACGAACTGGCGGAAGGACCCCGTGAAGTCCGAGGCCTTCTCACCCGGCACGCCCATGCCGCCGTGAGGCCCGGGGCCCCCGCCCTGGCGCGGCGGGCGGGCCGGCGCCGCGGCACCGGACGGGCGGGTCGCGTCGGCGGGTGGTGTCGTGCGGTCGTCGGCGCTCATGCGCTCGCCTCCTCGATGGAGAGCTGCGAGTACACGATCTCCTGGTAGGTCTCGTTGGTCTCCAGGAGGTCCTCGTGGGTTCCCTCGCCGACGACCCTCCCTCCGTCGAGCACGACGATCTTCTCGGCGCCGCGGATCGTCGAGACCCGCTGGGCCACGACGAGGACCGCAGCCTCACGCGTGCGAGGTTCGAGGGCCGCGCGCAGCGCAGCGTCCGTCGCATAGTCGAGCGCGGAGAACGAGTCGTCGAAGAGATAGATCCGAGGCTCCCGGATCACCGCCCGGGCGATGGCCAGGCGTTGGCGCTGGCCTCCGGAGAAGTTCGACCCACCCTGTGCCACGGCCGCGTCGAGCTGCCCGTCGAGGTCCTGCACGAAGGACTTCGCCTGGGCGACCTCGAGCGCGTCCCACATCTGCTCCTCGGTCGCGTCGGGTCGCCCGTAGCGCAGGTTGTCGGCGACGGTCCCGGAGAACAGGAAGGCCTTCTGCGGCACGAGGCCGATGATCGAACCGAGGTCCTCGGCGGTCAGGTCCCGGACGTCGATCCCGTCGACGAGCACAGCGCCCGACGTCGTGTCGAAGAGTCGAGGGATCAGGTTGAGCAGCGTTGTCTTCCCCGACCCCGTCGACCCGATGATCGCGGTCGTCTGTCCCGGTTCCGCACTGAACGTGAGGTCGTGGAGCACGGGCTCCTCGGCACCGGGGTACCCGAAGGCCGCGCCGCGCAGCTCGACCCGGCCGGTCGGTCGTTCCGGCAACGGAGTGGGGTCGTCCGGTTCGACGACGGACGGTTCGGTCCTCAAGACCTCGCCGATCCGCTCCGCCGCCACTGCCGCCCGCGGCAGCATCACGAACATCATCGTCGACATCATGACGGCCATGAGGATGTACATGATGTAGCTGAGGAACGCGGTGAGCTCGCCGATCTCGAGCTCGCCCGCGTCGATCTGACGCCCCCCGAACCACATCACCGAGACGCTCGAGAGGTTCATGACGAGCATCACCAGCGGGAACATCAGTGCCATCAGCTTGCCGGCACCCAGGGACGTGTCGAACAGCGCCTCGTTGGCGACGGCGAACCGCTCCTGCTCGTGCCGCTCGCGCACGAACGCACGGATCACGCGGATCCCGGTGATCTGCTCGCGCATCACCTGGTTGATGCGGTCGATGCGCTTCTGCATCCGGCGGAAGTACGGGATCATCCGCGAGACGACGAGCCCGACGACGACCGCCAGGATCGGCACGATCACGACCAGCAGGAGCGACAGCCTGGCATCCTCCTGCAGCGCCATGATGATGCCGCCCACCAGCATGATCGGGGCCATCACCATGATCGTGAACGACATGAGGACGACCATCTGCACCTGCTGCACGTCGTTGGTCGACCGGGTGATGAGCGACGGGGCCCCGAACCTGTTGACCTCCTGGGCCGAGAACGACTGCACCTTCTCGAAGAACCCGCGCCGCACGTCCCGGCCCAACGACATCGCCGCTCGGGCACCGAAGAAGACGGCCAGCACCGCGCAGATCACCTGTCCGATGCTGAACGCCAGCATCACGCCACCCGTGCTCAGGATGTAGTCGGTGTCGCCCTTGGAGACGCCCTCGTCGATGATGTCCGCGTTCAGGCTCGGCAGGTACAGCGTGGCGAGGGTCTGGAGCAGTTGCAGGACGAGAACGGCGATCACCGCCCACCTGTACGGGCGCAGGTACTCCTTGAGGAGCTGGATCAGCATGGGGCCTCCGGTCTCACGATCCGCAACATGCGGCTACAAGACTCTACGCGTGACGACGCCACGCCCTCCGGGATTTCGCGGACAGCGTGGCGGCGTCGATCAGCGGCGTCAGCCCTTGGTCGGCGGCGTGTCCGTCCCGTCGTTCCCGGGCTCGTCGGCCGGCTCCGCCGCCGGCTCCGGCGTGCTCGGCACGTCCGCGTCGAGCGGCCGTGGCTGGGCGCCAGAGCCCGCGTTCTGCGCCGGACGTGCCGGACCGCCGGGGCGCTGGCCCGTCTCGACGCCGGGTTCGAACGGTCGTCCCGCGTAGGTGCCGGCGCTCGTGGCGTCGGCGGTCGCGGCCTGAGCCTGACGCCGGGCCTCGGCCAGCGCCTCGGCCGGGTCCGTGAGCGAGGAGCCGAACGTCAGCCGGTCGCGGTCCCGCCGCGCCGAGTCGCCCGTGGCGGCCGCGTCCTCGCCCGACGGGCCGGAGCCCGCGGACCCGGTGAGTCCTTGGGTGATCGAGTTGAGCGCCGCCGTGAACTCCGTCGGCATGAGCCAGAGCTTCGACGACGTGCCGTTCGCGATCTCGGGGAGCGTCTGCAGGTACTGGTATGCGAGCAGCTTCGGATCCGGGTCGCCCTCGTGGATCGCGTCGAAGACCTGCAGGATGGCGCGGGCCTCGCCCTCGGCCTCGAGGATCTTGGACTGGGCGGCACCCTCGGCACGGAGGATCTGGGACTGCTTCTCACCCTCGGCCGTGAGGATCTTCGACTGCTTGACGCCCTCGGCCGTGAGGATCGTGGCACGGCGGTCGCGCTCCGCGCGCATCTGCTGCTCCATCGCGCCCTGGACCGACTGCGGCGGGTCGATCGACTTGAGCTCGACGCGGTTGACGCGGATGCCCCACCGACCGGTCGCCTCGTCGAGCACCCCGCGCAGCTGGCCGTTGATCTGGTCGCGGCTCGTCAGTGTCTGCTCGAGGTCCATCGAACCGATGACGTTACGCAGCGTGGTGACCGTGAGCTGCTCGATCGCGGTGATGTAGTTCGCGATCTCGTAGACGGCCGACTTCGGGTCGGTGACCTGGAAGTAGATCACCGTGTCGATGCTGACGACGAGGTTGTCCGAGGTGATCACGGGCTGCGGCGGGAAGGAGACCACCTGCTCGCGGAGGTCCACCTGCGCGCGCAGCTTGTCGATGAACGGGACGAGCAGGTGCAGCCCGGCGTCCATCGTCCGCGAGTACCGGCCCAGGCGCTCGACGATGATCGACGTCGCCTGCGGGACGATCCGCACCGCCTTGAACAGGGCAACCACGACGAAGACGACGATGACTGCCAGCACGATGTACAAGATGAAGGTCCCGACACTCGGGTCGCTCATGAACTCTCCTCGTCGATCATTCACCGGCCGTCAGCGGCCGGACCCGCGAGACGCTCCCACGGAAGTTCGTGCGCTCGTGCTCCGCGGGTCACATTGCTGAGGGTGCCCGCCCGTGCGGCGCGGAGCTCGACGTCCCGACGACGGCGGTCGCGCCGTCGATGCGCAGCACGCGCACCTCCGTGCCCACGGGGAGCGACGGCGCCTCGTCCTCGGTGCGGGCGCTCCAGACCTCACCGGCCAGCTTGATGCGGCCGTGCAGCTCGGTGACGTCCTCCAGGACGACGGCCATGCGCCCGACCTGGGCGGCGGCGTTGGTCTCCGTGAGGGTCATGCGCGAGCGGAGGCTCCGCAAGAGCCAGGGCCTGAGTGCGAAGAGCAGCAGGCCGGAGGTCACGAGAAAGGCCAGGATCTGCACCCAGACGGGCGCGCCGAGAGCTGCCATCCCCGCGGCGGCGAGCGCCCCGCCGGCGAACATGATCAGGACGAGGTCGAGCGAGACGATCTCCAGGAGCGCGAGCACCGCTGCTCCGCCCAACCACCACAACCAGGCCATCGAACCCTCCCTCCCCGCCAGCACCCGTCGTCGGACACTGCATCTGCTCCAACCCTACTGCCTCGGCCGACGGGCAGGAGGGGTTTCCACAGGGTCAGCGCGCGGAACGCGCGCTCCACCGGTCACCGTCGTGCGAGACCTCGAGGGGCGTGCCGAACGTCGCCGTCAGGTTCTCGGCGGTCATGACCTCCTCCAGCGGGCCTGCCGCGTGGACGCCGCCCTCGCGCAGGAGCAGCGCGTGGGTGAACCCGGGAGGGATCTCCTCGGGGTGGTGCGTGACGAGGACGAGGACCGGGGACGCGTCGTCCTGCGCGAGCTCGGCCAGTGCACCGACGAGCTCCTCGCGGCCGCCGAGGTCGAGACCGGCAGCCGGCTCGTCGAGCAGAAGGAGCTCCGGGTCCGGCATCAGCGCGCGGGCGATCTGGACACGCTTGCGCTCGCCCTCGGACAGTGTGCCGTAGCGGCGGTCCGCCAGGCGTGCGACGTCGAAGGCGGCAAGCAGGGCGTCCGCCTGCTCGGTGTCCGTCCCCTCGTACTCCTCGCGCCAGCGTCCGGTCATGCCGTAGGCAGCGGTCAGCACCACGTCGCGGACGACCTCCCCCGGGGCGATCCGCTCGGCCAGCGACGCGCTCGCCAGACCGACACGCGGTCGCAGCTCGAAGACGTCGGTCCCACCAAGACGCTCACCGAGGATCTCCACCGTTCCAGCGGTCGGGTGCATCCGAGTGCTCGCGAGCTGCAGAGCCGTCGTCTTGCCGGCCCCGTTGGGCCCGAGGATCACCCAGCGGTCGCCGTCCTCCACCTCCCACGAGACGTCGTCGAGGATCGTTGAGGCACCGCGACGCACGCTGACACCCTGGAAGGAAAGGACCGAGCTCATAGCGACTGACCCTATAGGTTGGTCGGTGTGGAATCACAGTCCGTCATCCCGCCACGCAGTGTCGTCCTGGCGTTGTGGGCGCGCGACCTCGCGGACGGGGTCGCGCTGCTTCCCGACGCGATCCGCGCCGTGCGCGGCGACGACGAGCCGCACCGGCTCGGCAGCTCGTTCGACGGCGCCCCGCGCCGGGGCGAGGACGACGACGCCGAGCTCCGGACCCTTCTCACGATCGTGTCGTCCCCGGGGACGTCGACGGTCGCGGCACTGCCCGCACCGGGCGACCCCGCCGGGGTGCCGGCCGAGGCGAGCGCCGCCGCGACGGAGGCCGGCGAGTGCCTCCTCGTCGAGTCGACGGCCGGCGCGTTCGCGCTCGTGCCGTCGGTCGTGCGGTTCGGTTCGGCCTGGGAGCCCGGGCACCTCGTGACGTGGGACCGCGTGCCTGTCTCGAGCTGGGAGCGTCGCTTCTACGGCGTCGTCGGCGACGTCTCCGAGGCCGACCGCGCGCTACGGACGGCCCTGATCACCGCGACCCGCGCCCTGGCGGATCTCGACGTCGCACGCTGGCGGGAGGACGTCGGGGACGAGCTGGCGGCCCTGCGCGGCGAGAACCTGGGATGGCCGCTGCCACCGCGCGTCGAGGCGACGACGGCCCGGGTCACCTCGCTCGCCACGCGACTGCGTCGGATCGTCGAGCTCGCCACCGACGACGACGGCGGTGCCGCGTCGCTCTGGCAGGCGGACCAGCGCAGTGCGGCGCTGGGCGAGGTCGACCGCGCCGCTCGACGCGCCCTCGCGGCAGCGACCCTCACCGTGAGATAGCGGTCCCGAGCACCTGCGCGTAGACGTCGAGGGTCCGGCGCCCGACGGACTCCCACGAGAAGTGGTCCTCCACACGACGTCGCGCCGCACGTCCTTGATCGCGCGCGCGGGCAGGATCCGCGACCGCGTCCGACAGCGCGGCGGCGAGGTCCGAGACGAACCGCTCCGGGTCGATCGGTGTCCCCGTCCCGTCCTGCACCTGGTCGATCGGCACGAGCCTGCCGGTGACCCCGTCGTCCACCACCTCGGGGATGCCGCCCGTGGCGGTGCCGACCACCGGCAGACCGACCGCCATCGCCTCCAGGTTCACGATGCCCAGCGGCTCGTAGACCGACGGGCAGACGAAGACCGTGCACGCGGCGAGCACCGCCACGAGGTCGGGGCGCGGCAGCATCTCCTCGATCCACACCACACCGGTGCGCTCCTGAGCGAGCACCGCGACGGCGTCGGAGACCTCCGCGGCGATCTCCTGCGTGTCCGGAGCCCCGGCGCACAGGACCAGCTGGACCTCGGGCGGCAGTCGGCGAGCCGCCGCGAGGAGGTACGGCAGCCCCTTCTGGCGGGTGATCCGGCCGACGAAGACGACCGCAGGTCGGTCCGGGTCGATCCCGTGTGACCTCGCCACCGCGTCGGCCCGTTCCCGGTCGTCGCCCTCGACGGGACGCTGCCACCCGTCGAGGTCGATCCCGTTGTGCACGACGTGCACCCGGTCAGGGTCGATCGACGGGTACGCGCGCAGGATGTCGGCGCGCATGCCGCCCGAGACCGCGATGACGGCGTCCGCGGCCTCGTAGGCGGTACGCTCCACCCACGACGAGACGCGGTACCCGCCACCGAGCTGCTCGGCCTTCCAGGGACGCAACGGTTCGAGCGAGTGCGCCGAGATCACGTGCGGGACCCCGTGCAGCAGCGACGCCAGATGCCCGGCCATGTTGGCGTACCAGGTGTGCGAGTGGACGAGGTCGGCACCCGCCGTCGCCGACGCCATCTGCAGGTCGACCCCGAGCACGCCGAGCGTGGCGTCCGCGCCCTCGAGCTCGGAGGGGACGCGATAGCCGTCGACCCCGTCGGCGTCGCGCGGTCCGTCGAAGCAACGGACGCGGACGTCGACGTGCTCACGAAGGACGGCGGAGAGCTCGGCGACGTGGACGCCCGCACCCCCGTAGACGAAGGGCGGGTACTCACGCGTCAGCAGGTCGACTCTCACGTCCACACGGTATCCGGTCAGGCGTGCGGACGCGGGGTGGTCCGGCATAAGGTCGAGCCATGCCTACGCCACGAGTTCTCGCGATCGTCCTCGCCGGTGGCGAGGGCAAGCGGCTGATGCCGCTCACCCAGGCCCGCGCCAAGCCGGCCGTCCCGTTCGGCGGCCTGTACCGGCTCGTCGACTTCGCCCTGTCGAACCTGGTCAACTCGGGCTATCTGCACGTCGTCGTGCTGACCCAGTACAAGTCCCACAGCCTCGACCGGCACATCGCCCGGACGTGGCGCATGTCCCCGCTCCTGGGCAACTACGTCGCCCCCGTCCCCGCACAGCAGCGGGTGGGCAAGCACTGGTACCTCGGCAGCGCCGACGCGATCTACCAGTGCCTGAACATCATCGAGGACGAGAAGCCCGACATCGTGGTCGTGGTCGGGGCCGACCACGTGTACCGGATGGACTTCTCCCAGATGGTCGACGCCCACATCGAGTCGGGCGCGGAGATCACGGTGGCGGGAATCCGCCAGCCGATCGGGATGGCCGACCAGTTCGGCGTGATCGACACCGACCCCGAGGACCCCACCAAGATCCGGGCGTTCCTGGAGAAGCCGACCGACCCGGAGGGCCTGGCGGACTCACCCGGCGAGGTTCTCGCGTCGATGGGCAACTACGTGATGAACGCCGACGCCCTCGTCGAGGCCGTCACGCAGGACGCCGCGAGTCCCACGTCCCGTCACGACATGGGCGGTGACATCGTGCCCGCCTTCGTCGAGCGCGGAACCGCAGGTGTCTACGACTTCATCCGCAACGACGTGCCCGGCTCTACCGACCGGGACCGGGACTACTGGCGCGACGTCGGGAGCATCGACGCGTTCTACGACGCCCACAAGGACCTGATCTCGATCACGCCGGTCTTCAACCTGTACAACCAGCAGTGGCCGCTGTTCACGGGCAACACCGGCCTCCCGCCGGCGAAGTTCGTCCACGCCGCCGAGGGGCGGACGGGGCACGCCGCCGACTCCCTGGTCTCGCCGGGCGTGATCGTCTCCGGCGGGACGGTGTCGGGATCGGTGCTCTCCCCCGGGGTCTACGTCCACTCCTGGGCCACCGTCTCGGACAGCGTGCTGATGGACGGGGTCGAGATCCAGCGTCACGCCCAGGTCCACCGTGCGATCCTCGACAAGGGGGTCGTCGTCGCGGAGCGCGCCCGCGTCGGTCTCAACCCCGAGGAGGACCGCGCCCGCGGCTTCCACGTGACCGAGTCCGGCCTCACCGTCGTCCCGAAGGGAACCCTCGTTGACTGATCCCACCGCCCCCTACCTGCTCGTGATGGACGTCGACTCCACGCTCATCACCGAGGAGGTCATCGAGCTCCTCGCCGACCATGCGGGAACCCGTGCCGAGGTGGCGGAGGTCACCGAACGGGCGATGCGCGGCGAGCTCGACTTCGCCGCCTCGCTCCGCGAGCGGGTCGCGACCCTCCGCGGCGTACCGGCCGACGCGCTCGACGACGTCCGCCGACGCGCGACGTTCACGCCGGGGGCCCGAGAGCTCGTCGCCGAGGCGCACCGCCGAGGATGGGTCGTCGCTCTCGTCTCCGGAGGGTTCACCGCGATCGTCGAAGGGCTCGCGTCAGAGCTCGGCATCACCCGGTACCGGGCCAACGGGCTGGAGATCGACGAGGGTGTGCTGACGGGTCGCACGACCGGGCCGGTCGTCGACCGGGCGGCCAAGGCCACCGCACTCGCCGCCTACGCCGCACAGGAGGGAATCACGCCCGACCACACCATCGCGATCGGCGACGGCGCGAACGACCTCGACATGATCGCCGCGGCCGGTATCGGCATCGCGTTCGCGGCGAAGCCGGTCGTCCGCGAGCAGGCGCCGTACGCCGTCGACGGACCACGACTCGACGCCGTCCTGCCGCTGATCGACAGGGTCGTCGCCGAGCGGGACCGCGGCTTCGTCAGCGCGGAGGGCGCGTGACCTCGACGAGTCGCGCCGAGCGTGGTTCCCACGCGGCCCACGGCTCGGCGGACTCCAGCACGCTGTAGGTGGCGGTCGGGACCCCGACGCGCACCTGAGCGACCGCGCCGTCCAGGGAACCTGGACCCCCGAGCCGCTCTGCGGTCGCAGCCATCGTCGGCTCGTGCCCCACGACCAGCAGCGTCCGGACGCGGGCGTCGACCGTCTGCAGGACGTCGAGCAGGTCGTTGACGCTCGCCGCGTAGAGCGAGTCGTGCACGTCCACGGGGACGGTGGTGGGGAGGCGAGACGCTGCGAGCTCCCACGTCTGGCGCGTTCGCAGTGCGGACGAGCACAGGACCAGGTCGGGGACGAGCCCTGCCGCGGCCAGCGCCTCGCCGACCCGGCCCGCATGCTTGCGCCCGTTGAGGGCGAGCGGACGCAGGACGTCGTCGCCGTTGCCCGCGGGTTCCGCCTTGGCATGGCGCAGGAGCACCAGGCGGTGCAGAGGGCTCGTCCCAGATGCTGTCATGGCATCAGAGTCCCATAGCGTGCACACCGCCGTCGACGTGGACGATCTCGCCCGTCGTCGCGGGGAACCAGTCGGACAGCAGCGCGGCGACCGCTCGCGCCGTCGGCTCCGGGTCGGTCTGGTCCCAGCCGAGGGGCGCGCGCTCCGGCCAGCCGTCCTCCATGGACGCGAAACCCGGGATCGACTTCGCGGCCGTCGTCCGGATCGGGCCGGCGGAGACGAGGTTGCTGCGGATCCCGTCCGCACCCAGGTCACGTGCGAGGTAGCGGCTGGTCGACTCGAACGCGGCCTTCGCCACACCCATCCAGTCGTAGACGGGCCACGCGAAGCTCGCGTCGAACGTCAGTCCCACGATGGAGCCGCCCGAGCTGAGGAGCGGCTTCGCCGCCACCGCGAGCGACTTCAGCGAGAACGCCGATACCTCGAGGGCGGTGGAGACGTCGGCCCACTCGCCCGACAGGAAGTTGCCGCCCATCACGCTCTGGGGTGCGAACCCGATCGAGTGGACCACGCCGTCGAGGGAGTCGACGTGCTCCCGGACGCGGTCCGCGAGCGCCGCGAGGTCCTCGTCGTCGGTGACGTCGAGCTGGACGACGGGAGCCTCCTGCGGAAGCCGACGTGCGATCGCCTGGGTGAGGCGGAACTGGCGCCCGAAGGAGGTGAGCACGACCTGTGCTCCCTCCTCCTGGGCGAGCCGTGCGACGTGGAACGCGATCGAGGCGTCGGTCAGCACGCCGGTGACGAGGATCTTCTTGCCGTCGAGGAGGCCCATGGTGGGTCCTTTCCAAAGGTGTGGGGTGTGGGAACGGGACGATCGGGTCCCAGGAGTGGTGAGGGAGGGGTCAGTGCCCCATGCCGAGGCCGCCGTCGACGGGGATGACCGCGCCGCTGATGTAGGCCGCGTCGTCGGACGCGAGGAACTGCACGACACCCGCGACCTCGTCGGACTGGGCGAACCGGCCGGCGGGAATCGTGGCACGGTACTGCTTCTGTCGCTCCTCGGGCAGCTCCGCGGTCATCGCCGTCTCGATGAATCCCGGGGCGACGACGTTGGCCGTGATGCCGCGGGCACCGAGCTCGCGCGTGATCGACCGCGCCATCCCGACCAGTGCGGCCTTCGACGACGCGTAGTTGACCTGGCCAGGCCCGCCGTAGAGCCCGACGACCGAGGAGACGAGGACGATCCGCCCGCGTCGCTGCCGGATCATTCCCTTGGCCGCCCGGCGAACACAGCGGAACGTCCCGGTGAGGTTCACGTCGACGACGGACTCGAACTCCTCGTCCGTCATCCGCATCAGCAGCTGGTCCTTGGTGACACCCGCGTTGGCGACGAGCACCTCGACCGGCCCGAGCTCCGCCTCGATCTGCGAGAACGCCGCGTTCACGGCGTCGGTGTCCGTGACGTCCGCCACCGCCCCGAACACGCCGTCGGGCAGGTCTCCCCCGCGGTAGATCGTCGCGACCCGGTCGCCGGCGGCCACGAACCGTTCGGCGATCGCACGGCCGATCCCACGCGCGGCCCCCGTCACCACCACGGTGCGGGGCTCTTGTGCTGCCTGATCCACGGGACTCCTCATTCGTCGGGGCTTCGATGCGCTGCTCGGTCGACGCTACCGTCCGGACCCCGCTTCGGCGGCCGGACACAGCGCCCAAGCGCACCCTGGCTCTTTGTCGGGTTCCCACAACGGCCTACACTGACGTGGTGAAGAAACACCGCACGGGGGACGCCGTGCAAGGCGTCACCTCGGCGCTGGATCCGCTGTCCGACGACCAGGCTCGACGCTTCCGCGTCTACATGATCCAGATGACGATCCGCACGGCCTGCTTCTTCGGCGCCGTCTTCATCGACCACTGGGTCCGTTGGGTCCTCGCGGCCGGGGCCGTCGTCCTGCCGTACATCGCCGTGCTCTTCGTCAACGCCGGGCGTGACCACACAGAGCGGCGGATCGATCCCGTGCCCTACGGCCAGCTGGGCTCTGCACCGTCGCCCCTGCCGCCCACGCCCCCGGACCGGACCACCGACCCGGGTCAGACCACGCACCCCGCGCCACCCCCCGACGACACGGAGTTTTTCATGAGCACCCCCGCGGCCGACACCGTCTCCGGTGAGCTGATCTGCAGCGGCAAGGGCTGCCGCGACGAGGCGCGCTGGGGACTTCTCTGGAACAACCCGAAGCTTCACACCCCGGAACGCCGCAAGGTCTGGCTCGCGTGCGACGCGCACCGTGAGCACCTGGAGACGTTCCTGGGCGCGCGCGACTTCCTGCGTTCCACGGTTCCGGTCGCCGAGCTGGAGCACGAGGACGATCTGTGACGGACGCGCACCGGACGCCACGCGAGTGGGCCACCCTGGCCGTCGCCGTCGTCCTGCTGACCGTCGTGTGCCTGCTGGCCGCTCGGTGGCAGTGGCACCGGTACCACGTCCGTGAAGAGGCGATCGCCGTCGTCGAGTCGAACTACGAGTCGGAGCCTGTGCCGCTCGAGGAGGTCGTGACCGGCCCCGGTGACGAGCTGGACGAGGCCGACGTGTGGCGCCAGGTCACCATGACCGGGACTTACGACCCCGATCAGACGGTCCTCCTGCGGAACCGCCCGGTCGGCGGGACGCCCGGGTTCCACGTGCTCGTCCCGTTCGAGGTCACCGAGGGGTCGGCGAGCGGAACCGTCCTCGTGGTGGACCGGGGCTTCGTCACCTGGGGCGAGGACTCGATGTCCGCGGCCGCGATCCCGGACCCGCCCGAGGGAACGGTCGAGGTCACGGGTCACCTGCGCGAGGACGAGCCCGCCTCCGACCGGCAGGCGCCCGACCACCAGGTGCAGGCGATCTCGACGGACCAGGTCCTGTCCGAGGGCGCCGACGGTGGCGACTGGGCCGACGGACGGACGACGGGCGCCTACGTGGCGCTCGTGTCAGAGGACCCCGCGCCGCAGACGGCGCTCGTCCCGGTGCCCGAGCCGGACACGGACCCGGGTTCCCACCTCTCGTACACGGTCCAGTGGATCATCTTCGCCGTCGGCGCGGTGGGCGGTTTTATTGTCCTGGTCCGCCGCGAGCGCGGGCCGTCGATCGTCGCGGGCAACCTCACGACCGACGGCGAGTCGGTCACTGTCGCACCGCGCGAGCGTCGGCGCCGGGACGAGGACGACGAGGACGCCGAGATCGACTCCGCCGTCGGCGCCGGCAGCCCGCCTCAGGCCAGGGACACCAGCTCGGCGTAGGAGTCGTTCCACAGGTCCTCGTCCCCGTCCGGGAGCAGGAGCACACGTTCCGGCGCGAGCGCGGCCACAGCACCGTCGTCGTGCGTGACCATCACCACGGCTCCCTCGTACGTCGAGAGGGCACCGAGGATCTCGGCACGGGAGGCGGGGTCGAGGTTGTTGGTCGGCTCGTCCAGGAGCAGCACGTTCGCCGAGGACACGACGAGGGTCGCGAGCGCGAGCCGTGTCTTCTCGCCCCCGGAGAGCACCCGGGTCGGCTTCTCCGCGTCGTCGCCGGAGAAGAGGAACGACCCCAGCACCTTGCGCACCTCGGTCTCGCCGAGCTCCGGTGCCGAGTGCTTCATGTTCTCGAGCACCGTCAGGTTCATGTCGAGCGTCTCGTGCTCCTGGGCGTAGTAGCCGATCTTGAGCCCGTGACCCGGGTGCACCTGCCCCGTGTCCGGCTGGTCGACCCCGCCGAGGATGCGCAGGAGCGTGGTCTTCCCGGCACCGTTGAAACCGAGGATGACGACACGGCTGCCGCGGTCGATCGCGAGGTCCACACCGGTGAACACCTCCTGCGAGCCGTACGCCTTCGACAACCCGGTCGCCGTCAGGGGCGTCTTTCCGCACGGTGACGGCTTCGGGAAGCGCAGGTGCGCGACCTTGTCGCTCACGCGCTCGCCCTCGAGGCCGGACATCATGCGCTCGGCGCGCTTGATCATGTTCTGCGCGGCGACGGCCTTGGTCGCCTTCGCCCGCATCTTCTCGGCCTGCGCGAGCAGGGTGCTCGCCTTCTTCTCCGCGTTCTGACGCTCGCGTCGACGACGACGCTCGTCGGTCTCGCGCTGCTCGAGGTACTTGTCCCAGCCCATGTTGTACTGGTCGAGCTCGCCCCGGTTGGCGTCCAGGTGAAAGACCTTGTTCACGACGGCGCGCAGCAGGTCGTTGTCGTGGCTGATGATGATGAGCCCGCCCGAGTAGTTGCGCAGGTACTCCCGCAGCCACACGATCGAGTCGGCGTCGAGGTGGTTCGTCGGCTCGTCCAGCAGGAGCGTGTCGACGCCCGAGAAGAGGATGCGCGCCAGCTCGATCCGACGACGCTGACCTCCGGAGAGCGTGCCGAGCGTCTGGGCGAGGATCCGGTCGTCGAGGCCGAGGTTCGACGTGATCGTCTCCGCCTCGCTCTCCGCCGAGTACCCTCCGGCGGCGACGAACCGCGCCTCCAGCTTGGGGTACCGCTCCATCGCCGCCTCGTGGGTCGCGACGTCGGCGCTCGCCATCGCGCCCTCGGTCTCACGCATGTTGCGCACGATCTCGTCGAGCCCGCGCGCAGACAGGACGCGGTCCATCGCGACGACCTCGAGGTCGCCGGTCCGCGGGTCCTGGGGAAGATAGCCGATCTCGTTGCCACGGACGATCTTCCCGGCGCTGGGCAGGGTCTCCCCCGCGAGCGTCTTGGTCAGCGTCGTCTTGCCGGCACCGTTGCGCCCCACGAGTCCGATCCGGTCTCCCGGGGCGATGCGAAAGGTCGCGCTCTCGAGCAGCACGCGTGCACCGATGCGCAGCTCGACACCCTGGGCATTAATCACGAAGCGGGTCCTCCTGAAGTGGTGGTGGCCTCGGAACAGGTCAAGGGACGAACGAGGCACAAACGAAAGCAGTCTAGTCTCTGCCGGCTCGGCCCGGGCCCGTCGTGACCGATCACACGCTGCAGCGGGTCCGGCCGGAGCCCGTTGATAGTCTCGTGCCGTGAGAGACGGCGAGATGGCGGTCCGGCGCGCGCTCGCCTCCGAGCGCCGCGTCGCCCTGCTCGACCTTCTCGACGGCCGGGACGGCACCACGGTCGACGACCTCGCGGCGGCGACGGACCAGCACCCGAACACGGTCCGGGAACACCTGTCCGTCCTCGCACGCGCCGGACTCGTCACGAGCGAGCCCGAGCCGCGTGCCGTTCGAGGCCGTCCCCGGAGGCTTTACCGTTCCCGCCCCCGGCCCGACCAGGACCAGACGGCCGAGGCGCGTGGGCACGCCGACCAGGCCGTTCGCACGGCGCTGACGCGGGTCCTCCTCGACGGGTTCGGCACGGACGAGCCCGACCCCGCGGACGCCGCCCGGCGGGCCGGTCTGGCGGTAGCCGAGACTCTCGACCCGACCCCGGTACAGCCAGGCACGTCAGCGGTCCGACACCTGCTGGGACACCTCGAGGACCTTGGCTTCGCACCCGAGACGACCGACGACGAGCCCCGTCGGATCTCACTGCGCCGCTGCCCGTTCCTCGATCTAGCACAGCAGCGCCCGGACGTGGTCTGCGCGTTCCATCTGGGCCTGGCCCAGGGACTCCTCGACCATGCACCGGGGCATGTCGCCGCGACGCGGCTGGAGCCCTTCGTGGCACCGGACCTCTGCCTTCTCGACGTCGAGACGCGCGCGACGGCCGCCGACGACGCTCAGTCCCCCCGCTGACGTCGGTCCCACGACCACGAGCCGGACCGTCTCCCGACCAGACGGTCGCGAGCCCACCGATGCACAGAGCCCCATCCCGTCGATCGCGACGGGGTGGGGCTCTGTGCACCGGAGCGGCGGTCAGACGTTGAACCCGAGGGCTCGCAGCTGCTCCTTGCCGTCGTCCGTGATCTTCTCCGGGCCCCACGGCGGCATCCAGACCCAGTTGACGCGGAACCCGTCGACGATTCCTTCGAGGGCCTGGGCGGACTGGTCCTCGATCACGTCGGTCAACGGGCATGCCGCCGACGTGAGTGTCATGTCGACCACGGCGTGGTTGTTCTGGTCGACCTGGACGCCGTAGATCAGGCCCAGGTCGACGACGTTGATGCCGAGCTCGGGGTCGATGACGTCGCGCAGCGCCTCCTCGACGTCAGCCGCCGTGGTCGGCGTTGGTGTCGTGCTCATGCTTGCTCCTTGTTCGTCAGGACTCCTGAGGTGACCAGAGAGTCACGCAACGCCGCCCAGCCGAGCAGCGCGCACTTGATACGAGCGGGGTACAGCGACACGCCGGTGAAGGCCGTCGCGTCACCAAGAAGGTCCTCCGAGTCGTCGTCGAGACCCTTGCCGCGCGAGGACATCAGCTCGCGGAACACCTCACCGGCACGTTCACCGGCGTCGACGGACTCCCCCGCCACCAGGTCGTGCAGCACCGAGATCGAGGCCTGCGAGATGCTGCACCCCTGTCCTTCCCAGCTCAGCCGGGCGACGACCGGGTTCTCCGGGTCCGACTCGTCGATCTCGACGCGCAACGTGACGTCGTCTCCACACGTGGTGTTGACCTGGTGCGACTCTCCGACGACGTGACCGTCGGCGGGCTCCACGAGCCCCTTGCCGTGCAGCACCTTGGCATGGTCGAGAATGACCTGCTGGTACATCTGCTCGAGCGAACTCATCCGTGCAGCGCTCCTGTCGGTCGTGGTCGTCGTGCGTGGGCGGCGGACGACATCAGTCGTTCACACCGAAGAACGTGCGGACCCCGGCAAGAGATTCCCGGAACGCCGCGACGTCCTGCGCCGAGGTGTAGACCGCGGCGGACGCCCGAGCGGTCGAGACGATGCCGAACCGCCGGTGCAGGGGCTGCGCGCAGTGATGCCCCACGCGGACGGCGATCCCTGCGTCGTCGAGGATCTGGCCGACGTCGTGCGCGTGCACGCCCTCGACCACGAAGGAGACCACCGCGAGACGGTTCTCCGGGTCGGTCGGGCCGACGACCCTGATGCCCGGAAGGTCGGCGATCTTCAGCAGCTCGGCCGCCATCTCGCGCTCGTGCGCGGCGATCGCGTCCATCCCCAGCTCGCCGAGGTACTGCGCCGCGGCACCGAGCGCGACGGCCTGCGCGACCATCTGCGTGCCGGCCTCGAAGCGCTGCGGCGGTGCCATGTAGGTCGACTCCGTCATCGTGACGACCTCGATCATCGACCCACCGGTGGTCACCGGGGGCAGCGCCTCCAACAGCTCACGGCGACCGTAGAGCACGCCGACTCCGGTCGGGCCCATCATCTTGTGGCCCGAGAAGGCCGCGAAGTCGACCCCGAGCTCGTGGAGGTCGACCGGCAGGTGCGGCACGCTCTGGCACGCGTCGAGAACCGTGAGGGCCCCGACCTCGCGAGCACGTCGGACGATCGGCGCCACGTCGGTGATCGCACCGGTCACGTTCGACGCGTGGGTGAACGCGACGACCCGGGCGCGCTCGGTGATCACCCGGTCGACGACGCTCGTGTCGATCCGACCCTCGTCGTCGACCGGGAGGTAGGTCACCGTCGCGCCGGTCCGGGCCGCCAGCTCCTGCCACGGGACGATGTTGGCGTGATGCTCCGCCTCGGTGATGACGATCTCGTCCCCGGGTGCCAGGGCGAACCGCTGCGCGGCCGCCCCACCCCGCCCGAGCGTCGCGTTCGACAGCGCATAGGCCACGAGGTTGATGGCGGCCGTCGCCCCGGAGGTCCAGACGATCTCACCCACGTCGGCACCGACGAAGCGGGCGACCTCCGCCCGAGCGCCCTCGAACGCCTCCGTCGCCTCCTCCGCGAGCTGGTGGGCCCCGCGATGCACCGCGGCGTTCCGACGCTCGTAGAAGTCCTGCTCGGCGTCGAGGACGGCCGTCGGCTTCTGCGACGTCGCCGCGGAGTCGAGGTAGACGAGCGGACGACCCTGCCGCACCGTCCGCTCCAGGAGCGGGAAGTCCGCCCGGACGGCGGCCAGCTCACGCGCCGAGAGCGCACCGTACGTCGGGCAGTGGTCGAGATGCGATGTTCCGACGGTCGTCGTCATCGTGGTCCTCCTCGGTCGATCCGGGAGGTGCCGGCCCGGGCGGCGGCCCGGGCCGGCACCCGCGAGCTACGCGGAAGCCGCACCCGTGAGGTAGCGGTCGTAGCCCTCGGCCTCGAGGCGGTCGGCCAGCTCCGGGCCGCCCTCCTCGGCGATACGTCCGTCGACGAACACGTGCACGAAGTCGGGCGTGATGTAGCGCAGGATGCGCGTGTAGTGCGTGATGAGCAGGAACCCGGCGTCGGTGTTCTCCTTGACGCGGTTGACGCCCTCGGAGACGACGCGCAGCGCGTCGACGTCAAGGCCGGAGTCGGTCTCGTCCAGGACGGCGAACTTCGGCTTGAGGAGCTCCATCTGCAGGATCTCGTGGCGCTTCTTCTCGCCGCCGGAGAAGCCCTCGTTCACGGAACGCTCGGCGAAGGCCTTGTCCATGCGCAGGTTCTCCATGGCGACCTTGACGTCCTTGACCCAGTGACGCAGGGCCGGGGCGTCGCCGTCGATCGCGGTCTTCGCGGTGCGGAGGAAGTTCGAGACGCTGACGCCCGGAACCTCGACGGGGTACTGCATCGCGAGGAACAGGCCCGCGCGGGCGCGCTCGTCGACGCTCATCTCGAGCAGGTCCTCGCCGTCGAGCGTGACGGTTCCCTGCGTGATCTGGTACTTCGGGTGGCCCGCGAGCGAGTAGGCGAGCGTGGACTTGCCCGAGCCGTTCGGCCCCATGATGGCGTGGGTCTTGCCGGACTCCAGGGTCAGGTCGACCCCGCGCAGGATGGGCTTCGGGCCCTCCTTGGTCTCGACGCTGACGTGCAGGTCGCGGATCTCTAGCGTGGACATACGTTTACTCCAGAAAGTTCAGTGGGTGGTGACGGTCTGGTCGACGTCGACGAGGACCCGGTCGCCGTCGATCGTCAGTTGATATACGGCGACCGGCCTGGTCGCGGGGAGCTGGCGTGGCTGTCCGGTGCGGAGGTCGAACTGCGAGCCGTGCAACCAGCACTCGACGAGGCAGCCCTCGACCTCGCCGTCCGACAGCGAGACCGCCCCGTGCGTGCAGATGTCGTCGATCGCGTGCCAGGTACCGTCGGAGTCGCGGGCGACCGCCACCTCGACGGTTCCTGCGGCACCCTCGACCTCGACCTTCATGACCTCCTCGGGAGCAAGGTCACCGGTGTGGCAGACCAGCTCCGCGGTCATGCGCGCGGTCCTTCGATCACGCTCATCGACTTCGCCAGCTCGTCCTCGATCGACGCGAGCAGCCGCTCCTCGACCTCGGGCACCCCGATGTCCTGGATGAGCTCGGCGAAGAACCCGCGCACGACGAGACGACGCGCGTCGATCTCGGGGATCCCGCGAGCCTGCAGGTAGAAGAGCTGCTCGTCGTCGAAGCGACCGGTGGCCGAGGCGTGCCCGGCCCCCTCGATCTCGCCCGTCTCGATCTCGAGGTTCGGGACCGAGTCGGCGCGTGCACCGTCGCTGAGGACCAGGTTCCGGTTGAGCTCGTACGTGTCGGTGGCGGACGCCTCGGCACGGATCAGCACGTCGCCGATCCAGACCGCGTGCGCACCCTCGCCCTGCAGCGCGCCCTTGTAGGTCACGCGCGACTTGCACGCGGGGACCGCGTGGTCGACGAAGAGGCGGTGCTCCTGGTGCTGGTCGGTGTCCGCGAAGTAGAGCCCGACCATCTCGACGTCGCCGCCCTCGGCCGTGAACTCGGCGTCGGGGGTCACACGGACGACGTCGCCGCCGAACGTGACGACGACGTGCTTGAGGTGGGCGTCCTTGCCGATCCGCGACCGGTGCGAGCTGGCGTGCACCGCACCCTCGGCCCAGTCCTGCACGGAGACCACGGTCAGGTTCGCACCCTCGTCGACGACGATCTCGACCGTCTCGGTCAGCGTCGCGCTGCCGACGTGGTCGAGGACGACGACGGCGGAGCTGTTCTCCTCCGCGTGCACCACCAGGTGCGCCGCCGTCGCGTCGTTCGACGTGCCCTCGATGCGGATCGAGGTGACGTCGCTCGCCGTGACACCCGCGGGGACGGTCACGACCGTGGCCTGCGTCGCGGCGTTCCACGCGACGACCGCAGCGCGGTCGCCAGGGCGTCCCGCGGTACCCAGGCGCTTGTCGTCGCGACCGACGATCTCGACCTGAACCTCAGGGGCCTCGACGACGGTGGTGATGACGCCTGCGCCGGAGAGGTCGCCGTCGAACAGCGGCATGAGACGGGCGACGGGCGAGAACCGCCACTCCTCCTCGCGGCCCGACGGGACGGGGATGTCGGCGAGGTCGAACGACGTCAGGCGCTCGGCACGCGAACCCTGCGGCGAGCTGCCGTTCCCGTGGGTGTGCGCGCCGTCGACGGCAGCACGCGAGTGGTCGGTGCTCAGGCCGGCAGGCTCGCCGCCGAACGCGGCGGCCTCGTCGGCGGTGGGCGTGTTCAGATCAGTGCTGGCGGTAGTCATCAGCCGACGGACCCTTCCATCTGGAGCTCGATGAGGCGGTTCAGCTCGAGGGCGTACTCCATGGGGAGCTCGCGCGCGATGGGCTCGACGAACCCGCGCACGATCATGGCCATCGCCTCGGTCTCGGGCATGCCTCGGGACATCAGGTAGAACAGCTGGTCCTCGCTGACGCGGGAGACCGTCGCCTCGTGCCCCATCGAGACGTCGTCCTCGCGCACGTCGACGTACGGGTACGTGTCGGAGCGAGAGATCTGGTCGACGAGCAGCGCGTCGCAGAGCACGGTCGACGCGGAGTGCTCAGCACCCTCGAGGACCTGGACGAGACCGCGGTAGGACGTCCGCCCACCACCGCGCGCCACCGACTTCGAGACGATCGAGCTGGAGGTGTGCGGTGCAGCGTGGACCATCTTGGCCCCGGCGTCCTGGTGCTGGCCCTCGCCCGCGAACGCGATCGACAGCGTCTCGCCACGGGCGTGCTCGCCGAGGAGGTAGATCGCCGGGTACTTCATGGTGACCTTGGAGCCGATGTTGCCGTCGACCCACTCCATCGTCGCGCCCTCGGCGGCCGTCGCACGCTTGGTCACGAGGTTGTAGACGTTGTTCGACCAGTTCTGGATGGTCGTGTACCGGACCCGCGCGTTCTTCTTGACGACGATCTCGACGACGGCGGAGTGCAGGGAGTCGCTCGAGTAGATCGGCGCCGTGCAGCCCTCGACGTAGTGGACGTACGAGCCCTCGTCCGCGATGATCAGCGTCCGCTCGAACTGACCCATGTTCTCGGTGTTGATCCGGAAGTAGGCCTGGAGCGGGATCTCGACGTGCACGCCCGGCGGGACGTAGACGAACGACCCGCCCGACCACACCGACGTGTTGAGCGCGGCGAACTTGTTGTCACCGCTGGGGATGACCGTCCCGAAGTACTCCTCGAAGAGCTCGGGGTACTCGCGCAGGCCAGTGTCCGTGTCGACGAAGATGACGCCCTGCTCCTCCAGGTCCTCACGGATCTGGTGGTAGACGACCTCGGACTCGTACTGTGCCGCGACACCGGCGACCAGACGCTGCTTCTCGGCCTCCGGGATACCGAGGCGGTCGTACGTCGCCTTGATGTCCTCGGGAAGCTCTTCCCAGCTAGTCGCCTGCTTCTCGGTCGAGCGGACGAAGTACTTGATGTTGTCGAAGTGGATCCCGGAGAGGTCGGAACCCCAGTTCGGCATCGGCTTCTTCTCGAACAGGCTGAGGGCCTTGAGTCGACGCTTCAGCATCCACTCGGGCTCGTTCTTCAGCGCCGAGATGTTGCGCACGACGGCTTCGCTGAGACCGCGCTGCGCCGTGGCGCCGGCGGAGTCGCTGTCGTGCCAACCGTATTCGTACGAGCCGATCGAGGCGATGATCTCCTCGTCCGACTGCGGTGTCAGGTTGTCCTGCGTGGGAGCGCTCATGTCAGTCCTTCCGCGTTCCGGGGACGGTGTGGGTCGTTCTGGTCGTCAAGCTGTCTACTGGGATTGGGACGTTGGTGGTACAGGCGTGCGCTCCTCCCGCCAGGGTGGCGAGACGCTGCACGTGCGAGCCGAGGAGCTCCGAGAAGACCCGGGCCTCCGCCTCGCACAGTTCGGGAAACTCCGCCGCCACGTGCTGGATGGGGCAGTGCCCCTGGCAGAGCTGCAGGGCCATCGACCCGCCGGTGGGACGCACGCTCGCGGCGTACCCCTCGTCGCTGAGGACGTCGGCGAGCTGGACGACGCGGTCCGCGACCGTCTCCGCGTCGACGTCCTTGGCACGGCGGGAGGCAAGGTCCGCGAGCCGTAGCCGGGCGAACTCGGCGACGGCCTCGTCCCCACCCGCCGACCGCAGATAGCGCAGTGCCTGGCCTGCCAGCTCGGGGTAGGCACCCGTGAGCGACGACTGTCCGTGCTCGGTCGCCACGAACCGGCGGGCCGGGCGGCCGCGACGCACCTCGGTCGGGGGTACGACGTGAGGAGCGATGAGGCCGTCTGCCTCGAGAAGCCCGAGGTGCCGACGGACACCCGCGGGCGTCAGACCCAGCGTCGAGGCGAGGGTGGCGGCGGCGACCGGCCCGTCGGTCACGACGTGACGCAGGACACGCTCGCGCGTCGACTCGTCCGAGGTGTCGGCGAGGTCGAACTGCCGCGTGGCACCGTGCTCCATGACCCCACCTCCTCTGATCGCGTCGAAGAATGCGGACAGTCCGCATATCGCAACATCCTCGTTCTCTAATTGCCGGTTGGCAAGCAAGGCGACCCTCACAGGACCTGTCCCGCGCACCCCTCTAGACTGCCGCAGTGAGCAATCCCGCCCTCGTCGTCCGCGACCTGACGAAGAGCTATGACGGCCGCCCCGTCGTCGACCGGTTGAGCATGGAGGCGCACGCCGGCCAGGTCACGGCGGTGCTCGGTCCGAACGGCGCGGGCAAGACGACGACGATCGAGTGCTGCGAAGGCCTCCGGACGCCAGACTCGGGCGAGATCCGGGTCCTCGGCATGGACCCGGCCGCCGAGGCCTCGGCAGCACGCGCACGCGTCGGTGTCATGCTCCAGGACGGCGGCCTCCCCTCCGGCGCGCGCGCCCTCGAGGTGCTCACGCACGTCTCCACGATGTACGCCCGTCCCCGCTCCGTCGACGACCTCGTCGACAGGCTCGGCCTGGCAGGCTTCGCCGGCACGACGGTCCGTCGGCTCTCGGGCGGGCAGCGCCAGCGCCTCGCCCTCGCGATCGCCGTCGTCGGCCGTCCGGAGCTCGTCTTCCTCGACGAACCGAGTGCCGGACTCGACCCGCAGAGCCGCCGCGCCGTCTGGGACCTCGTACGTGAGCTCCGGGACACGGGCGTCGCCATCGTGCTCACCACCCACCTCATGGACGAGGCCGAGAACCTCGCGGACCGCGTCTACGTCGTCGACCACGGTTCCGTCGTCGCCGAGGGGACGACGGAGCAGCTGCTGGCGGGCCGCGAACAGACGATCCGCGTCGAGACGTCCACGGGCCTCGACGTCGCGATCGCGGCGAGCCTGCTCTCGCAGGACACAGGGTCCGACTGGAACGCCGTCGAGGAGTCCCCCGGCGTCTACCTCCTGCACGGTGAGGTCACCCCCGCCGCCCTCCGTGCGACGACGACCTGGCTCGTGCAGGCGGACGCGCTCGCCCACCGCATCAGCACGGGCCGGCGCACGCTCGAGGACGTCTTCCTCGAACTCACCGGACGGACCCTGCGATGACGACCTCCACGCCGGCTCCCGCGTCACGGCGCATCTTCGCGCAGGCGACGTTCGAGACGCGCGCGATCCTGCGCAACGGCGAGCAGCTCCTCGTCACCATCATCCTGCCCGCCATCGTGCTCGTCGGCCTCGTGGCGACCGACGTCGTCTCGATGGACACGGGTGGCCTGTCCCGGGTCGACTACGTGACGCCGGGCGTGCTCGCCCTGGCCGTCATGGCGACCGCGTTCACGTCACAGGCCATCGCGACGGCCTTCGACCGTCGGAACGGGGTGCTCCGGCTCCTGGCCACGACTCCCCTGGGCCGCGGCGGACTCGTCGCCGGAAAGGTGCTGGGGGTCCTCGCCGTGGAGGTCGTCCAGGTCCTCGTGCTCGCCACGACCGCGCTCTTCCTCGGATGGTCCCCCGACCCTTCCGGTCTCCTCGCGGCGCTCGTGGCGGTCCTGCTCGGTACCGCGGCGTTCACCGCTCTTGCCCTGCTCATCGCCGGGACCATGCGCGCAGAGGGGGTGCTGGCGGTTGCCAACCTGGTCCTGATCCTTCTCGCGCTCGGCGGAGGCGTCATCATCCCCGCCGACCACCTGCCGGGGATCCTCGGCCCGATCGTCATGGCACTGCCGTCGGGCGCGCTCGCGGAGGCGATGTCGGCGGCGCTGGTCGACGGGACGTTCGCGCTCGGCTCGCTGGCGATCCTTGCCCTCTGGGCGGCCGCACTGTCGGTTCTGACCGCGAGGACGTTCCGCTGGCAGTAGGTCGCCGGCACGACGGCCGAGGAACCCGGGCCGACGTCACACTCGCAGGCGCCGGGAACGAGGATCGGACCGACTACCGTAGAGGCGTGAGCACGCCCACGCAGACGCCCCCGCAGACCGACTGGCTGGCACGCTTCCGCCCCTGGACGCACGGAGTCCTGGTCGCGAACCTCGTCGTCCAGATCGGCATCATCGTGACCGGCGGGGCGGTCCGCCTCACCGGGTCGGGGCTCGGCTGCTCGACGTGGCCCGAGTGCGAACCCGGTCAGTTCACCGCGGCGTTCCACCCCGAGACGTCGTACCACCAGTACATCGAGTTCGGGAACCGGACGATCACCGGGGTCCTGGGTGTTCTCGCCATCGCGGTCGTCCTGCTCGTCTGCACCGACCGCAGCCGCTCGCGCGCCTACCGACTGCTCGGTCTCGTCCCGCTCGTCGGCGTCGTCGCCCAGGCCCTGCTCGGCGGAATCCTCGTGCTGCTCCACCTCCACCCCGGGCTGGTCTCGCTGCACTTCGTGATCTCGGCGTGCCTGGTCGCCGTCTCGGCACTTCTGCTGCACCGCTCCGGCGAGGGCGACGCGCCGCCGCGACGGGTCGTGGAACCCGCTCTGCACACGCTCGGCACGTGGCTCGTCGTGCTGATGGTGCCGGTCGTCGTCCTGGGTGTGATCGTCACCGGGGCGGGTCCGCACAGCGGGGACGACGAGATCGCCTACCGCATCGGGGTCGACCCGGCCCTGATGACCCGGCTTCACGCCGCCTCCGTGTGGATCTTCCTCGCGGTGCTCGCGGTGACCCTCGTGGTCGCCTTCCGCACGAACGCGCCGCGGGCGGTGACGAAGGCGCTCTGGATCGTCGTGGTGATCACGCTCGGGCAGGGCCTGATCGGCTACGTGCAGTACTTCACCGGGCTTCCGGCGCTGCTCGTCGGGCTCCACATGCTCGGCGCGGCCGTTCTCGTCGCAGGGGTCGTGAAGGTTCCGCTCACGATGCGCGTGCGCGAGGCGCTCTGACCCTCAGGCGCGCGGGTCGACGTCCGCCATCACGTGACGGCGTCGATGTGGCCACGGCGTCTCGGCCGGACGGAGCGTCGACCAGCCGCGGGCGCGTGCCTGAGCCGCGGCGAGGACGCCCACCACGGTGTTGGGGTTGTGCAGGCCGCCCGTGAGCACCGCGTCGACAGCCTCCTCCAGCGGAAGCCACCGTGCCGGCATGCCGGCCTCCTCGTGCTCCCGCTCGAAGCGCTCGGCGGCGGGAACCTCGACGAGATCACGCGCGAGGAACACGCGGAGGGCCTCCGTCGACCCGCCCGGCGTCGTCGAGTAGTCGACGAGGAGGTCCCAGCGCGTCGCGCGCAGGTCGGCCTCCTCGTAGAGCTCGCGCTGCGCCGCGGTGAGCGCGTCCTCACCCACGACGTCCAGGAGCCCCGCGGGCGGCTCCCACATCTCAAGGCCCGCGGGGTGCCGGTACTGCCGCTGGAGCAGGACACGGTCGTCGGGGTCCAGCGCGACGACCGCCACCGCACCGGGGTGATCGATCACCTCACGGGTGACGACGACGCCCGGGTCCAGCTCGACGTCGTCCGCGACGACGTCCCAGATCGGACCCCGATGGACCAGACGCCGCTCGCGGACGGTGCGCCGCGCCGGCTCGTCCGCGAGCGGCGCGCTCACCGCTGGGCCTCGACCGCCGCGGCGACCAGGCCGGAGAACAACGGGTGGGCGCGCGTGGGGCGCGACTTGAACTCGGGGTGCGCCTGCGTGCTGACGTAGTACGGGTGGACGTCCCGGGGCAGCTCCACGAACTCGACGAGCGAGCCGTCCGGAGACGTCCCGGAGATCACCAGACCGGCGTCCTCGAGCTGCGACCGGTAGGCGTTGTTCACCTCGTAGCGGTGACGGTGGCGCTCCGAGACCAGCTCCGAGCCGTAGGCCACGGCGGCGACCGACCCCGGGGCGAGAGCTGCGTCGTACGCGCCGAGACGCATGGTGCCGCCCATGTCACCCTTGCCGCCGACGAACTCGATCTGCTCCGCCATCGTGGCAACCAGCGGGTGCGCCGTGTCGGGGTCGAACTCCGTCGACGACGCGTCCGCGATGCCGACGACGTTGCGGGCGTACTCGATCACCATCGACTGGAGTCCGAGGCAGATGCCCAGCGTCGGCACCTTGTTCTCGCGCGCCCAGCGAAGCGCGCCGAGCTTCCCCTCGATACCTCGGACGCCGAAGCCGCCGGGGACGAGGATCGCGTCCACGCCGCTGAGAGCGTCGTCCGCTCCCTCAGGGGTCTGGCAGTCGTCCGAGGTCACCCAGCGGATCGAGACCTTGGCGTCGTTGTCGAACCCGCCGGCGCGGAGCGCCTCGGTCACCGACAGGTACGCGTCGGGCAGGTCGATGTACTTGCCGACGAGGGCGATCTCGACCTGGTGCGCCGGGCGGTGCACGCGCTCGAGCAGCTCCGTCCAGCCGTCCCAGTCGACGTCTCCGTGCGAGAGCCCGAGCCGACGGACGACGTAGGCGTCGAGCCCTTCGCCGTGCAGGACCCGCGGGATGTCATAGATGCTCGGCGCGTCGACGGCGGCGACGACGGCCTCGTTGTCCACGTCGCACATGAGCGCGATCTTCCGCTTGACCGACTCGGGCACCTCGCGGTCGGCCCGCAGCACGAGTGCGTCGGGCTGGATGCCGATCGACCGCAGCGCGGCGACCGAGTGCTGCGTCGGCTTGGTCTTGAGCTCGCCCGAGGGGCCGATGTACGGCACGAGCGAGACGTGCAGGAAGAAGCAGTCGTCGCGACCGAGCTCGTGGCGGATCTGCCGCGCAGCCTCGAGGAACGGCTGGGACTCGATGTCGCCGACCGTGCCACCGACCTCGGTGATGATCACGTCGTAGTCGGCACCGGCCTGGGCGCGCATCCGCGACTTGATCTCGTCGGTGATGTGCGGGATGACCTGCACGGTGTCACCGAGGTACTCGCCGCGGCGCTCCTTGGCGATGACCTGGGAGTACACCTGGCCGGTCGTCACGTTCGCGGAGGCGGGCAGGTCGTTGTCGAGGAAACGCTCGTAGTGACCGATGTCGAGGTCCGTCTCCGCCCCGTCCTCGGTCACGAAGACCTCACCGTGCTGGAACGGGTTCATCGTCCCCGGGTCGACGTTGAGGTACGGGTCGAGCTTCTGCATCGTGACGCGAAGTCCACGGCTGCGCAGCAGACGGCCGAGGCTGGAAGCCGTCAGTCCCTTGCCGAGCGAGGAGGCGACGCCTCCGGTCACGAAGATGTGCCGCGTCGTGTGGCGCGCGTCGGCGCCGGAGTCGAGGGGGCTGGGGGTCTGGATCAAAGGGTCTGCCACGGAACTCCATGCTAACAGTGGATGGCGGACGCGCCCGTCCACTAGGAGGTGACGCTCGTCCCGCCCGCGTATGCACGCAGGAGCTGTCCGACGACGTCCTCGACCCTGGGCAGGGCCAGGAACCGGTCGCGGGCCGCGGAACGGAGCCGGTCACGCTCGGCCTCGTCCCCCAGGACGTGCCCGACGGCGTCGGCCAGGCCCCGTGCGTCCCCGACAGGGACGACACGGGCGGCGTCCCCGGTGACCTCACAGGTGCCCCCCGCGTCCGTCACGACGAGAGCGGCACCCGCCCCCAGCGCCTCCTGGACGCCGATGGGCTGCCCCTCCCACACGGCCGCGCTGACCACGACGTCCGCCGCGAGCAGGAGCCGGTCGACGTCGTCTCGTCGGCCGAGAAGGCTCACGGGCGCACCACGGTCGACGGCGCGCCCGAGCAGCTCCTCCCTCAGCGGACCGTCCCCTGCGACCACCCACGTGACGTCGTGGTCGATCATGGCTGCGGCGTCGACGAGCGTCGAGAGACCCTTCTGGGGCGCCAGCCGGGCAACCGTCACCACGAGCCCCTCGTCCGGGTCGATGCCCAGCTCCTCACGCACCGACGCGACGGCCCGAGAGCGCTCACTCTCGGGTACCGGCCCGTCCGCAAGGCTCGGCGCGGGGACGAGCGCCCGCGCGACGTCGCGGGCTCCACGGGCGGCCATCGCGTCGACAAGATCTCCGGATACCCCGAGCACGACGTCGGAGCCCCGGGCGACGATGCGTTCGAGGACCGCGGAGACGCCACGCACCGCCCGGGACCCGACCGGCAGGTTGTGCACCGTGACGACGATGCGCGGCCGTGCGCGCAACCCACGCGTGGCGAGCACGACCAACGCGCCGGCGCGCAGGCCGTGCGCGTGGACGACGTCGGCGCCCACGACCGCACGCCGCAGGGCCGTCGCGGCCGCGACGTCCGCGGGACGAGGTCGGTCCGTGATCTCGACGGCGGCGAACGGCACCCCGGGAGGCGCCGCGAGCGCCTCGACCGAGCGCGGACCCACGACGCGCGTGTCGATCCCCGCGTCGGTCAGCGCCTGCGCCACCTGCGCCACGTGGCGCGCGACGCCCCCTGCGCTCGAACCCAGCACCTGGACGACTCTCATGCTTCTCCTCCGAGGACGGCGGCGAGCGCTCGCCGGTCCGCCAGCCACGAGACGGCCAGGACGATCCCCGCCCCGACGACGCCTGCCAGCAGACCGACCAGGGCGCCACCCACGAACGACGCGTCGTCCGGGAGGACGAGGCGGTTGAGCGCTGCACCCGCGGCCGCGCCGAGCGCACCCCCGAGCGTGATGACGACCGTGGTGCGCCCGGTACCGCGCATCGCCTGGTCGCCGAGGTGTCGGTGCGCGGCCGCGAGAAGCAGCACGGCCGCCACGGTCATGCCGACGGTGTTCGCCGCTCCGAGCAGGACGAGCGTGGCCTCCCGGTTCCTGTCGTCGCCCAGCACGATCGCCGGGAGGACGAACGCCAGGATCGAGACGACGAACCATCCCGCACTTGTCGCGACGACGGCGGCTCGTCCGTGGTCGACCGAGTACAGCGCTCGTGAGACGTGGAAGATGAGCGCATATCCCAGGAGCCCGGGCGCCATCCACGCCAGGCCCGCCCCCATGCCGGAGACGGTTCCGTCGGCGAACGTCGCGAAGACCGCCTCGACCGCGCCCGAGGCGGCGATCACCCCGGCGACCCCGGCGGCGACGATCGTGAGCATGGTCCGCGTCGTGCGCGAGAACAGTCGTCCCAGGCCCGGGAGGTCGTCCGCCGCGGCACGCTCGGCGATGCGAGGAAAGGCACTCGTGGCCAGCGGGACCGCGAGCAGGGCGAACGGGAGCCAGTAGACCGCCTGGGTGTACGTGTAGACGGGGAAGGTCCCGGACCCGGGGCCGCCGTACCGGTTCGCCGCCAGCATCACCGCGACGACGGACACCTGCTGGGCTGCCAGCCCACCGATCCCTGCCAGCGCGAGAGCTCGCACGCGGCGCGCCTCGCCCGGTGCGAATCGCAGGGTGGGTCGGAGCCTGACCCCCGTACGCATCGCGGGCACGACCAGGGGAAGGCTCATGGCGGCGACACCCGCGGTCGTGCCCCAGGCGAGCCATGCCAGTGCCGTGTCGGACGCCTCGGCCGCGGTCTCCGGCGCCGAGCCGACCAGGCTTCCGTAGACGAAGTACGCGACGATGACGACGACCGAGGAGAACATCGGCGCGGCGGCGGGCCAGAAGAACCGACGGTGCGCCTGCAGCACGCCGGACATGACGATCCCGACGCCGTAGAGCGGGATCTGCAGGGCGAAGACCCGCAGGAATCCCGTCGCGAGCTCCGCCGTGCCGGACTCGACAGCCGCGCCGCCGACGGCGACGACGACGAGGTCGACGAGCGGTCCCGCGAAGACCGCGACGAGACCGCCGAGCGGAACCAGGACGAGCAGGCTCCAGCACAGGAGCGCGGATGCGGTGCGTGAGACCTCGACGCGCGAGCTGCGGGCGATCGGACCGGCGAGGAGCGGGATCACCGCACCGGCCAGGGCCCCGCCCGCTGCCACCTCGAACAGGACGTTCGGGAGCAGGTTGGCGGTGGAGTAGGCCTCCGCCACGGGGTTGTCCGACCCGACCTGGCCGGCCTGGACGCCCCAGCGCAGGAAGCCCAGTGCGCGACTGATCAGCGTGACGACGGTGATCATCGCGGCGGCACCGGCAAGAGACTGGACCGCGACCCGTGCCCGCGGGGACATCAGTGCTCTCCGCCCCGGCCCCACGTGTCCAGACGGTGCAGGACCGGGTTGTCGGCGATCACGGCCGAGAAGCTCACGCGCTCGCTCGCGAGCGTCAGACCGACGATCCCTGCCAGGACGGCACATCGGACCGGGCGGGGCGCCGTGGCGGCCAGCTCGGCGCCCAGCACTGCACCCAGCGCGTTGGCTCCGCAGTCGCCGAGCATGTCCCGGCCGGCGAGGTCGGCCGGTGCCGCTGCGACGCCGGCACCGACGACGGCCCCGGTGCTCCCCGGGGACGAGGGCGCCAGGAGGACGGCACCGACCACGGAGGCCTTCAACGCCCGTCCGGGACGGAGATCGAGGAGGTTGACGAGGTTCGCCGCCCCGGCGACGAGCGCCGTGTCGACGGCCAGGTCGAGGACGCGTCCGACTCCGACGGAACGGCGCGGGACGACGGCCGCGGCGAGTGCCGCGGTCGCGCCGATGCCCAGGACCTTCAGGCCCCCGGTCGTCAGCTCGCCCCGGGCGAGCGCACCGAGGTGGCCCCGCAGCCCCTTGGCCCGGGTCGACGGGTCCTCGGTGAGATCGTCGACCAGACCGAAGGCGCCGGCACCGAGCCCCGCAATCGCGACCGCACTCCCGTGACGGGCGCTCGGCGCTCCTGCGAGGGCCCCGAGCCCTGTCCCCACGGCGACGGCCGGGCCCTCGAGCAGGCTTACCGGGTTGCCGGCATGGTTCGTGCGCGT
The DNA here is from genome assembly GCF_900105445.1 of Paraoerskovia marina. Lineage (NCBI taxonomy): Bacteria > Bacillati > Actinomycetota > Actinomycetes > Micrococcales > Cellulomonadaceae > Paraoerskovia > Paraoerskovia marina. The sequence continues at coordinate 2,087,106 of NZ_LT629776.1, forward strand.
CCAGCGCGGCGCGTCGGGGCCCGCGAGCGCCTGCCCGAGCTCGCGCGCCGTGGCCGTCACGCCCGCGGCCACGATCGCGGCGGCCACCGCGCGACGGCGCCTCACGCTGCCTCGTCGACCGACGCCGACTGGTCGCTCGCCGACGGCGCACCGTCGATCCGCTCGGGCAGCTCGACGGCGTCGGGCATGACCGACGTGGCGCTCTCCTCGAACCCGTAGTGACCGACGACGTCGACGTACGACGCCGCCAGTGCGAGCGGGACGTTGATCTGACCGGCCAGCGAACCGGTACCGGAGACCGTGGACACGGGCTCTTCCTCGTCGCGCAGGAGGGTGATCAGGTCTCCGTCGACCGCGGCCGGCCCTGCGACCACGGCGCCCTGGGCCGCCTCGGCGGACGCGAGAGCGATCGACGCCTCGATCTGCACCGGACCCGCGTCGGTCTCCGCCGTCGGCGCGTCGGTTCCCGCCTCGGTCGGCACGGCCTCTCCCTCGCTCGTGTCGGCTGCCGGGTCGGCCGGCGGCGAGAGCAGCAGGATGGTCTCGGCCGGAGCGGTCACGTCCTCGGAGACGGTAAGCAGTCCGGCGTCGACGAGAGTCTGGAGAACTGCTGACCCGTCGTCGCTGCCCTCGACAGAGGCAGGCTCCGTCAACGAGGTGGCGAGCGCGGTCGCCAGGGCCTGCACGGCGTCCTCGTCGGCCATCGACTCTTCGTCGGTGCTCTCCTCCGTGCCGGTGTCCGAGGTCTCTGCCCCGTCCTGCGACGCGAGGTCCTCCGCCGCAGCGACGCGTGCGGTGCTGTCGTCACCGGTCCACGACTCGGTGATGGCGACCGAGGCCGTCACGGTCGCCCCGGCCAGCTCGAGCTGCTCGGCCACGGGTTCGTAGCGGACCTGGTCGAGGTCGCCGAGCGCGACGACGGCCACCGAGACACCGTCCAACGAGCCGTCCACGAGCCGTGGCCCGCTCGCCTCGATGAACGCCGCCGCGGCGTCTCCCGCGTCCTCGGACTCGTCGAGCTCCTCGCGCAGCTCGTTGCGCTCGGCACGCAGCTGGTCGACCTGGCCGGTGAGCTGGTCACCGATCGGCCCCTCGAGCGGGCCCGCTCCCAGGATGATCCCCACGGCGAGCGCGAGGAACACCGAGATCAGCGAGACGATGTGGTAGCGGAAGTCGATCACGGTGTTCGTCGGTCCTTCGTCGGTGGGGCTTGGGGATCAGGGGAACGCTCAGCCTCCGAAGAGGGAGCCCACCCATGACCAGAACGTGTCGAGGTGTGCGCCGACGATACCGAAGAACGTCTGTCCGGCGGCGGTCGCCGCGAGGGCGGCCATGACCGCGCACAGTCCTGCGAGCGAGAGCAGGACGAGCTGCATGTTCGAGATGCGCTGTCGGTAGAGGCGTGAGACGCCCTTGGCGTCGACGAGCTTGCCTCCCACGCGGAGCCGCGTGAGGAACGTGCTCGCCATTCCTGCACGCCCCTTGTCGAGAAACTCGACGAGCGTCGCGTGGGTTCCGACGGCGACGATGACCTCGGCACCGGAGTCGTCCGCGAGGAGCATCGCGATGTCCTCGCTCGTGCCGGTCGCCGGAAAGACGATGGGCTCGACCCCGAGGTCCGTCACCCGGTCGAGGCCCGGCGCCTTGCCGTCGCGGTACGCGTGGACGACGATCTCCGCGCCGGACGCGAGCGCACGGTCCGACACCGAGTCCATGTCGCCGACGATCATGTCCGGCTTCCAGCCCGCGTCGATGATCGCGTCCGCCCCGCCGTCGACGCCGATCAGCACCGGCCTGTACTCCGAGATGTACGGGCGCAGCGTCGCGAGGTCCTCGCGGTAGTGATAGCCACGGACGACGATCAGGACGTGTCGGCCGTCGATCTTCGTCGACACAGCCGGCACGCCGACGCCGTCGAGCAGAAGGTCACGCTCGCGACGCAGGTAGTCCATCGTGTTCTCGGCGAACCGCTCGATCTCGTCGGACAGGCCCTCACGCGCCTCGGCCATGTTCGTGGCGATCGTCTGCGGTGTCTGCACCGTCCCCTCGGCGACGAGCGTGTCACCCAGGTACACGGCACCGCCGTCGACCCGGACGGTCTCGCCCTCGGGGATCTCCATGACGGCGTCGCCCAGGTCGTCGACGAGCACGATCCCGGCGTCGACGAGGATCTCGGGCCCGAGGTTGGGGTACCGCCCGGAGGTGGAACGTGCGGCGTTGAGGACGACGGCGGGACCCGCGGTGACCAGGGCGTCCGCGGCGACCCGGTCGATGTCGACGTGGTCGATGACCGCGACGTCGCCGTCGCGAAGCCGTTTGGTCAGGCCCTTGGTCCGGCGGTCGACACGTGCGGTGCCGTGCGTGCCGGGCGTCGTCGGTTCTGGCGCCTTCCGGCGCGTCGAGAGTCTCATCGGTGCATATCGTCCCACGTCACGGCTGAACCGTGGACGACTCGAGCAGCTCGTGCGCGTGGCGCAACGCCGTCGACGAGTCGTCCTGCCCCGAGAGCATCCTCGCGAGCTCGCTGACACGCGCGTCGTCGGTCACCTCCGAGACACCCGTCACGGTCGATCCACCCGTGGTGTCCTTCGCCACGACGAGCTGGCGGTCCGCGAAGGCGGCCACCTGCGCGAGGTGCGTCACGACGATCACCTGGGCTCGCTGCGCGAGCTGGGCGAGCCGACGACCGACCTCGACGGCGGCACGCCCTCCGACACCGGCGTCGACCTCGTCGAAGACGAAGGTCCGAGGGCCGCCACCGTGCGCGCCGCGCGTCGCCGCGAGGGCCACCTCGATGGCGAGCATCACCCGTGAGAGCTCACCACCGGACGCGCCCTTGCCCAGAGGACGGGGCGGGGCGCCCGGGTGCGGGACGAGCTGCATCGCGATCTTGTCCCCGCCGGACGCCGACAGGTCGGCCGGTTCGACCGCCGTCGACAACCTGGCCCCGGTCATCGCGAGCCCCGCCAGCTCCGCGCTGACGGCCTCGTCCAGCTCGCGAGCCGCGCGGGTCCGCCCCTCGGTGACGCGGTCGGCGAGCCGGCGCAGCTCGGCGTCGAGCTCGGCGTGGCGCTCTTGCAGCGCGTCGAGGCCGGCGCCGTCGTCGTCGAGGTCGAGGAGCTTGAGTCCTGCAGCGCTCGCCCACGCGAGCACGTCGTCGATCGACTCCCCGTAGGTCCGGGTCAGCGTCGTGAGCTCCGCGAGCCGCGCGTGCGCGCTCTCGAGCCCGCCGGGGTCGGCCTGCAACCCGTCGACGTACGCGGCGAGGTCCGACGCGACGTCGTTGAGCATGTACTCCGCCTCGACGAGACGGCGGGCCAGCGCGGACATCTCGGGGTCCGAGTCCGCGACCTGCTCCAGGGCCCGCCGCGCACGGTCGAGGCTCACGACAGCGCTCTCCGACGTGTCGGCCGACTCGTCCCCGACGAGCGAGAGATGCGCGGTCTGCGCCGCCCCGCGCAGCTCCTCGGAGTTGCCCAGGCGAGCGACGAGCGCGGTCAGGTCCGCGTCCTCCCCCGGCTGCGGGTCGACCCGCTCGATCTCGGCCAGCCCTCGGCGAAGCGCCTCGGCCTCCCGGGCCCGCTCGTCGGCGTGCGTGGTGAGATCCTCGATCCGCCTCTCGACGTCCGCACGCTCGTGCCACGTCCGGCGGTACTCGGCAAGCGTGCCCGTGTGCTCCTTGCCCGCGAACGCGTCCAGCGCATCACGCTGCCGGCTCGGGGTGCGCAGGCGGATCTGGTCGGCCTGGCCGTGGACCGTCACGAGCTCCCCGGCGACGTCGACGAGCAGCGCCTGCGGGACGCTGCGGCCACCCACGTGCGCGCGCGAGCGCCCCTCCGCGGCGACGGACCGGACGACCACGACGGACCCGTCGTCGTCGAGCTCCCCCCCGGCCTCGTGGACGATCTCACGCGCGGCAGAGCTCTCCGGGAGGTGCATCCGCCCCTCGACCACCGCACGGGTGGCACCGGGGCGCACGGACGCCGGGTCCGCCTTGCCCCCCATGAGCAGGCCGAGGCCCGTGAGCAGCATCGTCTTGCCGGCCCCGGTCTCACCGGTGATGACCGTCAGACCTGGATGAAGACAGACGCTCGTGCGGCTGATCACTCCGAGGTCTTCGATGACCATCTCTTCTATCAACGGGTTCCCCCTTCGTGCCCCCGGTGCCGCCCGCGCCATCCGACGACCGGAAGTCTGAACTTGTTCACGAGCCGGTCCGTGAACGGACCGGAGGCGAGTCGCGCCAGCAGGACCGGGTCCGACCCCCGTCGGACCTCGACCCGTGAGCCGACGGGCAGGTCGACCTGCCGGCGCCCGTCACACATCAGGACCCCGCCCGACGAGGACGTCGGTGCGACCTCGACCGCGAGGACGCTGTCGGGGCCGACCACGACGGGGCGCGCGAAGAGCGCGTGCGCGGAGATGGGGACGAGGACCGTGGCGTCGACGTCGGGCCAGACGACCGGCCCGCCGGCGGAGAACGCGTGCGCGGTCGACCCGGTCGCCGTCGACATCACGACTCCGTCGCAGCCGAACGACGACAACGGCCGCCCGTCCACCTCGACCGCCACCTCGAGCATGCGCGCCCTGCCGGCCTTCTCCACCGTGGCCTCGTTCAGCGCCCAGCCGTGGATCGGCTCGTCGACGCCCGGCTGGTGGACCGCGACGTCGACCGTCTGGCGGGCCTCGATCGCATAGTCGCCCGCCGCGAGACGCGCGACGACCTCGGACAGCTCGTCGCGGTCGCTCTCCGCGAGAAATCCGACGTGACCGAGATTGATCCCGACGAGGGGCACCGACGTCCCGTGCGTGAGCTCTGCGGCACGCAGGATCGTGCCGTCCCCGCCGAGGACGAGCACCATCTCGACCTCCTCGACCCGCTCCGCACTGCGGACGACGTCGATGGGCAGACCTGCGTTGCCAAACCCCTCAGCGAGGTCGTCGTCGTGCAGCGCGACGGAGAACCCTGCGCCCTCCAGCTCGCGCACGGCGTCCCGCACCGTCGCGACGGCGTCGGGCCGACCACCGTGCGTCACGATGAGTACCCGTCGGGTCACGGTTCCTCCGTCCACGTCGTCCGGTGCGCGATCCAGGTCGGGAAAGTCGCGATTTCGTCGTGGTCAGTCTCCCACCTCACCGCCGAGCGCACGATGTCGGCCGGGACGACGGACGCGGGGGGCTCGCCGGCTCGAAGCCGCAGGACGAACTCGCGGTTCCCGTTCGGGCCGGGCAGGCTGCTCGGGACGAGTCCGACGGAGGAGAGTCCTGCGTGGGCTGCGGCCTCGGCGACGGCCGTCACGCACTCGGCCCGCTGCTCGAGGCTCTTGACGACGCCGGTCGCCCCGAGCCGGTCGCGACCGATCTCGAACTGGGGCTTGACGAGAAGTACGATGTCGGTCTTCTCCGAGACGAGCGAGGCGACCACCGGCAGCACGAGTCGCAACGAGATGAACGAGAGGTCCCCGACCAGGACGTCGATCTCGCCGAACGCCTGTGGCTCGAGATCACGGACGTTCAGACCCTCGAGGTTCACCACCCGCGGGTCGTCCCGGAGCTCGTCGACGAGCTGACCGTGCCCGACGTCGACCGCCGTCACCTGCTCAGCGCCCTGTCGGAGCAGAACGTCCGTGAAGCCCCCGGTCGACGCCCCGAGGTCCACGCAACGCGCCCGCTCGACGGAGACGGGCGCACCGGACGCGGCGAACGCGTCGACGGCTCCGGCCAGCTTGGCACCCGCGCGCGAGACGAACTCCGCGTCGTCGACGACCAGCGCCGCGGACGGGCTGATCCTCGCCGACGGGCGGGTCGCCACGACGCCGTCCACCGTCACCGAGCCTGCCTTGACGAGACGGCTCGCGCGCTCGCGCGAGCGAACGAGGCCACGGAGCGCGAGCTCGACGTCCAGACGGTTCAACATCTCAGCTCTCAGGGTCTGCGAGTCGCTCCGCGAGTCGCGCCTGGACGGCGTCGACGACGTCGGGGTGCTCGGCAACGGGCCGCGAACCGAGGTCGTCGAGCAGCTCCCGGACGTCTTCCCCCCACGGCGCGTCCGGATCGCGCGGCTTCGGCGCCGCCCTCTCGGCCGGCACGGAGCCCTCGGGCACGTCGCCCATGCTCGCCCTCCCCATCTCGTCGAACTGCAGACCTACCACGCTACCGGCCGCGACTGACGGTCATCGGACGTCGAACTCGGGAACGGAGTCCTCGTCGATCCGAACGCCGTCGTCCCGCGCCGCCCAGACCGCACCGCACGCGGCGCGCACGGCGTCGACAGGGTCGGAGGCGTCGCCGTGGTCCAGCCGGAGCCGCCCACCGTCGACCCGCGCCGTGGCCCCGCCGCACTCCCACGAGCCGTCCTCTCGATGACGCGGCGCGGCGTGCGCCTGCGTCAGCGCACGCAGGTCCCGCCCGATGAAGTGCGGTCGCATCGACGCGTCGGCGAGGACGGCGTCACGACCCGAGTTCACACCGGTGAGGACGTGGAGTCCCGGGAACCCACCTGCACGAGCGCCGGCGAGGTCCGTGTCCAGGCGGTCGCCGATCACGAGAGTGCGGTTCCCGCCGACACGGTCGACGGCCATCTGATACATCGTCGGTGCAGGTTTGCCGGCGCTCTCCGGTTCGACGCCTGTCGCGGCGACGACCGCCGCCACGAGCGAGCCGTTCCCCGGGGCGATCCCGCGCGCCTGGGGGATCGACAGGTCGCGATTGCTCGCGACGAACCATGCACCGCGCTGCACGGCGAACGCCGCCTCGGCCAGGTCCTTCCATCCGACCTCGGGCGAGAAGCCCTGGACGACCGCGTCGGGTGCGTCGTCGGCGCTGTCCACGATCGTCAGGCCCGCCGCCGTGACGGCGGTGCGCAGGCCTGCCCCACCGATGACAAGGACCGTCGCCCCGACGTCGAGCCGTGTACGGAGCAACGCCGCGGCAGCCTGGGCCGCGGTCATCACGTCGTCGGCGGTCGCCGGGATGTCCAGCTCAGAGAGCTGCCCGGCGACGTCCTCAGGCTCCCGCGAGGCGTTGTTGGTGACGAAGACCAGGCGGACACCGGCACTGCGCGCTGCCGAGAGCCCGTCCGCGGCGTGCTCGATCGGCTGGTGGCCCGCGTACGCGACACCGTCCAGATCGACGAGTGCCAGGTCGAACGCGTCGATCAGAGGTCCCTCACAGGCAAGCAGTCCCCCGCTCACGCGTCATCTCCGCTCTCTGACCGCGTCAGAGGCTCCTCGGCCTCGAGGTCGAAGACCACGACGTCGTCGTCGTCCTCGACATAGGGCGCGAGCGTCGCGGCGGCGTCGCCAGGCCGACCGAGTGCCTCGAGGGCTGCTGCGCGGGCGTAGGCGACTCGCTCGCGAAGGACCTGTGGCACCTGTCCGAGGGAGTCGAGCACCGACAGCGCCGCTTCGGGCTCCTTCAGGTCCAGCCGAGCACCGCTCGTCACGACGCCAAGCTCGACTGCGGCGGCACGGGACAGGGTGGACGCCTCCTCAGACACGGCGAGGTCGAGCGCCCGCTCGGGGCGACCCATGCCGCGTTCGCAGTCAGCCATCATCGGAAGGTGCTCGGACGAGCCGTTCAGGCGACGAACGGTCCTGAACTCCCGGAGCGCCTCCGCGTACCGCTCGGTGCGGTATGCGGCGAGTGCCGCGGCTTCGCGGACGACGTCGATCCGGCCGGCCCGACGAACCGCAGCCTGTGCGTGCAGGTACGCGCGCTCGGGGTCGTCGTCCAGAAGTCGACCCACCATGACGAGGTGCTCCCCGACACGCTCGGCGTTCTCCTTGGTCAGACCACGGAGGCGACCACGTGCGTCCCGGTCGAGGTCGTGCCACGAGATCCCGTCCGGGATCAACGGATCGCGAGGCCGGTCACGGTCGTCCCTCCGGGGGGCGTCGGACCGGGCTCCCTCGTCCCGACGGGGCGAACCGGTGCCGGGTCGGTTTCCGTAGCGTCCTTCACCGCCATCACGACGGTCCGGGCCTCGACCCGCACCAGAGGCTCCCCCACCGTGGGTACGTGACCGATCGCCTCGGCCTCGATCGCCGCCTGCACGCTGGGAGTCTCGACGCTCGTTCACCCTGGTTCCTCTCGTCAGTTGTCAGTGCATCATCCTACGCGCCGACCCGGTAGAACCCTCGGCGCGAGGAGTCGCGAGACGGGTGGTCAGACGTGGTGGTGTGGGGGTATGCCAAAGGCCCACCCCGGTTGGGGTGGGCCTTTGGTGAATGGTTGTCCGGCGGTGTCCTACTCTCCCACCCCGTTCCCAGGGCAGTACCATCGGCGCTGAAGGGCTTAGCTTCCGGGTTCGGAATGGGACCGGGCGTTTCCCCTTCGCTGTGACCGCCGTAACTCTATGGAGATGTTGGGTTTCCTTCCCCCGGGTTGTCCGCGTGTGTGCGGGTGGGGGTTGGTGGTGCCCGTGTCTCGGGAACCGCATAGTGGACGCAAGCATTGAAGTGTTGGGTTGTGAAGTTGTTGGCTGATTAGTACCGGTCAGCTGCGGCAGTCTTTAGTCCTGCCTTCCACGTCCGGCCTATCGACCCAGTGTTCTGGCTGGGTGCCTTCCACCCCGTGGGGTGTGGAAACCTCATCTTGAAGCAGGCTTCCCGCTTAGATGCTTTCAGCGGTTATCCCTTCCGAACGTAGCTAACCAGCCGTGCCACTGGCGTGACAACTGGCATACCAGAGGTTCGTCCGTCCCGGTCCTCTCGTACTAGGGACAGCCCTTCTCAAGTTTCCTGCGCGCGCAGCGGATAGGGACCGAACTGTCTCACGACGTTCTAAACCCAGCTCGCGTACCGCTTTAATGGGCGAACAGCCCAACCCTTGGGACCTACTCCAGCCCCAGGATGCGACGAGCCGACATCGAGGTGCCAAACCATGCCGTCGATATGGACTCTTGGGCAAGATCAGCCTGTTATCCCCGGGGTACCTTTTATCCGTTGAGCGACGGCGCTTCCACAAGCCACCGCCGGATCACTAGTTCCGACTTTCGTCCCTGCTCGACTTGTCAGTCTCACAGTCAAGCTCCCTTGTGCACTTGCACTCGACACCTGATTGCCAACCAGGCTGAGGGAACCTTTGAGCGCCTCCGTTACATTTTGGGAGGCAACCGCCCCAGTTAAACTACCCACCAGACACTGTCCCTGATCCGGATTACGGACCGAGGTTAGGAATCCAGAGCGACCAGAGTGGTATTTCAACGTTGACTCCGCCCGTGCTGGCGCACGGGTTTCACAGTCTCCCACCTATCCTACACAAGCCGCACCGAACACCAATATCAAGCTATAGTAAAGGTCCCGGGGTCTTTCCGTCCTGCTGCGCGTAACGAGCATCTTTACTCGTAGTGCAATTTCGCCGAGTTCGCGGTTGAGACAGCGGAGAAGTCGTTACGCCATTCGTGCAGGTCGGAACTTACCCGACAAGGAATTTCGCTACCTTAGGATGGTTATAGTTACCACCGCCGTTTACTGGGGCTTAAATTCTGAGCTTCGCACCGAAGTGCTGACCCGTCCTCTTAACCTTCCAGCACCGGGCAGGCGTCAGTCCGTATACATCGTCTTGCGACTTAGCACGGACCTGTGTTTTTAGTAAACAGTCGCTTCTCCCTGGTCTCTGCGGCCCTCCACGCTTCGCCCAGCTAGTGGGTTGACGTTTCAGGCCCCCCTTCTCCCGAAGTTACGGGGGCATTTTGCCGAGTTCCTTAACCACGATTCTCTCGATCGCCTTAGTATTCTCTACCTGATCACCTGAGTCGGTTTGGGGTACGGGCGGCTAGAACCTCGCGTCGAGGCTTTTCTTGGCAGCATAGGATCATCGCTTTCGCACATACGTGCTCACCATCAGTTCTCAGGCTCACGCCCGGCGGATTTGCCTACCGGACACCCTACGACCTTAGACGTGGACAACCATCGCCACGCGCAACTACCTTCCTGCGTCACCCCTGTTAATACGCTTACCTAGTACGAGCTCGGGTCCCGCGCGCCCCGCCACGATGACCCCGAAGGGTCGGTGTGGAGGTTTGGGCGGTTAGCATCACTCAGTTCGGTATGGGCGGTTCTTCGCCGGTAGGAGAATATCAACTCCTTGTCCATCGACTACGCCTGTCGGCCTCGCCTTAGGTCCCGACTTACCCAGGGCGGATTAGCCTGGCCCTGGAACCCTTGATCATTCGGCGGACGGGTTTCTCACCCGTCTTTCGCTACTCATGCCTGCATTCTCACTCGTGTGGGCTCCACCGCTGGATTCCTCCGCGACTTCACTGCCCACACGACGCTCCCCTACCCATCCACACGCCTGGACCACGAAGGCCTGGCGAATGTGTGAATGCCACAGCTTCGGCGGTGTACTTGAGCCCCGCTACATTGTCGGCGCGGAATCACTTGACCAGTGAGCTATTACGCACTCTTTCAAGGGTGGCTGCTTCTAAGCCAACCTCCTGGTTGTCTGTGCAACTCCACATCCTTTCCCACTTAGCACACGCTTAGGGGCCTTAGCTGGTGGTCTGGGCTGTTTCCCTCTCGACTACGGAGCTTATCCCCCGCAGTCTCACTGCCACGCTCTCACTTACCGGCATTCGGAGTTTGGCTGACGTCAGTAACCTGGTGAGGCCCATTAGCCATCCAGTAGCTCTACCTCCGGTAAGAAACACGTGACGCTGCACCTAAATGCATTTCGGGGAGAACCAGCTATCACGAAGTTTGATTGGCCTTTCACCCCTAACCACAGGTCATCCCCCAGGTTTTCAACCCTGGTGGGTTCGGTCCTCCACGCGGTCTTACCCGCGCTTCAACCTGCCCATGGCTAGATCACTTCGCTTCGGGTCTAGACCCAGCGACTATGGTCGCCCTATTCGGACTCGCTTTCGCTACGGCTTCCCCACACGGGTTAACCTCGCCACTGAGCACTAACTCGCAGGCTCATTCTTCAAAAGGCACGCCGTCACCCCTGCTAGGGAGGCTCCGACGGATTGTAGGCACACGGTTTCAGGTACTATTTCACTCCCCTCCCGGGGTACTTTTCACCTTTCCCTCACGGTACTTGTCCGCTATCGGTCACTAGGTAGTATTTAGGCTTAGCAAGTGGTCTTGCCGGATTCACACGGGATTTCTCGGGCCCCGTGCTACTTGGGATCCCCTTCAGGAGGCCACGCGATTTCGTCTACGGGGGTTGCACCCTCTGTGCCGGGCCTTTCAATGCCCTTCGACTATCACGCGACTTTCTTACTCCTTGACCTGATGTCAGTCAGATCCGAAAGGTCCCACAACCCCGAACGTGCAACGCCTGACAGCTATCACACACGAACGGTTTGGCCTCATCCGCTTTCGCTCGCCACTACTCACGGAATATCTCTTCCTGCCGGTACTGAGATGTTTCACTTCCCGGCGTTCCCTCCACACACCCTATATATTCAGGTGCGGGTCACCACACATGACTGTGGCGGGGTTTCCCCATTCGGACATCCTCGGATCACGGTTCGTTTGCCAACTCCCCGAGGCTTATCGCAGGCTACAACGTCCTTCTTCGGCTCCTAGTGCCAAGGCATTCACCCTGTGCCCTTAAAAACTTCAACAAAACAACAAAATTGCAGAAACCAAAGATCGTTAGATCTTCGATTAATTCAAAGATGCTCGCGTCCACTATGCAGTTCTCAAGCAACGGACGATCCCACCCTACCGACACACCAAAGTGTGCTGTCGTGGTGACCCGTATCCAAACAACCAACCCGCCAAACGAGCTGATGATCTGGGGACCCAACAGTGTGCTCTACGCCAACCACCCACCGCACCAACACTTTCCAACCCACCACCAACCCCAACAGGGGCCGGCAACCAGGCGTACTCGCACCAACACGACAACTAGTCGACTTCGTCAATGTTCCACCCTTGAGCAACCACCCCCACACGCGAACGGTGTGAGCCATGGCCTCTGCCCCCCAACCGGGGGGAGAAAAGCTCCTTAGAAAGGAGGTGATCCAGCCGCACCTTCCGGTACGGCTACCTTGTTACGACTTAGTCCCAATCGCCAGTCCCACCTTCGACGGCTCCCTCCACAAGGGTTAGGCCACCGGCTTCGGGTGTTACCGACTTTCGTGACTTGACGGGCGGTGTGTACAAGGCCCGGGAACGTATTCACCGCAGCGTTGCTGATCTGCGATTACTAGCGACTCCGACTTCATGGGGTCGAGTTGCAGACCCCAATCCGAACTGAGACCGGCTTTTTGGGATTCGCTCCACCTTGCGGTATCGCAGCCCTTTGTACCGGCCATTGTAGCATGCGTGAAGCCCAAGACATAAGGGGCATGATGATTTGACGTCATCCCCACCTTCCTCCGAGTTGACCCCGGCAGTCTCCTATGAGTCCCCACCATCACGTGCTGGCAACATAGGACGAGGGTTGCGCTCGTTGCGGGACTTAACCCAACATCTCACGACACGAGCTGACGACAACCATGCACCACCTGTATACGAGTGTCCAAAGAGGCTGCTGTCTCCAGCAGATTCTCGTATATGTCAAGCCTTGGTAAGGTTCTTCGCGTTGCATCGAATTAATCCGCATGCTCCGCCGCTTGTGCGGGCCCCCGTCAATTCCTTTGAGTTTTAGCCTTGCGGCCGTACTCCCCAGGCGGGGCACTTAATGCGTTTGCTGCGGCACGGAACTCGTGGAATGAGCCCCACACCTAGTGCCCAACGTTTACGGCATGGACTACCAGGGTATCTAATCCTGTTCGCTCCCCATGCTTTCGCTCCTCAGCGTCAGTTGCGGCCCAGTGACCTGCCTTCGCCATCGGTGTTCCTCCTGATATCTGCGCATTCCACCGCTACACCAGGAATTCCAGTCACCCCTACCGCACTCTAGTCTGCCCGTACCCGATGCACGCCCAAGGTTGAGCCTTGAGTTTTCACACCAGACGCGACAAACCGCCTACGAGCTCTTTACGCCCAATAATTCCGGACAACGCTTGCGCCCTACGTATTACCGCGGCTGCTGGCACGTAGTTAGCCGGCGCTTCTTCTGCAGGTACCGTCACTTGCGCTTCTTCCCTGCTGAAAGAGGTTTACAACCCGAAGGCCTTCATCCCTCACGCGGCGTCGCTGCATCAGGCTTGCGCCCATTGTGCAATATTCCCCACTGCTGCCTCCCGTAGGAGTCTGGGCCGTGTCTCAGTCCCAGTGTGGCCGGTCGCCCTCTCAGGCCGGCTACCCGTCGTCGCCTTGGTGAGCCATTACCCCACCAACAAGCTGATAGGCCGCGAGACCATCCCCAACCGATAAATCTTTCCACACCCATCCCATGCGAGAAGGTGTCATATCCGGTATTAGACCCCGTTTCCAAGGCTTATCCCGAAGTCAGGGGCAGGTTCCTCACGTGTTACTCACCCGTTCGCCACTGATCCACCCAGCAAGCTGGGCTTCACCGTTCGACTTGCATGTGTTAAGCACGCCGCCAGCGTTCGTCCTGAGCCAGGATCAAACTCTCCGTAAATGATCAACGTCAACCAACCAACCCACAAGGAGCCAGCCAGCAAACAACCATACGAAGCACCACACACCAAACGATGCGCGGCCTCATTAATCTGGCAATCAGATTCGAAAACTAACGTTTTCAAAAACTGTTGTCCAAAGACCCCCAACCACCAACCGAAACCACCCGAACGGGCAGCCACAGTCACCAGCCAGGAGATAAAACTTTGGCATTGACTATCAAGCACACTGTTGAGTTCTCAAACAACCAGCACGCACCGTCCCGACCCGCCGAACCTCAGCGACCCGAACCCGGGGCAACCTCTCCAACCTACCAGACCCGATCTCCCGCGTCCAACTCTGCGAAACGATCGAACTCTTTCGGGGTCGAAACATTGCTTCGACCGAAGAGGATTGTCAGCCTCGGGCCGGCCATCTGCCCGAAGGCTTCTGTCCGTCTCCCCTGTCGGGCTGACTCAGAGAACATTACACGTGCCCCGCGCCGCCGCCAAGTCCGTGCGCGGTGACGCGGGGCACACCTGGTCTAAGCCTGCGACTCGGCGACGGCGAGCGTTCGCTTCCCGCGCCGTAGGACCGCGAACCTGCCGTGCAGGAACGCCGCGGCGTCGAGCTCGGCCTCGCTGCTCGTGACCTTCGCGTTGTTGACGTACACGCCGCCCTCACCGATGGCACGACGTGCCGCACCCTTGGAGGCAACGAGGCCGGCCGCGACGATGGCGTCGACGACACCATCTCCTGCGGTGACGGTGACGCTGGGGAGCTCGTGGACCGCTGCCGCGAGCGTCGCCTCGTCGAGTGCATCGAGATCACCGCGCCCGAAGAGCGCCTTGCTCGCCGTGATCACAGCCTCGGTAGCCTCGGCTCCGTGGACGAGGGTGGTCACGTCGGTCGCGAGGACCCGTTGTGCCTCCCGGGCGGCCGGCCGCTCCTGCACGGCCTCCTCGAGCTCGGCGATCTCGTCCCTGGAACGGAACGTGAAGATCTTCAGGAAGCGCACGACGTCGGCGTCCTCGGCATTCACCCAGAACTGGTAAAAGGCGTACGGACTCATCATCTCGGCGTCGAGCCATACGGCTCCACCCTCGGTCTTGCCGAACTTCGTCCCGTCGGACTTGGTGATCAGCGGCGTCGTCATGACGTGCACGGACGACTGCTCGGTCTTGCGGATGAGCTCGACGCCGGAGAGCAGGTTGCCCCACTGGTCGTTGCCACCGGTCTGCAGCGTGCAGTCGTAGCGCAGGAAAAGCTCACGGAAGTCGATCCCCTGGAGGATCTGGTAGCTGAACTCGGTGAAGCTGATCCCCTGCTCGCTGTTCAGGCGGCGCGCGACCGTGTCCTTGGCGAGCATGGTCCCGAGTCGGTAGTGCTTGCCGATCTCGCGGAGGAAGTCGATCGCGGTGAGGTCGCCTGTCCAGTCGAGGTTGTTCACCACGCGCGCAGGGTTCGCGCCGTCGAGGTCGAGGAACCGCGAAACCTGGGAGCGCAGCCGGTCCGTCCATTCCGCGACGGTGTCCTTCGTGTTGAGCACGCGCTCGCCCGACTCGCGCGGGTCCCCGATCATCCCGGTCGCGCCCCCGACGAGAGCGATCGGGCGGTGGCCCGCGAGCTGCAGGTGCCGAAGGAGCAGCAGCTGGACCAGATGCCCGTGGTGCAGGCTCGGAGCCGTCGGGTCGAACCCGCAGTAATAGGTGACGGGGCCCTCGGCCAGTGCGTCGCGCAGCGCGGTCTCGTCGGTGGACTGGGCCACCAGACCTCGCCATTGCAGCTCGTCGAGGATGTCGGTCACTACAGCTCCTTTGTCGTCGGCCCTGAGATCGGGTCGAGGTTGCTCCGGGGCGTTCGCCCGGCTCATCGCTCATTGTGCCGCGAATCGCTCCCGACGCGCACGAAGGTTCGACGGGGCGGCTGGACTACCGGGACCGCCGGTACGCGGAGACGGTGGGCTCGCCCTCGATCCAGAACCGCCAGGGGAAGAGCGCCGGGTCGCCGCCCTCGCCCGAGACACCCACCCGGGGGCCCGACAGGATCGTCGCGCCGAGGGGTCTGTCGCGCGGTACGAGGACCAGCTCGCCGCCGGTCAGGCGCGCGCCGTCGTGCCCGAGGTCGATGCCGAGAGCGACCGTGAAGTTCCCGGGGCCACGCGCAAGGTCTCGATCGGTGCGTGCCACGCCCGCGGCCGTCCGGCGCGCACGCGCGAGATCACGCCCCTCGACGATCTCCGCCGCACGCAGCAGCACGGCCGACGCCTCCCCCTCCGGCCCGCAGACGACGTTCATGCAGTGGTGGAGGCCGAGATGGCGGTAGACGTAGAGGTGCGCCGCAGGACCGAACATCGCGGCGTTGCGCACCGATCTGCCGCGGTACGCGTGAGACCCCGGGTCGTGGGCGCCTCGGTAGGCCTCGACCTCGGTGATCCGTGCCGTCACGCGTCCTGCCCCGAGACGCGTCGTGAGCAGCGCGCCGAGGAGCTCTGGGGCGACGTCGAGAGCGTCCCGCTCGAGCCACGCACCCGACGAGGCGGACGCCGTCACGGGAGCAACCGTCCCCAGCCGTCGAGACGGACGTGGGCACGACGACGCGTGTCGTGCTCCGCGAAGAACTCGCGTTCGGCGGACATCCAGCGGATCCACTCGGCCCTCATCGCCGCTCCGTCGCGTCGCAGTCCGCGTCGGAGCCGTTCGTCGTCCGGCGCCTCGACCCAGATGACGCACGCCGCGAACGCGTCGACCGAACGGGGCGCCGCTCCGCACCCCTCGACGATCAGGACCGGTGCACTCTCCACGCGGTGCGACTCGGCGAACGTCCCCCGGTCCCAGTCGTACCGGTCGTACTTGCCCGGTCGCCCCTCGGACAGCGGTCCGAGCACCCACTGGGCGCACCGTGTCGCGCCGCCACCGGGCCCGGCCTCCCAGCCCTCGTAGAGATCGTCCATGTGCACGACCTGGGCATCGAGTGCGACCGCCATCTGGCCGGCCAGCGTCGTCTTGCCCGACCCGGCCGGCCCGTCGATGCAGACCAGCCGCGTACGGACCGGGTCCGCGAGATCGCGCGGCAGGAGCGCCACGCTGTCGCGGACCCGGTCGACGAGCGTGTCCAGCACGGGCGTGCTGACGCTCATGAGGTCAGCCCTCGGTCCAGAACCGGAACTCGACAGCCTTGGCCTTGGCCTCGGTCAGCTGCTCCGCGACCCGTGCCGGCGCGGTCCCGCCCACGGCGTCCCGCGAGGCGAGCGAGCCGCTCACGCTGAGCACCTCGCGCACGCCAGGTGTCAGATGATCCGAGATGTCTGCCAGGTCCTCGTCCGACAGGTCCCAGAGCTCGATGCCACGGTCCTCGCAGACGCGGACGCACGAACCCGCGACCTCGTGGGCGACGCGGAAGGGAACGCCCTGTCGCACCAGCCACTCCGCGATGTCGGTCGCGAGAGAGAAACCCTGCGGTGCGAGCTCCGCCATACGGTCGGTGTCGAACTCGAGCGTGGCAACCATCCCGGCGAACGCCGGCAGCAGGACCTCGAGGGTGTCGACCTGGTCGAAGACCGGCTCCTTGTCCTCTTGCAGATCACGGTTGTACGCGAGCGGGAGGCCCTTCAGCGTGGCAAGAAGACCCGTCAGGTCGCCGATGATGCGCCCCGCCTTGCCGCGCGCGAGCTCGGCCACGTCGGGGTTCTTCTTCTGCGGCATGATGCTCGACCCGGTGGAGTAGGAGTCGTGCAGCCTGACGAAGCCGAACTCCTTGGTCGCCCAGGCGATGACCTCCTCGGCCAGTCGCGAGAGGTCCACCGCGAGCATCGCGGAGACGAACGCGAACTCCGCGACCACGTCGCGCGCCGCGGTGCCGTCGATCGAGTTCTCGACCGGGCCGTCGAACCCGAGCTCCGCCGCCACGGCAGCCGGGTCGAGGCCGAGGGACGAGCCCGCGAGCGCCCCCGAGCCGTAGGGCGAGCGTGCTGCGCGGACGTCCCAGTCGACGAACCGGTCGACGTCGCGCAGGAGCGGCCAGGCGTGGGCGAGGAGGTGGTGCGCGAGCAGCACCGGCTGCGCATGCTGCAGATGTGTACGCCCGGGCATCGCTGCCTCCCCCGCGGCGGTGGCCTGCTCGGTCAGCGCGTCGACCACGTCGAGCACGAGACCGACGATGACGCGGGACTCGTCGCGGAGATACATCCGGACGAGGGTCGCGATCTGGTCGTTGCGGGAGCGTCCTGCCCGGAGCTTTCCACCGAGCTCGAGCCCGGCACGCTCGATGAGCCCTCGTTCAAGCGCGGTGTGGACGTCCTCGTCGCCCTCGGCCGGGACGAACGCCCCCGACGCGACGTCCTCGCGCAGCCGGTCGAGCGCAGCGTGCATTCCTTCGAGCTCGGTGTCGTCGAGCAGACCCGCTGCGTGCAGGACCTTCGCGTGCGCCTTGGAGCCGGCGATGTCCTGACCGGCGAGCCGCCAGTCGAAGTGCGTGGACTTGCTCAGGGCTGCCAGCGCGTCGGCAGGACCACCGGCGAACCGGCCACCCCAGAGGCTGACGCGCTGGGAGTCGGAGGCGTTCGTCTCAGTCATGGCTCAGAGCTCTCCGTCGCCCAGGTCCACGCCGTTGCCGAACTTGACGTCGCGCGCGGCGGCGAGCTTGGAGGTCAGGCCGTAGATGTCGATGAATCCGACGGCGCTCGACTGGTCGAAGCTGTCGCCCTCGTCGTAGGTGGCGAGGTTGAAGTCGTAGAGGCTCTGCTCGGAGCGACGCCCGCTGACCGTCGCGCGTCCGCCGTGCAGGACGAGACGGATGTCGCCGGACACGTACTTCTGGGTGTCGGCGATGAACGTGTCGAGGTTCTTCTTCAGCGGGCTGAACCACTGTCCGTCGTAGACGAGCTCGCTCCAGCGCTGCTCGACGTTCCGCTTGAAGCGGGCCTGCTCGCGCTCGAGGGTGACGTTCTCGAGCTCGCGGTGGGCTGCGATGAGTGCCATCGCGCCCGGGGCCTCGTAGATCTCGCGGGACTTGATGCCCACCAGACGGTCCTCGACGATGTCGATCCGGCCCACGCCCTGCGCGCCGGCGCGGCGGTTGAGCTCCTGGATGGCCTGCAGGGGCGTCACCTTCTCGCCGTCGAGGGCGACGGGGACGCCCTGGTCGAAGGTGATGATGACCTCGTCCGCGACCGGGGGGAACGTCGGGTCGTCGGTGTAGTTGTAGACGTCCTTGGTCGGTGCGTTCCAGATGTCCTCGAGGAAGCCCGTCTCGATCGCACGGCCCCAGACGTTCTGGTCGATCGAGAACGGGTTCTTCTTGGTCGTCTCGATGGGCAGCTTGTGCTTCTCGGCGTAGGCGATCGCCTTTTCCCGGGTGAGCGCGAGGTCGCGGACCGGCGCGAGGCACTTCAGGTCGGGCGCGAGGGAGGTGATCGACACCTCGAACCGCACCTGGTCGTTGCCCTTGCCCGTGCATCCGTGCGCAACGGTCGTGGCGCCGAACTGGCGCGCGGCACGCACGAGGTGCTTGACGATGACGGGCCGCGAGATCCCCGAGACGAGCGGGTACGCGTCCTGGTAGAGCCCGTTCGCCGCGAGCGCCGGCATGCAGTACTCGGTCGCGAACTCGTCGCGTGCGTCGGCCACGTAGGCCTCGACGGCGCCGCAGTCGAGCGCACGCTGGCGGATCGCCTCGAGGTCCTCGCCGCCCTGGCCGACGTCGACGGCCACGGCCACGACCTCGGCCCCGGTCGCCTCCGCGATCCAACCGATGGCGACGGAGGTGTCGAGCCCTCCCGAGTAGGCGAGGACGACGCGTTCAGTCATGGTGATACTTCCTTCGGGTCTGGGGTGTGCTGCGGGTCTGGTCAGTTGTGTCCGGCCGCACCGGCGGCCATGGACAGGAATCGTGCGGCGATGTCCTCGCCGCCGTCGGTCTCGCGTCCGATCACGAGGACGGTGTCGTCACCGGCGATGGTCCCGAGAATGCCGGCGAGGACCGAGTGGTCGATCGCCGACGCGAGGTACTGGGCTCCGCCCGGCGGCGTCCGCAGGACCACCTGGTTACCGGAGGCCTCGGCGGAGACCAGGAGCTCGCCGCAGAGCCGGGCAAGCCGGGCGGCCACGTACTCCGCGTCGGTCCCCGCGCGGACGGACCGGTCTCCCCCCTCGCCGGGAACTGCGTACGCGAGCGCCCCGGAGGGCAGGCGGACCTTCTCCGCCTGCAGGTCGACCAGGTCGCGCGAGAGCGTGGCCTGCGTGACCGAGACTCCCTCGGCCGCAAGGCTCCGGGCCAGCTCTGCCTGGGAGTGGATCTCGCCGCGTCGGACGAGCTCGACAATCCGCGCGTGACGCGCGGCACGGGTCGTCGGCACGCCGGCCGGTGTGGTCCGCACACTCACGCCGACTCCTCGAGAAGCCACGTGAGCAGGGCCTTCTGGGCGTGCAGCCTGTTCTCCGCCTCGTCCCAGACGGCGCTGCGGGGGCCGTCGATCACCTCGGCGGTGATCTCCTTGCCCCGGTAGGCGGGGAGGCAGTGCAGGACGATGGCGTCGTCGGCGGCGTGCGCGAGCAGCGCGTCGTCGACCTGGAACGGGACGAAGGGCCTCGCGCGCTCCTCCGCGCTCGCCTCGTCCCCCATCGAGATCCACGTGTCGGTGACGACGACGTCGGCCCCCGAGACCGCGTCGGCCGCGTCGGTGACGACGGTGACGGATCCCCCCGTCTCCGCCGCGATCTCCTGGGCACGGGCGACGACGTCGGCGGCCGGGAGGTAGCCCTGAGGCCCTCCGACCCGGACGTGCATGCCCGCGGTCGCACCGCCGACCATGTACGACGCCGCCATGTTGTTGGCGGCGTCGCCGACGTAGGCCAGGGTCTGCCCGGCGATCGCGTCGACGCCGCCGCGCAGCTGCGCGACGGTCAACAGGTCCGCGAGGATCTGGCACGGGTGGAACGCGTCGGTCAGTGCGTTCACGACCGGAACGGACGAGTAGGCGGCCATCTCCTCGAGACGGTCCTGCCCGAACGTCCGCCAGACGATCGCCGAGCACTGCCGGTCGAGCACGCGTGCGGTGTCCGCGACCGACTCACCCCGCCCGAGCTGGCTGCTCTGCGCGTCGATGACCAGCGGGTATCCGCCGAGCTCGGCGATCCCGGCGGAGAACGAGACCCGCGTGCGTGTCGAGGGCTTGTCGAAGATCACGGCCACGGCCTGCGGGCCGCGCAGAGGTGACCGGACGTACCGGTCCTCACGGAACGCCAGACCGAGCTCGAGGACGGCGCGCTGCTCGGCCGGCGAGAGGTCGTCGTCACGCAGGAAGTGACGGACAGCGGTCGTGCTCATGAGTCCTCCCCAGGAGGTCGAAGGTCGGGCAGGGTCGAGAACAGGTCGACGACGGACCGGGCCTGGTCGCTCGTCAGGATCAGCGGCGGGGCGAGCCGGACGGTGTCGGGGGCGACGGCGTTCACGATGAACCCCTCCTCCAGCGCGTACGCGGCCACCTGTGCCGCCACCGGCCGGGTGAGCCGCACGCCGAGCAGAAGCCCCGCCCCGCGGACGTCGGCGACGAGCGGGCTGCCACAGCCCGAGATGCCGTCCCTGAGCACACCACCGACGACGCGGACGTTGTCCAGCAGTCCGTCGCGCTCGATCACGGCGATCGTCGCGAGGGCGGCCGCGGCCGCGACAGGGTTCCCTCCGAAGGTCGTCCCGTGCTGCCCCGGACCGAGCAGCGTCGCGACACGTTCTCCGTAGGCAATGACCGCACCGACGGGGAATCCGCCGCCGAGCCCCTTGGCGACGGTGACGACGTCGGGCACGACACCCTCACCGAGCGCGCTCTGGTGGTGCGCGAACCACGACCCGGTCCGGCCGATCCCCGTCTGCACCTCGTCGATGATCAGCAGGGCGCCGCAGGCGGCGGTGAGCTCACGGGCCCGGGCAAGGAAGCCGGCGGGCAGCGGTTGCACGCCCGCCTCGCCCTGGATCGGCTCGGCGACCAGCGCCGCGACCGGACCCCTGTCGTCGTCCGCGAACGCACGCTCGAGCGAGGCGGGGTCGGAGGGGTCGACGAACTCGACGCCCCCCGGCATCGGCTCGAAAGGCTCGCGGTAGGCCGCCCTGGACGTCATGGCGAGCGCACCCATCGTGCGACCGTGAAAGCCGCCGTCGAGCGCGATGATGCGCGCCGGCCGCTCGGAGGTCCCACCCAGCTGGCTCCCGGCACGGCGGGCGAGCTTGAAGGCCGCCTCGTTCGCCTCGGAGCCCGAGTTGGTGAAGAAGACCCGCGACCCGTCCGGGGCCGAGGCCAGGTCGAGCAACCGCTCCGCCAGCGCAACCTGGGTCGGCGTCGCGAAGAAGTTCGAGACGTGCCCGAGGGTGCCGAGCTGGGCGCCGACCGCAGCCGTCAGCGTCGCGTGCCCGTGCCCGAGCGCGTTGACGGCGATCCCTGCCAGCATGTCGAGGTACCGGTTGCCGTCGGCGTCCCAGACGTAGGCTCCCTCACCCCGGACCAGCACCCGCTGCGGGGTGCCGAACGTGTTCATCAGCGCTCCCGAGTACCGCTCGGTCCACCGGGCCGCCGAGCTCTCGTCTCCGCCGACCAGCGCCATCTGCGTCGTCACGTCCACGTCGTCGCTCATGCCGTCACCTCCGGAACCACCATCGTGCCGATGCCCCGCGTGGTGAAGACCTCCTGCAGGACCGAGTGGGCGACCCGACCGTCGATGACGTGCGCCCGAGGAACGCCGCCTCGGACCGCGCGCAGGCAGGCCTCCATCTTCGGGACCATGCCCGACTGCAGCGACGGCAGCAGGGACGCGAGATCGCCCTCGGTGATCTCGCTGACGAGCGAGCCACGGTCGGGCCAGCTCGTGTACAGCCCCTCGACGTCGGTCAGCACGATCAGCTTGGTGGCGCCGAGCGCGACCGCGAGCGCCGCGGCCGCCGTGTCGGCGTTGACGTTGAGCACCTGAGTCGGGTCGTCGACGTCGGGCGCGACGGTCGAGACCACGGGGATCCGGTGCGCGTCGAGGAGGTCCCGCACGGCGCGCGGGTCCACCGAGACGACGTCCCCGACCTGTCCGACGTCCACCTTCACCCCGTCGACCACCGCATGGCGGCGCTGGGCTGCGAACAGTGCACCGTCCTCGCCGGAGAGGCCGACGGCGTACGGCCCGTGGGAGTTGATGAGCCCCACGAGCTCGCGCGAGACGGACCCGGTCAGCACCATCCGGACGACGTCCATCGCCTCGGGCGTCGTGACGCGCAGTCCCCCACGGAACTCCGAGTCGATCCCGAGGCGGTTGAGCATGGAGGAGATCTGCGGGCCCCCGCCGTGCACGACGACGGGGAGGAGCCCGACCTGACGCAGGAAGACCATGTCCTGGGCGAACGCCTGCTTGAGCTCGTCGTCGACCATGGCGTTGCCGCCGTACTTCACGACGACGAGGGCACCGTGCAGCTCCTGGAGCCACGGCAGCGCCTCGACGAGCACCTCGGCCTTCTGGCTCGGCTGCAGGTCGGCGACGGCGTCGAACCCGTCCTCGTGCGGGTAGTGCGCGTTCTCCGGCACGTTCTGGTCCTTTGTCGTCATGAGGAGTACGCGCTGTTCTCGTGGACGTAGTCGTGCGTGAGGTCGTTGGTCCACACCGTGACCGTCGCGTCGCCGGCGTGCAGGTCGATCTCGACGACGACGTCCCGGCTACCGGCCAGGTCGACGCCCTCGCGCGGCTCACCCACGCCTCCCGCCCGGCACACCTGAACCCCGTTCACGGCGACGTCCAGCGTCAGCGGGTCGAACGGTGCGACGGACTCCGGGACGGTTCCGACGGCGGAGAGGATCCGCCCCCAGTTCGGGTCGTTGCCGAAGATCGCCGTCTTGAAGAGGTTGGACCGGGTCACGGCTCGCGCGACGGCGACTCCGGCGTCCTCGGTCGTCGCGTTGCGGACGGTCACCGCGATCTCGTGGCTCGCCCCCTCGGCGTCGGCGACGAGCTGGCGGGCGAGTCCGGCGCACACCTCGGTGAGCGCCTCGACGAGCTCTGCCTCGCTCACG
Organism: Paraoerskovia marina; assembly: GCF_900105445.1. Lineage (NCBI taxonomy): Bacteria > Bacillati > Actinomycetota > Actinomycetes > Micrococcales > Cellulomonadaceae > Paraoerskovia > Paraoerskovia marina. The sequence continues at coordinate 2,110,611 of NZ_LT629776.1, forward strand.
GACTGTCCAGAGGCACCGGAGGACAGCAGCACCACGGAGTCGTTCGTCGACATGCAGCCGTCGGAGTCGACCCGGTCGAACGTGGTCCGGGTCGCCTCGCGCAGAGCGCGGTCGAGCGTCTCGGCGTCGGCGAGGGCGTCGGTCGTGACGACGCACAGCATCGTCGCCAGGCCCGGCGCGAGCATGCCGGCCCCCTTGGCCATCCCGCCCACCGTCCACGTCCCGCCCGCACCGGACCGCCGTGCGACGGCGGTCTTGGGGGTGGTGTCGGTGGTCATGATCGCGAGGGCGGCGTCGTGGCCGCCGTCGGCCACGAGCCCGGACGCCGCGGCGTCGACCCCGGCAAGGAGCCTGTCCATCGGCAGGGGAAGACCGATCAGACCGGTGGAGCACACGACGACGTCTCCCGCCGAGGCCTCGAGGGCGTCGGCGACGTGCTCGGCCGTGCGGTGGGTGTCGGCAAACCCGTCGGGCCCGGTGCAGGCGTTGGCGCCGCCCGAGTTGAGCACGACCGCCTGGGCCCGACCGTCGGCGAGCACCTGCCGGGACCAGACCACCGGGGCCGCGACGACGCGGTTGGACGTGAAGACCCCTGCGGCAGCGAGCTCCGGACCGTCGTTGACGACGAGCGCGACGTCGCGGTCCCCCGTCGACTTCAGTCCGGCGACGACTCCCGTCGCCCGAAATCCTTGTGCTGCGGTGACGCTCATGGTGCGACCCCTTCGGTGGTCAGGCCTCGGGTCTGGTCGAGGCCGAGGGCGATGTTCATGGACTGGACCGCGGCTCCGGCCGTCCCCTTCACCAGGTTGTCGATCGCGGTGACCGTGACAACCCGCCCGACGGCACGGTCGACGGCCACCTGCACGAGAGCGGTGTTCGCTCCGAGGGTCATCGCCGTCGTCGGCCACTGCCCCTCGGGGAGGAGCTGGACGAACGGCTCGCCGGCGTAGGCCTGTTCCCAGGCGCGACGCACCTCGGCGTCCGACGCCTCGGCGTGCGCCGAGGAGAGGCGCGCCGTCGTCGTCGCGAGAATTCCGCGGGACATCGGGACAAGGGTCGGGGTGAACGAGATCGAGACCGCCGCGGCCCCCGCGGCCCGGAGGTTCTGCCGGATCTCCGGGATGTGGCGGTGGGTGCCCCCGACGGCGTAGGCCTGCGCCGAACCGAGCCCCTCGCTCGCCAGCAGGTGCGGCTTCAGGGACTTGCCGGCACCCGAGTACCCGTTGGCGAGGACGGCGACGACGTCGACAGGATCGACGACGCCGGCGGCGACACCGGGCTGAAGCCCCAGGGTGACCGCGGTGACGTTGCACCCGGGGACCGCGATGCGCCGCACCCCGGCGAGCTGCTCGCGCTGCTTGGTGAGGGCGCCGTCGTGACCCGTGAGCAGAAGCTCCGGCATGCCGTAGGGCCACGTCCCGGCGTGGTCCGAGCCGTAGAACGCAGTCCAGTCATCCGCGGAGACGAGACGGTGGTCCGCCCCGAGGTCGATCGCCAGCACGCTCTCGTCGAGCTGCGCGGCGATCTCGCCCGACGCGCCGTGCGGCAGCGCGAGCACGACGACGTCGTGGCCGGCGAGGTTCTCGGCCGTCGTCGCGACGAGCTCGCGGGCCGCCAGTGCGCGCAGGTGGGGCTGGATCGCACCGAGGCGCTGCCCTGCGTTGGAGTGGGCGGTCAGCGCGCCGATCTCCACGTCGGGATGACTCGCCAGGAGGCGCAGGACCTCTCCCCCGGCGTACCCTGACGCTCCTGCTACTGCGACCCGAACTGTCATATTCATAGTGTGGCATATCTATGCAGTGAGACGCGAACCGGTGCCGCGATGACACTCCGGGTGCGGACACGGCATTCATCACTAGCCTTGCTGGATGCATGCGATCGTGGCTCGCGAAGCGGGCGGCCCTGAGGTACTCGACTACGTCACCCTGCCGGACCCCGGCCCCACGCCCGGACGACTCCTGGTCCGGGTCGCCGCGATCGGCGTCAACTACATCGACACGTACCGACGCAGCGGCGCCTACCCCTCCATGTACCCCCATCTCGTGGGTTCCGAGGGCTCCGGGTGGGTCGTCGACGCCGGAGACGTCCCCGGCTTCGCCCCGGGCGACCACGTCGCGTGGGCGGACGGACCTGCCTCGTACGCCGAGATGGTGAGCGTCGACCCCGCCCGCGCGCTGCGCGTCCCTCCGGACATGTCGTTCGAGACCGCGGCCGCGCTGCCGATCCAGTCCCTGACCGCGCACTACCTCTCACGGTCGACGTACCCCGCCACGGCCGCCGACACGGTGCTCGTGCACGCGGGTGCCGGCGGCGTCGGCCTCCTGCTGACCCAGATGCTGACCCTCAACGGCGCCCGGGTCCTGACGACCGTGTCGTCCGACGCCAAGGCGGCTCTGTCGCTCGAGGCCGGCGCCGACGCGGCCATCCGCTATGACGAGTTCACGAACATGGCGACCGACCTGCCGAAGAAGCTGCGCGCCGTGACCGGCGACAAGGGCGTCGACGCCGTCTTCGACTCCGTCGGCAAGGTGACCTTCGACGCCTCGCTGGCCTCCCTCGCCCCGCGCGGCATGCTCGTCCTGTTCGGCGCCTCGTCCGGCATGGTTCCCGCGGTCGACCCGCAGCGCCTCAAGAACGCGGGTTCGGTCTTCCTCACCCGCCCCCAGCTCTCCGACCACGTCGCCACGCGCAGCGAGCTCGTCTGGCGGGCGCAGGAGATCCTGCGCGCCGTCAACGACGGGACGCTGCAGGTCCGTATCGGTGCCACCTACCCTCTGTCCGACGCCGCGCAGGCGCACCGGGACCTCGAAGGGCGGAACTCGACCGGAAAGCTCGTCCTGATCCCCGACCACGGCGCATGAGCTGGAGCTGGGTGCCGCCCCGCGAGGGCGAGGGCGGCCCGTCCCCCGCGCTGCGCCGGGCCGTCACGGTGCTCGGTGTCCTGTTCACCGCGGTCATCGCGCTGTCCTACGTCGTCTCGGCACAGGACCGCGCCACCCGGGCGTGCGCCATCGACGCCCCCGCGGGTGCAGAGGTGAGCGCGGAGTGGCAGTGGTGGCCTCCCGGTCACGCGTGCGTGTACGACCAGGAGACGACGCAGGTCTGACCCCGCCCTAGACCGGCACCTGCGCATGCAGATGGTCGATCGGGCCGTTCCCCGAACCGACGGCGAGTGCGTCCGCCGCCTCAAGCGCTCCCGAGATCCAGGTCTTCGCCTCGCGCACCGCCGACTCCCAGTCGTCGCACCGCGGTCGCAGGGCCGCGAGCGCCGACGACAGCGAACAGCCGGTCCCGTGGACGTTGGACGTCTGCACCCGGGGAGCACTGACCTCGGTCACCACACCCTCGGGCGTGACCAGGGCGTCGGGAGACCCCGGCCCGAGCAGATGCCCACCCTTGGCGAGGACGACCACCGACGCACGTCGTGCGAGCTCGACCGCCTGTTCGAGGACGGCCGACCAGGTCGTGGCGGTCTCCTGCCCGACGAGAACCGCGAGCTCGGCCATGTTCGGCGTGACGAGGTCGACGCGAGGCAGCAGGTCGACCACCGCGCGCTCGGCGCCCGGGTCGAGAAGATGGTGACCGCTCGTGGCGACCATCACCGGGTCGAGCACCACCCATCGTGGCTGCACTCGGTCGAGCCAGAGCCCGATCTCCTGCGCGTACCCCTCGCTCGCGACCATCCCGATCTTGACCGCGTCGACCGCCACGTCGTCGCTCACCGCCTCGAGCTGGCCCACCAGCACGTCGACCGGCGGGAGGTGCACCGCACGGACCCCGTGCGTGTTCTGCGCGACGACCGCCGTCACCACGGCCATGCCGTAGGCACCGTGGGCCGCGAACGACTTCAGGTCGGCCTGGATCCCGGCGCCGCCCGTGGGGTCCGTGCCGGCGATGCTGAGGACCCGGGGCCTGCTCCCGGGCGGGTGTTCGCGCGTCTGCTGCGGCGAACGGTCGGAGGCGTGCGTCATGAGGGACATCCCTTCGCGAGTTCGAGCTCGATCAGGTTCGACGGGTGTGCTCTCAGTCCGCGCGTCGCGGACACCCCGTGTCACGGCGGCCAGACTAGCGCGACCACGGCGCCGGGTCCGTCGTCGTCCGGGTGCTAGCGGGGAGGCAGTCCGGCGGGCATCGGGTCGTCGTCGCCCCACGGGCGGACCCGGAGTCGTCGCGCGTCGCCCACGGCGCGGCCCGCGGCGGCGGCGGCGCTCAGCGTCCGCGGGTCGTCGTGCGTGACCCGGAGGTAGGCGCCGGACCAGTCGTCGAGCTCGCCCCGTGCGATCGCCCGCACCATCTCGACCAGGTCCTCGACCGGCGTCCATTCCGTGCGGTTCGCGTGCAGCGGCATCGCGGCCGTCATGTCGGTGCGGACGCTTCCGGGCGACACCTCGAAGACACGCAGCCCGTGCGGCGCCCCCGCGGCGTGCAGGTGCGCACCCATCCGGACCAGCGCCGTCTTGCTCGCGTTGTACGCGCTCGATCCGACCATCTCGTGGGTGCTGGCACCGGACGCCAGGTCGACCACGCGTCCTCCCCCGCGGGCGATCATGCCCGGGACGACGGCACGGCTCATCTCGAACGCGCCGCGCAGGTTGGTCTCGACGACGTGCCACCACTCGTCGGGGTCTGCCTCCCACAGGGGCACCTCGGCGTCGATCACCCCCGCGTTGTTCACGAGCAGGTCGACGCCTCCCCACGCTTCCTCGACCCTGGCCACCGCGGCGGCGACGGCCGCGCGGTCCAGGACGTCGGCGACGACACCGATGACGGAAGCACCCGTCGTCTCCCGGACCGACTCGACCGTCTCGTGCACGCGCTGCGCGTCACGACCGAGCAGCGCGACGGCGTGTGTGTCGCTCGACCCGTCGGGCACTGCGAGCCCTTCGGCGACCGCGCGCCCGATTCCCCGGGTCGCCCCGGTCACCAGCACCGTCCGAGCGGGCGGAACGGCTCCCGGGTCCGTCCACGCCGGAACGTCCCCGGGAACGGGCCGCGCCGTCATGCGCGCAGGGTCGCGCCGGTCTGCTCCTGCGCGGCCGCGACGGCCGCCCGGCGAACCTCGACGACCTCGTCCGCCGAGAGCGTCCGGTCCGCGGCACGGAGGCGCAGTGCGAACGCGAGCGACTTGCGGCCCTCGCCGAGCTGCTCGCCACGGAACACGTCGAAGAGCTCGACATGCTCGAGCAGGTCGCCTGCGCCGTCGACCAGTGCCTGACGCACCTGGTCGGCAGGAACGGACTCCTCGACGACGAGCGCGAGGTCCTCCTTCGCGGCCGGGAACGTCGACACCGGCCGGGCTGCGAACGGCTCTGCCTCGACGGCGTCGAGGAGGACGTCGAGGTCGACCTCGAACGCGACCGTGCGTGCGGGAAGGCCCAGGTTCTCGAGCGCCTTCGGGTGCAGCTCGCCCGCATGGCCGACCACCGTGCCGTCGACCAGGCTGAGACGTGCGCACCGCCCCGGGTGCCACGGTGCGTGGTCGGTGTCGGGCGTGACGACGACGTCGACGCCGACCCGGTCGGCGACGAGCCGCGCGCCCGCCAGGGCGTCGGTCCAGTCACCGGCCCGGCCTGGTCCCCACCACCCGCGAGGATCGGCGTTCCCGGCCACGACGCCGGCGACCCGGCGTGGCTGGGCCGGGACCGCCGCGGCGAGCACCGCGAGCTGGTCCTCCGTCGGGCGAACCCCGCCCGGCAGCTGTGGCGCCGCGGGCGCTCCGTCCTCCGGGCGCGTCACCCGTCCGATCTCGTAGAGCGCGACGTCGTCGTTCCCCCGCCCGAGGTTGCGCCGGAGCGTCTCCAGCAACGTACCGAGGAGCGACGTCCGCATCTCGGGACGGTCGCCGGCCAGCGGGTTGGCGAGGCGCAGCGCGCGACGGCGCGGATCATCGGCCGCAAGACGCAGTGCGTCGTGCTGCGCGGGGTCGACGAACGGGTACGACAGCGTCTCGACGTACCCGGCCTCGGCGAGGCTCCGCGCGACGGAGCGCCGAAGCTGCTGCGTCCTGGTCAGACCACGACCTGCGGGCGCGGGCGGCAGGACCGACGGGATCTCGTCGTACCCCACGAGCCGGGCCACCTCCTCGACGAGGTGCGCCGGGCCGACCAGGTCCGGACGCCACGTCGGCACCGTCACCCGGACCACGCCGATTCCCGGAGTGTCTCCGACCGTGCACCCGATCTCCTCCAGGATCGACCGGACCCGCGCCTCGTCGACGTCCAGGCTCGTGAGCCGCTCAACCTCCGAGACCCGAAACTCGATCGGCTCGACCCCGGGAACCGTGTCGACGTCGCTGACGGCCGCGTCGGCCGTGCCACCGCCGAGCTCGACGAGGAGGTCGACGACCCGCTGGGCCGCGACAGCGGCGAGACGAGGGTCGACCCCGCGCTCGAACCGCTTCGCCGCCTCGGACGGCAGCTTGTGCCGTCGCGCCGTGCGCGCGACGGAGACCGGGTCGAAGTGAGCCGCCTCGACGAGCACGTCCGTCGTCCGGTCGGTCACCTCGGTCGAGGCTCCACCCATCACCCCGGCGAGGCCGAGCACCCGGCTCGCGTCCTCGTCCGGCGAGTCTGTGATGAGGAGATCCTGGGGGTCGAGGGCGCGGTCGACGTCGTCGAGCGTCGTCAGACGCTCCCCCGCGCGTGCGCGACGGACGACGATCGGCGCGGCGAGACCGGCGAGGTCGTAGGCGTGCAGCGGCTGCCCCAGGTCGAGCATCACGTAGTTGGTGACGTCCACGGTCAGCGAGATCGGGCGCATTCCGGAGCCGGTCAGTCGACGCTGCATCCACGCGGGACTCGGAGCGGTGGGGTCGATCCCCCGGACGATGCGTGTGACGAACCGGTCGCAACCGACCAGCCCGTGGATCGGGGCACGGTCGTCGATCACGACGGGGAACCCGTCGGGCGTCGAGCTCGGCGGCGGGGTGCCAGGCATTCCCGGGTCCGTGAAGGACACGCCCGTCGAGTGCGCGAACTCGCGCGCGACGCCCCGGTAGGAGAAGCAGTAGCCACGGTCCGGTGTCACGTTGATCTCGAGGACCTCGTCACCCAGAGCGAGCAGCTCGACCGCGTCCTGACCCGGTTCGAGGTCGGTGCGCCCGTGCAGGAGGTCCCGGCCGAGCACGATGATGCCGTCCGATTCGTCGCCGAGCCCCAGCTCGGTCGTCGAGCAGATCATCCCGTCGGACACGTGACCGTAGGTCTTGCGGCTCGCGATCGCGAACGGGCCGGGCAGCACGGTGCCGGGCAGGGCGACGACGACGAGGTCCCCGACGCCGAAGTTGTGCGCCCCGCAGACGATGCCCCGGGGAGTCGCCGGAGCCCCGTCGACGCCCTCGACATTGTGCGTCCCGACGTCGACCTGGCACCAGTTGATGGTCTTGCCGTTCTTCTGCGGCTCCGCGACCAGCTCGAGCACACGGCCCACGACGAGCGGACCCGTCACCGCCGCGGCGTGGATCTCCTCCTCCTCCAGCCCGACCCGGACGAGGTCGGCAGCAAGCTGCTCCGCACCGAGGCCTTCCGGCAGGTCGACGTGCTCGGCGAGCCAGTCGAGAACGATGTGCGGCATCAGATCCCCATTCCGAACTGGGCCGAGAAGCGCACGTCGCCCTCGACCATGTCGTGCATGTCAGCAATTGCGTGGCGCAGCATCAGGGTGCGCTCGATCCCCATCCCGAACGCGAAGCCCGAGTACTCGGCGGGGTCGATGCCCGCGGCGAGCAGGACGTTGGGGTTGACCATGCCGCAGCCGCCCCACTCGATCCATCCGGCTCCACCCTTCTTCTGGGGGAACCAGAGATCCATCTCGGCGCTCGGCTCGGTGAAGGGGAAGAAGCTGGGTCGCAGTCGCGTCCTGGCCTCCGGCCCGAACATCGCGCGGGCGAAGTGGTCGAGCGTGCCCTTGAGGTGCGCCATGGTCAGGCCCTTGTCGATCGCCAGACCCTCGACCTGGTGGAACACCGGGGTGTGCGTCGCGTCGAGCTCGTCCGTCCGGAAGACCTTCCCGGGGCACGCGATGTAGACGGGCAGGTCGCGCTCGAGGAGCGTGCGGGCCTGGACCGGCGAGGTGTGCGTCCGTAGCACGAGACCGGCGAGTGCGTCGGCCGCTCCCTCGACCTCCGACGAACCCTCGACGAAGAAGGTGTCCTGCATCTGGCGTGCCGGGTGGTCCGGTCCGAAGTTCAGCGCGTCGAAGTTGAACCACTCCGCCTCGACCTCGGGGCCCTCGGCGATCTCCCACCCCATGGCGACGAAGAAGTCGGCGACCTGCTCCTGGAGCGTCTCGAGCGGGTGTCGCGCGCCGACGGCACGGCGCGCGACCGGAAGCGTGACGTCGACCGCCTCCTCGACCAGCACCCGCTCGTCGCGCTCGGCCTCCAGCTCGACCTGGCGGGACGCGAGCGCCTTGGCCACGCGGCCGCGTCGTGGACCGACGAGCTTTCCGGCCACCGCCTTGTCCTTCGGCTCGAGGCCGCCGATCTGCCGGTTCGCGAGGGCGAGCGGGCTCTTGTCACCCGTGTGGGCGACCTTGACGGACTTGAGCGCGTCGAGCGAGTCGGCGGCGGCGATCTCGTCGAGCGCCGTGGCGACCGCCGCGTCGAGCGCGGACTCGTCGGTGGGCGACGGGACGCCGGGAGTGGTGTCGGTGGACATGAAGACCTTCCGGAGGGGTTTCAGACGTCGGTCCCGTCGCTGCGCGGTGTGCGGCATGCCGGGCCGGAGTCGAGTCTAGAACGAGTTACCGCGACCGGGTTCGGATTCTCACCGTCCCGTCGGCTCGTGACCGACGGACATTCGCGAGTCCTGACGGAGGGCCCTGACCACGACCGCCGCGACGAGCTCGTTCCCCAGGTACGTGCCGAACGCGTGAGGGTCGTCGCGCTCGCCGCGAATCTCGACGTCCACGACCCCGTGCCCCCAGTCGTCCCGCAGCGGTGAACCGACCGTGACCGGGTCGTCGGCGGACCACACGTTCGTCCATCGGACCCTGTCGAGCTCCTCCATCGCGGGACCGATCCGTCGCTGGACGGCGTCGAGGCCGAGCGGGCTGCCGCAGGTGATCAGCTCGGACACCTGCGGCACCCGGCGGGCGCAGAGAAGATCGATCGCCGCGACCGATCCGAGGCTGTGCGCCACCAGGACCGTCTCGCCGTGCGGGGGAAGTCCGTCGAGGATCTCGCGCCGGACTTGCTCGCGTGCATCCTCGTCGGAGAGATACAGGGCGACGTCGCGGAACGCCAGCGCGAGAAGAGCCTCGTCCAGCGGGCTGTTGTCGGCGACCCACTCGAGCACGTCCCGGACCCGGTCCGTGATCTCGTCGCGCAGGTCGCGCGGAGGGTCTCCGCTCCCGGGAGACCGCGCCAGCGCCTCCACGAGCGCCTGCTCGGCCGCCACGATCTCCGGGTCCTGCGCCGTCACTCCCGAACGGTCGGAGGCATCGGAGGCCCGGACGAGCGCGTCCCCGTAGGACGGGAGCCATGCCGCACCGACCTCCGGCGGGACGAGCCCGGCTCTCCGGGCACCGTGGGCGAGATCTGACATCCACTCACGTCGAGAGGTGCGCAGGTCGACGGCGCCACGACCGTGCAGGAGAACCAGGTGCCGGTCTCCCGCCGGGGTGTCTCCCCGAAGATGCTCCGGACGATCGCCGGCCGCCTCACGCACGCGTCTCTCCTTCCGCCACGAGATCGACGGTACGGGAGCCGCGGTGGATCAGCGCGCCCGGTGCGCGCGAGAGGACGCGTAGAGACAGACGGTCGCGGCCGTCGCGAGGTTCAACGACTCGGCACGGCCCCGGAGCGGGACACGGACCGACGCGTCGGCCAGTGCGAGCTCCGAGTCGCTCAGGCCCTGGGCCTCGTTCCCGAAGAGCCAGACCGTGGGCGCCGCGAGGTCCGGCACGCCGTGCGGGGCGCCGCCGGCCACGTCCAGGAGGTCGTCGAGGTCGTGGTCACCACCGCCGTCGGCCGCGAGGATCGTGCATCCGGCGCCGCGCAACGCCGAGGTGGCGTCACTCACCGAGACACCAGAGACGACGGGCAGGTGGAACAAGGAACCCGCCGTCGACCGGATCACCTTCGGGTTGTGGACGTCGACGGACTCGCCCGCGAGGACCGCTCCGTCGGCGCCGGCCGCGTCCGCGGCTCGGATCACGGTTCCAGCGTTCCCCGGGTCGCGAACCGTGGCGAGAAGCGCCACGAGCGACGGTGCCGCAGGGAGGTCGGCAAGTCCGGAGGTGTGCTGGCGCAGGACGGCGAGGACGCCCTGGGCGTCGGCGCTCATCGCGGAGACGACGTCCTCGCCGGCGCCGCGGAGCACCAGCCGTCGCTCACGCGCGGCGTCCACGATCTCGGGATAGCGCGCGGCGGCCCGCTCGGTCAGAAAGATCTCGAGCACGTGCTCCGCGGCGGCCAGGACCGCCTCGCGGACGGCCTGGGGCCCCTCGACGAGGAACCTGCCGTGCCGTGCACGCGCAGAACGCCCGGACAACGACCGGACCGCGCGCACCCTGTCGCTGCGAGGATTCGTCAGCGACAGGGAGAGCGGACCGCTCATTGTCCGGGCGTCCGGACGGTCGTGCGCATGCAGCGCAGACTCACGCAGCCTTCGGCGCGTTGACGTCTGCAGGCAGAGCGTCCTTCGCGACCTGGACGAGGGCGTTGAACGCCACCACGTCGTTCACCGCGAGGTCGGCGAGGACACGACGGTCCACGGCGACCTCAGCAGCCTTGAGGCCCTGGATGAAACGGTTGTAGGTCATTCCCTGGGCGCGGGCCGCAGCGTTGATGCGCTGGATCCACAGCTTGCGGAAGTCACCCTTGCGAGCCTTGCGGTCGCGGTAGGAGTAGACGAGGGAGTGAGTGACCTGCTCCTTCGCCTTGCGGTAGAGACGCGAACGCTGGCCGCGGTAGCCGCTGGCGCGCTCGAGAGTTGTACGACGCTTCTTGTGGGCGTTGACCGCCCGCTTCACGCGTGCCACGTGATGCTCCTTGCAGTTCGGGTCCGGTAGTCATCGACGGCGGGCGGGGCCCACCGGTCAGATCACTTACCGAGCAGCTTCTTGATCTTCTTGACGTCGGCGGGCGCAACCTGCTGGTCCTGCGACAGGCGGCGCGTCTGCTTGCTCGGCTTGTGCTCGAGCAGGTGGCGCTTTCCGGCCTGCTCGCGCATCACCTTGCCGGTGCCGGTCACGCGGAAGCGCTTCTTCGCTCCGGAGTGGGTCTTGTTCTTCGGCATGGCTGCCAAATCTCCTTGTGTCTGGCCGAGCATCGCGAACGACGTCCGACGGATCGGGCCACGGCCAGAGGGCCGCGACTCGCTGTGTTCAGTTGGTCAGTCGGCCTTCCCGCGCGGGGTCGGCTTGGCTGCAGGACGTGCCGCTGGCTTCGGCACTGCTGCGGGCTTGGGTGCGGCAGCGGGCTTCGCTGCCGGCTTCGGTGCCACCTTGGCAGCAGGCTTGGGGGCCGCCGCCGGCTTCGGCGCGGCAGCGGGCCTGGGCGAGGTCTTCGGCGCGGACTGCGCCGCAGGCTTCGCCGGTGCCTTGCTCGGCGCCTTCGCCGGCTGCTCGGGTTCCCGTGCAGCCGGGACAGCCGTGTTGACCTCGGCCGCCGCGACAGCGGCCTGGAAGTCCTCGGCCGGCGCTGCCTCTGCCGGCGCGGGCGCAGGCTCGGGCCGCTCGTCGACCCGTGCCGCGGCCGCCTGGTCGCGACGCGTGGTCTTGGTCGGCGCCGCGGGAGCCTCGTCCTTCTTCCGGCGCTGCTCGCTCTTCGCGTCGGCCTTCTTCTTCACCGGGCCGAGGACCATCGTCATGTTGCGACCGTCCTGCTTCGGCATGCTCTCGACGAATCCGAGGTCGGCGACATCCTCTGCGAGGCGCTGCAGCAGGCGCACACCCATCTCGGGGCGAGACTGCTCGCGTCCGCGGAACATGATCATGACCTTGACCTTGTCGCCGGCCTTGAGGAACCGCTCGACGTGGCCCTTCTTGGTGCCGTAGTCGTGCGGGTCGATCTTCAGGCGGAAACGGATCTCCTTGAGAATCGTGTTCGCCTGGTTACGACGCGCCTCACGGGCCTTCATGTCCGACTCGTACTTGAACTTGCCGAAGTCCATGAGCTTGCAGACCGGAGGGCGGGCGTCGGGTGCAACCTCGACGAGGTCGAGATCTGCATCCTGGGCAAGGCTCAGGGCAACCTCCGTGCGGACGACGCCGACCTGCTCCCCGCCGGGACCGATGAGCCGGACCTCGGGGACACGGATCCGGTCGTTGATACGAGGCTCGCTGATGTGATGCTCCTAGGATTCGTCGGTTTCCGCCCGGCATGGAAAAAGCCTCCATCCCGAGATGCAGATGGAGGCCCGACGACACAGCTCGGCATCTGCTCAGCGATGCCCAGCTAGACGCTCTGACGAGCGCTGTGACGTACCCGAACTCTGTCGCAGTCGATCGCGGTCGAGAACCAGGTGGGACGGGGTCCACTTGCATACCCGAGACGAACCTCGGGTCGGTCAATCATCCAGTGTAGCAGGGATCGCTCGCCGCACCGCCACCGCCCTGGGATGGATTCGTTCTAAGAGTGGAACTACTCCAGATTACGTGCTTTGATGGTTCCCATGACCACGACCACCGCGGACGAGCTGCGCAGCCGAGGCCTTCGTGTCACCGCTCCACGGCTGGCCGTGCTGGCTGCCCTGGACGGAAACGCTCACGCAGACACCGACTTCCTGGTCCGGGCCGTGCGCGAACGACTGGGCACCGTGTCGACCCAGGCTGTCTACGACGTGCTCCGCGTCCTTACCGCGGCCTCCCTGATCCAACGCATCGAGCCGGCCGGACACCCGGCCCGGTACGAGCTGCGGGTCGGGGACAACCACCACCACGCCGTCTGCCGGCTCTGCGGAGCCGTGGTCGACGTCGACTGCTCGGTGGGTCACGCTCCCTGCCTGATCCCCCAGACGGACCACGGGTTCACCATCGAGTCGGCCGAGGTCACCTACTGGGGAACCTGCCCCGACTGCACCCCGTGACCTCAATCCCCCACGTCCCGCGACCCGGGACACCACCACGAAGGAGCACCATGACCACCCCCTTCACCACCACCACCTCCGGCGCCCCCGTCGCCTCAGACGCCCACTCGCAGTCCGTCGGCGCCGACGGTCCGGTCGTCCTGCACGACCACTACCTCGTCGAGAAGCTCGCCCAGTTCAACCGCGAGCGCGTGCCCGAGCGTGTCGTCCACGCCAAGGGCGGCGGTGCCTTCGGCACGTTCACCGTCACCGGTGACGTCTCCGCCTACACGCGTGCCGCCGTCTTCCAGCCGGGAACCGAGACGCAGATGCTCGCGCGCTTCTCGACGGTCGCCGGCGAGCAGGGCTCGCCCGACACGTGGCGCGACCCCCGCGGCTTCGCGCTGAAGTTCTACACCTCCGAGGGCAACTACGACCTGGTGGGCAACAACACGCCGGTGTTCTTCATCCGCGACGGCATCAAGTTCCCCGACTTCATCCACTCGCAGAAGCGTCTGCCGGGGTCGAACCTGCGGGACAACGACATGCAGTGGGACTTCTGGTCGCTCTCACCGGAGTCCGCGCACCAGGTCACGTGGCTGATGGGCGACCGCGGTCTGCCGCGTTCGTGGCGGGAGATGAACGGCTACGGGTCGCACACCTACCAGTGGATCAACTCCGAGGGTGAGCGCTTCTGGGTGAAGTACCACTTCATCAGCGAGCAGGGAGTCCACCACCTCAGCGGGGACGAGGCTGCTCAGCTCGCGGGTTCGGACGCCGACCACCACATCCGCGACCTCTACGACCACATCGAGGCGGGCGACCACCCTCGCTGGACGCTGTCGGTCCAGATCATGCCGTACGAGGACGCCAAGTCCTACCGCTTCAACCCGTTCGACCTCACGAAGGTCTGGCCGCACGCCGACTACCCGCTCGTCGAGGTCGGGACGATGGAGCTGAACCGCAACCCGGAGAACTACTTCGCCGAGATCGAGCAGGCGACGTTCGCGCCGTCGAACTTCGTCCCGGGTGTCGCCGCAAGCCCGGACAAGATGCTGCTGGCGCGCATCTTCTCCTACGCCGACGCGCACCGCTACCGTGTCGGGACCAACCACGCCCAGCTCCCGGTGAACGCTCCGAAAACCGAGGACGAGGGTCACTCCTACGCCAAGGACGGGGCGATGCGGTACTCGTTCGCGTCGTCGGACACCCCCGTCCACGCCCCGAACTCCCGGGGCGGCGCGCACGCGGACCCGGCACGAGCGGCCGAGTCCCGCGGCTGGGAGGCGGACGGCGAGCTCACCCGCTCCGCCGCCACCCTGCACCGCGACGACGACGACTTCGGCCAGGCCGGCACGCTCTACCGCGACGTCTACGACGACGCGGAGAAGGCCCGGTTCCTGGACACGATCACGGGACACGTCGGCGGCGTTCGTAGCGCCGACATCCGCGAGCGTGCCATCGGGTACTGGACCTCAGTGGACGCGGACCTCGGCGCCAAGCTTCGCGCCGCGCTGGACGAGGTCGCTCCGCTGGAGACCGGAGAGCCGGGCACCGCGTCCACGCCCGTCGACGCCTGACCGCAGCTAACGGCAGCTGACGGCGTCGTCTGACGACACCGAACCGATGCCTTCGCACCCGGTGCAACGCGCCCAGGCGCACCGCACCGGGTGCGAAGATGTCTTCATGAACGAGAACACCGACCACGTCCACACACCCGATGACGCGACGCGCGACATCGCAGACGTCGCCGCCGTCGAGGTCATCACGACCGCAGCGGTCCACCTCATGAGCGCCGCCGCCGTCAAGTGCGGGCTGGCAGACGACGCCGGGGACGCCGGGCATCTGGACCTGGACGAGGCCCGCAAACTCATTACCGCGCTCGCCGCGCTGGTGACGGCCTCGGCGCCGGACATCGGCAACCAGCACGCACGGTCGCTCCGCGACGGGCTCAGGTCGCTGCAGCTCGCCTTCCGCGAGGCCTCGGTCGTCCCGGACGCGCCGGGCGAGGGACCCGGCGAGAAGTGGACCGGCGCCGTCTCGTGAGCCTTCCGCCCTCGCTCCCGCCGAACGAGTCGCTGAGCACCTCGTCGGTGCCTGCCCCGGCCACCGGACGGGGCGGTGCCCGGCGTGGCTGGGTCGTCGCCACCTGGCTGCTTCTCGCCACGCTGCTCCTCGTCAGCGCCCTGGCTGCCTATCTTTGGGTCACCACGGCCCGCTGGCAGGAGTCGAGCGCCGGCTGGGAGGCCGACGCGCGCGAGCTCGGCCAACAGGTGGCCCAGCTGGACGAGTCCCTCACGGGCGCGACGGCGGAGCTCGAGCAGGCCCGCGGCCAGCTCACCACCGCACAGGACCGGATCACCGAGCTGGCCGACGAGAAGGCGCAGCTCGGGGACGAGAACGTAGTCTCGCAGCAGTACCTCGACTACCAGGAGCGTGTCTCCGACGCCGCCGGCACCGTCGCGACCGCCCTCGACCGGTGCATCGATGCGCAGGCTCAGCTCATCGGGTATCTCGAGGACCGCGACTCGTACGACCCGGACGACCTCGACCGGTTCGCCGACGACGTCGACGACCTCTGCCAGTCGGCCACGGACGCGAACGCCCAGCTCCAGACGGAGCTGACGGAATGACACGACGCCGAACCCTGGTCGCGAGCACCATGATGCTCGGTCTGCTCGCCGGGTGCTCGGGCACGCTCCCGCCGCTGCCGGACCCGGTGCCTGCGGCGACGGACCTTGTCCCGGACGACCCGTCCCCCCAGGTTCCCGACG
Source organism: Paraoerskovia marina (assembly GCF_900105445.1). Classification (NCBI taxonomy): domain Bacteria; kingdom Bacillati; phylum Actinomycetota; class Actinomycetes; order Micrococcales; family Cellulomonadaceae; genus Paraoerskovia; species Paraoerskovia marina. The sequence continues at coordinate 2,126,395 of NZ_LT629776.1, forward strand.
GCGTCGACGAGCTCACCACGGACGGCTCGGCCGCCGTGCGCAGCATGGCGGTCCGCATCCGCAACGTCCAGTGCGACGGGTTGTCGACCGGGTCGGGATTCGCGCTCGACGAGCACACGCTCCTGACGAACAAGCACGTCGTCGCAGACTCCTCCGAGATCCAGCTCAGCACGTACGACGGCCGCGACGTCGCCGTCGAAGGTGCCTCGAGCGCCCGCATCGCCGACCTCGCCGTGATCCGCACGACGGAGGCGCTTCCCTCATACCCGACGCTCGCACTCTCCGACCCTGCCCCCGGCGACACGGTCACCGTCGTCGGATACCCGGAGGGCGGACGTCTGACCATCACCCAGGGCGAGGTCGTCGGCACCACGAAGGACCCGCTGAACTCGACCCTGGGCGAGGTCCTCGTCACCGACGCCGAGGTCGAGCCGGGCAGCTCCGGTTCGGCGGCGCTCGACGACGACGGCAACGTCATCGGCGTCGTCTACGCCAAGACCGCCTCCGACCAGAGCCTCCTGGTGCCGGTGAGCACCGTGCAGGCGCTGCTCGAGGACGACGGCGCGTTCGCGCCGGTGGCGTCGTGCTCCTAGTTTTGGGTCATGACGGACGACACACGCGCATGGACCCCTGACCTGTCCCAGTTCACCTCGGCGGTCGACGACACGATGACGACGGGCCGGGTCTTCGGCACGCCGTACGAGCACGAGGGCACCCTCGTGATCCCTGTCGCGAAGATCGCCGGCGGAACCGGGACCGGTGGTGGCGGCGGAACCGGGTCGGGGGCCGGGAACGGGTCCGGCACCGGCTCGGGCCGCGGAACCGGGAGCGGTGCCGGGAAAGGAGCGGGCCGCGGACCTGCCGCCGCACCGACCGACGGACTCGGCGCGGACGGCCAGGCGGAGGCGCAGGGCGAGGCCCAGGGCGAAGCCGGCGCCGAGCTCCACGGCGAAGGCAGCGGCGAGGGCGGGGCCGGCGGCGGTGGCTTCGGCCTCCGGGTCAAGCCGATCGGCGTCTACGTCGTCCAGGACGGCCGCACCCGGTGGATCCCGGCCGTCGACGTGAACCGAGCGGTCCTCGGTGGACAGGTCGCCGCCGCCGTCGGAGCACTCGCCCTCGGGTGGGCCCTCGGCCGACGTCGCAGCTAGCCCCGGACTGCGTCGGGCTCAGGCAGCCTTGCCGACCCGGAGCTCGAGCGAGTCGACCCGTTCGGCGATGACGCTCTTGCGCGCCAGGGCGCCGTTCACCTGTCCGAGGACGCGGTCGAGCCCCTGACGGTCGAGACCCGCGTGGATCGCCAGCACGACGGCGACCTCGGCCGACCGTCCCGGTTCGGCCCGAACCCCGGCGACATGCTCGATCCCCCCGACGGCGGCGACGATCGCCTCGGCGACCTCGGCCTGGACAACGCCGTCGACCACAGCCGGCTCCCACGCCTTGCCCTGCCCGATCGCCCAGACCGCGGGACGCGGCAGGAGTGCCGTGTGCGGGCCGGCGGGGTCGACGACGAGGACCGACCAGCCCTCGGAGACGGCGGACTGCGCGGCCCGCGCGGACTCCACGGGCACGGGACGCGCGTCCTTGCGCCACCGAGCCATCGACTCGACCGACGAGAAGACGGGGAGCGCACGACGTCCGTCCGGGGTCTCGAGCGCCACGACCCCCGAGGACGCCTCTCGGTCGACGGTCCCGTGCTCCCCCTCTTCGGTGACCTCGGCCTCGGCGAGAACCGGGACGAGGAGACGGGCGTCGGCCAGTGCGGAGACGACGTCGGACAGTGGCCCGTCCGCCGCGGCGTGAGCCGACAGCGCCGCCGCGAGCGCGGGGTCGGCCGACCCGTCGTCGCCGGCGAACCCGGACGACGGCGGCATCTGCCGGCCGGTCACGGACGCCCCGCCACGTCGAGCGCCTCCGGGAGCGTGAACGCACCGGCGTAGAGGGCCTTGCCGACGATCGCCGAGTCGACCCCTTCACCGACGACGGCGCGCAGGGCCGCCAGGTCGTCGAGGCTCGAGATCCCACCCGACGCGACGACCGGAGCCTGCGCACGGGCCGCGACCTCCCGCAACAGCTCGATGTTCGGACCACGCAGCGTGCCGTCCTTCGTCACGTCGGTGACGACGTAGCGCGAACAGCCGGCCGCCTCGAGACGGTCGAGGACCTCCCAGAGGTCTCCCCCGTCCTGGGTCCAGCCGCGCGCGGCGAGCGTCGTGCCCCGAACGTCGAGCCCCACGGCGATCTTCTCGCCGTGCTCCGCGATGACCTTCGCGGTCCACTCGGGGTTCTCGAGGGCGGCGGTCCCCAGGTTGACCCGTGCGCAACCCGTCGAGAGGGCTCGAGCGAGCGACTCGTCGTCACGGATCCCGCCGGAGAGCTCCACGGCCACGTCGAGCTTGCCGACGACCTCCGCGAGGAGCTCGGCGTTGCTCCCCCGACCGAATGCCGCGTCGAGGTCGACCAGATGAATCCACTCGGCACCTCCGGACTGCCAGTCGAGCGCCGCCGACAGGGGATCGCCGTACGAGGTCTCCGACCCGGCCTCCCCCTGGACGAGTCGGACAGCCTGGCCGTCGGCGACGTCGACGGCGGGCAGCAGAACGAGGCGATCAGTCATCGTGTTCCCTTCACAGATGGGTGTGGTGCGCCTCAGAGGGCGGCACACCAGTTTTCCAGGAGCGTGGCACCGGCGTCGCCGGACTTTTCGGGGTGGAACTGCGTCGCGGAGAGCGGACCGTTCTCGACGGCGGCGACGAACCGGCCGCCGTGCTCGGACCAGGTCACCATCGGCGGCCGGAGCGACTCGGCGACGACCTCTCCGGTCAGCGTGAACGACCGCGCGGCGTACGAGTGGACGAAGTAGAACCGTTGGTCCTCGACCCCGGCGAAGAGCCGGGTGCCCTCCGGGGTCTGTACCGGTGACCACCCCATGTGCGGCACGACCGGCGCCTGCAGCCGGTCGACGACGCCGGGCCACTGGGCAAGTCCCTCGGTGCTCTCCCCGCCCTCGATGCCTGCGTCGAACAGCACCTGCAGGCCGACGCAGATTCCGAGGACGGGACGCCCTCCGGCGAGGCGCCGCTCGATGATCTGGTCGCCGCGTGCCGCCCGAAGACCGGCCATGACCGCCGAGAACGCCCCGACCCCGGGCACGAGGAGTCCGTCCGCCGACATCGCGGCGTCCCGGTCGGACGTCAGCTCGACGTCGGCGCCCACGCGTTCGAGCGCCCGGACGGCCGAGCGCACGTTGCCGAACCCGTAGTCGAAGACGACGACCCGTGGTGCCGTCACTTCTTGCGGGCCTTGCGGGCCGCGGCCGTCAGCTGGCGCATCGCCTTCCACCGGGAGACGGAGCCGCTCGCGACGACGCCGTCGATCTCCGACAGGTCGCCGTCCCCGACGAGGAGGTCCTCGAGCACCTCGGGAGCTCCGCCGAGGACCAGCCCCGGGGCCAGCTCCTCCTCGACGGCCCCGTCCTGCCAGCGGAAGGCCGTGAGCTGCTCACCGGACTTCACGACGAGGACGAAGGGCACGCCGCGCACGAGCTGCGACAACGCCGACACCGCCTTCTGGGGCGCATCGCCCTTCGTGTCAGCGAGCACCGCGACCGCCCCCACCTCGGTGGGGACGGCGTCGGCCGAGATCTCGGCGATCGAGCAGGCGGCGGCGAGCGGCTGCGCGCCGGCGATCTGGGTGACGATGACAGCGAGCGACGGATCGGCCGAACCCGTCAGGGACGACAGGTCGTCCGGGATCTCGATCCCCTCGAGGCCGTCTCCGGTCGGCTGGTCGGTACTCACAGTGCTCCCTTGGTAGACGGAATGCCGTCGACGCGCGGATCGAGCGCGACGGCAGCGCGCAGCGCGCGGGCCAGAGCCTTGAACTGGGCCTCCGCGACGTGGTGCGGGTCGCGGCCCGAGATCACACTGACGTGCAGGCAGATCGCGGCGTGGTGGGCGATCGACTCGAACACGTGCCGCGTGAGCGAGCCGGTGAAGTGCCCGCCGATCAGGTGCAGCTCCTGGCCCGCGGGTTCCCCCGAGTGGACGAGGTACGGCCGGCCCGAGACGTCGACGACAGCGTGTGCCAGTGCCTCGTCCAGCGGGACGAAGGCGTCGCCGAACCGCGAGATGCCTGACTTGTCGCCGAGTGCCTCGCGGATCGCCTGGCCGAGCACGATCGCCGTGTCCTCGACGGTGTGGTGCGCGTCGATGTGCGTGTCGCCCGTCGAGCGCACCGTGAGGTCGAAGAGCGAGTGCTTCCCGAGCGCGGTGAGCATGTGGTCGAAGAACGGCACCGTCGTCGAGATGTCGGTCCGTCCGGTCCCGTCGAGGTCGAGCTCGACGAGGACGGACGACTCGGACGTCGAGCGTTCGATGCGTGCGGTACGGGTCATAGTCCTGCTACCTCCACGAGGGCACTACGGAACACGGTCATTTCTTCGGCGGTACCGATCGAGACGCGGAGGTACCCGTCAGGTCCCACGACGCGGATCAGGACGCCCCGGTCGAGCAGACCCTGCCAGATCTCGGCGCGGTCATCGAACCTCCCGAAGAGCACGAAGTTGGCATCGGACTCCACCACGTCGAGGGGCACGCCAGCGCGCGTCTGGCGACGAAGCCACGCGACGGTCTCGTCGCGACGCGCACGGAGCTCGTCCACCTGGGCGAGGAGCACGTCCGCGTGCCGCAGCGCGGCCCGCGCGACGGCCTGGGTCACCCCGGAGAGGTGGTACGGCAGCCGGACCACCCGCAGGGCGTCGACGAGGTCGACGGACGCCGCCAGATAGCCCACCCGCGCCCCCGCGAGGGCGAAAGCCTTGGACATCGTGCGGCTCACGGCCAGATTCGGGTGCGCGCCCAGCAGCTCGAGCGCCGACGGGGTCCCGGTGCGGCGGAACTCGCCGTACGCCTCGTCCACCACGACGACCCCGCACCCGGCCGCGGTCCCGTCCGGGTCGCGGACCGTGACACGGGCAGCCGCCTCGGCGATCCGTGCGATCCCCTCGAGCGTCATCGCGGTACCCGTCGGGTTGTTCGGGCTGGCGATCAGGACGACGGCCGGCGCACTCGTCTCGATCGCCTCGACCGCGGCGTCGACGTCGAGCGAGAAGTCGTCACGGCGCGGGATCGTGAGCCACCGCGTCGCCGTGTCCCTCGCGTACTCCGGGTACATCGAGTACGTCGGCGCGAACGACAGTGCAGCGCGCCCCGGTCCCCCGAACGCCTGCATGACGTGCAGCATGATCTCGTTCGAACCGTTCGCGGCCCAGAGCTGCTCCGGCACGAGCCGGACACCGGACTCCCGTGCGAGAAAGTCGGCCAGGTCGCTCCGGAGCGGAAGGAAGTCCCGGTCCGGGTAGCGGTTCAGCCCACGGACCGCGTCGGCGACGTCCGCCGCGACGGACCTGACCACGTCGTCGTCCGGCGGGTAGGGGTTCTCGTTGACGTTCAGCAGGATCGGCACGTCGAGCTGAGGTGCCCCGTACGGCGCGAAGCCCGCGTGCTCGGGCCGGACCGGCAGCCGAGCGTGCGGGGTCGAGGAATCGTCGAGGAGGGCCACGGGAGCAAGTCTACGGAACGCGCGGACGGGCGCCGTCGTCGTCCGCCTGACGGGCCGTCCGAGCGACGGACTACCCGAGGTAGACGTCCCCCGACTCGACGACGACCGGGATCGACGCCAGCGCCTCCGGCGCCGGCCCCGACAGGACGGCTGCGTCCTCGAGGGCGAACGTCGACGCGTGGCAGGGGCACCGCAGCTCGCCGTCGTCGGGGAGAACGGTGCATCCCTGGTGCGTGCAGGTGGCGCTGAAGGCACGGAACTCGCCCTCGACGGGCTGTGTGAGCAGCAGGTCCAGCCCGTCGACCGTCGTCACCGCGAGAGCTCCCCCGACCGGGACGTCCGCCACCGGCGCCAGCGGGGCGTCCGCCGACTCCTGGACGGCGGCAGGCTCCGAGCCCGTGGAACCACAGGCAGCGAGTCCCAGCGCGCAGGCTCCGATCCCGGTGCCTACGATGACAGAACGGCGGGAAGGCCCTGATGCGATAGCGGTCATGAGACAGATCATCCCATTCGGCGGCAGGCTCGGCTCGAGCATTTGTGAAAGTCTTCACGAAGAGTACGATGGAAGGCATCAGACCAACACTCAGGAGGATTCTGTGAGTACCATGCGCGCAGCCGTCGTCGACTCGTTCACCGCCCCGCTGACGGTCAAGGACGTCGAGATCCCCACCCCGGGGCCCAACGAGGCCCTCGTCAAGGTGGACTACACGGGCGTCTGTCACACGGATCTCCACGCCGCCCACGGTGACTGGCCCGCCAAGCCCCAGCCCGCCTTCATCCCCGGTCACGAAGGCGTCGGCACCGTCGTCGCCGTCGGTGACCAGGTGACCCGCGTCAGCGTCGGAGACGTCGTCGGCAACGCCTGGCTGTGGAGCGCCTGCGGCGAGTGCGAGTACTGCGAGACGGGCTGGGAGACCCTCTGCCTCAAGCAGGAGAACGGTGGATACTCCGTCGACGGTTCCTTCGGCCAGTACATGCTCGTGGACGCCCGCTACTGCCCGATCGTCCCCGACGGCGTCGACATCAGCGCCGTCGGCCCGATCCTCTGCGCCGGCGTGACCGTCTACAAGGGCCTCAAGATGACCGACACGAAGCCTGGCGACTGGGTCCTCGTCTCGGGCATCGGCGGACTCGGGCACATCGCCGTCCAGTACGCCGTCGCGATGGGCCGTCGGGTCGCCGCGGTCGACGTGGACGACGCGAAGCTCGAGCTGGCTCGCAAGCACGGCGCCGAGGTCACCGTGAACGCGGCCACGTCCGACGACGCGGCCGCCGAGATCCAGGCCCAGACCGGAGGAGGCGTCCACGGTGCTCTCGTGACGGCGGTCAACTCCCACGCCTTCCCCCAGGCCGTCGGCGCGCTGCGACGCGGAGGGACCGTCTCGCTCGTCGGACTCCCGCCCGAGCAGTTCCCGCTCGACATCTTCACGACGGTGCTGTCGGGCCTGACCGTCCGCGGCTCGATCGTGGGCTCCCGCAAGGACATGGCCGAGGCCATCGACTTCTTCGCCCGCGGCAAGGTCAGCCCGACCTACACCGTCCGCCCGCTCGACGACATCAACGAGATCTTCGGCGAGATGGAGAAGGGTGCGATCGACGGCCGCGTCGTGATGGACATGCGCTCGTAGCCCTCCGGCACGAGCCGTCGTGGGCCCGCCTCCGTGTCAGGGGGCGGGCCTACGATCGTCTTGATGACAACCACGAGCGCACCCGACCCGCAGCCCACACTCCGCACCGAGGCGGAGGACGCTCTGCGCAGACTCGTCGGACGCGACGGCGCTGCTCTTCGAGACGACCAGTGGACCGCCGTCGAGGCGCTCGTCGACCGGCACGCGCGCGCCCTGGTCGTCCAGCGGACCGGCTGGGGAAAGTCGGCGGTGTACTTCGTCGCCACGTCCCTGCTCCGGGCACGGGGCGCAGGGCCCACGGTCATCGTCTCGCCGCTCCTCGCGCTCATGCGCGACCAGATCGCCGCGGCGGACCGGGCCGGCATCCGCGCCGTGACGATCAACTCGTCCAACATGACGGAGTGGGACACGGTCCACGCCGAGATCGCCGCCGGGACGATCGACGTGCTCCTGTGCTCCCCCGAGCGCCTCAACAACCCGGACTTCCGGGACGAGGTGCTCCCCCGGCTCGCCGCCGACGCGGGTCTGGTCGTCATCGACGAGGCGCACTGCATCTCCGACTGGGGCCATGACTTCCGGCCCGACTATCGCCGGATCCGTACGCTCCTGGGCGACCTTCCCGCGGGAATCCCCGTACTGGCCACGACCGCGACGGCGAACGAACGGGTCACGGCCGACGTCGCCGAGCAGCTCGGGGTCTCGCGCACCTCGGCCGCCGGCGGCCTCGGCGAGGAGGTGCTCGTGCTCCGCGGCGGGCTGGACCGCGCCTCGCTCCATCTCGCCGTCCTGTCCCTGCCGGACCAGCCCAGCCGCGTCGCGTGGCTCGCCGACACGCTGCAGGACGTCGACGGGTCGGGCATCGTCTACTGCCTCACGGTCTCCGCGGCCGAGCAGGTGGCCACACAGCTGCGAGCCGCCGGCCTGGCCGTGCAGTCGTACACGGGGCAGACCGACCCGGCCGAGCGCGAGCAGCTCGAGGCCGACCTGAAGGACAACCGCGTCAAGGCGCTGATCGCGACGTCGGCGCTCGGGATGGGCTTCGACAAGCCCGACCTCGCGTTCGTCGTCCACCTCGGAGCACCTTCCTCGCCGATCGCCTACTACCAGCAGGTCGGGCGCGCCGGCCGCGGCGTCGATCAGGCCGTCGTGGTCCTTCTGCCCGGACAGGAGGACCGAGCCGTCTGGGAGTGGTTCGGAGCGCAGGCGTTCCCCGCGGAGGAGCAGGTGCGCGCCGCTCTCGAGGCGCTGAGCACCACGGAGACGACGTCGATCGCCGCGCTCGAGACCCGGGTCGACCTCAAGCGGTCACGACTCGAGTCCATGCTCAAGGTGCTCGACGTGGACGGCGCGGTCCGCCGCGTCAAGGGAGGATGGCTCGCCACGGGGCAGGAGTGGGCCTACGACGCCGACCGCTACGCGCGCGTCGCGCAGACACGCCGCGACGAGCAGCAGTCGATGCTCGACTACGTCGCGACGCCCGGGTGCCGCATGGCCTATCTCCGCGCGGTCCTGGACGACCCCGAGCTCGAGGCCGGGTGGGCCTGCGGCCGGTGCGACCGGTGCGGAGGGGTCGGGCTGCCCGACGCGCCCGACGCCGACGCCGTGGCCGCGACACGGGCGGAGATGGACCGGGTCGGTGTCGACGTGACGGCGCGCCGCCAATGGCCAAGCGGCATGGAGAGTCTCGGCGTCGACCTGCGGGGCCGAATCCCCGCGGCCGAGCAGGCCGGTGCGGGCCGGGCCGTCGCACGTCTCGACGGACTCGGGTGGTCCGGCGCGCTCCGCGACCTCTTCGCCGCCGTCGACGCGGAGGGCCGACCTGCGGACGGCGAGACTCCCGTCCCGCTCCGCAAGGCGGCGGTACGTGTGCTCGACGAGTGGGACGCGCTGTGGACCGCCGGGCCGTCGTCGTCCGACGACGGCGACCCGAGCACGGGAGACGACGACGGGGCCCGCGCGGAGGACCGTGCACTGACGATCGAGGGGGTCGTGGCGGTGCGGTCGACCACCCGACCCCTGCTCGTCCAGCACCTGGCGACCGGGCTCGCGGGATACCTGAGGGTGCCGTTCGTCGGTTCCGTCGGCCCGGCACCCGACCACGCCGCGCCGGCGCGGCACGACGTGAACTCCGCGATGCGACTGGCTGGTGTCTCGCGCCGTCTCCACCTCGAGCTGTCGGACGCGGCGCGGTCAGGCCTTGCGGGCCGTGCTGTCCTGCTGGTCGACGACTACACCGACTCGGGGTGGACGCTCACCGTCGCCTCTCGCCTCCTGCGCGAGGCAGGGGCGAGCGCCGTGCACCCGTTCGTGCTCGGCGTCCGGTAGCCCGGCCGGCGCGCCCGCTCAGAACCGCGCGCGGACGGCGTCGCCGTGAGCAGGCAGGTCCTCGTCGTTCGCCACGGCGACGATGCGGTCCGCGACGACGGCGAGCGCGTCCCGGTCGTACTCGATGACCTGTACCGCCTTGACGAAGCTGTGCACACCGAGGCCGGAGGCGAAACGCGCGCAGCCTCCCGTCGGCAGCACGTGGTTGGACCCTGCCATGTAGTCGCCGAGGGAGACCGGCGACCAGGGCCCCACGAAGATCGCGCCGGCGTTCCTCACCTTCTCGGCGAGCTCGGCGGCGTCGCGTGTCTGGATCTCGAGGTGCTCGGCACCGTACGCGTCGACCACGCCGAGCCCCTGCACCATGTCGTCGACGACCACGATCGCCGACTGCGGGCCGTCCAGTGCCTGCGCGACCCGTTCACGGTGGTGGGTCTCGGCAGCCACGTCCGCCACCCGCGCCTCCACGGCGGAGGCGAGCTCCACCGAGTCGGTGACCAGCACCGCGGCGGCGAGCGGGTCGTGCTCAGCCTGGCTGACGAGGTCGGCCGCGACGTGCCCGGCGTCGGCCGAGTCGTCCGCGAGGACGGCGATCTCGGTCGGCCCCGCCTCGGCGTCGATCCCGACCACACCCCGGACGAGGCGCTTCGCCGCAGCGACATAGACGTTCCCGGGCCCGGTGATCACGTCGACCGCCTCGCAGAGCACGTCGCCGTCGACCGGGTCAGAACCGTCGGCGCCGTAGGCGAACATCGCGACGGCCTGCGCACCGCCCACCGCGTAGACCTCCTCGACACCGAGCAGGGCGCACGCCGCGAGGATCGTCGGGTGCGGGAGTCCTCCGTTGTCGGCCTGGGGCGGCGAGGCCACCGCGAGCCCGGGAACCCCGGCCTCCTGGGCCGCCACGACATTCATGATGACGGAGGACGGATACACCGCGAGCCCGCCCGGCGCGTACAGCCCGACCCGCTCGACCGGTACCCAGCGCTGGCGCACCTGCGCCCCGGGAGCGATCTGCACGGTGAAGTCCTGAGGCTTCTGTGCCGCGTGCCCGCTGCGCACCCGGACGATCGACTCCTCGAGGCCCGCGCGCACGGTGCCCGGAAGCGTCTCGAGCGCGCTCGTCAGCTCAGCGGGAGGGACACGCAGATACTGCGGCCGCACGTGGTCAAAGCGCTCGGCGAGGTCACGCAGGGCAGCGGCCCCGCGGCGTCGGACGTCGGCGACGACGGGTGCGACCTGCGCCGCGGCGTCCTCGACCCCGAGCTCGGCTCGCGGAAGGACGTCGACGAGCTCGCGACGGGTGAGCTTTCGGCCACGGAGGTCCAGTCGGGATATCACGTGCCCATCCTAGGACGGCCCTGCGTGCTGCACCGAGACCATTTCAGAACGGGCACAATGAACCCATGAACTCCTCCGAACCCGTCACGATCGACGGCGAGAGCATTCGCCTCGGTCAGTTCCTCAAGCTGGCCGACCTCGCCGAGTCGGGCGCCGACGCACGCGAGCTCATCACCGACGGAGAGGTGTCCGTCAACGGCGAGGTCGAGACGCGTCGTGGACGGCAGCTCGTCCGCGGCGACGTGGTGGCGGTCGCCATGCCGCAGGGAGAGATCTCCGCGACAGTGGCGTGACGACCCGTCACTCGGCCATGTAGGCGGAGCACATGACGCGGTCGGGGGTGAGCCGAAGGACGATCCGGTCCGGGTTCTCGCTGAGCTGACGGTACCTGCGCGCGTATCGCTCGACCGCGTCCGCGATCTCGTCGACGTCGGTGACGACCTCGACCGGACCCTCGAGAGTCATCCACCGCCCGCCGTCGACCTGGCACAGAGCCGCCCGTGGCGGCACTCCCTCGGCGTCGCGGGCGGCGTTCCGCGCCTTCGTCGAACGGCGGTTCGTCGTGATGCGCGCGACCCCGGCCTCGGGGTCCCAGGTGAACGCGACCGGGACGACATGTGGCGTCCCGTCGGACCGAAGCGTCGTCAGGGTGGCCAGATGGCGTTCGGTCACGAAGACGCGCTGCTCCGGGTTCAGATGAATCATCGCGTCGAGTCTAGACGCCTGCGCCGACGCCGACGCCGACAGGCGACGATGCGAGGCACGACGGTCCGAGTAACGCCTTGAGATCACCGAAGAGCGCGGGCGAACGTTCGACCCGCAGTGTCGCCTCGAGGCGCATCACGGTGGTCCGGCCAGGACTCTGGAGGCGCAGGTGCACCTCGGCGGTCCCAGGATGGGTCGCCAGGATCTCGCGCACGCGCTCCACGAGCGGCGGCGTGCAGCGCGACTCCGGAAGGCTGACCAGCACCGGAGCGTCCGCGACGTTGGAGACGTCGGGGAGGCTCACCTCCATCGCCTGGAGCTGCATCGTGTCGTCACGACGCCGCACCCGGCCCTTGAGCACCACCACCTGGTCCTCGGCGAGGATCGTCGAGTAGGCCAGGTAGGTCTCGCCGAAGAACATCACCTCGACGCCGCCGTCGAGATCCTCGATGGTCACCGCTGCCCAGGGATTGCCGTTCTTGCTCATCTTGCGCTGGAGCGACGTCACGAGCCCGGCGATCGTGACCGTCGAGCCGTCCGTCCGCCCCTCGTCCGTCAGCAGGGCCGCGATCCCGGTGTCCGCGTGCCGGGCGAGCACGTGCTCGAGCCCGGAGAGCGGGTGGTCGGAGACGTAGAGTCCGAGCATCTCGCGCTCGAAGGCCAAGAGCTGCTTCTTGTCCCAGTCGGGCAGGTCCGGGACGTCGACCTGGAACCCCATCGCGTCGTCCTCGGAGCCGCCGAGGTCGGCGAAGAGGTCGAACTGCCCCTTGGCCTCCTCCCGCTTGACCGAGATCACCGCGTCCACGGCCTGCTCGTGGACGACGACGAGTGCCCGCCGTGGGTGTCCGAGCGAGTCGAACGCTCCTGCCTTGACGAGCGACTCGATCGTGCGCTTGTTGCAGACGACCGCCGGGACCTTGTCGAGGAAGTCGGTGAAGGAGGTGAAGTCACCCTTCTCCTCGCGGGTCGCGACGATCGCGTCCACCACGTTGCGCCCCACGTTGCGCACGGCCGTCAGACCGAACCGGATGTCGTCCCCCACCGCCGTGAAGTTCGCCGCCGAGGAGTTGACGTCAGGGGGGAGCACCGTGATGTGCATGCGACGGCACTCGTTGAGATAGAGCGCGGACTTGTCCTTGTCGTCCCGGACGCTCGTGAGCAGGCCCGCCATGTACTCGGTCGGGTAGTTCGCCTTGAGATACCCGGTCCAGTACGAGACGAGTCCGTAGCCCGCCGAGTGGGCCTTGTTGAACGCGTAGCCCGCGAACGGCACGAGGACGTCCCACACGGCCTTGATCGCGGCGTCGGAGTACCCGCGCTCGCGCATCCCCGCCTGGAACGGGATGTACTCCTTGTCCAAGACCTCCTTCTTCTTCTTGCCCATGGCACGACGAAGCAGGTCGGCCTGTCCGAGGGAGTAGCCGGCGAGGATCTGCGCGGCGCGCTGGACCTGCTCCTGATAGACGATCAGCCCGTGGGTCTCCCCGAGGATCTCCGCGAGCGGCTCCTCGAGCTCCGGGTGGATCGGGGTGACCTCCTGGAGCCCGTTCTTGCGCAGGGCGTAGTTAGTGTGCGAGTTCATCCCCATCGGCCCCGGTCGGTACAGGGCGATGACGGCCGAGACGTCCTCGAAGTTGTCCGGGCGCAGCTGGCGGAGGAGCGCGCGCATCGCCCCGCCGTCGAGCTGGAACACCCCGAGCGTCTCGCCCCGGGCGAGCAGGTCGTACGTCGCCTGGTCGTCGAGGCCGATGTGCTCGATGTCGACCGGCTCCTTGCCGTTCATCACGATGTTCTCGAGCGCGTCGTCGAGGATCGTCAGGTTGCGCAGCCCGAGGAAGTCCATCTTGATGAGCCCGAGGCCCTCGCAGGTCGGGTAGTCGAACTGCGTGATGATCGCGCCGTCCTGCGGCCGCCGCATCAGCGGGATCACGTCGATCAGGGGCGCGCTCGACATGATGAGTGCGCACGCGTGGACGCCCCACTGCCTCTTCAGCCCCTCGATCCCCTGAGCCAGGTCGACGACGCGCTGCGCCTCCGGGTCCTGCTCGTGCATCTTCCGGAACTCCTCGGCCTCCTGGTAGCGAGGGTCCTTCGGGTTGAAGATGCCGGAGACCGTGATGTCCTTGCCCATCACCGCGGGAGGCATCGCCTTCGTCAGCTTCTCCCCCATCGCGAACGGAAAGCCGAGGAGCCGCGAGGAGTCCTTCAGGGCCTGCTTGGCCTTGATGGTGCCGTACGTGACCACCTGGGCCACACGGTCGTCGCCGTACTTGTCCGTCACGTACCGGATGACCTCGCCGCGCCGGCGCTCGTCGAAGTCGACGTCGACGTCGGGCATCGAGACGCGCTCCGGGTTGAGGAAGCGCTCGAAGATGAGTCCGTGCTCCAACGGGTCCAGCTCGGTGATCCCCATCAGGTAGGACGCCATCGACCCGGCGGCCGAACCTCGGCCGGGCCCGACACGGATGCCCTGCTCCTTCGCCCAGTTGATGAAGTCGGCGACGACGAGGAAGTAGCCCGGGAACCCCATCTGGACGATGATCTCGGTCTCGTACCTCGCCTGCTCTCGCGACGCGTCCGGGATCCCGTCCGGGTACCGGCGGTGCAGGCCGTTCTCGACCTCCTTGACGAACCAGCTGACCTCGTCCTCGCCCTCGGGCACCGGGAAGTGGGGCATGTAGTTGGCACTCGTGTCGAACGAGACCTCGCACTGCTCGGCGATCCGCAGCGTGTTGTCGCACGCCTCGGGCAGCTCACGGAAGAGCTCGCGCATCTCGCGGGCCGACTTCACGTAGTAGCCGTCTCCGTCGAACTTGAACCGGTCCGGGTCGTCGAGCGTCGAGCCCGAGTTGATGCAGAGCAGGGCCTCCTGAGACTTCGAGTCCTCGCGTCGCACGTAGTGCAGGTCGTTCGTGGCCACCAGGGGCGCGCCGATCGCCTCGGACAGCCGGATCAGGTCCTTCGTGACGCGCGTCTCGATGTCGAGCCCGTGATCCATCAGCTCGACGTAGAAATTCTCCTTGCCGTAGATGTCCTGCAGCTCGCCGGCCGCGCGCACCGCCTCGTCCCACTGGCCCAGACGCAGTCGCACCTGGATCTCGCCCGAGGGGCATCCGGTCGACGCGATCATGCCCTCGGAGTACGTCGAGAGCAGGTCGCGGTCCATGCGCGGCCACTTGCCCATCTGACCCTCGAGCGAGGCGAGGGAGCTTGCACGGAACAGGTTGTGCAGACCCGTGTTGTTCTTGGCCCACATCGTCATGTGCGTGTAGGCGCCGCGGGCCGAGACGTCGTCGGACTCCTGGCCCTTCTCGCCGTACCGGACGCGCGTCTGGTCGAAGCGGCTCGTCCCGGGGGTGACGTACGCCTCGACGCCGATGATCGGCTTGATCCCCGCCGCCGTCGCCTTCGACCAGAACTCGAACGCCCCGAAGACGTACCCGTGGTCGGTGGTCCCGATCGCCTTCTGACCGAGTCGCGAGGTCTCCTCGAAGAGGTCGCCCAGCCGCGCGGCTCCGTCAAGCATGGAGTACTCGGTGTGCACGTGCAGGTGGACGAAGTCGTCCTCGGTCGTGGAGCTGGCAGACGGCATGCGACGAGTCTAGATCCCGCCGGGGACAGTCCGGGGGACGGCACGACCTCTCGTCCCGTCCTACGCTGTGAGGACCTTCACGCCGTCGCGATGGTCGATCCCGGCGTCGAGGTAGACAGGCCCCTCGACCTCGTACCCGCACCGCCGGTAGAAGCCCTCGGCCTGCGTCTGCGCGCTGAGACGGACGACGACGCGTGAGCCCGTCGGCGTCGTCGCGGCGTTCTCGGCGAGCGCCCACTGCTCGAGCGTGTCCATCACCAGTGCGCCGACGCGGGTCCCCCGCGCACGCGCGGCGACCGCGACGCGCCCGATGTGCACGTCGCCGGGCGTGTCGTCGACCAGCAGCCGACCGGTCCCGACCACGGTCCCGTCGACTGCCCGCACGAGCACGTGCGACGTCGACGGGTCCGTGTCGAGCGCATCGATCTCCTCGGCCCGTGGCACGCCCTGCTCGTCGCAGAAGACGGCGAACCGCAGCGCCCAAGCTTCCTCGAGGCCCGCCGCGTCCGCGACGCGTTCGACCGTGTACGACCCGGTCATGCGTACGCGCCCCGGACCACCTCGAGGGCCTGCGCCAGGTCGTCCGGGTACTCGCTGTTCACCTCGACCCGCCGCCCGGTGACAGGGTGGTCGAAGGCGAGTCGCATCGCGTGGAGCCACTGCCGGGTCAGGCCCGTACGCTCCGCCAGCCGGGGATCCGCCCCGTAGGTCAGATCGCCCACGAGCGGGTGCCGGACCGCCTGGAAGTGGACGCGGATCTGATGGGTGCGGCCTGTCTCCAGGTGAACCTCGACGAGCGACGCGGCCGGAAGCATCTCGAGCACCTCGTAGTGCGTGACCGAGTGCTTGCCGTCGGCGGTGACGGCGAACTTCCAGTCGTTGCCCGGATGACGCCCGATCGGTGCGTCGATCGTCCCGCGGGTCGGCTCGGGGTGGCCCTGCGCCAACGCGTGGTAGACCTTCTCGACCGTGCGCTCCTTGAACGCCCGCTTCAGCCCCGTGTACGCGACCTCGCTCTTCGCGACCGCCATCAACCCGGACGTACCGACGTCGAGGCGGTGGACGATCCCCTGACGCTCGGCCGGGCCGGACGTCGAGATCCGGTAGCCGGCTGCGACGAGCGCTCCGACCACGGTCGGTCCGGTCCATCCCGGGGACGGGTGGGCAGCCACGCCGACGGGCTTGTTCACCACGACCACGTCGTCGTCCTCATAGGCGATCGTCATCCCCGGGACCGGCTCCGCCACGACGGCCGCCGCGCTGGGCGCCGGGTCCTGGAGGTCGACCTCGAGCCAGCCGCCCTCGGGGAGCCTGTCCGACTTGCGGACGGCCGTCCCGTCGAGAAGGACGTTGCCGTCGGCGGCGAGCTCGGCGGCACGGGTCCGCGAGACGCCCAGCATCCGGGCTACCGCGGCGTCGACGCGCTCACCGACGAGTCCGTCCGGGACGGGAAGCTCCTTGCGGCTCACGCCGGCCCGTTCCCGGGCCGGTTCTCCGGGTCCGTGGGGTCGACCGCGGCGGGCTCGGCCCGCGCCGGGTCGTCCGACGACGGCGACTCGTCCCCCTCGTCGTCCACCAGCGGCTCTCCGTCGATGCCGACCCCACGCAGCGCGAGGATCGCGATCAGGACGGCGGCGGCGACGATGGCGATGTCGGCCACGTTCCCCACGAAGACCCCGTAGTCGATGAAGTCGACCACGTGCCCGCGCGCGAATCCGGGCTCGTTGGTGAGCCGGTCCACGAGGTTGCCGACCGCGCCGCCGAGGAGCAGGCCGAGAGCGATCGCCCAGCCGAGCGAACCGAGCCTGCGCAAGGACCGGATGATCACCGCGACCACGACGACCACCAGGACCGTGAGCACCCACGTCATGCCCGTGCCGATCGAGAGCGCCGCACCGGGGTTGTACACCAGGACGAGGCCCAGGAGATCGCCGACGAGCGGAATCCACCCCTCGCCGGCAAGGGCATTCTCGGCCCAGATCTTGGTGACCTGGTCGACGACGAGGACGAGGACGGCCAGCGAGACCGTCCACGCGATGAGGGAACGGCGCACCGGGCGCGCGGGCTGTGTGGACATCGGGATCAAGTCTGCCACGACGCGACCACGTCGGATCACACCCGGCGGGCTCAACGCCGCTCTTCGCGGGCCTTTGCCTCGACGCTCAGGGTCGCCCGCGGGAAGGCCTGCAGCCGTGCCTTGCCGATGGCGGCGCCCGTGGCCTCGCACGTGGCGTACGTGCCGCGCGCGACCCGCTCGAGAGCACGGTTGGTCTGCGCCAGCAGGTCGCGCATGTTGTTCACGATCGTGAGCTCTTGCTCACGCTCCAGCGCGTTGGCGCCCGAGTCCGCCTGGTCGTCACCGGCCCCCTCACCGGAGTTGCGCAAGAAGTCGGACAGCTCGACGTCCGCCTCCGTCAGCTCTCGCTGCAGGCGCTCACGCTCCGCCATCAGACCGACGACGAGGGTCTCCGCCTCGTTCAGCGTCCACGCCGACTCTCCGTCGCGCACGGGGTACTTCTTCACCTGTCGGCCGAGTTCTGGGAACTCTTCCTTGACTGCGGCACGTTCCGCAGCGCTGAGCTTCGTCATGACGGCCTCCTGGGTCGAGTGACGGCGAGACTAAACGCGACAGCCGGTGCGCACAACACACCACGCCGTGGTGTGTCGCGCGCACCGGCTGCGAAGAAACCAGACCGACGCGTGATCAGATGCTCGGCGGGAGATCTCCCGAGCGGTTGCCTGCTGCCGCGTTGCTGCGCGGCGGAAGTGCGCTGCCGCGGTTGTCGAGGTCCCCCAGCAGGTTCTGCAGGTAGCTCTTGAGACGGGTGCGGTAGTCGCGCTCGAACAGGCGCAGCTCGTCGATCTTCCGCTCGAGGAGCGAACGCTCCTGCTCCAGCTGCGTGAGGGTGCGGTGAGACGTCTCCTCCGCCTCCTGCACGAGTCGGTTGCCCTCCTCCTTCGCCTCGCTGATGAGACGGTCGCTCTCCTCCTGACCGGAGCGCACGTAGTCGTCGTGCAGCTTCTGGGCCATCTGGAGCATGCCCGTGGCGGACTCGGGCTCGGCCCCGGAGACCGCAGGGCTCGCAGCCGCGGCCGCGACGACGGCGGGCTCCGGCTCGGGCTCGGGCGACGGCTCGGGCTGTGCCTCGACGTGCGGCTCGGCGGCCGCACCTGCGGCGCCCGCACGGCTGAGCTCCGCCACGCGCCGCTCGGCGG
This sequence comes from Paraoerskovia marina, assembly GCF_900105445.1. Lineage (NCBI taxonomy): Bacteria > Bacillati > Actinomycetota > Actinomycetes > Micrococcales > Cellulomonadaceae > Paraoerskovia > Paraoerskovia marina. The sequence continues at coordinate 2,144,761 of NZ_LT629776.1, forward strand.
CAGCGAGCTTGGAGGTCAGGTCCTCGTTCTCCTCTTGGACGGAGTTCAGCGTCCGGACGACCTCGTCGAGGAAGTCGTCGACCTCCTCGATGTCATAGCCCTCACGGAACTTCGTCGCGGAGAACTTCTTGTTCAGTATGTCCTCGGCAGTCAGCAGTGCCATCGTGTCACCTCGTTGCGGTTGCGCTGTCGGTCCGGGATCTGGCGATCACCTGGAACCAAAGTATCGGAGTTTGCTCGGCCAGGCCGGTCGGCGTCACGGAGCTGTGAAGCACTAAACGCCGGTTCGTCCCGGAGTTCGGTTTCGTGCGCCCTGGATCACACGAGGGCGGACCTACGTCGCGAGGATGCTTGCCCAGGTGCGGGCGATCGAGACCGCGATGAAGAGGATGATGAAACCCAGGTCAAGGCTCACCTGCCCGATGCGTAGCGGAGGGATGACCTTGCGCAGCGCACGCAGCGGCGGGTCGGTCGTCGTGTACACCGTCTCGGCGACCAGGAGCATGAATCCTTGCGGACGCCAGTCGCGGGCGAACACCTGGACCCAGTCGAGAACGAGCCGACCGATCAGCAGGATCAGGTAGAGGAAGAGCAGGAACGCGATGATTCCCCAGAATATTTGCACAGAACCACTGTGCCAGACGTCGGGTCAGCTCTGGTTGTAGAACGCGCCCGCGCTGGGCTTCTTCTGGCCCTTCGGCTCGCTCGAGACCATCACGTTCTCGGGCGACAGCAGGAACACCTTGTTCGTGACACGCTCGATGTTGCCGTGCAGTCCGAAGATCAGCCCCGCCGAGAAGTCGACCAGGCGCTTGGCATCCGCGTCGTCCATGTCCGAGAGGTTGATGATCACGGGCGTCCCGCCACGGAACGCCTCCCCGATTATCCGGGCGTCGTTGTAGGAACGCGGGTGGATCGTCGCGATACGGCCGGACTCGGCCGTGACCGCGGAGCCGGTCTCGCGCGACGAGACCGACCGGTGGATCGGTGTGACCTCGGCGGGGAAGTCCTGCGGCATGTCTGCCTCCGTCTCCTCGAACTCCTCGTCGAACTCGTCTCGTCGCTCACCCTGGTCGTCAGCGAGACCCAGGTACAACATGGTCTTGTGCAGCGCTCCGGCCATCACCTGACTCCATCCTTGTCGGCACCGTCAATCCGGTGTATAGACGCTAACTCGACGCCACCAAGGATCGAAGGCACGACACGCCAGGCCTTGCGTGTTTACCCCAGGGTGTGCCTGGGTTCGTCAGCGCGTGCCTGCCTCGGTCAGATCCGGAGGACCCCGGCAAAACGACCGGTGACGCCGCCCGCCCATGTCGCCTCCCGGTGGGAGTACCACTCGTCCTCCTCGGCGGTGCACCCGCCGACGCGGGTCGTGTCGGCGACCCCGAGGGCACGAAGCTGCGCGACGGCGCCACGCGCCAGGTCCAGGGCCGGCGCGCCGTCCCGGGTGCGTGCAGCCGCCGACGGCACCGACGCCACGACCTCGTCGTGCATCTCGGCCGGCACCTCGTAGCAGGCCCCGCACACGGACGGGCCGACGACGGCCCGGAGCGAGTCAGGACGCGCGCCCCGTGCCACCAGTGCGTCGACGGCTACGGCGACGACTCCGGCGGTCAGTCCCCGGCGACCGGCATGGACGGCGGCGCCGACGCGACGCGAGGCGTCCGCCAGGAGCACCGGAACGCAGTCGGCGACCATTACCGCGCCCGCGTGCCCCTTCCTGACGATCAGCCCGTCGGCCGCGGTCTCGTCGCTCGTGCTGTCCACGACGGTCGTGCCGTGGACCTGGTCGACGTAGCGCACCGGAACCCCGGCCCACGCGTCGACGAGCGCGCGGTTGCGACGGACGTCGGCCGCCTCGTCGCCGACGTGGAGTCCGAGATTCAGGCCCGCGTACGAACCGGAGGAGCGACCGGGGTGTCGCCGCGTGAACCCGGCCCGGACTCCCGGGCCGAGGTCCACCTCGAGAACAGAGAGATCGTCGCCCACGGCCTACTTCAAGAAGTCGGGGACGTCGAGCTCGTCCCGGCGGTGCACCGGCGCCTCGTCGTTGACCCGAGGCACCTCGACGGCGGGACGCGGTCGGGGCTCGGGCGACGACGTCGGGCCCGACGCGTCACTCTGAGACTGCGCGACCGGCGCCGGAGCGTCGAGCGAGGCCGGGACGTCGTCCGGCTCCGAGGCGATCGGAGCGAGGGTGCGGGGCATCTGGTGAGCACCCGTCTGCGGCGCGGTCGCGGGCGGCGTCGGAGTGCTCTCGGAGGTCGGGCGCGGCTGGTTGACCTGGCCCAGAGCACGCGTGTCGGTCCTGGTCTGCGGGGCACCGCCGTCGAACCCGGCGGCGATGACCGTGACACGGACCTCGTCGCCGAGCGCGTCGTCGATGACCGCGCCGAAGATGATGTTGGCCTCCGGGTGCGCGGCCTCGTGAACCAGGCGTGCCGACTCGTTGATCTCGAAGAGCCCGAGGTCGCTCCCGCCCTGGATCGAGAGGAGCACTCCGTGGGCGCCGTCGATCGAGGCCTCGAGCAGCGGCGACGAGATCGCCAGCTCGGCGGCCTGGACGGAGCGGTCGTCGCCCCGGGCGGAGCCGATCCCCATCAGCGCGCTTCCTGCGCCCTGCATCACGGACTTCACGTCCGCGAAGTCGAGGTTGATCAGCCCCGGCGTGGTGATGAGGTCCGTGATCCCCTGCACGCCGGAGAGCAGCACCTGGTCGGCGGAGTGGAACGCGTCGAGCGCCGAGACGGACTTGTCGGACATCGAGAGGAGACGGTCGTTGGGGATGACGATCAGGGTGTCGACCTCGTCCCTCAGCGCCTCGATGCCCTGGTCCGCCTGCACCGAGCGGCGTCGGCCCTCGAACGTGAACGGGCGCGTCACGACGCCGACCGTCAGCGCGCCGAGCGAGCGTGCGATCCGGGCGACCACGGGAGCACCGCCCGTACCGGTGCCGCCACCCTCGCCGGCGGTGACGAAGACCATGTCGGCTCCGCGGAGCACGTCCTCGATCTCCTCGGCGTGGTCCTCGGCCGCCTTCTTGCCGACCTCGGGGTCGGCGCCCGCGCCCAGCCCACGCGTCAGCTCACGCCCGACGTCGAGCTTGACGTCGGCGTCAGACATGAGGAGTGCCTGCGCGTCGGTGTTCACGGCGATGAACTCGACTCCCTTGAGGCCGACCTCGATCATGCGGTTGACGGCGTTCACGCCACCGCCACCGATACCGACCACCTTGATGACTGCCAGGTAGTTCTGCGGAGCTGCCACGTCGTTGCCTCTCGATCTGCTCGACCCTGAACCCTCACCCTCAAGTGGAGGGTTATCGTTATGTCAGGTTCTTCCGAGTTCGACGGTAAAGGTCACCCGGAGCTGGTTCAATCACCGGACCCGCGTGTCGCGCCGGGGATCCACCGTCACACCCCCGCGGTCGACTACCGCGTGATGGGTCGGGTGGGCGACGAGACGTCGAAGACGGTGGCGTCGGCGGACTCGTCGAGGCCCTGCAGCTCCTCGAGCACGGCGATCTTCAGCTCGACACGCTCGGCGTTGCCCCACTCGACCTCGGTGCCGTTCCTCATCACCGTCATGACGTCGTCCTGGGTGTCCGCCGACACCTCGGCCACCTCGGCCCGGGTCTCCGGCGGCAGGGTGTTGAGCACCACCAGCGCCGCCCGCATCGCCCGTGCACGTGCGGCCGCGTCGTCCGTCTCGATCTCGATCAGCGGCAGGCCCTTCGGCACAGACGTCACCGTCGCGACAGCCACGCCGTCGGCGTCGAGCAGCTCCGTGCCGTCGTCCGACGGGACGGCGGCCACCGGGGTCCGCGGACTCACGGTGACGTCCAGCCCCGCCGGCCAGGCGCGCAGCACCCGGGCGTCGTCGACGCCCGGCAGCTCGAGGAGCCGGTCACGCATCCCGACCGTGTCGATCCGCGGCAACGGCGTGCCGGCCGCGTCCGCGACGACCGCGTCCACGGCGTCCGCGTCGATGTAGGCGTCGACGCCCGCGACGGAGACGTCCTCCGCGTCGACCGCGAGCACCGGCGAGAAGAAGAGCATCCACACGATCGCTCCCGCCGCGAGGACGGCGGCAGACCAGATCGACACGAGCCTGACCCGGTGGCGTCGCCCCATCGCCCTGCGCTCGGCAAGACGCGCGGCATGGCCGTGCGTGACGACAGGCCTGGCGCCGTCGCGCCCGGCCTGCTCGGTCGCGGGCCGGGACTTCTCGCTCGTCGCCGCGCGGCGGGACCGCGCCTGGTCGAGCGAGACCGGGGCGGACGCCGGCCTCTCCGCACCAGACGTGGCCGATGCCGACTTCGCGGCTGCGGTCGTCGACGGCGCGGGCGTCGTCGACTTCTGGCGCACAGGCGTGCGAGGAGCCGGTGGCCGCGGGCGCGAGGGCGTCACGACGTGCCCTCCTCCAGCAGGTCGAGGAGCACCGGTGCAAGCTCGGTGACGTCCCCGGCACCTACCGTGAGCACCAGGTCGCCGGGCCGTGAGGCCGCGGCGACCGCCGCGGCCGCCGCGGTCTTGTCCTCGACAGCACGCGCGGATCCGGACGGCATGTGCCGGACGATCGTCGACGCGTCGACCTGAGGGTCGGGGTCCTCCCGCGCCGCGTAGACACCCGTGACCACGACCTCGTCGGCGAGCGCCAGCGCACGGGCGAACTCGGGCGCGAACGCCTTGGTACGGGAGAAGAGGTGCGGCTGGAAGAGGACGACGACACGGCCGTCTCCGGCCACCCCGCGCGCCGCACGCAGGAGTGCCTCGACCTCGGTCGGGTGGTGGGCGTAGTCGTCGACGACCCGGACTCCCCCGGCCTCGCCGCGCAGGTCGAACCGACGCCCGGTCCCCCGGAACGCGGAGACGCCGCGCACGGCGTCCTCGAGCGGGACACCCAGGACGAGCGCGGCGCCGACCGCGGCAGCCGCGTTGAGGATGTTGTGGACGCCGGGCACGGAGAGCTGCAGATCCGCGGAGGCGTCCGCAGCACGGATCGTCGCCCGACCGCCGACCGCCCCGGCACCGATCTCGACGGACACGTCAGCCCCGAGAGCCTGCCCGTACGTCAGGACGCGCCCGCCGACCGAACCGTGCTGGGCGGCCAGGCGCGCGGAGCCGTCGTCGTCGAGGCACGCGACGAGAGTCCCGGTCCGGCCGAGTCTCGCGGCGAAGTCGACGAAGACCTGCTCGAAGGCCTCGCGGCTCCCATAGTGGTCGAGGTGGTCCGGTTCGACGTTGGTCACGATCGAGACTGTCGGCGAGTAGGCAAGGAACGATCCGTCGGACTCGTCCGCCTCGGCCACCAGGATGTCGCCGGTCCCGAGGTGACCTCCGGCGACAGGACCACCCACGGTCGTGACGGTCCCGCCGACGGCGAACGACGGGTCGAGTCCGAGGGTCGCGAGCATCGTCGCCAGCATCGCGGTCGTCGTCGTCTTTCCGTGGGCCCCGGCGACGGCGACCGCACGACGGTCGACCATGAGCGCGGCGAGCGCTTCGGAGCGATGAACGACCCGGATGCCACGAGCACGTGCCGCGGCCAGCTCGACGTTGTCCTCACGGACGGCGCTTGAGACGACGACGGTGTCCACGTCCTGGAGGTTCGCAGGGTCGTGGCCGACGACGGCACGGATCCCGTCGGCCTGGAGGCCTCGCAGAGCGTCGCCGTCGCGAGCGTCGGAACCCGAGACCGCGACGCCCGCGGCGTCCAGAAGCCGGGCGACGACGGACATTCCCGCTCCCCCGACACCGATGAGATGGGTGTTCCCGAGGTCTGTGAGGGCGGTCGTCGTCACGAGACCACCTCGGCCACCAGGTCCGCGACGCGTGCTGCGCCGTCGCGTACGCCGACCTCCCCTGCAGACTGCGCCATCGTCACCAGCCGGTCCCGGTCGGTGAGCAACGGGACGAGCTGCTTCTCGACATACGCAGGGTGCAGGTCCTCGTCCTCGACGAGGATCCCTCCGCCGGCCTCGACGACGGGACGAGCGTTCAGCCGCTGCTCGCCGTTCCCGACGGGGAGGGGGACGTACACCGCCGGGATCGACAAGGCCGCGAGCTCGCTCACGGTTCCCGCCCCGGAGCGGCAGACCACGAGGTCCGCTACCGCGTACGCCAGGTGCATGCGGTCGAGGTACTCCCGGACGTGGTAGTTCGGTCCCGGCGCCTGCCCGAGCGTGCTGAGCACCTCGGCGGACTTGTCACGCCCAGTCAGGTGCAGGACCTGGATCCCGGCCTCGGCGAGCGCCGGAGCCGCCCCGGAGACAGCGCGGTTGAGGCTGACCGCCCCGAGCGATCCGCCGGTCACCAGGAGGGTAGGGAGCGCCGGGTCGAGACCGAGCTCCTTCGCCGCGTCGCGGCGCACCGCGTCGACGTCGGCCTCGCGAGCCGCGACGAGCCCGGCAACCTCGGCACGGAGCGGCAGACCCGTCACGACGCCGCCGGGCAGGGGCGTCCCCTCGAACGTCACTCCCACGCGAGCCGCCCACCGTGCTCCGAGTCGGTTGGCGAGGCCGGGACGGGCGTTCTGCTCGTGGATGACGACGGGGACCCCGCGACGTCGCGCGGCGACGTAGGCCGGTGTCGACACATACCCGCCGAAGCCCACCACGGCCTGGGCTCCCGAGTCGTCGATGGCCTGGCCCGCCGCACGGACGGCGTCCGAGAACCGTCCCGGGAACTGGAACCAGTCCATCCCGGGTCGACGCGGGAACGGGACCCGGGACAGCGGCGTCAGGGTGTAGCCGCGGGCGGGGACGAGATCGGCCTCGAGCCCCTCCGTCGTCCCCAGGATCGCCAGGGCCACGTCGGGGTCACGCCGTCGCAGCTCGTCGGCGACGGCGAGCAGGGGGTTCACGTGTCCGGCGGTCCCACCACCGGCGAGAAGAACGGCGGAGGCGGAGCGGGAAGGATGGGGCACGACGGTTCAGATCTCCTTGGTCGGTCGCCGCCCAGAACGGCAGCGAGGCGTCATGCGGGTTCGCCTGACGGTCGGTCGGGCGACAGTCTTCTCATTTTGCACTGCCGCCGCGCCGCAACGGTACCCGCCGTGTCGCGCCCGCCACGACGCTGAACGTCCGGCGGATCACGTGAGGGCGCGCGGCGAGCGCCTCCCGCGCGCCCGGTTCGTCGCGCGCGAACGCGAGGACCACACCGATCGCGAGCAACGTCGCGATGAGCGCAGAGCCGCCCGCGGACATCAGCGGCAGCGGAACCCCGATCACCGGGAGCAGCCCCACGACCACGCAGATGTTGATGATCGCCTGCCCGACGATCCACGCCGAGATCCCGGCCGTGGCCACCTTGACGAACGGGTCCGGGTGCCGCATGACGACCCGGGCCATCGCGAAGCCCAGGACACCGAAGAGTGCCAGGACGACCAGCGTCCCGAACAACCCGAACTCCTCGCCGAGCACCGAGTAGATGAAGTCGTTGACCGCCGCGGGCAGATAGCTCCACTTCTCCCGGCTCGAGCCGAGTCCGACGCCGAGAAGGCCCCCCGTGGCCAGTCCCCACATCCCGTGCACGGACTGGTAGCACGCGTCCGCCGCGTCCGCGCTCGAGACCTGGCCGCGGACGGCGTCCGCACAGGCGCCGTAGACCGCACTGATGCGGTCGGTGCGGTTGGAGTTGCCGACGACGAACAGACCGACCATCCCGACGGCGGCCAGCACCCCGCCCATCGTCAAGAGCTTCCACTCCGCGCCCGAGACGATGAACGCGGCCGCGACGACGAGGCAGAGCACGATCGTGGTCCCCAGGTCGTTGCCACCGAGCACCAGTCCGAGGGCGATCACCACGACGGGGGCCGCCGGGACCAGGACATGCCGCCACTGGCCGAGCAGCGCGCGCTTGCGTCCGAGGACGGCGCCGAGCCAGAGCGCCAGCGCGAGCTTCAGGATCTCGGCCGGCTGGACCGTCACCCCCCCGAGGTCCAACCACCCCGAGTTGCCGTTCACCGAGTGTCCGAACCCGGTCAGGGTCAGCGCCTGGAGAAACAGGGCCGCGAGCAGCAGCACCGGTGCCGAGCGGCGGTAGAAGGCGACCGGAAGACGGCTCGCGACCACCAGGCCGACGAGGCCGATCGCCGCGTAGGCCGACTGTCGGAAGAAGAGGCCGTAGGGGCTCGCCGAGGCCGCGACCTGTGTCGGTGCGGACGCCGAGAGCACCATGATCAGACCCAGGAGCAGCAGGAGACCCGTCGAACCGATGATGAGGTAGTAGCTGGTCGTGACCGTGTCCCACCGCCCCTGAGAGACCGGGCGCGGCGCAGAACGGGCTGTCGCAGCAGGTGCCATCCGATCACTCCTGAGGTGCGGCGCTCCCTGGAGCGGAGTTGAGGGCGCGCACCTGGGCGGCGAACGCGTCACCCCGCTCGGCGTACGAGCGGAACTGGTCCATCGATGCGCACGCCGGGGCCAGCAGAACGGTGTCACCCGCACGGGCGAGCTCCCGGGCAGCGACCACGGCGCTGCGCATCACGTCAGTCTCTCCCGGGGCGATCCGCACGACGGGGATCTCCGGCGCGTGTCGCGCGAGCGCATCCGTGACGGGCGTCGCATCGACACCGATGACGACGACGGCACGGAGACGGTCGCGTCGGGCCGCCACGAGGTCGTCGAACGTCGCGCCCTTCGCCAGGCCGCCCGCGATCCAGACGACGCTCGCCGGGCCGAACGCACGCAGGGCGGCGTCGGCCGCGTGGGCGTTGGTCGCCTTCGAGTCGTCGACGAAGTGCACTCCGTCGAGCGTGCCCGCCGGGGCGAGTCGATGCGCACCCGGCCGGTAGGCGCGCAGGCCCTCCGCGACCGCACCCGCGGGGACGCCGGCGGCCCGAGCCAGTGCCGCGGCCGCGAGGGCGTTCTGCACGATGTGCGGCGGATTGGCCTGCGGGGCGAGGTGCGCAAGATCGGCGAGGGTCGCGAGCTCGTCGGCCGACCCGTGCCGTCGCGGGTCGTCCACCGGGAGGTGGAACGCGCGGTCGACGAGGACGTCCTCCACGAGACCGAGCTCGCCAGGACCCGGCGCACCGAGTGTGAAGCCGACGGCGTGGGCCCCCTCGCCGACGTCCGCGTCCTCGACCATCCGCCGGGTGCGGCCGTCCGCCACGGAGTAGACACAGGCACGCTCCGCGCCGCGAAAGATCCTCGCCTTGTCGGCGACGTAGTTGTCCATCCCACCGTGCCAGTCGAGGTGGTCGGGGGCGACGTTCAGCACGGCACCCGCGAGGACCTTCATCGACCGGGTGAAGTGGAGCTGAAAGCTCGAGAGCTCGACGGCGAGCACGTCCAGGTGCGGATCGAGGACGGCCTCGACCACCGGGGTGCCGACGTTCCCGACGGCGAGCGTGCGGAGCCCGGCGGCCGCGAGGATCGACTCGAGCATCTGCACGGTCGTCGTCTTCCCGTTCGTTCCCGTCACGGCGACCCACGGCGCAGGGCCCGTGCCGTCCGCACGATCGACGCGGAGGTGCCACGCGAGCTCGACCTCGCTCCACACGGGGACGCCGGCACGACGAGCACGTTCGAGGAGCGGTGATGTCGGGGCCCACCCCGGGCTGGCGACGACCACGTCGACGTCTGCGAGATCGACGAGGTCTGCGACGTCCGCGTCGTCGGCGTCGCGGTCGACCGTCGTCACGGAGGCCGCCCGAGGAACGAGCGCTGCCCGGGCCGCGCGTCCGCTCACCCCGAGGCCCGCGACGACGACCCGGCTTCGTTCGAGCGCAAGCACTAGCCGACGACCCACTCGGCGTAGAAGATCCCGGTGCCGAGGGCGGCGAAGAGCCCGGCGATCAGCCAGAACCGGATCACGATGGTGACCTCGCCCCACCCGGAGAGCTCGAAGTGGTGGTGCAACGGCGCCATCTTGAAGACGCGCCGGCCGGTCATCTTGAAGAAGCCGATCTGGATGACGTCGGAGAGGACGATGATGACGAAGAGGCCACCGATGATGGCGGCCAGGATCTCGGTGCGGGTGAAGATCGAGAGGCCCGCGAGCGCGCCACCGAGGGCCAACGAGCCCGTGTCCCCCATGAAGATCTTGGCGGGGCTGGCGTTCCACCACAGGAAGCCGATGCACGCGCCCATGATCGACGCCGACACGATGGCCAGCCCCTGCGGGTCACGAACCTCGTAGCAGCTCGGCCCGGCCGTGTCGATGCGCTGGCACCACTGGCTCATCTGCCACAGGCTCACCAGCACGTAGGCACCGAACACGACCAGGGACGCCCCGGTCGCGAGCCCGTCGAGGCCGTCGGTCAGGTTCACCGCGTTCGACCAGGCGGTGATCAGGAAGTTCGCCCAGATGACGAAGAGGATCAGGCCGAGGGTCGCCCCGGCGAACGCCAGGTCGATGTTGGTGTCTCGCAGGAACGAGATCCGGGTGGAGGCGGGGGTCCGGAAGTTCTCGTTCGGGAACTGCAGGGCAAGGACCGCGAAGGTGATGCCCACGACCCCCTGCCCGATGATCTTTCCCTTGGCGGAGAGACCGAGGCTGCGCTGCTTGCGGATCTTCGTGAAGTCGTCCAGGAACCCCACGACCCCGAGACCCGTCATGAGGAACATGACAAGGACCGCGGAGACGCTGGGGATCGACCCCGTGAGGATCGCCGAGACGATCCAGCCGATCAGGGTGGCGGCGATGATGACGACGCCGCCCATCGTCGGCGTCCCGCGCTTGGTGAAGTGCGCCGTCGGCCCGTCCTGGCGGACGAACTGTCCGTACTGACGACGGACGAGGAACCGGATGAAGAGAGGTGTCCCGAAGAGCGCAACCAGGAGCGAGACCGTCGCCGCGACGAGGATCGCGATCATGCGTCGGTGCCTCCCACCAGCTCGTCGCCGAGACGCCAGAGGCCCGAGCCGTTCGACGCCTTGACGAGAACGACGTCACCCGGGCGGAGCTCGGTGCGAAGGAGTTCTGAGGCGGCCTCGACGTCGTCGACGAGCACGGTCTCCTCGCCCCAAGATCCCTCCTGGACGGCACCGTCGTGCAGGCCCTGGGCACCGAGGCCCACCACGATCAGGAGCTTGATGTTCAAGCGGACGGCGAGCCGGCCGATCTCGTCGTGGATGGCCCGCGACTCGGGTCCGAGCTCACGCATCTCGCCGAGCACGGCCACCGAGCGACGCTCACGACCGGACATGACGGCGAGCGTCCGCAGCGCGGCACGCATCGAGTCGGGGTTCGCGTTGTACGAGTCGTCGACGATCGTGACCCCGTCGGCACGGTCCACCACGTGCATGCGGTGCGGGCTGGCAGCGACCGTCCCCGTGAGCCGCTGGGCGACGTCCTCGAGCCCGACACCGAGGCACAACGCCGCCGCAGCCGCCGCCACCGCGTTCGTCACGTGGTGCTCGCCGACCAGACCGAGCCGGACCGGGGCACGTCGCTCGTCACCGTGCTCGTCGCGAAGGCGCAGCGTGAAGGACGCACGACCACCGGCATCGACGCGGATCGACTCCGCACGCACGTCCGCGCTGGGGATCGTCCCGCACCGGACGACCTTCCCGGGGGCCTTCTCCGACATCGCGGCGACGCGGAAGTCGTCGGCGTTCAGCACGGCGACGCCGTCGGGTGCCAGCCCCGTCACGATCTCGCTCTTGGCCTCGGCCACCGCCTCGATCCCCCCGAACTCGCCGAGGTGCGCCGCACCGACCCGGAGGACGACGGCGACGTCCGGCGGCGCGATACGGGTCAGGTAGGTCAGGTGGCCGATCCCCGACGCACCCATCTCGAGAACCAGCGTGCGGGTCGCCTCGTCGGCGCGCAGGACGGTGAGGGGAAGGCCGATCTCGTTGTTGAACGACCCGACCGGAACGACGGCGGGCCCCTCCGGACGCAGAAGAGCGCCGAGCAAATCCTTCGTCGTCGTCTTGCCGACCGACCCGGTGACGCCGACGACGCGGAGCGGGCCGCGGCGCCGCAGCTCCGCGAGGACGTATCGCGCCAGCTCGCCGAGCGCAGCCTGGACGTCGTCGACGACGACGCACGGGCCCTCGACCTCCCGCGCCGCGAGGACAAGAGTCGCTCCGGCCTCGATCGCCGCCGGCACGAAGTCGTGGCCGTCGACGTGCTCACCGGGGAGCGCGACGAAGAGCGACCCGTCCTGGACCTCGCGGGAGTCGACGACGACGGCCCCGGAGACCGCCGCGTCGGGGTCCGCCACGAGGCGCCCGCTGGTGGCTGCGGCCACCTGTGCCGCAGTCAGCTCGATCATGGGTGCTGCTCCTTCATGTCGTTGTCCAGGGGCTTCCGTGCTGCCACAGCCGCCCGCGCCTCCACGCGGTCGTCGAGCAGGTGGTCCACCCCGGCGATCTCCTGGACCGTCTCGTGTCCTCGTCCGGCCACGAGCACCGTGTCGTGCTCCCCCGCCTCGCGGATCGCCGTCGCGATCGCCTCGGCGCGCGGAGCGACCTCGTCCACCGCGACGCCGCGCCGCGGTTCCCCGAGGTCGACGCGTTCCGCCGCGGACCTGGCCCCGGCCAGGACCTGGGCCCGGATCGGGCCGGGGGCCTCCGCATGGGGGTCGTCGTCCGTGACGACGACCCGGTCAGCATATTCGACGGCGATGGCCCCCATCGTCGGCCGCTTTCCGACGTCGCGCTCCCCCGTGGCTCCGAAGACGACTGTCAGACGTCCGCGGGTCGTGGGCCGCAGCGCTTGGAGCGCGAGCCGGAGGGCGTCCGGGTTGTGCGCGAAGTCGACCACGACGCGTGGCTCGTCCGAGACCTGCTCCATCCGCCCGGGGACGGCCGGCGAGACCCCGCCAGCCGCGCCGAGCGCGTCGGCGACGTCCCGGACGTCAGAACCCGCCTCGAGCACCATCGCGAGGGCCAACGCCGCGTTCGTCACGTTGAAGCCGCCGGGCAACGACGTCCCCGTCTCGAGCGCGCGGCCGTCGCGATGCCGCAGCGTGAAGGCCGTACGCCCCGGCTCCGGGTGGACGTCGTCCACCCACCAGTCCGCGGTCGACCCTGTGCCCTGGCCGGCGGTCGTCCGCAACGTCGCCACGGGGATCTGGGCGCTCTCGACCATGCGCTCACCCCACGCGTCGTCGACGACGACGACCCCGCGGCGAGCGTGGGCGGGGGTGAAGAGCCGGGCCTTCGTGGCGAAGTACCCCTGGAGGTCGCCGTGGAAGTCGAGATGGTCCTGGCTCAGGTTCGTGAACCCTGCGACGTCGAACACGATGCCGTCGACCCGGTGCAGCGCCAAGGCGTGCGAGGAGACCTCCATCGCGAGCGTGCGGACGTCGTCCTCCCGCATCGCGGCGAGCAGCGCCTGCAGGTCGGCCGCCTCGGGAGTGGTGAGCCTGCTCGGCAGGACCCGGTCCCCGGAACGCGTCTCGACCGTTCCGACCAGTCCTCCGCGAAAACCCATCGCGCCGAGGACGTGGTCGATCATGTAGGTGGTGGTCGTCTTGCCGTTCGTCCCCGTGACGGCGAACGTGCCGAGGTCCTGCGCGGGTGCTCCGTAGACCACGCTGGCGACCGGTCCGAGCACCGTGCGCGGCTCGTCACACACGACGACCGGCACGGAGATCTCGCGAAGGAGCTCACGACCGGCGGGGTCGGTCAGGACGGCGACCGCGCCTCGTGACACGGCGTCCTCGGCGTAGGTCGCCCCGTGGACGTGGGCCCCGGGCAGCGCCACGAAGAGGGCTTGAGGCTGGACGGTGCGGTTGTCCGAGGAGACCGACGTCACCGGGACGTCGAGGCGCGCGGAGGAATCCGGCTCCAGGTCGAGCAACGCCACGACGTCGCGGAGCGGACGTCCGGCGGAGACAGCTGGCCGGAGCCTGTCGATGGGTGAACTCACGTCGCACAACCTACCTTGTGCAGCGCCCCGGCGACCGCGCGCTGCACGTCGTCACCAGGTCTCGGGAAGAGGCTCGTACGGGGTCTCGCTCGGAGGCACGTCGGCCTGCTCGAGCGCGAAGGCCATGATGTCGCGGAACGCCGGTGCGGCGACGTCGCCCCCGAAGATCGAGCTGGACGGGTCCTTGAGGAAGACCGAGACCGCGTAGCGCGGATCGTCGGCAGGCGCGACCCCGACGAACGACGCCATGATTCCCGTCAGCTCACCGTTCGGGCCCGGGACCTGGGCTGTTCCCGTCTTTCCGGCGACCCGGTATCCGGGGATCGTCGCCTTCTTGCCCGTGCCTTCCTCTCCGCTGGTCACCCCCTCCATCATGTGCAGGACCGTGTCGGCCGTCTCCTCGTCGATCACACGAGTGCCCTCGCCCCGGTCGGTCGCGAGGAAGACGTCATCGGCGTCGACCGTGCCCTCGACGAGGTTCGGCTCCATCCGGACACCGCCGTTCGCGATGGTGGAGAAGACACTCGTGATCTGCATCGCGTTGACCGCGAGCCCCTGGCCGAAGAGAACCGCGTACTCCGTCGAGCCGTCCCAGTCGTCGGGGTCCCGGAGGATCCCGGCCGACTCGCCCGGGAGGCCCAGACCCGTCGAGCTGCCGAAACCGAACTTGCTCAGGTAGTCGTAGCGGACCTGCTTGGGGATCTCCTGCCCGACGATGACCGTCCCGGTGTTCGACGAGGTCGTCAGGATCCCCGCGAGCGTGAGCTTCTGGACCGGGTGCTCGTGCGAGTCGCTGAACGTCTGGCCGTTCGGCGTCGTGTACGAGTACGGCACCTCGTACTCGCTCGTCGGCGTCGCGATCCCGAGGTCGAGGATGGCCGCCATCGTGATGACCTTCCCGGTCGACCCGGGGTCGAAGATGTTGGAGACGACCCGACTCGAGTTCGCGACCGCCGCGGACGACCGATCGTTCGGGTCAGGGGTTCCCGAGTCGGCCAGCGCGACGACGTCTCCGGTGCGAACGTCCTGGACCACCGCCATGCCGTACTCGGCGCCCGAGTCCTGCACGGCCTTCTCGAGCTCGTCCTGGGCCTTCCACTGGACGTCGAGGTCCAGCGTCGTACGTACGTCGTCACCCGGGACCGGCTCGACGCGCTCCTCGGACGCACCCGGAATCTGCTGCCCCCCGCGGGCCGAGTCGTAGGTGACGTAGCCCGACGTGCCGCTGAGGACGTCGTCGAACATCAGCTCGGCTCCCCCGCGCCCGACCTGCACTCCGTCCTCGTCGCCGAGGAATCCCAGGATGTTGCCCGCCGTCGTCTTCGCCGGGTAGACCCGCTCGCTCTCGAGCGTCGTGCTGACGTACGCCGACAGGCTGAGGTCGAGGATCGCCCGCTGCACCTCCGGGACGACGTCCTTGGCCAGCACGTGGTTGCGGTCCGGGTCTGTGCCGACCGCAGGCACGAGCTCCGCCGCCAGCTCGGGCGCGTCGCGTCCGAGCACCGGGGCGAGCAGCCGCGCGACCGCCACGGCGCCCTTGCCCTCGACGACCTCGCCGTCGATCTCGTGCCTCGAGTCGGGGACGAAGTTCTCGATCGCGAGCTGGTCGGCGGCGATGGTGTAGCGGTCCACGGAGGTCGCGAGCACCACGTCGCCGCTTGCGTCGGTGATGTCGCCGCGGTGCGCGGCCTGGACCTCCGTCCGCATGCGCTCGTCCAGCGCCCTCTCGGCGAGCGCGGGCCCGGCGACTCCTTGCACATAGATGAGACGGGCGGCGATCAGCACCATGGCGACCGCGGCCACGACCACGAGAAGGCGCTGCCGTTTCGCGGAGTCTCCGGGCGAACGCGGGACCCGCCTGGCAGAGACTGGCACCGGCCGACGCGCCCCCGCACGTGCCGGCGTCCGTGACCCGGCCGCTGCCCGCGTCTTTCCCGTGGCCGGGCGCGAGGCTGTGACGCGTGCACGCGACGTCGACGCCTTCGCGCCACGGCCCGACGGCGTCGACGACCCCGAAGAACGCGGACTCACGGCGACTCAGACGCGCCTTCGACGTCCTGCGCCGCAGGAGCGGAACCCGAAAGGGTGACCATCACCGGGTCCTCCGCCGGGACCATGCCCAGCGCCGTCGCCCGCTCGTGCAGGGACGCCGACGCGCTGTCGACGTCCATCTGCAGGTCCTGCGTGTCCTGGGCCACCGCTCCCAACTCCCTCTGCAAGGTCCGCATCTCGAACGACCCGCTCACCATGGTCGTGCTCAACAGCAGACCACACAGAAGCGCTCCGCCGAGGATCGACATGCACAGAACGATGAACGGGCCACGGGACCGGGCCTGGTCGGGAGTTCGGACGAGCTGGAGTCGGGGCCGGGGCGCCGCGATCGGCGCGGCGGAGGTCAGGGGTGCCGTGGCACGGCTCATGCTCATCGTGACTCCTGGTGGCTCATGTGGTCAGGGGTGGTGCGCAGGCGCTCGGCACCACGAAGTCGGACGGACGCCGACCGAGGGTTCTGCTCGACCTCGGCGGCGTCTGCCTCCTCCGCGCCGCGCGTCAGAAGCTTCAGATAGGGACGGTGCGTCTCCGGCTCGACGGGAAGGCCCGCCGGCGCGCTCGAGGTCGCGCCGCGGGCGAGCTCCTGCTTGACGATCCGGTCCTCAAGGGAGTGGTACGACTCGATGACGATGCGCCCACCCACGTCCAGGGCCTCGACGGCGGCCGGCACCGCGCGCCGGAGTGCGTCGAGCTCTCCGTTCACCTCGATACGCAGCGCCTGGAAGGTCCTCTTGGCGGGGTTGCCGCCGGTCCGTCGCGTCGCCGCCGGCACACTGGCCCGCACGACGTCGGCGAGCTCGTGGGTCCGGGACCACGGCTCGATCTCGCGGCGACGGACGATCGCACGGGCGATACGCCCGGCGAAGCGTTCCTCCCCGTACTCGCGGAGCACACGGGTCAGCTCCCCCACGTCGTAGGTGTTGAGGACCTCCGCCGCCGTGATGCCCGCACTCTGGTCCATCCGCATGTCCAGGGGCGCGTCGTGCGCGTAGGAGAAGCCACGCTCGGTCTCGTCCAGCTGGAGCGAGGAGACTCCGAGATCCATGAGGACGCCCTGGACGCCGGGCAGGTCGTGCGACGACACGACGTCGGCGATCTCGTCGTAGACCGCTCTCGCAGGAAGGAACCGGTCGCCGAACCGAGCGAGGCGCTCCGACGCCAGGTCGAGCGCCTGCGGGTCACGGTCGATGCCGATGACACGAACGCCGGGGACCTGCTCGAGCACGGCCTCGGTGTGACCGCCCATCCCGAGCGTGCAGTCGACGAGCACGGCGTCGGGCGTGCGGAGCGCCGGCGCGAGCAGGTCGACGCACCGCTGGCGCAGGACCGGAACATGGCGCCCCTCGGCGCCCTCGGGTCGACCCGTGCTCTCACGGTTCGTGCTCATCGGTTCTCCTCCAGATCGAGAGCCACCCGACCAGGTCTCCCTCCGCGAACCTTCTGACGCCGGGGAAGTGCGTCAGACTGAGCGGGAGGAGGCCTCGTCGTGCGGCATGTCATGCAGCGCGTCGCGTCCGTTCCACAGCTAGAAGGTGAGAGGCGGGAGCACCTCCTCCGACGTCTCGGAGTACGCAGCCTCCTGCTCCTCGAGATATGTGTCCCAGGCCCGGGCGTCCCAGACCTCGACGCGCGTCCCGGTACCGATCACCGCGACGTCCCGACCGAGACCGGCGTACTCCCGCAGCTTCGCCGGGATCGAGACCCGACCCTGCTTGTCCGGCATCTCGTCGCTCGCCCCCGAGAGGAACACCCGGAGGTAGTCACGCGCCTGCTTGCTCGCGATCGGCGCCTGGCGAATCTGCTCATACATGCGCCGGAACTCCTCCATCGGCAGGAGATACAGGCATCGTTCCTGGCCGCGCGTCATGACCAGGCCGGGAGCGAACTGCGTCCGGAACTTCGCCGGAAGGATCAACCGACCCTTCTCGTCGAGCCGGGGCGTGTACGTGCCGAGGAGCGGGCTGAGCGATCCCGCGAACGCCTCGTTCATACGACCACCACCCTTCCGCTCCCATGTCCTCCACGATACTCCACTTCGCTCCACTAAGCGCGTCAGAAGTTGTGCAGGACGGGTGAAAAACATGCATCTCCGCAGGTCAAGTGCTGTGGAGACCCGGGGAGGCCCTGGCGTGGGATTGAGGTCCTCGAGAACTCTAAATGTCCGGTATACCTGCTCTGCCCTTGTTCATCCTGTCCCGGCGCTCCCCGGCCGGCGATCCCCGCACCGACCCACGGCGCCCCGTGGAGCGATGTGGAGCGGTCTCGGGGGGCAGACTCGAACCGCCGGGCTCCGCCGCATCGACTAGTCTCGAAGTCCCCTCAACGTCGAGCCGAAGGGCCCCCGTGCTGCACGAGAACGCGCCGCTCTCCACGACGGCGACACTGTCACCCGGACCGGTCGACCTGGCCGGCGTGGTCGACCGGATCCATGCCGAGGTCTCCGCCGTCGTCGTCGGTCAGTCCGACGTCGTCACGACAGCTCTCGCGGTGCTGCTCGCCCGCGGCCACCTCCTCGTCGAGGACGTCCCCGGCGTCGGGAAGACGACCCTCGCGAAGGCGATCGCGCGCACCGTCTCGGCGGACGTCGGACGGGTGCAGTTCACGCCCGACCTGCTGCCGAGCGACCTGACGGGCGTGAGCGTCTACCGCGCCGAGAGGCACGAGTTCGAGTTCCGCCCCGGCCCGGTCTTCGCGCACATCGTGATCGCCGACGAGATCAACCGCGCCTCCCCGAAGACCCAGTCGGCGCTGCTGGAGTGCATGGCCGAGCAGCAGGTGACCGTCGACGGGACCACCTACCCGCTCCCGAGGCCTTTCTTCGTCGTCGCCACGCAGAACCCCGTCGAGATGGAGGGCACGTACGCCCTCCCCGAGGCCCAGCGCGACCGGTTCATGGCCCGGGTGGCCGTCGGCTACCCGGACTCGGCGACCGAGGTCTCCATGCTCGACGACCGCGACTCGGGCGACCCGCTCGAACGGATCACACCGGTGACGGACGCACACGGCATCGAGGCGCTCCGCGATCGCGTCGCCTCGCTGTACGCGTCGGCGGCCGTCAAGCAGTACGTCGTCGATCTCGTCTCCGGTACGCGGACACGGGACGATCTCCGACTCGGCGCCTCTCCCCGTGCGTCGCTCCAGCTCCTCGCGGCGGCGCGCGCCCACGCCGCGATCAGCGGGCGCGACCACGTCCTGCCCGACGACGTACAGAAGATGACGTCTCACGTCCTTGCGCATCGCGTCGTCCTGCGCACCGAGGCGCGCCTCGACGGTCGCTCGACCGACGACGTGATCCTCGACGTCCTACGCACCACGCCCGTTCCGGCCCACCGGAGGTAGGGCGCCGTGGGACGTCACTCACGTCGTGTCCGTCTCACGTCGCGCGGCGTCGGGCTGGTGATCGGTGGACTGCTCCTCGTCGCGACGGGAGTCGTCCTGGACCTCTCCGACCTCGTGGCGCTGGGGAGCAGCGCGGTGCTCGCATGCCTCGTCGCCGTCGTCGTCGCGTCCGTGAGTCGCCTCGACCGCGGCTCCGCGGCCGTCCACGTGCATCGTCGTGTCGAGCCCGCGCCGACCACCCGCGACCGGCCGACGATCGCGCACCTCCGTGTCTCTGCGGGCACGTCAGCGCTCTCCCGTGCCAGGCTCGCGCGACTGCGGCTCACCGAACAGGCGGCCACCGAGCTCACCCGTGGTCGTGCTCTCGACGCGCGAGTGAGGACCTCCCCCCAGCACCTCGACGTCTCCTACCCGCTCCGTCCCCCGCTCCGCGGACGGTGGCCGCTCGGGCCGCTCAGGGTCACCCAGACAGACGTGTTCGGACTTGTCCGCACCCGCCAGTCGCTCGGCGCGACGCTGACCGTCGCGGTCCGCCCCCGGGTCCACGAGCTGCCCGTGCAGCCGGACCGCGCGTTCGAGAACTCCCGGACGTCGTCCGTCGGTGTCCGCGCGCCGTCCCCCGACGACACGATGGTCCGCGACTACGTCGTCGGCGACGACCCGCGCCGGGTCCACTGGTCGAGCGCGGCGCGGCGCGGTCGACTCATCGTCCGGGCGGACGAGTCGTCGGCGACCGCTCCGGCCACCGTCCTCTTCGACCGGGGGCTCCTCGGGTCCGGCGACACCGGACGGAGGCCTGCGAGCGGCGAGTGGTCGCTCGAGCTCGCGGTCTCCGGCGCAGTCGCGACCCTCGCCGGAGGCCAGCGCACACGGTTCGTCGTCACGGCACCGCGGCCTCGACGAACGGACGAGTACGTCACGGCGCGCTCCTCGGAGGGCCGGGACCGTATCGTCGACTCGACCGTCGACCTCGTCGGGCACTCCGGGACCGCCGAGCGTGACGCGTCGATCGCGGCGACGGTGGCGAGGCTTCGCGCGTCGCACGACCCGGGCGAGCTTGTCTTCGCGGTGCTCGCGCCGCTGTCGGGCCAGGCACGGCGAGCGGTGGCGGGGCTGGCCACCCCCGGGACCCACCACGCCGTCGTCGTCGCGCCCGACCGGAACCCGGACGATCTCGTCGACGCAGAGAGCACCGCGGACGCGCTCCGGCGCGCCGGCTGGATCGCGATCGCCGCACCACGCCACGCCACGGTGACCCAGATGTGGGACCAGATCATGGAGGCAGCGCGATGAGGGGCCCCGCCGGTCAGGTCGTCGCGACCGTCCTGGTCGTGATCGCGACACTCGCCTCGGTGCACGCACTGGGTTCGATCATCGAGCCTGGAGCGTGGACGGGATCCGCCACCCGCATCACCTTGCTGTCTGCCGCGGCCGTGGTTCTGACTCGCGCGCTCCTCTCCCGACAGGCGCCACGACAGGCACTCCGCTGGCCCCTCCTGCCCAGCGTCGTGGGCGGGCTCGTCGCGCTGTGGCTGGTCCTCGGTACCTACGGCGGCCGTGCACAGGGATTCGACCCGGTCGTGGGCCTCGGGAACTTTGGCCGGCTGGCCGACCAGCTCCGCGCCGCGGCGGAGACCGTCAACAGCGAGGTGGCGCCGGTCGTACCGACGACCCCCGTCGAGCTGGTGGCCGTCCTCGGTGCGGTCGCCTGCTTCCTCGTCGCCGACCTGCTCGCGGTCGGACTCCGGCTCCCGGCCATGACGGTGCTGCCGCTCCTCGCCCTCTGGATTCCCGCGCTCGTGATCGACGGAGACATCGGCGCGGCCCCCGTGGCGCTTACGATCGCCCCGTTGCTCGCGCTCCTCGCGATCGACCCGCACGCGACGCCTCAGGACGGTGCTGCCCAGACGGTGCAGTCGACGACGACGTTGGCGACGACGGCCGCCGTGACGGCCGGCGCGCTCGTGCTCGGCGGGATCGCAAGCGGCGTGGGTCCGCTCGCTCCACGCTCCTGGTCGGACGCGTTCGCCTCCCAGGGCAGCGCCGTCCGCCTCTCGGACGACCTCGACATGCGCCGGAACCTCGACGAGCGCTCCGACCAGGTCGTGCTCACCTACTCCGGCGAGAACGCACGCAGTCTCGGACCGCTCCGCGTGTACACCGCGTCGGCCTTCGACGGCGTGCGCTGGCTGCGCAGCGACTCGTCCTCGGGCGACCTGTTCACGGCGGAGGAGCAGCTGTGGCCCGAGCGCGTGGGTGCGACCGAAGAACCGGCGAGCGTCTCGATCACCCTCGACAGCTATCGAGACTCCTTGCTCCCGATTCCCGTGGAGCCTCGTTCCGTTGACGTCGACGGCGAGTGGCGCTACGCGGCCACGCAGGACGAGATCCGCGCCACAACGTCGTCCCGCGAGGGGATGTCGTACGCGGTCACGACCGATCCGCGGGTGCTGAGCCCCGAGACCCTGCGTGGCTCGAACGGTCCCCTGGCCGTGGACAACAGATACCTGGACGTGCCGGAGAGCGCCCACCACGCCGACATCACCGAGCTCGCACGGAACGTGACGGGATCGGCCGACGACCCCTACGACCAGGCGATGGCGCTGCAGACCTGGTTCCGGGACTCGGAGAACTTCACCTACACGACGGACGTGGCCGACGCCGTCACGGGGGACGCGGTATGGGACTTCCTGCAGGACAGGAACGGCTACTGCGTCCAGTTCGCCACGTCCATGACGGTGATGGCTCGAACCTTGGGCATCCCCGCGCGCCTGGGTGTCGGATTCCTGGCCGGTGACCGAACGAGCGGGAACACCTATGTGGTGACGGGCGAGAAGTCACACGCCTGGCCCGAGCTGTACTTCCCCGGGACGGGCTGGGTGCGCTTCGAGCCGACACCCGCCACCCAGACCGGACCCACCCCTGGTTACGCTGATCCCCTGCTCGACCGCACCGGATCGGCGCCGGTGGTCGAGACCGAGTCCGAACCGACCCCGACGACCTCCGACGAGTCCACCTCGGCGCCGCGAACCGACGACCGAGAGGTCACGACCACCACCACCGTGGCGACCACGACCACGTCGACCATGCCGCGTCGCGTCGGTGCCGGGTTCCTCCTCGTCGCCGCCGGGTTCGCCCTTCTCCTGTTTCTCGCCCGTGGACGACAAGGAACTGACGAGAAGGTACAGACGCTCGACTCGGAGTGGGAGCGGCTGCGCCGGCAGCTCGAGCTACGGGGATTCGTGTGGTCGCCGTCGACGACCCCCCACGGTCTTCCGGGCGCGGTCGACGCCTACCTCGACCAGCTCGGGGTGGGCGCCGACTCACGTGCAGCGGTCGCGGACGACCTCACCGTCGTCTCGACCGTCGTCGAGCGCGAACGCTACGCACCGCGAGACGACGCGTCGGCCGGAAATCCGGCCACGGTGGCGGACGTGTCGGAGCGGGTCGACCGCCTGACCGCCGCGGTGGATCGTGGAATCAGCGACCCTCGCCGCGCCGACGATCCCAACGGTCTTCGAGTCGGCTGAAGAAGCTGCGCTTCTCCGTCGTCACGTTCGCGGTCTGCGGTCGGGACGTGACCTTGCCGTCCTCGTCGACGACCCCAGCAGGTCCCGCCTCGGACTTGCGTGGGGCGGTGAACGCGTAGAGCACACCGGCGAACATGATGGCAAAGCCCAGGATGCCGATGAGCGGCTCGCTCGAGACTCCGACGACCAGGAGGAGGAGGCCGACGACCACAGCGACGCCGGCGATCACCCACCGCAGGCCAGACCGCGGACCGCTCGACCTCATCGTCGTCGCGAGTCGGGGGTCGTCGGAAGTCAGCGCACGCTCCATTTGATCCAGCACCCGCTGCTCATACTCAGAAAGGGGCATCGGAACCTCCGGTTACACGACGTCGACGATAGGTACCCAGGATAGTTCGAGTTCCCCCCAGGGGGTAGTCGAACTCAAGAGCAGTTCGGACGTGCACACCGACGCCGGACCCTGCGCAGCGATCTCGTCCACCTCCGAGCAGCTCTCGGACATATCCCTCGGCTCAGGCGCCGGGCACCACCAGGTGCAGCGGATATCGGACGAACTCTGCTCGAGGATCGAGGAGAAGCGCCACCTCGTCGCGAAAGTCCTCGGCACAGACCACCAGCTCGTCCGCGCGAGCACGGTCGACGACGTCGAAGCGACCTGCGTCGAGCGCTGCCCGGATCTTCGCTCCTGACGCGAAGTAGATCGACCAGCGGCCGAGGTCCGGCGCGACACGCGCCAACATCTCCCACACGGTCCGTGCTCCCGTCCGCGGCGAGGGCCTGCCCCGTGCCTCCAGTACCGCCGACGCGGCTCGGATCGCCGCGAGATGCGCGTGCAGGAACTTCTCGGCCGGATCCGTGGCTCGGCGCGCGCAGACCAGCTCCGCGTCCGCGCGGACCAGACCGCGAGACCCGAGATTCGCGGGCTGAACCGACCGCGACGTCGGCTGACTCATCATCGTGCACCCTTCCCGCCTGGGATTCGCCGGTCAGAGACCGTGAACCGGCAACCGATACGGTGTGCAGGTGGCCCACCGCTCTCGCACCAACGGATCTTCCCGTCGACGAAGTCAAGCATCCACCTTGGCACCGACATTCCCCGAGGGAGCCGTCCCGACGACGACGGGAACGGCCCGTCTCGAGCGGGACCCCGACCGCCCCCGTGCCTTCACCGTCGTCGTCAACGACGCGCCCAGCTCCTACGTCGACCTTGATGACCCGGGCTTCCTCGCCTTCGAGTACATGCAGCAGATGGCAGCGCTCGTCGACCTGCTCGACGGCCCCCTCGAGGCGGTTCACCTGGGCGCGGCGGGGTGCGCCCTGCCCCGCTACATCGACCACACCCGCCGCGGCTCCCGGCAGCTCGGCGTCGATGTCGACGCCGTCCTTTTGGAGCGGGTCCGGGAATGGTTCGACCTGCCCCGGTCCCCACGGCTGCGGCTCCGGGCCGGCGATGCGCGTGCAGCCGTGGCCACGCTGCGTGACGGGAGCGCGGATCTCGTCGTCCGCGACGTCTTCGACGGGGCGACGACTCCCCCGCACCTGACGACCGTGGAGGCGACCGACGACGTCCTCCGCGTGCTCAGGGACGACGGCATCTACCTGGTCAACTGCGCAGACCGCCCTCCGCTCGCCGGACTCGCGTCCGAGCTCGCGACGCTCCGGGCCGCGGGCCTGTCCGACGAGCACGTCGCCGTCGTCGCGGAGCCCGCCCTGTTCAAGCGACGCCGCTACGGGAACTTCGTCGTCGCGGCGTCGCGGGTGCACACGTTCGACGACGCGGCGCTCGGGCGCGCACTCCGCACCCAGCCGGTCCCCGCACACCTCGTGACCGGCCCGGGACTCGAGGCCCTGCGCGGGACCGCCGCGCCTCGACACGACGACCCCGGCCCGTGACACGACGACGGGCCGCCCTCGTCAGAGGACGGCCCGTCGTGGAGAGTGAGATCAGAGCGGGCGAACCTGCTCTGCCTGCGGACCCTTGGGGCCCTGCGTCACCTCGAACTCGACCCGCTGGGCCTCTTCGAGGGTGCGGTAACCCTGCGTCTCGATTGCGGAGTAGTGAACGAACACGTCGTCACCGCCGCCGTCCTGAGCGATGAAGCCGAAGCCCTTTTCGCCGTTGAACCACTTCACGGAACCCTGCACCATGCTGATCCTCAGTCCTTCTTCCCCGAAGGGAATTTGTTAGTCGGCCCTACGCCGATCCGGTGGAACGGCGTCCTTCGTCAGAAGCGTGCCGCCGACCCCAGTCTGGCACGAGAATCGCACACCGCGCCATGCCTAGGGAAAAAACACCGGGACGACGGGGGTCAGTCGTCCCGCTGCTGGGCAAGAAACCGCTCGAACTCGTCGCCGATCTCGTCAGCGGTCGGCAAAGGCGCGTCCTGCGCCAGAAGGCTCGACTCGCCCACGGAGCGCGAGAACGCGTCGTACTGCTCCTCGAGGGCCCGCACGACCGCAGCCACCTCGTCCGACTCCGCGACCTGCCGCTCGACCTCGTCGGCGGTCTCGAGCACCGCGCTGTCGAGGCTCGACACGCGCAGGTCGAGACCGGTCACCCGCTCGACGTGGTCGATGGCCGCGACCGCAGCCGGCGGGTAGGGCGACTGCGACAGGTAGTGCGGGACGTGGACGGCGAAGCCGACCGCGTCGTGTCCCGCCTCCCCGAGCCGCAGCTCGAGCAGCGCCGCCGCACTGGCGGGTACGTCGACCCGCCCGAACCAGCTACGGGCCTCGCCGAGCAGCTCGCGTCGCGTCGCGTGCGTCGTCGTCGTGAGGGGTCGCGTGTGCGGGATCCCCATCGGGATGCCGTGCACCGTGACGGCGAGCGAGACGCCGAGCCGGTCGACGAGCTGGGTCGTCGCGGCGACGAACCGCTCCCACTGGAGGTCGGGCTCGGGCCCGCGCATCACCAGGAACCCGGTCCCCTCCGCGTCACGCAGGTGCTCGAGCCGGATCACAGGCTCGACGTAGTCGGACCAGTGGTCGGTGTCGAAGGTGATCGAGGTCCGCTTGGACCGGTAGTCGATCAGCTGGTCGGCGTCGAACGTGGCGATCGTCGTCGACTCGAACTCGTCGAGCAGGTGGTCGAGCACCAACGTGCCGGTGCTTCCTGCGTCGACGTAGCCGCGGAGCGCGTAGACGAGGACGGGGCCCGCACCGGGACCGGGGGAACCCGCGGCGCCGTCGAACAGCCGGTCGACGGCTTCCTCGTCGACCGTATAGATGTCGCGTGGATCAAGCACCGGGTCACCTCAAGATCAGATCTGGCCCGTCAGGGCACGGCCATGTGCTACCAGGAACACGCAGATCGCCTGTTTTCTTCCAGGCGGGGCGGTCAGTGCCCGGGGAGGCGGACCACCGTGACGAAGAAGTCGTCGATCTGACGCACGACGTCGATGAACCGGTCGAAGTCGACCGGCTTGGTGACGTAGGCGTTGGCGTGGAGCGAGTAGGACCGCAGGACGTCCTCCTCGGCCTCGGAGGTCGTCAGCACGACGACGGGGATGTGACGCAGGCGGTCGTCGGCCTTGAGCTCGGCGAGGACCTCGCGGCCGTCCATCCGTGGCAGGTTGAGGTCCAGCAGGACGAGATCGGGCGTGGGCGCGTCGGCGAACTCTCCCTCCTTGCGGAGGAAGCTCATCGCGCTGACACCGTCGGAGACGACGGACAGGCGGTTGGTGAGCTTGTGGTCCTCGAACGCCTCTCGCGTCATGAGGACGTCACCGGGATCGTCCTCGACCAGAAGGACGTCGATACCGCGGTTCTCCGTCATACACACCCTTTCCTCGCCTGAGCCGCCCGCCACGGGCGACCGACCGGGGCTGAGCCTATCCGACGGTCGCCGCTCTCCCGTCGTCGTCGACGTCCGCCGTGTGGGGCACCGGTTCGGGCTCAGGCTCGTGGGCGAGGGTCCACCGGACCGTCGTCCCTCCCGTCCCGGCCGGTTCGACACTGATGTCGCCGCCGTGGAACTCGACGATCCTCTTGCACATCGCCAGTCCGATGCCGGTCCCCTCGTAGACCTCTTTGGCGTGCAGACGCTGGAAGATCACGAACACCCGGTCCGCGTACTGCGGGTCGATGCCGATGCCGTTGTCCGTGCAGGTGATCTCCCACGCAGAACCAAGGTCCTGTGCGGCGAGCGTGATCTCGGGCGCCCGGTCGGGATCACGGAACTTGATCGCGTTGCCCACCACGTTGACGAGGAGCTGGCGGAGCAGGACCTCCTGCCCACGGACCGTCGGAAGCGCGTCGGCCGAGACCGTCGCGCCGGACTCCTCGATCCGCTCCGACATCTCGCTCGTGACCTGGTCGAGAAGGTGGGCGAGGTCGACGTCGGTCCGCGGGGCCGGGGTCCGCCCCACCCGGGAGAACCCGAGCAGGTCCTGGATCAGGCGCTGCATCCGCTTGGCACCGTCGACCGCGAAGTCGATGTACTGGTCGGCACGTTCGTCGAGCTGACCGCCGTACCGCTTCTTCAAGAGCTGCGTAAAGCTCGCGACCTTCCGCAGCGGCTCCTGCAGGTCGTGGGAGGCGACGTAGGCGAACTGCTCGAGGTCTCGGTTGGACCGCTCCAGCGCTGCCGCCTGCTGCTCGAGCAGGGTGTGCGACGCGGCCACCTCGGCGTGCGAGACCTCGACCTCGGCCGTCCGCGAGACAAGGGTGCGTCGCATCAGCTCGACGTCACGGGCAAGCCCCACGACCTCGCCCGAGCCTTCCATCTGGATCGGAGTCTCGGGCGAGTCCGTCGCGGCGTGCCGGACCTGGGCCGCGAGGTCCGCGACGGGTCTGGTGACACGACGCTCGACCATGCTCCACAACCACGCCGAGACGAGGATCGCGCAGAGGGCGAGAAGCACGACCGCGCCGAAGAGCGTGGCCGTCCACCGGTCCAGGACGGCGAGGTTCGCGGCCCGCTCGGACTCCAGGACCTCGATCAGCTCGTCGGTCGCCGTCCGAGCGTCTCGGTACAGCCCGTCCGAGACGGTGTCGACGGGCATTCCGGCCTGCTCCGACGCGACGGCCGGCTCGACGTAGCCGACGAACCAGACGTCGACGGCGGCCGCGGCGCGCGCCCACGCGGCCTCGATCGCCGGCTCGTCCTCCGCCAGCGCGGCGATCGCCCCGCTCTCGGGGTCGGGGGCACCCCCGGCGAGCACGCCGTTCTCGAGGGTCTCCAAGGACACGGTGTTTCCGGTCCGCTCGAAGCTGCGCACCGCGACCTCCGTGTCGACGAGCGCGAGGTTGAGGTTCTCCGCCTCGTGCAGCGCGTCGTAGTAGCCCTCCGTCACGAGGTCCTGCCTCTCGACGACCTCGGCGAGCGCGTAGCCGGCCACCGAGACGACGACCGCGAGCAGCACGCCCGCGACGACGAAGATCCGTCGCAACCACCGCCGCAACGTCCGCCTCGAGCTCATCTCCCCCACCCCGCGTCCTCGGCCGTCGTCGACGCACGCTCGCCGGCCTCGCCCGGGCCGGCCCATCCGACCAGGAGGGCCGCGGCGTCGTCGTCGAGCGGACCGCCGTGGACGTCACGAACGGCCCGGAGGGTTCGTTCGACGACGTTCGACTGTCCGTCGGCAAGCACGCGCTCGACCGTCGACGCCAGGCCGTCCAGACCCAGCCGCGCCCGGCGCGGGCGTGGGCCGTCCAGGCCCTGGACCTCCACTCCCGCGAGGGTCGCCTCGACCAGCCCGTCCGTGTACAGGAGCAGGCTCCACGGTGCCGCCAGAGGGATCGTCAGCGCCTGCCAGCCACCTGTTGACGGCACCCCCATCGCCCGTCCGCGTGCCGTCGACGGCACGGGAGCGATCCTGCCCTCGGAGATGAGCAGAGGTGCGAGGTGCCCGGCGAGGTAGAGATCGGCCGATCGCCTGTCGGGTGCGACGACCACCTGGCACAGCGTGGAGAAGATCTCGGGACGATCGCGCTCGAGCGTCAGGATGTGCTCGACGTGACCGATCACGTCGGCCGGCGCCGTACCGCTGACGACCAGCGTGCGCCAGGCCGTCCGCAGGGTCGCACCGAGCGCGGCCTCGTCCGGTCCGTGGCCCGCCACGTCGCCGATCAGGCAGACGACCCGCCCGTCCCCCAGCTCGACCGCATCGTAGAAGTCACCGCCGAGGAGCCCGTTGCCCCCGGGGATGTATCCCACGAGCACCGCGAGGTCGTCGTCGTCGACCAGCGGGGTCGGCAGCAGCGCACGCTCGAGCCGCATCGTCTCCGCCTCACGGATCTGGCTGCGGTAGATCGCACGCTGCTGGGCCTCGGACCGACGGCGCTGCACGGCATACCGGACGGAGCGCCCGAGGAGGTCAGGCTCGACCTCCCCCTTGACGAGATAGTCGTCGGCGCCCGCCGCGACGGCGCGGACCCCCTCGTCCGTACCGGACAGGCCCGTCAGGACGACGAGTGCCGGCGCGCACGGGAGTGCCCGGAGCCTCGTGACGGCGTCCAGCCCGACCGCGTCCGGGAGTCCGAGGTCGAGCAGGACGCAGTCGACGGCGCGGTCGCCGAGTGTCGAGATCGCGTCGTCGAGGGTCGTCGCACGCCTGACGACGACCGTCAGCGCGGCGTCCGCGAGGTGCTCGGTGACGAGGAACGCATCGCCGTCGTCGTCCTCGACGAGCAGGACGACGAGCTCGTCCTCGGCCCCGACGAGCGCACTCCCGCCGGATCCCTCGCCCGTTGTGTCGATGACCACGTGTGCCTCTCGTGCCGTTCCGGATTCCCGGCCACGATCCTAGCCGCGGGGAAGCCCCGGTGCGGGTCGCGTCAGGCATAATGGACGGCTGCCAGGAGACGGGAGATCACGTGGCCACGCGGCAAGACGAACTCAGACGTGAACAGCGGGTCGTCGACGACAGGTATGCGCGCCTCGACGCCCTCCGGGCACAGGCTCGCGCACGCCTCGCCGACGTCCGCCGTGCCGGCCCGTCGGGTTCTCCGCAGAACCGGAGCGAGCGCGACTCGTTCGCGACGCTCTACGAGGACCGACTCGCCCAGCTCGAGGCGGTCGAGGACCGGCTCGTGTTCGGCCGGCTCGACCTGCAGACGGACAGCACGATCTACGTCGGCAGGTTGGGCCTGACCGACGACCAGCATGCCTCCGTCCTGACGGACTGGCGGGCTCCGGCCGCGCAGGCGTTCTACCGTGCGACCTCCGCACATCCGGACGGCGTCGCCCGCAGGCGCCACCTGGTCACACGGCGACGGACCGTGACCGGGGTCGAGGACGAGCTCCTCGACCTCGACGCCCCGGCGGACGAGTCGACCCTCTCGGGCGAGGGCGCGCTCCTCGCCGCCCTGTCCACGGGCAGGACGAGCCAGATGGGCGACATCGTCGCGACGATCCAGGCCGAGCAGGACGCGATCATCAGGTCTGGGCTCGACGGAGTCCTCGTCGTCCAGGGTGGCCCAGGGACCGGGAAGACCGCCGTGGCGCTCCACCGCGCCGCCTACCTGCTCTACGCGCATCGGCGGACGCTCGAGCGCTCGGGCGTGCTCCTGGTCGGTCCGAGCTCGTCGTTCCTGCGGTACATCGACCAGGTGCTGCCGTCGCTCGGCGAGACGGGCGTCGTCTCGACCACCGTCGGCGACCTCCTGCCCGGTGTCCGGGCGACGGGGTCGGACTCCGCCGAGGCCACGCGCGTCAAGGGCCTGGCGATCATGGCGCGGGTCGTCCGCCGCGCCGTCCGCCGGCGCGAACGCGTACCGGCGCACGACCAGGCCGTCCGTGTGGAGGGGCACGACGTCGTCGTAAGGCGTCGGGACGTCCGCGACGCGATCGCCCGCGCACGGCGCACCCAGAAGCCTCACAACGAGGCGCGTCGGACCTTCGTCCGCGAGATGCTCCAGCGCCTCGCCGACCAGGTCTCGGACCAGCTCGGCGAAAGGATCGAGGGCGACGACCGGTCGATCCTCCTCGACGACCTGCGGCACTCGCACGACATCCGGGTGGCGCTGAACCTGGCATGGCTCCCCATGAGCCCGGAGTGGCTCCTCGAGGACCTCTACGCGAAGCCTGGACGCCTCGAAGAGCTTGCGCCCGAGCTGCGTGAGTCGGAGCGTCGAGCGCTGCTGCGGCCCCGCGGCAGCGCGTGGAGCGACGCCGACGTCCCGCTGCTCGACGAGGCGGCCGAACTCCTCGGAGTGGACGACCAGGTCGCGCGCGATGCCCGCCGCGTCGAGGACGCCGAACGCGCAGCACGGGTCGAGTACGCCCGCGAGATGCTGCGCTCGACCGGCGCCGGTGACGGCATCGTCGACGCGGAGACGGTCGCCGACCGGTTCAGCGCCGGCGGATCACACCTGACGACCGCCGAACGGGCGGCCCAGGACCGGTCGTGGACATACGGGCACGTCGTCGTGGACGAGGCCCAGGAGCTCTCCGCGATGGCCTGGCGCATGCTCGCCCGACGCTGCCCGACACGCTCGTTCACCGTGGTCGGGGACGTCGCCCAGACGTCCTCGCCCGCCGGGACCCGGGACTGGCGAGCGGCGCTCGAGCCTCCTCTCGGGCGCTCGGTCCGGGTCAAGGAGCTCACGGTCAACTACCGGACCCCGCGTTCCGTCGCGGACGCCGCCCAGCGGGTGGCCCGGGCCGCCGGGCTCCCGGTCTCCGCCCTGACCTCGGCACGTGACGTCGACGGCGCGCTCGAGACCGTGCAGGTCGGGACGCCGGACGAGACCGTGACCGTCGCCGTCCGGCGGCTCGAGGACGCCGCGCAGACGTTCCTCGAGGACGACGGCACCGGCCGCGTCGCGGTGATCGCGACGGCCGAGACCCTCACCCGGATCGAGCTGGCCCTCGACGACCTGGACCCTTCTGCGGCCGTGACGGCAGCGCGCGCGGGCACCGACCCGCAGATCGTCCTGCTGACCCCCGAGGCGGCCAAGGGGCTCGAGTTCGACGCCGTCGTGGTCGTGGAGCCGGCGACGATCACGGCACGTCGCAGCGGCGACTCCGACCTCTATGTCGCCCTGACGCGGCCGACGCAACGCCTTGTGGTGATCCATGCCGACGTGCTGCCGCCAGGCATAGAACCCTCGTCCTGATACATCTGTCCCGAGTGTCAAGACGACTCGGCAGATCTCTCGGGTCGCGGCGCACCATGGGCAGGTGCTGCGAGCCCTCCTTCTTGAGAACCTTCACCCCGACGCCACCGAGATCCTGACCGCTGCGGGCATCGAGGTGATCAACCACGGCGGCGCGATGGACGAGGACGAGCTCATCGAGGCCCTCCAGGGGGTTCAGATCCTCGGGATCCGGTCGAAGACGCACGTGACCGCGCGGGTCGTGGCGAACGCCCCGGACCTGATCGCCGTCGGTGCCTTCTGCATCGGGACCAACCAGATCGACCTCGAGGCCGCCGCCGACCGCGGAGTCGCCGTCTTCAACGCGCCGTTCTCGAACACGCGCTCCGTCGTCGAGATCGCGATCGCGGACATCATCTCGCTGACCCGGCGCCAGAGCGAGTTCGACAAGTCGATGCACGACGGGGTCTGGAACAAGTCTGCGGTCGGCGCGCACGAGGTCCGCGGCCGGACGCTCGGCATCATCGGGTACGGAAACATCGGCACGCAGCTCTCCGTCCTCGCCGAGAACCTCGGCATGTCCGTCGTGTTCTACGACACCGCCGAGAAGCTCGCCCTCGGCAACGCCCGCCGCATGTCGTCGCTGGACGAGCTCCTCCAGACCGCCGACGTCGTCACGCTCCACGTCGACGGCCGCCCGGGAAACGCGGGCTTCTTCGGCACGCGTGAGCTCGACCGGATGAAGCGCGGCGCGATCCTGCTCAACCTGTCCCGCGGCTTCGTCGTCGACGTCGAGGCACTGCGCGACCGCATCCAGTCCGGCCACATCTCCGGCGCGGCGATCGACGTGTTCCCGACGGAACCGAAGAAGCGCGGCGACACGTTCGAGTCCCCGCTCCGCGGTCTGAGCAACGTCATCCTCACGCCGCACACCGGCGGGTCGACAGAAGAGGCGCAGGAGGCGATCGGGAACTTCGTCGCCAACAAGCTGCGCGACTACCTCAGCACCGGCTCGACGACGCTCAGCGTCAACCTTCCGAACCTCGCGCTGGAGAAGACCACGGGAGTCCGGCGCGTGGCGCACCTGCACCGGAACACCCCGGGTGTGCTCGCCGCGGTCAACTCCACACTCTCGGCCCACGACACGAACATCGAGGGGCAGCTGCTCGCCACGCGCGGCGGCCTGGGCTACGTGGTCACCGACATCGGTGCCGACGTCTCCCCCGTCATGGTCGACGCTCTGCGAGGGATGGACCAGACCGTCCGTCTCCGCGTGATGGACTGACCCGCTCCTCGCCCTCCCCTGACGCGCCGATGGCCGCAGACTCTCGAGAGTCTGCGGCCATCGGCGTGTGCACGGGGCTCGGCGTCCTAGCCGGACTTGCGCCGGAAGGTCCGCTGCTGCATCGGCCCGGCGGTCTCGGAGCCATGGACCGCACCGGTGTTCCGGTCGCCCTCGGCCGTCCGGTGACGGGATGCCTGCTTCCGCTCGAGTGCCTCGCGGAACTTGGCGCGTGCTTCGTCCGACGGCGCCCCGGGGGCGCCCTCCTTCGAGTCTGAAGTCATCGTCGATCCTCCTTCGTCGCGGGTCGGTACCCGACAATGCCCCTAGCCTGCACCGCCACGACGGCGAGCGCGAGACTATTGCGTCGACGAGTCCGCGTCAGCCTGCTCGGCATGATCCTCACGCAGTGAGCGGATGGCCGCCTCGAAGTCGTCGAGGGACTCGAACCCGCGGTAGACGCTGGCGAAGCGCAGATACGCCACCTCGTCGAGATCGCGGAGCGGACCGAGGATCGCGAGACCGACGTCTCCCGCGTCGATCTCCGCGGTGCCGGCACTCCGGATCGCCTCCTCGACCTGTTGGGCGAGCAGGGCCAGATCGTCCTCGTCGACCGGGCGCCCCTGGCAGGCCTTGCGCACGCCGCCGACGATCTTGTCCCGGCTGAAGGTCTCGGTCACCCCCGACCTCTTCACCACGGACAGGCTGGCGGTCTCCGACGTCGAGAATCGCCGCTGGCAGGCCGGGCACTGACGACGGCGACGGATCGACGACCCGTCCTCCGACGTTCGCGAATCCACGACACGCGAGTCGGGATTGCGGCAGAACGGGCAGTGCATAGGGCTCCTTGCACGAAACGTACCGAAGCGAAACAGCTCCGGCGCCCGAAAATACGGCGAAAGGTACCAGCACCGCAAGAAGCCACACCGCGCACGCCTCGGGTCGGCCCGCGTGACCCCAGGCGTCCGAACCGTCTACTCGGAGGTGACGGGGAGCAGCACCGTTTGACCGATCTCGAGCGTCGAGGTCTGCAGACCGTTCAGCTCGACGATGTCCGCCAGGACGTCCCTGACGTCGGCGCCCACGACGGTCATCTCGCTCGCGTACGACCAGAGCGTGTCCCCCGGCTCGACGACGACCTCGCGCACCTCGACAGGCGCCGCCGGCGCATCGGCGACGACCGCCCGCGCGCCCAAGAGGCTGACGACGAACCCGACCGTCGCCGCGAGGACTGCGAGAACGACGCGCCCGCGGCGGGTCAGGCGGAGCGAGGACAGAGATCCTGCGGTGTGCCTGTGCCCCGCGGGGGCCAGAGTGAGCGTGGTCATCGATTCTCCTCTCACGGAGCTCGAGCAGCTTCCCCGGCTGATCGAACACCTGTTCGTCGAACATCTGTACGATGTATAGCACACCGGGGAGCGCCGCACACGGCAGGATCGAACACGTGTTTGAAAGAAGGGGCGTTCTGACCTACTCTGAGACATCGCCTTGTGGCGGCGACCTCGACGGAGCGGAGAGAACAGTGGAGCGAGTGCCCGGTTCAGACGTCCCCCTCGCCGAGGTGCATCCCCTGACGGCGCGGCAGCCGCTGTCAGAGCGCCAGAGACTCGTCCTCGAGACCGTCCAGGCCTCGGTCGACTCGCGGGGCTACCCACCGAGCATGCGCGAGATCGGCGAGGCCGTGGGCCTGACGAGTCCCTCCAGCGTGAAGCACCAGCTGATGACGTTGGAGCGCAAGGGATACCTCCGGCGTGACCCGAACCGTCCGCGTGCGATGGAGGTCGTGCGGATGCCGCAGGAGGCCGGTGCCCCCCTCGAGCAGGCACCGACGACGCCGATCCCACTTCTCGACCGGGCCGAGAGTTCCGGGCCCGAGTCGACGGATGCGACCCCCCGACCCTCCTACGTCCCCGTCGTGGGGCGGATCGCGGCCGGCGGTCCGATCCTCGCGGACCAGGTTGTCGAGGACGTCTTCCCGCTCCCGCGGCAGATCACCGGCGACGGAGAGCTGTTCCTGCTGAAGGTCGTCGGAGACTCGATGGTCGACGCGGCGATCTGCGACGGCGACTGGGTCGTGGTCCGCCGCCAGCCGGTGGCGGAGAACGGCGAGATCGTCGCCGCGATGATCGACGGTGAGGCGACCGTCAAGACGTTCCGGCGGACAGACGGGCACGTCTGGCTCGTGCCGCGCAACGACGCGTACGAGCCCATCCCCGGTGACGACGCTCAGGTTCTCGGACGGATCGTCTCCGTCCTCCGCAGCCTCTGAGCCGTGCTCTGCGCCACACCGTCCGAGCGCTTCAGGCGGGGTTGCGCAGGCCGACCTTCTGCAGAGTCTCGCGCATCGCCTCCGCCGAACGCCGAAGCCCTGCACGCTCTTCGTCGTTGAGGGGGACGTCGATCCGTACGTCGCAGCCGCGTCGGTCGACGAGTGCCGGGACAGAGAGGCAGATGCCGTCGAGGTCCTCGTTGCCCTGGATGAGGGTCGAGACCGGGAGCACGCGGTGCTCGTCCCCGAGGATGGCCTCGACGATGCGGGAACCCGCGAGCCCGATCGCGTAGTTCGTCGCACCCTTGCCCGCGATCACGCGATAAGCAGACTGCACGACGTCGCGCGCGATAGCCTCCCGGTCGGCGGCCGTGAGAGACCCTCGGCCCGGCAGACCCTGCCAGTCCAGCAGCGGTACGCCACCGATGGTGGCGCTCGACCAGAGCGGGATCTCCGAGTCGCCATGCTCGCCGGCGATGTACGCGTGCACGTTCTGCACGGCCACCCCGCACTGCTGGGCCACGGACTGCCGAAGCCGGGAGGAGTCGAGCACGGTGCCTGACCCGAAGACCTGGCGCGGGGGCAGTCCGGAGATCTGCAGCGCCGCGTAGGTCACGACGTCGACGGGGTTCGTCACGAGAAGGTAGATCGCGTCGGGTGCCACCTCCAGGAGCGGCGGGAGGACAGCACGCACGACGCCGATGGTCGCGTCGGCGAGGTCGAGCCGCGACTGACCGGGCCGCTGCTTGGCCCCCGCGGTGATCACGACCACGTCGGCGCCTGCGCAGACCGAGATGTCGTCCGACCCCTGGACGGTCGCCTGGGGCATGAACTCGAGCCCGTGCTGCAGGTCGAGCACCTCGGCCTCGACCTTTGCGGCATTCAGGTCGTAGAGGGCCACCGTCCGTGCTGCGCCGCGCATCAGCGCCGCATACGCCATCGTGGAACCGACGGCTCCCGCGCCGACGATCGCCAGCTTCGTCGTCCGTGACTGCACTGCGCCCTCCCAGGGATCGGATCCGAAGTGTCTAGCCTAGGGCGTCGAGGCGTTCGAGGGCACCGATGACCGTGGAGCGGTCGTGGGTGCGCCAGAAGGGCGGCATGGATCGCAGGAGGAACTGTCCGTAGCGGGCCGTCGCGAGCCGGGGGTCGAGGACCGCGACGACGCCGCGGTCGTCGATCGAGCGGACCAGCCGACCGGAGCCCTGTGCCAGGAGGAGCGCCGCATGCGCTGCCGAGACCTGCATGAACCCGTTCCCGCCGGCCTCCTCCACCGCGCGGGCGCGGGCCGACCGCACCGGGTCGTCCGGACGGGGGAACGGAATGCGGTCGATGAGCACGAGTCTGCACGCAGGCCCCGGGACGTCGACTCCCTGCCAGAGCGAGAGAGTTCCGAAGAGCGACGTCGCGTCGTCGTCGGCGAACTGGCGGACCAGCGTCGGGAGTTGATCGTCGCCCTGGCACAGGATCGGGATGTCGAGACGCTCGCGCATCGCGTCGGCGGCGACGGTCGCGGCCCGGCGCGAGGAGAAGAGCCCCAGGGTTCGTCCCCCGGCGGCCGTCATGAGGTCCGCGATCTCGTCGAGCTGGTGCTCCGTCGACGCGTCCCGCCCGGGCGCGGGCAGGTTGCGGGCGATGTACAGGATGCCCTGGCGCCCGTAGTCGAACGGACTGCCGACGTCCTCACCGGTCCACGGCGTCTCCTCGGGGTCGAGCCCGAGGGAGCGGGCGACAGGCTCGAAGCTCCCGCCGAGCGCCAGTGTCGCGGAGGTGAGCACCCCGGTCCGCTCGGCGAGGAGGTGCTCGCGGATCAGACCGTTCACCGCGAGCGGGGCTGCGTGCAGACGCGGGGACGACGGGCCGCCGTACGACGCGTCCGGCTGCGTGCACCAGAGGACGTCGTGCCCGGTCGGGTCGGCGGCCATCCGCTCGGCGACGTCGTGCAGCGCGAGGACCGACGCCTGAGCCAGCTTGAGACCGGGGTCGGGCGTCGACCCGGACTCGGGCTTCAGGGCCGACACGAGCCCGCGTGCCGCGTCCCGGACCGCACCGACCACCACGCGGACCTCGTCCGGGAGGCCGGCCGGAAAGCGTTCGGGCGGGAGCTCCTCGAGCATCGTCCCGAGCAGCGCCGCGGCGGAGTCGAGGTCGTCGGTCGTGACCCCACCGTGGCGACGGGCGAGCCGTGCGGCGTGCTCGGCGGACGGGGCGGACAGCTCGACGGTCGCCGCGGCGGTCACGCGCTCCGTCAGCTCGTGCGCCTCGTCGACCACGAGAACGTCGTGCGGAGGGAGGATCTGGGTGAGTCCCGATGCCTCGATGCCCAGCATCGCGTGATTCGTCACGACGACGTCGGCCTCCCTCGCGCGTTGCCGCGCGGCCTCGGGGAAGCAGTCGTCGATCAGGGGGCACTTGGCGCCCAGGCACTCCATCGTCGAGACGGAGACCTGGCGCCACGCCTTGTCCGAGACACCGGGCACGAGGTCGTCGCGGTCCCCCGTGGTCGTCGCCGCCGCCCACTCCCGGGCCCGCAGCACCTGCGCGCCCAGGCTCGCGTCCGCGCCGTCGGCGGGTGCAGGATGCTCCGCGCCGCCCGCCCTCTCGGCCCCGGGCAGGTCGAAGAGCGCCGGCTCGTCGTCGGGGTACCCACCGTCCACCTTGTGGGCACAGACGTAGTTGTTCCACCCCTTGAGCAGGGCGATGTCCGGGCGCCGCGGCAGCTCGCCCGCGAGAGCGTCGGCGACGAGCGGGAGGTCACGGGTGACGACCTGACGCTGCAGCGCGAGCGTCGCGGTCGAGACGACGACCTTCTCGTCGTCGACGACGGCATGTCGAACCGCGGGCACGAGGTACCCGAGCGACTTACCCGTGCCGGTCCCCGCCTGTACGAGAAGGTGCGTTCCCGAGTCGATCGCACCGCCGACCGCCTCGGCCATGCGGGTCTGCCCGGCGCGTTCGGTCCCGCCGAGCGCTGCGACGGCCGTCGCGAGAAGGTCACGCACGGGCGCGACCGTGGTCCCGGCGGCCGTACGGTCGGCCTCGTCCACTCCCGCGCTGGTCATCCGACGATCCTAGGGGTAGCGAGCCTTCCGAGGATCCCCGGGAGGGCCATCTGTGGGGAACTCGTCAGCGCACGGCCACGGACGCGATCTGCGCGGCGAGGTCTGCGTCGACACGGCCGCGGATGCGTGTTCCCGTACCGAGGTGTTCCTCCTCGTCGATCTCGCCCTCTTCGTGGATGCGGTGAACGAGGTCGCCGCGGTCGTACGGGACGACGGCGTCGATCTCGACGGCCGGGCGCGGCAGCTCTCGGGCGATCAGCTCGAGCAGGTTGTCGATCCCCTCGCCGCTGTGGGCCGAGACCACGATCGTCCGACGCTCGTGCAGCCTGACCCGGGCCACGGTCTCGGGGTCGGCGACGTCAGCCTTGTTGAGCACGACGACCTCCGGCACCCGGTCGGCGCCTGGGACGTCGGCAAGCACGGTGCGCACCGCCGCGATCTGCCCCTCGGGGTCGGGGTGGGACGCGTCGACCACGTGCAGCATGAGGTCCGCCTCCCCCGCCTCCTCGAGCGTCGACCGGAAGGCCTCGACGAGCTGGTGCGGCAGGTTCCTGACGAAGCCCACCGTGTCGGCGAGCGTGTAGACGCGCCCGTCCTCGGTCTGCGCCCGACGGATCGTCGGGTCGAGCGTCGCGAAGAGCGCGTTCTCCACCAGCACCCCCGCACCGGTCAGGGCGTTGAGCAAGGAGGACTTCCCGGCGTTCGTGTAGCCGACGATCGCGACCGACGGGATGTGTCCTCGACGTCTGGACCCGCGTTTGGTGGCCCGCGAGGGCGCCATCGCGGCAATCTCCCGACGCAGCTTGGCCATCCGGGTGCGGATGCGTCGCCGGTCGAGCTCGATCTTCGTCTCCCCGGGACCGCGCGAACCCATCCCGGCGCCCGCGCCACCGACCTGTCCGCCCGCCTGGCGGGACATCGACTCACCCCAGCCACGCAGGCGCGGCAGCATGTACTCCATCTGAGCGAGCTCGACCTGCGCCTTGCCCTCCCTGGACTTGGCGTGCTGGGCGAAGATGTCGAGGATCAGCGCGGTCCGGTCGATGACCTTGACCTTGACGACGTCCTCCAGCGACCGCCGCTGCGACGGTGCGAGCTCCGCGTCGACGACAACGGTGTCGGCCCCGCAGGCGGCGACGATCCCGGCCAGCTCCGCGGCCTTCCCGGACCCGAGATACGTCCCGGGGTCGGGCTTCTGCCGTCGCTGCAGCAGGCCGTCGAGAACCTCCGAGCCGGCCGTCTCCGCGAGCGCCGAGAGCTCACGCAGGGAGACCTCGGCGTCGTCCGCGGTCACGCCGTCGGATCCCCACAGGCCGACGAGGACGACCTTCTCCAGACGAAGCTGGCGGTACTCGACCTCGGTGACGTCCTGAAGCTCTGTGGAGAGCCCCGCGACCCGTCGGAGCGCGGCGCGCTCCGCGAGGTCCAGCTGGTCGCCGTCGTGGGCAGAGTGGACGGTGCCGCCCTCGGCCCTCGCGGTTCCCGCCCGGGCGAGCACGCGTGCCACGACCTCGTCGGCGACGTCACGCTCCGGGAGCCCGACGACGGCGTCGCGGTCGTCGAGGTCGTTCGGGGTGTTGTCGGACGGTGTCTGGGGCATGTGCGCCTTTCTGGAGGGGCCGGCGACCGCGGTCGCCCGGTCGAGGGAGAACAAGCGTGACACGTCCGCGATTCCCCGCGCGAGCGGATTTTCGTCAGCACGTAGGATCGACGACCGTGGACGACCCTGCTGAGCATTATTTCACCGCCCGCCCCGCGTCGGACGCGGAGCGTCGGACGATCGACGTGCGTCTCGCGGGCGAGGACGTCACCGTCGAGGTTGCGTCGGGCATCTTCTCCCCCGGGCGTCTCGACCTCGGCACGCAGGTGCTGCTGCGGTCGGTTCCCGGGCTCGACGCGTCGCCGCGGCCCGACGGCTCCGCGCGGCAGTACCTCGACGTGGGGTGCGGCTGGGGCCCCGTCGCCCTGACGATGGCCACCCAGGCTCCCGAGTCGGTGGTCTGGGCCGTGGACGTCAACGAGCGGTCGTTGGACCTGACGCGGCGCAACGCTCAGCGCCTGGGTCTGGGCAACGTCCGGGCCGTCGCGCCCGAGGAGGTGCCGGACGACGTCGTCTTCGACGGCATCTGGTCGAACCCGCCGATCCGGGTGGGCAAGGCGGAGCTCCACGCGCTGCTGACGCTCTGGCTCGGCCGGCTCGCCCCCGACGGCGACGCGCACCTGGTCGTGCAGCGCAACCTCGGCGCGGACTCGCTGATGCGGTGGATGAACGACTCGCTGCCCGGGCTGACGACGTCGAAGCTCGCGAGCGCCAAGGGCTTTCGGGTCCTGCACGTGACACGCGCGTCGTAGCGTCAGGGGCGGCCGGAGAGCTCGATCGTCCCGGCGAACACGAGGTCGGCCGGCCCGGCCAGCTCCACGTGGCCCGAGGCCAGGACCCGCACGCGAACGGTCCCGCCCGGCACGTCGACGAACCACACGTCGGGCGCCCCGGCGCCCGCCCACGCCCGGACGGCGAGCGCCGCGGCACAGGCTCCCGTCCCGCAGGACTGCGTCTCGCCGACACCGCGCTCGTGCACCCGCATGCGGACGCGTCCGGCGACCGCTCCGTCGTCGCGCCGGTGCTCACCGAGGGGCACCACGAGCTCGACGTTCGTCCCGGTCTCCGGGACGGGGACGACGAGCGGTGCGGCCGAGAGGTCGAGTCCCGTGAGCTCGGACTCGTCGGAGATCGCGACGACGGTGTGCGGGTTGCCCAGGTCGACGGAGAGGGCGGGCCTCCCCGTCGTCCAGCCCGCGGCCTGGACGCGAGCGTCGAACCCGTCCGTCACCGCACCCTGCCCACCAGGGAAGCGCCATGCCCCCATGTCCACGCAGTACCAGCCGTCGATGTCCCGCGTCACCCGCTTCACGCCGTCGCGGGTCGCGACGACGAACGGCGCGCGCGCACAGTCGGCAAGGCCGAGCGACTCCGCGAAGGCGGCGAACACCCGCACGCCGTTGCCGCACATCTCGGCGATCGTGCCGTCTCCGTTCCGGTAGTCCATGAACCACTCGGCGGACGGCTCGGCCACGAGCACCTCGCG
This sequence comes from Paraoerskovia marina, assembly GCF_900105445.1. NCBI lineage: Bacteria > Bacillati > Actinomycetota > Actinomycetes > Micrococcales > Cellulomonadaceae > Paraoerskovia > Paraoerskovia marina. Next base: position 2,186,252 of record NZ_LT629776.1, read on the forward strand.
CCCCTCGGGCAGCGTGGAGCTCGGTGCCAGTCGGATGACGCCGTCGGCCCCGACCCCGGAACGACGGTCCGTGAGACGTCGCACGTCCTGGGCGTCGAGCTCCAGCGTGCCCGCACGGTCGTCGACGAGGACGAAGTCGTTGCGGGTGCCGTGCCCCTTGACGAAGGGAATCAGCGTGGGGCGCGGCGCGGTGCTCATGCACCCAGGCTACGGCGTACCGGTGCGGGCCCGGGATCCGGTCCGGGCCCGCGGCGGGCGGACTCGACGACCGCCAGCGCTTCCGCGAGCAGGGTCGGTGACTGCGCGTCGAGCCAGTTCACCCGCGGGTCTCGCCCGAACCATCCCATCTGCTTGCGCGCAAGACGCCGCGTGTTCGCCGCGATCGCCGCACGGGCCTCGTCAGGGGTGAGCTCTCCGGCGTCCATCGCCAGCACCTCCGCATAGCCGACCGCACGAGCCGCCGTCCGACCGAGCGCAGGGGCGATCCGACGGACCTCGTCGACCAGACCCCGACCCCACATCGCCTCGACGCGGGCGTCCACGCGCGCGTCGAGCACGGTGCGGTCGCAGTCCAGTCCGATCTGGACGGCGGGCGACACGTACTCCTGCCGCGGGAGAAAGGCCGTGAACCTCTCACCCGTGACCTCGACGACCTCGAGCGCCCGGACGACCCGTCGCGCGTTGCGCGGGTCGATGCGTTCCGCGGCCTCCGGGTCGCGGAGCGCGAGCTCGGCGTGCAGCACGCCCGGGCCCTCAGCCACCGCCCGGGCCTCGAGGTGAGCGCGGACGACCGGGTCGGTGCCCGGGAACTCCATGTGGTCGAGAAGTGCCCGGACGTAGAGCCCGGAGCCCCCGACGACGACCGGTTGCGCGCCCCGTGCGGCGATGTCCGCGAGCGCCGCGCGCGCGTCCCGCTGATACTCGGCGACCGTGGACTCCTGATCGGGATCCAGGACGTCGACGAGATGGTGGGGGACGCCGCGCCGCTCCTCCGGCGGCACCTTGGCTGTGCCGATGTCCATGCGTCGATACGTCTGGTACGCATCCGCGTTGACGATCTCCGCGGGCGCGAGGGACTCGGCGAGGTCCAGCGCGAGGTCGGACTTGCCCGTCGCGGTCGGTCCGACGACGGCGATGATCATGCCGCCCCCCAGACCTCGACGGTCAGCTGCTCGTCGCCCACGCGGACCGACGCGACCCGGCGGCCCGGTCCGAGGGCCCGACCGGCGCACGCCCGGACCACGCCGCGACCGGCGTCGTCCCCCACGAGGACGACGTCGCCGCGTACCAGAACGGCGGACAGCTCGTCGCCCGTGGCGTCGTCGGCGATCTCGAGCACGCGTCGAGGCAGTTCGGGCGCCACGGTGTCGAGCAGCGTGAGCAGCACGGACGCCTGCAGTCCTGCCCGGGCGTCCGAGGTCGGCACGGCCCTCGTCTCTGCCGACCGGGCGGTCGACACCTCGGCCCAGGGGCCACCTGCCTGCCCGAGGTCCGGGAGAAGATCGGCGAACCGCGTCGCACTCCCTCGTGCGACGACCAGGCAGCGACCGGCCGGTCCCACGGCGTCGAGCAGCGCGGCGACCGCGGTCGCGCGCAGGTGCGCGACGGGATCCGCGCGCCCGGCCGCCCCGGGCAGCATCAGGGCGGAGGCGGGCAGACTCACGGCGGTCACGGGCACGTGCGCAACGGTACCCGGACGCAATCCGCAGGTGCGGCGTACGCTGACCACGTGAGGCTATTCGGCGGCCGTCGCCGCACCCCGGACGACGCAGGTCTTCGATCCGCGGTCGAGGACGTCCTCGTGCGAGAGCTCGGTCGTCTCCCGGACGCAGGGAACGACCGTCTCCGCCCGCTCGACGTCGACCGTCTGCACGCGCGCCTGCTCCACCTGGGGATCAACGCGGCGCGGGACGTCGAGGACGACCTGGTGTGGTCGTGGCGAGGTCGAGAGTTCACGGTCCGTGCGATCGGCGCGGACACGGAGATCCTCGACCTGCGGGCCGACTGGCCGCGGACACCGACGATCGACCGCCTGGCCGAGTTCTGGCGGCTCTGCAACGCGTGGAACGCGGAGCGAGTCTGGCCGACCGCCTCGGTCCGCGTCGACGACGACGGCGAGGTCCTGCTCGGCGGCCGCGTGAGCATCGACGTCGAGACCGGAGTGAGCGAGGCGCAGCTGGACCACCTGCTGCGCACGGCGATCGGGAGCACCGTGGCGTTCTTCGACGCCGTCGACGGGACCTATCCGGACCCGATCGCGGAGGCGCCGTGAGGCTGTGGGGGCGGCGACGACGTCCGGGCGTGGCCACCGAGGCACCGGCCCCTGTCACGCCCCGTCGGGTCGCGGACGAGCTGACCCGCCAGGGCTACGCGTTCAGGGTGGGTGGCGACGGCGTGCTGACCGGGACCTGGGACGGGCACCGGCTCTGGTTCCTCCTCCTCGGGGACGAACGTGGGCTGCTGCAGGTGCGGGGTCGAGCCGCGCGGACCACGCCCGTGGAGCACCACGACGCGCTCGTCCAGGTGCTGAACGACTGGAACCGCGACGGCCTGTGGCCTGCGGCCCACGCTCGCGAGGAGCAGGGGGTTCTCCTGGTCTACGGCGAGGTGTCGACGCCCTTCGAGCTCGGAGCAACCGACGCCCAGCTCGCGCACGCGATTCGCACCGGGGTGGCCGGCTGCCTGGCGCTCTTCGAGGCGCTCGACTCGCTCGTGCGCGTCGAGTAGCCCGCCGCGGGACTACGGCCGCAGCGTCGGGAGGCCGAGCACGACCGGACCGGGCGCCGCCGGAGCGCCGTGCCCGTGGTCGTCCTCGCCACGCAGACGCGCACGCTCGCGGGCGACCCAGGCATCGCCCGAGGCAGTCCGTCGGACGTCGAAGGTGCCGCCGGCGACGGCGGAGTCGGCGATCAGGTGGTACGGCGCGGACCGGGTCACCTCGACCGTCACGACGTCGCCCGGACGCGGCAGCCGGGGGTCGACGACGTCAGCCAGGCGCGGGTCGTCGGCGCCGCCGAACCCCTCGGCGAGGTCCTGCGCCGCGGCTGGCAGGGCGAGGTGGACGAGCCGGTTGTCCGCCGCCCGCCCGGTCACGCGGTGGGACGTCCCGTCCTTGCGGCCGGAGCCCTCCGTGACGAGCACCTCGAGCGTACGTCCGACCTGCCGCTCCGACTCTCGGCCGGAGATCGTCTCCTGAAGGGCGAGAAGACGGTCGAACCGCTCCTGGACGACCTCTTTGGGAACCTGCTCGCCGAGGTCCGCCGCCGGGGTCCCCGGACGTGGGGAGTACTGGAACGTGAACGCCGACGTGAACCGCGACGCCTCCACCACGCGCAGGGTCTCCTCGAAGTCCTCGTCCGTCTCTCCCGGGAACCCGACGATGATGTCCGTGGTGATCGAGGCGTCCGGCATCACCGCGCGGACCCGGTCCAGGATGCCGAGGAACTTCGCGCTGCGGTACGACCGGCGCATCGCCCGCAGGATCCGGTCCGAGCCGGACTGCAGGGGCATGTGGAGCTGCGGCATGACGTTGGGCGTCTCTGCCATCGCCTCGATGACGTCGTCGGTGAACGCCGCCGGGTGCGGCGACGTGAAGCGCACGCGCTCGAGTCCGTCGATCTGACCGCAGGCGCGCAACAGCTTGGCGAACGCGCCACGGTCCCCGAACTCGACCCCGTAGCTGTTCACGTTCTGGCCGAGCAGCGTGACCTCGATGGCGCCCTGGGCGACGAGTGCCTGGACCTCGGCCAGCACCTCGCCCGGACGGCGGTCCCTCTCCTTGCCGCGCAGGTGCGGGACGATGCAGAACGTGCAGGTGTTGTTGCACCCGACGCTGATCGACACCCACCCGGCGTAGACGGACTCTCTCCGGGTCGGCAGCGTCGACGGAAAGACCTGCAGCGACTCGGCGATCTCGACCTGGGCGGCGTCGTTGTGGCGAGCCCGTTCGAGCAGCACCGGCAGGGCGTCGAGGTTGTGGGTGCCGAAGACGACGTCGACCCACGGCGCCTTCTCCACGATCGTCCCGCGGTCCTTCTGCGCGAGGCAGCCGCCCACGGCGATCTGCATGCCGGGACGAGCGGCCTTCACCGACGCGAGCATGCCGAGGTTGCCGTACAGCTTGTTCGCGGCGTTCTCGCGCACGGCGCACGTGTTGATCACGACGACGTCCGCCTGGTTCGCCGCCTCGTCCTCCGGGCTCGCGCGCCGATAGCCCGCATCCTCGAGCATCCCGGCCATGTGCTCGGAGTCATGGACGTTCATCTGGCACCCCAGGGTGCGCACGGCGTAGGTGCGGCGCGGCGTGGCGGTCGTCGGCTGGGGGGCGGCGGGGCGCGGCAGGGCGGTGGTGGACATCCTCACCAGGATACGGCGCGCGGCCGCGGGCAATCGTTCCCGGACCGTTACCGGGGGAAGTAGCGCACATCACACCGATCCTCTACGTTCGGGAAATGACCGACGAATCAACCAGCGACGTTCTTGTCGAGCTCCATGACGTGAACAAGCACTTCGGCGAGCTCCACGTCCTGCAGGACATCAACCTGGAGGTGGCTCACGGGGAGGTGCTCGTCGTCATCGGCCCGTCGGGCTCCGGGAAGTCGACCCTCTGCCGGGCGATCAACCGTCTGGAGACCGTCGACTCCGGCACGATCCGGATCGACGGCGTCGACCTGCCCGCCGAGGGCCGCGCGCTCGCCCAGCTGCGATCCGACGTCGGCATGGTCTTCCAGTCCTTCAACCTCTTCGCGCACAAGACGGTCCTGCAGAACGTGACGCTGGGCCCGATCAAGGTGCGCGGCCTCAAGGTCGCCGACGCCAACGAGGAGGCGATGGCGCTCCTCGACCGCGTCGGTGTCGCGAACCAGGCCGACAAGCTGCCCGCACAGCTCTCGGGAGGCCAGCAGCAACGCGTCGCGATCGCCCGCGCGCTCGCCATGCACCCCAAGGTCATGCTCTTCGACGAGCCGACCTCTGCGCTCGACCCCGAGATGATCACCGAGGTGCTCGACGTCATGGTCCAGCTCGCGAAGGAGGGCATGACCATGGTCGTCGTCACCCACGAGATGGGCTTCGCGCGCAAGGCGGCCGACCGCGTCGTCTTCATGGCCGACGGCCAGATCGTCGAGGAGGCGACACCCGAGGAGTTCTTCACGAACCCTCGCAGCGAGCGCGCGCAGGACTTCCTCTCGAAGATCCTCACCCACTGACCACCCCAAGAAAAACCACGACACGAGGAGAACTGCAATGCGTACACGGACTGCAGGCTGGGTGGCGATCGCCGCGGCCACCACACTCATGCTCGGAGCATGTTCCGACGACTCGTCCGACGGGGACTCGTCCGAGCCGGCTGACGTCTCCGCGGGAGACTTCGCCGAGGGCAGCACCATGGCCGAGCTCGCCGAGGCGGGGTCGATCACGATCGGGACCAAGTTCGACCAGCCGCTCTTCGGCCTCCAGGGCCCCGACGGCGTCCCCGTCGGGTTCGACGTCGAGATCGCCACGATGATCGCCGCAGAGCTCGGCATCTCGGAGGACGGCATCGAGTGGGTCGAGACCGTCTCTCAGAACCGGGAGCCGTTCATCCAGGACGGCCGCGTGGACATGGTCGTCGCGACGTACACGATCAACGACGAGCGCAAGGAGGTCATCGACTTCGCCGGACCGTACTACTCGGCCGGTCAGGCTCTGATGGTGCGGGCCGACGACGACTCGATCACGACGCCCGAGGACCTCGCCGGCAAGATCGCCTGCTCGGTGGACGGTTCGACGCCCGCCAAGAACATCGAGGACAACTACCCCGACGTCGAGCTCAAGACGTTCGCGGCGTACACCGACTGCCTCGACCCCCTGCGCAACGGACAGGTCGACGCGGTCACGACCGACAACGTGATCCTGGCCGGCTACGTCGACGAGAGCCCCGACGACTTCAAGATCGCCGGCGACCAGTTCACCGAGGAGCCCTACGGGATCGGCATCGCGAAGGGCGACGACGAGTTCCGCTCCTGGATCAACGACGTGCTCGAGGCCTCCTACGACGACGGCCGCTGGCAGGCGGCCTGGGACGAGACGGCCGGCACGGTCCTGCCGACGGCCGAGCCGCCCGCGGTCGACCGGTACTGAGCCGCGCGGCACCGACACACGACGAGCACACCCCGACGAGGTAGCGGGCCGGTCGACGACGTCGACCGGCCCGCTGGCCGGAAGCAGGAACCATGGACTCAGTAATTGAGGCCCTCCCCCGGTACTGGGACGGCTTCACGATGACCCTCTATCTCGCCGTCGTCTCCGGCATCCTCTCTCTCGTGCTCGGCACGCTCCTCGCGGCCTTCCGCGTCTCGCCGTTGCGGTCCCTGCGGTTCATGGGCACCGTCTTCGTCGAGGCAGGGCGCAACACGCCGCTGACACTGGTCTTCATCTTCTTCGTCTTCATCCTTCCCGCGGCAGGGGTCATCCTGCCCCTGGGTACGACGCCCGCGATCATCGCGCTGACCGTCTACACGTCGGCGTTCGTCTGCGAGGCGGTGCGGTCCGGGATCAACAGCGTCGGCGTCGGCCAGGCCGAGGCAGCCCGGGCCATCGGGCTCGGCAGCGTCCAGACCCTCACCCTCGTCGTCCTGCCCCAGGCCCTGCGGTCGGTCGTCCCACCGCTGATCAACGTGCTGATCGCACTGACCAAGAACACCTCCGTCGCCGCAGGGTTCGCCGTCGTCGAGCTCACCGCGACCGGCCGAGGGCTCTCGCGCGACTATCCGGCGGACGTCATCTGGATGCTCCTGGGCGTCGCGTTCTTCTATCTCGTGATCACCATCCCGTCCGGCGTCCTCGCCGGGTTCGTCGAGCGCAAGGTGGTGTTCAGCCGATGAGCACGTCCGTCCTCTACGACGCGCCAGGACCGCGGACCCGACGTCTGGAGCGGATCGCGTCGATCTCCGTCGCGATCGTCGCTCTCGGCGCTCTCGTCTGGCTCGCGACCAAGATGGCTGCCGACGGGCTCTTCGACGACCGCTGGCTCGTGTTCGTCGACCCACCCAAGGGCCAGACCGCGTCCGACGTGTGGACCTCGCTCTTCAAGGCCCTGGGCAAGACGATGTCCGCCGCCGCCGTCGCCGCGCCCCTCGCCCTCGTCCTGGCCCTCACCCTGGCGGGCCTCCGCACCGCACGGACCCGCTGGATCAGTGGGCCGGCGACCGCCGTCATCGAGTTCCTGCGCGGCATGCCCGTGCTGCTCATGATGTTCTTCGGACTGCTCGCGTTCGGGCTCTCCGCCTACTGGGCGGTCGTCTTCGGCCTCGCGCTGTACAACGCCGCGATCGTCGCGGAGATCCTCCGGGCGGGTCAGGCGGCGCTTCCCCGCGGCCAGGTCGAGGCAGGGACGGCGATCGGCCTGACGCGCGGTCAGACGCTGCGCCTGATCCAGCTGCCACAGGTGGTCAGGTTGATGCTGCCGTCGCTGATCAGCCAGTTCGTCGTCCTGCTGAAGGACACGTCGCTCGGCTTCATCGTCGGGTATCGCGAGCTCCTGCGGACCATGCAGCTGAACTACAGCTTCTTCGGCGACGAGTACCGCCTGCCGCTCTTCGTCGCGGTCCTGGCCATCTACCTGACGGTGAACATCACGCTCTCGCGGACGGCGGTCGTCGTCGAACGCCGACTGGGCGCGGGTGGCAAGACGAAGAAGAAGGCCCGGAACACACCCTCCGGGGGCGGTTCACCGACGCCGGCCAGCAAGCAACCCGGCGTCATGCTCGACGAGTAGCAGAATCTCGGGGCAAGTAGCAGACTCTCGGCCAGGGCGACAGGGGCGCGCGGTCAGTTGCCCGCGTCGTCGACGCCCTGGCCGTCGAGCTCGTCCGCCTCGGTCTCGAGCTCGGAACGCACGAGTTCGAACGCGAGACCGGGGCCGTAGCCCTTGCGGCCGAGCGCGGCCACGGTGCGACGCACGCGGACGTCCCGGTCAAGACCCCGTGTCCGGGCGAGTCGTCGACGCACGAGATCCGCCGCGGCGGCTCGTTCGTCGTCGTCGTCGACCTGACCGAGCGCGTCGGCGGCGAGATCGTCGTCGATTCCCTTGCGGCGCAGCTCTTCGGCCAGCGCGCGCCGCGACAGGCCGCGTTCGGCGTACCGTGTCCGGACGAGCGAGTCCGCGTAGGCGGCGTCGTCGACGAGGCCGACCTCCTCCATCCGGTCGAGCAGAGGCTCGACGAGCTCCTCGGGGTACCCGCGCCGCCCGAGAGCCTGGGTCAGCTGGGCTCGGCTGCGCGGTGCCCCTGTCAGCGACCTCAGCACGTACTCACGAGCCTGCTCGGTCGCCTCCTCACGACTCAGGTCCCCGGTCTCGAGGCGCTCGGCGATCGACGGGCGCGGCGTCTTGCCACGCCCGTCGGGCCGTCGTCCAGGACTCAGAAGTCCACCTTCGCGGCCTTGGCCCGGCCCTTGGCAGGCGCGACCGGCGGAGCGACGTCGGCCTCAGGCTTTGCCTCGCCGGCATCCGCCGCCACCTCCGCCGGGATGATGCCGAGCTTCTCCTTGATCCGCCGTTCGATCTCGGCCGCCAGATCCGGGTTGTCACGGAGGAAGGCACGCGCCTTCTCCTTGCCCTGGCCCAGCTGGTCGCCGTCGTAGGTGAACCACGACCCGGACTTGCGGACGAACCCGTGCTCGACCCCCATGTCGATGAGGCTGCCCTCGCGGGAGATCCCCACCCCGTAGAGGATGTCGAACTCGGCCTGCTTGAAGGGCGGGGCCATCTTGTTCTTGACGACCTTGACCCGCGTCCGGTTGCCGACCGAGTCGGTCCCCTCCTTCAGCGTCTCGATCCGCCGGATGTCCATCCGCACCGACGCGTAGAACTTCAGCGCCTTGCCACCGGTCGTCGTCTCGGGCGAACCGAAGAACACACCGATCTTCTCGCGGAGCTGGTTGATGAAGATCGCCGTGGTGCCGGAGGCGCTGAGCGCACCGGTGATCTTTCGTAGCGCCTGCGACATCAGCCGGGCCTGGAGACCGACGTGGCTGTCGCCCATCTCGCCCTCGATCTCGGCCTTGGGCACGAGCGCCGCCACCGAGTCGATGACGATGATGTCGAGCGCACCCGAGCGGATCAGCATGTCCATGATCTCGAGCGCCTGCTCACCGGTGTCCGGCTGCGAGACGAGGAGGTTGTCGGTGTCGACCCCGAGCTTCTTCGCATACTCCGGGTCGAGCGCGTGCTCGGCGTCGATGAACGCGGCGACCCCGCCGGCGCGCTGTGCCGAGGCGACGGCATGCAGCGCCACGGTCGTCTTACCGCTCGACTCCGGTCCGTAGATCTCGACGACGCGCCCCCGGGGCAGTCCGCCGATGCCGAGAGCCACGTCCAGCGCGATGGATCCGGTGGGGATCACCGCGACACGCGGGCGGGTGTCGTCACCCAGCCGCATCACAGAACCCTTGCCGAAGTTGCGGTCGATCTGGGCGAGGGCTGCCTCGAGCGCCTTCTCGCGGTCTGCCGGTGCTGGCATCGTGGTTCACCTTCACTTCAGGGCACCAGGGGTGCCGACGGGTTGTGCTGTGCGTCGGGAACGACCGTACGCGGCGCCACCGACAGAGCCGGTGACGGTCGCCGCGTCGTGTGGACGGACCAGCGTCTTGGGTGCTGTGCACAACTGTAACCGAACAGGTGTTCGACCGCAGGGACCGGCTCACCCGCCGTGTCGCCAGGTCTGCCCCGGCGTCAGCACCACCGGCTCACAGCCCGGCGCGTGCTCCGCGAGCGCCACGCCGAAGGCGACACCCGGCAGGTCCATCCACCCGCGCGGGAACTGCCCCACGAACGGCGCGTGCAACGTCCCCCAGTGGACCGGGACGGCCACCCGCGCCCCGACCTGCGCACAGGCCCGCGCGGCGTCGACCGGTCCCATGTGCCCGCCCGAGAGCCGCGGACCCCAGCCCGAGACGGGGACGAGCGCGACGTCCACCGCTCCCCCGGCGAGGTCGGCGACCCGGTCCAGCTCGGGGCACAGCTCGGTGTCCCCCGCGGCCCAGATCGTCCGCACGGACGACTCGGCAGGAGTCGACAACCTCACCAGGTGACCGTTGGCGGCGTTCGGCCGGTGGGGCATGGGCCGGTCCCCGTGGACCGCGGGCACGAGGCAGACCTGGACGCCGGGTCCGACGTCGTACCACTGCCCGACGTCGAGGCCCCGGGGGTCGAGCCCCTTCTTCCTCAACCACGGCGCGTTGAGCCGGTCGACGACGACCGGGGCGGGATGCAGGGCCCGGAGGGACGCGACCTCGGCGTGATCGTGGTGCAGGTGCGACAGCAGCACCACGTCGGCACCCGCCGTCGCGGTGGCGGCCGGCGGCCGGGCGCGGCGGCGGAGAACCCCGGCGTGGCGGCCGAGCAGCGGGTCAGTCACCAGCCGGACGCCGGCGACGTCGATCACGACCGTCGAGTGGCCGAGCCACGTCACGTCCAGGGTCATCGTGGTCGCAGCCCGAGCTCGACCTGCCAGGCGACGAGCCTCTCGTGCACGCTCTCCGCCCCGACGAGCATCCGACGACCGTCCACCGCCTCGAGGAGCGTGTCGGGGACCTCCAGGCCGACCGGACGGATCAGCAGGGCGTCGTTCTGGGCTCCGCCAAGCCCGCCGTGGGAGCCGACGAGCCCTTCGAACGCGTGGACGAGTCCGGCGGCGTCGACGGACGAGACGAGAAGCAGGTCGGGCGCGTCGTCCAGGGTGACGGCGCGGTCCAGGTCGGCGGCGGCACGGGTGCTCCACCCGGCGAGGGGGTCGGTGCCGTGGACGACGCCCGAGTGCAGCTCTCGCCGGCCTCCCACCCCGTGCACGACGACCTCCGCGGGCTCGTCGCCCGTCAGGACCTCGCGGGGTGCCTCGCGGGTGACCACGAGCCCGATCCCGGCCTGGTCGACAAGTCCGTCGACGAGGCGCGGCCATCGTGCCCGGACGTCCTCTCCGCGCAGCGGAGTCGCGGACCCCGGGAACCAGACCAGGCCGAGATTTCCCGAGCCCACGACGACCACCTCGTCGGCGTGCGCGTCCGGCGACGGCCGCTCGCGCCGGGTCCGGTCCGGGCCCACGACCGTCCGTCCGTCGGGCGCGCGGGAGAACGAGCTGAGCGCCGTGTTCACCGGACCCCAGGACTCGTCCGTGCTCCGTGCCGCCGAGGTCGCGGCCGGCAGGTCCGCGTCGACGGCCATCAGGCGCCGCACGACGTCGACGAGCGGCGCACCGGCCACCGCCTCGAACGTCTCGCCCAGCGCCTGACCGTGGTCCGAGAGCACGACGACCCGGTAGTCGCGCGGCGCGGACTGGACCACGGCCTCCAGCGTGCCGACGACTCCGTCGATCCCCTCGAGCGCCCGCAACGCCTCGGGCCGGAGCGGGCCCGCGTGATGGGCGATCTCGTCGTAGTCGACCAGGTCGACGAAGATCGTCGGCGTCCCGCGGACCATCTGCTCCGCGACCATCGAGACGATCAGGTCGCGCAGCACGACGTTCGTCACCCCCCGGAGCCACGGGTACCACCCCAGCCGCGAGACCCGGGGGCGTACGCCTCGCGCAGCCTGGACCCACCCTTGGTAGAGCTCCTTGAGCGTCTCGGCCACCGTCCCGACGAGCGCTCGGGCGAGCAGGAACGGGCTCGAGAAGAAGTGGACGAAGAGCTGACCGGGACCCAGCCCTCCTCGCCGTCCGGCGCGACTCATGACGAGCAACGCCGTCTGCGCGTCGCCGCTGAACATCGTCGCGACGGCGGCGCCCCCGTGGGCGAGCAGGCCGTCGCCCGTCGACAGCCGTGCCTCGACGAGCGCGGCGTCCGGCGGCCGGTTGGTCACGACGAGACGGCCACGGGCACGGTCCCACCAGCGAAACGCCGGGATCTGCCGCGACGAGCCGTGCAGCAGACCGGCCTGGCTCGCGGGCGTCGTGGACGGGACCCGGGCCCACCACGACTCGACGGTGTGCGACCCGCGCTCCTGCCACTGCGCGAGACGCGGGACGAGCCCCGCCTGGACCGCGTAGTCGAAGGTCGACCGGGAGACGCCGTCGAGCTGGATCACCAGGAGGCCCGAATCACGGGCGGCGTGGGCCTCAACACCCCGGCGCCGAGCCTGCCGGTCGGCCCGACGGACCACGTCCGCCACCACATAGCTCTGGTCGTTGGCACCGATGACCCACCGTGCCAGCGCCATGACCACCGACGCGACGACCAGCACCAGGAGCAGCGGCCCGACCCCGCCGACATCCACACCGGGGAGAGCGACCAGAGCTGCGAGGACCACGACGACCTGGGCGAGGCTTCCCAGGACGATCGCACCGACCGCGCCGGTCCGCGGCGCGACGAGCCGCAGAAACGGCCGGAGCAGCGCGTCACCCACGGCGACGACGGCGGCGGCGACGAGCACGGCCGCGATGCTCGCCTCCCCGGCGCCCGGGACGACGGCCAGGCCGATCCAGAGCCCGAGGGCCGTGGTCGCCAACGACCACGCGGCCGCGCGCACGTCGCGCACGGTGACCGCCACCCTCGACCTCATGGCGTCATGATGCCGCAGACCCCGGCTGCGGGGGCGCCTGACGGAACTCGTCGACCCCCCAGCGGTCGGACTCCGGAACCTGCAGGGCGTTGCAGAGGGCGTGCCAGACGACCCGGGGCTCCTCACCGTCGTCGAGCGCGGCGACGGCCGTCCTGCTCCCCAGGTCGTTCAACGAGTGGTCGGACGCCAGGACGCGACCGTAGTCGGCGCCGAAGACCTCGTCGACCAGTTGCCAGAACTCCCGATATCGCACGGCCCCACTCTGCCACGCCGGCACAGCACGGGGAGGTCGACCGACCGGGACGGGCGGATGTGGGACCCCGCTGCCACGATGGTCCCGTGCCGACCGATCCGCTCCGACGATTCACCCGCCCCACGCAGGAGTGGTTCCGTGGCGCCTTCGAGGCCCCGACGGCGGCCCAGGTCGGCGCCTGGGACGCGATCCGGTCCGACGACCACGCACTCGTCGTCGCGCCCACCGGCTCGGGCAAGACCCTGGCCGCCTTCCTCTCCGCCATCGACTCGCTGGTCGGCGCCTCCGAGCCGCCCGAGCCGTCCCGTCGCTGCCGCGTTCTGTACGTCTCGCCCCTGAAGGCGCTCGCGGCCGACGTCGAGCGCAACCTCAGGTCCCCGTTGACCGGGATCGGCCACGCCGCTCGTCGCGCCGGCACCACGATCCCGGAGGTCACCGTCTCGATGCGCACGGGCGACACGCCCGCCGCCGAACGACGCGCGTTCGCGACGCGACCGACCGACATCCTGATCACCACCCCGGAGTCGCTCTTCCTCGTCCTCACGTCCGCGGCACGCGAGGGCCTGGCAGGAGTCGAGACGGTCATCCTCGACGAGATCCACGCCATCGCGGGCTCCAAGCGCGGGGCGCACCTCGCCCTGTCCCTCGAGCGACTCGACGCCCTGCTCGACCGCCCCGCGCAACGGGTCGGGCTCTCCGCGACGGTCCGGCCCGTCGACCCGGTCGCGCGGTTCCTCGCCGGGGTCCGCCCGCCGCAGGACGGGGGCCGACGCGTCACCGTCGTCCAGCCCGGCGGCGGACGACGGCCCGAGGTCGAGGTCGTCGTCCCCGTGCCCGATCTCCGCGACCTGCCCGCACCACCCGGTGACGACGCGACGACCGGCGAGACCGAGCCTGGAACCGCCGAGCACCGTCCCGCCACGCGTTCGGTGTGGCCGCACGTCGAGGAGCGCATCGTCGACCTCATCATGAGCAACCGGTCGACGATCGTCTTCACGAACGCGCGACGTGGCGCCGAACGACTCACCGCCCGGATCAACGAGATCGCCGCCCGGCGCGCAGGAACGCCCCTGCCGGACCCCGGAGCGGTCGCCCCGGCGGCCGTGCCCGGGCAGTCCGGCTCGGGGGTGGGTGCACCGCCCGTCGTCGCCCGGGCCCACCACGGCTCGATGAGCAGGGCCGAGCGTAACCAGACAGAGACCGACCTCAAGGCCGGCCGCCTCCCGGCCGTCGTGGCCACCTCGTCCCTCGAGCTCGGGATCGACATGGGCGCCGTGGACCTCGTGATCCAGGTCGGTGCACCTCCCTCGGTCGCCTCCGGGCTGCAGCGGATCGGGCGCGCCGGGCACCACGTCGGGGCCGTCTCGCACGGCGTCGTCCTCCCGACGTTCCGCGGCGAGCTCGTCTCGTCCGCGGTGATCGCCGAACGCATGCGGACCGGCGACGTCGAGGCGATCCACCTCACCCAGAACCCGCTCGACGTCCTCGCGCAGCAGGTGGTGGCCGCCGTGGCGCTCGAACCCTGGACGGTCGACGACCTCGCACAGCTCGTACGACGTGCCACCCCGTTCGCCGACCTGGGCGACGCAACGTGGGCCGGCGTCCTCGACATGCTCGCGGGACGCTACCCGAGCGAGGACTTCGGCGAGCTGCGCCCTCGCATCGTCTGGGACCGTTCCAGCGACATCCTCACCGCGAGGCCCGGCGCGCAACGCCTGGCCGTCACGAGCGGGGGGACGATCCCGGACCGCGGGCAGTACGGCGTCTTCCTGGCCGGGTCGGACGGGCCGCGCGGCGGGCGACGCGTCGGAGAGCTCGACGAGGAGATGGTCTACGAGTCGCGCGTGGGAGACACCTTCACGCTCGGCTCGAGCACGTGGCGGATCGACGACATCACCCCCGACCGCGTGCTCGTGACCCCCGCGCCGGGACAGCCCGGCCGGCTCCCGTTCTGGAAGGGTGACAGCCCCGGCCGGCCCGCCGAGCTCGGCGGCGCGCTCGGAGCGTGGGTGCGCAGGTCGGGGTCGGACCCGGCCCGGCGCCGCGACGAGCTGCTCGCGACGGGTCTCGACGCCTGGGCGGCCGACAACCTGCTCGCCTACCTCCAGGACCAGGTCAGGGCGACGGGAGTCCTTCCGGACGACCGGACGATCGTCGTCGAACGGTTCCGCGACGAGCTCGGCGACTGGCGCGTGGTGCTCCACTCCCCCTGGGGTGCCCGCGTCCACACCCCGTGGGCGCTCGCGCTCGGGGCGCGGCTCAAGGAGCGGCTCGGGGTCGACGTGGCGGCGATCCCGGCCGACGACGGAATCGTGCTGCGTGTCCCGGACACGGCCGAGACGTGGGAGGCGGGCACTCTCGGCTCGGACGAAGGCCTCCGTCTCGGTGCGGAGGACCTCGTGATCGACCCCGCGGCGGTGCGCGACGAGGTCCGCGACGCTCTCGGCGGATCCGTCATGTTCGCCGCGCGCTTCCGCGAGGCGGCGGCCCGCGCGCTGCTGCTGCCCCGGCGGAGCCCCGACCGGCGCACGCCGCTGTGGCAGCAGCGCCGCCGGGCCTCACAGCTGCTGGAGGTCGCCTCGCAGTACCCGGAGTTCCCCCTCGTGCTCGAATCCGTCCGCGAGTGCCTCCAGGACGACTTCGACGTCCCGGCCCTGACCGAGGTGCTCCAGGGCCTGACGGACGGTCGGATCCGGCTCGTCGAGCTGACCACCAGCACGCCGTCCCCCTTCGCCTCGACGCTCCTCGTCGGGTACACGGCCCAGTTTCTCTACGACGGCGACGCCCCGCTCGCCGAGCGACGAGCGGCGGCGCTCACCCTCGACCCGACGGTGCTCGCCGAGCTCCTCGGTCCCGACGCGACCTACCAGATCTCCGACCTCCTCGACGTCGAGGCGCTCGAACGCATTGAGGCGGAGGTGTCCGGACGCGCGGAGTCGCGCCGGGGCAGAGACGTCGAAGGGCTCGCCGACGTGCTGCGGCGGTTCGGCCCGCTCCCCCTCGACGAGGTCGTCGACCGGATGCAGCCGGAGACCCACGAGGCAGTACGGGGCTGGCTCGACGATCTTCGCGCGGCCGGCCGCGCGCTAAGCGTCCGGGTCGCGGGCACCGACGGCGCCGAGCGGTGGGCCGTCGTCGAGGACGCGGCACGTCTGCGCGACGGGCTCGGCGTCGCCCTGCCTCCCGGCCTCCCGGAGGCACACACCACGCCGGTCCCCGACCCCCTCGGGGACCTGATCCGTCGCCATGCCCGGACGCACGGACCCTTCCCGGCATCGGACGTCGCACGGCGGTTCGGCCTCGCGCCCGCCGTCGTGGCAGAGGTGCTCCGCCGCCTGGAGACCGAGCACCACCTCGTCTCCGGTGCGCTCCGGCCCCCCGAGCTCGGCGGGACGGGTCAGGAATGGTGCGACGTGCAGGTCCTTCGGTCGATCAAGCGGCGATCGCTCGCCGCGCTGCGTGCCGACGTCGAACCTGTCGAGGAACGCGCGCTCGGCGTCTTCGCGCCGCGATGGCACCGGATCGGCGGGCTCCGCGGCACGGACGGGGTGCTCGACGTCGTCGAACAGCTCGCTGGGCTGCCCCTGCCTGCGTCGGCCTGGGAACGACAGATCCTGCCCGCACGTGTCGTGGACTATCGACCCGGGATGCTCGACGAGCTGACGACCTCGGGCGAGGTCCTCTGGGCAGGCCACGCGGCACTGCCCGGACGTGGTGACGGCCTCGTGAGTCTCCACATCGCCGACGCGGCGGCGCTCACGCTCCCTGCTCCCCCGCCGCGCACCGACGCCGACGGCCTCGACGCCACCGTGCTCGACCTGCTCAGCTCGACGGGCGGGTACTTCCTCGGGCAGCTCGTCGACCTGGCGGACGCCGGTACCACCGACGTGCTCGACGCGCTCTGGAACCTGGTCTGGGCCGGCCACGTCACGAACGACGGATTCGCGGCGGTCCGGGAACGCCTCGGTCGACGATCGTCACGGTCGCGTGCCCGCACCCGGTCACGCCCCACCCGCCGCTTCGGCTCGATGCGGCCCGGCGGCCCTCGCGAGGCTCCGCCGGGCGGTCGCGGACGGTGGTCCGCGCTCCCGACGCCGGAGACGGACAGCACGCGACGCACCGCGGCTCTCACCCGTGTGCTCCTCGACCGGCACGGCGTCCTGACTCGTGGCTCCGCCCACGCGGAGGGGGTCACCGACTACTTCCGCGGGGTCTATCGGGCCTTGAGCGAGCTCGAGCAGCACGGAGCGGTGCGACGGGGGTACTTCGTCGAGCACCTGGGCGCCGCGCAGTTCGCACTCCCCGGAGCGGTCGACCGGCTGCGTGCCGACCGGGACGAGACGGACAGGGGCGCAGGTGCGGTCGAGCCGCTCGTGCTCGCCGCCTGCGACCCGGCCAACCCGTACGGCGCAGCTCTGGCCTGGCCCCCGACACGCGGTGCGGGAAGGCACCGGCCGCACCGCGGCGCCGGCGCGTCCCTCGTGCTCGCGGACGGCGCTCCCGGGCTGTTCGTCGAACGAGGCGGACGGTCGCTGCTCACGTTCCCCGACGCAGAAAGCCCCGACGACGGCTCGGCGCGAGCTGGATCTCTCGCGCGGGCCCTCGTCGAGGCTGTTCGTGCAGGACGCCTGGACTCGCTGACCGTGACGCACGTCGACGGCGACCCCGTCCTCGACGCCGCCGGACCCACCGGCAGGTCGTCGACGACGAGCGCGCTTCTCGACGCAGGCTTCACCCTCACCCCGCGCGGACTCCGACTACGGAGTCCGTAGGGGGCGGCGCCCGCAGGCGGCGGCAGTACTAGCCGACGGGCTGCAGGTCTTCCGGTGCGCGACGGTCGGACGAGCCGAGCTCGTCGAAGCCGTCGCTGAGGTGCGCCGGGACGGTGTCGGGGATGTCGAACCCCTCGGCCACGGCGATCCGGTCGCTGACGTCGCGCAGCACGACGGACATCGGCACGTTCAGCGCCTCGCAGATCGAGGCGAGCAGCTCGGAGGAGGCCTCCTTCTGCCCGCGCTCCACCTCACTGAGGTATCCAAGCGACACACGCGCTCCGGACGAAACCTCGCGCAGGGTCCGGCCCTGTCGCTGACGGGAGTCACGCAACACGTCACCGAGCTCTCGGCGAAGAACAATCATCTCGCGCCCCCTCTCCCTGTCGTTCGCGGGCGCCGGACGGGTGCGCTCCACGGTCTTTGACGTCGTCCCCCGGACGGGGGTGCTCGTACCGTACCGTGCAACCGGGTGGCTGCGGCGGATGGAACGGCCTTGTGGTCGGGTTGGTATCACGTCGTTGCTAACCCGGTTCATCCGTCGATTGTTCCCCATCCCGTCCGTGGTCACCGCCGTTCGCGCAGAATCTCCACACACAGACCGAGAACTTCGCCCACGGTCGACGATCGGACGGCGCTCCGGTCACCAGGAAGCGCCAGTGTTCGCGTCCGCGCGATTTCACCCACCTGGGCGGCGACCACCACCGTGCCCGCCGCGACACCGCCGTGCGCACCCGGGCCGGCCACCCCGGTCGTCGCGAGCGCGACGTCGACAGAGAGTGCTGACCGCGCCCCCGCGGACATCGCCGTCGCGACCGCCGCAGACACGACGCCGGATCGGTCGATCTCGTGCCGGTCGACGCCGAGAAGGGTGACCTTGAGATCCGTGGCATAGCTGACGACGCTCCCCCGGAACACCGCCGAGGCGCCCGGAACGTCGACGATCGTCGCCGCGACCAGGCCTCCGGTCAGCGACTCGGCCGTGCCCACCGTCAGGCCGTGCTCGGCGCACAGGTCGACAAGCTGCCGGGCACGAGGGTCGATCACCGCGACCTCTTCGCCTCGCGACTGATCCGCCACCCCTGGGCCGCGTAGTCGAGCCCCGTGGCGACGGTGACCACGAGGGCGGCGCCCATGAACGCCGCAGCAGCCCAACCGATCCAGTCCGGCAGGACGAACAGGGGCAGCAGGTAGAGCGTGATCGCGACGGTCTGAAGAACGGTCTTGATCTTTCCGCCGCGCGACGCCGGCATGACCTCGTACCGGATGAGGACGAACCGCATGAGAGTCACGCCGAGCTCACGGGCGAGGATGAGGATCGTCACCCACCACCAGACCTCCCCGATCCACGAGAGGAGCACGAGCGCTGTTCCGACGAGCAATTTGTCGGCGATCGGGTCGAGCAGCTTGCCCAGGTCGGTGACCTGGCCGGAGCGGCGGGCGAGCCATCCGTCGAGCTTGTCGGTCGAGGCCGCGAGCGCGAAGATCCAGGCCGCCACCCAGCGCCACGTCTCGTCCTGACCTCCGTCGACGACGAGCGACCAGGCGAAAAACGGCACCATGAGGATCCGGATCGCGGTGACCACGTTGGCGGCGTTCCAGGACTTCATGAAGGGAGGATTCACGGCTCCACCCTAGAGGCCCGGCGGCCGCCCGTGCGACGGGCCACCTCGCGGGGTGACCTCACTCCGCGCTCTGACCGGTGGGGACGCTCTCCTGGTCGTACGCCGCCGGCGCGGGATCGCCGCGCAGCAGGGCAAGGGTGCCTGCCAGGTCGTCGGGACCGACGAGCACGTCCCGGGCCTTCGAACCCTCCGACGGCCCGACGATCTCCCGCGACTCGAGGAGGTCCATGAGGCGCCCCGCCTTCGCGAAGCCGACCCGGAGCTTGCGCTGGAGCATCGAGGTCGACCCGAACTGCGTGGTCACCACCAGCTCCGTCGCCTGCAGCAGCAGGTCCAGGTCGTCGCCGATGTCCTCGTCGACCTGCTTCTTGGGTGCGACCTGCTGCACGTCCTCGCGGTAGACGGGCTTGAGCTGGCCCTTGACGTGCTCGACGACTGCGTGGATCTCGCTCTCGTTGACCCAGGCCCCCTGCACACGCATCGGCTTGGCGGCACCCATCGGCAGGAAGAGCGCGTCGCCCTGCCCGATCAGCTTCTCCGCCCCGGGCTGGTCGAGCACGACGCGGGAGTCGGCCAGCGACGACGTCGCGAAGGCGAGTCGCGAGGGCACGTTGGCCTTGATCAGACCGGTCACGACGTCGACCGAGGGTCGCTGAGTCGCGAGCACGAGGTGGATCCCGGCGGCGCGGGCCAACTGGGTGATGCGCTGGATGGACGCCTCGACGTCGCGCGGCGCCACCATCATCAGGTCGGCCAGCTCGTCGACGACGACCAGGAGGTACGGATACGGGGCGATCTTCCGCTCGGAACCCGGCAGGGGCTGGACCTTGCCCGCCCGCACCGCGGCGTTGAAGTCGTCGATGTGCTTGAAGCCGAACAGGGCGAGGTCGTCGTACCGGGCGTCCATCTCGCGCACGACCCACTCGAGCGCCTCGGCAGCCTTCTTGGGATTCGTGATGATGGGCGTGATCAGGTGCGGGATTCCCTCGTAGATCGTGAGCTCGACGCGCTTCGGGTCGACGAGGACGAGGCGCACCTGCTCCGGCGTGGACCGCATCAGGATCGACGTGATCATCGAGTTGATGAAGCTCGACTTTCCGGCGCCGGTCGCACCCGCGACGAGGATGTGCGGCATCTTGGCGAGGTTGGCGACGACGTACCCGCCCTCGACATCCTTGCCCACACCCATGACGAGCGGGTGCTCGGTTCGGCGGGCGGCCGAGGACCGCAGCACGTCGCCGAGCGAGACGTTCTCCCGGTCCGCGTTGGGGATCTCGATCCCGATCGCAGACTTTCCGGGAATCGGCGAGAGGATACGGACGTCCGCGCTCGCCACGGCGTAGGCGATGTTCTTCGAGAGGTTGGTGATGCGCTCGACCTTGACCGCCGGACCGACCTCGACCTCGTACCGCGTCACCGTCGGACCGCGGGTGAAGCCCGTGACGCTGGCGTCGATCGAGAACTGGTCGAACACCTTCGTCAACGACTCGACGACGCGGTCGTTGACCGCCGACCGTGTCTTGTGGGGCGGCCCCTTGGCGAGCGCGTCCTCGCTCGGGAGGAGGTAGACCGTGTCGCCGTCGAGCATGCCCTGCACTCCCGCACCCACGGATCGGTGCTCCGGCGGAACCTCGTCCTCCACGTGCAGGTCGGGGACGAGCGCCGGCGACTCCTCGCCGGTCGACGGCAGAACCTGCGTCGCGTCCGTCGGCCCGCTGGCCGACGCCGGGACGTCGTCGTCCGGCAGGGGGTCACGGTCGATCGTCGCGGCCGTCTCGAAGGCCTCGTCGCCGGAGTACCCGCCGGGGAGGTCCACGCTCGGTACGTCGGTGGCACGCGTCGGAGCCTTCTTGCGCCGCCGCTTCTTGCGAGGCGCCTCCTCCTCGCCGTCGTGCCGCGAGACGCCCTCGGCGAGCTGGAGCCCGTCGGGATCGTCGTCCGGTGCAGCATGGGCACCGGTCAGACGGGCGTAGAGCGCGCCGAGGCGCTCGGGGATCCGGTTCACGGGCGTCGCCGTGACCACGAGGATCCCGAAGAAGCCGAGCAGGAGGAAGATCGGCACCGCGAACCACTCGGTGAGTCCGGCCACCAGGGGCGTCGCGACGAGGTAGCCGATGATGCCGCCCGCGTCCTGCACCCCGGCGAACCCGTCGCGCGGGGACGGCAGCCCCTCGGCGACGTGGATCAGACCGCACGCCGCCACGGTGATGAAGCCGAGCCCGATCGCGACGCGGGAGTTCGCCTGCGCACGCTCGGGGTGCCGCATGATGCGGAGCGCCATCCAGATCAGGAGCACCGGGACGGCGATCCCCACCAGACCGAACGTTCCCGCAACCACCGCATGGACGGCGCGCCCGAAGGCACCCGGGATCCCCCACCACTCTCGCGCGGCGACGATCACGGCCAGGCCGATCAGCAGGAAGGCGATCCCGTCCCGCCGGTGTTCCGGGTCCAGCTCTCTCGCTCCCTTTCCGATCGCGCGGGTGAGACCACCCACGGCATGTGCTCCGCCCAGCCAGACGCCCCGCACCATGCGGAAGGGCCACGGCGCGGGTCGCGTCGCGCTCTTGCTCTTCGCCCCGCCCCTCGCCGCAGGCTTTGACCGCGTGGCCGTCGTCTTCTTGGACGTGCCGGCCTTGCCCCCCGACGCGCCGGTCCGGCGGGTCGAGGTGCCCGTCGAACGGGTTGCGATGCGTGCTCCACCGCGCCCTGAGCCGGCAGGACGTTTCCCTGAGGTCGATTGACGCGTGGCCATAGTGCCCTCACCGTACCCGTGCGCACGGCCAGGTCCACGGATTGGCGAGGCCGTGTCCGCATTGACTCCCGGCCCGTCGGGCCTGAGGATCGACGGCATGACGAGCACCGTGCGCGAGATCACACCGGGCGTGCTCGTCAGTCGCGCACGCCTGTGGTCCAGTCTGACCACCGTGGTGGTCGCGGACTCCCGGTGCCTGGTCGTCGACCCCGGGATCACGCCGTCCGAGATCGGCCGTGTCGCCGACGAGCTCCGCGCCCGCGATCTGCGGGTCGACGCCGGGTTCTCGACGCATCCGCACTGGGACCACGTGCTCTGGAGCCCACGATGGCTGGGCGCACCACGGTGGGCCACCACGGCCTGCGTCCGTCGCGCCGACGAGTCACGCGCGTACAACCTCGCCGAGGCCGACTCGCTGGCCCCCGGCCACGACCACGACCTCGTCGGACGCCTCGTGCCGATCCCCCGCACGGACGGCGGCGCGCTCCGGATCCCGTGGACGGGAGCGGACTCGCTCGTGGTGGAGCACGACGCGCACGCCAGGGGCCACGCGGCTCTCGTACTCCCCGGACGCCGGGTGCTTGTCGCGGGCGACATGCTGTCCGACCGCGAGGTGCCGCTGCTCGACACCGACGCGGTCGACCCCGTCACGGACTATCGTCGGGCGCTCGACCTCCTCGCGGCACAGGTCGTCGAGCATGGGGTCACGGCACTGGTCCCGGGGCACGGAAGCCCTGCCCTCGGGTCGAGGGCCGTCAATGAGAGGTTCACGGCCGACCGCCGCTACCTCGACGCGATCGAGCACGAGGCGCGCCACGGATGCGGGGACGAACCCCGCGCAGCATGCTCGACCCGCGACACCCGGCTCACCGACCCCTGGGTCGCCGGGGAGCACCGAGCCCAGGTCGCCGCTCTCGGACGATCCCGTGGGTAGCCGAGACCTCCGACGGGTGCCGCCACCGTCGTGAACCTCCGACCCACGGATCAGCAGGTCACCCGGCCCAACTGTTCGGGAACGTCGCCGGGAACGGCTCGGGACGACGCACGGGTCCGCCCCCTCGCGACGAGGGAGCGGACCCGCGGTGGTGCAGGGTGTTGGGTCGGGACTATGCCTCGACGACGACCGGCACGATCATCGGCCGACGGCGCAGCCTGTTCGAGACCCAGCGGCCGACGACGCGTCGCATGATCTGCTGCAGCTGGTGGGCGTCGGTCGCGCCCTTGGCGATCGCCTCCTCCAGCGCCTCGACCACCTTGGGCTGGATCTCGTCGAAGACCGACTCGTCCTCGGCGAACCCGCGCGCCAGGATCTGCGGGCCGGCGATGACCTTCCCGGTCGCCGTGTCGACGACGGCGAAGATCGAGACGAAGCCCTCCTCGCTGAGGATCCGACGGTCCTTGAGCTCCGAGTCGCTCACCTCGCCGACGCTCGTGCCGTCCACGTAGACGTATCCGCACGGAACGGCCCCGACGACCGAGGCCTTCCCGTCGACCAGGTCGACGACCACGCCGTCCTCCGCGAGGACCACGCGCTCCGGGGGCACACCGGTCTTGACAGCGAGCGCCCCGTTGGCGATCAGGTGGCGCACCTCGCCGTGGACGGGCATGACGTTGCGCGGCCGCAGGATGTTGTAGCAGTAGATGAGCTCGCCGGCACTTGCGTGCCCGGACACGTGCACCTTGGCGTTGCCGCCGTGGACCACGCGTGCGCCCAGTCGCATCAGTCCGTTGATGATCCGGAAGACGGCGTTCTCGTTCCCCGGGATCAGCGACGACGCGAGGATGACGGTGTCACCGTAGTTGACCTGGATCTTGTGGTCGCCGTTGGCCATCCGGCTGAGCGCGGCCATCGGCTCGCCCTGCGAGCCGGTGCACATCAGCACGACCTGGTCGTCGCGCAGCGAGTCGATCTTCTTGAGGTCGATCAGGACGCCGTCGGGCACGTTGAGGTAGCCGAGCTCGGCGGCGATGCCCATGTTGCGGATCATCGACCGACCGACGAGGGCCACTCGCCGTCCGTGCGCGTGCGCCGTGTTGAGCACCTGCTGGACGCGGTGCACGTGCGAGGAGAACGACGCGACGATGATGCGCTGGTCCGACTGGTGGAAGACGTCGTCGAGCACGGGGCCGATCTCGGCCTCCGGCGTGACGAAGCCCGGGACCTCAGCGTTGGTGGAGTCGACCATGAACAGGTCGATCCCCTTCTCCCCGAGGCGTGCGAACCCGCGCAGGTCCGTGATTCGCCCGTCGAGCGGGAGCTGGTCCATCTTGAAGTCACCCGTGTGCAGGACGGTGCCCGCCCCCGTGGTGATCGCGACCGCGAGTGCGTCCGGGATGGAGTGGTTCACGGCGACGAACTCGAGGTCGAAGACACCGACCTTGCGGGTCTCGCCCTCCTTGACCACCTGCGTCACCGGGGTGATCCGGTGCTCCTTGAGCTTCGCCGTCACGAACGCGAGCGTGAGCTGCGAGCCGAGGATCGGGATGTCACGGCGCAGCCGCAGCAAGTAGGGCACGCCACCGATGTGGTCCTCGTGGCCGTGCGTGAGGACGATCGCCTCGACGTCGTCCATCCGGTCCGCGATGTACTCGAAGTCCGGGAGGATCAGGTCGACCCCGGGCTGGGTGTCCTCGGGGAACAGCACGCCGCAGTCGACGATGAGAAGTCGGCCGTCGTACTCGAGGACGGCCATGTTGCGACCGACCTCGCCGAGACCGCCGAGGGCGACGATCCGCAGGCCGCCCTCCGGCAGCTCGGGGGGTGGTGAGAGTTCGGGGTGGGGGTGACTCATGGTGGCCTCCTGGCCTGTTCTTCAGCGCGCCGAGCGCGCAAGGTCGAGCGCGCCGGCGGCCCGCAGCACGTCGCGCACGGCCTCGCTCTCGGCGTCGCTCGCGGGGACGTTGGGGAGCCGCATCGCGCGGTTGGTGACGACGCCGAGGGCCTGCATCGCGGCCTTGGCCATCACGGCCTGGGCTCCGGCGCCGTTGAGCGCGTCGACGACGGGAAGCGCCGACCGGAGCAGGTCGAGGGCACGACCGTGGTCGCCGGCGTCCCACGCGACCGTGAGGTCGGCGAACTGGCGCGAGACGACGTGCGTCGCGACGCCGACGTGGCCGACCGCGCCCTGGGCGAGCATCGCGAGGTAGAGGCTGTCGTCACCGCAGTACCAGGCCAGGCCGGTCCGCTGCGTGTGGGCGGCGACCGCGGCGACGTCGCCCGTCGCGTCCTTCGTCGCGACGATCCTGTCGTGGTCGGCGAGACGGTCGAACGTGTCCGCCGCGATGCGCAGCCCGGTACGGCCGGGGACGTCGTAGAGCATGACGGGCAGCTCGGTCGCGTCCGCGACCGCGGTCATGTGCTGGTAGAGGCCCTCCTGCGAGGGGCGCGAGTAGTAGGGGGTGACCACGAGCAGACCGTGGGCCCCGGCGTCCGCGGCCTGCTCGGCCATCCGCACGGCGTGCACCGTGTCGTTGGAGCCTGCACCGGCGACGACGTGGGCGCGGTCTCCGACGGCGTCGACGACCGCGGCCACCAGCTCGGCCTTCTCGGGCGCGTGCGTGACGGCCGACTCACCGGTCGTCCCGTTGACGACGAGTCCGTCGTTGCCCTGGTCGACCAGGTGCTCGGCGAGGCGTGCCGCGGCGACCAGGTCGATCGCGCCGTCGTCCGTCATCGGGGTGATCATCGCCGTCAGGACGGCTCCGAACGGCCGCACCGGGCTCTGTCCGGCAAGTACAGGGGAAACCATGGGTCAAACGTACCGTGCCGACGGGCCTCGCCGTGGCCTGTACCGTCATACGGTGCACGACGAGCAACCCGACACGTCCGCGGGCGACCGGCGCCCGAGCGCCGAGGAACGCCGAGCCGTCGTCCGTCAGGCGCTCTCGGTGTCCGTGGCGACCGGCCTGTACGGCGTCTCCTTTGGGGCGCTCGCCACCGTGGCCGGCCTGAGTCTCGCCCAGTCGATGGTGCTCAGTCTGCTGATGTTCTCCGGCGGTTCGCAGTTCGCCCTCGTCGGAGTGGTGGGCTCCGGCGGCGCGCCTCTGGCTGCCGTGCTCTCCGCCTCGTTCCTGGGCGTCCGCAACGCGCTCTACGGCGTCCAGCTGAGCCCGCTCCTGGCACTGCACGGGTGGCGTCGCGCGCTTGCCGCCCACCTGACGATCGACGAGTCCACGGCGGTCGCCACCGCGCAGCCGACCCGTGCGCTGGTACGTCTCGGCTTCTGGTGGACCGGCGCGGGCGTCTTCGTGCTGTGGAACCTCCTGGTCCTCGTCGGCGCGGTCGCTGGCGACGCGCTCGGCGACCCGCAGCGGTGGGGCCTGGACGCCGCCGCCGGTGCCGCCTTCCTCGGGCTTCTCTGGCCGCGCCTCGCCTCCCGCGCCGTCGCACTGACGGTCGCGATCGCCGCCGCCGTGGCCGTGCTGCTCGTCCCGGTCACACCGGCCGGCGTCCCCGTCCTCGCGGCCGCCGCCGTGGCGATCGTGCTCGGGCAGGTCCTCCCCCGCCCGCGCGAGCCGCACCTGACGACGCCCGTCTCACCGAAGGAGGAGTCATGACCGACCTCGAGCTCTGGATCACCGTCCTCGTGGCGTCGGTCGTCTGCCTCGGGTTCAAGCTCGCGGGGCACTACCTCCCCGAGCACTGGCTCGGCGACCCCCGCGTCGCCCGTACCGCGAACCTCACGACCGCCGCGCTCCTCGCCGCGCTCGTCGTGGTGCAGACCGTCTCGGACGGGCGGGAGGTCGTGGTCGACGCGCGACTGCCCGCCCTGGGGGTGGCCGCGGTGGCGCTCGCGCTGCGGGCACCGTTCATCGTGGTCGTCGTCCTCGCCGCCGGAGTCGCCGCGGGGCTCCGGGCTCTGGGCGGGTAGGGTCGCCGCCATGGCGTTGTTCTCCGAGTCCGCAGACGTGTCCGTCCGCCCCGCCGTCGCCGGCGACGACGTCGCCGTGACCCGCGCACAGATCGCGGCGTGGCGCGGTGCCCACGACGACGCGCTGGGCGCGGACGTCCTGGACCGGCTCGACGTGGCCCGCATGCAGGAGCAGTGGGCGGCCGCCATCACCGCGCCACCCGGACCCGGGTTCGCGGTCCTCGTCGCGTGCGTCAGGGCCGACGTCGTGGGGTTCGCCGCCGTCACCCCCGGGGCCGTGATGTCGCTCGAGGTGCTGCCCGAGCACCAGCGCGCGGGCCACGGGTCGCGACTCCTGACCGCCGCGGTCGACCGGCTTCGTCAGGACGGGGCCGACACGGTCACCGCCTGGGTCCTCGACGGGGACGACGCGCGCGAGCAGTTCCTGTCCGGCGCGGGTCTCGGCCCCGACGGCATGGAACGCACCCTGGCGACCGGGCCTCGCGAGGTGGTCGAGCGTCGCTGGTCCGCCTCGATCTGAGACGGACCACGCGGACCGAGGGAGGCTACGGGGCGGAGGTACCGGCGGTGCCTGATCGCCGTGACCGGTAGATCCCTGCAGCGGTCCGCAAGGACGACCGGGCCCGCCGGCGGTCACCCGCGGCGTCGTAGGCGAACCCGAGACGGAACCAGTTGGCCCAGTCCTCCGGATCCTGCTCCACGGCCTCACGGCGCGGGCCGAACTGCGCGTCGGCGGCGGCGCGGTCCACACGCCCGCCCGGAGACCGGGGCAGGTCGTCCACGTCGAGCTCGCCCCGAGCGTCGAGCTCGTTGGACATCCGCTGCACGGTCACGGCAAGGCGGTACTCCTGGACGAGCACCCAGATCGCCACGAGCGGGATGAGGACGACCGACGCACCGATCGCGACCGCCACAGGGTCGCCGGTCCGCACGAGCGCCACCGCGCGCCCCCCGACCGCCCACGTGTACAGGACGAGCAGGGCCGTGACGAGGATCGCACCGAGCATGCCCTTCTTCATCAGCGGCGTCCCGTCACAGGTCCATGACGTTCTCGAGCCCGACGGTCAGACCAGGGCGGCCGACGACCTCCCGAATCCCGAGCAGCACGCCGGGCATGAACGACACGCGGTCGAACGAGTCCTGACGGATCGTGAGCTGCTCCCCCTCATTGCCGAGCAGGATCTCCTCGTGGGCGACCAGACCGCGCAGCCGGACCGCGTGCACACGCACCCCGTCGACGTCCGCGCCGCGGGCCTCCCAGCCGCTCTCGGTCGCGTCCGGGCTCGGCGCGACGCCGGCCTCGGAACGCGCCGCGGCCATCGCCTGAGCAGTGTGCGTCGCGGTGCCGCTCGGTGCGTCGACCTTGTTCGGGTGGTGCAGCTCGACGACCTCGGCGGACTCGAAGTACCGGGCGGCACGGGCTGCGAAGGTCATGGCCAGCACGGCCGACAGACCGAAGTTCGGGGCGATCAGCACGCCGACGGCCGTACCCTCCTCGGCCGACGTGGCGAGGTGGTCCGCGACGCGGGCACGGGACTCGTCGGTCCACCCGGTCGTCCCGACGACGGCGTGCACACCCTGGTCGACCAGCGCGTGCACGTTCGCCTCGGTGACGGCGGGGACGGTGAAGTCGACCGCGACCGACGCCCCGGACGCCGCGACCTGCGCGAGATCGTCGCCCGCATCCAGAGCGGCCACCAGCTCGAGGTCCGCGGCCGCCTCGACCGCCGCACAGACCGTCCTGCCCATGCGCCCGTTCGCGCCGAGCACTGCCACCTTGATCGTGTTCACCGTGTTCACGGGGCCACCCTATCGACCCTCGAACGGAGCGACGCGCACGGTGCTCCGGGGCCGCGACGCCAGGTCCGCCGCCAGGTCCGCGACGTCGTCGACCGTCACGGACCGGATGTTCGCGATCGCCTCGTCGACGTCCGCGACACGACCGTGCACCAGCTCGAACCTCCCGAGACGGTTCATCCGCGAACCCGAGTCCTCCAGCCCGAGCGCCAGACCACCCACGTGCTGCCCGACGCTGCGGTCGAGCTCGGCCTGGGTGATGCCGTCCGCGGCCAACCGGTCGAGCTCGGCACCGAGCAGCTCGGTCAGCTCGTCCACTCGCCCCGGTGCGCAGCCGGCGTACAGGCCGAACGTGCCGGTCTCGGCGAACCCGGACGCGAACGAGTACGTCGAGTACGCCAGGCCGCGCTTCTCACGGATCTCCTGGAAGAGCCGCGAGCTCATCCCCCCGCCGAGGACCGCATTGAGGATCGACAGGGCGAACCTGCGGTCGTCCGTCGCGGACAGACCGGTGGTCCCCACGATCACGTTCGCCTGCTCGACTCCGCGGTGCAGGTCGAGGGAGACGGGTCCCCCCGGGACGAGGGGCGCGGAGTCGCTGCGTCGGGCACGGGGTGCGCGGTCCGGGTCGAGATCCCACCCGCCACGGCCCAGGGCCGCGGTGACCTGTGCGCAGAGCGCGTCGTGGTCGACCCCGCCCGCCGCGGCGACGACGAGCGTCTCGGGCGCGTAGTGCGCACGGTAGTGCTCGTACACCGCGTCTCTTGGCACGTCCTGGATGCTCTGCGGGGTGCCGCCGATGGGCCGGCCCAGCTCGTGGTCCCCCAGGACGGCACGTGCGAACTCCTCGTGGGCGACGTCCGTCGGGTCGTCGTTGTCCATCGCGAGCTCTTCGAGGATGACCCCGCGCTCGACCTCGAGCTCGGCCGGGTCGATCGTGGCCGAGGTCACCATGTCCGCCACCACGTCGACCGCCATCGGCAGGTCGGCGTCGAGCACGCGCGCGTAGTAGCAGGTGTGCTCCTTGCCGGTGGCGGCGTTCGCCTCACCGCCGACGGCGTCGAACGACTCGGCGATGTCCATCGCCGACCGCGTCGGTGTTCCCTTGAACAGCAGGTGCTCGAGGAAGTGGGTCGAACCCAGGTGCCCGCTCGTCTCGTCGCGCGACCCGACCCCGACCCAGGCACCCATGGTGACCGAACGAAGGCCGGGCATCGTCTCGCTCAGCACACGAACGCCGCCGGGCAGGACGGTGCGACGAATGGTCGCGCCGTCCTGCCCGGCGGTCAGATCGCTGCCGGGCTCACCGGCAGTGACGAGCGGGAGGTCCCAGGGCACCTCAGGCGTCGGTGGAGGCGTCTGCCTCCGCCGACGCGTCGTCGTCCTCGGTCACGGCGACGAGCGAGAGCTTGCCGCGCGGGTCGATCTCGCCGATCTCCACCTGGACCTTCTGGCCGATGGAGAGGACGTCCTCGACCGACTCGACGCGCTTGCCGCCCACGAGCTTGCGGATCTGGCTGATGTGCAGCAGACCGTCCTTGCCCGGGGAGAGCGAGATGAACGCGCCGAAGGAGGTCGTCTTGACGACCGTCCCGACGAAGCGCTCGCCGATCTCCGGCACGTGCGGGTTCGCGATCGCGTTGATCGCGGCACGAGCGGCCTCGGCCGACGGGCCGTCGGTCGCGCCGATGAAGACGGTGCCGTCGTCCTCGATCGAGATGTCCGCGCCGGTCTCCTCCTGGATCTGGTTGATCATCTTGCCCTTCGGGCCGATGACCTCGCCGATCTTGTCGGTGGGGACCTGCACCGTGATGACGCGCGGGGCGGTGGCGCTCATCTCGTCCGGGGTGTCGATGGCCTCGTTGAGGACGTCGAGGATCGTGATGCGGGCGTCGTGCGCCTGCGTCAGAGCGCCGGCCAGGACCGAGGCGGGGATGCCGTCCAGCTTGGTGTCGAGCTGGATGGCGGTGACGAACTCACGCGTTCCGGCAACCTTGAAGTCCATGTCGCCGAAGGCGTCCTCGGCCCCGAGGATGTCGGTGAGTGCCGCGTAGCGGGTCTCACCGTCCACCGTGTCCGAGACCAGGCCCATCGCGATGCCCGCGACCGGGGCGCGCAGCGGCACACCGGCGTTGAGGAGCGAAAGCGTCGAGGCGCAGACCGAGCCCATCGACGTCGAGCCGTTGGAGCCGAGAGCCTCGGAGACCTGACGGATCGCGTAGGGGAACTCCTCGCGCGACGGCAGGACCGGCACCAGGGCGCGCTCGGCGAGCGCACCGTGGCCGATCTCGCGGCGCTTGGGGCTGCCCACACGGCCGGTCTCGCCGGTCGAGTAGGGCGGGAAGTTGTAGTTGTGCATGTAGCGCTTGCGCGTGACCGGACCCAGGGAGTCGATCTGCTGCTCCATGCGGAGCATGTTGAGCGTCGTGACGCCGAGGATCTGCGTCTCGCCACGCTCGAACAGTGCCGAGCCGTGCACGCGGGGCAGGACCTCGACCTCAGCACCCAGGGTGCGGATGTCGGCGAGCCCGCGACCGTCGATGCGGAAGCCGTCGGAGAGGATGCGCTGGCGGATGAGCTTCTTCTGCACGGCGCGGTACGCGGCGGACAGCTCCTTCTCGCGACCCTCGAAGTCTGCGGAGAGCGCTCCGACGACCTCGGCCTTGATCTCGTCGAGACGGCTCTCGCGGTCCTGCTTGTCGGCGATGGACAGGGCCTCACCCAGGGGCGCCGTCGCAGCGGACTCGACCGCGGCGTAGGAGTCGTCCTGGTAGTCGGGGAAGAGCGGAAGCTCCTTCGCCGTGTTGGTGGCCTGTGCGGCGAGCTCGGACTGAGCCTCGCAGAGCGCACGGATGAACGGCTTGGACGCCTCGATGCCCTCGGCGACGACGGCCTCGGTCGGTGCCTGGACGCCCTCGTTCTTGATGAGGTTCCAGGAGTCGTCCGTCGCCTCGGCCTCGATCATGGCGATCGCGACGTCGTCACCGACGACACGACCGGAGACGACCATCTCGAAGACGGCGCGCTCCTTGTCCGAGTACTTCGGGAACGCGACCCACTGGCCGTCGATCAGAGCGATGCGCACCGCACCGGCAGGGCCGGAGAACGGCAGACCGGAGAGCTGCGTCGAGAGCGACGCGGCGTTGATGGCGAGCGTGTCGTACGCGTCGTCGGGGTGGCTCGCGAGGACGGTCACGACGACCTGGACCTCGTTGCGCACGCCCTTGACGAACAGCGGGCGCAGCGGGCGGTCGATCAGACGGCAGGCGAGGATCGCCTCCGTCGACGGACGGCCCTCACGGCGGAAGAACGAACCGGGGATGCGGCCTGCGGCGTACATCCGCTCCTCGACGTCCACCGTCAGGGGAAAGAAGTCGAAGTGGTCCTTGGGGTGCTTGCCGACCGTCGTGGCCGACAGCAGCATCGTCTCGCCGTCGAGGTAGGCGACGGCGCTGCCGGCGGCCTGCTTGGCCAGGCGGCCCGTCTCGAAACGGACGGTGCGGGTGCCGAAGCGGCCATTGTCGATGGTGACTTCGGTGAACTTGATCTCGGGACCCTCCATGGGTGCCCTCCTCACTGTTCTGTGCGCCCGGCGACCGTCGACGGTCTTCGATCGAGGCTCACGGCTTCCCCTCGCGGGGTTCCGGGGGCCACTACCGAGGACCAGACGGATCGGGTCGGTGGGCGCGGAGTGGTTGTGTGGTGTGGATCTGACGTGTCACACCGAACCAGCCCGACCCCTGGAGGGGTCGGGCCGGGAGTCGGACGTCAGCGACGCAGGCCGAGGCGCTCGATCAGGCTGCGGTAGCGGCTGATGTCGGTCTTCTGCAGGTACTTGAGAAGACGACGACGCTGGCCCACGAGGAGCAGCAGACCACGACGGCTGTGGTGGTCGTGCTTGTGCTCCTTGAGGTGCTCGGTGAGGTCCGTGATGCGCTGCGTGAGCATCGCGATCTGGACCTCGGGCGAACCGGTGTCGCCCTCGCTGGTGGCGTACTCGGACATGATGCGCTGCTTGGTGGCAGAATCGAGCGGCACGGCTCTCCTTCAAATGGTCGTTGCGCGGCGCACCAGGGCTTGATCCCTGGGCTCTTCGATGCGATCGGCGAGCTGTCCCCGATCTCCGCGGCCGTTCAGACGGCCCTGCCAGTGTATCAGCCGGTCAGGACGGCCCGCCGGACAGGATCGCCCGGGCCCGCGCGACGTCCTCGTGCATCTGCTCGACGAGCGGCTCGATCCCGTCGAAGCGGACGGTCGGGCGCAGATGCTCGACGAGCTCGACGACGACCTCCTCGTCGTAGAGGTCGAGGTCGTCCCGGTCGAGCACATAGGCCTCCACCCGACGCTCGACGCCGTCGAACGTCGGGTTCGTCCCGACCGAGATCGCCGCGGGCAGGCGGATGTCCGCGTGGTCGGGCGCCGCGTGGGCGAGATCGGGGCGGGAGAGCCAACCGGCGTAGACACCGTCGGCCGGCACCATCCCCACGACGTCACCGAGGTTCGCCGTCGGGAAACCGAGCTCGCGACCCCGCGCGTCACCGTGCACCACCGTGCCACGCACGCGGTGCGAACGCCCGAGCACGTCCGCGGCGTCCTGCACGCGACCCGCCTGCAGAAGCTCGCGGACATAGGTCGACGACCACCGGTCGTGGCCCGGGGTCGAGCCCTCTTCTGCGTGGTCGGCCGCACCGACGTCGTCCACCGTCACGACGTCGAACCCGTAGTGCCGTCCGAGCTCGACCATCGTCCGGAGGTCGCCGGAGTTGTCCCGACCGAACCGGACGTCACGCCCGACCACGACCGTCGACGCACCCAGCGGTCCGGCGAGGTACCGCGCCACGAACTCCTCCGGCGTCTGCCGGGCGAAGTCCAGGGTGTACTCCTGGACGAGGACGGCGTCGAGACCGGTCGCCTCGAGCAGCTCGGCCCGGTCGACCAGACCGGTCAGAAGCTCCGGCGCCTGCCCGGGACGGTGCACCTGGGCGGGGTGCGGGTGGAAGGTCACGGCGACCGACCGTGCGGCGTCCTGGCGCGCAAGGTCCACGATCCGGCCGAGAACCTCGGCGTGCCCGCGATGTACGCCGTCGAAGTTGCCGATCGTCACGACCGACGGGCCGAATCCCGCGGGAACCTGACTCAGGTCGGTCCACAGGTGCACGCACATCTCCTTCTCGAGGGGGGTGCCGCTGAGACAGCGGCAAGGACTAGCGTGCCACGACTCGCGCACCAGGCAGACCTTCGCACCTGCAGACCGACCGCGGCCGGTCGTCTACGCCGGCGCGAAGACCAGGACGGGGCGCGAGCCGTCGACGCCACGTCGTCGCCGGTTCTCCAGGAGAGCCACGAGCGTGCCGTCCGGCGCGAGCCCCGCCGTCGTGCACGGCTCAGGGCTCGGGGAGATCGACTGCCCGTACGACAACGCCCGCACCTCGGCGTCGTCGAGCTCGCGCACCGGGAACACCGCGCGCGCAGCGTCGGCCATCGGACGCGTCGAGAGAACTCCGTTCTCGTCCACCTCGGCACCGAGCTCGTCGAGCGAGCGCGCGACGTCGAGGCCGAACCCACCGACCCGCGCGCGCCGCAGGGACGTCAGGTGACCACCGGTACCGAGCATCTCCCCCAGGTCGCGCGCGAGTGCCCGCACATAGGTGCCGGAGGACACGGTGACCCGGACCTGCACGTCGATCACGGGGCACGTGCCCGCAGGCACGTCGGCGAGGACGGCACGGACGTCGAGCACCTCGAACCGGGAGACCGTCACGTCACGCGCCGCGAGCTCGACCTGCTCCCCGTCGCGCACCCGCGAGTACGCGCGACGCCCGTCGACCTTGATGGCGCTGACCGCGCTGGGGACCTGAGAGATCTGCCCCGTGAGGCGCTGCACCCCCGCCTCGACGGCGACGCGGTCGACGTCCCGCGCGCCGACCGCTTCCGCGACCTCGCCCTCGGCGTCGTCCGTGACCGTCGAGACACCGAGACGGATCGTCGCGTCGTAGTCCTTGTCCGCACCGACGATGTACGTCAGCAGGCGGGTCGCACGACCGACCCCGAGAACCAGCACGCCCGTCGCCATCGGGTCCAGCGTTCCTGCATGCCCGACCTTGCGGGTGCCGGCGAGTCGCCGCATCCGTCCGACGACGTCGTGGCTCGTCCACCCAGCCGGCTTGTCGACGACGACGAGTCCGTCGGCCGCGGCAGGGTTGCGTGGTGTGGTCGGCCGGTTCATCGGGGTTCCTCAGGGTGGTGGGGGTCGGTGAGGAGGATCGAGCTGTCGAGGACGCGGGCGACCAGGTCGGCCATTCCCGGCTCGTCGCGGTGCTCGGGTGCGTCCACCGCGAGAAACACGTTGATCAGCAGGCCCTCCGCGACGAAGGCCTGCGCCCGCTCCGCGGAACCCTCCCAGTGCCGTTGCGAGATCTCGAAGGCACGGGCGATGACAGCCCGGGCCCGGGCACCGATCTCCGGGTCGTCACCCGCGATCAGCCCGTGCATCAGCACACGGGGCAGATCACGGTGCACCAGCAGGCCGAGGTACGCGTCGCCGAGCGCCGACCCGCTGCCCGGAGCGAGCGGAACGCTCTCGAAGGTCGCGATCACCTCGTCGCAGACGTCGTCGAAGACCGCCCGAAAGAGCTCCCTCTTGCCGCCGAACATCCGCACGACGTACGGCTGGGAGACCCCCGCCGCCCGCGCCACCTGCTCCGTGCTGGTCCCGGCATAGCCCCCGCGCGCGAACGCGGAGCGGGCCGCCCGCAGCACCTGCGCGCGGCGCGCCACCCGCGTCATCCGCTGCGGGGCGGGGCCCGTCGTCGGCGTCATCGTCCCGAGCACACGCCTACTCGGTCGTGTCCTCGTCGTCGCCCGCGCGGGTACCGCGCTCACCGGGCTCGCGGTACGGGTCCTGCTCCCCGGCGTACTGCGCGGTCTTTCGCAGCTTCTCGATCTCGGCGTCACGGCGGTGCGCCTCGACGATCGCCGCGTCGAGGTGCGCCGCGGTCTCGGGCACGGAGTCGAGGTGGAACTCGAGCGTCGGGGTCAACCGGATCCCAGTCTGCTTGCCGACCTCGGACCGGATCATGCCCTTCGCGCTCTCGAGCGCCGCGGCCGTTCCGTCGCGCTCCTCGTCGGATCCGTAGACGGTGTAGAAGATGCTGGCGTTCTGCAGGTCACCGGTCACCCGGACGTCGGTGATCGTCACGAAGCCGAGTCGCGGGTCCTTGATCCTGCTGTCGATCATCGAGGCGACGATCACCTTGATGCGGTCGGCGAGCTTGCGCGACCTGGGGCTGTCGCCCATGTTCGATCCTTTCTGAGGCCCAGCCCGCACCGTGCCGGAGCGGGCGAAAACCCGCCGCCCCTCGAGACGAGGAGCGGCGGGTTCCGATTCACATCACTTGCGAGGCTTCTCGCGCATCTCGAACGTCTCGATCGTGTCGCCGATCTGGACGTTGTTGAACGAGCCGAGTCCGATACCGCACTCGAAGCCCTCGCGGACCTCGGTCGCATCGTCCTTGAACCGCTTGAGGGAGTCGATCGTCAGGTTGTCGCCGACAACGGCCCCGTCACGCAGCACCCGCGCCTTGGAGTTACGCGTGATCGTCCCGGATCGGACGATCGAACCCGCGATGTTCCCGGCCTTCGAGGAGCGGAAGATCTCACGGATCTCGGCGGTGCCGAGCTGAGCCTCCTCGTACTCCGGCTTGAGCATGCCCTTGAGCGCTGCCTCGACGTCGTCGATCGCCTGGTAGATGACCGAGTACGAGCGGATGTCGACGCCCTCGCGCTCGGCGAGTGCCTCGACACGACCGTCCGACTTCACGTTGAACGCCAGGATGATCGCGTTGTCCACCGTAGCGAGGTTGACGTCGTTCTGCGTGACGTCACCGACCCCGCGGTGGATGACCCGCAGGTCGACGTCGTCGCCGACGTCGATCTGCAGCAGCGCGTCCTCCAGCGCCTCGACGGCACCGGAGACGTCACCCTTGAGGACCAGGTTGAGCGTCTCGACCTTGCCCTGCTCCAGCTGCTGCTGGAAGTCCTCGAGGCTGATGCGCTTGCGACGCTTCGCCAGCATCGCTGCACGCTGAGCAGCTTCACGCTTCTCCGCGATCTGGCGAGCCGTCCGGTCGTCGGGAGCGACGATGAACGTGTCACCGGCGCCGGGGACCGAGGTCAGACCGAGGACGAGGACCGGACGGGCCGGGCCCGCCGCCGTGACGCTCTCGCCGTGCTCGTCGAACATGGCGCGCACGCGGCCGTAGGCCGTGCCCGCGACGATCGAGTCGCCGACGTTGAGCGTGCCGGACTGCACCAGCACGGTCGCGACCGCACCGCGCCCCTTGTCGAGGTTCGCCTCGATGGCGACACCGCGGGCGTCCTTCTCGGGGTTGGCACGCAGGTCCAGGGCGGCGTCGGCCGTGAGGAGGACAGCCTCGAGCACGCTGTCGATCCCCCGGTTCTCCTTCGCGGAGACGTCGACAAACATCGTGTCGCCGCCGTACTCCTCGGCCACCAGGTTGTACTCGGTGAGCTGCTGGCGGATCTTGGAGGGGTTCGCGCCCTCCTTGTCCACCTTGTTGACCGCGACCACGATCGGCACGTCGGCCGCCTGGGCGTGGTTCAGCGCCTCGATCGTCTGCGGCATCACGCCGTCGTCCGCCGCGACCACGAGGATCGCGATGTCCGTGACCTTCGCACCACGCGCACGCATGGCGGTGAACGCCTCGTGACCCGGGGTGTCGATGAAGGTGATGGCGCGGTCGACGCCCTCGTGCTCGTGACGAACCTGGTAGGCACCGATGTGCTGGGTGATGCCACCGGCCTCGCCCGAGATGACGTCCGTCGACCGGATGGCGTCCAGAAGACGAGTCTTTCCGTGGTCGACGTGACCCATGACCGTGACGACGGGAGGACGAGGAATCAGGAGATCGTCGTCCTCGTCCGCCTCCTCGGCGTCGAGGTCGATGTCGAAGGCGCCGAGCAGCTCTCGGTCCTCGTCCTCGGCCGACACCATCTCGATCTGGTAGCCGAGCTCGGCCCCCAGCGTCTCGAAGGTGTCCTCGTCGAGCGACTGCGTCGCCGTCGCCATCTCACCGAGGTGGAAGAGGACGGTGACGAGGCTCGCCGGGTTGGCGTCGATCTTGTCCGCGAAGTCGCTCAGCGACGCTCCGCGGCGCAGGCGCACGACCGTCTCGCCGTCGCCCCGGGGAACCTGCACGCCACCGATCGACGGGGCCTGCATCTGCTCGAACTCTTGACGCTTCGCGCGCTTCGACTTGCGCCCACGGACGGGACGCCCTCCGGCACGACCGAACGCGCCCTGCGTCGAACCACGTCCGGCGCCACCACGACCGCGGAAACCGCCGCCGCCGCCCGGACGACCGGCGAAACCACCGGGACCGCCTGTGCCACCACCGGGGCCACCACGGCCACCGCCGGCGCCACCACGGCCACCGCCGGCACCGCCACGACCACCGGCTGCCGGCCGGTCACCGGGGCGCCCGATGCTCGACTTGCCCGGCATCATGTTCGGGTTGGGGCGTGAGCCGCCACCCGGACGAGGCGACGCCGGACGGGGCGCACCAGGACGCGGTCCGCCGGAGCGCTCCGGGGCGTCGCTGCGGTCCGTGCGCTCTGCGCGCTCCGGACGCTGACCCGGCCGGGGCATGCCCTGGCTGGACGCGAACGGGTTGTTGCCCGGACGCGGCGGCTGACCGCCCGAACCGGACCGGCCGCCGCGCTGACCCGGCCGGGGCATGCCCTGGCTGGACGCGAACGGGTTGTTGCCCGGGCGTGCGTCGCCCGAGGACGAGCGCGGGGGCTTGGGAGCGCCGGGCTTGGGCGCGGCGGACCGTGCAGGCGCGTCGGCCGCGGGCTTCTGGGCCGCCGGCGCCTCGGGGACCTCGGCCGCGGGAGCCGCCGTCGTCGCCGCGGGCTCGGGGGCCGGGGCAGGAGTCTTCTTCGGGGCGGGCTTCTGGGCCGCCGGCGCCTCGGGGACCTCGGCCGCAGGGGCCGGGGTCTTTGCCGCAGGCTTCGGCCCGGGCGTGGGGGCGCCCGAGCTCTTGGTCTGTGCCGCCGCCTTCGCAGGCGGGGTCGATGTCTTGTCCGCTGCGGGGAACTTGTCCCGCATGGAACGGACGATGGGGGGCTCGAGCGTCGACGACGCTGAGCGGACGTACTCGCCTGCTGACTTCAACTCGGCGAGCAAGACCTTGCTCTCCACACCGAGCTCCTTGGCGAGCTCGTATACGCGGACCTTTGCCACAACTCTCCTGTCTCGGCCCGTCCCGGACAGGGAGGACCGTCGTTAGTGCTGGGTTCTCATCGCTGAGTACTCATCGGGTGCCCATGAACTTCTGACCCGCTTCCTTGTCGACGTGTCGTGCGGTGCGGACCGGCACCTTCCCGGTTCGCGACTGGCCGCCGAGGCGACCTCAAAGGTTCTGCTCCAGATGTGCGCGCAGGCCGCTCACGTCGACCGGGGTCGTGACGCGCAGTGCGCGGGCGAACGAGCGCCGCTTCTCTGCACGGTCGAGGCATGCGAGATCCGCGTGGATCCACGCACCCCGGCCCGGAAGAGACCGGCGCACGTCGGGAACCAGCTCAGCGGTCCCTGACGACCCCGTGCGAGCGACCACACGAAGAAGAGCAGAACAGGACGTCCGCTCCCGGCAACCGACACACGTGCGCACAGGCCCGAGGGACAGTGGCGCCGTCGACGGCGCGCGGGAACTTTGCCCGTTCTCCTCCATGGTAACGCCTCGCCCCGGCGGAGTCAGCGGCCGTCGGGCACCGCGACGTCGTCGCCCGCACCCGCGCCCTGGCCACCCTGGTCCGACTGGATGTCGATGCGCCACCCGGTGAGCTTCGCCGCAAGACGGGCGTTCTGCCCCTCCTTGCCGATCGCGAGCGAGAGCTGGTAGTCCGGGACGACGACACGCGCAGCCCGGGCCGCCGCGTCGACCACCGTGACAGACGTCACCCGCGCAGGCGACAGTGCCTGGGCGACGAACCGCGCGGGGTCGTCGCTGAAGTCGACGATGTCGATCTTCTCGCCGTGCAGCTCCGCCATCACGGCGCGGACGCGCGAGCCGAGCGGGCCGATGCACGCACCCTTGGCGTTCAGCCCCTGCACGGTCGAGCGCACGGCCAGCTTGGTGCGGTGGCCCGCCTCGCGCGCGACGGCGACGATCTCGACGCTACCGTCGGCGATCTCCGGCACCTCGAGCTCGAAAAGCTTGCGCACGAGCCCCGGGTGCGAGCGGCTCAGCATCACCTGGGCGCCCTTCGGCCCCCGGGCGACGTTGATCACCAGCGCGCGCAGACGTTCTCCGTGGACGTAACGCTCCGTCGGGACCTGCTCGTGCGACGGGAGCACGGCCTCGGTGTCCCCGACGTCGACGAGCACCGTCCGCGGGTCGTTGCCCTGCTGGATGATTCCCGCGACGATCTCGCCCTCCTTGTCGCGGAACTGGCCGAGCACCTGGTCGTCCTCGGCGTCACGCAGACGCTGGATGATGACCTGACGCGCGGTCGCCGTGGCGATGCGGCCGAAGTTCGCGGGCGTGTCGTCGAACTCGGGCCCGGGCTCGGGCATCGGCGGGTAGACGCCGTCCTCGTCGGGCTCGGGGCGCTCGACCCGTTCCCGCGCCCAGACCGTGACGTGCCCGGAGCTGTCCAGCTCCACACGAGCGTCGGCGTAGGCGTCGGGCGTGCGGTGGTACGCCGACAGCAGCGCCGACTCGATCGCGGAGATCAGGACGCCGAGGCTGATGTCCCGTTCACGCTCGAGCATCCGGAGCGTGCTCATGTCGATGTCCATCAGGCCTCCTCATCCGCGCCGAATGCCTCGGCCGCGCGCTTGAGCTCTACCTCGACGTGCCCCACGGCGACGTCGGTGAGCGGAATCTGCGTCGACTCGTCGGAGCCGTCCGCCACACAGTGCAGCACGTCGTCGACGACGTCGACGAGGCGGGTCGTCGTGCTCGTCCCGTCACGAAGGTCGAGGCGCACCAGCCGGCCTCGTGCGCGCCGGAAGTGCCGCGGCGTCGTCAACGGTCGGGACGTGCCCGGGGTGCCGACCTCGAGAGTGTAGGCCCCGGGGAGGACGTCGGTCTCGTCGAGCGCGTCGGAGATCGCCCGCGACACGTCGGCGACGCCGTCGAGGTCGAGACTCCCGAGCTCGTCCTCCGGGAGGTCGACGACCACGCGCACGACAGACTTGCTCCCCGCCCTGCTCGTCCGCACCTCTTCGAGGAAGAGTCCTGCGTCGACGACGACCGGCGCTAGCAGGTCGTAAACCTCGCCGTCGGTGTGCCTGGCCATCTACATGCTCCTGGTCGGTCGCGCCCACCGGGCTCGATCCGACCGGTGTGCTGTTGTGGGCCCAGCCTATCTACTCCGGAGCGACGTCGCGGACGGAACCGGTCCGTGGGTCCGTGAGCATCGCCACCGTCCTGCGTGGCATGATCAGCATCGATGGACGCCGAACCCCTCTCCCCCACGGTGCCGACCCGACGCAGACGACTGGTGCGCGCCGTGCTCGGCGCCGCCGCCGTCGTCGCCCTGGCGGCCTGCGGAGTACGGATCGACACGCCGCCTCCCAGCGAGCCGTCCCCCGACACGCACGAGATCCTGCGCTCGACGGTCGTCGCCGACGCCCTGGACGTCGAACGGCTCGCCACCAGCGCCGCGGAGGGGACCGACGACGCGGACGTGAGCGCCGCACTGCTGCAGGCGGCCGCGTTCGCCCAGGCCCACGCCCAACAGCTCGGCGGCACCTACGAGTCAGGTCTCGCCGACGCGGCGGTCACACCGGAGGCGACCACCTCCCCCGACGACGAGGCCGCACGCGTGACGGACGTCGTCGAGGCTCTCGCCGGCGCCTCGGTGCGGGCCAGGGGCGCGGCGGACACCACGAACGACGGACCACTCGCTCGACTGCTCGCCTCGATCTCCACGTCCGACATCCTCGCGGCAGAGCAGCTCGGCGACCTCACGGGCGCCGAGCTGCCCGAGACCGTCGTCCCCACGACCGCCGTCGTTCCCGAGACACTCCCGAGCGGCGTCTCTGCAGCCGACCTCACGACGCTCGTGGAGGCCGAGGACGCCGCCGGCTACGTGTACGAGGTGCAGGCGGCGCGAACCGCGGACGCCGGTCGGGAGCGTTCCGCCGACCGCGCCCCGATCCATCGTGACCGTGCCGACGACTGGGCCCGGCTGCTCGAGATCGACTCCACGGCGCAGGACCCTCGGAGCACGGCGTACGTGATGCCCGAGGCCGAGAGCGTCGCCGCCCGGGGCCAGCTCCTCGAGAACAACCTCGCGGCGTCCTACGCCAGTCTCGTCGGCACATCAGGCCCGAGCGGACGGACCGAGCTGGTCGACCTCCTGGCCGACAGCAGCCGCAGCGCGGTCTCGTGGGGGGCACCGCTGACGGCGTTCCCCGGGCTCCCCGAGCAGGAGTAGGAGGGGGACGACGACGGGGCGGGTCTCGCCCTAGGCGAGCAGCTCGACGACCTGGCCGGTGACGTGCTCGACGACCTCGTCGACCGCGACCTTCTCGGGGTCGCCCCCGGCGCGCGGACGGACCTCGACGATCCCCTCGGCCAGCCCCCGGCCGACGACGACGATGAGCGGGACACCGAGCAGCTCGGCGTCCTTGAACTTCACACCCGGCGAGACCTTCGGTCGGTCGTCGTAGAGCACCTCGACGCCCTGGCCCGCGAGCCCGGCGACGATCCGCTCGGCCTCCTCGAAGACAGCCGCGTCCTTGCCGGTCGCGACCACGTGGACATGCGCGGGGGCGACCTGTGCCGGCCATGCCAGGCCGACGTCGTCGTGGTTCGCCTCGGCGAGGGCTGCCATGACCCGCGAGACACCGATCCCGTACGAGCCCATCGTCACGGTGACCTGCTTGCCGTTGACGTCGAGGACCTGCAGTCCGAGCGCACGCGCGTACTTGCGCCCGAGCTGGAAGATGTGTCCGATCTCAATGCCACGTGCGAGCTCCAGAGGCCCCGAGCCGTCGGGCGCCGGGTCGCCGGCACGCACCTCGGCGGCCTCGATCGTCCCGTCGACGGCGAAGTCGCGTCCGACGGTCAGGTCGAAGACGTGCTGGCCGGACGAGTTGGCGCCCGTGATCCACCGGGTCCCCTCGACCACACGGGGGTCGACGAGGTAGCGGATCGCGGTGTCCTCGGGCGAGCCCACCTCGACACCGGCGGGCCGGACGTTGGGTCCGAGCACCTGGGGGCCGATGTATCCCTTGACGAGCAGCGGACGGGCGGCAAGGTCCTCCTCGGTGGCCGGTTCGACCTCGGCCGGCTCGAAGACTGCCGCGACACGCTTGAGGTCGACGTCCCGGTCTCCCGGCAGGCCCACGACGACGAGCTCGCGCTCACCGTCCGGGTGGGTCAGGGCCAGGACGACGTTCTTCAGTGTGTCGGCGGCCTCCCACGGCCGGTCCGGGCGCGGGTGCATCTCGTTCGCGACCTGCACGAGGCGCGCGATGGTCGGCGTCTCCGGCGTGTACTCGACGTGAGCCGCCGGGGCGTCGTCGTACGGCACCGGCTCGGGCGCCGGGGTCACCACGGCCTCGACGTTCGCCGTGTAGCCGCCGGGCGACCGGACGAAGGTGTCCTCGCCGATCGGCGTGGGGGTCAGGAACTCCTCGCTGCGCGAGCCGCCCATCGCGCCCGACGTCGCCGCGACGATGACGTAGTCGAGCCCGAGCCGCTCGAAGATGCGCTGGTAGGCGTCCCGCTGCAGCTGGTACGACGTGTCCAGACCCTCGTCGTCGACGTTGAACGAGTACGCGTCCTTCATGACGAACTCGCGGCCACGGATCAGCCCGGCGCGCGGGCGCGCCTCGTCGCGGTACTTGGTCTGGATCTGGAACAGCGTGACCGGCAGGTCCTTGTACGAGGAGTACAGGTCCTTGACGAGGAGGGTGAACATCTCCTCGTGGGTGGGCGCGAGCAGGTAGTCCCCACCCCGGCGGTCGGCCAGGCGGAAGAGGTTCGACCCGTACTCCGCCCACCGGCCGGTCGCCTCGTAGGGGTCACGGGGCAGGAGCGCCGGGAAGTGCACCTCCTGCGCCCCCGCCGCGACCATCTCCTCCCGAAC
The DNA here is from genome assembly GCF_900105445.1 of Paraoerskovia marina. NCBI lineage: Bacteria > Bacillati > Actinomycetota > Actinomycetes > Micrococcales > Cellulomonadaceae > Paraoerskovia > Paraoerskovia marina. The sequence continues at coordinate 2,229,986 of NZ_LT629776.1, forward strand.
GACGGCCTCGACCTTCGCCAGGACGCGCAGCCCGAGCGGCAGCCAGGTGTAGATCCCCGGGGCTGCGCGACGCACGTAGCCCGCGCGCATCAGGAGACGATGACTCGCCACTTCCGCGTCGGCCGGATCTTCGCGCAGCGTGCGGACGAAGAGCGTGGACATGCGCAAGGGCTGGGGCAGCGTGGCTGCGACCGGACGAGCAGATGACATGTCGCAAGCGTACCTGCGCGCAGGCCCCGTTCGATGCCGCGACCGGGGGTGCGGTCGTCGTGATCTGCGACGCACCGCACCGCCCGCCACGGCGGTTGCCGACGCGCTACCCGAGGACCTCGTCGCGCGCCGCCACGAATGCCTCGACACACGCCTCGATCTGGTCGGACGTGTGCGCCGCCGACAGCTGGACGCGGATCCTCGCGCGACCGCGGGGCACGACCGGAAAGCTGAACGCGGTGACGTAGACGCCGCGGCGGTGCATTGCGTCGGCGACCCGGGCGGTGGCGGCCGCGTCCCCGAACATCACCGGGACGATGGGGTGGTCGCCCGGCAGCAGGTCGAATCCCTCCTCCGTCATCCGTCGACGGAAGCGAGCCGCGTTCTCACGCAGCGTCGCCCGCAGCTCACCCGAGCCCTCGACCAGCCGCAGCGCCTCGAGCGTGCCCGCGACGATCGTCGGGGCGAGGGTGTTGGAGAACAGGTACGGGCGCGCGCGCTGGCGCAGGAGGTCGACCACGGCACGGCTCGCCGCGACATACCCCCCGGACGCCCCGCCGAGCGCCTTGCCGAACGTCCCCGTGACGATGTCGACGCGATCCGCGACGCCGCAGGCCTCGGGCGTCCCGCTGCCTCGGTCGCCGAGCACCCCCACCGCGTGGGAGTCGTCGACGAGCACGAGGGCGTCGTACCGGTCGGCCAGGTCACAGATCTCTCGCAGCGGTGCCACGTAGCCGTCCATCGAGAAGACGCCGTCGGTGACGATCACCCGGAACCTCGCGTCCTGCGCCTCCACGAGCCTCGCCTCGAGATCGGCGACGTCGCGGTTCGCGTACCGGAGTCGCCGCGCCTTCGACAGCCGGATCCCGTCGATGATCGACGCGTGGTTGAGCTCGTCCGAGATGATCGCGTCGTCGGCGGTGAAGAGCGTCTCGAAGACACCGCCGTTCGCGTCGTAGCAGGAGGAGAAGAGGATCGTCGCCTCCGTCCCGAGATAGGAGGACAGCGCCTCCTCGAGGGCCGTGTGCTGGTCCTGGGTGCCGCAGATGAACCGCACGCTCGCGAGACCGTAGCCCCACTCGTCCAGCGCGCGGTGCGCCGCGTCGACGAGCCGGGGGTCGTCGGCCAGACCGAGGTAGTTGTTGGCGCAGAAGTTCAGGACCTCGCTGCCGCCCGTCGTGATCCGCGCGCCCTGAGGCCCGGTGATCCCGCGCTCGTGCTTCGTCAGCCCGGCCTTCTCGATCTCCGCCAGCTCTCCGGCCAGGTGATTGGTGAATCGTGTCCCCATCAGAGCTCCTCCCAGTTCAGCACGACCTTGCCGCCCCCACCTGAGGCTGCGGCGTCGAACCCCTCGCGCCATCGCGTCGCGGGGAAGCGGTCCGAGACGACCGCGGCGACCGACTCACGCAGACGTGCGCTGGTCTCGAGCATCGCGCTCATCGCGTTCCACGTCTCGAACATCTCGCGACCGTAGATCCCCTTGATCGTCAGCATGTGCGTGACGACCGTGCCCCAGTCCACGGCGATTTCTCCGGTGGGCAGACCGAGCATGGCGATCCGACCCCCGTGGTTGAGGTTCGCGATCATCGCCGGCAGTGCCGACGGTGCACCGCTCATCTCGAAGCCGACGTCGAACCCCTCGCGCATCCGGAGGGCCTTCTGCACCCCGTCGATTGACTCGGTGCGGACGTCGATCGCCGCGTCGGCGCCCATCGCCAGAGCCAGCCGCAGCCGCTCGGGACTGATGTCGGTGCCGACGACGTGCCGGGCACCGACGTGACGGGCGACCGCGATCGACATGAGCCCGATGGGGCCGCACCCCGAGACGAGCACGTCCTCCCCCACGACGGGAAAGGCGAGCGCGGTGTGGACCGCGTTGCCCAACGGGTCGAACAGCGCTCCGACGTCGGGGGCGACGTCTGCCTGGTGCACCCACACGTTCGTCGCCGGCAGGGCGAGGTACTCGGCGAAGGCCCCGTCGCGCTGCACCCCGACGCTCTCGGTCCGGATGCACATCTGCTTGCGCCCGGCACGGCAGTTGCGGCACGTCCCGCACACCACGTGCCCCTCCCCGGAGACACGGTCCCCCACGGTGACGTCGCGGACGCCGGAGCCGACCTCGACGACCTCGCCGTAGAACTCGTGCCCCGGGACGAGCGGCGCGGTGACGGTCGACGCGGCCCAGTCGTCCCACCTGTCGATGTGCAGGTCCGTGCCGCAGATTCCGGTACGCAGGACGCGGATGATCACGTCGTCCGGGCCGCCGTGCGGGTCCGGACGATCGGTCATATCCAGGCCCGGCCCGGGTCCGGGCTTGTACAGTGCCTTCATCTTGTCCTCTCTCTGGTGCGCGCGGAGATCGTCCGCAGGTCTGACGCTACGCGGCGCCGTCTGCAGAAGCACACCTGGTCAGAAGAGGATCGTCGCGTAGGTCCCCACCCGCTCGAACCCCACCCGGTGGTATGCGCGCAGCGCCGGTTCGTTCCAGGCGTTGACGTACAGCGAGACGACCGGTGCGAGAGCCGCCCGCACGTGGTGCACGACGGCCGCCATCCCCGGAACGGACAGCCCCTGCCCTCGCACCCGGGGCTCGACCCAGACGCCCTGGATCTGCGCGACCTGGGAGGTGAGGGCACCGACCTCCGCCTTGAACCCGATCCCGGCCGACGGGCCGTCGTGCAGGGGACGCACGAACGACCGCTCGTCACGAACGAGCGAGCGGACGCGCTGCTCGTACGCCCCACCGCTCGCGACCATCGGCGAGTAGCCGACCTCCTCCGTGAACATCCGGACGCACGCCGGGAGCAGCACGGGCATGTCGCGCAGGACTGCGCGCCGGACCCGTGGGTCCGGCGCGACCGCGGGCGGCCCGTCGATCGCGAGCGACGGCTGCTCGTCCCGGACCTCCCGCGCGGCGGGCCATGCATGGGCGAGCCGCTCCCAGAGACCCAGCGCGGCCGCGCGCTCACCGACGATCGACGAGCTTCGTCTCCCGTGGCGGAGCGCACGTCGGGCGAAGGCGTCCAGCGCGGCTCGGGAACCGTCCGGCACGACGGGTACGAGGTTCGCCCCGGCCCAGCAGATCGCCGTGAGCGCCCCGGCCGCTGGATAGCCCCAGACCTCGCCCCCGGCTGCCGTCAGGCCGGACCGACGGGCGACCTCGAGCCGGGCGGCGGCGAGCACCGAGGCGACGGGGTCGACCGCGCACACCGCGAGTGCCTCCGCGAGGTCTCCCGCTCGGAGCACGCGCGCCTCGTCGCGCACCGGAGGCCGGATCATGGACAGATTCTCCCCCGGCCCGGTCGGACGCGCCGCACGAGCCGTGTCAGCCGACGGTGACCGTGGGGGCACCCGCCTGCGCGTCGTTCTCGGGCGTCATGTCCTCGGCGATCCGCATCGCCTCCTCGATGAGCGTCTCGACGATCATCGCCTCGGGCACGGTCTTGATGACCTCGCCCTTGACGAAGATCTGGCCCTTGCCGTTGCCCGACGCGACGCCGAGATCGGCCTCGCGGGCCTCGCCCGGCCCGTTGACGACGCAGCCCATCACGGCGACGCGCAGCGGCACCTCCATACCCTCGAGACCTGCGGTGACCTTCTCGGCGAGCGAGTACACGTCCACCTGGGCACGACCGCACGACGGGCACGAGACAATCTCGAGCTTGCGCGGGCGCAGGTTCAGCGACTGCAGGATCTGGATCCCGACCTTGACCTCCTCGACCGGAGGTGCGGAGAGCGAGACGCGGATGGTGTCGCCGATGCCCTGACTGAGCAGGGCTCCGAAGGCGGTCGCCGACTTGATGGTCCCCTGGAAGGCGGGGCCCGCCTCGGTGACGCCCAGGTGCAGCGGCCAGTCGCCACGCTGCGAGAGCAGCTCGTACGCACGGACCATGATCACGGGGTCGTTGTGCTTCACGGAGATCTTGAAGTCGTGGAAGTCGTGCTCCTCGAAGAGCGATGCCTCCCAAACAGCGGACTCGACGAGCGCCTCCGGCGTCGCCTTGCCGTACTTGGCGAGCAGACGCTTGTCGAGGGAGCCCGCGTTCACGCCGATCCGCAGCGACGTGCCGTGGTCCTTGGCCGCCTGAGCGATCTCCTTGACCTGGTCGTCGAACTTCTTGATGTTGCCGGGGTTCACGCGGACCGCGGCGCACCCTGCCTCGATCGCCGAGAACACGTACTTCGGCTGGAAGTGGATGTCGGCGATGACGGGGATCTGCGACTTGCGCGCGATGATCGGCAACGCGTCGGCGTCGTCCTGCGTGGGGCAGGCCACCCGCACGATGTCGCAGCCCGAGGCGGTGAGCTCGGCGATCTGCTGCAACGTGGCGTTGACGTCGGTCGTCTTGGTCGTGGTCATCGACTGCACGCTGACCGGAGCGTCACCGCCGACGTCGACCTTCCCGACCTTGATCTTGCGCGTCGGCCGCCGCGGGGCGAGAACCGGCGGCGGTGCTTCGGGCATTCCCAGGTTGATCGAGTTCACCCGTCCATTATCCACCCCTGCGCCGGTCCTGGGGGCATTCACCCCAGGGTCACCGGGTCGACGACGTCCGCGTAGACGAGAAGCAGCCCCATCCCGACGAGGGCGACGAACATCACGTAGGCGACGGGCATCATGCGGGCGACGTCCGCGGGGCCCGGGCGGGGCAGCCCCCGCAACCGCGCGAGCTGCCGCTTGGCCCCCTCGTAGAGCGCGTTGACCACGTGCCCACCGTCGAGCGGGAGCAACGGGATCAGGTTGAAGACGAAAAGGGCGATGTTGAGGGACGACAGGAGCAGGAGCATGGTGGCGACGCGGTCCATCACCGAGGCGTCCGCGGTCGCGACGTCGACGGCGATCCGCCCCGCCCCGACCGGCCCCATGATCGACGTCGTCGCCCGCTCCTGCTCGCCGAACGCGGACCTCGCGACGTCGACGACCTGGGCTGGCAGGGTGACGACCACGGCCGCCGTCGCGCTGATCTGGTCGCCCAGGGCCGTACCGACCTCGGAGACCGGGACGGGCTGCCGCTCGACGGCGGACGAGATCCCGACGTAGCCGCCGGGATCCGTCACGGGCTCCCCGTCCGCGTCGAGGACGACGCTCCCGTCCTCGTCGTACCGGGGACGCTCGATCTCGCTCGGCGTGAGCGTCAGCTCGAACTGAGCGCCGTCCCGTTCGACCACCACCTGCGTGGGTTCCCCCGCCGCGTCGTCGATGAGCCCGACGAGCTGGTCCCAGGACTCGACGTCGGTCCCACCGAAGGCGACGACGGTGTCCCCCGACCGAAGCCCCGCGGCTGCGGCCGGAGACTCGGGGTCTGACGCCGTGCACTCCGCGGTGCCGGACGTCGCGTCCCCCGACGCCACGCAGGGCACGACGGTGGCGACCGACGTGGTCGCCGTCGGCACGCCGATCCCGACCAGGACGACGAGAAGGAGGACGGCGGCGATCACGAGGTTCATCACGGGCCCGCCGAGCATGACGACCAGCTTCTTCGGCGTCGACAGGTTGTAGAACGCTCGACGCTCCTCGCCCGGACGGATCTCCTCGGTGCTGGCGTCGCGGGCGTCGGCGACGATCTGACCGAAGAACGAGCTCGACGTCTTCGCCCCCTCGGGAGCCGGCGGGAACATGCCGACCATCCGGACGTATCCGCCGAGCGGGATCGCCTTCAGCCCGTACTCGGTCTCACCCCGCCGGCGCGACCAGAGCGTCGGCCCGAATCCGACCATGTACTGGCTGACGCGGACGCCGAACCGTTTGGCGGGGACCATGTGCCCCACCTCGTGGAGCGCGATGGACAGCAGCAGTCCCACCACCACCACGAGGATCCCGACGACCGTCGCAAGCATGCGTCCTCCTCCGTCCGCGCGTCAGCGACGCGCGAGAATCTCCCGCGCGGCGACACGCGCGCGCTGCTCCGCCTCGACGACCGCCTCGAGCGTGACGTCGGCCACCGAGGTGCCACGGTGCTCGGCCAGCACCCGCTCGACGGTCGTGACGATGTCGCCGAAACTCGCCCGGCCCCCGAGAAAGGCGTCGACGCACTCCTCGTTGGCCGCGTTGTACACGGCAGGATGCGTGGCGGACGCACTCGCGGCCTCGCGCGCCAGCCGGACGGCGGGGAAAGTCTCCTCGTCGAGCGGCTCGAACGTCCAGGACGTCGCCGCCGTCCAGTCGCACGGCGGCGCGACGGGGTCGAGCCGCTCGGGCCAGGACAGACCCAGCGCGATCGGCAGCCGCATGTCCGGCGGAGAGGCTTGCGCGACGGTCGACCCGTCGACGAACTCGACCATCGAGTGCACCACCGACTGCGGATGGACCACGACGGTGATGTCGTCGGTCGGGACGTCGAAGAGCAGGTGCGCCTCGATCAGCTCCAGCCCCTTGTTCATCAGGCTGGCCGAGTTGACCGTCACCACGGGTCCCATCGACCAGGTCGGGTGCGCGAGCGCCTGCTCCGGGGTGACCTTCTTGACGTCCTCGGACGTCCAACCACGGAAAGGGCCGCCGGAGGCCGTCAGGATGATGCGGCGCACCTCCGCGGACGTCCCCGACCGCAGGCTCTGGGCGATCGCCGAGTGCTCGGAGTCGACCGGGACGATCTGGCCCGGCCGGCGCTGCGCGGCGTGCACGAGCGCTCCACCGACCACCAGGGACTCCTTGTTCGCGAGCGCGAGGGTCGACCCGGCCGTGAGCGCGGCGAGGGTGGGACGCAGGCCGACGGAGCCCGTGATGCCGTTGAGCACCACGTCGCTCCCCGACCCTGCCACGACAGTCGCTGCGTCGGGCCCGGCGAGGACCTCGACGTCCGGGACACCACGGTCGGCCAGTGCCTGCCGGAGCGCGTCCGCCCGCGTCGCGTCGGCGACCGCGACACGCTCGACACGGAGGTGCGCCGCCTGCGCGGCCAGGGTCTCGACGTCGGAACCGCCGGCGGAGATCGCCTCCACCCGGAACCTGTCCGGGTGCGCGTCGACGACGTCGATCGCCTGCGTGCCGATCGACCCCGTCGATCCGAGCAGCGTGACGGTGCGGGTCGCACCGGAGTCGGGGACGAGTACGTTGTCGGTCACGTCACTCGACGCCGAGCAGGACCTCGACGGCCCGTGAGCAGAAGGCGTCGACCGGACCCTCCGCATAGCCCTTCGGGCCCTTGCGACGGCGGAACACCGTGTCGCGCACCTCGGCGGCCGTCAACGGCACCTGGCGGTCGAAGTAGTCGACGAGCCGGTCGCACAGGTCGTCGACGTCGTCCATGTCGTAGGCGGGCTCCCCGCGGTCCGCAGGGATGAACCTCTTGCCGTCCGGGCGGCCGAGACGGTCGTAGAGCGTCCGCGCCCGCCCCGCGAGCGCGTCCATCCAGGCCTGCTGGCCGTGGACGGAGACGTAGGCGGCCCGTTGCCGTGCGATGAAGGCCGACTCGAGCCGGTCCAAGGCCGCGTCGACCTCGTGCGTCGAGTACCCGCCCCGCACCAGCTCGAAGGTCGCGGTCTGGATCTCCCCGGACGTCAGCGTCCGGTTCTCCCGACCCTCGTACAACGCGCGGGCCTCGTCGAAGAAGTCGTCGACCTCGTCCCTCTCGTACCCCTTCTTGGTACGTGGCACAGTGCTGAACAGCGAACTCACTCGTCCTCCTCGGCTGCAAGCTGCCCACAGGCACCGTCGATGTCGCTGCCGCGGGTGTCACGGATCGTCGTCGGGATACCGTGCGCGCGCAATCGTGCCACGAACTCGTCCTCGACGTCACGGTCGCTCGCGGTCCAGATGGACCCCGGTGTCGGGTTCAGCGGAATGGGGTTCACGTGCACCCAGCCCCGACCCCGCTTGTTGAGCTTCTCCCCGAGCAGGTCGGCCCGCCACGCGTGGTCGTTCATGTCCTTGATCAGCGCGTACTCGATGCTGACCCGACGGCCCGTGACCTCGTAGTAGTGATACGCGGCGTCGATGGCCTCGTCGACCGACCAGCGCGTGTTGATCGGCACGAGCTCGCTGCGAAGTTCGTCATCCGGCGCGTGCAGGGACAGCGCGAGCGTGACGGGAATGCCCTCGTCGGCCAGCTTGCGCATCGCCGGCACGAGCCCGACCGTCGACACCGTGATGTTGCGGGCCGACATGCCGAACCCCTCGGGCGTCGGGGCCACGAGGCGCCGCACGGTCCCGATGACCGCACGGTAGTTGGCCAACGGCTCACCCATGCCCATGAAGACGAGGTTGTTGAGCCGCGTCGGTCCGCCGGGGATCTCGCCGTCGGCGAGCGACCGGGCCGCCGAGCGGACCTGCTCGACGATCTCGGCGACCGAGAGGTTGCGGGTCAGGCCGAGCTGACCGGTGGCGCAGAACGGGCAGGCCATCCCGCAACCCGCCTGGCTCGAGACGCACAGCGTCGACCGACTCGTGTAGCGCATGAGGACCGACTCGACCTTGACGTCGTCGAACAGGTGCCACAGCGTCTTGACCGTCGTGCCGCCGTCGGCCTGCATGGTGCGCTTGGCGGTCAGCAGTTCCGGGAACAGGTGTTCCGTCAACGTGTCGCGCGACGCCTTCGGCAGGTCCGTCATCGACTCGGGGTCGCGCGTCAGGTGCGCGTAGTAGTGGGTCGCGAGCTGCTTGGCACGGAACGGCTTCTCGCCCAGGCTCGTGACGACCTCGCGGACCTCGTCCGGGGTCAGGTCCGCGAAGTGGCGCGGCGGCTTCCCGCGACGCTTCGCGGTGAAGGACAGCGGCAGCGGTGCCGTCTCGTCGGACGGCCGAACGGTGGGCCGCTCGAGCGCGACGGGCTCGCGCTGTGTCGGAGTGGTCGAGTGGCCGGCCATACAAGGCTCCCAGGGTCGGGTGCGGTGAGCGGACGAGGCGGTTCCTCAGAGCGCTACGGACAACATCAGGTACACGAACGGAGCCGTGATCATCATGGAGTCGAGCCGGTCCAGGAGACCTCCGTGCCCCGGCAGCAACGAACCCATGTCCTTCAATTCTAGATCGCGCTTGATCAACGACTCGGCGAGGTCGCCGACCGTCGCGGTCAGCGGGGTCACCAGACCGAGCGCGACGCCGATCCACGGGCTGATGCCGAAGCCCCACACGGCCGCACTCACTCCGACGAGGATCGCGAGGACGAACGAGCCGCCGAGGCCCTCCCACGACTTCTTCGGACTCACCGTCGGGGCGAGCGGATGGCGCCCGTAGAGGACCCCGGCGATGTACCCGCCCACGTCGTTCGACACGGCCAGCAGGATGAAGACCAGGACCTGGAGCCGCCCCTGGGGCTCCGAGAGCATCAGCATGACGAAGCCGGCCATGAAAGGCAGGTAGGTCGCCGCGAACGCGGCGGCAGCGACGTCGCGCAGCGCACCCGGTCCGGGCCCGTCGATGAGCCGCCAGACGACGGAGCCCGCGACCGTCAGCAGGTACGAGACCATCAGCGCCTCGGACCCCGACGTGTACGTCGAGACGATGATCCCGGTCGATCCGACGATCAGCGGCACCATCGGCAGATGGATGCCGCGGCGCGTGAACGCCCGGCCCAGCTCCCAGAGGGCGCCGCCGACCGCGACGACGGCGAGCCCGACGAACAGCTCGGGCCGGTACCCGAGGCTGACCGCGACGACCAGGAGGAGACCGACCCCGACCGCGATCGCGACGGGCAGGTTGCGGCCCGCGCGTGGTTGGCGGCCCGCCGGGGTGGAGAGCGGCTCGGCAGTCATCAGACCTCGAGCAGTTCGCTCTCCTTGGCGGCAAGAATCACGTCGACCTCGTCGACGTGACGCTTGGTGAGCGCCTCGAGCTCCTTCTCGGCGCGCGAACCCTCGTCCTCGCCGGCGTCGCCGTCCTTGACGAGGCGGTCCAGCTGATCCTTGGCCTTGCGACGGACGGAACGGATCGAGACCTTGGCGTCCTCGGCCTTCGTCTTCGCCAGCTTCACGAAGTCACGGCGCCGCTCCTCGGTCAGGGCGGGCAGGGCGATGCGGATGACGTTGCCGTCGTTCGACGGGTTCACCCCGAGGTCGGAGTCGCGCAGAGCCTTCTCGATGGCGGTCATCGCCGACTTGTCGAACGGTGCGATGACGACGGTCCGGGCCTCGGGGATCTGGAACGACGCGAGCTGCTGCAGCGGCGTCGGAGCCCCGTAGTAGTCCACGGTGATCTTCGCGAACATGCCCGAGCTCGCGCGTCCACTGCGAATGCCGGCGAAGTCTTCCTTCGCGACCTCGACAGCCTTGTCCATCTTTTCCTCGGCCTCGAGGAGGGTCTCGTCGATCACGTGCGCTCCTTCAGCGGTACAGCTCGTCGTCGCCCGCGCGGCGCACGGACGGGGGTGGATGCCGTCAGGCAGCCGTTACCAGTGTCCCAATGTTCTCACCCTGCAGCGCCCGCGTGACGTTGCCGGGCTCGCCCATACCGAACACGCGCATGCGCACGTCGTTGTCCCGGCACAGGCTCATCGCGGTCGCGTCCATCACGCCGAGGTCGTCGACGAGCGCACGCGTGTACGTCAGGTGGTCCAGCTTCTCGGCAGCAGGGTCCGTCCGGGGGTCCGAGGTGTAGACACCGTCGACGCCGTTCTTTCCCATCAGGACCTCGTCACACCGCACCTCGAGCGCGCGCTGCGCCGAGACGGTGTCCGTCGAGAAGTAGGGCATCCCCGCGCCCGCGCCGAAGATGACGACACGGCCCTTCTCCAGGTGCCGGATCGCGCGCAGCGGGATGTAGGGCTCGGCGACCTGCCCCATGGTGATCGCGGTCTGGACGCGTGTGGTCGTGCCGGCCTGCTCCAGAAAGTCCTGGAGCGCGAGGCAGTTCATGACCGTTCCGAGCATGCCCATGTAGTCGGCGCGTGCCCGGTCCATCCCCGCCTTGGAGAGGTCGGCCCCGCGGAAGAAGTTCCCGCCGCCGACGACGATGGCGACCTGGATCCCGTCGGCGACAGCGACGGAGATCTCCCGTGCGACGCGCTGGACGACGTCGGCGTCAAGCCCGACGGCGCCTCCTCCGAAGGTCTCGCCCGACAGCTTGAGCAAGACCCGTCGTGCCTGCGTCCTTGAGTCGGTCACCGCATCCACCGTCCTTCGTCCGTTCAGCAAAACGTGTCGGATCCTCGCAGGTGCGAGGTCCGTGGGTGCACGTCGGCCCGGCCAATCGAAATTAGCCGGGCCGACGTGGCGTGGTCAGTTGCCGACGCGGAAACGGACGAACGAGGTGAGCGAACCCCCGGCGCCCTCGAGCGTCTGCTTCACCGTCTGCTTCGGGTCCTTCGCCAGCGGCTGCTCGAGGAGCACCGACTGCTTGAAGTACCCGTTGAGGCGGCCTTCGATGATCTTCGGGAGCGCTGCCTCGGGCTTGCCCTCGTTGCGCGAGGTCTCCTCGGCGATACGGCGCTCGTTGGCGACCGTGTCGGCCGGGACGTCGTCGCGCGAGAGGAACTCGGGCGACATCGCGGCGATGTGCTGCGCGATGTCCTTGGCAACGGCCTCGCCTGCTGCGTCCGTCGCCACGACGGCGGCGATCGACGGCGGCAGGTCCTTGGCGGTGCGGTGCAGGTAGGCGGTGACCTTCTCACCCTCGACGCGCGCGACGCGACGCAGGACGATCTTCTCGCCCATGGTGGCGGCGGCGCCGTTGATGACGTCACCCACGGTCCCGTCGGCCGTCGGCGCGGCAAGTGCGGCGTCGAGGTCCTGGGCGCCGGCTGCCGCGACGGCCGCGAGGACCGTGTTCGCGAGCTCGATGAACTTCTCGTTCTTGGCGACGAAGTCGGTCTCGGAGTTGATCTCGACGATCGTGGCGACCTGGCCGCCGTCGACGTCGTCGACCTGGACGGCGACAAGACCCTCGGAGGTCGTGTTGCCCTCGCGCTTGGCCACGCCCTTCAGGCCCTTGACGCGGATGATCTCGAGGGCCTTCTCGGCGTTGCCGTCAGCCTCGTCGAGCGCCTTCTTGACGTCGAGCATGCCGGCGCCGGTGCGCTCACGGAGCGCCTTGATGTCAGCAGCGGTGTAGTTCGCCATGTCTGCTTCCTTACGTTAGTCGACGGATCGTGCCGGGCGAGGCCCCGGGCGCGCGACGCGCTCCGGGGCCTCGTCGGATCACTTCTCGGTGGGCTCTGCAGCCTCGGCGGCCGGGGCGGCGTCAGCGGCAGGCGCTTCCTCCGCGGCGGGGGTCTCCTCGGCGGCGGCCTCGGCCGGTGCCTCCGGGGCGGACGGCTCGGCAGCAGCGTCGGCGGCGGGAGCCTCGGCGGCGGCCTCGGCCGGCGCAGCGGTCTCCTCGGAGCCGGTGAGCAGCTCCTGCTCCCACTCGGCGAGCGGCTCGGCGTCGGCAGACTCCTCGCCCTTCGAACCCTGGTGGCGCTTGATGGTGCCCTCGGCGACGGCGTCGGCGATCACACGCGTCAGCAGCGTGACGGAACGGATCGCGTCGTCGTTGCCCGGGATCTTGTAGTCGACGACGTCAGGGTCGCAGTTCGTGTCGAGGATCGCGACGATCGGGATGCGCAGCTTGCGCGCCTCGTCGACGGCGAGGTGCTCCTTGTTCGTGTCGACGATCCAGACGGCGGAGGGGACCTTCGCCATGTCGCGGATACCACCGAGGGTACGGACGAGCTTGTCCTTCTCGCGGCGGAGGACGAGGAGCTCCTTCTTGGTCAGACCCGACGCGGCGACGTCGTCGAAGTCGATCTCCTCGAGCTCCTTCATGCGCTGCAGGCGCTTGTGCACCGTGCCGAAGTTGGTCAGCATGCCACCGAGCCAGCGGTGGTTGACGTAGGGCATCCCGACGCGAGCGGCCTGCTCGGCGATGGGCTCCTGGGCCTGGCGCTTGGTGCCGACGAAGAGGATCGTCCCGCCGTGGGCGACGGTCTCCTTCACGAACTCGTAGGCACGGTCGATGTACGACAGCGACTGCTGCAGGTCGACGATGTAGATGCCGTTGCGCTCGGTGAAGATGAAGCGCTTCATCTTCGGGTTCCAACGGCGGGTCTGGTGTCCGAAGTGGACACCGCTCTCGAGGAGCTGGCGCATGGTCACGACGGCCATGGCACGTCCTTTCACGCGCGGCCGGGGGCCGCGCACCAAATCTGCGCGGTCGCGCACGGCGCGACCGCTGTTGCGGTTGTCAGCACGGGCCGGCGGCCCGTCCTCCTGGTGTCGTGGCTCGCCGACGCCGAGGAGACCTCGGACCGATGTCGGGCTCGCCCTCCCTCGTGGGAGCGGACGACACGCGATGTCGACCGGTCAGACGCACCGGTCGCATCGAAGAGTCTACCGGACGCGACGTGTGTTCTCAGCCGCCAGCCATGTCCACAGGGTCACAGCGACGCGCAGCGTCCACAGTTCCGGGTCTACGCGACCCGGCGGGCGCCCGGCCGGACCACGATACGAGGATGAGACGTCGAACGGTGCACGTCGTCGTGGGTGCTGTGCTCGCGACTGCTGTCGTCGTGGCCGGGCTCTCGCGCCCGGCCGCCTCAGGCCCACCGGCGGCCGCACCGTGGCCGGCGCCCGGCGAGTGGTGCGCGCCTCCGTCGTGCACCGCGGTGGCCGACGTGGTGCGAGGCTTCGACCCGCCGCTCCAGGACTGGCTCCCTGGCCACCGCGGTGTCGACGTCGTCGCACCGCCGGGGATGCCGGTCGCCGCGCCGGCTGCCGGGCGAGTGACGTTCGCGGGTGCCGTCGGCGGCCGGCCGGTCCTCGTCCTGGAGCACGACGACGGCCGGCGCAGCACCCTGGAACCGGTCGAGTCCGACCTGGTGCGGGGCGAATCCGTGGCCCGCGGGCAGGTCGTCGGAGTCACGGGGACGACAGGTATGCACTGCTCGTCCTGCCTGCACTGGGGCGTCAGGGAGGACGAGGTCTACGTCGACCCGCTCCTCCTCCTTGACGGAGGACCGATCGTCCTGCTGTCGACTAGGCCCGAGGGAACGCCTGCTCGAACGAAGCCCTGAGCCGGTCGGCACTCACGTGCGTGTACCGCTCCGTCGTCGCGAGGCTGGAGTGGCCGAGCACCTCCTGGACGCTGCGCAGGTCGGACCCGCCCTCGAGGAGGTGTGTCGCGGCACTGTGCCGCAGGTCGTGCGGACCGATGTCGTCCACGCCGGCCCGGGCTGCGCACGCATGCACGCACTCGCGGAGCCGACGCTGCGACCACCGGCCCCCTCGGTCGCCCAGCAGCAGGGCTGCTCCGGAGTCCGGCCGTACCAGCGTGGGCCGGACACCCAACCATGCCCGGACCGCACGCGCCGCCGGGACACCGAACGGCACGACCCGTTCCTTCGCCCCCTTGCCCATCACGCGGAGGGTCCTCTCGTCGAGGTCGACGTCGTCGACGTCGACCCCCACCAGCTCGCCGACACGCGCACCGGTGGCGTAGAGGAGCTCGACCGCTGCCCAGGCCCGGACGTCGGCCGGTTCGCCCGACTCCGCCGACGCCTTGACGTTCTCCATGAGGTGCGCGGCAGGGTCCACCCCGAGGACGGTCGGCAGCGCCTTCGGCACGCGTGGCGTCGCCAGTCGAACCGCCGGGTCCACGTCGGACCGCCCGGTGCGGCGCATCCACGCGAAGAACGCCCGCAACGCCGCTCCACGACGCGCGAGCGAGGACCGTGCCGCGCCTCCGTCCGCCATCGCCCCGAGCCAGCCGCGGACGACGGTCAGCGTGACCTGATCCGGCTCGCCATGACCCTGGTCACGGCACCAGAGGGCGAAGGCCTCCACGTCTCCGAGGTACGCCCGCACCGTGTGGTCCGAGAGTCCCCGCTCGACGGCGAGGTGGTCGCCGAAGGCGAGGATGTCGCGCTCTGTCGGCACCGGCGATGAGGTCATACCGGACAGCGTGCGCGACGGGTCCCCGTCGGCCAAGGAGGCGCACCGACGTCCAGCTCATCGTCCGCGCCGCCACCCGCCGTCGTGCCGCTCGGCCAGCCCCGCGAGCTCGAGACGCCCGAGCGCCGCGCGCGTCTCCGTGGTCGAGAGACCCGCGGCGCGTGCCAGACCGTCGACCGTGGCTCCGGAGCGGAGAGGTAGCGCCTCCCAGGTCGCACGATCCTCTGGCTCGAGCCCGTCCCCGGGCCGCGGGTCGCCCGGCGGCTCCGCACCGTACGACTCGCCGATCGATCCCACGAGCTCGAGAACCTCGTCCCCACCCGTGACACAGACCGCACCGTCACGCAGGAGCCGATGGCATCCCGTCGAGGCCGGTGACGTCACCGGCCCGGGCACCGCACCGACGGGTCGACCGAGCTCGACGGCCCGCGCCGCCGTGCTCAGCGATCCCGACCTCCACGCCGCCTCGACGACGACCGTCGCCCGGGAAGCCGCGGCGATCAGCCGGTTGCGATGCAGGAATCGGACACGGTTCGGCACAGAGCCCGGAGGGACCTCGCTCACGACGGCACCGCCGCTCTCCATCAGCTCGCGCAGGATCTCAGAGTTCCCGGCGGGGTACAGCCGGTCGACGCCTCCGGCGAGGAAGGCGACCGTCGGTCCGCCGGCGACCAGCGCCGCACGGTGGGCCGCGGCGTCGATGCCGTAGGCACCCCCGGACACCGTCGTCGTCCGCCGGGCCGCGAGCGTGCCGGCGATCTCGTCGGTCACTCGTCGTCCGTACTCGGTGCAGGCTCGTGCTCCGACAAGTGCGACCGACCCCTGCAGGAGAGATCGTAGGTCGTGCGCGCCCCGGACCCAGAGCGCGAAGGGTGCCGTCCGACCGAGATCGTCGATCGACTCCGGCCACATCTCGTCCCCGGGCACGAGCAGACGTCCTCCCAGCCGTTCGAGGACATGCACCTCCCGGAGGGGATCCGCGCACTCCAGACGCGGAGCCCACCGAGCGACCGCCCTCTGCAGTCGTGCCCGCGCAGGCAGGATCGCGGACTCCGGCCCCGAGGTCGACGAGGTGTTCGGAAGGTCGGCGCGACCTCCGACGAGGTCGTCCACCCACCGCAGCGCCGCCACCGCCCCCATCGACGCGACGAGGGCCGTGGCGACGAGGTCCCCGGGTTCCGCCAGTCGTGACCACGCGGCGGCGGCAAGCCGGGGGTCGTCGACGTCGCGAGGACTACGCACCGCTCCCCCTCGTCCGGAGCGCCAGGGCCTCGCCGATCTCGTCGCGTCCGGGCGCCTCGCGTCCGGCGAGATCGGCGAGCGTCCAGGCGATGCGCGTCGCGCGGTCCGCACCGCGAAGGCTGAGCGTCCCGCGCTCGACCGCGCGGTCCACGGCCGCCGCACGGGAACCGAGGGGCCACCGGGAGCGCAGCGCCGGCCCTGGAACCTCCACGTTCGTCCGCCAGGGTGTCCCGGCGAGTCGCGCCCGCGCGGCAGCCCGTGCCTCCTGGACACGGGCGCGGACGACCGCGGTGCTCTCGCCGGGGCTCGCCGTCGCCCGGCGCACCGGGAGCACGTCGACCTGGAGGTCGACGCGGTCCAGGAGCGGGCCCGAGAGCCGCCCGATGTAGCGCTGGACGTCGAGCGGTCGACACGTGCAGTCGAGCCCGCGGCCCACCCGCCGCCCGCACGGGCACGGGTTCGCGGCGAGCACCAGCTGGAACCTCGCCGGGAATCGCGACGCTCCCCGTGCGCGGTGTATCACCAGCTCGCCCTGCTCGAGCGGTTGCCGCAACGTCTGGAGCACGCGCGGGCTGAACTCCGGAGCCTCGTCCATGAAGAGCACGCCACGGTGGGCACGCGACGCAGCACCGGGCCGCGGCACACCGGCACCTCCTCCGACCACCGACGCCGGCGTCGCGGTGTGGTGCGGGTCCTCGAACGGAGGGCGACGGAGGAGGCCGTGACCGGGATCGAACGTCCCGGCCACCGAGTGCACGGACGTGACCTCGACGGCAGCCTCGTCGTCGAGGTCGGGCAGGACTCCGGGAAGCCGCGACGCCAGCATCGTCTTGCCCGCACCGGGCGGGCCCACCATGAGCAGGTGATGCCCACCGGCCGCGGCGACCTCGATCGCACGCCGCGCCTCGGGCTGACCGACGACGTCCGCCAGGTCCCCGCTCGGCTGGTGGCGGACGGACACGGCCGGCCGGCGGAACGGGTCGGTCGGTTCGTCCTCGACGTCGACGCCGTGCAGCCGGAGCGTTCCCGCAAGGGTCGCGGCGCCGCGCACGCGCGCGCCGGGAACCAGGCTCGCCTCCTCGACGTCCGCCGACGCGACGACGACGTCGGGGAGTCCGGCGCGCACCGCCGCAGCGACCGCCGGCAGCACACCCCGTACCGGGTGCAGCCGCCCGTCCAGCCCGACCTCGGCGAGGTGCACGACCTCACGGACCTCCGCCCGGACGACGCCGGCACCGGCGAGGATCGCGACGGCGATCGCGAGGTCGAACCCCGTGCCCGTCTTGGGAAGCGAGGCCGGCGAGAGGTTCACGGTGATCTTCCGCTGGGGCCAGGGCACTCCGCTCGAGGCGACCGCGGCGCGCACGCGGTCGCGGGACTCGTGCAGGGAGGTGTCGGGGAGCCCGACCAGGACGAAGCCGGGGACCGAGGCGGCGACGTGCGCCTGGACCTCGACGACGTGCCCGGTCATCCCGAGGAGTGCGACCGCCCGGGTGGTTCCGAGGCCGCTCACCAGACGCCTCGCAGGTGCTCGATCTGCGCGGCACCCGCTCGCGCCACGACGACGGCGACCACGTCGATGCGCACGGATGCCGGGTGTGACCGGTCGAGGGATAGCCACTCCCCCGTGAGGCGACGGATGCGCGCCAGCTTCGCGGGCGTGACCGCCTCGGCCGGATGCCCCGACACGACTCCTCGTCGTGTCTTGACCTCCACCGCGACCAGCACGTCCCCGTCCAGGGCGACGACGTCCAGCTCACCTCGCGCTGTCCGCCAGTTCCTTGCGACGATCTGCCAGCCCAACGACTCCAGATGCCGGACCGCGACACTCTCTCCGTACCGACCCACGGCGTCCTTCGCTCGCATGTCTCACCTCCACGACCGATGCTGCCGGTCGGACGGAGGGAGCGGGCGCGGACCGACGAGGCCGTGGAGACGACGCGCCGTCGCGGGTGTCTGTGGACAAGTCTGGCGCGGTGCGGGGCGTCAGAGCTGAAGATCCGCCTTGGCGAGCTCCTCGACGTTGACGTCCTTGAACGTCACGACCCGGACGGACTTGACGAACCGTGCCGAACGGTAGACGTCCCAGACCCAGGCGTCCGCCAGCGTGAGCTCGAAGTACACCTCGCCCGCCGCCGACCGGACCTGGAGATCGACCTGGTTGGCGAGGTAGAACCGTCGCTCGGTCTCCACGACGTACGAGAAGAGCGAGACCACGTCTCGGTACTCGCGGTAGAGCGCGAGCTCCATGTCGGTCTCATAGTTCTCGAGGTCTTCTGCGCTCACTCGTCCATCATGAACCATCAAGGGTCGACTGTGCCGCCTCGACAGGCGTGGGCAACGTCTCGGCTCCTGGAATCCTCCAGCTCCGGCGGTGCTGCGGCGTCGTGCCGAGCCGACGGATCGCGTCGACGTGCGCGGCCGATGCGTATCCCTTGTTGCTGTCCCACCGGTAGGCGGGGTACTGGCGGGCGAGCCCGGCGACCAGGGCGTCACGTTCCGTCTTGGCCAGCACGCTGGCGGCAGCCACGGACGAGCAGGTCATGTCTGCCTTGACGAGCGTGCGTACGGCGGGATCCGGGGGCCCGTCGTCGATGTCCAGCTCGGCGGACGCGAAGAGGTCGAACCCCGCGGGACGGGAGAGCCAGTCGTGCGAACCGTCGAGCAGGACGACGTCGACCGGGCCGACCTGTCGACGAACCTGGGCCAGCGCCCTCAGCCCGGCGATGCGCAGAGCCGTGACGATCCCGTGCGCGTCGATCTCGGCGGGTCCCGCGTGGCCGACCGCCCAGCCCACGGCCCAGGCGCGTGTCGGCTCGACCAGTCGCGCCCGCGCCCGCGGCGTCAGGAGCTTCGAGTCCGTCAGCCCCGTCGGGCAAGGACCGGTGGACGCGTCGACGACCGCCACACCCACGCTGACGGGCCCCGCGAGGGCGCCACGCCCGACCTCGTCCATGCCGGCGACGACGCGCGCGCCGGCGCCGAGCAGCGCGCGCTCGTGCCGAAGATCGGGAGGACCGGTGGTCACGGCTCGGGGACGTCGGCGAAGACGTCACCGGGATTGTGGAGCACCGCGAACCGGTCGAACGGCCAGACACGGATGAAAGCGGACCCGGTCACGTCGTCGAGCGGCACGAATCCGCCTCCAGGGTCGCCGAGGTGATAGCGGGAGTCGCCCGAGTGCTGTCGGTTGTCGCCCATGACGAACAGCGAGTCCGCGGGCACCGTGACGTCGAACTCGACCTCGCTGGGGATCGACCCCGGCTTCAGGTACGGCTCGTCGAGGGGCTCGCCGTTGACGCTGACGCGACCCTCGGCGTCACAGCACTCGACATGGTCGCCGGCGACCCCGATCGTCCGCTTGATCAGATGGTCTCCCGTGTCCTGGGGCCGCAGCCCGATCCAGGTCAGGACGCTGCCGATCGGGGTCTGCGGGTCCGAGCGTTGCGCCGGCAGCCACCCGCCGGGGTCGGTGAACACGACGATGTCCCCGCGGTGGACGTCGAAGACGCCGGGGACGAGGCGGGAGACCATGACGCGGTCGTCGACCTGCAGCGTGTCCTCCATCGACTCGCTGGGGATGAAGAACGCCTGGATGAGGAAGGTCTTGATGAGCCAGGAGAGCACGAGCGCGCTGACGAGGATGATCGCGATCTCCCGCAGCAGGGCGCCTCCGCCCCGGGCCCCGTCCTCGTGATGCCGCCCCGATTCGGTGGCGAGGCCGTTGTCGTCGATGTCGTCACGGGTCACGAGCACACTCTCCCACGCCGGACGCGACCGGAGAAACGTCCGCGCCCCGGGTACGCGAACGGGCGGCCACCCCGAAGGGTGACCGCCCGAAGCGAGAGATCAGGAGTTGGTGCGCTTCTCCTTGATCTTGGCCTTCTTGCCGCGCAGCGAGCGCAGGTAGTACAGCTTGGCGCGACGGACGTCACCGCGGGTGACGACCTCGACCGTGTCGATCGTCGGGGAGTGCACGGGGAACGTGCGCTCGACGCCGACGCCGAAGCTGACCTTGCGGACGGTGAACGTCTCGCGGACGCCGTGGCCCGAGCGAGAGATGACCGCGCCCTGGAACGCCTGGACGCGCGAGCGGTTGCCCTCGACGACCTTGACGTTGACCTTCAGCGTGTCGCCGGCGCGGAACTCCGGGATGTCGTCGCGCAGGCTCGCTGCGTCGACCGAATCAAGGGTGTGCATGTTCTTCTCCCCGCCCGCCACAGGTCGGACGCGTCTCGAGGCTCTCGACGAGAGCCGGTGTCGGTACGAAAGGTGGCGACGTCGCGACCGGGCACAGGCCCGGTCCTCAGGTCAGCAGAGAAGTCTCTGCACGCCGTCCCCCGTGGCAGAAGACGTGGACCGACGCACACCAAAGGACGATTATGCCACAGGAGCCGGCGGTGTCGGCACCAGGCGTCCGGCCTCGACCGCCCATCCGAGCTCCTCCAGGACGGCACGGTCGTGCTTGTCGAGCGCCGCGGCGTCGAGATCCTTGATCATGTCCGGCCGGCGCGCGGCGGTCCTGCGGAGCGCCTCGTCCCTCCGCCACCGGGCGATACGTGCATGGTGGCCGGAGAGAAGCACCTCCGGGGCGTCGTAGCCGTCCCAGGACGGCGGACGGGTGTAGACCGGGTACTCGAGCAGACCTGCCGCACCGTGCGACTCCTCGACGAGCGACTCCGGGTTCCCGATCACACCGGGCAGGAGGCGCGCGACGGCCTCGACCATCACCATCGTGGCGACCTCTCCCCCGTTGAGCACGTAGTCGCCGATCGACAGCTCGCTCACACGACCGCCGGCCGCGCGATGGCGTTCCGCGACCCGTGCGTCGATCCCCTCGTACCGGCCGCACGCGAAGACGAGCTGCTCCTCGCCGCTGAGAGCCTCGGCGGTCCGCTGCGTGAAGGTGCGTCCCGAGGGGGTCGGGACCACCAGGTGCGCCCCGGGTTGCGCACAGGCGTCGAGGGCCTGGCCCCAGACGTCCGGCCGCATGACCATCCCGGCGCCCCCGCCGAGCGGGGAGTCGTCGACGGTCCGGTGCCGGTCCGTCGTCCAGTCCCGCAGGTCGTGGACCCGCAGGTCCAGGAGCCCCGAGGTCCTCGCCTTGCCGACCAGGGAGAGGTCGAGCGCCCGGAGGTAGTCGGGGAAGATCGTGACGACGTCGATCCGCATCAGGAGCCGCTCGTCTCGTCGGAGATCTCCAGGTTCGCGGCGTCTCGCGCCAGGAGTCCGCCGGGCGGGTCGAGGACGACGCGGCCTCCGTCCACGTCGACGACGGGGACGAAGACCGTCACGAACGGCACGAGGGTCCGCTCGCCGCCGAGCTCGCGGACCACGAGCAGGTCGTGCGCCGCGCCGGGCTCGAGGCCGGCGACCTCTCCCACGTGCGTGCCGTCGACGAGCTCGACGCGCAGCCCGGTCAGCTCGTGCGGGTACCAGGCGTCGGGCTCGTCCGACGCCTCGACGTCGACGACGAGCTCCGTCCCGCGCAGCGCCTCGGCGGCGTTGCGGTCCTGCGCCTCGGCGAACGTGACGAACCAACGGCCGTCGAGCGACCGGTGCCGGGCGACCGTCAGCGGGCCGACGTCAGCCGGACGCGTCCGGAGGGCCTGCCCGACGGCGAACCTCGCCTCGGGCGTGTCGGTACGCACCTCGAGCCCCACCTCGCCGCGCAACCCGTGCGCGCGGCCGATCTTTGCAACGGTGAGCTCCATCGGTCCTCCTCCTGGCCGCGGCGTCAGGCTCGCGGCGCGTCAACGACGACGAGGCCCGGCCCCCTGGGGGACCGGGCCTCGTCATCACTACTCAGCGACGATCGACGTCGACGACGTCCACGCGCACAGGGCCCGTGGCGATCGCTCCGACGACGGTGCGCAGCGCTCGTGCTGTCCGGCCGCCTCGGCCGATGACCCGGCCGAGATCTTCCGGGTGGACCCGGACCTCGAGGAGGTCACCGCGTCGCAGCGTCCGGTTCGAGACCTGGACGTCGTCCGGGTGATCGACGATCCCCCGGACGAGGTGCTCGAGCGCGTCGGCAAGCATCAGGCCTGCTCGTCTGCCGTCTCAGCGGCAGCCTTGGCGGCCTCCGCCGACTTCTTCTCGGCAGCCTTGGCCTTGGCCTTCTCGGCCTCGGCGTGGACGGCCTCGACCGCAGCAGCGGTGTCGCCGGCGTCGCCCTTGGTGCGCAGGGTGCCCTCGGCGCCCGGCAGACCCTTGTGCTTCTGCCAGTCACCGGTGATCTTGAGCAGTGCAGCGACCTGCTCGGTCGGCTGAGCGCCGACGCCGAGCCAGTACTGCGCACGCTCGGAGTTGATCTCGATGAACGAGGGCTCCTCGGTGGGGTGGTACTTGCCGATCTCCTCGATCACACGACCGTCGCGCTTGGTGCGCGAGTCGGCGACGACGACACGGTAGTAGGGCGCACGGATCTTACCGAGGCGCTTGAGACGAATCTTGGTGGCCACTAGGTGGTCTCTCCTGTTTCACGTGGTGGTGACTGATCCGCGTCCTCGTGGGGCGAGGAGGCTGACCGTGTCGGGACACGGCGTCGCGCGGTGAGAGGGGCCGGGCACGCCGAGTACCTGCCCATTGTGCCAGACGGATCACCGGCCGGTCCACACGCAGCCCGTGACGTCGACGACGCCTATCGAGCGGTCGCGAGCGAACCGCCGACGATCTCTCCGCGCAGGACGATCGCCGCGGGGTGCTTGAGGACACCGACGTCGAGCCGCGGGTCCTCCGGGTAGACGACGAAGTCCGCCGACGCCCCCTCGACGAGCGACCCGTAGCCGAGGAACGCGCGACCCTCCCAGCTCGCGGCGGCGACGACGTCGCGCGCGGGCAGTCCTGCCTCGACGAGCTCGGCGCACTCCGCCGCCAGACGACCGTGGTCGATCGTCCCGCCCGCGTCGGTGCCGACGAGCAGCTGGATCCCCGCGTCGTACATCTCCCGCACCTGCTCGTAGCGTCGCTCGTGCATGCCGCGGAGCCGGCGCGCGAAGACGTCGTACTTGCCGGCGGCCTGGTCGGCGATCTGCTCGAACCGCGAGACCTGCAGCAACGTCGGAGTCACGGCGATCCCCCGCTCGGAGATCTCGTACATGATCTCCGGTGCGATCCCCGTGCCGTGCTCGATGCAGTCGACCCCTGCCTCGACGAGGTCCGGGATGACCTCCGCGGAGAACGCGTGGACGGTGACGCGTGCCGCCTCGGCATGGGCCGCCTCGACTGCCCCGACGAGCTGTTCGCGGGTCCACAACGGGCGAAGGTCGGCCCCGGGGCCCATGTCCCGGTCGATCCAGTCACCGACGAGCTTGACCCAGCCGTCGCCGGTGCGCGCCTCGGCCCGGACGACGTCGGCCAGCTGTGACGGGTCCTCGAGCTCGAGGCCGTAGTTGCGCAGATAGCGCCGCGGGCGGGCGATGTGGCGCCCCGCGCGGACGAGCCGCGGCAGGTCCGGGCGCTGCTGGACCCACCGCGTGTCGGCGGGCGATCCCGCGTCGCGGATCAGAAGGACTCCGGCGTCCCTGTCCGCCCGCGCCTGCGCCTCGGCGACGTCCTCGTCGACGGGACCGTCGGCCCCGAGGCCGACGTGGCAGTGCACGTCGACGAGCCCCGGGACGACCCACCCTGACAGCTCTGTCATGTTGGTGCCCTGGGCGGACGGCCGCGTCAGACTGAGCGCACCGTCCTTCACCCATGCGTCGCCGACCTCTTGGTCTGCGCCCAGGATGACGTGGCCTGAGACGTGGATCGTCGGGCCCTCAAGTGCAGACAATGCGACCTCCGTGTCGTGTGTCGAACGGGCCTAGCGGCCCAGATACTTCTGCAGCTCAGCCAGGTCGACGTCCTCGGGGGGCGTCGTCGGCCCGCCGCCGAAGGCCGAGCCGGGCGCCTGCGCCTTGCTGGTCGTCTCGCCCCGCTCCTGCGCGGCACGCTTGGCCGGGTTGCCCGACTTCCCCTTGCGCTTCTTCGCTGGGGCCTGCATGCGGCCCTTCGCCTTCTTGCCGCTGCCACCCATGGCCGGCATCCCCGGCATCCCCGGCATGCCGCCGCCCTTGCCCATCTGACGCATCATCTTCTGGGCCTGGGTGAAGCGTTCGAGCAGCTGGTTGACGTCGCTCGTGCGGACGCCCGAGCCCTTGGCGATCCGTGCGCGTCGCGACCCGTTGATCACGCGCGGGTTCTCGCGCTCGCCGGGGGTCATCGAGTTGATGATCGCCTCGATGCGGTCGACCTCGCGCTCGTCAAAGTTCTCGATGGCGTCCCGCATCTGGCCCATGCCCGGCAGCATGCCGAGCATCTTCTTCATCGAGCCCATCTTCTTCATCTGCTGCATCTGCACCAGGAAGTCGGCGAGCGTGAAGTCCTCTCCCGACGCGACCTTGGCCGCCATCTTCTCGGCCTCTTGGGCGTCGAAGGTCCGCTCGGCCTGCTCGATCAGCGTCAGGACGTCGCCCATGTCCAGGATGCGCGACGCCATCCGGTCGGGGTGGAACGCCTCGAACTCGGTGAGCTTCTCACCGGTGGACGCGAACAGGATCGGGCGGCCGGTGACCTTCGCGACCGACAGTGCGGCACCACCGCGTGCGTCGCCGTCGAGCTTGGAGAGCACGACACCGGTGAAGTCGACACCCTCGAGGAAGGCCTGGGCCGTGGTGACGGCGTCCTGGCCGATCATCGCGTCGATGACGAACAGCACCTCGTCCGGTGAGATCGCCTCGCGGATGTCGGCCGCCTGCTGCATCAGCAGCTCGTCGACGCCGAGACGGCCGGCCGTGTCGACGATCACGACGTCGTGCTCGCGCGCCCGGGCCGTCGCCACACCGTCGCGGGCGACGCCGACCGGGTCGCCGACGACCTCGTCGGTCTCGGCGCCCTGGTTCCCGGGGTGCGGCGCGTGCACGGGGACGCCCGCGCGCTCACCGACCACCTGCAGCTGGGTGACGGCGTTGGGGCGCTGCAGGTCGGCGGCCACGAGGATCGGGGTGTGGCCGCGACCCTTCAGGTCGAGGGCCAGCTTCCCGGCCAGGGTCGTCTTTCCCGCACCCTGGAGCCCCGCGAGCATGATCACCGTCGGCGGTGTCTTCGCCAGGTTCAGCGACCGGGACTCCCCGCCGAGGATCCCGACGAGCTCGTCGTTGACGATCTTGACGACCTGCTGGGCAGGGTTCAGCGCACCGGAGACCTCCGCGGAGAGCGCTCGCTCGCGCACCGACGCGGTGAACTCACGCACCACCGGGACGGCGACGTCGGCATCGAGGAGCGCGCGACGGATCTCGCGCACGGTGGCATCGATGTCCGCCTCAGAGAGCCGGCCCTTGGTGCGCAGGTTCTTGAAGGTGGACGTCAGACGGTCCGACAGGGTGGAGAACACCGCATGGATCCTTTGGGGTCGTGGAGCAGAGCCGTCCCAGCCTACCGTCCGGCGACCGGATCCCGACCCTCGGGCGGCAGGGAGGGCTCGAGTGCGTGCCGGGCCGCACCCACCAGCCGGTCGACGAGGCGCGCGCGCCAGGTCGTCCACGCCCCCGGACCGAGAGATGCGCCGTCTGCCTCCGTGAGCACCCGCAGGACCTCGAGGAGGTCCGCCCGACCGTCCACGGCGTCGACGAGCTCTCGCACCGTCGCCGGGTCGTCGGGGTCCGCCGTCACGGCGAGCCGGGAGAGCGTGAGGTGGTGCCGCACGAGCCGGGCGACGTCGTCCGCCGCCCTGTCGCCGAAGCCCATGCGCGCGACGGCTGCGCGGGCCAGCGGCTCGCCGGCGACGGAGTGGTCCTCGACGCCCGCGCGCTTGCCGATGTCGTGCAGGAGGCACGACAGCAGGAGCAGGTCGATCCGTTCCACGGAGCGCCGTCCCGAGGAGGCGAGCGCGACCACCTCGATCATGTGCCGGTCGACCGTGTGGCGGTGGACGGCGGCCCGCTGGGGCCGGTTGCGCACCCCCTCCCACTCCGGGATCCAGCTGGTCACGACCCCCGCGAGGTCCAGCGCCTCCCACACGGGGACCTGGGCGTGCCCCGAGCCGAGCAGGTGCAGCAGCTCCGTCCTGGCCGCGGTCGGCCACGGGACCGGCAGCGACGGGCAGGCCGACAGGCTGGCGACCGTCACCGGCGAGAGCGCGAGCCCGGTCCGGGCGGCCACGGCCCCGGCGCGCAGAGCCAGCATGGGGTCGGTCTCCGGCGTCGCGCCGACGGCAAGGACGAGCTCGCCGTCGTGCTCGACCAGGCCGGGACCCGCAGACCGGAGCCGCGGCGCAGCACGTCGTCCGCGGACGAGCAGCGGGCGCCGGGCGGGTGGTCGCTGCAACGCGCGGCGCGCTCGGCGGATGGTCCCGTCGAGGGCGTACGAGACCTCCCGGCCCGAGGCGGCCAGGCTGCCGAGCAGGTCGTCCGGGTCGTCGTAGCCCGCGAGCGCCGCGACGTCGTCCAGGTCGCCGAGACTCAGACGGTGCGAGTGTCGACCCGTGACGACCTGCAGCGCGTCGCGGACGTCGAGCAGGTGCGCGTGCGCCCGGTCGACGGCACCGTGGGGCCGGTCGGTGAGCCACGTCGCGGCCAGGGCCGAGAGCACGACGGCGTCGCGGATCCCTCCCCGGGCCTCCTTGAGGTCCGGCTCGATCAGGTAGGCGAGCTCACCGAACTTCTCGGCGCGTTCGCGGACCGACGTCAGGAGGTCCGGAAGGCGCCGACGCGAGGCGTCCCGCCAGTCGGCGAGGACGGCGCTCGCGGCACGGTGCACGACGACGGCGTCGCCGGCGATCGCCCGGACGTCGAGCCAACCCACCGCCGCCGGCACGTCCGTGGACGCGACCTGCCGGCACTGGCTCAGCGATCGAACGGCGTGGTCGACGTCGACGCCCGAGTCCCAGAGCGGGTACCAGATCCGGTCGGCCACCACGCCGACCTCGGCGGCGGAGCGGACTCGCCCGTCGTAGACGAGGACGAGGTCCAGGTCGCTGGCCGGTCCGAACTCCCCGCGGCCGAGACTCCCGACCGCGGCGAGCGCCATCCCGTGACTCTCCTCCCCCTGCAGCGCGTGCGACCACAGTGCGGCGAGGCGCTCGACGACGAGCTCGCCGAGCGCCTCTCGCCGTGCGACACCGCTGCGGCCGGGCCCGGTCAACGACCGGGCGAGGGTGGTGATCTCAGCGCGGAGGCCCCGCACCCCTGTGGGGTCCGGGGCCTCCGTGTCAGCGTCGGACATGAGCCGTCACAGTGCGCCTGCGCCGTGCTCGCCGGTGCGGACCCGGACGACGTCCTCGACGGGGACCGTCCAGACCTTGCCGTCACCGATCCGGCCGGTCTGCGCGGCCTGGACGACGACGTCGGTCACCGTCGGGGCGGTCTCGTCGTCGACGAGCACCTCGATCCGGACCTTGGGGACCAGGTCCACCGTGTACTCGGCGCCGCGGTACACCTCGGTGTGCCCCTTCTGCCGGCCGTACCCGCTGGCCTCCGAGACCGTCATGCCGCGGATCCCTGCTGCCTCCAGCGACGTCTTCACGTCGTCGAGACGGTGCGGCTGGATGATTCCTGTGACGAGCTTCATGCTCGAACCTCCTTGATGGTGCCGCCCTGTGCGGCGATCTCGTACGCGGACTCCCCGTGGACGGCGAGGTCGATACCGCCGACCTCGTCCTCCTCGCTGATGCGCCAGCCGATGGTCGACTTCAGGATCAGCCCGATCACGAACGTCACGATCCCGGCGAAGGCCACGGCGACGAGTGCGATGAGGATCTGGACGACGAGCTGCTCGACGCCCCCACCGTAGAAGAGACCGGTCTCGGTCGCGAGGAAGCCGATCGCCACGGTGCCCCAGAGTCCGGAGACCAGGTGCACGCCGACCACGTCGAGCGAGTCGTCGTAGCCGAACTTGAACTTCAGGCCGACCGCCAGGGCGGACAGGACTCCGGCGACGGCGCCGACGGCGAGCGAACCGACCGGGCTGACGGAGCCGGCGGCCGGCGTGATGGCGACAAGGCCTGCGACGACGCCGGACGCGGCACCGAGGGAGGTGGCCGAGCCGTCGCGCAGCTTCTCGGTCACGAGCCATCCGATCACGGCGGCCGCGGTCGCCGTGGTGGTGTTGACCCAGGCGAGGCCGGCGAAGCCGTCTGCCGTGAAGGCTGAGCCGCCGTTGAAGCCGAACCAGCCGAACCACAGGAGCGCAGCACCCAGCATGACGAGCGTGAGGTTGTGCGGACGCATCGGCTCCTTGCCGAAGCCCTTGCGCTTGCCGATGATGATGGCGAGCACGAGCGCCGCGATACCGGCGTTGATGTGCACCACGGTGCCACCGGCGAAGTCGATCGGAGCGACGCTCGCGACCTCGTCGGCCCCCGTGCCGGTGGTGCCGAAGACCATCGCCGCCAGGCCGTCGGCCGAGCCGGAGAGGAAGCCGCCGCCCCACACCATGTGGGCGAGCGGGAAGTAGCAGACGGTGACCCAGATGGCCGTGAAGATCATCCAGGTACCGAACTTGACGCGGTCGGCCAGCGCACCGGAGATCAGCGCGACGGTGATGATGGCGAACGTCGCCTGGAACCCGACACCGACGATGTTCGGCACACCGAACCCGTCGATGAGGAACTCACCCGACTCGTCGTAGATCGCGCCCTGCAGCCCGAACTGGTCGAACGGGTTTCCGAAGATGCCGCCGACGTCCGCCCCGTAGGACATCGACCACCCCCAGAGCACGTAGACCACGGCGACGACCGCGATCGACCCGAACGACATCATCATCATGTTCAGGACGGACTTGGTCCGTACCATCCCGCCGTAAAAGAACGCCAGTCCCGGCGTCATCAGGAGCACGAGGGATGCCGACATCAGCATCCACGCGGTCGCTCCGGTGTCCAGCTCCACCATGGTCAGTCTCCCCTCGTCGGCCCGGGCGGCCGATCTGGGTCAACCTTCGAAGACGCGGGTTTCCGCCGATAGGTCGTCGTGTTACGAGCGTGTGACAGGCGTCATCGGCGGGTAACCATCATGTTTCGCGTCTCGGCGTCCGAGACGACGGCTACGCCGGGTCGCCGAGGAGTGCGTCGACGAACTCGGCCGGGTCGAAGGGTGCGAGGTCGTCGGGACCCTCACCGAGACCGACCAGCTTGACCGGCACCCCGAGCTCGCGCTGCACGGCGACGACGATCCCGCCCTTGGCCGTGCCGTCCAGCTTGGTGAGCACGATGCCCGTGACGCCTGCGACCTCCCCGAAGACCCGGGCCTGGGTCATGCCGTTCTGCCCGGTCGTCGCGTCGAGGACGAGAAGCACCTCCGCGAGCGGTGCCTCCTTCGTGATCACCCGACGGATCTTGCCGAGCTCGTCCATCAGCCCGGCCTTGTTCTGCAGACGGCCGGCCGTGTCCACGAGCACGACGTCGGTCCCGTCCTCGCGACCGCGACGGACCGCGTCGAACGCGACGGACGCCGGGTCGCCACCCTCGCGCTCGGACCGGACGGTGGGTACGCCGACACGGGCGCCCCAGGTCTCGAGCTGGTCGGCCGCGGCGGCACGGAACGTGTCCGCGGCTCCGAGGACGACCGAGCTCCCGTCCGCGACGAGCACCCGTGCCAGCTTTCCGACGGTCGTGGTCTTCCCGGTCCCGTTGACACCGACGACGAGAGTGACCGCGGGGACGGTGACGCCGTCCTCCCTCGTGACCCGCTGCGTCGCCAGGCTCCGGTCGAGCTCCGGGTCGATGATCTCGAGCAGGGCGGAGCGCAGCATGGCGCGGACCGCTGCCGGGTCACGCACGCCCTCGACGCGGACCCGCGTCCGCAGGCCGTCGACGATCTCCCCCGTGGGCCCCGCACCGACGTCGGCGAGCAGGAGGATCTCCTCGATCTCGTCCCAGTCGTCCTCGGTGAGGCTGTCACGCGACAGGACGGCCAGCAGCGCCGATCCGAGCGGCGAGCCGGACCGGGCGAGCCGGTCCCGCAGCCGCGTGAGCCGACCAGCGGTGGGTGCGGGCGTCTCCGTCGACGGCGCAGCTGCGGACTCCGGAAGGGTCTCGACCTCGCCCCCGGCCTCGGGCGCCTCCGCCTGGTCCGGGCTGTGCTCGTCCAGGGTCGGTGGCTTCTTGGCCCCTCGTCCCCGCGGCGCGAGGAGGACGTAGAGCAGTCCTGCCACGACGAGAACTGCGAGAAGGATCCAGAGCCAGGTGAGGTCGGTCGCGTTTGTCACGCGCTGATTCTCTCAGACCTCCGTGGGCTCCTCAGGCTGGGCGTGCTCACGGGGCCTGACCGTCCCGATCCGGACGTGGCCCCGGGCGGTGCGTGCGGCGTCGACGGCCCGCGCGCCCGTCCGGGCCCACGACTCGGTGACGTCGGTGGCGTCCATGTACGGGTTCCCGTCCTCCTGCGTCGCCGCGAAGAAGTCCCCCATGCGCGTCTCGACCGGCTGCTCCGGGTCCTGCCGGCCGGTCGCCGTACCCGCGCGGCGCTGCCGGCGCCGCTCTCGCATCGCGTCCGTGGCACCCCGCAGGTCGTCGACGAAACCGCGGACGCCGCGACCCTTCTGGCCCGACTCCATGCCCGCGACCGTTCCCGCGTACACGAAGACCACGCACGCGACGAGAAGGGCTATACCCCACCACAGGAACATTCCAAGCATGTAGACAGTGTGCAGGAGCGTGCGGCACCCGACACGCCGACATCACCGTTGTCATCGAACTGTCACACGATCTCCACGGGCGCGGTCAGACGACGGGAGCAGGGTCCATCCGTTGACTGATGACCGTCGTCACACCGTCGCCGCGCATCGTGACGCCGTAGAGCGCGTCGGCGATCTCCATCGTCCGCTTCTGGTGCGTGATGACGATGAGCTGGGAGTCCTCCTGCAGCTCGCGGAAGATCTCCAGGAGCCTGCCGAGGTTCACGTCGTCGAGCGCCGCCTCGACCTCGTCCATCACGTAGAACGGGCTCGGCCGCGCCTTGAAGATCGACACGAGGATCGCCACCGCGGTCAACGACCGTTCTCCCCCCGAGAGCAACGAGAGGCGCTTGACCTTCTTGCCGGCGGGGCGGGCCTCGACCTCGATCCCCGTCGTGAGCATGTTCGTCGGGTCCGTCAGGACGAGCCTGCCCTCACCCCCGGGGAACATCCCGGCGAACACGCCCTCGAACTGGCGGGCGGTGTCGGCGAACGCCGAGGTGAACACCTCCTCCACGCGGCGGTCGATGTCGCTCACGATGTCGAGGAGGTCCGACCGGGACTTCTTCAGGTCCGCGAGCTGTGTGGTGAGGAACGTGTGCCGCTCCTCGAGCGCGGCGAACTCCTCGAGCGCGAGCGGGTTGACCTTCCCCAGGGCTCGCAACGCGCGCTCCGCCGACCGGAGACGTTTCTCCTGCTCGGCGCGGACGTACGGGACCTCACGGGGCTCACCGTCCTCGTCGAGGGCGTCGTCGCCGGTGCAGGGCACCGGGCGGTGCGGTCCGAACTCCTCGACCAGCACCGCCGGGTCCAGTCCGAGCTCGTCGACGGCGCGCTGCTCGAGCTGCTCGATGCGCAGGCGCTGCTCCGCCCGGGCGACCTCGTCACGGTGCGCCACGTCGGTGAGCTCGCGCAGGCGCTGCTCGAGCCCGGAGACGGCCGCGCGCACCACCCCGAGCGTCTCGTCCCGTACCGCACGTGCCTGCTCGAGCTCGGCCTTCCCGTCGGCCGCCCGCTGGACGGAGTGCTCCACCACGCGCACCGCCTGCTCCGCGATGTCGGAGACCTCGCGCGCGCGACGGGCACGACGCACCCGGACCTCCTCGCGCCGGGCGGCGCGCTCCCGCGCCTGGCGCTCGTTCGCGACGGCACGGTCGAGCGCCTCTGCACGCCCGGTCAGGGCTCGCTCCCGTTCCTCCTGCGTGCGGAGCGCGAGACGGGCCTCCGTCTCGGTCGCCCGTGCCGCCTGCGCCGCCTGCGCCGCCTCGTCACGCTCGCCCTGGGCGGCCACCACCGACGCCTCGGAGGCCTCGGGCTCGGCCGCCGCCACGTCGTGCCGCTCGACGAGCGCCGCGAGGAGCTCGCGCTCCTCGCCGAGGGAACGCTCGGCCCGTTCGAGGTTCACGCGCGCACGGTCGGCCTCCGCCGTCGCACCGCGCGTGGTCGCGCCCAGGTTCCCGAGACGTTCCGCCACCGCCGCGAGCGCCGCGTCGTTCTCGTCGAGACGCCCGAGGGTCTCGTCGTAGCGCTGGTCGGCCGCGGCCAGCGCGAGCTCGGCGTCGGCCAGCTCGCGAGAGATCTCTGCAACGAGGGCGTCGACGGCATCACGTCGTTCGCGCGCGTCGTCCACGGCGGCCTGCAGGTGCAGCACGCCCGGCGCGGACGCCGATCCACCCCAGGCCTGCCGGGCGCCGAGCACGTCACCGCCGCGGGTCACCGCGACGAGCCGCGGCTCGCTCTCCACCAGGATCCGTGCGGCGGTCAGGTCCTCGACGACCACCACGTCGCGCAGCAGTGCCGCGACGACGTCGCGAGCCGCGTGCGCCGGTGTGACGACGTCGGTCGCCCACGACGCCGCGACCGGCAGGTCGATCTCCGGCCGTGCCGGAGCGTCGGCGGCGTCCAGGACGACCAGCCCGGCGCGCCCCGCGTCCTCGGTCCGCAGGTGCCGCAGGGCGTCCACGGCGGCACCGACGTCCTGGACGGCGACGGCGTCGGCCGCGGGGCCGAGCGCGGCGGCGACGGCGTCCTCGTACCCCGGCGCGATGCCGACGAGCGCGGCGACCGACCCCTCGGTCCGTACTCCGTCGGCGCCGAGCAGCTCGCCGACGCCGTCCTTGCGGGTCAGGCTCAGCTCGAGCGTCTCGATGCGTGCGGCGAGGGTCGCCCGCTCCTGCTCGGCGGCGCGACGGCGCTCGACCAGTGCGTCGACGGCGTTGCGGGCCTCGGTCCGCGCCCCGGCCGCCTGCTCGTGGGCGGCGTCCAGCCCGACCTCCCCCTCCTCCGCGCCCGCGGCCTCCGCCTCGAGCGACGAGAACTCCGCGCGCGCCTGCTCGGCCCGTCGGCCCGCCTCCGCGACGACCTCGGTCAGCCGTCCGATCTCCGCCTCGACGGCCTCGACCCGGCTGCGCCGGGCGGCGACCTTCCCGGCGAGCGTCGCGAGCCCCTCCCGGCGGTCGGCCTCGCCGCGCACGAGCGTCGCGAGCGCCCGGTCGGCCGCCGCCGAGGACTCTTCCGCGGTCTGCCGTGCGGCCTGGGCCGCGGTCAGCCCGTCGCGCGCGGCCTCGACCTCGGCGGCCAGCTCCCGCTCTGCGGCACGGACACGCTCGGCCTGCCGGGCGAGCTCGTCGGGATCCTGCCCCTGGTGGGCCGGCTCGGGCGTGCCGAGCATCCGGAGCCGCTCGCCGGCGAGCTGCCGGGTGCCGACGAGCCGTTCGCGCGCGGAGGACAGCCGGAACCAGACGTCGGTGGCGGCGGCCAGCTCCGGGGCGGCCCGCGCGGCCTCCTCCTCGAGCGAGGCCAGCTCGGTGCGTCGCGACGCGAGTTCGGCCTCGACGGTCGCCTGCTGCGCACGGACGGCCGCCTCGTCCGCCGACTCCTGCTCGAGCCGCGCCGTCGCCTGGGCGACGTCGTCGGCGAGCAGTCTGGCGCGAGCGTCGCGGACGTCCACCTGCACGGTGCCCGCCCGGCGCGCGACCTCGGCCTGCTTGCCGAGCGGACCGAGCCGCTTGCGGATCTCGGTCGTCAGGTCGGCGAGCCGCGTGAGGTTGCCCTGCATCGCGTCGAGCTTGCGGAGGGCCTTCTCCTTGCGCTTGCGGTGCTTGAGAACGCCCGCGGCCTCCTCGATGAACCCGCGCCGCTCCTCCGGGGTGGCACGGAGCACGGCGTCGAGCTGCCCCTGCCCGACGACGACGTGCATCTCCCTCCCGATCCCGGAGTCAGAGAGCAGATCCTGGATGTCGAGGAGACGGCACGCGGAGCCGTTGATCGCGTACTCCGATCCCCCGGACCGGAAGAGTGTGCGCGAGATGGTGACCTCGCTGTAGTCGATCGGGAGCGCCCCGTCGGCGTTGTCGATCGTCAGCGACACCTCGGCGCGGCCGAGCGGCGGACGGCCGGCGGTCCCCGCGAAGATGACGTCCTCCATCTTTCCGCCACGCAGGGACTTCGCGCCCTGCTCGCCCATGACCCAGGCGAGCGCGTCGACCACGTTCGACTTGCCCGAGCCGTTGGGGCCGACGACGCACGTCACTCCCGGCTCGAACCCGAGCGTCGTCGCCGACGCGAACGACTTGAAGCCGCGAAGCGTCAGGGTCTTGAGGTGCACGGGTCACACACTAGCGACGCACGGCCCCGGACACACGGACGCCGCCCCGGCCGAGCGGCACGGGGCGGCGGAGACTCGTGATGTCAGCCGAGCTCGGGGAACCAGAGCCCGATCTCGCGGGTCGCCGACTCGGCGGAGTCGGATCCGTGCACGAGGTTCTGCTGGACCTTGAGCCCCCAGTCACGCCCGAGGTCGCCACGAATGGTCCCCGGGGCGGCGGCGGTGGGATCGGTCGCACCCGCGAGCGAGCGGAAACCGGGGATGACGCCCTGCCCCTCGGCGACGACCGCCAGGACCTTGCCGGAGAGCATGAACTCGACGAGCGGCTGGTAGAAGGGCTTTCCCTCGTGCTCCGCGTAGTGCTGGGCGAGGACGGCGGGGTCGGCGTCGACAAGCTTGACGGCCGCGAGCACGTAGCCCTTGGCCTCGACGCGGCGAAGAACCTCGCCCGACAGCCCCCGGCGGACGCCGTCGGGCTTGACGAGGATCAGTGTGCGTTCGATCGGTGCATCAGTCATGGCACGAGCCTACCGCCGCGTGATCAGGCGACGTTCGGGGCCGTCTCGGGGTGCGCGGCGTCGTACTCCGCACGCTCCCGGTCGATCCGCGAGCCGAGGACGAGCGAGGCGATCCACATCACGACGAAGATCGCGCCGACGAGGAGCATGAGCGGGATCGCGATCCCCGTGGCGAGCACCGGGACCTGGACGAGGCTCCCGGCCACGTACCCGCCCGTGGAGTCGAGCGTCCGGGAGAGCACGAGCAGAGCCACCATGAGCGTGCCCCCGATCACCCAGACGGTCGTCGCCGAGGGCACGTCCATCCACTCGGGCCACCCCGCCTCGTTGCGCCGCAGGGCGTGGGCGGCCATGGTCGCGAAGAGCACCAGGCACGCCTCGAGCACCAGCGTCGCCGAGGCGAACTGCTGCTTCGCCGACTTCTTCGGGCGGATGCGCGGCGCGTCCTCCCCCGACCGGACGATCGGGTCGGGGGACGCGGGCTGGGTCGAGTCGCTCACGCGGTCAGGATACCGATCTCGGGGGCTCGCCGCTGCGACCCTCGTCGTCGCCGTCCGCGACGCCCGGGTCGGCACCGGGCGCGGCGCCCACGGGGGCACTCACCGGCGACGGTTCGACCGGCTGCTCTCCCGCGCCTGCATCGGTCGTGGGCTTCGGGGCGGCGAGCGCCTCACCGCGTGCCACCATCCCGGCGGTGTCCGAGAGCTTGACCACCGGCAGGAACAGCGCGAGGACGAACCCGAGGGCCAGCAGCGGCACGAGGTACCAGAACGACGGCGCCAGCGCGTCGGCGTAGGCGTCGACGACTCCGGAGTGGAGCGGCTCCGGGAGCTGTTCGACGGCAGCCGGCGTGATCGAGTCCGCGCCGCCGGGATCGCCCGCGCCCGGGACACCGGTGAAGACCTCGGTGAGGTTCTCCGTGAGCCGCGAGGTGAAGATCGTCCCGAACAGCGCGGTGCCGACGGCGGCACCGATCTCGCGGAAGAAGTTGTTGGCGCTCGTGGCGGTCCCGATCTCCTGCGGATCCACGGAGTTCTGGACGGCGAGCACGATCGTCTGCATCACGAGTCCGATGCCCGCGCCGAGCACGAAGATCATCGCGCCGAAGAGGACCATCGACATGTCGCCGGTCATGGTGGTCATCCATACCAGGCCGAGCGTCGCGATCGCCATCCCCGCGATCGGGTACGGGCGGTAGCGGCCCGACTTGACGATCGCGAACCCGGAGATGATCGAGGTCGCCATGAGCCCGACCATCATCGGGATCATGAGCAGGCCGGACTCGGTGATCCCGGCGCCGGTGGACATCTGCAGGAACGTCGGCAGGTACGCGAGGGCGGCGAACATGCCCATGCCGATCGTGAACCCGATCGAGGTCGCGATCGTGAAGGTGCGGTTCTTGAAGAGGCGCAACGGGAGGATCGGGTCCTGGGCCCGGAGCTCGACCACCACGAAGAGAGCGACCGACACCAGCGTTCCCGCGGCCAGCGCGAGGAGCGCGGGGCTGCTCCAGTCGTAGCCTCCGTCGGCCACCGACTCCCAGCTCGTCAGGAGGATGATGCCGGAGGTCGCGAGCACGAGGAAGAAGATCCCGGCGACGTCGACTCGACGTCGCGCGGAGTGGCTGGGGAGCTTCAGCGCGACGAACGAGATGATGAAGGCCGCAATGCCGACGGGGATGTTGATCCAGAAGCACCAGCGCCAGTCGGCGTGCTCGGTGAAGAACCCGCCCAGCAGGGGGCCCGCCACGGCGGAGATCCCGAACAGGGCACCCATCGGCCCCATGTACTTCCCGCGCTCCCGCGCCGGGACGATGTCCGCGATGATCGCCTGGGACAGGATCATCAGACCGCCGCCGCCGGCGCCCTGGACGAAGCGCCAGAACACCATCTGCCCCATCGTGTCGGCCATGCCCGCGCCGGCCGAGGCGACGGTGAACAGGGCGATCGCGCCGAGGAAGAGCCAGCGACGCCCGAAGACGTCGCCGAACTTCCCGTACAGCGGCATCACGATGGCGACGGCCATGATGTAGGCGGTCACCATCCAGGCCTGGTGCTCGACACCCCCGAGGTCGCCCACGATCGTCGGCATCGCGGTGCCGATGATCGACTGGTCGAGGGAGGCCATGAACATGCCGGCCATGAGGGAGCCGAAGATCAGCCAGATCGTCTTGGGGGTCAGGACGATCAGGGGTTCGTCCTGGGTGGTCGTGGTGCTCATCGACGAGCCTTTCCGGTACAGGGTGGGATTGCGGGCCGGCGGACGCGAGTGGTCAGGCCAGCAGGGTGCGGATCTCCGCGAGGACGGGTTCGACGTGGTCGGCGGGCGTGCCGTCCGCGCCGCGCTGCTCCCAGCGCATGAAGGCGCCGCGCACGGCGGACATCATGACGACGCCGACCAGCTCGGAGGCGACGTGCTCCCCCGTCGTCGCGCGACGCCGGGCGAGCAGCTCGTCAAAGCTCGAGCGCTGGTCCTCCATCCAGGCGACGTGCCGGACGAGCAGCCGGGGCTCGGCCCGCGCGAGCTCCATCGCGGCAGCAAGTCGGTGGCCGGAGAGCGCGGGTGCGGAGAGCAGGTCCCGGAGCACCACGACGGTGTCGTCCACAAAGCGTCCCGTCGGCCCGCCGGCCACGAACGTGGCGGCGACGGTGTCGTCGACCGAGACCTCCGTGAGGCCGAGGATCGCGTGCTCCTTGGACTCGAAGTAGTTGAAGAAGGTCCGCGACGAGACTCCGACCGCGTCGCAGATCATCTCGACCGTGACGCCGTCGCTCCCGTGCTCGCGCACGAGGGCGTGGGTCGCGTCGATCAGCGCCTCGTGGCGCTCGCGCTTCTTGCGCTCGCGCAGCCCAGACTTCTCCATGGAGAATATTCTTGCACGGCCTGCACTATTTCAGTGACTGAAATAATGTGGCCCCGGACACGCTAGAGCTCGCCGAATCCCGCCTCGACCGCCTCGACGACGGCCTGACGGGCCTCGGCCGCCTGCGGGCCCTCGGCGACGATCGTGAGCTCTCGTCCCTGCGTCGCACCGAGCTTCATCAGCTCGAGGACGCTGGCGCCGTCCACACCGTCGACGCGGACCTGGGCGTCGAACCCGGCGATCATCCGGGCAAGGACCGCCGCCGGCCGGGCGTGCAGGCCCAGGGGGTTGCGGAGCACGACCACGATCTCCCCGTCGGCCGCTGCAGCACCGTCCGTCGTCGCGTCCATGACCGCATACTCCGACCCGACCGGCGCCCCGCGCAAGCTCACCGCGGCATTCTCCGCGGCGGCGACGACGTCGGACGCGGCCAGGCCGCCGTGCGCGGCCACCGCGGCAGCGACGGCACCCTCGACGAACGGACCACCGGCCAGTCGGACGTCCAGCCCGTCCTCGAGGTCGAGGACGGACTCGACCGTCAGCACCGCAGACCCGAGGTCCGCGAGCACGACCGCGGACCCACCGTCGGACGTCACGTCCGTCAGCGCCTCGAGAATCCGGTCGAAGCTCGTCCCGAGCCGCCGGTCGTCGGCTCCCCCGACCGGGACGATACGGACCCCGGGCGCCATCTGGCCGGCGAGCTCGGCAAGCCCGTCCGCCAGGGCGGCCGAATGAGAGACGAGGACCAGCGAGACGCGGCTCATCGGCCCTCGCCCACGGCCCGCACGGCTGCGTCGAGGATCAGCGCCGTGGACGTCGCGCCGGGATCCGCGCTCCCCGCGCTCCGGTCCCCGAGATAGCTGGCGCGACCCTTGGTCGCGACCATCGACGTCGTCGACGCCGCACCCGCGGTTGCCGCGGTGGATGCCCTGCGCAGGACCTCCTCGGCAGATGCACCCTCGTGCGCGGCGGCCGCAGCAGCGTCGGCGGCCGCCTGCCACGCGTCGACCATCGTCTTCTCGCCGGGCACGGCCTTGCCCCGGGCCGTCACACCGTCGAGCGCTCCCTCGACGAGAGCCACGACGGCGCTCGCGTCGAGAGAGGGGACTGCTGTCGCCTTGGCGGCACGCAGGTAGGCGGTGCCGTAGAGCGGCCCGGAGGCTCCGCCGACCTTCGACATCAGCGTCGTCGCGACGAGCTTGAGCACGTCTCCGACGTTCTCGGGCTCGGGGTCGAGCGCGTCCAGGCGTTCGACCACCGCGCGGTACCCCCGGTCAAGGTTCTCGCCGTGGTCGCCGTCCCCGATCCGTCGGTCCAGCTCGGTCAGCTCCGCCTTGGCCAACCCCACCGCCTCGGCGGTCAGTCGTACCCAGCGCACAGCCCACGAAACGTCCAGCATCCGTCACCCTCACTTCTGACATCGTCGGCATCGGCGGTCCGGGCCTTGCCCGCGGCCGTCGCTACCAGTGCAGCGCCGCGGTGCGCACGGGTGCGTCCCACAGCTGCGTCGTCTCGTCGTCGAGCCGCAGGACAGAGACCGACGCGCCCTGCATCTCCAACGACGTCACGTAGTTGCCGACGAGCGAGCGCGATACCGAGACGCCCAACCCCTCGAGCCGTGACCGCGCACGACGATAGACGACGTAGAGCTCGGAGAGCGGCGTGCCGCCCATTCCGTTAACGAACAGCAACACGCTCTCCCCGTCGGTCAGCCCCAGGTCCTCGACGACGGGGTCGAGGAGCTGGTCCGTGATCTCGTCCGCCGTGGCCACCGGTGCCCGCCGGCGACCGGGCTCGCCGTGGATGCCGATGCCGATCTCGATCTCGTCGTCGCCGAGCTCGAACCCGGGTCGTCCCACGTGGGGCACCGTGCACGGGGCGAGTGCCACGCCCATCGTCCGGACGTTGTCTGCGACGCGCTGCGCGACGGCGGTGACGGTCTCGAGGTCGTCGCCGCGGGCGGCCGCCGCACCGGCGATCTTCTCGACGGCGACCGTCCCCGCCACACCACGACGTCCCGCCGTGTAGAGCGAGTCCTCCACCGCGACGTCGTCGTTCACGAGCACCGTCGTGACGCGGTGGTCGTCGTCCCCGGCGAGCTCGACGGCCATCTCGAAGTTCAGGACGTCGCCCGTGTAGTTCTTCACGATCGCGAGAACACCGGCCCCCGAGTCGGCCGCCTCGAGCGCAGGCTGGATCTGGTCCGGCGTCGGCGACGTGAACATCTCGCCCGGGACCGCGGCGTCGAGCATGCCGTCGCCGACGAATCCTGCGTGGAGCGGTTCGTGGCCGCTCCCCCCGCCGCTGACCAGGCCCACCTTGTTCGGCACGGGGCCACCCGCACGGGTCACGTACGTCGGGTCCAGGGAGAGCTCGACGAGATCGGCATGAACCGCCGTGAATCCCTCGAGACTCTCCGTGACCGCGTTCTGCGGGTCGTTCAGCAACTTCTTCATCGCACGAACCTCCGTTGGTCGGCGGTCCGCACGCAGGACGACGGACCCGTCCCCCCATCCAACACCTCCCCGGCCGGGTCGGCGAGGGCGGGCGCCGCCGACCCGGCCGGGCGAAGGTCTCGCTCCTATCGTCGGCGCAGCAAGGCCCGCGCGTCCGCGGCGGTGATGACCGACCCGGTCACCAGCACCCCCGTCCCGGTGCCGACGCCGACCGTGTCCTCGGCCTCTGCCAGGTCCGCGGCCCGCGCCACGGCATCGCCCAGCTGCTCGACGACGTGCACGCGGTCCTCGCCGAAGACCTCGCGCGCGGTGTCGGCCAGGTCCAGCGGGTCGGCGGAGCGGTCGGCACTGTTGCTCGTGACGACGATCTCGGCAAGATGCGGCTCGAGCACGGCCAGGAGGGCCTCCGCGTCCTTGTCCGCCATGACCGCGACGACGCCGACGAGGTGCGTGAACGCGAACGACTCCTCGAGGGCGGCGACGAGCGCCTCGGCACCCGCCGGGTTGTGGGCGGCGTCGACGAGGACCGTCGGGCTTGAGCGGAGGACCTCGAGGCGCCCGGGAGACGTCACGTCGGCGAACGCGGCCTCGACGACCTCCCCGCCGAGCGCGCGACCACCGAGGAACGCCTCGACCGAGGCGAGCGCCAGGAGCGCGTTGTGCGCCTGGTGCGCGCCGAGCACGGGAAGGAAGATCTCCGTGTAGAGGCCCGCCGGTGTCCGCAGGTTCAGCAGCTGCCCGCCGACGGCCGGGGTGCGGCCGGCGACCTCGAGGTCGACGCCGTCGCGCAGGACACGGGCATTGCGCTCGGCCGCGGTCTCGAGGATGACGAGCTCGGCCACCTGCTCCTGCTCCCCCACGATCACCGTCGCGCCGTCGACGATGATGCCCGCCTTGTTCTCGGCGATCTCGGGCAGCGTGTGACCCAGCCACCGCTCGTGGTCGAAGGCGACAGGGGTGATGACCGCGACCTCGCCGTCGACGACGTTGGTGGAGTCCCAGGTCCCGCCCATGCCGACCTCCACGACGGCGACGTCGACCGGGGCGTCGGCGAAGGCGGCGAAGGCCATGACGGTCAGCACCTCGAAGAAGCTCAGGCGCGGGCCCCCGGACTCCTCCGACTCGCGGTCCACGACCCCGACGTAGGGCGCGACGTCCTCCCAGACCGCGACGAATTCACCCGCCGTGAGCGACTCGCCGTCGACCGCGATCCGCTCGGTGACGCTGGTCAGGTGCGGGCTGGTGAAGCGCCCGGTCCGCAGGCCGTGCTCGCGCACGAGCCGCTCGACCATGCGCGCCGTCGACGTCTTGCCGTTGGTCCCGGCGACGTGGATGGTCCGGTAGGCCTTCTGCGGGTCCCCGAGCAGCTCGAGCACGCGGGCGACCCGGTCGAGCGTCGGGTCGATGTCGTGCTCGGGCGCACGATCCATGATGTGCGCGTAGACCGTGGCCAGCGCCTCCTGGCTCGCGGCGTCCTCGGTCGCCTCCCGCTCCTTGCGCCGACGGTCTCGTGCATCGCGCTCGTTCTTGGACGGACTCATGCGCGCGCCACCTCCACGGTGATCGTGTCGGCCGTCCCCACCTGGACGGTGACGGCCAGCGTCTCGCGAGCGATCAGCTCACGGTGCTCCTCGACCGCGGC
This sequence comes from Paraoerskovia marina, assembly GCF_900105445.1. Classification (NCBI taxonomy): domain Bacteria; kingdom Bacillati; phylum Actinomycetota; class Actinomycetes; order Micrococcales; family Cellulomonadaceae; genus Paraoerskovia; species Paraoerskovia marina. The sequence goes on from NZ_LT629776.1 coordinate 2,271,975, forward strand.
CACGTTCGCCTGCGGAACGCCGAGCGTCAGGACGATGCGGTCCGAGACGTCGAGGTCGGCGGACTTGCGTGCCTCCTGGACCTCGCGCACGACGTCGCGGGCGAAGCCCTCGGCGACGAGCCCCTCGTCGAGGGTCAGGTCCAGGACGACGAACCCGCCTCCGGGCAGGACGGCGGCCGCGACCTGCCCGTCGTCCCCGCCCCCGACCACGGTCGAGAGCTCGTACTCCGACGCGAGCAGCGGCACGTCGCCGGTCTCGGTGGTGACCACGACCTCGTCGCCGTCCGTGCGCCAGGAGCCGGACTTGGCGGCCTTGATCGCCGCCTGCACCCCGCGCCCGAGCCGCGGTCCGGCGGCACGGGCGTTGACGGCGAGCCGCTGGGTGATGCCGAACCGCTCGGACACGGTGTCCGTGAGCTCGACGACGTCGACCTCCTTGAGGTTCAGCTCCGCGGCGAGCAGGTCGACGTAGGGCGACAGTGCGCCCGGCTCGGCGACGGCAACGGTCAGACGGCGCAGGGGCTGACGCACCCGCTGCCGGTTCGCCTTGCGCAGCGAGAGGGTGTGGGAGACCACCGAGCGCACCTCGTCCATCGCCGCGACGAGCGCCTCGTCCGGGACGAGCGCCGCGTCGGTCGGGCCGGTTGCGCCGGTCGAGCCCGTCGAGCCCGTCGAGCCGGTCGCGTCGGTCGCGTCGGTCGAGCCCATCGAGCCGGTCGCGTCGGTCGAGCCCGTCGAGACCACGGGCCAGTCGGTCAGGTGGACCGAGCGCCCACCGGTCAGGCCCCGCCAGACCTCCTCGGCGGTCAGGGGCGCCAGCGGCGCCATGACGCGCGTGAGCACCTCGAGAGAGGTCGCGAGCGTGTCGAAGGCGTCGTGATCCTCGGACCAGAAACGGTCCCGCTGCGTCCGGACGTACCAGTTCGTCAGGACGTCCAGGTGGACGCGGACGCTCTCGCACGCCCCGGCGATGTCGTAGGAGTCGAGCTGCTCGGTGACGCGGGCGACCAGCTCGGACGTCTTGGCGAGGAGGTAGCGGTCGAGCGCCGGGAGCCCGGCCACGCGGTCCGCCGTCACGGGCTGCGCCACGTAGCCCGCTCCGTCGTGCGCCTTGTTGGCGTAGAGGGTGTGGAAGTAGTACGTGCTCCACAGGGGCAGGAGGACCTGCCGCACCGAGTCGCGGATCCCCTCCTCGGTCACGACGAGGTTGCCGCCGCGCAGGATCGGCGAGCTCATGAGGAACCAGCGCATCGCGTCGGCCCCGTCCCGGTCGAGCACCTCGGTGACGTCCGGGTAGTTGCGCAGCGACTTGCTCATCTTGCGCCCGTCGGAGCCGAGCACGATCCCGTGCGAGACGGCCGAGCTGAACGCGGGACGGTCGAAGAGCGCCGTCGACAGGACGTGCAGCAGGTAGAACCAGCCACGCGTCTGGCCGATGTACTCGACGATGAAGTCGCCCGGGAAGTGGTGCTCGAACCAGTCGGCGTTCTCGAACGGGTAGTGCACCTGGGCGAACGGCATCGACCCGGAGTCGAACCAGACGTCGAGGACGTCGGGGATCCGGCGCATCGTGGACCGCCCGGTCGGGTCGTCCGGGTTCGGGCGGGTGAGGTCGTCGATGTACGGACGGTGCAGGTCGGGCTCACCGTCGGCGTTCAGCGGGAGCCGGCCGAAGTCCGCCTCGAGCTCCGCGAGAGACCCGTAGACGTCCGTGCGCGGATAGTTGTCGTCGTCGCTGACCCAGACCGGGATCGGTGTGCCCCAGTAGCGGTTGCGGCTGATCGACCAGTCGCGCGCGCCCTCGAGCCACTTGCCGAACTGGCCGTCCTTGATGTGCTCGGGGGTCCAGTCGATCTGCTGGTTGAGCTCGACCATGCGGTCCCGGAACTCGGTGACCCGCACGAACCAGCTGGAGACGGCCTTGTAGATCAGCGGGTTCCGGCACCGCCAGCAGTGCGGGTAGGAGTGCTCGTAGGTCTCGTGCCGCAGGACGACGGCACGCCGTGCCTCGTCCACGCGTGCGAGCGGACCCGTCCCTGCCTTGAGGTCCTTGATGATCGTGGGGTTCGCGTCGAAGACCTGCTCGCCCGCGTAGTCCGCGACGGCGTTCGTGAACCGACCCCGCCCGTCGACGGTGAGGACCGCCTCGATGCCGGCGACCGAGCACACGGCCATGTCGTCCTCGCCGAAGGCCGGGGCGAGGTGCACCAGCCCGGTGCCGTCCTCGGTCGAGACGAAGTCCGCGACCAGGACACGGTGCGCGTTCTCGTGGCCCGCGAAGTAGTCGAACGGCGGGGTGTAGGACGCCCCGGCGAAGTCGCTTCCGGTCATGATCGAGAGCACCGTGGGGTCCTCCCCCAGCTCCTTCGCGTACGCCGCGAGTCGCGAGACGCCGACGACGACGCGCTCCCCCTCGAGGGAGGAGCCCTCGCCCGGCTGGACGACGACGTACTCGATGTCCGGCCCGACGGCGATCGCCAGGTTGGACGGCAGCGTCCACGGCGTGGTGGTCCAGATCAGGGCGAGGGCGCCCGAGGCCGGGCCCGCGTCGTCGGACAGCCGCACGCCGACCGTGAGCGCCGGGTCCTGCCGCGACTGGTAGACGTCGTCGTCCATCCGCAGCTCGTGGTTGGACAGCGGGGTCTCGTCGCGCCAGCAGTACGGCAGCACGCGGTAGCCCTCGTACGCGAGGCCCTTGGTGTGCAGGGTCTTGAACGCCCACAGCACAGACTCCATGAACGTCACGTCGAGCGTCTTGTAGTCGTTCTCGAAGTCGACCCAGCGCGCCTGGCGGGTGACGTACTGCTCCCACTCGGCGGTGTAGGTCAGGACCGAGCTGCGGCACGCCTCGTTGAACGCACCGATCCCCATCGCCTCGATCTGCGACTTGTCGGTGATCCCGAGGATCCGCTCGGCCTCCAGCTCGGCCGGGAGACCGTGGGTATCCCACCCGAAACGTCGCTCGACGCGCTTGCCACGCATCGTCTTGAACCGCGGGACGACGTCCTTGGCGTAGCCGGTGAGCAGGTGTCCGTAGTGCGGCAGCCCGTTGGCGAACGGGGGCCCGTCGTAGAAGACGAACTCGTTGTCACCGTCCGTCCCGGCGTCCCGAGCCTCGACCGACGCACGGAACGTGTCGTCGTCCTTCCAGAACGCGAGGACGTCGCGCTCGATCCCGGGAAGGTCCGGGGAGGCGGGGACGTCCGACGACGGGCGGTGCAGCGGGTAGGCCATGGCTCAGGCTCCAAGTTCGAGTGGTCCGGGTCTCGCATCGAGGACGACTCGCCCGTCCGGGCGCTCCGCGGTACCACCTCGCTTGCCGACGCCACCCCGAAGGGGCACCACCGACCGCTCGAACGGCTGTGACGGGCCGACCCGTCCGGTTCTACTGGGGAGGGCTCGCGCCCTCCTGTTCTTCCGGAGGCTCACCGGTGATCGCCGGGTCGACGCCTATGCACCCATGGTAGCGCGGGCGCGCGCCCGCTGTCGTACGGATTCGCGCCGGGAGTAGGCCTCGATGTCGAGCGAGACGAGGTGCTCGATCGTGACGGCCCGGGCCACCGGGGCCGAGAGACGGACAGGACGGGGCCTGCGGGTCGGGGCCGCCGTGTCGCGGACGGAGACGTCGACGGGCGGGGCGAGCAGCGACATGTGAGATTCCTGGTGATGCGCAGTGACGGCGGACTGCAGACCGGGGACGCTGTGGGTCCTCGGCGATCACGGGCGCGCGTGTGCGCGTCTGCTCACCGACCGTGGATCCGAGCTGCGTCGGGCCGGCGAGCCGTCAACAACAGGTCGCGGCGACGGACGCGCGCACGACGAGAACCGCGGCAGCGCGGTGCGTCGGGGCGTCCAGAGGTGTCACGAGAAGAATTGTGCCGGGATCCGGGACCGATGGCAAGAGGTCACCGGACGTCGACCTCCACGGAGTGCCACCCCGTGGACCCGTCCGGGGCGGGAGGTGCGTACTGCTCCGTCTGGGTGTCCCCGTCCACGTTGGTCGCCCGCACCGTGAGGGTGTGCCCCCCGGGGGTGGCGTCCCACCGGAAGACCCACTGCCGCCAGGTGTCGGCCGAGGCCGTCTCGGCGAGCTCTGCCTCCACCCACGCACCGTCGTCGACGCGCACCTCGACCTTCTCGATCCCCGTGTGCTGGTCCCAGGCCATCCCGGCGACCGCGACGGTTCCCGCGTCGACGGTGGTGTTGCTGCGCGGGGTGTCGATCCGGCTCGACATCTTGATCGGCCCCCGGGCGGTCCACCCCCGGGTGGTCCAGTACGCGACGTCCTCGGCGAACGTCGTCACCTTGAGCTCGGTGACCCACTTGGTCGCGGAGACGTAGCCGTAGAGCCCGGGCACGACGAGTCGCGCGGGAAAGCCGTGCTCCAGCGGTAGCGGCTCGCCGTTCATGCCGACGGCGAGCAGGCTCGCGCGGTTCTCGTCCTGGAGCACGTCCAGCGGGGTGCTGGCCGTCCACCCGTCCTCGGACCGCGACAGGACCATGTCCGCGCCGGCCTGGGGCTTTGCGCGGGCGAGCAGCTCCCGGAGCGGGTAGCCGAGCCAGAGCGCGTTGCCGACGAGGTCACCGCCGACGTCGTTGGAGACGCACGCGAGCGTCGCGTGGTGCTCCTCGAGCGGGAGGGCGAGGAGGTCCGCCATCGTGAGCTCGAACGGCTCGTCGACCATGCCGACGACGCGCAACGACCAGTTGTCGGGGTCGACCTGCGGCACGCGAAGCGCGGTGTCGATGCGGTAGTACTCCTCGTTCGGCGTGATGTACGGGTCGAGGCCGTCGATACCGAGCTCGGCACCCGTCGGCACGGGGTCGGCCGGGACGGCGGGGATCGGGAGGCGCAGGGTGGTCCTGGCCTGCTCGACCACCCGGGTGGTCGCCGACAACGCGCGGGCCCCCACGGCGAGCAGCACGGCGGACGCCCCCGCGACCCCGGTGTAGGTCAGGAACCGTCGGCGGTCGAGCTCCGCACGCCGACGCGCAGCGGTCAGCGGCGTCTCGACCTCCGGGGACTCGACGTGCTCCCACTCCGCGAGGCGGCGGATCGACGCACGGAGCACGCCGGCCCCGGCCAGTCCGCCGATGACCGACGGCGCGGACCAGAAGATCGTGGACCCGGGGCGGAGCACGGCCACGACCGCCGCCACGGCGGCGACGAGGAGGACGAGCGCCGCACCCCACGTGTCGCGGCGGCGTTCGAGCACGCCCGCGAGGGCGGCGCCGACCAGCATGAAGACGCCCATGAAGACGAAGAGCGCCACCTTGTCCGCGGTGCCGAACGTCTCGATGGCCCAGTCCTTGAGCCATGCCGGCGTCGCGTCGACGACGGCCGCTCCGGCCGCCGCCACCGGGCTCGACCGCGGAGAGACGAGCACGGCAAGAACCTCGGCGACGGCGAGGCCGGCGCCGGCGCCGACGACGCCGGCCAGCGCTGCCCACCACCGGGCACCCCAGACCTGCCCGGAAGGCTCGTCAGGACGCGGTGCAGCGGGGCGCGGGGCGCTGGTGGCCGTGGTCATGTACCTAGCGTCGCACCCCGTCCTGTGCCGCGAGGGCCTCGAGGCGGCAGGACCGGGAACCGTCATCCGTTTGTCAGGTCCCCGTCCGGCCGAGGATGCGGCCGACAGATATGGTTGAACGATGAACGATTCTGTCGCAGGGAACGACCGTCCGGAGCACTCCCAGGGCGGCACGTACACCGTCGAGGGCCAGGAGTTCGTCCGCGACCAGCGGTACATCCCCACCCGGATCACGCGCGACGCCGTCGACGGCTTCCCCGTCGAGCCCGGCCGGTACCGACTGGTCGCGGCCCGGGCGTGCCCCTGGGCCAACCGCTCGATCATCGTCCGCCGCCTGCTCGGACTCGAGGACGTCATCAGTCTGGGCACGCCCGGCCCGACGCACGACGAGCGCAGCTGGACATTCGACCTCGACCCCGACGGCCGTGATCCCGTGCTCGGCATCGAGCGCCTCCAGGAGGCCTACTTCGCGCGCGACCCCGAGTACCCGCGCGGCATCACGGTCCCCGCCCTCGTCGACACGCAGGACGGCGCGGTCGTGACCAACGACTTCGCGCAGATGACGCTCGACCTGTCGACCGAGTGGGCCGAGTTCCACCGGCCCGGCGCGCCGCAGCTGATCCCGCAGGATCCGACGGAGCGCGCCGAGATGGACGCCGTCATGCAGGAGGTCTACACCGAGGTCAACAACGGGGTGTACCGCTGCGGGTTCGCCGGCTCCCAGGAGGCCTACGACGAGGCCTATGCCCGGCTGTTCACGGCGCTCGACCGCCTCGAGGACCAGCTCTCCGGGCGCAGGTTCCTCATGGGCGAGAGAATCACGGAGGCGGACGTGCGCCTGTTCACGACGCTCGTCCGGTTCGACGCCGTCTACCACGGCCACTTCAAGTGCAACCGGAACAAGCTCACCGAGATGCCCGCTCTCTGGGGCTACGCTCGCGACCTCTTCCAGACCCCCGGGTTCGGCGACACCGTCGACTTCGGCCAGATCAAGGAGCACTACTACCGGGTGCACACGGACATCAACCCGACCGGGATCGTGCCCGCCGGTCCCGACCTCACGGGCTGGACGACGGCGCACGGCCGGGAGTCGTTCGGCGGCGACCCCTGGGGCGGAGGCACCCCGCCGGAGCCCGTGTCCGCACGCTAGGGTGGGACACGGATCCCGGGCACCGTTCTCGCCCGGAACGGCGGACGCACCCCTTTGCGCCGCAGGTCCTCGGCACCGGATGGCGTGCCACGCTCCCTGATCGCTGACCCCGCACGCCCGCGGGCCACCACTCTGGAGACGCCACCGTGCGCCATGTCCGTCCTCGTACCCCTGCCCGTCCTCGACGCGCCCGCCGTGCCGTCGCCGCACTGACGACTGCCACCGCGCTGCTCGGGCTCGGCGCGTGCGCCGACCCCGACCCCGGAGCCGGAGCCGGAGCCGGAACAGACCCAACCGGCGGCAGCACCTCCGCGGTCACGGACGGGTTCCCCGTCGACGTCGACAACTGCGGGTTCGACGTCACGATCCCCACCGAGCCGCAACGGGTCGTGACGATCAAGTCGTCGATGACCGAGCTCGCGCTCGCGCTCGGGGCCGGTGACCGGATCGTGGGGAGCGCCTTCCTGGACGGTCCGCTTCCCGACGAACTTGCCGCGGGCGCTCCCGAGACCGTGACCTCGCCGATGGCCGACCAGGCGCCCGGCGCCGAGGCGCTGCTCGCCCTCGAGCCGGACCTCGTCCTGGCCGGGTGGGAGTCGACGCTGACCGCCGAGGAGTCCGGCGACCGGGCAACTCTGGCGAGCCTCGACGTCGCGACGTACGTGGCACCGTCGGCCTGCAAGGAGAAGGAGTACCAGCCCGATCCCATGACCTTCGACCTGCTGTTCGACCAGATCGCCGAGGCCGGTGACGTGCTCGGCACGCCCGACGAGGCGGCCGCACTGGTCGACGAGCAGAGCGCGGAGCTCGACGCCGTCGTGCCGGACAAGCGCGGGCTGACCGCGGTCTGGTACTCCTCCGGCTCCGACGTACCCTACGTCGGCGCGGGCATCGGCACGCCGCAGATGATCATGTCGGCCGCCGGGCTGACCAACATCGCCGCGGACGTCCACGACACGTGGACCTCGATGGGCTGGGAGTCGATCGTCGAGCAGGACCCGGACGTCATCGTCCTCGTGGACGCCGCCTGGAACACCGCCGAGAGCAAGATCGAGGCGCTGGAGGCCAACCCCGCCACCGCCGAGCTCTCCGCCGTGCGCGAGGGTCGCTACGTGACGCTTCCGTTCGCGTCGACCGAGGCCGGGGTGCGGTCCGTCGACGCCGTCGCCTCGCTCGTCGAACAGCTCGGCTCCGTGACCGACTGAGGGCGGCTCCATGACCACGACGACACCCCGGACCCGGACGACGACGCGCGTGCCGGGCGAGGCCCCGCCCGCGGTCGCGCCGCGCCGCGGGCCGCGTGGAGTCGTCTGGATCCCTCTCGCCGCCGTGCTGCTCCTCGTGACCGTCGTCGCGGCCGTGACGATCGGACCCGCCGACGTCTCGGTCGGCGACGCCGCCGCGAGCGTCGCCGGGCACCTCGGGATAGGCGGGCTCGTCGAGGCCCCGTCGCGCCTGGTCGACGCGATGGTGTGGGAGCTGCGGATGCCGCGGGTCCTGACCGCCGCGTGCGTCGGCGCCGGTCTGGCGCTCTGCGGTGTCGTCATGCAGTCCCTGACGCGCAACCCGCTCGCCGACCCGTACCTGCTCGGCCTCTCGTCCGGCGCGTCGCTCGGGGCGGTGCTCGTCCTGCTCGTCGGCGTGAGCGTGCTCCTGCCCGTCGCGGCGTTCGTCGGTTCGACGGCCGCGCTCGTCGCCACCCTCCTCCTGGCCGGGGCGTCCGGCGGCGTCACGCCCGCCCGGACCGTTCTCGCCGGGCTCGCCGTCGGCCAGGCCGCGGCCGCCGCGACGTCGTTCGTGATCTTCACCTCCGCCCAGGGCGACTCCTACCGGGAGGTGCTCACCTGGCTGATGGGCTCGGTGGCCGGCTCCACGTGGACGGAGGTCGCGATCGCCGGGGGTGCAGTGCTGGTGCTCGGCGGGCTCCTCGGGAGCACCGGGAGCGTGCTCGACGCCTTCACCTACGGGGACACCGCCGCGGCGGCGCTCGGGGTGCACGTCGCCCGCACCCGCTGGACGATGCTGATCGGAGTTGCCGTCCTCACCGGCGCCCTCGTCGCCGTCTCCGGCGCGATCGGCTTCGTCGGGCTGATCCTCCCGCACGCCGTCCGGTTCCTCACCGGCGCCCGCCACCGGCTCCTCCTCCCGCTCTCCGCGCTCTTCGGTGCCAGCTTCCTCGTCTGGTCGGACACCGCAGCACGGACGGTGGTCGCGCCGAGCGAGCTCCCCGTCGGAATCGTGACGGCCGCCATCGGGGCCCCGGTCTTCGCCCTCCTCCTCTGGCGCCGCAGGGCAGCATGAGCGGTCTTCGGATCGACCACGTCAGCTGGGGCGTGGGTCGACGACTCATCGTCGACGGCGTCGACTGCACCGCCCCCGCCGGCGCGGTCACCGGCCTGTGTGGACCGAACGGTTCGGGCAAGTCGAGCCTGCTGCGTCTCGTCGGTGCGATCCGCACGCCCGCCGCGGGCGTCGTCCGGTTCGGCGAGGACGACCTGACGACGATGCGTCGTCGCGACCGGGCCCGCACCCTCGCCCTCGTCGAGCAGGACGCGCACACCGACCTCCCCCTGCTCGTCGGCGACGCGGTCCTCCTGGGACGCACTCCCCACCGGGCACCGTTGGCGGGTCCGACGGACGCCGACCACGCGGTCGCCGCAGCCGCACTGGCCCGGGCTGGCGCGGCCGGGCTGGCCGACCGCGACGTCTCGACACTCTCCGGCGGAGAGCGCCAGCGCGTCCACATGGCCCGAGCCCTCGCCCAGTCGCCCGACCTGCTCCTGCTCGACGAGCCGACCAACCACCTCGACGTCGCCGCGCGGCTCGAGACGATGCGCCTGGTGCGGTCCCTGGCGGCAGGTGGGATCACGGTGCTCGCCGCCCTGCACGACCTCGACCTCGCGGCGTCGGCGTGCGATCACGTCGTGATGCTCGCCGAGGGCCGCGTCGTCACGGCCGGCCCTGTCGACGAGGTGCTGGTCCCCGACGTCGTCGAGAAGGTCTACGGCGTCCGCTGCGCGGTCCTGCGTCACCCGAGGACGGGCCGCCCGGTCCTCGCCTTCGACCTGGAGTAGCGGTCAGGCGACGAGCGAGACCACGAGCAGCACAGCTCCGGCTCCCGCCGCGGCGGCACGCAGGTCGTTCCAGGCCGTCCACCGCTGGGCATACTCGGGCCAGAACTCCGCGGCCTCGGCCGACTCCATCGAGCCGAGCCGTCGGTCGAGCGGAATCGTCTTCACCACCGACAGGACGAACACCGAGAGCGTGAGGACGGACCCCGCGAGCACCCACCACGGACTCGGCCCCCCGGCGTCGAGCGCGAGAACGAGCACGGGAGCGACGAGCGCGGCCACGGCTGTCGCTCCGAGGACGACGAGCAGCGGCCAGCGCGCCGACGTCCGGTTGACCGAACGCATCGCGATCGCCCCGCTCGCCGGCTTGAGTCGCAGGAAGGCGGGAATGACCACCGCCGACAGCGACACGTAGATCCCGGCGACCACCGCCGCTCCCACGGCGGCAAGGACGACGACGAACACGCTGAGGAACAGGTCCATGTGCTGAGGGTGGCAGGAACTTCTCCGCGATGCCGGGCGGCGCGCCAGCCCGGCGCCACGTGGATACGCTGGCGTCGTGACCGCGCCGACGCCGTACCCCCACCTGCCCGGGACCGCCCGCCGGGCACTGACCTTCTGGGCGGAGGTCTTCGGGTACAGCACCGAGACGCACACGCTCACCGGTTTCGAGAACTCGCGCCCGTGACGACCGTCCGCGGGGCCCATGTGCGGGACGCCGAGGGAATGGGTGCCGTCCACCACGCTTCCTGGCTCGAGACCTACGGCCCGCTCCTCCCCGACGACTTCTGGGCGACCCGCTCCGTCGCCGACCGGGTCGAGCTCTGGACCAGGCTGCTCTCGACACCAGATCCCGACCACCGGATCGCCGTCGCCGTCGACGGCGATCAGGTCGTCGGCATCGCCCTGTCGGCGGCGCCGCGGGTCGGGGCGCATGGCGCCGCACCGGCGGTCCGCGACCGGGAGCTCTCGACGCTCTACCTGCTCGCCGCCCACCACGGCACGGGGGTCGGGCGCTCCCTCCTGGAGTCCGTGCTCGACCCGTCGGAACCGGCACAGCTCTGGGTGGCCGAGCAGAACCCGCGCGCCGTCGCATTCTACCGACGCAACGGCTTCGTCCCCGACGGCGCCCGCAGCACGAACGAGCGGTTCGCGGGGCTCGCCGAGATCCGCCTCGTCCGATGACGCGTCGCGGGCCCCGACACGCGGCTCCTGCGAAGATGGATCCATGACCCTCTGGATGACCGGCGACCCCGACGCCGACGAGCTGCTCGACACCAACCCGTTCGCCCTCCTGGTCGGCATGCTGCTCGACCAGCAGTTCCCGATGGAGCAGGCGTTCGCCGGCCCGCAGAAGATCCGCGAGCGACTCGGGACCTTCGACGTCGCTTCCGTCGCGACGGCCGACCCCGAGGAGTTCGCGGCACTGTGCGCCACTCCTCCGGCCGTCCACCGCTACCCCGGGTCGATGGCGGCGCGGATCCAGTCGGTGGCCACGGTGATCCTCGACATGTACGGCGGCGACGTCACGCTCCTGTGGTCGGCCGCCGAGGGCGAGGACGCGCCGTCGGGCAAGGACGTGCTCCGGCGGCTCAAGGCGCTCCCGGGCTTCGGCGAGCAGAAGGCGAAGATCTTCCTCGCTCTGCTCGCGAAGCAGCGGGGCGTGACGCCCGCGGGTTGGCACGAGGCGGCGGGCTCCTACGGCGACGAGGGGTCGCGCCGGTCGATCGCCGACGTCACCGACCCCGGGTCGTTGCAGGAGGTCCGGGACTTCAAGAAGCAGCAGAAGGCGGCCGCCAAGGCGGCGAAGGGCTGATCGGTGCGCATCACGCTGCTCGCGGGCGGGGTCGGGGGCGCACGCTTCACGCGTGGTCTCCGTGACCATCTCGCCCGGCACGGCACACCCGACGGCACCTCCGCGGAGATCACGGTGGTCGTCAACACCGGCGACGACATCTGGCTGCACGGCCTGCGCGTCTGTCCCGATCTCGACACGGTGATGTACACCCTCGGCGGCGGCATCCACGAGGGCCAGGGCTGGGGCCGGCCGGACGAGAGCCGGCGGGTGACGGACGAGCTCCACGCCTACGGCCTCGGATGGGACTGGTTCACGCTCGGCGACCTCGACCTCGGAACCCATGTCGCGCGGACGGCGATGCTCCGGGAGGGCCTGCCGCTCAGCACCGTCACCGAACGTCTCGCCGTGCGGTGGCAGCCAGGGGTTCACCTCCTCCCGATGTCCGACCAGCCCTGTGAGACGCATGTCGAGGTCGACGACGCGTCGTCCCCCTCGGGGACGCGGCTCATCCACTTCGAGGAGTGGTGGGTCCGGCACCGCGCGGCGCTGCCCGCGCGGCGGTTCGTCCAGGTCGGCCTCGACGACGCCCGCCCCGCGCCAGGCGTCCTCGACGCGATCACCCGGGCGGACCTGGTCCTCCTGCCGCCGTCCAACCCCGTCGTGTCGGTCGGCACGATCCTTGGCGTCCCCGGGATCCGCGAGGCAATGACGAGGACGTCGGCGTCCGTCGTCGGCGTCTCACCGATCCTCGGGGGTGCACCGGTACGCGGGATGGCCGACGCCTGTTTGACGACGATCGGCGTCGAGACGTCGGCCGAGGCGGTCGCCCGCCACTACGGCTCACGTCGTGAACCTTCCCCGACGCGCTCCGAGACCACAGGTGTTCTCGACGGGTGGCTCGTGGACGACGCCGACGCGTCCGCCGTCGAGCGGTTGGAAGACATCGGGATCACCGCACGTGCGTTGCCGCTCCTCATGGGCGACGAGCCGGGAGCAGACGGTCGCACGGCGACGGGCCGGATGGTCGACGCCGCGTTCGGAGTCGCGGCCGCACGGCAGACGACCTAGCGGACGTCGTCGGTCGCCAGCCCGGCGAGCACGTGTGCGGTGTGGGTGCCGACGCCGAGCCGGACCACCTCCTCGAGATCGCCGGGCGCGTCGACGTCGCGGCGCAAGCGTCGTGGCGCGTCGTCCAACGACACGTGCCCGACCCGCTCGTGGGCCCGGGCCGAGCCGGATCCGAACCTCGGTGCCAGCTCCTCACCGACGACCGCGGCCAGGAGCGTCGTCCCGGTTCCCTCGGCATCGGGCACGAACGCACGTCGAACACTGCCGGCCTGACGCAGACCCACCGAGAGATCCCCGGCCCGCAGTCCCGGGAGATCGCCCAGAAGTACGCCACGGTGGACCGGCCGGTCGATCACCCCGAGCCCTGCACCGATCGCCGCGCGCAGGCCCGCGCCGGGGTCGGGGACGACGCGGACCCGCGAGTCACCGGCGAGGCGGTCGACGACAGTCGGCTCGCTGCTGACCAGGACGACACGTTCGACCTCCGGGGTGGCGAGCACGGCCGTGAGCGTGTCGAGCGCGAACGCGCGCGCGAGCTCACGGCGCAGATCGCCTGCGAGCGCCGGGTGGAGCCGCGACTTGGCGTGCTCGAGACGCTTGACCGGAACGACGAGCCACCAGGCGGAGTCGTCAGGCGTTGTCGTCAACGTTCGGCTCGACGTCGACCTCGCGGTCGGCGTCGGCGGCCTCGGTCGCGCCGTCCTCGAATCCCGAGGCGTACCCCTCCTCGTACGCCTCCTCGCTGCCCAGCCGGAAGAGGTCCTCCTCCGCGGGCCGCACGAGCGAGGCCGTCCCGGGACCGTCCTCGTCGGTCACGTGGACCGCGAGCCCGCGGAGCACCGCGACGGGCCGTGCCGCAGCTTTTCCGCGCACGAGCTCGCTCGCCGCGGCGATCTCGTCGACGACCGCGGTGCGGGTGACGACGATCTCCCGGCCGTGGGTGTCGCGCGTCCCCCGCAGGTCGGTGAGCGGGCGCACACCGGCGGAGCCGATCGCGAAGTCGGTCTGCCCCTCCCGCCACGGCCGCCCGGCCGTGTCCGAGACGACGACACCGACCCGCACGCCGAGCCGGGCCTGCAGGCCGGCACGGAGCGCGCGAGCGGAGGCGTCCGGGTCCTCGGGCAGGAGCAGGACCGTCCCCTCCGGCGTGTTGCTCGCGTCCACGCCGGCCGCGGCCATGACGAGACCGAGCCTGTTCTCGACGATGCGGAGCACTCCCGTCGGCGAGGTCCGGGACGCGACCTCGCGGACCGTCTCCTCCGCGATCGCCTCCTCACGGCCCTCCGCCGCGCGAACCCGCCCCTCGGCCTTCGAGACGACCTTGCTCGTGACGACGACGACGTCGCCGTCCGTCACACCGCCGCTCGACTCGAGCAGGTCGGCCACGAGCGTCGCGAGGTCGTCGCCCGGCACCACCTCGCCCATGCCGTCGGGCGCCCACGCCTCGAACCGGGCGGGTACGGATCCCGTCATCGTCGTCCCCCTCTATCGACTCAGGTTCGGCAGGACGTCGGCGCCGAACGTCTCGATCCACTCGCGCTGGTTGCGACCCACGTTGTGCAGGTAGATCCGGTCGAAACCGAGGTCGACGTACTGCTGGATGTACGCACGGTGGGCATCCGGGTCCTCGGAGATCAGGAGCCGGCCCTCGAAGTCCTCAGGGCGGACGAGCTTCGCCATCTGCTCAAGGTCGTGCGGCGAGCGGATGTCTCCCTTGGGGAACTTCATGCCGCCGTTGGGCCACTGGTCGAGGGCGTTCGCCAGCGCCTCCTCGTACGTGGGTGCCCAGGACATGTGGAGCTGCAGGACCCGCGGCATCTCGTCGGCGTCGCGCCCCGACTCCTTGGCCCCCGTCGCGAAGCGGTCGAAGAGCATGCCGATCTTGTCCAGCGGCGCACCCACGGTGATGAGGCCGTCGGCGTGCTTGCCGGCACGCTTGGCCGTGATCGGCCCGGCGGTCGCGACCAGGATCTCGGGCGGCACCTCGGGCATCGTCCACAGACGCGCCGACTCGTGCTTGTAGAACTGCCCGGCGTGCTTGACGTCCTTGCCGGCGAGCGAACCCGCGAAGAGCCGCTTGATGATGTCGATCGCCTCGAACATCCGGTTGATGCGCTCGGGCGCCTCGGGCCAGTAGCCGGCCATGACGCGCTCGTTGAGCGCCTCTCCGGAGCCGAGGCCGAGCCAGTGCCGTCCCGGGTACATGGCGGCCAGCGTGGCGGAGGCCTGGGCCACCATGGCGGGGTGCCACCGGAACGTCGGCGCCGTCACGCCGGGGCCGAGGTCCCCGGTCGTCCGCTCACCGAGCGCGGTGAGCACGTTCCAGACGAAGGACGACTCGCCCTGTGCGGGGACCCACGGTTGGAAGTGGTCGGCCGCCATCGTGCCGGAGAAGCCGTGCTCCTCGGCGTAGGCGGAGTAGTTCACCACGTCGGTGGGGTGGAACTGTTCGAGTGCGGCGGCGTAGCCGACCGTGAGCCCTGATGCGGGGGTGTTCGCAGACATGCTCCGACACTAGCCCTGCTGGCGGCGGGCGACCATCACTCGACGAGAAGTCGGCCCGTCGAGCCCCGAGCCTCGGCCGTCACAGCGCCTTCTCGTAGAAGAGGCCGGCGTCGGGGTTGTCGTTGTAGCGCTCGACCGGCCGGTACCCGGCACGCTCGTACAGCGCGACGGCCTCGGAGAGCTCCCCGCGGGTGTCGAGGCGGACGACCGAGTCCCCGAGCCTCGTCGCCTCCTCCTCCAGACGACGGAGCATCCTCGACCCGAGCCCGGCACCCCGCCAGGCCGCGTCGACCCACATGCGCTTGATCTCGGCGACCCCGGGCCCGATGGTGCGCACGGCCCCGCACGCGACCGGGTCGCCGTCGCTGACGGCGACGAGGAACACCCCCCGGGGCGGCCGCAGACTGACCGCGTCCTCGCGGGTCGCCCGGGCGGCGTCGAACCCCTCCGAGAATCGCCGGTTCAGCTCGTCGACGTACGCACCGACGGCGACGACGGCGCGCGGGTCCTCGGGATCGACGGGACGGAGGTCGACGGTGGCAGCCCGCACGAGCAGGTCTGCCTCGCAGAGCGCGGCGGTCAGCCGCTCCCGCTGCCGCGGCGAGAGCGGCTCCATCAGGCCGGCCGCCCGCCGCCCGCTGGACGCCTCGATCGCGTCCCAGCGCTCCTGCCCTCCCGACGTCAGCGCGACCGTCCTCCGACGCCGGTCGGCCGGGTCCTGCGCGACGACCACCAGGTCGTCGGACTCCAGTCGACGCAGCATCCGGCTGACGTAGCCGGAGTCGAGGTCGAGACGCGCGCGCAGGGCCGCGACCGTGTCGACGCCGGTGCCGATCTCGTACAGCACCCGAGCGGTCCCGAGCGGCATGCCGCTGCCGAGGAAGGAGTCGTCCAGGGCACCGATCCGCTGGGTGTAGCTCCGGTTGAAACGGCGTAGGACGGCGGTCTGGTCGTCGTCGATCTCGTGCATAACCTCTGACTCTAGTCAGAGATTGGCCCGGCGGGCGAACGCGTCCTGTCGCCGCGCGCCCATCTGGAACAATGAGGACCATGAGCACACCTTCGTCCGCCGACGCCCCCGAGACCACGACCACCCCGCCGTCCGCCGTCGTGCGCGCCGTCGTCCGTGGCGTACCGGACAAGGTCAGCACGGACGGGCTCGAGGACAAGTACGACGCCCGCTGGGACGCCGAGCAGACCTACGCCTTCGACCGCACGCGACCGCGCTCCGAGGTCTACTCGATCGACACGCCGCCCCCCACGGTCTCCGGGTCGCTGCACGTCGGCCACGTGTTCTCCTACACGCACACGGACGTCGTCGCGCGATACCAGCGCATGCGCGGCAAGGAGGTCTTCTACCCGATGGGGTGGGACGACAACGGCCTGCCCACCGAGCGCCGCGTCCAGAACTACTACGGCGTCCGCTGCGACCCCACCCTCCCTTACACCGACGACTACGAGCCCCCGCACGAGGGCGGCGACGGCAAGTCGATCAAGGCGGCCGACCAGCAGCCGATCTCGCGGCGCAACTTCGTCGAGCTCTGCGAGCGTCTGACCGTCGAGGACGAGAAGCAGTTCGAGGCGCTCTGGCGCCGTCTGGGGCTGTCGGTGGACTGGAACCACCACTACCAGACCATCTCCGCGGACTCGCGGACCGTGGCCCAGAAGGCGTTCCTGCGCAACCTCCAGCGGGGCGAGGCCTACCAGGCTGAGGCTCCCGGACTCTGGGACGTCACGTTCCAGACCGCCGTCGCGCAGGCCGAGCTGGAGGCGCGCGACTACCCCGGGCACTTCCACCGCGTGGCGTTCCACCCGGTCTCGACAGGCTCGACCGACGAGACGACAGGCTCGGCCGACAAGACGACAGGCTCGACCGCCGCACCGATCTACATCGAGACCACGCGTCCCGAGCTCCTGCCGGCCTGTGTCGCGCTCATCGCGCACCCCGACGACGAGCGCTACCAAGGCCTGTTCGGCACCACCGTCCGCTCCCCGCTGTTCGACGTCGAGGTCCCGGTGCTTGCCCACCCCGCCGCCCAGGCGGACAAGGGTGCCGGCATCGCGATGTGCTGCACGTTCGGCGACCTCACCGACGTCCAGTGGTGGCGAGAGCTCGACCTGCCCATGCGCTCCGTCGTGCGACGCGACGGGCGTCTGACCGCCGAACCCGCCCCCTGGATCACGAGCCCCGAGGGCGCCGCGCTCTTCGCGGAGCTCGGTGGAAAGACGACCTTCAGCGCCCGGGCGCTCGTCGTCGACGCGTTGCGTGAGTCGGGCGCCCTCGACGGCGAACCCGTGGCCACGCAGCGCAAGGCGAACTTCTTCGAGAAGGGCGACAAGCCGCTCGAGATCGTGACGTCGCGCCAGTGGTACATCCGCAACGGTGGCAAGGACCTGACGCTGCGCAAGGACCTTCTGGCGCGCGGCGAGGAGATCCGGTTCCACCCGGACTTCATGAAGGTGCGGTACGAGAACTGGGTCGGCGGCCTCAACGGCGACTGGCTCGTCTCGCGCCAGCGCTTCTTCGGCGTCTCGATCCCGCTCTGGTACCCGGTCACGGACGGTGGCGACGTCAACCACGACGCCCCGATCGTCCCCGACGAGGCGTCGCTCCCCGTCGACCCAGCCTCCGACGTCCCGCCGGGCTACACCGAGGACCAGCGTGGCGAGCCGGGCGGGTTCGTGGGCGAGGCCGACGTGATGGACACCTGGGCCACGTCGTCCCTGACGCCCCAGATCGCGGGCGGCTGGGAGCGCGACGAGGACCTCTTCTCGCGCGTCTTCCCGATGGACCTGCGCCCGCAGGGCCAGGACATCATCCGGACGTGGCTCTTCTCGACGGTCGTGCGCTCGCACCTCGAGCACGGCAGCCTGCCCTGGGCGAACGCCGCGATCTCCGGCTGGATCCTCGACCCCGACCGCAAGAAGATGTCCAAGTCCAAGGGCAACGTCGTCACGCCGATGGGGCTGCTCGAGGAGCACGGGTCCGACGCCGTGCGCTACTGGGCCGCGTCGGCCCGCCTCGGGACGGACGCCGCGTTCGAGGTCGGTCAGATGAAGATCGGGCGCCGCCTGGCGATCAAGATCCTCAACGCCTCGAAGTTCGCCCTCGCGTTCGGCGGCGACGGCGAGATCGTCCTCGACCCGGCCCTCGTGACCGAGACGATCGACCGAGCGATGCTCGCCAGCCTGGCCGACGTCGTCGACAGGGCGACGGAGTCGCTCGAGACGTACGACCACACGCGCGCTCTCGAGACCGTCGAGACGTTCTTCTGGGCGTTCTGCGACGACTACCTCGAGCTGGTCAAGGACCGCGCCTACGGTGCGGGAGCCGACGAGGAGGACCTGACGCAGGAGACCCGGTCCGCACGCGTCGCCCTGGCGCTCGGGCTGGACACCATGCTCCGGCTCTTCGCCCCCTACGTGCCGTTCGCGACCGAAGAGGTCTGGTCGTGGTGGCGCGAGGGTTCGGTCCACCGCGCTCCGTGGCCGTCGGCCGCGCCTCTGCGTGCCGCGGCCGAAGGTGCCGACCCCGACGTCCTGGCCTACGCCGGCTACGCCCTCGCCGCCCTGCGTCGCCTCAAGTCCGAGGCGAAGGTCTCGATGAAGACCCCGATCCTCGCCGTGGAGCTCGCCGTGCCGGCAGCCGGCGTGAGCGGTGTCGAGGCATCCGCGGTCGACGTGCGCAACGGCGGCCGCGTGACCGGGGACCTCGTGATCGTCGAGACGACCGAGGGTCAGGGCGACGCTGCGGTCCAGGGCGGTCTCGTCGTCGTCTCGCACGAGCTCGGCGAGCCCGTCGTCCGCAAGAAGGGCTGACCGTGGCCGCATCGCCGGCTCTCCCCGCGGGTGCGGCCGGCGATGCACCCGAGCAGCGGCGGACGCTCGTCGTGCTCGTCTGCGCGCAGATCCTGTCGGGCGCCGGGCTGGCTGCCGGGATCACCGTCGGTGCGCTTCTCGCGCAGGAGATGCTCGGGTCGACGTCGCTCGCGGGGGTGCCGAGCACGCTGTTCACGCTCGGCTCGGCGCTTGCAGCCGTGTTCATCGGGGTCGCCTCGGGACGCTCTGGCCGTCGCGTGGGGCTCGCCGCGGGGTACGCCGTCGGGGCTCTCGGCAGCCTGGGGGTGATCGTCGCGGCGGTGACCGACTCGTCCCTGCTCCTCTTCGCGTCGCTCTTCGTCTACGGTGCCGGCAGCGCCGCGAACCTGCAGGCGCGCTATGCGGGGGCGGACCTCGCGGCCCCGCCACGGCGTGCCCGCGCGCTCTCGACCGTGCTCGTGGCGACGACGGTCGGCGCGGTCGTCGGTCCGACCCTGACCGGGCTGACCGGAGACATGGCCGTCGACGGGGGGCTGCCCCGGTTGGCCGGTCCCTTCGTGCTCGCGACGGTCGCGTACTCGTGCGCCGCGCTGGTTCTCTGGATCTTCCTGCGACCTGACCCGCTCCTGCGAGCGCTCGCGATCTCGCGAGACGACGTGACGGGCACCGCCGGTGACCCGGGACGGTCCTCGGACCCCGTCGCCGCACCCGGCACGGCCACAGCACCCTCCACCGTCACGGCGCGCAACCGCGGTGTGGCCCTCGGCGCGACCGTCATGGTCGTCACGCAGATCGTGATGGTCGCGATCATGACGATGACGCCGGTCCACATGGCCCACCACGGGCATGTCGGTGCGGTGGGACTGGTGATCGCGATCCACGTGGGTGCGATGTACCTCCCGTCCCCGCTCTCCGGCCGACTGGTCGACCGCCACGGACCGCGGACGGTCGCGGTGCTGGCTGCCGTCACGCTGCTCGGCGCGGGCCTCGTCGCCGCCGTCTCCGGCAGCTCGGTCGTGCTCGTGGCGATCGGGCTGGCGCTGCTCGGCCTCGGATGGAGCCTCGGGCTCGTCGCGGGCACCACGCTCGTCACCGACGCCGCACCCCTCGCCACGCGCGCCCGGACCCAGGGCCGCGTGGACGTGCTCGTCGCGCTGGCGGGGGCGGCGGGCGGTGCGCTGTCCGGGGTCGTCGTCGCGGGCGCGTCGTACACGGGCCTGGCCCTGGGGGGCGGGGTGCTCGCGCTCGTCCTCGTCCCTGTCGTGGCACGCGGCGGCCGGCCACGCCCGTAAGCGCGACCGGCCGGCACGGCACAGGACTACGAGGCGGGACGCAACCGCTCCGCGTCGCCCGACATGCTCGGCGACGCGTCGTGCGGCGTGTCCTCGTCAGCCCATCGCAGCAGTGCGCCGACGCCGCCCGGCAGGTCGTGGCCGACCACGGTGACGCCGGCGTCCTGCCCGAGGGCCGCACGCATCACCGCGACCGTCGCCGGCAGCTCCCGCACGTCGTCGGGGGCGACCCCGAGCGCCTCCACCTCCTCCTTCGACGAGGCCAGGTGCAACAGGTCGGGCCCCACCCAGAGGGAGTTCGTGTCGCCGTCGAGCGCCGAGGCCGTGATCACCAGCTCACGCACCTGACCGCGCTGGAGGACGGTGACGGCGTCCGCGAGCGACGTCACGCCCCCGGCGTCGCGCGCCACCGCAGCCTGCAGCTCCTCGAACACGGACGTCCGACGGCGCTCCCGGACCTTCGCCAGCGCCTCGGCGATGTGCGCGTCGAACGAGGCCTGGTTCACCCCGTTGTCCCGGGCACCGCCCTGGACGTCGACCAGAAGGTCGCCCGTCTTGCGGGTCGCCGCGCCCCGGACCAGGGCGCACGCCCGGACGTCGCCGCTGAGCAGCACGACCTCGGGACCGTGCTCCGCGACGATCCGGTCGACACGCGCGGCGATCGCCTCGGCGTTCCGCTCCCAGGAGTCCTCCGCCCGTCCTTCGACACGCTTCTCCTCGTAGCGACCGACCTTGGCCTTGGTGACGGCGTCGTGGTCGCCCTCGACGCTGCTCCGCTCGACCTCGATCCCACCCGTTCCGGGCGTGCTGCGGTAGAGGTCCGCGCCGGTACGGTCGGCGACGACGAGCAGGTAGTTGACGGACTCGTCAGCGGCGCGCGCCGCGGGCCCGAGCTCGGGCGCCGCACCCCAGTGGCCCCGGGAGGCGGTCGGCGGAGCGGCGAGGATCCGGTCGACCAGGACGCCGTCCTCCGCCGTCGCGATGATGACGCGGCCGTGCGGGCCGTGCACGTGGGTGGGCCGCAGGGCACGATCCTCCAGGTCGGCGACGACCGCCGCCGGAGCTCCGGCCTTGTCGAGGTCGCGCACCACCGAGCGCCATCGCGCCCGGAGCTCCCGCTCCCCCGACTCACCGCCCCGGGAGACGTCGAGCGTGGCCGTCGCGAACGGTCCCGTGCTGCCGAGCAGGGGCTTGAGCCAATCGATCTTCATGCAGATCCCTCCGTCGCTGGCTGACCGTGCGGCGACGAGCCCGCACGGCCGAGGATCACTCCAGGGTGCGACACCTCGGTCGTCCATGCCAACGCTGGCGGCCGTCGCCCCACCGAGGTCAGGCGAAGAGGTCAGGACCGTCCGTGGACGAACCGTCCCGCTCGTCCGCGATCGAGCGGTGCTGACGCTTGACCTCTCCGACGATGAACTCGCGGAACTGCTCCGCGAACGCCGGGTCGAGGCCCGAGGCCTGGGCGATCGACCCGAGTCGCTCGATCTGCGCACGCTCGCGGCCCATGTCGGCCGGGGGCAGGCCCGCCTCCGCCTTCAGCTCACCGACCCGGCGGGTGCACTTGAAGCGCTCCGCGAGCAGGTGGACGATCGCCGCGTCGATGTTGTCGATGCTCCCGCGCAGCCGCAGGATCTCGGCAGGGATCTCGACGGCGGTCGTCGTGCGGACGGTGTCGGAGGTCGGTCGCTCTTCCATGCCTCGATCGTAGAGGTGAGGCGCCTCTGTCCGACGTCAGGCGGTAAGGTCGGACATCGTGCAACCACCCATCGCGCCCCAGCCGCAGAGCATCTCGCCCAGCCTCGTCGAGGTCGGGCCACGGACCACCATCTCCGACCTCCTCGCCGACCGGGTGCGCACCCGGGGCGACGAGACGCTCGTGGAGGTCCGTGCGGAGTCCGGCGCGTGGGAGCCCACGACGGCTGCGGAGTTCGCCGAGCAGGTCCGCGCGGTCTCCCACGGCTTCTTGGGACTCGGCCTGCAGAAGGGCGACCGGGTCGCGATCATGTCGCGGACCCGCTACGAGTGGATGCTGCTCGACTTCGCCGCCTGGGACGCCGGTCTGGTCCCGGTCCCCGTCTACGAGACGTCCTCCCCGGAACAGGTTCGTTGGATCCTCGAGGACTCCGGAGCCCGCGTCGTCGTGACCGAGACGACCGCGCACGCCGCGGCGATCGCCGAGGTCCGCGACCGGCTCCCCTCCGTCGAGCGTGTCCTGGTCCTCGACGACGGGGCGATCGACACGCTCGTCGCCGCCGGCGCGGACGTCGACCCCGAACGGGCTGTCCGCCGTCGGAACGCCGCCCAGCGGGACGACATCGCCACGATCATCTACACGTCGGGTTCGACCGGGCGCCCGAAGGGCGTCGAGCTGAGCCACGGCAACTTCGTCTATCTCGCGCTGAACGGTGTCCAGGGCCTCAGCGAGATCGTCTCGCCCCCAGGCTCGCGCACGCTCCTCTTCCTGCCGCTCGCGCACGTCTTCGCGCGCTACATCCAGGTGATGGCGGTGGCCTCGCCCGGTGTCGTCGGCCACTCCCCCGACACCAAGCAGCTGCTGTCGGACCTGACGACGTTCAGGCCGACCTATCTGCTCGCGGTCCCCCGGATCTTCGAGAAGGTCTACGCGGGTGCCGAGCAGAAGGCGGGGACCGGGCTCAAGGGGAAGGTCTTCCGCTGGGCAGCACGGGCGTCACGGGACTTCTCGCACGCGCTGGACGAAGGCTCGGTGAGCGTCGGCGTCCGCGCCCGGCACGCGGTCGCGGGCAAGCTCGTCCTCGGCACGCTCCGCGAGGCTCTCGGCGGACAGGCCCGCTTCGCGATCTCGGGAGGTGCACCGCTCGGCGACGACCTCGCCCACTTCTTCCGTGGTGCAGGCCTGACGATCCTCGAGGGCTACGGACTGACGGAGACGACGGCGCCGACAGCGGTCGCCCGCCCGGGTCACACCCGGGTCGGAACCGTCGGGCAGGCGTTCCCCGGCGCCTCGCTGCGTGTGGCGGACAGCGGCGAGCTGCAGGTCTCCGGCGGCCACGTCTTCCAGGGGTACCGCAACCAGCCCGAGCTCACCGCCGAGGTGTTCGACGGCGAGTGGTTCCGCACGGGAGACCTGGGCAGGATCGACGAGGACGGCTACGTCAGCATCGTCGGCCGTCTCAAGGAGATCATCGTCACCGCGGGCGGGAAGAACGTCGCACCGGCACCCCTCGAGGACCGTCTCCGTCACCATGCCCTCGTCGGCCAGGCGGTCGTCGTCGGCGACCAGCGCCCGTTCGTGGGGGCACTCGTGACGATCGACCCCGACGGCATCGCCCACTGGTGCGCGACGCAGGGAATCCCGGCGATGGACGTCGAGACGGCGCGGACACATCCGGCGGTTCTCGCCGAGTTCGACGCCGCGATGGCACACGCCAACGAGCTGGTCTCCCGCGCGGAGTCGGTCCGGAAGATCCGCGTCCTCGACACGGACCTCACCGAGGAGAACGGGTACCTCACCCCGTCGCTGAAGGTGAAGCGCCACCTCGTGCTCGACGACTTCGCGGACGAGATCGAGGCACTCTACGCACCTCGCTAGGGCGAGTGGCGGGTCCGGCCGCGGTGTGTCGACCGCGCCGGACCGGTCAGGCGGACTTCTCGCGGGGCTCCCGCTTGGCGTCACGCGGGACGATGGTGGGGTTGACGTTCTCGAGGACGACGTCGCGGGTGATCACGACCCGCTCCACGTCGTCCCGGCTCGGCATGTCGAACATGATCTGCTGCAGGACCTCTTCGAGGATCGCGCGCAGGCCACGCGCCCCGGTGCCGCGCAGCAACGCCTGGTCGGCGATCGCCTCGATCGCGCCGGTCTCGAACTCGAGCTCCGCCCCGTCGATCTCGAACATGCGCTGGTACTGCTTGACCAGGGCGTTCTTCGGCTCCGTGAGGATCTTGACGAGCGCTTCCTGGTCCAGCGGCGAGACGGCGGCGATCACCGGGAGTCGCCCGATGAACTCGGGGATCAGCCCGTACTTCTGCAGGTCCTCGGGACGGACCTCGGAGAACAGGTCCGCGCTGTCGTCGGTCTCCATCGGCGCACCGAAGCCGATACCGCGCTTGCGGACCCGCTGGCCCACGATGTCGTCCAGGCCGGCGAACGCCCCGGCGACGATGAACAGGACGTTGGTCGTGTCGATCTGGATGAAGTCCTGGTGGGGGTGCTTGCGTCCACCCTGGGGCGGGACGGAGGCCGTCGTGCCCTCGATGATCTTGAGCAGCGCCTGCTGCACTCCCTCGCCGGAGACGTCGCGGGTGATCGACGGGTTCTCGGCCTTGCGTGCGACCTTGTCGACCTCGTCGATGTAGATGATCCCGGTCTCCGCCTTCTTCGTGTCGAAGTCGGCGGCCTGGATCAGCTTCAGCAGGATGTTCTCGACGTCCTCGCCGACATACCCCGCCTCCGTGAGCGCGGTCGCGTCGGCGATCGCGAACGGCACGTTCAGCATCTTCGCCAAGGTCTGGGCGAGGTAGGTCTTGCCGGTCCCGGTGGGACCGATCAGGAGGATGTTGGACTTCGCGATCTCGACGGCGGAGTCGTCGTGCACGGTCCCCGGCGCCTGCGCTGCCTGGATCCGCTTGTAGTGGTTGTAGACGGCGACCGCGAGGGCCTTCTTCGCCTGGTCCTGGCCGATGATGTAGTCCTCGAGGAACGAGAAGATCTCCCGAGGCTTCGGCAGGTCGACCAGCCCGAGCTCGGCGGCCTCGGTGAGCTCCTCGGTGAGGATCTCGTTGCACAGCTCGATGCACTCGTCGCAGATGTACACGCCGGGGCCGGCGATCAGCTTCTTGACCTGCTTTTGCGACTTCCCGCAGAACGAGCACTTCAACAGTTCTGCGCCGTCCGAGATCCGAGCCACGCTATATCTCCTCGCCTGGTCGACCGCTTGTCGTCGATCGTCTTCCCATTGCACACCACCGGGCGCCCGTTGTCACAAGGCGCACCGGTGGTGGCTGGGGTTTTGCCCGGATCTGTCGGTCAGGGCTTGTTGATCTTGACCGGCTTGCGGCTCTCGAGGACCTGGTCGACCAGGCCGTAGTCCTTGGCCTGCGCGGCCGTGAGGATCTTGTCGCGCTCGATGTCCTCCTGGACCTGCTCGAGCGTGCGGCCCGAGTGCAGCGAGAGCGTGCCCTCGAGCCACTCACGCATGCGGATCAGCTCGTTCGCGTGGATCTCGATGTCGGAGGCCTGCGCGTACCCGCCGCCCTCCATCGCCGGCTGGTGGATCAGGACGCGGGCGTTCGGGAGCGCGAGACGCTTGCCCGGGTGTCCGGCGGCGAGCAGCACGGCGGCGGCGGACGCGGCCTGCCCGAGGCAGACCGTCTGGATCTCCGGCTTGATGTACTGCATCGTGTCGTACAGCGCCGTCATCGCGGTGAAGGAACCACCGGGCGAGTTGATGTAGAGGATGATGTCGCGGTCGGGGTCGGAGCTCTCGAGGACGAGGAGCTGTGCCATGACGTCGTCCGCCGAGGCGTCGTCGACCTGGACGCCCAGGAAGATGATGCGGTCCTCGAACAGCTTGGTGTAGGGGTCCTGGCGCTTGTACCCGTACGCCGTGCGCTCCTCGTACTGGGGCAGGACGTAGCGGTTGGACGGCGCGCCGTAGGGCATGGCGCGGCCGCCGCTTGGCAGGCCGGCAGGCCCGGCGAGGCGCTGCGCGGTGTTGATGTACTGGGACTCGATGCTCACGGGTTCTCCTCAGCAGGTGTGGTGGGTGTGCGGCGGGGGCGTCGGGCCGTCAGGCTCCGGTGCCGCCTCCACCTGCGACCGAGTCCGCGTGCTCGACGACGTGGTCGACGAACCCGTACTCCAGTGCCTCGGACGCCGTGAACCAGTTGTCCCGGTCGTTGTCCTTGTTGATCTGCTCGACCGTCTTGCCGGTCTGCTCGGCGGTGAGCTCCGAGAGCACCCGCTTCATGTGCATGATCAGCTGGGCGTTGATGCGAACGTCCGTCGCCGTGCCGCCGATGCCGCCCGACGGCTGGTGCATCATCACTCGTGCGTGCGGCGTCGCGTAGCGCTTGCCCTTGGCCCCCGAGGAGAGCAGGAACTGCCCCATCGACGCGGCCATGCCCATCGCCACGGTCGCGACGTCCGGCTGGATGAACTGCATCGTGTCGTAGATCGCCATGCCAGCGGTGATCGAACCACCGGGCGAGTTGATGTACAGGAAGATGTCCTTCTCGGGATCTTCCGCTGCAAGAAGCATCATCTGCGCGCAGATCGCGTTCGCGTTCTCGTCGCGCACCTCCGACCCGAGCCAGATGATGCGCTCCTTGAGAAGCCGGTTGTAGATCGAGTCGTTGAGCCCGAGTCCTGAGCCCTCGGCCCGTGCCATCGGCAGCTGGTCGTTCACGTCCGTCTCCCTCGTCATCGTCTCGTCACGGGCACCCCGTGGCGGCGTGACGGTGCGATCGGGACTCCCCGGTACGCACCGTGTGCAGTGACCCTAACGCGCGGGGCCCGCGGTTATCGTCCTGATCCGCGCCCGTTTCGCTGTCGGCGCACGCCGGACGTCGATCCGGACGCACCAGGACGACGGACGGCCCCCGCCCCCGTGGGGGCGAGAGCCGTCCGGCTGGTCGTCGTGCTCAGGCCTTGGCGTCCTCGGCCGACTCCTCGGTGGCGTCCGCGGCCTCGGCAGCGTCGTCCTCGTCCGACCCGATGAACTCGGAGAGGTCGACGACCTCGCCGGCCTCGTCCTTGACGACGACGTCGCGCAGGGCGACGGCGAGAGCCTTGGACCGGGCGACCTCGCCGACCATCGCGGGGATCTGGCCGTTCTGGTCGAGCGTCTGGATGAACTGGTTCGGGTCCATGCCGTACTGACGCGACGCGCTCACGAGGTACTCGAGCAGCTCGTTCTGAGCGACCTGGATCTCGAGCTTCTCGGCGAGCGTGTCCAGCAGGATCTGGTTGCGCAGGGCCTCGGTCGCCTGCTCGGTGACCTCGGCGCGGTGCTCCTCGTCCTCGAGGCGGTTCTCGCCCTCGAGGTGACGGTGGACCTCGGCCTCGACCGCACCGGACGGCACGGGGATCTCGGTCTTCTCGACGAGGTGCTCGAGCAGTGCGTCACGCGCGGCGACGGCCTGGTTCGAGGTCTTGGCGTCGGCGACCTGCTTGCGCAGGTCGTCCTTCAGCTCGTCGATCGTGTCGAACTCGGAGGCGAGCTGGGCGAAGTCGTCGTCCGACTCCGGGAGCTCACGCTGCTTGACGGCGGTGGCCGTGACGGTGACGTCGGCCTCCTTGCCCTCGTGGTCGCCACCGGCGAGCGGCGCCTTGAAGGTGGTGGTCTCCTCGGCCGAGAGGCCCGTGAGCGCCTCGTCGAGGCCCTCGAGCATGTTGCCCGAGCCGATCTCGTAGCTGACGCCCGAGACCGAGTCCACCTCTTCGTCGTCGATGACGGCCTTGAGGTCGAGGACGACGAAGTCGCCCTCGGCGGCGGGACGGTCGACACCGACGAGGGTGCCGAAACGCTCGCGGAGCGACTCGAGACGCTCGTTGACGTCCTCGTCGCTGACCTCGCCGGCCTCGACGGTGAGCTCCAGGCCCTCGAGCTCCGGCAGCTCGAGCTCCGGGCGGACCTCGACCTCGGCCGTGAACTTCAGCGGGCCCTCGGCCTCGATCGGCACCTCGGTGACCTCGACGTCCGGCTGGCCCAGCGGGCGCAGCGACGTCTCGGAGATGGCCTGACGGTAGAAGTTGGGCAGACCCTCGTTGACGGCGTGCTCCAGCACGGCCGGGCGACCGACGCGCTGGTCGATGATCCGCGCCGGCACCTTCCCCTTGCGGAAGCCAGGAATGTTGACCTGCTCCGCGATGTGCTCGTAGGCGTGGTCGATGCTGGGCTTCAGCTCGGCGTACTCCACCTCGACGGTCAGCTTGACCTTGGTGGGCTCCAGGGTCTCGACGGCGCTCTTCACTTCGATGATCTCCAACTGATCGGGGCCGGCCGGGTACGGCTCGGTAGGTCGTTCGACATGCACGCCCGGGCGGTTCGTCGACTGCCACGACGTGGCGGACTGAATAGGTGCACGGGCAACCGTTACATCCTACGGCATCAGGAACGCGGTGTCCCGAACGCCTGGGTGGCCAGCAGCTTGCTCTCCAGCTCGCCCGTGAGCAGGCCCGTCGTCGTCCAGGTCAGGTGGCTCGCGTCCCGGTACATCAGGACTCCCCCGAGCACCGCCTGGCAGGTCTCGCTCGGGCAGAGGCTCGCGCTCATGTCGACACCCTCGACGCCCGGCTCGTCGCCGAGGACCGCACGCAGGAGCAGCGGGTCCGGGGCCAGCGACGCCGAGCGGGAGAACTCGCACCGCGACCAGTCCTCGACGTGCTCCGAGATGCAGCCCGGCACGTCAAAGTCGGGCACCGGGACGTCGCGCACGTACACCACAGGGATGTCCGCCGACCGGAAGGCGTCCAGCGTCCGGTCCCACGCGTCGTCGCGCAGGATCTCGGCCTGCGGCTTGAAGAAGTAGGACGTGGACGTCGAGACGACGACGACGTCGGCCTCCTCGCCGATGCGGGGCAGCTGGGCGGCACGCCACCGTTCGCAGTCGACCGACTCGGCGGTGAACCGCTGCGGGATGTCCGCGGCCGAGCAGCCGCCCTTGGTGACGATCGTCAGCCTCCACCCGTGGTCCTCGGCGATGGTGCGCATCGCCCCGCTCCACTGGAAGGCCTTGGAGTCGCCGAAGAGGACGACGTCGAGACCGTCGTCGGGTCCGGTGGTGCACTCCTCGTGCCAGGTCAGGTCCAGCTCGCTCATCGGCGACAGACAGGGGTACTCGAGCGGGGGCGCGTCGGCGGCCGCTTCCCCGGGACCGGGGGTCGTCGGACCACCCGTCAGAGCCGCGGCCTCCGGGGTCAGAACGTCGGAGAGGGACGTCCCCTCGAGCGTGCCCGAGGCCTGGGCAAGGTCCTCGTAGACGTCCGAACCCAGTCCGAGGCCGGCGCCGAGCGCCACGAGGACGCCCGAGACCCCGACGGCGTAGGAGTGAGCGGGGCGCAGAAGGACGACGCGGGATCTGCGGACCCGGTTCTCGACGGTCTCCATCAGACCGTAGGCGAGCACGCCGGCCACCAGGGTGAGGACCACGAGCGTCGGCCAACGGAGGTCACCCAGGACCGCCTCGGCAAGTACGAGGACGGGCCAGTGCGTGAGGTACCAGGAGAACGACAGTCGGCCGACCCACCGCACCGGCGGCGCCGCGAGGAGGACGCCGGCTCCGACCAGTCCGCCGGCGCCCGCGGCGAGGATCGCGACCGTCCCGAGCGTCGGCAGCAGCGCGGCCGTTCCCGGGAACGGCGTCTCCTCGTCGAGGACGACGGCAGCGACGACGACGGCCGCGACACCGACCCACACGAGCACCGAACGCACGCGCGGTACACCGCTGCCCCGGCGGCCGTGGAGCGCGAGCGCGGCGATCCCGCCCGCCCCGAGCTGCCACGCCCGGGTGAGCGGCGACATGTACGCCGAGCTGGGGTCCGCCGTCGTGAGGACGAGGGAGTAGAGGAACGACGCGACCGACACGCCCACGACGACCGTCCCTGCCACCGCGACGGGCGACCACCCGGCACGACGGGCGATGAACGCGGCGCCGAGGAGAAGCAGGGGGAAGACCAGGTAGAACTGCTCCTCGACCGCCAGGGACCAGTAGTGCAGCACGGGGCTCGGGGCTGCGTCGGCCGTCATGTAGTCGGTCTCCTGGGAGATGAACCGCAGGTTCGCCACCTGGAGCGCCGCGGCGACGACGTCGATCATGGTCTCGCGCACGCGGAGCGGGGGAAGCAGGAGCCAGGCAGCCACCGCGGTGGCCACGAGAACGGCCGAGGCCGCCGGGAGGATGCGGCGCGCACGGGCCGCCAGGAACGAGCCGAGGGCGATCGTCCCGGTGGTCGAGAGCTCGCGCAGGAGCATGCCCGTGATAAGGAAGCCCGAGATGACGAAGAAGACGTCCACGCCGACGTAGCCCCCGCCGATCCCGGGCACACCGGCGTGGAAGAGCAGGACCAGCACGACCGCGAGCCCGCGAAGACCCTCGACGTCGGCGCGGAACCGTGAGTCCCGGGTCACAGCGAACCGAGCAGCGGGTCGAAGGCACCGAGGGCGAGCAGCGCGCCGAAAGTCATGGCCACGGTCACGAAGATCGCGACCGGCCAGGGCAGCCCGCCGCTCCGACGACGCTCGACGGGCCGGAGCACGTCGTCGGGCACGGCTGAGTCGACGAACGGGACGTGGGGGCGGTCTGGCGATCTCATCGGGTGCTCCGTGCGTGGTGGGAGGTGTGTCGGGCGGCGCAGGACGCGCGTGACGGGCGGGGTGTTCGAGGTCTAGGGCGCGAGGCCGGCGCGCGCGTACCGCGGCACCGTCGTGCCGCTCCTGACCTGCGCCGACGCGCGCGGCGAGAACCCGCGGGGTCGCACGATGCGCAGACCGTCGACGATCAGCGGGACCGCGAGCCACGTGTATCCGGCCGCCAACGCCGCCATGCCCCAGAACTGGGCGAGCCCGTACGTCGCGACTCCGACGACGACTCCTCCGAGCCACGCGACCACCCCGACGGTCAACGTCGTGACCATCACCCGGGCGATCGAGCGGGCGAGCGCGCTCGACCCGCCACCCGAGCCGGTCGGCACCCATCCGGCGTAGTTCCCGCGGATCGCGTGCGCGAGGACGAGCAGGTGCGCAAAGCTCTGGGCGAGCTGGACGCGCAGGACCTCGATGCGCCAGTGCGAGCGGTGCACCACCGGGAACAGGACGGTCATCACCCAGAGGCTCGGGAGCAGGAGCAGCAGGTGCGCGGGGAGGACGTCCTGCGGGTAGATCCAGCACATCACCACGGAGGGCACGAAGATGTTCAGCGCGAGCGCCGAGGTCTCGGTGTAGTAGCAGAGCCCGGCCCAGAGGGCGGTTCGCTGGATCCGGCGGAGTCCTCGCAGGTCGTTCTCACGGTCCGTGACCATGGCCACGGTGCCGTTCGCCCAGCGGTACTGCTGGGTGAGGAACGGACCGAGCTCGTCGGGGCACAGCCCCTTGGCGAGTCGCAACGGGACGAACCGGGTCTCGAACCCGGCACGCATGAGCCAGATGCCGGTGTAGAGGTCCTCGCTGTGGTCGATCTCCGGGAAGCCGCCGATCAGCTCCAGCGCGCTGCGTCGGTACAGGGCGTTCGTCCCGCAGCACACGGTCGCGCCGATCCGGTCCCGGGAGGGTTGCACCCAGCGGTAGAAGATCTCCTGGGTCGCTCCTGCGGTCCGTTGGAGCCAGCCCATCGACGGGTCCGTGTCGAAGTCCTGCGGACTCTGGACGATCCCGACCTCGGGGTCGTCCAGGTACGGCACGAGCTGCCGGAGGAAGTCGGGCCGCGGACAGAAATCCGCGTCGAAGATCGCGATGACCTCGGCCCCGCTGGCGGCGAAGGCCGAGCGAAGGTTCCCCGCCTTCTTGAGGCGCCCCCGGTCCGGCCGGACGCGGTACCGGAACCCGTAGCGCTCTGCGAGCCGCGCGACGTGCGGGTCGGCCCCGTCGTCGAGGACCCAGACGGTCAGGCCACCGGTCCAGTAGAGCTGCTCCACGTGGGCGAACGTGTTCTCGAGCACCTCGAGGTCCTCGCCGCAGACGGGGACGAAGACATCGACCGACGGCACCTTCTCCGGCGCCCATCGCCGCACGAGACGCAGGTGCGACTCGGCCGAGACACGTGGCCTGCGGATGCCCGTGACCACCCAGAGGAGGAGGCTGACGGCCGTCAGGGCGAGAGTGAGGTAGAGCGGCCAGAGCCAGGGTGCCCGGCCGGCGAAGAGTGCGAGGCTCACGAGCACGGGCAGGCTGGCCGCCGCGGCGACGGGCTGCACCCACGGCCGCACGGGCCCGAGGTCGCGGAACGCCTCGACGTCGGAGGGCGGGCTCGGCAGAGCACGGCGCCCGCCGGCTCTCGTGTCGTCTCGTGTCATCTCGGTCCCTCGGTCCAGGCCCCGCGTCGCGCGGGGCGGCACCGCGACGTCGTCGGCCCGGCTCGTTGTGTATGAGAGGGACGCTAACGAACATCTCGAGCGTGGGAGCGCTCCTTCAGCAATACTGCTTAGTGGCTTTCACGTAGTGAGACTACTTATGCGCAGTTTCAACCATCTATCCACTCCTCCATGTCGACCACGCACCGGATTCCGGCCCCGACCCCGGGCACGAAAAAGGCCGGACCGACGATGTCGTCGATCCGGCCTCGCGGCGCTCTCGCACCGAGCCGTCGGGGTGACAGGATTTGAACCTGCGACCTTCCGCTCCCAAAGCGGACGCGCTACCAACCTGCGCCACACCCCGGCTCACCCTCGGAGAACCGCGGGCGGCCCGAGTCTAACCGCTCGCCCCCTCGAGCCAGGACCACCGCCCGGATGCTGGCATCGGCCGCGGCGTTTGCTAAGGTGTCCACGTTCCTGGCGCTCCGGCGCCGGTTCGCGGGTGTAGCTCAATGGTAGAGCCTCAGTCTTCCAAACTGATCACGCGAGTTCGATTCTCGTCACCCGCTCCCCTCCCTCTCCGCGCGGCCACGGCCGCGCGTGCACCGGCCCGCCGAGGTCAGGCGCCGCAGGTGCGGCCCACCGCCGTCCCGGCGTCCCGGCGGCCGGGAATGAGACGCCGTTGCGGACGGTTACAGCCCTCGCTAGTGTCGGCCGCGAGCTCCGCCCTCGAGTCACCGCTCGGTCGGCGCGAGCCGCGCACGACCACCGCCGCACGATCGGAGGGATCGAGGATGTACGAGCACTCAGCCGTCGCACCTCTCCCCGTCATGCCCGCGGCCCCCCTGCACACGCGCGCCGTGCGTTCGTGTGCCTGCTGTCCCTGCTGTCGCTAGAGCGTCGGCGCGGCCCTGCGCCCGTCCCCCGACGCTCCGCGACCCCGAGGCCCGCCCTCGGCCCGATCGCACCCCGGGGGCACGCCCCCTCCCCCTGACAGCCGGAACCCTCCGGCCTGACATCCGCATACCGGCACCCGCCGGCCAAGGAGATTGAGGTTGACATGGCACGCATCTACGACGACGTGACGACACTGGTTGGCAACACCCCGCTGGTCCGTCTCAACCGGGTGACCGACGGCGCCGAGGCCACGGTCGTCGGCAAGCTCGAGTTCTACAACCCGGCCAGCTCGGTCAAGGACCGGATCGGTGTCGCGATCATCGACGCGGCAGAGAAGTCGGGCGACCTCAAGCCCGGCGGGACGATCGTCGAGGGCACCTCGGGAAACACCGGCATCGCCCTGGCCATGGTCGGCGCGGCGCGCGGCTACAACGTCGTCCTCGCGATGCCCGAGAGCATGTCCAAGGAGCGCCGCGCGCTGCTGCGTGCGTTCGGCGCCGAGCTCATCCTCACCCCGCCGGCCGAGGGCATGAAGGGCGCGGTCTCCCGCGCCGAGCAGATCGTCGCCGAGCGTGAGGGTGCGGTGCTCGCGAGCCAGTTCGCGAACGCCGCGAACCCCGCGATCCACCGGGCGACGACGGCCGAGGAGATCTGGGCCGACACGGACGGCAAGGTCGACATCGTCGTCTCCGGCATCGGCACCGGCGGCACCATCACCGGCGTGGGTCAGGCGCTCAAGGAGCGGAACCCCGACATCAAGATCGTGGCTGTCGAGCCCGAGGAGTCGGCGATCCTCAACGGCGGCGCCCCCGGCCCGCACAAGATCCAGGGCATCGGCGCGAACTTCGTCCCGGAGATCCTCGACACGGAGATCTACGACGAGGTCATCGACGTCAACGCGGACACCGCGGTCGAGGTCGCGCGTCGCGCCGCCAAGGAAGAGGGCCTGCTGGTCGGCATCTCCTCCGGTGCCGCCATCGCCGCCGCCACGCAGGTCGCCCAGCGCCCGGAGAACAAGGGCAAGCTGATCGTCGTGATCATCCCGTCCTTCGGCGAGCGCTACCTGACCTCGGTCCTCTACTCGGACCTCATGGACTGACGTGCGCCGTCTGCGGAGGTTCGTGACGGTCCTCGGCGAGGACCTCGACGCGGCGCGCCACGGAGACCCCGCGGCACGCTCGCGCGTCGAGGTGGCTCTGAGCTACCCGGGGTTGCACGCCGTGTGGGCCTACCGCGTCGCGCACCGAATGTGGCGGGAGCCCGGTCTTCGGTTCCCCGCCCGTCTGCTGTCACAGATCGCCCGTGCGGCGACCGGGATTGAGATCCACCCCGGTGCCATGCTCGGTCGGCGACTGTTCATCGACCACGGCATGGGGGTCGTCGTGGGCGAGACGGCCGTCGTCGGCGACGACGTGCTGCTCTTCCACGGTTCCACGCTCGGTGGACGCTCGATGACCAAGGGCAAGCGTCACCCCACCCTCGGCGACCGGGTGACGGTGGGCGCCGGCGCGAAGATCCTCGGCCCCGTGTGGATCGGCGACGACGCACAGGTCGGCGCGAACGCCGTCGTCGTCAAGGACGTCCCCGACGGGGGCGTGGCCGTCGGCGTACCGGCGAGGGTGCGGGTCCCCGAGCGTCGGGTCGAACCACGATCGGTGGCCGACCCGTCGGAGCTCATCGAGTACATGATCTGAGTCGCGACCGCGAAAGGGTCCGCACCGTCCGGTGCGGGCCCTTTCGCGCATCTCGGTGATCTATTTCAACTAGAACAATATAGACTAAGCGACATGCTGTTCACCCTGAACCCCGGGACCGACGAGGCGCTCTTCGAGCAGCTCGCCGCACAGGTCCGTCGGGCCGCGGTCCGGGGAGAGCTGACCCCCGGAGACCGACTCCCCTCGGCCCGGGACGCCGCCGCCGCGCTCGACGTCAACGTGCACACCGTCCTGCGCGCGTACCAAGCGCTGCGCGACGAGGGCGTCGTCGACCTGCGGCGCGGCCGCGGCGCGGTCGTCGTCGCCGTCCCGCCACCGAGCGATCCGGCGCTCGACGCCGCGATCGCCGACGTCGTCCGCGTGTCCCGGCGCCTCGGCATCTCCGGCTCGACCACCGTCGCCCTGCTCGAGGAGGCACTTCGATGACCCACCGCACGACGTCCACCTTCCGTCGCCCCGTCCCCGTGGCCGTCGCGACCGGCGTTCTCGGCCTTCTCGCACTCGGGATCTGCGCGGCCGTCTCGTTCACCTGGATCGACGACCTGCCGGAGCAGGTGGCCGTGCACTGGGGGCCGGAGGGTGCCGACAGGTTCGCCTCGCCGACGAGCGCGATCCTCGGCCCGCTCGCCCTGGGCGCGGTGCTGACGCTCGGGTTCGCCGTGATGACCGCACTGGTCGGCCAGTCGTCGTCGACCCGCCGTATCTCCGGCGGCCTGACCGTCGGCATGCCGGTGTTCATGGGCGTGCTCACCGTGAGCACGATCTGGGCGCAGCAGGCCGTCGACGAGCCGTCGACGAGCGACATCTCTCAACTTGCCATGGGGGCCGTGGGCGCGGGCCTCCTGACCGGCGTGCTGGTCGCCGTCGCCCTCCCCGGGGACGAGGCCCGTCCGGCCACCGCCGAGGTGGCCGCCGACGCTCCGCGACTGACGCTCCCCGACGACACGCGCGCAGTGTGGGTGCAGCACGCGCAGGGCGGCCCGGGTCTGACGGTCGGGCTGGTCGCCGCCGCGTCGATCATCGTCCTCGCGATCCTGACCGAGCTCTGGTTCATGCTGCTTCTTGCTCTCGTCCTCGGACTCGCGCTGGTCGCGATGATGGCCTGGGTCGTCCGCGTCGACGCCTCGGGTCTGCACGTCCGGTCCGTCGCGGGATTTCCGCGCACGCACGTGCCCGCCGACGAGGTGGAACGGGCCGGCGTGGTGGAGGTCGCACCGATGCGGGAGTTCGGCGGCTGGGGCTGGCGGGTCGGGCGTGGCGGTCGCGTGGGTGTCGTCGTCCGCAACGGCGAGGGGCTCCTCGTCGAACGCTCCGGGGGCCGGTCCATCGTCGTGACGGTCGACGACGCCGCGACCGGCGCGGCGTTGCTCAACACGATGTCCGACAGGGCTCGCGGCACGCGATAACCTGGGCGCTACCCGATACCTCGGGTACCAGACACCCGCCCCTCAGAGCCGAGGAGAACACATGCGCATCGGAATCCACACGGGCTACTGGTCCGCCGGCCCGCCCGCAGGCATCGGTGAGGCGATCGCCGCTGCCGACCAGATGGGGGTCGACTCGATCTGGACCGCGGAGGCCTACGGCTCCGATGCCTTCACCCCCTTGGCCTGGTGGGGCGCGAGCACCCGCAACGTCCGGCTCGGGACCGCCGTCGCGCAGATGTCCGCACGCACCCCCACGGCCACGGCGATGGCGGCGCTGACGCTCGACCACCTCTCCGACGGACGGGCGATCCTCGGGCTCGGCGCGTCGGGGCCGCAGGTGGTCGAGGGCTGGTACGGGCAGCCGTACCCCCGCCCGCTCGCACGCACCCGCGAGTACGTCGACATCGTCCGCAAGGTCCTGGAGCGTGGCGCCCCGGTGGAGTACGACGGCGCGTTCTACCAGCTTCCGCTGCGGGGCGAGGGGACGACGGGGCTCGGCAAGGCCCTCCGGTCGACCGTGCACCCGCACCGCGCCGACCTGCCCATCCACCTCGCGGCCGAGGGGCCGAAGAACATCGCCCTCGCGGCGGAGATCGCCGACGGCTGGCTGCCCCTGTTCTACACGCCACGACTCGACCACGAGTTCCGCGAGCGCCTGGCCGAGGGGTTCGCGCTGCGGTCCCCGGAGCGCTCCGCCGCGGCGGACTTCGAGATCAGTGCGACGGTGCCCGTCGTCGTCGACGACGACGTCGAGAAGGCCGCGGACGCGGTGCGTCCGTTCCTCGCGCTCTACATCGGCGGGATGGGGGCGAAGTCGGCGAACTTCCACCGCAACGCGATCGACCGACTCGGGTATGCGGACGCGGCGGACGAGGTCCAGAGCCTCTACGCCGAGGGCAGGCGGGCCGAGGCGGTCGCGGCGGTGCCGACGGCACTGGTGGAGGACATCGCGCTGGTCGGCCCGCGCGAGAAGATCGCCGCCGAGCTGCAGAGGTGGGAGCAGACCGCGATCACGACGCTCCTCGTCCAGGGCGACGCGACGGCGGTCCGCACCCTCGCCGAGATCATGCGGTAGTCGGCTCCAGCGGCGGGAGCCACACGGCCCGTCGCAGGTCCACGCGGTCCCCGCGCAGCGGACAGTCGTCTGCACGCAGGCGGGCGAGCGCCTCGTCGAGGCATCGTGCGGGGGGACAGCCCGAGGCGTTGACGACGCGCCACCACGGGACCCCGCCCCCGGCGTGCGCCATCACGGCACCGACCTGGCGGGGTCCTCCCCGCCCGAGGCCGTGGCCCACGGCCTCGGCGAGGATTCCATACGTCGTCGCGCGTCCCGCCGGGACCTGCTCGACGAGCTCAAGGACGGCGTCGAGGTACTCAAGATCCACCACGGGACCGACGGTACCCGGCGCCGTCGGCTCGCGGGGAGGATCGCCGGGTGTCAGGATCACGGCGTGAACCTGCCTGCGAACCACCGTCTCGTCCAGCTCACCCCGGAGCGGCTGCGGGAGGTGCTCGACCTGGACGCCTGGTCCTTCCCGACGGCGGCGAGTCTCGACCAGCTCGAGTCGGTCCCGTTCCCGCTGACGTGGGACCGCACGGTGGGCATCGACGCGGAGCTCCCCGACGAGTCCGTCCCGCCGGCGGACGGGGCGGTCCCGAGGCGTCGTGAGCTCGTCGCTCTCCACTCCTCCTACCCGTACGGGCAGTTCCCCGTCCCGGGCGCTCGACTCGCGGCGGCCGGACTCACCTGGGTGGGCGTGCACCCCGGCCATCGGCGCCGCGGGCTGCTCCGGGCGATGATGGAGCATCA
Organism: Paraoerskovia marina; assembly: GCF_900105445.1. Lineage (NCBI taxonomy): Bacteria > Bacillati > Actinomycetota > Actinomycetes > Micrococcales > Cellulomonadaceae > Paraoerskovia > Paraoerskovia marina. The sequence continues at coordinate 2,310,053 of NZ_LT629776.1, forward strand.
CTTCGCACGCTGCAGGGCGGACGACGAGGCGATCTCGGTCCTCTTCGCGGCCGATCCGGGCATCTACGCGCGCTTCGGCTACGGCGCCGCGGCGTCGGAGGTGCACCTCCTCATCCCCCGTGCGGCGCCGATGCACGCGGTGCCCGACGCGGACCAGCACACCCTGCGGGTCGAGCACGCGACCCGCGCCGCGCACGGTGCGCTCGTCGCCGACGTCCACCGACGGGCCGGCGAGGCGTCAGGCCGTCCAGGGTGGGTCGGCCGAGAGACGCCGGAGCAGGAGGCGACGTTCTGGGCCGACCCCGAGTTCGAGCGCGGGGGCGCGGAGGACCTGCGGATCGTCGTCGTGGAGCGCGACGGCGACCCGCGTGGCTACGCACTGCTGCGGCGGGAGTTCGCCTGGCCCGGCACCGGGCCCGACGGTACGGTCGCCCTGCGCGAGGTCGCCGCGGTCGACATCGCCGCCGCCCACGCGCTCTGGGGGTCGCTGACGACGATGGACCTCATGGAACGCGTCCGCACTCCCCGCCTGGCGACCGACGACTTCGTGACGCGCCTCCTGGTCAACCCCCGCAAGGCCGACCCGCACGTGGTGGACAACCTCTGGGTCCGGCTCGTCGACGTCCCCGCGGCGCTGTCCCGCCGCCGCTACGCGACCGACCTGGACATCGTCCTGGCGGTCACCGACCACCACCTGCCGCAGAACGCCGGGCACTGGAGGCTCCGTGCCCGCGCCTTCGGCGAGGCGACCTGCACGCGCACGGACGACCCGGCCGACGTCGGCGTGGACGTGGCGAACCTCGGCGCGGCCTACCTCGGCTCCGCGAGCCTGGCCACGACCGGCGCCCAGGAGCACACCCCGAACAGCCTCGCCAGGACCGCCACCGCCTTCCGGTGGCCCGTCGAGGCGTTCTGCTCGTGGCTGTGGTGACGACCTAGCGCTGGCAGCCCGGGCAGCGGTAGAGCTTGCGGGCTGCCATGTCCTCGACGACGACGGGCGTGCCGCACCGTCGGCAGCTCTGGCCGGCGCGCTGGTAGACGTAGAACGACTCCTCGCGCGGTACCGCGCCCGGTGTCCCGTCGGTGTTCTGCCGGACGGGGCGTGCCGGTGGCACGTCGGCCCCGGGCGCCGCGCGATCCTCAGGACGGGTGGTGACGATCGCGCCGACGCGCACGCCGTCGTGCATGAGGTCGACGAGATCCGTCCAGAGCGTCCGGAGCGTCTCGGCCGGCACGTCGCGCCCCGGCGTCCAGGGGTCGAGCTCCGCCCGAAACAGCGCCTCGGCCCGGTAGATGTTGCCGACACCGGCGATCACCGACTGGTCCATGAGCTGGGCTCCGACGCTGGTCCGGGAACGGCGGACGCGCGCGACGAACGCCTCCGGGTCGGCGTCGGCCCGGATCGGGTCGGGGCCGAGTCTCGCTATCGCGCGGTCGCGCTCGGCGGCGGTGACGACCTCGCAGCGGGTCGGGCCGGTGAGATCCGCCACGGCATGCTCGCCGAGCAGCCGCACCCTGACCTGGCCGCGAGGCTCCGGAGGGTTCCACGGCCCGGGACCGTCTGCGCCGACGGCGGGCAGGGCCGAGACCGACTCGCGCTCACCGACCCGACGGCGTGGCGCCCCGATCGCGTGCGCGACGTCGTCCGTCCCGTCGCCGGCGAACGTCCACGACCCGTACAGGCCGAGGTGAACGTGCAGCCAGAGCAGGTGGTCGTCCAAAGGGTCCGATCCACCGCCGTCCTCGCGGGAGAGCCCGAGGAAGAGGTGCTTGCCCCAGGCCTGGGCGCTCTGCAGACGCAAGCCGTCGAGGAGACGCGCCCCGGCGTCGAACCGACCCTGCGGGCTGGTGACCTCGAGGATCTGCCCGCCGAACAGCTCGGCGAACGTTCGGGCGAGCCGGTGGACGGTGTGCCCCTCCGGCACCGCTCAGGCCGTCGGCTCGGCGGCAGCGCCCCGGTCGGCCTCGTACTGCGCCATCTGGTCGATCCGACGCTGGTGGCGCCCGTCCCCGCTGAACGGCTCTGCGAGGAACGCGTCGACGATCGCGACGGACTCGTCGACCGAGTGCTGACGCGCGCCCACCGCGACGACGTTGGCGTCGTTGTGCTGACGGCCCAGACGCGCGATCTCCTCGTTCCAGGCGAGCGCGGCCCGCACGCCGTCGACCTTGTTCGCGGCGATCTGCTCGCCGTTGCCCGACCCGCCGATCACGATGCCGAGGCTCCCGGCGTCCGCGACGACTGCTTCGCCGGCCGCGAGGCAGAACGCGGGGTAGTCGTCGAGGGCGTCGTACTCGTGCGCCCCGTGGTCGACGACGTCGTGCCCGGCGGCACCGAGGTGCTCGACGAGGTGGGTCTTGAGTTCGTAGCCCGCATGGTCGGCGGCAATGTGAACGCGCATGGCACCATCATGCCGCACCCGGCCGCCGCGCGTCGCCGCTCGGACCGGTCGTCGGGGTCCTGGCATACGCTGGCGCCATGACGAGTGACACACGCCCCTCAGGCATCGACCTCGACGCCCTGGACCCCACCACCCGCCCGCAGGACGACCTCTACCGCCACGTCAACGGCCGGTGGATCGACTCGCACGAGATCCCAGCCGACCGCTCGATGGACGGATCCTTCCGCGCGCTCCACGACGCCGCGGAGGAGCAGGTGCGCGACATCATCACCTCGGCGGCCGAGGGCGCGACGGGCGGTGTGGAGGCCAAGATCGGCGCGCTCTACCAGAGCTTCATGGACATCGAGGCGATCGAGACGCTGGGCAACGCGCCGCTCGCCGCCGACCTCGACCCGGTCCTGGGGGCGTCGACACCTGCAGAGCTCACGGCAGCCCTCGGAGCGCTGCAGCGGACGGGAGCCGGCGGAGCGCTCGGTCTCTGGGTCGACAACGACGCCAAGGACCCGGAGACGTACGTGGTCTACCTCGCGCAGGCCGGTCTCGGGCTGCCGGACGAGGCGTACTACCGGGACGAGCAGTACGCGCCCGTGCTCGCCGCCTACTCCCCGCACGTCGCCCGCATGCTGACGCTGGCGGGCATCGTGACGCCGGAGGCGGCCGAGGGCGCCGCCGCCCGCGTCGTCGCCCTGGAGACCCGCCTCGCCGCCCACCACTGGGACGTCGTGCGTGACCGAGACGCCGACCTCACCTACAACCCCACGACGCTCGCCGCTCTCTCGACGAGTGCGCCCGGTTTCGACTGGGCGGCCTGGGCGTTCGCCCTCGGTGCGCCGGCCGGGGCGATGGACCACGTCGTCGTGCGCGAGCCGTCGTTCGCGACGGGTTTCGCCTCGCTCTGGGCCTCCGAGGCCCTCGACGACTGGAAGCTCTGGGCCGCGTACCACGCAGTGACGGCGCGCGCGCCGTACCTGACGGACGAGCTTGTCGAGGCGAACTTCGACTTCTACGGCCGGACTCTGTCGGGCGCCCAGGAGGTCCGGGACCGCTGGAAGCGGGGCGTCACCCTTGTGCAGGGAGCCCTCGGCGAGGCCGTCGGCGAGGTCTATGTCGCGCGGCACTTCCCGCCGTCGCACAAGGAGCGGATGCTCGGACTGGTCGACCATCTCGTCGCCGCCTACCGCGAGTCCATCGAGACCCTCGACTGGATGACCGCGGAGACCAAGGAGCGGGCGCTCGTCAAGCTCGAGAAGTTCACGCCGAAGATCGGGTACCCGGTGCGGTGGCGCGACTACTCCGACCTCGTCGTCGACGCCCAGGACCTGCTCGGCAACGTCCGGCGCGCCCACGCGTTCGAGCAGGACCGGGAGCTCGCGAAGATCGGGAGTCCCCTGGACCGCGACGAGTGGTTCATGACGCCGCAGACGGTCAACGCCTACTACAACCCCGGAATGAACGAGATCGTCTTTCCGGCCGCGATCCTGCAGCCGCCGTTCTTCGACCCCGAGGCCGAGGACGCCGTCAACTACGGCGGCATCGGAGCGGTGATCGGGCACGAGATCGGGCACGGGTTCGACGACCAGGGGTCGAAGTACGACGGGGACGGTCGGCTCGAGGACTGGTGGACGGAGCAGGACCGCGCCGAGTTCGACGAGCGCACGCGGGCCCTCGTCGCCCAGTACGACGAGTTCGTCCCCGCCCAGCTCGGTGAGGACGGTCAGCACGTCAACGGGTCGCTGACCATCGGAGAGAACATCGGCGACCTCGGCGGCCTGTCGATCGCGCTCAAGGCGTACCGGATCGCCCTGGGCGGGTCGCTCGACGACGCTCCCGTGATCGACGGGCTGACCGGGGTCGAGCGGGTGCTTCTCGGCTGGGGCCAGGTCTGGCAGTCCAAGGGCCACGACGCCGAGGTCGTCCGCCGTCTCGCCACGGACCCGCACTCCCCCAACGAGTTCCGCTGCAACGGGGTCGTGCGCAACCTCGACGTCTTCCACGAGGCGTACGGGCTCACGCCCGAGGACGCGCTGTACCTCGCACCCGAGGAGCGAGTCCGCATCTGGTAGCCGCCCACCGCACCGGGGCCGGGGCCACGATCAGAAGGTCGTGACCCCGGCCCTGGCGACGTTGAAGCCGGCGCCGGTCGAGGCGTCGGTGCAGCTGACACCGGACTCGCTCGAGACGCACTCGACGTCACCGGCCTCGCGGGAGTCGCCGTAGTCGAGCGCGGGGACTCCGTCCGGTGCCGCGCCCGGCTGCTCGTCCGCGGGGACGCACGGCTCCGCGACGCCGTCGGACGTCAGTTGGACGACGTACCCGACCGTGCCGTCGCACCCGTCGACCGTGGCGGGTTCCGAGTTCAGCTGCGCGATGTCGCACCGAGCGCCCGCCTCGGAGATCTCACAGAGGATGTTGCTGCTCGGCGAGCGGAACGCGTCGCCGTCCAGGTCGACCGGGACGGCCAGGCCCGGCTCCTCCGGCTCCGCGCTCTCGGTCGCCACGGCCTCCTCGGCCGCGGCGGCCTGCGCGTCGGTCCCGCCGGAGAACGCCCGCACCCCGAGGACGACCGCAACCACGACGAGGATCACGTCGAGAAGGATGAACAGCCACCAGCCGATGCCGAGCCGGTCACGCGACGTCTTCGGGCCGGACGTGCCGTCGCCCCCGGCGGGGGCACCCGGCGCGGGGGGCGACGCGGGGGGCGACGCGGGGACGGTCCGGGGCGCGACGGTGGCCGGGGAGTCGCTTCCCGTGCTCGAGGACGTGTCGGCGGCCGGCGCCGTCCGTGTCGCGGCACGGTCCGTCCGGACGGGCGGCGCGGGGCGTGCCCACGGCGCCGCCCCGGCCGCGGTCGGCCCGTCGACGGCCGTCATGGGCGCGGTCCCCGGACCGCCATCGGTCACAGGGGCGATCTGCTCGGTGCCGTCGGCCGTATCGGCCGACGTCGCACGAGTCTGCTCGGTCGACCGTGCGCGTGGGGCGCGGAAGTACCCGCCCGGTGGTGGCGGCGGGGGCGGCGGGGTGTGGGTGTTGCCCGACATCGGACCTCCTTGTGGGTCGTCCCTCCGGACGTGTCAGCACGGGTCAGCATCCCACGGCCCGCGCGCCCCCGACGAACCGGCTCAGTCGAAGACCGGACCCTGGGTGCGAGTGCGCTTGATCTCGAAGAAGCCCGGCGTCCCCGCGACAAGCAGAGTGCCGTCCCAGAGGCGACCGGCGGCCTCTCCCCGGGGCGCCGGCGTGACGACCGGGCCGAAGAAGGCCGTTCCGTCGAACGCCACCACGGGCGTCCCCACGTCCTCGCCCACCAGGCCGATCCCCTCGGCGTGCGACGCACGGAGCTGCTCGTCGTACGCGTCCGACGTCGCGGCGTCGGCAAGGGACGCCGGCAGCCCGACCTCGGCGAGCGCCTCGGAGATCACGGCGGGGAGGTCGTCACCCCGGCCCTGCGGGTGGATCCGGGTGCCGAGCGCGTCGTACAGCGGCTTGACGACGTCGTCCCCGTGCTCCGCCTGGGCCGCGACGACGACGCGCACCGGACCCCAGGCCGCGTCCATCATCGCCCGGTACTCGTCGGGCAGGTCGCGGCCCTCGTTGAGGACGGCGAGGCTCATCACGTGCCAGCGCACGGAGACGTCGCGCACCTGCTGGACCTCGTCCATCCAGCGGCTGGTCATCCAGGCCCAGGGGCAGACGGGGTCGAACCAGAAGTCTGCGACTCCCGCGGTGGTGGCGGACGTGGCCGGGGACGTGCTCGTCATCTTTTCCTCCTCGTGGTCGGAACGACCTGTTCCGTCGGGGCAACCACGGTCCTGCGCGGAACATTCCTGACGTGACATGATCATTGACGGATATTCGCGGCGTGGCCCCACCCGGGAGCGCCGTCCCGCACTGACGAAGGAGCCATCCGTGCCCGGAGAGAACCTCACCCGTACCGAGGCCGCCCAGCGCGCCGAGTCGATCGCGACGCAGTCCTACGCCGTCGACCTCGACCTCACGACGGGTGCCTCGACGTTCACGTCGACGAGCGTCGTCCGCTTCACGGCGACGCCGGGCACGTCGACCTTCATCGACCTCGTCGCCCCCTCGGTCCGCGAGGTCGTCCTGAACGGCCGTTCCCTCGACCCCGCGACCGTGTTCGCCGACTCGCGGATCGCGCTGGACGACCTCGCGGCCGAGAACGAGCTCCGCGTCGTCGCGGACTGCGCGTACACGAACACCGGCGAGGGACTCCACCGCTTCGTCGACCCGGCCGACGACGAGGTCTACCTCTACTCGCAGTTCGAGGTGCCCGACAGCCGCCGCATGTTCGCGGTCTTCGAGCAGCCCGACCTCAAGGCGACGTTCGCGTTCACGATCACGGCGCCGACGTCCTGGCACGTCGTGAGCAACCAGCCGACGCCGCAGCCCGCCGCGCACCGGACCGTCACGGACCCGACGGGGACCGGGGCGGGCGACGTCGAGGTCGCCACCTGGGCGTTCGAGCCGACGCCGCGCATCTCCTCCTACATCACCGCCCTCGTCGCTGGTCCGTACGTCGTCGAGCGCAGCGAGCTGACGAGCGCCGACGGCCGGACGATCCCGCTCGGGGTCTTCGCCCGAGCGTCTCTGGCCGAGCACCTCGACGCCGACTACGTGTTCGAGAAGACCCGTCAGGGCTTCGAGTTCTACGAGAAGGCGTTCGAGCAGCCGTACCCGTTCGACAAGTACGACCAGCTCTTCGTCCCCGAGTTCAACATGGGGGCGATGGAGAACGCCGGGTGCGTCACCTTCACCGAGACGTATGTCTTCCGGTCCAAGGTGACCGACGCCATCAAGGAACGCCGCGTCGTCACGATCCTCCACGAGCTCGCGCACATGTGGTTCGGCGACCTCGTCACCATGAAGTGGTGGAACGACCTGTGGCTGAACGAGTCGTTCGCCGAGTACGCCTCGACCCTCGCCACGGCCGAGGCGACGGAATGGACGGAGGCCTGGACGACCTTCGCCGCGATGGAGAAGTCCTGGGCCTACCGCCAGGACCAGCTGCCGTCGACGCACCCGATCGTCGCGACGATCAACGACCTCGAGGACGTCCAGGTCAACTTCGACGGCATCACCTACGCCAAGGGCGGGTCGGTCCTCAAGCAGCTCGTCGCCTGGGTCGGTCAGGAGGAGTTCCTGGCCGGCGTCGCCGCCTACTTCCGCAAGCACGCCTGGGGCAACACCGAGCTGTCCGACCTCCTCGTCGAGCTCGAGGCGACCTCGGGGCGCGACCTCGGCGACTGGAGCCGGCTCTGGCTGGAGACCGCGGGTGTCAACACCCTGCGACCCGAGCTCGAGGTCGACGACCACGGCCGCATCACGTCGTTCCGGATCACGCAGACGGCACCGGCCGAGCACCCGACGCTGCGCCCGCACCGCCTGGCGATCGGGTTCTACGACTGGCAGGGTGACCGGCTCGTCCGCAGCCGCCGGTTCGAGATCGACATCGACGGTCCGAGCACGAACGTGCCGGACGTCCTCTCGCTCGACCGGCCCGCACTGATCCTGGTGAACGACGACGACCTCGCCTACGCCAAGGTCCGGCTCGACGAGCGGTCCTGGGCCGCGGCCCTGGAGAACCTCGACGCGATCGCCGACCCGCTGGCCCGCTCCCTCGTCTGGGGTGCGGCCTGGGACGCCACCCGTGACGGCGAGGCCCCGGCGAGCGACTACGTCCGCCTCGTCCTCGGCAACATCGGGCGCGAGTCCGAGTCCACGACCATCCGGACGACCCTGGCCCAGCTGCTCCTCGCCGCGCGCAACTACGTCGCACCCGCGCGCCGGAACGAGACGCTCGAGCTCGTGGGCGACGAGCTCTGGACCCTGGCGCAGGCGGCCGCAGCCAGCTCCGACTCCCAGCTGCAGCTCGTCAAGTACTTCGCGAACGCCGCGTGCACGGCAGCGCACGGTGACGCCCTCGGGTCGCTGCTCGACGGCACGATGACCCTGCCCGGTCTCGAGATCGACGCCGACCTGCGCTGGGAGATCCTGGAGGGCCTCGTCCTCCTCGGGCGCGCAGGCACCGCGGAGATCGACGAGGCGCTGGCCGCCGACCGCACGGCGAACGGCCAGCAGGCGGCCGCTCGTGCCCGGGCCGCCGTCCCGACCGCCGACGCGAAGGCACGGGCGTTCGACTCTGTCGTCGCCGTCGACGACGCCCCGAACGCGATCGTCCGCGCGACGACCGTGGGGTACACCCACGTGGTGGACCCGTCCGTCCTCGAGTCCGGCATGGACACGTACTTCGCCTCGCTGGACACGATCTGGGCCGAGCGGAGCTACCACATCGCCGAGACCCTGATCGAGGGACTGTACCCGTCTCCGCTCGCGTCGGAGGCGCTCGCCCAGGCGACCCGTGCGTGGCTCGCGAGCCACCCCGATGCCGCACCCGCGATGCGTCGCATGCTGGTCGAGAGCCTCGCGGGCGTCGAGCGTGCGCTCGCCGCCCAGGCGGCCGACGTCTAGTCCGTCGGGATGCCGTCCGGCCCGTCCCGCGTCTCGCGGGGCGGGCCGGACCGCTCTCTGAGAGTCGTCCGCCGTCGCTCAGGCGTCGGGACGCACGTGGTCGAAGAGCGCCCTCAGCCGCGCACTCTGCGGAAGGTCCTCGACCCGCACCAGAGCGCCGTTCGCGTCGACGAGCGGGAGTCGGCCCGACGGGTAGTCCGACCCGGCCGCGCGGACCGCCGGCACCCGACGGTCCCCGACGGCATCGGCGAGCCGGACGACGACCATCGCGGCACCCGACCGGGTGGCCCAGGCGTAGAGCCCCTCGACCTGTTCGCGCTCCGCGGCGTCAGGGCTCGTGGTCCCGGCTCGCAGGGCTCGCGCGAGCACCTGGTCACGCTCGGAGCGCCGCACCCGACGTGCGCTGTCGGCGTCGTCCAGGATCCCGAGCGAGTCCTGCAGGTCGATGTCCTCACCGGCGAGCCATGCCGCCAGCGGCGCGTCGAGGCGGCTCGTCACCCGCGCGACGACACCGGGCCGCACCCCTCGGAACGGCGGTCGGCGCAGGTCGTCGAGCCCGACGAATCCGCGATCGGCGAGACCCTGCTGCTCCGTGGCGTCCGCGAGGCGTGAGTCGTCTACGACGACGTAGACGCCGGCACGGTGGGCCTCGAGCGCCAGGATCCCCGTCAGTGCTTCCGAGTCCTGTGCGACGTAGGTGCCGGCCGAGGCACGGGCACCGCCCGGGACCCACCACGACCGGAACAGCGCTCCGGCGTCGTCGACGACGATCATGCTGGCGTGACGAGCCGCGGCGCGCACGGCGTCGCGGAACGGCGCGAAACCGGCTCGGGCTAGCTCCCGCGGGTTCCAGGCGATCTCGTGCCGGACCGAGCCGGCCGCATCCTCGGCGCCGGGCGCGGACCCGACGGCGGCACCGCGGGCGACCAGCGTGCTCGACGCCCAGGCGTCGGGCCCGTCGAGTGCGGAGCCTGCGACGACGGTCTGGCCGACACCGAGCAGTGCGCCCGCCTCCTGCGCACGGCGGTGCGTGTCGGCCCGCTGCTCGTCCGCGACCCACTGGATCCAGCGGTGCAGCTCGACCCGGTCCGCGAGGCGCGCGCGGGCAGCGTGGACGCCAGGACTGCGCGAGCTCATGACCGCCTGCGGGAGGTCGAGCCCGCCGTGATGGTCGACGAGCGCGGACCACGTGGCGAAGTTCTCGAGCGCCTGTCCACCGCTCTCGACGAACTCTTCGTAGCGGGCCTGGCGCGCGGGAGACCGCGGCACCTGGTGGACGACGTCGAGAGCGGCACGCTTGGCGGTACGCACCGCGTCGAGGTCGACGGGGCCCGCGTCGGCGCCGGCGTCGCGCGCCTCCTCCGCGGACCACTCGACGAGAGACCGGTCCGCGGAGGACAGATACCCCGTCTCGCGGATGTCCTCGACGCGCAGATAGACAGGATCGACCCACCGGTTGGTCAGCAGGCTCCCCGGGACCTGCGGGTTGGCCTGCTGAAGCGGGTCGACGAGGACGACGTCGGCCCCGTCGTTACGGGCAGCGGTCCAGGCGACGTCGACCAGGTCGCCCAGGTCTCCGACGCCCCACGACGACTGCGAGCGCAGGCTCGCCACGGCGACGGCGAGGGCGCGGACGATCACGTCGTCCGGCGGGACGTCGAGTCGGTCCGGGACGACGATCAGCGGAGCCTCGACCTCGACCCCGCCGCTGCGTGCGACCGCGACGTGGTAGCCGAGCGGCAGCCCGTCCGGCACGGTGAACGTGGCACGCCCGACGCGGCGCGACCCGACCTGGCGCGGCTCGACCCAGACGTCGGACTGCTCGAGCTCGACGACCCCCTCGTCGCCCTCGAGCTCGACGTGGACCTCGACCTCGTCGCCGTCGGTGACGTGGACGGGAACCTGGGCACCGACAGAGCTCCGCACCACGGTGCACGGCGGAAGCATCGAGCGCCAGGGCTCGGCCTCGGCCTCGGCGAGGCTGAACGCGATCTGGTCGGCGGTGGTCGCGGGCACGCCCAGGGCGCCGAGCACGGCGATCAGCGTCCCCTCCGAGACGTCGACGAGCTCGCCGTCCGCACCCGGGACAGTCGTCGCCACACCGTGCGCGGCCGCGAGGCGCTCCAACGGCGTCGTCCGGTCCATGTCGTCGTCCACCCCTTGATCTTGCCAGAGGCCCCGGCACCCTACTGCACCGGGCACGGCGCGCCGGTCTGCTACCGCCGTCCGTCCGGTGGTGGATAGCCTCGGGGCCATGCTGCACATCACCACCTCATCCATCGACACCGCTGCCCTGCCGACCGCCACGGACGACGTGAAGTCCGGGTGGGAGGCAGCCTGGGAGTGGTTCCTCGGGGCTCCTCTCCAGATCGCGATCATCGTCGTCGCGAGCCTCGTCGTCCTCGGCGTCATCCGCAGTCTGATCAAGCGGGTGACCGAAGCCATAGCGAACGGCAGCCCGGAGGTCGGCAAGGACCGGCGCGGTGCCGACTCGACGCCCCGGGGGGTCCTTGCACGGGCGGTTCCGATGGCCAACCCGCTGGCGGGCGTCCGTCGTGCGCAGCGGGCGCGCACCATCGGGTCCGTCCTGCGCTCGACGGCGAACGTGATCGTCCTGGCGATCATGATCCTGCTGGTCCTCGACACGCTCGGCGTCAACATCGCACCCTTCATCGCGTCGGCGGGGATCGTCGGCGTCGCCCTGGGCTTCGGGGCGCAGAGCCTCGTCCAGGACTACCTGTCGGGCATCTTCATGCTGCTCGAGGACCAGTACGGCGTCGGCGACACGGTCGACTTCGGCGAGGTGACCGGGACCGTCGAGGACGTCCAGCTCCGCGTGACGAAGGTCCGCGACCTCGAGGGCACCCTCTGGTTCGTCCGCAACGGCGAGATCCTGCGCACGGGGAACATGTCGCAGGAGTGGAGCCGCACGCTCGTGGAGTTCCCGGTCTCGATGACGGCTGACGTCCCGCGCGTCCGTGAGGTCCTGGAGGCGGCCGCCGCCCGGATCGCCGAGGACGAGGAGCTGGGCGCCTACGTCCTCGAGGCTCCCGAGGTCACGGGCGTGGAGTCCATCGCCCGCGGACGGCTGCTGTTCCGCATCAGGATCAAGACGCAGCCGGCGATGCAGTGGGAGGTCGCCCGCGCCCTGCGCGTCGCCGTCCGCGACGACCTCAGCGGTGCGGGGATTCCGCTGTCGTCCTGGTAGACGGGAGCGACCAGGTCACGATCGGCTCGCCGACCGTGACCGAGGAACCCAGGGGGATCGCCGCGCCGACGTGTGCGGGGTCCCCCTGGAGCGCGACCACCGGGCAGACGGTCGCCAGGCCCTCGGCCCGGGTGACCGAGGCGTCCCAGACGATCAGGGGAGCCCCTGCCTCGACCACGTCCCCCACGGCGACCTGAAGGTCGAACCCGTGCCCGTCGAGCCGGACGGTGTCGATCCCGAGATGGACCAGGACGGTCTGACCCTCCGGGATCTGGATGGCGAAGGCGTGCGGGAACAGGGACGCGACCCGACCGGAGACGGGCGCGCACACCACGACCGGGTCCGAGCCCTCGGGCTCGACTGCGACTCCCGGGCCCACGATCTCCTGGGCGAAGACGGGGTCCGGAACCGTTGCGAGCGGCACGACGACGCCCGCCAGCGGGGATCCGATCGTCACCTGCATGCGAGCGTCACTCAGCGCTTGCTGTCGAGCTCCGCGGCCAGGTCGTCGGCCTCCGGGCCGACGATGACCTGCACGACGCGACCCGAGCGGACGACACCGAAGGCGCCCGTGGCCTTGAGGGCCGCCTCGTCGACGAGTTCCGGGTCCGTGACCTCGACGCGGAGCCGGGTGATGCACGGCTCCAGCTCGACGACGTTCGCCGAGCCGCCGAGCGCTTCGAGGATCTGCAGTGCCTTGCTCATGGGGTGTTGCTCCTGAAAGGTGTGACGACGGGGGTCGCTCACGCGTGAGCGCACCTCCTAGCCTAGTCCGCTCCGAGGACGATTGCTCCCGTGTCCGGCACGCCTGGTGGCAGACGCGCGCGTGGTCGGCCAGACTCGTCGGACATCCGCCGAGGAGGACCCTGTGAACGAGCCACAACCCGCCGTCCGCGGCATCGGAGTCTCAGCTGGAACCGCTGTCGGCCCCGTCGTCGTCATGCCCGAGCCCATCGAGGAGCCGCCACCGGGCCGGAGGCTCGCCCCACGCGACGACCAGCAGGCCGAGGCCGTCAGGCTCCGCTCCGCCGCGAGCGCCGTGGCCGACGACCTCATGCGCGCGGCCGACGCCGCCGACGGCACGACCCAGGACGTCCTCGGTGCCACCGCTGCGATCGCCGCCGACCCCACGCTCCTCGCGGACGCGGAGCGGCGGGTCCTCGACGACCACCTCGTCCCCGAGCGGGCGATCTGGGAGGCGGCGGACGCCGTCGTGCGGCAGTTCACGGAGCTCGGCGGGTACTTCGCCGAGCGCACCCAGGACATCGCCGACGTCCGGGACCGGATCATCGCGAACCTGACGGGCCTACCGGCCCCGGGCGTGCCCGACCATCCCGAGCCCTTCGTCCTGGTGGCCCGGGACCTGGCACCGTCGGCGACCGCTGCCCTCGACCCGGAGCGCGTCCTCGCGATCGTGACCGAGCTGGCCGGCCCCACCTCGCACACCGCGATCGTGGCGAACGCCAAGGGCATACCTGCCGTCGTCGCCGCCACGGGTGCGGTCGGGGCGCTCGCCTCGGCGGCGCTGGTCCTCGTCGACGGGTCGAGCGGCGTCGTGACTCTCGACCCGTCTGCCGACCAGGTCGCCCGTGCCCGGGAGCTCGCGAGTCGCACACGCACGTTCGACGGCACCGGCCGGACCGCGGACGGCCATCGTGTCGCGCTGCTGGCGAACGTCGGGGACCCGACGGGCGCGGCGGCCGCGGCGGCCGCGGGCGCCGAGGGCGTGGGTCTGTTCCGTTCGGAGTTCTGCTTCCTGGGCCGCGAGGACCCGCCGGGCGTGGACGAGCAGGTCGTCGAGTACCGGCGGGTGCTCACGGAGTTCCCGGGACGCAAGGTCGTCGTGCGCACGCTCGACTCCGGCGCGGACAAGCCGTTGGAGTTCCTGAGCTCCCCGGACGAGGAGAACCCCGCCCTGGGCGTCCGTGGGCTGCGGACCGCAGAACGCTGGCCCCAGCTGCTCGAGGACCAGCTCGAGGCGATCGCGCTCGCCGCCCGGGCCGAGTCCGCCGACGTCTGGGTGATGGCGCCGATGGTCGCGACCGTCGACGAGGCGCAGTGGTTCGTAGAACGCTGCGCGGCCCACGGGCTGTCGCAGGCCGGGGTCATGGTCGAGGTCCCGGGCGCGGCGCTCCTGTCCGGCCAGATCCTCGCCTCGGCCCACTTCGCGTCGATCGGCACCAACGACCTCGCGCAGTACACGATGGCCGCCGACCGCCTCCTCGGCTCCCTGGCGGAGCTCAACGACCCGTGGCAGCCGGCGGTGCTCCGGCTCGTCGAGGCGACGTGCCGCGGCGGCGCCCAGCAGAACCGGCCCGTGGGCGTGTGCGGCGAGGCGGCGAGCAACCCGGTCCTCGCGGCCGTTCTCGTCGGCCTGGGTGTCAGCAGCCTCTCGATGACGGCGCGCTCTCTCCCCGACGTCGCTGCCCTGCTCGCGGCGGTCACGCACGACGAGTGCCGGACGCTCGCACAGGTCGCTCTGACGGCGCCGTCGGCCCGCAGTGCCCGCGACGCGGTCCGTGAGCGTCTGCCCGTCCTCGCCGAGCTGGGGCTCTGACCCGGACCGCGCGGTCGATGCGATGATGGGGCACGTGGAACCAGAACCCGCGCGCGCATCGCTGCCCCTGACCGCCGCACAGCCACCCCGGGCCGCCGCCGAACGCAGCTCCGACGGCTTCTACGCCGCGGTCGGGGGTCACGAGACCTTCGCGCTCCTCGTCGACGTCTTCTACGAGGAGGTCGCGAAGGACGACTACCTGCGGGCCATGTACCCCGAGCAGGACCTGGGCCCGGCCAAGGAGCGACTGACCATGTTCCTGGAGCAGTACTGGGGCGGTCCCACGACGTACTCGGAGCGCCGCGGGCACCCACGCCTGCGGATGCGGCACGCGGCGTTCAAGGTCACCCCGCGAGCGCGGGACGCCTGGCTCGCGCACATGCGGGTCGCGGTCACCGCCCTGAACCTCGCCCCGCTCTACGAGGCGCAGCTCTGGGACTACCTGGAGCGCGCCGCACACTCGCTGCTCAACACCTTCGAGGAGGACGCGTGACGCACGTGCCCACGGAAGCCCTGATCTCCGCGGACGACCTGGCCACGGACCCGCTCGGCCATCTGCTCTCGGCGCTGCGGCTCGAGGAGGAGCCCCTCGACGAGGCCACCGGGCGCGGGGCGGACGACCGCTTCGGCGGGTACAACCTGCACCAGCCGAACGCTCGGATCTACGGCGGTCAGGTGCTTGCCCAGGCGCTCGTCGCCGCAGGCCGCACCGTCCCCGACGGGCGGCTCCCCCACTCGATGCACGGCTACTTCCTGCGCGCCGGGGACCTGTCCACGCGGATCGAGTTCGACGTCGAGCGACTGCGCGACGGCCGGTCGTTCAGCGCACGGCGCAGCCACGCGATCCAGCACGGCCAGCCGATCCTGTCGATGATCGCGTCGTTCCAGGAGCGCCAGGATGGGTTCGAGCACACGAGCCCGATGCCCGACGCCCCCGATCCCGAGACCCTGCCGTCGGCGATGGACGAGCTCGGCGAGATCCCTCATCCCGCGGCCCGTTCGCGGTCGCACGAGTCTCCGTTCGACCTGCGCCACGTCGAAGGATCGCTGTACCTCGGCGGCGGCGAGACCCGCACGGACCACCAGAAGGTCTGGATGCGCGCGCGGGGTCCCGTCCCGCACGACCAGCTCCTGCACCGTGCGCTGCTCGCGTACGCCTGCGACCAGGTGATGCTCGAGCCGGTCCTGCGTCAGTCGGACACCTCCTGGGCGACACCCGGGATCTCGATCGCCAGCCTCGACCACGCCATGTGGTGGCACCGCGACGTCCGGGTCGACGAGTGGCTGCTCTACGTGCAGTCCTCGCCGTCGGCTCAGGGGGGCCGCGGGCTCGGCGCAGCGCGGGTCTACGCCCAGGACGGCACCCTCGTCGCAAGCATCGCCCAGGAGGGAATGCTTCGACTCCCCTAGCGACGAGCTGCATCCGGCCGCGGGTGCGAGTCCGAACCTGCTCCCGGAGGATGAATCAACCGAGAGCGGGGAGCGATGATGGCGGACAAGCCGTTGGCAGTGGTCACCGGGGTGACCGGATACGTGGGCGGACGGCTCGTGCCAGAGCTCCTCGAGGCCGGGTTCGCCGTGCGTGCGGTCGCGCGGCATCCGGACCGCCTCTCGGGGCGTCCGTGGGTCGACGACGTCGAGCGGGTCGAGGCGGACGCGAGCGAGCTGGATCAGATCCGCGACGCGCTGCACGGAGCCG
Source organism: Paraoerskovia marina (assembly GCF_900105445.1). Classification (NCBI taxonomy): domain Bacteria; kingdom Bacillati; phylum Actinomycetota; class Actinomycetes; order Micrococcales; family Cellulomonadaceae; genus Paraoerskovia; species Paraoerskovia marina. The sequence goes on from NZ_LT629776.1 coordinate 2,326,405, forward strand.
ACGTCGCGTACTACCTGATCCACTCGCTCGGCACCGGACCGACGTTCGAGGCCCGCGACCGTCGCACCGCGCTGACGTTCTCGCAGGCCGCCCGTGAGGCCGGGGTGGGCCGCATCGTCTACCTCGGCGGGCTGTCCCCCGACGACGAGGACCTGTCCCCGCACCTGGCGTCCCGCAAGGAGGTGGGCGAGATCCTGCTCGCCTCGGGCGTCCCGACGACGGTGCTCCAGGCCGCGGTGATCCTCGGCTCCGGCTCAGCCTCGTTCGAGATGATGCGATACCTGACCGAGCGGCTCCCGGCGATGACCACCCCGCGGTGGGTGGACAACCGGGTCCAGCCGATCGCGATCCGCGACGTCCTGCGCTACCTCGTCGGCAGCGCACGGATGCCCGCCGACGTCTCGCGGACCTTCGACGTCGGCGGGCCGGACGTCCTGACCTACCGCGACATGATGCAGCGGTACGCACAGGTCGCGGGCCTGCCCCGACGTCGGATCGTCAGCGTCCCCGTCCTGACGCCCCGGCTGTCGTCACACTGGGTCGGCCTCGTCACCCCGGTCCCGTCCGGGATCGCACGCCCGCTGGTGGAGTCGTTGCAGCACGAGGTCGTGTGCAAGGAGGACGACATCCGCGAGTACGTCCCCGACCCGGAGGACGGCCTCGTGCATTTCGAGACGGCCGTGAGCCTCGCGCTGCAGCGGATCCACGACGGCGAGGTCTCCACCCGGTGGTCCTCGGCCGCGGTACCGGGCGCGCCGTCCGACCCGTTGCCGAGCGACCCCGACTGGGCCGGTGGCTCTCTCTACGTCGACGAGCGCCGCACGTTCGTCGACGCACCACCGGCAGCCCTCTGGGAGGTCATCCGCGGCATCGGCGGCGAGGGCGGCTGGTACTCGTGGTCGCTCGCCTGGCAGGTCCGGGGCGTGCTCGACCGGCTCTCGGGCGGCCCCGGCCTGCGCCGTGGCCGGCGCGACGCCGTCGACCTGCGGGTCGACGACGCCGTCGACTTCTGGCGCGTCGAGGCCGTCGACCCCGGCCACCGGCTCCTGCTGCGCGCGGAGATGCGGCTGCCCGGACTCGCGTGGCTCGAGCTCCGCGTCGACGACACGTCCGACCCGGGCCGGACGCACTTCGTCCAGCGTGCGCTCTTCTCGCCGCAGGGCCTGACAGGTCAGGCGTACTGGTGGTCCGTCAAACCGTTCCACGGGATCGTCTTCGGCGGGATGCAGCGCAACATCCGCGAGGCCGCCGAGACGCTCGCTACCGACGCCTGAACGCGATCGGCTCCTCCACGAACGGCTCCCACGCGGCGCGCTCGACCGGGGTGAGCCGGCGCGGCGCGCCGGACCCCGCGTCGACGACGACCACGGTCGTCGACGCCCGGGCGTACGGGGCACTCCCACCGCCCGGTCCCGTCCGGGGGAACGTCGCCGCGCCGTCGTGCACCTCGTAGCAGATCTCGAGACTGGCGCCCCCGAGCCGTCCGAACCACATCTCGACGCGGACGGGCGTCCGGGTGAAGCCCAGCGGTCGCAGGTACTCCACCTCCTGACGTGCGACGAGGGTGTGCGAGGACGCGTCGGGTCCGGTGTCCAGGACCGCCGTCGGCCACGTCTCCGCCGAGTCGTCGTGCCGCCACAGCGCGGTGATCCGCGCATCCTCCATCAGGCGGAGCATCTCGACGTTGTTGACGTGCTGGTACGCGTCGAGGTCGGACCACCGCAGGGGTACGGGAACGTGCAGTCTCATCTCACTCCTTCCTGCCCGCCGGGCAGGGTCGTCCTGGTCAGCCGGCCGCGATGACCGCGGACGTCCGGCATCGTGCCAGCTCTGCCTGCTCCTCCGCCACGGGCAGCCGGACGAGCTCGTCGGCCACCTCACCGATCGAGCGGCGCAGCTGCTTGCGCACCCGGGCCGCCCGGCGGCGCGCCCCGAGCGCGGCCGCGAACCGGCTCAGGAGCGCGAGGAACAGGCCGACGACCACGGCCCCGAGGAGCATGATCGTCGGGACGGGGACGTCGTTCCACGTCGGGACCGGCAGCTCGGGCAGGCGGAAATAGTCGACGACGCCGAGCGCGGCGAGCCAGAGTCCCCCGAACACGCCGACGACCAGGACGGCCCACTGGAGGGCGTTGACCACCGACCACCAGGCCGGCCGCCGTGCGACGTCGAGACGTGTCCCGGCGATCGCGCCGTCGAGCGAGTTCGGCAGGTCGTCCGTGTTGCGGTCGACCCGGTCGCGCAGCGCGTCGCCCCAGCGCTCGGGCATGAGGTCCGCCGCGGAGCGCGCGTACTCACGGACGGCCATGTGCGCCTCCGCGACCGTGGTGACCGACGCGGCCGGCAACGACGTCCGGGCAAGGTCGGGCCGTTCGCGGCCGCGGCGCAGCCCCAGCCGCCGGAGCGGGTCGGCCCGCAGACGACCCAACCACCGGGTCGGCGGCCACCCGGTGGCAGCCTGAGCGTCGCGACGCGCCGAGACCCGCACCGCCGAGACCACCGTCTCGACCCCGGCAGCAGCCTCGAGCCCGTCGATCAACCGCTGCCGCGCGGCCTTGGTGTCCCGCGCACGCGACGGGTCTCCGCACTCGTCGACGATCCGCTCGGCAACCACGCGCACGTCCGCAGCCACCCGGGCCAGGGCGGCCTCGCGCCGTCGTGCGGCATCGCCGAGACGCTCCGAGAGATCGAGGATCCCCACGCCCGTCCGAGCCGAGGCCGCGCGCACGGTCGCGCGCGGGAGACCGTCCGCGGTGACCAGCCGCTCGAGGTCGTCGCGGACGGCGCGCGCGTCCGCGGCGGTGAGCCGGTCCACCTGGTTCAGGACCACGACGACGACGTCGTCGTGGTCGGCGAGCGGGCGCAGGTAGTCGTCGTGCAAGGACGCGTCGGCGTACTTCTGCGGATCGACGACCCAGACGAGCAGGTCCGCCCGCGCGACGACCCGCTCGGCACGTCGCCGGTGCTCCCGCACCACCGAGTCGTGGTCGGGCAGGTCCAGCAGGATCAGCCCGGGCGTCGCGACACCGGACTCGCTGCCCACGTCGACCCGGTCGCGCACCTCGAGCCACCGCAGCAGGTCGTCGCCGCCCGCGCCCCAGATCGCCGCACGGGGGTGGGACGTCGTCGGGCGCCGGGTCCCGGGGACGGCCACCTCCGTCCCGGCGAGGGCGTTGACCACGGACGACTTTCCCGATCCGGTCGAACCCGCCACCGCGACCACCGTGTGCTCGCCGGAGAGCGAGGATCGCTCCCGCGCCCGCTCCGCCACCTCCCGCGCGTCGGCGAGGAGCAGTCCGTCGAGGCGACCGTCGGCCGCCGCGACCGCGCTCTCGAGCGCGCGGACCCGCGACTCGAGGTCGATCCCCCGGGGCGTCACCGGGTGCCCCGTCCGAAGAGTCGGCGCCACCCGCTCGAACGCGGCGTCGAAGCAGGATCCGCGTGCGACTCCGGCGTGACGACGGGCACCGGTTCGACCGGCTCCGGCCGTCCTTCGCGCTCCGCCAGCGCCGCGCTCCGGACCGCGTCGGCCGCGTCGCGCAACGCCTGCCCGCCGGGCTCGCCGGCGCCGAGCGCGTCGAGCTGGGTCGTGTAGCGCCGCGCCTGCGGGTCGAGGACGGCGTCGACGCGGTCGTCCAAACGGTCCTGGGCGTCCCGGGCCAGCCGCCGCACGGCGTCGTCCCCGAAGACCGCCTCGAGGAGCTTCTGGGCGACGACGGCGGTCCCGCCCGCGATGCCGACCTCGGCACCGGTGAGTCCTCCTGTCGACGCGAAGACGACCACCATGAGGCTGACCGCCACGCCGTTGAGCCCGAAGGAGAGGGCCCGGGCCAGCCCGCGCTTGTTCGCACCCTGCTCGCGCACCAGGTCGAGCACGTCCCCCTGCCAGCCTCGGATCTCGGCACCGACCTGCTCGCGCAGACCGGCCGAGGCACGGGACAGCGAGGCGTCGTCCGTCAGAGCGCGCCCCGCGGGGTCCGAGCGCCACGACTGCCACGTCCGCTCGGCCGCGGCCTCGGCGGCGTCGAGCAGGAGCGCCTCGAGCCCGTGGGCGATCGCCTCCTGAACCTGCGGCGCCCTCGCAGGGCGGCCGCGGAAGAACCCGACGACGGAGTCGCGCGCACGCCCGACCTTCTTCTCGACCGACCGGAAGAACTCGCTCGTCCCGACGAAGTCCTGCCAGCGGGCGAGCACCTCACCGCGCAGCATCGTCCCGTCGCGCGTCGCCGCCCGGACGCGGGACCGCGCCTCGGCGTACGCCGTGCGGACCGACGCGCGCAGGCGTTCCGTCGCCTCGACCTGCTCGTCCGCCGCCGCGGCGAGGTCGAGCGTGCGGTCGACGACGTCGTCGACCGCACCGTCGCGGGTCGCGACGGCGACGCGCTCGCGCGCCGGCCCGTCACCCCCGAGCGCGGTGAGCCACGCGGACAGCTCTCGGACCTCCGAGGAGGGCAGCAGCCCGTCGACGAGGTCGGCCTCGGGGACGGTGAAGAGGCTGGCCTGCGACAGACCACGCTCGTCCATCATGGTGCGCAGGTCGGCCGGGACGTCGTGGGTCTGCTGGTCGAGCCGGTCGAGCACGAGCGCCACCTGGGCGTGCCGCGCCACCGCCGACTGCAGGACGTCCCACGGCACCGCGTCGGCATAGCGGGCGGGCGTCGTCACGAAGAGCCAGAGGTCTGCCGCCGCCAGCAGCTGAGCGGCGAGGTCCCGGTTCTCCTCGGCCACCGAGTCGACGTCGGGCGCGTCGAGGAGCGCCAGGCCGGCCGGGAGCGCGTCGCTGGGGACGAGGCGCAGCGAGCGTCCCGCCTGGCCACCGCGGGTCAGGCCCGGAAACACCCGGTCGCCGGTGAACCACCGGACGTCGTCGGGGTGATGGGCGAGCACCGGCGAGCGCGTGGTCGGGCGCAGGACACCGGGGGCCGAGACCGTGCGTCCGAGCAACGAGTTGACGAGCGTCGACTTCCCGGCACCGGTCGAGCCCCCGACGACGACGAGCAGCGGGGCGCCCGACGCGCGCAGCCGCGGCAACATGTAGTCGTCCAGCTGGTCGATGCTCCGGCGCCGGGTCCGGCGCTGCGCGTCCACGTCAGGCAGCTCGTGCGTGAGACGCAGGGCGTCGAGCCGGCCGCGAAGCACCTCCAGAGCACCGATGAGGTCCGCCGTGCTGCCGCCGGCGAGGGGTGAGGGTTCGGCGGCGGGAGACATGTCGCCATGATGCCCGACGTTCGCGGACGCCGCTGCGGGCGACGCGCCCGGACGCACGTCGCCCGCAGCAGGGCGTGCCCCGTGGGGCTCTGCAGCGGGCGACGTGGGCGGCATGCGCGCGGGTCAGTCGCGCGTCAGGCGGCGGTACGTCACGCGGTGCGGACGTGCCGCGTCGGCGCCGAGACGCTCCACCTTGTTCTCCTCGTAGGACGCGAAGTTCCCCTCGAACCAGTACCAGTTCGCCGGGTTCTCCTCGGTGCCCTCGTAGGCCAGGATGTGCGTGGCCACGCGGTCGAGGAACCACCGGTCGTGCGAGACGACGACGGCACAGCCCGGAAACTCGAGCAGTGCGTTCTCGAGCGAGCCGAGCGTCTCGGTGTCGAGGTCGTTCGTGGGCTCGTCGAGCAGCAGCAGGTTGCCGCCCTGCTTCAGCGTGAGCGCCAGGTTCAGGCGGTTGCGCTCACCGCCGGAGAGGACCCCGGCCGGCTTCTGCTGGTCCGGCCCCTTGAAGCCGAACGCCGCGACGTACGCGCGCGAGGGCATCTCGACCTGACCGACCTTGATGTAGTCGAGTCCGTCCGAGACGACCTCGAACAGGGTCTTCTTCGGGTCGATGCCGCCGCGCGACTGGTCGACGTACGAGATCGAGACCGTCTCGCCGATCTTCAGATCCCCGCCGTCGAGAGGCTCCATGCCGACGATCGACTTGAACAGCGTCGTCTTGCCGACACCGTTCGGTCCGATCACGCCGACGATGCCGTTGCGCGGGAGCGTGAACGAGAGTCCGTCGATGAGCACGCGCCCGTCGAAGCCCTTCTGCAGGTCGCTGGCCTCCAGGACGATCGACCCCAGACGCGGGCCCGGCGGGATCTGGATCTCCTCGAAGTCCAGCTTCCGGGTGCGCTCGGCCTCGGCGGCCATCTCCTCGTAGCGCGCCAGGCGCGACTTGGACTTGGTCTGACGCCCCTTCGCGTTCTGGCGGACCCACTCGAGCTCTTCCTTGAGGCGCTTGGAGAGCTTGGCGTCCTTCTTGCCCTGGACCTTCAGACGCTCCTGCTTCTTCTCCAGGTACGTCGAGTAGTTGCCCTCGTACGGGTAGAGGCGCCCACGGTCGACCTCGCAGATCCACTCCGCGACGTTGTCGAGGAAGTACCGGTCGTGGGTGACGGCGAGGATCGCGCCGGGGTAGTTGGCGAGATGCTGCTCGAGCCACAGCACCGACTCGGCGTCGAGGTGGTTCGTGGGCTCGTCGAGGAGCAGCAGGTCGGGCTTCTCGAGGAGGAGCTTGCAGAGCGCGACGCGGCGGCGCTCACCACCGGAGAGGACCGACACGTCGGCGTCCGGCGGCGGGCAGCGCAGGGCGTCCATGGCCTGCTCGAGCTGGGAGTCGAGGTCCCACGCGTCCGCGGCGTCGATGGCCTCCTGCAGGTTGCCCATCTCGGCCATGAGCGCGTCGAAGTCGGCGTCCGGCTCGGCCATGAGCGCCGAGATCTCGTTGAACCGGTCGAGCTTGCCCTTGATCTCCGCGACTCCGTCCTCGACGTTGCCGAGGACCGTCTTGGACTCGTCGAGCTCCGGCTCCTGCATGAGGATCCCGACGGTGTAGCCCGGCGACAGCCGCGCCTCACCGTTCGACGGCTGCTCGATGCCCGCCATGATCTTGAGGATCGTCGACTTCCCGGCACCGTTGGGGCCGACGACGCCGATCTTGGCGCCGGGTAGGAAGTTCAGGGTGACGTCGTCAAGGATGACCTTGTCACCGTGCGCCTTGCGCGCCTTGTACATGGAGTAGATGAACTCAGCCACTGGCTCTGTTCCACCGTTCGGTCGATCGTGGGATTCGCGGCCCGCCCGGCGTCAGGACCCGGTGCCGGACCACCCGCCCGCACCCTCACGAAGGGCGGGCGTCGTCAGCGTCTCAGCCTACGCGCTCATCGCGTACGCCGCGTCGTCCGACCGCGCCTCCTCCGCCTCCGGCTCACCCTCCGCGGCCGAGTCCTCGACGTCGGGCGCCGGGTCCCCGACCTCGCCTGCCGCGGCGTCGGTCGCCCGCTCGTCCCGGCGGGCGACCGTGTGCGCGAACCGGGCCGTTCCTCGCGTCAGGTCCGGCCCGAGCGCGGTCGCCTCGACCACGAGGTCGGTGCGGGGGCCGTCGTCGGCGGTCCACTCGTCGACCGCGAGCCGTCCCGTCACGACGACGGCGTCCCCCTTGCGGACCGACTCGGCCACGTTCGTCGCCGGCTGTCGCCAGGCCTTGACGGTGAACCAGATCGTCTTGCCGTCGACCCACGCGTTGCTCGAGCGGTCGAGGTAGCGCTTGGTGCTGGCGACCCGGAAGCTGGTGAACGGCGTGCCGTTCTGCGAGGTGAAGAGCCTCGGGGTGGTCCCGACGAATCCGGCGAGCGTGACGTTGACGTCCATGGTTCCTCCGTAGGTTCGGCACGGGCCGTGCGCCCGCGCTTGCCCTACGGTCAGTGATGCTCGCCGGTCTCCGCCGGGCTCGAGCCGGAACCTGTGGACCGGGCCGCAATCTCCGAGGCTGTGGGCAGACGTAGCGCCCCGGTGACGGGCGCAAGCCGCTCCGCCTCCCGCGCCGCCTCGGCGAGCAGCCGGACCCGGCGGTACTCCCCCAGCACGGCCTGTGTCGGTTCGACGAAGCTGCGCTGGACCACGGCCTCGACGACGGACCGGCCGGCGGCGAGCACCTCGTCGCGCCGTCGCCGCGCCAGACGGCGTCGGACGACCGCCCCGACGACGACGAGGACGAGACCGACGACGAGCAGGACGACAGCCACCGCGCCGAGGGTGGTGACGAGCGACGTGTCGAACGAGACGACGCCGAGCGCTCCGAGCGCAGCCAGCACACCCGCCACGACCGCGAGCGCCAACGATGTCATCCACGCGACCCGGACCCCTCCTGCCGACCGCGGTCCGCGGGTGTCGAGGTCGACCCGCTCCAGCCCCTCGACCAGCCGCTCGGCGACGACCGGTGTGGCACTGACCTCGTCGTTCAGGGCCGTGCGCCAGCCCGACCGCAGGGACTTGCCCGACCGGGAGAGCCAGCGGCTCCGCGACAGCGCGACCGCGTCGAGCTGCGGGGTGTCGAACCGGGGGCGGCCGTAGCCGTTCATCACGCCGGACGAGACCTGCGCGGCCACCGGCTCGAGACCCACGGCGTCAGCCAGGGCGTCGCACTCGGACGTCACCGCGTCCTCGACGCTCCACGGCGCCTCCTCTGGGGTCTGCGAGAGCAGCAGCGCGGCGGCCGAGTCCAGCTCGCCCGCCACGCGCCCGGCCGCGACGCTCCGCCGGGCGACGGCCTCCTCCAGGACGTCGACCAGGTGCGAGATGCCCTCGCCGGTCGCGGCCGAGACCGTCGCGACGTGCACACCGTCGAGCCCGTCGTCGCGCAGGAGGGACTCCATGTCGGCGACGAGGTTCTCACGCTGGCCCGTCGGGACGGTGTCGATCTGGTTCACGGCGACCACCATGGACGCCTCGTACCCGACCGACTGCCTCAGGTAGTCGCTGTGCAGGCTGTCGTCGGCGTACTTCTGCGGGTCCACGACCCAGATCAGCAGGTCGACGAAGGGCAGGACCCGGTCGACGACGGCGCGGTGCGCGGCCTCGATCGAGTCGTGGTCCGGCAGGTCCAGCAGGATCAGGCCCGCGAGCGCCTGCTCGTCGGCGGCGTCGAGCTCGTCCCCGCGCGCGATCCGGCGCTCGGGGATGACCTCGAGCCAGTCGAGCAGGCGACCGGACCGGGTGCTCCACGAGCAGGCGGTGATCTGGGCCGTCGTCGGGCGCTTGATCCCCACGTCGGCGAAGTCGAGGCGGGAGAGCCGGTTGAAGAGGCTCGACTTCCCCGAGCCGGTGCCGCCCGCCAGTGCGACGACGGTGTGGTCGACCCCGAGCGAGAGCCGTTCACGGACCCCGGCGATCGCCTGGCGCACGGGCGTCGCCACGGCCGGGTCGAGGCGCACCCCCGCGAGGTCGACGGCCTCCTGGAGCTGGTCGGTCCGCTCACGCAGGTCGCGATCGTGCGACGTCATACGAGTCTCCTCAGCTCAGCGAGCCGGACGCTGAGCGCGACCGACGCGTCGTCGTGCAGGTCTGGGACGTCGAGCGCCTCGCGGAGAGGAGCCGCCTCGGCGTCGATGATCTCGGCCGCGCGCCGGACGAGCGCCTCACGGAGCGCGCCGACCGGCTCGTCGTGGCCGCCGTCGAGCACCCGGTCGGCGAGACGCAGGGCGTCGTCGCTGCCGATCGCGGCCGTGAGCAGGACGGTCGACAGTCCTCGTCGTCCGAGCGCCCGCGCCGCGGCCTCCTCGGTCCTGGCGCCGCCCGCGAGCAGCGCGTCGACGACCGCGTCGCCCTCGTCGAGCCACGACCGCGTGGCGTCGTCCGCGCGGCGGTCGCGCGCCTCGCGGGACGGCGCGTCGTCGAGGAGCGGAGCAAGGGTGGTCGCACCGGGCGACGCGTCGGGTCCGCCGAGGCGGTCCGCGATCGCGTCGTGGGCGGTCGTCCCCGCGGCCACGAGACTGCGGCGCACGGCGCGCTCCACGCTGTCGCGCACGCTGTCCAGAGCGTCCTCGCGCGCTCGTCCGCGGCGCCGGCTGCTGCGGGCCGTGCCTGCCTTGACCTTCACGCCGTCCACCCGGGAGCCCGAGACTCCCTGGGACCAGGCGGAGCTGACCGGACCGCGCGCGACGACGCCGCCGGTGATGGCCGTGCGGGCCATGTCCTGCACCTCGGGGACGACACCGTCGACGTCGGCCCTCAGGGTGTCGGCGGCGGCGACCTGCGCGTCGACGGCGTCGGTGAGCATGGTCACCCAGGCCGGCAGCGCGGCGAGCGAGCCCTTGAGCGTACGGACGATGACGGACCGGGAACGGTCGGGGCCGCCGAGCATCGCCAACCACCGAGAGATCGGTGCGACGGCCTCCGGCTCCAGGAGCCCCTCGTGGGGACCGACGTCGGGGACGACGAAGAGCGGGACCTTCTCCATCCCGTGGTCCCGGAGTCGCTGCAGCAGGTCCGCACGGATCGTTCCGAGGTTCTGCCGGGAGACCCTGTTGAGCACGACGGCGACGCTCGCCCCCCGCTCCCGCGCCCGGCCGAGCGTCTTCCACGGCAGCGCGTCCCCGTAGCGGGACGCCGTCGTGACGAAGAGCCACAGGTCGGCAGCCTCGAGCAGCTGGCCGGCGATCTCCCGGTTCTCCGAGGCGAGCGAGTCGAGGTCCGGGGCGTCCAGGAGCGCGACCCCGCGCGGGACGGCGTCGTGGGCGACGAGCCGGGACGACCGTGTCGCCGGTCCTGTGACGAGGACGTCCTCGTCGAGCGGGTGGTGCGAGAGCACCGGGCGGCGTGTCGTCGGACGCAGCACCCCCGCCGCGGAGACCTCCTCGCCCAGCAACGAGTTGTAGAGCGTCGACTTGCCGGCGCCCGTCGAACCCGCGATCACCACGATCGCCGGGGACGAGAGCTCCTTCAACCGCGGGAGGAGGTGCTCGTCCAGCTGGACCACGAGCCGGTCGCGGGAGGCGGCGGCGTCCGCGGAGCCGGGCAGGTCGAGGGGGAACGTGGTGCTCGCCGTCACACGGCGCAGGTCCTTGGCGACGTCGTGGACCGTCGTCTCGAGCCGCCGGGAGGACGCCTCGTTGTCTGTCCCGCTGGGGGCTACGTCTCGGCTGGTCACCTGCTCATCCTGACGTGGTGAGGTGAAGACGCAAAAGATGCGCGCCGTAGCGTGACCCGATCGATTTGCCCGAACCCCCCTAAGATGGTCCCCGCGCCCCGATAGCTCAATGGATAGAGCAACGGCCTTCTAATCCGTAGGTTGCAGGTTCGAGTCCTGTTCGGGGCACTTGACCACGGACGGACAGGAGCGTCGATGGCGCAACAGGCGCGGTGGGGCGTGCACCGTCCCGCGAGCCGGACGGGAACGGTCGCAGCGGCGCTGGCCGGCACCCCGGGGCTCATTCGCGCGCTCCTCGTCCTCTGCCTCGTCGTCGTCGCCACGGCAGGTGTCGTCGTCTCCGGCGTCGCACGGTCGCAGGAGTCCGCACTGCGGACCGCGGGCGAGGAGGCGTCGAGGCTCGGCGACATCCAGGCTACGAGCACGGCGCTCGCGAGCGCCGACGCGTACGCGACGAACGCGTTCCTTGCCGCCGGGCGTGACGAGGTCGACACCCTGGCGCAGTTCGCCGCGGAGATGGACACCGCGTCGTCGATGCTCCCGCAGCTGGCGCGGACGGGTTCGAGCGGGGACGCCGCGTACCTCAGCCAGATCAACGTGGACCTGTCGACGTACAACAACCTCGCCGCGCAGGCACAGGCGAACAACCGCCACGGTCTCGCGGTCGGCGCCGCGTACCTGTCCAACGCCTCGACGCTCATGCGCGAGGACATTCGCCCCGACCTCGCGACCCTGATCTCCCGGGGCGACTACCGGGTCCGCAGCGCGATCGACGGCACCGGCGTGGCCAACGCCGTCGCGGTCCCGTTCCTGGTCGTCCTCGCCGTGCTCCTCGGTGTGCAGGTCTGGCTCGCCGTCCGCACGCACCGTCTCGTGAATCCCGGGATGGCCCTCGCCACCCTCGTGGTCTTCGCCTCCGGGACCGTGACGATCCTCCTGATCGAGGACGCGCGGACCACGGCACTCGAGGCACGCGACGGCCCGTACTCGGTCGCCACGCTGATGTCGGGCGCCCAGGCGTCGGCCAACACGGCCAAGTCGAACGAGAGTCTGGGCCTGATCCAGCAGGGATCGGGGAACGAGCGGGAGCAGGCGGTCGAGCTCGCGCTCGACCGCGCGTACGGCCAGATCCAGACCGCCAACGAGCACGGTGGCGTCGGCGGCACCGCCAAGGCGAACCTGACGACGTGGAACCAGCGGCACGACGAGATCCGCGCGCTGGACGACGCGGGCGACTGGTCCGGCGCCGTCGACATGTCCACCGACCAGAGCCACTCGAGCGCGAACGCGTCGTTCTCCCAGTTCCGCAACGCGGCCGAGACGGAGGTCCGCGCCGCGACGGCACGAGCCGACGAGGAGTTCGCTGCCGCCGAGGACATGACGTCGCTCGCGTCGACCGTCGCCGCCGTCGGCCTGACGGTCGGGGCCGCGGGTGTCTGGTGGGGTCTGGCCCGACGTCTGGACGAGTACCGATGAGGCGGGCACGCAGGAGGCTGCGGTCCACGGTGTCCGTCCTGATCGGGCTCGCGCTGCTGACCGGCTGCACTGGCACGGGCACGGCCGACGGCGGTGCGGTCGACTCGCCGCTCGAACCTCTGCCGCCCGCACCGACGGCCGACTCGACCGCACCGAACGAGGACAGCGCCGAACCGGGCGAGGCCTGCGAGGACCCGACGGCGTCGTACGCGCCCGTGGGCGAGGTTCCCGAACCCGAGGACTTCGCACCGGGATCCACGATGGCGGAGATCCGGGACCGGGGTCATCTCCGCGTCGGCGTCTCCTCCGACTCGGTCAATCTCTCGTCCCGCGACCCGTTCACGCGCGAGATCGTGGGCTTCGACGTCGACGTCGCCTCCTGGATCGCGGAGGCCGTGATCGGCGACCCGGACGCCCTCGAGTTCGTCGTTCTCGAGGCCCGGCAACGGGCCTCGGCGCTCGAGGCGGACGACGTCGACATCGTCGCCCGGGCGTACACGATCACGTGCAACCGCTGGGAGCGGGTGGCCTTCTCCGCGGAGTACCTGCACTCCAGCCAACGACTCCTCGTGGACCGGGACGACGAGATCGACGGCGTCGGCGACCTCGAGGGCCGGACCGTCTGCGCGGCAGCCCAGACGACGACGATCGAGGCGCTCGACGCCATCCCCGGGATCACGATCGTCCCGGGCCGCACGCACACCGACTGTCTCGTGAAGTTCCAGCAGCGCACCGTCGACGCGATCTCCGCGGACGACACGGTCCTCGCGGGTCTGGCCGTCCAGGACCCGCACGCCAAGGTCGTCGGCCCGCCGATGAGCGCCGAGCCGTACGGAGTCGCCACGCACCGTGACGAGGTCGACCTGGTCGAGACCATCAACGCGGTCCTCGAGGAGCGCGTCGCCGACGGGTCCTGGATGTCGTCCTACGAGACGTGGTTCGCGTCGACGCTGGGTCCGCTGGACTCGGCCCCGACGCCGGTCTACGGGAGGGCACCATGAGTGACGAGCGCACCCACGCGCTGCTCCCGCCGCAGGGCGCCGACGCGACGCACCAGGTCTCGTGGGTCCCGGACGCCCGTGAGCCCGACCTCGCCTCGGACCCGGGACCCCGGTCGTCCTCCTCGAGCCTCGCCGTCGCCCCTGTCGGCTCGTCGCGCACCCGGGGCTCCGAGCGCTCGACCGGACGCCGAGGCACCGACTCGCTGCGGCTCCGCGTGGAGCGGCTCGGCGCAGGGGTCACCAGCGTGCCGCCCGCCCCGGTCACCGACCCTCGTCGACTGATCTGGGACTCGCCCCGCGTCCCGGAGGACCGACGCCACTGCGGCGCCTGCGGTCGTCCCGTCGGACGCGCGGCGAACGGCGAGACTGGCCGCGAACGAGGCTTCTGTCCGTCCTGCGGTGCGGCGTTCGACTTCACCCCACGGCTCCGCCCGGGCGACGTCCTGGCAGGCCAGTACGAGGTGGCCGGCTGCCTTGCGCACGGGGGCCTCGGATGGGTCTATCTGGGCCGCGACCTCAACGTCTCGGGCCGTTGGGTCGTGCTCAAGGGCCTCCTCAACACCGGTGACGCGGAGGCCCAGGCGGTAGCGATCTCCGAGCGGCAGTTCCTGGCCGAGGTGTCCCACCCGTCCATCGTCGAGATCTTCAACTTCGTGATGCACGACGAGGTCGGCTACACCGTGATGGAGTACGCGGGCGGCTCGTCGCTGCGGGACATCCTCGACAGCCGGATCCGCACCTCGAAGCAGCCGATCCCGGTGGACCAGGCGATCGCGTACATCCTCGACGTCCTGCCGGCCTTCTCCTACCTGCACGACGCAGGCCTGCTGTTCTGCGACTTCAAGCCGGACAACGTGATCCAGCAGGGCGACGTCGTCAAGCTGATCGACCTCGGTGGGGTACGGCGGGCCGACGACGCCACGAGCCTCATCTACGGGACCGTCGGCTACCAGGCGCCGGAGATCGCGGCGCTGGGCCCGTCGGTCGCGTCGGACATCTTCACGATCGGGCGCACCCTGCTGCGGATGTGCACGCGCATCCCCGATCCCACGACGACGTACAGCGTCCACCTCCCACCGGTCGTCCTCGTCCCGGAGTTCGAGCGGTACGACTCGTTCTACCGGTTGCTCCAGAAGGCGTGCGCCGCTGAGCCGCTCGACCGGTTCGCCTCGGTCGACGAACTGCGCTCCCAGCTCGTCGGCGTACTGCGCGAGGTCGTCGCGACCGACGCGGAGAAGCCCGAGCCGCGGTCGACGGCCTCGGTGCACTTCGTGGTGCCGATCTACGACGCGCCCGACCGCCCGCTGCACGCCGCCGAGCTGCCCTACCTCCAGGTCGACGAGACCGACCCGTCGACGGCCTGGCTCGCGGGCGTCGAGTCGCTGGACCCCGCGGCGCGCCTGCAGGTCCTCGCCAGCGCTCCGACCGAGTCGCCCGAGGTCCACCTGCACCGCGCCCGCACCGACGCCGAGATCGGCGAGACGACCCGCGCCCGGGAGTCGACCGCCGCCGTCCTCGCGCTCGACCCCTGGGACTGGCGGGCGCTCTGGATCGAGGGCCTGACCCACCTGATCGACGGGGACGGCTCGGCCGCCTGCGCGGCGTTCAACGCCGTCTACGGGCAGGTTCCCGGGGAGCTCGCTCCCAAGCTCGCTCTGGCGACGGCGTGCGAGATGCAGGGCGACCTCGAGGTCTCGGAACGTCTGTACTCGATCTGCGCGGACACCGACGCGAACTACACGCCCGTCGCGTGCTTCGCACTGGCGCGGCTCTACCGCGAGCGCGGCGACGTCGACGCGGCACTGGCAGCGCTGGAACGCGTCGGCTCGACCCGTGCGTCGTACGCCCAGGCCCGGATCCGGCGCGCGCACCTGCTCGTCGGCGCCGGGCGTGGACTTCCCGCCCTCCACGACGCCCTCGACGGTCTCGACGTCCTCTCCCTCGTCCCGCGCGAACGGCTCGAGCTGCGGGCCGTGGTGCTCGACGCGGCGCTGCAGGAGGTCAGGGCGCACGGGGAGGACGCGTCGGTGGACATCGGCGGGGTCCGCGCGACCGAGGCCGACCTGCGCGACGCGCTCGAGGCCACGTACCGGCGGACGGCGGCGATGTCGGACTCCCCCGCCCGACGGTCCGCACTCGTCGACCGGGCGAACGCGGTGCGCCGATGGACCTGGTGGTGACCGTGTCCGATAGGCTCTACGCAACGATTCGCGACGAGGAGAATGTGATGCTTGTGCCACCCGGGGCGTGCCGACGATGACTCGTCTGTGCACCCGCGGACACTCCACCCGCACCGACCCGTGCTCGGTCTGCGGGGCACCGGTGGACGGCACGGCGTTGATCGAGCGGATGGGCGCTTCCGCTGCCGCGTGCACGCAGTGCGGGATGGCGTCCGACCCCCGTGCCGCGTTCTGCGAGGCCTGCGGCACGCCGTTGCAGAACGCCTCCCGGTCTCCGTCGGTCCCTGTCACCGGCAGCGTCGCCTCCGCCCGGGTTCGCCCGGCGACGTCCTCGACCCCCACGTACCGCCAGCAGATGACGGCTCCGACGGCCCCGTCCCCGCCGACCGCCGAGCCGTGGCTGGTCGAGCGTTCCGTCGACCTCGGGTGGCACGCCTCGCAGCACGCGCTTGGCACGCCCCCGGCGCCCGGCGACCCGGAGCTCGTCACGGCTCGCGCCGCCTCGCTCACCGTCGGCCGCGAGTCGGGCCCCAACCCCGTCACCCCCGACATCGAGTGCGGCCACGACACCGCCGTCTCTCGCGCGCACTGCCGGCTGACGACGGACGGCCGACGGTGGTGGGTCGAGGACCTGGGCTCGTCGAACGGGACCTATCTGCGACGGCGCGGCTCGCCGCTGCCCACGCACCGGCTCCCCGTCGGGCGCCAGCACGAGCTGCTCGACGGCGACCACGTCTACCTCGGCGCCTGGACCCGGATCGTCGTACGCCGGGCGCTGCCCGGAGAGTTCTAGTTTGTAGAGATCGTGCACGGAGCCCCGCGATCGCGGGCCCTGTGTTGGTGACTGTCGCCAGCCGGTTGTCGAGTGCCACCACCCGGACGGCCGAAAGAGTGGCCATGCTCCACGACGACCGGGACGAGGCGGTCGCGGAACAGTAGGGCGTGCCCGTCCCGGGCCCGACCGAAGGAGCTCTCGATGACCGAGTCAGTCACGTCCACCGCGCCGTCGTCCACCGCGCACGCCCCGACCCGTCCCGCCGCGGTCGCGGCCCAGGTCGGCACCTTCGCCGCGCTGATCGCCGTCTTCGGGGTCGCCGGGACGATCCCGGTCCCCGGACTCCTGGTTCCGGTCACGCTGCAGACGCTGGCGGTCATGCTGGCCGGGGCGCTCCTCGGTCCACGTCGCGGGGCGGCCGCCGTCCTGACACTGCTCGCGCTGGCTGCCGTCGGGCTGCCCGTGCTCTCCGGCGGACGTGGAGGCCTCGGGGTGTTCGTGAGTCCGTCGGCCGGATACCTGCTCGGCTGGGTCGTGGCCGCGTTCGTCGTCGGGCTGCTGGTTGACCGCTCGGTCCGTCGCCGTGGACGCCTGGCATTTTGGCCCGTCCTCGTCGCGTGCCTCGTCGGTGGGATCGGTGCGCTCTACGCCGTCGCGATCCCGATCCTCGCGCTCGTGACGGGCATGGACCTCGCCGCAGCAGCTCTCGCCAACGTCGTCTACCTGCCGGGAGACGCGCTGAAGGCCGTCCTGGCCGCGTCCGTCACCGTGGGCGTGGCGCGCGCCTACCCCGCCGTCCTCACGCATCGGGGGTTCTGAGGTCCCGTGCCGATCGCCCACCAGCTGCTCGCCCTGCGTGCGGAACTATCCCGGCCGTCGCTCCGCGGGCCGGGGGGCGACCGCACGAGCCACGAGGTGGCGGACGACGTGGTGGCCGGAGCCAGGGCTCTCGGCCTCTCGCCCGGAACCGTCGCCGTCGCTCTCGCCGACCCGGTCGACGCCCTGGTCGCCCTCCTGGCCGTCGACCTCGCCGGCGGGACCGGC
Organism: Paraoerskovia marina; assembly: GCF_900105445.1. Taxonomy (NCBI): domain Bacteria; kingdom Bacillati; phylum Actinomycetota; class Actinomycetes; order Micrococcales; family Cellulomonadaceae; genus Paraoerskovia; species Paraoerskovia marina. Next base: position 2,343,787 of record NZ_LT629776.1, read on the forward strand.
CTGATGTGCGACGCAGCTTGGCCGCCGGCGCAGCGGTCCGAGGTGCTTGCGACCCTCCGGCCCGACGCCGTGGTCGACGTCGCCCTGCCACGCGCCTCCGCCGGCGGTCGCGCCGCGGACGAGCGGGCGGACGGCGCGGCAGGTCCGTGGCCCCGCCCGGCGCCCGACGACGTCCCGTGGGCGGGCTTCAGCGCGGGCGCCACGGGCCGCCCTCGTGCCGTGGAGCGGACCCGGGCGTCGTGGACGGACTCGTTCGCGCACGTGACCGCGGTCCTGGGCGCGCCCCCGGGGAGCCGCCTCCTGCTCCCGGGTCCCGTCTCGTCCTCGCTCTACTGCTTCGCGGCGCTGCACGCCCTGGCGGACGGCGTCGAGGCGTGCTTCACCGCGACCGCCGCCGACGCCGTCACCTCGCTGGCCCGCTGCGACGTGGTCCACACCGTCCCGTCCGTCGCCCACGACCTGCTGTCGGCGATCGGGGCCGGTGCGCCGTCGTCGGTCTCGCGGATGATCGTCGGGGGTGCGGCCCTCACCCCCGAGACCCGTGACCTCGCCGCGTCCCACGGCGTCCCGCTGGTCGCGTACTACGGCGCGGCGGAGCTCTCGTTCGTCGCGGTCGACTCGGGTGCCGGGCTCTACCCGTTCCCCGGCGTCGAGATCGACCGGAGGCCGGTCGTCGGGGCCCCGCACCTGGCCGAGGCATGGGTCCGGTCGCCGTGGACGGCCCGCAGATACCTGCGGGGTGTCCGCGGACCGCTCGTGCACGACGGCGACTGGGCGAGCGTCGGGGACCTCGTCGAAACCGACGGCCAGGCTCTGCGGCTCCGCGGCCGCGGCGAGGGCGCGATCACGACGAACGGCGCCACGGTGGTCCCCGAGGACGTCGAGGCCGCGCTGCGCCCGGTACCGGGAGTCCGGGACGTCGCCGTCGTGGGGGCGCCCCACCGCCGGCACGGATCGGTCGTCGTGGCCGTGGTCGAGTGCGAGCCGGGGTCGATGCTGCGCGGCCAGCTCGCCCGCGCGGCCCGGAGCGGGCTCGATCCGGTGCAGCGGCCCGCCCGGTGGTACGCCGTGTCGTCCTTGCCACGGGTGCACGGCAAGATCGCCCGCGGGCTCGTCAGCGCCTGGGTGCAGGACGACGTCCCCGAGCTGTCGGTGCTCGCATGAGCAGCGGGATCGTCCTCGACGACGTCCACGTCCGGCTCGGCGACCGCGACGTCCTCCGCGGCGTCGACCTGCGCCTGACCGAGCACCGGATCGGGCTCGTCGGGGCGAACGGCTCGGGCAAGTCGACGCTCGCACGCCTGCTCAACGGCCTCGTGCTCCCGACCCGCGGCCGCGTCAGCGTGGACGGGCTCGACACCGCGCGCTCCGGCCCGGCGGTGCGGCGCCGCGTCGGCTTCGTCTTCACCGACCCCGACGCGCAGATCCTGATGCCCACCGTGGCGGAGGACGTCGAATACTCGCTGCCCCGGACCCTGCCCCGCGCCGAGCGTGCACGACGGGTCGCCGAGGCCCTGACGACGGTGGGGCTCGCCGAGCACGCCGAGCACCCGGCGCACCTGCTCTCCGGCGGCCAGAAGCAGTTGCTCGCCCTGACCTCGGTGCTCGTGACCGAGCCCCGCGTCGTCGTCGCGGACGAGCCGACCACGCTCCTGGACCTGCGCAACACCCGCGAGATCGCGGCACGGCTGCTGGCGCTGCCGCAACAGCTCGTCCTCGTCAGCCACGACCTCGACGTCGTGGCGGGCACGGACCGCGTCCTCGTCGTCGACGAGGGACGCGTGGTCGCGGACGACGAACCCGGCCCCGCGCTCGACCACTACCGACGGCTGATGTCGTGACCCGGGGCCCGTCCGCCCTGCACCGCCTCCCCGCCGGAGCCAAGCTCGCCGCCCTCGCGGCGGGCTCGCTCGGCCTGATCCTCGTGGACTCGCTCCCGGGAGTGCTCATGGCCCTCGGGCTCGTCGCCGCCGGCTTCGCGGCGGCCCGGATCTCGCCGCGGCTCGCCTGGGAGCAGGTCCGTCCCGTCGCCCTGCTCGTGGCGATCCTCTTCGGGGCGCAGATCTGGATGGTCGGTCTCGAGCCCGCGGCGGTGGTCGCACTGCGGGTGGTCGTCCTCGTGGCGCTCGCCGGCCTGGTCACGCTCACCACGCGGACCGGCGACCTCCTGGCGACGATCGAGCGGGCCGCGCACCCGTTGCGCGGGGTCGGCGTCGACCCTGCCCGGGTGGCGCTCGTCCTGTCCCTCGCCATCCGGGGCATCCCTGTGCTCGCCGACGTCTCTCGCCGGGTCCAGGACGCCCAACGAGCCCGCGGGCGCCGTGACGTCCGGGCCTACGCGGTCCCGGTCGTCGTCGGGGCGCTGCGGCGCGCGGACGCCGTCAGCGAGGCCCTGGCTGCCCGGGGTCGGGCGGACTGACGTCGGCGGCCTGGGCACGGTCGTGGAGCCGTGTCACGATCACCACCACCCCGAGCACGACGACGGAGACGCAGATCCCGGCGAGGACGTCGGTGACGAAGTGATACCCCAGGTACAGCCGGCTGCCGCCCACGAGCCCGATGATCACGACGCTGGCCACGGCCCAGAGCGCCAGGCGCACCCCGCCGTGACGGCGGTGCCAGATCAGGTACCCCGCGACGAGCACCAGCGTCGACGCCCCGATCGTGTGGCCGGACGGGAACGAGAACGAGGTCTCGAAGCCCGGGACCGACATGTACTCGTCCGGCGGCCGCGGGCGGCCGACGAGGAGCTTCAGGACGACGGAGAGGCCGCTGGCCAGGATCATCGCGCCGGTCAGCATCGCGGGGTCCCACCAGCTCCCGGTCCGCCACGCGTACAGCAGCGAGACGGCCAGCACGACGATCGGCAGGACCAGCGGCCCGAAGGCGTTCGTGACGACGGTCATCACGTCGGTCATCGCCGGCGTCCGGTTCTCGGCGAGCCACTCGAGCACCGGCGAGTCGACCACGAAGAGGTCATCCTGCTCGGTGACGGCGTCGAGGAGCCCGAAGAATCCCGCCGTCCCGAGGAGGATGAGGAGCGCTCCCGGCCACACGGTCCGCCAGACGGGCGGTTGTTCGGTCGACTGCATGACGTGAGCGTAGGTGCGGACGGTGCGACGCGCAGGCGAGACGCCCTAGTGTGTGGGGGTGAGCCCTGTGACATCGAACGCCAATGACCGGATCGTCTGGATCGACTGCGAGATGACGGGACTCGACCTGGACGCCGACGTCCTCGTCGAGGTCGCCGCCGTCGTGACGGACTCCGAGCTGAACGTGCTCGGCGAGGGGGTGGACGTCGTCATCCGCCCGCCGGACGCCGCGCTCGACCAGATGAACGACTTCGTGCGCGAGATGCACACCACCTCGGGTCTGATCACCGAGCTCGAGGCCGGAACGACGATCGAGGACGCCCAGGCGCAGGTCCTTGAGTACATCCGCGCATGGGTGCCCGAGGCGGGCAAGGCTCCGCTCGCCGGGAACTCCGTCGGCACCGACAAGGGCTTCCTCGAGCGCGCGATGCCCGAGCTCGTCGAGCACCTGCACTACCGGATCGTCGACGTCTCCTCGATCAAGGAGCTCGCCCGCCGCTGGTACCCGCGCGTCTACTTCGCGTCGCCGGAGAAGACGGGCGGCCACCGCGCTCTCGGCGACATCCTCGACTCGATCGACGAGCTCCGGTACTACCGCGAGATCCTGCTCGTCCCGCAGCCCGGACCGGACACGAAGACGGCCCGTGCCGCGGCCGAGAAGGTCAAGGAGACGAGCGTCACGCACGCGATCGGTCCGAACGGCCCGACGGAGTCGTAACCGACCGCCGGGACCAGGTACACTTTTCGACGGTCGCCACGCCGTTTTCCTCGCAGAGGAACGACGTCGCAGCGTCCCCTGGTGGGTATAGCTCAGCTGGTAGAGCACCTGGTTGTGGTCCAGGGGGTCGCGGGTTCAAGTCCCGTTACTCACCCCAGCACGAAGGCCGCCCCGCATCGCGCGGGGCGGCCTTCGTCGTTCCTTCGGTCAGACCTGCGCGGCGATCGCGTCGGCGAAGCGGTCCACGGCGCCGTCGAAGGTCGACATGAACAGGGACGGCTCGGTGAGCTCGACCTCGATGATCATCGGGTCGCCGTCCTCGCCCCAGACGAGGTCCACCCGTGCGTACAGCGGCATCCCGGCGTCGGAGACGGCGTCCGTGACGACGTCGAGGGCCCTGCGGGCGACGTCGAGCTGCGCCTGCGTGGGCTCGTGGGACCGGACGATCTCGCGCCGGTAGAGGCCGCGCGTGGGCTGGTGCGGCCCCGTCAGCCGGGTGCTGGTCGTGACGGCGTAGGCGAACTCACCCTCGAAGAAGACGAGACGGGCCTCCCCCGCGGTGTCGACGCTCTTGACGTACGGCTGCACCATGACGTGGCGGCCGTCGGCCAGCAGGCGCTTGACGTGCGCGATCGCGAGCCCCCGGGAGGGCGCCTCGCCGGCGAGGTACCGGCCGGTGTCCTGGGCGCCCGCGCTCACGACGGGCTTGATGACGAAGTCTCCCTGGGCGGGCATCCGGGTGTGGATGGCTTGCGCGCTGAGCTTGCGCGCGGGGTCGAGCCAGAGGGTCGGGATGATCGACAGGCCCGCGGACTCGAGCTCGCGCAGGTAGTACTTGTCCGTGTTCCATCGCAGGATCGGCTCGGGGTTGATGATCGTGCCGACGCTCGCGGCCCAGGAGACGAACTCGTCGCGGCGCGCGGAGTAGTCGTAGACGGACCGCACGACGACGGCGTCGAACGCCGACCAGTCCACGGACGGGTCGTCCCACACGACGGCGACCGCGTCGATGCCGCGTGCCTCCAGTGCGGGGATCAGCGGTGCGTCGTCGGCGTCGAGGTTCGGCAGGACGGCGCAGGTCGCCAGGGCGACCCGAGGGCGAGAGGTGGTGTTCTGATCGTCGGTCACGACGACCAGCCTAGTCGCCGCCCGTGCGTCAGAGCCCGTACGTCTCCAGGAGCCGCAGCCAGACCTCGCTCACCGTGGGGTAGGCGGGCACCGCGTGCCAGAGACGCTCGACCGGCACGGCACCGACGACGGCGACGGTCGCGGCGTGGAGCATCTCCCCCGCCTCGGGCCCGACGAAGGTCGCCCCCACCAGCACCCGCCGGTCCTCGTCGACGACGATCGTCGCGGTCCCGGCGAAGTCGGCGCCCATGAGGTAGCCGCCGGCGGTGTCCTCGAGCGCGAACGAGACCGCCCGCACCCGCATCCCGGCGTCCCGGGCCTGCTTCTCGGTCAGCCCGACCGAGGCGACCTGCGGCCGTGTGAAGACGACCTGGGTCTGCGCCACGACGTCGGAGGTCGACGCGTACCGCGTCCAGGGCTCCGGCTCGGCGCCCGGCCCAGGCACCGGCCCGCCCCAGGCGGGCTCCTCGTCGCCGTGCCGCGCGGCGATCACGTCGCCGACCACCCGCGCCTGGTACTTGCCCTGGTGCGTCGTCGTGATCCCGGCGACGGCGTCCCCCACGCCGTAGAGCCAGTGCCCCTCGGCCTCCTGGACCAGCCCGGTCGGGTCGACGTCGAGTCCCCGTGGCGCCTCGATCCCAAGGCTCTCCAGGCCGACGTCGCCCGTGCGCGGCACGCGCCCCGAGGCGACGAGGATCTGGTCGGCCGTGACGGAGGACGTCGTGCCGTCGCTCTGGTAGGTCAGGGTCACCGACCCGTCGTCGTGCCGGACCACCTCGGTGGCCTCGGCACCGAGGACGACGTCGACACCGATCTCGCGCAGGTGCGCGGCCACGGCCTCGCCGGCCGCGGGTTCCATCGCGCCAAGGAGCCCGGAGCGGGTGACAAGTGTGACGTCGGCGCCGAGGTCCCGGTAGGCGGTCGCCATCTCCGAGCCGACGACGCCGCCACCGAGCACGACGAGCGATCCTGGCACCTCGTCGGCGCTGGTCGCCTCGCGGCTGCCCCACGGGGACGCCGTCTCGAGGCCGGGAACCGGCGGGAGCACGGGTACTGAGCCGGTCGCGACCACGACGGCGTGACGGGCGACGAGCGTGCGCTCGCGCGCGCCGTCGACCTCCGCGAGCGCCGACGACGTCACGTGGACCGTCCGGGGCGCCACGATGCGTCCGTGGCCCCGGACGAGCGTCATCCCGGCGTCCGCGATCCAGTCGGCCTGCGACTCGTCGTCCCAGCCGTGGGTCACCTCGTCACGGTGCGCGAGGATCGCCCGGACGTCCAGCGCCGGGACGTCCCCGACGCCCACGACGGACTCCGCCGCCTCGACGGCGGCACCGGGCCGCAGGAGCGCCTTCGACGGCATGCAGGCCCAGTACGAGCACTCCCCGCCTGCGAGCTCGGACTCGACGACCGCCACCGAGAGTCCCGTGCGGGCCGCGCGGTCCGCGACGTTCTCCCCGACCGGGCCCGCGCCGATCACGACAACATCAAACTCGTCCGTCTGAGATTCCATGCCTCCATCGTCGCCCGCGCCGGCAACCGACGCACCCGCGGCCCTCACCGGCCGCGACCTACCGACGACGGTAGGTCAGGTCGGTGATCTCGCGACCCGCGGCGTGCGCCTTCTCCTCGAAGGACGTCAGCACACGCCCGTCGAACCGCTCGACCTTCCCGTCGACGCCGAGGGGCTCGAAGCGGTCGTCGGCACCGACCACGGCCCGCATGTGCTCGGCGTAGTCGGCCCAGTCCGTCGCGAGCCGCCACAGTCCTCCCGGTCGCAGCACCCGGTGGACGAGCCCCGCGAACGACGGCGAGACGAGCCGGCGCTTGGTGTGCCGCGCCTTGTGCCAGGGGTCGGGGAAGAACGTCCAGACCTCCTCCACGCTGCAGGGCGCCAGCGAGTGCTCGAGCAGCTCGGGAGCGTTGACCTGCGCGAGGCGCAGGTTCGACAGGCTCGCCAGGTGCGCGCGCCGGATCGTGTGCGCGAGACCGGGCGTGTAGACCTCCAGGGCCAGGAAGTCCCGTCCCGGGTCCGCCTGGGCCGCAGCCAGCACCGCCTCTCCCTTGCCCGAGCCGACCTCGACGACCAGGGGGGCGGCACGGCCGAACGCCGCCGCGGCGTCGAGCTCCCACGCCGGGTCGACCGACGTCGTCGCCCGCGCCCGGGGCACGTCGACGAGGTACTCCTCGCGGTGCTCGTCCCACGCACGCTGCTGGCCGGTGTTGAGCCGGTCGGAGCGACGCACGAACGAGACGGTCTCTCGACGGAAGCGCGGTTCGCCGTCTCGGGTCAGGGGCATGTCGTTCTGCTCAGGCACCCGACAAGCCTACGGGGAACGCCGAAGGCCCCGGTCGAGGTGACCGGGGCCTTCGTGGTGGTGCGCCATCATGGACTCGAACCATGAACCCGCTGATTAAGAGTCAGCTGCTCTGCCAATTGAGCTAATGGCGCGCGAGAAGAAACATTAGCAGCGTCTGCCCCGATGGTAAAAACCAGATCGGCCCGCAGCCGGTGTGACCTCGGCAACAGCGGCTCGACGACGCGATCTCGGGCACGTCCGCGAGGCCGGCGGGAGGCCGTAGGCTCGCTCGGGACGCCGCCGAGGCGGCGAGGACCGCACGCGAACCACTGGAGGACCCATGACCGACCGACTGGCCGCCGGCGACACGGCGCCCGACTTCACCCTGGCGACGGCCGACGGCGGCGAGGTGACGCTCTCCGACCTTCGTGGCCGCCACGTCGTCGTCTACTTCTACCCGGCAGCCGCGACGCCGGGCTGCACGACGCAGGCCTGCGACTTCCGCGACGCCCTCGCCTCGCTCCAGGGCGCCGGCTACACGGTGCTGGGCGTCTCCCCCGATCCCGTGGAGAAGCTCGCTCGGTTCGCCGCGGACGAGTCGCTGACGTTCCCCCTCCTCAGCGACCCCGACCGGACGGTGCTCGAGGCCTACGGCGCCTACGGGGAGAAGAAGAACTACGGCAAGACCGTGGTCGGCGTGATCCGCTCCACCGTGGTCGTGGCGCCGGACGGCTCCGTCGAGCTCGCGCAGTACAACGTGCGCGCCAAGGGCCACGTCGCCAAGCTCCGCCGCGACCTCGGGATCGACGCGGCCTGAGGGCCGGAGACCGCTCCGCCTCGCGTTGGGTAGGCTGGGCGGTCGCGCGCGAGTGGCGTAATTGGCAGCCGCGCCAGGTTTAGGTCCTGGTGTCTTCGGACGTGCGGGTTCGAGTCCCGCCTCGCGCACCGACGACGAGACCCCCGGCAGCGCTGCTGCCGGGGGTCTCGTGCTGCGGGCGCCTCGGAATCCCCCGGCCAGATCGCGCCCCGACTACGAGATGCTGAGAGTCACAGGCGTGTCGTAGTCCACCATGTACTTGAACTTTCCACCGAACTCAGCGTCGTCGTACGCATACGACAGGTATGAAGTAGCGTCCGCAACGATCTCCGTGACGTTCGCCGCGACGGGTTGACGGACAACTCCATCCGGTCCGACGTATACGGGTGCATAGTCGGCGAGCGCATCGACAGTCGAATCAACCTTGAGCACGACCCAGACGGCCCCTCCGTTCGACTCGTAGGAGTTCGCTACCGTGACGACCTGACCCTTCGCAGACTTGCTGTCATGGGACGACCCGAGAACCTCTTCGAGAGCTCCTGACGCTCCAGTCCAGGACTCCAACTTGCCCGCATCGGTCACCTGAAAGTCTGACCACGTGTAGTCAGCCGGCTCACTGCCATCGCCTGTGACGTCCCGGAACGAGATGTCGACCACCTGCAGGTCCTCGTCCGGATCGAACGAATATCCAGCGTCGTAGTAGTGGGGATCGAAGCCTGCGGCCTGTTGCGCGAGATTCGAGTTTCGAATGTATGAAACGTACTCCGCCGCAGGACTCCCTTCGGCAACAATGCCCTCAGAGGCATCGACGTCGCCGTTATGCACAGCCTCGACGAAAGCCGCAACCTCACTCCAGTGCGCCGCGACAGGATCTGACGGCTCCGAGGGCGTCGGATCCGCGGCGACAGCGTCAGTAGTCACACTGACGCCTGGCTCAACATCGGCGTCAACGGCACCTTCACTCTCGCTACAAGCCCCCAAAAGCACTGCAAGCCCAACAAACATGACGAAGCCGACGATTGGTAAACCATTTCGTTTCATGCTGAATACGCTACTCGAGTTCCTACTTGCTCCCGTGCCAACGTCGGGTGAACTTTGACCCTCCAATGACACGACGAGACCCCTGGCAGCGCTGCTGCCGGGGTCTCGTGCTGCGGGCGCCAGGAGCACCCGCGCGGGGTTCAGAAGCCGATCAGGCCTTGGCCTCGTCCGCACCGTGGTCGGACGCCTCGTGCTCGGCGATCGCCTGACGGACCTCGTCCATGTCCAGGCCCTTGACGGCGTTGACGACCTCGGCGAGCTGCGGTGCGGGGAGCGCACCGGGCTGCGAGAAGACGAGGATGCCCTCGCGGAACGCCATCAGCGTCGGGATGGACGTGATCCCGGCGGCCGACGCGAGGCCCTGCTCGGCCTCGGTGTCGATCTTGCCGTGGACGATCTCGGGGTTCTCGTCCGAGGAGGCCTCGAAGACGGGGCCGAACTGCTTGCACGGCCCGCACCACTCGGCCCAGAAGTCGACCAGGACGATGTCGTTGTCCTTGATCGTGGTCTCAAAGGTGTCCTGCGTGAGGTTGGTGGTCGTCATGACCGTCCTTTCGTCTGTCGCGATCATGCGTTCATAGGGCGTAGCACCTCGAGCCTCGCAGGTATTCCCGCACAGTTCGCGGGCAACCGCAGGACCCTCGCGTGGTCCTCGTCACAGCGCAGACCCATTAGGCTGCGCGAATGACCGCTGCGCTGCGTCCTGGGACCGTCACCCGCTATGCCGTCGGATCGGTCGGCACGGGCGGGTTCGGGACGTTGCCCGGCCTGGTGCTCCTCTACTACCTCACGGACGCGCTCGCCGTCCCGGCCCTGGTCGCCGGCGGCGTCGTGACGCTCGCCAAGGTCTGGGACGTCGTCGTGAACCCGCTCGTGGGCTACGCGAGCGACCGGGACCTGGCCCGCACCGGGTCCCGGCGGCGTCTGATGGTGATCGGCGGCTTCACCATCCCCCTCACGTTCGCCCTCACGTTCGCCGTCCCCCCGGGGCTCGACCCGTGGATGTCGGCCACGTGGGTGTTCGTCGCGTTCGTCCTGACCGCCACGGCCTTCAGCCTCTTCCAGGTGCCGTACATCGCGCTCCCGGTCGAGATCGCCCCCACGTACGACGACCGCACCCGGTTGCTGGCGTGGCGGGTGGCGATCCTCGCCGTCGCGATCCTCGCCTTCGGCGGCGGCGGGCCGATCCTGCGCGGCGACGGCGACGAGCTCTGGGGCTACCTCCGGATGGGCGTCGTCGCCGGTCTGGTCATCGGCATCGGCATGCTGGTCGCCGCGGGCGCCGCGCCGCGCGGCCCGGCCCAGGCCGTCGCCCCCGAGCGGCAGCCTGTCGGCGTCGTCATCCGGGGCGCCGCACGGACGGCTCGCGCCACCCTTGCCCGCTCGCAGGCGTTCCGTGCCCTCTTCTTCGCCTTCGTCCTGCAGGCGCTCGGCGTCGGCCTGCTCCTCGCCGGGGCGCAGTACGTCGCGACGTACCTGCTGGAGTCCGAGGCCGCGGTGACCCTGCTCTTCGCCGCCCTGATCGCCCCCGCGCTCCTGACGATGCCCCTGTGGTCGGCGGTGACCCGGCGGCTCGGGAAGGAGCGCGGGTTCATCCTCGCGACGGTGCTGTTCGCCGTCGCGACGGCCGCGATGATCCCCGTCATCTGGTCGCCCGGCCCGTGGATCTACGGGCCGACGGCGCTCGCCGGGATCGCGTACGCAGGTCTCCAGGTGCTCCCGCTCGCCATGCTCCCCGACGTCGTCGAGGACGACGCCCGCCGGCACGGCGCCGGCGCCGGCGGGGCGTTCTCGGGGCTGTGGACCGCCGGCGAGACGGCGGGCATGGCACTCGGCGGGACCCTCCTGTCCCTGCTCCTCGCCGCCACGGGATTCGTCCCCAGCGCTGCCGGGGTCGACGTCACCCAGCCCTCGTCGGCACTGCTCGGGATCGGGATCGGGTTCTCCGTCCTCCCGGCGCTCCTGGCGGCAGCGAGCCTGCCGATCCTGATGAGGTACCGTCTGCGCCGGGGGGACTTTGACCGTAGTGAACTATCCCAGGAGGCCTCCCCGTGAACGCCACGCCCTCGTCCGAGCCCGTGCCCGTGAACACCGACGGGATCCTCGACCGGCTCGCCGAGCTCCGCAAGGCCGACGCGCCGACGCACGGGGGCCGCGTCCTCTCCTACGTCTACGACCCGGGCCTCGCCGCCCTGGACGAGCTCGCCGCCTCGGCGATCCGCTCCGTCCAGCACCTGAACGGGCTCGACCCGACGACGTTCACCTCGATCGGCGTCATGGAGCGCGAGCTCCTCACGTTCGCAGGCCAGGTCCTGCACGGCGACGCCGATGTCGTCGGGTCCGTGACCTCCGGCGGGACCGAGAGCTGCACCCTCGCCGTGAAGATCGGCCGCGAGGACTGGCGCGCCCGCAACCCGCGGCGTGCACCCGGTGACCGCGCCCGCATCGTCATCCCGACCACGGCGCACGCCGCGTTCCGCAAGGCCGCCGGGCTGCTCGACCTCGACCTCGACCTCGTCCCCGTCGACCCCGCCACCGGGGTCCCGACCGCAGCCGACATGATCGCGCGGCTCGGCGAGGACGTCGCACTCGTCGTCGTATCCGCACCCGCCTACCCGCACGGCGCGGTCGACCCGGTGCGCGAGGTGGCTGCCGCCGCGTCCGCGCAGGGCATCGCGGTGCACGTCGACGCGTGCGTCGGCGGGTGGGTGCTGCCGTTCTGGGAGGCCGCCGGGGGTGCCGACGTCCCCGACTTCGACTTCCGTGTCCCCGGGGTCACCAGCATCTCCGCCGACGTCCACAAGTACGGGTACGTCCCCAAGGGCACGTCCGTGCTGCTCGTACGCGGCCGTGACCTGCAGCGCCACCAGTTCTTCTCGGTGACCGACTGGCCCGGCTACCCCGTCGTCAACGCGACGCTCGCCGGCTCGCGGTCGGCCGGGCCCCTCGCCGCGGCCTGGGCCGTCACGCAGGCGCTCGGCGTCGACGGCTACGTCGCGCTGACCCGCCGGTGCCGTGAGGCGACCGACGTGCTCGCCGCCCAGGTCGACCAGATCGAGGGACTCACCGTGCTCGGGAGCCCGGACGGACCGCTGCTCGCCGTCATCACGGACGAGTCGGTCCCGGAGGACCGGCGTGTCGACCCGCACCTGTGGGCCGACGAGGTGCGGACGCTCGGCTGGGTCCTGCAGACCCAGCCCGGACTCGTCCAGTCGGACGGCACACGCCTGCCCCACACGACGCACCTGACCGTCACCCCGGTGACGGCCGACGTGGTCGACGAGCTGGCCGGCGCGCTCGTGACGGCGGCCGACCGGGTCCGCGGCACCGCCCGCCCCGCCCCGGAGCAGGTCCTCGCTCACGTGCTGGGGACCGCCGCGCCCGGGGTCGACCCGCACGCGGCGCTCGCCGTCTTCGACCAGGCCGACGCGGACGCGGTGTGGAACATCGTGCGCGGCGCACTGCTCGACGAGGGCGACGGCGGACCGACCGTCCCCACGCGCCTCACCCCGCTGCTCTCGCTCGTCGAGGCGCTCCCGCCCCACGTGAGCGGTCGCATGCTCGTCGAGGTCGTGGCACGCATCTCGGAGCCGCAGAGCGCGCCGGTGGAACCGACGGCCTCGGCGGGGTAGAACTGTCGGGTGACTGACACGGCAGACATCGGCCCCGAGGACTTCGATCCCACCGACACCACCCCGACGCCGGCGGGGTGGATGACCAGCGAGGAGATCGCGGCCGCCCGCGCCCAGCTCCCCATCGTCTACGTCGACGCGATCCCGGTCCGCGTGGACGACTCCGGTGACGTCGTCGCCGTCGGGCTGCTCCTGCGGGTCAACGCCGAGGGGCAGATGACCCGCGCGCTCGTCTCGGGGCGGGTGATGTACCACGAGCGCATCCGCGACGCGCTCCTGCGCCACATCGAGAAGGACCTGGGTTCGGTCGCGCTCCCCCAGATCCCGGCCTCACCACAGCCCTTCACCGTCGCCGAGTACTTCCCGACGCCGGGCATCACCCCGTTCCACGACCCGCGCCAGCACGCGGTCTCGCTCGCCTACGTCGTCCCTGTCACCGGGGACTGCCAGCCGCAGCAGCACTCGCTCGACCTCGCGTGGCTCACGCCCGAGGAGGCGTGCGAGGACACCGTCATGGTGGAGATGCACGGCGGCCAGGGCGCTCTGCTGCGGCAGGCGATGGCGCACGTCGGGCGCCTCGGGTGACCCGCTAACCCAGGTCGAGCGTCGGCCAGTCCGCGAGCTCGGCGCGCATCCGGCGGTCGTGGGTGGCGACGACGACGGCGGCGGGTGTGATCCGCAGCGCGCGCGTGAGCTCGTCGACGAGGTCGATCGACAGATGGTTGGTCGGCTCGTCGAGCAGCAGGACGTGGGGCACCGTCAGGAGCGCACGGGCCAGGTCGAACCGTCGACGCTGACCTGCCGAGAGCTCCGAGAGCGGCCGGTCGAGGTCCTCCTCGCTCAGCAGTCCGAGGAACGCGACGGGGACGAGGTGCTCGGGGTCCAGCGACCCGGCGGCGAGCCGGTCGAGGGCCTCGCGGGCGAACGCGTCGAAACCGCTCGACCCCGGGACGACCGCCGCGCCCTCCTGCTCGACCGCGCCGACCCGTGCGCCGTCGATCACCGTCCTCGTCCCGCGCGCGAGCCCGACCGACCCCGCGAGGGCGCGGAGCAGCGTCGACTTCCCGGAGCCGTTCGCCCCGGTCACGAGCAGGCGCCCGCTCGGCGGGACCGCGATCCGCGTGCCCGGCAGGTCGAGCAGCACCGAACCGACGCTCTCGACCCGGGGGTGCCGGACGTCCAGCACGGGTTCGCCCGGGTCCCAGCCCGGAGCCATCGCGACGAGGTCCGGGAACACCAGCTCCAGCGGCGGGACGGGGACCTCGACCGCCTGCTCCTCCAGCTTCTGGGCGAGCCGGTCGGCCGACTTCACGTGCTGCCGGGCCCGCGTGGCGCGCCGGTGCTTCTGGCTTCCCTTGGGCGGCCGCCACTCGTCCGACAGGCCCTCGTAGGAACGGTCCAGCACCTGCGCGAGATGTTCAGCACGCTGGCGTTCGGCGCGATACCGACGCCGCCACTTCTTCAGGGCCTGGTTCTTGGCGAAGCGGTAGGCGAGGTACCCCGGCTGGCCGTAGAGCACCGGTCGGCCGTCGACCGACGGGTCGAGGTCCAGGATCGCGGTCGCGACGTCGTCGAGCAGCTCACGGTCGTGCGTGACCACGACGACGCCCCCGCGCCAGGCGAGCAGCTCACCGGTGAGGAACTCGAGACCGGCGTCGTCAAGATGGTTGGTGGGCTCGTCGAGCAGAAGCAGGTCGGAACGCTCCGCGAGGCGGCACGCCAGCCGGACACGGAACCGCTGGCCGACGCTCAGCGTCGCGAGCTCCCGGTCGCGGTCGCGGCACGCGCCCAGGCGCGAGAGCGCCACGTCGACCCGGCGGTCGGCGTCCCAGACGGCGAGGTGCTCGGCGGCCGCCATCAGGTCGCCGAGACGCGCCAGGTCCCCGCTCTCGTGGTCGAAGTCGTCGGTCTCCGCCTGGAGGCGTGCGGCCACGGCCCTGAGCTCGCCGAGGCTCGCGTCGACGAGGTCGCCGACGCGCAGGTCGTCGGGCACCACCATCTCCTGCTCGACGACGGCGAGGGACCCGTCACGCCGGACGGATCCGCCCGCCGGGTCCAGCTCGCCGGCGAGCAGCCGCAGCAGCGTCGACTTTCCCGTGCCGTTCTCCCCCACCACACCGAGCCGGGCACCGGGGCCGACCGCGAGGTCGACGCGGTCCAGGACCGGCAGGTCAGGGTAGGAGAACGAGAGGTCCGAGGCGACGAGTTGCACGGCACAACCCTAGGCGGTCGCGCAGTAGGCTCGTCCTGTGAACCGTCCACGCCCCTCGGTCGTCCTCGCCGCCGCCGCCGCGGACCTGATCTGCGTGCTCGCGCTCGCCGTCGGCGGATATCAGACCCACGACGCCGGGTCGACCGGGGCGACCGTGCTCCGCATCGTCTGGCCGTTCGCCGCCGGCCTCGCGCTCGGGTGGCTCGTGTCCCGGGCGTGGCGCCGACCGACCGCACTGTGGCCCACGGGCGTCGTCGTCTGGGGATGCGCCTGGGCGGGCGGCGTCGTCCTGCGGGTGCTGACGGACCAGGGCGCCGCTCCGGCGTTCCAGATCGTCTCGTTCGGGTTCCTCGCCGTGACGCTGCTGGGATGGCGCGGGGTGGTCGCGGCGGTCTCCGTCATCTGGCCCTCGGAGCGGCGACACCGCGCACAGGCTCTGCGTGGCGCGCCGCCCCGAGGTCGCTAGACCGACTCCCGCAGCACGCGGGCGATCTCCGGTGCCAGGGCGCGGAACGCCTGACCGCGGTGGCTGATCGCGTTCTTCTCGGCGGGAGCCAGCTCCGCGCACGAGCGATCCATGCCCGTCGGACGCAGGACCGGGTCGTACCCGAACCCGCCGTCGCCCCGGGGCGCACGGAGCAGGTCGCCGCGCAGCGCACCGGTCCGCACGACCTCCGCGCCCGACGGCGTCACGAGCGCGGCCGCGCAGACGAACCCCGCCGCGCGGTCCCCGTCCGCGACGTCGGCGAGCTGTGCGAGCAGCAGGTCGAGGTTGGCCCGGTCGTCGCCGTGGCGCCCGGCCCAGCGTGCGGAGAAGATTCCCGGGGCGCCGCCCAGCACGTCGACCGCAAGACCGGAGTCGTCGGCGACGGCCGGCAGGCCCGTCGCCGACGCGAGCGCCCGCGCCTTGATCAGCGCGTTGGCCTCGAAGGTGACGCCGTCCTCGACAGGTTCCGGTGTCTGCAGGTCGGCCGCGGAGACCACCGCCTCGTCGGCGAGGTCCAGGCCGGGCTCGGCACCGAGGATCTGCCGCAGCTCGACCAGCTTGCCGCGGTTGTGCGTCGCCAGGACCAGCCGCGCGCGGGGCAGGGTCATCGTCCGGCGGGGGCGTCGGCGAGCGCCGCGCGCTGGATCTCGGCCAGGGTCGCGGTCCCGCCGACGGCCAGGTCGAGCAGGGAGTCGAGCTCGCCGCGGTTGAAGGGGGCTGCCTCGGCGGTCCCCTGCACCTCGACGAACGCGCCGCTGCCCGTGACGACGACGTTCATGTCGGTCTCCGCACGCACGTCCTCCTCGTAGGGCAGGTCGAGCATCGGGGTGCCGTCGATGATCCCGACGCTGATGGCGGACACCGAGTCGGTGAGCACCTCGGCCCCGCCGGTGATCGCCCCGTGGGCCCGCCCCCAGGCGATCGCGTCGGCGAGCGCCACGTAGGCGCCCGTGATGGCCGCGGTGCGGGTGCCGCCGTCGGCCTGCAGCACGTCGCAGTCGAGGACGATCGTGTTCTCGCCGAGCGCGGAGACGTCGACGACGGCGCGCAGGGAGCGTCCGATCAGGCGGGAGATCTCGTGCGTGCGTCCGCCGATCTTGCCCTTGACCGACTCACGGCTGTTCCGGGAGTCCGTGGCCCGCGGGAGCATCGCGTACTCGGCGGTGACCCAGCCCTCGCCCGAACCCTTCTTCCAGCGCGGCACGCCCTCCGTGAAGGACGCCGCGCACAGTACCCGCGTCCGGCCGAACTCGACGAGGACGGAGCCCTCGGCGTGGTCGAGCCACCCCCGGGTGATACGGACGTCGCGGAGCTGGTCGAGGGCGCGGCCGTCGGCACGCTGCGGGCTGTTGTCGATGCTGATGCTCATGCGACCAGCCTAGTCGCCGCGCTCAGACGGAGAAGGTCGCCCCGGTGCTGGCGATCACCGTGGGACCGGAGTACTCGCCGGCCGCCTCGGCGAGCGTCAGGTCAAGATCGTTCCACGCCGGCACGTGCGTCAGCACGAGGGAGGAGACGTCCGCGGTGCGCGCGAGCCGTCCCGCGTCCTGCCCGGTCATGTGGATGCCGGGGTCGACGTCGGCGTCCCTGCCCTCGTGGAACGCAGCCTCGCTGAGCAGGAGGTCGGCCCCGCGCGCGAGGTCCACGACGGCGTCGCAGTAGTCGGTGTCGCCCGTGAACGTGAGCACCGCCGTCTCGCCCGGGCGCTCCGTCGACGGGCCGGTCACGCGGAACCCGAAGGCCTCGACCGGGTGGTAGACCCGACGTGGCTCGATGGTCAGCGGCCCGACCGTGATCGGCTCCGTGTCACGGAGCCGGCGGAAGTCGAACTGGGCACCCATGTCCTCGCCCGGCCGGCCGGCGTAGGCCATCGACGCACGCTCGGCGGTGTCCCGCGGGCCGAACACCGGCAGCGGTGCCCGGCCACCGTGCCGCTCGGTACCGCCGGTCGGGTGGTAGCGCAGATACACGTAGAGCCCGCAGACGTCGACGAAGTGGTCCGGATGCAGGTGGGAGAGCAGCACCGCGTCCAGGTCGAGCGGGTCGATCACGCGCTGCAGCGCACCCAACCCGCCGTTGCCCAGGTCGAGCAGGACGTTCCACGCACGTCCGTCGGGCGACGTCGTCGCCGGGACCTGCACCAGGTAGCACGACGCCGGTGAGCTCGGTCCGGCGAACGACCCGGAGCACCCGACCGTCACCAGCCTCATCCGGTGGTCTCCACGATGCGCACCTCGGGTCCGAGGAACCGGCGGGCGAGCTTCTCGAACGGCTCGGGGCTGCCCGTCGCGACGAACCTGTGCTCCGGAGGACCGGCCTCCGGACTCCGCTCGAGCCCGTGCGCCACGAGCGTGCGGTAGACGTCCTTGGCGGTCTCCTCGGCGCTCGAGACGAGGGTCACGCCGTCGCCCATCACGTAGGAGATCGCACCGGTCAGCAGCGGGTAGTGCGTACAGCCCAGCACGAGCGTGTCCACCCCCGCCGCCTGCACCGGCTCGAGGTACTCCCGGGCGACGTCGAGAACCTCGGGCCCGGACGTGATCCCTGCCTCGACGAGGCGGACGAACTCGGGGCAGGCCTGGGACGTCAGCGTGAGTCCCGGCGCGACCGCGAGCGCGTCCTCGTAGGCGCGCGAGGCGATCGTCGCCTGCGTGCCGATGACGCCGACCTGCCCCGACCGCGTGGCCGCGACGGCACGACGCGCCGCCGGCAGGATCACCTCGACGACCGGCAGCCCGTGGCGCACCTCGTACCGCTCGCGCGCGTCCCGCAGGACTGCCGCGGAGGCGCTGTTGCACGCGATGACCAGCATCTTGACACCGTCGTCGACCAGACGGTCCATGATCGACATGGCCATCGCGCGGACGGCCGCGAGCGGCTTCGGGCCGTAGGGCGAGTTCGCGGTGTCGCCGATGTAGCGCAGCGACTCGTGCGGCAGCTGGTCGAGGATCGCGCGTGCCACCGTCAGGCCGCCGACCCCGGAATCGAAGATTCCGATGGGTGCGTCGTTCACCCGGTCAAGCCTAGTCGGGTCCCGTGCCGTTCGGGCGGTGACACCGCTCACGGCGCGGCGTGGTCACCCGCCCCGCGCAGGCGCGCCAGCATGGCGTCGACGAGCGACTCCTGCAGCCACCCCGTCGTGACGAAGACCCCTGCCAGAAAGCGCCAGAGTCCCCCGTCGTCGTCGGCCGTCGGGTCGACGCCCTCCTCTTCTGCCCGCAGAGCCTGGTCGAGCCGTGCGTGAAGCTCTTCGACGTCGACGTCCGACGCGAGCTCGAGCCGGTCAGCCACCACGAGGCGGATGTCGGTCAGCGCGGTCGCGACCACCTGCGCATCCGCCTCCGGGACGACCCACGGCAGGGTCCCGTGCCCGTCCGGACCGTCCAGCAGGTCGGCGAACCGGTCCAGCCCGTCGATCTTTCCGCGCGCGACGTCGTCCTGCGTCAGCCGCCGGAACTCGGCCGCGACCTCGTTGTCGTCCGACGCGTCCGGCACGAGCCGGGCCACCGCACCGTCCTGCGGAGACTCCCCCTCGACGACCGGTGCCAGCATCTGCGCGACACCGCGCGCCGCGCTCGACAGGACGTCACGCTCCGCCTCGTCCAGGGCCGCCTCGTACCCTCCGTCCACCGGTGCGAAGCCGCGCACTAGCCGTCCGCCCGCTGCATCGTGGCCCAGAGGCCGTACCCGTGCATGGCCCGCACGTCGACCTCGACCCGCTCACGCCCGCCCGTCGACACGATCGCCCGCCCCTCCTCGTGGACCTGCAGCATCAGGCGACGTGCCTTCGCCTCCGAGTACCCGAAGTAGCTCTCGAAGACGTAGGCCACGTAGGTCATCAGGTTCACCGGGTCGTTCCAGACGACGGTCGACCACGGACGGTCCGACGCCGTCAGGGTCTCCTCGCGCTCGAGCACGTCCGTGCCCGTCGACTCCTCGCTCACGCGTCCACGTTAGCCCGCCCACGCGCACGCGCACCAAGGCACCGCATAGTGTGAGAACCATGACGACCTCGCTCCTGACCGACCGCTACGAGCTGACGATGCTCCGGGCCGCGCTCGCCGACGGCACGGCGTACCGGCACTCGACGTTCGAGGTCTTCACGCGCAACCTGCCCCCCGGCCGGCGTTACGGCGTCGTCGCGGGCACGGGCCGGCTTCTCGAGGCGCTCGCGGACTTCCGGTTCGACGACGACGACCTCGCCTGGCTCTCGCAGGCGGGTGTCGTGGACCGGACCACGCTCGACTTCCTGGCGAAGTTCCGCTTCCGGGGCACGATCCACGGGTATCCCGAGGGTGAGACGTACGTCGCGGCGTCGCCGGTGCTCACCGTCACAGGGACGTTCGCCGAGTGCGTGCTCCTCGAGACCCTCGTCCTCTCGATCCTCAACCACGACTCGGCCGTCGCCGCCGCCGCGTCGCGGATGACCAGCGCCGCCGTCGACCGACCCTGCATCGAGATGGGGTCGCGCCGCACCCACGAGGAGGCCGCCGTCGCCGCGGCCCGGGCCGCCGTGATCGCCGGGTTCGGGTCCACGTCGAACCTCGAGGCCGGTCGTCGCTACGACCTGGAGACCACGGGCACCTCCGCGCACGCGTTCACCCTGCTGCACGACGACGAGCAGGCCGCGTTCGCGGGTCAGATCGCGGCGCTCGGCCCGCAGACGACGCTCCTGGTCGACACCTACGACGTCGCGGCCGGGGTCCGCCGCGCGATCGACGTCGCGGGGACGAGCCTCGGCGCGGTGCGCATCGACTCCGGCGACCTCGGGTCGCTCGCGGTCGAGGTCCGCCGTCAGCTCGACAGCCTCGGCGCGCGGGACACCAAGATCGTCGTCACGTCCGACCTGGACGAGCACGCGATCGCCGCGCTGGCCGTCGCACCGGTCGACGCGTACGGCGTCGGCACCCGGCTCGTCACCGGTTCCGGCCACCCGACGTGCGGCATGGTCTACAAGCTCGTCGCGCGCGAGGCGTCGAACGGCATGATCGAGCCCGTCGAGAAGACCTCACCGTCCAAGGCCAGCCGGGGCGGCCGCAAGACCGCCAACCGGGTCACCGGCATCGACGGTCGTTCGCAGAGCGAGGTCCTGCTCACTGGCCACGAGGACGCCGTGGCGGCCTGGAGGTCCGAGAGCGGGCAAGCCCGCGCCCTGCAGGTCCCGCTGGTGCTCGACGGTGCGATCGACTCCCGCTGGACGGGTCCGTACGGCGTCCGCACGGCCGCGAGCCGCCACGAACGCTCTCGCGCCGAGCTCCCCCGCGGTGCGCGCCGGCTCTCCGACGGCGACCCCGTCATCCCGACCGTGAACATCGACCTGGGCTGACCCGCTAGCGCCGTCCGACGAACCAGCCGCGCACCACCTCGGTGCGCTTCTGCAGCTGCTCCACGGTCGCCAGCGGGACCTCGGGCCCTCCGCAGCGACGCCGCAGCTCGGTGTGCACCGAGCCGTGGGGCTGCCCGCTGCGACGTGCCCACGCCGAGACGAGCTGCGACAGCTCCTTGCGGAGCTCGCCCGCCTTCCGGTGCTCGAGCTCGGCACGCTCCGCAGCGCTCGGGCCCTTCTTCGACCGCGCGGAGACCTGGCTCGCCTGACGCTGCCGCAGCAGCGTCGCGACCTGATCGGCGTCGAGCAGACCCGGCAGGCCCAGGAAGTCCTGCTCGTCGTCGGAGCCGACGTCCGCCCCCGTGCCGAACTCACCGCCGTCGAAGAGGACACGGTCGAACGACGCCTGCGCGTCGAGCGCCTCGAACGTGCCCTGCGCCATGTCGTCCGACGCCTTCTCCTCGCGGTTCGCCGCCGCCAGCAGGTCGGCCTCCGGATCGAACTCCTCCCCCTGCTCCTCCGCGGTCAGCGGGCGGTCGAGCGCGTGATCACGCTCGATCTCCATCGCGTTCGCCAGATCGACCAGCAGCGGGACGCTGGGCAGGAAGATCGACGCCGTCTCCCCACGACGACGCGCACGGACGAACCGGCCGACCGCCTGGGCGAAGAACAACGGGGTCGACGTCGACGTCGCGTACACGCCGACGGCGAGCCTCGGCACGTCGACGCCCTCGGAGACCATCCGGACCGCGACCATCCACCGGTCGTCCGAGTCGCTGAACTCGTCGATCCGGGCACTCGCGCCGTCGTCGTCGGAGAGCACCACCGTCGGCGACCTCCCCGTGATCCGCGCCAGGTGGCCCGCGTACGCGCGCGCATCCGTCTGGTCCGACGCGATGACGAGCCCGCCCGCGTCGGGGACCGTCCGCCGCACCTCCGTCAGCCGACGGTCTGCAGCAGCGAGCACCGACGGGATCCACTCACCGTTCGGGTCCAGCGCCGTGCGCCAGGCCTGCGCGGTGAGGTCCTTCGTCATGTCCTCGCCGAGCCGGGCGCTGACCTCGTCGCCGGCCCGCGTACGCCAGCGCATCGCGCCGGAGTACGTCATGAACAGCACCGGCCGCACGACGTGGTCGCGCAACGCCTCGCCGTAGCCGTACGTGTAGTCGGCGGCCGACCGTCGCACGCCGTGCGCGTCGCGCTCGTAGCGGACGAACGGGATCGCGGCGGTGTCGGACCGGAACGGCGTGCCGGTCAGCGCGAGACGGCGGTCGGCGCCCTCGAAGGCCTCACGGACGGCGTCGCCCCACGAGAGCGCGTCGCCACCGTGGTGAACCTCGTCGAGGATGACGAGCGTCGGCGCCGCCGCGGTCCGGGCGGTGTGGAGCGCCGGCTTGGCGGCCACCTGGGCATACGTCAGGGCGACGCCGTCGTAGTGCGCTCCGTGGCGACCCTGGCTGTTGCGGAAGTTCGGGTCGATCCGGATGCCCACCCGCGCCGCGGCGTCGGCCCACTGGTGCTTGAGGTGCTCGGTCGGCGCGACCACGGTCACCCGACGCACGACGCCCTGCTCAAGGAGCTCGGTCGCTATACGCAGCGCGAACGTCGTCTTGCCGGCCCCCGGGGTCGCGACGGCGAGGAAGTCTCGCGGTGCGGCGACCCGGTACTGCTCGATCGCCTCGGCCTGCCAGGCACGGAGCTTCGAGGCGGTCCCCCACGGGGCCCGTCGGGGGAACGCCGGGGAGAGGTTCGACGCCGCGGAGGACGACGCGTGCTGCGGTGCGGTCTGACGAAGGTCGAGCTGGTCCTGCCGGGACGAGGCGCGCTCGCTCACTTGCCGGAATCACCCTCGCCGTCCTGCGGGCTGCGCAGGCCTTCGTAGATCTCCTTGCACGCGGGGCAGACCGGGAACTTCTTGGGGTCCCGGCCGGGCACCCAGACCTTCCCGCAGAGCGCGATGACCGGCTTGCCGGACATCGCGGACTTCATGATCTTCTCCTTGCGCACGTAGTGCGCGAAGCGCTCGTGGTCGCCGGGCTCGACCTTCTCCTCGGCCTCGGTCCGTTCGAGGACGCTGGTCGACGTGCCCGTACCTTCGAGCGGGTCAGCAGGGGTGGTCGGTTCAGTCATGCCCCCGATACTACGTCCACCCACCCCCACGACGACGGACGGGTCCGGGCGACGAGCGCCTCGAGGCGCAGCCTGCGGAGACGACGACGAGCGGGAGACCGTATGGCCTCCCGCTCGTCGACGCGACGTGTCGGTCCGGTTAGAGTCCCTGCCACTCGGGCTTGGACGCGAAGGTCTGCCGGTAGTACTGGCCGAGCTGCAGACGGCTGGCCGCGGCCTCGTCCACGAGCACCGTCGCGTGCGGGTGCATCTGCATGATCGTCCCCGGCCACATGGCCGAGATCGGGCCCTCGACGAGCTGGTGGACCGCTTCCGCCTTGCCCTTGCCGGTCGCCAGGAGCACCAGGTGCTTGGCCGACATGATCGTCGCGAGCCCCTGGGTCAGGCAGTGCTGCGGGACCTGGTCCAGGTCGTCCTCGAAGAACCGCGCGTTGTCCTCACGGGTCTGCGCCGTGAGCGTCTTGATCCGGGTCCGGGACGCGAGCGACGAGCCGGGCTCGTTGAACGCGATGTGCCCGTCCGTGCCGATTCCGAGGAGCTGGACGTCCACCCCGCCGGCCGACTCGATGGCACGCTCGTAGTCCGCACAGGCTGCGACGAGGTCCTCGGCCAGCCCGTCCGGCCCGTTCACCGCGCCGGGTGCGAAGTCGACCCGCGACGCGATCTCGGTCTCGATGACGTTGCGGTAGCGCTCCGGGTGGTCGGCGTCGATCCCGACGTACTCGTCGAGCATGAACGCCTTCGCCTCGGCGAAGGACAACCCGTCCTCTGCGTGACGGCGGGCCAGCTCGTCGTACACCTTCAACGGGCTCGATCCGGTGGCGAGGCCGAGCACGGCTGCCGGGTTCTCCCGCAGCTTTGCCTCGATCGTGTCGGCGGCGAGCTTCGCAAGCTCTTCCGCCGGTGCAATCACAACTTCCATTTCGACACCTTTCTGCGACCGGCGAGGGCTGCGCCCACGGCGGCGACGGGTACGTCGGTCGGACAGAGGCGGACGCGATCCGCGATCTCCAACGACGCAAGGAACGGCGAGGACGATGCCTGCTCCTCGAGTGCGACGGCCACGGCGTCCAGCAGAGGTGCGCCGAGAATGCTGACGCCGCCGCCGAGAACGACGTGCTCGACGTCGTACGACAGGACCAGAAGACGGATCGCGGCAGCCACGGCCGTGACGAACTCGTTCTTCACGAGGACCGCCCGCTCGTCTCCGCCCGCCGCGGCCTCGAAGAGCTCCGCGGGGGCCGGACGACCGTGCTGCGACGGCCAGCGGGCACCGAGTGCCGTGCCCGAGGCGTACGTCTCGAGACATCCACGTTGACCGCACGCGCACAGCGGTCCGCGGGGGTCCACCGGGATGTGGCCGATCTCGCCGGCGGCGCCCGACACGCCACGGCGGAGCTCTCCCCCGAGGACGATTCCCGCGGCAAGCCCGGTCCCGAGCGCCAGGAACGCCAGGTCGACGTCCCCGCCGGTGACGGAGGCCGCGCCGAGCGCTGCCACGTTGAGGTCGTTGTCGACGCTCACCGGCACGCCGCCCAGGTGCTCGGAGAGCAGGGAGGCCAGCAGGAACGTCTCTGCGTCGATCCCGAGGTTGACGGCGTGCTGCACGCCTCCCGAGGCCGGATCCACGAGCCCGGGTACCCCGACGCCCACCGAGGTCAGGCGCTCGACCGGTACGCCCGCAGCGTCCAGGAGCCCTGTGACCGCTTCCGCGGCGCTCGAGACGACACCCTCGGGTCCCCACCGGGTGGGGAGCCGAAGCGTCCCCTCGACAGAGCCGTCCGGCCCGACGAGGACACCGAGAATCTTGGTTCCCCCGACGTCCAGACCCACGGCATAGCCCTGGGCCGGGCTGGCGGAGGCGGTGGCCTCGTCCGTAGACGAGGCCACCGAACTGAGCTCGCTCACATCAGCCCTTCACAGCACCGGAAACAAGACCACCAGTCATTCGGCCCTGAACGATCATGAAGAAGATGACGACCGGGATGGCGATGAGGGTCGCGCCCGCCATCAGTGCCCCCCAGTTCGTCGCCATCGTGGCCTGCTGGAACGTCCGCAGCCAGACCGGCAGCGTCATGTTCTCGGGCCGGGTCATGATGATCAGAGCCATCACGAACTCGTTCCAGGCCTGGATGAAGGCGAAGACACCCGTCGCCACGAGGCCGGGAGCCAGCAGCGGGAAGGTGACCTTCCAGAACGCCTTGGTCCGCGAGCAGCCGTCGATCATCGCGGCTTCCTCGAGGTCTGCCGGCACGGCGTTGACGAAGCCACGCAGCGTCCAGATCGTGAACGGGAGAACCGCCGCGAGATACACCATGCCGAGACCGACGATCGTGTTCAGCAGCTGCCAGGAGTCGATGATCCGGAAGATCGAGATCATCATGGCCTCGGCGGGGATCATCTGGACCGCGAGGATCGTGATGATGAACGTGTAGCGACCCTTGAACTTGAAGCGAGAGATCGCGATGGACGCGAGGAACGCGAACAGGAGGGCGAAGATCAGCGTGAAGAACGTCACCAGGAGCGACGTCTGCAGCGCGGGACCGAACGGTGACCGATCCTGTTCGAAGATCGCGACCTCGTAGTTGCGCCAGGTGAAGTTGGAACCCGGCCAGAGGTGCAGCTCCGACCCACGGATCATGGACGTGGGAAGGAACGAGGAGTTGACCATCCAGTAGACCGGGAAGATCGAGAACAGGAACACGACGACCGAGATCGCCGACCAGATCACGCTGTTGCGCGCCTTGCGTCGGGTGTCCTTGCTCCGACGGACCGCCGGAGGCTTCGTTGACGAACGCGTCTGGCGCTCGGGGGCAATCGCCGCTGCGGAGGTACTCACAGCTCTTCCTCCTTCAGGGTCTGGCGCACGTAGTAGTACGAGATCGCCATCATGATGATGACCAGGATGACCGCGATCGCGCTTGCGGGGCCGTAGTGCCCCTGCGCCATACCGACCTGGTAGATGTACGTACCGATCGTGTTCGTCTGCTCACTGATGCCGCCGACACCCTGCAGGGCGAAGATCTGGGTGAAGACGCGCAGGTCCCAGATGATCGACAGGATGATGAGCACCGTGAGGATGCTGCGGACGAACGGCACCATGATGAGGCGGAAGCGCTGGAACGGGCTGGTGCCGTCGAGCTGCGCCGCCTCGAGGACCTCTCCGGGAACCTGGCTCAGGCCCGCGTACATCGTGAACGCGATGAAGGGGACCGCCTGCCAGATGATGGCGATGCCGGCGACGAAGAAGAACGAGAGCGGGTTGATGAGCCAGGAGTGGCCCATCCAGTCGTTGCCGGTGATCGACGTCAGGACGTGGTTCACGACGCCGTACTCGGTGTCGAAGATCCACCCGAAGACGATCATCGTGGCGAGCTGCGGCATCGCCCACGCGAGCAGCAGGCCGATCGAGGTGAGGAGCTTAAAGCCCTTGTTCAGGCGAAGCATCAGGAGGGCGATCAGAATGCCCAGCAGCATCGTGAAGAAGACGCAGAAGATCATGAACACGAAGCTCCGGGTGAGCACGGTCCAGAAGTCCGGGTCGGTGAGAATGTCGGTGTAGTTCTGGAATCCCACCCATTCGGCGGGGACGCCCATGAGCTGGGCGCGCTCGTACTCCTGGAACGACATGATGATCAGGCGGATCAGCGGGTAGCCGGTCAGAACGCCCAGAACGATGAGGGTCGGCGCCAGAAGGAACCAGGGAAGCGGCGACTTGCGCTTCTTCCGTTCGGGCTGGGAACCGCTCGACCGCTCCGCGGTCGGGTTCTCCAGAGTCGTTGAGCTCATTTCCTCACTCCGTCGGTGTCTGCGCGCACGAGGTACGCGTCGCAGTGCGGTGTACTCATGCCAAGGGGCGGGGACCCGTCGGGGCCCCCACCCCTTGACAGTGCAGGGTTGTCACCGCGTGCGGTGACTCACCGTGGGATCAGCTGTTGAGGATCGACTCGATCTGCTCGTCCAGTGCCGTCGCGATCTCCGTGACGTCGCCGCCCTGAGCGATCTTGACGAACGAGTCCTGGAGGACCTTCTGCGCCTCGACGTCAGCCCACTTGGGCGACGCGGGGGTCAGCTTCGAGTTCGCAGCGGCAGCAGCACCGGCCTGCGTGATCTCGTCGTCCGGCAGGTACTCGGCCTGCGAGACCTTGGCGGGGATGAGGCCGTTGCCGGCGAGGATCTTCTGGTAGCCGTCCGAGAGCATGATCTCGAGCGCCGACTTGGCGAGCTCAGGGTTCTCCGACTTCGCGGCAACCGCGATGTTCGAGCCACCGGCGAAGACCTGGGCAGCGCCACCGTCAGCACCCGGGAGGGCGAAGGCGGCGAGGTCCGAACCGTAGGTGTCCGAGCAGCCCGGAACCTCGGCGTCGGGCTCAGCCACGATCGACCACTTGATCCAGGTCGGAGCCGACAGGTAGCCGACCGAACCCTCACAGAACGGAACCTGCAGGTCCGTCTCCTGGCCGTCGGCCGGAGCGTTCGAGGCGTTGACCATCAGGTCCTGGACCTGCTCGAGGCCCTTGATGCCACCCTCGGAGGAGAAGCCTGCCTCCCAGGTGCCGTCGTCGGCCTGCTCGGCGATGAAGCCACCGTTCTCCCAGACGAACGGGAGAGCGTTGTACCAGTCCTGACCCGGCCACCACATGCCCGACACGTCGTCGGTCGTGTTGTCCTTGGCGGTCGAGATGTACTCGTCCAGCGTGGTCGGGATCTCGTTGGTGACGATCTGCGGGGTGTAGAACACCGCACGTGCACCGGAGTAGTACGGGGCTGCGTAGAACTTGTCGTCGTACGTGCCCGCCTCGACGAAGCCCTGGAGCAGGTCGTCGCCACCGAGGGCGTCGTAGTCCTCGGTGAGGTCGGCGAAGAAGCCGGCCGACGTGAAGGCCGAGGCCTGCGTGTTTCCGACCTCGACGACGTCGGGGCTGTCGGACGAGGAGAGAGACGTCGTCAGCTTGTCGACGAGGCCGTCCCAGGCCTGCTCCTCGATGGTGAGCGTCGAGCCCTCGTTCTCGGACTCGAAGGTCTCGATGAGGTAGTCGCGTGCATCCTGCGGCGTGTCGGTGCCGACCAGCCACACGCGGAGGTCACCAGACTCGACGGCGGCGTCGGAGCTGCCCTCGTCGGAGCTGGAGTCGTCGGAGCCACACGCGGCGAGCGCGAGGGCCAGGGTGATCGTCGAAGCCACCGTGGTGGCGACGAGGCGGTTCCTCTTCACTGGGGTACTTCCTCTCGGTGTATCGCTGTGGTGGCGCTGGGGACGCCACCTGAGGTAATTCGGGAGGTCATGCGGATGTCCGCTCCTCCGGCCCGGCTCAGGAGACCCCGAGCTGTCCGGAGAGAACGAGAACCGCTGCTCCGGAGAGCACCACGTCCTCATCCAGGGACGCCATCCGGAACGTAAGACCGGCGTTGACCGCCGGCATCGTCCGATCGCGGATGACTTCGAGCGCCGTTTCTCTCAGCGGCCCGTCGAGAAGCTCGGCGGGTCCGCTCAGGAGAACCTCGGAGAGGTTCAGCGCACTGATGACAGGAGCGAGGGCGGTGCCCAGGAGCCTGCCTGCCGATGCCAGCGCGGCATCGGAGTCTTGTGTGGACAGTCCCGCGGTCGCGCTGCGCAGCGCGGGGACGGCGAGGACGGTCTCGAGGCAGCCGTCGCGCCCGCAGGCACAGCGCAGGCCACCCTCGGCGAGGACGGTGACGTGCCCGATCTCTCCTGCGGCGTTGCGGTAGCCGCGCATCGGGGACCCGTCGACGACCACGCCTGCACCGACGCCCTGACCGACCGTGACGATCATGAAGCCGTCACCGTCGGCGTTGCCGAACGTGAACTCGGCGAGCGCGGCGATGTTGGCGTCGTTCGCGACGTGGACCGGGAGACCGAGACGGTCGGCGAGGTCCGCGGCCAGCGGGACGTCGAACCACCGGCGGTTGGGGGCCTCGACGACCAGCCCCTCGGGGTCGACGACACCGGGCGAACCGATGCCGACGCCGAGCACAGGCTGCGTGGCCGACGCGATCAGGCCACGGATGAAGCGGGCGAGCAGGTCGACGAGATCGGCACCCGTGCGCCCCTCGATGTTGAGCTGCGACCGGACGACGATGGCACCGTTCAGCGACATCACGGCGCCGCGCATCTCCATGTCGTCGGTCAGGTCGACCGCGACGATCTGGTAGGCGCTGGTGCGCATTCCCACGAGGATCGCGGGCTTGCCGACGCGCTGGCCGGGGCGGACGCCGAGCTCCTCGACGAGCCCCTCGGCGATGAGCGCGGAGACGAGGTCGGAGATCGTGACGCGAGTGAGCTGCGTGGCACGCGCCAGGTCCGCCCTGGAGGTCGGCCCCTCGTGGAACAGGTGCTGCAGCACGAGCGACCTGTTGTGGGCACGCGCGTGCTCGGGCAGCACCTTGGTGAGGGGTCGGAGCCTGGAGCTCAGCCCTCGCATGGTGGCCACGTTGCGCGTGACGTCCGTCGTCATGTTTGTTAGTAGACCCCCTTTACTAAGGGAGTGTCAACCAAAACGAAGGACCGTGTCCAAACCGTTGCCAAGTGGTGACATTTAAGGTTCAACGATCCAGCCGCGCGCCCCGCTGTGCCCGACCGACACCGTGGCGACGTCCGCGGCACGCTGCAGCGCGACCCCGTCGTCGAGGCCCTGGTCGCAGAACGCGGCGAGCGCACCGTGCAGGACGTCCCCCGCCCCCAGGGTGTCGACGACCCGGTCCGGGCGTCGCACCAGGATCGTCGTCGGGACGCCACGGACCGAGGCGACGAAGCTCGCCCCGCCCGCGCTCTGCGCGACCGTCCGAGGGCCCCAGGACCGCAGGGTCTCGACGACGCCGCGCCCGCTCTCCCGCAGGTCCGTCGGGATACAGAAGTCGGCCGAGGCCACCACAAGATCGCTCGCCGCCACGAGCTCGCTCGTGCCCGGCTTCCAGGACCCGGCGTCCATCACGACGATCCCCCCGCGGCGACGCACCTCCCTCGCCAGCCCCAGGGCGACCCCCGGCAGATGGCCGTCGACGAGCAGGACGTCGCCCGGACCCATGCCCCTCGCCAGGCCGTCGACCTCGACCGACGCGCCGACGGCGGACGTCGCGTTCGTGCTCACGACGGCGCGCTCGCCGGTCCCTGCGGTCACGAGAACCGTCGACAGCGCCGGGTCACCACCGTCGGCGACGTCGGCGACGGTGACACCCGCGCGGTCGAGTCCTGACCGGGCGACCTGCGCGAGCGGACCGTCACCGACCGACGCCACGAGACGGACGCCGGAGCCCAGCGCAACCGCCGTCGCCGCCGCGTTCGCCGCCGGCCCGCCGAAGTCCACGGCGAGCTGCCGGGCGACGACCTTCTCGTCAGGACGTGGCAGCCGCTCGACGGTCTGCAGCACGTCGACGGTCAGGAGCCCGCAGCACACGATCATCCCTGCATCGTGGCACTCCGGCGACGAAGACGTCACGAACGAGCCACGAACCGATCACGATCGGCCGAAACCCCTGATGCTCCGGCGTCTGCCGCTCTACGGTCGCACCATGACGATGCGCACGAGCCGGACCACCCGCCGCGGCGGCCTCGTCGTCGCCCTCGCGACGGGTGCGGTGCTCGCCCTTGCCGGCTGCACCTCGGGCGCGTCGGACTCCGCCGACTCGTCGAGCACCGAGATGGGCGTCGAGGACTCGGCTGCCGCTGACGTCGGAGAGGTTGCCGACGGCGACCGCGCCGCGCTCCCGAGCAGCGACGCGGTCTCGCAGGACCGCGAGGTCGTGACGAGCGGCTGGGTCTCGCTGGTGGCCGACGACCCGGCCGAGACGGTCGGTGAGATCGCCACGATGGCTGAGACGGCGGGCGGGTGGGTCGAGTCGCGCAGCCAGACGGCAAGGACGGACGAGATCGAGCCGAGCGCGACGATCACGATCCGGCTCCCCGCCGACCGCGTCTCGGACACCGTCACGGCTCTCGAGGGAGCCGGGGACGTCGTGGACGTCTCCGTCGACTCTGTCGACGTCACCGCGACCGGCCAGGACCTCGATGCTCGCATCCGCGCACTCAGCGCCTCGGTGGACCGCCTCACCGAGCTGATCGACACCGCCGAGTCCACCTCTGAGCTGATCGAGGCGGAGTCCGAGCTGACGACCCGCCAGGCCGAGCTCGACAGCCTGTCGGCCCAGCGCGACCAGCTGACCGAGCAGGTGGCGATGTCGACCCTGACGGTCTCCGTCTCGTCCGCTCCCGGGCCGACCGAGCTCGCTCCGGGTGGGTTCGCCGGCGGGGTCCGGGCCGGATGGTCGGCACTGGTCTCCACCGTGGACGTCCTGATCGTGGCCATCGGGGCGGCTCTTCCCTGGATCCTTCCGGCCGCCCTCGCCTATCTGCTCGTGCGGGCGCTGCGTCGACGGCGTGCCGGCGGGTCGGCGCCCGGTGGTACCGACGCGAACGACCCGGCCGCTCCGGGGGGCGGCGGACCCGGCACCGGTCACGCGGGTGACCACGACGACGAGCCGCGTCCCGGCCGTGACGAGAGCACGTCGCGGTCGGTGCAGATGTCAGGGACAGGGCGATGACGACGTCTCCCGCCCGCGACGGCAGCGGCGCGGCCGCGTGGCTCTTCGACGGCGACCGTCGCGTGGGGACCCTCGTGACCCGCGTGCACCGGCACTGGGACCGGATCGGCCCGGCGACGCATCCCTGCCACGTCAATCCCACCGAGCAGACGGAGTGGTGCGTGACCTTCGTCGACCCCGCGCGGCCACGGCTGTTCAGCGACGAGGTCGATCTTGAGGTACCCGCCGTCGTGCAGTGGGACACCGGGACGTTCACGGTCACCGGCCAGCCCCTGCGGATGCAGTGGCTGGCCGGTGACGCACGGGACGAGGCGATCGCCCGCTCTGGCTGGTAGAGCCGCTACGCCCCGGCCGCGCCGCTCGCGGAACTGTCCGTGGGACCGGCCGACCCGTCCGGAGCCAGACCTGCTCGCGCGCGCCGACGCGGGAGGATCGCCAGGAACCAGGCCGCGACGAGGAAGAGGAGGACGAAGACGACCGCGAACACGCCCGTCGTCGTCTGGTACGCCGTGACGTAGGCGTCCGTCGCCCCCTGGACGATCTCGTCGGCCTGCGGGGAGTCGGCGACCCACCCGGGTGCCTCTCCCCCGGCGACGTAGCCAGAGATCTGCGTCTGCTGGACCGGGGTCAGCCCGACCTCGTCGTAGACGTCCTGGAGCCCGTTGCCGAAGCCCCCGTACAGAAGGCTCGAACTCAGCGCAAGGCCCAGGGCGAACGAGGCCTGCCCGATCGCCGGCTTGCTCGCGACCGTCGCACCGACGAGGTCGGCCGGCGGCTTGCCCACGAAGAACTCGCCGGCGGCGGTCTCGGTCAGCATGCGAGAGAACCCGCCGACGACCAGTCCGAGCCCGAACACCCAGTACGGGCTCGAGCCGCCCGCGAGGGCGAAGACGCCCATGGCGATCGCGACACCCGCGAGCCCGACCAGGACCATCGACTGAGCGCTCTGGCCCCGCGTCGCGAGCCGGCCCGCCGCGAACGCGCCGAGGACCATCGCGATGGTCGCCGGCAGCTGCCCGACGGTGACCTGCAGCGCGTCGTAGGAGTACACGTACTGCCACAGCAGGGAGAGCTGCAGGACCATGACCGCCTGCCACATGTTGAACGAGACGTCGGCGGTCAGCGCTCCGGCGAGGTCCGGGTCCTTGAAGAGATTCACCGGAAGCGCCGGCTCGTCGTGATGGGTCTCCCACCACAGGAAGGCGACGAGGGCCGCCACGCCGATGAGCAGCGGGACGAGAACCCGTGCCGAGGTCCACCCGCCGCTGGCGTCGGAGACCCCCCAGATGATCCCGACCAGCGCGACGGCGATCAGGCTGAGCCCGACGCCGTCGGTGCTCCGTGCGTGGACCGCCTTGGAGCGCGGCACGAACCGCTTGTTCAGCACGAACGCGATGATCCCGACGACCGGCACGACGAGGTACCCGTAACGCCAGGACCCGCCGATCAGCCACCCGCCCAGGATCGTGAGCGGGATCGTGAACGCGACCTGACCGGTGAAGAACAGCGAAAGCGCCTTGCCGACCCGGTCGGGTGCGACGGTCCTGATCAGCGCCATCGAGAGGCAGAGCGTCCCCGCCAGGCCGAAGCCGGTCAGCACACGGCCCCCGATGTAAATCTCCGCGCTCGGCGCGACGGCGGTCACGAGGCCACCTACGAGCAGCGCGCCGCACGCCCACAGCAGCACGAGCCGCCGCCCGATGCGGTCACCAAGGTTCCCGATCGCCAGGATCGACGCGGCCATCGCGAGCGTCGCGACCGACGCGGCGAAAGCCCGTTCAGAGGGCGACATCCCGAGGTCGGAGGCGGCCGACGCGATCGCGGTGTTGTGCAGGGACACGTCCGCGGCCTGGGCGACCCCGGCCATCGTGAGCGCGAAGATCGCGGCACCGGGCCGACGGGCGACGCCGTCGGCCGTCGGCTCTGCCGCTGCGTTTTTCGTCATGAGGCTGAGTACACCGTGGTTCCTCGTTTGATGGTGCGCAGGACGGAGATGTCCTTGATCGCATCATGGTCGACCTCGAGCGGGTTCGCGTCGAGGAGCACGAGGTCGGCGATCTTGCCGACCTCCAGCGAGCCGCGGTCGTCCTCGGTCCGGTGCTCGTACGCTGCGTTGATCGTCAGCGCCCGGAGTCCGTCGATCGGGGTGACCCGCTCGTCCGCGCCGAGCACGGCACCACCGGTGGATCGCCGGACGACGGACGTCCACAGGAGGACCATCGGGTTGATGGGTGTGATCGGGTAGTCGGAGTGGTTCGTGGGCCGCAGGCCCTTGGCCGTCGCCGAGCGCAGTGGCGAGATACCCGCCGCTCGATCGGGCCCGAAGTTCCGCAGGTGCGTGTCGCCGAAGATGTACGTATGGATGGTGAACATCGAGGGGTTGAAACCCTCGGCGACGTAGTCGTCGAGCTGGTCCGCACGCATGACCTGCGAGTGGATGGGGACCGTGCGGCCCGGGGACGAGACCCCGGCCTCCTTGGCGGCACGATGTGCCGCGAGCAGCTGGTCGATCGACGCGTCTCCGTTGCAGTGCGCGAAGACCTGCACCCCGTGGCGATAGGCCTGCTCGACGAGTGCGTCGGTCGTCGCCTGGTCGATCACGGCGAGCCCGTGCCAGTGCTCCTCGCCCCCGGGACCGCCGGTGACGTACTCCTCGGTGACGTACGCCGTCTTTCCCTGGGGTGAGCCGTCGAGGATGAGCTTGAGGCCCTGGACGGTGTGCCCGTGGCTGCTGGTCCCCAGGAGGCCCTCGTCGAGGGCCTCCTGGAACTCGTTGAAGATCACGAGCGAGCGGACGTCGACCGGCAGGCCTCTCGACTCCGCGAAGGAGCGCACGTACTTGATCTGGTCGACCGTGGCGGCCCCGTCCTGCACGGTGGTCATCCCGAACCGTGCGTACTCCCCGAGCATCTCGACGAACGCGTCGTCGTCGAAGTCGAAGAGCGAGAAGGCGATCGGGATCCACGCCTGCTCCCAGAGCACACCGTTGGGGGTGTCCGTCCCCGGATAGCGGACGATCGTGCCGCCGTCCGGGTCCTCGACGCCCGCCGTGAACCCCGCGGCCTCGAGCACCCGCGAGTTCACGACGCCGCCGTGCCCCGAGACGTGGACGATCGCGACGCGGTGGTCCGGGAACTCACGGTCCAGCATCTCCGCGGTGACCTCACCGCCGTCGTCCATCTCGTCCGGGTAGTAGCCCCAGCCGATCACCCACTCGCCGGGCGCAGGCCGGTTGCGGTCCTTGGCCTCGTGGAGCCTGCGCACGATGTCGGGCACCGTCCGCGTCTCCCCCACGGGCGGGGTGTGGAGGGCCGCGTGCTTGATGTACGGCGCCCCCATCGACACGTGACTGTGCGCGTCGACGAAGCCGGGGACCACCGTCGTCCCGGCGAGATCGACGACCTCCGTGTCCGGGCCTGCGAGGGCCCGGACGTCGTCTGAGGTTCCGACGGCGACGATCAGACCGTCGTCGACGGCGATCGCCTCGGCGACCGTCCCGTCCTCGTCGACCGTGACGACGGAACCGTTGACCAAGATCAGGTCGACGTTGCTCATGCGACAGCCTCTTCTCGTCGCCGGTCAGGAAGCCGGAGACGGCGGGGACGCGGGCCCGTCGGCGGAATCGCCCGGACCGGACTCGCCCGGCCGGTCGACGTCGGCCGCCTCGGCCGATCCACCGCCGACCAGAGCCGCCGGACGGCCGTCCAGCGTGAGCGGGCCGTCGACGAGCGTGCCGGCCTTGCGCATCCGGCTCGCCTTCATGAAGAACAGCGTGCTGATGATCGCGAAGACCGTCAGGAAGCCGGCGATGATGAACATCGTGCCGTTGAAGGACGAGACGAAGACGTCGCTCGCCTGGTCGACCACCGTCTGCACCTGCTCGGAGTCGTAGTCCGACATGTCGCCACCGGAGACGTAGGTCTCGATCATCCCGGTGTAGTAGCCCTGCTGCGACGGTTCGACGTTGGCGTTGTCGAAGGCCTCGGCGATGCCCCGGCCGTACTGGCCGAAGAGGAACGTCGTGCTCAGCGCGGTGCCGAGCGCGAAGCTCGTCTGGCCGATCGCCGTCTTGGACGAGGCCATCGAACCGGTCAGGGCCGCCGGCGGCTTGCCGACGAAGTACTGACCCATGGTCGTCTCGTTGAGCATCCGGGCGAAACCACCGACGATCATCGGGATGGCGAAGAAGATGTACGGCGTGGTCGTCGTGGAGAACCCGAACATCACGAGCGTGCCGATGAGCATGAGGTGGCCGGCGCTCAGCAGGATGATGACCGGGAGCTTGCGGGCGAGCAGGCGGCCGGCGACCGTGGCGCCGACGACCATCGCGAGGTTCATCGGGAGCTGTCCGAGGCTGACCTGGAGCGGCTGGTACTGGTAGACGTACTGCCACAGCATCGAGAGCTGGATCATCACGACGGCCTGCCACATGTTGAACGAGAAGCCGGTGGCGACCGAGCCCGCGAGCTCGGGGTCCTTGAAGAGCTTGACGGGGAACGCGGGGAACTCGACGCGAGCCTCCCACCAGATGAAGATGGCCATCGCGACCAGGCCGATGAGCACGGGGATGATCACCGTCGACGATCCCCAGCCGGCGTTGCCGGCGTTGGAGAGTCCGTAGATGATGCCCACGAGCGCGATGGCGACGGACGAGAGGCCGACGTAGTCGAAGGGTCCGACCTTGTCCGCCTTGGCCTCGGGCAACCCCCGCATGCACATGAGGAACGCGATCACTGCGACCGCGGGAAGAACCAGATAGCCGAAGCGCCAGCCGAAGCCGGCGACCCATCCGACGAGAACTCCGAGCACCAGTGCAGCCGCCGTCTGTCCGGCGAGCCAGAAGGCGACGGACTTGGGGATGGCGTCCGGGGCCACCGCCCGGATCAGGGCGAAGCTGAGACCGAACGCCGCCGCGATACCGATCCCGGTGACAGCGCGGCCGAGCATGAAGACACCGGTGGTCGGGGCGAACGCGGTGATCACACCGCCGGCGCCTGCGACGAGGAGACCTGCGAGCATGACCTTCCGTCGACCCAGGCGGTCTCCGAGCGCACCCGTCGTCAGGATGGCGGCGGCCAGGGCGAGCGTGCCGATGCTGGCGGCGAACGCGCGCTGGGCGGCGTCCATCCCCAGCTCGGAGCTCGCACCGACGACCGAGATGTTGTTCGCCGTGGGGTCGACGACCTGCAGGCACGACGCCGCGGTCAGCGCGACCATCGCCGCGGTCGTCCCCTTTCTCGTCGCACTCGACTGACTCATGCGTTCCTCCGGTGTTCATGACGTCGCAGACGTCGACGGCCGATCAGTGCGACGCGTTCGGTCGCACTGCCGACCATATGACCGGAACAAAGGGACGGCACGCCGAAATCGGCCGCAACGCAGCGAGCCCCACCCTGAACAGGGTGGGGCTCGTCACGAGGGGTGGAGGTGCGGGGAATCGAACCCCGGTCCGGCAGCGATTATCAAGGACTTCTCCGGGCGCAGTCCGCTCCGCTTTTCTCGGCCCCAGCACTCACACGGACAAGGTGCTGACGGGCCCAGTCGGCTGAAAGTCCCCGCGTCGTCACCGACGAACGACGCGAGCAGTGGCTCTCTAGCTGACGCCAGGAACCGGGACGAGAGCTATCCCGGGCTGACGGACTTCGAGGCTCGCTCAGGCGGCGAGGGCGAAGTCGGTGCGCTTGTTATCGGCACCTATAGG
Organism: Paraoerskovia marina; assembly: GCF_900105445.1. NCBI lineage: Bacteria > Bacillati > Actinomycetota > Actinomycetes > Micrococcales > Cellulomonadaceae > Paraoerskovia > Paraoerskovia marina. The sequence continues at coordinate 2,380,930 of NZ_LT629776.1, forward strand.
TTTGCAGACATCGTTAACGAGATAAGTCTGCATTCTCGGCCCGCTTCTCCCTGAAGCACGACCACCGTCGAAACCGATCACCCCCTGTGCAGTTGTCAATCTTGGTGGCCCGCGAGCCACCGCGTGGACCGACTGCCGCCGACCCGCGCAGGATGCATCCTACGGGGTCAACGGCGATCGGTGCACGACTATTCCGCTAGCGCTTGCGACGGAGCGCCCCGGCGACCAGCCCGCCGGCGATTCCGAGCAGGAACACGTCCTTCGCCATCCCGATGCCCTCGGGGGTCGGGCGCACGCCGTCCTCCCGGGTCAGCCCCGGCGTCTTGAGATAGATCCCGACCAGCGCACCGGAGAACGCTCCGAGCGCGACGCCGACGAGCCCCGAGGGCACGAACGGCGTGACGAGAGCGGCACCCAGCGCGATCTCACCGGTCGACAGCGCCTTGGTGAACTCCTCGGGCTCGACCTCGTCGAGGAACGGGAGTGCCGCAGCGGCGGTGCCGTGCAGGTAGGCCGCCGTGCCGGCGTCGGCGCCGCGCTTGTCCAGGCCGGAGCTGAGGATGAACGCGCCGGCGGCGAGACGCGGGATGTACTGGCTGAGCTGAGCCATGGAGGGCCTCCGAGAGTAGACGGACGAACGGCCCGTACGCTACGGCGTCGCCCGCCTCCTCACCAGCGCTGAGCCCTACCGCAGCTCACGCTGGCGCATGGCCCGGTGCGCCTCGCGGTTGTCCTGCTTCTCCCGCAGCGCCTGCCGCTTGTCGTACTCGCGCTTTCCCTGTGCGAGCGCGATCTCGACTTTCGCCCGACCGTCCAGGAAGTAGAGCTGGAGCGGGACGAGGGTATGTCCCTTCTCCCGCGTCTTGGCCTCCAGGCGGTCGATCTCGCTCCGGTGCAGCAACAGCTTGCGACGGCGCCGAGGCGCGTGGTTGTTCCACGTCCCCTGCGAGTACTCGGGGATGTAGACGTTCTCGAGCCAGGCCTCGCCGTGATCCACCGCGGCATACCCGTCGACCAGGGACGCCCTCCCCTGCCGCAGCGCCTTGACCTCGGTGCCGTTGAGGACGATTCCTGCCTCGAAGACGTCCCGGATCAGGTAGTCGTGCCGGGCCTTGCGGTTCGTCGCGACGACGTTGCGCCCCGTGTCCTTCGCCATCACCCATCCAATCCGCTCGTCGATCCACGCCGGGCGTGGGCTACGCCGTCGGGCGTCACGGACCAATCTACGCGACCGGACCCGCCGTGACCCAGCTGATATGCGTGGTCAGAGGTACGAGAGCGGGTCCACGGTCGAGCCGTTGCGATACACCTCGAAGTGCAGGTGGCAGACCTGCGAGGTCCCGGTCGTGCCCGAGTAACCGACCAGCTGACCCTTGGACACGTACTGCCCGGCCGAGACCGAACGGACCGAGAGGTGGTTGTAGCTCGACATCACGCTGTTGCCACCGTGCGAGCCATGGTTGACCAGCACCTGCTGCCCGAGCCCGCCGTACCACCGGGAATAGAGGACCGTCCCGCTCTGCGCGGCGTAGATGGCCGTCCCGCGACCGCCGGGGCACCGCGCGCGCAGGTCGAGCCCGGCGTGCAGCCGTGTGACACCGACCAGGAACGGGTGCTTGCGCATCCCGTAGTACGACGTGATCACCGGCACCGCCGTCGGCCACGAGAGCCCCCAGGACGAGCTCGAGGAGGACGAGCCGCCTGAGCCGGAGCTCCCACCAGAGCTCGAGCTGCCACCCGAGGAGGACGACCCCCCGGAGGAGGACGATCCGCCAGAGGAGGACGAACCGCTATCCTTCTCGGCCTCCTTCCGCGCAGCCTCCTCGGCCGCCGCCTTCGCGGCCGCGGCCTTCGCGGCGGCCTCCTTCTCGGCCTGGATCCGCGCGTCGCGGGCGTCCTGCTCGGCGATGACCGACTTGAGGTCAGCCTCGAGGGAGTTCTGCTCGGAGACGACGTCGGCCAGGTCCTGCTCGGCCTGCGCCTTCTGCGCCTCGATCTCCGCCTGCTTCTCCTGCTGCTCGGCCTGGAGTCGCTCGAGCTCTGCCTTGCGCTCCTCCGCGGCCTGGCGGGCGGCCTCGGCGTCGAGGACGTTCTGGTCCGCCTGCGCCTTGAGGTCGCTGATCGTCTCGCGGATGGCCTCGAGCCGCGCGGACCGGTTGCGCGCGATCGACTCCGCGTCCCTCAGCTCGTCGAGGGTCTGCGAGGTGCTGCGGGCGGCCGACGACGCGGCCGCGTACTCGTCGACGAACTCCTCGGCGCTCTGCGCACCGGTCACGATCCCCAGGCTGCTCAGCGACCCCTCGCCGCGGAACGACCGGCGTGCCATCTCCGCGAGGTTGGCGTGCGCGTCGTCGACCTCCTCGGCGCTCGTGTCGATCTCCTCGGTGACCTGCACCTCTTCGTCCTGCGCGTCCGCGAGCCGCTGCGCCAGCTGCTCGGCCTCGCGGCGGGTCCGCTCCACCTCGGCCTCGGCGGCCGCGAGCTCGACCTCGGCGCCCGGGAGCTGTGCCTCGATGTCGTGCAGCTCCAGCACGGCCGCGGCCAGTGCCGCGTCGGTTCCCTCGAGCTCGTGCGCGAGCTCCTCGCGCTCGGCGCTCGCCTGAGCCTGCTGCTGCTCGACCTCGGCGCGGCGGTCGTCGATGTCGTCGGCGACCGCCGGGGTCGCGCCCACGGCGATCAGGGCTCCGACGACTGCGGTGGCCATCCAGCGTGACGTGCGACGTGTCATGAACGATCAGACTCTCGTGTATCGACGAAGGGTGAGGTAGGACGAGCCCACCGAGAGAACCAGTGCGATCAGGATCAGGAACGGTGCGACCTGGATCACATCGCCCGTGTCGACATAGTTCACCCAGGGGACGGAACCCGCCAGCCAGTCCGTGATGAGATACCTCACGCCGACGAGGAGACCACCGATCGCGAGCAGGGAGCCGAGCACCGCCGCGATCGCGCCCTCCAGGAGGAACGGCAGCTGGATCACGGTGTTCGAGGCGCCGACGAGCCGCATGATCGACGTCTCTCGGCGCCGGCTGAACGCCGAGAGGCGAATCGTCGTGCTGATCAGCAGGACCGCCGTCACGAGCATGACGACCGCCAGCCCGGCCGCCAGGAGCGAGAGCCGGTTGAGCACCAGGAACAGCGGCTCGAAGATCGCCCGGTCGTCCTCGACGGACTCGACACCCGGCCGTCCGGTCAGGACGTCGTTGACGACCTCGTACTCCTCAGGGTCGACGAGCGTCAGGTGCAGCGAGCTCTGCATGTCGTCGACCGTCAGCGGTGTCCCGAGGTATCCGTCGGGGTACCGCTGCGTGAAGGCGTCGAACGCGTCCTCCTTGGACTCGACGCGCACCTCCTCGACGACACCGTCGAGCTCGGTCGCGATCACGCGCTCGAGGTCCTCCTGCTGCTCCTGCGTCGCCTCTCCCCCGGCGCAGGCCGCCTGCGGAGAGTCCTGCGGGCAGAGATAGACCGTCACCTCGACCTGCTCGTACCAGTCGCCCTGGAGCTTGTCGATCTGCAGCTGAAGAAGCGCCGCGGCACCGACGAACGTCAGCGACACGAACGTCACGAGCACGACCGCCACGGTCATCGAGAGGTTCCGACGCAGCCCCGCACCGACCTCCCCGAGGATGAACTGACCCCGCATCGTCTACACCTCGCCGATCGGGAGAGGCTCGCCCGCCGCGGCGATGCTCGGTGTCCCCGGATCGCCGCGCCTCGACGAGTCGTAGATCCCCTCGGCCTCGTCCCGGACGACCGTCCCGTCGTCCAGCTCGATCACACGACGCCGCCACTGGTTCACGGTCTCCTCGTCGTGCGTGGCCATCACGACCGTCGTGCCCGTCCGGTTGATCCGGTCGAGCAGACGCATGATGCCCAGCGCCGTCGTCGGGTCCAGGTTTCCCGTCGGCTCGTCGGCGAGCAGGATCGGGGGTCGGTTGACGTACGCCCGGGCCAGGGCGACGCGTTGCTGCTCCCCACCCGAGAGCTCGTGCGGGCGACGCTTCTCCTTGCCCGCGAGCCCGACGAGCTCGAGGACCTCGGGGACCGCGAGCGAGATGGTGTGCCGCCTGCGACCGAGCACCTGGAGGGCGAACGCGACGTTCTCGTAGACGGTCTTGTTGGGCAGCAGGCGAAAGTCCTGGAAGACGACGCCGATCTGACGACGCAGGTCGGGAACCTTCCAGCTCGAGAGCCTGCTCAGGTCCCGCCCCGCGACGTGGACGGCGCCGGCGGACGGCCGTTCCTCCCTCAGGACGAGACGCAGGCAGGTCGACTTTCCAGACCCTGAGGCCCCGACCAGGAAGACGAACTCACCGCGGTCGATGTCGAGCGAGACGTCGTCGAGGGCGGGTCTCGCCCCACGCGCGTACGTCTTCGTGACGTTTTCGAAGCGAATCACAGGGGCACTCACCGTCGGTCGAGGCGGGGCACGGTCGTGCCCTCGGTCGACTCGAGGCTAAGCACCGACCCTTCGCGGCACGCCGACCGACACGCCGCGGGAGGAGAGACCGCGGGGATCTGACGCGAGACCTGGATCAGTCGTCGGACGACCCCGTCCCGCGCCGCCAGCGGATCCCGGCCTCGATGAAGCCGTCGATGTCGCCGTCGAAGACGCCGGACGTGTTGCCGACCTCGTGCTCCGTCCGCAGGTCCTTGACCATCTGGTACGGGTGCAGCACGTAGGACCGCATCTGGTCGCCCCAGCTCGCCTTGATGTCGCCGGCGAGCTCCTTCTTCTTGGCGTTCTCCTCCGCCTGACGCTGCAGCAGCAAGCGCGACTGGAGAACGCGGAGCGCGGCGGCGCGGTTCTGGATCTGGGACTTCTCGTTCTGCATCGAGACGACGATCCCGGTCGGGATGTGCGTCATCCGCACCGCGGAGTCGGTCGTGTTGACCGACTGGCCACCCGGGCCGGAGGAACGGAACACGTCGACCTTGATCTCGTTCTCGGGGATCTCGACGGAGTCGGTCTGCTCGATCAGCGGGATGACCTCGACGGCGGCGAACGACGTCTGGCGGCGACCCTGGTTGTCGAACGGCGAGATCCGCACGAGGCGGTGCGTCCCGGCCTCGACCGAGAGGTTGCCGAAGGCGTACGGGGCCTTGACCTCGAACGTCGCCGACTTCAGGCCGGCCTCCTCCGCGTACGACGTGTCCAGAACCGTCGTCGGGTAGCCGTGCCGCTCGGCCCAGCGCAGGTACATCCGCATCAGCATCTCCGCGAAGTCGGCGGCGTCCACACCACCGGCACCCGCACGGATGGTGACGACCGCCTCACGGACGTCGTACTCGCCGGACAGGAGCGTGCGGACCTCGAGCTCACCGAGCGCCTTCTGCAGCGTGACGAGCTCGGACTCCGCCTCCGCGAGCGTCTCGGCGTCCCCGCCGTCCTCGGTCGCCATCTCGACGAGCGCCTCGAGGTCGTCGATCTGCCCGTTGAGGTTGTCGACGCGCTCCAGCTCGTTCTGCGCGGCCGAGAGCGCGGTCGTCACTCGGGCGGCCGACTCCGGGTCGTCCCAGAGACCGGGCGCGGACGCCTTCTCCGAGAGGTCGGCGATCTTCGCTCGCAGCGCCTCGGGGTCGCTCACGGCGGCAATGCTCGCGAGAGTCGATCGGAGGGACTTGAGCTCGTGCGGAAAGTCGATGGAGGCCACGAGAACCCAGGGTACGCGCTACCAGGCCCGTGCCGCCGCGACGGCCGTCAGGTCGATGCCGTCAGACCATCCGCGTGTCACGGGACTCACGATCGCCGGCCAGGTCCGTGCCGTCAGGACCACACGCGCGCTGCGTCCGTCCGGCGTCCCTGCCTCGACGAGCCGGACGTCCGTGAGCGTGCTCGAGCCGGCGTACGCCGCGAGATAGGCGGCGGCCGCGGTCTCCACGTCGTCCGGGTCCAGACGCGCGCCTCCCGTCGACGCGGGCGTCCCGTCGAGGCCGTCGTAGACCGACGTCGCGACCACCTCGTCCGCAGCGGCGAGCGCCGTCGCGTCAGCAAGGTCGAGGAGACGCTTGCGGTCGAGATGGACCTGCGTCACGGAGACGACGACGATCACCAGACCGAGCGTGAACGCCACGAACGCCGCCGTCATCAGCATGATCCGTCCGCTCTCGCCCTCCGGCAGCGCGCACAGCGCGCACGCGCGGGTCACGGGACCACGTGGTCACCGACGGGTGCCACGTGCACGGCCTCCACGGGGACGGACAGCGGGACGGCTTCCCCGACGAACCTCGGGACGAACGGCAGCTCGACGGGGTAGAGGACCCGGACCGTCACCTCACCGCCCGCGGCGGGACAGGTCGCGGTGGCGCAGGTCACGGCCACCTCGGCCCCGTCCGGATCGAACCCCTGGTCGTCGAGGGCGAGCCGTAGCGCCGCGTCGCTCAGCGCCGCCCGCTCGGACGCGTCCGCGGAGGTGACGACGACGCGCCCGATCTCGCGTGCCGCCGCCTCCGTCGCGAAGGTCCCCGCCTGGAGCCGAGCGAGCGCGATCCCGATGTACATCACCGGCAGCAGGAGCAGCACCGCGGCCCCGATGAACTCGACCATCGCGTTGCCGTCCTCGCGCCCAGCCCCGGCACACCGGGTGCGGAGGGCCGCAATCCCGCGGCGCATCAGCCCGGCTCCTGCACGGCGTGCCCCTGGACCTCGAGCATCCCGGAGGGGCCGAGAGTCCCGACGACGGGAAACGGCGCACGGACAGAGATCTCCATCACCGGCAACCCGTCGAACTCGGCCTCGCTGACTCGGACGTCCTCGGCGAAACGCCCGGACAGCGATCCCTCGATCAGTTGCTCGGTCCGCCGGATCCCGTCGGAGGGGAGGGAGTCTGCGCGCGCCGCGACCCGCGCCCCCTCCGCCGCGGCGTCGACGAGCAGGGACCTGACGTAGACGGCGAGGATGACCTGGACGACCGCGAGCACGAGCGCCAGCACGAGGACAGAGACCAGGGCGAACTCGGCCACCGCCGACCCCTCGTCCCCACGGACGCCGGGAACGCTACGACTGCGGGGTCGCACCGGCCGTCGGCTGTCGGGACGCCCGGCGACTACGGACCCGTGACGCTGTTGATCGCCTCGGTGAACGTCTGCTCCAGCAGGGGGCCCGCGATGGCCCACAGCGCGACGACGAGCCCCGCCGTCATGAGCGTGACGAGCACCCATCCGGGCACGTCGCCACGCTCCGGCTGCGACGCGACCCGTCGCAGGCGCGCGCGTAGGACCCCGCCGGTCCGGATCAAGATGCTGCGGCGTTCCATGGACGTCAACTCCTTCAGTGGTGGGCACGCGTCACAACCCGACGCGCAGGGTGGCAAGACTGGGGAAGACGGCGAAGACGACCGTGACGGGGAGGATGAGAAAGACCACCGGGATCATCATCAGTACCTCGCGCCGTCCTCCTTCCTCCATCAGGGCGCGGCGGCCTGCTTCACGGACGTCCTGCGCCTGCGCGCGGAGGACCTCGGCCAGCGGCGTGCCGCGGTCGACGGCGACCGTCACCGCCTCGGCGAACCGGGCGAGCGCCTTGACCTCGGTGCGGCGGCCCAGCTCCTCGAGGGCACCGTCGAGCGTCGCACCGGCACGCAGGTCGGCGCGGACCCGGGTGAACTCGTCGGAGAGGTCACCGCGCGTCGTCGCGGCGATCCGGTCGATCGCGGCGACCGGGCCCTCCCCCGCACCGACGGCGAGCGCGAGCAGCTCGGCGACCGTCGGGAACTCTGACCTGATGCGCTCCTCGCGGCGCGAGGCCTGTCGAGTCAGGTTCCAGTCGCAGAGCAGGATCCCCGCGACGGCACAGATCACGACGAGGACGACCAGGGTGAGCAGGCTCGACCCGCGTGCCGCGAGGAGCAGGACCGACAGGGCGAGTCCGGCGGCGAGGCCCACGACCGCCCAGACGACCTGCACCATGCGGAACTGCTCGACCGAGCCGCGGTTCCCGGCGCGGGCGAGACGTCGCTCGACGTCCGCCCGGGACGACCCGAGCCGCTCGAGCCAGCGGGTGATCCTGGACATCCACGGAGCCAGGGCTGAACCACCGGTCCGCGGACCGAGCTCGCCGCCGAAGGCACGCAGGTAGGGGACCACACGGTCGTCCAGGCGGATCGACCGGCGGGCGACGGCGCTGGCGACGAGCAGCAGCCCGAGACCCGCCGTCGCACCGACGGCAGCACCCACGAGCGAGACCTCGATCATCGCAGCACCCGTTCCTCGTCGGGAAGTCGCCCGATGTGCACCATCGCGCGGTAGGCCACGAGCGAGCATGCGGCGCCACCGGCGAGGACCAGCGCGCCGGTGACCGAGTCGAAGGCCGCAGCCGTCTCCGGCCTGGTCGCCAGAAGCCCGAGCACCACCCAGGGGCCCGCCACTGCGACACGCGCCCCGTTGATCGTCCACGACTGCCGAGCCTCCAGCTCGCCGCGTGTCCTGGCGTCTTCCCGGAGGAACCCGGAGAGCGTACGAAGCATGCGCCCCAGGTCCGCACCACCTACGTCGCGCGTGACCCGGAGGGCCTCGACGATCCGGTCGCCGACGGGATCGGCCAGGCGTGCCTTCAGCGCGTCGAGCGCTTCCCCGAACCTACCCGCGCTGCGATAGTCCTGACCGAACCGGCGGAACGGTTCGCGCAGGTCGTCGGGACCCCGCTCGCCCAGCTGGACGAGCGCCTCCGGAAGCGAGAGGCCCGCACGAACCCCCGACGCCAGGTGGTCGACCGCCTCGGCCCAGACGTCGCGCAGCCGCACGCGACGCCGACGCGCCTGACCGCGGACCAGAAGCCACGGGGCAGCACCGGCCATGGCGGCGAAGCACACCGAGATCGTGATCGACCGGGTGACCGCGAAGACGACGGCGAGCGCGGCGAGCCCCGCGGCGGACGAGACACCCAGGAGCGCGCCCGGCGTCACGTCAGGCAGGCCTGCCTGGCTCAACATGTCCTGGACGCGTGCCGTCCAGCCACGGGTTCGCGACCGTGCAGCAGGGTTGGTCCAGCACGACAACCAGACGAGACAGCACCCCGCGCCCAGGAGCAGACCGACGACGACTCCCATCAGATGCCCACGCCCACGGGCATCGCGTGGCGCTCCCCGTTGAGGATCGCGGTGACGTCGAGTCCGGCGCGCATGAATCGTTCACGGGCGTGCGGGTAGCCGGCGGCGCGGTGCAGACGTCCCTCGGTTCTCTGGAAGATGTCGACGGTCTCGACGACGCCCTCCTCCGTCCTGCCGGGCACGGTGACGATCTCTCGGACGCAGCGCGTCCCGTCGGCGTCGACGCCGAGGTGCACGACGACGTCGACCGAGGACGCCACCGTCGGGACGACGAAGCGATCCGTGACGTTCGGCCCTGCGAGCATCGGCAGGGTGCAGAGCTTGACGAGCGCCTCACGGGCCGAGTTCGCGTGGATCGTGCAGAGGCCGGGGACGCCTGAGTTGAGTGCGACGAGCAGGTCGAGCGACTCGGCCTCGCGCACCTCGCCGATCACGATCCGGTCGGGCCGCATGCGCAGAGCCTCCTTGACCAGCCGCCGCAGCGTGATCTCTCCGGTCCCCTCGAGCGAGGGCTGCCGGCACTGGAGGGGGACCACGTCGCGGCAGGGCATCTGCAGCTCGAAGACCTCCTCGCACGTGATCACCCGATCCGTCGCAGGGATCGACCCCGCGAGCGCGTTGAGCATCGTGGTCTTGCCCGCCTGTGTCGCGCCGGCCACGACGACGTTGAGGCCCGCTCGTACGCAGGCGTCAAGAAACTCGGCGGCATGCAGGGTCAGGGAACCGAGATCCACGAGGTCCCGCAGCGACGTGGCCCTGAGCACGTGCTTGCGGACGTTGACCGCCATGTGCTCGCGGGTCACGTCCGGGATCGCCACGTGGAGCCGCTCTCCCCCGGGCAGGCAGGCATCGACGAACGGGCTGGAGAGGTCGAGCCGACGCCCGGAGGACTTGAGCATCCGCTCGACGAGGTCCCGCAGCTGGGTTCGCGTCAGGATCGTCGTCGTCAGCTCGGAACGCCCACGGCGCGCGACGAAGACCTCCGAGGGCGAGTTGACCCACACCTCCTCGATCTCCGGGTCGTCGAGGTAGGCCTGCAGCGGACCCATTCCGGCGAGGTCGTCCAGGACCCGACGCACCGCGGCGTCCGTGTCGTCGATGACGGGCACCCCGCCGAGCGCCGCGCGCGTCTCGTAGGTGGCGAGCGCCTCGCGGATCAGCAGCTCAGCCGCCGCAGGGTCGCGGACAGGGTCGACGTCGCGGGTGCGCACCAGGTCCCGAGCGTCCCCGGCGAGGAGCACCACACCGTCGTCGTCCACCGGTCCTCTTTCGTTCGTTCCCGACATTCTTCGCAGCTCGCGCCGCCGAGTCCGAGCCTAGAGATTTCGCCGTGACGCCGTGAGGGGGCTGTGGACAACCTGACCGACGTGTCCGCGCTAGGGTCGGTCGGCATGACAGGACGATGGTTCGACGTGGCCCGAGCCACGGGTCTGGTCCGCACGGACGGCTCGGTCGCAGGCTCGATCTTCGCCGAGATGACGGACCTCGCCGCCTCGACCGGCGCGCTCAACCTCGGCCAGGGATTCCCCGACGTCGACGGCCCCGCCGCCATGCTCGACGCGGCGAAGGCGGCGATCGACGCAGGGTTCAACCAGTACCCCCCGAGCGCGGGGACCGAGTCGCTGCGCCGCGCCGTCGCCGACCACCAGGCACGGCACTACGGGCTCACGCTCGACCCCGAGAGCGAGGTCCTGGTGACCACCGGCGCGAGCGAGGCGCTCGCGGCGACGATGCTGGCCCTGGTCGGGCCCGGAGACGAGGTCGTCACCCTTGAGCCCTACTTCGACACTCACGCCGCGACGATCGCGCTCGCAGGCGGGACGCACCGCACGGTGCCGATGCTCGCCCACCCGGACGGGTTCAGGCCGGACCTCGACGCGCTCGCGGCCGTCGTCGGCCCCCGCACCCGGCTCATCCTGCTCAACTCACCGCACAACCCGACGGGCGCGGTACTGACCCGCGCCGAGCTCGAGGCCTTCGCCGACGCCGCACGACGTCACGACGCGCTCGTCGTGACGGACGAGGTGTACGAGCACCTCGTCTTCGACGGCGTCGCGCACGTGCCGATGGCCTCGCTGCCCGGGATGGCGGACCGCACGATCACGATCAGCTCCGCGGGCAAGACCTTCTCCGTCACCGGGTGGAAGATCGGGTGGCTGCACGGTCCGTCCCACCTGGTGACGGCGATCAGGACGGTCAAGCAGTACCTGACCTACGCGAGCGGGGCACCGTTCCAGCCGGCGGTCGCGTCTGTCCTCGGCGACGACGCGGTCCCGCGTGCGCTCGCGGCGTCGTTGCAAGGACGCCGGGACGTGCTGTGCGAGGGACTCGACCGGGCGGGCTTCGAGGTGTACCGACCGCAGGGAACGTACTTCGTCGTCGCCGACGCCGCTCCGCTCGGCGTCACGGACGGCGTACAGTTCTGCCGCGACCTCGCCCGTGAGGGCGGGGTGGTCGGGATCCCCGTCGCCGCGTTCTGTCGCACCGGGGACGACGGTCGTCCGTCGGCGGTCGCCGACGCTCTCGCGTCGACCGTCCGGTTCACCTTCGTCAAGCAGGAGCACGTCCTGACGGAGGCGGTCGACCGCCTGACCCGGTATGCCGCCGCCCTCCGCTGAGCGGGCACGACGACCCTAGCTCGGGCAGACGCCGGGGGCGACCGTCTCCTCGACGGCCTCCTCGGCGACGTCCTCCTCGCCGGTCTCCGCGGAGCTGTCCGACGGCGTGGCCGACGATCCGGCCGGAGCCTCGGTGGTCGCGTCGCTCTCGCGGGCGGTCTCGGTGATCTCTGCCTCGGGCGTCGGCGGTGCCTCGTCGGCCGCGAGCCGCTCCCAGATCGCGTCGGCCTCGGCGGTCCAGACCACGCGGTTGCGGTCCGTCGGGGCCTCGACCACGGGAAGGCTCGTGAAGACCACCTGTTCCGGCGGGACCTTCGCCAACGACGCCGCAAAGCCGGCGAGTGCCTCCGGGCTTCCGAGACCCGGGCTAGTCGAGATCGACTTCAGGACCGCCTCGACGAGCTTGTAGAGCGCGGGCGAGTCCGTCAGCAGGTTCTTCTGGGAGACCTCGTGCACGGCGGCGTCGACGAACGCCTGCTGTCGTTCGATCCGGGCGAGGTCGCTCCCCATCTCGAGCCCGAATCCGGTCCCCTTGCGGGCGCGGAGGAAGTTGATCGCGGTCTCGCCGTCGATCACCTGCTCGCCGGCGGGGAGGTCGAGGTCGACCTGGTAGCCGTGCATCTCCTCCGGCAGGCACATCCGCACACCGCCGATCGCGTCGACGATCGGCGTGACGCCGGCCATCTGGACGACGACGTGGTCGGTGGTCAGCACCCCGGTGAGCTGTTCGATGGTGCGTCGCGTGCAGGCCGCGGCTCCCGCGATGTCGTCGGTGTCACCGGCTCCGAGCTGGAAGGCCGTGTTGAACATCGTGTTGTAGTGCACACCGGTCGTCGTCCCGTCCGAGCGGGTGCACTCCGGGATGGTCACGAGCGAGTCGCGGGGAATCGAGACGACCTCGACGCGGCTGCGGTCGCCGGCGACGTGCACGAGCATCGTCGAGTCGCTCCGCATGCCGGCGCCCTCGAGCTCGGTCGCCGCGCCGGCCACGTCGGCGTTGTCGCCGTCGCGGAGGTCGGTCCCCATGACGACGATGTTCAACGCCTGGTCGGCATAGGGGTCGACGAGTGGCTCCGCGGGGTCCTCGGGCTGCTTCTGGACGCCGGTCGGCATCGTCGGGCGGTCGGCGCCGAGGAGGTCGTCGACGTCGTGGACGTCCATCTGGCTCCGCAGGTCGACGTAGGCCGCCCCTGCCCCGACCATGATGAACGTGAGCACTCCGGTGAGCACGAGGCCCACGACCTTGCCCGCGTGCCGGCGCGCGGTCCCGGGGGTGTGCCGCGCGGGCAGAGCGCGCGCCGGAGGATCCATCAACGAGAGGTGACTCTCGTCGTCGGATCGGGTGGGGTCCTCGTCGTCACGCACCCCGTGACAGTACCCAAGCGCGGGATCAGGTGCCCACCGCTCCCGAGTGCCAGCCGCCGCGTCGGAACGCCGGGGTGGCGACGGCGAGGATCACGATCGAGAGGGCGACGGCCGCGAGCATGACGGTCGCCATCGCCTGCGCGTCACCGCCCAGGACTCCGACGAGAGGGCTGACGACGCCGGCGATACCGGCCTGGAACGCTCCGATGACGGCTGCGGCGGTCCCGGCCATCTCACCGTGGCGCGAGAGGGCGAGGGCGGACGCGTTGGCCGGGATCAGCCCCTGCATCGAGAGGGTGAGCCAGAGCGCGGCGAGCAGCCCGACGAGACCACCGGCCCCGGTCGACGCGACGACGAGCAGCACGACGGCGAAGCCCGCCTGCATCACGAGCGCGACGCGCAGGATCCGGATCGGCGCGACCCGGCGGACGAGCGAGGCGTTGACCTGCGCGGAGACCACGAGGCCGATGCCGTTCATCGCGAAGAGCGCGGCGAACTGCCCGTCGGAGAGCCCGTACCCCTCCTGGAGGACGAAGGGCGAGCCGACCACGTAGCTCATGAGCAGCGCCATGCCGAGCCCGGGGAGGACCGCGAGCGCCACGAAGTGCCGGTCCTTGACGAGGGTGGCGTAGCCGCCCAGGACGGACCGCATCCCGCCGGTGCGACGCCGCTCGACGGGCAGGGTCTCGGGCATCCACCGCAGGACGACGAGCCCGAGCACGAGCCCCATCACGGCGAGGACGACGAAGACGGCGCGCCAGCCCGCGACACCGGCGATGGCCGCGCCCAGCGTCGGGGCGAGCAGCGGTGCCAGGCCGATGACGAGCATCAGCCGGGAGAGGATCCGCGCGGCGTCCGAGCCCGTGAACTTGTCGCGGATGACCGCGATCGAGGCGATCTGGGCCGCGGCGTTGAAGAACCCTTGCAGCACGCGCAGGACGATCAGCCACTCGATGCTGCCGACGACGGCGCACAGCAGCGAGGTCACGACGTGCAGGGCGAGCCCGATGATCACGGGCAGGCGCCTCCCGTACCGGTCGGAGAGCGGTCCGATCACGAGCTGCCCGACGGCGCCGCCGATCAGCATGCCGGAGATGGTGAGCTGTGCGAGGGCGGGCGACGCGTCCAGGTCGGAGGCGACGTCGGGGAGCGAGGGCAGGTAGGTGTCCACCGTGAAGGCGGGCAGGGTCGCCAACGCGCCGAGGAGGAGCACCCACGCGACGGTCGATCGGGAGCGAGCGGGGGTCATGGGTCGGATACTACGGCCGTTCGGCACCCGTTGTCGTATCGATTCGACCGATGCTCCGGCGGCGTACTGCCGAAAGACGGGGCACCCTGGACGCATGTGTGGACGATTCGCGGCGTTCCGAGACGCCGAAGACCTCGCGGACGAGTTCGCGATCGCGCTCGTGGCCGACGACGCACGCCTGCTGCCGCCCTCGTGGAACGTCGCCCCGACCACGGCGGTGCGGATCGTCGTCGAGCGCGGCGAGAGGTCGTCCGACGACGTCGTGCGCTCGCTCCGGGTGGCGCGGTGGGGTCTCGTCCCGCCGTGGTCGAAGGACGCCTCGGCAGGCGCACGCATGATCAACGCCCGGGCCGAGACGGTCGCCGAGAAGCCGTCGTTCCGGCGCGCGTTCGGCGCCCGGCGGTGCATCGTCCCCGTCGACGGGTACTACGAGTGGCGGCGGACGACGTCGGGCAAGCAGCCGTACCGCATCACGCCACCCGGGGACGGCATCACGCCGCTGGCCGGGCTCTACGAGTTCTGGCGCGACCCCGAGAAGGCGGACGACGACCCGGCGCGATGGCTCGTCAGCACCACGATCGTCACGCGGGCCGCCGAGGGGGCGCTCGCGGAGATCCACGACCGGACCCCGCTGACGCTGGCCCGTGCGGACTACGCGCGCTGGCTCGACCCGACCGTCCCGGGCGACGACGTCCGGGACCTCCTGGCAGCCCCGGGCGTCGAGCTCGAGGCGTACCCCGTCGCCGCGCGCGTCGGCTCGGTCGGCCAGAACGACCCCGGTCTCCTCGAGCGGATCGAGGTCTAGCTACCCCTGGTAGGCGCGCTGCAGGCGGACGGGCTCCACCTGGCCGATCCCCTGGACCTCCTGCGGCTCGATCGCGGTCAGCGCGAAGGCCGGATCGGCCGCAAGCTCCGACGCGGTCAGCCGGTCGAGCAGGACGGAACCGGGCTCGGCCAGGTCTGAGAGGCGTGCGGCGAGGTTCACGGTCGGACCGAACACGTCGCCGAACCGGGACAGCACCCGGCCCCACGTCAACGACACGCGCACGGGCGGGACCTCGCCGTCGGCGCTGTCGTCTCCCGCCTCCGCGAGCGCGAGCGCGACGTGCGCCCCGGTGACGACGTCGTCGGCGATGAAGAGCACCGCGTCGCCGATCGTCTTGACCACGCGTCCGCCGGCCGACGTGATCCGGTCCCTCGCCTGCGTCTCGAAGACCTGCACGAACTCGGCCAGCTCTGCCGAGCCGAGACCCGCGGTCCGTTTGGTGAAGGACACGATGTCCGCGAAGCCCACGGCGCGCGGGAGCGGCAGCTGACCCGACCCCTCGGTCCGCGAGCCGCGGGCACCGGAGAACTCGACCTCGAGGCGGCCCGTCACCGCCGCGAGCTGACGGCGCCACGCGTGGAGCAGCTGTCGCTCCAGCACGGGCGCGAGGGCGGGGATCCGGTCGAGGGCCAGCAGCCGCGCGGTCGTGTCGTCGAGCTCGTACCGCCTGGCCATGTGCTCGATCAGCGCCTCCATCTGCCAGAGCGCGAGGCGCTCGGTGGTGTGCCCCATCGACCGGACGAGGGTCGTCTGCGACCGGTCGTCGAGGTCCTCGCGGCGGACGAGGTCGGCCATCTCGGAGATCGCGACGACGTCCTCGTCGGTGTAGCTCTGCTCAGCTGGGTCGGTGACCGGCAGGCCGAGCCAACGCCAGTACGCCTCGACGTCCTCGGGCGTCGCGCCCGCCGCCTCGGCGAGCTCGTCCAGCGAGAGCGTGCGCGCTCCGCCGAGAAGGGCCTCGTCGAGCCGGGCGGCGGTGGTCCGCTCGGCCGGGCTGGTCGGGCTGGGGGGTGGGGTCAGGTCGTCGGTCGGCACGGGCCAAGTCTAGTGACCGTGCTCACGTTCACTGTCACGCAGGTGGTGCACGTCGCCCGCGTGGAACTCCTGCTCCCCGTCGACGGTCGAGACGACGAGGGACCCGGTCGCCCCGAGACGCTCGGCGACACCCTCGACGGCCGTACCGTCGGGCAGCTCGACGCGAACTCGGCGACCCAGTGTCACGCACAGCTCGGCGCACTCGGCCGCGAGCCCCGAGCCCTGGACGTCGCCCCCGTCGGCCACCCAGCGCCCGAGCACCTCGGAGAACCCCTCGATGAGGGCGGTCAGCACGATCGCCCGGTCCGTCGTGGCCGCGCCGGCGAGCAGGAGCGACGTCGCCGTCTCGACGGGCAGCTCGTCGCTCGACTGCGTGACGTTGACGCCGAAGCCGACGACGACGGCCCCGTCGGTCAGCACGTCCGCCAGCAGGCCCGCGACCTTCCGGAGGACGACGGCGCCGTCGTCGGACTCGACCGGGACCAGGACGTCGTTGGGCCACTTCACGACGGCGTGCACGCCGGCCGTCGCCCGGAGCCCTCGCGCCACCGAGAGCCCGGCGAGCAGCGGCAGCCATGTGAGCGCCTCGCGCTCGAGCGGCGGGCGAAGAAGCAGCGAGGCGGTGATCGCCGCCCGCTCGGGCACGACCCACTCGCGCCCCTGCCGACCGCGGCCCGCCTGCTGATGGTCGGCCACGACCAGGGCCGGGTGCGGCCACGCCGAGGGATCTACCAGCGCCTCGCGCGCCAGCCACCCGCTCGTGGAGTCCACGGTCTCGAGGACCTCCAGACGGCGGACGGGTTGGCCGGGGCCCACGAGGAGCGAGTGCAGCAGGTCCGGCGCGAGCGCCGGGCGGTCGGGCTTCTCCATGCCTCCATCATGCTCTACCGCCCTCGTTTGTGGAGACCCACCAACGGGGAGCCGGTCGACGCTGGTGCGCCCGCCATCGAGTTGGCGCGTTCCACCAACTACTCTCGATCAGGTGAACCACGCCACCGATGCCTCAGGCGAAGCACTCGCCGGGACTGCCGCCGCCCTGGCAGACCTCGACCGCCGTCGCGCCGCCGCGACGACGGCACCCGAGGAGAACGCCCAGTCGAAGCAGCACCCGCGCGGCAAGCAGACGGCTCGCGAGCGCGTCGCCGCGCTGCTCGACGAGGGCAGCTTCGTCGAGCTCGACCCCTTCGTGACGCACCGGTCCCGCAACTTCGGCCTGGACGCCAGGCGCCTGCCCGGCGACGGCGTCGTCACCGGGCACGGGACCATCGACGGCCGCCAGGTCTGCATCTACTCCCAGGACTTCTCCGTCTTCGGCGGCAGCCTGGGCGAGGTGCACGGCGAGAAGATCACCAAGGTCCAGGACCTCGCGCTGCGCACCGGTGTCCCGCTGATCGGGATCTCTGACGGCGGCGGGGCCCGGATCCAGGAGGGTGTCGCCGCGCTCACCCAGTTCGCCGAGATCTTCCGGCGCAACGTCGCCGCCTCGGGCGTGGTCCCGCAGATCTCGCTGATCCTCGGCCCGAGCGCCGGCGGCGCCGTGTACTCCCCCGCCCTGACCGACTTCATCGTGATGGCCGACCAGACGTCGAACATGTTCATCACCGGACCCGACGTCATCCGGTCCGTGACCGGTGAGGACGTCGGCTTCGAGGAGCTCGGCGGCGCGCGGACCCACAACGAGCGCTCCGGCGTCGCGCACTACATGGGTGCGGACGAGGACGACGCGATCGACTACGTGCGCCACCTGGTCGGGTACCTGCCGCAGAACAACCTCTCCGACCCGCCCCAGTTCGTGCCCGAGGACGTCGACCTGGAGGTCAACGACCTCGACCTGGAGCTCGACACCCTGGTTCCCGACTCCGACAACCAGCCGTACGACATGCGCACCGTGGTCGACCACGTGCTCGACGACGGCGAGTTCCTCGAGGTCCAGCCGTTGTTCGCCAAGAACGTGCTCGTCGGGTTCGGGCACGTCGAGGGCCAGTCGGTCGGGATCGTCGCCAACCAGCCGTTGGCGATGGCCGGGACGCTCGACATCGACGCCGCAGAGAAGGCGGCCCGGTTCGTCCGGACGTGCGACGCGTTCAACATCCCCGTCCTGACGTTCGTCGACGTCCCCGGGTTCCTGCCCGGCGTCGGCCAGGAGCACGAGGGCATCATCCGTCGCGGTGCGAAGCTCATCTACGCGTACGCCGAGGCGACGGTCCCGCTGGTCACGGTCATCACCCGCAAGGCCTACGGCGGGGCGTACATCGTGATGGGCTCGAAGCAGCTCGGGGCCGACGTCAACCTGGCGTGGCCGACGGCGCAGATCGCGGTGATGGGGGCGGCCGGCGCGGTCAACATCCTCCAGCGCGGCGCGCTCAAGGCGGTCGCGGACGCGGGCGGAGACGTCGAGGCGGAGCGCGCGCGGCTGACGGCCGAGTACGAGGACGCGATCGTCAACCCGTGGGGCGCTGCCGAGCGGGGCTACGTCGACGACGTGATCCGCCCCTCCGAGACCCGGGTGCGGGTCGTCAAGGCGCTGCGCGCGCTGCGCACCAAGCGTGCGAGCCTGCCGCCCAAGAAGCACGGCAACATCCCCCTATGATCGTCGCGACCCAGCACGGGAGGCATCGATGACCCACGAGGACGGCCCCCACGGGCCGGCACCGCTGGACGCTGTCGACCCGGCGCCGCTGCACCAGGCCGTCGACGAGCTCGCCGCGGCCCTGCACTCGTACATCGAGACGGCCGCCGGGGTCCGCGGCGAGTTCGGCGCGTCGGAGTCGGACGACGACCCACGCGTCCTGGCCCTCGAGACGCGGGTCGGGGCGCTCAACGCGACGCTGTACGACCGGATTCACCAGACGCTCGGCATGCACCCCGATCTCACCGCCGCCGTGTGGGAGCCCGACGGCGAGGAGGGTGACCCGGACGAGGACGAGCTCAGCGCGGACGTCTTCTACCTCGGCTACGTCGTCGGCACCGCGCACGAGAACGCCGGAGGCTCGCTCGACGGCGTGATGGAGGTCGTCGACGCTGCGGGCTCGGACCTCGCGAACCGGCTCACCGACGCGGGCTATCGCGTGGGCGAGTGGGCGGTCTCCCGCGGCGAGGCACCGGACTTCTTCGACGAGGAGGACCCCTCATGACGGACCCGCTCCCCCACCTGCGCGTCGTCCGCGGCGCGCCGGACGAGATCGAGGTCGCCGCGCTCGTCGCCGGGCTCACCGCGGTCACGGGAGGCACGGAGCCCGACGACGTCGCACCCGTCGCCGAGTGGACCAACCACGTCCGAGTCCTGCGCGGCACCGGCGGGGGCGCGAGCGCACGCTCCTTCGGCGGACGCTCCGGACGGCACAACGCCGACGCGTGGCGCTGGAGCTACCGCTCGTAGGGCGACGCCGGTCGCCCGGACTGGGTAGCCTCACGGGGTGACGGATCAGGAACGGACACCCACACCGGTCGACACGATCGCCGAGCGCCACGTGCGTCGCGTCGCGGAGCTCGACCCGATCGCTGCGACCGCCATGGGCCTTCCGGGCCACGACGACCGGCTCACCGACCTCTCGCCCGACGGGCTGGCGCAGCGGGCGCAGGCGACCCGCACGACCCTGCGCGAGCTCGACGCGGTGGCCCCCGTGGACGACACCGACCGGGTGACCCTGGCGGCGATGCGGGAGCGCCTCGGCCTGGAGCTCGAGCTGCACGAGGCCGGCGAGGACCTGCGCGAGCTCAACAACATCGAGTCGCCGCTCCAGCGGGTCCGCGACATCTTCGACCTCCAGCCGACCGCCTCCGTCGAGGACTGGGAGGCGGTTCGTTCACGTCTCGAGGCGGTCCCCGAGGCCCTCGGCGGGTACGCCCGGTCGCTGCGCGAGGCCGCGGCGCGCGGGGACGTCGCGGCGCACCGTCAGGTGGTGGTCGCCGCCGGGCAGGCGCGCGAGCTGGCCGGCCCGGACTCGTTCTTCCGCTCCTTCGTCGCCGGGTCCGAGCGCGTTCTCGACGACTCGGGTGCGTGCCAGCTGCTGCGCGGGGACCTGGACCACGCGGCCCGGACCGCGGCGGAGGCGTACGGCGAGCTCGCCGAGGTCCTGGAGACCGAGCTCGCCCCGCAGGCACCGCTGCCCGACGCCGTCGGCCGCGAGCGCTACTCGCTCTGGTCCCGGTGGTTCCTGGGCGCCCGCGTCGACCTGGACGAGACGTACGCGTGGGGCGTGGCCGAGCTCGACCGGGTGATCGCCGAGCAGGAGGCCACGGCCCGCGAGGTCGCAGGTCCGCAGGCCAGCATCGCCGACGCCGTCGCGCTGCTCGACGCCGATCCTGATCGACGTCTGGTGGGCACCGAGGCGCTGCGCCGGTGGATGCAGGAGACGTCGGACGCGGCGATCGACGCCCTCGACGGCGTCCACTTCGACATCCCCGAGGCCGTGCGCACGCTCGAGTGCCGCATCGCGCCGACGCAGACGGGCGGGATCTACTACACCCCGCCGAGCGACGACTTCTCGCGGCCTGGTCAGATGTGGTGGTCGGTGCCGCCGGACGTCACGGAGCACAGCACCTGGATGGAGCGCACGACCGTGTACCACGAGGGTGTGCCGGGGCACCACCTCCAGTGCGGCCAGGCCGTCCACGACCGCGGGTCGCTGAACTCGTGGCGTCGCCTCGCCTGCTGGGTCTCGGGTCACGGCGAAGGCTGGGCGCTGTACGCCGAGCGGCTGATGGCCGACCTCGGTCACCTCGACGACCCGGGCGACCGCCTCGGCATGCTCGACGCGCAGCGGCTGCGGGCGGCGCGCGTCGTCGTCGACCTCGGGGTGCATCTGGGTCTCGAGGTCCCGCGTCGGTGGGGCTCGGGCCGCTGGGACGCCGACACGGCCTGGACGTTCCTGCGCGAGAACGTCGCACTGCCCGAGGCGTCCCTGCGCTTCGAGCTGGACCGCTACCTCGGCTGGCCCGGCCAGGCGCCGTCGTACAAGATCGGGCAACGCCTCTGGGAGCGCACCCGGGACGAGGCACGGGCCGCCTCGGCCGACCGTGGCGAGGACTTCAGCCTGAAGCGGTTCCACGCACGGGCCCTCGGACTCGGATCGGTCGGCCTGGACGTGCTGCGGACGGAGCTCGGCCGATGAGGCTAGTGCTGGGCTCCCGCTCCCCCGCGCGGCTCGCGACGCTGCGTGCCGCCGGGATCGAACCCGTCGTCCTCGTCTCGTCGGTCGACGAGGACCGGGTTCTCCGCGAGGCCGGCGACGTGACGCCGACCGAGGCGGTGACGCTGCTCGCGGAGGCGAAGGCCGCCGTCGTGGCGCGTGCGCACCCGGCCATGGCGGGCGACGTCGTGATCGGCTGCGACTCGATGCTCGAGCTGGACGGGCGGGTGCTCGGCAAGCCGGCCGACGCCGACGAGGCCCGGGCCCGCTGGCGGGCCATGCGCGGACGGACGGGCCACCTGCACTCCGGCCACTGCGTGATCCTCGCGGACGGGACGAGGTCGTCCGCGGTGTCGACGACGGCGGTGCACTTCGCGGACGTGAGCGACGAGGAGATCGACGCCTACGTCGCCACCGGCGAGCCGCTGCACGTGGCCGGCGCGTTCACGATCGACGGGCTCGGCGGCGCGTTCGTCCGTGGCATCGACGGCGACCATCACGGGGTGGTGGGCATCAGTCTGCCGCTCGTGCGCGAGATGCTGGTGGGCCTCGGGGTGCGCTGGACGGACCTCTGGACCACGACCTGATTGTCGCCGAGGAACAATCCCGCGCCCCTATCGGGCGCGGGGACGCGGTTCGCCTGTGCGATACCTACAAATCATGCCGGAGCGCGTTGGGAAGATTCCCAATCTTGCGCCGCGACCCGGACGGAACGTGTCGAGCGGGCACCGTC
Source organism: Paraoerskovia marina (assembly GCF_900105445.1). NCBI lineage: Bacteria > Bacillati > Actinomycetota > Actinomycetes > Micrococcales > Cellulomonadaceae > Paraoerskovia > Paraoerskovia marina. The sequence goes on from NZ_LT629776.1 coordinate 2,402,938, forward strand.
CGCGTTACGGTGAGCCGTGCCTGCCAGAAGAAAGCTCACCTCGGTGCTCGTCGCCAACCGAGGCGAAATCGCCGTCCGGATCGTTCGCGCCTGTGCTGACGCAGGACTTCGATCGGTCGCCGTCTACGCCGACCCCGACCGCGAGGCGCAGCACGTGCGCCTCGCAGACGAGGCCTTCGCGCTCGGCGGCTCGCGCGCCGCCGAGACGTATCTCGACGCTGCCAAGATCATCGACATCGCCCGCCGCAGCGGCGCGGACGCCGTGCACCCGGGCTACGGGTTCCTCGCCGAGAACGCGGAGTTCGCGAGCGCCGTGATCGACGCCGGCCTGATCTGGATCGGGCCGTCGCCGGCGGCGATCGACGCGCTCGGCGACAAGGTCAGCGCGCGCCACATCGCCCACCGCGCCGGAGCACCGCTGGTGCCAGGAACGGCCGACCCGGTCGCGGACGCGGGCGAGGTGCGCGCGTTCGCCGCCGAGCACGGCCTGCCCATCGCCATCAAGGCGGCGTTCGGCGGCGGCGGTCGCGGGCTCAAGGTGGCCCGCCGCGAGGACGAGATCGACGAGCTCTTCGACTCCGCGGTCCGGGAGGCGACCGCAGCCTTCGGGCGCGGCGAGTGCTTCGTCGAGCGCTACCTGGACAAGCCTCGCCACGTCGAGACCCAGTGCCTGGCGGACGAGCACGGCACCGTCGTCGTGGTCTCGACCCGCGACTGCTCCCTCCAGCGCCGGCACCAGAAGCTCGTCGAGGAAGCTCCCGCCCCGTTCCTCTCCTCCGAGCAGGTCGACGAGCTGACACGAGCGTCGATCGCAATCCTGCGCGAGGCCGGGTACGTGGGTGCCGGGACCTGCGAGTTCCTCGTCGGCCTCGACGGGACCATCTCGTTCCTCGAGGTCAACACCCGCCTGCAGGTCGAGCACCCCGTCACCGAGGAGGTCACCGGGATCGACCTGGTCCGCGAGCAGTTCCGGATCGCCGCCGGCGAAGAGCTGGGCTACACCACGACGACGCCCCGCGGCCACTCGCTCGAGTTCCGTCTGAACGGCGAGGACCCGGCGGCCGGGTTCCTGCCCTCCCCCGGCACGATCTCCCGTCTCCGGTTCCCGAGCGGCCCCGGGGTCCGGGTCGACTCCGGCGTGGTCGAGGGTGACACGATCACCGGCGCGTTCGACTCGATGATCGCCAAGCTCGTCGTCACGGGCGCCACGCGCCGCCAGGCCGTCGAGCGCGCACGCCGTGCGCTGGCCGAGCTCGAGATCGAGGGCATCCCGACGGTCGTCCCGTTCCACCGGGCCGTGCTCGACGCACCCGCCTTCGTGCCCGAGAGCGACGACGAGCCGTTCTCCATCCACACCCGGTGGATCGAGACCGAGTTCGCCGACACGGTGGCAGGCCTCTCGCCGGCGCCCGCTGCCCCGGCTGCCGACGAGGACTCCGCGCCCGCGACGGAGCGCGTGGTCGTCGAGGTCGGCGGCAAGCGCCTGGAGGTCGTCATCCCGGCCGGGCTGGGCGGGGTCGCGAACCGTGCGCGCACCGCGAACGCCGCACGCCGCCCCCGTCGTGCGGCGGCTCGTGCCGGCACCACGTCCTCAGCAACCACGCTCGCGTCGCCCATGCAAGGAACCATCGTCAAGGTCGCGGTCGGAGACGGTGACGCCGTCGCCGAGGGCGACCTGATCGTCGTGCTCGAGGCCATGAAGATGGAGCAGCCGATCCTCGCCCACCGGGCCGGGACGGTCGGCTCCCTCGCCGCGGCCGTCGGAGCCTCGGTGACCTCGGGGACCGCACTCTGCGAGATCGTCGGCTGACGGCCGCCGGGTCCCCGCGACCGCCGGCGCGGATGGCAGAGTAGGAGCGTGAGCAGCCCCCCGGTCCCCGCACGAGCACCCCAGCCGGGTGACGGCTGGGTCCAGTGCTCGTGCGGCCGCCGGCACTGGGGTCTTCACGGGGCCGCCGGAATTCTCGTGGCCCGCCGCGACGCGACGGGCGTGCCCCGCGACGTCGTCCTCCAGCACCGCGCGCTCTGGAGCGACCAGGGTGGCACGTGGGGAATCCCCGGCGGCGCCGTCGGGCCGGACGAGACCGCGGTCGAGGGTGCGCTGCGCGAGGCCGGCGAAGAGGCAGGGCTGTCGCCCGCCGACCTCCGTGTCCTGTCGACGTCGGTCCTCGACCACGGCGACTGGTCCTACACGACGGTGCTGTGCGACGTCCGAGCCGGGGCGGCCCCCGAGCCGCGCGCGACCGACGCCGAGAGCATCGCGGTCCGGTGGGTGCCGCTCGACGCTGTCGACGCCTTCCCGCTGCACCCTGCATTCGCCGCCGCGTGGCCGTCGCTGCGCGCCGCTTTGGCCGACTAGCGCGCGGTCGCACCGACGTCCACCGGGTGAGAGCCGGGCACGGACCACCGTGCGCCGCCAGTAAACTCCGGCCCATGGAACTCCGTCTGACCGTCAATGATCTCGCGACTCTCGGCCGCCAGGCCAAGATCCTTCCCCCCATCGTCAAGAACGTCCGCGGCACCGCGCCGACGGTCGAGGCCGACGTCGCCATCGCCGAGATCCAGAACCCGCCCACCGCGATCCGGTTCGCGGCCAAGGTCGCGCCCGTCGTCGCGGTCTCCGCGACCCTCCGCGGGTTCGACGCGGGGATCGCGCGGATCGGCATCGCCGTCAGCGCCCGCCGCCTGCCCCTGGAGAAGCTGGTCGGGATGGCGATGCCGATCCTCGAGCGCAAGCTCAGTGCGCGGGGCCTGCCCGCCGGAACGGTCCGTCGCGGCGACTCCTCCGACGAGTTCCTCGTCGACCTCGCCTCGGTCGTCCGGACCAAGGGCGTCGAGCTCCACGACCTGCGCACCGAGGACGGTCGCTTCGTCGTCGACTTCAGCTAGCCGGTCGACCCCGGGTCAGGGGTGGCGCGGATGGAGCATGCGCGCCACCTCGGCGATCGACCCGCTCAACGACGGGTAGATCGTGAAGGAGTCCGCGACGTCGTCGACCGTCAGACGGTGCGAGACCGCCAGCGTGATCGGGAAGATCAGCTCGCTCGCCCGAGGCGCGACGATGACGCCGCCGAGGACGATGCCGGCGTCCGGGTGGGCGAAGAGCTTGACGAAGCCGTCGTGCATCTCCTGCATCTTGGCACGCGGGTTCCGGGCGAGCGGGAGGGTCGCCGTGACGTACTTCGCGCCGTCCTCCTGGAGCTGCTTCTCGCTGTACCCGACCGTCGCGATCTCCGGCGCCGTGAAGATGTTCGCGGCGACGTTGCGCGTCTTGATGGGGCTGACGGCGTCACCCAGGGCATGGGACATGGCGACGCGGCCCTGCATCGCGGCGACCGAGGCGAGCGGGAGGACCCCCGTGCAGTCTCCGGCCGCGTAGACCCCGCGGGCGGTGGTCCGCGAGACGCGGTCGACCCGGACGTGGCCGCTCTCGGTGAGCTCGACACCGGCCTCGGCGAGGCCGATCCCGTCGGTCGACGGGATCGAGCCGACCGCGAAGAGCACGTGAGAACCCTCGATCACGCGGCCGTCGGAGAGCGTGACCGCCACACCGTCAGCCGTCCGCTCGGCTGCCTCCGCGCGCATGCGGGACTCGACCCGCATCCCGCGCGAGCGGAAGACCCCCTCGATGAGCTCGGCCGCGTCGGCGTCCTCCCCGGGCAGGACGCGGTCACGGCTCGAGACCAGCGTCACGTCGGCACCGAGCGCGTGGTACGCCCCGGCGAACTCGGCGCCCGTGACGCCCGAGCCGACGACGATCAGGTGGTCGGGGATCTCCTCGAGGTTGTACAGCTGCGTCCAGGTGAGGATGCGCTCGCCGTCCGGGACCGCGGTCGGCAGCACCCGCGGCGTCGTGCCGAGCGCGAGCAGGACGACGTGAGCGTCCAGCCGCTCGGTCCCGTCCTCGCCGTCGACGACCACGGTGCTCGGCCCGTCGAGCCGACCCTCGCCGATCACGACCCGCACGCCCTCACGTTCGAGCCGGGACCGGATGTCGGCAGACTGCGCCGTCGCGAGGCTGCGGACCCGCGCGTTGACGACGGAGAGGTCGACGAAGTGCTCGCTCGCGACGTCGGCCGGCCGCGACTCGCCTCGCCGGACACCGAGCTCGGCGCCCTGCTCGGCGTTCGTCATCCACTCGGCCGTGGCGATCAGCGTCTTGGAGGGGACGACGTCGGTCAGCACCGCGGCACCACCCAGCCCGTTGCGCTCGACGACGGTCACGTCCGCTCCGAGACGGTGGGCGACGAGCGCCGCCTCGTATCCTCCGGGGCCACCGCCGAGGATGACGACGCGGCTCGACTTCTGGGGTGGGGTCTCGATACTCACGGCGCCTATTGTGTCAGCATCCGGACGGGCGGTCCGCGCAGGAGCGACTAGCCTCTAACCATGACCACATCGCACGCACACGACACCCTGGACGACCCCGCGGTGGACCCTTTTGACGTCGCACAGGAAGCAGCGCGTTACATCGCCGAGGCTTCCGGCGTCGACCGCCACGACGTGGCCCTCGTCCTCGGCTCCGGCTGGGGCGCGGCGGCCGACCTCGTCGGCGAGACCGTGGCAGAGATCCCGAGCCACGAGATCCCCGGGTTCAGCAAGCCCGCGGTCGCCGGGCACGGCGCGACCACCCGCTCGATCCGGATCGAGCGGGCGGACGGCCAGGTCCGGTACGCCCTCGTCCTCGGTTCGCGGACGCACCTGTACGAGGGTCGCGGCGTCCGACGGGTCGTGCACGGCGTACGGACCGCGGCGGCCACGGGCGTCGAGTCGATCGTGCTGACCAACGGCTGCGGCGGTCTCCATCCGTCGTGGAAGCCGGGGTCCCCGGTCCTCCTGCGGGACCACCTCAACCTGACGGCCACCTCGCCGCTCGAGGGCGCGACCTTCGTCGACCTGAGCGAGGTGTACAGCGCCCGCCTGCGCGAGATCGCCCGCTCCGTCGACCCGGAGCTGCCCGAGGGCGTCTACGCCCAGTTCCCCGGCCCCCACTACGAGACCCCGGCCGAGGTCCGCATGGCCGGTGTCCTCGGCGCCGACCTCGTCGGCATGTCGACGACGCTCGAGGCCATCGCCGCCCGGCACTGCGGCCTGGACGTGCTCGGGATCTCGCTCGTCACGAACCTCGCCGCGGGGATCAGTGCGACGCACCTCTCGCACGAGGAGGTCATCGAGGCAGGTCGCGAGGCCGGCCCCCGGATCAGCGCGCTGCTCGCAGCCATCGCGAAGCAGGTCTGACATGGAACCGACCACAGCCCTGCTCGAGCGGGTCCGTGCCTGGATCGCCGCCGACCCCGACCCGGACGACCGTGCCGAGCTCGAGGACCTGCTCGCGCGCGTCGAGTCCACGGACCCCCGCAACGACGAGGCACGCGCCGAGATCCTCGCCGACCTCGCCGACCGCTTCAGCGGCACCCTGCAGTTCGGCACCGCCGGACTGCGCGGGCGGATGGGCGCCGGACCTCTCCGGATGAACCGCGCCGTCGTGATCCGCGCCGCAGCCGGTCTCGGCGCCTACCTGGCCGGCGTCGTGGACCGACCGAAGGTCGTCGTCGGATACGACGCCCGCCACCGGTCCCAACAGCTCGCCCTCGACACCGCCGCCGTCCTCACGGCCGCCGGCGCACACGTCGACCTCTACCCGCGCGCGCTGCCGACCCCTCTCCTGGCCTTCGGCGTCCGCCATCTCGACGCCGACGCCGGAGTCATGGTCACGGCGAGCCACAACCCCCCGGCCGACAACGGGTACAAGGTGTATCTCGGCGGTCGGGCGGTCGGCGGTTCGGGCGAGGGCGCCCAGATCGTCCCGCCCTACGACGCCGAGATCGCCGCCCGGATCGCGGCGGCACCCGACGCCGTCGACGTGCCGCGCGCCGAGACCGGGTGGTCGCTGATCGACGACAAGGTCGTCCGCGCCTACCTCGACCGGGTCGGCACGCTCACCGCCGACGAGGACCGGCGCCTCAAGATCGTCACGACCGCGCTCCACGGCGTCGGCGGACCGCTGCTCGCCACCGCGCTGGCCGAGGCAGGGTTCACGGACGTCGTGCCCGTCCCCGAGCAGGAGAGCCCGGACCCCGACTTCTCGACGGTCGCGTTCCCGAACCCGGAGGAGCCCGGGGCGATCGACCTCGCGCTCGGTCTCGCCCAGGACACGAACGCCGACCTGGTGATCGCGAACGACCCCGACGCGGACCGCTGCGCGGTCGCGGTGCTCGACCCCCGAGCCGGAACGCACCGTGGGGCCGAGACGGCAGCGAGCAGCGGCTGGCGGATGCTCCACGGCGACGAGGTCGGGATGCTGCTCGGCAGCGAGATCGCCGCGCGGTTCGACGGGACTCCGGGTGCCACGCTCGCCAGCTCCGTGGTGTCGTCGCGCATCCTCGGTCCGATCGCCCGGGCGCACGGACTCACGCACACGACGACGCTCACGGGCTTCAAGTGGATCTCCCGCGCCGACGGTCTGGTGTTCGGCTACGAGGAGGCTCTCGGCTACTGCGTCGACCCCGAGTCGGTCCGGGACAAGGACGGCATCAGTGCCGCCGTCGTCATCGCCCAGCTCGCCGACCATCTTGCCCGCGAAGGACGGACGATCGTCGACGCGCTCGACGACCTGGCGCGTGCCCACGGGCTCCATGTCACCGACCAGGTCTCGGCCCGGTTCTCCGACCTCTCCCTCATTCCTGCCACCATGCAGCGGCTGCGCGACGAGCCTCCCGCCACGCTCGCCGGCTCCAGGGTCACGGAGATCGTCGATCTCTCGGCCGGGCACGGCGACCTGCCGCCCACGGACGGGATCGTCCTGCACTGCGAGGACGGGACACGGGTGATCGTGCGGCCGTCGGGGACCGAGCCGAAGGTCAAGTGCTATCTCGAGGTCGTCCGTCCCGTCGCGGCGGAGGCCGACCACGAGGTCATGTCCGCCGCCCGCCGCGAGGCGCGCGACCAGCTCGACCAGGTCGGCGCAGACATCCGGGCGAGCCTGGGACTCTAGGGAAACGAACGAGCGGGGCCGGGAACCTCACGGTTCCCGGCCCCGCTCGTTCGTCGACGGTCAGTAGCCGCCGGTCTCCTCGCTCACCGGTGCCGAGCCCGGCTCCTCGTCGAACCCGGCGAGCACCTTCGCCGTCCCGGAGAGCCCGAGCCGCGTGGCGCCGTGCTCGATCATCGCGAGCGCGTCGGCGAGCGTCCGGACCCCGCCCGACGCCTTCACGCCGAGCCGGCCACCGACGGTCTCTGCCATCAGCGAGACGGCGTGGGTCGACGCACCGCCGGAGGGGTGGAAGCCCGTCGACGTCTTCACGAAGTCGGCCCCGGCAGCCTCCGCCGCACGGCAGGCGGCGACGATCTCGCCGTCGGTCAGCGCGGCCGACTCGATGATGACCTTGAGGATCCGGCCGCCGGTCACCGCGGCTCGCACCGCGGCGATGTCGGACCGCACGGCGTCGAACTCTCCGGCCTTCGCGGCGCCGACGTCGATCACCATGTCGACCTCGTCCGCCCCGTGCTTGACGGAGAGCTCTGCCTCGGCCGCCTTGATCGAGCTGTGGTGCTTGCCCGACGGGAAACCGCAGACGGTCGCGACGGCGAGCCCGCGCTCCCGCGTGGTGGCGGGGTCGAACGGCAGCATCGTCGGCGAGACGCACACGGAGAAGACGCCGAGCTCGACCCCCTCCTCCACGAGGGCGGCCGCGTCGGCGTGGGTGGCCTGCGGGGTCAGGAGGGTGTGGTCGACGAACCTCGCCAGCGACGCCCGGCCCAGAGGGGTGGTGGTCACAGCTGTGCTCCTTCGATCTTCTGGAAACCGGGCAGGACGACGTCGTCGACGAGTGCCCGTCGCTCGTCGTGGTGGATGAACGCGCTCCACGCGGCGGTCAGCGTGACGTCCGCGAGGTCGTCGATGGTCCACCCGCACTCCTGCACGAGCAGCGTCATCTCCTGCGTCATCGAGGTCCGCGACATCAGGCGGTTGTCGGTACTGAGCGCCACCGCGAAGTCGAGCTCCTTGAGCCGGTTGATCGGGTGTTCCGCGATCGAGGTCGCGGCACCGGTCTGGACGTTCGAGGAGGGGCAGACCTCGAGCGTGATCTGGTGGTCACGGACCCAGTTCGCGAGCGGGCCGAGGGTCGCGGTCCGGGTGCTCTCGTCGAACACGACGTCCTCGAGGATCCGGACGCCGTGCCCGATGCGGGTCGCCTGGCCGAGGTGCACGGCCTCCGCCACGGAGTCGACGCCGTCGGCCTCCCCCGCGTGGATCGTGACGGGGAAGTTCTGGTCGGCGAGGTAGCGCCAGGTCTCGGGGAAGCGCGAGGGAGGGAATCCGAGCTCGGCGCCGGCGATGTCGAAGCCGACCACGCCGTTCTCCCGGTTGGCGACGGCGAGCTCCGCGATCTCCGTCCAGCGGTCTGCGTGGCGCATCGCCGTGACGAGCTGGCCGACCTGGATGCCCCGGCCCGTCTCGGCGGCGACGGAGACGCCCTCCTCGATGCCCACCTGGACGGCGTCGACGGTCTCCTGCAGGCTCAGACCGCGCTGCAGGTGCTGCTCGGGCGCCCAGCGCAGCTCGGCGTACACGACCCCGTCCGTCGCGAGGTCGACGACAGCCTCGCGGGCGACGCGACGCAGCGCGTCGGCGGTCTGCATGACCGCGATGGTGTGGTCGAACGTCTCGAGGTAGCGCGGGAGGGATCCCGAGTCGGCGGAGTCGGCGAACCACGTCGCCAGGGCCTCGGCGCCGTCCGCGGGCAGGTCGTGCCCGACGTCGGCGGCGAGCTCGATGACGGTCTGGGGCCGGAGCCCGCCGTCGAGGTGGTCGTGGAGCACGACCTTGGGCAAGGCTGCGATCTGCGCCTCAAGCTCGGTTGGTGTCATGGCCACCACGCTACCCGCCGCAGGGGCACGTGCGCGTCCTGTCGTGGGTGTTCTGCGCCATCTCCGGCACGAGCATCCACGCGATCCGCCACCATCCTCCCCAGGCCCGCCGCCGCGCGGCGAGAGCCTCTCGCCCCGCCCCGAGCACGTGCTCCTCGCGAACCGAGGTCATCGCCCCGGACGAGGGTTCGTACAGGTGCCAGGTCGCGCGGCCGACCGGCCCCGTGACGTCGACGAGCAGGACGACGTGCCGCGGCACCGCGCGAGCCGCGCCCCCGCGCGTGTCCCCACCCACGTAGAGGGGCACGGGAACTCCCACGCGGGCCCAGTCAGCGAGTGCGAGCAGTGCCCGGCGACCGCGCGGGGTGTCGTCCGCGACGACCTGGTGCCGGTAGCGCACGGGCCCGTACCGCGCCTCGCGCGCCAGCCCCCACGGCGGGATCCCGAGCGCCCGCGGCCAGGCCGGCAGGCCGCCGGCCCGTGGCCAGGGTGCGCCCACGCCGAGCGACGTCGCCCGTCGTCGCAGGTCGTGCTGACGGCCGGCTGCCGTCGAGAGATTGCCACCCGCGACCGCGAGGACGGCGAGGACCGCCGCGCCGCAGGTCGTCGCGTCGACCTGTCGTACCGGGTCGACGGGCCGTCGATGTTCGGGCAGGTCGCTGCATGACGACGGGGGCAAAGGTACCGGCCGTCGCCCGCCGCCGCACCGGACGAGCACGTCCGAGAGGGACAGGGGCACGTCACGCGGTCATGTCGATCAACGACACGACCGTCACGGCTACACCGAGAACCGCGAGCGCCATCACGAGCCCGGCGAGCCGGACCAGAAAGGACCAGGACCGGAGCCGGCCGTGGCTCGGCATCCCGCCGTCGGGGCTCCGGAAGATCGCCGGGACCAGCACCATGACGCCGACCAGGGCGGCGAGGACGGTGAGGACCGGCTGGTCGAGCCGGACCGCGGTCGCGGACAGGACCATCGCCCCGACGGCCAGCGCAAGGATGGTGCGCTGCCACGAGAGTGCCGTGCGCTCGGGCTGCAGACCCGGGTCCCACGGCTCTCCGGGGAACCGTGGGTCGCGACGTCGCCGAGGCAACGGCATCTTCACTGCAGGGCTGCCATCACCGCGTACACGGCGAGTCCGATGCCCAGACCGACGACGCCGGTCACGAGGACCGGCAGGACGGTCGGCTGGGGCAACGGTTGCCCGAGACGGAGCGCGCGCTCGTTGCGCCGCCAGGCGACCAGCGACCAGAACGCGACGGCGCCACCGGCCAGGCACGCGATCCCGGCGACGACGTCCAGCACGCTCGACAGGTCCGCGAAGGTCGCGAACGAGGTCAGCGCGATGCCGCCCGCGACGAGGCTCAGGCCCGTGCGGACCCAGGCGAGCGCGGTGCGTTCGTTGGCGAGACTGAACCGTGCGTCGGGGTCGGTGCCCACCCCGTAGACGGAGGTCGGCTTCCGGTCCTCGGGATCGCTCATCCCTCGCTCCGGACCTCGTCGATGACGACGGGCCCGCGGCCCGGTGCACCGTCGCCGACGCCCCATGCCCCCGCGAGCGACTCGTGCGCGCGGGCGAACCGCTCCGGAGTGTCGGTGTGCAGCGTCATCAGGGGGTCACCGGCACGGACGGTGTCGCCCGGCTTCGCGTGCAGCTCGACCCCGGCCCCGGCCTGGACCGGGTCCTCACGGCGAGCACGCCCGGCGCCGAGGCGCCAGGCCGCCACCCCGACGCCGTAGGCGTCCAGGTGCGAGACGACGCCGTCGCGGTCGGCGCGGACGACGTCCTGGTGCCGGGCGACGGGAAGCGGGGCGTCGGGGTCGCCGTCCTGCGCCCGGACCATCGCCTTCCACGCGTCCATGGCACGCCCGTCGGCGAGCGCCGCCCGCACGTCGTCCTCGGACTGCGGCCGACCCGCGCCCGCGAGCATCTCGACGGCCAGAGCCACGGTCAGGTCGACCACGTCGGACGGCCCGCCGCCGGCCAGGACCTCGACCGACTCCCTGACCTCCAGGGCGTTGCCGGCCGTCAGCCCGAGCGGTGTCGACATGTCGGTCAGCAGCGCCACGGTCCGCACGCCCGCGTCGGTGCCGAGGTCCACCATCGTCCGTGCCAGCTGACGCGCGTTCTCCAGGTCCTTCATGAACGCGCCGGATCCGACCTTCACGTCGAGGACGAGTGCCTCCGTGCCCTCGGCGATCTTCTTGCTCATGATCGAGCTGGCGATGAGCGGGATGGCCTCGACCGTGCCCGTCACGTCCCGGAGCGCGTAGAGCTTGCGGTCCGCGGGGGCGAGCCCGGACCCGGCCTGGCAGATCACGGCACCGACGCCGTCGAGCTGCGCGAGCATCTCCTCGTTCGACAGCGCCGCCCGCCACCCGGGGATCGACTCGAGCTTGTCGAGGGTGCCGCCCGTGTGCCCGAGGCCACGCCCGCTGAGCTGCGGGACCGCGACGTCGAAGACGGCGACCAGCGGCGCGAGGGGCAACGTGATCTTGTCGCCGACGCCGCCCGTGGAGTGCTTGTCCGCCGTCGGGCGCGCGAGGCTCGAGAAGTCCATCCGCTCGCCGGAGGCGATCATCGCGCCCGTCCACCGGGAGATCTCGTCGCGGTTCATCCCGTTGATCAGGATCGCCATGGCCAGGGCCGACATCTGCTCCTCGGCGACGATCCCGCGGGTGTAGGCGTCGATCACCCAGTCGATCTGCCCGGGGCTCAGCTCTCCCCCGTCACGCTTGGTACGGATGACGTCGACGGCGTCGTGGCTCTCGGTGCTCATGTTCGCTCCAGGTCCTCGGCCCCGAAGGCGTCCGGCAGGATCTCTGCCATGCCTCGCAGCCCGCGGGGGGTTTCTACGGTCAGTTCGGCGCCACCGTGCTCCCAGAGGAGCTGGCGGCAGCGCCCGCACGGCATGGTGACGGATCCGTCGCCGCCGACGCACGTGAACGCGACGAGACGCCCGCCGCCGCCGACCACGAGGTCGCCGACGAGCGCACACTCCGCGCACAGCGTCACGCCGTACGAGGCGTTCTCGACGTTGCAGCCGACGACCGTCCTGCCGTCGTCGACCAGCGCCGCCGCCCCGACCCGGAATCCCGAGTACGGGGCGTAGGCGCGGTCCATCACGTCACGCGCGGCGGCGCGCAGGGCGTCCCAGTCGGGCTCCGTGCTCGTCGCGCTCACGGCCTCACCCCTTGATGTACGGCTCGCCGGCGGCCGCCGGGCCGCGGACGCGGCCCACCAGCCCTGCCACGGCGAAGATCGTCACGATGTACGGCAGCATCAGCATGAACTGGTTCGGGATCGGCGTCTCGAGGACGCCGAGCACCTGCTGGAGCTTGTCGGCGAAGCCGAACAGGAGAGCGGCCAGCAGCGCGCCGACCGGGTTCCAGCGCCCCAGGATCAGGGCCGCCAGGGCGATGTACCCCTTGCCGGCGGTCATCTCCTCGCCGAAGGCCCCCACGGAGCCGACCGTGAAGAACGCCCCGCCGAGGCCGGCGACCATCGACCCGAGGAGCACGTTGTGCCACCGGGTCTTCTCGACGTCGATGCCCACGGTGTCCGCGGCCTTCGGGTACTCGCCGACCGCACGCATGCGCAGCCCCCACCGCGTCCGGAAGAGACCGATCGTCAGGAGGATCACCGCGACGTAGAGGATGTACACGAGGATCGACTGACGGAAGAGCACCGGCCCGATGATCGGGATGTCCGAGAGGATCGGGATGTCGATGACGCCCAGACGCGGCGGCGAGTTGAGCGTGCTCGCGTTGTCCTTGAGCAGCGACCCGAAGAAGAACGTCGTCAGACCGACCGCGAAGACGTTCAGCACGACACCGACGATGATCTGGTTCACGTGGTACTTGACCGTGAACAGCGCGAGCATCGACCCGATGATCAGCCCGAAGAACGGCGCCGCGACCAGGCCCACGTAGGCGTTGTCGGCGATCGACGCGAAGACGGCGGCGCCGAAAGCGCCGGTCAGGAGCTGCCCCTCGATCGCGATGTTCACGACTCCGGCGCGTTCGTTCAGCAGACCGCCCAGTGCGCCGAAGGCCAACGGGACGGCGAGGAGCAGAGAGCCCTGCAGAAGGCTCACGATCGACGTCGACTTGTCGGCTACCGCCCACGTGAGGAACGTCAGCACCCACAGCACACCGAAGACGGCGAGCAACCAGGTCGGCGTCTTGCGGCCCGCGCGTACCAGGATGAACGAGTACACCGCGAGCGCGAGGATGACGATCGACAGCGCGATCCCGGTCGCGCGGGTCGGGAGCTCCAGCGCGGGGATCTGGATGGCGTCCGCGCCGGTGGAGATGCGGAACGTCGTGACGGCGCCCGCCGGGCCGAGCAGTCCGAAGAGGACGAGGGCGACGACGCCCAGCACCCCGAGGACGATCGGCACCCGCAGCGACGGCTCGGTCTTGACGGCCGCGGAGTTCTGGACATCCATGGTGGTGGTCATGCCGCCACTCCCTTCGAGAGACCGCGCGGTGCAGGCAGGTGGAAGATCGCCCGGACGAGCGGCGGTGCCGCGATGAACAGCACGACGAGCGACTGGATCACGAGCACGATGTCGATCGGTGTCCCCGTCGAGACCTCCATGACGCGCCCGCCGACGTTCAGCCCGCCGTAGAGCAGGCCGGCGAAGAAGATTCCCATCGGCTTGGACCGACCGAGCAGAGCGACGGTGATGGCGTCGAACCCGAGCGAGCCCGCGATGCCGTCGGTCAGGAACTTCTCCGTCCCGAGCACCTGCGTCGCACCGGCGAGGCCGGCGAGGGCACCCGAGACCACCATGACGAGGATGAACGTGGTCGTCACGTTCATGCCGGCGGTCCGCGCGGCGTGCGCGTTCGAGCCGACGGCCCGGAACTGGAAGCCGATCGTCGACCGAGTCATGAGCCACCAGACGAACACCGCGGCGGCGATCGCGAGCAGGAAGCCGGCATTGAGCCGGAAGCCGTCGCCCAGGAGGAGCGGAAGCTGGGCGCTCGACGCCACGCTCGGCGACTTGGGCTGGTTGCCCGTCGCGAACGCGCTCGTGGTCAGCAGGTACTGCAGGAGGTACAGCGCGATGTAGTTGAGCATGATCGTCACGATCACCTCGTGCGCACCCGTACGCGCCTTGAGGAACCCGGCGATCCCGGCCCAGATCCCACCGGCGATGATGCCGCCGAGCAGGCAGAACAGGAGGTGGATGCCGGCCGGCAGGTTCCAGGTGAAGCCCAGGAACCCGGCGAGGGTCGCACCCATGATCACCTGGCCCTGGGCACCGATGTTGAACAGGCCCGCGCGGAACGCCACGGCGACACCGAGGGCCGCGATGATCAGCGGCGTCGCGAGCGTCATCGTCTCCGTGATCGGGCGGAAGAAGCCCGCGGCGTCGGTCGCCTGGTAGTTCACGACCGCGCCGCGGAACATCGCGGAGTACGCGTCCGAGACGGCCGACCATGCCGCACCGAAGAAGTCCGAGGGCCGGGCGAAGATGTAGCCCGCCGCCTCCTGGACGTCCGGGTCCACGAGCAGGATCAGGATCGCCCCGACCACGAGCGCGAGGACGAACGCGAGCACCGTCACCCCGAAGCCGCCGGTCGCGACCTCGCGCAGCACCTGCGACGCCCGGCTGCCCGTCCCGGCGGTGTGCTCCGGAAGGTTCTTGTCCGGCACCGGCGCCTGGGACTCAGGGGGCGGTGCTGTCGTCTCGCTCACTGGTCGTCTCCCTCGTGCTGCGTGGCCCGTTCACGGGCGGTTTCCAACGGGACGCCGGCCATCATGAGGCCGAGGACCTCCCGAGGCGTGTCCGCGTCGACGATTCCGACGATCGTCCCCTCGTACATCACGGCGATCCGGTCGGCCAGCTCGGCGACCTCGTCGAGCTCCGTGGAGATGATCATCACGGGGGTGCCGGCGTCGCGTTCCGCGACGATCCGCTTGTGCAGGAACTCGATCGAGCCGACGTCCACGCCGCGCGTCGGCTGGCTCGCGACGAACAGCTTCAGCGAGCGCGACAGCTCGCGCGCCATGACGACCTTCTGCTGGTTGCCGCCCGAGAGCCGTCCGACCTCCTCGGCCGGTCCCTGCGTGCGGATGTCGAACTCGTCGATCCGCTCATCCGCGTTGCTGCGGATCGCGGCCAGGTTCATCGCGACGCCCTTGGAGTACGGCGACCGTGAGACGAGGTCGAGGACGAGGTTCTCGGCGACGGTGAAGTCGAGGACCAGTCCGTCGACGGTCCGGTCCTCGGGGACGAACCCGACGCCCGCGGTCAGCACCTGGTCGGGCCGCAGACCGCGCAGCTCGCGACCGTCGAGGGTGATGGACCCGCCGGCTGACTCCTGCACACCGAGGATCGCCTCGGTCAGCTCGGTCTGCCCGTTGCCCTGGACTCCGGCGACCGCGAGGATCTCGCCCTGGGCGATCGAGAACGAGACGCCGTCGACCACGCGGTTGCCGACCCCGTCGATCACCGTCAGGTCGGAGACGTGGAACGTCTCCTCGCCGCGCTGCGGCGGTGCCTTGTCGACCCCGAGCGACACGGCGCGGCCGACCATCATGTCGGCGAGCTCGCCCACGGGCGCGGTCGGCTCCGCCGTCCCGACGACGGCGCCGCGACGGATCACGGTGATCCGGTCGGCGACCTCCTGCACCTCGCGCAGCTTGTGCGTGATGAAGACGATCGAGGTACCGGACGCCGCCAGCTGACGCATGATCTCCATGAGATCGTCCGTCTCCTGCGGGGTCAGCACCGCGGTCGGCTCGTCGAGGATGAGCACCTTGGCGTCGCGGGCGAGCGCCTTGACGATCTCGACGCGCTGCTGGACGCCCACGGGGAGGTTCTCGACGACGGCGTCGGGGTCGAGCCCGAACCCGAAGCGCTTGGAGAGCGCGACGACGTGCTCGCGGGCGGCGTCGAGGTCGAGCAGCCCGGCCCCGCGGGTCTCCTCGTGGCCGAGCATGACGTTCTCGGCGACCGTGAAGACGGGCACGAGCATGAAGTGCTGGTGGACCATGCCGATGCCGGCACGGAGCGCGTCGCCCGGACCGTCGAACTCACGGACCTCGTCGTCCAGGAGGATCGTGCCCTCGTCCGCCGTGTAGAGGCCGAACAGGACGTTCATCAGCGTGCTCTTGCCGGCTCCGTTCTCACCGAGCAGGGCGTGGATCTCGCCCTCCTCGACGACGAGATCGATGTGGTCGTTCGCGACCAGCGGGCCAAACCTCTTGGTGATGCCACGCAGTTCGAGCTTCACGGAGCCCTCCTTCCGGGCGTCGCGGCTTTGCGACCTGAATCAAAGACTAGTGGGACACGGGCGAGCCGACCCGGTGGCCCGGGCCGGCTCGCTCGTGATCGTGCGGCGCTGTGTCAGGGAGCGCTGGGCGACTCGACGACGATGCTGCCGTCGATGATCTCCTGCTTGATCGCGTCGACCTGGTCCTTGAGCTCCTGCGGGACGGTCTCCTCGAAGTCGTGGAACGGCGCGAGGCCGACGCCCTCGTTCTCCAGCGTTCCGACGTAGGCCTCGTTCGAGAACTCGTCGTTCACACCGGTCGTGATGACGTCCTGGACACCGGCGTCGATGCCCTTCATGACCGAGGTCAGGATGATGTCGGAGTAGTCCGGGTTGGTCTCGACGCCGTCGGAGTCGACCCAGATGACCGAGACACCGTCGGCGTCACGAGCAGCGGCGAGCGTACCGAGGCCGACCGGCCCGGCGACGGGCAGGACGACGTCCGCACCCTGCTCGATGAAGGTCTGCGTGAGCTGCTGGCCCTGCGCCTGGTCCTCGAAGTTGCCGACGAAGGAGCCGTTCTGGGCCTCCTTGTCCCAGCCGAGCGTCTTGACGTCGGTGCCGTTGTCCTCGTTGTACTTGGCGACGCCGTCGACGAACCCGTCCATGAAGATGGTGACGGTCGGGATCTGCAGCCCGCCGTAGGTGGCGACGGTCCCGGTCTCGCTCATCCCGGCGGCGACGTAGCCGGCGAGGTAGGAGGCCTGGGCGGTGTCGAAGCTGAGCGGCTTCACGTTGTCGAGCTCGATCGGGTTGCCGTCGGCGTCCTGAGCGGTCGAGTCGACGATCGCGAACTCGGTGTCGGGGTTGTCCGTGGCGGCGTCACCGGTGGCGGTCGCGAGGAGGAACCCGACGGTCACGATCATGTCGCAGCCCTCGGAGACGAGGTTCGTGATGTTCGGCGCGTAGTCCGCGTTCGCCTGCGACTCGGCGGTCTGCGTCTCGATGCCGAGCTCGTCCGACGCGGCGTCCAGGCCCCGCTTGCCCGACTCGTTGAACGACTTGTCGTCGAAGCCGCCGGCGTCCGAGACCATGCAGGCCTTGAAGTCCGAGTTGTCGGCGCCGTCGGCGCTGCTGCTGTCGTCCTCAGGGGCTGCGCCGCAGGCGGCGAGGGCGAGGGCGGAGAGGGTGGCCACGGCAGTGACCTTCGCTGCTCTCTTCACGGGTGAACTCCTTGCGTGGGGTGAATGGACGTCGGCTGCTGGGGTTCGCCCTCTTCCGGGAAACATCCCCGGGTCACACCGGTCCGTTGTCTAAACACTGTATCCACCCGCACACGCTCTGCACGTTACTTCCAGGTAACGCCAGAGTTTGTTACACAAGCGTCACCGGTCGTCTCGTGCCGGACGGCGACGTGTCCACGAAGTGGGACTACTCACCCGCCGCGATGCGCGCCAGGAGCGCGACACCGACGTCGATCGCCTGCTCGTCCACCCGAAGGTCACCCTGGTGGATGTCGTAGGAACGACCGCCGGGGGCACGGGTGCCGAGGCGCGCGAGCGCTCCCGGCACCTGCGTCAGGTACCAGGCGAAGTCTTCCCCGCCGAGCGACTGTTCCGTCAGGATCACGGACCGCGGGCCGAGCACCGCACGGGCGGCGGACTCGACCCGACCCGTCGCGGCCTCGTCGTTCTCCACCGGCGGAACGCCTCGCGTGTGATGCACCTCGGCAGTGACGTTGTACGGCGCGACGACCTGGCCGACGGCGGACTCGAGCACGCTGGCCGCGTGCTCCCAGGCCCGCCCGTCGAGGCATCGCAGCGTGCCACGCGCCACTCCCGTCGTCGGGATCGCGTTGTGGGCGTCGCCGGCGTGCACGGCGCCCCAGGTCAGGTTGGTGCCGGACCGCGGGTCGAGCCGGCGGCCGAGCACGGCCGGGACCTGCGTGACGACCTGGGCGAGCGCGAAGACGACGTCACCGGTCAGATGGGGCCGGGACGTGTGCCCCCCGGTCGACCCGAGCGTGACGGAGATCTGGTCGGCCGCCGCCGTGATGGGTCCGATCCGGGTACCGACGGTGCCGACGTCCACCTTGGGGTCGCAGTGCAGTGCGTAGATCTCGTCGACCCCGTCAAGCGCACCCGCGGCGATGACGTCCGGCGCGCCACCGGTCATGATCTCCTCGGCGGGCTGGAAGATGCAGCGCACGCCGCGTGCGAGCTGTCCCTCGGCGTCGAGCTCGGCGAGTACCAGCGCCGCCCCGAGCACGACGGTCGCGTGGACGTCGTGGCCGCACGCGTGCGCGACGCCGTCGACGGTCGAGGCGAACTCCTGCTCGCACGTGTCCGTGAGCGGGAGCGCGTCGATGTCGGCGCGGAGCGCGATCCTGCCCTGCCCGGGCGCCACCTCGCCGACGTCGACCACCAGCCCGGTCCCGGGCAGCAGCCGGGGCTCGAGGCCGGCCAGCCGCAGCCGCTCGGCCAGGACGCGCGTCGTGCGAACCTCGGTGAACGCCACCTCCGGGTGCGCGTGCAGGTCTCGCCGCACCGCGACCAGCTCGTCGTGGAGCGTGGCTACCAGGGTGCGGATCCGGTCGGTCACGACGTTATGAGGGCTCACCCCGCCAGGGTAGACGCCGGTCTGCCGACCGTTCCCCGGTGTCCACCTAGAGCAGCTCGTCGAGCCCCTGCTCGTGGAGCAGACCCACCATGTCCTTGACCTGCTGCGCGCGAGCGCGCGTCGTCACGAGGACCACGTCGGGGGTGTCGACCACGACGACGTCGTCGAGCCCGAGCACGGCGACAGTGCGATCCCCCGGGACGACGACCGAGCCCGCACTCTCCAGCCGCACCACGGACGAGGTGTCGCCGAGCACCTTGGAGCCGGCACCGTCGTCGGACGGCAGCAGTGCGGCCAGGGAGTTGAAGTCCCCGACGTCGTCCCACCCGAAGGTGCCCGGGACGACGCCGACCCCGCCGAGCGCCGCGACCGGCTCCGCCACGGCGTGGTCGATGGCGATGCGCTCGAGACCGGGCCACACGGCGTCGAGCACTGCGTCACGCTCGGGCGTGTCCCAGGCGGCGGCGATCGTGCGCAGCCCGTCGTGGAGCGCGGGCCGCTGCTCCGCCAGGTGGCCGAGGAGCACGCTCGTCCGCGCGACGAAGATCCCGGCGTTCCACCGATACTCCCCCGAGGAGAGGTACTCGCGTGCCGTCGCGGCATCGGGCTTTTCAGTAAAGCCCCGGACATTCCGGGCGGACGGCGCCGCAGCCACGCCGAGCGGTGTCCCCGACCGGATGTACCCGAACGCCGTCGACGGCCGCGACGCGGCGATGCCGATCGTGGCCACGTACCCGTCACGGGCCGCGGCGACCGCCTCGTGCACCGCGTCGTCGAACGCCTCACGCCCCGAGATCACCTGGTCCGCCGCGAAGGACCCGAGCACGACGTCGCCGTGCCGCTCGGCGAGGACGGCGGCCGCGAGGCCGATCGCCGCCATCGAGTCCCGGGGCGACGGCTCGGCGAGGATCTGGTCGGAGGCGAGCCCCGGCAGCTGCTCGCGAGCCGCCGGGACGTGGGCGGTACCGGTGACCAGGACGATCCCCTCGTCACCGGCGAGCGGAGCCAACCGGTCGACCGTCGCCTGCAGGAGCGTGCGACCGCTCCCGGTCAGGTCGAGGAGGAACTTGGGCGTCTGCCGACGGGAGAGCGGCCAGAGCCGCGTCCCTGCGCCGCCCGCAGGCACCACGGCGTAGAAGTCCTCGATCGGCCCCGCTGCTTGTCCCATGCGTCGATCATAGTGACGACGCGGACGTGGCGTCCGTCACATATTGAGACGAACGCCCGTCAGAATCGGGGGCCGCGGCTCTACGTCCACAACTTATTCACTACAGTGGTCCGGAGAACGGACAACTCCTGACGCGTCCACGCGCTCCGACGTCGGACCGCGACCCGCCAGGACGCGTCGCCATCGGATCCGTCACAGGAGGCCAGACCGTGCCAAGTGCACCCGCTGGCACGCTGTACCGCGGCCACGAAGGAATGTGGTCCTGGGTCGCGCATCGCGTGACTGGCGTGCTGATCTTCTTTTTCCTACTCGTGCACGTGCTCGACACGGCACTGGTCCGCGTCTCGCCCGAGGCGTACAACGCCGTGATCGGCACGTACCAGACACCCATCATGGGGCTCGGCGAGGCCGGTCTCGTCGCCGCGATCGTCTACCACGCCTTCAACGGCATCCGCATCATCCTGGTCGACTTCTGGGCCAAGGGTCCGAAGTACCAGCGGGTCATGCTGTGGGTCGTCGTCGGCGGGACCGTCGTCACCATGGCCGGGTTCCTGCCCCGCCACCTGATGAACGTCTTCGGAGGTGGGCACTGATGGCCACGACCGCTCTCGCCGCACCGCGTTCGCCCTACGCCCGCCAGAAGATCACGCGGTCGAACTTCGAGCTCTACAGCTGGATGTTCATGCGCGTCTCTGGCGTCATCCTCATCGCTCTCATCTTCGCCCACCTCTTCGTCAACCTCATGGTCGGAGAGGGCGTGAAGGCCATCGACTTCGGCTTCGTCGCCGGCAAGTGGGCGAGCCCCTTCTGGCAGATCTGGGACCTGCTGATGCTGTGGCTCGCGATGATCCACGGGACCAACGGTGTGCGCACGATCATCAACGACTACGCGGAGCGCGACGGCACCCGCCTGGTGCTCAAGCTCCTCCTCTACGTGGCGTTCACGATCGTCGTCGTCCTCGGCACCCTCGTGATCTTCACCTTCGACCCCTGCCCCGCCGACGCTCCAGCCGAGTTGCTCGCGTCGTTCTGCACGGCCTGACGCCGCGACAGTTCCCACTCACCCGGAGGAGGCATCGTCCCCGATGCAGACCCACCAGTACGACGTCGTCATCGTCGGTGCCGGAGGTGCCGGCATGCGCGCGGCGCTCGAGGCGTCCGGCGAGGTCCGGACAGCCGTCATCACCAAGCTCTACCCCACGCGTTCGCACACCGGCGCCGCCCAGGGCGGCATGTGCGCCGCCCTCGCGAACGTCGAGGAGGACAACTGGGAGTGGCACACGTTTGACACCGTCAAGGGCGGCGACTACCTCGTCGACCAGGACGCGGCCGAGATCATGGCCAAGGAGGCGATCGACGCGATCATCGACCTCGAGCACATGGGCCTGCCGTTCAACCGCACCCCCGAGGGTCGCATCGACCAGCGCCGGTTCGGCGGGCACACCCGCAACCACGGCGAGGCGGCCGTGCGTCGCTCGTGCTACGCGGCGGACCGCACCGGGCACATGATCCTGCAGACGCTCTACCAGAACTGCGTCAAGCAGGACGTCGAGTTCTTCAACGAGTTCTACGTGCTCGACCTGATCACAGACCACGACCTGTCGACCGAGGACATGGCCGACGGGGCCGAGGTCAACGCGACCGGCGTCGTCGCCTACGACCTCGCCACCGGCGAGATCCACGTGTTCCAGGCCAAGGCGATCATCTTCGCCACGGGCGGCGCGGGCAAGATCTTCAAGACCACCTCGAACGCCCACACGCTGACCGGTGACGGCATGGCGCTCGCGCTGCGTCGCGGGTTCCCGCTCGAGGACATGGAGTTCTTCCAGTTCCACCCGACAGGCCTTGCCGGTCTCGGCATCCTGCTCTCCGAGGCCGCACGAGGCGAGGGCGGGATCCTCCGCAACTCGGACGGCGAACGCTTCATGGAGCGGTACGCACCGACGATCAAGGACCTGGCACCGCGCGACATCGTCGCCCGGTCGATGGCGAACGAGGTCCGCGAGGGACGCGGCTGCGGCCCGAACAAGGACTACGTGCTGCTCGACCTCACGCACCTCGAGCCGTCGCACATCGACGCCAAGCTCCCGGACATCACCGAGTTCGCACGGACCTACCTCGGCATCGAGCCCTACACGGACCCGATCCCGGTGTACCCGACGGCGCACTACGCCATGGGTGGCATCCCGACGAACGTCGAGGGCGAGGTCCTGCGCGACTCGCACAACGTCGTCAAGGGCCTCTTCGCGGCCGGCGAGGTCGCCTGCGTGTCGGTCCACGGCTCCAACCGCCTGGGCACCAACTCGCTGCTCGACATCAACGTCTTCGGCAAGCGCGCCGGCCGGAGCGCCGCCGCCTACTCGAAGACGGCGTCGTTCCACGACCTGCCGGCCGACGCCGCGGACCGGACGATCGCCCAGCTCGACGAGATGCGCGACCGCCCCGAGGGCGAGCGCGTTGCCGAGGTGCGCAAGGCCCTCCAGGAGACGATGGACGCGAACGCTCAGGTGTTCCGCACCAAGGAGTCGCTCGACCAGGCGCTGGCCGACATCCGTGAGCTCCAGGCCCGGTACAAGAACGTCTCGGTCCAGGACAAGGGCCAGATGTTCAACACCGACCTCCTCGAGGCCCTCGAGCTCGGGTTCCTCCTGGACCTCGCCGAGATCACCGTCGTCGCCGCGATCAACCGCAAGGAGTCGCGCGGTGGCCACTACCGCGAGGACTTCCCCGATCGCGACGACACGAACTACATGTTGCACACCATGACGTACCGCCGTCCGGCGACGGCGGGCGACACCGTGGACGGGACGGTCGAGAACTACTTCGACCACGTCGAGGAGTTCGGGGACTACAAGATCGTCCTCGGATCCAAGTCGGTCACCCAGACGCGGTACGAGCCGATGGAGCGGAAGTACTGATGACTGCGACCCTGGACACCACCGCAGAGGCCGAGAACAAGCCGGCCGCCGGCGAGATCCCGTCCTTCGACGTCACGCTGAAGATCCAGCGCTTCTCCCCCGAGGTCGGGCCCGACCCCTGGTGGGACGAGTTCACCATCACGGTCCACGGGACCGACCGGGTGCTCGACGCGCTCCACAAGATCAAGTGGGAGGACGACGGGACGCTCTCGTTCCGGCGCTCCTGCGCGCACGGCGTGTGCGGATCCGACGCGATGCGCATCAACGGTCGCAACCGCCTGGCGTGCAAGACGCTCCTCAAGGACGTCAACCCCGACAAGCCGATCATCGTGGAGCCGATCAAGGGCCTGCCGGTCCTCAAGGACCTGATCGTGGACATGGAGCCGTTCTTCGCCTCCTACCGCGAGATCATGCCGTTCTTCATCAACAAGGGGAACGAGCCGTCCAAGGAGCACCTGCAGTCGTCCGAGGAGCGCGAGCGCTTCGACGACACGACCAAGTGCATCCTCTGCGCGGCGTGCACGAGCTCGTGCCCCGTGTTCTGGACCGACGGGCAGTACTTCGGCCCCGCGGCGATCGTCAACGCCCACCGGTTCATCTTCGACAGCCGGGACGACGGCGCCACGCAGCGTCTGGAGATCCTCAACGACAAGGAGGGCGTGTGGCGCTGCCGCACGACCTTCAACTGCACCGAGGCCTGCCCGCGCGGCATCGAGGTCACCAAGGCCATCCAGGAGGTCAAGCGGGCGATGATCACCCGCGCCTTCTGATCCACGCACGGTCCGACGGCGCCGCTCACCTCCGGGTGGGCGGCGCCGTCGTTCGTCCTCGGGGTGACTAGTGGTACTCGCCCGGCCGGGTCTCCGGCCGTAGCGCCTCGCCGCGGCGCACGAGCCGACGCGGGCGCGGTCGCAGACCGCGCCGGACACCCCGGACCAGCGGGCTCCAGGGATATCCGTAGCCCTGCCCGGCCCGGATCTCTCGCTCACGGTCGACACGCTCGCGCAGCGTCTCGACAGGCTCGGGGTGCGGCTCCACGTACGCCGGGTCGGCCATCCAGGCCGCGACGAGCAGCAGCACGCGCGAGACGAAGTTGACCAGCAGGAGCAGCGTGACCACGACGGCCACCGATGCCAGCAGCGCGTTCTTGTCGGCACCACCCGCGACGACGCTGGTCCCGAGTGCGCGCAGCGCACCGAACGCGACCCCGGCGACGACCGCACCGATCCAGAGATCACGACCACGGGGGCGCGCCCCGGCGACCACGACGACGACGCCGACGACGACGACCGTGTCGATCACCAGGGAAGCGAGCAGACCCCCGGCGGTGACGAGGAACGACCCCGCGTCACCGAGGGACAGAAGGTCCTGGGTGAGCCACTCCCCCAGCTGGACCGCCACGACGCTGACGGCCGTCGACAGCCCGACGCCGATGCCCAGGCCGACGAACCCGACCAGGGACCAGACCTTCGACATGACGAAGGACTGCCCGACCTCGGACAGCCCGAACTGGGCCCGCACCCCGCGGCGCAGCGCCGTCATGAACGAGATCGCCGTCCACAGCAGCACTCCGGCGGAGAGGAGGGTCGGCCAGAGCGAGCCGGAGAGGATCAGGTCGTCGATGCTGACGATCCCCGACGTCGTGTCGGTCGTGATCAGACCGGGGATGAACTCGTTGATCTGCGCGACGACGTCGTCCTCGAGCTCGCTGTTGCTGCCGAGAACCCGCGAGAAGACCGTGAAGACGATAGCCAGGGCGGCGAAGATGGAGAACAGGGCGGAGTAGGCGATCCCACCGCAGAGCAGCGCCCCGCGGGTGGCTCCGTACCGCTGGAAGGTCCGTCCCGGCCGACTGTGGGCCCAGAGGTCTGCGAGCTGCTTTCCCTTGGTCGCCACGACACCGACGGTTCCGGAGGGGGGCGACGTCGACGAGTGGGCCATGCTCAGACCCTAGTCAGCCGGTCCGTACCTCGCCCGTGAGGGAGAACCTGCGTGTCGGACGCCACACGGAGTCGTCACCGTGGAGGTAGAGCACGATCTCGGCGACGTCGAACGTCGCGTCGAAGCCCGCCATCTCGTCGAAGGCCTGGTCGAGCGCCGCGTCGTCCAGGTCGTGCGCGACCGTCACGTGCGGGTGGTAGTTGAACCGTAGCTCCTGGTGCAGCAGCCCGGACCGCACGTGGGACTCCAGCGCCTCGCACTCCACGATCCCCTCGACCACCTGGACGAAGACGACGGGCGAGACCGGGCGAAACGTCGCAGAGCCGCGCAGGTGGAGCCGGAAGGGTGTGTGCTGGGCGGCGACGTCGGCCAGGTGCGTGTGGACGTGGTCGACGTCGACCTCGTCGACGACGGTCGGGCCGAGCAGCGTCACGTGGGGCGGGATCGCGTCGGCGTACGCGTCCCCGAACCGGGCACGGGCCTCCTGCAGCTGGGCGCCGTACGGAGCGGGTACCTCGACAGCGACGCCGATGCGCCGCTGCCCCGGACCACGCTCCGGGATGTTCACCGCACGGACCCCGCGGCCGGCACCAGACCGATACGGTCGTAGACTCGGTCGACGGTGTCCTGGGCGATGCCACGAGCCTTCTCTGCGCCGCGGGCGAGCACGGCGTCGAGTTCGGCCGGGTCGTCCAGGTACTCGGCGGCCAGTGCCTGGAACGGGGTCAGCACGTCGACCACCACGTCCGCGAGGTCGACCTTGAGGTGCCCGTAGCCCTTGCCCTCGTAGTCCGCGACGATCGAGTCGACGTCCCGGCCCGTGAGCACCGAGTAGATCGACAGGAGGTTCGAGATGCCGGGCTTCTCGTCGCGGTCGAACCGGATCTCGCTGCCGGAGTCCGTGGCCGCGCCGCGGATCCGCTTCGCGATCTGCTTGGGATCGTCGAGGAGGCCGATCAGGCCCTTCGGGCTCGCCGCCGACTTGCTCATCTTGGACGTCGGGTCCTGCAGGTCGTAGACCTTGGCCGACGACCTGACGATGTGCGGCTCGGGCACCACGACCGTGTCCTCGCCGAACCGCGCGTTCAGCCGTTCGGCCAGGTTCCGCGTGAGCTCGAGGTGCTGACGCTGGTCCTCGCCGACCGGCACGAGGGCGGTGTCGTAGAGCAGGATGTCGGCCGCCATCAGCATGGGGTAGGTCAGCAGCCCCACCGACGTGCTGTCCGACCCGCGCTTGGCGCTCTTGTCCTTGAACTGCGTCATCCGCATCGCCTCGCCGATACCGGTCTGGCACTCCAGGACCCAGGCGAGCTGGGTGTGCTGCGGGACGTGCGACTGGACGAAGAGGGCAGAACGCTCGGGGTCGACGCCGCCGGCGAGGTACTGAGCGGCCGTGCGTCGTGTCCGCTCACGCAGCCTGGCGGGCTCGGGAGTCACCGTCAGCGCGTGGAGGTCCACGACGCAGTAGAGGGCGTCGTAGGAGTCCTGCAGGGCTACCCACTGCCGGAGCGCGCCGATGTAGTTGCCGAGGTGCAGCGAGTCGTCGGTCGGTTGCATTCCCGACAAGATTCGCGGACTGGCGCTGTCCAAGCGTGACACGGGCATGTTTCTCATTCTGTCAGAAAGTCGATGGGCAACGGTAGACGACTCAGGTCGCCTCGTCGTCGTACGGCGCGGGGCCCTGCAGCTCCGCGGACGGCCCGCCGCCCAGTGCCGTGGCCCCGGCGACGGCGGCCGCACCGGCCGCTCCCGGCCCCGCACCTGGCCGCGGCGACCGGGGTACCTCGACGTCGTCGGAGAGCGCCTCGCGCACGATCCGACGCGGGTCGTACTGACGGGGGTCGAGCTTGGACCAGTCGACATCGCCGAACTCGTCGCCGAGCTCCGAGTCGACGCGCTCCCGGGCCGTCGAGAGATAGCTCCGTCCGCGACGGGCGAGCGAACCCAGCTGTTCGGCATACCGAGGCAGCCGCTCCGGCCCGATGACGACGACCGCGAGCAGCGCCAGGAGCAGGAACTCGCTTCCGTTGATGCCGAAGAACACCCGACGAGCCTACTCGCTCACGGCCTCGTCGAGGACGACGACGACGTCGCTCTCCTCGTCGCCGGACCTGACCTGCAGGGTCACCTCGTCGCCCGGGGCCTTGGCCCGGATGGCGACGACGAGCTCGTCGGTCCGCGTCACGGGCCGGCCGTCGATCGCGAGGATGACGTCCCCGGGCTCGATGCCGGCGTCGTCGGCGGGCCCGTCGGGGACCACCGCCTCCTGGTCCTCGAGCGGGTCGCTGACGACCTGGACGCCCTCGCCCGAGTACCGCTCGTCCAGGAGCACACCGATGACGGGGTAGGTGGCGGAGCCGGTCTCGATCAGCTCCTCGGCGGTCCGCCGCGCCTGGTTCGACGGGATCGCGAATCCCAGGCCGATGCTGCCGGTCGCCTGGAGCGCTCCCGGGGGCTGTGCGATCGCCGAGTTGATCCCGACGACCTCCCCTGCACCGTTGACGAGCGGCCCCCCCGAGTTCCCCGGGTTGATGGCCGCGTCGGTCTGGATGGCGTCGATGAACGCCGTGTCCGTCTGCCCGGCGGCCACGGGCCGGTGAAGGGCGCTCACGATCCCCGTCGTCACGGTTCCTTCGAGCCCGAGCGGCGCGCCGACCGCGACCACCGGGTCACCGACCACGACCTCGTCGGAGTCACCGAGGACGAGCGGGGTCAGGTCCGTCGCGTTGATCTTCACGACCGCGAGGTCGTAGTCCGATGTCCGACCCACGACCTGGGCGGGAAGCTCGCTGCCGTCGGTCATCAGGACCGTGACCGCATCGTCACCGCTCGCGTCCGCGACGACATGGTTGTTCGTCAGGATGTACCCGTCGGCCCGGATGACGACGCCTGACCCGGTCGACACCCCGTCGTCCCCGACGACCTCGAGCGAGACCACGGAGTCGATCGCCTCGGCCGCGATCGTCGCGATCGCGCCCGCCGGCTGCGTCGCGGCGGACGACTCCGGGAGAGCAGCGTCGACCGGACGGTACATCCCGACCTCGGCCGCGATGCGGTTCGCCGCCACCCCTCCGACGGCACCGGCGACCAGGGCGAGCACCGCGATGCCGGCGGTCATGCCCACCGAGACGCGCCGGGCACGCGGACGCGGCCAGTCGGAGGTCGGCCGTGACGCGGGCGCGGCGAGAGCGTACGGGCCCGGCCCGTACGCAGCACCGGCGGTGCTCCCCGGGCCGACGGTCGCCGGCCCGTGACCCTCCCCGGCGTCGTACGGCGCCGCAGGGACGGGCCAGAGGGGTTCAGGGGCCGCGCCAGGCTCGTTCACGGGCGTGGCGGCGGGCTCCGCCGTCGGCGGAGCGAAGGCGCCGGCGGGACGGGCCGGGGTCGGCGTGACCTCCGGGGCTCCGGGGTCCTGCGAGCCGTCGGTGGCGTCGGGGTCCTGTCCGGTCATGGGCTGGGGCGCTTCTCCTGTCGGGTTCGGCGTGGGCGACGAGGGTCGGGCGTCACGTCCCCCGCATGGTAGTCGTCGGAGCCGGAGCGCCGCACGGGGATGTCCCCGGCTCCCCGGTACGATCGCGGCAGAGCCACGCCGGCTCACCGTCTGCTTCGTGCCGGAGCGGGTGCCCCCAGCAGGACTGAGAACGGGAGAACGCGATGAGCGACATCGGCCGCCCGACCGTCAAGGCCTCGAGCTGGATGTACTGCGAGGACTTCGTCGCCGAGGACGAGGTGCTGCTGCGCGCACGCGAGCAGGCCGCGGAGCTCGGCTGCACGGCGGTCAGCCCCGGAACGGGCGCCGCGCTCGCCGCGCTCGTGGCCGCGCTGCGTGCCAAGGCCGTCGTCGAGGTCGGCACCGGCACCGGCGTCGCCGCGCTCTGGATGCTCCGCGCCATGCCCGAGGACGGCGTGCTGACCACCATCGACGTCGAGGTCGAGCACCAGCGCGTCGCGAAGCAGTCGTTCGCCGAGGCGGGCCTGCGCCCCACGCGCGCCCGGACGATCCCGGGCCGAGCGCGCGACGTCCTGCCCCGCCTGACCGACGGCGCGTACGACCTGGTGCTCGTCGGCGCCGACAAGCCGAGCTACCCCGACTACGTCGAGCAGGGCATCCGCCTCCTGCGCCCGGGTGGGACGCTGGCGATCGCGAGCGCGCTGGCCGGGGACCGCGTCGCCGACCCCGCACGACGCGACGAGGTGACCACGATCGTGCGGGAGGTCGGCCGTCGACTGCGCGAGGACGACCGGGTGGTGCCGGCGATGCTCCCCACCGGAGACGGACTGCTCCTCGCCGTCCGGCGCTGACCGACGGCTGACCACCCCACGGACAGGTCGAGCTACGGCCTCGGGAGCGACTCGAGCGAGCGCAGCAGCAGCCGGGCTCCGAACCCGGTCGGCCCCTCGGGGATCTCGTGCCGCGCCTTGCTCGACCGCGCAGGTCCGGCGATGTCGAGATGCACCCACGGTCGACCGTCGGTGAACTGCTGCAGGAAGAGCGCTGCCGTGATGGCACCGCCGCCGGGCGGGTCCTGCGGGACGTGGCGCAGGTCTGCCACGGTCGACCGGATCGCCGGGGCGTACTCGTCGACGAGCGGCATCCGCCAGACGGGTTCCCCGACCTGCTCCCCGGAGCTCTCGAACGACGCGGCCAGAGCGTCCTCGGTCGTGAAGAGCGCCCCGTGGTGCGCGCCCAGCCCCATCGAGGCGGCGCCGGTGAGGGTGGCCACGTCGACAAGGACGTCCGGGTCCAGGGTCGCCGACGCCCACGCGAGCGCGTCCGCGAGGACCAGCCGCCCCTCGGCGTCGGTGTTGGCGATCTCGACCGTGGTCCCGTTCCACATCCGCAGGACGTCGCCGGGCCGGTAGGACGAGGCGCCGAAGTGGTTCTCCGCGAGAGGCAGGACCGCCGTGACCTTCTCGGCGAGTCCGCTCCGCGCGGCCGCCAGGACCGTCGCGAGCGCCACGGCGGCACCGGCCATGTCGGTCTTCATCGGGATCATCGACATGCGCGGCTTGATCGACAGGCCGCCGGTGTCGAAGGTGATGCCCTTGCCGACCACGACCACGTGCCGGGACCAGTTGTCCGGCTCCCACGAGACTCGGACGAGCCGCGGCGCTGACTGGCTCCCCTGCCCGACGGCGAGGATCCCGCCGAACCCCTGGGCCTCGAGCTGGTCCTCGTCGAGGACCTCGACGTCGAGCCCGGCCTCGACGGCCAGCGCCTCGGCACGGGCGGCGAGCCAGGCGGGGGTCTTGACGGAGGAGGGGGTCGCGGCAAGGTCGCGCACGAGCCAGGTGGCGGCGACCTCGTCCCGCACTGCGGCGATGACGGGTTCGACGTCCTCCCCGAGCAGCACGAGCTGCTGAGCACCTCCGAGGGTGCGCTCACCCTCGGGGTGAGCGCCGCCGAAGCGGGGGCTCCGGTACGCCGCGAGGAGATATCCCTCGACGTAGGCACGGGTCGCATCGGCACCGGCGCCCTGGGTGGCGGCGGACACGACACGGTCGAGCCCGTCGATCTCGCGAGCCAGCGCGGCTCCTGCACGGCGCATCGCGGTCGGCGAGCTGTCACCGATTCCGACGAGCACGATGCGGGAGGGCAGCCCTGCCCACGGCAGCGTCGTGGTCGAGCCGGCGTGGACGCGGGGGAGCTCGCAGGTCACCACCTCGCCGGCGCGGCCGACGAACCGGCTTCCGCCGGAGCGGTCCGCGAGGTCCGCGAGGTCGACGCCGTACCGCGTCGTGGCGTCGACGGCGCCGGCGCGCGGCTGCGGGCCGTCCTCGACCTCTGGCGCGGGGGCGACGGCGACGACGAGAGCGTCGACCTCCTCGTCGGTGAGGAAGGCGCAGCTCAGCACGGTCCCCTCGGCCGCGACGACGTCGGGCAGGACGCCGTCCGCGACCGAGGTGGAGCGGTCCAGCGGGATGTCAGGCACGCAAGCGCCTCAGCTCACGACGCCCTGGAGGGCCTCGGCGAGCTCGCTCGCCTCCGTGGCGTTCAGCTCCACCACAAGGCGGCCGCCACCCTCGAGCGGGACGCGCATGACAATGCCACGCCCTTCCTTGGTGGCCTCGAGCGGTCCATCACCCGTCCGCGGCTTCATCGCAGCCATGTGGGGGCTCTCCATTTCTGTTGTGCCTCGGGTCGATCACCACGCCAGCCCAGGAACTCCCGAGCATCGGAGGTGCGCACCCAAGTCTAGTTCACCGGACCCCCACCTCGTCACGTCCAAACCGTCACGAATCCCTCAGGGCGGCCAGCCGGACGGCGGCACGAGTTGCCAGAGGCTGGAGATCCACCAGAACTGCCCCAGGATCCCCGCGAGGACGACGACCGCGAGCCAGACCCGCGAGCGCGTCCATGCGACGACGAGGACGAAGAGCGGAAAGGCCAGGAGCAGGAACCGGACCAGGCTGGTCCCCGGTTCGAGGACGAGGACGAGATAGGCGAGGTAGGCGCCGAGCCACGACCGCAGCTCGGGACCCAGTCGCGCGGCGGGCCACAGGACGACGGCTGCGACGACGGCGAGCAGCACGACGAGGAGCCACGGCCCCGGACCGCCGAAGAGCCAGTCGGCGACCAGGAACCAGGGCCGCAGGGGGACGACCTCACCCGTCCCCCGCCAGGCCTCCTGGGTCAGGAAGTACGCGTCCGGCTCTCCCGTCGCCGCGGCGCACACCCACTGCCAGGCGAAGCCCGCGACCACCGTGGCCACGAGCAGCGCGGCCCACCGGGCGACGGCGCCGACGTCCCCGCGACGCGAGCCACGGCGTGCGCCCCACCACCGGTACCCGTGCACCGCGCCGTGCCAGAGCACGACGCACGCGAGCGGGAGAGCGACGGGCCGCGCGAACCCGAGCGCGAGGACGACGGGGACCGCCGTCAGGTACCGGCCGCGCACCAGCAGCAGGAGCGCCGTCGTGACGAGCAGGAGTGCGAGGGACTCGCTGTACCCCACCTGCATGACGGGAGCGGAGACGAAGGTCGAGGTCACCGCGACGGCGGCCAGCGGCAACCCCGGTCGGCCGCGCACGAGGCCGGGGCAGGCTGCGAGGACGAGCCGGTACAGCACGAGTATCGCCCCGGCACCGAGCAGCAACGAGACCGTCGGGGCGGCGACGACCCAGTCGAGGCCCGTGACCGTCATGACGGCGCGAACGAGGGCCGGGTACAACGGGTAGAAGGCCCACGCGTTCTGCTGGACGGCGCCGTCCTCGCCGCGCGGCAGGGTCGAGGGGTACCCGCTCTCGGCGATCTGGTGGTACCAGTTCGCGTCCCACATCCCGCCGGTGAACTCGGCGTACGACGGCGCGGCGTCCGTCCAGAGCGTGGCCGCCTGCTGCTGGGCGACGGCGAGGAGAAGTACCGCGCTCATGGCACGTGCGCCGCCGTAGACGACGAGCACCCGCGCCCACCACGGCAGCCTCACGTCAGCCCGCGCAGCACCCGCGCCGGCGCGCTGTCCTCCCGGACGACTGCGACCATGTCCAGGACGCGGCGGGTCGCGGGCACGTCGTGCGCGCGGAAGACCCGGGCACCCATCCAGGCGGCGACCGCGGTGGCGGCGAGGGTGCCCTCCAGCCGGTCCTCGGCGTCGAGGCCCAGGCTCTCCCCGATGAAGTCCTTGCGCGAGAGCGCCATCAGGAGCGGGTACCCGAGGTCGGCGAGCGCGTCCGTGCGGCGCAGCAGGTGCAGCGAGTGCCAGGTGTTCTTCCCGAAGTCGTGCGTCGGGTCCACGAGCACCGAGGCGGCCGGGACCCCGCACTCGACCGCTCGTGCGGCGGCCCGTCCCAGGTGCCGTATCACGTCGACGAGGACGCCGTCCCGTGGCTCGCTGCCCGCGGGCGCGTCGTCGGGCAGCGGGTAGGCGACGCGGTGGGGGTCCGTGCGCGGAGTGGCTCCGCCGGTGTGCGAGCACACAACACCCACGCCGTGCCGGCCGGCAACCTCGACCAGCCGCGGGTCGTGACCCGCCCAGGTGTCGTTGACGAGGTCCGCACCGGCGACAGCCGCGGCGTGGGCGACCTGGGACCTCCACGTGTCGACGCTCACCAGCACGTCGGGGATCTCGCGGCGGAGGAGCTCGACGAACGGCACGACCCGGTCGATCTCCTCGTCAGTGCTGATCTCGCGTCCGACCCCCGCGCGCACCCCGCCGACGTCGACGATCGCGGCACCGTCCTCGGCAGCCCGCTCGGCGGCCGCGAGCGCCACCGTGTCGTCGAGGTGGCGCGCCGCCGCGTAGAACGAGTCGTCGGTCCGGTTGACGATCGCCATCACGACCGGGGCGGCGCCGAGGTCCCGCCCGCGCAGCACGAGCCGGGCGGAGGGCGGCGGGACGCTCACGCGGACGCGTCGTCCGCGCTGGCCGCCGCCTCGTGGGCGGCCTCCGCGGCCTCCTCGACGGCCGCGATCTCCTCGGCGCGCAGCTCGGCGCCGCGGTCGCAGACGTAGCGGACAGCCTCCTCCGCGGTGTCGACGAGGTGGAGCAGCTCGAGGTCGTGCTCGTTGATCATGCCGCGCGGCAGGACGACGTCGCGGGCCCAGTCGAGCAGCCCGCCCCAGTAGTCGCGTCCGACCAGGGCGATCGGGAACTCGGTGACTTTGTGGGTCTGGACGAGCGTGAGCGACTCGAAGAGCTCGTCGAACGTGCCGAACCCGCCGGGGAGGACGATGAAGCCCTGGGCGTACTTGACGAACATCGTCTTGCGGGCGAAGAAGTACCGGAAGTTGACGCCGAGGTTGACGTGCTCGTTCATCCCCTGCTCGAACGGCAGCTCGATGCCGAGCCCGACCGAGAGCCCCCCGGCCTCGGAGGCACCCTTGTTGGCGGCCTCCATGATCCCGGGGCCGCCACCGGTCAGGACGGCGTACCCCTCCTCGGCGAGGCGCGCCCCGACGTCGTGCGCGAGGGCGTAGTCGGGGTGGTCGGCGCGTGTGCGCGCGGACCCGAAGACGGAGACGGCCGGCCCGACCTCCGCGAGCGCCCCGAACCCTTCGACGAACTCGCTCTGGATCCGCATCACCCGCCACGGGTCGGAGTGGACCCAGTCGGCGCTCCCCGCGGTGTCGAGGAGCCGTGCGTCGGTCGTCAGGTGGGGGATCTGCGGGCCGCGCAGGAGCACAGGCCCCTTGCGGTAGCCGGAACCTGTCTGGGGCAGTCCTTCGTCGCTCATGGCACGAGCCTAGGCGTCGGCGGGGGCACCGGTCAGCCAGGCGCGCAGGGCGGCGTGGCACGTGCGGACGTCGGAAACGGGGCAGTGCTCGTCGTCCTTGTGCGCGAGCAGCGGATCGCCCGGACCAAAGTTCACGGCGGGGACGCCAAGTGTTGAGAAGCGAGCCACGTCCGTCCACCCCTGCTTCGCCGCGGGCTCGACCCCCGTCAACCTCTCCACGGCGGCTGCGAAGTCCTGCGCCAGGGGCGCGTCGAGCCCGGGGCGGGCGCCTGGCGCGGCGTCCGTGACGACGACGTCGAAGCCGTCGAAGAGCTCACGGGTGTGGCTGATCGCCTCGTCGAGGGCCTTGTCCGGCGCGAACCGGTAGTTCACGGTGACCGTGCACCGGTCCGGGACGACGTTGCCGGCGATGCCGCCCGAGATGCGGACGGCGCTCATCCCCTCGCGGTACACGAGGCCCTCGACGTCGACCTCACGGGCCTCGTAGGCGTCCAGGCGCGCGAGGACCTCGGCGGCGGCGTGGATGGCGTTCGTGCCCATCCACGGGCGGCCCGAGTGGGCCGCCACGCCGGTGGTCGTCACCTCGACCCGCAGTGTGCCCTTGCAGCCGCCCTCGATGCCGGCGTTCGTCGCCTCGCCGAGGATGGCGAAGTCCCCGTGGAGGAGCTCCGGGTGGTGGCGCACGAGCCGTCCGAGACCGTTGAGCTCCGCCTCGACCTCCTCGTGGTCGTAGAACACCCAGGTGACGTCGACGACGGGGTCGGTCAGCTCGACGGCGAGCGCCAGCTGGACCGTCAGACCGCCCTTCATGTCGACGGTGCCACGCCCCCACAGCACCGCGTCCTCCCCCTCGCCCTCCATACGCGTCGGAAGGTTCGGCGGGTCGGTCAGCGGGACGGTGTCCAGGTGCCCGGCGACGACGACGCGGTGCGGCCTGCCGAGGTGCGTCCGGGCGACGATCGCGTCGCCGTCGCGCAGGACCTCCAGGTGCGCGCAACCACGCAGCACGCGCTCGACCGCGTCGGCGAGCGCCGTCTCGTCACCACTGACGGACGGCGCGTCGCAGACCGCCCGCCACAGGTCGATCAGGTCGCCGGTCGCGTCGAGCTCCACGGTGTCGGGGTGCGATGAGTCCATGCCCCGGACCCTACCCGGCGGCCTCTCGCACACGACTACGCTGTCCGGCATGACCTCTCCCGCCACGCAGACCTCTGCCACCGACCGCACCGCCTGGGCGGACGGCATCGCCACCGTGACCGACGACGGCACCGTCCTCGACGTCTGGTACCCGTCCCCCGCCCTCGGCCAGGCCCCGGAGGGTTCGCCCACGGGCGCCGTCGCCGAGCTCGCCGGGTCCGACCCCGCTCGAGGGGTCACCCTCACGCCCGTCCGGACCGTCGTCGACCTGGACGCCGCGCCGTCCGACGCCGCCGACGCCTACCTGCGCCTGCACCTGCTCTCGCACCGGCTCGTCCAGCCGCACGGTGTGAACCTCGACGGTGTCTTCGGCACGCTCACCAACGTCGTGTGGACGGACCGCGGCCCGTGCGCCGTCGAGGGGTTCGAGGAGACCCGGATGCGCCTGCGTGCGGCGACGGGAGCCCCCGTGACGGTCTACGGCATCGACAAGTTCCCCCGGATGGTCGACTACGTCGTCCCGTCGGGCGTCCGGATCGGTGACGCCGACCGGGTCCGGCTCGGCGCCCACCTGGCCGCCGGCACGACGGTGATGCACGAGGGCTTCGTCAACTTCAACGCGGGCACGCTCGGGACGTCGATGGTCGAGGGGCGGATCTCGGCCGGCGTCGTCGTGGGCGACGGGTCCGACATCGGCGGCGGGGCCTCGATCATGGGGACGCTCTCCGGGGGTGGCAAGGAGGTCGTCTCGATCGGCCGCCGCTCGCTCCTCGGCGCCAACGCCGGCATCGCGATCCCTCTCGGTGACGACTGCGTCGTGGAGGCCGGGCTGTACGTGACGGCCGGTACCAAGGTGACGGTCCTGACCGGCGGCGAGCCCCAGGTCGTCAAGGCCCGCGAGCTCAAGGGCATGAACAACCTGCTGTTCCGCCGCAACTCGATCTCCGGAGGCGTCGAGGTCGTCCCGCGCGCCGGCACCGGCGTCGAGCTCAACGCGGCGCTGCACGCGAACTGATGCCCGGGTTCGGCCGTGTCGCGGCGACGGCGGTCGCCGTGGGGGCGCTCGCCATGGTGGCCGTCGTCGCCGCGCTGAACCGCCTCGACGCCGGCGACCCGGTCGCCGACCGCTGCTCGGCGACGGCCGAGGGGACGAGCTGGAACCTCTCCCCCGTCCAGACGGACAACGCCGCGCTCATCGGCATCACCGCCGTCGAGCGCGGCCTGCCGGCACGGGCCGCGACGATCGGGATCGCGACCGGTCTGCAGGAGTCCAAGCTCGTCAACATCGACTACGGCGACCGCGACTCCCTGGGTCTCTTCCAGCAACGCCCCTCCCAGGGGTGGGGCAGCGAGGCGGAGATCCTCGATCCCGTCTACTCGACCAACGCGTTCTACGACGTCCTCGAGACGATCGACGGGTACGAGACGCTCGACGTGACCGACGCCGCGCAACGCGTGCAGCGGTCGGCGTTCCCGCTCGCGTACGCCCAGCACGAGACACGTTCCCGCGCATGGGCGTCGGCGCTCAGCGGATACTCCGAGGCTGCGCTGACGTGCGAGCTGGCGGCGGTGGAGAACCCGACGGGCGAGACCACGGCGCTCGTCGAGCGGATCGACCGGGATCTCGGCGACGCGCCGCGCGAGGTCGACGGCGACACCGTGACGGTCGACACCGAGGGGTTCGGCGGGACGACGGCACGTGACCGCGTCAGGACGTCCTGGGCGGTCGCCCAGTGGGCGGTCGCGACGGCGCAGGACACCGACGCCGACGCGGTGACCGTCGACGGGCACCGCTGGACGAGGTCGTCGCCGACGTGGGAGGAGATCGACGGCGGCCCCGCCCCCGGTCAGGTCGAGATCCGGGTCGCACCCGCACCGCACGAGTAGGAGCGACCGAGCCGCACGGAGACCGAAGCGCCCGCCACCACCCCTCGCAGGGGTGGTGGCGGGCGCTTCGTGGTTCGTCGCGTCAGCGGCGCGCGGAGAGGTCCACGTAGTCGCGCTCGGTCGCGCCGGTGTACACCTGGCGCGGGCGGCCGATCTTGGTGGCGGGGTCGAGCATCATCTCGCGCCACTGCGCGATCCACCCGGGCATGCGGCCCAGCGCGAACAGCGGCGTGAACATCGCCGGCTTGAAGCCCATGGCCTTGTAGATCAGGCCGGTGTAGAAGTCGACGTTCGGGTACAGCTTGCGCTCGATGAAGTACTCGTCGTTGAGCGCGATCTCCTCGAGACGCCGGGCGATCGAGAGCAGCTCGTCGTTCTTGCCGAGGCTCTCGAGCACGGCGTCCGCGCTCTTCTTGACGATCGCCGCACGCGGGTCGTAGCTCTTGTAGACCCGGTGGCCGAAGCCCATGAGGCGGACGCCGTCCTCCTTGTTCTTGACCTTCGTCATGAACGTGTCGACGTCGAAGTCGCTGCCCTGGATGTCGGTGAGCATCGCGAGCACGGCCTCGTTCGCGCCTCCGTGCAGCGGCCCGGAGAGGGCGTTGACGCCGGCGGCGACGGACGCGTAGAGGTTCGCGTTCGACGAGCCGACGACCCGCACGGTCGACGTCGAGCAGTTCTGCTCGTGGTCGGCGTGCAGGATCAGGAGCTTGTCGAGGGCGTCGACGACGACCGGGTCGGCCTCGTACTCCTGGTACGGGCGGGCGAAGGTCATCCGCAGGAAGTCGTCCACGTAGCCGCGCGAGTAGTCGGGGTAGAGCAGGGGCTCGCCCGCCGCCCGACGGTGCAGGTAGGACGTGATCGTGCGCGTCTTCGCGAGGAGCAGGACCGTCGCCAGCTCGACCGTCTCGGGGTCGTGCGGGTCGAGGGACTCGGGGTAGAAGGTCGGCAGCGCGTTGATCGCGGACGACAGCACCGCCATCGGGTGCCCGTCGCGCGGGAACGTCCCCATGAACGTGCGGAAGTCCTCGTGCACGAACGTGTGGCGGTTGACCCGCTCGACGAACGCCTCGAGGGTCGCCGGGTCGGGGAGCTCGCCGTGGATCAGGAGGTAGGCGACCTCGAGGAACGTGGACTTCTCGGCCAGCTGGTCGATCGGGTAACCGCGGTAGCGCAGGATGCCCTGGTCGCCGTCGATGTAGGTGACCGCGGACTCGCACGAGGCCGTGTTCGTGAACCCGGGGTCGAGCGTGACCATGCCGGTGTTCTTCATGAGGCTCGAGACGACGATGCCGTCGTTCCCCTCCGTGGCCGGCACGACGGGGAGGTCGTGCGACTCTCCTCCGGCGACCAGCTGGACGCTCGCGTTTGACGTAGCCATGGTGTCCTTCCTCCAGCCCCCGCGGGGCACATCGTCGTTCCGCGGCTCGGAGTGCGCGTGTCACATTCCGTGCGGTCCCGAGCGGGCGCAGGTCCGCGTGGACCGCACTGCCCGGGTCGAAGGTATCCCGTGCAGTGTGCACGTGACCAATCCGGTACCTTCACCTCGCCTCCACGCGGACCCGCTCCGGGGCCGCCGAAGGCTAGCGCGGGGCCGTGCGCAGCCGGTCGCAGGCGGCGTCGACCCGCTCGTCGCTCGCGGTCAGGGAGACGCGGACGTGACGCGCACCGGCCGCCCCGTAGAACTCCCCCGGGCCGACAAGGATCCCCCGGTCGGCCCACTCTCCGACCAGGTCCCAGCAGTCCTTCTGCACCCCGTCGGCGGCCCGGACCCACAGGTACAGGCCCGCCTCGGAGTGCTCGACGACGTACCCGGCACCGAGAACCGCGTCGAGCAGTCGCTCCCGCCGTCGGCCGTAGGTCCGACGCTGCGCCGCGACGTGCTCGTCGTCCGCGAGTGCCGCCGTCATCGCCGCCTGGACGGGGCCGGGGACGATCATCCCGAGGTGCTTGCGGGTCGCGAGGAGGTCGCGGACGAGATCTTGGTCACCGGCGACGAACGCGGCACGGTACCCCGCGACGCTCGACTGCTTGGAGAGGGAGTAGGCCACCAGGAGCCCCGCGTGGGATCCTCCGCAGACCCGCGGGTCGAGAAGGCTCGGGACCCCGTCCGCGACCCAGCGCTCGGCCCACGGAAGCTCCGCATAGCACTCGTCGCTCACGACGACGGCACCGATCTCCCGGGCCGCCTCGACGGTCCGGCGCAGCGTCTCGACGTCGGCCACGGCCCCCGTCGGGTTGCTGGGTGAGTTGACCCACACGAGCCGGACGTCCGCGCGTCCGGCCCAGTCCTCCACCCCCGCCACCGGCAGAGGCGTCGCTCCCGCCAGACGCGCTCCGACGTCGTACGTCGGGTAGGCGACGTCGGGGTGGACCACGACGTCCCCCGCGCCGAGCCGAAGCAGGGACGGCAGGAGGCCGACGAGCTCCTTGGAGCCGACCGTCGGGAGCACGTCGTCGGCGTCGATCGCGACGCCCCGTCGGCGGGCGAACCAGGCGGCGATCGCGTCCCGGAGGGCGGGTGTGCCGTGCGTCGTCGGGTACCCGTGCGCGTCCCCCGCACCCGCGAGCGCGTCACGGACCACGTCCGGCGTGGGG
Organism: Paraoerskovia marina; assembly: GCF_900105445.1. Taxonomy (NCBI): domain Bacteria; kingdom Bacillati; phylum Actinomycetota; class Actinomycetes; order Micrococcales; family Cellulomonadaceae; genus Paraoerskovia; species Paraoerskovia marina. The sequence continues at coordinate 2,442,482 of NZ_LT629776.1, forward strand.
TCCACGGGCGTGCCGATCGACAGGTCGACGATGCCGTCCGGGTGGGATCTCGCCCGATCCACGTAGGGGCCGATCGTGTCCCAGGGGTACGGCAGTCCGCTCAGGTCAGCAAAGCCCACCGTGTCACGCCTGGGGCGGGAGCGCTGCGATCATCGGGTCGTCCTTGTCGATCTCGCCGAGCTTGGCCGCGCCCCCGGGCGAGCCGAGCGCGTCGAAGAACTCCACGTTCGCCCGGTAGTAGTCGCTCCACTCCTCGGGGACGTCGTCCTCGTAGTAGATCGCCTCGACGGGGCACACGGGCTCGCACGCACCACAGTCGACACACTCGTCGGGGTGGATGTAGAGCGAGCGCTTGCCCTCGTAGATGCAGTCCACGGGACACTCGTCGACGCATGCCTTGTCCTTGACGTCGACGCACGGCTGAGCGATCACGTAGGTCACGGCGCTGTCCTCCACATTCTGATGTTGCGCTTGGGCCTGCCTAGTATCTCCCAGATGAGCACGTTCGGAGAATCCGGGTCCGCGCCGTGGACGGCGTGGCCGGTCGGCGCGCGCGTCATGGTCCGGCAACGCCTGCGTTCCGCGGCTGACGGTGGGCACGCCCCTCGTTACACAGACATTCTGGGCGACGTCGTCGCGGTGGGCCCCGAGGGAGTCCGTCTCAGCCGGGACGCGCCACGTCGTGGTCACCCCGACCCGTGGGAACCCGGGTGCGAGGTGTTCGTCCCGGCGGACGAGATCGCCGTCGGCAAGCGTGTCCCGCCGCGCCCGGCCCGCCGCGCCCGTCGGGCGCCGACCTCAGAGGACTGACGCTCCCCGGACCTGGACCACGCCGTCGCCGACCGAGACGACGACGGCCCCTTCCGCTCCCGCGACCGCCAGCGAGCGGAGGTCTTCGCGGCTGGTCAGGCGCGTCGCGACGGTGTCCGACGTGGTGGGCTCGCCGCGCAGGGCACGGACGGGAGCCGGCTCGTCGAAGAACGCCGCGACGTCGACGTCCTGGCCGGCCGCCGCCGCCTCCAGGGCGGACGCGAGCGACTCCAGGTCTTCGGCGACGTCGCGCAGCACGGGAGCGACGGCCGTGGCGTTCGCGGTGACCATCGCCTCCGTCTTGCGCGGATCCGTGAGCCCGACACGCGTCCCGTCCCGAAAGCTCCCGGCGGCGAGGCCGAGCGCGACGTCCCGCACCCCGGACCGGGTGACGAGGGACAGCAGCTGTGTCGCCAGCACGTGCGGCACGTGACTGACGAGCGCCACGGCGGCGTCGTGGTCTCCGTCGGTCAGGACGGAGACCTCCCCGCCGAGCGCGCCGCACACCAGCTCGAGGACGGCCGTGAACGCCGCGACGTCGGTCGCGGCGTCGACGGTGACCGCCCACCGCGCCCCGGGAAGGAGGTTCGCCCGAGAGGCGGCGAAGCCCGACTCCTCGGTGCCCGCCATCGGGTGCGCCCCGACGAAGCGCGTGATGCCCGCCTCGACCATCGCCGCCCGCACGGGACCCTTGACGCTGCCGACGTCCGTCACCACGGCGTCCGGGCCCAGGAGCGGAGCGACGGTCCGTGCCGTCGCCGACATCGCGCGGAGCGGGACCGCGAGGACCACGAGGTCGGCACCGGCGACGGCCTCACCCACGGTCTCGGCGACGTCCAGGCCCGCCTCGCGCGCGTCGGCCCGTGTGGCGGCGTCGAGGTCCCACCCCCGAGCCTTCGCACCCGCGCCGGCTGCGGTGCGCAGCAACGAGCCACCGAGCAGCCCGAGCCCGATCACCGCGATCATTCGCCGTCCCCCCACACGAGTGCGGCACCGAGCACGTCCTCGGGGTCGCTGTGCACGGCCGAGCCGCGCGGCAGGTGCTGGTGCGACGGCGAGTGCTCGATCTCGGCACGCGTCGGCAGGACCCCGAGCGTCTTGACGCCGTCGCGGGCCGCGAGCAACGCCGTCAGGACGGCCCGCAGGCCGGGCTCCCAGGGGGCTGCGTCGACCGTCAGGACGAACACGTACCAGCCGTCGCGCGCCTTGATCGGCCGCGTGATGACGCTCGACATGTTGACTCCGCACTGCGCGAAGGCCGCGGTGATGCGGGCGAGGACCCCCGGGCCGGTGACGGTCGGGGTGATCGCGAGCACGGTCCGCCAGCCCTCCGGGGCCGGACCCTGCGACCGGGCGATCTCGAGCGCCTGGTCCCGGTGCGCGAGCGTGAAGAACCGCGTCCGCGCGCCCTGATAGTCCTGCACGGCCGACTCGTGCACCTCGAGCCCGTACAGGTCGGCGCAGATCGAGGGACCGAGCGCTACCTGGTGCGGCGCGGCGTCCCGGCAGGCGGCGGCGTTCGACGTCGCGGGCACCGCCTGCAGCCCCGTGCGGCTCACGAACTCCTGACACTGCGCGAGTCCGTGCGGGTGCGCGGAGACCTCTGTGAGCGTGCCGTGGTCCGGGCGGACGAGTGCGTCGAACGAGATGTCCAGCACGGTCTCGTCGATCGCGACGACGTCGCGAGCCTCGACGATCGCGTCGAGCGAGGGCACGACGTAGCCCTCGACCGTGCTCTCGATCGCCACGATCCCGAAGTCGTGGGTTCCCGCGGCCACCGCCCCGTAGACGGCCCCGACGGACGTCAACGGTCGCGGCTCGTCGGCGAGGACACCGCGATGCGCCGCCCACCTCCGTGCCGCCTCGTGCGTGAAGGTTCCTTCGGGTCCGAGGTAGGCGATGGAGGTCATGCGTCGGCGCGCCCCCACTGCGGCCCGATCGCCCCCGGAGCTCCCGCGTCTGCCACGCCGCTCAGCACGGCGAGAAGTCGTTGCCGGACGCCCCGGGCCGCGAGCTCGGAGCGCAGCGCCTCGAAGGCGCCGGACTCCGGGCTCGTGAACGCGGAGAAGAAGACGTGCTGCCCGCTGGTCGAGGGCATGCTGCGCAGGTGGTCCAGGTCCACGCCGTGGTCGGCGAGGATCTCGAGCGACTGCTGCAGCGACCCGCGGTGGTCGTCGCGCGGGCCGAACGCCAGCCAGACGGGGGTGCCCGCGGGGACCGTCGGGGCTGCCGGGAGCGCCTCGACGAGTCCGTACCAGACGTCGTTGCCGCCGGAGAGCGCCTCCGAGCCCGGCAGCTCGGCCCATCCCGCCGGGATGCGGTCACGCTCGACCACGAGCGTGCCCGTCGGTCCGGCCAGGTCGACGCGCTCCTCGGTGCTGGTGCGTCCGGGCACGAGGCGCGGTGCGGCGCCCATCGTGCGCAGCGCGTCCCGGCAGTCCCGCAGGCCGGGCTCGTCCACGACCACGGGTCCCGACGCCTGCCCGTCCCGGCCGACCCAGCACCAGGTCGGCGTGATCGCGACGGCAGCCGTCACGATCAGCGACGAGTCCGCGGCGAGCAGCGCCTGCTCGACGCCCGGGGCCGGCTGCAGGGGGTGGCCGAGGTGGACGACCGCACGGAGACCCGAGATCCCGGCCGTCGTCGACAGCGTCGACCCCGTCGACCCCAGATCCAGCATCTCGACGGTGCCGGCGTCGAGCGCGTCGTCCGCCCGCACCCACCCGCCGGCGTTGACCGCCAGGCTCGCGTGCGTCCCCGACTCTTGTTCGCTGCGTCCGAGCATCGTCCTGTTCCTGCCATCACCGTCTGCACGGTGTACGAGTGAGTGTCCGAGCAGTCTAGCGATCCGTCATTCGCACTCGACCGCGTTCTGCGGCTTGTACGTCCAGCTCTTCGCCTCGTCCTTGTCGACGCTGCCGTCGTGCGAGACCTTGCGGTACACGGTGACGGAGAACCCGTCCCCGCCCGCGGGCGACGCGACGCAGTCGGGGCTGTCGACCGTCTGCGTCGTCGGCTCGACGACGTTGCTGCGGTCGCTCGTGCTCGTCGTCACGTCCCAGTACGGCGTCGACCACGCCACGGTGTTGACCTTGCCGTCGCCGACCCAGGCCTGGATCAGCACGCCGTAGGGCGTGTCGTTGGTCCAGACCATGTCGATCGAGCCGACGAACATCGTCGACTCACGACCCTCCGGGTACCGGCTGTAGTAGTACGAGTGCGGCTTGTGCGTGACGTCCTCGTACCCGGCGAAGAACCCGATGTTGTACATGTTGGTCGACATCTGGGACAGGCCACCACCGATCCCGTCGATGATCTCGCCGTCGCTGATGATGTGCGCCGCGCCGTACCCGTTCGCCTCGGTGATCGGCGCCAGGGCGTCCGTCACGGAGAAGCTCTCCCCCGGCTTGACGAGCGTCCCGTTCACCTTCGAGGCTCCGACGACGAGGTTCTGCGTCCGCACCGGCTCGTCCGTCAGTGGCGTCGAGAACTCGACGATCTTCTCCTCGACGCCCAGCTCCTCGAGCGACTCCGCGGAGTCCTCCGGGTCGGTCGTCACGAGCTCGATCTCCGCGGTGCGGTCGTCCGTCGAGACGGCGGCGGCACCCACGGACTCCACGACCTGCTCGTCGTCGAGGCGCGTGCCGGTCTCACCCCCGACCACCTTCGGCCGGCCGTCGACGAACTCGAAGTGGGCGTCCTCGGCCGTCGTCAGGAGGTCGTTGGTCCGCGAGACGATGGCCTCGTCGAGCGCCTCGGCGTCCCAGGTCAGCACCAGAGCGCCGTCCTTGGCAGGGAAGGAGGCCGCGTCTCCCAGCGCCTCCGGCGGCAGCTCCGGCGACTGGTCGTCGACCGACGCCACGACCGGGGCCGAGACCACGACCTCCGCCTCGGCCAGCGCCGCGTCGGTCTCGTCCTGGGTCACGTCCGGCTCCACCGAGTCCGTGGGGAGCTCGAGCGGTGTCTCCTCGACGAGCCATCCCTCGGACACCACCGAGGTCGCCTCGTCCACGACGACGGCGGTCCCCGCCACGGCGTCGGTCGACTCGACCTTCGCTCCGGAGAAACGGACCGTCCCGTCGACCGGTGCGACGTCGATCCCCGTGGCCGCCGCCTCGAGCGCCGTCGTCAGGGCGGCGTCGTCGACGTCGACGACGAGATCTGCCTCGGACCCGCCGAAGAGCTGGTCCCAGAGCCGCGACGGGCTCCAGGAGAACGACGTCAGGTCCTCGGCCGTCGCCTCCGTGTCGATCGTGAGACCGGCCGCGACCGGGTCGACGGACGTGGTCGCCTCGCCCGCCGCGACCTCGAGCGGCTCGGCGGCCCGGGGGCCGAGCTCCTCGTCCAGACGGGCGGCCGCGTCGGCCGTGTCGAGGCCACCGACGTCCACGCCGGCCACCGTGGTCCCGCGCGGGACCGTGTCGGCCAGCATCCACTGCGCCCCGACGTACAGGCCGCCGAGCACCACGAGACCGGCCACGGTCCACATCCCGGCCCGGGGCCAACGGCTCGGGGCACCCTCACCGTCCAGCTCGCCGAGCGGATGTTCCGTCACCGGGGGTTCGTCGTCCGCGGCCAGGGCGGACTGCTGCTCGGCCCAGACCTGCTCCGCAGGCGTCCGGTACGCCGCCGGGGAGGAGGACGGACGCGGAGCGGCTGCCGCGGGGGGCACGGCGACCGGACCGTCGGTCGGCTCGGGCGAGGCAGCGTCGTCGACACGCACGGCCGGGATGATCGCGGTGCCGTCCGGCTCGGCGGCGGGAACCGGCTCCTCCGCGGCCGGTGCCGCGTCCTGCTCCACGTCGGCGTCGGCATCGGCGTCGGGCGTGGTCGACGGGTCGGGCTCGGTGATGTCCTCGGAGTCGGAGCCCGAGACGTCCTCGCGTGTGGCCGCAGTGGCGGCGGGGTGTGCCTCGGGACCGGACGGCGTGTCAGACGACGCAGACTCGCTCGCCCCCGGCTCCGGGGTGTCCCCGACAGCCTCGTCCGGAGCGGCGGTCGTGCTCTCCGCGTCTGCCGTCGGCCCGGCGGTCTCGACGGACGGCTCCGCGGTCTCGTCGCCGGAGGTCGGTTCGGCCCGGTCGTCAGACAGCTCACCCTGGCCGCCGGACGGGTCGTCCTCGTCGGGCGAGGACTCGGTGGTGTCCTGCGGCTCGTACGCGCGCACCAGCGGCTCGTACGGGCTGTCGGACTGTTCCTCGAACGGGAGCCTTCCCTCAGCCTTGGGCGCAGCGTCGTCGCTGTTCCCCTCAGGTGCTGCCTGCTCGTCGTCGCGCTGGTTCATACCCCTACCCATGCTCTTCGGCCGTGCGTCACCCGCTGCACGTCAAGGCCATCCCGGAAGTCCGGATTCTACGCGTCCACCCGCGGGCTTCGCGCAGTGTCGTCGAACCACCGGCGGGGGGCGAACGCCGTCGCGGCGACCACGAGGGCTCCCCCGAGGATCCAGACGTACCCCACCGCCTCGGCCCCGGGGATCAGCACGTCCCCTCCGGGCGCGACGTACGCGAGCGCGAGGACGGCGGCGAACCACCCGATCCCGTAGCCCCCGAGCCCCGGGTAGCCCATCCAGGCTCGCGCGACGACGCCTCCGGACCCGCTCACCGCGAGCGCGATGACGATCCCGACCGGTATGGCGGCGACGTCGAAGCGATGAATGACCGTCCCCATCATGGCGACGAGCGCACCGAGGGCGACACAGACGATCGGGCCCCAGAGGGGCGGACGTGGAGCGGCGACGTGCCGCTGGTCAGGATCCATCGCGCACACGCTACCGCGACGGGCGAGCGGGACGAGGGAGATACACCTCGATGGGCAGGACAGGTGCCAGGACGTCGTTGCTGAGCGCATAGCGGCCGATCGCCGCGGCACCGGAGATCGGCACGACACCCTGGACCTGGGTCGCGTGCGCCCGGAGCGCCGCGAGCACGGCGGGCAGCACGGGGCGGACGTCGACCACCAGCGCGTCGCCCAGCATCCCGTCCGGCACCACGGCCGAGGGCAGGGCCGCGTCCGCGGCGGGGACCGACATGCCGTCCGGGACGGACCCGGCCGCAAGCTCCGACCGTGCGGTGCGGACGACACTCTCCGGCTGCACGCTCCACCAGAGCTCCGGGCACGCGTCCCCGAGCAGCTCGCCCGCACGCGCGACCACCTCGTGGGCTCGCACGTGGTCCGGGTGACCGTACCCACCGCCCGGCTCGTACGTGACGACGACGGCCGGGTCGCTGCGCTCGATCAACGCGACGAGGCGGGCCGCCGCCTCGTCGAGCGGGACATCCACGAACGCACCGTCGGGCACCGCCGCTCCGCGGTCCGCGACGCCGGGCTCGACCCAGGCCATCCCCGAGTCCTGGTACCGCGTCCCGGGCGACGCCACGCCGTCGGACGCCGTACGAGGATCCAGTACGCCGGGGCCTCCGTCGAGGAAGTCGTGACCCTGCACGCCGAGAGCCGCGAGAGCCTGCGCGAGCTCGCCCTCGCGGTGCGCGGCGAGCGCAGGGCCGTCCCCCTCGAGGTGCGCGAGCTCCTCACCGATGACCTCGCCACGCTCGCCACGGGTGCAGGTGACCACGGTGACAGGCTCTCCGGCGGCCGCCCAGGTCGCGAGCAGCGCGCCGTTCGTCAGGGTCTCGTCGTCCGGGTGCGCGTGGACGACGAGCAGCCCGCCGCGAGGTGCGACGGGCTGCTCGGTCCGGCTTGCGCCGTCGTTCATGTCAGGCGCGCTTGGCCCGGGACGCGGCGCGGGCACGCTCGGTGTTGTCGAGGATGACCTTGCGGATGCGGACGAACTCCGGCGTCACCTCGACGCACTCGTCCTCACGGGCGAACTCGAGCGACTCCTCGAGCGTCAGGTGCTTCGGCGGAGTGAGGTTCTCGAACGTGTCGCTGGACGCGGCACGCATGTTCGTGAGCTTCTTCTCCTTGGTGATGTTCACGTCCATGTCGTCGGCACGAGAGTTCTCGCCGACGATCATGCCCTCGTAGACCTCCTGCGTGGGGTCCACGAAGAAGGAGCCACGCTCCTGCAGGTTGATCATCGCGAACGGCGTCACGACGCCCGCGCGGTCGGCGACGAGCGAACCCTGGACGCGCGTCTCGATCGGGCCGGCCCACGGCTCGTACCCGTCGGCGTACGACGAGGCGATACCGGTGCCGCGCGTGTCCGTCATGAACTGCGTGCGGAAGCCGATCAGCCCGCGGGCCGGGACCAGGAATTCCATGCGGACCCATCCGGTGCCGTGGTTGCTCATCCCCTCCATGCGGCCCTTGCGCTGCGCGAGGAGCTGCGTGACGGCGCCGAGGTACTCCTCGGGGACGTCGATGGTCATGCGCTCCATCGGCTCGTGCACCTTGCCGTCGACCTGCTTGGTGACGACCTGCGGCTTGCCGACGGTGAGCTCGAAGCCCTCACGACGCATCTGCTCGACGAGGATCGCGAGCGCGAGCTCTCCACGGCCCTGAACCTCCCACGCGTCCGGGCGCTCGGTCGGGAGCACGCGGAGCGAGACGTTGCCGATGAGCTCCTTGTCGAGGCGGTCCTTGACCTGACGGGCCGTGACCTTGTGACCCTTGCCGCCCTTGCCGGCGAGGGGCGAGGTGTTGATACCGATGGTCATCGAGATCGCGGGGTCGTCGACCGTGATCAGCGGCAGCGGCCGCGGGTCGTCGGGGTCCGTGAGGGTCTCGCCGATCGTGATGTCCTCGATGCCGGCGACGGCGACGATGTCACCGGGGCCCGCCGAGTCCGTCGAGACGCGGTCGAGCGCCTTCGTCTCGAGGAGCTCGGTGATCCGCACGTTCTGCATCGTCCCGTCGGCCCGCGCCCACGCCACGGTCTGGCCCTTGGTGAGGGTGCCGTTGAAGATGCGAAGCAGGGCGAGACGACCCAGGAACGGCGACGCGTCGAGGTTCGTCACGTGCGCCTGCAGCGGGGCACCCTCGTCGTAGCCGGGCGCCGGGATCTTCTCGAGGATGGTCTTGAAGAGCGGCTCGAGGTCCTCGGAGGCCGGAAGCTGGCCGTTCTCGGGCTGCTCGAGCGACGCCTTGCCGGCCTTGGCGGAGGCGTAGACGACGGGGACGTCGAGGATCGCGTCGAGGTCCAGGTCGGGGACGTCGTCCGCGAGGTCTCCGGCGAGGCCGAGCAGGAGGTCGGTCGCCTCGGCGACGACCTCGTCGATCCGACCGTCGGGGCGGTCGACCTTGTTCACGACCAGGATGACGGGAAGCTTCGCGACGAGCGCCTTGCGGAGGACGAACCGCGTCTGGGGCAGCGGCCCCTCGGACGCGTCGACGAGGAGGACGACACCGTCCACCATCGACAGGCCGCGCTCCACCTCGCCACCGAAGTCGGCGTGGCCCGGGGTGTCGATCACGTTGATGGTGATGCCCTCGGGCTCCCCCACCTCCGCGGCCGCAGGACCCGCGTACCGGATCGCCGTGTTCTTCGCGAGGATGGTGATGCCCTTCTCGCGCTCCAGCTCCCCGGAGTCCATCGCACGCTCGTCGACGTGCTGGTGGCTCGTGAAGGAGCCAGCCTGGTGGAGCATCGCGTCGACGAGGGTCGTCTTGCCGTGGTCGACGTGGGCGACGATAGCGACGTTGCGCAGGTCAGAGCGCAGCAAGCGCGCGGCGGAGGGCACGGTCATGGAAGGAAATCTCATCTCAGGGTGGGGAGGCGCGCGGTATGGCGCACCGTCATCCTACCTGTTGAGGCAACCTGTCTGTCCCCGGACGCACGACGGCGCCCCTCACCGCGAGGGTGAGGGGCGCCGTCGTGCGCGGACCGGCCGTGATCAGGAAGCCATTCCCCCACCGATGGAGAGAGAGGCCCCGGGGATCGCGGCGAGCAGCTCGCGCGTGTACGCCTGCTTCGGGTTGTCGAACACCTCGTCGGTGGCCGCAGCCTCGACGATCTTCCCGTTCTGCATCACGCAGACGCTGTCTGCGATCTGCCGCACGACCGCAAGGTCATGGGTGATGAACAGGTAGCTGAGGCCGAACTCGGCCTGCAGGTCGTTGAGCAGGGTCAGGATCTGTGCCTGAACGAGCACGTCGAGAGCCGAGACCGCCTCGTCACAGACGATGACCTCGGGCTTGAGCGCGAGCGCACGGGCGATCGCCACGCGCTGGCGCTGACCGCCTGAGAGCTCGTTCGGGAACCGACGCATCATCGACTGCGGGAGCGAGACGAGGTCGAGAAGCTCCCGAACCCGTGCCTCGCGCGACTTGGCGTCGCCGACCTTGTGAACCCGCAGCGGCTCCTCGATGGACCGATAGATCGAGAACATCGGGTCCAACGAGCCGTACGGGTTCTGGAAGATCGGCTGCACACGGCGACGGAACTTGAAGAGCTCCTTCTTGCCGAGCGTGCTGACGTCCACTCCGTCGAACGTGATCGAGCCGGAGGTCGGCTCGAGCAGGTTCAGCGCCATGTTCGCCGCCGTCGACTTCCCCGAGCCCGACTCGCCCACGAGCGCGAGCGTCTTCCCACGCTCGAGCTCGAAGCTGATGCTGTCGACCGCGGTGAAGTTCGTGTGGCTGCCAGGACGCTTCCCCGGCAGGCGGAAGACCTTCGTCAGGTCCTTCGCCACGATGATGTTGTCGGCCGGAGCCGACGACGAGTCGCCCGTCTCCGTGCCCGAGGCGACAGCCGCGGCATGCTCGCTCTGGATCCGTCGCGATGCGAGGGACGGCGCCGAGGAGACGAGACGCTGCGTGTACGGGTGCTTCGGTGCGTCGAGGATCTGCCGGGCAGGGCCCGACTCGACGACGTTGCCCCGGTACATGACGATCAGGTGCTCGGCACGCTCGGCGGCCAGACCCAGGTCGTGCGTGATGAACAGCACGGCGGTGCCGAGCTCGCTCGTCAGCCCGGCCAGGTGGTCCAGGATCGTGCGCTGGACGGTGACGTCCAGCGCCGACGTGGGCTCGTCCGCGATCAGCAGCTGGGGACGAGCCGCCAGACCGATCGCGATCAGTGCCCGCTGACGCATGCCGCCGGAGAACTCGTGCGGGTACTGCCGGGCGCGGCGTTCCGCGTCCTTGAGTCCCGCCTCGGCGAGCAGACCGGCGACACGGTCGTCGATCGACCCACCGGTGACCAGCGAGTTCACCCTGTTCTCGGCGTCGGGCAGCCCGAGCTCGGCCATGATCACGCGCACCTCGGCGCGCGTGCTCGAGCCGACCGCGAGCCGCTCGTCGGCGTCCGCGAGCTTCCCCTCGGCGTCCGGGGACTGCCCCAGAGCCGTCGTCAGCTCGGCGATGAGGGTCTTCTTCGCGTCGCTGCCGAGATAGAGGTCGTCGTCCTTGTGGTCCGTCAGCTCCTCCGACACGAGCGCACCGGAGAGCTGCTGACGGCCCGCACGGGAGGTCTTGACGTTGTTCGCCTTCAGCGACTCCTTGACCTGGTACCCGATCCGCCAGACCGGGTTCAGGTTGGACATCGGGTCCTGAGGAACCAGACCGATCTCGGAACCGCGGAGCGCCTCGGCCTCCTTGGGCTTGAGGTGCGTGATGTCGCGGCCGGCGAACTTGATCGTTCCACCGGTGACGCTGCCGTTCTCCGGGAGCAGACCGATGACGGCGTGCGCCGACGTCGACTTCCCCGAGCCCGACTCCCCGACGATCGCGACGGTCTGCCCGGGGTAGACCGTGAGGTCCGCCCCCTTGACCGCCTTGACCTCACCGCTCGACGTCGAGAACGACACCTCGAGGTCGCGGACCTCGAGAAGCGGCTGGTCTGCGTCGGACGCCACAAACTGCGAGCTGGACTCTGTACTCATCGCGTCCTCGCCTTCGGGTCGAGCGCGTCGCGCACCACGTCACCCATCATCATGAAGCTCAGCACCGTCAGACCCAGCGCACCGGCCGGGTAGAAGAGGACCTGAGCGTTGGTGCGGATCGCCGCCTGCGCGTTGGAGATGTCGCCACCCCAGGACACGACGGTCGGCGGCAGGCCGATACCGAGGTACGACAGCGTCGCCTCGGCGACGATGAACGTACCGAGCGAGACCGTGGCGATCACGATGATCGGGGCCAGTGCGTTCGGCATGACGTGCTTGGCAAGGATTGCCGGTTTGGACAGCCCGAGCGCCTGCGACGCCGTGACGAACTCGGAGTTCTTCACGGAGAGCACCGCACCTCGGGTGATACGGGCGATCTGCGGCCAGCCGAAGACCGTCAGCACGAGTGCGACCGTCCAGACGTTCCGGTCGATGACCTGCATCGTGACGATCGCGGCGAGCAGCAGCGGGATCGCGAAGAACACGTCGCCGATGCGGGAGAGGATCGAGTCCACCCACTTGCCGTAGAAGCCGGCGATGCCGCCGATGATCGAACCGATCAGCGTGACACCGATCGTCGTGAGCGTGCCGACGATCACGGACGCACGCGCGCCGTAGATCGTCCGCGCGTAGATGTCACAGCCCTGCCGGTCGAAGCCGAACGGGTGCCCGGCCTCCGGACCGCCGTAGCTGTTCGCGAGGTCGCACTGGCGCGGCTCGGTGTTGGTGAACCAGTACGGGAAGATCGCCACCAGGATGACGAGGACGATCATCACCGCCGAGATCCAAAAGAGCGGGCGGACCTTGACCTGGTTCCACGCGTCCTTCCAGAGGCTCGTGGGGGCGCTGGTCTCGTCCGGGACGTCGACCTCGAGGAGGGCGACCCGATCCTCGTCGGCGAAGAAGTGGACTTGGTCGTGACGCGGCTGGTCGCCGTGCGACATGGTCGACGGGCCGGTCGGTGGGGTCTCAGGCATATCGAATCCTCGGGTCGAGTACCGCGTAGAGCAGGTCCACGAGCAGGTTGGCGATCAGGAAGACGATGACGAGCACCGTCACGATCGAGACAACCGCGGGAGAGTCCTGCGCCTTGATCGCGGTGTACAGCGCGTTGCCGATGCCGGGGACGTTGAAGATCCCCTCGGTCACGACCGCGCCACCCATCAGGGCACCGAGGTCGACACCCAGGAACGTCACGACCGGGATCATCGAGTTGCGGAGGACGTGCACCGAGACGACCCGACGACGACTCAGGCCCTTGGCCGTCGCCGTACGGACGTAGTCAGCGCCAAGGTTCTCGGCGACCGTCGTCCGGGTCAGTCGCATGACGTACGCGAACGACACCGAACCCAGGACGATCGCAGGGAGCATCAACGTGTAGAAGCTGACGTCCGACCCCACCGTCGGCGGGAACCAGCCGAGCTGCACTCCGAACAGGAACTGGAACACGAAGCCGATCACGAAGATCGGCACGGCGATCACCAGGAGCGAGACGATCAGGAACGTCGCGTCGAAGATGCCGCCCTTGCGCAGACCCGCGATCAGACCGACGCCGACACCGAGCACGGTCTCGATGACGAGAGCCATGATCGCGAGCTGGAACGTCGTCGGGAACGCGGACGCAATGATCTCGGAGATCTCGCGGCCGGAGAACGACACGCCGAGATCGAAGGAGAAGAGCCCCTGCAGGTACAGCAGGTACTGCACGATGAAGGGCTTGTCGAGGTTGTACTGAGCCCTCAGCTGATCAGCGACAGCCGGGGGAACTCCGCGCTCGCCACCGAGCGCTTGGATCGGGTCCCCGGGAAGCAGGAACACCAGCGAATAGATGAGCAGCGTCGCCCCGAGAAAAACGGGGATGAGCTGCATGACCCGTCGGGCCACGTACCACGCCATCAGGTTGCCTTTCGTCCAGTCACCGCCGATGCGAACACACGATCGTGGTGCCGAGGCACCTTATCCCTTGCCGCGATCGACAGCGAACCGCCACGTCGGGGCGGAACCCTCGAAAGAGAGTCCCACCCCGACGTGACGGCTACGCGTGGTCAGTTCTTCGTGACCTCGTACAGGAGCGGCACGCTGTTCCAGCCGAACTCCACGCCCTCGACCGTGTCGGCGGATCCGCCGGTCACGTTCGAGTACCACAGCGGGATCGCGGGGAGGTCCTGGAAGAGGATCTCCTGCGCCTGCTGGTAGAGGGCGTTCGAGTCCTCGACCGACGGAGCCGAGGCGGCCTCGTCGAGGAGAGCGTCGAAGTCGGCGTTCGAGTAGTCACCGTCGTTCGAGCCGGCACCGGTCTTGTAGATCGGGCCGAGGAAGTTACCCAGAGCCGGGTAGTCCGCCTGCCAGCCGGTGCGGAAGGCACCGTCGATCGAGCGGTTGGTGATGTCCTCGCGGAACTCGGCGAACGCCGGGTAGGCGTTGCCCTCGGCCTGGATGCCGAGCACGTTCTTGATCGAGTTCGTGGTCGCGTCGACCCAGGCCTGGTGCCCACCGTCGGCGTTGTAGCCGATCGTGAACGTGCGGTCCTCGGGCCACTCGGCGATCTCGTTGGCCTGTGCCCACAGGTCCTGAGCCTCGGCCTCGTCGTACTGCGTGACCTCGGCGCCCGGAACGGAGTCGCTCCAGCCGTCGATGACCGGCGAGGTGAAGTCGCTGGCCGGGGTACGCGTGCCCGAGAAGATCGCGTCCGTGATCGTGTCGCGGTCGATCGCCTTCGAGATGGCGGCACGACGCAGGTCGCCCTCCTCACCCGTGAAGCCCTCGAGCTCCTCCGGGATGGTGAAGGACTGGAAAATCGCGGCGGGCTGGTTGACCGCACGGTCGCCCAGGTCGCTCTCGTAGGTCTCGAACGCGCTGTCCGGGACCGCCGTGATGATGTCCAGCTGGCCGGCAAGCAGGTCGTTGTAGGCCGCTTCCTGGGTCTGGTAGAACTTCACGTTCACGCCACCGTTCTGGGCGGTGCGCTCGCCGGCGTACTCCTCGTTCGGGGAGAACGTCGCCTCGGCGTCGTGCGTCCACTCGTCGAGGACGTACGGGCCGTTGCCGACCGGTGCCTCGCCGAACGCCTCGGGGTCGTCGAAGAACGACTCCGGCAGCGGGTAAAACGCCGAGTAGCCCAGGCGCAGCGGGAAGTCAGCCTCGGGCTGCTTCAGCTTGACCGTGAAGGTCTGGTCGTCGACGACCTCGAGACCCTGGCCCTTGAGCTCGGACTCCTCGTCGTAGCTGAAGCCCTCGATGGGCTCGAAGAAGTAGCTGGAGAGGGTGGCGTTGCTGAGCAGCGCGCCCCAGTTCCAGGCCTCGACGAAGCTGGACGCGGTGACGGGCGAGCCGTCCGAGAACGTCCACCCCTCCTTGAGGGTGATCGTCCAGTTCTGCTGGTCGTCGGACTCGATCGACTCGGCGACTTCGTTGTGCGCCGCGCCGTCCGCGTCGTAGTAGACGAGACCCGAGAACAGCTGGTCGAGCAGAAGCCCGCCGCCGGTCTCGTTGGTGTTTGCAGGGACGAGAGGGTTCTGGGGCTCCGAGCCGTTTACGGAGACGATGCCGGTGCTCGCACCGGTCGACTCCTCAGTGGTGGCCTCGTCATCCGACGAGCTGGAGCATGCGGTGAGCGTGAGCGCACCCACGGCGATAGCCGCGGTGAGCCCCGTAAATCGCTTGATCTTCACTGTTCCTCCTCCGAGGACGGCGGCAGGTTCTGCCACCGACGACGCCTTGGCCGCGGACGCGCCCCCGGGGTCGGGTGCTGTTGTCATCACGCGGTCCATCGTTCGGACCGGGTGAGCGTACGTCGCCCCGGGGACCTTATGTCGCGATTTCTGTCATTTGCCTGCCCGACGTTATCGGTTCGGTACTGGGGAGTAACCTCCGTTATCGGCTCGTTATCTCTCCGTGACCAAACCGTAATCTGTGACGTCGGGCACCTGCGTTCTACCCCCTGCCCCCTTTCATGCCTTGCGTCGGCGGAAGAGTCTGCGAGCAGTCCCCCGCACGGTGACCCGCGGCTGCGAGTCGAAGTAGTCGTCGAGCTGCTCCGAGACATGCTCGGTCACCTGCTCCGTCACGTGTTCGGTGAGCAGGCGTCTGTTGCGCTTGCGCTCGGCACGCAGGATCGCGTTGTGCTCCTCGCGGAACGCCTTGATCAGGGCGAAGAGCATCCCGATCATGACGAACGAGAACGGCAGCGCGATCAGGATGGCTGCCGTCTGCAGCGCACCGAGACCACCTGACCCTGCAAGGAGCAGCGACGCCGCGACCAGGCCCTCCGTGATCGCCCAGAAGATCCGGCTCCAGATCGGCGGGTTCGGGTCGCCGCCGGACGCCAGCATGTCGACGACGAACGAACCGGAGTCCGAGGAGGTCACGAAGAACAGCGCGATCAGGATGATGGCGAGCCCCACCCAGACCGGACCGCCCGGAAGATCGCCGATCAGCTGGAACAGGGCCGTGTCGGTGTTGACCGACTCCCCCTCGGCGACGAGCGGGTTGTCGGTGAACATCTGGCGGTACAGCGCGCTCCCACCCATGATCGAGAACCAGAGGAACGTGACCGCTGTCGGCACGAGCAGCGTGCCGCCGACGAACTCGCGGACCGTCCGACCCTTGGAGATCCGCGCGATGAACACGCCGACGAAGGGCGCCCACGAGATCCACCAGCCCCAGTAGAACGTCGTCCACGAGGCCTGCCACTCCTGCCCGGCCTCACCCTGGTACGCGGTGTTGTCGAACGTCATCTGGAGCACGTTGGCGAGGTAGTAGCCGATCGACTGGACGAAGTCCTGCAGCAGGAACAGCGTCGGCCCGAGGACGAGCACGACGACCAGCAGGAAGGCCGCGGCGACCATGTTGCCGTTGGAGAGCCACTTGATGCCCTTGCCGACGCCCGAGACGACCGAGAGCGTCGCGACCGCCGTGATGCCGGCGATCAGACCGATCTGCAGTGCGGTCCCGGGGGTCGCCAGGCCCACGAAGCCCAGTCCTGCGCTGATCTGGATCACGCCGAACCCGAGCGACGTCGCAACGCCGAACACCGTGCCGATGATGGCGATGACGTCGATCGCGTCGCCGAGCCGTCCCTTGACCCGGTCTCCGAACAATGGCTCGAGCGCCCACCGGATCGACACCGGGCGCCCCTTGCGATGAATCGCGTAGGCGAGAGCGAGGCCGATGATCACGTAGATGGCCCAGGCGTGCACCCCCCAGTGCAGATAGCTCTGCGCCATCGCCTGCTGGGCCAGCTCGGCCTGGCTCCCCTCGACGCCCGGCTTCGGGGAGATGTAGTGGCTGAGCGGCTCGGCGACGCCCCAGTAGACGAGGCCGATGCCCATCCCGGTGGCGAACAGCATCGCGAACCACGCCGGCATGGAGAAATCGGGCTTCTCGTCCCCGTCCTTGGCGAGCACGATGTCGCCGAAGCGGCTGACCCCCATCCAGATCGCCACGGCCACGAAGACCGCCACGAGAAGGATGTAGTACCAGCCGAACGCCCCGACCACGTCGGCCTGGAGCGTGGCCATCACCGACTCCATCGTGTCGGTGAAGATCATCGTCACGAGGACGAAGACGAGGATCAGGCCCGCAGCGGGGTAGAAGACGCGCGGCGCGACCGAGTGGATCCCCTTGCGGGAACCCACGGGTTCGCCGGGCAGTACCGCGGTGTCGGCCGCGTGGGCCGGGTGCTCGGAGAGATGCTCCGGGTGGACGACGGTGGTGCCCTCGGCATCCGTCGATTCTGCTGCGGCTGCTCCGACGGTTGCCGGCGTTCCGGCCTCCTCGGGCATGGCCTCCTGGGTACTCTCGCCGTCGTCCGGCGTGCTGTTGGGGTCGCTCACGGCCGTCCTCCCGTCTGTGCGATCCGTTGCTCGGACGATTGCCCGAGTTGTCTGGAACCACAGTGACGGAGGGTGCCCGTCTCCACAACCGGAGCACGGGAAATGCACGACTTGTTCGCGGTTCGAGGAACCTTCCCCGGACGACGAGGCCGTGTACTACGGGTGACCGACCCGCGTGTAGTGCATCACGACGACGCCGTTGCTCATGGGCTTCGCCGAGACCAGGTCGAGTCGACGCGCGTCGGGCAGGCCTCGCTCGTAGAGCGTGGGACCGTGCCCGGCGATCACGGGGTGGACGAGAAACCGGTACTCGTCGATCAGACCGAGCCGGTCGAGCTCCGTCGCCAGCCTGCCGCTGCCGAGCAGGACGCCGTCCGGGACGTCGTCCTTGAGCCGCTCGACGGCCGTCGCGAGGTCACCCACCAGACGTCGGGTGTTCGTCCACGGAAAGTCGTCCCGGGTGGACGAGACGACGTACTTGGGCTTGGTCTCGAGCGTGGTCGCCCACTCGACCAGCGCGGCCGGCGCGTCCACGGCACCGCTCGCCACCGCCGGCCAGTAGGACTCCATCATCTCGTAGGTGGTGCGCCCCCAGAGCATCGCCCCGCTCTCACCGAGGAGGCGGGTGAAGTAGGCGTGGGTCTCGTCGTCGACGATCCCCTCCTGGTGGTCGACACAGCCGTCGAGGGTGACGTTGATGCTGAAGGTCAAGAGCCCCATAGAAGGACAATAGGCCGCCTAATCGAAGTTCGACAGGCAGGAGAAGACCTTGTTCCCGCGGGGCGACGACGCCTGAGCGGGCTGAAGGCTCGAAATTGCCTCGCCCTGCCGCGACATCGGGCTGGATCCAGCGGCGCCCCATGCGGGTGTGTCCTCGGCAACCGCGTCGTGACCGGGTCGTGCGTCGGGCAGGGCTTCAGCCCGTCTTCGCGGACGAGATCGGCGCCGCCATCGTCCGGGTGTGCCAGAGCGCTGCGACCACCCCGACCACCAGGATCGTCACTGCGGCCAGCCAGCCGAACTCACCCATGAGCTCGTCGCTGCCGGCGAACGCCGGGATGCTCTCGTCACCCTCGGTGACGGCGAAGCTGGTGGCGACCAGCCCGTTCCACGCCCCGTGCGCGACGACGCTGGGCCACAGCGAGCGCGACCGGTCGGTGATGACGCCGATGAACAGCGTGATCCCGACGATGGCGACGGTGAAGGCCGGGAGGTGGCCAGCATCGCCGTACCAGCCCAAGAGGATCAGGGGCACGTGGTAGGCCCACCAGATCACCATCGTGATCAGGCTCGCGACCCAGAAGCCTGATCTGCCGCGAAGCAGCGGCCACAGGAAGCCGCGCCAGCCGATCTCCTCCCCGACCGCGGTCAGCGCGGCGGAGAAGATCGCGACGGGAGCTGCTGTCAGTGCGGCGCGCAGGAGGCTCGGGTCCTCCACGTCCCATCCGATGGTCGAGCCGAGCAGGTAGACGCCGAGGACAGCCAGCGCCGGGATCAGCCCGGCGAGAAGCCACAGGTTTGGACGCCCCCACTGGATCCGCGCGCCCGCGCACAACCAGGCCAGGACCGCACCGACGGTCGGCGCGAACATCAGCACCACGAAGATCGCCTCGTTCGGCTGCTCGCCGGACGGCGGCCAGAAGATGACCAGGCCCGCCACGTACGTCGCGATCAGGCCGCCGAAGTACCAGACCAGCTGGCGCACGATCCGAGTTCCGGCCGCCGGCTCGACGCTCGTGCCCATCAGAGTCCTTTCGGTCCAAGCCTGAAGTTCTTGGACTGTAGACCAGCACCACACCGCATCGCTCGGGAAAGCAGAGGCGCGGTCGTCCGCGAAGTCGGACCTTGCGTCGCCCGCATCTCTGGCGTCGGCTCTCAGGCGCCGGATCTGAAGACGCCAGGATCGTGCGAGAGCGTCGGAGGTGGAACGGTGCCTACAGGGTGTCGCGGAACTCCACCGCGCCCCGTAGGCGACGAACCTCTGCTGCGAGGTCTGCGCGCAACCGATCGTGGGCCGGGCTCAGTCTGTACCGTTCATCAGCCCAGCGATCCGGCGAGTACAGCCACACCGGCTTCGTGACACGCTCGGGCGGCTCCCAGCCGTAGCGCGGCCAGACGTGGGCGTGCAGGAAGGCGTCCGTATTGCCAAGGATCTCGACGTTCACGCGCCGAAACGTCTCGTCGTGTCGAGAGCACACGCTCTCGACGGCGGTCGCGATGAGATCCACGTCGGCCAGGTAGCGAACGCGTTCCGCGCGGGAGAGATCGGTGAGCCGATCCACCCCGGGAACCTTCGTGAGCGCCAGCGAATAGCCCGGCAACCACTGCACGTCCCCGATGACCGCGAACGAATGGTCAAGCTCCGCAAGCACGGTCGGGTTCTCTCCCGCGAGCGCGGACCTCACGCGATCCGAGCGCCAGTCGCTCACGCGACCGCGAGGGGTGTGATCGCCGCGACCTTCTCGCGCAGAACGCGCCGCTCGAGCCGTAGCTCATAGTTCGACTGCAGGTTCATCCAGAGCTCCTCGGACGTCCCGAAGTACCGTGCCAGCCGGATCGCCGTGTCGGCAGTAATGCCGCGCTTGCCGTGCACGATCTCGTTGATCCGACGCGGCGGCACACCGATCGAGACCGCGAGCTTGTTCTGCGTGATCCCGAACCCCTCGATGAAGTCCTCCATCAGGATCTCTCCGGGGTGGATCGGCTCGATCAGATCGGCCTCAGTGGTAGTCGACGAGTTCGACATCGTCCGCGCCTCCCTCTCTCCAGACGAAGCAGAGACGCCATCGCGCGTTCACTCGGATGCTGTGCTGCCCACGGTGATCCCCGACGAGAAGTTCCAGACGGGTCCCCGGTGGGATCCGCAGGTCCTCGACGTCCTGAGCGGCGTGGATCAATTCAACCTTCCGCAAAGTCGCTCTCTGCACGGTCCGATCGACGTGCTTGACGTACTGCTCGTGCCAGATCCGTTCGGTGCTCTTGCTGCCGAAGGATCTGATCACGATTCCAGAATATAACGAAGCCCGTCATTAACGCTAGACGTTAAACCTGAACTCCACGACGTCGCCGTCCTGCATCACGTAGTCCTTGCCCTCCACACGGGCCTTGCCGGCCGACCGCGCCGACTGCACCGACCCGGCCTCGACGAGGTCGTCGAACGAGATGACCTCGGCCTTGATGAAGCCTCGTTCGAAGTCGGTGTGGATGACACCCGCGGCCTGCGGTGCCGTCCACCCGCGGTGGATGGTCCAGGCTCGTGACTCCTTGGGTCCCGCGGTCAGGTACGTCTGCAGACCGAGCGTCTCGAACCCCACGCGTGCCAGCTGGTCGAGACCCGCCTCCGTCTGGCCCGTCTCGGCGAGCATCTCGGCGGCCTCGTCGGGCTCAAGCTCGACGAGCTCCGCCTCGAACTTCGCATCCAGGAAGATGGCGTGGGCGGGCGCGACGAGCTCGCGCAGCTGCTCCTGGCGGGCGGTGTCGGCCAGCCCCTCGTCGTCGGTGTTGAACACGTAGATGAACGGCTTCGCGGTCAGGAGCTGGAAGCTGGCGACGTCCTCGAGGTCCAGGCCGGCCGCTGCCGCGCCCTGATAGAGGGTCGCCCCCGTCTCGAGGATCGCCTGAGCCTTGTGCGCGGCGTCGACCAGCGCGGGGTCGCCCCGCTTGATCTTGACCTCCTTCTCGAGACGCGGGAGCGTCTTCTCGAGGGTCTGGAGGTCCGCGAGCACGAGCTCGGTGCTGATGGTCTCGATGTCGCCGGCGGAGTCGACGGATCCGTCGACACGCACGACGTCAGGGTCGTCGAACGCGCGGGTGACCTGGCAGATCGCCTCGGCCTCACGGATGTTCGCGAGGAACTTGTTACCGAGGCCCTCCCCCTCGCTGGCGCCCTTGACGATCCCCGCGATGTCGACGAACGACACGGTCGCGGGAAGCGTCCGCTCGCTGCTGAAGATCTCCGCGAGCTTGTCCAGCCGCGGGTCGGGGAGCGGGACGACGCCGACGTTCGGCTCGATCGTGGCGAACGGGTAGTTCGCCGCGAGAACCTGGTTGCGCGTCAGCGCGTTGAAGAGGGTGGACTTGCCGACGTTGGGCAGGCCGACGATGCCGATAGTAAGAGCCACGTGACAAGAGTCTACGGCCCTCACCCGACTATCGGTAGGAGAGCACCTGCTGGAGCAGCTCTGGAGCGCGACGGTCGTAGACCCGTCCTCCGAACCTCACGCCCACGACGAGAGCGAACGCGCCCAGGACGGCACCGACGACCGCCGTCACGACACCGAGGACGGGCAGGTCGAGGAGCAGGGTCAGCCCCGCGAGGACGAGGACCGGCAGCGACGCGACACCCGCGACGGCGATCGCGCCGAACTGACCGATCAGCGGGGCGAGCGACGCGCTCTGCGCGCTCTTGAAGGGACTCTCGCCGGGTTCAGGCACCGGGTAGAGATAGAGCGCCGACGCCACCGACGACGTGCCGAGCGTCCCGAGGAACGTCATCACGGCGACCCCGAGCGTCACCGCCAGGAGATCCCACCGGCCGCTGGCCGCCGCCGTGGCGATCACGGCCAGCACGACGACGGGCAGCCCGACGAACAGGACGGGCAGCACACGGCCCCAACGGTCAGCACGGCCTGAGACACCCGTGGTCACGTGCAGCGCGAACGCACTGTTGTCGTACGCGATGTCGGACGAGATCCCGAAGCCCAGGAGGAAGGCGATGATCGGCCCGGTGAGCATGAGGGCCGACGTCGTGAGATCGCCGCCACTGATGACGATGATCACGACGGGCACGATCGGGACGAACGCCAGCGAGGTCGAGTACCGCGGATCCCGGCGCCAGTAGGTCGCCGCGCGCGCGGCCACGGCACCCGTGGGCGTCGACGCGACGCGTCCGAACCATCCGAGCCCGTCCACGCTGACCGAACGCTCCTGACGTGCTCCCCCGGTCAGCTCGCGCGCGAGCGCCCAGGACCACCCGCGCCACGCGAGCAGCAGTGTGGCGGCCACGATCGCGACCCGCGCGGCGAGGGCGAGCCAGGCGCCGTCCACGACGTCACCGGCGAGCGCCCACGGTGCACCGAGCGGCGTCCAGGCGAGAACGCTGCCGAGGGACCCCAGGAGCGCGTCGAAGGACTCGGGGCTGATCACGAAGGTCAGATCTTGGCTGGTCCCGACGAACACGAGCCAGACACCGATGCCGAGGAGGGCTATCACGAGCCCGCTCAGCTCGCGGGCACGACGTGACTCCATCACCGGCGCGAGGATCGCCGACAGTGCGCTGGAGCCGACGACGCACGTCGCGACCCCGCAGACGGCACCGACGAGCGCGACCGGCATCACGGCGACGTGTGCGGACCACGCCGCGACCGTCGCCAGCGCCACGATCACGAGCGCGAGCCCGCCGACACCGATCAGCGTTGCGACCGCGAGCCCGATGACGAGCTGCCGACGTGGGATCCCGAACGGCGCGAGGCGCCGCGGGTCGAGAGCGTTGTTCATCCCCGACGTCAGCAGCGGGCCGATCCACCACCCGGCGACGAGCAACGCCCCGAGAAGTACGACCGCGTCGCCGGCGACACCAGGATCGACCACTCCCGTGACGACGACTCCACCGGCGACGAACGTGGCGAGAGCCAGCGCGTAGAGCGTGCCGAGGACGAATCCGATCGTGAGCCAGATGCTCCGCCGGAACCCGTTGACGAGCAGCCGGAGCTTGAGCCGGGCTAGCTCCGCAACCACTGCAGTCCCTCGGACACCTGGCGCCCGCCGACGAGCTCGACGAAACGGTCCTCCAGGCTGCTCCCGGACCGGACGTCGTCGACGGTGCCCTGCGCGAGCACGAACCCGTTCGCCACCACCGCCACGTGGTCGCACATCCGCTGGACCAGGTCCATGACGTGCGACGAGACGACGACGGTTCCGCCCGAGGCGACGAAGTTCCGCAGGATGTCGCGGATGTTCGCGGCAGAGACCGGGTCGACGGCCTCGAACGGCTCGTCGAGGACGAGAACACGGGGGGCGTGGATCAGCGCCGACGCGAGCGCGATCTTCTTGGTCATCCCGGCGGAGTAGTCGACGACGAGCTTGCCCGCGTCGCCGGTCAGGTCGAACGCCTCGAGCAGCTCGTCCGTGCGCTCGACGACGGTGGCACGGTCCATGCCCCGCAGCAGGCCCGCGTACGTGACGAGCTCGCGCCCCGTGAGCCGGTCGAAGAGCCGGACCCCGTCCGGGAGCACGCCGAGCCGTCGCTTGACCGCGTCCGGCGACGCCCAGAGGTCCTCGCCGAGGACGTGCACGGACCCGTGGTCCGGGCGGAGCAGGCCTGTGGCCATGGAGAGAGTGGTCGTCTTGCCGGCGCCGTTGGGGCCCACCAGGCCGTAGAACGATCCGGCCGGTACGTCGAGGCTCGCGCCCTGGACCGCCACCGTGTCGCCGAACCGCTTCCACAACCCGCGCACGGACAGCGCCGCGCCGAGGTCGGGCGGTGCGACCGTCGGTGATCCTTCGGGCGTCGTGCTGACCGCACGCGCGCCGTCGTCCTGTGCCTCGTGCACGTCCACGATCCCCCCACGTCGTCCTCGCTGCCAGCAACCTAACGCATCCGACGACGTCGGGGCCAAGGCCCTGTGGACAGTCGGACGGCGACGGGCGCGCTCGGCCGCTCCGTGTCGGTGGGCCGTGCCAAGGTTCACACATGGAGATATCGGTCGTTTTCGTCCTGGTCGTCGGCGCCGTCCTGCTCGGTGTGGCCATCGGCTACCTCTGGCGCATCGTCCGCGACGGGCAGGGTCGGCGCGAGGCGGACCACGAGCTCGCGCGACTGCGGGCCGAGCTGCAGAGCACCCGGCGGGAGACCGAGCTGCAGGTCCGCGCGGCACGCGAGGAGCAGGAGGCGGCCGCGCGCCGGTTCAGCGTCCTCGCCGGGGACGCGCTCGCCAAGAACAACGAGCAGTTCCTCTCGCTCGCCGAGCAGCGGCTCAGCCGGACCACCGCCCGCAACGACGACGCCCTCGCCCAGCGGGAGCAGGCGTTCCGCACGCTCCTCGACCCCATCGGCAAGAGCCTCGAGCAGGTGCGCGCCGAGGTTGCCGAGCAGGAGAAGCAGCGCATCGAGTTCGACTCCCGCCTCGGCGAGAAGATGCGCGGTCTGGCGGACGCCTCGCGCGAGCTCAGCAAGGGCACGAGCGACCTGGTCACGGCCCTCCGTTCCTCCCAGCAGCGCGGCGCGTGGGGCGAGCTCCAGCTGCAGCGGGTCGTCGAGGCCGCGGGCATGATGGAGCAGGTGGACTTCGACGTCCAGGTGCAGGCGACGACGTCCGACGGAGAGGCACTTCGTCCTGACATGGTCGTCCACCTGGCGGGCGGCAAGACGATCGTCGTCGACTCCAAGGTCGCGTTCCTCGGGTACCTCGAGGCGCAGCAGAGCGACGACCCCGCTCGACGTGAGGAGCGGATGGAGGCGCACGTCCGCCACGTGCGCAAGCACGTCGACGACCTGGCCTCGAAGCGGTACTGGGACCTCTTCGACAACGCCCCCGAGTTCGTCGTGATGTTCGTCCCCGCTGAGGCGTTCCTCTCCGCGGCCCTCGACCGCGACCCCTCGCTGATGGAGGAAGCCGCGCGCAAGAACGTGATCCTCGCGAGCCCGACGACGTTGCTCGCCCTGCTGCGCACCGTCGCCTACTCCTGGCGTCAGCAGGCCCTCGCCGACAACGCCCAGCAGGTGCTCCGCGTGGGCAAGGAGCTGCACTCGCGCCTCGTGACGATGACGGGGCACGTGACGAAGATGGGCCGGGCGCTGGAGTCGTCGACCAAGGCCTACAACTCGATGATCGGGTCGCTCGAACGCAACGTCCTCACCTCGGCGCGACGGATGGTCGAGCTGCAGGTCGTCGATCCCAAGGAGTCGATCGAGGAGCTCGAGGGGATCGACGAGACCCCTCGACCGATCACCAAGCCCGAGCTGATCGCGGCGGAGGAGGGCGACGTGGTCGCGATCGACGACCAGGAGCGTGACGCCGACGAAACCACCGGGACCCGCTCGGCGGCCAACGACCGATGACGCGCCTCACGCCCGACGGAGTCGGAGCGCGGCCCCACCGCCGGGCGCGGTCCGCCTAGATCGGGTCGACCGACAGCGAGCGCCGGCCGCCCTGCTGCGGGGCGGTTCCGGCGGCCTTCAGGTCGGTGCGCAGCTCGCGAGGAAGCGAGAACATCAGGTCCTCCGTCGCCGTCCGGACCTCCTCGACCGTGTCGTACCCGCGGTCCGCGAGGTAGCGGAGCACGTCGTCGACGAGGATCTCGGGAACCGACGCCCCCGACGTGACGCCGACCGTCCGCACGCCGTCGAACCAGGCCTCGTCGATCTCGGCAGCACGGTCGATCCGGTAGGACGTCCTGGCGCCGGCCTCGAGGGCCACCTCGACGAGGCGGACGGAGTTCGAGGAGTTGGCCGAGCCCACGACGATCACGAGGTCGCAGTCCGGAGCCAGCTTCTTCACCGCGACCTGCCGGTTCTGCGTGGCGTAGCAGATGTCGTCGCTCGGCGGGTCCTGCAGGGTCGGGAACTTCTTGCGCAGGCGACGGACCGTCTCCATGGTCTCGTCGACCGAGAGCGTGGTCTGCGAGATCCAGACGACCTTCTCGGGGTCGCGCACCACGACGTCGTCGACCGCGTCCGGCGAGTTGACGACCTGCACGTGGTCCGGGGCCTCGCCGGCGGTGCCCTCGACCTCCTCGTGGCCCTCGTGCCCGATCAGCAGGATGTCGAAGTCGTCGCGAGCGAACCGGACGGCCTCCTTGTGCACCTTGGTCACGAGCGGGCAGGTCGCGTCGATCGTGTCGAGGTTGCGCTCGGCGGCCGAGGCTTTCACCGCCGGCGAGACCCCGTGGGCGGAGAACACGACCCGTGCACCCTCCGGCACCTGGTCCGTCTCGTCCACGAAGACGGCGCCGCGCTCCGAGAGCGTCGCCACCACGTGCTTGTTGTGCACGATCTCCTTGCGCACGTAGACGGGCGCTCCATAGTGCTCCAGGGCCTTCTCGACGGCCACGACGGCGCGGTCCACGCCGGCGCAGTACCCACGTGGCGCGGCCAGGAGCACACGCTTCGTGTCGGTCACGGTCGGAGACACAGTCGAAGAAGTCACCGCCCCAGTCTAGGAGGTCGCACGCCCACCGTGGGGCACCGCGGCCCGGATGCCCGATGTCGGTGCCATGGGGCAGGGTGGACCCCGTGACCGATGACTCCGCCGCACGCCGGGTGCCCGAGAAGGCCCTGGACACGACCCCCGACTCTCCGTGGCCGGTGCGGCTGATCGCCGAGAAGATCCGTGCGTACATCGACCGCATGCCGCCGGTCTGGGTCGAGGGGCAGGTCGTCCAGCTCAACCGGCGCAGCACCCGCGCCTACCTGACGCTGCGCGACGCCGACCTCGACATCTCCGTCTCCGTCAACGCCTCCACCCGCACGGTCGACGCCACCACCGCCCCGATGTCAGAGGGGTCCACCGTGGTGGCGCACGTCAAGCCGGAGTACTGGCTCAAGCGCGGTTCCCTCCAGATGGCGGCGAAGGAGTTCCGCACGGTCGGCATCGGCGAGCTCCTGGCCCGGATCGAGGAGCTGCGTCGGGTGCTGACCGCCGAGGGCGTCTTCGACCGGGAGCGCAAGAAGCCGCTGCCATTCCTGCCGGCCGTGGTGGGCCTCATCTGCGGGCGTGACTCGAAGGCTGAGCACGACGTCGTCGCGAACGCCCGCGAGCGCTGGCCGCACGTCCGGTTCGAGATCCGTGAGGTCGCGGTCCAGGGCGCCGACGCCGTCCCCCAGGTCAGTGCCGCGCTCGCCGAGCTCGACGGCAGGCCCGAGGTCGAGGTGATCGTGATCGCGCGCGGTGGCGGGGCCGTCGAGGACCTCCTGCCGTTCAGCAACGAAAAGCTGGTCCGTGCCGTCGCGTCCGCAAGCACGCCGGTCGTGAGCGCGATCGGTCACGAGACGGACGCGCCGCTGCTGGACCTCGTGGCCGACTACCGCGCGTCGACCCCCACCGACGCCGCCAAGACGATCGTCCCCGACGTCGCCGCCGAGCGTGCCGGGATCGCCCAGAGCCGCGAACGCATGGCGCGTGCGCTGGAGCGCCTCGTCGACCGCGAGCAGCACGGACTCACCGCCACCCGCTCGCGTCCCGTCCTCGCCCGGCCGGCGACGATGGTCGAGGACCGCGAGACGCGCGTGCACGCAGACATCGAGCGGGCACGCCACGCCGTCCGCCGCCGCGTGCTCGGCGCGGAGGCCGAGATCGGCCGTCTCGAGGGGCAGGTGCGAGCGTTGTCCCCGCACCGGGTCCTCTCCCGCGGCTACGCGCTGGTGCAGACCTCCACGGGCGTGCTCGTCCGCTCCGTCGGGGACGTCACCGCCGGTGACAGCCTGCACGTCCGGCTTGCGGACGGTCAGGTGGACGCCGCGGCGACTTCGACGACGTCAGGCCCCGCCGTCCCCACGACCCGGGGCGCCTCCGCACACCCCACCGCCTCAACCACTGGACAGGAAATCTCGTGAGCACTGAACCGACCACTCCCGACTCCGGAACCGCCGACGTCGCACAGCTCGGGTACGAGGAGGCGCGCGACGAGCTCGTCAGCATCGTGGCCCGCCTCGAGTCCGGAGGCGAACCGCTCGAGGCGTCGCTCGCGCTGTGGGAGCGCGGCGAGGCGCTGGCGAACCGGTGCCAGACCTGGCTGGACGGGGCGAGGGAACGGATCGACGCCGCCCAGGCGGGCAGTTCCTCGTCGGCGAAGGACGGCCCGGAGGCCGACGGCCGATGAGCACCCGCGCGGCCCTGGTCGTCGGCGAGGTTCTCGTCGACATCGTGCGACGCCCGGACGGCACCGTCTCGGAGCACCCGGGCGGGAGTCCGGCGAACGTCGCGATCGCGCTGGGGCGCCTGGGCCGCCCGGTCGACCTGGCGACGTGGATGGGGCACGGGGCGTACGGCGACCTGGTGAGCAGGTGGCTCACGAAGTGCGGCGTGGGGCTCGTGGATGGCAGCGACGGGGCGCTCGAGACCTCGGTCGCCACGGCGGCCCTGGACGACGACGGCGAGGCGACCTACCGGTTCGACGTCGCGTTCTCCGTCCCGCGGGGTGCTCACGAAGCGCTGAGCGCGGCGACGCCGTGCGTCCATGCCGGGTCGATCGCGGCCCTCGACGCCCGCGCGCACGGCGACGTGGTCTCCCTCCTGACCGAGTCCCGGCCGAACTCGACGGTGTCGTTCGACCCGAACGTCCGGCCCGCGCTCATGGGTGACCCGGCCGAAGCCGCCCGACGGGCGGACGCGATCGTCGACGTCGCGGACGTCGTCAAGGCCAGCGACAGCGATCTGTCCTGGCTCTTCCCCGGCACGGACCCGATCGACGCGGCGCGCCGCTGGGTGGGCCGCGGTCCGTCGCTGGTCGTCGTGACGCTCGGCGACGAGGGCGCCGTCGCCCTTACGCCCGAGCACACCGTCCGCGTCGCCGGGGTTCCCGTGGACGTCGTCGACACGGTCGGTGCAGGTGACGCGTTCATGGGCGCGCTCATCGACGGACTGTGGGAGCGCGACCTCCTCGGCGCCGGGCACCGGCAGTCGCTGCGCCGTGCAGGCGCCGAGGTGATCGAGGGCGTCCTGACACACTGCACACGGGCCGCGGCCCTCACGGTCACGCGGCGTGGCGCACAGCCGCCGACGCGGGCCGAGCTTGAGAACTGGTAGCAGTCACCCCCGCGAATGAGTGAAAATGCAGGCATGACGATGACACCCCAGCAGGCATGGACGGCACTCCAGGAGGGCAACCAGCGGTTCGTCGCCGGAACGCCCGACCACCCCTCGCAGGACGCGGCGCGCCGCGCCGAGGTCAGTGCGCAGCAGCATCCCTTCGCGGTCATGTTCGGCTGTTCGGACTCGAGGGTCGCCGCCGAGATCATCTTCGACCGCGGGCTCGGCGACCTGTTCGTGGTCCGCACGGCGGGGCACGTCGTCGACACGTCCGTGCTCGGGTCGATCGAGTACGGTGTCGCGCTGCTCGAGACCCCCCTGATCGTCGTGCTCGGCCACGACTCGTGCGGGGCGGTCGCCGCGGCGGCGCACACGCTGGAGACCGGCGAGACGGCTCCCGGGTTCGTGCGCAGCGTGGTGGACAAGGTGATCCCGTCGATCGTCAATCTCACCTCGGCCGGCAAGACGGTCCGGGACAGCGAGAGCGGCGTCGTCGACCCCCAGATGCTGCTCCACGAGCACGTCCGCAGCACGGTCTCGCTCCTGTACGGCACCTCCGCGTCGATCACCAAGGCCGTCGACGAGGGCCGGTGCGCGATCGTCGGGCTCGAGTACGAGCTCACCGAGGGCCGCGTCCGCCTCGTGGAGTCGATCGGCGACATCGGCGAGTAGCCTGCGCACGAGCCGCGGTGCGGAACTCGTCCTCGGAGTGCGGCAACATAGGGGCATGACTGCTTCTCATGACGCCCCCGAGGGCGAGTTCCGCATCGAGCACGACACGATGGGTGAGGTGCGCGTCCCGGCGGACGCCCTCTACCGGGCGCAGACCCAGCGCGCGGTCGAGAACTTCCCGATCTCCGGCACCCCACTGGAGCGGGGCCATATCGAGGCACTGGCCCGTGTGAAGAAGGCTGCCGCCCGCGCGAACGCCGAGCTCGGGGTCCTGGACCAGAGCATCGCCGACGCGATCGTCGCCGCCGCCGACGAGGTCGCCGCCGGCGGCCTGGACGACCACTTCCCGGTCGACGTCTTCCAGACCGGGTCGGGGACGTCGTCGAACATGAACACCAACGAGGTGCTCGCCACCCTCGCGACGCGATCGCTCGGCGACGGCGTCCACCCGAACGACCACGTCAACGCGTCGCAGTCGTCCAACGACGTCTTCCCGACGTCGGTGCACGTCGCCGCGACGGCCGGAGTCGTCCGGGACCTCGTGCCCGCGCTGGAGCACCTGGCGACGTCGCTCGAGGCCAAGTCGGTGGAGTTCGCGCACGTCGTGAAGTCCGGCCGCACGCACCTGATGGACGCCACGCCGGTCACGCTGGGCCAGGAGTTCGCCGGGTACGCCGCCGCCGTCCGCTACGGCATCGAGCGGCTCGACGCCGTGCTCCCCCGCGTCGCCGAGGTGCCGCTGGGCGGGACCGCCGTCGGCACCGGCATCAACACCCCGGCAGGGTTCCCCCAGCGCGTCATCGAGCTGCTCCGCGAGGACACCGGGCTGCCCCTGACGGAGGCGCGCGACCACTTCGAGGCCCAGAGCGCCCGCGACGGGCTCGTCGAGCTCTCCGGTGCGCTGCGCACGATCGCGGTCTCGCTGACCAAGATCTGCAACGACCTGCGCTGGATGGGCTCCGGCCCGAACACCGGGCTGGGCGAGATCGCCATCCCCGACCTGCAGCCGGGCAGCTCGATCATGCCGGGCAAGGTCAACCCGGTCATCCCCGAGGCCGTGCTCATGGTCGCCGCCCGCGTCGTCGGCAACGACGCCACGGTCGCGTGGGCGGGTGCGAGCGGCGCCTTCGAGCTCAACGTGCAGATCCCGGTGATGGCGCTCGGCACCCTCGAGTCGATCCGACTTCTCTCGAACGCCTCGCGCGTCCTCGCGGACAAGACCGTGGACGGTCTCGTCGCCAACGAGGAGAAGGCTCGGGCGCTCGCCGAGTCCTCGCCGTCGATCGTCACGCCGCTCAACCGCGTGATCGGCTACGAGGCCGCGGCGAAGATCGCGAAGTACTCGGTGGCCGAGAAGGTCACGGTCCGCGAGGCCGTCGTCGCCCTCGGCTACGTCGAGCGCGGTGAGGTCACCGAGGAGCAGCTCGACACCGCACTCGACGTCATGTCGATGACGCGCCCCCCGCAGGCCTGAGCACCGGCCCGCAGCACCGCGGCCGCCCGACCAGAGACTCTGGTCGGGCGGCCGCGGTGCGTGTCATGCGGTGAGGGGTGTCAGCCCCTCGCGATGGGTCAGGTCCACTGCGTGAGCTTCAGGCCCTGCTTGTCGCGGAACGAGCCGATGAGCAGCATGATGAAGTCGACCAGCACCCAGACGCCAAGCCCACCGAGGGTGACGATCATCAGCACCCCGGTGCCGATCTTGCCGACGTAGAAGCGGTGGATGCCCAGCGTCCCGAGGAAGAAGCAGAGCAGGACGGCCGGAAGCAGCAGCTTCGGGCTCGACGGCTCGACGGGGGCCTGCGGGGCGTGCGGGGAGGCAGCGGTTGCCATGTTCGATCTCCAGTTTTTAGGGCACCTCGAAATGGTGCGGAGATCAGGCTAGCGACAGTCGGCATGGTGCGAAAGATCCCGTTACCTGAATCTTCGGGTGAAATTTCCGATCTCGTCCGAACCCTCAGATGTCGAGCGACTCCATCATCTCGGTCACGAGCGCGGCGACCGGCGACCGCTCCGACCGCGTCAGCGTGACGTGGGCGAACAACGGGTGCCCCTTCAGCGCCTCGATCACCGCGGCGACACCGTCGTGCCGGCCGACACGCAGGTTGTCCCGCTGCGCGACGTCGTGCGTCAGGACGACCCGCGAGGACTGCCCGATGCGGGACAGCACGGTCAGGAGGACGTTCCGCTCCAACGACTGGGCCTCGTCCACGATCACGAACGAGTCGTGCAACGAGCGCCCCCGGATGTGCGTCAGCGGAAGGACCTCGAGCAGTCCACGGTCGATGACCTCCTCGACCACCTCGGACGAGACCAGCGCGCCGAGCGTGTCGAAGACGGCCTGCGCCCACGGCCCCATCTTCTCGCCCTCGGTCCCCGGCAGGTACCCGAGCTCCTGGCCGCCGACGGCATAGAGGGGCCGGAAGACGACGACCTTGCGGTGCTGGTTGTGCTCGAGCACGGCCTCCAGCCCGGCGCAGAGCGCGAGAGCCGACTTTCCCGTCCCGGCACGGCCGCCGAGCGAGACGATACCGACGGACTCGTCGAGCAGGAGGTCGATGGCCACCCGCTGCTCGGCGGAACGCCCGTGGACCCCGAAGACGTCCTGGTCACCCCGGACGAGCTGGACGTGCTTGTCGGCCGTGACCCGACCGAGCGCAGACCCTCCCGGCGAGTGGACGACGAGGCCGGTGTGGCAGAGCAGTGGTCCGGCGTTCTCGAGCACCATCGGGTCGAGCGAGGCCAGCTCGAGCGACTCGTGCTCCCAGAGCGCGCTCATCTGCTCACCCGCGATGTCGATCTCGCTCATCCCCGTCCAGCCCGAGTCGACCGCGAGCTCGGCCCGGTACTCCTCGGCCGCGAGCCCGACGGCCGAGGCCTTGACCCGCATCGGGAGGTCCTTGGAGACCACCGTGACGTGGGCGCCCTCCGCGGCGAGGTTCGCGGCGACCGCGAGGATGCGCGTGTCGTTGTCACCGAGGCGGAACCCGGCGGGCAGCGTGCTCGGGTCGGTGTGGTTCAGCTCGACGCGCAGGCTCCCTCCCGCGGTCCCGATCGGGAGCGGCGCGTCGAGACCGCCGTGCTGGACCCGCAGGTCGTCGAGCGCACGCAGGGCGCTGCGCGCGAAGTACCCGAGCTCCGCGTGGTGCCGCTTCGCCTCGAGCTCCGTGATCACGACGACCGGCAGCACCACGTGATGCTCGGCGAACCGGAAGATCGCCCGGGGGTCGGAGAGGAGGACGGACGTGTCGATGACGTAGGTGCGTCGTCCCGACGGCGGTGGCCCCGTCGTCTCGGGCGCCGGAGCACCTGTGCCGGTCGAGGTGGGGGACGACGTCGTACGAGACTCTTCGATCTGGTCCACGGCAGGCTCCCTCATGACGCGTCAGCGTCGTCGTACCCGTGCCACGGTCTCCGGCCGGGCGGGTGTTGCACCCGGACCGACCGCGTCGCGCGCCACGGACTCTCGTGTGGGGCGGTCGGCCGACCCGTGCGTTCGGGCCGGGGTGACCGGCCCTCCTGCGCGCAGATGTTCCTGCATGGGCTTGCCTCCCGAGAGACGACGTGTGTCGTCTGTCACACAAAAACTACGCCCATGTCATTCGGATCGCGCGGCCAACACGACGACAGAACGTGATCGTCATCTGCTGTTCACCGGACCGTGCGAGCGGCGGCAGACTGCGGGCCTGGCCACCCGCCGAGCACGCCCGCCGACACCCGGACGACGAACCCGACGAGGACCACCCAGCTCGCCCGCGGAGGCGACGGCGAGAGCCCGGAGCGCTTTGCCAGTTCCGAAGAAGTGTGGCTATGGTCACACACCATCACGGCGGATCCACGCCGTGATCACACGATCCACGCACTCCATCGACCTACGAGGAGCATCATGCAGCAGACCACCATCAGGACCTCGGCGCGTCGCCGGACCCTCGGTGCCGTCATCGCCGTCGCCGCCATCGGTCTCACCGGTGCCTGCGCCAGCGACGACGACTCCGCCGAGGGATCGATGACCGCCGACGGGATCGAGCTGGTCGAGGCAGGGACGCTCACCGCCTGCACCCACCTCCCCTACAAGCCCTTCGAGTACACCGAGAACGGCGAGGTCGTCGGGTTCGACGCCGACCTCGCCCAGCTGGTGGCCGACGACCTCGGGGTCGAGCTCGACGTCGTCTCCACCGGCTGGGAGCAGATCACCGGCGGTGCGGCGTTCGCCGCCGGCCAGTGCGACCTCGGCATGGGCGCGGCGACGATCACGCCCGAGCGCGAGGAGTCCGTGGCGTTCTCCGACCCGTACTTCAACGCGACGCAGGCGCTGCTCGTCGCGGCCGACTCGGGCTACGAGAGCCTTGAGGACCTGGACGGGAAGCAGCTCGGCGTCCAGACCGGGACGACGGGCGAGATATACGCGAACGACAACGCCGAGGAGTACGGCTACGAGACGGTCGTCTTCGAGGACTCCCTCTCGCAGGCGAACGCCGTGAAGACCGGCAAGGTCGACGCCGCGATCAACGACAACGGCACGGTGCTGTTCTTCGCCTCGGAGAACACGGACACGACCGTCACGGAGGAGTTCGACACCGGCGAGAGCTACGGCTTCATGGCCGCGAAGGACTCCGAGAACGCCGACGCGCTCCTCGAGCGGTTCAACGAGGTGCTCGCCGCCGCCCAGGACGACGGCACCTACGACGAGATCTTCGCCACCTACTTCGGCGCCGTTCCTGGCGAGCTGAACAGCTGACCGTGACATCCACCGAAGCGGCGCCGCGGGCTCGGGTGAGCCCGCGCAAGCGCCGTCAAAGGATCCGTGTCCTGCAGTACGGCGTCCTGGTCGCCGCGATCGTCGCGGCCGCGGCGATCGCGGACTGGGGGCAGATCGTCGACGTCTTCTTCAACGTCGACGCCGCCCGGCAGACGGTGGCGGACGGACTGGGCTCGGCACTGCTGCACACGGTCACGTACTCCCTCGGCGGGTTCGTCCTCGCCTTCATCTTCGGCACGATCCTCGGGCTGATGCGACTGTCCGAGGTGGGCCCGTACCGCTGGATCGCGCGGGCCTACGTGGAGTTCTTCCGCGGGCTCCCGACGTTGATCGTGTTCATCGCGCTGTCGCTGATGCCCCTGGCGTTCCCGGGCATGTCGATCCCGTTCGACCCGTACGGCACCGTCTGGCTCGCCCTCGGGATCGTCGGGGCGGCCTACGTGGCCGAGACGGTGCGCGCGGGCGTCCAGGCGGTACCCCGCGGGCAGGTCGAGGCCGCTCGGTCCCTGGGCATGAGCTCGGCCGCAGCCACCCGCAAGGTGGTTCTCCCGCAGGCGTTCCGCATCATGATCCCGCCACTGACCAACGAGCTGATCATCCTGGTGAAGGACTCGTCGCTGGTCTTCGCCATCGGTCTGGCGCTGAGCGACTTCGAGCTGACGACCTTCGGCAAGAGCGAGGCGAACGCGCTCGCCAACGTCACGCCGCTGGTCGTGGCCGGGCTCGCATACCTCGTGATCACGCTGCCGCTGTCGATCCTGGTGCAGCGCATGGAAGCTTCGACGGCAAAGGGCCGGTGACTGGCATGACGTCCAACGAACAGACTCCCGAGACCAGCTCCCCGCTCGTCGACATCCGGAACCTCCACAAGTCGTTCGGCGACAACCACGTGCTGCGGGGCATCGACTTCTCCGTCGCCCCCGGCGAGGTCGTCTGCGTCATCGGGCCCTCGGGCTCGGGCAAGTCGACCCTCCTGCGCTGCATCAACATGCTCGAGGAGCCGCAGGAGGGCGACGTCGTGGTCCGGGGCGAGGACCTGACCGACCCGGACTGCGACATCGACGCGGCCCGACGGCACATCGGCATGGTGTTCCAGCAGTTCAACCTGTTCCCGCACCAGTCGGCCCTGAGCAACTGCACCCTCGCTCAGCGGACGGTCCTCGGGCGCCCGGCCGCCGAGGCGACGCGGGTCGCACGCATGAACCTCGAGCGGGTCGGCCTGGCCGACAAGGAGGACGCCCTGCCGGCGCAGCTCTCCGGCGGCCAGCAGCAGCGCGTGGCGATCGCCCGCGCGCTGTCGATGGCGCCGCTCCTGATGCTCTTCGACGAGCCGACCTCGGCCCTCGACCCCGAGCTGGTCGGCGAGGTGCTGACCGTCATGCGCGGTCTCGCCGACGAGGGAATGACGATGATCGTGGTGACCCACGAGATGGCGTTCGCCCGCGAGGTCGCCGACCGCGTCGTCTTCATGGACGGCGGGGTCATCGTGGAGGAGGGGACGCCCGCCGAGGTGATCGGCGACCCCCAGGAGGAACGCACCCAGGAGTTCCTGCGCCGGGTGCTCGACCCGACCAACGCGGGCGCCCTCTGACGGCGCTCGTGGGTGGGCGGCTCTAGGGTCGAGGAATGACGCAGAGCCACCCACCCGCACTCGACGCCGTCGCGCTGGCGGCTGCCCTCCGCGACGGAGAGTTCTCCGCCACCGAGATCCTGCACGCGACGCGCCGGGCGATCGACGACGTCGGCGCACGCGTGGGCGCGTTCGTCACCGGCGCGAAAGATGCCTCCGACGCGATGGCCGCCGAGCAGGCCGCGGAGGCGGACCGTCGTCTGGCGGCCGCACGCCGGGACGGCACGACGGCGGACCTCCCGCCGTTCCTCGGTGTCCCCGTCCCGGTCAAGGACCTGACGATGGTGGCGGGCGTCCCGTTCCGCGCGGGATCCGCCGCTCTGCCCGGCGACCCCGCTCCGGTCGACGCCGGTGTCGTCCGCCTCCTGCGCGCGGCCGGCACCGTGATGGTCGGGAAGACCACGACGCCCGAGCTCGGCCTGCCGCCGTACACCGAGCCGGACACCGGGCCGCCGGCGCGGACGCCGTGGGACCTGTCGCGGTCCGCGGGCGGCTCCAGCGGCGGAGCAGGAGCGGCGGTCGGGTCGCACGTGGTGCCCGTCGCCCAGGGCAGCGACGGCGGGGGCTCGATCCGCATCCCCGCGAGCGCGTGCGGCCTCGTGGGACTCAAGCCGTCGCGCGGGCGGGTCTCCCCCGGCCCGGACGGGGTCGACGGCGCGGGGCTCGCGGTGAACGGGGTGCTGACCCGCACCGTCCGTGACACCGCCGCCTTCCTCGACGTCCTCGCACGCCCGTGGCCGGGCGAGACGTTCACGCTGCCTCGACCCTCGGACCTACGGCCCGGCGCGACGTTCCTCGACGCCTGCGCCGCGCGGCCCGGGCGCCTGCGCATCGGGGTCCTCACGGACCCGGTGATCTCCCCCGACGCACCTGTCGACCCGCAGGTTCTCGAGGCGACCCGCCAGACCGCCGAGCTCCTCGCCGAGCTCGGGCACGACGTCTCCCCGGCGCCGCTGCCGTTCCCGGCCGAGCGCTGGGACGCGTTCGCCGTCCTCTGGTCGACGATGGCGCTCTCGGCCCCGATCCCCCCGGAGGTCGAGCACCTCCTGACTCCGCTGACCCGGGCGCAGCGCGACGCGGGGCGCGGTGTGGACGGCCTGTCGGTCGCGCGCGCGTTCGAGGCCGTCCAGCTCATCACGCGGGAGGTGGCCCGGTCGTGGGAGTCGTTCGACGTCGTCCTCACCCCGACCCTGGCGCAGCCGCCCGCCCCGCTCGGGTCGATTCGCGACGACGCCGACCCCGCGGCGGACTTCGCCGCGCAGATGGCCTACACGCCGTGGACGAGCGTCGCGAACCTCACCGGCCGCCCCTCGGTCAGCCTGCCGCTTCATCGCGCCGCGTACGACGGCGTCGAGCTGCCGCTCGGGAGCATGCTCACCGGCCGTCTCGGCGACGACGCGCTCCTGCTCTCCCTCGCCGCCCAGCTCGAGACCGCGCTGCCCTGGGCGACGCACGTCCCGCCGGTGCACGCATGAGGTGGGTCGTCCTCCTGCGCGCCGTGAACGTCGGCGGGACGAAGAAGGTCCCGTCCGCCGCGCTTCGCGTCGCGGCCGTCGCCCGAGGATTCACCGACCCGACGACGTACCTCGCCTCGGGCAACCTCGTCGTCTCCCCGGGAACGTCGGAAGCGACGACGTCCGAGGAGGTCGGCGCGCTGATCACGGGGGAGCTGGCGACGACGCTCGGGGTCGAGACGGACGCCGTCGTGCTCGACGCCGCCGGGCTCCGTCAGGTGCTCACCGAGAACCCGTTCCCCGACCAGGCCCGCGACGACCCGTCGCGCCTCCTCGTCGCGTTCCACCCCGGAGCGACGGGGCGCAGCGGCCGGATCGACGTCAGCTCGACCGGCCCCGAACAGGTCGTCGCCGCCGGTGCCGTCACCTATCTCTGGTACCCGGACGGCAGCGGCCGCTCGAAGCTCACCGGACCGCGCCTGGAACGGCTGCTCGGCACGTGGTCGACCACGCGCAACTGGCGGACGGTTCTCCACCTGGCGGAGACCGCGGCCCAGGAGTCGGGCGACTCCACCGGCAGCCGGTCGAAAGACTAGAATGGCCGCCCCGACGGTTGTAGACCGTCGTCAGCATCCCGTCGCCGAAGTATCTGGAGCCTTGTGAGCACTGAGCCCGACAGCAACCCCGAGACGGACCACGACGACCCGTACCCGCTCCCGAGCGGCACCGGGATCGGACCGTCGACGAAACGCGCGCGGAACAAGGCCCGGTCCTGGGTCACTCGCGAGACGACGGGCGGCGCGCTCCTCATCGGAGCGGCGGCGATCGCCCTGATCTGGGCGAACTCCCCCTGGCGTGAGGCGTACTTCTCGCTGGCGGAGACCACCTTCGGCCCCGAGGCCTGGCACCTGAACCTCTCGTTGACGACGTGGGCGGCCGACGGCCTGCTGGCGATCTTCTTCTTCGTCGTCGGGCTCGAGCTCAAGCAGGAGTTCGTCGCCGGGAGTCTGCGGAACCCCAAGGAGGCGGGCGTCCCGATGCTCGCCGCGGTCGGCGGCATGGCCGTGCCCGCGATCATCTTCGCCGTGATCGTCGCGATCTCCGGAGACTCGGCCGCCGCGGACGGGTGGGCGATTCCCACCGCGACCGACATCGCGTTCGCTCTCGCCGTGCTTGCCGTCTTCGGCAAGGGGCTGCCGACGGCGGTCAGGACGTTCCTGCTCACGCTCGCGGTCGTCGACGACCTGCTCGCGATCACCATCATCGCGATCTTCTACACCGACGAGCTGCACTTCGGCATGCTCGGACTCTCGCTGGTCGCGATCGCCGCGTTCGCGTTCTTCGTCCGCCGCAAGAAGATGCACTGGTGGATCCTCGTCCCCCTCGCGTTCGCGGCCTGGACCCTCATGCACGCGTCCGGCATCCACGCGACCATCGCCGGTGTGCTGCTCGGCTTCACCGTCCCCGCGATCGCGAAGTTCGGCGAGCGCCACCCGCGCACGGCGAGCCTGGAGCACACGTGGCGCCCGATCTCGGCAGGCATCGCCCTGCCGATCTTCGCCTTCTTCGCCGCCGGCATCTCGGTGGTCGACGCGGGCGGCCTGGGAGAGCTCCTGGCGGAGCCCGTGGCCATCGCCATCATCACCGGACTGATCCTCGGCAAGATCGTCGGCGTCCTGGGTGTCACGTGGATCGTCACCCGGATCACGCCGCTGCGCCTCGCACCGGGCATCGGCGTCAGGGACCTGCTGCCCGTCGGCTTCCTCGCCGGCATCGGGTTCACCGTCTCCCTGCTGATCTCCGAGCTCTCGTTCCCCGGCGACCACGAGCACACCGACGCCGCCAAGGTCGCGATCCTCGTCGCCTCGATCGCCGCCGCGATCATGGCCGCCATCTCGCTGCGCTGGGACACGCGCAACGCGCGGACCGACGACATGAACCTCGACGGCAAGCCCGACAACGTCGAGCACTACATCGGCGACCCCGAGGTCTGGGAGAAGTAGTCTCTCGACCGCCCACGCGTCAGGCCGGCGCGTGGGCGTCGAGGAACTGGTACACCTCTGTCTGGTCCACCCCGGGGAACGCCCCGGTCGGCATCGCAGCGAGCATGCTGGCGTGCGGCCGTGCGCTGGGCCAGGCCTGGTCCTGCCAGCGTGCGGCGAGGGCCGACGGCGGGCGACGGCAGCAGTCCTCGTCCGGGCAGCGCGAGGTGTCGCGCTCGGTGGTCTCGCGCCCCGCGAACCACTTCACGTGCGCGAACGGCACGCCGACGCTGACGGAGAACTCGCCGTCGGGCGTGTCCTGGACCCGTGAGGTGCACCAGTAGGTCCCCGACGGCGTGTCGGTGTACTGGTAGTAGGGGCTCAGCCGGTCCTCGATCCCGAACACCACGCGCGCCGTCCAGTTGCGGCACACGTACTGACCCTCGATCGCGCCGATCGGGTCCGCGGGGAACCGGACGCCGTCGTTCTCGTACGCCTTGTGGATCACCCCCGACTCGTGGATCTTCATGAAGTGC
This sequence comes from Paraoerskovia marina, assembly GCF_900105445.1. Classification (NCBI taxonomy): domain Bacteria; kingdom Bacillati; phylum Actinomycetota; class Actinomycetes; order Micrococcales; family Cellulomonadaceae; genus Paraoerskovia; species Paraoerskovia marina. Next base: position 2,482,690 of record NZ_LT629776.1, read on the forward strand.
ACGGGGATCCCGAGGTGCCGGGTGGCGAGGTTGGTGAACCGGTGCGCGGCGGTCTCGTAGCCGACCGCGAACTGGTCCCGCAGGTCCTCGATCGAGATCGCGCGGGCGTCCTTCGCCTCCCGCAGGTGCTTGACGGCGTCGCGCTCGGGCAGCAGGAGCGCCGCCGAGAGGTAGTTCGCCTCGACCCGTTGGCGCAGGAACTCCGCGTAGTCCGTGGGCTCGTGGTGCCCCAGCACGTGGCTCGCGAGCGCCTGGAGCAGTGCCGAGCGCGGGTCCGACGTCGAGCGCACCCCGGTGCTGGGCAGGTACACCCGGTGGTGGCGCTGGTCGATCACGGAGCGGGTGGAGTGCGGCAGGTCGCTGACGTAGTGCAGCGTGAACCCGAGATGGGCGGCGAGGTCGGCGGCGACGCGCTGGGACAGCGTCCCGCGGGTGTGCCCCACGCCGTCCAGGAGCTCGCGCGCGGCGTCCTCGAGCTCCGGGAAGTAGTTGTCCTGGTCACGCATGAGGCGTCGCAGTTCCGCATTCGCCCGTCGCGCCTCCTCCGGGGTCGCCGCACGCTCGGTGTGCAGGCGCTCGATCTCCCGCTGGAGGGCGATGATGGTCGACAGGGCGTCGTCCGGAAGGCTCTTGCCGACACGGACGCCGGGGATGTTGAGCGAGGAGAACAGCGGACCCCGCTGGGCGCGCTCGAGCTCGACCTCCAGGGCGTCGCGTCGCGACGGCGCCGCCGGCGCGAGGAGGTCCTCCACGCTCGCGTCGAGGGCGCGGGCGATCTGGTGCAGCTGGCTGAACTTGGGCTCCCGCTTGCCGTTCTCCAGCGTCGAGACCTGTGACGGCGCGCGGTCGATCGCCGCGGCGAGCTCCGCCAGCGTCATGCCCTGCCGCGTCCGCAGGTGCCGGATGCGGCGCCCGATCACGAGGGCGTCGGGCTCGTCGTCGAGCGCGATTTCGGGAACGTTCGGGGTTCTGCGCGGACCCGCACCGGAGATAGCCATGAGCGATGGTGACACACACCACAATGTTCAATCAACAGAAACTGTCGATTTCTTCTACCCGGGTCACAGTTGTTGAGGGGTTGGACGGTGAAGGACTCTCGTTGTGCAGCACTTTCCGCCGCATCGTCGCTCAGGAGGCCCATCGTGAACACCCCGAAGATCGTCACCCGTCGTTCCGACAACGAGTACCGCCGCGTCGCGGCCGCCACCGCGACGACCGCGGACGTCGAGGTCACCGAGCGGATCCCCGAGCCCACCACGGCCACGCGCCCCGGGGACCAGACGCAGACCGCCGAGGAGCTCGAGCGCGAGTGGATCACCAACCCGCGCTGGTCCGGTGTCCGCCGCGACTACACCGCGCAGGACGTGATCGACATCCGCGGCTCGGTCCGCGAGGAGCGCACGCTCGCCCGTCGCGGCGCCGAGAAGCTCTGGGAGCTCATCAACCGCGGTGCCGACGAGCAGGGCGAGCCGCAGTGGTCGGCCGCGCTCGGGGCGCTCTCGGGCAACCAGGCCGTCCAGCAGGTCCGTGCCGGGCTCGAGGCCATCTACCTGTCCGGGTGGCAGGTCGCCGCCGACGCGAACCTCTCCGGCCAGACCTACCCCGACCAGTCCCTCTACCCCGCCAACTCCGTCCCCGCCGTCGTGCGCCGCATCAACAACGCGCTGCTCCGTGCCGGCCAGGTCGAGTTCGAGGAGGCCGGCGCCGAGGGCCCCACCGAGCCGCGCGACTGGATGGCTCCCATCGTCGCCGACGCGGAGGCCGGGTTCGGCGGGCCGCTCAACGCCTACGAGCTCATGCAGCAGATGATCGAGGCCGGCGCGGCAGGCGTGCACTGGGAGGACCAGCTCGCCTCGGAGAAGAAGTGCGGTCACCTCGGCGGCAAGGTCCTGGTTCCCACGGCCCAGCACATCCGCACCCTGAACGCGGCACGTCTGGCCGCCGACGTCTCGGGCGTCCCGTCCATCATCATCGCCCGCACGGACTCCCTTGCCGCCGACCTCATCACGAGCGACGTCGACGAGCGCGACCAGCCGTTCCTCACCGGTGACCGCACGAGCGAGGGCTTCTACCGCACGACGCCGGGCGAGGACGTCGTCGTCGCCCGCGCCCTGGCCTACGCCGAGTACGCGGACATGATCTGGGTCGAGACGTCGGAGCCCGACCTCGAGCTCGCCCGTCGCGTCGCGGAGGCCGTCCACGCGAAGTTCCCGGACAAGAAGCTCGCGTACAACTGCTCGCCGTCCTTCAACTGGAAGAAGCACCTCGACGACGAGACGATCGCCCGCTTCCAGCGCGACCTCGCCTCGTACGGGTACACGTTCCAGTTCATCACCCTCGCGGGCTTCCACGCGCTGAACCACGCGATGTTCGAGCTCGCCCGCGGGTACAACGAGCGCGCCATGAGCGCGTACGTCGAGCTGCAGGAGGCTGAATTCGCCTCCGAGCAGCACGGCTACACGGCCACCCGCCACCAGCGGGAGGTCGGTACCGGGTACTTCGACCGGGTCTCGACCGCCCTGAACCCGGCGAGCGCCACCCTCGCCCTCGCCGGGTCCACCGAGACCGCACAGTTCTGACCAGGCAGGAGACGATCATGACCACGCTCACCGAGCACCCGACCGACACGTCCCCGACCAGACGCGTGACCATTCCCGGCACGATGCGCGTCAAGGCCCGCTCCGGCTCCCGGTACGACGAGATCCTCTCGACCGAGGCGCTGACGTTCCTCGCCGAGCTCCACGAGGAGTTCGGGGGCCGCCGGCACGCCATCCTGCACGCCCGCGAGCGCCGCTGCGAAGAGGTCGCCAACGGGATCGACCCGGACTTCCGGGCGAGCACGCGGCCGGTCCGGGACAACGCGGCCTGGCAGGTCGCCGGTGCCGGCCCGGGTCTGGAGGACCGCCGCGTCGAGATCACGGGTCCCACGGATCCGAAGATGACGGTCAACGCGCTGAACTCGGACGCGAAGGTGTGGCTCGCCGACGCCGAGGACGCGTCGTCCCCGACGTGGCGCAACGTCGTCGAGGGCCAGCTCGCGCTGCACGACGCGATCCGCGGGACGCTCGCGTTCACCGCGGAGAACGGCAAGGAGTACGCGCTGCGCTCGGCGGAGCTGACGGACATGCCGACGATCGTCTTCCGCCCCCGCGGGTGGCACCTCGACGAGAAGCACCTGCGGCACACCGACCTGTCCGGTGCGACGCACGACGCCTCGGGCAGCCTCGTGGACTTCGGCCTGTACCTGTTCCACAACGCCGAGGAGCTGATCACCCGGGGCCGTGGACCGTACTTCTACCTCCCGAAGCTCGAGGGGTACCGCGAAGCACGGCTGTGGAACGACGTCTTCTGCTGGGCGCAGACCCGGCTGGGCATCCCCCGCGGGACGATCCGGGCGACCGTCCTGATCGAGACGCTGCCGGCCGCGTTCGAGATGGACGAGATCCTGTTCGAGCTGCGCGAGCACTGCGCGGGGCTGAACGCGGGCCGGTGGGACTACCTGTTCTCGATCATCAAGTCCTTCCGCACCCGGGGGGACGCGTACGTCCTGCCGGACCGCGCCCAGGTCGGGATGACCGTCCCGTTCATGCGCGCCTACACCGAGCTGCTGGTGCAGACCTGCCACAAGCGGGGAGCGCACGCGATCGGCGGGATGAGCGCGTTCATCCCGGACCGCCGTCGTCCGGACGTCACGGAGCGGGCGTTCGCCCAGGTCCGCGCGGACAAGAAGCGCGAGGCCACCGACGGGTTCGACGGCACCTGGGTGGCGCACCCCGACCTCATCCCGTCGGCCCGTGGTGAGTTCGACGCCGTGCTCGGCGACCGCCCGCACCAGATCGACCGCAAGCGCGAGGACGTGCGGGTGGGGCAGCACGAGCTGCTCGACGTCCGCTCGGCACGACGCGGTGGTGCGACGATCACCGACGAGGGCCTGCGCGCCAACATTTCCGTGGGTGTGCGCTACGTCGACTCGTGGCTTCGGGGCGTCGGCGCCGCGGCGATCGACCACCTGATGGAGGACGCCGCCACGGCCGAGATCTCGCGGTCGCAGATCTGGCAGTGGATCGCCTCGGGGACGCGGACGGAGGACGGCCGGCCGATCACGCAGGAGCGGGTCGAGGAGCTGCTCGCCAAGATCGTCGAGGAGCTGCCGCGCACCGAGGAGGACCGGATCGACGAGGCGGCGGAGATCTTCCGCCAGGTCGCTCTCGCCGAGGAGTACCCGGCCTTCCTGACGAACGACGCGTACGCGCGCTACCTCGTCGGGTCGAGCGTGGACGAGCGGCGCTGAGCCGCTGCCACCACCAGGCCGAGCGGGTGGTCGTGGGACGTCACGGAGACGTGATGCCCCACGACCACCCGCTCGGCCGTCGTGGCCTCAGGCCGCGGCGGGCGCCTGGACCAGGGTGTGGCGCACGTTCGTCGCCTGCAGGTGCACCACACGGTCCTGCCAGTCGAGGGTCGTGACCCGCGCGTACTGGTCGGCGCCGGTCGAGGTGACGCCGGCACCGGCCCGTGCAGAGGGAGTCCGCACGACGGCGTTGGCGCGGTCGGCGAACCGGACCGCCCGGCGCGACGGTGTCCGCACCGCCGGGTTGCCGAGCGCGTCGAGGGCGGCCGCCCGCAGGATCGAGCGGTACTGGCGACGCAGGGTCGACGGGGAGTCGAAGACCTCCATCATCACGGGTTGACCCCCGATGCCGATGACCACCCCGGCCTGACCGTCGAGCGGTGCGAGGCCGTCGATCAGCCGTGCGACGTCGGCGTCGGCGCGGCGCGCGTGCTCGACGAACGACTGCGTCGGGTTGGCGCCGAACTGCTGGTCGTAGCCGGCGACCCGGCTCCACACGCCGCCCTGTCCCTGTGCCGCCGCTCCGCGCACCGCGAGCGCCGCACGGTCGCCGGTCGACCGCTGCTCGCGCCCGCCGCTCCACCGCCCCTGCTCGACGCAGAGCACGTCGAGCGACGCCGAGCCCGAGGCGGGGACCATCGTCGACCGCACGAGCATCCGGTGCTGGAGCCCTCCCTGCAGCAGCTGCCCCTCGAGCAGGAGCAGCGGGTGGTCGCCGGGGTTCGTGACGACCAGCGAGGAGACCTTCTCGACGTCGTGCTCGGCCAGGCGGGCCGTGTCGGCGCTGAGGCTGTACGTGCGCGGAACGGTCCCGTCGGTCCAGACCGGGAAGACGGACAGGGCGCCGCGGTCGGTACCGCGGCCGATGTGCAGGGTGAGCGTCATGGTGACCTCTTTCTCTCGTTTCTGCGCTAACCATAGCGCACATCTGCGATAAGTTGAAGACATGGCTGCCGAACCGCACGTCCCCGACCTCGAGACACACCCCCGCGCGGCCGTCGCCGTCGACCTCGCGGTGCTCACCGTCCTGCCCCCCGACGCCGCCCCGCACCGGATCGGTCGGCTGGCCGTCCTGCTGCTCGACCGGCAGAGCACCCCCGCGGGCCGGGTGGTTCCCGGCAGGTTCCTGCGTGAGCGCACGACGATCGCGCAGACCGTGACCGCCATCCTCACCACCAAGATGGGACTCCCCGCGCTCGAGGTCACCCCGACCCTGCTCCGCGTCTTCGACGACCCCGACCGCGACGCCCGCACCTGGGCGCTCTCTCTTGCGCACAGCATCGTGCTGCCGTGGAGCACCGTCTCGTCGGGTCTTGCACGCCCCGTCCTCGTCGAGGACGACGGGACCGTCTCGTCCGAGACCTCGCTCCCCTTCGACCACGCCCAGATCGTCCGCCACGCCGTCCGGCACCTGCGCGACGAGTACGAGGTCCGCCCCGACCCCGCCCACCTGCTCGACGACCGGTTCACCCTGGCCGAGCTCCGCACCGTCCACGAGGCCGTCCTCGGCGCACCGCTGCTCAAGGACACGTTCACGCGCCGAATGTCCCCGGCGCTGACCCCCGTGACCGACGACGCGGGCGAACCCGTGCGCCGTCGTGCCGGTGGGCGGCCCGCGCAGCTGTTCACCCGGACCGACGACGACGCGTCGGGGGCCGAGGCGCGGCTGCGGCTGCCCCGGGGGTAGCGCCCGCGACCTCTACGCCGGCGCCGTCCGCGCCAGCCGCTGCGCGATCATCGCGCAGACGATCAGCTGGAGCTGGTGGAACACGATCAGGGGCACCGCCACGGTTCCCGCGACGGCCACGGGGAAGAGGACCGACGCCATCGGCAGGCCGGTGGCGAGGGACTTCTTCGAGCCGCACATGAGCAGTGCGACACGGTCGGCGCGGTCGAGACCGAGGGCCCGTCCTCCGAACCAGGTGACGGCGAGCATTATCGCGAGCATCGCGGCCGAGACCAGCAGCAGGCCCGCGAGCGCCCAGGCGGAGACGGCACCGAACGCCCCCTCGGACGCCGCGCCCGAGACGGACGAGAAGACGATCAGCACGATCGCACCCCGGTCGACGTAGACCGAGATCCACCGGCGCGCACGGATCCAGGCGCCGATCAGCGGCTGCACGAGCTGCCCGAGCACGAAGGGCAGCAGCAGGTGCAGCAGGACGTCGCCGATCCCGGACATGCCGAGACCGGCCGTCTCGGCGCCCATGAGCCAGAGCACCAGCAGCGGCGTGAGCACCATCCCGAGGAGGTTGGAGACCGTCGCGCCGCACACCGCACCGGCGACGTTGCCGTGGGCCACGGAGGTGAAGGCGACGGAGGCCTGGACGGTGGAGGGCAGGAGCGAGACGTAGAGGATCCCCCCGGCAAGGCCTGCCCCGAGCGCGGGCTCGACGAGCCACGCGGTGACCAGCCCGAGGACGGGAAAGACGAGCCACGTCGAGGCGAGGATCCCGCCCTGCAGGCGCCAGTTGCGGAGCCCGTCCCACACCTCACGGCTCGGGAGTCTCGCGCCGTAGACGAAGAAGAGGAGCGCGACGGCGGCCGTCGACACCCCGTCGACGACACCACGTGCCGTGTCGGGGACGGGGAGCAGCAGCCCGAGGGCGAGCGAGGTCAGGATGGCGGCGACAAAGGGGTCGACCCGTCGCCAGATGTTCTGCACGGGTGCGGGTCACCCCTGCCGGGTCAACGTCGGGAGTCCGTCGCGTCGAGCGCGGCGAGCGCGTCCGCCAGCGGGCGCAGGGCATCGGCGGTGTCGAGGAACCGGGCCGCGGCCGCGTCGTCGTGCATCTCGAAGGCCACCTGGGCACGCAGCAGCAGCGCACGACGTCGCATCGGCTCGGACCCGCGTGCCTCGACGGCGAAGGCGTCGTCCAGAAGGCGCGCGGTCCCGGCCAGGTCGCCGGCACCGCGGAGTATCCGCGCGTGCTCGACGACCTGACCGAGGCTCGGGGGCGTGGGCGGCGTCCGCCGGGGCAGGATCTCCACGGTGGACACCTCCTCGCACTGACCATCTGTCGACCAGAAGCCTAGCCGGTACGCACCGGGCTCAGCGCTGCACGCGCGCCGAACCGCCACCGGCGAGCTTGGCCACCTCGGCGAGGGTCGCCGTCGAGGTGTCACCCGGCGTCGTCATGGCGAGGGCACCGTGGGCGGCGCCGTACTCGACCGCCTCGCCGATGGAGCCCAGCTCCATCAGGCCGTACGCGAGCCCGGACGCGAAGGAGTCCCCGCCGCCGACCCGGTCGAGGATCTCGAGGCGCGGTCGGTGCGTCGCCTCCGCGAACCCCTGCGTCCGCGACCACGCGATGGCACCCCAGTCGTTGACCGTCGCGGTGTGCACGCCGCGCAGGGTGGTGGCGATCACCTGGAAGTTCGGGAACGCCTCGGCAGCACGACCGATCATCGACCGGAAGGCACCCGTGTCCAGGTCGGTGAGGCTCTCGTCGACACCCTCGACCTCGAACCCGAGGCTCGCCGTGAAGTCCTCCTCGTTGCCGATCATGACGTCGACGTACTGGGCGAGCCGGCGGTTGACGTCCTGGGCACGCTCGACGCCTCCGATCCCCTGCCACAGGGACGGACGGTAGTTGAGGTCGTAGGAGACGATCGTCCCGTGCTTGCGCGCCGCGCTCATCGCGGCCTCGGCGACGTCGGCGGCGTTCTCCGAGAGCGCCGCGAAGATCCCGCCGGTGTGGAACCAGCGCACGCCGCGCGCGAACAGCGCGTCCCAGTCGACGTCGTCGGGCCGCATCTGCGCGACGGCGGTGTTGCCCCGGTCCGATACGCCGACGGCACCGCGGACGCCGAACCCGCGCTCGGTGAAGTTGAGCCCGTTGCGGACCTCGCGCCCGATGCCGTCGTACGGCACCCACCGGACGTGGGAGGTGTCGAGCCCGCCGGTGAGCATGAAGTCCTCGACGAGGCGGCCGATCTCGTTGTCCGCGAGGGCCGTGACGACGGCGCCGCGGAGCCCGAAGCATCGCCGGAGCCCGCGGGCGACGTTGTACTCGCCGCCGCCCTCCCACGCGGAGAAGGTGCGGGCCGTGCGGATGCGGCGCTCACCGGGGTCGAGACGGAGCATCACCTCGCCGAGCGCGACGACGTCGTAGTCGCACTCCACGGCGGGACGGACGGTCAGTGCGGGGGACGACGTGCTCAACGCTCTTCTCCTTCGACGGCGGTACCCAGGGAGTCGGCGGGGTGCAGGTCCGCCGGGTGCGGCAACGGTCGGGACGCGACGACCTGCTCGGCCAGCTCGACGGCGTCGCGGCTGAGCTCGGTGACCCGCTCCCAGTCCTCACCCTGGACGAGCGCACGGTCGACCATCCAGGAGCCGCCGACGGCGAGCACCTGCGGCAGCATCAGGTAGTCGCCCATGTTGTGCGCGGAGATCCCCCCGGTGGGGACGAAGCGCAGGCCGGGGAACGGGGCCGCGAAGGCCTTGACGGCGGCGGGGCCGCCGAGGGTGCCCGCGGGGAACAGCTTGACGGTGTCGAGACCGAGCTCGACCGCACGCATGATGTCCGACGGCGTCGCGACCCCCGGGATGATCGGGATCTCGTGCGCACGCGCACGCGCGACCACGGCCTCGGAGATGCCGGGCGAGACGAGGAAGCGTGCACCGGCCTCGACGGCGGCGTCGACCTGATCGGGACGGATGACGGTCCCGGCGCCGACGAGCATCTCCGGGTAGTCCTCCGAGATCGCACGGATGGCCGCGGCAGCGCCGGCGACCCGGAAGGTGATCTCCGCGATGGGCAGGTGTCCGCGGCGCAGGGCGTCGGCGACGTTCAGCCCCTCGGCCTCGCCGTCGGCGACGACGACGGGGACCACACGCGCGGACGCGAGCTCCGACCAGGTTTCCGTGTAGGTAGTCATTGACCTTCCGTTTCGCTATAGTGAACGGTGATTCCGTGCTGATGAACAGGAGCGTACATGACCAACCCGCTCGGGAGCGTCGACAAGGCACTTCTCGCACTCGAGGTCCTCGCGCCGGTCGGGCCCGACGGCCTCTCCCTCGGAGAGATCGCGCGTCGGCTCGACGTCGCCAAGCCGACGGTCCACCGGACGCTCGCCTCGCTCGCGCACCGTGGGTACGTCCAGAACGACGAGGGTCGGTACCGGCTCGGGCCCGCCGCGATCGCGCTCTCGACCGCGTACTACGCCGAGGAGAACCTGCCGACCCTGATGCGCCCCGCGCTCGAGGCCGCCCGGGACGAGCTGCACGAGCTCGTCCACCTCGGAGCCCCGGCAGGAGCCGACGAGGTGATCTACCTCGACAAGGTCGAGCCGTCGCGCCCGCTCCGGGTCTGGTCCGCCGTCGGGCGGCGCATCCCGGCGCAGACCTCGGCGCTCGGACGCGCGCTCAGGACGGGCCGCAGCGCCGAAGAGGTCGAGGAGAACGAACCGGGTATCGCGTGCGTCGCACTCCCCCTGCTCCGCAACGGCAACGCCTTCGCCGCCGTGAGCGTGACCGCGCCCAGCGAGCGCCTCGACGTCGACGACCGCCCCCGTGTGCTGAACGTGCTGGCGACGACCCTGCGCACCCACCTCCCCCCGACGATCACCGTCCCGGATCCGCGTGCCGACGCTCCTCACCATGACCGCCTGTGAGAGAGTGGAATCGGCCCAGATGAACGAGACCGTGAGGAGACGGCCATGACCGTCCTGGTGGCGTACAACGACTCTCCCCAAGGCGAGGCCGCACTACGCCGCGCCCATGCGGAGGCCACGCGGCGCGAGACGACGCTCGAGGTCCTCGTCCTCACACCGCAGACCCCCGAGGCGACGACGCCCGCTGCGCTGGCACACGTGCTGGACACCCTCGGCGCCGACCCCTCGATCACGTACCGGAGCTCCGACGAGGAACCCTCGGACGCGATCCTGGACGCCTCCGAGGACGATCACGTCGACCTCGTCGTCATCGGGTCGCGCAAGCGGTCCGCCGTCTCGAAGTTCCTGCTCGGCAGCACCACCACGCGAGTGCTCCTCGACGCCGCGGCCCCGGTCCTCGTCGTCAAGGGCTCGGCGTAGCCTCGACCCCGCGTTCAGGCCGACCGACCACCGTCCGGGCGATGAGGAGCTGAACCATGCCGGCCGTCTCTCTCGGTACCCCCCAGGTCCGCACGGCGGTCTCCCCCGACGGACGCCCGGACACCGACCTGCTGGTCGACCGGTTCGGCCGCGTCGCCCGCGACCTCCGGATCTCCGTCACCGAGAAGTGCTCCCTGCGCTGCACCTACTGCATGCCGGCGGAGGGCCTCCCCGCCATCGCCGCCGACCAGCTGCTCACCCCGGACGAGATCGGCCGCCTGGTCGGCATCGCCACCGCGCGGTTCGGGGTGCACGACATCCGGCTCACCGGGGGCGAACCGCTCGTCCGTCGAGAGATCGTCGAGATCGTCTCCCGCGTGCGCGCAGCGGCACCCGACGCCTCGGTGTCGATGACGACCAACGCCATCGGTCTGGACAAGCGCGTCCACGCCCTCGTCGAGGCCGGCCTCGACCGCGTGAACATCTCGCTCGACAGCGTCGACCGCCAGCACTTCGCCGAGCTCACGCGCCGCGACCGGCTCCCCGCCGTCCTCACCGGGATCCGCGGGGCGATCGACGCCGGCCTCTCCCCCGTCAAGCTCAACGCCGTGCTGATGCCCGAGACCCTGCGCGGGGCACGCGACCTGCTCGCGTTCGCCGTGGAGCACGACTGCCGGCTGCGCTTCATCGAGCAGATGCCGCTCGACGCCGACCACCAGTGGGCGCGCGAGCACATGGTCACCGCCGAGACCCTGCTCGCCGAGCTCGGTCGCCAGTTCACGCTCGAGCCCCTCGGACGCGACGACCCGTCCGCCCCCGCCGAGGAGTGGCGCGTGGACGGCGGGAGCTCGACCGTCGGCATCATCGCCTCGGTGACCCGCTCGTTCTGCGGGGACTGCGACCGCACGCGCCTCACCGCCGAGGGCACGGTCCGGTCGTGCCTGTTCGGCGACGCCGAGACCGACCTGCGCGGGCTGCTGCGGGGCGGCGGCTCGGACGATGACATCGCCGCGGCATGGCAGGGTGCGATGTGGGCCAAGCCGTGGTCTCACGGCTTCGACACGGGCGCCCCGGATCCGGAGACCTTCGCCCCGACCACGCGCTCGATGGGGGCGATCGGCGGCTGACGCACACCGCTTGCGCTATTCTTCACAAGTGACGCCTCGAACGGACGGACCACCGAAGATGACGCACTCACCGACGACGCTCGACGAACGACCCACCGGGTTCTTCCACTCACGCCAGTGGCTCTTCGGCGAGATGCTCGTGGGCGCCCTCATCTCGCTCGTCGCCGCGTTCGTCCTCTCGATCGACGCCGTCGAGCTCGCCGCGAACCCGGACGCCGTCCTCGCGTGCGACATCAACAGCGTGATCTCCTGCGGAGCGGTCGGCGTCGCGTGGCAGTCGTCGCTCTTCGGATTCCCCAACTCGTTCCTCGGCCTGATCGCGGAACCCGTCGTCATCACGATCGCCGTCGCCGGCATCGCCGGGGTGAGGTTCCCGCGCTGGTTCATGACAGCCGCGCAGACCGTCTACCTGCTGGGCCTGATCTTCGCGTACTGGCTCTTCTACCAGTCGATGTTCGTCATCGGCGCCCTCTGCCCCTGGTGCCTGACGGTCACGGCCTCGACGACGCTCGTCTTCGTCTCGATGCTCCACTGGAACATCCTCGAGAACAACTTGTACTGGCCCGCGAAGCTCCAGACGTGGGCGACGGGCCTCGTACGGTCCGGGGCGTTCGGCATCCTCACCGCACTCTGGTTCGTGCTGCTCGCGGCGGCGATCCTGGCGAAGTACGGCACGGCGATCTTCGGCTAGGGGTCTCGACAGGCTCGACCACCGTCCGTCGGGCGATCGGGTCTCGACAGGCTCGACCACCGTCCGCACGAGACGGCGTCCGTCGAGACGCCGCCCGTCGAGAGGCGGCGCTACAGGCCGACCCACTCCGAGCTGCCCTCGGCAAAGTGCTGCCTCTTCCAGATCGGGGTCTGCGCCTTGATCCGTTCGACCAGCAGCGTGCAGGCGTCGAAGGCCTCTCGCCGGTGTCCCGCCGAGGCGCTCGCCACCAGCGCGACGTCGCCGACGGCGAGCTCTCCGTACCGGTGCACCGCGGCGACCCGGAGGCCGGTCTCCGCGGCGACGCCCGCGACGCACTCGCGCAGCACGGCCGTCGCGTCCGGGTGCGCCTCGTAGTCCAGGCCCGACACACCGCGTCCGTCGTCGACGTCGCGCACCACGCCGCGGAACGTCACCACCGCACCGCACTCCGGCGCGGAGACCGCGTCCTCGACCTCCTGGACCACACCGGCGTCCAGGACGTCCGTCGTCACCCGGCTCACGTCGCTCACAGCGGCCATACCTCCACCTCGTCACCAGCTTGCAGCTCTGTCACGTCCTCGGGGACGTCGATCAGGACGTCTGCGCGCGCCATCGTGGCCACCAGGTGGGACCCGGGGCCGCCGACGACGCGGACGGCGTCCCCGTCGCGGGCTCCACGAAGGAACTGGCGCCTCCCGGCCGGTGAGGTCGTCGCGCCCGCGAGCGGCAGGCGGACCGTCCCCCGACCGGGGAGGCCCGCCGCGCGCAGCAGCTCGTCCCGCAGAAGGACGACGAACGACACCTGGGCGCTGACCGGGTTCCCCGGGAACGTCAGGATCGGGGTCCCGCGGTACGTCCCCCATCCCTGCGGCCCACCGGGCTGCATCGCGACGCTCCGGAACTCCACCTCCCCCGCCGACCGGAGCAGGTCCTTGACCACCTCGTACGCGCCCTGGCTCACCCCGCCCGACGTGAGGATCAGGTCGACCCGGGCTGCGACGTCGTCGAGCAGGTCGCCGAGGGCCTGGGGTGCGTCGGCGACCCGGAACGGCCCGACCACCTCGGCACCCGCGGCACGGACCGCTGCCGCCAGGGCCGGTCCGTTCGCGTCGAAGACCTGCCCCGCACCGAGCTCGGCAGCGGGAGAGACCACCTCCGAGCCGGTCGAGATCACGGCGACACGGGGCTGTCGCCAGACCACGGCGCGCGCACCGCACGCTGCGATGGCGGCGACGTGCGCGGGGCCCACGAGAGTTCCGGCCGGCACGATCACCTCTCCTTCCGCGACGTCGCTCCCGGCCTCGCGCACGAACAGCCCCGGGGGGACCGGCTCGCGGAGGCCGACGACGGCGGGGATCTCCCCGGGGCAGAACCGGCCGACGTCGGTGTCCTCGACCGGGACCACCGCATCGGCACCGTCGGGCACGGGCGCACCCGTCATGATCCGCGCCGCGGTGCCGGGAACCAGCGGACCAGGAGAGGCCCCCGCGGCGATCTCGCCGCTGACCGGCAACCGCACGGGCCGTGTCACGTCGACGGACCGCACGGCGAACCCGTCCATCTGCGAGTTACGGAAGGCCGGCACGGCCACACGCGCGACCACGTCGGCGGCGAGGACCCTGCCGAACGCCTCCTCGACGGGGACCGTGACCGCCCCCCGGTCTCCGAGGGCGAGGCGCGGGCGCAGCAGTTGCGCGACGTCGGCCCGGTGCTGCTCCACGCTCGTCCGCCCGCCGGCGACGGGTGGGGGGTCCTGGCTGCGGGCGACGTCCACGCACCCACCGTAGTGCCCCGCGCCGACCGTCAGCATTCCGTCAGCCGTGCGAACGGGCACAACGACCCGGGGGCGAGGCATGGTGGAGGTATCCCACGCCGGCGATCCACGCCGCACGACCGAAGGAATCACCGTGACCGCCACCCGAGCACGCTCAGCCATCGGGGCAGCCGCAGGCCTCGCCCTCCTCCTGGCCGGATGCGCCAGCAGCACCGAACCCGCCGCAGAGGAGACGGAGAGCTCCGCACCGGCGTCCGAGACCAGCACGGAGGCGTCCGACGACGAGTCGCAGGCCGGCACGACAGAGGACGCCGCCGACGACGCATCAGCCGACGAGGGCACCGACGTCGCCGTGCCCGCGGCGATGGACTTCACCGCACCCACCGTCTCCGGCGGGGAGATCGACGCCGCGGCACTCGCCGGCGAACCCACCGTGTTCTGGTTCTGGGCCCCGTGGTGCACGGTCTGCCGTGGCGAGGCCCCCTCGGTCACCCAGGTGGCCGAGGACCTCGACGGTGAGGTGACCTTCGTGGGCGTGGCGGGCCTCGGGGAGACGGACGCGATGGTCGAGTTCGTCGACAGCACCGGCGTGACCGGGTTCGAGCACGTCGTCGACGCCGACGGATCGATCTGGACCGGGTTCGGCGTCGTCTCTCAGCCCTCCTTCGTCTTCGTCGACGCCGACGGCGAGATGGAGACGGTCGTCGGCGCGATGGGCCTCGAGTCGCTCGAGTCCACCTCGCGCGACCTCGTCGACGGCTGATCCGTGGATCCTGTCCTGCTGGGCCTGGCCCTCGTCGCCGGGGCGGTGGCCGCGTTCAACCCCTGCGGCTTCGCGCTGCTCCCGGCCTATCTGACCCTTCTGGTCGCGCAGCCCCCCGAAGGTGGCGACGAGTCCCAGGCCGGGGCGATCCGCCGGGCTGCGCGCTTCACCGCCGGGATGACCGTCGGGTTCGTCCTCGTCTTCGGCGCGTTCGGCATCCTGCTCGCGTCCGTCACCGGGGCGATCGAGCGGTGGCTCCCGGTCGTGACGATCGTCGTCGGCGTCGCGCTCGTCGGGACCGGGGTCTGGCTGCTGTCGGGGCGCAGCCTCGGCATCGGCGTGCTGTCCCGCTACGGCCGCGCCCCGCGACGGTCGTGGTGGTCGCAGGTGGGGTACGGCGCGACCTTCGCCCTCGCGTCCCTCAGCTGCACCATCGCGCCGTTCCTCGCCGTGACGGCCGGCGCTGTCCGGTCCGGCGGCGTCCTCGGCGTCACGCTCACCTACGTCGTCTACGGGGTCGGGATGGGAGCCGTCGTCGGGCTGCTCGCGATCGCCGCGGCCACCGCGTCGACCGGGATCGTGAGCCGGATGCGCCGCGCCGCACCGGTGATCAGCCGCCTCAGCGGTGCGCTGCTGGTCCTCGCCGGCGCCTACGTCGCCTGGTACGGCTGGTACGAGCTGCGGGTGTTCGCCGGGACCGCGACGGGCGACCCGATCGTCGACGCCGCGGTGCAGGTCCAGTCGCAGATCACGAGCTTCGTCGCCGCGACCGGAGTCACGTCCCTGCTGGTGGTCGCCGCGATGGTGCTGCTCGTCGTCGTCGCCGCCCTCGTGGTCCGTCGACGCGGTGCCCGCACCTCCGACGGCGCGGAGCCGACACCCTAGGAGGCGTGCCGCCGCACAGCTCGCCGAGGTCGGGCGTGCGGCGGCACGCCCGAGGGAACGACGAAGGCCCGGACCGTATGGTCCGGCCCTTCGTGCTACTTCACAAGTAGCGGGGGCAGGATTTGAACCTGCGACCTCTGGGTTATGAGCCCAGCGAGCTACCGAGCTGCTCCACCCCGCGTCGGTAAACACCACTCTACGTGCCGTGGGTGCCAGAGCCAAATCCGATCGGGCAGATCCGGCTGTGACGCCGGACACGGGGCGAGATCGACCGATCCCGCCCCGCGCCCGGGTCACGCTCCGGTCAGGAACCGCTGAGCTGGCTCTCCGCGTCGATCGCGGTCTGCAGAGCCTCGTCGAGGGCGTCCTGCGCGTCGCCGTAGGAGGCCCAGTCACCGGACGAGAGCGCCTCGTCGGCATCCTGCATCGCCTGCGCCGCCTCGGTCAGCGCCTGGTCGAGCGCCGCCTGCGGGTCGTCGAACGTCCCCGGCGTGGACGGCTCCGGGCTCGGCTCCTCCGTGGCTGTCGACGTCTCGGTCGGCTCCGCGGTCGGCTCCTCCGTCTCGGTCCCGGTGTCCGTCCCGGTGTCCGTGTCGGTGCCGTCGAGCGGTGCGTCGTCGACCTCCGACTCCGTCTCGCCGCCGGCGTCCCCGGCGTCTGCACCCGAGTCGCCGCCGAAGACCTGGTTCAGGGCCTCGTCGAGGGTGTCGGCGAACCCGACCTCGTCACCGAAGGAGACCAGCACCTTGCGCAGCAGCGGGTACTGGGTGCCCTGCGACGACTGGACGTAGACCGGCTGGACGTACAGCAGCCCGCCGCCGACGGGGAGCGTCAGCAGGTTTCCGTGGATGACCTCGGAGTTGCCTCGGCTCAGGATGTTGAGCTCGCTGGCGATCGTCGAGTTCGAGTCGAAGTTGTTCTGCACCTGACCCGGACCCGGGACCGTCGCGTTTCTCGGGAGCTCGAGAAGCCTGAGCTTGCCGTAGTCCTCGGACCGCTTGCCGTCCTCGCTGCCCGCCTCGGCGTCGACCGCCAGGAAGCCCGTGAGGATCTCTCGGTCGGTGTTGCCACCGGGGATGAAGCTCGACGTGAGCGAGAAGGTCGGCTCGGTCTGGTCGGGCATCTGCAGCGTCAGGTAGTACGGAGGCTGCAGAGCGCCCGAGCCGGACGTGTCGGTCGGGTCCTCGGGGTTCTGCCAGAAGTCCTGCCCGGAGAAGAAGTCCGACGCGTCGGTGACGTGGTAGGCCGTCAGGAGCGAGCGCTGCACCTTGAAGAGGTCCTCGGGGTAGCGCAGGTGATCCATCAGGTCGCCGGAGATCTCCGACATCGGCTTGACGGCCTCGGGGAAGACACCCTGCCACGCCTGGAGCATCGGGTCCTCGGGCTCCCAGGCGTACAGGTCGACCGAGCCGTCGTAGGCGTCGACGGTGGCCTTCACCGAGTTGCGGATGTAGTTGATCTCCTCGGGGGCGATCGCCTGGATCGAGGCCGAGCCGGAGGAGGTCAGCGAGTCGGCGACCGCCTCGTCGAGCGCGCGCTGGGCCGAGTACGGGTACTGGTCCGTGGTCGTGTAGCCCTCGACGACGTACTTGATCCGGCCGTCCACGACGGCGGGGTACACCCGCTGGTCGAGCGTCAGGTACGGCGCGATCTTCTGCACGCGGCTGCGAGGATCACGGTCGTAGATGATCTGCGACTCCTCGGTGACACGGTCGGAGAAGAGGATGTCGCCGCTGCCGAACTTGAGCGCGTAGAGCAGCTTGCTGCCGAAGGATCCGATGTCGGGGCCGGCGACGGCACCGTCCTCGGCACCGAACGTCGAGTTGACCTGGCCACCGGCCTCGTCGTCCGGGAAGTCGAGCTCCCACGGGTTCGACTCGTCCGGCGCACCGACGATCGAGTACTCCGGCGCCTGCGGGCTGAAGTAGACGCGAGGCTCGTAGCCCTCGCCCATGTCCGTCAGGGCGCCCTCGGCGGGGATGTCTCCCTCGAAGAAGGCCGGGCGGCCGTCGGGACCGGTCTGGTTGCCGTACGCGGCGACCATCCCGAAGCCGTGCGTGAACACCGTGTGGTCGTTGACCCAGTTGCGCTGGTCGTCACCGAGTCCGGCGAGGTTGAGCTCACGCACGGCCACGACCGAGTCCTGCTTCTCGCCGTCGATCTCGTAGCGGTCGACCGCGAGCGTCTCGTCGAAGTTGTAGTACTGCTTGTTCTGCTGCAGCTGACGGAACGTCGGGCTGACGATCTGCGGGTCGAGCAGACGGATCTGCGCGGTCGTCTCGGCGTCCTCGCGCAGCGCACCGGCCTCGGCCTCGGTGGCCGCGTCGTACTGCTGGGTCTCGACCTTGTCGAGGCCGAAGGCCGCGGTGGTCGAGTCGATGTTGCGCTGGATGTACTCGGACTCGAGCTCCTGCGCGTTCGGGTCCACCTGGAAGCGCTGCACGATGGCCGGGTAGATACCGCCGATCACGATCGCCGAGACCACCATCAGCCCGACGCCGATCGCCGGGAGGCGCCACGTGCCGCGGACGGCGGCGACGACGAAGAGGACCGCGACGACGAGGGCGACGACGGCGAGGATCGCCTTGGCCGGCATGACGGCGTTGACGTCGGTGTACGAGGCGCCGTCGAACTTGGTCCCCTGCGCGGTGAGCAGCGAGTACCGGTCGAGCCAGTAGTTGAGGGCGATGCCGACGAGGAGCAGCGCGCCGAGGACGGCGAGCTGGACCCGCGCGGCCTTGGTGGTGCGGGGTCCGGCGTCGTTGGAACCGCCGATCCGCAGGCCCCCGTAGAGGTAGTGGGTCGCCAGTGCGCCGATTCCCGCGACGATCACGATCGCCATGAAGAACCCGACGGAGAACCGCAGGATCGGCAGGGTGAAGACGAAGAAGGACAGGTCCATCCCGAAGATCGGGTCGTTCTGGTCGAACGAGACCTGGTTCACGGCGAGCAGGACGTTCTGCCACTGCCCGGACGCCGCGGTTCCGGCGAAGAAGCCGATGACGACGGGCGCACCCCACGTCACGACCTTGCGCAGGGGCTCCACCGCCTCGCGGTACTGGTCGAGCGTGGCCTGTTCCGGCGTCGACGGCGCATAGATGGGCCGCGACCGATAGGCGATGGAGAGCGAGGCGAAGATCGCCGCCCCCATGATGAGGAAGCCTGCGACGAACAGACCGGCGCGCACCCCCCACTCGGTCCAGAGGACCTCCTGGTACCCGAGCTGGGTGAACCAGAGCACCTCGGTCCAGAACTCGGCGAGAAGAAAGAGCGCGACGACGATCGCTGCCAGCACGATGAGCGTGATGACGAGCGGGCTGCGGCGTCGCTGGGCCGGCGGGCCCTCAGGGGCACGGCGGGGTCCTGCGGCGAATGTCACAGTGAACTACCTCTTCGTTGCAGTACGGGTGAGGCCTCCGTGCCGACTGATCGTCGAAGGGCGACCTACGGTGACATCAAGGTTCCCACATATCACCCTCACCCGTGGGCACGACACCGACACGATCCGGCCACAACGTCCCGAGATCACACCGCGGAGCGGGCCGATCCGTGGCGTCGGCGGTGCCCGTTGTGGGAGCCTCGCACCATGGCCACGGAAAACACCCCACCGTCCGACGAAGCGGCACCCACCTTCTCCGGGACCCAGCTGGCGCTGGCCGACGCCGTCCGCGAGATCGAGCAGCACGTCTCCGCCGGCGGCTGGGACGGCCCGGTCCGCCTGTTCGCGCTCATCGAGACCGCCGTCGCGCTCGAGGCGGACCCCTCGCTCGCGCAGCGGCTGCCCGCCGAGGTGGTCGAGGCGGCGCGCGTCGACCCGCACCACCTGACGTCCATCGAGCAGGACGGCGTCGGCGAGGCCGACGACCTCGAGGGCCTGCTCGCCCGCGTCGCGTGGCCGCCCACGGTCGCCGGCGCCGCGCTCGTCGTCGAGCGGATCGTGCTGCCGCCCGAGGCCGAGCAGGACGTCCCCGAGGATCCCGAGGCCGCGCTGGCCTACCTGCGCGACCACCCGGCCCGCGAGGACGTACGCATCGGCGCCGGGGCGCTGCGTGACGGGTCGACGTGGTGCGCCCTGCGCTCACGGGCGAACGACGACGACGCGCAGGTCTCGTTCGGGCCGACCCTCGTCCCGGGCCTCGTCGAGGCCCTGGCGAGCACGCTCGAGAACTAGGCGCCGACGCCGTCGGTCACGACTGCAGGTCCTCGAGGGCGTCGGCGCACGTCGGAAGAACCTCCGTCGTGCCGGACCCGATGGCCGTCACCGCGTCGAGCGCCTGCTCGAGCGTCCCGACCGCCGTGACCTGCAGACCGTCGGGGACGTTGCCGACGACCTCGTCGCAGTTCGTCTCCGGGGCCAGGAACCACGTCGCGCCGTCACGCTGCGCGCCGTAGAGCTTCTGCTGGATGCCGCCGATCGGCCCGACGAGCCCGTCGACGCTCATGGTGCCCGTCCCGGCGATGACCTTCCCGCCGGCCTCGTCCTCGGGCGTGAGCACGTCGATGATCCCCAGCGCGAACATCGTCCCCGCGCTCGGTCCGCCGATGTCGTCGATCTGGATCGACACGTCGACAGGCATGTCGAAGACCGGGTCGAGGTAGACACCGAGGATCGTGCGACCGTCCACGTCCGTCGTGGGCACGGTGACGTCGATCGACTCACCGTCGCGCTCGACACCGAGGACCACCTCCGTCCCGGCCTCGGTCCCCTCGATGCCCTCGATCAGCTCCTGGTACGTCTCGAGCTCGGTCCCCTCGAAGGACACGAGGACGTCCTCCGGCTCCAGGACGCCGTCGGCCCCCGTGCCGGGGATCGCGTCGACGACCGTCATGGTCGCCGGCACGGTGTACCCGACCTCGGTCAGCGCGGCCACCGTCGCGTTCTCCTGCGAGGAGACCATGTCGGCCGTGTTCTGCTCCTCGACCTCCTCGGCGGTCTGGTCCTCGGGGAAGATCGCCTCCACGGGGTAGACCGAGCGCTTCGGGTCGATCCAGCCGCCCAGCACCTGCAGCGCGTCCGCGGGGTATCCCGGGCCGCCCGACACCGAGACGGTGGTCAGCCGCAGCTCGCCCGACGCCGGGTACGTCTGCGCACCGGAGACCTCGATCAGGGGGACGCCGCCCTCCTCACCCAGGGTGTCCTCCGTCGGCCCCGGGGAACGGACGACGTACGGCGCGGGGATGAAGACGATGCCGACGAGCAGCGCGACGGTGACCAGAAGGCTGATCCCGAGGGTCGTCGACCGCGCGGTCGCCTCCTCGACGTACTCCTCGTCGAGCTCGTCGAGATGCTCGTCCGCCGCCCACGGCTCCGGCTTGTCGGTCGGTTGCTGAGGTGTTCTCACGGACCCATCATGACGGAACGTGGCCCCGGCCCGCTGCTGCGCCCTCAGCGAACCGGCCGCGCGGCGCCGCTCCGACCTCGGTGTGCCGGGCCGATTGTGGTTACCGTTGACGCACGCGACCTGAAGGAGAGCGCATGAGCAGCCAGCCGACCGGCGGCGACGACGGAACGTCCGACTCACAGTGGGAGGCGATGTTCCGCTCGATGTTCGGTGCGGACGCCGACGAGGCGCTCCGCCAGATGCGGGAGCAGGGACTCGACCCGCAGGCGCTCGCGCGCAGCGCGGGACTCGGTGACGACCCGCGCGCGCTCAACGGGATCCTCGCGCAGGTGCAGCGCATGCTCGCGGCGTCGGGCGACGACCCGGTGAACTCCGACGTCGCGCACGACGTCGCCCGGCAGGTCGCGGCCGCCGAGGGCGACCCCACGGTCAGCGGCGCGCAGGCCGCCGCGGTCCGCGACGCCCTGTCCGTCGCCGACCTGTGGCTCGACGCCGCCACGGACATGCCTCCGGCCGGCGGGCCACGGCAGGCGTGGAGCCGGTCGGAGTGGGTGGAGGCCACCCTCTCGAGCTGGGGCGACCTCGCCGAGCCGATCGCCGCGTCGGTCACCGACGCGCTCGCCACCGTCCTGGGCGACCAGATGCCGTCCACCGACGACCTCTCGCTCCCCGGCCTCCCCGTCGGCGCCCTCAACGGATCGTTCGGGGACCCCCAGCAGATGATGCGACGGATGGGATCCGCCGTCTTCGGCATGCAGGTGGGGCAGGCGTCCGGGACGCTCTCCCGCGAGGTCTTCGGCGCCACGGACGTCGGTCTCCCGCTCCTCGACCACGCCGCGACGGTGCTGCTGCCCACCAACGTCGAGGCCTTCGCCGAGGGCCTCGACGCACCGCTCGACGAGGTCCGGATGTTCCTCGCGGTGCGCGAGTGCGCGCACGCGCGCCTCTTCACGCACGTGCCGTGGCTCCGCGCGCACCTGCTCGCGCTCGTCGACGAGTACGCACGCGGCATCACGATCGACCTGGGCGCGCTCGAGGAGCGGGTCCGCGACATCGACCTCTCGGACACCGGCGCCCTGCAGAACGCGATGAGCGGTCACATCTTCCGCAGCGACGCCACCGACGCGCAGAAGGCCACGTTGCTCCGGCTCGAGACCACGCTCGCGCTCGTGGAGGGGTGGGTGGACGAGGTCAGTGCGACGGCCACCCTGCCCCACCTGCCGCACGCCGTCCCGCTCCGGGAGATGCTCCGACGTCGTCGGGCCGCCGGAGGACCCGCCGAGCAGACCTTCGCGTCGCTCGTCGGTCTCGAGCTCCGGCCCCGGCGTTCCCGGGACGCCGCCACCCTCTGGCAGCGGATCACGGCCGAGGGCGGCACCGACGCCCGTGACGCGGTCTGGGGACACCCGGACCTGCTCCCGGACACCCAGGACCTGGACGACCCGGCCGGATACCGCGAGCGCCAAGCGGCCACCCGCGCCGAGGAGGCGGACCTCGACGCCGCGCTGGCCGAGATCCTGAACGGGGCGACGTCCGGGGACGGCGACGGGGGCATGCCGACGCCCCCGGAGGACGACGAGCCGGGTTCGACCCGGTCGTGAGCGTCAGGCGGCGCCGTCGCTGACGGCGCCGCTCCGCGGCGAGAGCTCGTCGAGGAGATCCTCGTCCTGCTCGTCGTCGCCGGGATCGCCGTGGTCGCCGGTGCCGCGCTCGAAGGAGACACCGTCGAGGAACCCTCGTGCGCGCTCGAGCCGGGGGTAGGTCGAGAGCAGGTTCCAGAACGTCGGCCCGTGGTTGGCGTGCAGCAGGTGCGCGAGCTCGTGAAGGACGACATAGTCCAGGACCCAGCCGGGCATGCCCTGCACGCGGGTCGAGATGCGGATCGACCCGTCGATGAGCGTGCAGGAGCCCCACCGCTTGCCCTGCCGGTCGGACCACCGGACGCTCGAGGGCTGTGCACGGCCGTCCAGGTAACGCTCGGAGAGTCGTCGCGCACGCTCGAGGAGCTCGTCGTCGGAGGGCCGACGACGTTGCTCCTTCGCGGCAAGCCTGTCGAGCATGCGCTGCACCCACTCGCGCTCCTGCGCGCGTGAGAACCGCGCGGGGATGGCGACGATCGTGCGGTCCCCGTCCCGGTACGCGCTCACGGTGCGCTTGCGACGCCGGCTGCGGCGCACCTCCACGGCTGGCGTGTCGTGCGTCACGTCCCGAACGGTACCGTCTCGGCCGTCCGAGCGCACCCATCACACGCCCACGTCGGCCTGTGGACGACGCTCTCACCGTGCCCTCCGCGTGCCACGGTGAGGACATGGCGAAAGAGACGGCGCGGCAGCGCCAGGCGGTCGACCACCCGTCTGCCCGGAGACGACACCTGCGCGGCGGCACGCTCGTCGTGCGCTGCTCCCCCACCGACGTGCAGCTGGGCACCGACGCGCGCTGGGCGGTCCGGCTCTCCGACGTCACGGAGAACGAGATCGCCTGGCTGCGGGCCCTCGCCGCGGGCGGCAGGTACTCCGCGGCGCTGCACCGGACCCACCGGGTCGACGAGCTCCGGGCGCGGCAGCTCTGGCAGGCGCTCGACGCCGCGGGCTACACGGTTCCGGCCCCGCCGGCGGACGGGAGCTGGCCGCTGAACGACGAGTTCGCCCACAGCCATCTCCGCGAGGACGGCCGCGGAGACCTGACGCTCGCGGACCGGCGGCAGCGCTGCGTCGCGATCCACGGCCTCGGCCGTCTCGGGCTGGCGACCGGACGCATCCTGCACACGGCGGGCGTGGGGACGTTGCTGCTCGACGACGCCCGCCCGGTCACTCGACTGGACCTCGCCCCCGACGCGTACTCGCCCGAGCACCTCGGCCGCCCCCGGGACCAGGTGGCCCGTCACCTGCTCGGCCTCGGGGCCGCGGGCCGGCCGTCGGGGCGTTCTGCTCGCGTCCCGGCCCCCGACGTCGTCGTGGTCGTCGAGGCCTGGGCCCACGACGCCCGACGCTTCGCACGGCTGTGCGCCGAGGGCGTTCCGCACCTCGCCGTGCAGGTGCACGAGGCGAGCACGACGATCGGCCCGTTCGTCGTCCCGGGCCGCACCCCCTGCCTCCGCTGCCTCGACCTCGCCCGCCTGGCCGCCGACCCGCGATGGCGCGACGTCGCGGCGCACCTGCACGCTCTGCCGCCGGGTCGCACGGGTGAGGAGACCACGATCACCGCGACGGCCGCTGCGCTCGCGGCGGCCCAGGTGATCAGTGCGCTCGACGGAGGCCGCCCCCGCACCGCGGACACGGTCCTCGAGACCGGGCTGCCCGACGTCGTCCCCCGCGTCCGCCCCACGTCCCCGCACCCGGGCTGCGGCTGCGGGGCCGACGGGGCGACGCCGGGGCTCGACGACGCGAAGGGCGACGTCGCGGTGCCCGGCCCTATGCCGCTTCACGCGGCGTCGTGACGCCCGGGGACTGCTCGGACTTCGGCGGACGCCCACGGCCGCGCTTGCGGGCGACGACGACGCCGTCGACGAAGATCTCACCGCCCCACACGCCCCACGGCTCCCGGCGCTCGCGGGCCCCCGCCAGACAGCCCGCGACGAGCGGGCATGCGCGGCAGAGCTCCTTGGCCCGTTCGACGTCGGCGGCCCGCTCGGCGAACCAGAGCTCGGGGTCGTTCGACCGGCACGGGATGGTCTGTGCGACCAGGCGACGGAAGCCCTCGTCCGTCACCCACGACGGGTCCTGGTCGGTGCTCGCGGCCGCATCGCCGCGAGATGTCGGTGGTGACGGGGTCCACGGTCCCGCGCCACCGCTGGTCATGGTGTCGAGCATCGTGCTCAACCGCACGGTGTCCTCCAGAGGTGCTGTCTCGAATACGTCGATAGGACGACGCGCCCTCGGAGAAAGACGAAGGCCGCGGGTCCTGATGGACTCCGCGGCCTGGTGCGACTGATCTAGGAGATCGGCCTCGACCGGGGGGCGGAGTCGGGCGCTGCAAACGCTGCTGCGTGCGCGCGGAGACGCGCCGCATGGGGCATCGCGATGGCGGATGCCGGTGCGTTCGTGATGATGTCCATCAGACAGCCCTCCTCTCCTCTACGGTCGGTCGCCGTCAGGCGGCCGACGCTCGGTCATGACGTAAGAACAGTATGCACCCGTCGCGGGGACCGCAACGTATTTAATCTCGCCTAGTTCTGCACGTGCCGGGGGGTCTCGCCCTGGGCAAGCTTCAGCCGGGTCCAGACGTTCATGTTGAGCACCACGGCGGCGATCTCGGCGATCGACTCGGGGCCGAGGTGCTCGGCAAGCGCGTCGTGCGCCGGCGGCAGATCGGTGGCCGACCCGGCGGTCAGCGCCTCGCAGTACGCGAGCGCGGCGCGCTCCGGTGCGGAGTAGAGCTCGCTCTCGCGCCAGCTCAGGAGGCCGTCGACGCGGGGGTCGCTGATGATCTCGCGCGCGGCCCGGGTGTGGAGGATCAGGCAGTACGAGCACGGCACGAGCTGCGCGACCCGGAGCCGGAGGAGCTGGGCGAGCTGCGCGTCGACGCCGAGCGTCGCCGTGTAGCCGAACTCCGCGGCCATGACCTTCGCCGCGGCGAGGAACGACGTGCTCTCGGGGTCGAAGCGCGTGTTGATGAACTCGATGTCAGACATGGTCCGCTCCTCGCGTCGGCGCGGCCTGCCAGGGGGCCTGCCGGGGGTCGCCGCACTTCACGCTATCCGCTCAGCCTCCGGCGCGCTCGACGATCGCGATCACGCTCGCCCCGTACTTCTCGATCTTCGCCGGGCCGATCCCGTTGATCCTCGCGAGCGCCGCGTTCGACGTCGGTCGAGTCTCGGCGATGGCCGCGAGCGCCGCGTCGACGAGGACGGTGAACGCCGGCTTGTCGGTCTCCGCGGCCACGGTCCGCCGCCACTCGCGCAGCTCGTCGAAGAGGGCCTGGTCGTACTCGCCGGTCAGCTGCTCCCGGGCGGCACCCGCCCGCGGCCGACGCCGCTGCACCGGCTCCTCGTGGGGCCAGAGCCCGTCGAGGAACCGGGTCCGACGGCGGGACGCACGCCCCCCGGGATTGCGAGCCCTGGCGTACGAGAGCTGGAGGAACTCGCGCGCGCGGGTGATCCCGACGTAGAGAAGACGGCGCTCCTCCTCGATCGACTCGTCGGTCTCCGCGAACGAGATGGGCATGAGCCCTTCACTCACTCCGGCGAGGAAGACCGCGTCCCACTCCAGCCCCTTCGCGGCGTGGAGCGACGCGAGCGTGACTCCCTCGACGGTCGGTGCGTGCTGGGCCGCGGACCGCTCGTCGAGCTCGAGGACGAGGTCCGAGACCGTGGCGTTCTCGGTGCGTGCGGCGACCTCGTCCGCGAGCGTCACGAGGGCCTGCATCGAGTCCCAGCGCTCGCGCGCGGCTCCGCGGGGTCCCGGTGCCTCTTCGGCCCAGCCCGTGGTGACGAGCACGTCCCGGACCGTCTCGGGCATCGGGACCTCGGGGTCGGCCGAGCGGGCCGCCCCGCGCAGGAGGACGAGCGCGTCACGGACCTCCTTGCGCTGGAAGAACCGGTCGCCACCCTTGACGAGGTATCCGATGCCGGCGTCGGCGAGCGCCTGCTCGAACGCCTCGGACTGCGAGTTGGTGCGGTAGAGGATCGCAATCTCGCTCACCGGCGTGCCCGTGGTCGTCAGGTGCCGGATCTCGCGCGCGATCCCCTCCGCCTCCGACTCGTCGTCGTCGTAGGCCTCGAAGCGGACGGGTGGACCGGCCGGGCGCTGCGCGACGAGCTCGAGCGGCGCGGCCGTGCCCCGGGCCCTTCCTCGCTGCGCGAGGAGCTTGTTCGCCAGCGTCACGACCTGGGGCGTCGACCGATAGTCACGAACGAGCCGGACGACCTGGGCGTCGGGGTAGCGCGTGCCGAACGTCAGCAGGTGGTGCGGGGACGCCCCGGTGAACGAGTAGATGGTCTGGCTGGGGTCGCCGACGACGCACAGCTCGTTGCGACCGCCGAGCCACTGGTCGAGCAGGAACTGCTGCAGTGGAGAGACGTCCTGGTACTCGTCGACGACGAAGTGCCGGTACTGGCTGCGGACCTGGTCGGCGATCTCGGGGTGGGAGGCGAGCATGTCCGCGAGCATCAGCAGGACGTCCTCGAAGTCGATCGTCGACCGCTCGGTCTTGACCTCCTCGTAGGCCGTGATCAGACGCGCGACCGTGCGGTGGTCGTACCCCGCGACCTGGGGCCGTGCGATCGCCGCGCACGCCTTCTCGTAGTCCTCGGCGGTGACGAGGGAGACCTTCGACCACTCGACCTCGGAGGCGAGGTCGCGGACGGCGACCCGGTCCACGGAGATCCCGATGCGGCGCGAGGCCTCGGCGATGACGGGCGCCTTGTGGTCGAGGATCCGTGGCGGTGCACCGCCCACGACCTTCGGCCAGAAGTAGCCCATCTGCCGCAGGGCGGCCGCGTGGAACGTCCGGGCCTGCACTCCGGAGACGCCGAGCTCGCGCAGGCGCGTGCGCATCTCTCCCGCCGCACGCGCGGTGAACGTCACCGCGAGCACCGTCGTCGGTGAGTACGCACCGGTGCGCACGCCGTAGGCGATGCGGTGCGTGACCGCACGCGTCTTGCCGGTGCCCGCCCCGGCGAGCACGCAGACGGGACCGGTCAGTGCGGTCGCGACGTCGCGCTGGTCCGGGTCGAGAGCGTCGAGGATCAGGTGCGCGGGGCCCTGGGCGAGCGGGGCGGTCTGGGAAGCCATCACAGACATCTTCCCAGCCGCCGCCGACACGGGAACACCTGGGCGCCCCGAGG
This sequence comes from Paraoerskovia marina, assembly GCF_900105445.1. Taxonomy (NCBI): domain Bacteria; kingdom Bacillati; phylum Actinomycetota; class Actinomycetes; order Micrococcales; family Cellulomonadaceae; genus Paraoerskovia; species Paraoerskovia marina. The sequence continues at coordinate 2,510,446 of NZ_LT629776.1, forward strand.
AGTTAGGACTGGCGAACGTGGCGTGCCCCGCACGCCTCAGCACCTCGACCCGCAGGAGATCGTCATGACCTCGACGCCCACCGCCCCCGCCGCCGGCACCGTCACCATGTTCTCGACCACGTGGTGCGGCTACTGCCGCCGTCTGAAGTCCCAGATGGACCAGGCCGGCATCGGCTACACCGAGGTCAACATCGAGGAGAGCCCGGAGTCCGCCGCCTACGTCGAAGAGGTCAACGGCGGAAACCAGACGGTGCCCACCCTCGTCTTCCCCGACGGCTCCGCGGCGACGAACCCGTCGCTCGCCGACGTCAAGGCGCGACTGGGCCTCTGAGGGCGACCGGCGCGGTCCTCATCGTCCCGGGAGGGCCGCGCCGAACCACTCCTCGATCAACGCCCTCGCGATCGACGAGCGTGTCGGGAGCGTCACGTCTCCCGACTCGACCGACGCGAGCAGCTCCGGCCTCGTGAACCACCGCGCCTCGGTGATCTCGACCCGGTCGGGTCGCAGTGCGCTCGTCGTCGCGCGGGCGAAGAACCCCAGCATCAGGGACGCCGGGAAGGGCCACGGCTGGCTCCCGCGGTAGACGACGTCGCCGACGACGACGCCCACCTCCTCGAGCACCTCGCGCCGCACGGCGTTCTCCAGGGACTCACCGGGCTCGACGTATCCGGCGAGCGTGGAGAACCTCCCCGGCGGCCACCGGACCGCGTGCCCGAGCAGCAACCTGTCCTCGGCATCGAGCACGGCCATGATCACCGCGGGGTCCGTGCGTGGGTAGTGGTCCGAACCGTCCTGCACGCACCGGCGCACCCATCCGGCGTGGGTCACCGTGGTCGGGGTACCGCACCGGGGGCAGCGCCCGTGCGTCGCGTGCCAGTTGTCCAGCGCGACGGCGGTCAGCACCACCTCCGCGTCACCACCGTCGAGGGAGGGCACGAGACCGCGGACCGTGGCCCAGTTCTCCGCGTCCGCCTCGACGGGTGCGTGCTCCTCGCCGTCGGGATTCTTCCGGTAGGCGAGCAAGGGTGCGCCGTCGTCGACGCGCAGGCCGAGGAAGACCCACCGTTCCGCGTCGTCGGGCAGGTCACGCAGCTCCGATGCGGCGTGCAGGACCCCGCCGTCGTCGTCGACCAGCACGGCGCCGGACCGTACGACGACCACTCGCGTCGTACCGTCCTCACGGCAGCGCGCGACGAGACCGGGTTCCTCGCGCCGCTCACCGGCGCGGTCGACCGTGGACGGGAGGTCCCGTGCCGGGGTCGAGGGCAGAGAGGACTCCATCCCCCGCACGCTACGCCCCGCAGCGGCCGCGCACGTCACCCCGGCCGAGAGACGGACCCGGTCGCGGACCGTTCCGCGTGGCCGCGACGTCCTGCTACGCCGGACCGACTACCGTGGGCACGTGCCCCGCTCTGCTCTGACGCTCGCCGCCCTGGCCACCGCAGCCGTTCCCGGGCTGGTTGCTGTCTCGGCCCGGTCGATCGAGGCCGTGGGCGACGTCGACGCCGCGGCGGTCGTCGACTCGGAGTCGCGCCACTGGGTGGTCCGTGCTCCCACCAACGCCTCCGCGGGCGCCGGGCTCGAGGCCGAGGTCGGGCTGCTGGGCGCCCTCGACCACTACGTCACCTCCGGTGTCCTCCCCTTCGCGGTTCCGCGCGTCTCCGGGTCCGCGACCCTCCCCGAGGGCGGTCGCGCGATCGTGCACCGCGCGCTGTCCGGCGTCCCGCTGGACGTCGACGTCCTCGAACCGGGGCCGGGACTCGCCGCCGATCTCGGCCGTGCCGTCGCCGCCGTGCACGAGCTGCCCCACGCCGTCGTCGACAACGCCGCGCTGCCGATCTACACCAGCGACGAGTACCGCGAGCGGCGGCTCGTCGAGGTCGACCATGCCGCAGCCACCGGCAAGGTTCCACCGACGCTGCTCGCGCGCTGGGAGGCCGCCCTGGAGGACGTGTCGCTCTGGCGGTTCCAGCCCGTCGTCTCCCACGGCGACCTCGGACCCGACCAGGTGCTCGTCCGGGGCAACCGCGTCGCGGCGATCACGGACTGGTCGGACGCACGCGTCGCCGACCCGGCCGACGACCTCGCGTGGCTCCTGGTCTCGGCGCCCGCGTCGGCGGTCGACTCGATCGTCGAGGCGTACCAGCTGCGCCGCACCGAGCTGACGGACCCGCACCTCACCGACCGCGCACTGCTCGTCGGCGAGCTCGCGCTCGCGCGGTGGCTCCTGCACGGGGTCCGCAACCACCTGGACGACGTGGTCGCGGACGCGGTCGACATGCTGATCGACCTCGACGAGCAGACGCGCGACCCGGAGTAGTACGAACCGTCGTCGGCAGGACGTCGGCCGCGGTCAGCCGGTACCGGTGACCAGCGCCTCGAGCTCCGCGGCGTCGAGAAGCCGCTCGGGACGTACCGTCTCCCCCGATCCCACGTAGAAGAAGGCTGCGTCGACCGCGTCGAGCGGTACGCCCTTCCACCGGGACCAGGCCAGCCGGTAGACGGCCAGCTGCACCTCGCGGGCGTTCCGCGCCGCGGCGTCCGAGGGGGGCCGACCCGTCTTCCAGTCGACGACGACGACCGCTCCCGGCAGGTCGTGCGCACGGTCCGGGTCGGGGAAGACGGCGTCGATGCGCGAGCGAGACATCACGCCGCCGATCGGGGTCTCGATGTCGACCTCGATCGCCACCGGGGTGCGCCGCGCCCACTCGGACCGGAGAAACGTCTCGCGGAGCGACTCGATGTCGACGGCGGTGTCCTCCGCATCGCCGTCCGACTCGTCGAACGGGTCCAGGAGGGTCGCCGACGTGAAGTACTGCTCCGCCCAGAGGTGGAAGGCTGTCCCGCGCCGGGCGTGCCGCGTCGGCTGCTGCGGGACCGGCCGTCGCAGCTGGGTCGTGAACGCGTCCCGGTCGGCCGCGAGCCGGACCATCGCGGACGCGGACAGGTGCGCGGGCATCGTCACCCGCGGCGTGCGGTACCGGGCGTCGCGCTCGGCGAGGAGCAGGTCGGCGAGCACCCGCAGATCGGTCCCGGCTCCGTCGGTCAGCGTCCGGTCGTCGTCGCCGCCGTCACGGTTCCCGGCCGCTCGTCGTTCGACGACCAAGCTCGCCCCGGTTCGCAGCGTGCGCACCGATGCGCTCACGTCCTGCTCGTCGGACGGCCACACGGGAGGCTCGGCGTCGAGCTCGCGCGGGTTGTCACCCTCCGGGGTCTCCGTCCAGCCCGACGCGTCGACCAGGCCGGCCTCGACGAGCTCCACGAGAAAGAGGGACGGAGGTGTCGGCTTCGCGCCGTCGCGCCACCAGCTGCCGGACAGCAGGAGATCTGCGCGTGCGCGGGTGAACGCGACGTACGCGAGGCGCCGCTCCTCGGCCACCTGGTGCTCGCCCGCCGCGTGGGTCAGACCGGTCAGCGCGTCCTTGAGCTGCTTGTCGTCCGACAGCCCGTCGAGGTCGAGCTGCGGGAGGTCGGCCTCGTCCCCCCGCAGCGGGTACGGGAGCGTGCCGAGACCCTTGAGCCACGCCGAATCCGTCGGGCCCTTCGACGTCGTCGTCCTCGTGGTCGGGAACTTCCCGTCGACGAGTCCGGGGACGGCGACGACGTCCCACTCCAGCCCCTTTGCCGCGTGCACCGTGATGACCTGGACGGCCGCGGGGTCAGGGGCTCGCAGCGGAAGGTCGAGCCCCCGCTCCTTGGAGCTCGCGGCACCGAGCCAGGCCAGGAACGCGCCGAGCGTCGGTTCCTCGGACTGCTGCGAGAACGTGCCGGCGACGTCGCGGAACGCGTCCAGGTGGGCCCGTCCCCGGTCCCCCGACCCGATCCGCCGGTCCGAGGCCGCGGTGAGTGCCGCCGCGACGTCCACCTCGATGTCGAGCCCCAGGGCACGCTCCGCCTCGACCACGAGCTCGGGCAGCGAGAGATACGTCGAGGACCGGAGCGCGCGCAGCGTCGAGGCCAGCGCGGAGAGACGCCGGTGCGCCTGGGGCGTCAGCTCACGTCCGTCCCGCATCGGCCGGCCCGGTGCGGGCAGGTCGTCGAGCGCGTCCACGATCGACCGGTGGTCGGCGACGTCCCCTTCGACGACAGCAGACTCCGCGGCTTCCGTGTCCACGGTGTCGGCGCCCGCGTCCGCGGTCGACGCGACCGTAGCCGACCGGGGGTCGTCGTCACGCGCCAGGTCTGCGGCGCGGCTTGCGAGCGCGTGCAGGTCGGCGACCCCGAGTCCGATCCGCGGGCCGGTGAGGATGCGCACCAACGAGTCGCCGCGCGACGGGTCGTGCGCGGCCTCGAGCAGCGCGACGACGTCGACCACCTCCGGCGTCGACAGCAGACCGCCGAGACCGACGACCTCGACGGGCAGGCCGCGCGCGCGCAGGGCCGCCTCGACCGGAATGAACTGGGACCGGGCGCGGCAGAGCACGGCCGCGGTGACGGATTCTCCCCGGGCTGCCGCGTCGGCACGTCGCTCGACGACGAAGTCTGCGACCGCCGCCATCTCCTCCTCGACGGTCGCCGGGTACACCGCACGGACGGCGCCCACCCCCGCGCCGGGCCTCGCGTCGAGCGCCGGCACGTCCACGAGCGACTCGGCCCGCAGCGGTGCCGCCGTCGTGTTGGCGACGGCGAGGATCATCTGGTCGTTGCGCCACGACGTCGAGAGTGCGCGCTGCGCGGCGCGCCGTCCGTCAGGACCGGCGAACCGGGTCGGGAACCGCCCCAGACCGGCGGCGCTCGCACCGCGCCAGCCGTAGATCGACTGGTGCGGGTCGCCGACGGCGGTGACGGGATGCCCCTCGCCGTAGAGGGCCGCCAGGAGCTCGGTCTGCGCGTAGGACGTGTCCTGGTACTCGTCGAGCAGCACGACACGGTGACGCTCGCGCTCGGCCGCCCCGACGGCAGGAACCTCCTGGGCGAGCCGGGCCGCGACGGCGATCTGGTCGCCGAAGTCGAGAGCGTCGTTCTTCCGCTTGACCTCCTGGTACTCGGCGACGAGCTCGAGGACGGCCCGACGGTCCTCCAGACTGGCGCACAGGTCACGGACCTCGGCATAGGGGCCGGTGCGACCCTTGATACCGGCAGGCATCGGGATCGCCTGCATCCGCTCGACGAGCTCGCCGATGCGGTCGCGCGCCTCCGCGGTCTGGAGCAGGTGCTCGCTGAGCGCGCCGGAGAGACTGAGAACAGCGTCCACGACGGTCGAGAAGGCAGGATCCGTCCTGAAGTCCCCCGACCAGCCCTCCACGACCTTCGCGGCGTACTGCCACTGGGTCGCCTCGCTCAGGAGGCGCGCGCCCGGCTCGAGCCCGAGCCGCAACGCATGGTCGGCGACCAACGAGCCCGCGTACGCGTTGTAGGTCGCGATCGTCGGACGTTCGAGCATCGCGGCGTCCGACTCCCGGTTCTGCACCCGGTCGAGCTGGGCGAGCCGCAGCCGCACGCGCTCCGACAGCTCGCCGGCGGCCTTGCGCGTGAACGTCAGGCCGAGCACCTCCTCGGGCAGCACCAGGGCGTTCGCGATCAGCCAGACGACACGAGAGGCCATCGTCTCGGTCTTGCCGGATCCGGCGCCCGCCACCACGAGTACGGGTTCGAGGGGTGCCTCGATCACCTCGACCTGCTCGGGCGTCGGCGGGTGCTGGTGCAGCGCCCGCGCGATGTCGTGCGCGCTCCACTCGTACGTGCTCACTCGATCACCTGCTGTCCGTCGGGTTGCGCCGGGCACGCGCGCCGGACCGGGCACACCCGGCACATGGAGTTCGTCCGGGCCGTGAAGGCGCTGGCGGCCATCGTGTCCGCGACCCCCTCGACGACGGTCCGCGCCCACGACCCGCCGTCGGAGTCCGGCCGCAGGGCCGGTTGAGAGCGCAGGGTGACCGTCCGGCCGGCGGCGAGGTAGGCGAGCTGAGCGCCCGCGCTCGTCGTGCCCGCGGGCAGGTCGAACGCCCCCTCCTCGACGGCCAGCTGATAGGTACCGAGCTGGGGGTTCTCCACGGCCTCGGCCCTGGACTGGATCATCTTCCCGGTCTTCAGGTCCGCGACAAGGACCGCGGGCGGGCCGGCGTCGTCTGCGACTGCGGCCGTGTCGGGGTCGGGACGGCCGACCTTCTCGATACGGTCGGCCACGCCTCGCAGGACCGCCCGCCCGACGTCGACCTGAAACTCTGCCTCGAGCAGGATCGGCTCGCCGGAGGCGGCCACGTAGCCGGCGAGCGACTCGATCATTCCGTCCGCGTGCCGGCGCGCCTGCGTCGCGGGCCAGCCCTCCGGCAGCGCCAGCTCCGGCCACCGGCGGTCGAGCTCCGCCGCGAGCTCGTGGTGCGCTCCCTGCGGCAGGTCGTGCGCGATCGAGTGCACGAGAGTCCCGAGAGACTGTGCCGTCGCGTCGGGAGCGGTGCCGCCGCCGGCCTCGAGCGCCCATCGCAGTGCGCAACGGTTCACGGACTCGACCTTCGACGGCGAGACCCGCACCTTGTCCTCCGGCCCCCAGAGCGGCTCGTCGGACGACGTCGGGTGCACGCCGTACCACTGGTCCGGGTCGGCGTGCCCGACCCCGGCGTCGGCGAGATCGGCGAGCAGACCCGCCGCCTCGTCCCGACGGGGGTCGTCCGAGACGAGCACCGAGCGGGCCCTCGCGACCACCCCGCGCAGGTCCAGCGGTACCGCCGGAGCGACGGACCGCTGGTCGGCGCCGTCCTCGTCGTCGGGCATGGGGCCGCCGTCGACGAGGTCGCAGAACATCGACGGGGAGTCGTCGGCGTCCTCGACCGCCGTCACGACGAGTCGGCGACGGGCTCGCGAGACGGCGAGGGCGAACGACCGCAGCTCGTCGTCGAGCACCGCACGGCGCGCCTCACGGCCGTGCCCGCGTGCATCCCCGCTCCGGCCCGCCAGTAGGTCGGCCAGCGCCTGCGACCCCAGGAGCGAGTCACGCAGCCGGAGGTCCGGCCAGGTGCCGTCCTGCACACCGGTCACGACGACGACGTCCCACTCGCTCCCTGCGGCGCCCGCCGGGGTCAGCGCCGCCACGGCGGAGCCGTCGGCCGCGGACGCCGCGAGCGAGTCTGCGGGAATGTCCTGCGACCGGAGGTACGTGACGAACGCCTCCGGCCGAGAACCCGGCATCCGGTCGACGAACGACTCGGCCGCCCGGAAGACACCGAGGACGGCGTCGAGGTCGCGGTCCGCACGAGCGCCGCCCGGTCCGCCGGCGAGAGCCGTGGCCCGCCAGCGCTCGGCGAGGCCCGCGGCGTCCCACGCCGCCCAGAGGACGGACTGCGCGTCGGCCTCCGGGTCCTCCGCAGCGGCGCGGGTCGCCGCGAGCGCGTGCGCGACGGCCGCGGCCGGGCGGCGCACCGACGACGGCAGGGTCGCCGCGCGGGCCGGGTCGTGCAGCACCTCGACCAGGAGCGCGTCGGACGTCCGCCCGCCGCCGCCGGCGAGCTCCTCGGCGCGCAACGCCCGCCGGAGCCGACGGAGCGCGACGACGTCGCTCCCTCCGAGCGGGGAGACGAGGAGCGACGCCGCCGTCTCGGCGTCGAGCACGGCGTCCTCGGGGTCCGCGGCGAGCGCGCACGCGACGCGAACCAGCTCGAGCAGGGGTGCGACCGCGGGCTCGTCGTGCAGCGGGACGTCGGTCCCGACCGTCGCGACCGGCACGGACGCGGCGATCAGCCCTCGGCGCACGGCGGCGAGCTGTGCGCCCGACGGTGAGACGACGGCCATCCGGTCCCACGGGGTCCCGTGGAGCAGGTGCTCGGCGCGCAGCACCCGCGCGACGTGCGCGATCTCGTCGGCGGCGCTCGGCAGCACCGCCACGCGGGCACCCGACGGCGCCGAACCCGGTGCGGGTGCCGGTGCGGGTGCCGGTGCGGCAGCACGGTGCTGTGCCCCACCCACCACGCCGACCCTCTGGGTGACGGCCCGCGTGACCGCCCGGAGCGGCTCCGGCTGGCGCCAGGCCGTGGACAGCGTCAGGGTGCGTGCACCCAGCTCACCGCCGAACGGCCGCCCGGCCGGCGCAGGTGGCGCACCCGCACGTCCGACGAGCGAGGGCACGGCGCCGCGGAACGTCTGGACCGCGATGTCGGGGTCGGCGAGGAGCAGGAGGCGGGCTCCGTCGTCGTAGAGCTCGCGGAGGAACCGCGCGGTGGCCGCCGTGGACTCCTGGTAGTCGTCGACCACGATCAGCCGCCAGCTCGGCCGGGCCACCCGCAGCGCGTTCTCGTCCCAGTCCTCGAGGGCCTCCGTGGCCTCCTCGACGACGCGCGCCGGGTCGTAGCGCGGCCCCGAGTCCGGTGTGAGCGCCCGCAGCGCGCTCACGTCGAGGTACTCCTGGTAGAGCTGCGCCGCGAGCCGCCACTCCTCACGCCCGTGCTCGCGCCCCAGCTCGTCGAGCCGCACCGCGTCGACGCCCCGCTCCGCCGCACGCATCAGGAGGTCACGCAGCTCCTGGCGGAACCCGCGCAGCACCAGCGTCTCGGCCGGAAGCCCACCGGGCAGCTCGTCACGCCGGCCCGCCTGAACGTCCTCGAGGTACCCCGCGAGCAGCTCCGTCAGGAGGAAGTCCTGCTCGGGCCCCGTGATCAGGGTCGGTGCCGGGTCGCCGAGAGCGGCGGCCCGGGTGCCGAGGATCGCGAAGGCCGCGGCGGCCGCGGTCCTGACCATCGGGACGCTCGTCGTGCGCCCGGCACGCGCCCCGATCACGTCGCGCAGCCGTCCCGCGCTGCGGCGCGAGGCCGAGATCACCAGGATGTCCGACGGTTCCGTCCCCGCCTCGATCGCCGCCAGGACCGCGTGGACCGCAACCGTCGTCCGGCCCGAGCCGGGCGCACCGACGGCCATGACGACGGGGTGCTCTCCGAGAGCCTCGATCACCCCGGCCTGGGAGTCGTCCAGGACGACGGCGTCCGGAAGCTCCTCCGGCGGTCGTAGCTCAATCACGCGACGATCGAATCACGGCCCACCGACACCCGGCGCTCAGTCACGGGTCGCCGTGGGCCACCCGTTGACGTCGCACCCCTGGGCACTGATCGTCTGCTGGACCATCACGTCGGCGAGGTCGCCGTCCCCGGTGCACTGCACGTGACCGTGCCCCAGGAGGTGACCCACCTCGTGGTTGACGAGGTAGTGCCGGTACGTGTCGAGGTCGCTGCCGAAGTCCTCGGCGCCGTCGACCCAGCGGTCGAAGTTCAGCGCCGCACGGTTCCCGCTGCCGCACGAGAGCCACCCGTCGGTGTTCAGCGGTGCACAGAGCTCGTCGGTCGTGGCGGGGCTGGCCAGCGTCACGACGTAGTCGGCGTCGTCGTCGACGCGGGCGAACGCGACCCCGTCGAGACTGCTCCACCCGCGGTCGTCGTCCAGCGTCGACATCACCGCCTCGGCGAAGACGTCCACGTCGACCGGTAGCCCCTTCTCGACCTCGACCCGCACCGTCCGGAGACTCCCGTCCCGGGTCGCTGCACGTTCGCCCGACGCGGCGACGAGGGTTCCGTCGAGCCCGTCCGGGACCTTGCTGCCCAGCAGGCCCGAGCCGGCCTCGGGCGTGGGTTCGGGCTCCGGTTCAGGCTCTGGCTCTGGCTCTGGCTCCGGCGTGGGGGTCGGCGTCGGTTCCCGCTGGCCGGCCGATCGCGCGGCGGCGTCCGCGAGCTCCGCGGCGTCGACCGTCCCGGCGTTCTCCTCGACCGGGGTCAGCCACCGCCCGACCGTGATCCCGTGGGCGACGCCCAGGGCACCGACCACGACGACGACACCGAGGCCTCCGGCGAGGATCGAACGGCGACGACGGGCGGAGCGCGGTGCGTCTCCTCGTCGAAGCTGCCGTTCCTCATCGGTGCGAGCCATGCGACCAATGATCGCATCATGGACCGCCCCTTCCCTCATCCACGCCCGGGCCCTAGCGTGATCGGACATGACGACGCCGCGAAGCCGCCGCCCCGCACGGACCGGGCGCGCCGAGCGACGGGAACAGCTTCTCCGGGCTGCGAGAGACCTCTTCGCGGCCGAGGGGTACCACCACGTCGCGGTCACCGACGTCTGCGGCCGGGTGGGCGTCGCCAAACCCATCGCCTACCGCCACTTCCGGTCGAAGCTCGACCTCTACCTCGCCGTCGTCGACGCCGAGGGCGCCTCGCTGGTCGACGAGGTCCGGGGCGCGCTGGCACCGCTCGCGGACGGGGCACCCGTCTCCGCGACCCACACGCGCGCGCTCGCCGCGCTGAACGCGGTGGTCGGCGCCTACCACCGCTACACGGTGAAGGCCGGACCTGCCGCGTCTCTCCTCTTCGAGTCGGACGTGATGCGGGACTCCGCGGTCCGCGCCCGCGTCCTCGCCCCGAACGAGCGTGCTGCCCAGGAGCTGGCGTACACGCTCGAGGGGATCACCGGGCTTCCCCCGGAGTCGACGCTGGTGATCGCCCGGACCTGCACCGCCCTCGCGCGGTCGGCGGCCGGCGAGAGGCACACGCCCGGGACCAGCCACGACGACGCGCTGCTCGTCCCCCGGATCGCGTGGGGCGGTCTGCAGTCGATGCTCGTCGGCCCCGCCGCTCCTGCGGCCGCGGCCGCGCTCTGACCGATAGGGTTGACCCAAGGGCTGACCGTCCGGTCAGCGCGTCGTCATCCGTGAGGAGTGTGCCGTGGAAGTCACCATCGGTGTTCAGAACCTGGGCCGCGAGATTGCCATCGAGACAGATCTGGGTGCGGACGAGGTCGCCTCGGCCGTCGAGGCCGCCGTCACCGACGGAACGGTCCTGAGTCTGACGGACTCCAAGGGCCGACGCGTCCTGGTCCCCGCCTCCGTGCTCGGCTACGTCGAGATCGGCACGGAGACGCAGCGCAAGGTCGGCTTCGGCTCGCTGTGACCTGCGGGCTCGGCCCGTCGCTCAGGCGGCGAGGCCGAGCCGGTCCATGCGGCGCGTGTGCTCTGCCGTCAGGCGGGCGATCAGCCACGCCTGCGGGTCCGTGCCCGCGGCCCCGCCCTCACCGTCCTGCTCCGCGCCCGCCACGATCATGCGTGCGAGCCACGGGCGCGTCGACATCAACGTCTGCACCACCCCGAGCGCCTCGCCCACCAGCCGGCGGCCCCACAGCGCGAGCCGCGACGCGAGGATCGGGTCCTGCGCCGCAGCGGTGACGATCTCCTCGTCAGCGAGGAGCGCCGCGTCCCCGTCGAGGATGACGGCCTCGAGCGCCGACCGGCTCTCCGGGTCCAGCGCGCGGACCGCCAGGTGGCAGAGGTCGTCCATCACCCCGTCGCCGACGTACCCCTTGAGCAGCCGCTCGTACCACCCGCTCGGCTCCGTACGTCGCCTGTACTCGTCGAACAGGCCCTCGAACGCCCCGAGCGCCGCCGTCGGATCCCCGCCGAGGTCAGCGACACGGTCCAGGAGCCACGCGTGCCGGCGCACCGCGTCCGACGCGAACCGTGCGGCGCGCGAGCGCTGCGGCAGGACGGGCGCGTGCGACGAGGTCAGGGCGAGACGGTCGAACGCCATGAGCTCGGTGTAGGCCAGGAGCCCGAGCAGCTCCCGCACGTCACCGTCCGGCAATGTCTGGCCGCCGCGCAGCGGCGACGCGGGCTCGACGAGGCTCTCGTAATTCATCACGGTGCAGACTATCGCCCGCCGAACCGGCGCGCCGAGACGGTCGTCCGATACCATGGAGAAGTACAACGGTTGCCCGGTCGTCCTATGAACGCACGACCCGCCGGTCTCGACCGGCCCCGCCCGGCTCGCCGGCGCGGAGAGAAGCACACGATCGGCTGCCGGCCACAGGGCGCGCGCTTGCTCCTGCCGGACGACATCGACCGCACCACGTGGTGCGACTCCGGCCCCTCGCGTGCCCACCGAGACGAACGAGGCACCAGTGACCACCATCCTTCCCGACGAGGACGCTCCGACGTCGTCGTCACTCCAGGCTGCGGACGTGACGTTCGCAGACTTCAACGTCCGCCCCGAGATCGTCGAGGCGCTCGCCGAGTCCGGGATCACGACGCCGTTCCCGATCCAGGCGATGACGCTCCCCGTCGCGCTCTCCGGCCACGACATCATCGGCCAGGCCAAGACCGGTACGGGCAAGACCCTCGGCTTCGGCGTCCCGCTGCTCCACCGGGTCGTCGCGCCGGGCGAGCCCGAGTTCGACGCACTGCCCGCCCCGGGCAAGCCGCAGGCGCTCGTGATCGCCCCGACCCGCGAGCTCGCGAGCCAGGTCGCACGCGACCTGGAGACGGCGTCGCGCAAGCGTGACGTGCGCATCCTGCAGGTCTACGGCGGCCGCGCGTACGAGCCGCAGATCGAGGCGCTCGAGAAGGGCGTCGAGGTCGTCGTCGGGACCCCGGGCCGCATGCTCGACCTGCTCAACCAGGGCCACCTCAACCTGACGCGCGCCGCGACGGTCGTCCTCGACGAGGCCGACGAGATGCTCGACCTCGGGTTCCTGCCCGACGTCGAGAAGATCCTGTCGAAGACTCCCGCCAAGCGTCACACGATGCTCTTCTCGGCGACCATGCCCGGCGCCGTCGTCTCCATGGCTCGCCGCTACATGAGCCAGCCCACGCACATCCGGGCCAACGACCCGGACGACGCGGGCCAGACCGTCAAGAACATCAAGCAGGTCGTCTACCGCGCGCACGCGCTTGACAAGGTCGAGGTGCTGGCTCGCATCCTGCAGTCGGAGGGTCGTGGCCGCACGATCGTCTTCGCGCGCACCAAGCGCACCGCGGCCAAGGTCTCGGACGAGCTGCGTGACCGCGGCTTCGCCGCCGGCGCCATCCACGGCGACCTCGGGCAGGGCGCCCGTGAGCAGGCCCTGCGCGCCTTCCGCAACAGCAAGATCGACGTCCTCGTGGCCACCGACGTCGCAGCCCGCGGGATCGACGTCGACGACGTCACGCACGTCGTCAACTACCAGTGCCCCGACGACGAGCGCACCTACCTGCACCGCACCGGCCGCACCGGCCGTGCCGGGAACAAGGGCACCGCGGTCACGTTCGTCGACTGGGACGACACGCCCAAGTGGGGCCTGATCGACAAGGCGCTGGACCTCGGCATCCCCGAGCCCCAGGAGACCTACTCCACGTCGCCCCACCTCTACACCGACCTCAACATCCCCGAGGGCACCAAGGGTCGCCTGCCGCGTGGCAAGCGGACGCTCGAGGGCCTGGAGGGCGAGGAGCTGGAGGATCTCGGCGAGACGGGGAAGCGTGGTGGCTCCCCGGCGCCGCGCTCCGGCGAGTCCCGTGGCGGCGGTCGCGGTGGGAGCCGCGGCGGCAACCGCGACGGAGGCCGTTCCGGCCAGGGCGGACGCGGCGGCCAGTCGCGTCGTGGTTCGGACGCCGCACCCGCGTCGACCGAGGGCGCACCGCGCGCGGAGGGCACCCCGCGTCGTCGTCGCCGTCGTCGCACGCACGGCGGACAGAGCGGGCAGAGCGGCCAGGGCGGGCAGTCGACGTCGTCGCAGTCCCCCGCCACGAACGACTGACGCTTCTCAACGCACGACCGGCGTGCTCCCGCGTTCCTCGATCGCGGCGAGCGCGTCGGTCGTCGTCGTCCTGGCGCCGAGCCGGTTGACCTTGCCCGTGCCGTGGTAGTCACTGGCCCCGGTCGCGACGAGCCCGAGGTCGGCCGCGAGCGCCTGCAGGTGCGCCGTCGCCTCGGGCGTGTGGTCGAGGTGCTCGGTCTCCAGTCCCACGAGTCCCGCCTCGGCGAGCTCCGCGACGACGTCGTCGCCAATCGTCAGACCGCGGGACGCGGCACCGGGGTGCGCGAGGACCGGCACCCCGCCCGCCTCGAGCACCAGACCGATCGCAGCGGTCGTCGCCGGCGCGTAGTGCGGGACGTAGTAGGGACTCCGTGGGGTGAGGATCTCGGCGAAGGCCTCGTCCCTGCTCGCCACGACCCCGGCCGCCACGAGGGCGTCGGCGACGTGGGGTCGCCCGACCGTGGCGCCGTCGCCCGTCTGCCGGACGACGTCGTCCCACGTCAGCGCGTAGTCCGCGGCGATCAGGTCGACCATCCGGCGCGCACGCGTGAGCCGGGCGTCGCGGATCGTGGCGAACTCCTCGACGAGTCCGGGATGCGTCGGGTCCTGGAGATAGCAGAGCAGGTGCACGCTCCGTCCGGCGGCGTGCGTGGAGATCTCGGTCCCCCGGACGAGCTGGACGCCGGTGCGTGTCGCGGCCCGTGCAGCCTCCGCCCACCCGGCGGTGCTGTCGTGATCGGTGATCGCGACGACGTCGAGTCCCGCCACCCGTGCGGCCTCGACCAGCCCCGCGGGCGTGTCCGTCCCGTCCGAGCAGGTCGAATGGGCGTGGAGGTCGATGCGCACAGCCTCAGCCTACGCAGTGCCCGCCAGGCCGGCCGGGCACGCGCCCGGAAGATGGTGCGAGACTGGAACCATGACCGATGCAACGACCCCGGGCGAGGACCTCGCCGAGAACCAGGACATCACCGAGCGCGGGAGCAACCGATCCCAGCGCCCTGACTCCGACGCCTTCAAGACCTTCATCATGAGCAACTGGGAGGACCGCAAGGACCTCGGCGTGACGCGTGGAGAGTTCGCAGACTTCACCGCGACCCGGCGCGCCGCCCTGTCCTCCCGCTTCCCCGGCGCACGGCTCGTCGCCCCCGCCGGGACGCTCAAGGTGCGCTCGAACGACTGCGACTACCGGTTCCGGCCGCATTCCGCGTTCGCCCACCTGACGGGCTTCGGCACCGACCAGGAGCCGGACGCCGTGCTCGTCCTCCACCCGGTCGAGGCCGGCACGGGCGACGACGGCAGCGACCATCACGCCGTCCTGTACGTGCGCCCGCTCGCCCCGCGCGACACGGACGAGTTCTACGCCGACGCCCGGTACGGCGAGTTCTGGGTCGGCGCCCGCCCCACGCTCGACGACGTCACCGAGCTCACCGGGATCGAGGCCCGCCACGTCGACGAGCTGCGCGACGCTCTCGCGAAGGACGTCGGCGACGGCGTCCGGCTGCTCGTCGTCGAGGGTTCCGACGACGGCATCGAGGCCCTGGTCGAGGCCATCCGCGCCGAGTCGGGCGCCGCCGAGGCGACGGCCGAGGCCGCGGCCGACGACGAGCTGACGGCTGCGACGTCCGAGCTCCGCCTCGTCAAGGACGCCTACGAGATCAAGCAGATGCGCCAGGCCGTCGACGCCACCATCGACGGGTTCGCCGAGGTCGTCCGCGGTCTCCCGAAGGCCACGGCGCACCGACGCGGCGAGCGCGTCATCGAGACGACGTTCGACGCCCACGCACGGCTCGAGGGCAACGCCGTCGGCTACGAGACGATCGCCGCCGCCGGTGAGCACGCGACGACGTTGCACTACGTCACCAACGACGGCGCCGTCCGCTCGGGCGAGATGGTGCTGCTCGACGCCGGGGTCGAGGTCGAATCGCTCTACACCGCCGACGTGACCCGGACGCTCCCGGTCGACGGCGAGTACACGGAGATTCAGCGCAAGATCTACCGAGCCGTGCTCGACGCCGCGGACGCGAGCTTCGCCGTCGCGAAGCCCGGGTCGAAGTTCCGCGACCTGCACGCGGCGGCGATGGAGGTGCTGGCCGCACGTCTCGAGGAGTGGGGCATCCTGCCCGTCTCCGCCGAGGAGTCCCTCTCCCCCGAGGGCCAGCAGCACCGCCGGTGGATGGTGCACGGCACGAGCCACCACCTCGGCATCGACGTCCACGACTGCGCCCAGGCCCGCCGCGAGCTCTACCTCGACGGCGTGCTCGAGCCCGGCATGGTGTTCACCATCGAGCCCGGCCTGTACTTCAAGGCCGACGACCTCGCCGTCCCCGAGGAGTACCGCGGGATCGGCATCCGGATCGAGGACGACGTGCTCGTGACCGAGGACGGGTGCGAGAACCTCTCGGGCGCTCTCCCCCGCGTCCCCGAGGATCTCGAGGCCTGGATGGCGTCAGTGCGCGGCTGAGTCGTCCTTGCGAGCGTTCTCGTCGCCCGGCGTCCCCTCGGGGGCGTCGGGCGACGTCGTCTCCGCGGACGTGGTCTCGACGGGATCGACCGACGAGGCGGGCGTGGCAGGCGTGGTCTCGACAGGCTCGACCGACGGCTCCGGCGTGGCAGGCGTGGACTCGACAGACTCGACCGACGAAGCGGACGTGGACTCGACAGGCTCGACCGACGACTCCGACGAGGTGGGCTTCGTCGAGTAGTCCGAGAGCATCGCGCCGTAGCGGGGCGCACCCGAGGACGTGACGAACCGCGGGTCGGGCTTGCGCTCGGGGGCCGGGGCCGCCTCCGACTGCTCCGTGGACGAGGGCGCGGCGTCCGGGCTCGGCCACGACGGCGCCGCGTGGGTCTGAGAGGGCTGAGGCTGGGCCGGCGGCGCCTGCTGGGCGGGCGGCTGCGCCTGCGGCGGAGTGTCCGACGGCGGTGCGAACGGCTGGTCGGGGTTGCGGGCCTGCCGCGGCGCGGCCGGCGGCTGCTGGCTGTCGGCGCCGTGCTGCGTACCCTGTCCGGCGCCGTGCCCGCTCCCCTGGCCGTTGGCGGGCGCGCCCTGGTTCATCCGGTGCAGGACGAGGCGGGCCTCGTCCGACCGCTCCGGCGCGCACAGGATGGAGTACTCCGAGGCCACGATCTGGCTCGACGAGCTGAAGTCCCGCTTGCGGCCCGAGAGCGCGAAGGTCAGGACGGAGAAGAGCATGCCGAACCCGGCGCCGAGCGCGACGGCGGTCAGGACGATGCCACCGGCCGCGGCACCGCCGCCCGTGCTGCCGAACAGCATCAGGAGCAGCCCGACGAAGAGACCGAACCAGGCGCCAGACGCCAGGCCGGCGAGCGCGACACGCCCATAGGTGAGGCGTCCGATCACACGCTCGACCATCTTGAGGTCGGATCCGAGGATCGTCACGTACTCGACGGCGAACCGGCTGTCCGAGAGGTAGTCGACGGCCTTCTGCGCCTCGAGGTACGTCGGGTACGTGGCGATGACGTCACCGCGCGGAAGGGTGGGGATGCGGGGGACCGTGTTGGGGCGAGTCATGCTCATAGGGGCATTGTCTCGCACTGTGACGCCGCGCGCGAGACCCTTCCTCCCTGCGGGACCGCGCGCGTTGCGTAGGCTGACGGCGTGAGTGCTGCTACCCGCGTCTACGTGGCGCGCCTCGCCGGCGTCGCGGTCTTCGACCCACTGGGCGACCAGGTCGGCAAGGTGCGCGACGTCGTCGTGCTCGTCCGCCCCAAGGGGCCCCCGCGTGCGGTGGGCCTCGTGGTCGAGGTGCCCGGACGCCGACGGGTGTTCGCGCCGCTGACACGGGTCACGTCGATGGACTCGAGCCAGGTCATCATCACGGGCCTGCTGAACCTGCGCCGGTTCGAGCAGCGCGCCCTGGAGACCCTGGCGGTGAGCGAGCTGCTGGAGCGCCGCGTGGCCCTGGCAGACGGCTCGGGCGCGGTGACGGTCGTCGACCTCGGGATCTCGCAGCAGCGGTCCGGCGACTGGCTGGTGGACAAGGTCTTCGTCCGCCGCGACTCCTCCTCGAAGGGTCCGCTCGGTTTCCGACGACGCGGGGAGACCCGCACTCTCGACGTCTCCGAGGTCACGGGGCTGGCGACGGTCCCCGGCGACCAGGGCGCCACCCTGCTGCTGGCGGCCTACGAGGACATGAAGGCCGCCGACCTCGCCGACGTGCTCCACGACCTCGGGGACACCCGCCGTCTCGAGGTGGCAGCAGCCCTCGACGACGAGCGACTCGCGGACGTGCTCGAGGAGCTCCCCGGGGACGACCAGGTCGCGATCGTCTCGGGCCTGGACATGGACCGGGCCGCCGACGTCCTCGAGGCGATGCAGCCCGACGACGCCGCCGACCTCCTCAACGAGCTGCCCGACGCCCAGGCCGCGTACCTGCTCGAGCGCATGGAGCCCGAGGACGCGCGCGACGTCCGGCGACTCCTGGCGTACGACGAGCACACCGCGGGCGGCCTGATGACGACCGACCCGGTGATCCTCTCGCCGGAGACGTCGATCGCCATGGCGCTCGCCCACATCCGCCGCAAGGACCTGCCGGCTGCCCTCGCGACGATGGTCTTCGTCGCCCGGCCACCGCTGGAGACTCCGACCGGACGGTTCCTCGGCGTCGTGCACTTCCAGCGACTCCTGCGCGAGCCGCCGCACGAGCCCGTCGGGTCGGTCATCGACACCGACGTCGAGGGCGTGCCGGAGTCGGCCTCGCTGGAACAGGTCACGCGCGAGCTGGCGACCTACGACATGCTCTCGGTGCCGGTGCTCGACGCCGAGCGCAGGCTCGTCGGCGCGATCAGCGTCGACGACGTCCTCGACCACCTGCTCCCCGACGACTGGCGCGAGACAGACCCCGACGAGTCCCCGATGACGACGGGAGGCGCGACGGATGGCTGACCGCATCGACCAGCCCAAGGAGCCCCGGCGCTCGTTCGTCCCCCGTGTGAGCCTCGGCGGCGAGGACGGGTTCGGCAAGATCTCCGAGTCCATCGCCCGCTTCATGGGCACGCCGCGGTTCATCCTCTACCTCACGCTGTTCTGCATCGCGTGGCTCGCGTGGAACATCTGGGCACCGCCGGACCTGCGCTTCGACAGCGCGACGAACGGGTTCACGGCTCTGACCCTGATGCTGTCCCTGCAGGCGTCCTACGCGGCCCCGCTGATCCTGCTCGCGCAGAACCGGCAGACGGACCGCGACCGTGTCCAGGCGGAGCAGGACCGCCAGCGGGCCGAGCGCAACCTGGCGGACACTGAATACCTGGCCCGCGAGATGGCCTCGTTGCGCATGGCGATGAGCGAGGTCGCGACGCGCGACTTCGTCCGCTCGGAGCTGCGGAACCTCCTCGAGGAGATCCTGGAGCAGGAGGACGAGAAGCGCCGGGCCACCAGCGACGACGGCGAGGCGGGCACCGGGGTGCCGCGCCCCTGACGAGGCACGGCGGCTCTCCCCGGTGCCACCGGACGCGGCCGTACGATGGACGCATGCCGATCGACCTTGACGCCCTCACCGCTCAGGTCCGCGACGCGCTGACGCGTGTCATCGACCCGGAGATCCGCCGCCCGATCACCGAGCTCGGCATGGTCCGGGACGTCGGACTCGAGACGATGGAGTCGGACCCCTCGCTGGCCCGGGCCGTGGTCGGCCTCGACCTGACGGTCGCCGGCTGTCCGATGAAGCAGACGCTGACGCGCGACGTGACCGCGGCGGCCTCCTCCGTCGAGGGCGTCGCCGACGTCCAGGTGGAGCTCGGCGTGATGAGCGCCGAGCAGCGCAGCGAGCTCCGGACGAAGCTGCGCGGCGGCACCGGCGAGCCCGTGATCCCGTTCGCCCAGCCGGACTCGCTGACCAAGGTGTACGCGATCGCGTCGGGCAAGGGCGGCGTCGGCAAGTCGACGGTCACGGCGAACCTCGCGGCGGCGATGGCGGCGGACGGCCTGAAGGTGGGCGTCGTCGACGCCGACATCTACGGCTTCTCGATCCCGCGGATGCTGGGCGTGGACCGCCAGCCGACGCGCGTCGACGACATGCTGCTGCCGCCGATCGCGCACGGCGTGAAGGTCGTCTCGATCGGCATGTTCGTGCCCCCGGGGCAGCCCGTGGTCTGGCGTGGTCCGATGCTGCACCGTGCGCTCCAGCAGTTCCTCGCCGACGTCTTCTGGGGCGACCTCGACGTCCTGCTCCTGGACCTGCCGCCCGGCACCGGCGACATCGCGATCTCGGTGGCCCAGCTGCTGCCGGGCAGCGAGATCCTGGTCGTCACGACGCCGCAGCTCGCGGCCGCCGAGGTCGCGGAGCGAGCGGGGTCGATCGCCACCCAGACCCAGCAGGGCGTCGCCGGGGTCGTCGAGAACATGTCGTGGCTCGAGCAGCCCGACGGTTCCCGGCTCGAGCTGTTCGGCTCGGGCGGCGGGGCCCGTGTGGCCGAGAACCTCGCGAAGCTGACGGGGACGGACGTTCCGCTGGTGGGCCAGCTCCCGCTCGACGTCGCGCTGCGCGAGGCCGGCGACGAGGGCACACCCGTGGTGCTGCGGGACCCCGCCTCGCCCGCGGCCGAGGCGCTGCGCGACGTCGCCCGGTCGCTCGGACAGCGCTCGCGCGGGCTCGCAGGGCGTGCGTTGGGGGTCTCGCCGGTCTAGACCTCACCCCGGTTCGCCGGACATGATGTTGCTTTCTGTTCACTTGTGTTGAACACTGTCTTCATGCTCGCTCCCCAGCGTCACGAACGCCTGCTGACCATGCTTCGCGCCGACGGCGCCGTACGGATCACCGACGCCGCGCTCGCTCTCGACGTCTCCGACATGACGGTGCGCCGAGACCTCGCCGAGATGGCCGAGCAGGGACTCGTGCGCAAGGTCCACGGCGGTGCCGTGCTCCCCCACGCGACGACGCACGAGCCCGGGTTCGAGGCCAAGCGCACCCACTCCGTCGGCGAGAAGGAGGCCATCGCACGCGCGGCGCTCCCCCTCGTCGCACCGGACTCCGCGATCGCGCTCTCGGCCGGGACGACGACGTCGATCCTCGCCGGCCTCGTCGCCGCCGACGCCTCCCTGCGTCCGCTGACCGTCGTCACCAACTCGCTGCCCGTGGCGGAGATCCTGCACGCGACGGGCGACGGGCAGATCGAGACGATCCTGACCGGGGGCACCCGGACGCCGTCGGACGCGCTCGTCGGGCCCGTGGCGGAACGCACGCTCGCCACCCTCCACGTCGACGTCGCGTTCGTCGGTGCCCACGGCGTCGGTGCGGACGCCGGGCTGACCACGCCGAACATCGTGGAAGGAGCGACCAACGCCGCGCTGATCGCGGGCGCAGGCCGCACCGTCGCACTGGCCGACCACACCAAGTGGGAGGAGACAGGGCTGAGCAGGTTCGCGGACCTCCGCGACCTCGACGTGCTGATCACCGACGACGGCCTCGAGCCCGAGGCGCAGGCCGCCGCGCGCGACCTCGTCGGCGAGCTCGTCGTGGCCGCCGTCGCCCCGTCGACGACCGAGACCGAGACCGGAGAGTCCGCATGAGCACCGCACGACGTCGTACCGCCACCCGTCTGGCCGACGGCCGCGAGCTCATCTACTTCGACGACAGCCCGGAGTTCCTCTCCGGCGAGCGCGAGCACCGTCTCGACGACCCGCGCCCCCTCGCCGACCGGTTCTCCCCCGTTCCCGACGCCGACGGCGTCCCGCAGCCGTTCACCGGCCCGCAGATGCGCCGCGACCCGCTGACGGGCGACTGGATCCCGCTCGCCTCGCACCGCATGAACCGCACGTTCCTGCCGGCGGCAGACTCCTGCCCCCTGTGCCCCGCGCGCCCGGACGCCGAGTACGCCGACGGGGAGATCCCCGACACGCACTACGACGTCGCCGTGTTCGAGAACCGGTTCCCCTCGCTCATGCGCGTGCCGGGCCAGGACGCCGACGGCCAGGGAGTCGCCGCGCCGGCCGACACGGTCCCCGACGACCCGCGCGACCTGCTCGAGGTCGCCGCACCGGCTGCCGGGCGCTGCGAGGTGATCTGCTTCTCCTCGGACCACCGCACCTCCGTCGTCGACCTGCCGGTCTCCCGCATCCGCACCATCGTCGACGCCTGGGCCGACCGGACCACCGCGCTCGGCGCAGAGGCAAGCATCCAGCAGGTCTTCTGCTTCGAGAACCGGGGGCGCGACATCGGGGTCACCCTCCCCCACCCGCACGGCCAGATCTACGGCTACCCGTACCTGACCCCGCGCACGGAACGGCTCCTCGACCAGGCCCGCGTCTACCGCGAGCGCACCGGCGGCAACCTCCTGCGCGACATCCTGCACGCCGAGCAGGCGTCGGGCGAGCGCGTCGTGCTCCGCAGCGAGCACTGGACCGCCTACGTCCCGTACGCCGCCCGATGGCCCGTCGAGGTCCACCTCGCCCCGCACCGCGACGTCGGGACGATCCCCGAGCTGACGGACTCCGAGCGTGACGACCTCGCCGTGATCTACCGCGAGCTGCTCCGCCGGGCCGACGCCTTCTTCGTCGAGTCCGACGGAACCCCGATCGAGCTGCCGTACATCGCCGCGTGGCACCAGATGCCGAGCTCTCGTGCCGGACGCACGACGACCGACGACGGCGCCCCGCTGGCCCGGCTCCACCTCGAGCTCTTCTCGATCCTGCGCGCACCGGGGAAGCTGAAGTACCTCGCCGGCTCCGAGTCCGGGATGGGAGCCT
Source organism: Paraoerskovia marina (assembly GCF_900105445.1). NCBI lineage: Bacteria > Bacillati > Actinomycetota > Actinomycetes > Micrococcales > Cellulomonadaceae > Paraoerskovia > Paraoerskovia marina. Next base: position 2,532,630 of record NZ_LT629776.1, read on the forward strand.
GGATCAGCGACACGACGCCCGAGCGGATCGCCGCGCGCTTCCACCAGCTCGGCCCCGTGGATCTGAGCGCGAGCCCGGCGTCCGCCATCACCGCGAACGGAGCACACGCATGAGCGGCGTCCTGCCCGCCTGGACCACGGACGAGGGCACCGCCCGCGCCACGACGCTCTTCGAGCAGACGTTCGGCGCGGCGCCCCTCGGGGTCTGGGCAGCGCCCGGTCGGGTGAACCTGATCGGCGAGCACACCGACTACAACGCCGGGCTCTGCCTGCCGATCGCGCTCGAGCACCGGACGTTCGTCGCCGTCAGCCCACGCGCCGACCGGCTCGTGCGGCTCGTCTCCGCCCAGGAGCAGAGCACCGTGCGCGAGGTCCGGCTCGACGACGTCGCGCCCGGGACGGTGGAGGGGTGGCCGGCGTACGTCGTCGGCGTGGCCTGGGCGCTCGAGCAGGCGGGGCACTCCGTCGTCGGCTTCGACGTCGCGGTCGACTCGTGCGTCCCCTACGGCGCCGGACTCTCGTCGTCGGCGGCCCTGGAGAGCGCCGTCGCCGTGGCGCTCGACGACCTCGCAGGGCTCGGCCTCGGTGGCGACGACGCAGAACGGGCGGCACTCGCCGCCGCGTGCGTCCGCGCGGAGAACGAGATCGCCGGTGCGCCGACCGGCGGGATGGACCAGTCGACGTCTCTGCGCGCGACCACCGGCAACGCGGTCCTGCTCGACTTCACGCCTGGCCTCGACGCCGTCGACAGCGCGCGGCACGTCCCCTTCGACCTCGCCGACGCCGGCCTGGCGCTGCTCGTCGTCGACACCCGGGCCCCGCACGCCCTCGTGGACGGCCAGTACGCGGCGCGCCGGGACGCGTGCGAGCGAGCCGCGCGGACGCTCGGTGTGACGAGCCTGCGAGAGATCGCCGACATGCTCGGCCGCTCGGAGTCCCCCGCGGACGAGCTGCCCGCCGTCCTGGCCGCGCTCGACGACGACGTCCGGCCCCGAGCCCGCCACGTCGTCACCGAGATCGCGCGGGTCGGGACGTTCGTCGGCCTCCTGGACGCCGGCGACGTCACCGAGGTCGGCCCCGTGATGGACGCCTCCCACGCGTCCCTGCGCGACGACTACGAGGTCTCGTGCCCCGAGCTCGACCTGGCGGTCACCGCCGCGCGCGAGGCCGGGGCCCTGGGTGCCCGGATGACGGGCGGAGGGTTCGGCGGGTCCGCGATCGCCCTCGTCCGGGCGACGGACATCGCAGCGGTGCAGGACGCCGTGCTCGCTGCGTTCGCCGACGCCGGGTACACGCCACCGGACCTGCTCGTCGCCGTCCCGGCCGCACCGGCCGGCCGGGCCGCCTGACCGCTATAGGTCGTAGACGGCCACCACGGGGGCGTGATCGCTGAACCGGGTGTCGTAGGACGTCGCGCGATCGACCTCGACGGAGACCGCGGCCTCGGCCAGCGCCGGGGTCGCGAGCTGGTAGTCGATCCGCCAGCCGGCGTCGTTGTCGAACGCCTGACCGCGGAAGGACCACCAGCTGTACGGCCCCGGGCCGTCCCCGCCGAACCGCCGGCCGAGGTCGGCGTACCCGAGCTCGTCGATCCAGGTGTCGAGGTACGCGCGCTCGGCGGGCAGGAACCCCGCGGAGCTCTTGTTGCCCTTCCAGTTCTTGATGTCGACCTCGTGGTGGGCGATGTTCACGTCGCCGCCGACGACGGCGCGGCGGCCGTCCGCGGCGAGCTCGCGCATCCGTGCCGTCACCCGGTCGAGGTGCGCGTACTTCGCGTCCATCGTCTCGGGCTTCGTCGCGGTGCCGGAGTGCAGGTACGCCGAGATCACGGTGACCGTCCCGCCGTCGGGCAGTGCGACGTCGGCCTCGACCCAGCGGCCGGTGTCCACGGGAGGCTCCCCGTCGTCCCCGAACGCCACCAGGTCTCCGAGGTCCCGGCGCGCGGCGGCGATCGGGAGCCGGGAGGCGACGGCCACCCCGGCCCGGCCCTTGATCTCGCACGGCACGTGCACGACGTGCCAGCCGTCGAGGAGGTCCTGCACGATCTCCTCCGGCGCACGGACCTCCTGGAGCAGGACGACGTCGGGGTTGCGGGTGGCGAGCCAGCCGGCCATGTCGCGCTTGAAGGCTGCGCGGATGCCGTTGACGTTGACGGTGGCGATGGTGATCACGGGACTATCCGATCACACGCCGCCGACAGTGGTTGCCGCGGCCGCGGCGCGCTCGGCGGTGTCGACGACGTTGGCCAGCAGCATCGCGCGCGTCATCGGCCCGACACCGCCCGGGTTCGGCGAGATCCAGCTCGCCACGTCGGCGACCGCGGGGTCGACGTCCCCGCGCAGGCGCGCCTTGCCGGTCTCCGGGTCCAGGACCCGCGAGACGCCCACGTCGAGGACCACGGCGCCCGGCTTGACGTGCTCCGGCGTGACGAACCCGGGGACCCCGGCGGCCGCGACGACGACGTCGGCGTTCCGCAGGTGCGCGGCGACGTCGCGGGTACCGGTGTGCGTGAGCGTCACCGTGGCGTTGATGTCCTTGCGGGTCAGGAGCAGCCCGATCGACCGGCCCACCGTGGTGCCGCGGCCGAGCACGACGACGTCCTTGCCTGCGAGGTCGATCCCGTGCCGCTGCACCAGCTCCACGATGCCGGCCGGGGTGCAGGGCAGCGGCGAGGTGATCTCCTCGGAGACCCGCAGGACCAGGCGCCCGAGGTTGGTCGGGTGCAGCCCGTCCGCGTCCTTGGCTGGGTCGATGCGCTCGAGGACCGCGTTGGTGTCGATGCCCTTCGGCAGGGGCAGCTGGACGATGTACCCGGTGCAGGCAGGGTCGGCGTTGAGCCGGTCCACGGCCGCCTCGACGTCCGCCTGGGAGGCGGTCTCGGGCAGGTCCTCGCGGATCGAGGCGATCCCGACCTCGGCGCAGTCGCGGTGCTTGCCGCCGACGTACGAGACCGAGCCAGGGTCCTGACCGACGAGCACGGTCCCGAGTCCGGGCGTGACGCCCTGGGCGGTGAGTGCGCTCACGCGCTCGGCGAGCTCGGACTTGATCGCGGCGGCGGTCGCCTTGCCGTCGAGGATCTGTGCGGTCATGGGGGCTCCCAGGGTCTGCGGGGTCGGCGTCTGTGCGGGGTGCGTCCGGTCGGGCGGTGCGACGCCGGTCGAGCGCCGTCCGGCCGTGGCCGACCACGGGGTCGCGCGAGCCAGCGCCAGGGCTGGGGTGCGCGACCGCGTGGTCGACGAGGTCGTGCTGCCGGTCAGTACTGCTGCAGACCCGGGTAGAGCGGGAACTGCTCGGTGAGCCGCTCCACGCGGGCACGCAGCGCGTCGACGTCGGCCGCCGCACCGGCCTTGAGGGCCGTCGCGATGATGTCCGCGACCTCGGAGAACTCGGTGTCGCCGAAGCCGCGGGTGGCGAGAGCCGGCGTCCCGATGCGCAGACCCGAGGTGACGCGCGGCGGGCGGGGGTCGAACGGCACGGCGTTGCGGTTCACGGTGATGCCGACGGAGTGCAGGAGATCCTCGGCCTGCTGGCCGTCGAGCTCGCTGTGGCGCAGGTCCACGAGGACGAGGTGCACGTCGGTGCCGCCCGTGAGGACGGAGACGCCCTGCTCGGTCACGTCCGCGGCCGTCAGGCGCTCCGCGATGATGCGGGCGCCGTCGATCGTGCGCTGCTGACGAGCCTTGAAGTCGTCCGAGGAGGCCACCTTGAAGGAGACCGCCTTCGCGGCGATCACGTGCATCAGGGGCCCGCCCTGCTGCCCCGGGAAGACGGCCGAGTCGATCTTCTTGGCGTACTCCTCCTTGGAGAGGATGAAGCCCGACCGGGGGCCGCCGATCGTCTTGTGCACAGTGGAGGAGACGACGTCCGCGAAGGGCACCGGAGAGGGGTGCAGCCCGGCGGCGACGAGGCCTGCGAAGTGGGCCATGTCGACCCAGAGCTTGGCGCCGACCTCGTCGGCGATCGAGCGGAAGGCCGCGAAGTCGAGCTGACGCGGATAGGCGGACCAGCCGCCGATGATGACGTCGGGGCGCTCGGCGAGCGCCGTCTCGCGGACCTTGTCCATGTCCACGAGGTGCGTCTGCGGGTCCACCCCGTACGCCGCGACGTCGTAGAGCTTGCCGGAGAAGTTGATCTTCATCCCGTGCGTCAGGTGGCCGCCGTGCGCGAGCTCGAGCCCGAGGATCTTGTCGCCCTTGTTGATCAGCGCGTGCAGGACGGCGGCGTTGGCGGTGGCGCCCGAGTGGGGCTGGACGTTGGCGTGCTCGGCACCGAAGAGCGCCTTGGCGCGGGTGATCGCGAGGTTCTCCGCGACGTCGACCTGCTCGCAGCCACCGTAGTAGCGGCGACCGGAGTAGCCCTCGGCGTACTTGTTGGTCAGCACGGATCCCTGGGCCTGCAGGACCGCGCGGGGCACGAAGTTCTCGGAGGCGATCATCTCGAGGGTGTCGCGCTGGCGGGCCAGCTCCCCGTCGAGGACTGCCGCGATCTCCGGGTCGAGCTCGGAGATGTTCTGGTTCATGACGTCAGGCTGCTCGCTCATCGTTCTCCTTGGACTGTTGTCAGCAGGCACGGTCTGGTCGATCAGTCCTGGAGCGCACGGGCCCGCCGGTCCACGCCGGGCACGCACCGTCCAGGTGGTGACCGGGGCCCAGGCGAACGACCCGAAGTCTGCACTGCACGCCGCTCCCCGGTGGTTGTTTCCACCCGCCCGGCGCGCTCGGTGAGGAGCATCGCCAGGACCGCCAGTCGCGACGCGATCATCGTAACGGACGACGGACGCGCGTGGGCCGCCCGGATCGCATCCGGACGGCCCACGGGCGGACGAGGCCGCGACGTCGTGGCTCAGGCGAGGCGTGAGCGACGCTTGCTGACCAGGTCGAACGCGACCGCGAGCAGCAGCACGAGGCCCTTGATGGCCTGCTGCCAGGCTGCGTCGACCGCCATGATCGACAGACCCATGTTGAGCACGCCCATGATCAGCGCGCCGATCATGGCGCCGGAGATCCGCCCGACGCCGCCGGTGACCGCGGTGCCGCCGATGAAGCAGGCGGCGATCGCGTCGAGCTCGTAGTTCACCCCGGCCGACGCTACGCCGGCGCCGGCGCGCGACGTGGTGACGATGGCCGCGACGGCCGCCAGGACGCCCATGTTGACGAAGATCCCGAAGTCGACGCGACGCGAGTTGACCCCGGAGAGCACCGCGGCGTGGCGGTTGCCGCCGACGGCGTAGATGTGCCGGCCGAAGACGGTGCGGTTCAGGACGAACGTGTACCCGATGATCAGCGCCCCGACGATGAGCAGGACGATCGGCGTACCGCCGGCGGACAGCGACAGCCAGTAGGTGACGACGGCGATGAGCACCGAGGCGACGACGAGCTTGATCACGAAGGCCGACATCGGCTCTACCGCCAGCTCGTGCCTGCGTGCGGCGGCCCGGGACCGCCACTGGGTGACCGCGAACGCGACGATGCCGACGGCACCGATGCAGAGCGTGACCACGTCGGCGTCACCGATGAAGCCCAGCCAGTTGGGCAGCGACCCGTTGCTGATCGCGTTGAAGCTGCTGGGCAGTCCCGCCACGGTGGTCCCGACCAGGACGATCGCGAGCCCGCGGAAGATCAGCATGCCCGCGAGGGTCACGATGAAGGCAGGAATGCCGACGTAGGCGATCCAGAACCCCTGCCACATCCCGACCAGGGCACCGATGCCGAGAGAGAGGACGACCGCGAGGATCCACGGCAGCTCCCAGTCGGTGAGCATGATCGCGCACAGGCCGCCGACGAACGCGACGACCGACCCGACCGAGAGGTCGATGTGACCGGCGACGATCACCATCACCATGCCAATCGCCAGGATCATCACGTAGGCGTTCTGCTGGATCAGGCTGGCGATGTTGTTGGGGTAGAGCAGGCGCCCGTCCGTCAGCACCTGGAAGAGCAGCACGATGACGATCAGCGCGCCGACGATCCCGTACTGGCGGACGTTGCGGCCGAGGTACTCGCTGACGGCGGTCATCGGACGACCTCTCCCTTGTCCATGGTCATGTAGTGCATGAGGTTCTCCTGGGTGGCGTCGGCACGGGCGACCTCGCCCGTGATCCGACCTTCGTTCATGGCGTAGATGCGGTCGCAGACCCCGATCAGCTCGGGGAGCTCGGAGGAGATCACGATGACGGCCTTGCCCGCGTCGGCGAGTGCGTTGATGATCCCGTAGATCTCGAACTTGGCGCCGACGTCGATCCCGCGGGTCGGCTCGTCGAGGATCAGCACGTCCGGGTCGGAGTAGACCCACTTGCTCAGGACGACCTTCTGCTGGTTTCCCCCGGAGAGCTTGCCGACGACGGACTCGACGCTCGGGGCCTTGATCCGGAAGTCGTGCCGGTACTTCTCCGCGACGACGACCTCCTGCTCGGTCTCGACGACGCCCCACCGCGAGAGCTTGCCCAGCGCCGAGGCGGAGACGTTCTCACGGATGGTCTGGATCAGGTTGAGACCGTAGCGCTTGCGGTCCTCGGTGGCATAGGCGATCCCGTGCGAGATGGCCTCGGCGACGTTCCGCGTACGGATCTTGGACCCGTTCTTGTACACGCTGCCGCTGATGCCCGTGCCGTAGCTCTGGCCGAACACGCTCATCGCGAGCTCGGTCCGGCCGGCACCCATCAGCCCCGCGAGCCCGACGATCTCGCCTGCGCGCACGTGCAGGTTGGCGTGGTCGACCACGACGCGCTCGGGGTTGACCGGGTGGTGCACGGTCCAGTCCTCGATCCGCAGCACCTCCTCGCCAATGGTCGGCTCGTGCGTCGGGAACCTGCTGTCGAGCTCGCGCCCGACCATGCCGCGGATGATCCGGTCCTCCGAGACCGGCTCGTCGCCGTGCAGGTCGAGCGTCTCGATGGTCTGCCCGTCCCGGATGATCGTGACCGAGTCCGCGACGGCCGCGATCTCGTTGAGCTTGTGACTGATGATGATGCAGGTGATCCCTGCGCCGCGGAACTGGTCGATCAGTCCGAGCAGGTGCGCGCTGTCCTCGTCGTTGAGCGCTGCCGTCGGCTCGTCGAGGATCAACAGCTCGACGTCCTTGGAGAGCGCCTTGGCGATCTCGACGAGCTGCTGCTTGCCGACACCCAGGTCCGCGGCCTGCGTCGCCGGGTCCTCGTGCAGCCCGACCCGCTCGAGGAGCTCCTTGGCGTCACGCGACGTCCGGTTCCAGTCGACGACGCCCGCCCGCGACTTCTCGTTGCCGAGGAAGATGTTCTCGGCGAGGGAGAGGTAGGGGACGAGTGCGAGCTCCTGGTGGATGATGACCACCCCGCGCGCCTCGCTCTCCTTGATCCCCCGGAACTCGCACGGCGCCCCGCCCAGCAGGATCTCACCGTCGTACGTCCCGTGGGGGTAGACGCCGGACAGGACCTTCATCAGGGTCGACTTGCCCGCGCCGTTCTCGCCGCAGATCGCGTGCACCTCACCGCGGCGCACCTGCAGCGTGACGTCCTGCAGCGCCTTGACGCCAGGGAACTCCTTCGTGATCGACCGCATCTCGAGGTGGCTCTCGCCGGTCATCCGTGACTCCTCACTCGTGCTGGGGTGCCACGCCGCGCCCGGGAGCGATCCCGGGCGCGGCGGACGGTACGGATCAGAGACCGAGCTGGTCTGCCGTGTAGAAGCCGGAGTCCACCAGTGCGGACTCGACCTCGTCGGGGACGACGACCTGCGGCGGCAGCAGGTAGGACGGGACGACCTTCACTCCGTTGTCGTAGGTCTCGGTGTCGTTGACCTCGACCTCCTCGCCGCTGACGATCTCCTCGACCATCGTGGCGACCTGGTCACCGAGGGTGCGGGTGTCCTTCCAGACCGTCATCGCCTGCATGCCCGCGAGCATGTTCTTCACGTTCGCCTCGTCGGCGTCCTGACCGGTCACGAGCGGCCAGTCGCCGTCGGCGGAGTAGCCGGCACCGTCGAGCGCCTGCTCGATGCCGAGCGCGAGCGAGTCGTTCGGCGAGAGGACGACGTCGACCTTCTTGTCCGTGTAGAACGAGTTGAGTCGGTTCTCCATCTCGGACTGCGCCTTGGCGGACTCCCAGCCCTGGATGCCGATGGTGGTCCACTCGTCGACCGTGGCCGGCGCCTTGCCGGACGGCACGACGAGTTGCCCGTTGTCGACGTACTCGGTCAGCACGTCCCACGCGCCCTTGAAGAAGAACTTGGCGTTGTTGTCGTCGGGCGACCCGGCGAACGGCTCGAGGTTGTACGGGCCTTCGCCGTCCGCGAGGCCCAGCTGGTCGACGATGAACTCGCCCTGGAGCGTGCCCACGAGCTCGTTGTCGAACGTGGCGTAGTAGTCCACGTTCTCCGTGTCGTTGATCAGACGGTCGTAGGCGATGACCGGGATCTCCTGGTCGGCGGCGTCCTGGAGGACCGGCCCGAGCGCCGTGCCGTCGATCGAGGCGACGACGAGCACGTCCGCGCCGTCGTTGATCATGTTCTGGATCTGCGTGATCTGCTGGTCGACCTTGTTGTCGGCGTACTGCAGCGAGGTCTCGTAGCCGGTCTCCTGGAGGAGCTCCTCCAGGTGGGCACCGTCGTTGTTCCAGCGCTGGAGGCTCTTGGTGGGCATCGCGATACCGACCAGCGTGTCCTCGGCGGAAGCGCTCTCACCGGCATCGGCGGAGTCGCTCGCGCGCTCGGAGCTGCAGGCGGTCAGAGACCCGAACAGCAGTGTGGCGCCGGCGATCACGGCGGCTGTCTTGCGAAGAGACGTCATCGTCTTCCCTCTCGTCGTCGAACCAGGGATGCGCACCGATCGTGCGCAACACGCCCTCGAGCGACGCTCCTTCGAGCAGCCGCACCGCTGGGGCATGTCGAGAAACCTAGGCGCGGCTTCGTTCGAGGGTCAAGCCCAGAACCCACTTCGTTACCGTTCTGTGTTCGACTCTCTAATCCAAGACTCGTGATCAATCCTCTGAGCCTCCGATTCGTCCCTGTAGTCTCGGGGAGTGCTCACCGACCGGCCCACGCCCGGTTCGCAGACCTCGCTGAGGGAGGCGAACCGGAACCGCATCGTGAACGCGGTCAAGCAGTTCGGGGGCCTCACCCAGATCGAGCTCGCCGGGGCGACGGGCCTGTCGACGGCGACGGTCTCGACCATCGTCAAGGAGCTCGCCGCCGCCGGTGTCGTGGACACGCAGACCACCTCACGCTCCGGCCGCAGGGCTCTCAAGGTCACCCTGGCCCGGCGCCTCGGGCTCGTCGCCGGCGTCCAGTTCGGTCACCGCCACCTCACCGTCGCCCTCGGAGACCTGACCCGCGAGATCGTCGCGACGCAGTCCATGCCGCTGCCCCCGGACCACCGCGTCGACACCAGCCTGGACCGTGCCGCCCTGCTCGTCGTGGACCACCTGGAGCGGCTCGGCTCGGGTCTCGAGGAGCTCCTGGGTGTCGGGCTCGCCCTTCCCGCACCGGTGGACGAGGCGACCGGGATGATCGCGGTGCGCGGGCTGCTGCGCGGCTGGGACGACCTCCACGTCGGCCAGGTCCTCAGCAAGCGTCTTGCACGCCCCGTCCACGTCGACAACGACGCGAACCTGGGTGCGATCGCCGAGCACGACTTCGGCGCCGCGGCCGACGTGCAGGACTCCATCTTCGTTCGAGCCTCGTACGGTGTCGGCGCGGGGATCATGATCAACGGCCGTCTGCACCGGGGATTCGCCGGGACGGCCGGCGAGATCGGGCACGTCCAGGTCGACGCGGCCGGAGCGATCTGCCGCTGCGGCAACCGCGGCTGCCTCGACACGGTCGTCGGCAGCGCGGCGCTGCTCGAGATGCTCCGCGCCAGCCACGGCCCCCTCACCCTGCGCGACGTGATCACCCGCGCCGAGGAGGGCGACCCCGGGTGCCGCCGCGTGATCGCGGACGCGGGCGAGAAGGTCGGGAGCGTCGTCGCGTCGCTCGCGAGCACCGTCAACCCCCAACGGGTGGTCGTGGGCGGCGAGCTCGCCGAGACCGGGGAGACGTTCCTCGCCCCGCTCCGCGACGCCGTCCTGCGCCACGTCGTCCCGAACGCCATCTCCCCCGTCGAGGTCGTGCCCGCGGCACTCGGCGACCGGGCGGAGATCATGGGGGCGCTCGCCGTCGCGCTGCGCGGCGTCGACGTCGAGACATCACCGGAACTGACATCATCACCCCGAGCGACGACGCTCGACCCGGAAGAGAGGTGACCTGAGGTGCGACCCTCCCCCACGCTCGCGCTCCGCGGGATCGACAAGCGGTTCGGCCACGTCCAGGCGCTCTCCGAGGTCGACCTCGACCTGTACCCGCGGGAGGTCGTCGCCCTCGTCGGGGACAACGCGGCGGGAAAGTCCACGCTGGCCAAGGTGATCGCCGGGGTTCTCTCCCCCGACGCGGGGCTCATCGAGATGGACGGCGCACCCGTCACGATCTCCTCGCCGTCGGCCGCGCGAGCCCTCGGTATCGCCACCGTCTTCCAGGACCTCGCGCTGTGCGAGAACCTCGACGTCGTCTCGAACCTCTACCTCGGGCAGGAACGTCGGATCGGTCGCCGCCTCGACGAGGAGGGGATGGAGGAGGAGGCACGCAGCATCCTGCACTCGCTCACGTCCCGGATCCCGTCGGTGCGCACACCGGTGGCCGGCCTGTCCGCGGGCCAGCGCCAGTCCGTCGCCATCGCGCGCACCCTGCTCGGATCCCCGCGCGTCGTCGTCCTCGACGAGCCGACCGCGTCCCTCTCCGTGTCGCAGACGGCGGAGGTGCTCACGCACATCCAGAGCTTGCGCGACCTCGGCCACGCCGTCGTCCTGATCAGCCACAACATGACCGACGTCCACGCCGTGGCCGACCGGATCGAGGTGCTCCGGCACGGGCGCAACAACGGCTCGTTCGTCGGCGCGGACGCCAGCTACGAGGAGATCATCGCCGCTGTCACCGGTGCCTCACCGCTCGTCCCGCCCGACCGCCAGGCACGACGCACGGCATGACGACGGCGCCGGGTGGTGCGTTCAGCACCCGGCGCCGTCGATCAGCGGGTCAGACGCGTGCGAACTCGCGCGCCTCGTCCGTCGTGCTCGGCTGAGCCCCGTGGCGTCGCACGACGCGGCTCACGGTCGAGCGCGACGCGTCCACCTCCCGGGCGATGTCCTTGTGCGCCACGCCGTCACCCGCGAGCGCCAGGATTCGCTGGTCCCGCGCGGACAGGGCCGACGCGTCGGTGGACGACTCGTCGGGCGTGGCGGTGCCTGCGGTCGAGTCCTCCGTGGACCCTGCGGCACGCCGTGCCCACTCGGGCCGGTTCACGAGGTCGAAGATCTCGACGCGACGGGTGTGACCCGTCTCGGGCAGTCGCTCGTCGTAGGGCACGGGAGCCGTCGACTCGTCCGGCGTCACGGGGACGGGCGTGGATGCGGCGTGCTGCACGGGGTCCGTCGCCCGCTCCGCTCGCTCGTCCTCCTCCGCGTCGGCCAGCAGTGCCGTGATCGACACGTCGGCGTAGCGCTCGGTCGACGTCGTCTCGGTGGAGTCCTCGACGGCGTCACGCTCCGACCGCGTCTCAGGCTCCTCGTGGGTGGCTGTCGGGCGCGTCGGCTCCGACTCCGGCTGCGCCTGGGGGCGGGTGACCTCCGCGACGCCCGGCGTCATGCCGCGCTTGACCGAGCTGGCCCCGATCAGGTCGAGGCGACTCCCGTGCCGCTCGGCGGCCTCGAGGCGCTGGACCCACACCTGCATGCGTCGCTCGAAGTCCTCGACGGTGAGCAGCTTGAGCGCGCCGTCGCGTGCCGAGCGCTGCGCCTGGTGCGCCGTCCGGACCTTGCGGGTGCTCTTGCGGTCGCCCGTGCTGTCGAGCCGCGCGTCGCGCCACTTCTCGAGTGCGGTCACGTAGGCGTGGACCCGGCGCTCGCGCCGACGCTCGTCCAGGGTGTCCCCGGTGACCAGGTGCCGTTCACCGACGAGCGCGAGGTGCCACATCAACGCGGCGACGAGCGGGGGGATGAACCGGAAGACGACCATGTACGGCGTCGTCGCGCTCGGGACGGCGACCTCGTGCAGCGCGGCGAACAGGCCCGAGGTACCCGACAGGACCCAGGTGAGCGTGAGCAGGACTCCGTACGGGCGTGCCTCGAGAGCGGCGTTGCGAGCCATCAGGGCGACGGCGACGAGGCTGACCTCGAGGAAGCCGGCCAGCGCGTAGGCCTCCATCGGGGCCATGCCCGCGACCTCGAGCCCGAAGAGGACCATGCCGCTGTAGGCCAGAGCGGTGGCGATGAACGCCGCGATGACGACCGCCACCATGGGCAGGTGCCGTCCGCGGTATTTTGCGGGTCGTGCGGTACCCGCCGGTTGCGCGGACGTGTCGTGCTGGGTCACTGCTGCCTCCGAATATTGACGATCCGGGCATATACCAGCATTTGGACAACCGGAAAGTCAATGGTCGACATGAAACTGTGACCCGGCCGACGGCCGGAGAAGAACTGTTAGCGAGCCTCTGCGTCGTTGCGCGCGTCGACCTCGCCGAGGATTCGACGCAGGTAGGTGTAGGTCAGGTCACCCGCGGTCTTGTCGAACTGCTCCTCGTACCCCTGCTGCTGGTACATCGCGAGGTTCTGCGCCGAGTCCTTGCCCGTGAAGACCCAGACCTCCGTGGTCTCCTCCGGCAGGTACGGCAGGACGGCGAACATCAGCTGCGTGCCGATGCCGCGTCCCTGCTGGTCCGGCGCCACCGCCAGTCGCCCGAGCGTCGCCTTGGTCCCCTCGAACTCGATGCGGACGGAGCCGACGAGCCGGTGCCCGTCCCAGGCCCCGATCGTGACGACGTTCTCCTCCTTGAGGTCGTCGCGCAGCTCGTGCAACGTCTGCGTCAACGGCGGGATGTTCGGGTCGTCGTGGATCTGCGCTTCCGTGACGAAGGCCGCGCGACGCAGGGTCAGGAGCTCCCCCGCGCTCTCGTCGGGAACCAGGTCGATCGTCAGGTCGTCCGTCATGGACCCATCGTCCCAGATTCGTCGCGATGTGCCCGCGACCCGCCACGGAGCGGACGCCCGTCCCCGGCTACGCTGGGCCGGTGAGCTCCTCCCCGACCGCGCTGCCGCTGAACACCGACGCCCTGCCGACGCACTGGGTCCTGACCCTCTCGTGCCCCGACCGGCCCGGGATCGTCCACGGCGTCACCGGGACGCTCGCCGAGCACGGCGGGAACATCACCGAGTCCCAGCAGTTCGGGGACCCCGACACGGGACTCTTCTTCATGCGGGTCCAGGTGGTCTCGCGGTCAGACCGCGCGACCCTCGAGGACGCGCTGGCGCCGGTGGCCGCCGCCTTCGACATGACGTGGCACCTCGACGTCGTCGGACGCCGCGTGCGCACCCTGCTGATGGTCTCCAAGGCTCCCCACTGCCTCACCGACCTGCTATACCGCGAGCGCCACCAGGCGCTGCCCGTCGACGTCGTCGGCGTCGTCGGGAACCACCCCGACCTGGCCGAGATCGCGCAGTTCTACGGCAAGCCGTTCCACCACGTGCCGGTCACCCGGGAGACGAAGGTCGACGCCGAGGCACGCCTGCGCCAGATCGTCGACGAGCTCGACGTCGAGCTCGTCGTCCTCGCGCGGTACATGCAGATCCTGTCCGACGAGCTCTGCCGCGACCTGGCCGGACAGGTGATCAACATCCACCACTCGTTCCTGCCGAGCTTCAAGGGCGCCCGCCCGTACGCGCAGGCGCACGCCCGCGGCGTGAAGCTGATCGGCGCGACGTCGCACTACGTCACCGGCGACCTCGACGAGGGGCCGATCATCGAGCAGGACGTCGAGCGCGTCGACCACTCGCACGCCGAGAAGGACCTCGTCGCGCTGGGCGAGGACGTCGAGCGCCGCACCCTGGCCCGTGCCGTGCGCTGGCACGCCGAGCACCGGGTGCTGCTCGACGGCTCACGCACGGTCGTCTTCCGGTAGCGATTCCGCGCCGGAGGGCTCCCGGGGACGCCGCCCCGGGAGCCCTCCGACGGGCGCTCAGCCGAGGAGGTCGCGTGAGCCCAGGCTCGCGCCCCAGCTCCAGCCGCCGTCGCACCACGGCAGCCAGGGCAGCCAGGTGCAGAGCCGCTCGTTGACGTGGTGCCACCACCCGCCACCTGCCCCGCCGGAGGTCGACTGCTCGTCGACGAGCACCGCGACCGTGCGCGCCGGCACGGTCACGGTCCCGGCGTCCTCGTCCCAGGTCGTCCCGCGCACGACCGGGTCGCTCCCGTCGGCCTGGATCTCCGAGAGGCTGTACTCGCGCCCGGCCAGGTCGGCGAGCGGGATCGTCACCTCGTCCGGTGAGGCGTTGAACGCGACGAGCAGCCCGTCGAGGGCGGGGTCGACGTCCTCGCCGACGGTGTCGTCCACGCTCATCACGAGCGTTCCGGCGGGCGCGTCGGGCCCGGATCCCGGGAACGTCACCTTCTGCTCGATCTTCTCGGCGCTGCCGAGGCGGAACAGGTCGCTCGAGTACCGCAGACGCAGCAGGTCCTGCGCCTGGGCGGTGGCCGACCCAATCTCGTCGGCAGTCGGTGCCAGCGCCTCGTCGGCGAGCAGCGGTGCCATGACCGGCCACTTCTCCTCGTTGTCGGCCGCGAGCGGCAGGCCCCGGCCGAACCCGTTGTCCGTGCCGGTCCAGTCGATCGCGTTGAACCAGTCCCCCGAGTCGTAGCTGTTGCGGTCGAGGGACTTCGAGCGCAGCAGGTCCGTCCCGGCATGCCAGAACGACGGGGTCTGTGCGAGGGCCGTCGTCGCCAGCGAGAGCGTGTTCATCCGCACCCGGTCGTCCATCGACGTCTCCTGCGGAAGCTTGAGGGCCAGCAGGTCGAACAGGGTCTCGTTGTCGTGGGCGTCGACGTAGGTCACGACCTCGCCCGGCTGCGCCGCGTACCCGGCCGGGGATCCGCGGTAGTCGATCTCGTCGCCCCGCTGCTCGGTCCCCGCCGACGTCGTGAACGTGAAGTCGGCGAGGTTCCCCGCGAGGCCGAGCCGCACGAGGTCTGTCTGGTGCGCGAGGTCCGCGAGCTCGTCCGCCGAACCGTCGTTGACGGTCGAGGAGTCACCCGCCCGTGCCGGCCGGCCGTTCGGGTCCGTGCCGAGCCCTGTGCCGAATCCCTGCGTGAACGTCGACGCGCCGTCGACGGGCGAGCCTCCGTGGACGGCATCGCGGAGCCGGTCGGAGAACGTCCCGATCCCGGTGCCTCCCAGGTTGCCCTGACGGGCCTGGGTGAACAGCGCGTCGTCGGCGACCTCCCCGAAGTTCCACCCCTCGCCGTACAGGTACACGGCCGACCCGTCGACACCGTCCTTGCGCAGCGTCAGTGCGTCGAGCGCGTCGCGGACGGCCTGCATGTTCTCCACGGAGTGGTGCCCCATGAGGTCGAACCGGAAGCCGTCGACCCGGTAGTCCCGGGCCCAGGTCACGACGGAGTCGACCATGAGCTTCTCGGTCATGCGGTGCTCGGTCGCGAGGTTCTGGCAGCAGGTGCTCGTCTCGACGTCTCCCTCCCCGTCCAGACGGTGGTAGTACCCGGGAACGACCTTGTCGAGGACGCTCTTCGCGTCCTGGCCGCTCGCCGCCGTGTGGTTGAAGACCTGGTCGAGCACCACCTGGTAGCCGGCACCGTGCAGCGCGCCGACCATCGTGCGGAACTCGGCGACCCGCGCCCCGCCGTCGGGCTCGGTCGCGTACGACCCCTCCGGCGTCGAGAAGTGGTACGGGTCGTAGCCCCAGTTGAACCCGTCCTCCCCTTGGACGGCTGCCACCGCCGCCTGCTGCTCCGCGGAGTCCGGGGCAAACCCGCTCAGGTCCCCCGGGTCGGCCTGGGCCGAGCGGTCCTCCTCGATCGTCGCGATGTCGAACGTCGGCAGCAGGTGGACGGTGTTCATCCCCGCGTCGGCGAGCTCACGCAGGTGCGTCATCCCGTCCGAGCCCGACTCGGCGAAGGCGAGGTACGTTCCCCGGCGGTCGGCCGGCACGGTCTCGTCGTCGATCGAGAAGTCGCGCACGTGCAGCTCGTAGATGCTGCGGTCGACCGGACGTTCGACCACCGGTGCGGCCGTCGTGCGCCAGGCCTTCGGCGCCAGCGACGAGGCCGTCAGGTCCACGGCGACCGACCGTTCCGAGTTGAGCGTGAGGCCCACCGAGTACGGGTCGGTGACGACGTTCGTCTCCACCGCACCCGTGCCCGGCACGTACACCTCGACCTCGTAGAGGTACTGCGCCCCGCTCCATCGGAACTTCTTGTCCACGGCCTTGCCGTCGACGGCCCACGTGCCGTCGCCCGACCGGACCGCCTCGACGCGGCGCGCGTCACCGGCGCCGTCGGACCCGCCGGGCCACACGAGCAGCGTGACGGACCGGGCGGTCGGTGCCCAGAGCCGGAACGAGGCCCACTTCCCGTTCGGAGCAAACTCCACACCGAGGTCCTGGTCTCCCGCCGCGTCGGCGTAGAGCGCGTCGAGCACGCCAGGGAGCTGCACGCCGGTGAACGCCGTGAGCTCGTCGCCGTGGTGCTGAGCCACCTGGACCTGACCCTGGAGGACGGACTCCACGGCGGTCCGCGCCGGGGCGTCGCCGTTCTCGTCCCGCAGCCTCAGCGCGACGGCGTCGGCGAGCGCCGGGAACGTCTCCGCCACCTCCGCAGGGATCCCGTCGGGGTCGACGGCGAGGTTCAGGCTCCCCGCGTCGTCAGGTTCGACGACGACGCCGTCCTCGACGCGGATCCCGCCGTCCGGGGCGTGGTGCAGCGTCCACGTCAGGTCCTCCGTGTCGGAGTCGCCGAGCAGGTCACGGGGCCAGGCGAGCAGGTCCGCGTCGAGCCAGTGCGCACGCTCCTCTCCGAGTCCGGCGAGCACCGGGGTCTGCGTCTCGATGCTCAGCTCGTGGCTCGCGACGTCGTAGCTGAACAAGGTCGACTCGCCCTCGGTCGCGGAGAACGAGTAGTTGGCGCCGTCGGGCGCTCCCCCGACCCCGTAGTTCTCGGCCCAGGACAGTCCGTGGGCGACCTTGGCCTCGTACGCCCCGGAGGGCAGCGACGACGTCGAGTACGTGTACACGCCGTCTCCGTCGGTGTCGCGCATCCACGTCGCCAGGCAGTCCGGGGACCAGTCGCCCGCGCAGCCGAGCTCGTCCTGCAGCGATCCGGGCAGGGTCACGATCGGCCCCTGGGCCGTGCTCGAGAACTCGTGGGAGGCAGGGTCCCAGTAGAACGTGACGGGTCCGCCCTCGGTGGTGTACTCGGCGTTCGGCCCGTCGAGCGTGCCGTCGGCGCCGTAGTTGATCGCCCACGACCCGTCGACGGCGACCTTGTACTCGTAGGTCCCCGCCGGCAGGT
Organism: Paraoerskovia marina; assembly: GCF_900105445.1. Lineage (NCBI taxonomy): Bacteria > Bacillati > Actinomycetota > Actinomycetes > Micrococcales > Cellulomonadaceae > Paraoerskovia > Paraoerskovia marina. Next base: position 2,549,986 of record NZ_LT629776.1, read on the forward strand.
CGAACGTCCCGGCCCAGACGCCGTCGGGGCGCAGCGTGAGCTCGGCGGCCCCGCAGTCCGGGGTCCAGTCGCCGACGCACCCCATCTCGTCGTTGTGGCTGCCGGGGACGGTGACCGTCGAGATCTCCTCGCCGGAGCCTCCGTCTCCGTCGCCCGCGTCGCCGTCGACGGCGTTGCCGACGCTGGCGTAGGTCGACGCGGCGGCACGGTCTCCGTCCGCGTCGACGGTCACCGCGCGGTACTCGACGAGTGTGCCCGGGGCGAGGCCGTCGACGTCGTGGAACACCCGGGGCGTGGTGTCCTCGGCGGTTCCGAGCGCGGTCCAGTCGTCCGACCCGACGGTGCGCCAGGCGAACGACGTCTCGGACCATGCTGCGGCGTCCACGGTTGCCGAGACCGGGGCGAGCCCGCTGACGCCGGCGCCGGCGCCGGGAACCTGGAGCGTGATCTCGCCGGAGGAGTCCGCACCGACGGTGCGGTCCGCACGGAGGACGACCGCACTCGTGGGCGGCACCGTCACGTCGACGAGTCCGTCCTCGTCGGACTCGAGAGCCTCGACGTCGCCGCGGAGGACGTCGAAGGACGCGCCCGGGGTCAGGGTGGGCACCGCCACCGTCCGGGCCTGCGACCCGTTGTTCAGTGCCACGAGGTACTCGACCTTCTCCTCCCGGTCGACGCGGCTGAACGCGTAGACGCCCGCGCCGTCGTTGTCGTCCGATCCGACGAACCGCTCGATCTGCGCGCCCGTCGCGAGCGCGGGGTGCGCGTCACGCAGCGCGGCGAGCGAGGCGACGTGCTCGTACAGCGGCGAGTCGGTGTCGAACCGGTCCTGGGAACCGAGGGTCTCGCCGGTCACGAGCGCCTGGTCCGCGTACTCCTCGACCTGGGTGGCGAAGAGGCTCTGCCGTGCGTCCTTGTCGCCGCCGGTCCCGGCGAAGCCCTGCTCGTCGCCGTAGTAGACGACGGGCTGGCCGCGCGTGAGGTACATCAGGTCGTGGGCAAGCTCGTCGCGCGCCAGCGGGTCGTCCGTCCCGGCGAGCATGTGGCCGACCCTGCCCATGTCGTGGTTCCCGAGGAAGGTGGGCAGGGCTGCGGCCGACGTCTCGTCCGTGGTGTACATGTCGTCGCTGGCGTAGAGACGCTGGAGCCCCCGCGCGTCGTTGCCGCCGGCGTAGCTCGTGGCGGCCGCCTGGAAGGAGAAGTCGAGGACCGAGCTCATCTCGGTGTCCCGGACGTAGGGCGAGGTCTTCGCCGCGTCGGCGTCGTAGACCTCGCCGAACATGAAGAAGTCGTCCTTGCCCGCCGCGCGCGCGTAGTCCATGACCTCGGCGCTCCAGGTCTCCCAGAACTCGGGGTTGACGTGCTTGACGGTGTCGATGCGGAAGCCGTCGATGCCGAGGTCGACCCAGTCCTGATAGACCTCGACGAAGCCGTCGACGACGGTCGGGTGCTCGGTCATGAGGTCGTCGAGACCGACGAAGTCGCCGTACGTCACGGACTCCCCCGACCACGTCGAGTCACCGCGGTTGTGGTACAGCGTCGGGTCGTTGAGCCAGGCCGGAACCTTGAGGTCCTGCTTCTCGGGAGCGATCTGCGGCGTGTAGGGGAACGACGTCGCGGGGTCCAGCTCCGGGAACTCGTCCGTCCCGGCGTAGTCCGCCGGGTCGAAGGGCGTCCCGTCCGCCGTCCGGTACGGCGACGTCGCCTGGTCGACGTAGGAGTACTCGTCCTCGGCGTAGGAAATCGCGTCCGAGGTGTGGTTGGTGATGATGTCGAAGTAGACCTTGATCCCACGGTCGTGCGCGTCGGCGATCAGCGCCTCGAGCTCCTCGTTCGTGCCCAGGTGCGGGTCGATGCGCGTGAAGTCGGTGATCCAGTAGCCGTGGTACCCGGCCGAGGCGTCGGCGCCGGTCCCCTGGACGGGTTCGTTCTTGAACGACGGCGTGAGCCAGATCGCGGTGGTCCCGAGACCCTCGACGTAGTCGAGGTTCTGCCGGATCCCGGCGATGTCCCCACCCTGGTAGAACCCCTTGTCGGTGGGGTCGAACCCGGAGACGAGGCGGTCGTCACCGAGCCCTGCGGTGTCGTTGGTGGGGTCGCCGTTCGCGAACCGGTCGGTCATGACGAAGTAGAACCGCTCGTCGGACCCGGGCTGCCGCACGGGCGGGTGGACGACGTCCGCGTCGGTCGCGGCGTCGTATCCCCCGGTCAGGTCGACGGGCGAGACGGCGATTCGCTCCGTGGACTCGTCGAACGTGAACCGGAGGGTCGACTCGCCGCCGAGGACGAGCGGCACGTTGTCGGCGCCGCCGTCGAGCCCGAAGGCGACGTCCCAGGCGTCGTCGAGCGCGACCTTGTACTCGTACGTGCCCGCAGGGAGGGTGAACTCGGCACTCCACGTGCCGTCGCCCGCCGGCGCCAGCTCGGACTCGGCACAGTCCGGCGCCCAGTCTGCGGCACAGCCGATCTCGTCCTGCAGGTCGCCGACGAGCGCCACGCCGCCGGGGGTCGAGACGGCGCTGGCCGTGAGGGCGGCCGTCAACGCCGTGGTCGCGGTCGTCGCGCAGAGCGCGAGCGCGAGGGCGCCGGCCAGTCCGCGGCGCACTGCTGGTGGTCGGGCGTGCTCGATCGTCATGGGGACCCCTTCGTCTCCGTGTCGTTCGCCGACGCCCGGCGGTCGCGGACGCCGTCCCGGCGGCGGTGCTCGGGACTCCACGACTGTATGGCTTGCAGCAACGTTGCTGCAAGCGTTTGCAGAGACGTGTGTCACAGAAAGACGGCGCGGACCCCGGTCGGGGCCGCGCCGTCGTCGTGCGTCTGTGTGCGGTCAGATCAGGCCGAGGGCCCGCACCGCCTCACGCTCGTCGGCCAGTTCGGCCATCGAGGCGTCGATCCGTTCCCGCGACACGTCGTTGATCTCGAGACCCTGGACGACGCTCCACTCCTGGCCGTCGGAGGTGACCGGGAACGAGGCCATGATCCCCTCAGGTGCCCCGTAGGACCCGTCCGACCAGATCCCGGCGCTCGTCCAGTCCCCGTCAGGCGTGCCGAGCACCCAGTCGTGGACGTGGTCGACCGCCGCGTTCGCCGCCGACGCCGCCGAGGAGGAACCTCGCGCGTCGATGATGGCGGCACCACGCTTGGCGACGGTCGGGACGAACTCGTCGAGAAGCCACGCCCGGTCCTCGGCGAGCTCCGCACCGGGGCGGCCCGCGACGTCGGCGTGGAAGACGTCCGGGTACTGGCTCGCCGAGTGGTTGCCCCAGATCGAGACGCGGCGCACGTCCGCGACGGAGACGCCGGCACGCCGCGCCACCTGCGCGAGCGCCCGGTTGTGGTCCAGCCGCGTCATGGCCGTGAACCGGCTCTTCGGCACGTCGGGCGCGTTCGACGCCGCGATCAGAGCGTTGGTGTTGGCCGGGTTGCCCACCACGAGCACCCGGACGTCGTCCGCCGCACCGGCGTTGATGGCCTCGCCCTGCGGCTTGAAGATCCCACCGTTCGCCTCGAGCAGGTCGGCGCGCTCCATCCCCGGCCCGCGCGGCCGTGCACCGACCAGGAGTGCGACGTTGGCACCGTCGAAGGCGGCGCGCGCGTCGTCGTAGACGTCGATCCCCGTGAGCAGCGGGAACGCGCAGTCGTCGAGCTCCATCGCGGTGCCCTCGGCGGCGGCCACACCCTGCGGGATCTCCAGGAGGTTGAGGCGCACCGGTGTGTCGGCTCCGAGCATCTGCCCCGACGCGATGCGGAAGAGGAGCGCGTAGCCGATCTGGCCCGCAGCACCCGTGACGGTCACTGTGACTGGAGACTTCCCTGGCGTCCGTGTGGTCATGAATCCACTCTGACACAGGGCACGCATTCCCGACATCGCATCGCCCACGACCCGCCGGACGACGCCGGTCGCGTCATGGTGCCAGAATGGTCCCGCGGGAGATCCCCAGAATCTTCACAGATTCCCCCGCCACACTGTCCGCCAGCACCGGATCGACACGCGTCGGCACGACGTCGTCGGCTCTCGACCTCGAGCGGCCGGCGGTCCGCCGCACGAACCATCAGAACAGGAGCACGATGTCTGCGCAGAGCACCGCCCCCGAGGCGCCACGTGAGGAGGTCGTCGTCGAGGACACGACGGCCACCGTCGAGTCCCCCAGCCTCCTGGCGCGGCTCGGCGCCGAGGCCTTCGGCACCTTCCTCCTCGTTCTCGCGATCTGCGGCGTGGCACTGTACGCCCGCTTCACCAACGCGGGCCTGACGCTGTCGGTCGCCCTCGCCGGCGGGCTCGCGCTCGTCGCGGGCATCGCCGCCGTGGGTCACATCTCCGGCGGCCACTTCAACCCGGCCGTGACGTTCGGCGCCGCGATCGCCGGCCGCACGAGCTGGGCCGACCTCCTGCCGTACTGGGCCGCGCAGCTCGTCGGCGGCACTCTCGCCACCCTCGTGCTCTTCGCGACGATCCCGAGCTCCGGGCTCGCCATCCTCCAGCAGGGCGGTGTGATCGCCGAGGAGAGCAAGGCTGCACTCTTCCAGGGAGTCGCCAACGGCTACGGCGAGCACTCTCCGCTCGCGAGCGCCACGCAGGGCGCCTTCTCCTTCGAGCTCCTCGCCGCTCTCCTGATCGAGATCGTCGTCACGGCGATCCTCGTCGGCGTGATCCTCGCGGTCACCCGCCGGAGCGACTCCGCGAGCTTCGCCCCGATGGCCATCGGCTTCACCCTCGCCGTGATGATCCTCATCGCCGCGCCGGTCACCAACGCCTCGGTCAACCCGGCACGCTCGTTCGCCGCGGCCGTCTTCGCCGGCGACTGGGCCTGGACCCAGCTCTGGGTCTTCATCGTCGCCCCGCTCGCCGGTGGTGCGATCGCCGCGCTCTTCTACCGCGCCTTCACCGCCGTGCCGGTCGTCCAGGACGACCTGCTGCGTGAGGACCAGGTCGAGTTCGAGACCGTCACCTCCGCGGGTGCCGGTGCCGACGATGCCGACGTCACGGTCGCCGAGAGCGACGCCCCTGACTGGACGCCGGACGAGAAGGGCACCGAGGGCAAGCCCCAGGCCTGACTCTCCTGCACCGCACGAAGGCCCTCTCCGGATCGTCCCGGGGAGGGCCTTCGTCGTCGGTCCGGGAGCCTGCCGCTACACGCCCGGCGCGATCACGCCGAACACCGCGAGGACCACGGCGAACAGGGAGTACGTCGCGATGTCGAAGGTCCGCCCACGGATCATGATGCCGACCGGCTCGGCGTAGCGCGCCCGGATCACCGCGCCGAGGCCGGCGGTCGCGGCCAGGACGAAGACCCCGAGCCGCCCGTCGACCGCCACGGCCACCAGCGTGGAGACGACGACGCCCGCGACCATCACCCACATCGCCGTGGGGGTCGCACTGCGGGGGGCATGACCAGGACTGCTGTGCACAGGATGAGACTAGCCCCTCGGCCCCTGCGCACGGGGGTACGGTCGGTGCCGTGAGCTCCTCAGCCCCCGAGACCCTGCCCCCGCACCGGCTCGACTCGGTGCTCGTCATCGGCGCCGGACTGGCCGGCGCACAGACCGTCGCAGCGCTGCGCGGCCGCGGATTCACGGGCGAGATCACCCTGATCGGCGCCGAGGAGGTCGAGCCGTACGACCGACCGCCGCTCTCCAAGGAGCTCCTGTCGAGGCCCGAGCCCGCGTGGTTGCAGGACGAGCTCGGGGTGGACGTCCACGGCGGGGCGACGGCCCACCTCGGCGAGACGGTCGAGGTTCTGAGGCTCTCGGACGAGGACGTGCGCGTGTCCACCTCGGCGGGCAGGTCCGTGGCGGCCGACGCCGTCGTGCTCGCGGTCGGCTCGCGCCCGCTCAGGCCCTCCCACTGGGAGTCCGCCTCGCTCCTCCACACCGTCGACGACGCGGCAGCGCTGCGAGAACGACTCACGCCAGGTCATCGGCTCATCGTCGTCGGCGCCGGGTGGATCGGTGCCGAGGTCGCCGGGGTCGCCGCCGGCGCGGGCGTGCAGGTGACGGTCGTCGAGGCTGCCGAGACGCCTCTGTCGCGCCAGCTCGGCGACGTCGGCCGCCGCACCGTGCCCTGGTACGAGGAGGCCGGGGTCACCCTCCTCACGGGGGTCGGGGTCGACGCCGTCTCGGAGAGCGCCGTCCATCTGGTCGACGGGCGGGTCCTCGACGCCGACACCGTGCTGGCTGCGGTCGGGGCACGACCCGCGACCGGTTGGCTGGTCGGCACCGTCCCGGTCGACGACCGCGGCGCGATCGCGACCGACGACGTCGGACGGGCCCGGTTCCGGGGCCCGGGGGCCGGACGTGTCTGGGCCGTCGGGGACTGCGCGACGCGGCGCGACGACGTCCGCGGCGACGTCGCGGGAGGACACTGGTCGGCCGCGCTCCTGGACCCGGACCGCACCGCCGCCGCGCTCCTGGGCCAGGAGGTGCCCCCGACGGCCGCCCCGTACGTCTTCTCCCGGCAGCTCGGCCACGACGTCGCGGTGTTCGGCGAGCCGGACGCCCACGACGACGTGGTCTTCCGCGAGGGCGAGCACGGGTGGGCGGCTCTGTACCTCGACCCGACCGACGACGGACGCACCGACGACGAGGGAAACCCTGTGCGCGCCCTGCGCGCCGTCGTGCTCGCCGACGTTCCCCGGGAGATCAGCGGCGTGCGCAAGATCCTCGGCGCGGCCGCCACGCCCGACGTCGTCGTGTCCCGGGCGACGGACCCCTCCGTGCGATGGCGCGACGTCGTGGCACGCTGACGCTGCGCTCCCGCGTCCCCGCGACGTACGCCGCCTGAAGGTCGGGACCGGCGTCGTGGTGCTACGTCCGCGGGACGTCCCGTCGACGGAAGCCGACAAGGCCCGCCACGAAGAGCACGACGGCGATCGCGGCGAGCCAGGTCTCGGTCCACCCCGACACCGGGTCGCTCGGGACGCGTCCGACGGCGTGGACCGGGGACAGTGCGCGCGCCCAGTCGGGCAGGTCGAGCGTGTCACCGAGCAGGTCGACGACCACGACGTAGGCGAGCACGAGCCAGACGAACCAGGTCAGACGCGGCACCACCCCGACGACGCACACCCCGAGGCCCACGAGCACGAGCACGGCCGGGACGTAGGCCGCGGCCGCCACGACAAGGTCGCCCGCCGTCGCGCCGCCGTCGACCGTCCCCGTCAGGGAGACACCGACCCCGCCGACGAGCATCGTCACCGCGGCCCCGACGGCGACGACCGCACCGCGGGTCGCCAGCCAACCGACCCGTGACACGGACCGGGCGAGGACGGGTTCGATCCGTCCGGTCGTCTCCTCCGCCCGGATCTGGGCGACGCCCTGCCCGGCGAGTCCCAACGACATCAGCGCGACGAGCAGCAGGAGCATCGTCGAGTACTGGTCCGCGGCCTCCCCCTCGCCCAGGAACGCGCCGAGCTCCGGGTTCGCCGCGACCATCTCCGTGACGTCGTCGCCGAAGGTCCCGAAGACCGCGCCGACCCCGAAGGCCCCGACCGCCCACGCGACCGCGGCGGGCAGGTGCGCGCGGACCGCCAGCCCGAGGGACGAGCGTCCCCAGCGCGAAGCCCGCGCCGGTCCGGGCCGCCCGCCGAAGAACGCGGCGCCGAGGTCGCGGTTGCCGACCAGGACGAGGCCGGCCGTCGCGAGCGCCGCGGCGACCCCGAGCGCGAGCAGCAGCGGCCACGAGCGCGGGTCGGTGTCGAAGGGGCGGGTCTCCTGCTGCCACGCGAGCGGCGAGAGCCACTTCCACGCGTTCTCGTCGACGTTGCCGACGCCGCGGGCGACGAAGGCGATCCCGAGGAACGCCACGCCCACCGACGTGACGCGCGCACCGCGCCAGACGAACTGTCCGACGAAGATCGCGAGGGCCGCGAACACCATGCCGAGAGCGGTCAGGGACAGGGCGTACAGTCCGACGGCTCCGGCGTCGACGCCACCCGCGAGCGCCGTCGCGAAGATCCCGAGCCCTACGACGACGAACGCCGCCGTCGCGACGAGGAACGCGGAGACCCACGGTGCTCGCGCGCCGATCTCGCGCGAGCGCAGCAGCTCGAGCAGTCCGGACTCCTCCTGCGCGCGGGTCTGTCCCACCACGAGCGACAGTGCCATCAGCGGCAGGGCGATCGCCGCGATGAAGCCGAACTCGTTGGCGGTGACTCCCCCGAGGTTGGTGGCGCCGTAGGGGATGCCGTTGATCGCGGCGATCGTCGGGTCGCCGTCGAGCGTCGCACCGTAGGTCTCGAGGGCCTCGGCCGTCGGGTAGAGGCCGTCGATCGCGCCGAGGGTCGCGGCGTAGACGCCCACGATCCCGACGATCCACAGGACGAGCCGCAGCCAGCTCGTCCGGAGCTGAAGGGCGAGTACCGTGCCCAGGCCGCCGCGCCGACCGCTCACGCGTCCGCCTCGCTGTACTCGCTGAGGAACAGCTCGTCGAGGCTCGGGGGCCGCACGGTCAGCGAGACGAGTCCTGCGGCGACGACCGGGGCCATCACGTCGTCGAGGTGTGCGGGGTCGACCGTGAACTCGATCTCGTGCCCGGCGTCGACCGTCTCGCCGCGCCGGTCGGCAGCGCCGGGGAGGTCGGGGACCGCGGACCGGGTGACGGCGTGGACCGTCGTCCGGGCCAGGGTCCTGAGCTCGGTCACGGTGCCGGCGCGGACGGTCGCGCCCTTGCGGATGATCGACACGGTCGAGCACAGCGCCTCGACCTCGCTGAGGATGTGGCTGGAGAGCAGGACGCTCGTCCCCTGCGCGGCCCGTTCGGCGACGCACTCGCGGAAGACCTCTTCCATCAGGGGGTCGAGTCCCGAGGTGGGCTCGTCGAGCACGAGAAGGTCGGCCTCGGCGGCGAAGGCCGCGACGAGGGCGACCTTCTGCCGGTTGCCCTTGGAGTAGTCGCGCGACTTCTTGGTCGGGTCGAGGTCGAACCGCTCGATCAGCTCGTCCCGTCGCGCTGTGTCGACCGCGGGTCCCGACGCCCCGAGCACGTCGATGCACTGCCCACCGGTCAGGCTCGGCCACACGACGACGTCCCCGGGGACGTAGGCGAGCCGGCGGTGCAGCGCGACGGCGTCCGCCCACGGGTCCTGCCCGAAGAGCCACGCCGTCCCGCCGGTCGCGCGCATGAGACCGAGGAGGATCCGGATCGTCGTGGACTTGCCGGCCCCGTTCGGCCCGAGGAAGCCCCGCACCTCACCGGGTTCGAGACGCAGGTCCAGCCCGTCGAGCGCGCGGAAGGACCCGAAGGTCTTCACCAGCCCCTGGATGTCGATGACCGGTGCGTCCGCCACGTCGTCCTCCGTCCGCCCGACGGACCGTCCGCCGGGTCGGCCTCACCCTAGCGAGGACGGCCGCACCGCACACGGGACGGCACTGGGCACACGGGACGGCGCAGGGCACGGAGGACCGTGCCGTGCGCCGTCCCGTGGCGTCGCGGAGCCGCGTCAGTGCGCGAAGTGCCGTGTCCCGGTGAGGTAGAGCGAGACGCCCGCCGCCTCGGCGGCCTCGACCACCTCGGCGTCACGGACGGACCCTCCTGGCTGGACGACGGCCTTCACGCCCGCGTCGAGCAGCACCTGGAGCCCGTCGGCGAACGGGAAGAACGCGTCCGACGACGCGACCGCACCCCGGGCACGCTCGGCGCCGTCGGCCAGGGCGTTGGCCCGCTCGACGGCCAGTCGGCAGGAGTCGACCCGGTTGACCTGTCCCATCCCGACACCGACCGAGGCCCCGTCGGCCGCGAGGAGGATCGCGTTCGACTTCGCGGCCCGCACGGCACGCCAGGCGAACTGCAGGTCGGCGAGCGTCTCGACGTCAGCCGCCGGGCCGGCGGCGAGCGTCCACGTCTGCGGGTCGTCCCCCGCGGCGTCGACGCGGTCGACGGTCTGCACCAGCAGGCCTCCGCTGACCGGACGCGTCTCGACGGCGGCGTCGGGCCGGCCCTCCACCACGAGCAGGCGGATGTTCTTCTTCGCCGTGAGGATCTCGACCGCCTCGGGCTCGAAGCCGGGGGCGACGACGACCTCGGTGAAGACCCCGGCGATCTGCTCCGCCGCAGCCCGGGTCACCACGTCGTTCGCGGCGATGACTCCGCCGAACGCGGAGACCGGGTCGCAGGCGTGCGCGCGAGCGTGGGCCTGCGCGACGTCAGCGCCGACCGCGATGCCGCACGGGTTCGCGTGCTTGATGATCGCGACGGCCGGGCCCTCGTGGTCGTACGCGGCACGCCATGCGGCGTCGGCGTCGACGTAGTTGTTGTAGCTCATCGCCTTGCCGTGCAGCTGGGTGGCCTGCGCGAGCCCGGTCGAGCCGTCGGTCGCGCGGTAGAGCGCGGCCTGCTGGTGGGGGTTCTCCCCGTAGCGCAGGACGTCGGCCCGCTCCCAGGTGGCACCGAGCCACGCGGGAGTCTCGGCGGCGGGCGCGGGCTCGTCGGTGGCGGCCTCGGGTGCGACGACGCGTCCCATCCAGGACGCGACCGCGACGTCGTACTCCGCCGTGTGGACGAAGGCCTGGGCCGCGAGCGCCTTGCGCTCGGCGTAGGTGAAGCCCCCGGCCGTGGCGGCACGGGCGACGTCGTCGTACCGGGCCGGGCTCACGACGATCGCGACGCTCGGGTGGTTCTTGGCGGCGGCACGCACCATCGACGGGCCCCCGATGTCGATCTGCTCGACGCACTCGTCCGGGCCGGCGCCGCTGGCGACCGTCGCCGTGAACGGGTACAGGTTCACGACGACGAGGTCGAAGGGCTCGATGTCGAGCTCGGCGAGCTGGGCGAGGTGGTCGGGCTTGCGCGAGTCCGCGAGGATCCCGGCGTGCACACGCGGGTGCAGGGTCTTGACGCGACCCTCCAGGCACTCGGGGAATCCCGTGAGGTCCTCGACCCGGGTGACGGGGACGCCGGCGTCGGCGATCCGGCCGGCGGTCGACCCGGTCGAGACCAGCTCGACGCCCGCGGCGTGCAGGGCAGCGGCGAGCTCGGGCAGCCCGGTCTTGTCGTAGACGGAGAGCAGTGCGCGCCGGACCGGACGCCGGGTGTCGTCGGCGATCTGCTCGGTCGGGAGGCTGGGCGTGGCGGACATTGAGGGGCTCCTCTGGGTCGCGGTCGGGTCTGTCGACGGTCACGTCGACATGTCGGACCTTGGCGCCCAGGCGGACGACGCACCAGCAGGTCGATCGACCGCTCCCCGGTGGTCGATCCCACCTTCGCCAGTCGCGGTCGGCAGCAGTCTACCCGGCGCGTGGGACGACGACGCGACCGGCGGCTGCCGGACTAGCCGATCCGCGCGCGACCTTCTTCGACCGCCAGCCCCTCACGGGCCGCGCGGCCGACGGTCTCGACGAGGAGGGAGCGCTCCGCCACCTTGATCCGCTCGTGCAGTGTGGACTCGTCGTCGTCGTCGAGGACCGGGACGGCGGCCTGGGCGAGGATCGGCCCCGTGTCGACGCCGGCGTCGACCACGTGGACCGTGCACCCCGTGACCTTCACGCCGTAGGCGAGCGCGTCGCGGACCCCGTGCGCCCCGGGGAACGACGGCAGGAGCGCGGGATGGGTGTTGACGATCGAGAACCTGTCGACGACGACGGGCGAGAGGATTCGCATGAACCCGGCGAGCACCACGAGGTCCGGGCTGAACACGGCGATCGCCTCGGCGACGCCCCGGTTCCACGCAGGACGGTCCTCGAAGTCGCCGGGGACGACGACGGCGGTCGGCACCCCGGCCTCCTGCGCGAGGTCGAGGGCGCCCGCGTCCGGCCGGTCGGTGACGACGCCGACGACGCGCGCCCCGTAGGCAGGGTCGTCGTGCCGTGCCAGCAGTGCGGCGAGGTTGCTGCCGCCCCCGGAGACGAGGACGACGAGTCGGGTCGTGGCTGCGGCGTCGACGGTGTGGCCTGAAGGAGTGTGCACGGGATCAGGATTCCATATCGGTGCGGCGCTCCCACCAGGCACGGGCCGCGACGGTCAGCGCGGCCCCGATCAGGATCTCGGCGGCGACGAAGCCGGCGACGAGCAGCCCGTCGGCGCCGACCTCCGCCATCGACCCCGGGCCGACGGCCCCGGAGGCGAGGAGGACGAGCACGCCGACGATCAGCCCGCCGGTGACAGCCGTCGAGGCCACCGCGACGACCATCGTGGTGATCGACGGGACGGTGCCGTCGAAGAGACGCCGCCAGACGGCCAGGCCTGCCGGCACGCCGCACGCGACCACGAGGAGCGGGGCCCACGCCGCCACCGGCGACGCGGCGAACGAGCCGGGAAGCCCTCCGAGGAGCGGGACGGCCGGCAACGGGCCGAGCTGCTCCGACCCGGGCGCGAACGTCGCCGAGCCGATCGAGAACCCGGGACCCGCGAGCCAGGCCGAGGCGTAGAGGACGAGGTTCGGGACGACGGCGAGCTGGGAGAACGCGAGGATGATGCCGCCGACCGTGCCGGGTGCGAGACCGGCGATGATGTCCGAGCTGTCCGCCCTCCCGGCGACGGCCCAGCCGACGACGAGGATGCCCGAGAGTCCGAGGAGCATCCCGGTGGCGACGACGCCGCCGGTCAGGCCGGGCTGCACACCGCGCGGCAGGCGTCCGAGCCACGGGCGGACGAGCCCGCGGACCCCCGGAGCGTCAGGACGGGCCAGGATCCCGAGCCCCGCCCCGACTCCGCCGACCAGCAGCCCGCCCGCGAGGACGACGAAGACCCCCCATCCGGCCGAGGTCCGGGCCAGCAGGGCAATCGCGAACGTCCCGGCGGTGTAGGTCAGCGTCGCGAGCACCCAGGCGGTCACGCTCGTGTGCGCGGAGCGACGGGCCGAGACATAGCAGCAGAACAGGGCGAGCGCGGTCACGCCGAGCGGCACCAGCGTCAGCGTCGCCCCGGCCGTCCCGATCGGCATCCCGTGACCCAGCAGCCATGCGGCGACCCCCACGGTGAACGCCGTGGAGGTCGAACCGACCGCGGTCTCCCCCGCCGCCATATAGGCCACGACGGCGGGGAGGACGACGACGGTCAGGGAGAGGACGAGCGCCTGGAGCGACGCGACGACCCCGGACACCGCGTACCGGACGGTCGGACTCCCCGCTGCCGTCGCGTCGCCGCTGACGGTGCGTGTTCCTGCTCTACCTGTGCTCCGTGCCTGACTCACACCCCCATCGTCGCCGACAGGAGACCCGCACCTCGACCGGCGCGCCGAGACCTATCCCTTCACGGCCCCGTTCGTGAGTCCCGCCGCCATCTTGGTCTGCACGGTCATGAACAGGATGATCACCGGCAGCGCGATCAGCAGCGAGCCGGCCATGATCCCGCCCCAGTTGGTCGCCTGGTTGGCGCCGCTGAAGTACTGCAGCCACAGCGGGAGCGTCTGGTTGCCGTCGCTCATGACGACGAGCGCCAGGGTGTACTCGTTCCAGGCCGTGATGGTGGCGAAGATCGCGCCCGTCACGAGACCTGGACCGAGCAGGGGCAGGGTGATCCGGAAGAAGGCTGCGAACCGGGTGCAGCCGTCGATCATCGCCGCCTGCTCGAGCTCCTCGGGGACGCCGTCGACGAAGCCTTTCAGGATCCAGATGTTGAACGGCACGATGATCCCGATGTAGAGGATCGAGAGCCCGACGACGCTGTTGAGCAGGTTCCAGCCGTCGAGCATCTTGTACTGGGAGATGAACAGGGCCTCGGCGGGGATCATCTGGATCACCAGGATGCAGGCGATGATCGCCTTGCGCCCCCGGAAGCGGAAGCGCGAGATCGCCACCGCGGCGAGGAACGCCAACGACACCGCCACGATCACGGCGATGACCGTGACCTGCATCGACACCGTCATCGCCGACCAGAACCGGTCGTCCTGCAGCACCCCGGTGAAGTGCTCGAACGTCGGGCTCGTGTTGACGAAGGTCGGGGTCGAGGACCGGAACTCCGAGTTCGGCAGCAGTGCCGAGCTGATCATCCAGTAGATCGGGAAGAACCAGAAGAGCCCGATGACGACCGCGAACACGTCGGCCGCGTTGCGCGCGCGGCGGCCGCGCGGGCGCCGGTGTCGTTGATGCGCCCCCGGGGTGATGTGCTCCTGCGCGGTGTCGGACTTCCCGGCGGGCACGTGCGTCGTCGTGGTCATGCCGACATCTCCTTGTCGCTCTTGAACAGCTGGTGCACGTACGGGAGGGTCACGAGCACGGTGAGCACGAGCACGATCATCGCGGTCGCCGACGCCATGCCGAACTCGCCCTGCCCGATCCCGAGCCGGAAGATGTACGTGCCGAGCACGTCCGTCTCGTCCAGCGGTGCGCCGGCGTCCTGCAGGATCTTGATCTGGGTGAACACGCGCAGGTCCCAGATGATCTGCAGCAGGCCGATGAGGAACAGCACCGGGGCGATCATCGGGACGGTGATCCGGAAGAAGCGGGTCCAGATGCCCGCACCGTCGAGCTCGGCGGCCTCCTGCACCTCCTCGGGGACCTGGCTCAGTCCGGAGTACGCCATGAACGCGACGAGGGGCACCGACATCCAGATGATGATGATCGAGGCGATCGTGAGCATGCCGGTCGCCTGACCGAGCCAGTTGTAGTCGTCCGGCCAGGGCGGCAGGATGCGCTCGAGCGTCCAGTTGACGACACCGAACCGGGTGTCGAAGAGCAGCTGCCAGACGGTCAGCGACGAGACGATGGGGATCGACCAGACCAGGAGCAGGATCGTCTGGATGAAGATCCTGGCCCAGGTGGACATCCTCATCATCACGACGGCGAAGAACACCCCGATGACGATCGTGACGCCGGCCGTGACCAGGCAGAACACGATCGACCGCGCGAAGACCTCCCACGTGTAGGGGTCGCTGAGCACGGTCGCGAAGTTCTCGAAGCCGATGAACTCGGCCGGGGCGCCGAACTGCTGCTCGAGCCCGTAGTCCTGGAACGCGAGGACGACCTGGCGGACGAGCGGGTAGCCGAGAGCGAGAAGGACCGCGACCGCTGCACCGAGCAGGAGCAGGTACGGCAACGGGGACGTGGACCGCTCCCGTCGGGGCTCGGGCGGGGCGGACCGCTTCTCGGTGGCGGGGTCGGTGACGGGAGCTGCCACGGGTACCTCCAGTACGAGGCGGCAGGCGGGGGCTCTCGCCCCCGCCTGCCGGTGCGGGACTACTTGTTCAGCAGCTCTTCCATGCGGGCGTCCGTGCTCTCGACGACCTCGGCGGGGTCGTCGCCCCGCGCGATGGCCTTCCAGAAGTCCTTGTCGAGGTTCTCGCCCTCGACCAGGGCCCAGTACTGGGCCGGCGGGGTCAGCTGCGAGTTGGCGGCGACCTCGGCCAGCAGGGCTGCGTTGTCGGCCGTGCCCTGGGCGTCGGCGAACGTCGTGTTGCCCGGGACCCAGCCGTTCTGGGCCATCATGATCTGGAAGTCGTCGGAGTACAGCAGGTCCATGACGCTCGCCGCGAGGTCCTTGTTCTGGCTCTTGGCGGCGATTCCGAGGTTCGACCCGCCGGCGAAGGTCTTGCCGAGCGAGCCGTCCTCGAGGCCCGGGACGGCGAAGACGCCGACCTTGTCGTTCTCACGCAGGTCCTCGGCGATGTTCGGGAACGACCAGGTCAGGCCCGAGAACATCGCGACACGACCCTCGTTGAAGTCGTTCCACGGCTCCTGGGCGGCGTCGACGGAGTCCTCGGCACCGAGCACACCGGCCTCGTAGAGCTCGGCGACCTGGTCGATCGCCTCCATGGACTCGGCGCTCGAGAGGTTGCCGACCCACTGGTCGCCCTCCTGGACCGCGTACTGCCCGCCGTGGGTGTAGAGCCATGCCTCGAGGGTGTGCTGGTCGACACCGGCGATGTACGCGCCCTTGAAGTCCTCGACGTCGTCCGGGTTCGCCTCGGTGAGCGTCGAGACGACCTCGGTGAAGTCGTCGAGCGACGTCGGCGGCTCCACGCCGGCCTTCTCGAACGTCTCCGTGTTGTAGTAGAAGATCCGCGACCCGGCGTAGAACGGGACGGTGTAGACCTTGTCGTCGACGGAGCCGACGTCGATGAAGGACTGGATCAGGTCGTCACCACCCCACCCGTCGACCTTGTCCGTGACGTCGGTGAACGCGCCGACCGCGGTGTAGGTGGGCGACTGCGTGTTGCCGACCTCGACGATGTCCGGGGTCTGCGACTCCGAGGCCATCGCGGTCTGGATCTTCTCCACGATGCCGTCCCACTGCTGGATCTCGATCGTCAGGGTCGAGCCCTCGTTCTGTGCCTCGAACTCGTCGACGAGCCAATCCTGCGCCTCGTCCGGCACCGAGCCGTCCATGAACCAGACCTTGAGGTCTCCGGTCTCGCCACCGCCGTCGGCGGCGGCGTCACCGTCGTCGCTGCTGCTGCATGCGGTGAGGACCAGGGCGGCCGACGCGGCCAGTGCGCCCAGGCGGGCGGTACGGGTGAGCTTCACGTTGTTCCCCTTCAAGCACAGTGGCGTCCGGGCGAGGACCGGACGGCGCGCCTGACGACGCGACCTCGCCGACAGAACGTGGTGCAGATCACTGTCGGCGCGTACCCAGAGTGCCATAGGTAGGACTGTTTGCTAAAGACTCCTGCGAAACGTTACCTGACCGCAACCTCAGTGAAACAGGACACAAGCCGACGGGTAGCCGCCGCTCGGCGTCCGGGCACAGATGCACGACGGCGCCCGCCCCCCTTCCGGGGGACGGGCGCCGTCGTGAGTCCGGCTACGCCGGTCAGAGTTGCGTCAGGAGAGGATCTCGCGCATGAGCTCGGCCGTCGCGGACGGCGTCTTGCCGACCTTGACCCCGGCGGCCTCGAGGGCCTCCTTCTTGGCCTGCGCCGTACCCGAGGAGCCGGAGACGATCGCGCCGGCGTGGCCCATCGTCTTGCCCTCGGGGGCGGTGAACCCGGCGACGTAGCCGACGACCGGCTTCGTCACGTTCTCCTTGATGTAGGCCGCGGCCCGCTCCTCGGCGTCGCCGCCGATCTCGCCGATCATGACGATCGCCTCGGTGTCGGGGTCTGCCTCGAACGCTGCGAGCGCGTCGATGTGCGTCGTCCCGATGACGGGGTCGCCACCGATACCGACGGCGGTCGAGAAGCCGAAGTCCTTCAGTTCGTACATCATCTGGTAGGTCAGCGTCCCGGACTTCGAGACGAGCCCGATCTTCCCGGGGCCGGTGATGTCGGCCGGGATGATGCCGACGTTCGACTTCCCGGGGCTGATGATGCCCGGGCAGTTCGGCCCGACCAGGCGCACGCCCTTGGCCTGGGCCAGGGCGAAGAACTCCGCGGAGTCCGCGACCGGGACACCCTCGGTGATGATGACGACCAGCGGCATGCCGGCCTCGATCGCCTCGACGACCGCGGCCTTGGTGAAGGCCGGCGGCACGAAGATCACGGACACGTTGGCGCCCGTCGTGGCGATGGCGTCGGCCACCGACCCGAACACCGGGACGTCACCCTGCTCGAAGGTCACTGACGTGCCGGCCTTGCGCGGGTTCACGCCGCCGACCACGTTCGTGCCCGAGGCCAGCATCCGCGTGGTGTGCTTCTGCCCCTCGGACCCGGTCATGCCCTGAACGATGACCTTGGAGTCCTCGTTGATGAAGATTGCCATGTCTCTTAGTTCTCTCTCGTCTCGGGCCGGTCTCAGGCGTTCGCGGCGGCGGCAGCGGCGTCGGCGCCACCGTCCATGGTCTCGGCGAGCGTGACGAGGGGGTGGTTCGCCTCCGCGAGGATGCGGCGACCCTCCTCGACGTTGTTGCCGTCGAGGCGCACGACGAGCGGCTTGTTGGCCTCGTCGCCGAGGATCTCGAGCGCCTGCACGATGCCGTTCGCCACGGCGTCGCACGCGGTGATCCCGCCGAAGACGTTGACGAAAACGCTCTTGACCTGCTCGTCGCCGAGGATGACGTCGAGACCTGCGGCCATCACCGCGGCCGAGGCGCCACCGCCGATGTCGAGGAAGTTCGCCGGCTTCACGCCGCCGTGGGCCTCGCCCGCGTAGGCGACGACGTCGAGGGTGCTCATGACGAGACCCGCGCCGTTGCCGATGATGCCGACCTCACCGTCGAGCTTGACGTAGTTGAGGTCGTTCTCCTTGGCCTTCGCCTCGAGCGGGTCGGTCGCCGAGGCGTCCTCCAGCTCGGCGTGCTCGGCGTGGCGGAAGCCCGCGTTCTCGTCGAGCGTGACCTTGCCGTCGAGCGCGACGATCCGGCCGTCCTCCGTCTTGACCAGCGGGTTGACCTCGACGAGGGTCGCGTCCTCCTCCGAGTACACGGTCCAGAGCTTCTGGATCGTCTCGGCGACCTGGTCCTTGACGTCCGCCGCGAACCCGGCGGCCTCGACGATCTCCGTGGCCTTCGCCGCGTCGATACCGACGATCGGGTCGACGGCGACGCGTGCGAGTGCCTCGGGGCGCTCGACCGCCAGCTGCTCGATCTCGACACCGCCCTCGACGCTCGCCATCGCGAGGTAGGTGCGGTTCGCCCGGTCGAGGAGGACCGAGAAGTAG
Source organism: Paraoerskovia marina (assembly GCF_900105445.1). Classification (NCBI taxonomy): domain Bacteria; kingdom Bacillati; phylum Actinomycetota; class Actinomycetes; order Micrococcales; family Cellulomonadaceae; genus Paraoerskovia; species Paraoerskovia marina. Next base: position 2,568,448 of record NZ_LT629776.1, read on the forward strand.
TACTCCTCGGCGATCTTCGCGCCCTGGGCGATCATCACCCGGTGGACCGTGTGGCCCTTGATGTCCATCCCGAGGATCTCCGACGCCTTCTCCTGCGCCTCGTCCACGGAGTGGGCGAGCTTCACGCCGCCCGCCTTGCCACGCCCGCCGACCTTGACCTGGGCCTTGACGACCACGGTCCCGCCGCCGAGCTTCTCTGCGCCTGCACGAGCTTCCTCGGGGGTGGTCGCAACCACGCCCCCCAGCACGGGCACGCCGTGCTTCTCGAAGATGTCGCGCGCCTGGTATTCGAACAGGTCCACCCTGCTGCGTCCTTCCGGTTGACTAGCCCTTGCCGGCTTCATAATGTCTCTCGACGTCGAGAGACCTTCGTACAGGGTATCCCGCAGACCGGCCCAGCCGAACCCCGGGAGGACGGTTGCCGTGTTCTGTCGGCCACAGTTGGGCGCCACAGAGGGCCCGGGCCGGCGCGCCGCCGGTGTACCGACGTGCTTCACTCGTGCCCGTGAGCACCTCTGACGGACGACGCCAAGGCCCTGCAGACCCCTCCGCCCCTCCGGCGGTGCGGGCCCGCGAGACATGGGTGGTCCTCGGCCTGGCGGCGCTCGTCGGAGCCCTCTCGGCGGTCGGCGCGACGGTGTACTCCTCTCTCGTGCACGAGACGGAGGCGCTGCTCTGGGACACGCTCCCCTCGTCCTGGGGCGCCGACGTGGTCCCGGCCTGGTGGGTCTTTCTCGTCCTGGGCACCGGCGCGGTCGCGGTCTGGGGCGCCAAGCACCTGCACGGGCACGGCGGGCACCACCCGCTCGGCGGGCTCGCGTTCGACATCACGCCGCGCCAGCTCCCGTCCACGCTCCTCGCCGCCTTCGCGACGCTCGTCTGCGGTGCCGTCGTCGGGCCGGAGGCCCCGCTCCTGGCGATCGGCACGAGCATCGGGTTCGTCGCCGTGGCACGCGCGCGGTCCGACCGCGCGAAGATCCTTGTGATCGCGGGCGCCGCCGCCGCGCTCGGGGTCGTCATGGGCAACCCCCTGGTGACCGTCTTCCTGATCCTCGAGGCCGCCCTGCTGATGCCCGGCAGCAAGTCTCCGCAGCCGCTGACCCAGCTGCTCCCGGTCCTGGTCGCGCTCGGCACCGGATACCTGGTGCACGTGGGGATCGCGGACTGGCCCGGGATGAGCTCGCACCCCCTGGACGCCGGCGACCTCGGCACGTACGGGACCGTCGACCCGACCGACCTGGCCGTCGGCGCCGTGGTCGCGCTGGCCGCAGGCGCACTCGTGATCGCCGCGACACGCTCGGCAGAGACCCTCCGCCCGCTGGCCGACCGTCACCCCCTGCCCGTGATCCTGGGCGGCGGCCTCCTGATCGCCGCGATCGCCGTCGTCGCACGCGCGATCTCGGGCGAGGACGTCGACACCGTCCTGTTCTCGGGTCAGAGCACGATGTCCGCACTGACGGACGCGGGCGCGCTCGCCCTCGTGGTGATCGCGGTCGCCAAGGCCGCGGGCTACGCGATCAGCCTCGGGACGGGGTTCCGGGGCGGGTCGATCTTTCCTGCGGTATATCTCGGCATGGCCGTCGGTGCCCTCGGGTCCTTCGTCCCCGGCGCGACCCTGCCCGGCCTGGTGGCCTGCGGGATCGCGGCCGGAGCGGCGGCGACGCTCGGCATGCCGCTGACGTCGACGATGCTGGCCGTGCTCCTGACGGCGAGCGCCGGGCCTGCCGTCACCGTGACCGCGATTCTCGGCGCGGTGATCGGGGTGATGCTCAAGGTGTGGCTGGACCGTCGTCGGGCCGGCGTGCGTCCCGACCTCCCGGGCGTCGACGACGACCTGTCGCTCCGACGGACGGGCACGCGGGAGAGCTGAGCGCGCAGGCCTGCCGCAGACCTGGTCAGCCGTCGCTCGCGAGCCCGCGGATCGCGTCGTCGAGCACGTCCGCGTAGACGTCGATCCCCTCCAGGTTCGGGTGTGTCCTGTCTGCGTGCAGCAGCCCTGGCTCGGCGCGCACCGCACCGTTCCAGTCGGCCACCACCACGTTGGGGCGGGACTCGGCCAGGGCGGCGAGCGCGTCGTTCGCCTCGGGGACCCAGTAGCTCACCCCGACGGAGTTGACCAGGACGACCGCCCGGTCCGGCCCGATCGTCGCCAGGGACTCGTCGAGCGCCTCCGTCGACCCGTCGAACTGGAACCCTCCGTTGGTCCCGAAGTTGAGCACGACGACGTCCCGCAGCTCGCCGGCGTCGGCCGCCTCGCGGAGGAGCGCCGGAGCATCGAGCCACTTGCGGATGGGTTCGGCGTCGATCGCGATCCCGGGGAAGCGCTCCAGGACGGCGGGGGCCGCCCCGGAGAGCACGGAGTCGCCGAACGCGGAGACCTGGGTGCCGTCGACGACGCCGTCGACGAGGAGCTCGGCCGACGCCGGCGGGTCGGCCTCGACGTCGGCGGCCGCGGCCACGGCCGCCGCACCGCGCTCGACCGCGAGCTGCGCCTCGGAGACGGCCGGCGCCGTCGCGATCACGACGCCCGACGCGACCAGCAACGTGGCGGCGACACCTGCCGTCGTCCGCCGGGCGAGCAGCGCCGGGGTGACGGTGTCGCCGCGACGTCCGAGGCTGCCGCGCAGGCGCAACCAGGTCGCACGGAACCCGTCGCGACGCACCGGGGTCTCGACCCACCGGTAGGACACGGCCGCGAGCGCCACCGTGACTCCCAGCGCGACCACCGTGCCCCGCCACCAGACGACGGTCCCCGGCTGGGCACCGACCAGGTCGTCCACGAGCAGGATCACGGGCCAGTGCCAGAGGTAGAGCCCGTACGACCGCTCACCCACCCACCGCAGCCCGCGGGCGTCGAGCAGGCGGACGAACGGGGTTTCGCCGGCAGCGGTCGCGTCCGCGCAGGCAGCGACGAGCACCACCGCACAGAGGGACCCGAGGACGATGCCGCCCCGGTAGGTGAACGTCGCTCCGCTGTGCAGGGTCAGGACGAGGACCGTGAGCCCGAGGGCCGCGACGACGGGCGCCCAGGTCCGCAGGTGACGACCCACGGCCCCGGGCAGACCCGCGCCGTCGAGGAGTCGCGGGTGCGTGACCCACCAGAACGCGGCCGCGCAGCCGAGGAGCAGGCCGAAGACGTGCGTGTCGGTGCCGTAGTAGACGCGGGTCGGGTCGCCGCCGGGGACCACCAGCACAGCCATCAGCAGGGCCGAGAGCGCGGCCCCGGCGAGGGCGACCGCGGCCCGCGCGCGCATGGTCGGCACGAGCGCCACCAGGGCGGCCAGCACGACGGGCCAGAGGAGATAGAACTGCTCCTCGATCGCGAGCGACCAGAAGGTCTGGAAGAGGACGGGGGCGCTCTGGTCGAAGTAGCTGGACCCCGCGGCGATCTCCACCCAGTTGCTCGTGAACGTCGCCGCGCCGAAGACCTGACGGCGGATCCCGACGAGGAAGTCGGGCTCGACGACGCGGGCCGCGAGCACGGACACGACGACGACGAGCGCGAGGGCCGGCAGCAGGCGGCGGGCGCGGCGACGCCAGAAGCGGAGGAGGTCCAGACGCCCGTCCCTCCGCAGGTCGCGCAAGAGCAGCGCCGTGATGAGGAATCCGCTGACCACGAAGAACATGTCGACGCCGAGGAACCCGCCCGGAAGGGCCGCGGGCGTGACGTGATAGCCGACGACGGCCACGACCGCGAGGGCCCGCAGGCCGTCGAGCCCGCGGATCCGCCCCCGGGCAGGCCCGTCGCGGCGCGGGCCGTCGGCGCGCACGCCGGAGGTCGGGCGGGCTTGCGTCGGTGCGGACACTGCACACCTCCGGTGCGCTCGTCGGGCCCGGACTCCCGGACTCCCCAGGTTCAGACCTCACGCTAGGGCGTGGACCGCGGGCACCGGCGACGACACGACGACGCCCGTGCGGCTTTCGTCGAAACCTGACCCCGGCGGCGCTAGGGCGTGTCCGGTGAATCGCGGAGCCAGAGGATGATGGCGGCGATGGTGAGTTCGGAGCGGTAGTAGGCGGCGCGTTTGGTGTAGCGGGTGGCCAGGGCGCGGAACTGTTTGAGGCGGTTGAAGCAGCGTTCGACGACGTTGCGGCCCTTGTATGTTTGGGCGTCGAAGGCGGGCGGGCGTCCGCCTCGGGTGCCGCGGCGGAGTCGGTGGGCGGCGTGGTCGGCCTTCTCGGGACTGGTGAACGCGATGCCCCGGGCGCGTAGTGCTCGTCGGGTGGCGGGGCTGGAGTAGGCCTTGTCGGCCAGCACTCGGTCCGGGCGTTTGCGGGGCCGCCCCGGCCCGTCTCGGTGGACGTTGACCTGCTCGAGCAGCAGCAGTTGCGGGTTGTCGCCGGACTGCCCAGGGGTCAAGATCACGCTCATCGGCAGCCCGCGGCCGTCGGTCGCGAGATGGATCTTGGACGTCAGTCCGCCGCGCGAGCGGCCGAGTGCCTCACCGTCGAGGGCGAGGTCCTCGACCCACGCGGTCTTGCAGCCCCCTTTTTCCGCCCACCAGCCGCGTGCTGGTGAGCCCGAACGTGGGTGGAGTCGACCGAGAAGGTCCACTCCACAACTCCGACCGCGTCGTCCTTGACGATCACATGGCTAAGGATCTTGTCCCACGTGCCGTCCGCGGTCCAGAGTCGTAGCCGCTCGTGCGCCGTCTTCCACGGTCCGTACTTCACCGGCACCTCACGCCACGGCGCCCCGGTCCGCAACCGCCACAAGATCGCGTTGATCACCTGCCGATGATCACGCCACCGCCCACCACGACCGGTCGCGACCGGCAACAACGGCTCGATCCGCGCCCACGCCGCGTCTGTCAGCTCACCACGCCCCACACCCACAACCCGGACATTACCGGACACATACCAAGAACATTCGCAGGACAGGCCCTAGGGCGTCGGATCACCAAACGTCACCAGGTCACAGTTCGATAACGCTTGCGCTTCTGCTGTAACTACTCCGCACATGGCGGCGATCTACCTTGCGACGGCCGCGATGGACGCCGCCGTTCACAGGCAAGGGAGTCAACAGCAATGACGCGCTTCACCTCGAACTTGGTCGTCCGATCTCGGGCTGTGACCATGGCCGCAGCCGTCGGCCTGCTCGCGGCCATTGGCATGGCAGGTGGTAGTTTGGTCGCGGCCGCTTCGGAACCCACCGCGCCACCGGTGCCGGATGACACTGTGGCCATCTCGGTGATCGGTGATCTGCCGGATGGAGAGTTCGACCTCCAGGATCTGCAGAACGTCGGCGTGAGCGAAGGGCAGGTCGCCATGATCTCTGAGGGCCAGGAACCAGTCGCGGCGATGGCCGGCATGGCCATGGCAGCAGACCCGAACAACCCGTACCAGATCATGGCCACCTGGTCGGACAGCAAGGGCAGGGCACTCGCTATGCGTTGGGGGAGCTCGTCATGGGGGTGGTTGAAGGTCAACAACAAGCACAACCTCACCACCGCCGCCGTGCGGACGACGACGAAGTACCCGAAGGAGCGCAAGGTCGAGAGCGCCAGCTCGATCAGGTATCGGACGCCTGTGCACCGGGTCGAGTGCAAGCTCTGGGGGTTGTCCTGCAAGGTGGTGGAGACAAAGACTGTGCGGGTGGTCGCGAACCCGACCAAGCTCAGTGACGGCAAAGCGAAGGGCATCATCACCGCCTACTGCGAGGGCGTGACGTGGTGCCCCAACTGGGTCAAGAACGCCATCAACGCCTGAACCCGCTGAAGGGAAGCACCATGATCGTCGAAGCCCCGACCTTGTTGGGCGCAGTCAACGAAGGGTTCAGAACCGCGTCCACGGGTCGCGAACTCGGCCTGCAGAGCGCCGACGTCGATGACGCGACCCTGATCGTGGTGTTCTCGGGCTCCGCTGAGGACCGTCGCGGCCCTTTCGGCGCGAGGATCTCCATCCCACGGGATGCGTCCGATCCAGAGTGGACGCGATGGGGAGTGGTCAGCGGACTCGAGGAGTGGGTCATGTACGCGGTTGTCCAGCGGATCGCCGAGGAGTATCTGACTGGCGGCGCGGAACGTGGCAGCCGCGACGCGGACGGGACGCTCTGGCTTCAGTTGTCCTAGCGGCGGCTGACGGCTGAGGCCCACACCCAGGCGAAGCCCTCGCGTCCTGCGCGATCGATGTATCGCACGTACACGGCCCGTGGGGTCCAGGCGAGGGCTTCGCCGTTTGCTTTGAAGGATCGGCCGCGCCCGTCGGTGATCCATGCTGTCACCGGGACGGGGTCGTCGGGGCGGGTCGGTTTCTCAGGGCGGGCCTGAGGTGGGACATCGGTGGCGAAGTCCCGCATGGCAACTCGTTCGATCCCGCTAGCGCCCACCGAACGTCGACTGGGCGTGTCCGGTGAATCGCGGAGCCAGAGGATGATGGCGGCGATGGTGAGTTCGGAGCGGTAGTAGGCGGCGCGTTTGGTGTAGCGGGTGGCCAGGGCGCGGAACTGTTTGAGGCGGTTGAAGCAGCGTTCGACGACGTTGCGGCCCTTGTATGTTTGGGCGTCGAAGGCGGGCGGGCGTCCGCCTCGGGTGCCGCGGCGGAGTCGGTGGGCGGCGTGGTCGGCCTTCTCGGGACTGGTGAACGCGATGCCCCGGGCGCGTAGTGCTCGTCGGGTGGCGGGGCTGGAGTAGGCCTTGTCGGCCAGCACTCGGTCCGGGCGTTTGCGGGGCCGCCCCGGCCCGTCTCGGTGGACGTTGACCTGCTCGAGCAGCAGCAGTTGCGGGTTGTCGCCGGACTGCCCAGGGGTCAAGATCACGCTCATCGGCAGCCCGCGGCCGTCGGTCGCGAGATGGATCTTGGACGTCAGTCCGCCGCGCGAGCGGCCGAGTGCCTCACCGTCGAGGGCGAGGTCCTCGACCCACGCGGTCTTGCAGCCCCCTTTTTCCGCCCACCAGCCGCGTGCTGGTGAGCCCGAACGTGGGTGGAGTCGACCGAGAAGGTCCACTCCACAACTCCGACCGCGTCGTCCTTGACGATCACATGGCTAAGGATCTTGTCCCACGTGCCGTCCGCGGTCCAGAGTCGTAGCCGCTCGTGCGCCGTCTTCCACGGTCCGTACTTCACCGGCACCTCACGCCACGGCGCCCCGGTCCGCAACCGCCACAAGATCGCGTTGATCACCTGCCGATGATCACGCCACCGCCCACCACGACCGGTCGCGACCGGCAACAACGGCTCGATCCGCGCCCACGCCGCGTCTGTCAGCTCACCACGCCCCACACCCACAACCCGGACATTACCGGACACATACCAAGAACATTCGCAGGACAGGCCCTAGAGCAGCGTCACCGGCGAGTAGCGCAGCAGGAGCCGCTTGGTGCCGTCTGCGCCGAAGTCGATCTTGGCGACCGCGTTCGTCCCCGACCCCTCGACGCCGACCACCGTGCCGAGCCCGTAGGCGTCGTGCGTGACGCGGTCGCCGATCGAGAGCGACGGGATCGCGCCGTCGGCGTGCGGCTGCTTGCGCGGCCCCGCCTGGGCGGCGCGCTGCCGCGCGATCTGGTCGATCTCCGACTGCGAGTACCCGCTCGAGCCCGACGAGCGCTGCCCGGAGCCTGCACCCCGCGACCCCGCTCCCCAGCCACCACGTCCGCCACCGACGAACCCCCCGGCACCCCGCAAGGTCTGCGTCGCCGACTCGGCACGCCGCCAGTCCCAGAGCTCGTCGGGGATGTCGTCGAGGAACCGGCTCGGCGGGAACTCGTTGGGGGTGCCCCACGCGGACCGCACGGCCGCGCGGGAGATGTACAGGCGCTCGCGGGCCCGGGTGAGGCCGACGTAGGCGAGCCGACGCTCCTCGCTGAGCTCGGCGTCGTCGTGCAACGAGCGCATGTGCGGGAACCCGCCGTCCTCCATGCCGGTGAGGAACACGACCGGGAACTCCAGGCCCTTGGCCGTGTGCAGGGTCATCAGGGTCACGACGCCGGGGTCGACCGTCGGCGTACCCTCGTGCCCCGCGTCGTCCGCGGACGGGATCTGGTCGGCGTCGGCGACGAGCGAGACGCGCTCCAGGAAGTCTGCGAGGTCCCCCTCGGGGTCGGCCTCGGAGAACTCGGTGGCCACGGCGTGCAGCTCGGCGAGGTTCTCCACGCGGCTGCCGTCCTGGGGATCCTCCGACCCCCGCAGCTGGGCGAGGTAGCCCGTCCGGTCGAGCACGTCCCCGAGGATCTCTGCGGGGGTGGCACCGGACTCCGCGAGCCGGGCGAACTCTCGCATCAGGTCGCGGAACTTCCGCAGGGGGTTGAGGGTGCGGGCCGTGATCCCGGGGATCTCGTCGCAGCGCTCGACGGCCGCCCCAAAGGAGATGCGCTCCGCGTCGGCGAACGCCGCGACGGTCGCCTCCGCCCGGTCGCCCAGTCCGCGCTTGGGCACGTTGACGACGCGACGGACGTTCACGTCGTCGTCCGGGTTGGCGATCGCGCGCAGGTACGCGACCGCGTCCTTGATCTCGCGCCGCTCGTAGAACCGGGTGCCACCGACGACCTTGTACGGGAGGCCGACCCGGATCAGGACCTCCTCGAGCGCCCGGGACTGGGCGTTGGTGCGGTAGAAGATCGCGACGTCGCCGGGTCGCACCCCGTGGTCGTCGCCCAGCGTGTCGATCTCCTGGGCGATGAAGCGCGCCTCGTGATGCTCGTCGTCCGCGACGTAGCCCGTGATCTTGGCGCCGTCCCCCGCGTCGGTCCACAGCTTCTTGGGGCGACGGTCGGGGTTGCGCGAGATGACGGCGTTCGCCGCGCTGAGGATCGTCTGCGTGGAGCGGTAGTTCTGCTCCAGCAGGATCGTGCGTGCGTTCGGGTAGTCCTCCTCGAACTCGAGGATGTTGCGGATGGTCGCGCCGCGGAACGCGTAGATCGACTGGTCGGCGTCCCCGACGACTGTGAGCTCGGCCGGCTCGAGCGCGACGGGCTCCCCCGGCGCCGGCGCACGGCCGGTCAGCTCCCGGACCAGGATGTACTGCGCGTGGTTCGTGTCCTGGTACTCGTCGACGAGGATGTGCCGGAACCGGCGCCGGTAGTGCTCGGCGACCGCCGGATGCTCCTGCAGGAGCCGCACGGTCGACATGATGATGTCGTCGAAGTCGACCGCGTGCGCCTGGACCAGACGCTCCTGGTACCGCGTGTAGACGTCGCGCAGCACCGGGTCCGCGTCCTCGCGGCCCGCGTACTCGGCCGGTCCCACGAGCTCGTTCTTGAGGTCCGAGATGCGGTTCGAGAGGGACCGGGCCGGGAACTTCTTGACGTCCAGGTCCTGCTCGCGGGAGACGAGGGTGATGAGCCGCTGGGCGTCTGCGGCGTCGTAGATCGAGAAGCTCGGACGCAGCCCGACCGTCTTCGCCTCCTTGCGCAGGATCCGGACGCACGCGGAGTGGAACGTCGAGACCCACATGTTCTTCGCGGCCGGGCCGACGAGGTCGCCGACCCGCTCGCGCATCTCCGCCGCGGCCTTGTTCGTGAACGTGATCGCGAGGATCTCCCCGACCCGCGCGCGCCGCGTCGCCAGGAGGTACGCGATCCGGTGGGTCAGCACCCGGGTCTTGCCCGACCCGGCGCCCGCGACGATCAGCAACGGGCTCCCGCCGTGCTCGACGGCCTCCCGCTGCTGCGGGTTGAGGCCGTCCACGAGCGCCTCGGGGTCGAGGTGGTCGAAGGGTCCGCGGTACGGGCCGCCCTGGTCGGCACCCGCGTAGGCCTCGTCGTACCCGTCGGGCACCTCCGCGTCCGGGACGTCGTCGCGCTGGAGCGCAGGCAGGCGTGCCAGGTCGTCGAGGCCGGGGAGCGGAAGGTTCTCGAAGAGCGATGTCATAGCCCTCCCAGGGTAGGTGAATCCACCGACGTCGCCGCCCCTCTCCGGGCGCGGCACACCCCGCGACGGTAGATTTCCGAGCACCCGGTCGCCGCACGGACCGGTAGCAACGGCGAGGAGGCACGGTTGAGGACCCACACACGCGTCGCCGGCCTCGTCGACGGCGTGCGCAAGCGGTTCGACCCGGTCACCATCAAGGGCGCGGCGATGATCGCCGTGGGACTCGTCGTCGTGCTCCTGCCGTCGATCAGCGTCAGCGTCATCTCCGCCCTCGTGGGCGTGGCGATCGCGGCCTCCGGTTGCCTCGACCTCTGGGCGTCCGTCGCCCGCACCAAGGGCCGCCGGGTTCGGCGGAGCATTCCGCGCCGGATCCTGCTCGGACTGCGCGGCGTGGGATCGCTCGTCGTCTCCCTCTTCTTCCTCGTCAGCACGCAGGGCGCGCTGAACCTCGTCGTGACCGGGTTCGGCGTCTACCTGTTCTTCCACGGGGTCATCGGCCTCGTGTCCGGGCTGGGCAGTCCGCGCGAACGAGTGGGCCAGCTCGCCGGCGGGGCGATGTCGACGGCGTTCGGGATCGTCCTCGTCGTCAACCCGTCGATCGCGTCCGAGGGTCTGATCCTCGCCGGTGCCACCGCCACCGCCCTGATCGGAGTCGTGGTGCTGGCCTACGGCATCCGCCACCGGGCCGGCTCCGGGTTCGCCCCGCTCGCCAACCCGAGCCCCACCGAGATCCTCTGGGCCTGGGTCAAGGAGGTCGAGGTCGGCGCGGACCGGCGAGCAGAGCTCGTCGAGTCGCTCTACGCCGAACCGCCGGACCGGACGGCCAAGGTCGTGGGCTGGTGGGTGATGCTGATCCTCAGCGTCTGCATCGCGACGTTCGCGGTGCTGCAGGACTCGACCGCCGTCGTGATCGGCGCGATGCTTGTCGCCCCGCTGATGGTGCCGATCCTCGGTCTCGCGGGCGCCCTCGTCAACGGGTGGGCCCGCCGCGCCGTCAGCTCGACGCTCTTCATCGTCGGGGGTGCGGCCGCCGCGATCGCGACGAGCGCGGCGATCTCCGCCTGGGCCCCCGCGGTGGCCGCGTTCGACACGAACTCGCAGATCACCTCACGCGTCAACCCGACCCTGCTCGACCTCCTGATCGCGCTCGCCGCGGGTGCCGCCGGCGCCTACGCGACCCTCGATCGGCGCGTCGGCTCCTCGATCGGCGGGGTCGCGATCGCCGTCGCCCTCGTCCCTCCGCTGGCCGTGGTCGGGATCACGGCGCAGGCCGGGCTGATGGACGAGGCCTGGGGCGCGTTCCTGCTCTTCCTGACCAACTTCGTCGCGATCGTGCTGGCGGCCTCGCTCGTCTTCGCGTTCGGCGGCTTCGCCAGCTTCAGGCCGGACCGCAAGCACGTCCAGAAGATCGCGCTGACCCTCGCACCGTTCGTCACCCTGGCGCTCGTCGTGTTCGTCCCCCTGCTCCTGACCACCGAGGGCCTGATCGCCCAGTCCGCCGACCAGAGCAGGTCGGAGGACGTGGTGGACGACTGGCTCGACGACGCCGACACGGACCTGGCGCTCGTGGACGTCTCTGTCGCGGACGACGTCGTCGAGGTCGACCTCGTCGGGTCCGACGACGCCCCCGACCCCGACGACCTGCAGAGCTCGTTGACCACTTCCCTCGGACGTTCCGTCGGCGTGACGATCTCGGTGACACCGACGGTGGTCACGCACGTCGACGCGGGATAGCGCAGCCGACGCCGGGCGTCACGTCTGGACGAGGCCCACGATCCACGCCGTGGTCGCGATCAGACCGGCGGCGAGCTCGACGAGGATCGAGATCCCGGTCGCCTTGAGCGCGACGACCGTGGCCTCCCAGGCCGCCCGGCCGTCCTTGCGCCGTACCAGCTCGGCCACCCACACCCCGGCGACGAACCCGATGAGCAGACCGACCACGGGGATCACGAAGAATCCCACGACGCCGGCCGCTCCTCCCCACCACATCGTCGAGGACGGGATGTCCTTGCTCACCATGTACTTGCCGGCGACCACGAACTTCACGACGGCGGCGATCAGGACGACCACCGCGGAGATCGCGAACACCGTCCAGGCGACCTGCCCGCCGGTGACGATCGCCCAGACGAGGACCGCGCCGAGGACGAGGAACGACCCCGGGATGACCTGGATGATCGTGCCGACGAGGCCGGCGAGGATCACGAGGCCGACGAGGACCTCGCCCCACGGGCTCATCGCGCCGACCCCCGCCGGGTGCTACGCATCAGACGAAGCGGCGACGACGATGTTGACGAGGACCAGCGCACCGATCGAGTGCTTCAGCGCCGGCGCGATCTTGTCGCCCTGCCGCTTGCCGACGAACGCCAGGACCGCGATCACGAGGGCGATGCCCAGCTTGATGCCGATCTTCGTCATGTTGAGGTCACCCTCGAGGAAGTCGCCCATCTCGGCGAGGCCGACCATGACGATGCCCGCGACCAGCGCCGTCGCCGCACCGTGGAAGACGCCCTTGTACAGGCCCGGGGTGCGCAGGCTGGCGAGGTAGCCGCCGAGGACGAGCGCCCAGCCGACGAAGTGCAGGACCGTGAACACGTTGTAGAGGAACTCCATGGCCCGATCCTAGTTTGCTGACGCCGGTGTCGTCTCCGGGGCGGGGCGAGGGCTATGTCACTCAGCCGCGTCCCGGGCGCCCTTCGCGACAATGTCCCACGATCCGGACCCCCTGTTTCCGCGGCACCGATCCGTCAGTAGTGTCATGAAACATGACCACGGCCCGGACGATCGACACCGCAGCGCTCCTCGACGCGCGCTCGATGTCGGCGTGCCCGGACAACAGCTGTCGCTGTTGTTGATTCGCGCCTGACTCCGCGCGGCCCGCCCGGGCCCGCACCCCACCGAGCAGGCACGCGACGCCGGCCGCTCGGCCCCGAACCCTGAGCCTTCCTGCGTCCAGCGCGTGCCCCCGAATCTCCTCGAGGAGCCCGATGACGCCGCCCACAGCCCCCAGCACCACCGACGACGCACCCGCGCGTCCGGCACGCCCCGCCCGCGCGCCCAGGCCGAACGGTCAGTGGAAGATCGACGGCACGACGCCGCTCAACCACAACGAAGAGTTCAAGCAGGAGGACCCCGGGTTCGGCGTCCGCCAGAGGATCGTCGACGTCTACTCCAAGGAGGGGTTCGGCTCGATCCCCGACGACGACCTGCACGGCCGGTTCCGCTGGTGGGGCATCTACACCCAGCGCAAGCCCGGGATCGACGGCGGCCGCACCGCCAGCCTGGAGCCGCACGAGCTCGAGGACGAGTTCTTCATGATGCGCGTGCGCATCGACGGCGGGGCTCTGACCACCGACCAGCTCCGGGTGCTCGCCGGCATCTCGGAGGAGTTCGGCCGGGACACCGCCGACATCAGCGACCGGCAGAACATCCAGTTCCACTGGATCGAGGTCGAGAACATCCCCGAGATCTGGGCACGCCTGGAGGCCGTCGGCCTGCAGACCACCGAGGCGTGCGGCGACGTGCCCCGCGTCGTGCTCGGCAGCCCCGTGGCTGGGATCGCCGAGGACGAGCTGATCGACCCCGCACCCGCGATCGCCGAGATCACCCAGAAGTACATCGGCATCCCGGAGCTCGCGAACCTTCCGCGCAAGTTCAAGACCGCGATCACGGGACACCCGAGCCAGGACGTCGTCCACGAGATCAACGACGTCGCGTTCGTGGCGCACGTCCACCCGGAGCTTGGCATCGGCTACGACCTCTGGGTCGGTGGCGGACTCTCCGCGAACCCGCGCCTGGGTGAGCGCCTGGGTGTCTTCGTGACCGAGGACCGCGTGGGCGACGTCTGGTACGGCGTCGCCCAGATCTTCCGCGACTACGGGTACCGGCGGCTGCGGAACAAGGCACGCCTGAAGTTCCTGCTCAAGGACTGGGGCCCGGCGAAGTTCCGTCAGGTCCTGCAGGACGAGTACCTCGGCTACGAGCTGCCCGACGGTCCGCCCGCACCGCAGCCCGACCAGCCGGGCGACCACATCGGTGTGCACCGCCAGAAGGACGGTCGCTTCTACATCGGCGCCGCGCCGTACGTCGGTCGCACCTCGGGCCCCACGCTCCGCAAGGTCGCCGACCTCGCCGACTCCGTCGGGTCGTCGCGCGTCCGTCTGACCCCGCACCAGAAGCTGCTCGTCCTCGACGTGCCGGAGGAGCAGGTCGAGCACGTCGTCGGCGAGCTCAAGGGCCTCGGCCTGGACGCCGACCCGAGCCCGTGGCGTCGCTCGACGATCGCGTGCACCGGCATCGAGTTCTGCAAGCTCGCCATCGTGGACACCAAGGACACGGCCACCGCCGCGATCGACGACCTGGAGAAGCGGCTGGGCGACCTCTCCGAGATGAAGCCGCTCTCGCTCAACATCAACGGCTGCCCCAACTCTTGCGCCCGCATCCAGACGGCCGACATCGGGCTCAAGGGCCAGCTCGTGATGGGCGACGACGGCGAGCAGGTCCCCGGGTTCCAGGTTCACCTCGGTGGTGGTCTCGCCTCCCAGGACCGGGAGGAGGCCGGGCTGGGGCGCACGGTCCGCGGCCTCAAGGTCACCGCGGACGACCTCAGCGAGTACGTCGAGCGCGTCGTCCGTCGGTACGAGGCCGACCACGAGGGCGCCGAGACGTTCGCCGAGTGGAGCCATCGCGCCGACGAGGAGGCCCTCAGATGACGAGCGACCCTCTGTCCGCGCTGCGTGCGGCCGCGGCCGAACGTGCTGCGCTGCGTGCGCAGGAGCGGGCAGAGCACCACGCCAGGCGGGCGGCACGCGCCCGCCCGCGGCGCAGCACCGACGAGCTCCAGGAGATCGCCCGACGGGGCCAGGCCGAGCTCGGCGGCTCCGGGATCGGTGCCGACGACGAGGCCTCGGCCGAGGAGGTCGTCGCCTGGGCGGTCCGCGAGTTCGGGGACTCGATCGCCGTCGCGTCGTCGATGTCCGACGCCGTCCTGGCGCACCTCGTCTCGCAGCAGTCCCGGTGGGTCGACGTGCTCTTCCTCGACACCGGCTATCACTTCGCCGAGACGATCGGCACCCGCGACGCGGTCGAGCAGACGGTCGACGTGACCATCGTGGACGTCCGGCCGGAGCTGACAGTCGCCGGGCAGGACTCCGCCTACGGCAAGAACCTCTTCGCCCGTGACGCGGAGGCCTGCTGCCGGATGCGCAAGGTCGAGCCGCTGCGCCGCGCGCTCGGCGGGTACGAGGTCTGGGCAGCCGGGGTCCGCCGCGACGACTCGCCGACACGCGCCAAGACGCCGGTAGTGACCTTCGACGAGAAGAACGGCCTCGTGAAGATCAACCCGATCGCCGCGTGGACGTACGACGACGCCGTGGCGTACGCGGCGCAGCACCAGGTGATCTCGAACCCTCTCCTGGACGACGGCTACCCGTCGATCGGCTGCGCCCCCTGCACCCGCCGGGTCGCGCCCGGGGACGACCCCCGCGCAGGCCGCTGGGCGGGCCAGGACAAGACCGAGTGCGGGCTGCACGTATGAGCGCGGACATCTACCCCCTCGGGCTGCGGATCACCGGCCGTCCGGTGGTCGTGGTCGGCGGTGGCCCGGTCGCCGCCCGGCGCGCCGCGGCACTCGTCGAGGCCGGCGCACACGTCACGGTCGTCGCACCGTGGATCTGTGAGGACGTCGCGGACGCGGTCGACGCAGGCGACGTCCGCTGGGTCCGCCGCGACTACCTCAGTGGCGACCTCGACGGCGCCTGGCTCGTCCACGTCGCCACGGGCGACCCGTCGGTCGACGCCGAGGTGGCGCGCGACGCCGAGCAGGATCGCGTCTTCTGCGTCACCGCGGGCGACGCCGATCTGGCCACGGCGCACGTCCCCGCCGTCGCGAGGACGGCGCTCGACGGTGGCGGGCAGGCCACGATCTCGGTGCACGCGCACCGGGACCCGCGGCGTGCCGTCCGGATCCGGGACGCCGTCGCCGGGGCGCTCCAGTCCGGAGCACTCCCTCTGCGTCGTGTACGGGCCCGCGACGAGACACGCGCCGGGCGGGTTGCACTCGTGGGCGGAGGCCCCGGAGCGACCGGCCTGATCACCGCACGCGGTCGGACGTTGCTCGCGCAGGCCGACGTCGTCGTGATCGACCGCCTCGCCCCGCGGGCGCTCCTCGAGGAGCTCGCGGACGACGTCGTCGTGGTCGACGTCGGCAAGACGCCCGGCAACCACCCGGTGCCCCAGGCGGAGATCAACGCGCTGATCGTGCAGCACGCGCTGGCGGGCCACGACGTCGTCCGCCTCAAGGGCGGCGACCCCTACGTGTTCGGGCGGGGTGGCGAGGAGCGGGAGGCCTGCGAGGAGCACGGGCTCGACGTCGAGGTGGTGCCGGGCGTGACCTCCGCCGTCTCGGTCCCGGCCGCCGCCGGGATCCCGGTCACGCATCGCGGGCTGGCCCGCGGCTTCACCGTGCTCACCGGCCACGAGGACATCTCCGTGGTGCCCGCGCGGAGCGACCACACCGTGGTGCTCCTCATGGGCGTCTCCCGCCTGCGTGAGTCGGCCGGACGTCTCGTCGACGCGGGCCGGGACGCGTCCACCCCGGTGGCGATCGTCGAAGACGGCTACGGTGCGCGCCAGCGGGTCACGGTCGGGACCCTTGCCACGATCGCCGACCGGGCCGCCGCGGTAGGGGTACGGTCGCCGGCGGTCACCGTCGTCGGTGACGTCGTCCGTCTCGCGCCGGCCTGGACCATGGCAGGCGACGGCGCAACGGTGTCCGAGCCCGTCGGGTAGAGAAGCGCAGACAGACACGACGACGCCCCGCTCGCTGGAGCGGGGCGTCGTCGTGCTGTGTGCGAGGGTCAGGCGTCGAGCGCCGCCTTGTCGCCCGTGGCAGCGGCCGGCGCGGCGCCGAGCTGCTTCTCGATCTTGCCGAGGGCGAGGCCACCCAGCGTGAAGAGGAGGCCGAGACCCATCACCAGTGCAGCGACGCCGTAGGCGACGACCGAGGTGAAGAGCGAGGCCCGCAGGAACGAGGCGGTCATCATCGTGGTCCGGACCGGGTCGTCCTGGTCGAGCTCGGCGTAGGTCTTGCCGTCCGACCCGGCCAGTGCGTGCTCGTTGATGATCTCGGCCTGGGCGTAGGCGGAGAACGGACCGTTGACGTCGTCCCCGGGAAGGAAGCTCGCGTCCTCCGAGACGGTGATGTTCTCGTCCGCGAGCTGGGTCGTGACCGCGCCCCAGGTGACGGCGCCGGCGACGATCATGACGATGCCTGCGACGAGCGAGATGATGCCGGTCCAGCGGACGAGCGGCTGGCGGGTGGTGGTGGCGCTCATGGTGTGACTCCCCTTCGAACTTGTGAATGTCTTCACAAGTAAAAGTACTCGGAATTCATGACCAAGGCGATACCTCGACATGGTTTCGATACGGTGCATCTCACCCAGTGGTCGTGATGCCCGTCACGCACCGGGACTGCGTCGTATCGCTGCAGGTCAGAGGAGTTTTCTCTGCGCGGCCCAGCGCGTCAGCTCGTGGCGCGACGAGAGCTGCAGCTTCCGCAGCACCGCCGAGACGTGGGTCTCGACCGTCTTGACCGAGATGAAGAGCTCTCCCGCAACCTCACGGTAGGCATATCCGCGGGCGATCAGCCGCATCACCTCCTGCTCCCGGGCCGAGAGCCGGTCGAGCTCGTCGTCGCGCTCGGCCACGTCCGCCGGCGCTGTGCCGAAGGCGTCGAGGACGAAGCCCGCAAGCCGTGGGGAGAACGCCGCGTCGCCCTGCGCCACCCGCACGACGGCGTCGCTCAGGTCGGCCCCCGTGATCGCCTTGGTCACGTACCCGCGGGCACCCGCACGGATCACCGCCACGACGTCATCAGCCGCATCAGAGACCGACAGGGCGAGAAATCGCGTCCCCGGCGTCAGGTCCGCGCACTCCCGTGCCACCTCGGCACCACCACCGCCCCTTCCGCCGGGCAAGTGAACGTCAAGAAGCACCACGTCGGGACGATGCTCCCTGATCGCCGCGATCGCGGACCCGACGTCCTCGGCCTCCCCCACGACGTCGATCCGCCCGTCCAGGCTCGCCCTCACCCCGGCGCGGAACATCAGGTGGTCGTCGACCACCACCACCCGGACCTGCTCGGTCGTCATGCATCCTCCTTCAGCGCCGCTGCGCGCGGCATGCTCAGTCGAACCTCGGTCCCCCACTGCGGTCGGCTGACGACCTCGGCGGTGCCACCGCGGCGGCGGACGCGCCCGAGGATGGACTCCCGCACCCCGAACCGGTCGGGCTCGATCTCGCGGACGTCGAACCCGTCGCCGCGGTCGCGGACGAACGCCTGGACCGAGTCCTCCCCCACCTCGAGGTACACCGAGACCGGTGGCACACCGTGGGCGCAGGCGTTGACCAGTGCCTCGCGGACGGCCTGCAGGAGCGCCGCGGACTGCTCGTCCGGCACCGCGTCGCCGACCACGACCGTCTCGATGGTCGCGGGCTGTGCCCCGTCCGACGTCCGCTCGACCTGCGTGTCCTCGACCTGCGCGACGACACGACGCAGCTCCGCGGCCACGGAGGTGCCCTCCGCGGGCCGGTCGGCGTACAGCCACTCGCGCAGCTCGCGCTCCTGCGAGCGCGCGGCCCGGGCGACGTACACGGCGTCGTCGGCGTGCAGGCGCACCAGGGCGAGGGTCTGCAGCACAGAGTCGTGCAGGTGGGCGGCGATGTCGGCCCGCTCCGCCTCGCGGGCGCGGGCGGTCCGCTCGTCCCCGAGCTCGCGCACGAGCCGCCACCACCAGGGGGCAAGCACCACGGCGACCCCCGCGAGCACCGCGACGGCAGCCATCGCGGCCCGGACCATCGTGCCGGCGCCGGCCTCCTGGCCGGCGAAGAGCAGGGCACCGACGAGGACCAGGACGAGCCCGGCGGAGACCAGGAGAACGGCGGAGGGACTGCGCCCGTCGGCCCGCCGTGCCCCCGGGCGACGCTGCGTGTCAAGCTGGCTCCACGCGAGCCCGACGCCGACGACAGCGATCACGGCGGGCAGCACCCACCCGCCGGAGAGGGCGACACCGGTGCGCACCGCGACGAGCACCGCCGCCCCCAGGAGCAGACCGAGCGCGATCAGGACGTTGCGTCGTGCCGCGGACTGCTGCACACCACGCAACCGTGGCGCGAGCCGGGAGAGCGCCGCCGGACGTGCCTCGGCAGCGGCGTCACGGGGGTCTCCCGGCGGGATCGTGAGCCACCAGAAGCCGTAGAGCAGGACCCCGGCCCCGCCGGCGGCCCCGAGGAGGACGGCCAGCGCCCGCACTCCGGCGACCGGGAAGCCCAGGTGCAGGGCGAGCCCCGTGCACACCCCGGCGACCCACCGACCCTCACGGGGGCGGCGCAACGGCAGTCGCTCGGTCGTCATGGGTCGATCGTGGCACGTCGCCCGGCCCCATGACGCCGGACGTCCGGGAATCAGGGTCGACGCCGTCAGATCTCAGGGTCGGTTCAGGGTGACCCCCGATGGTCAACGGTGCGTGCGCGGTCCGACGATGGATCCATGGAGAACGAGACCGCCCCACCACCCCCGCCCACGCCGACACCGCCGAGCGCGTCGTCGCCCTTCTTCGACTCGATCCGGCGCCTCGACGTCAGCCGCACGGACGACCGGTGGGTGGGTGGTGTCGCCGCCGGGATCGCCCACCGGTTCGGGATCGACCCGCTGATCGTGCGCGGGCTCCTGGTCGTCAGCGTCCTTCTCTCGGGCGCCGGGCTCGCCCTGTACGGCCTCGCCTGGGCCTTCCTGCCCGAGAAGAGCGACGGACGCATCCACGTCGAGCAGGCGTTCCGGGGCGACTTCGACGTCGCCCTCGTGGGTGCCGGCGCCGTCACGATCGCCGGGTTCGCCCGCGGCGACGGAGCCTGGTGGCTGTTCGGCGCAGACCTCGGGTGGCTCAACGGCCTCCTCTGGCTCGCTGCCGTCGCGCTCGTGGTCTACCTCGCCGTCCGTGCCGGGTCCGAGGCCCGCGGCGCGGGGACGACCACCTGGCAGGGGACCTCCGAGTTCACGGACGGCGCGACGCCGTACGGCCCGCAGACCTCCGCGCAGGCCGCTGCCGCGGCAGACGCCGAGAGCGCCGCCTCCACGGCAGAGGCGCGCGCCCGGGCCCGCGCCGAGGCGGAGCAGGCTCGTGCCGCCGCGCAGGCCCAGCGCGCCCAGCTCGCCGCCGAGCGCACCGCCGCTCGTCGTGCGGCGCGGGAGGCCGCCGAGGCCGGGTACCCGCCACCGGCGGGGCCGACGGTCGTCGGTGCCACCATGGGGGTGATCCTGCTCCTCGGGGCCGCGCTGATCGCCGCGGACCGGGCGGGGGCCGTCGACGTCCCGCTGATGCTGACGTGGGTGGCGACCGGGGCGGCACTCACCGGGCTCGCGACGATCGCCGTCGGGATCGCGGGCCGCCGCAGCGGAGGGCTCATGGGCCTCGCCCTCGTCCTCCTCCTGGCCGTCCCCGTGGCGGCCGTCGCCGACGCCGTCCGCCTGCCGTCCGAGGCGGGCGTCCGCAGCACCATCGCCGAGGGGACGTACACGTTCGACTCGGTCGACGACGCCGAGGCGGGCGCCGCGTTCACGGCCGGCGCCGTCACCATCGACCTCCGTGACCTCGAGACGCGCGGCGAGTCGGTCACGATCCCGCTCGCCCTCGCCCTCGGGGACATCGACGTCCTGCTCCCGGCCGACACCCCGGCAGCGGCCGAGGTCGAGCTCTGGGCCGGACAGGTGAACTGGATCGACGACGACGGACTGGTCACCTCACGCTCCACGGTCGGGCCCGAGCCCGTCCGGTTCGACACCGGCGACCCCGGTACCCCAGAGATCACGCTCGACATCACGGGCCTTGCCGGCACCGTCGACATCGTGGAGGCATCATGACCGAGACCGCACCGACCACTCCCGAGGCACCCCGCCGTCGGCAGGGCATGTCGACCGCGACGGTGGTGTGGGGCGTCGTCGTGACGCTCGTCGCCGTCGGAGCGATCTCTCTCGCGCTCGGAGCGTCGTTCGACCTGGGGCTCGCCCTCATCGTGGCGCTCACCGCGGGTGGCGTCGCGCTCCTGGTCGGCGCCGTCGCCGGCGCGGCCGGGCGCCGTCACTCCCGCACCAAAACGGACTGAGCCGTCCCGACCCCGGACAGCACGATGCCGGTGCCACCGCGGTGGCACCGGCATCGTGCTGTTGACGGGTAGGGCTCGGGTCAGTGGCGCGGCCCGGCGTCACGGGTCGGGGTGTCGTCTCCCGGGACGTCCTCGGGACCGGGCGAGGTCACGGGCCGCGGCTCGGCCGCAGGCGCCGCGGGGGCCGCGGGAGCCGCGGATGCAGCCGGAGCAGCAGACGCTGCGGGGGTGCCTGGCGACGCCGTCGCGGGACCAGCCGCGTGGGCTGCTGCGGGCGCCGTCGCGGCGGGAGCAGGCTCACGCGCAGACGAGGTGTCGACGCTGACCTCGGACCCACCCGCGAGCCGTCGGAGCGCGACGCCGAGCAGGATGAACATGATGCCCAGGCCGATCACCAGTGCGGCGACACCGAACGCGACGACCGACGTGAAGAGGGAGGCCCGCAGGAACGACGCCGTCATCATGGTGGTGCGCGTCGGGTCGTCCTGCTCCAGCTCGGCGTACGTCTTGCCGCCGGAGGACTCGAGCGCGTGGTGGTTGATGATGTCGGCCTGCGCGTAGGCCGAGAACGGGCCGTCGACGTCGTCACCCGGGAGGAAGTCCGCGTCGTCCGACACCGTGATGTTCTCGGCGGCGAGCTGGTCGTGGACGGCGTACCAGGTGACTCCGCCGGCGAGGATCATGATGATCCCCGCGATGATCGTCAGCATGCCGATGGCGCGTACGCCGCCGGTCGGTTTCACGGTGACAGTGCTGGACATGACAACTCCCCTAGTCGATGATGTGCTACACCTCACATGCCACGCTAGACCAGATCGGTGGGTTCGACCGGTTGATCCGCCTGGGACGGCCCCGGCGTGTCCGGTGTCGCGTCAGCCCCTCGCGCGCGTGTACGCAGCCATCGCGGCGGCCAGAGTCGCGTCCCACCCGTGCGCAGGCGGGTTCGCCACGTTGTGCTCCACGATCCGATCGCGCAGCGGCCGGTCCCGGACCAGGCGCACCATCGCCTCCGCGAACCCGGCGTCGTCGTCGACCAGGAGCCCGTCCTCCTCGTGCCGGACGAAGCCCTCGATCCCGGTTCCACGTCGGGCCAGCACGCCGAGTCCGGCGGCACGCGCCTCGAGCGCCGCGATGCCGAAGGCCTCGAGATCCGCGGGGGCGCAGAAGAAGTCCGCGTGCCGGTAGAGAACAGGGATCTCCTCACGCGGCAGCCTGCCCGCGAACAGCACGGAGTCGCCGAGGCCCAGCTTCTCGACGCGCGCCCGGAGCGCGGCCTCCTGCGGACCGTCGCCGACCAGGGTCAGGTGCAGGGCGCCGTCGGGGACGACGCGCGTCGCGTCGGCCATCGCGTCGATCAGCGCCCGCCCACGCTTGCGCGGGGCGAGCCGTTGCGTGGCGACCAGCCGCACCGTCGACGACGGCTCGCGCCCCGCCGCCCCACGAGACCACGCCCCGACGTCGATCGCGTTGGGCACGACCCCGACCTCGTCGGGATCGAGGCCCAGCACGCGCGCCACGCGCTTTCCCGCCGCCGGGCTCACCGCCGTGGGCACGAACCGCGCGTCGCGCCAGCCCGAGAGCCTCGCTCCCAGCGCGAGGGCCGTCGTCGCGCCGTCGAGCATGCAGTGCCACGTCACGACCATCGGCAGCCCGCGCTCGCGGGCAATGCGCGCGCCGTCGTACGCGAACGGGGAGATCATCCCGGCGTGGACGTGCACGACGTCCGGGCGCAGCTCGTCGAGCGCCGCGCGGATGAGCCGAGGACCGGTCACGGGGTTGATCGGGGCGTCGCCCGGGATCTGGGCGCCCAGCCGGTGCACGACGACGTCACCCGCGCTCTCGACGACCCCGCCGCGTTCTCCCCCGGCCCCGGGGGTCGCCGTCAGGACGTGGACGTCGTCGCCCGCGGCCGCCTGGGCGGCCGCGAGGTCACCGACCTGCGACTCGATGCCGCCCGTGCGCGGGGCGAGGCAGTCGGAGACGTGGACGATGCGCATGGGTCGAGACTATCCGGGCAGACGCAGGACGCCCGCCCGACGCCTCACTCCCACTCGATGGTGCCCGGCGGCTTGCTCGTCACGTCGAGGACCACGCGGTTGACCTCGCTCACCTCGTTGGTGATGCGGGTCGAGATCACGGAGAGGACGTCGTACGGCAGGCGGGTCCAGTCCGCGGTCATCGCGTCCTCCGAGGAGACCGGACGCAGCACGATCGGGTGGCCGTAGGTGCGGCCGTCACCCTGGACGCCCACCGAGCGCACGTCGGCGAGCAGCACCACCGGGCACTGCCAGATGTCGCGGTCGAGCCCCGCCCTGGTGAGCTCCTCGCGGGCGATCTTGTCGGCGGCGCGCAGCACCTCCAGGCGCTCGGCGGTGACCTCGCCGATGATCCGGATGCCGAGGCCCGGCCCGGGGAACGGCTGGCGCCAGACGATCTCCTCGGGCACCTCGAGCTCGAGGCCGACGGCGCGGACCTCGTCCTTGAACAGCGTGCGCAGGGGCTCGATCAGGGAGAACTGCAGGTCGTCCGGCAGACCGCCCACGTTGTGGTGGCTCTTGATGTTGGCCGCACCCTCGCCGCCGCCGGACTCGACGACGTCGGGGTAGAGCGTCCCCTGGACGAGGAACTCGACCTCTTCACCGTGCGCACCGGCGTCCGCGACGACGTCGCGTGCGGCATCCTCGAAGACGCGGATGAACTCGCGGCCGATGATCTTGCGCTTGGTCTCCGGGTCGGTCTGGCCGGCGAGCGCGTCGAGGAAGCGCTGCCTGGCGTCGACCACCATGAGCTTGACGCCCGTGGCGGCGACGAAGTCACGCTCGACCTGCTCGGCCTCGTCGGCGCGCAGCAGACCGTGGTCCACGAAGACGCAGGTGAGCTGGTCGCCCACCGCCTTCTGCACCAGCGCCGCGGCGACGGAGGAGTCGACACCGCCGGAGAGGCCGCAGATCACGCGCTTGGTGCCGACCTGCGCGCGGATCGCCTCGACCTGGTCGGCCACGACGTTTCCGGGTGTCCAGTCGGGAGCCAGCCCTGCGCCGTCGTACAAGAAGTGCTCCAGCACGGTCTGGCCGTGCGCGGAGTGCTTGACCTCGGGGTGCCACTGCACGCCGTAGAGACGACGCTCCGTGTCCTCGAACGCCGCGACCGGGGAGCCGGCCGACGTCGCGAGCACCTGGAAACCCTCGGGGGCCGCGTGTACGGAGTCGCCGTGGCTCATCCACGTCGTTTGGTTGGCGGGCGTGTCAGCAAGCAGCGCACCTGCCTCGCACACCTCGACCTCGGTGCCGCCGTACTCACGCTGACCGGTCTGGGCGACGTCGCCGCCGAGCGCCGCGGCCATCGCCTGGAACCCGTAGCAGATGCCGAGGACGGGGACGCCGGCCTCGAAGAGCTTCGGGTCCACGAACGGCGCACCGTCGGCGTACACGGACGACGGACCACCCGAGAGGATGATCGCGGCCGGGTCCTTGGCCAGCATCTTCTCGACCGAGAAGGTGTGGGGCACGATCTCCGAGTACACGCTCGCCTCGCGCACGCGACGCGCGATGAGCTGGGCGTACTGCGCGCCGAAGTCGACGACGAGAACGGGCCTCGGGGTGGTCACGGGGACGTCAGGCGTGGCTGTCACGCACCCAGGATAGTTGCCGCGCCAGCGTGCCGCGGACACGTCCGGATTCAGGCCGGGAGACGCTCCCGCAGAGCGCGGGCCGCCGCCTCGGGGTCGGCGGCCTCGGTGACGGCGCGTACGACGACGATCCGCTCGGCCCCGGCGTCGAGCACCTCGTCGAGGCGCTCGCCGTCGATCCCGCCGATGGCGAACCAGGGTGTCGACGGCCGGGAGTCCGCGACCTCTTGGAGCAGATCCAGCCCGACGGCGGGGCGACCCGGCTTGGTCGGCGTCGCCCAGAGCGGGCCGACGCAGAAGTAGTCGACGTCGGGGTCGGCCTCCGCGGCTGCCGCCTCGACGGCCGCGTGCGTCGACCGCCCGAGCAGGACGTCCCCGCCGAGCAGTGCGCGCGACCCGGAGACAGGAAGGTCGTCCTGGCCCGTGTGGAACACCGGCGCACCGACCAGGCTCGCGACGTCGGCACGGTCGTTCACGCACCACAGCGCACCATGCTCCGTCGCGACCGCTGCGACGATCTCCTGCAGCTCCAGCTCGCGCCGCACGTCGAGCGTCTTGTCCCGGAGCTGGACGACGTCCACGCCTCCCCGCAGGGCCGCGTGGAGGAACTCCTCGAGGTCGCCGCGCTCCTCGCGTGCGTCGGTGCACAGGTAGAGGCGTGCAGCGGCGAGTCGGGCGCGAGCGTCTGCGGAGGTCATGGGCGCGAGCCTATCGACCAACATTCCCGCGGTCGCCGTGCGAGTCGAGTCGCGCCTGCCCCGCGCCACCTGGTCCGTCGCTCATCGCGCTACGCTGACCCCTGCACGGGAGCCTCGACCAGAGGCTGAGAGGGCGATCTGCCGACCGTCGAACCTGATCCGGGTCATGCCGGCGATAGGGAGCAACGATGAGCAAGCACAGCGACGTCCTCGTGGTCGGCGCCGGGATCATCGGACTGACCGCGGCCTGGCGGGCGGCATGCCGCGGCCTGAGCGTCACGGTCCTCGACCCCACCCCACGCGACGGTGCCAGCATGGCGGCGGCCGGGATGCTCGCAGCGGTCTGCGAGGCCGACTTCGGAGAGCCCGAGCTGGCGGCGATGAACGTCGACTCGGCAGCACGCTGGCCCGACTTTGCCGCAGAACTCGAGAAGGCATCACGTCTCGACGTCGGACTACGCCAGACCGGCACGCTCACCCTGGCCTTCGACCCGGACGACCTCGCCGAGACGCGGCGGCTGATCGACCTGCAGCACCGCTGGGGGCTGGTGTCGGAGGAGATCTCGACGGCGCAGGCGCGCCGCATCTCCCCGCTCGTCGGCCGCGTCGCCGGCGGAGCGTGGATGCCGGACGACCACCAGGTCGACCCGCGGGCCACCACCCGCGCGCTCGACGCGGCCGCCCGAGCGGCCGGCGCAGTGGTCGTCGAGTGCCGAGCCGTCCGGCTGACGTCTGCGTCGGGCCGGGTGGTCGGTGCGGTCGACGCGGCGGGCGTCGACCGCACCGCCGACCTCGTCGTCGTCGCGGCAGGGGTCTCGTCCACGGGCCTGCTGGCGACCGCAGGGATCCACGCGCCGCTGCGCCCCGTCAAGGGCATCACGCTCCGACTGGCCGCGGAGCCCTGGTTCGACGTCGAGCCGGTGGTGCGCGCCCGCGTCCAGGGACGGGCGGTGTACGCCGTGACACGGGTCGCCGACGAGTCAGGGTTCCGCGAGGTCGTGATCGGGGCGTCGAGCGACGAGAAGCCCGACGACCGGCGGGTCGAGGCAGGATCGGTCTTCGCCCTGCTCCGCGACGCCCGCGCCGTCCTGCCAGGCATCGACGAGCTCGACCTGCGCGAGGCGAGCCCGCGTGTCCGCCCCAGCGCCCCGGACAACCTTCCCTACCTCGACGCGAGCGTCGACGGCCTGCTCGTCGCCACCGGTCACGGACGCAACGGCATCCTGCTCACCCCGCTGACCAGCGCCGTCGTCGACGCCACGCTCGACGAGACAGACCTGCCCGACGTCGTCGCGCCCGCCATGATGAACCGTCACACCCGCATCCGGACCGAGGAGGCCTCATGAGCACCGACATACCGACCGCCGTCGTGAACGGGGAGCCGTACCCGCTGGCGGAACCGACCGACGTCGCGACGCTGGTGCGTGGCATGCTGCCGAACTTCGTCGCCAACGGTGAGCCTCGAGGCGTGGCGGTCGCGATCGACGACGCCGTGCTCCCCCGCTCCGCATGGAGCACCACGCATCTCGCCCCCGGAGACCGGGTCGAGGTCGTCACCGCAGTCCAGGGAGGCTGACATGGATTCACTGACCATCGCCGGGCAGGAGCTCGGCTCGCGTCTCGTCATGGGGACGGGCGGCGCCTCCAACCTCCTCGCGCTGGAGGAGGCGCTCGTCGCGTCCGGGACGGAGCTGACGACCGTCGCGATGCGCCGGGTCGCCGCACCCACGGCCGGCGAGGACGCCGGGATCTGGGGTCTGCTCGAACGCCTCGGCATCCGCGCCCTGCCCAATACCGCAGGCTGCTTCTCGGTCAAGGAGGCCGTGCTCACCGCCCGGCTCGCCCGTGAGGCGTGCGGCACCGACTGGATCAAGCTCGAGGTGATCGCCGACGACATCACGCTGCTCCCCGACCCTCTGGGTCTCGTCGAGGCGGCCGAGACACTGGTCCGTGACGGGTTCACCGTCCTGCCGTACACGAACGACGACCCGATCGTGGCCCGCCACCTGCAGGACGTCGGATGCGCCGCCGTCATGCCGCTCGGCGCACCCATCGGGTCGGGTCTGGGCATCGTCAACCCCCGCAACATCGAGGCGATCTGCGCCGAGGCCCGCGTCCCGGTGATCCTCGACGCCGGGATCGGGACCGCGTCCGACGCCGCCCAGGCCATGGAGCTCGGGTGCGACGGCGTCCTCCTCGCCACCGCCGTGACCCGCGCGGAGCACCCCGCGCGGATGGCACGTGCCATGCGGCTCGGCGTCGAGGCCGGGTGGGAGGCCGCGCACGCCGGTCGCATCCCTCGCCGCGAGAGCGCGCTCGCGTCCTCGCCGGTCAGCGGGATGGTCGGCCGCAACAACCTCGACCTCGCGATGTAGCGCGGTGGTGCGGTGCTCCCGACACCGCACCGCCGCGCCACGCAGCCGTCGTCCACAGCCTCGGAACGAGGCGCTTTGCGCACTGCTAGGTTCGCGTAGGTGAACCACGTCACTGCTGGCCCTTCGACATCAGGAAGCATCAGCACGCGCCGAGTGCTCTCGACACGTTGGCACCGAGTCCGCGAGCCACTACTTTGGGCAGGACTCGGACTACTCGCGGGCGCCTCTGCCACCGGTGTCGCCGTCGTCTCGATCAACTGGCGCCACGCGGCGCCCATCATCGGAGACCTTGCCCCCGCAGCCACCGCGCTAGCTGGTGTCGCCGCATTCATCATCGGGATGGGCACACTTCTGCATCGCGCGAAGTCCGAGGCTCGCTCGCAGTGGTGGGAACGGATGCAGTGGGCGACTGATCACCGCCTCGACACCACGAGCGGGGAGAAGCACGAGGTCGGCTCCGAGGTGCTGTACGCGCTCATCGACTCACCGCTCGCCGACGTGGACGAACTTCGGGTGATCGACGCCGTACTGGCCGTGGCGCTTGATCGGAGGAGCGAGGATACTGGTACAGACGAGACCAGCAGCGCGGACGGAGGTCGAGAAGATGGCTGATCATGCTCGGAACAGCGACTCCACGAAGTCACCGCGAGCAGCGCGGACTTCGGGTCGATACGTCCCGACGAGAGCTCAGATCGTCGACGCACGCACGCGGCTGGTCATTGATCGGCGCCTGGGCCGCACGCCTGACCCGACGATCCAACAGTGGGCGGCAATGCCGAAGAGCTCCGGGCGCTGAACCTCTAGACCCACCGCGAGCCTCAGTACATCTGCTCGTGCGGGGCGACCTCACTGATCCAGGCGAGGATCCCGCCCGGGACGTTGCGGGCGTCGACGCCTGCCTCCCGCGCGGCCTGTGCCACGCGGTCCGAGCGCGCACCCACCTTGCAGAGCACGACGACGGGGCGGTCCGTCGGCAGGTCCGCGAGCGCCGCGTAGGCTCCCGCCGAGGTGCCGAGGAAACGGCCGCTGGGGACGAGGTGCGCGCCGGGGATCGCGACGATGTCGTGCTCCCACTGTTCGCGGACGTCGAGGAGATAGGCACCGTCGTCGAGGAGAGCGGCGATCTCTGTCGCAGCGACCGTGGTCTCGACAGGCTCGACCGACGAAACCGTGGTCTCGACAGGCTCGACCGACGAGGCCCTGGTCTCGACAGGCTCGACCGACGAAACCCCGCAGAAGGCGGCATACGCGTCGGGCCCCTCGAGCAGCGCGGTGACGGGTTCGCGGGTCGGGTCGGCCCGGACGGTCAGCTCTCGCCAGGTCGCCTCCAGCGCGTCGTGCACGGCGAGGCGCCCGAGCAGGGTCCGGCCGGTCCCGGTGACGAGCTTGACGGTCTCGACCGCCATCGCGGTCCCGATCGACCCGCACATCGCGCCGAGCACTCCCCCGGTGGCGCAGTCGGGAACGGTCCCGGGCGGCGGTGGTTCCGGGAAGACGTCGCGGTACGTCACACCGTTCTCGGGGGCAGCCCCCCAGAAGACGCTGACCTGCCCGGAGTGCTGGAAGATCGACCCCCAGACGACGGGGAGGCCAAGCACCTCGGCCGCGTCCGAGACGAGGTAGCGGGTGGCGAAGTTGTCGGCGCCGTCCAGGACGACGTCGTACCTCCCCATCACGTCGAGCGCGTTCAGCGGTGTCAGACGCTCGCGGTGGGCGACGAACCGGACGTGCGGGTTGATCTCCGCCACGGAGTCGCGCGCGGACTCGACCTTGGGGCGTCCGACGTCGCCGTCGCCGTGCAGGACCTGCCGCTGCAGGTTGGAGGCGTCCACGTCGTCGTCGTCGACGACACCGATCGTCCCGACCCCGGCAGCCGCGAGGTAGAGGATCGCAGGGCTACCCAGTCCCCCAGCCCCGACCAGAAGGACCCGTGCGGCGGCCAGTCGCCGCTGCCCGTCCACCCCGATGCCCGGCAGCGACAGGTGACGGGCGTAGCGGGCGAGCTCCGGCGGGCTGAGCGCCGGACCGGGTTCGACGAGGGGCGGCAGCGGGGCACCGGTCATGCGACGCGGGCCTCCAGCGCGTCGAGGCGTGCCTGGGTGTCGCGGTGCACGTTCTTCTCGAGGACGAACGACATGACGGGGACGACGCCCGCGAGGACCATCGTGACGAGCCGACCGAACGACCAGCGCATCTTGGCCCACAGGTCCAGCACCGTGACGAGGTAGAGGACGTAGATCCACCCGTGGGCGAACGGGATCCACTCGATGTACGGCAGCGCGGCGTCGGACATACCGAGGACGCCGATCAACAGGTACTTGTAGATCATCTCGGCACAGAGGACGAGAAGCATGACTCCGGTGATCAGTGCCATGAACCGGTAGCGGGCGAGCGCGCCGCGCGCCTTGGCGATGGCGGCCTGCACCTCGGCGTCGCTCGGCCCGGCGGTGGTCGTCGCGGCGGCGGCGTCGGCCGCCGGCGTGGTGGTCTGCGCAGCGGCTTCGCGGTCCGGGGTACTCATGGGTGTTCGTTTCCTCACGCCGGTGAAATTGGGTAGGTAGTCAAGCCTGCATGGTTCATGCTAGTTGCCGTGCGAGCCCTCCCCCTCCCCGACCCCGGCACACCGCCGCTGACCGGACCGATCCGGCTGCTGTGGTGGCAGGCCCTGCGCCAGAAGTGGATCCTCCTGACCGCGATCGCCCTCGGGATCGTGGTGTTCGTCTGCCAGGCGGTGCAGCCGTACCTGCTGGGTCGCGCGATCGACGAGGGCCTGGCCGACGGGTTCGGCTCGGCGCTGTGGGGGTGGGCGGCTCTTCTGCTCGCCGTCGGGGCGCTGCTGATAACCGCGTCTGCGATCGGGCACCGCTTCGACGTCCAGTGCTGGATGCGGGGCGCGTTCGGGATGTCTCAGCTGGTGGGCCGTACGGTCTCCGAGTCGGGCGACGCCATCACCGAGGAGCTCCCCACCGGCGAGGTGGTCTCCGCCGTGGCGAACGACTCGCTCCGCCTGGCCGAGATCTACGCGATCGCGGCGCAGTTCATCGGCAGCCTGTCGGCCTATCTCGTCGTGGCCGCGATCATGCTCAACCAGTCGGTCGAGCTCGGGCTGATCGTCGTCCTCGGGCTGCCCGCCGTCGCCCTGGTCCTCAGCTTTCTCATCAAGCCGCTCCAGCAGCGCCAGAGCGCCCAGCGCGAGGCGGCGGGCCGGCTGACGACGCTCGGCGCGGACACCGTCTCGGGTCTGCGGATCCTGCGCGGGATCGGCGGTGAGCAGGTCTTCACCGACCGCTACCGGGTCAAGTCCCAGGAGGTGCGCCAGGCCGGCGTCCGCGTGGCGGGCGTGCAGTCGCTGCTCGACTCGCTGCAGGTGCTGCTGCCCGGCATCTTCGTGGCGTTCGTCGTCTACATCGGTGCGATGAAGGCGATCGCCGGCGAGATCACCCCCGGCGAGCTCGTCGCCTTCTACGGGTACTCGGCGTTCCTCGGCTGGCCGCTGCAGATCGCGACGCAGACGCTGCAGGTGGCGACGCGGGCGCACGTCGCCGCCAAGAAGCTCATCACGGTGCTCCGGGTGGAGCCCGCCGCGGGCGCGACGCCCGGGACGGCACCGCTCCCCCCGGCCGGGTCGCCCCTCGTGGACGAGACCAGCGGGCTCCGGCTCGAGCCGGGCCGCGTGGTCGCCCTCGTGTGCGAGGACCCGGACGCCTCGGCCGCCGTCGCCACCCGTCTGGGCCGATTCGACGACGCAGCAGAGCTCGCGACGCCCGTCCGCCTCGGCGGGACCCTCCTCGCAGACCTCGACCACGCAGAGCTGCGCGGTCGGGTCGTGGTCGCCGAGGCGACGCCGCAGTTGTTCTCCGGCACGCTCTCGGACGAGCTCGACGTGCACGGCACCGCGACACGGGAGGCCCTGCTCGCGGCCATCACCGTGGCCGACGCTCACGACGTCCTCTCGTCCGTGCCGGACGGTCTCGACGGTGTGCTCCCGGAGAAGGGTCGCTCGCTCTCGGGCGGGCAGCGACAGCGCGTCGCCCTGGCGCGCGCGATCCTGACCTCCCCCGAGATCCTGGTCCTCGTCGAGCCGACCTCGGCGGTCGACGCCCACACCGAGGCCCGGATCGCCGTCCGGCTCGCCGAGGCACGCGCCGGCAGGACGACCCTGATCGTCACGGCCAGCCCGCTGGTCCTCGGCGAGGTCGACGAGGTCGCCTTCCTGGACGGCGGCGTCGTCGCCACCCGCGGTACCCACCGCGAGCTGCTCGACCGCCCCCTGGACGCCCCGGGCGGCGAGTCCGCCGCCCGCTACCGCGCCGTCGTCGGACGCAACCTCGACGCCGACGCGGCGCCCGAGACCAGCGACACCCACCCCGGAGTCACGGAAGGAGCCCGCTGATGAAGCTGCCCGTCGCCGACCTCCGCGAAGTGCGCCGGCACACGTCCGGCCTGATGCGGTCGTATCGCGGCCCGCTCACGACCGTCGCCGTCCTGCACACCCTCGCCGCGCTCGGAGGGCTCGCCGGCCCCCTGATCCTGGGCAACCTCGTCGACGCGGTCGTCGCCGGCACCACCGAGTCGTACGTGATCCGCGTGGTGTCGATCGGTGTCGCCGCGATCGTCGCCCAGGCGGTCCTGATCAAGATCGCCCAGCGCAAGGCGATGGTGCTCGGCGAGAGCGTCTTCGCGGCCCTGCGCGAGCGCTTCGTCGAGACCGTCACGTCGCTGCCCCTGTCGACGGTGGAGCAGGCCGGCACCGGCGACCTCGTCGCGCGGACCACCAACGACGTCGACCGGATCCAGCACGCCGTGCGCTTCGGCGTGCCACGGCTGATCGTGGCCGTCGTGACGATCCTGCTCACCGTCGTCGCGTCGTTCATCATCGCCCCGCAGGTCGCGATCGCGATGTTCGTGGGGCTCCCCGTGATGATCGTCGTGACCCGGTGGTACCTGCGCCGCGCCTCGCCCGCCTACCAGCGCGAGGCGGCCGCCTACGCCGCCCTCAACGGCACGATCACCGAGACGGTCGAGGGCGCCCGGACCGTCGACGCGCTGCGGCTGGCGCGACGTCGTCGCGGGCGGGTGGACGACGACCTCCGCGAGGCCTTCGACGCCGAACGGGCCACACTTCGCCTGCGCACCGTGCTCTTCCCGGGCATCGACCTCACGTTCGTCGTCGCACCCGTCGCGATCCTCGTCTGGGGCGGCTATCTGATCTCGACCGGGAACGTCACGCTGGGCGCCGTCACCACGATCACGATGTACACGTTCCAGCTCGCGGGACCCGTGTGGGAGCTGATCTTCTGGCTCGACGAGATCCAGGTGGCGGCCACGTCGCTCGCCCGGATCATCGGCGTCGAGCTGGTCGAGACCGACCGCACCCCCTCGGGCGACGAGCCCGACGACGAGCACGTCGTGGCGCGCGACGTCCGGTACGCGTACCGCGAGGGTCAGGACGTGCTGCACGGCATCGACCTCGACCTGGCGGTCGGCGAGAGGCTCGCCGTCGTGGGCCCCTCCGGCGCCGGCAAGTCGACGCTCGGGCGGATGCTCGCGGGCGTCCACCCGCCCACGGGCGGTTCGGTCACGGTCGGCGGGGTCAACCTCGTGGACCTGCCGCTGGAGGACCTGCGGGGGCACGTCGCTCTCGTGACCCAGGAGCACCACGTCTTCGTCGGCACCCTGGCCGAGAACCTCCGGCTCGCGGACGTGGACGCCGACGACGAGGCCCTGCGCAGCGCGCTCGGGTCGGTCGACGCCCTCACCTGGGCCGAGGCGCTGCCCGAGGGACTCGCGACGACGGTCGGGTCCGGCGGGCACGTCCTCACGCCGGCGCAGGCGCAGCAGGTCGCGCTCGCGCGCCTGGTGCTCCTCGACCCGCACACGCTCGTGCTGGACGAGGCGACGTCGCTCCTGGACCCGCGCGCCGCCCGGCACCTGGAGTCGTCGCTCGACGCCGTGCTGACCGGGCGGACCGTCGTCGCGATCGCCCACCGCCTGCACACCGCGCACGACGCCGACCGCGTCGCCGTGGTCGACGGCGGGCGGATCGCGGAGATCGGCCCGCACGACGAGCTGGTGGCGGCGGGCGGCGACTACGCCCGCCTGTGGGAGTCCTGGCAGCAGGAGTGACGCGCGCCGTCAGTCCGTCGCCCGCCCCGGCACGGCTCGGGCCGTGGCGGGGCTGCCGGCGAACGTCGCCGCATAGCCGCTGACCGGGTCGGCCTCGCTCGCGGGGAAGTCGGTCGACAGGATGTTCGCGCCCGAGGCCAACGCGGCCGCGAGGTCGTCGCCGCCCACGTCGAGGTCGGCGTCGGTCCGTGTGCGGACGACGATCCCGGCCGCCGCCGCGTCGGCGATCGCGGCGGCGTGGGGGTCGTCGTGCACGGCGAAGACTGCGTCCGACCCACCCGTCCGCGACGACGTGAACATCGCCCGGCCGCGAAGGTTCTCGTGTCCGGCGAGGTACTGCTCGCGCACCTCCTCGTCGTCCCACGCGAACACGAGGATCCGCCCGCGCAGCTCTCCGACGGTCGGCCAGCCGGTCGTCTCGACCGCGTCCCGCGGTGACGGCGCGGAGCCCCGCAGGTCGTCGGGCGTGAAGAGCGCCTCACCGAGCGACTCCTCGAGGAGCGCGTCCCACCGGTCGTAGGAGTCGGCGTCGAACGCCTGCAGGCTCGGGTCGAGGAACGCGTAGTCCTTCTTGAACTCGACCATCAGACTGACCGGCAGGTGGTCCGGGTGCGAGGACGACCAGAGCCCGAGCTCCTCGAGCGCGAGCTCGAGGTCCGGCGACGTCCCACGGTTCGCGACCAGCGGGACGTGCGCCATCGAGAACCGGTCACCGTGGTCGCGCACGTCCCACTCGATGCTGCGCACGCCGTCCTCCAGCTGGTCCCAGAGCGGGTCGTGCCCGTAGCGCAGCGTGCTCTTCGACGCGGGCTCGACGAGTCCGATCAGCTGGAGCTGGAGCCACGTCGGCTCCTCCACGTAGGAGTTGTGCGTCCCGATCACCTGGAGGTCGTCGTACGCCAGGTCGTCGCTCACGGAGGCGTCCCCCGCCGGGTCGGTCCAGGCGGGGACCTCACCGTCCGCGAGCTGCGCCACCTCGTCCCTCGCGTCGTCGAGGCGCTGCGCCTGGGCGGAGGCGCTCGTCCATCCCTGGGCGAGCAGATAGAGGACGAGCGCGCCGGTCAGCACCACCGCCGCGCCGAAGACACCGGCCACCGCGATCAGCACCCGGCGCGACGCACGCGTGCGGGTGTCACGCGGCTTCGCGAGCGAGCTCGGCGACGTCTCGGCGGACGGAGGCTGAGTCATGGGCGCATGTCTAGCGCATCTCCGAGGTGCGATCCAAGTCACACCGTCGCGCCGGTCCGGCGCGCGTCCGACGGTCAGTCGATCGGGAGCTGCGCGAGCCCGCGCCGACCGGACGCCTCGTCCCGCACGAGCCGCACCCACAAGAGCACGGCGAACCCGCCGAAGACGAACCACTGCAGCGCGTAGAAGGCGTTGCGGAGGTCGAGCCCCTCGCCGCCGGAGATCGTCGGACGCGGCAGCGGCTCGGGACCGCCGTCGTCCGGGCTGATCTGCTCGGGCTCGGAGGACCGCTCGACGAGGTACCCGCTGTAGATCGGTGACCCCCAGACGTTGGCGAGCTCGGCGGTCGAGACGGCGCCGATCTGCCCCTCGGGGAGGGTCGTGTCGTCCGCCGAGGCCTCGCCCGCCTGCAGGTAGCCGGTGAGCCGGACGACGCCGTCGGGCGTCTCGAGCGCAGGATCGTCGATCTCGGTCCCGGCGGGGACCCAGCCCCGGACGACCGCGAGCACGGGCGGACCGGAGAGGTCGGCCCAGGACTCCCCGTCGGTCCCGTCGTCGGTGACCCGGAGCGGGCTGAGGACGAGCAACCCGTCCTCGCCGTCGAGGACGCGGTCCGGGACGAGGAACTGCTCGTCCTCGTACGTCCCCTCGACCCAGGCCGTCCGACCGACGAGGCTGCCGGCGATCGTCGTCTGCGGCGGCAGCAGCACGCCGAGTCCTTCCGGACCCTCCTCCGCCGCCTCGAGGGCGGCCTGCTTCTCGGCGAGCTCACCCTTGGCCTGGGCCCGGTCGATCTGCCAGATCCCCAGACGTGCACAGCCGCCCGCGGCGACGAGGAAGATGAGAAGGAGCGCGATCATCCGGGGACGACGGGCCACCTGCCAGAAGGACGCGCGCGGTTCGGTCGAGGCCACGCCCCTACGGTAACCGTGCACCGGCCGCACCTCCGCATTCTCGGGCGTGACGTGCGACGCCTCACGCGGCGGATCGGCCACAGACGCGCGAGGCCAACCGACCTGATGTTGGATGGACGCACCAGCAGTCCCCTGCGAAATGGAGTGCGTGATGAGCCTGACCACCCCCCGCCCCGCCACGGACGCATGGGCCGCCGGGCACGGCGACGTGTCCGCGGAGACGCTCGAGCGGATCGACCGGTGGTGGCGGGCCGCCAACTACCTGTCCGTCGGCCAGATCTACCTCCTCGCGAACCCCCTCCTGACCACGCCGCTCGACGTCGACGACGTCAAGCCACGTCTTCTCGGTCACTGGGGCACCACGCCCGGCCTGAACTTCCTCTACGCGCACCTGAACCGCGCGATCGCCGAGCGGCAGCAGTCCACGATCTTCATCACGGGCCCCGGCCACGGCGGTCCCGGCCTGGTCGCCTCGGCCTATCTCGACGGCACCTACTCCGAGATCTACCCCGCGATCACCGAGGACACCGAGGGCCTGCGTCGGCTCTTCCGCCAGTTCTCGTTCCCTGGCGGGATCCCGTCGCACGTCGCACCCGAGACGCCCGGGTCGATCCACGAGGGTGGCGAGCTCGGCTACGCACTCTCGCACGCCTACGGTGCCGCGTTCGACAACCCGGACCTTCTGGTCGCCGCGGTCGTGGGTGACGGCGAGGCCGAGACCGGGCCGCTCGCGACGTCCTGGCACTCGAACAAGTTCGTCCACCCGGCCCAGGACGGTGTCGTTCTGCCGATCCTGCACCTCAACGGGTACAAGATCGCCAACCCGACCGTGCTGGCACGCATCGACGACGACGAGCTCGTCGCCCTGATGCGGGGCTACGGCCACGAGCCGCACGTGTTCGTCGCCGGGTTCGACGACGAGTCGCACACCGAGATCCACCGACGCTTCGCCACGATGGTCGACACGGTCCTCGACGAGATCGCCGAGATCAAGGCCCGGGCCGCCTCCGGGGACGTGGACCGACCGCGCTGGCCGATGATCGTCTTCCGGACCCCCAAAGGATGGACCGGACCCGACTACATCGACGGCAAGAAGACGACGGGATCCTGGCGCGCGCACCAGGTCCCGCTGGCCAACGCCCGGGACACCCCCGAGCACCTCGAGGTGCTGGACCAGTGGCTGCGCTCGTACCGCCCGGACGAGCTCTTCGACGACGAGGGCCGCATCGCCGCGGACATCCGCGAGCTGGCACCGACCGGCGAGCTCCGCATGAGCGCGAACCCGCACGCCAACGGCGGCCAGCTCCTCAAGGACCTGCGGCTGCCCGACTTCCGCGAGTACGGCGTCGACGTCCCGGTCCCCGGCAGCGGCATGACCGAAGCACCGAAGGTGCTCGGCCAGTGGCTCACCGACGTGATCCGCCAGAACCCGGACAACTTCCGCATCTTCGGACCGGACGAGACCGCGTCGAACCGCCTGCAGGCCGTCTACGACGCCACGGACAAGCAGTGGAACGCCGAGTTCGAGGGCCCCGAGGTCGACGACCACCTCGCCCGCGCCGGCCGCGTCATGGAGATGCTCTCGGAGCACCAGTGCCAGGGGTGGCTCGAGGGCTACCTCCTCACGGGCCGCCACGGCCTGTTCAACTGCTACGAGGCGTTCATCCACATCGTCGACTCCATGTTCAACCAGCACGCCAAGTGGCTGAAGGTGACGGACGAGATCCCGTGGCGTCGACCGATCGCCAGCCTGAACTACCTGCTCTCCAGCCACGTGTGGCGCCAGGACCACAACGGCTTCAGCCACCAGGACCCGGGCTTCATCGACCACGTCGTGAACAAGAAGGCCGAGATCGTCCGCGTCTACCTGCCGCCGGACACCAACACGCTGCTGTCGACGTACGACCACTGCCTGCGGTCCAAGCAGTACGTGAACGTCGTCGTCGCGGGCAAGCAGCCTGCTCCCGACTTCCTGACCATGGACCAGGCCGTCGCCCACTGCACCCGCGGGCTCGGCATCTGGGACTGGGCCGGCACCGAGACCGAGGGTGAGGAGCCCGACGTCGTCCTCGGGTGCGCCGGGGACGTCCCCACGCTGGAGGTTCTCGCGGCGGCAGACATCCTGCGCCGCGAGATCCCGAAGCTCAAGGTCCGCGTGGTCAACGTCGTCGACCTGATGCGGATGCAGGACGCCAAGGAGCACCCGCACGGACTCAGCGACTCCGACTTCGACACCATCTTCACGCCCGACAAGCCGGTCATCTTCGCCTACCACGGCTACCCGTGGCTGATCCACCGCCTGACCTACCGCCGCACCGGGCACTCGAACATCCACGTGCGCGGGTACAAGGAGGAGGGCACCACCACGACTCCGTTCGACATGGTGATGCTCAACGACCTCGACCGCTACCACCTGGTGATCGACGTGATCGACCGCGTCCCGGGCCTCCGGACCAGCCGGGCGAGCCTGCGTCAGCGGATGGTGGACTCACGGCTCGCCGCGCGGCAGTACACCCGGCTGCACGGGGAGGACATCCCCGAGGTCCGCGACTGGGTCTGGCCCGAGGCCGCGGCCGCCGGGCTCGGCCAGGACGTCGACGCGAACGCCGCCACGGGGGGCGACAACGAATAACCGGTAGCCGGGGTGCGGCGGGCGTGTCAGCGCTCCGCCGCACCCCGGCTCGACCCGCACCAAGAGATCACCACGCCCAGGCATCGTGTCGGTCAGCGCGACCGCCACCACCAGAGACCGGCTCCAGCGACTCCGGGGAGCGCACCGCACGACCGTCGAACCGCCCCCAGCCGCGCGTTTCCCGACCGTCCTCGGCGAACTGAGACCGAGACCACGGCTCTCGCGGGCCGGAACCCCGTGCACTCACCGGTGCAATGCGATGGAATGGGTACCACCATCGTCGAGCGAGAGCCGAGCCGTGAACACACGCAGCGTCTACATCACCAGCCCCGAGGGCGATACCGGAAAGTCGACGGTCGCCCTAGGTGTCCTGGACCAGCTCGTCCGGCGCGCGACCCGCGTCGGGGTGTTCCGGCCGGTCGCGCGGAACACCGCACGCGGCGACGCCGCCGAGGACCGCGACTACGTCCTCGAGCTCCTCCTCGCGCACGACGGTGTCGACCTGGCCTACGAGGACGCGATCGGCGTGACCTACGAGGACGTCCACGCCGACCCGGACGCCGCGCTGAGCCGGATCCTGTCCCGCTATCACGCGGTGGCGGCCGTGTGCGACGTCGTCGTGGTGATCGGCACGGACTACACCGACATCGCCGGCCCGACCGAGCTCGCCTTCAACGCCCGCGTCGCCGCGAACCTCGGCTCCCCCGTCCTCCTCGTCGTCTCCGGGAGGAACCGCGACGCCGGGGGCATCCGCCAGCTCGCGGAGGTGTCCGTGGGCGAGCTGCAGGCCAACCACGCACAGCCGGTCGGCGTGATCGCCAACCGCTGCACCCCCACGGACCTCGAGACCGTCCGGTCCGAGCTCGACGCCCTTGACCTGCCCTCCTGGGCGATCCCGGACGAGCCGTTCCTGACCGCACCGACCGTCCAGGCGATGATGGAGGCCGTCGACGGCCGGCTCGTCTTCGGCGACCGCGAGCTGCTGGGCCGCGAGGTCCTCGACGTCCTCGTCGGCGCGATGAGCCTCGAGCACCTCCTCGAGCGCATCACGGACGGCGCCCTGATCATCACCCCCGGCGACCGCGCCGAGCTCCTCATCGGCCTGATCGCGGCGCACTCCGCCCCGGGCTTTCCGTCGATCGCCGGCATCGTGCTCAACGGCGGCTTCTACCCGCCCCCCACGAGCGCCGACCTGATCGCCGACCTCGACCCGCGCCTTCCCGTCATCCGCACGGAGATGGGTACGTTCCGGACCGCGAGCGCCGCGTCCCGCGTCCGGGGTCGGGTGACCAAGGACTCGCAGCGCAAGATCGACACGGCCCTGGCCCTGTTCGAGCAGAACGTCGACGGCGCCACGCTCCTGCAGCACCTCGACGTCCCCCGTCCGGACACGGTCACGCCGTTGATGTTCGAGTACGAGCTCTTGTCACGGGCGCGGGCGGACCGCAAGCGGATCGTGCTCCCCGAGGGCTCGGACGACCGGATCCTGCGGGCGGCGTCGACGCTCCTCGGCCGGCAGGTCGCCGACCTCGTGATCCTCGGCGAGGAGCCGGAGGTCCGCTCGCGCGCGATCGAGCTGGGCCTCAACATCGAGGCGGCGCGCATCCTGTCGCCGCACGACCCGGCGTACGTCGACCGGTTCGCCGCGGAGTACACACGGTTGCGGGCGCACAAGGGCATGACCGTCGAGCGGGCTCGGGAGATCGTCACCGACGTCTCCTACTTCGGCACCATGATGGTGCACATGGGCGACGCGGACGGGATGGTCTCCGGTGCCGCGCACACCACGGCCCACACGATCCGGCCGTCGTTCGAGATCATCAAGACCGTTCCCGGCGTCTCGGTCGTCTCGTCCGTCTTCCTGATGTGCCTGGAGGACCGCGTGCTCGTCTACGGGGACTGCGCCGTGAACCCCGACCCGTCCGCGACCGAGCTCGCAGACATCGCCATCTCGTCGGCCGCGACCGCCGCGCAGTTCGGTGTGAACCCGAAGGTCGCGATGCTGTCCTACTCGACGGGTGCGTCCGGCTCGGGTGCCGACGTCGAGAAGGTCCGGGACGCGACCGCCCTGGTGCGGGAGCGCTCGACGGACCTCTTCGTCGAGGGCCCGATCCAGTACGACGCGGCCGTCGACGCCAGCGTCGCCGCGTCGAAGATGCCCGGGTCCGACGTCGCGGGCAAGGCGACCGTGTTCATCTTCCCGGACCTGAACACGGGCAACAACACGTACAAGGCCGTCCAGCGCTCAGCCGGCGCCGTGGCCGTGGGCCCGGTCCTGCAGGGCCTGAACAAGCCCGTCAACGACCTGTCGCGCGGCGCGCTGGTCCAGGACATCGTCAACACCGTCGCCATCACCGCCATCCAGGCGCAGGCCGGAACCTCTCAGGGAGACCCCGCATGAGCACACTTCCCGCCGGCGACGGCGTCACCACCGCACGAGGCGCCCACGGGTCGGTCCTCGTCCTCAACTCCGGCTCGTCGTCCCTGAAGTACCAGCTCGTCAACCCGGTGGGCGGCGAGGCGATCGCCACGGGCCTGGTCGAGCGGATCGGTGAGGACGGCCCCGGGCTCCTCAAGCACAAGTTCGCCGGCAACGCGACGGTGCGCGAGCAGCCGATCGCCGACCACGGCGACGCCCTGCGGCTCGCTCTCGGCATCTTCGAGGAGGTCGGCCCGTCGATCGAGGACGCCCACGTCCGCGCGGTCGGGCACCGTGTCGTCCACGGCGGGGCGATCTTCTCCGAGCCGACCCTGATCGACGACGACGTGCTCCGGCAGATCCGCGACCTGATCCCGCTCGCCCCGCTGCACAACCCGGCGAACGCGACGGGGATCGAGGTGGCCCGCGAGCTCCTGCCCGACGTCCCCCACGTCGCCGTCTTCGACACCGCCTTCTTCGCGACGTTGCCCGAGGCTGCCGCGACGTACGCCCTGAACAAGGACGTCGCCGAGGAGCACGGTATCCGCCGGTACGGCTTCCACGGCACGTCGCACAACTACGTCTCCGGGAAGGCCGCACGAGTCCTGGGTCGGCGCCTCGAGGACCTGAACCAGATCGTCCTGCACCTCGGCAACGGGGCCTCCGCGTCCGCGGTGCGCGGCGGGGCGGCGGTCGAGACCTCGATGGGCCTGACGCCCCTCGAGGGCCTCGTCATGGGCACCCGGACGGGCGACATCGACCCCGCCGTCGTCTTCCACCTGATGCGCAACGCGGGGATGGACGTCGACGAGGTCGACACGCTGTTCAACAAGCAGTCGGGGCTCAAGGGGCTGAGCGGCGAGAACGACTTCCGTGCGCTGCACGAGCTCATCGCCGAGGGAGACGAGGACGCGGAGCTCGCGCTCGACGTCTACCTGCACCGGCTCCGCAAGTACATCGGCGCCTACGCCGCGGTCCTCGGCCGCGTCGACGTCATCGTCTTCACGGCCGGGGCCGGCGAGAACGACGACGTCGTCCGCTCCCGCGTGATGGAGGGGCTCGAGGGATTCGGCTTTGCCGTCGACCCGGAGCGCAACGCCGGGCGGATCAGCGAGCCGCGCGTGATCTCTCCCGAGTGGGCGCGGACCACCGTCATGGTGATCCCCACCAACGAGGAGCTGGCGATAGCCCGCCAGTGCCTGGAGGCCACCGGCGCCTGACGGGCGAGAGCCCCTACGGCAGGCGGAGCCTGTTCATCAGCCGCAGCGCGCCGGTGAGCAGGCCCGTCGCCCGGGCTGCGCCCGTGTCGTAGAGCGTGTCCAGGCTCAGTCCGCGCATCACGCCGTGCTGGACGACGATGCTCCGCGACTCGGTCATCGCCTCGATCGCCTCCCGGCCGTGGCGCCGCCCGAGGCCCGACGACTTGTGGCCGCCCTGGGGTGCGCCCACCGAGCCCCACGCCGACGTGAACCCGTCGTTGACGCCGACGGTGCCCGCGTCGATCCGGGCCGCGATGCGACGGCCACGGCGCGTGTCGCCGGTCCACACGCTCGCGTTGAGCCCGAACTGCGTCGCGTTCATGCGTTCGACGGCCTCGTCGTCCGAGCCCACGACCGTGATCGCGACCACCGGCCCGAACGTCTCCTCCGTCGTGCACACCGCGTCGTCGGGAACGTCGCTGAGCACGGTGGGCGCATAGCTGTACGGCCCGACGTCGGTGCGGTGCACCCCGCCGGCGAGCACGCGCGCACCGCGGGCGACCGCGTCCTCGACGTGCCCCTGCACGCGGTCGAGCTGGGCCTGCGACGTCAGGGACCCGATGTCGTAGCCGTAGTCGAGCCCCGTCCCGAGGCGCAGGTCGCGCACGAGCGGGACGAACACCTCGAGGAACTCGTCGAGGACGTCCTCGTGGACGTAGAGCCGCTCGATCGAGACGCAGAGCTGGCCGGTGTTCGCGAAGCACGCACGCGCCACCCCGGACGCGGCGAGCACCGGGTCGACGTCGTCGGCCACGTACAGGGGATTCTTCCCGCCCAGCTCGAGGGTCGCGCCGATGAGGCGCTCCCCGGCCCGGCGACCGACGACCCGGCCCGTCGGGGTGGACCCCGTGAAGGCGATGTGGTCGGCCCGGTCCACGACGGCCGCCCCGATCTCGCCGCCACCGGCGACCACCTGGACCACGCCGTCGGGCAGCCCTGCCTCGGCGAGGAGCTCGACGGCCCAGAGCGCGGTCAGCGTCGTCTGGGGGTCCGGCCGCAGCACGGCGGCGTTGCCCGCGACCAGCGCGGGGAGGAGCTCGGACACCGAGAGCGTCAGCGGGTAGTTCCACGGGGACACGACGCCGACGACGCCGACCGGGCGACGGTCGACCGTCACCGAGGTGAGGACCGGGAACATGCCCGGCTCGCGCCGGTCTGCGAGATATCGACCTGCACGCACGGAGAAGTGCCGGGCAGCCACCGAGCAGTACGCGACCTCGTCGAACGCGCTCGTCCTCGACTTGCCGGTCTCCATCTGAACGATGTCCAGAACCTCGGTCTGACGCTCGAGCACCAGGTCGGCGAACCGTCGCAGCACGGCGGTTCGCTCCCGCAGGGCCGTGGCCGCCCACGACGGCTGTGCGGCGCGTGCCCGGGAGAACGCCAGCTCGACGTCGTCGTCCGACGAGGTCGGGAACGTCACCAGGGGCGCGCCCGTGAACGGGAGCTCGGAGGTGTGCGTCCCGCTGGTCTGCGAGGTGACGATGCGCGCGATCAGCGGCGTCGCGACGTCGGGCTCCAGGGCGTACGACGACGCGGGGTGCTCCGGGTCCAGCGGGCCGGCGGAGGCGGAGAGCGCGGAAGGGTTGTCCATGCACCCAGGCTATCCGGCGGGTACGACCCCGACGGTCAGCGCGGCTGGTACGGCGAGACGACGACCTCGACGCGCTGGAACTCCTTGAGGTCCGAGTATCCCGTGGTCGCCATCGCCCGGCGCAGCGCACCGACGATGTTCGTGGTGCCGTCCGCCTGACGTCCGGGACCGAAGAGGATCTCGTCGAGCGGGCCGTGGTTGCCGACCTCGACGCGCTCGCCGCGCGGCAGCTGCGAGTGGTGCGCCTCGGGGCCCCAGTGCCAGCCGCGGCCGGGCGCCTCGTCGGCCCGGGCCAGCGCCGCGCCGAGCATGACGGCATCGGCACCGCAGGCCACGGCCTTGACCATGTCCCCGGAGTGCCCGACCCCGCCGTCGGCGATGACGTGGACGTAGCGTCCGCCCGACTCGTCGAGGTAGTCGCGCCGCGCCGCCGCGACGTCGGCCACCGCGGTCGCCATCGGGGCGTGGATGCCGAGCGAGACGCGGGTGGTGTGCGCGGCGCCGCCGCCGAACCCGACGAGGACGCCCGCGGCCCCGGTCCGCATGAGGTGCAGCGCGGCCGTG
This sequence comes from Paraoerskovia marina, assembly GCF_900105445.1. Taxonomy (NCBI): domain Bacteria; kingdom Bacillati; phylum Actinomycetota; class Actinomycetes; order Micrococcales; family Cellulomonadaceae; genus Paraoerskovia; species Paraoerskovia marina. Next base: position 2,612,809 of record NZ_LT629776.1, read on the forward strand.
TAGGTGGAGGCTCCGCCGACGATCACGGGGACGTCGAGCTCGTAGATGAAGCGCTTGAGGTTGAGCGGCTCGGCGTTCCCCGAGACGTGCTCCGCCGAGACCGTGGTGCCGCGGATGACGAAGAGGTCGACACCGGCGTCGACGACGGTCTGGTAGTGCTCCTGGGTGCGCTGCGGGGAGAGCGCACCGGCGACGGTGACGCCCGCGTCACGGATCTCCTTGAGCCGCTGCGTGATCAGCTCGGCCTTGATCGGCTCCGCGTAGAGCTCCTGCATGCGTCGGGTCGCGTCGGCGGGTGCGAGCGAGGCGATCTCGGCGAGGTGCGGCTCCGGGGTCTCGTACCGGGTCCACAGGCCCTCGAGGTCGAGGACGCCGAGGCCACCGAGCTTGCCGAGCTGGACGGCCGTGGCCGGGCTCATCACCGAGTCCATCGGCGCCGCGACGATCGGCAGGTCGAAGTGGTAGGCGTCGATCTGCCACCCGACGGACACGTCCTTCGGGTCGCGCGTGCGCCGCGAGGGCACCACCGCGATGTCGTCGAAGGAGAATGCGCGGCGACCACGCTTTCCACGGCCGATCTCGATCTCGTTGCTCACCCGGACAGCCTACCGGCCAGCCGCGCCCCCGCCCGGCCCGTGTCCGGCGCGTCACAGTCCGAGGATGTCGCAGACGGCGTCCGAGAACTCCTCGAGGTCCTCGGGGCTGCGGGCCGTGACGAGTGTCCAGCCCCGGCGGGTGCAGATCACGGGCGCCCGGTCGTGCCACGTCCCCCCGGCGTTCACGACGTCGGTGCGCAGGCTCGGGAACGAGGTCAGATCCTTGCCCCGGACCAGGTTTGCCTCGACGAGGAGCCACGGCCCGTGGCAGATCGCGGCGACCGGCCGGCCCGCCTCGGCGAACGCCCGGACGAGGGCGACCGCGCCGTCCTCCGTCCGCAGCCGGTCCGCGTTGACCGTCCCGCCGGGCACGAGCAGCAGCTCGTGCTCCGCGACGAGGTCCGGCACGTCGGCGTCGCCCAGCAGCACGTCGGCCGTCCGGGTCCCGGACGCGTCGAGGTCCGCGTCCACGAGCCCGACGTCGCGGCCCGTGGCCACGTGCGTCAACGTCGCCCCGCGGCCCTCGAGCTCTCGCCACGGCTCGGTGAGCTCGACCCGTTCCACGCCGCCGTCCGACGTGAGCACCAACACCCTGGACTCCATCGACCCTCCACTGTCCGTCTGGGTCAACTCTCGTCCGTCCGTGCGGAGATCGCACGCCGGGCCGTGCGGACGACTGTCGGAGGCTCGTGGTTGCCTCGGAGTCGTCGGGGACACCCGGCGACGACGACGAAGGGCGTGGACATGACCTGGAGCACCGGGCCTCTGCTGGGTTTCGACACCGAGACGACAGGGGTGGGCGTCGCGACCGACCGGATCGTCACGGCGGCGCTGGTCCTGCGCGAGGGTGACACCACCTCGGTGCGCACGTGGCTGATCGACCCGGGTGTCGAGATCCCGACCGAGGCGGCGGCCATCCACGGGATCAGCACCGAGCACGCCCGCGAGCACGGCCGGCCGCCGGCCGAGGCGCTCGAGGAGATCGCCCGGGCCATCGCCGCGGAGCTGGACCGTGGCGTCCCGGTCGTCGCCTACAACGCGTCGTTCGACCTCTCGATCCTCGACGCGGAGCTCGGCCGCCACGGCCTGCCGACGATCTCCGACCGGATCGGCCGGCCGGTCAGCCCCGTGATCGACCCGCTGGTGCTCGACCGCGGTCTCGACCGCTACCGTCGCGGCAAGCGACGGCTCGGGAACCTCTGCGACGAGTACGGCGTCGTCGCCGGTGCAGCCGGCCTGCACTCGGCCGACGTCGACGTCATCGCCACCCTGGACGTGCTCGCGGCGATCGTCGCCCGGCACCCGGACGTCACCACGAAGGCGCTGCCGGAGCTGCACGAGTTCCAGGTCGCCGCGCACCGCGAGTGGGCGACGAACTTCAACGAGTGGCGTCGACGGCAGGGGTTCGAGGGCGAGGGAGCCTCGGTCGCCTGGCCGTGTAGCGCATAGGCCGCCAACTCACCATTCGAATGCCGGGCTGTGCACATCTCGTGAAGAACCCTCGAAGACGCGGTTCGATGCCCCTCGGCATCTCATCTGTGAGTTAACGTCGCCGCATGACCACTCTTGAGGAGACCCCCGCACACCTGGTCCAGGTCGGCACGCTCATCCGCGGCGCGCGCCAGCACCGTGGATTCACCCAGGCCCAGCTGGCCGAGCGCCTCGGCACCAGCCAGAGCGCCGTCCACCGGGTGGAGCAGGGCGCACAGAACATCAGCCTGGACATGATCACGCGGATCTCCGAGGCGCTCTCGACCGAGCTCGTCACCCTGGGCGGACCCAAGCACTCCCACCTGCGCGTGACCGGCGGTCAGCAGCTCAGCGGCAGCATCCGCGTGAACTCCTCGAAGAACGCCGCGGTCGCGCTGCTGTGCGCCTCGCTCCTCAACCGCGGCCGGACGACGCTGCGCGACGTCGCACGGATCGTGGAGGTCGACCGCATCCTCGACGTCCTGACGAGCGTCGGCGTCCGGGCGACGTGGTCGGCGAACGGTCGCGACCTGGAGCTGGTCCGCCCCGACCACCTCGACCTCGCCAACATCGACACCGAGGCGGCACGGCGCACGCGCTCGATCATCATGTTCCTCGGCCCTCTGCTGGGTCTGGAGGACGAGTTCAGGCTCCCGTACGCCGGGGGCTGCGACCTCGGCACCCGCACCGTCGAGCCGCACATGATCGCGCTGCGGCCGTTCGGCCTCGCCGTGACCGCCACGGACGGCTTCTACGAGGCCGCGGTCACGCCCCGGACCGGGGACGTCACCGTGGTGCTGACCGAGCGCGGCGACACCGTCACGGAGAACGCGATCATGGCGGCCGCGTGCCACGACGGCGTGACCACCATCCGCAACGCCTCACCCAACTACATGGTCCAGGACCTCTGCTTCTACCTCGACCTGCTGGGGATCCGGATCGAGGGCATCGGCACGACGACGCTCCGCGTGCACGGCGTCACGGACGTGAACGTCGACGTGGAGTACGCCGTCTCCGAGGACCCGGTCGAGGCGATGAGCCTCCTGACCGCAGGGATCGTCACGCACTCGGAGATCACCGTCCAGCGCGTCCCGATCGAGTTCATGGAGATCGAGCTCGCGATGCTGGCCGAGATGGGACTCCGCTACGAGGAGTCCCCGGAGTACCTCGCCCGCAACGGGCGCACCCGCCTTGTCGACATCACCGTCTACCCGAGCGACCTCGTCGCCTCGCAGGGCACGATCCACCCGATGCCGTTCCCGGGACTCAACATCGACAACCTGCCGTTCTTCGTCGTCATCGCCGCCTGCGCGGACGGCAGCACGCTGGTCCACGACTGGGTCTACGACGGCCGCGCGATCCACCTGACCGACCTCACGCGCCTCGGCGCGAACGTCCGGCTCCTCGACGCCCACCGGCTCGACGTCACGGGCCCCACCCGCTGGTCGGGCGCCGAGGTGAGCTGCCCGCCCGCGCTGCGGCCCGCCGTCGTGATCCTGCTGGCGATGCTCGCGGCCAAGGGTGAGTCGGAGCTGCGCAACGTCGACATCATCGCCCGCGGGTACGAGCAGCTCGCCGACCGGCTGCGCGAGCTCGGGGCGCAGATCGAGACGTTCCGCGACTGAGCCACCCCGCACGCCGTACGACGACGGCCGGTCACCCTGTCGGTGACCGGCCGTCGTCGTACGGTTCCGGTAGGCAGGCCCCGGGCCCTGCCTACCGTCCGGCGTAGTTCGGTGCCTCGACCGTCATCTGGACGTCGTGCGGGTGACTCTCCTGCAGGGAGGCCGCGGTGATCCGGATGAAGCGCCCCTTCTCCTGCAGCTCGGGGACCGTCCGGGCACCGACGTAGAACATCGTCTGGTGCAGTCCGCCGACGAGCTGGTGGGCCACCGCGGTGAGCGTGCCCTTGTAGGGCACCTGCCCCTCGATGCCCTCGGGGACGATCATGTCGTCGCTCGCGACCTCGGCCTGGAAGTAGCGGTCCTTGGAGTACGACTTCTTGCCGCGCGAGGACATGGCACCCATCGAGCCCATGCCGCGGTAGGCCTTGTACTGCTTGCCGTTGACGAGGATCGTGTCGCCGGGCGACTCCTCCGTGCCCGCGAGCATCGACCCGAGCATGACGGCGTTGGCGCCGGCCACGAGGGCCTTGCCGATCTCCCCGGAGTGCCGCATGCCGCCGTCGGCGATGACCGGCACGCCGGCGGGACGTGCGGCCTTCGACGCCTCGTAGACGGCCGTCACCTGAGGCACCCCCACCCCGGTGACGATCCGTGTGGTGCAGATCGAGCCGGGGCCCACGCCGACCTTCACGGCGTCGGCACCCGCGTCGACGAAGGCCTGCGCGCCCTGCTGCGTCGCGACGTTGCCGCCGATCACCTGGACGTGGCGGGTGGCCGGGTCGGTCTTCAGACGGCGCACCATGTCGATGAGCATGCGGACGTTGCCGTGCGCGGTGTCGGCCACGAGCACGTCGGCACCGGCCTCGACGAGCGTCGTCGCACGCTCCCACGCGTCCCCGAAGTAGCCGATCGCCGCACCCACGAGCAGCCGACCCTGGCCGTCCTTGGACGCGTTCGGGAACTGCTCGGACTTCACGAAGTCCTTGACGGTGATGAGCCCCGCGAGCCGTCCCGCGTCGTCGATCAGCGGCAGGCGCTCGAGCTTGTGCCGGCGCAGCAGCATCGTCGCGTCGTCGCGCGAGATCCCGACCGGCCCGGTGATCAGGGGCATGTGCGTCATCACGTCGGCGACCGTGGTGGTCGCCCACTCCGCGACGGGGGTGAACCGCAGGTCGCGGTTGGTGACGATGCCGATCAGGACGTCGTCCTTGCCGACGACGGGGAAGCCGGAGATCCGGTACTCCCCGGCCCGCTGGTCCAGCTGCTCGAGGGTCGCGTCCGCGTTGATCGTGACCGGGTTCGAGATGATCCCGGTCTGCGTCCGCTTCACCAGGTCGACCTGGTACGCCTGGTCCTCGATGGAGAGGTTGCGGTGCAGCACACCGATGCCTCCCTGGCGTGCCATGGCGATGGCCATCCGCGACTCGGTCACGGTGTCCATGGCGGCGGAGATCAGCGGCACGCGGATGGAGATCTCGCGCGTCAGCCGCGTCGTCGTGTCGATGTCCGTCGGCGCCAGGTCTGAGTATCCGGGCTGCAGCAGCACGTCGTCATACGTCAGGCCCGTGAAGCCGAACGGGTCGTGGTCCAGGGGGCGGGAGTCAGCGATCGGGTCCGTCACGCCTCAATCCTACGGCCGACGGCGTGACCGACGGTCACGGGTTCTCACCGGACGAGCGCGAGCACCTCGTGCAGGAGCCCGGTGAACGACCGCACGCGCAGCACCGTCGACGCGAGAGGCAGGTCACGTGCGGCGCTGTCCGCGCTCGCCCCGACGAAGATGGGCAGGTCGGGGTTGGCCTCGTGGACGGCGCTGACGATGTCGAGCTCGGGGCGCGGGAGCGACGTCACGGTCACCATCGCCGCGGGCCGGACCATCGTCACGAGCTCGCACGAGCGGTGCGCGTTGGTCGGGCCGGTGACGATACGCGTCGCCGCACCCTGCGCGTTGAGCGCCGCGGCGAGCGCGTGGGCCGCCATCGGCAACCGCTCCTCCGGCGCGACGAAGATCAGGACGAGCTTGCGCATCCGGCTGGGGTGGTTGGCCGGGGGCCCGCCGGCGGAGACGATGGCCTCCTCGCGCGCACGGCTGTAGCGCCGCAGGGCGTCGAGCGTCGCGTTGGCGAGCCCGACCACGGGGTCCTCGCCGGCGCCCGCCAGGACGGTGCGCTCGTACAGCCTCCGGAACGCGGGCTCGACCAGCCCGGTCCACCACGTCCCGGGGTCGCCCTCTACGCCGATCTCCAGGAGCGTGGCACAGGCGGCCTCGTCGTAGGCGGTGGCCGCGTCGACGATGTCCGAGACGTCCGCGCGTGCCGTCGTCCCGCCCGCCCCGCTCGCTCCACCGGGCGACTGCCGCGGCGGCCTCGAACCCCCCGGCTCGTCCGACGAGCCGGGCGCGTCGGGAACCGCCCGGAGGAATCCACGGGCGGCAGGCTTCTCGTCACCCTCCGGCCCTGCGCTCTCCCCCGGCTCCGACCCACCGGCGAGAGCGGTGGCCGCGTCGTCGGTCGCCGCGGCGGTGACGCGAGCCAGGTCCTCCGACGGGTCGACGTTGCTGAGGTCGGCCTCGAGCGCGGCCTGCGCCGCGTCGACCGGTGCGACACCCTCGAGCGTGAGTCCACGCATGACGAGCAGTCGCGCGACGTCCTCCGCCGTGTACCGCCGGTGCGAGCCCGCGGTCCGGCCGGAGGGACCCAGGCCGTAGCGCCGGTCCCAGGTCCGCAGGGTCGCCGGCGCGACGCCGAGCCGACGGGCGACGGCGGCGACGGTCAGCGCTGGTCCACGGGTTCCCGATGCACTGGAATCTCCGTCGTCGGACGGGGGCCGGGTTTGCGTCATGCCTCGATTGTGCAGAGCAAAAGTGCCACCGGCTAGCGCGCCTCGCCGGGGAATCGCAGACGGCGCGACTATGGCGCGGTTTGCCCCCGATCGGGGTTGACGAGAAGTTCGTCACCCGCAGCCCCTTGAACAACTTCTGCAACGCTTGTATGTTGATCCGCATGACGGAGATTTCGAGGTTGCCAGGTCCGGTCATGGAACTCTGGGAGTGGCAGTACCAGGGCGCATGCCGAGACGTCGACGACACGCTGTTCTTCCACCCCGAGGGCGAGCGTGGCTCGACCCGCCGGCGCCGTGCCGACGCGGCCAAGGCCATCTGCCACAGCTGCCCCGTGATGATGGAGTGCCGCGAGCAGTCGCTCCGCGTGCGCGAGCCCTACGGCGTCTGGGGCGGGCTCTCGGAGGACGAGCGCAGCGCGATCCTCGCCGAGCGCGCCGGGAAGGCCGTCTGACCGGATTCGGTCCGCGTGCCGACGCACCACCTCGCCACCCGTCGACAGCTCCCACGGTGACGCGACCCTGAACAACTCACCCAGCTTCCTCGACACAGCACATTCTTGAGACAGCACGACGAAGGCCCCGCGACCAATGATGATCGCGGGGCCTTCGACGTGGTGCGGTGCGTCAGCGGACGACGACCGCCAGCACGTCGCGAGCCGACAGGACGAGGTAGTCGTCGCCGTCGTAGCGCACCTCGGTGCCGCCGTACTTGCTGTAGATGACCTTGTCGCCGACCGCGACGTCGACGGGGACGCGGTTGCCCTTGTCGTCGATGCGGCCCGGGCCGACCGCCAGGACCTCGCCCTCCTGGGGCTTCTCCTTGGCGGTGTCGGGGATGACGAGACCGGAAGCGGTCGTGGTCTCGGCCTCGAGGGCCTTCACGACGATCCGGTCCTCGAGCGGCTTGATGGAGACCGACACGTCGGACCTCCCTTTCGCAGTGAGAACTTCAACGGATGGAAGTGCACTCCTGGACCGGGCGTCGTCGCGGGTGCCGACCGGACTGGTGTGTGCGTGGATCGTCGCGACGCGATCGCCGACGATGATCCACTGACAAATCTATGCCCCGCTTAGCACTCGGTCAACACGAGTGCCAGAACTCGGTCCGGGCGCCCCCGCGCGTGAAAGACTCACGGCATGGATGCCGCCTCGCTGACGCCGCTGCTCACGCCCGAGGGCTGGTCGCTCCTGAACGCCCTGCCGCCGTACGACGAGTCCGAGGCGATGGTCCTCCTCGAGGGCCTGCGGGCCAAGGGCGTGGACCCGGCGCTCGCCGCGGCGGCGATGACGCAGTCCCGTCTCCGTGCCGACGGCCGCGCCAAGTTCGGCGACCTCGCCGAGGGCATGCTGTTCACGCAGGCGGGGCTCGAGCAGGCCACCCGGCTCGTCGTCGCCGCACGCCACGCGCGCCGGTTCCACGACGCCGGTGCGTCGCACGTCGCCGACCTCACCTGCGGGATCGGCGCCGACGCCATGACGTTCGCCGGGGCCGGGCTCCGGGTGCTGGCCACCGACATCGACGAGGCGACGGCGGCGATCGCGACGGTCAACCTCCGCCACTTCCCCACCGCCGTGGTGCGCCACGCCGACGGTCTGGGTCTCGACCTCGCGGCCGAGGGCGTGGACGCCGTCTTCGCCGACCCGGCGCGCCGGACCCGGCGCGGGGCGCGCATCGTCGACCCGAAGGCTTACGCCCCGCCGCTCGACGACGTGTGGGGACTGCGCGACGTCGTCCCTGCCGTCGGGATCAAGGTAGGTCCCGGGATCGCGCACGCCGGCCTGCCGCAGGACGCCGAGACGCAGTGGGTCTCGGTCGACGGCGACGTCGTGGAGGCCGGGATCTGGTTCGGGCCGCTGGCTCCGGACGGGCCCGGTCACAGCGCGCTCGTGCTCGCCACCGTCCACGGGGACGACGGGCCGACGACCGTCGCCGAGACGGTGCGGGGCGACCTCGACCTCGCCCCGGAGGTCGGCGGGCTCGGGGCGCACCTCTACGAGCCGGACGGAGCGGTGATCCGCGCGGGGCTCGTCGCGCACGCCGCGGAGCGCCTCGGCGGACGCCTGGTCGACCGGACGATCGCCTACGTCACCACCGACGAGGTGGTCCCGCCCGCCGCGAACGGGCTCGCCGCGGGCCTCGCGACCGGATACCGCGTGCTCGACACGCTCCCGTTCGGCCTCAAGCGGCTCAAGGCCTACCTCCGCGAGCGGGACGTCGGGCGACTGACCATCAAGAAGCGCGGCACCGCCGTCGTCCCCGAGCAGCTGCGCCGCCAGCTCGATCTGCGAGGATCCGCGGAAGCGACGATCATCCTCACGAGGGTGGCCGGTGCCCAGACGGTGCTGGTCGTCGAGCCCCACGCCCACGCGCACCGGAAGGACGGCCGTCGATGACGCTGGAGTTCACCCCCTCGGAGCGGTCCACGATCGGGATCGAGTGGGAGCTCGCACTCGTGGACGCGGACTCCGGCGACCTCCGGCAGGTGGCGGCGACCGTGCTCGACGCCATGACGGACGAGCAGGGCGACCTCGACGCCAACCTGCGGCAGGAGTTGCTGCTCAACACCGTGGAGGTGGTCAGCGAGCCCCGCCGCACGGTCCGCGAGGCGGCCGACGACCTGGAGCGTGCGATCACCCGCATCCGCTCGGTGACCGACCCCCTGCGCGTCGAGCTGATGTGCGCGGGCACGCACCCGTTCGCCCGGTGGGACCACCAGAAGGTCACCGACAAGAAGCGGTACCAGACCCTGATCGACCGCACGCAGTGGTGGGGCCGGCAGATGCTGATCTACGGCGTGCACGTCCACGTCGGCATCGAGGACCGGGACAAGGTCCTGCCGATCCAGCGCGCGATGCACTGCTTCTTCTCGCACCTGCAGTCGCTCTCCGCGTCGTCGCCGTTCTGGGGCGGCAAGGACACGGGCTACGCCTCGAACCGCGCGCTGATGTTCCAGCAGCTCCCGACCGCCGGCCTCGGATTCCAGTTCAACGACTGGGACGAGCTCGAGCACTACGTCGACGACATGCTGCACACCGGGGTCATCGACTCCTGGGACGAGGTCCGGTGGGACATCCGCCCCGCGCCCCACTTCGGCACCCTCGAGATGCGGGTCTGCGACGGCATCACCAACATCACCGAGCTGCGCGCGATCGCGGCACTGACCCACTGCCTCGTCGAGCACTTCTCCACGATGATCGACGAGGGCAGGGAGCTCCCGTCCCTGCCGCCGTGGTTCCTGCAGGAGAACAAGTGGCGTTCCGCCCGCTACGGCATGGACGCGATCATCATCACGAACGCGGCCGGCGACGAGCGCCTGGTGACCGACGCGATCGACGACCTCGTGACCGACCTGGCGCCCGTCGCCGCGCGCCTGGGGTGCGCCGACGAGCTCGCCGACCTCAAGGTCACGCTGCGCCGCGGTGCGTCGTACCAGCGCCAGCGCGCGGTGGCCCGGCGCAACGCCGGGGCGTTCGACGCCGTCGTCGGGTCCCTCGTCAAGGAGATGCGAGCCGGGCGCCCGCTGTAGCTCAGACCGAGACGGTGGTCAGCGGCATCGAGGAGTCCACCCCGATGTCCAGGGACGACGGCGCGACGCCTGCCCGCACGACGGCGGACCCGAGGGCCGCAATCATGGCCCCGTTGTCGGTGCAGAACCTGATCGGCGGGATCCGCACGTCGATGCCCGCCTCGGCGCACCGTGCCCGCGCCATGTCCCGCAGCTGCGAGTTGGCGGAGAACCCGCCGCCGATCACGAGGGTGTCGACACCGTGGCGCTCGCACGCGGCGATCGTCTTGGCCGTCAGGACGTCCGCCACCGACTCCGCGAACGACGCGGCGACGTCCTCGAGCGAGAACGCCTCCCCCGCGTCCTGGCGCGTCTCGACCCAACGGGCCACGGCCGTCTTCAGGCCGGAGAACGAGAAGTCGTACGCGTGCTTCTCCTGGTCCTTGCGCGCCGTGAGCCCTCGCGGGAACCGGATCGCGGTCGGGTCACCCTCCCGCGCGAGACGGTCGATGTGGGGTCCGCCGGGGTACGGCAGGCCCAGCAGGCGACCGACCTTGTCGAATGCCTCCCCCGCCGCGTCGTCGAGCGTGGAACCGAGCTCGGTGACGGACGTCGCGATGTCGTCGACCAGCAGGAGCGAGGAGTGCCCCCCGGAGACGACGAGCGCCATCACGCGGTCGGGGAACGGCCCGTCGACGAGCTGGTCGACGGCGGCGTGCCCGACGACGTGGTTGACCCCGTAGAGCGGCTTGCCGAGGGCCACGGCGAGAGACTTGGCCGCAGCGGCCCCGATCGTCAACGGACCGACCAGGCCCGGACCGGCGGTGACCGCGATCGCGTCGACCTCGCTCAGGTCGACGTCCGCCTGGCCGACCGCACGCTGGATCGTGGGGACCATCGCCTCCAGGTGCGCACGCGACGCGACCTCAGGGATGATGCCGCCGTAGCGGGCGTGCTCGTCCATGGACGACGCCACCGCGTCGACGAGCAGCTCGTCGCCACGGACGAGCGCGACGCCCGTCTCGTCGCAGGACGTCTCGATACCGAGGACCAGGGGGTCACCAGAAGCCATGCTCCGAGGATAGTCGGGTCCGGACGGCCCCCGTGCGATGTCGTGCACGTCACGCCCGATCCGGGACTCTCAGGCGCGGCCGCCCGGTTCACCCAGGTATGAGCATCGACACCCTCACCCACGACCTGGCCATCGACGACGCGACCGCGGACCTCCTCTTCCGCGAGGCACGCACGATCCGCGAGTACTCGGACGCCGAGGTCACGGACGCACAGATCGCCGCCGTCTACGACCTGGTCAAGATGGCCCCCACGGCCATGAACACGCAGCCGCTGCGCCTGCTCTCGGTCCGGAGCCCCGAGGCGCGCGAGCGCCTCGTCCCGCACATGGCCGAGGGGAACCAGGCCCGGGTCTCGGCCGCTCCGCTCTCGCTCGTCGTCGCCTACGACCCCGCGTTCCACCGGCACATGGACACCCTGTTCCCGCAGGTCCCGGGCATGGGCGACAAGTTCGCGGCGATGCCCGAGGTCCGGGAGGAGATGGCACGGACCAACGCGCTGCTCCAGGCGGGCTACCTCATCCTCGCGCTGCGCGCGGCCGGCCTCTCGACGGGCCCGATGAACGGCATGGACTTCGCCGGGGTCGACGCCGAGTTCTTCTCCGAGAACGGCTGGCGCTCGCTGCTCGTCGTCAACGTCGCCGTCGCCGACGGTCCGGGCACGCCGCACCCGCGCACGCCCCGCCTGGACGCCGCCCAGGCGATCAACACGATCTAGCTACTCGCCCGTGGCCACCGGCCGTGCGTCGTCGTGGGACCACTGCGACCACGAGCCGGGGTACAGGGCCGCGTCGATGCCCACGGCCGCGAGCGCCGCGACCTGGTGCGCGGCGGTGACGCCGGATCCGCAGTACACGCCGACGTCGACCCCCGGGAGCACCCCGGCGGCCGCGAACCGCTCCCGGAGCCGCTCGTCGGCCAGGAAGGAGCCCGCGTCGTCGAGGTTCTCGTGGGTCGGCGCGCTCCGTGCCCCGGGGACGTGACCGGCCCGGGGGTCGATCGGCTCGACCTCGCCGCGGAACCGCTCGGCGGCCCGCGCGTCGAGCAGCACCCCGGAGCGGGTCAGGAGCGCCGCGTCGCTCGCGGTGAGGACCGGCATCCCCCCAGGGCGCACGACGACGTCCCCGCGCTCGGCGAGCACCTCGCCGGACTCGGTGGGAAGGTCGGCTCGCACCCAGGCGGGCAGCCCACCGTCGAGGATCCGGACGGCGGTGTGCCCGGCCCATCGCAGGAGCCACCAGGCACGGGAGGCGGCCGTCCCGCCCGTGGCGTCGTAGACGACGACCGGTGCGCCCTCACGCACGCCCCAGCTCCGCGCCGCCTGCTCGAAGACCTCGGGGGCCGGGAGCGGGTGGCGGCCGGCCGCGGGGGACGCGGGGCCGGCGAGCTCGAGCTCCATGTCGACGAAGACCGCGCCGGGCAGGTGACCCTCGAGGTACCGCTCGTGCCCGTCGTCCTGCCCGAGCGCCCACCGGACGTCGAGAAGGACGGGTGGCTCGACGTCGTCGAACGCCCCGGAGTCGTGCGGGTGCTCACCGAAGCCGAGCTCCCACGCGAGGCGCTCGGGGCTGACCAGGACGTCTTCTCGTGTCATTCGACGGCCTCCGCACCGACGGGTCCAGGAGTCTCGCGCAGCTCGAGGCGCATCGTGTACGCGTCGACGTTCCCGGGTTGGTAGTAGCGCCGACGCAGGCCCATCTGCTCGAAGCCGTGCTTGGCGTACATCGCGAGGGCCGCGTCGTTGGTCACCGCGACCTCCAGCAGCACGGCCGAGGCCCGCAGGACGCGGGAGCGCTCGACGAGGGCGTCGAGCAGGAGCGTCCCGACGCCCTGGTGCTGCGCCGCGGGGTCGACCCCGATCGTCATGATCTGGGTGACGTCGCCGTCGAACCAGAGTCCGGCGTAGCCGACGATCTCCTGCGGTCCTGGGGCGTCGAGCGGCTCGGGCTCGGCCGCGACGTACCAGCGGCCGGGGCCGCCGAGCTCCTCGGCGAGCATGCCGTACGACCAGGCGCCCCGGCCGAAGAGCTGCTGCTCGAGCACGACGACGCGGCGCAGGTCGGGGGCCTCGAGGGCTCGCAGCCGGATGGTGCCGCCGCGGGGCCCGGCGATGCGTCGCTCGGGCACGGGGTCGAGGATCGTCATGGGTTCTCCGCCGGTACGGCCCGCTTGCGCGGTGCGGGCACCTGCACGTCGGGCCGTCGCAGGTACAGCGGCTCGGTCGGCTGCTCGACGCCGGCGGCGCGGCGCGCCAGCGCGATCCGGGCCAGGAGGACGGGGTCGGGAGTCTGCGGGCCGTCCTCGGGTGCGCGGAGGGCGTCGGGGTACAGGGCGGCCCCCTGACCGACCACCGTCGCGCCGTCGGTACGGAGGTCCGCGGCGGCGGCGACGTCGAACCCGTCCGTGCGGCGCAGGTCGGGTACGCCGTACGCCGCGGCGGTCGAGAGCACGGAGTAGCGTGCCCAGTACACCTGCCGACGCCGGGCGTCGGTGGCGACCAGGACCTCGGCGTCGGGCAGCAGACCCAGGTCGGCCACCGCCTGCGCGGCGACCGCGTCGAGGCTCGGTACGCCCAGCACGGGGATCCCGAGGGCGAGCGCCGTCGTCCGGGCGGTCACGAGGCCGACGCGCAGACCGGTGAACGGCGCCGGGCCGGTCCCGCCGACGACGGCCGTCAGGTCGGCGGGCGTGATCGACGCCTCCAGCAGGAGGTCGGCGACCATCGGTGCGAGCAGCTCCGCGTGCCGGCGCTGCTCGGGGACGACGGCGGACGCGAGGCGCGCGCCGTCCTCGCGGACGACGGCGGCGGCGACCGCGGCGGACGTGTCGATGCTCAGAACTGCCACGGCTCTAGCCTACGGCTGCCGCGAGCGCGGCGAGGTCGGTGTCGGCCCAGCGTGGCCCGACGGCGCGGATCGTCACGCGCCGGACCCCGGCCTCGGGGTCGTGGTCGCCGAGCACGCCGTCGTGCTCCGCCTCGCCCGGGAGGTCGACGAGACCGCCGCGGGGCCGCTCGATGCCGATCTCGAGCCGGTCCTCGGCGAGGGCCTCGGCGAGTCCGCCTCCCCACTCGACGACCGTCACGGACTCCTCGAGCGACGAGTCGAGGTCCAGGGCGTCGAGCTCGTCGAGCCCTCCGAGCCGGTACGCGTCCACGTGCACGAGCGCGGGCCCGTCACCGAGCGACGGATGCTCGCGCGCCACGATGAACGTGGGCGACGCGACCTGCCCGCGGACGCCGAGGCCCGCACCGAGACCCTGCGTGAGCGTCGTCTTGCCCGCGCCCAGGTCACCGGTGAGCACGACGAGGTCACCCGCGCGCACGATCGTGGCGAGCGCCTGACCGAGCGCCCGGGTGCTGGCCGCGTCGGGAAGTTGTAGAACGGTCACGCCTGCTTCTCCTTGCTCTCTGACTCTGCTGCTGCCGCGCCCTGCGCCGACGGCCCGGCGGTCGCCTCGCCGCCGACGTAGACCCGGGGGACGCGGGCGCCGATCCGCGTGACGATCTCGTAGGAGATCGTGCCCGCGGCCTCCGCCCAGTCCTGGGCGGTCGGGAGCCCGTCCGTGTCCGCCCCCGTGCCGGGTCCGAACAGTCGCACGACGTCGCCCGCCTGCTCGGTGGCGTCGGGACCGAGGTCGAGCACGAACTGGTCCATGCACACCCGCCCGGCCACCCGGAGCAGGCGCCCTCCGCCGTCCGCGGTGGCGCCGACGAGCAGCGGGCCGCCCGGCTGCGCCGGCAGGTCCCCCGACGCGTGCCGCGGGACGCCGTCCGAGTACCCCAGCGGGACGACGCCGAGGACCGTGTCCCGGGTGGTCCGGTACCGGTGGCCGTAGGAGACCCCGTGGCCGGCGGCAATCCGCTTGACGTTGGCGAGCTCCGCCTCGACGGTCATGGCGGGGGTGAGGCCGTGGTCGGCCGCCGGACCGAGCTGCGGGACGGGCGTCAGACCGTAGACCGCCAGTCCGGGACGGACCAGGTCGTAGTGCATGCGCGGGGCCGTGAGCGTCGCGGCGGAGTTCGCCAGGTGGCGGACCTCGAGGTGCGCGCCGGCGGCCTCCACGCGGCCCACGACCTCGTCGAAGACCTCGGCCTGCGCCAGCACGGTCGGGTGGTCGGGCTCGTCGGCGAACGCGAAGTGCGACCAGACGCCCACCAGCTCGACCGCACCCTCGCTCTGGGCCCGCAGTGCGTCGGGGAGCAACGCCTCGAGGTCGGTCGGCGTCAGTCCGTTGCGCCCCAGGCCGGTGTCGACCTTGAGGTGCACGCGCGCGACCCGGCCGGTCTCCCGCGCCGCGGCGACGACCTCGGCGAGCGCCCAGCCGGCGTGCACGGAGAGGTCGACGTCCGCCTCGAGCGCTGCAGCCAGCGGCGCACCGGGCGCGTACAGCCACGTCAGGACCCGTGCTGCGGAGGCAGGAACCGCGGCACGCAGCGCGATCGCCTCCGGCACCTGCGCGACGCCGAGCCACCGCGCTCCCCCGGCGATCGCGGCCTGGGCGCTCGGGACGAGCCCGTGGCCGTAGGCGTCCGCCTTCACGACGGCCATCACCTGTGCCGTCGGCGCGTAGTCGGCCAGGGCGCGCACGTTCCCCGCGATGGCATCGAGGTTTACGACGGCACGTGCCGGAAAGGTGCTCACCCGGCTGATTCTGCCACCGGCCAGCGCTCGAGGACGCGACGCGAGACGAAACGTCGCTCGACGCCGGTGAAGGGGTCGGTGAAGCGCAGCTCCCGGGCGAGCAGCTGCAACGGGTCGCGGAAGTCGTCGGGGGCCCGGTGCCGCAGGTCCGGGTAGAAGTCGTCGCCCACGATCGGCACGCCGATCCGCTGCATGTGCAGCCGCAGCTGGTGCGTCTTGCCCGTGTGCGGCTCGAGCCGGTAGAGCCCGAGACCCCGCTCGTGGTCGGCGGCCGTCAGCGAGATCCGCGACTCGGCGTTGGGCTCGCCCTCGACCTCGTACGCGCGCGGCACGCCGCGCTCCTTGAGGATCCGGCTGCGCACCGTCACCGGCAGGTCGACGCCCGCGAGCGGGGCGACCGCCTCGTAGGTCTTGGTCACCTCCCGGCGTGCGAAGAGCGTCTGGTACGCGCCGCGCACCTCGGGGTCGACCGTGAGCACGAGGACGCCGGCGGTGGGCCGGTCGAGCCGGTGCGCGGGCACCAGCGTGGGCAGGTCGAGGTCCCGGCGCAGGCGCACGAGCACGGACTGCGTGACCCAGGCGCCCCGCGGGATGGTCGACAGGAAGTGCGGCTTGTCGACGACGAGCAGGGCGTCGTCACGGTGGAGCACGTCGATCTCGAAGGGCACGTGCGGCTCGTCCGTCGGCGGGTCTCGGTAGACCCAGACGACGGCGCCCGAGGTCGCCGGGGCGTCGGGCGCGACGGGGTGCAGCGCGGCGTCGAGAACCTCTCCCGCCGCGACCTTCTCGACGAGGCGTGCCGCGTCGTCGGGAAACCTGCGGGCGAGGTGGGCGGCGACGGTCGGCTCGTCGTCCGACGGCGCGAGCAGCACCCGGGTGGGGTTCAGCCCCTCCTTGAGGGGTGGGACGGCGGCACGACGGCGACCGGTACGGCGGGCCACTAGCCGTCCAGGCGGACGACGAGGCTCGCCCGCTCGCGGGTCGTCTCGACGAGCCGGGCGTTCTGCTCGTCCGGCCCGAGCGCCTTGGCGGCAGCCGCGGCGGGCGCCAGTCCGTATGCCGCGTGCCGGGCGACGAGCCGGGCGCGGCGCACGTCGTCGGGCACCTCGACGAACCACGACTCGGTGAGCTGGAGCCGAGCCGTCGACCAGCGTCCGGCCACCTCCCCCGGGCCGTCGTCGGAGTCGAGGAGCAGATAGTTGCCCTCGGTCACGACGACGCGCGTCTCCTCCGTGACGGCGATCGCGCCGGCGACGGGCTCCTCGATCTCGCGCCGGAACTCGGGCGCGTAGACCGGCGCCCCGCCCGGGCCGACGGCCCGCGCACGGAGCAGCAGCATGCCGAAACCCTCCGCGTCGAAGGTGTCGGGCGCCCCCTTGCGCTCACGCCGTCCGAGCCGTTCGAGCTCGGCGTCGGCGAGGTGGAAGCCGTCCATCGGGACGACGACGGCGGGGCACCGCTCGCCGCCGTCCACCCCGGCCTGGAGGTGCTCGACGACCTTCTCGGCGAGGGTCGACTTGCCCGACCCCGGCGCGCCGACGAGCCCGATCACGATCCGCACCGGGTCCGTGTCGCCGTCCTCGCGGGCCTGCGCCGACGCGGCCTCCCACAGCATGACCGCCCGGGCCGCGAGCGCCGTCGCCGCGTCCTGCCCGCTCATGCGTCGTTCTCCAGGAGGATCTCGGCGATCACCGAGGAGACGGCGTCGGCCACGTCGAGCGCCGCGACCGGTCCGCCGGGGTTGGCCCGGTCGGCGCAGTGGCCGTGCACGAACGCCCCGGCCGCCGCGAGCCTCGAGGTGAGACCGGGCGTCGCGACCGCCTCGGCCGACCGCGCTGCGAGCAGGGTCCCCAGGATCCCGGTCAGGACGTCGCCCGCGCCGGCGGTCGCCAGCCACGTCGGCGCCTCGGCCTGGGAGAAGACCGCGTCCGGTCCGAAGACGATCGTCACCGAGCCCTTGACGAGCACCGTCGCCCCGGTGAGCTCGTGCGCACGGCGTGCGTGGGCGAGCGGGGCGGCCTCGACGTCCTCGCGGGACGTCCGCTCCCCCAGCGCACGCAGCAGCCGGGCGAGCTCGCCGGCGTGGGGCGTCAGCAGCACGTGCGGGGCGAGCCGGTGCCCGTCCTGCACCACGGTGGCCACGACGTCGAGAGCGCCCGCGTCCGCGACCACCGGCACGGGGTCGATCTCGGTGCCGTCGGGCCCGATGCCGCGCGACTGCTCGAGCGCCTCGCGCACGCGGGCGTGCTGCGCCGCACCGTCGGTCCCGGCGGCGGGCGGCCCGCCGCCGTCGGCGCCGATCCCCGGCAGGCCCGGTCCGACCGCCCATGCCTGGACGCGGCCGGCGGCCGGCACCACCTCGGGGCGCGCCGAGACCACCGTCGAGGCCACGGCCTCCGGGCCGAGGTACCGCACCATCCCGGCGCCCGAGCGGACGGCGGCCGTCGCCGCGAGCACGGCGGCTCCGGGGAAGTGCGAGGTGCCGGCCACGAGACCGACGACGCCCCGGGTGTACTTGTGGTCCCGCACGCCGGGGACGGGCCAGAGCTCCGCGACGTCGGCGGCCCCCATCCGCATCACCGCGGGCACGAGACCCTGGTCCACGATCGGCTGGCTGAGCCCGATGTCGACGAAGTGCACGTCGCCCACCAGGTGCGCCGCCGGCGGCAGCAGCAGCCCGGGCTTGGTCGCCCCGAAGGTCATGGTCACGTCCGCCGGCATCACGGGGCCCGCGACCGTCCCGTCGTCGACGCCGATCCCGCTCGGCAGGTCGACGGCGACCACCCGCGGCCTGCGCCGGCCGGGGCGCGGCCCGAGGATCTGCTCGACCGACGCGCCCTGGATGACGAACCCGGGCCCGGAGTTCGGGCGCTGCGCGGTCAGCTCCTGCGTCAGCTCGCCGGCCGCCGACAGGGCGCGGACGAACTCGGCCGCGATCCCCCGCAGCGGCCCGACGCCGCCGATGCCGACGAGACCGTCGAGGACGAGGTCCGCGGCGAGCACGTCCGCGACGGCCCCCGACCACGCGGGGTCGGTGGGGCCTCCGCAGACGTCGACGACCCGCCCGCCGGCCTCGCGCAGCGCGGCGAGCCCGGCCTCGTGCACCTGGGGGCTCGTGCACACCGCGACGACCTCCGAGGTCGGCAGGTCGGTCTGGCCGACGATCTCGGCGAGGAACGCGCCGTCGTCGCCCGCACGCCCGGCGAGGATCGCCCCGGCGAACAGCGCGTCGCCTCCGTTGGCGCCGGACCCCACGAGCAGAGCGACGCGCGGTGCCGGCTGGTCCGGCTCCTCGTCCCCGGAGAAGAGCACCGGCATCGACGTCGTCGCGAGCGCGATGGCCGCCAGCTCCATCAGGTCGTAGCCCGCGTCGAGCAGGGGCACCTCCGCGGCACGGACGTCGGCGGCGGTCCAGGATTCGATCATGCGGTCCATCCTGCCTGCCCGACGGCCCGACTGCCCAAAGCGCGGTCGCCCCGGGGCGGCGAGGTGCGACGTCGGACGGCCGGAGTAGGTTGGACGCATGCGATTCGGACTCTTCATTCCACAGGGCTGGCGGATGGACCTCGTCGGCATCGAACCGGCCGACCACTGGGAGACGATGCGGTCTCTCGCCCGATACGCCGACACCGCGCTCGCCGGCAGCGGGCTGCCCGGCGACCTCCCGGCTTTCGAGTCGGTCTGGGTGTATGACCACTTCCACACCGTCCCCGAGCCCTCCGAGGAGGCCACGCACGAGGCCTGGACGCTGATGTCCGCGTTCGCCGCCTCGACGGAGCGCGTGCGCCTCGGGCAGATGTGCACGTGCATGGCCTACCGCAACCCGGCCTACCTCGCGAAGGTCGCCTCCACGGTCGACGCGATCTCCGGCGGTCGCACCGAGATGGGGATCGGCGCCGGGTGGTACGAGCACGAGTGGAAGGCGTACGGCTACGGGTTCCCGAACGCCGGGGACCGGCTCAAGGCGCTCGACGAGGGCGTGCAGATCATGTCGCAGATGTGGTCCGAGGGGTCCGCCACGCTGCACGGCTCCTACTACACGGCCGACGGCGCGCTCTGCCGCCCACAGCCGTTGCAGCGGGACGAGGCCGGCCGGCCGACCATCCCGCTCTGGATCGCGGGTGGCGGCGAGAAGCGCACCCTGCGCACCGCCGCGCAGTACGCGCAGTACACCAACTTCTCCGGCATGCCCGAGGAGTTCGCGCACAAGTCCGAGGTGCTGCGCAGCCACTGCCAGGACCTGGGCACCGACTTCGACGCCATCACCCGGTCGGCGAACTTCAACGTCGTCATCGGCGAGACCGAGGAGGTCGTCGCCGAGAAGTTGCGATGGATCGAGGACCACTACCGCCGGGTCTCCCCCGACGCGGCCGACGGCCAGATCGAGTCGTGGCGCAACGGCCCTCTCGTGGGCACACCGGAGCAGGTCGTCACGGCGCTGCGCGAGCTCGAGGAGCTCGGCATGACGTACGCGATCACGTACTTCCTCGACGCCGCCTACGACCGCTCGTCGATCGAGCTCTTCGCCCGCGAGGTCGTGCCCCACTTCCAGCACTGACCCACGACGCACGAGGGCGGGGCATCCGAACGACGTGATGCCCCGCCCTCGGTGTGCCGGGCGACGGTCAGCCCTCGGCGACGACCATGGCGGACGCGATCCCGGCGTCGTGCGAGATCGACAGGTGGAACTTCTGGATCCCGAGCTCCTGCGCCCGCGCGGCGACGGTGCCGGAGATCTCCACCTCCGGGGCCCCGCCCGGCACCCGGTGCACGGTCGCGTCCTGCCAGCTCATCCCGCCGGGGGCGCCGAGCGCCTTTGCGATCGCCTCCTTGGCGGCGAAGCGCGCGGCGATCGACGCCGGCGGGAGGTCCCTCTCGGCCGGGGTGAACAGCTTCTCGCGCAGGCGTGGCGTGCGGTCGAGCGTCTCCATGAACCGGTCCACGTCGACGACGTCCACTCCTACCCCGATGATCACGGGCTCAGCCTAGGCGACCCCCGGTCGGACTACTCGACGGTGACCGACTTGGCGAGGTTGCGCGGCTGGTCGACGTCGAGGCCCTTGGCCGTCGCGAGCGCCATCGCGAAGATCTGCAGCGGGACGGTCGCGAGCAGTGGCTGCATCAGGGTGGGCACCTGCGGGATCCAGAAGATCTCGTCGGCGAAGGCCTTGACGGAGTCGTCGCCGTCCTCGGCGATCACGAGCGTGCGGGCGCCACGGGCGCGGATCTCCTGGATGTTGGAGACCACCTTCGAGTGCAGCGAGTCCCGCCCCCGGGGCGAGGGCACGACGACGAACACGGGCTGGCCCTCGTCGATCAGCGCGATCGGGCCGTGCTTGAGCTCGCCGGCCGCGAAGCCCTCGGCGTGGATGTACGCGAGCTCCTTGAGCTTGAGCGCGCCCTCCATCGCGACGGGGAAGCCGACGTGGCGGCCGAGGAAGAGCACCGAGGAGGCGTCCTTCATCGAACGCGCCGTCGAGCGCACGTACTCGCCGCGCTCGATCACGGTCTGGATCTTGCGCGGCATGTCGCGCAGCTCGTCCATCAGCAGCGCGATCTCGTCCGGGAACTTGTTGCCGCGCAGCTGGGCGAGGTAGAGCCCGAGGACGTAGGCCGCGGTGATCTGCGAGAGGAACGCCTTGGTGGAGGCGACCGCGATCTCAGGGCCCGCGTGCGTGTAGAGCACGGCGTCGGACTCGCGCGGGATCGTCGACCCGTTGGTGTTGACGATCGAGATCACCTTCGCGCCCTGCTCACGGGCGTGCCGCACGGCCATCAGGGTGTCCATGGTCTCGCCGGACTGGGTGATCGCGACGACCAGCGTCTTCTCGTTGACGACCGGGTCGCGGTAGCGGAACTCGTGCGCGAGCTCGACCTCCACGGGGATCCGGCACCAGTGCTCGATCGCGTACTTGGCGACGTGTCCCGCGTAGGCGGCCGTGCCGCAGGCGATGACGACGATCTTGTCGACCGAGCGCAGCACCGCCTCGTCGATCTTGAGGTCGTCGAGGATGAGCCGACCGTCCACGTCCGTGCGGCCGAGCAGCGTGTCGCCGACGGCCTGCGGCTGGTCGTGGATCTCCTTGTCCATGAAGGACTCGAAGCCACCCTTCTCGGCGGCCGCGGCGTCCCAGTCGACGGAGAAGCGCTTCGCCTGGGCGGGCTCGCCGTCGAAGTCCACGACGTCGACCGAGGTCGCCGTGATGGTGACCACCTGGTCCTGGCCGAGCTCGAGCGCCTCGGTGGTGTGCGAGACGAACGCTGCCACGTCGGACCCGAGGAAGTTCTCCCCGTCGCCGAGGCCGACGACCAGCGGCGAGTCGTGGCGGGCGCCGACCACCGTGGCGGGGTCGTCGGCGTGCACGGCGAGGAGTGTGAACGTGCCCTCGAGCCGGCGCGCGACGACGGTCATCGCGACGGTCAGGTCACCGACCTCGCGGAAGGTGCGGGCCAGGAGGTGTGCCGCGACCTCGGTGTCCGTCTGCGAGAGGAACGTGACGCCCTCGGCGGCGAGCTCCTCCTTCAGCGCGGCGAAGTTCTCGACGATGCCGTTGTGGATGACGGCGAGACGCCCGCCGTCGACGACGTGCGGGTGCGCGTTGACGTCCGTCGGCCCCCCATGGGTGGCCCAGCGGGTGTGCCCGATCCCGGCGACGGCCTCGGGCAGCGGGTGTGCTGCGAGCTCGTCGACGAGGTTCACGAGCTTGCCGGACTTCTTGGCCGACGAGACAACCGTCTGGCCGGGCACGGTCAGTGCCACACCCGCGGAGTCGTACCCGCGGTACTCGAGCCGACGGAGGCCTTCAAGGACGACGTCGAGGGGTCGCCCCGACGGCTGGACAGGGCCTGCATACCCCACGATTCCACACATGATTCGAGAGTCTAGCCATCGAAAGCACCTGCTGCGCGCGGCGCAGTTCTGCGGTTTTTTGCGACCTTTCCTGACGAACGCGGGGACGCGGGTGCTCGCAGATCGGGCACAATCGTTGCGTGACCGAAGATCAGCTACCGCGCGTGGACCCGGCACTGACCGGTGAGTCGACGTCGCCGTACGTGGACCTCGACCGCGCCGCATGGAGCCGGCTCTCCTCCTCGACGCCGCTGCCGCTGACGGCCGACGAGGTCGAACGGCTGCGCGGCCTCGGAGATCCCATCGACCTCGCCGAGGCGGACGCCGTCTACCGACCGCTGTCGCGGCTGCTGAACCTGTACGTGCAGGCGTCGGCTGGACTGCACGACGTGACGTCGACGTTCCTGCACGAGCGCCCCGTGCGTACGCCGTACGTGATCGGTGTCGCCGGTTCCGTCGCCGTGGGCAAGTCCACGACGGCTCGGCTGCTGCGCGAGCTCATGGCCCGCTGGCCCGGGACGCCGCGCGTCGAGCTGATCACCACGGACGGGTTCCTCTACCCGAACGCCGAGCTGGAGCGCCGCGGCCTCCTCGGGCGCAAGGGCTTCCCCGAGGCCTACGACCGCCGCGCCCTGATCCGGTTCCTCTCCCGGGTGAAGGCCGGCCAGACCGAGGTGAAGGCACCGGTGTACGACCACCTCACCTACGACATCGTGCCGGGCGAGCGGGCGGTGGTGCACCGCCCCGACGTCCTGATCGTCGAGGGTCTGAACGTCCTGCAGCCGGCGCGCCCGAGCCCGGACGGGACGACCGTGGCGGTCTCGGACTTCTTCGACTTCTCGATCTACGTCGACGCCCGGACCCGGAACATCCGCCAGTGGTACGTCGACCGCTTCCTGTCCCTGCGCAAGACCGCCTTCGCCCAACCGGAGAGCTACTTCCACCGGTACGCCACGCTGAGCGACGCGGAGGCGGAGGAGACGGCGCGTCGGATCTGGGACACGATCAACGCACCCAACCTCGAGCAGAACGTGCTGCCCACCCGCGGGCGGGCGACGCTGCTGCTGACCAAGGGCCACGACCACAAGGTCCAGCGCATCCGCCTGCGAAAGCTCTAGCCCGCGGCGTCGTAGAGGTGCTCGTCCTCCTGTGCCGCGGCGATCTCGGTCGGCAGTGGCTCGAACGGCTCGAGCGCGTGCCCGCGCCCGGACCACCAGACGACGAGACGGTCGACGACGAACCCCATCAGGAGACCGACACCGACACCGACCACCATCGCGAGCAGGGTGTTGTGCCCGAGCCACTGGCCAGCGAGCGTGCCGATGCCGACGGAGAACGACGCCCAGACGATCGCCGCGATGCCGGAGAACGCCATGAAACGGCGCTGCGGAAAACCGACGGCGCCGGCGGACATGTTCACCGCGACGCGGCCGACGGGTACGTAGCGCGCCGCCAGGATGAAGGAGGCCCCGCGGGTGGCCAGGGCGTTCCGCGCCCAGGTGATCGCCTTGAGGCCGCGACCGCTGCGCAGGAACGGGATTCGCTCGGTACCGATGAACCTGCCGATGAGGTAGGCGATCTGGTCGCCCACCCAGGCCCCGAGCGCCGCGACGACGAAGATGATCCAGAGCACCGGGCCCGCACCCGCGGCGGCGGCCACGGAGAGCGTGATGACGACCGACTCGCTCGGCACCGGCGGGAAGAAACCGTCGATCACGGTGAACGTGAAGAGGGTCGGGTAGACCCACAGCGAGGCCGCGATGCCCTGCACCCACACCTCAAGATCCGCCAAGAAGACGTTCAGTGGATCTAGCACGGGCCTCGGCTCCTAGCGCGACGTCAGTGTGCGGACTGCACTAGCCTACGTGCGATCCGCCACAGCGGGCGGTCCGGCGCCTGGTCTTCCTGAGTGGATTCGGTGAAGGTCGAAACCGAGCATCTTCGCCGCGGGAGCCGGGTCCGGGGACGTGCCCCACCAGCGCCCCATCGCCTCGTCGTCCGCCAGGGAGCGCAGCTCTGCACGGTCGATGTACAGCTCCCCGTTGAGGTGGTCTGTCTCGTGCTGGACGATCCGCGCCGACCACCCGGACAGCTCCTCGTCGAGGTTCGTGCCGGTCTCGTCGTGACCGGTCAGCCGGATCGACCGGTGCCGGGCGCGCACCGCACTCCAGCCCCGCACGCTCAGGCAGCCCTCGTAGAACGCGACCTGCTCGTCCGAGGTCGGCTCGTACGCAGGGTTCACGAGCACGCGGTACGGCAGCGCCGACCGCTCCCGCGGGTCGGACTCGTCCGCGCCCGCATCCTCCACGACGGCGAGGGCCAGCGAGATGCCGATCTGCGGAGCGGCGAGCCCCACGCCGGGCGCGGCCCGCATGGTCTCGCGCATGACGACGAGCAGGTCCGGGAGGAGGTCGTCGATCTGTCCGTCGTACGGCATGGCGGGGTGCCGCAGGACCGGGTGGCCCGCCTGGACGATCGGCAGGATCCCGTCGGGCGCTGCCTCCAGCCGGGTCTCGACGTCCTCACGGAGCCGGTCGAGCAGGGTCACAGCGCCAGGCGCGAGCGGACGACGCCCGCGAGCTCGTCGGCGACCGAATCCGCCTGCTTCTGCGTGGCGGCCTCGACCATCACGCGCACGACGGGTTCGGTCCCCGAGGAGCGCAGAAGCACTCGCCCGGTGTCGCCGAGCTGGTTCTCGGCCTCGGCGACGGCGGCGAGCACGCCGGCGTCCTGGCTGACGGCGTGCTTGTCGACGTCCTTGACGTTGACGAGGGTCTGCGGCAGGTGCCCGATCTGCGCGGCGAGGTCGGCCACCCGCCGCCCCGATGCCTTGACGCGGGCTGCCAGGTGCAGCGCCGTGAGGACGCCGTCACCGGTGGTCCCGTGCTCGGACATGATGATGTGCCCGGACTGCTCGCCGCCGAGCGAGTAGCCCGAGGCGCGCATCTCCTCCAGCACGTACCGATCGCCAACACCGGTCTGGACGGTGCCGATGCCGGCGTCCCGCATCGCCAGCACGAGCCCGAGGTTGCTCATCACCGTCACCACGAGCGTGTCGTGGGCCAGGCGCCCCTCGTCCTTCAACCCCATCGCGAGGATGCCCATGAGCTGGTCCCCGTCGACGAGCACGCCCCCGTGGTCGACCGCGAGGCAGCGGTCCGCGTCGCCGTCGAAGGCCACGCCGAAGTCCGCCTCCGACGCGACGACGACGGCCTGGAGCTGCTCGGGGTGCGTCGAGCCGCACTTCTCGTTGATGTTGAGCCCGTCCGGGCTCGCGTTGATCACGACGACGTCCGCACCGGCTGCCCGCAACGCCGCGGGTCCGATGTCGCTCGCCGCACCGTTCGCGCAGTCGACCGCGATCCGCAGGCCGTGCAGCGGCTTGGTGTACTGGTCGGCGCCGATCGTCGAGATCAGGTGCTCGACGTAGGCCTCGCCCGCACGCCCGGCGTCGACGGTGATCCGGCCGACCTCCTCGCCCGTCGGGCGCTCCCACTCCTCGTCGAGGCGAGCGGCGATCTGGTCCTCGACGTCGTCGGCGAGCTTGACGCCCCCGCGGGCGAAGAACTTGATGCCGTTGTCGTGCATCGGGTTGTGCGACGCGGAGATCATGACGCCGAGGTCGATACCGGCGTTCGTGGCGCTGACGTATGCGACACCCGGGGTCGGGAGCACCCCGACGTCGATCACGTCGACGCCCGCGCTCGCCAGGCCCGAGCACACCGCTGCGGAGAGCAGCTCGCCCGAGGCCCGGGGGTCGCGGCCGACGACGGCGCGGGGCCGGTGGGTGCCGAACTCACCACGCGCGCCTAGGACGTGCGCGGCGGCCGCCCCGAGGTCGAGGGCGAGCTCCGCGGTCACGTCCTTGTTCGCGAGTCCACGCACCCCGTCGGTGCCGAATAGGCGAGCCATCAGTCATGCCTCCGTCCGCCGGAACTCTTCCCGGCCTGCTGCGAGAGTAACCGCGCGATCAGATGAGGGCGCGTTCCGGCGTCGTGCCGGAAATGTATGCAACGCGTGCAAAAGCACGTCGAAACGCCGACGGCCCCGACGGACAGTGTCCGTCGGGGCCGTCGGGCCGTAGCGCGTGGATCAGCGCTTCGAGTACTGCGGAGCCTTGCGGGCCTTCTTGAGCCCGGCCTTCTTGCGCTCGACGACGCGTGCGTCACGAGTGAGGAAGCCGGCCTTCTTGAGGGCGGCACGGTTCGACTCTTCGTCGACCTCGTTCAGCGCACGGGCGATGGCGAGACGCAGGGCGCCTGCCTGGCCGGAGATGCCGCCGCCGCTGATGCGGGCGACGACGTCAAACCGGTCCTCGACGCCGACCAGCGTGAAGGGGTCGTTGACGAGCTGCTGGTGCAGCTTGTTGGGGAAGTAGTCCTCGAGCGTGCGCCCGTTGATCTTCCACTGGCCCGTGCCGGGGACGATGCGCACGCGGGCGATCGCCTCCTTGCGGCGTCCGAGGGCCTGCGCCGGAGCGGTGATGCTCTGGCCCTGGCCCGCGGGGGCAGTGGTCTCGGAGGTGTAGTTGCTGGGTGTCTCGTCCAGCGGAGTCTCGACGGTGGTCTCGGCCACGGTTGTGTCCTCGCGTCCTAGGGAGTCTGGGGTGGTCGTTACTGCGCGACCTGGGTGATCTCAAACGGCTTCGGCTGCTGCGCCGCGTGCGGGTGCTCAGTGCCTGCGTAGACCTTGAGCTTTCCGTACTGGGCGTTGCCGAGACGCGTCTTGGGCAGCATTCCCTTGACGGCACGCTCGACAGCGCGCTCCGGGTGCTTCTCGAGCAGCTCTCCGTAAGGAACCGCCTTCAGACCACCGGGGTAGCCCGAGTGGTCGTAGGCAAGCTTCTGCTCGCGCTTGTTGCCGCTGAGGGCGACCTTGTCAGCGTTGATGACGATGACGAAGTCACCACCGTCGACGTGGGGCGCAAACGTCGCCTTGTGCTTGCCGCGCAGGAGCGTGGCAACGTGGCTGGCGAGGCGTCCCAGGACGACGTCGGTCGCGTCGACGATGTACCAGTCTCGCTGGATGTCGCCGGGCTTCGGGGTAAACGTACGCACGGTCGTAGCCTTCGTTTCGTGTCTCGATGTCTTCTTCGGCGCAGAGGACTGCAGCCGACGAGGTCGTCGTCGATGCTCGAACTAACCCGGGCTTCGTCTGCTGGCGAGTGGGGGACGCGCAGTTTGACATCGGTTTCCGAGCGGGAAGCACAACGACTCAACAGAATACCGGGCCAGCGGGCCGGCGGTCAAAAGGTGTTCCGTCACACCGTGGCGTGCAGGGCACCCTCGACCCGCTGCTCCCGGCCTCTCGTCTCGCGGACCGTGCCGCCCGGACGCTCGGTGATGCATGCGTCACACCTGCCCTCACGGTGCGTCGCGGCGCAGTCCTCGCAGCACAGGGTGAGTGTCGAGCAGGACGGGTCGCCGCAGTTCTCGTAGAGCGCCGTGACCGCCTGGCACGCCGCGCAGCGTCCGAGCGGGACCGTCGCCGGACCGAACTCCACGTGCCGCCGGTCGTCGAAGACGTAGAGCGAGCCGTCCCACAGCCCGTCGTCGCCGAACGCCTCCCCGTACCGGACGATCCCGCCGTCGAGCTGGTAGACCTCGGAGAAGCCGCGGTCGACCATCAGCTTGGAGAGCACCTCGCAGCGCACGCCGCCGGTGCAGTACGTGACCACGGGCCGGTCCTTGAGCTCGTCATATGCCCCGGAGTCGAGCACGTCGACGAAGTCGCGCGTCGTCGCCACGTCCGGGACGACGGCGTCCCGGAACCGGCCGATCTCTGCCTCGAACGCGTTGCGCCCGTCGAACATCACGACGTCGTCCCCGCGCCGTGCGACGAGGTCGTTCAGCTCTTGGGGGGACAGCCTGGCCCCGCCGCCCTGGACACCGTCGGTGCCCATCTGCAGCGCCTCGGGAGCACCGAAGGCGACGAGCTCGGGGCGAACCTTCACGGACAGCCGCGGGAAGTCGGCACCGGACCCGTCGGACCACTTGACGTCGATGTTCTCGAAGCCCGGGTACGTCCGCGTGGTCTTCACGTACTGCTTGAGGTTCTCGACGGTCCCCTCGAGCGTGGCGTTGATGCCGTGCTCTGCGACGATCACGCGGCCGCGCAGGTCCCAACGCTCCGCCAGGGCCCGCTGCCAGAGCTGGACGGCGCGCGGGTCTGCCAGGGGTGCGAACCCGTAGAAGAGCACGATCTTGTGGACTGCCATGGATCAATCGTAGGCGCACCGGAGCCGGCCCCTCACGGTCGAGAGGCCGGCTCCGGCGGGTGCTACGCGGTGCGGGTGCTACGCGCGCCGGCGACGCGCGATCAGCACGGCTGCCGTGCCTCCACCGATCAGGCCGAGGGCGACCAGCGCCCACACGAGCGCGTCAGCACCGGTCTCGGCGAGCCCGTCCTCGGGCGGCACCGAGGCACCGAGAACCTCGGTGTCGTCCGCGTCGTCCGTCGGCTCGACGGTCGCTGGGGCGCTCGTCGTCGGCTCGGCGGTCGTGGGGGTGGTGGTCGGCTCGGTGGTCGGTTCAACGACGGTCGGCTCCGCCGCGCACTCCGGAGTTGCCTCCGGGTAGCTGACGTCGACGGTGAGGGACGGGTTGACGTCGATGGTCACGTGCGTGAGGTCACGCGCCCAGGCGTAGTTGCCCGTCGTCTCGGCCCACGTGCCGTCGGCGTCCTGCTCCCAGCCCGGCCAACCGTTGGCGCTGCCCTCGGAGTCCACGCTGGCGCCGGGCCACAGCACCGAGCCCGACGCGGAGAGGTTCTCGTCCAGCTGGATGGTCTCGACGACGTTCTCCTCGCCCTCCGGCGCGACGAACGTGATCGTCCCGGTCTTGTCGCCCGTGTACTGGTCGTCGGGGTCGTCCACGACGACGGTGTACTCGAGCCACGGCGCGTCGGCGACGCAGGTGCCGGTGGCGACCGATCCCGCGAGGGTCGGCTCGGTCGGGCACACCTGGTCGAGGTTCGGGACCCCGTCGACGGTCTGCGTGAGCACGCCCTCGACGTCCGTGGCCTCCCAGCCGTTGCCGGGGACCGCCTTGAACGAGTCCTGGACGGTCGCCGTCGCAACACGGGTGTCGGTGTCGAACGTGTAGACGAAGGCGTCGGTGTCCGGCAGGACGACGCCGGGCATCTCGGCGGCGCAGTCGGCGATCTGCGGGGCCACGGGCGTGGCCTCGGCCCGCGTGTCGCAATCGACCAGCGAAGGCTCCGTGAGCGTCAGCGTGAGGTCGCCCAGGTCGTGGTCCTTCTTGTCACCCGCACGGTCGTACCAGAGGACGTCCAGCGTGATATCTCCGTAGGCCGGAGCCAGGTCGATGTCTGCGAGCGCCTGCTCGTAGGTGAACGTCCCGTCCGGGATGTCCTCCGCACGGATCCGCAGGTCTCCGAGGACCAGGCGCGTGTCCGTCGCCAGGTCGGTGAACGTCACCTCGTTCGAGAGCGACTCACAGCTCGGAGGCGCGACCGACACGGTCGGCGCCGCCGGCAGCTCCGAGCCGCACTCGGGAACCTCGACGAGCTCCTCCAGGTCCCAGTGGTCCGCGTCGACGATCGGCGGCCACCCGATGTTGTCCTTCGGGAACGTGATGTTGGCGGGGAAGGTGAAGTCCTCGCCGTCAGCCTTGTGCAGGTCGACGACGTCCTGCTGGACGCCCCACCCGGCTCCGCAGATCTCGCCGACTCCTTCGACGTCGTCGAGCAGCGCGGCGTCGAGCGTCGTCCTGAAGTCCTTGCCCTCCCACGTCGTCACGAGGTACTGCTTGCCCGAGTTCTTCCAGGCGGCCCGCTTGCCCTCGTCGATCTTCTTGTAGAAGTAGAGCGCGGTCTCGAAGTTCTCGGCGGACGCCGTCGTCGCGGGGTGTCCGGCCGAGACGGTGGCGGCGGGCACGGACGGGGCGGCAGACTCGACGACGGCGGCGGACGCAGGTCCGCCCAGCGTGAGCGCCGTCGCGACGGCAATGGCGGTGGGCAGGACGAGTCGGCGCAGGCTGCGCACGGCGGCTCCTTGGTCTGGGTGCCGGGGTCCCCGGCGCGGGTCGCGCACCGGTCCCCCGTGCTAGCCCTCCCTCGGACCCCCGACGCGCACGGCTGACGCTAACAACGCATTCGTCCCAGATGAAGACCTCTCGGGCGAAATCACCCGCCAGTTGCCGATTCGTGACATTCAGCCGATGACATAGCCCTCCGAGACGAGCACCTGGTAGTGCGAGACGTCCTTGCCGCTCGAGTGCGTGATCGTGAGCGAGTCGACCCCGTCGTCGAGGTAGTTGACCTCCTGCCCCCCGCCGGACCTGCCCTTGCTCGACCCAGCCTTCACGCAGTACCCGACGATCACGAGGCCGTCCGGAGCGTCGACCTGCACGCCCTGATGGTTGCCGCTGACGTCGACCTTTTCCATCCAGCCCTCGCCGTCGTACCGACAGATGTCCGGGTTGCCCTTCGCGGTCGCGGCACCCGCCCCCGCGGCGACCAGTGCGAGCGCTGCCACTCCTGCAGAGATGCTTCGTACGATGCGCATGGGAATGCTCCTTCGTCGACAGGCCGGTTCGACGTCGAGCCGGCGCCTCCGTGGCGTCTCTCGCCACAGCGCCCCCGCATCTCCAGCCTATGGGTCTGTGACCTGCACCACAGTTCGAGAGCGGGTGAAATCATGGCCCGGAGACCTTCACCGACCGATCGCTCCTCCGCGCGCGAGCGCGAGTGCGAGGTGCGACCGTAGATCCATGAGCAACGACACCCCCGGCACCAGCCCGGGCCCCGAGACAGCCGGCGAGGGCGACGAGAACCAGCTGACCCAGGAGGACACACTCCTGGACCGCGGCGTCGACGACCTTCTTGACGAGGGCTACTCCCCGCCCGAGCGCGACCGTTCCAACCACTACGGCGAGACCGCGTGGGAGGAGGCGACCGGCGAGGGGCTCGACCGTCGTCTCGCCGAGGAGGTGCCCGACGACGACGGCGATGCCCCCGTCGACACCACCCGGTCCGGCCGCCTGGTCGAGCACGACGACGGCGACCGCGGCACGGATCTCTACGCCACCGACGCAGGCATCGACGGTGCGGGCGCCAGCGCCGAGGAGGCGTCCGTCCACATCGTCGACGAGATCTGAGTCGAGCTACCGCTCGACCTCCTCGTCCATCCGGCGCGCGCGCACCCGCTCCGCCCGCGCCGCCAGCTCGTCGTCGGCCGGGTAGGACACCGACTCGAGCACGAGCGCGTGGCCCGGGACGACGGCCGCCGCGTTGGTCCGCGAGCGCTCCGCCAGCAGGCGCTCGGGAAACTCCACCGGACGCCGCCCCTCCCCCACCGCGAGCGACGCGCCGACCAGAGCCCTGACCATGTTGTGGCAGAACGCGTCGGCACGGACGTGCGCCACGACCAGCCCTCGGTCAGGCCCGTCAGCCGGACGCTCCCACGCCATCTGAGCGAGCTCGCGGATCGTCGTCGCCCCCGGCCGTGGCTTGCAGTACGACGCGAAGTCGTGCAGCCCCCGCAGCGGCTGCATCGCGGCGTGCATCGCCGTGACGTCGAGGGGCTTGCGGTTCCACAGCACCCAGCCGCGACGGAGCGGGTCGCGCAGCGCGGGGTCGTCCGCGATCCGATAGGTGTAGCTGCGGCTCAGCGCCGAGAAGCGGGCGTCGAACCCGGCCGGGGCCCGGCCCGCACGGAGGACGACGACGTCGCTCGCCAGGACACCGCCCAGTCGCGCCACGAGCGCCGGGCCCGGCGCACGGTCCGAGCGCCCGGGAAGCGCCTCCCACTGCTCGGTGGTGAGGTCGACATGAACGACCTGCCCGCGGGCGTGGACCCCCGCGTCCGTGCGACCCGCCACGGTCACGCGCACCTCGTCGGTCCGCAGGATCGTCGCGAGCCCACGCTCGAGCTCCCCCTGCACGGTCCGCAGATCGGGCTGCGTGGCCCACCCGGAGAACCCCCCGCCGTCGTACGCCACGTCGAGCCGCACCCGCACCTTGTCGTCGTTCACAGGCCCACGGTAGCCCGCGCCGTCGCGCTCCCGTGGATAGGCTGCCCGCATGGGTGGACCACGCACGCTCTCCGTCGACTGCGGCGGTGGCGGCATCAAGGCCAACGTCCTCGACGCGGCCGGGACGGCCCACGCCCGCGCGGTCCGCGTGCCCACGCCGTACCCGCTCCCGCCGGAGCTCTTCGTCGAGACGATCGCCGAGATCGCCGACGGGCTCCCGCCCGCCGACCGCGCGACCGTCGGCATGCCGGGGATGCTGCGCCACGGCGTCGTCGTCCACACCCCGCACTACGTGACACGCAGCGGGCCGCGGAGCCGCGTCGACCCCGACCTGGTCGCCTCGTGGACGAATCTCAACATGCGTGAGGCGCTGAGCTCGCGCCTGCAGGTCCCGACGGTCGTCGTCAACGACGCCGAGCTGCACGGCGCCGGGGTGGTCGCCGGCAGCGGCGTCGAGCTCGTCCTGACACTCGGCACGGGGCTCGGCTCCGCCCTGTTCGACGGCGGCCGGCTCGCCCCGCACCTCGAGTGGTCACGTGCGCCGATCCGCCGCGGGACCACCTATGACGAGTACATCGGCGAGCCCGAGCGACGACGGCTCGGCAACGCGCTGTGGTCGCGGCGCGTGGTATCCGTCGTCGACGGTCTGCGGCCCGTCTTCCACTGGGACCGGCTCTACCTGGGCGGCGGGAACTCGCGTGCCGTCTCGGCGAGCGCGGTGAACCGACTCGGCGACGACGTCGTCGTCGTGCCCAACTCCGCGGCCCTGATCGGCGGGGCACGGGTCTGGGACCTGCCCGACGCGGGGTGAGACCGTGCTGCCAGCCTCCTACGGACTGGCGACGACGTCGCTCCAGGCCTCCAGCAGAACGCGGTTGAACGCGACCGGACGGTCCAGGTTCACCAGGTGCTTCGCCTCGCGCACGTGCACGAGCCGCGCCTGCGCCCCGGAGTCCCGGGCTGCCCGCAGGTACGCGCGTTCACCCGTGCGGAAGTGGTCCCAGGTCCCGTTCACGATCCAGACGGGCGACGTCGCGGCATCGAGCGAGTCCAGCGGCCGCACCCGGGCCATCTCCTCGACGATCTGACTCATCACGCGCAGCGCGAAGCCGTCCCCCTCGAGATGCGGGAGCCCGTCCGCGGGGACGGTCGCCCGCACGACCGCCGAGTTCAGCGCCGCACCCGAGTCGGGCCAGGACTCGATCCACCGGGCGAGGACCTCCCACCCTGCGCGCAGGGGCGTCCGCGGGTCGGTGCTGCAGCTCACCGCCATGAGTCCGGCCGACTGCTCCGGGTGGCGCGCCCGGTGCTCGATGCCCACGTACCCACCCACCGAGAGGCCGACGACGAGCGCCCGGCCGCCAACGTCGTCCACGGCCGCCCGGACCGTCTCGACCGCGCCGTCGAGGGTGAAGGGCTCGTCCTCACGCACCCCGTGCCCCGGGAGCGTCGGGACGGCCACCGTGGCACCCAGGCGCTCGAGCGCGTCGACCTGCGTGCGCCACATGCTCGGCGACGTCCGTGACGCATGGACGAGAACCACGGGGACGGGTGCGGCGTTCACCCCGTCACCGTATCGCCGGACCGCGTGCGAGGAGAGGCGAGGAGACGCAAACGAGGGCCCGGCCGAGAGGTCGTCTCGGCCAGGCCCTCGTACGATCAACCCCCGGTGGTACCGGGGAGGTGATCAGTCCTCCTTGGCGGAGGAGTCCTTCTCGGCGGGTGCCTCGGCGGCGTCCTCGGCCGGAGCCTCGGTGGTCTCCTCGACAGGAGCCTCCTCGGCCTTCTTCGACTTCTTCTTGGCGTCCTTCTCGGCGGCCTTCTCGGCCTCCTTCACGACTGCCTGCTTCGGGCTCACGGGCTCGGTCACGAGCTCGATGACCGCCATGGGCGCGTTGTCGCCCTTGCGGTTGCCGACCTTCGTGATGCGCGTGTAGCCGCCCTGACGCTCGGCCATCGTCGGCGCGATCTCGGTGAAGAGAGTGTGCACGACACCCTTGTCACGGATGACCGTCATGACGCGACGACGCGCGTGCAGGTCGCCACGCTTCGCGAAGGTGATCAGACGCTCGGCCAGCGGACGGAGGCGCTTGGCCTTCGTCACGGTGGTCGTGATGCGGCCGTGCTCGAACAGCTGCGTGGCCAGGTTCGCGAGGATCAGACGCTCGTGAGCCGGACCGCCGCCGAGCCGGGGACCCTTGGTGGGTGTAGGCATGGTGGTTCTCCTTGAGGTGCGGGGTCACGGGGTCCCGGGAGACCGGACCCCGCAGTTCGTCAGTAGTTCTGCTCGACCGTGCCGTCGTCGTCCGACTCGTAGTAGTCGGCCGTCGAGGGGTCGAAGTCGAGCGGCGAATCCTTGAGAGCAAGGCCAAGCTCCTGGAGCTTCTCCTTGACCTCGGTGATCGACTTCGCACCGAAGTTGCGGATGTCCAGCAGGTCGGCCTCGCTGCGAGCAACAAGCTCGCCGACCTGGTGGATACCCTCACGCTTGAGGCAGTTGTACGAGCGGATCGTGAGGTTGAGCTCCTCGATCGGCAGCGCCAGGTCCGCAGCAAGTGCTGCGTCCGTCGGCGACGGGCCGATCTCGATGCCCTCGGCCTCGACGTTCAGCTCGCGGGCCAGCCCGAAGAGCTCGACCAGCGTCTTGCCCGCGGACGCGAGAGCGTCGCGGGGCGAGATCGCCGACTTCGTCTCGACGTCGACGACCAGCTTGTCGAAGTCGGTCCGCTGCTCGACACGCGTGGCCTCGACCTTGTACGTGACCTTCAGGACCGGCGAGTAGATCGAGTCGACCGGAACCCGGCCGATCTCCGCGTCGTACATCTTGTTCTGGTTCGCGGAGACGTAGCCACGGCCACGCTCGACGGTCAGCTCGACCTCAAGCTTGCCCTTGTCGTTCAGCGTGGCGATCTCGAGCTCGGGGTTGTGGACCTCGACGCCTGCCGGCGGGACGATGTCAGCGGCCGTAGCCACACCCGGGCCCTGCTTGCGCAGGTACATCACGACGGGCTCGTCGTTCTCCGAGGAGACGACGAGGTTCTTGATGTTGAGGATGATCTCGGTGACGTCTTCCTTGACACCCTGAACGGTGGTGAACTCGTGGAGAACACCGTCGATCCGGATCGAGGTCACCGCTGCGCCCGGGATGGACGACAGCAGCGTGCGACGCAGCGAGTTGCCAAGCGTGTACCCGAAGCCCGGCTCAAGCGGCTCGATGGAGAAGCGTGAGCGGTCCTCCGAGATGACCTCTTCGGTCAACGTGGGGCGCTGTGCGATCAGCAAGGTTTCGTTCCTCTCAGTGTGCGTCCGCTATTTGACGCATCACGGGTGACGCGGGTCGCCCGGGGGTCTCGGTCCACCCGTCGGGCGTGGGCCGCCGTCGTCCGCCCCGTCAGGGGCGGACGACGGCGAACGCGTCGTCAGACGCGGCGACGCTTGGGCGGACGGCAGCCGTTGTGGGCCTGCGGCGTCACGTCCTGGATCGAACCGACCTCGAGGCCGGCACCCTGCAGGGAGCGGATCGCGGTCTCGCGGCCCGAGCCCGGGCCCTTCACGAAGACGTCGACCTTCTTGACGCCGTGGTCGGCGGCCTTGCGGGCGACGGCCTCGGCGGCCATGCCGGCAGCGTAGGGCGTCGACTTGCGGGAGCCCTTGAAGCCGACGTCGCCGCCGGAAGCCCACGCGATGACCGCGCCGGTCGGGTCCGTGATCGAGATGATCGTGTTGTTGAAGGTGCTCTTGATGTGCGCCTGGCCGAGCGGGACGTTCTTCTTGTCCTTACGACGCGGCTTGCGGCCTGCGGCCGCGCGAGTCTTGGGAGGCATAACTGTGAGTTCTCCTGGTGTGAGGTCGTCGGACCGGGGCGGACCTCAGGGGTCCGCGCCACGGGCTGCTTAGCGGGCCTTCTTCTTACCGGCCACGGTGCGCTTGGGGCCCTTGCGGGTACGCGCGTTGGTCTTGGTGCGCTGACCGCGCACCGGGAGGCCGCGGCGGTGACGCAGACCCTCGTACGACCCGATCTCCACCTTGCGGCGGATGTCGGCAGCGACCTCACGGCGGAGGTCACCCTCGAGCTGGTAGTTGCCCTCGAGGTGGTCGCGGAGCGCGACGAGCTCGGTGTCACCGAGGTCCTTCACGCGGACGTTGGGGTCGATACCCGTGGCTGCCAGCGTCTGCTGGGCGCGGGTACGGCCGACGCCGTAGATGTAGGTGAGCGCGATCTCGAGCCGCTTTTCGCGGGGGAGATCGACGCCGACAAGACGTGCCATGCCTTCCGGCTCCTGTACTTCGTTCGGAGGTCTACCGCATCATCCTCCCGCTGCTTGCGGGCCCCGGCCTCCGAGCCGAGGGTTCCCCGCCGCCCGAGGGCGGTGGTTCGTGACGATGCGCTGATGACGGCCGGAGCCGTCAGATGCCCGGGCCGAGGCCCGACATCACACGCCGGGACTTCAGCCCTGGCGCTGCTTGTGCCGCAGGTTGTCGCAGATGACCATGACGACACCGTGGCGACGAATCACCTTGCAGTTGTCGCAGATCTTCTTGACGCTCGGCTTGACCTTCATGATGTTCCTCCGCCGCCGTGGTCACCCCGGTCCCCCAGGGTTGAGACGGCGCTCGATCGAGTGGTGGTTACTTGTAGCGGTAGACGATCCGGCCGCGGGACAGGTCGTAGGGAGTCAGCT
Organism: Paraoerskovia marina; assembly: GCF_900105445.1. Lineage (NCBI taxonomy): Bacteria > Bacillati > Actinomycetota > Actinomycetes > Micrococcales > Cellulomonadaceae > Paraoerskovia > Paraoerskovia marina. The sequence continues at coordinate 2,650,087 of NZ_LT629776.1, forward strand.
CCACCACGACCCGGTCCTCGGGAAGGATCCGGATGTAGTGCTGCCGCATCTTCCCCGAGATGTGTGCAAGAACCTTGTGACCGTTGGCCAGCTCCACGCGGAACATCGCGTTCGGCAGGGCCTCGATCACGCTGCCCTCGATCTCGATGACACCGTCCTTCTTTGCCATGTCCTCCGCTAACTCTCGTCTGCTCGGTCCCCACGCCGAGGAACCCGACTTGGCGGGAACGTTGGCGTGGATGTTGTGCGCGTAGTCCGCAAGGCCCGATCGACAGCCTGCAAGAGGTCTCGACAGTGGAACTCAAAGAACGGACTACACCCGACGGACCATCGTACTCTATTCAGCCACGACGCGAAACCGCCGCCCGGAACGGCTCCGGGCGGCGGCCTCACCTCAGGTCGTCTGCGTCGGCATCAGCTCCTGCGGTGCCGGCGAGCGCCGACCACGAGAGCCGAGCCGAGGAGCAGGAGAGCGGCCATGGCTGCGAGGATTCCCGCAGAGTCCGAACCGGTCTTCGGCAGCGTCGGCGTGAGCGGCGGCTTCGGCGGAACCGGGGTCGTCGTCCCGCTCACCACGACCGTGACGTCGTCGGTGGTGCAGGACTCTCCGTCGTCGGGCTTGTCGGAGTCGGTCCAGCACACCTGGCCGGTGTTGTGGATGGCGTCCCCGAGCTCGGCGTCCTCCGTGGTGGTCACCTCGAGCACCACCGGCGGAGCGGTCGCCGCACGTCCCAGCAGACCGTTCAGGTGGCACTCGAGCGTGCCGCCGTAGCCGTCAGAGTCCGTGCCCGTGACCTCACAGTCGGTCCAGCGCGGGAACGCCTCCGTGTCCGTCACGATCTCGTCCACCCTGAGGTGTCCGGGAATCTCGTCCGTCAGCGTGACGTCGTCCGCCGCGCCGAGGTCGTTGTTGACGACCTCGAGCGTGTACTCGAACGAGTCACCAGCCTCGATCTCCGAGACGTTCGCGGACTTCTGGATCGAAAGGTCCGGGTCACGGACGACCGCACACTCCGGCGTCGCCGGCGGGTACTTGACCGTGAGGGTCGACGTCGGGTTCACGGAGAACTCGACGGTCAGCTCCTCGCGGTAGTCGCTGTGCGAGAGATCCGGGTCGAAGACCATGTTCTCCCACTCGGGCGTCTCACCCTCGCGCGCCTCACGCCATCCGGGCCAGCCGATCGAGATGCCGTCCTCGTTGACCACACCACCGGGCCACAGGAGGCGTCCGGTGAGCTGGTCGAGCGGGATCTCGTCGACCTGGACGACGTCGCCGTCCGCGTCACGCCAGGTGGCCGTGATCGGGCCCTCCGGGTTCTCGACGTTGAACAGCTCGATGTCGTACTCGACGTACGGGATGTCCTGGAGGCAGATCATCTCCGCGTTCGGCACGATCGCACGGACCGGTGTCTCCACCGTGCTCTCCGCACAACCACCGGCGTCACCGTCGTCGGCACCGACCGGCTCACGCTCGGGCCAGCAGACCTCGCCCGTGTTGACGATGCGATCCGTCGTGAGGTTCTCCATCACCTCGACGTCGAGCGTGACGACCGGAGCCGAGACCGGCTCCCCGTCGTCGGACGCCGCCAGCGGACCGAACAGGTCACAGGTGAAGACCCCTCCGTAGCCGTTCGAGTCGGTCCCCGTGAGCTCACAGTCGAACCAGCGCGGGAACGCCGTCTCGTCGGTGGTCCAGTCGGTCACCTTGAGGTCCTGCGGGATCTCGTCCGTGAGGACCGCGTCCCACACGGCACCGAGGCCGGTGTTCGTGACCTCGAGGTCGTAGGAGAAGGTGTCGCCACCCTCGACGACCTCGACGTCGGTGGTCTTCTCGATGACCACCTCCGGGTCACGGGCCACTGCACACTCCGGGTCGGCCGGCGGGTAGTAGACCTCGACCGTCGCGGAGGGGTTGACCGAGAACTCGACGGTCAGCGGCTCGTCACCCGCCGACTCGCTCGGACGCCAGTCCGCGCTCTCGAGGCTCGGGTGGAAGATGACGTCCTCCCAGAAGAGAGCATCGGGGTCGGCGATCTGCCCGTTCTCGTCGAGATCGCTCTCGACGATCGGCCGCCAACCGGGCCAGCCGATCGACACACCGTCCGAGTTGACCTCACCGGCAGGCCAGATCTTCCGGCCCTGGAGCTCGGTGCCCGGGATCTCGTCGACCCGGATCACCTCGCCCTCGGCATCCCGCCACGTCATGGTGATCGTCTCGTCCTCGATGTTCTCGACGTTGATCGTCTCGATGTCGTAGGCCAGGTACGGGATGTCCAGCGAGCAGACGACCTCGGCGTTCGGGATGATCCGCTTGACTGTCGTCGTCACGTCGTCACAGTTGTTCGACCCGTCGAGCTCAGTCTCGTCGGACTCCACGCAAGCCGTGTTGACGAAGTCGCCCGGGGGCTCTTCGTCGACAGTCACCGGGAAGACCAGTGTGGCCTCCGCGCCCAGCTCGAAGACACCGTCGTAGGTGAAGGTCACCGTGCTGCCGTCCTCGGCAACCACCGCGGTCCAGCCCTCCGGCAGGCCCTCGATCTGGACTCCGTCGGTCTCGGCGTCCGCGTCGACCACGGTGAGCCCAGCAGGCATCGTGTCAGTCACGACGACGCCCGTTGCATCATTCAGGCTCTTCTCGCCGTGCGACACGGTGAGCGAGTAGTCGAACTCGTCGCCAGCATCGACCGGCTCGCCGGCTTCAGGCAGGTCACTGACGGACTTCGCGATCGTCAGGTCGACCCCCTTCGGCGTGGAGCACGCCGTGTCCGTCACGGACTCCCCGGCCGCCGTGGCTGTCGCCGAGTTCAGGAACCCGGTGCCGTTCTCGCCCTCGACGAGCTCGCAGTCGCGAGACTCGACGGTGGACTCGGTCGTCACCACCGATGTGATCGTCACGGTCCAGGTCTCCGTCGCACCCGCAGCCAGCTGGCGGTCCGTGGCAAGCACGGCCGTCAGAGGATCACCGGTGAACTCGCCGGAGGACTCGTTCGGGCCCGTCCACGTCGCCGACGTGATGTCGATGCCGTCCCCGTACATCGGGGAGTCGGTGAGCGAGTAGGTCGTGGGAAGCTCGTCGCTGGAGTTCGTGACCTCGACCGTGTACTCGACGGTCCAGTCGTTGTCCTCCGACGGCTCCGTACCGACATCCTCGCCCTCGCCCTGAACGACCGTCTTGACGACGTCGACCTCAGGGAGATCGGGGATCTCGTCACACACCCGGTCGGTGTCCGTCCCGGCAGGTCCGGTGGTCACGGTGCCGGCGTTGCGAAGGTTCAGGTTGTCGAACTCGCAGGCAACGATGCTTCCTGTCGATCCCGACGCCCTGACCTCGGCCACCACGGTGTAGACGTGCGTACCCTCGGCGTCGACCTCGACGTCGGAGGCGATCCGCGTCTCAGCGGTGCCGTCGAACGACTCCTCCGCTGCCACGCCGTCCGGTGTACCGGTGACGTCGGCGCTCAGAAGCTCGACTCCGTCGGCCAGCTCGACGGCATCGTCGATGTCGTAGCGCGTCGCCACCGCGTTCGGGTTCGTGACCGTCAGCGTGTACTCGACCGTCCAGTCACCCGGGTTCTCCGTCGAGGCGACGGCTCCCGCGGAGGTTTTCTCGATCTCCACCGGGTCGACGAGCACGTTCGTGACCCAGCACGTCGTGTCGCCGTCGACGGTCACGGACCCCGGCGTCGTCGGGAGCATCAGCGCGAAGAGCTGCGGCTGCTCCGTTCCCTCCGACTCACAGACCCACTCGCCGTCCTGGTAGTAGTAGCCCTCGAACGTCTCGTCCGTCAGCTCTTCGTCCAGCACGTAGGTCGAACCGTTCACGGCCCGGCCCGACACCTCGCCGGTGTCGGCGTCGGCGACGCCGCTCACCGTCGTGGCCCCGTCACCCGTGAGGGTGAACGCACCCGGACCTGCGACGCCCTCGGTGAGGTCGCCGTTGTCGACCGTCTTGACCAGGGTCAGGGTCGGCAGCTCCGGGATCCCGGCGCAGTCGTCGTCGGAGGTCGTGTAACCGCCCGACGTCACCACACCGTCGTTCCAGAGCCCGGACTCTCCACCGTCGTCGCACGAGACGGGCAGGTCGACGTCGATCGCCGTCCGGACCGTCAGCGTGACGGAGTAGAAGTGGATCTCCTCGCTGCCGAGTGTCTGCGGAGCGTCGCCCGGCACGATGTCGAACGATCCCGTGCCGTCCCAGACGACGTCCTCCGCAAGCGTGGAGCCCGACGCGGTCCCGCCGACGATCTCACCGACGCTCGGGGTGAAGACGTCCTCGAGGCCGTAGACCAGCTCCTTGTCCCCGGTGTTGCTGACGCGGATCTGGTAGTTCACCTCCCAGAGTCCGTTCCAGACACCCTCCTCGAGCACCGGGGAGGCGTCCGCGAAGGCGATCTTCTGCACGTCGGGAACGGCCGGCGTGTCACAGGCCGTGTCGGACGTCGTCAGCTCGCCGGCGACGGTCACGCGCGCCGAGTTCAGGAACCCGGTGCCGTTCTCACCCTCGACGAGCTCACAGTCGCGGGAGGTCGTCGTCGACTCCGTCGTGACGTCGGCGACCACCGTGACGGTGTACTCGTCGACACCACCGGCGACGAGGTCACGACCGTCGGCCAGGTCGGCCGTCCAGGTCGAGACGTCGAACGCCGTCGGGTCGCCGCCGTCCTGGCCGACCCAGTCGGCCGAGACGATCGTCATGCCCTCACCGAACTGCAGGGTGTCGGCCGCGTCGTACGTCGTCGGGTACTCGTCCGAGGAGTTCGTCGCCGTCACCAGGTACTCGACGGTCCACGTGCCGTCCTCGTTCTGGACGGTCGAGGAAACGCCCTTCTCGACGTTCACCGCCGGGAGGCTCGGGACCTCGTCGCAGACGTCCGAGCGGTCCTCGCCGGCCGGGCCGGTCGTGACGACCGCCTCGTTGTTGAGGTTCCCGACCTCGCACTGCTCGATCGTGCTCGTGGCACCCGCCGTGGTGAGCGTGGCCACCACCGTGTAGGTGTGCGTGCCGTCCGGGTCCCCGACACCGATCTCGACGCCCGAGGCGATGAGGTCGTTGGCCGCGGTCCCGTCAAAGCTCGCGTCCGGGGTGACACCGTCAGGCGTTGCGGTGACCTCGACCCCGGAGAGCGTCACGTACTCGCTCAGCTCCACGACGTCCGTCAGGTCGTAGACCGTGGCCACCGGGTTCGGGTTCGTGACGTCGAGCGTGTACTCGACCGTCCACTCGCCCGGCGTCCCGGTCGTCTCGACACCCGCGGAGGTCTTCACGACCTCCACCGGGTCGACGAGCCGGTTGGTGACCTCGCAGGTCCAGTCGGCGGTCGAACCGTCGACGACCGTCAGCAGGTAGTCCCCACCGACCGCTGAGGCTTCGGCGGCCAGCTCGAGCGGCGGCTCCTGGTCACCCTCCTGCTCGCAGACCCACGCACCGTCCTGGTAGTAGTACGCCGCGAACGCCGGGTCGGTCAGCGACTCGGAGAGGTCGTACTCGCCCGGCAGGACGTACGAGCTGACGCCCGTGGTCCCGTCGAAGCCGAAGTCCTCGCTCGACGCGCTGAGGTTCCAGTCGTCAGCTCCCGCGACGCCCTCGGTCTGCTCGCCGTTCTCGACGCTCTTGAGCAGGGTGAGGGTCGGCAGCTCCGGCACCTCGCCACAGTCGCTCGACGTCGACGTGGTGCTGCCCGACGTGACGGTGGCCGAGTTGACCAGGCCGTCGTCGGCGTCGTCGTCGCATAGGAGCGGCAGCTCGGTGTCGAGCGGCACCGTCACGAGGAGGGTCACCGTGTAGGTGTGCTGCGCTCCCGCGGTGATCGTCGCCGGCGCGTCGGCCGGAACGATGTCGACCTCGCCGGCATCCGTCCACGTCACGTCGTCCGTGAGCTGGTCGCTCGTGGCAGTACCGGAGATGAGCGTCGCCCCACCGCTCAGCTGCGGCTCGTCGGTCAGGGAGTATGTCGCGGTCGGGGCACCCTCAGCAGCCGGAGCAGAGACCACGACGTCGTACGTCACGGTCCACTGGCCGTTCCACTGCTCGCCCTCCGGCACGTAGGGAACGGGCTCCGAGGTCACCGACTTCTCGACGGTCGGGACCGTCGGCTCGGCACACGCGGAGTCGGAGTTCGTGAGGTCACCCGTGGTGACCGTGACCCCGTTGTAGAAGCCGGAGCCCGGCTCACCGGTGCAGACGACCGTCTCGTCGGCCTCGACCCCGGTGAAGTCCACGATCATCGTCACCGTGTAGGTGTGCGTCGCACCGCCACCGGCGATGAACTTTCCGGACGCCAGCGTGGCCTCGGCCGGAACGCCGTCCGTGACCGTGAAGTCGCCCGACGTCTCGCCGGACCAGCTCGCCGACTCCACCGACATCGTGCTCGGAAGCTCCGGCAGGTCGGTGAGGTCGTACCGGGTGAAGGCCTCGCCGTCGTTGCGGACCGTGACGTCGTAGGTGACCGTCCACAGACCGTCGTCGCCCTGGACGGCGGAGGTCGCGTCCTTCTGGACGACCGGCACCGAGATCTCGCCCAGCGGCCCGCAGGCGCTCGCCGAGTCGGTGTACCCGCCACTGGCGACGGTGGCCGTGTTGTCGACGGCCCCCTCACCGACGGTGCACTCGCTCGTCGGTACCTCGGCGTCGTCGTCCGCGGTCACGTTCACCACGACCGTGTAGACGTCCATGGAGTTCGCAGGAAGCACGCGTGCGTCCTCGATCACGGCAGTCGCACCGTCGCCGTCCCAGAGCGGGTTCACCGTGATGTCGGCCCCCTCGCCGTCGACCCCGCTGATCGTGGCGGAGTTGAGCGTGACGCCGGCGGGCAGCGCCGGGGCGTCGTCGAGCGTGTAGTAGATGTCCGTGAGCGGGTGGGTGTTCGAGACCGCGACCTCGTAGGTCACGTCCCAGCTCCCGTCCCAGGCCCCGTCCACGATGTGCTGGGCGGTTGACGAGAACTGCTTGTCGATCGAGGGCAGCACCGGTGTGGCGCACGCGCTGACGGTCGTCGAGTCGCCGGAGGCGGTGACGGTGGCCGAGTTCCAGAACCCGGTCCCGGACTCGCCGTCACCCAGGATGCAGTCGCGGCTCGTCGCGGTCGAGGAGTCCGTGACCGTTCCCGTCGCCGTGACCGTGTAGGTGTGCGTCCCGCCGCCGGCGAGCGCCCGCGGGCCGTCCGGCGTGAGGTCGGCAGAGCCGTCGACGAACGTTCCGTCGTCGGCAGGGTCGGCCAGCGACCAGGTCGCGTCGCCCACCGTGATGCCGTCGCCGAACCGGAGGTCGTCGGTCAGCGTGTACTCCGTGGCCTGGTCGTCCTCGGAGTTCGTGACGACCACGTCGTACGTGATCGTCCAGCTGCCGTCCTCGTTCTGCGCGGGCACGACGTCGGTGGAGACGTCCTTGGTGATCGTGACGCCCGGCAGGTCGTCGGTGGTGTCACAGACCGTCGAGTCGATCGGGTCGAACGGCGCCATCGTGACGGTGCCGGTGTTCTGCACCATGCCGTCGTTGCCGCAGACCGGTTCGGTCACCGTCCCCGGCACGGTGACCGTCGCGGTCACGGTGTAGACGTGGGTGTTCTCGTCACCCGTGCCGATCGTCACGTCTTCGGCGATCACCGGGTCGGAGACGCCGAAGGAAGATCCGCTGACGTCGACGTCGTCCGAGTCGACCGAGATCGACTCGAGCGTGGCGCCCGGGACGAGCTGCGTCGTGTCGCTGATGTCGTAGGTCGCGTCGACGTCGTTCGGGTTTGTGACGGTGAGCGTGTAGACCAGCGTCCACTCCCCCGGCGTCGTCGCGGACGGCGTCACCGACGCCGTCGCCTTCTGGATCGTGACCGGGTCGATCAGCGTGTTCGTGATCGTGCAGACCACGTCCTCGCCGTTCGCGAGCGTCACGGCGTCGGGTGAGGCGAAGCCGCTGAACGGCTGTCCGTCGATCGTGCATGCCCACGCCGAGGCGGTGTACAGACCCGCGAAGGAGTCGTCGATCAATGTCTCGCTGAGCCCGTACGTGCCGGGCAGCACCGTCGACGTGTGCTCCGAGAGACCGCCGGTGTCGAACGGCGTGTCGTCGTCACCGTTGGCGGTGAGGCGCCAGTCCTGGTCGTCCGCGACGCCCTCGGTGAGGTTGCCGTTCTCGACCTCCTTGACCAGCGTCAGACTGGGCAGGTCCGGGAGCTCGCTACAGGCGTCGTCGGCGACCGTGAAGTCGCCCGAGACCGCGATCGCTGTGTTGACGAGGCCCGAGCCGTCGTCGTCGCAGGCCACGGGCAGCTCCGTCGCCAACGGGACCTGCACGCTCATCGTGATCGTGTAGGTGTCGGACTCACCTGCCGCGAGCGCCGTCGGCGAGTCGGCCGGGACGATGACGAACGGCCCGTCCGTCGACTGCCAGGAGAGCGTCGCGGCACCTGTCACCTCGGCACTCACGGCCGTGCCGACCGACGGCGTCGGGACGTCGGTGAGCGAGTACTGGAGTCCTGTCTCGTCGGACGGGTTGGTGACCGTGACGTCGTACGTGATCGTCCACAGGCCGGCCCAGGGGTCGACGCTCGTGTCCGGCGTCGCGTCCGACGTGACGGTCTTCGTGACCGTCGGGACGACCGGTGACGAGCAGTCGCTGTCGCTCACCGGGTCCTGGCCGTCGACCGTGATGGTCGCGGTGTTGAAGAAGCCTGTTCCGTCCTCGCCGTCGCTCAGCTCGCAGTCGCGCGCCTCGGGCGTGGAGTCGCCCGCGACCTCCGCGACGATGGTGATCGTGTAGGTCTCGAACAGACCCGGGGCGAGGGTCTTGTCCGTGGCGAGCTGCGCCGTCAGCGGGTCACCCGTGAAGGAACCCGACGTCGGACCGGTCCAGGACGCCGACGAGATCGAGATCCCGTCGCCGAACTCCGGCGTGTCGACCGCGTCGTACGCGGCGGCGAGCTCGTCGGACGTGTTCGTGGCGACCACCTCGTAGGTGATGGTCCAGGAGCCGTCCGCGTTCTGCGTCGTCGACGTCTCGATCTTCTCGACCGTCACCGCCGGGTCCTCCGGGATCGTGACGCACGCGTCGTCCGACTCCGGCGGGAGGTCGTACGTCGTGACCGTCGCGTCGTTGCCGATCACGTGGCCCTCGCCCGGGTCGCACTGCCCGGTCGGCTCGCCTGCCGCGGCCGTCGTCCGGTAGACGACCCGCACCGTGTACACGTGGTTGACGGGGCTCGGGTCGCCGGCACCGATCGCCACATCCTCGGCGATGAGCGTGTCACTCTGTCCGTCGAACGCGGGGTTCAGAGTCACGCCCGCCGGAGATCCGACGACAGAGATCTGGTCGACCGACGCTGCCGCCGGGACGTCGATCGAGTCCGTGATCGTGTACTCGACGCCCACCGGGTTCGAGTTGGTCGCGGTCAGCGTGTAGTCGACCGTCCAGAGGTTGGCGTCCGTGCCGTCCTGGGTCGCTGTGCCGGCGTCCTTGACGATCGTGACCGGCTCGACCGGGACGTTCGTGACCGTACAGGTCACGTCCTGGCCGAGAGCGAGGGTGACGGTGCCGTCAGCTCCGTCCTCGTCCGTGCAGGACCACTCACCCTCCTGGTAGTACCCCTGTCCGTCGCCGTCCGGGTCGATCAGCGTCTCGCCCAGGGTGTAGGCAACTCCCGCCTCGACGTCCTCGCTGACTCCGCTGGTGCCGCTCACGACCGTCGAGTCGCCGTCCGTCGCCGTCAGGGTCCACGCGTCGACCAGGGACTGGTCGCCGTCGCCGCCGATCTCCTTGACCAGGGTCAGCGTGGGTGCGATGTCGTCGTTGATGAACGTGCACGAGTACTGCTCCCCCGCGGGGACGGTGATCGTGTCTCCGTCGCCGAGGTCGATCGGCACGTCGCTGTCGTCGACACACGTGAGGGACGACAGTTCGTACCCGCTGAGGTCCGACTCCGTGAGCGCGTACGGCGTACCGGGTCGCACCAGGAAGGTGTTCGCGTCCGCTGGGTCAGCGGCGCCCTCGACCGTCTCCGGCGCGAGGCCCGCAGGGACGTCGTCACCCGTCGGCGTCGCCGTCAGGTCGAAGTCCGACGACTCTGCTTCACCGCCGGAGACGTTGGAGACCTCCTTGAGAAGCGTCAGCTCGGCGGTCACGTTCACCGCCGTACACTCTGCCCACTGGCCGCGTGGCACCGTGACCCCGCCGTTCAGACCGTCGTACTGCGAGCCAGGGATCAGTTCGCCGTTCTCGTCCAGCTTGCTGCACTGCCACGACCCGGTCGCGGGAGGCGTGGGAGCAGCGTTGGGAGCGATCGTCTGGGCGTACCGCGGGTCGCCGCTCTCCGTCAGGATGTAGCGCGTGGCCGGGCTGACCTCACCCGTCACGCCGGTGGTGCCCGTCGGCCCCTCGATCGCCCCGTCCGGCGTCACCGCGGTGAGCGTCCAGGTGGCAGGGTCGGCCGGTCCGCCCTGTACCTCCTTCACGAGCGTGACGCGCGACTCGCAGTCCTGCGTGTTGCGCAGACCGACGGTGTTGGTGCCGGCCTCCAGGTCGAAGTCGTACGTGGCGTCTCCGGTCAGCGGGATCGGGTTGTCGAGAGCGACCCCGTTGATCGAGACGAGCTCTTCGACGACGGCCTCACAGAGCGGCTGGTCGTTCGGAACCGTGGTCGACTCGCCGACGGTGACACTGTCGCCCGCCTCGAAGCCCGCGCGCTCGCTGCCGATGCCGACGTTCTCGCCGTTGACCGAACCGTTCGCGTTGTACCCGGTCGGACGAGACGAGTGCGCGTACGTCGTCCCGTCGATCTCCCATGTCTTCTCGAAGACGACGGAGGCCGGTTCCGCCGACTGGTTGGTGATCGTACAGCTCGCGGTGGTCTGGGTCGACGGGATCGCGACCGTGAAACTACCGGTCGCCGGATTCAGGTCGGCGACAGTCAGCGCGTTGCCCGTGGTGGTGTCGGTGCACTCCACACCCGAGAACTCGAAGTTCGGCTGGCTTGTGAGGTCCTCCGCGACGGTGACCACGCCCGACCCCCCACCGGGGATGGTCAGGTCGAAGTTGACACCACCGGTCTCCGGCGCCGTCTCCTTGGTTACGGACCCGCCGTCGACGATCGGCCCGCTCGCCGTGATGTCCCACCCACCCGCGACGTTCGGGTTCTCCCCGTTGGCGTCGACGGTCTGCTTGATGACCGACAGCCGGTTCTGGCAGGCACCGAGAGCAAGGTTCCGCACGACCTCGGCGGCGTCGTCGTAGCTTTCAGACTGGTAGTACGCACCGTCACCCGAGACTGCGCGGAGGTTGAGCGAGGCGGCGGTGCCGAGACCGTCACCGACACCGAGCGTGATGATGCGTGCGCCCTCCGCCTTGAGTGCGTTCGCAGAGAAGATCGAGTTCTCCACCTCACGGAATCGCGTATAGCTGCCTGGCCCCTCCGCGCTCGGACCGTAGAACGTCGGGTTGCCGTCCGTGATCACGATGACGACGTCGAGGGTGTCGGCGATCCCGACCAGCCCCCAGAGACCCTGGTCCCAGTTGGTGCCTGAGTTGGCGCTCAGCCCGTTGATGTCGTTCTTGATGGCTTGGGCGTCGCCCGAGGTCGAGACGTTCCGCAGCGGCGCGTTCACACCACCCGTGGCCGACGACGGCGACTGGTTGTTGAACGTGTGAAGGGCAAGCTGCGACGGCGTCCCGACGAGCGCGTCCACCATCGAGCTCGCCGCGGTCTTCAGTTGGGGCAGATCGCCGGAGACCGAGCCGGACACGTCGAGCAGGAGTGCCGCGTCAAGACCGCACTGCTGCGTCGCCGGCGGGTTGTTCACGGACTGCTGCCAGATCCCGGACGAGGCGTCGGCGTTGGTGTTTCCCGTTGCATACATGAAGCCGTCCGACGTCGACGTCGACGTGTAGACGGTGTCCGCCTCGAGCTCGGGGGTCTCGAAGACGTAAGAGGTTGAGCTGCCGGCGCCGGCGCCGCCCGTCCGCAGCGCAGGGTTGGTGAAGTACCCGGTCGGGGCGGAGATCTGCTTGACCCAATAGCTCGGGCCGTCCGCCTGTCCTGGCGGGTTGAACCACGGGACCTCGAACGAACAGTCTCCGTCGACGTCCGCGGTACACACGGCCCACGTGTTGTTGACCGGGCTCGCGGCGCCCGCCGTCGCGTACAGACCGAGCACCACGCCCGGGAGCGCCGCGACGCTCGAGTCACCCGTCCTGATGCCACCGGTTCGGACCGTCACGACCGCCGTGTCGTCATCCGGGAGCGGGACGGACAGCGGCGCGATGCCCGCCGGCGCCTCGTCGCTCTCGGATTCGTCGGACTTCCCCGAGTCGCCCGTCTTCTCGGAGCCGCTCTCGACGCCATCGCTCTTCTCAGGCGCCGGATCCTCGTCAGGCACCCCGTCAGAAGTCGGGTCGTCGGCCGGCGCCTCGGACGTCGGGTCCTCGGACGGCTCAGACGTCTCCGTCGGCTCAGCCTTCTTCTCGTCCTTCTCCGTCTTCGCCTTCGTCTTGGCGGTCGACGCCTCGGTCGGCGCGTCGGTGGCGTCGTCCTCCACGACCTCTTGGGCAGACTCCTCCTGCTGGAGGGAGTTCTCGTCGGCAGCGAGTGCCAGCGGTGCAGAAAGACCGAGAATCAGCGCCGTCGCAGAGGCGACGGCAGCCGTTCGGGTACGGGAAAGAAGGCGACTCACGTGCATGGCGGGATCCAGACGTCGAGAGCGTGAACATGCGTACGCGATCGACTGTAATGAGATTCACACCACACGGCGCGGCGGGAGAGGGTGAAAACCTGCAGTTCGTGATAACGAAACTATTTCGTCATCAACGTTTGCACGGCGGAAACTAGATGGTGACCGGAGCGACCCCGTAGGGCGCCAGGCGTCCAGCACCGGAGTCGAGGGCGGTGAGCACGCTGATGCCCTGCTCCGTCACGGCCACGCTGTGCTCCCAGTGCGCGGCGCGGGAGCCGTCGTCGGTCACGACGGTCCAGTCGTCGGCCAGGGTGACGGTCTCCCCGCTCCCCCGGGTCATCATCGGTTCGATCGCCAGACACATCCCTGGCTTCACCCGCGGTCCTCGGTGGCTGCTGCGGAAGTTGAGCACCTCCGGTGGCTGATGCATCGCGGTCCCGATGCCGTGCCCGGTGAACTCGGTCACGATGCCGAGCTCTACGCCGTCACGGGCCGCGGCGGTGATCACGTCGTCGATGGCATCACCGATCTCACCGACCCGGGACGCGGTCGCCAGTGCTGCGATGCCGGCCCACATCGACTCCTCGGTGATGCGGACCAGGTCCGCGTCGGCGGAGTCGCGGATCGCAGGATCGTCGATGTCCAGGGCGCCCGCGGGGCCGAGGATGAACGACAACGCCGAGTCGCCGTGCCAACCGTCGACGACGGCACCGCAGTCGACAGAAACCACGTCGCCGACCTCGAGGACGCGAGACCCAGGGATTCCGTGCACGATCTCCTCGTTCACCGACGCGCAGACCGTCGCCGGGAACCCGTGATATCCGAGGAAGTTGGAGGTGGCACCGGCGTCGTGGATCGTCGCCGCGGCGACCTGGTCCAGGTCCGCCGTCGTCATGCCGGGGCGCGCACTCTTGCGCACCGCCGCGAGGGCCTGCGCGACGACGAGGCCCGCACGACGCATCGTGCGGACCTCGTCGAGCGACTTGTACTCGATCTTCTCGCGACCGAACACGGAGATCGTCAGACCCCGAGTCGCGGGTTCAGCTCGGCCACCAGGCGTCCGGTGATCTCCTCGACCTCGCCGATACCGTCGACCTGGATGAGCAGGTCACGGGCTGCGTAGGCGTCGGCCAGCGGCGCGGTCTGCTCCGCGTAGATGTCCAGACGGCGGGCGATCGCCTCGTCCGTGTCGTCCTCACGCCCCTCGATCTCCGCACGCTTGCGCATGCGCTCCAGGAGCTCGGCACGGTCAGCCGTGAGCTCGAGGACTCCGTCGAGCGCGACACCGAGATCGGCGAGGATCCCGTCGAGCTCGACGACCTGGGCCGCGTTGCGCGGGTAGCCGTCGAGGATGAACCCGGAGGCGACGTCGTCCTGGGCGAGACGGTCACGGACCATCGCGTTGGTGACCTCGTCCGGGACGAGGTCACCCTTGGCGGTGTACTCCTGAACGAGGCGCCCGAGCTCCGTCCCGCCCTTGATGTTGGCGCGGAAGATGTCGCCGGTGGAGATCGCCGGGATGTCGTACGTCTCGGCAAGACGGGCGGCCTGCGTGCCCTTGCCGGCACCCTGCGGGCCCATGATCACGAGACGGGCGGACGGAGTGGAGCTGCTCAACGGAGGAACCCTTCGTAGTGACGCTGCTGCAGCTGCGAGTTGATCTGCTTGACGGTCTCGAGGCCGACACCCACGACGATGATGATCGAGCTACCACCGAACGGGATGTTGGTCTCGACGTCCAGCGCGATCAGCACGAGCGTCGGGATGAGCGCGACGACGGCGAGGTAGATCGAGCCCGCCGTGGTGATGCGCGAGATGACGTAGTCGAGATACTCGGCGGTCGGACGTCCCGCACGGATGCCGGGGATGAACCCGCCGTACTTCTTCATGTTGTCCGCAACCTCGTCGGGGTTGAACGTGATCGCGGTGTAGAAGAAGGCGAAGAAGATGATCATCAGCACGTAGAGCGCGATGTGCAGCCCTGCGTCCTGCGGAGCGAGGTAGCGGGAGACCCACACCACCCATTCGGAGGTCTCGTCGCCGAACTGCGCCAGCAGACCGGGGATCGCCAGGATCGACGACGCGAAGATGACCGGGATGACACCGGACATGTTGATCTTGATCGGGATGTACGTCGACGAGCCGCCGTACATCTTGCGGCCGACCATCCGCTTGGCGTACTGCACGGGGATGCGCCGCTGCGACTGCTCGACGAAGACGACCAGCAGGATCACCAGCAGGATCACACCGATGACGAGGGCGAACTTCACGAAGCCGTTCTCGCCACCCGCGATCGACCACAGGGCCGTGGGGAAGCTGGCCGCGATCGACGTGAAGATCAGGAGCGACATGCCGTTGCCGATACCGCGCTCGGAGATCAGCTCACCGAGCCACATGATCAGTCCGGTACCCGCGGTCATGGTGATCACCATGATCGAGAGAGTGACGAACGAGTCGTCCGGGATCACGGGGACGGAGCAGCCCTGGAAGAGGAATCCGTTGCGCGCGGTCGTGATGACCGTCGTCGACTGGAGGATGGCGAGTGCGATCGTCAGGTAGCGGGTGTACTGCGTGAGCTTCGCCTGCCCGGACTGCCCCTCCTTGTGGAGAGCCTCGAAGTGAGGGATCACGACGCGGAGCAGCTGCACGATGATGCTCGCGGTGATGTACGGCATGATCCCGAGCGCGAAGATCGAGAGCTGGAGCAACGCCCCGCCGCTGAAGAGGTTGATCAGACCGAGGAGATCGTTCGAACCGGCCGTCTCCGCGATGCACTGCTGGACGTTCGGGTAATCGACGCCCGGTGTCGGGATGAAGGACCCGACACGGTACAGAACGATGATTCCGATCGTGAACAACAGTTTGCGACGCAGGTCGGGCGTCCGGAAAGCCCTGCCGAATGCGCTGAGCACCTATCCTCCTGGCCCGCGGTGCGGGTGTATCGTGCGCCGGTCAACCGGCGTGGACCGACGCCCCCGCGCAGGCGACCATGCGGCGCCTACGCCGTTGCGCCGCTGTCGTACGGCAAGTCGTTCGTGACGACCGGTTCGTGATTCTACGTTGTCTGTGCGCGAACGAGAACCATCATGCCCGGTCAAAGCTCCCCAGGTACAGCAACGGGGCCGACGGCATGTGCCGTCGGCCCCGTTCTGAGGTCAGTTCTCGGAGACCGAGCCACCGGCCGCGAGGATCTTCTCCTTCGCGGAGCCGGAGTACGCGTCGACCGCGACGTCCAGCTTGACCGACAGCTCACCCGAACCGAGCACCTTCACGGGCTGGCCCTTGCGGACCGCACCCTTGGCGACCAGGTCCTCGACGGTGACGGAGCCACCCTCGGGGTAGAGCGAGGAGAGCTTGTCCAGGTTCACGACCTGGAACTCCACGCGGAACGGGTTCGTGAACCCGCGCAGCTTCGGGAGCCGCATGTGGAGGGGCATCTGCCCACCCTCGAAGCGCTCCGGAACCTGGTAACGGGCCTTCGTACCCTTGGTACCGCGACCGGCGGTCTTACCCTTCGATGCCTCACCACGACCCACACGGGTCTTGGCGGTCTTGGCACCGGGAGCAGGACGCAGGTGGTGCACCTTGAGGGTGCTCACCTCGGTCGTCTCCTTCTTGGCGTTCTCAGCCATTACTCAACCTCCTCGACTGCGACGAGGTGTGCCACCTTGGCAACCATGCCGCGAATCTCCGGGCGGTCCTCCTTCACGGCGATGTCGCCGATCCGCTTGAGGCCCAGAGTCCGCAGCGTGTTGCGCTGAGGCTGGCTCCCGCCGATGGCGGACTTCTTCTGCGTGACCTTCAGACGTGCCATCACGCACCTGCCTTCGCTGCGGCCTTGGCCTGTCCGGCCGCCTGTGCGCGGAGCATCGCCGCCGGGGCGACGTGCTCGAGCGGGAGGCCACGACGTGCGGCGACCGCCTCAGGCTGCTCGAGACCCTGGAGGGCCGCAACAGCAGCGCGGACGATGTTGATCTGGTTCGTCGAACCGAGCGACTTGCTCAGCACGTCGTGGATGCCCGCGCACTCCAGCACGGCGCGCACCGGACCACCGGCGATCACACCGGTACCCGGAGCAGCCGGACGCAGGAAGACGACGCCGGCGGCGTCCTCGCCCTGGATGGGGTGAGGGATCGTGCCCTGGATACGGGGAACCTTGAAGAAGTTCTTCTTGGCCTCCTCGACGCCCTTGGCGATCGCCGCGGGCACCTCCTTGGCCTTCCCGTAGCCGACACCGACGGTGCCGTCGCCGTCGCCCACGACGACGAGCGCCGTGAAGCTGAAGCGGCGGCCGCCCTTGACGACCTTGGAGACGCGGTTGATCGCTACGACTCGCTCGACAAAGGCGTTCTTGTCGGCTGCGTCGCCGCGACGGTTGTCACGACGGTTGTCGCGACCTCCACGGCCTCCCTGCCCGCCCTGGCCGGACTGGCCACCGCGGGTGTTCGACTCGTTGGCGGCACCCTGAGGGGCGCCGGTGTTGCTGCGCTGCCCAGCAGCCATCAGAGAATCCTTTGCTTCCGTGCGGAAATGGTCGTCGTCGTCACAGTGCCAGACCGCCCTCGCGCGCACCTTCGGCCACCGCGGCCACACGGCCGTGGTACTTGTTGCCACCGCGGTCGAAGACGACCGACTCGATGCCGGCCTCCTTCGCACGGGCTGCAACGAGCTCGCCGATCTGGCGCGCCTTGGCCGTCTTGTCGCCGTCCGACGCGCGCAGGTCTGCCTCGAGCGTCGAGGCGGAGACCACGGTGCGTCCGACGGTGTCGTCGACAACCTGAGCGGTGAGGTGACGGGACGAACGGGTCACCACGAGACGCGGACGGACCGCCGTTCCCGTGATCTTCTTCCGCAGGCGGACGTGGCGACGACGGCGCGAAACCGACTTGCCCTTGCCCAAAACCTTGAGAGCCATCACTTACCAGCCTTTCCGACCTTGCGGCGGACCTGCTCGCCGGCGTATCGCACGCCCTTGCCCTTGTAGGGCTCGGGCTTGCGGATCTTGCGGATGTTCGCAGCGACTTCGCCGACCTGCTGCTTGTCGATGCCGCTCACCGAGAACTTGGTCGGGCTCTCCACCGCGAACGTGACGCCCTCGGGGGCGCTGATGATCACCGGGTGGCTGAAGCCGAGGGCGAACTCGAGGTCCGAGCCCTTCGCGGCGACACGGTAACCGGTGCCGACGATCTCGAGCTTCTTCTCGTATCCGTCGGTGACCCCGGTGATGAGGTTCGACAGGAGCGTGCGGGTGAGGCCGTGCAGCGCGCGAGACTCGCGCTCGTCGTTCGGACGCTTCACCGCGAGGGTGCCGTCCTCCTGCTCGACCGTAATAGGGGTGGGCACCGTGTGCTCAAGGGTTCCCTTGGGGCCCTTGACCGTCACGAGTGCACCGCTGACTGTCACGTCCACGCCGGCCGGGACCGGAACGGGGATCTTGCCGATTCGAGACATTGGCTTATCTCTCCTTCCGAGTTCCGTTACCAGACGTAGGCGAGGACTTCGCCGCCCACGCCCTTCTCCGTTGCCTGCTGATCGGTCAGCAGTCCGGAGGACGTGGACAGGATGGCCACGCCGAGGCCGCCACGAACCGTGGGCAGCTTGGTGGACTTCGCGTACACGCGAAGACCGGGCTTCGAGACACGGCGCACACCCACGAGCGCACGCTCGCGGTTGGGGCCGAACTTCAGCTCGAGCGTCAGGCTCTTGCCCACACGGGCGTCCTCGACGTTCCAGCCGGCGATGTATCCCTCCGCCTGGAGGATCTCTGCAATGTGCGACTTCAGCTTCGAGAACGGCATGGTGACCGTGTCGTGGCCCGCTGAATTCGCGTTACGCAGACGCGTCAACATGTCTGCGATCGGGTCGGTCATCGTCATTGGGCTTCAGCCCTTCCTCGCCGGGGTATCCGGTTCGCTTGCGCTCGCCGGACCTGCGACGTAGTTGTTACCAGCTGCTCTTGGTGACGCCGGGGAGCTCACCACGGTGTGCCATCTCACGAAGGCAGATGCGGCAGAGGCCGAACTTGCGGTACACGGAGTGCGGGCGACCGCACTTCTGGCACCGGGTGTAGGCACGAACCGCGAACTTGGGCTTCGCGGCAGCCTTGTTGATCAGGGCCTTCTTCGCCATGTCAGTTCTCCTTGAAGGGGAAGCCGAGGCGGCGCAGCAGGGAGCGGCCCTCGTCGTCCGTCGTCGCGGTCGTCACAACCGTGATGTCCATACCACGGACACGGTCGATCTTGTCCTGGTCGATCTCGTGGAACATCGACTGCTCGGTGAGACCGAAGGTGTAGTTGCCGTTCCCGTCGAACTGCTTCGGGGACAGTCCGCGGAAGTCGCGGATGCGCGGGAGCGCGGTCGCCGTGAGGCGGTCCAGGAACTCCCACATGCGGTCGCCACGCAGCGTGACGTGCGCACCGATCGGCATGCCCTCACGCAGCTTGAACTGTGCGATGGACTTGCGCGCCTTGGTGACCTGCGGCTTCTGACCTGTGATCGCGGTCAGGTCGCGGATAGCACCCTCGATGAGCTTGGAGTCCTTGGCCGCGTCACCGACACCCATGTTGACGACGACCTTGGTGAGGCCGGCAACCTGGTTGACGTTGGCGTGGCTGAACTCCTCGCGAAGACCATCGATGATCTCGTCGCGGTACTTCTGCTTCAGGCGAGGGGTCGCCGGAGCCTCGAGCGTCTCGCTCATCAGATGTCCTTCCCGGAGCGCTTGGCGACGCGAACACGCGTCGTCCGCGTACGGCCATCGCGCTCGACCTCTTCGGTGCGGTACCCGACGCGGGTGCCCTTCTTGGTCTCCGGGTCAACCACCATCACGTTGCTCACGTGGATGGGTGCCTCGACCGTCTCGATGCCGCCGGTGCGGGTGCCGCGCTGCGACTGCCCCTCCTTGACGTGCTTCGTGACACGCTGGACGCCCTCGACGACCAGACGGTCGCGGTCCTTGAGGACCTCGAGGACACGCCCCTGCTTGCCGCGGTCCTTGCCAGAGATGACGACGACGAGGTCGCCCTTCTTGATCTTGGCCATAGTCAGAGCACCTCCGGAGCCAGCGAGATGATCTTCATGAACTTCTTGTCACGAAGCTCACGACCGACGGGGCCGAAGATGCGCGTACCGCGCGGCTCCCCCTCGTTCTTGAGGATCACGGCGGCGTTCTCATCGAACTTGATGTAGGAACCGTCGGGACGACGGCGCTCCTTGACGGTACGGACGATGACGGCCTTGACCACGTCGCCCTTCTTGACGTTTCCGCCCGGGATCGCGTCCTTGACGGTTGCGACGATGGTGTCGCCGATTCCGGCGTAGCGACGGCCCGAACCACCGAGAACGCGGATGCAGAGGATTTCCTTCGCACCCGTGTTGTCGGCGACCCGAAGTCGCGACTCCTGCTGGATCATGTAGTGAACTCCTGTCGTCGAGCTGGTTCTCGCACTCAGCGAGCCTTGCCGAACGGATATCTGTCAGTGTCGGCCGCCGCCTGGCGACGGCCGGGTCAGTCACTGTGCAGTCGCGGCGGGCCTCTCGGCCCACCGCGACTAGCGTGCTACTTGGCCTTCTCGTGGATCTCGACCAGGCGCCACCGCTTCGAGGCGGACAGCGGGCGAGTCTCCATGATCTCGACCAGGTCGCCCACGCCGGCAGTGTTCTGCTCGTCGTGCGCCTTGACCTTGGTCGTCCGTCGGATGACCTTGCCGTAGAGCGGGTGCTTGACCCGGTCCTCGACCTCCACCACGACGGTCTTGTCCATCTTGTCGCTCACCACGTATCCGCGCCGCGTCTTCCGGTGCGAACGGGTGGGCGTTGCGGCCTCGGCCGCGTTTGCCTTCTCGCTCATTCCAGCCTCACTCACTCGGCGCTCGGGGCGGTCCGGATGCCGAGCTCGCGCTCGCGGATCACCGTGTAGATACGTGCAATGTCACGACGCACTGCCTTCAGTCGGCCGTGGCTCTCCAGCTGGCCGGTGGCCGCCTGGAAGCGGAGGTTGAACATCTCCTCCTTGGCCTTCTTCAGCTCGGCGACGAGACGCTCGTCGTCAAACGCGTCGAGCTCCGTCGTCGCGAGTTCCTTGGTACCGACAGCCATCAGTTGCCACCACCTTCACGCACCACGAAGCGGCACTTCATCGGGAGCTTGTGCATCGCACGGCGCATGGCCTCACGAGCGAGCTCCTCATCGACGCCGGCCAGCTCAAACATGATCCGGCCCGGCTTGACGTTGGCGACCCACCACTCGGGCGAACCCTTACCGGAACCCATGCGGGTCTCGGCAGGCTTCTTCGTGAGCGGACGGTCCGGGTAGATGTTGATCCAGACCTTACCGCCACGCTTGATGTGGCGAGTCATCGCGATACGAGCCGCCTCGATCTGGCGGTTCGTGACGTAGGCCGGGTCGATCGCCTGGATTCCGTAGTCACCAAAAGCAATCGTGGTCCCGCCCTTGGCCGCACCGGAGCGCGACGGGTGGTGCTGCTTGCGGTGCTTGACCCTGCGAGGGATCAGCATGGTCAGGCCTCCGTTCCGGTCTCGGTCGCCGGCTTCTCCGCAGAAGCTGCGGGTGCCTCAGCGGCAGCCGGAGCCTCGGACTGCGGAGCCCGCTCGGCGGGACGCTCGCCACCACGACGCGGGCCACGTGCGCCACCGCCGCGAGGGCCGCCACGGCCCTGGCGAGGAGCGGCGCTCGCCTGCTGTGCGGCGAACTCCTTCTCGGTCATGTCGCCCTTGTAGACCCAGACCTTCACGCCGATGCGGCCGAAGGTCGTGCGGGCCTCGAAGAAGCCGTAGTCGATGTACGCGCGGAGCGTGTGCAGGGGCACGCGGCCCTCGCGGTAGAACTCCGAACGGCTCATCTCGGCGCCGCCGAGACGGCCGGCGACCTGCACGCGGATACCCTTGGCGCCGGCACGCTGTGCCGACTGCATACCCTTGCGCATCGCGCGTCGGAACGACACGCGGCTCGCGAGCTGCTCGGCGATGCCCTGGGCGACCAGCTGAGCGTCGATCTCGGGGTTCTTGACCTCGAGGATGTTCAGCTGAACCTGCTTGCCCGTGAGCTTCTCGAGCTCGCCGCGGATGCGGTCGGCCTCGGCGCCGCGGCGACCGATGACGATGCCCGGACGTGCGGTGTGGATGTCGACACGGACGCGGTCACGCGTGCGCTCGATCTCCACCTTGGAGATACCGGCACGCTCGAGCCCCGTGCCCATGACCTTGCGGATCTCGACGTCCTCGCGGACGTAGTCGCGGTACCGCTGGCCGGGCTTGGTGCTGTCGGCGAACCACCGCGAGCGGTGGTCGGTCGAGATGCCGAGACGGTACCCGTGCGGGTGAACCTTCTGTCCCACTATCGGGCCCTTCCCTTCGTGTCTTCACGCGGAGCGACGACCACGGTGATGTGGCTCGTCCGCTTGAGGATTTGGCTCGCCCGACCCTGTGCCCGTGGCCGGAAACGCTTGAGCGTGGGGCCCTCGTCCACGAACGCCTCGGTGACGACGAGCTCCTGCTCGTCGAACCGCTCGCTCGCGTTGTCGGCCTTCACTCGCGCGTTGGCGATCGCGCTCTCCACGACCTTCCGGATCGGCTCGCTCGCTGACTGCGGTGCGAACTTCAGCACCGCGACTGCCTCAGCGGCCTGCTTGCCACGGATGAGGTCCACGACGCGCCGGGCCTTCTGGGGCGTGACACGGACGAACCGCGCCTGCGCCTTGGCTTCCATTGCTGTCCTGCCTTCTGTCTCTAGTGACCGTCGGAGACGTCACGCTGTCGCTGTGCCCGAGGGCACGGCGTCAGCGGCGACGCCCCTTCTTGTCGTCCTTCACGTGGCCGCGGAAGGTCCGCGTGGGAGCGAACTCGCCGAGCTTGTGCCCGACCATCGACTCGGTGACGAACACGGGAGTGTGCTTGCGACCGTCGTGCACGGCAAAAGTGTGTCCGAGGAAGTCGGGCGTGACGACCGACCGACGGGACCACGTCTTGATGACGTTCTTGGTCCCCTTCTCGTTCTGACCATCCACCTTCTTCTGCAGGTGGTCGTCGACGAAGGGGCCCTTCTTCAGGCTACGAGGCATGTCTCCAGGCTCCTATCAGCGCTTCTTGCCGGTACGGCGACGCCGCACGATCAGCTTGTCACTCGGCTTGTTCGGGTGGCGGGTGCGCCCCTCCGGCTTGCCCCAGGGGCTCACCGGGTGACGTCCACCGGAGGTCTTGCCTTCACCACCACCGTGGGGGTGGTCAACCGGGTTCATGACGACACCACGCACGGTCGGGCGGATGCCCTTCCAGCGGTTACGGCCGGCCTTGCCCCAGTTGATGTTCGACTGCTCGGCGTTGCCCACCTCGCCGACCGTGGCGCGGCAGCGCAGGTCGACGTTGCGGATCTCGCCGGACGGCATACGCAGCTGGGCGTAGGGGCCGTCCTTGGCGACGAGCTGCACGGAGGCACCAGCCGAACGGGCGATCTTCGCACCGCCACCGGGCCGAAGCTCGATCGCGTGGATGACCGTACCGGTCGGGATGTTGCGCAACGGCAGGTTGTTACCAGGCTTGATGTCCGCTCCGGCGCCGTTCTCGATCATGTCGCCCTGCTTCAACTTGTTCGGCGCGATGATGTACCGCTTCTCGCCGTCCAGGTAGTGCAGGAGCGCGATGCGCGCCGTGCGGTTCGGGTCATACTCGATGTGCGCGACCTTCGCCGGCACGCCGTCCTTGTCGTGACGACGGAAGTCGATCACGCGGTAGGCGCGCTTGTGGCCACCGCCCTTGTGCCGGGTCGTGATGCGGCCCGAGTTGTTGCGACCGCCCGTCTTCGACAGGGGACGGACCAGCGACTTCTCCGGCTGCGAGCGCGTGACCTCGACGAAGTCGGCAACGCTCGAGCCGCGGCGGCCAGGCGTCGTCGGCTTGTGCTTACGGATTCCCATGGGGATCTGTCCTCAATCTGCTCTCGTCGGCTCAGCCGAAGATGTCGATCGTGCCCTCACGGAGGGTGACGATCGCACGCTTGGTGTCCTTGCGCTTACCCAGACCGAACCGCGTACGACGGGACTTGCCCTTGCGGTTGATCGTGTTGACCGAGGAGACCTTGACGTCGAAGACCTGCTCGACAGCAATCTTGATCTCAGTCTTGTTCGCGCCCGGGTCCACGATGAAGGTGTACTTACCCTCATCGAGCAGCGCGTAGCTCTTCTCGGAGACGACCGGCGCGATCAGGATCTCGCGCGGGTCCTTCTGAATGGTGCTCACTTGGCGGCCTCCTCGGCGTCAGACGCCTCGGTCGAGGTCGCGACAGCCTTCGCGCCGCGGCCGGTGGCCGGGCCCGCGAGGAACGCGGAGAGCGCACCCTCGGTGAAGACGACGTCGTCCGAGACGAGCACGTCGTAGGTGTTCAGCTGGTCAGCAACCAGAAGGTGCACCTGCTCGACGTTCCGCAGCGACTTGATCGTGATCTCGTCGTTGCGCTCGGTCACCACGAGGACGTGCTTGCGCGGTGACAGCGAGGCGATCGTCGACAGCGCCGTCTTGGTGGACGGCACGCCGTCCACGCCGAAGCCGGAGACGACGTGCACGCGGCCTGCGCGAGCCCGGTCGGAGAGGGCACCGCGGAGGGCGGCGACCTTCATCTTCTTGGGGGTCCGCTGGTCGTAGCTGCGCGGCTGCGGGCCGTGGACGGTGCCACCGCCGGCGAACTGCGGAGCACGCGTCGAGCCCTGGCGTGCGCGGCCAGTGCCCTTCTGCTTGTAAGGCTTGCGTCCACCACCGCGGACCTCGCCGCGGGTCTTGGTCGAGGCCGTGCCCTGACGTGCAGCAGCACGCTGGGCGACGACGACCTGGTGGATCAGGGGGACGTTCGTCTGCACGTCGAAGATGTCGGCAGGAAGCTCGGCCTTGCCGGCCTTCTTGCCCTTCGCGTCCAGGACGTCAACAGTCTGAGCAGCCATGGGTATCAGGCTCCCTTCACTGCGCTACGCACGAGAACGACGCCGCCCTTGGGGCCGGGAACTGCGCCCTTGACGAGCAGCAGACCCTTCTCTGCGTCGACCGCGTGGACGGTCAGGTTCATGGTGGTCTGACGGTCGTGACCCATACGCCCGGCCATCCGCATGCCCTTGAAGACTCGCGACGGGGTCGAGGCCCCACCGATCGAACCGGGCTTGCGGTGGTTGCGGTGCGAACCGTGGGAGGCGCCGACACCGTGGAAGCCGTGACGCTTCATCACACCGGCCGTGCCCTTGCCCTTGGTGGTCCCGACGACGTCGACCTTGGCGCCGGCCGTGAAGGCCTCCGCCGTGATCTCCTGGCCGAGCTCGTACGACGCAGCGTCCGCGGTGCGGACCTCTGCGACGTGACGGCGCGGCGTGACGCCGGCCTTCTCGAAGTGGCCCTTCAGCGGGTTCGTGACCTTGCGCGGGTCGATCTGCCCGGCTGCCAGCTGAATCGCGTGGTAGCCGTCCGTCTCGTCCGAGCGGACCTGCGTGACCACGTTGGGAGCGACCGCGACGACGGTCACAGGGACCAGCCGTCCGTTGTCGTCCCACACCTGGGTCATGCCGAGCTTCGTCCCGAGCGCAGCCGTCACGGCGCGTTCGTTCTGCTGGGGGGTAGTCATAATGTCCTCCAGCCTCAGAGCTTGATCTCGATGTTCACGTCCGCGGGGAGGTCGAGTCGCATGAGCGAGTCGACCGCCTTCGGCGTGGGATCGATGATGTCGATCAACCGCTTGTGCGTACGCATCTCGAAGTGCTCACGGCTGTCCTTGTACTTGTGAGGCGATCGGATGACGCAGAACACGTTCTTCTCCGTCGGCAGCGGCACCGGGCCCACGACCGTCGCACCAGCGCGGCTCACCGTGTCGACGATCTTGCGCGCCGAACTGTCGATGACCTCGTGGTCGTAGGACTTGAGCCGGATGCGGATCTTCTGTCCCGCCATGGCGTCGTCTGACTCTCTCTCTCGAACCGCTAGCTGTCCGACCCCCGCGCTCGGGCGTGTCGCTTACTCTGACTCGCCGCGACGCGCACACCGGTTCGGTGTGGGGCCGTTGGATATGCGTTCCGCCGGCGACCTGACCCGAGGGCCAGACCATCAGCGACGAAACGCAACGTTTTCCCGCCTGCGTCAGAACGTGTGTTCCGCGGGGTGCTCGATCTCATCGACGACAGCAAGCTCAACCCGCGGCATGGCCGCTTGCCCCGAAACCTCGAGGCCGGTTCAACACACTGTTCGAAACTTGAAAGAGCGCGCCCGTAGCAGGCAACTTGACTATCCTCGCACACGAAGGTGCGATCAGCCAAGTCCGTGGGGCAGCCGGGAGCTGTGACGTCGACGACGCCCTCCCGAGAACCCCACCCGCCGGTCGGGCGGGAAGCAGCACGAAGGCTCTGACGCATGAAAGCGCCAGAGCCTTCGTGGGGGGCTGCTACCGGCCCGGGAGGGGCCGGCAGCAGCGGTAGATCACTTGATGATCTTCGTCACGCGGCCGGAGCCGACGGTACGGCCACCCTCACGGATGGCGAAGCCGAGGCCCTCTTCCATGGCGATCGGCTGGATGAGCTCGACCGACATCTCGGTGTTGTCGCCGGGCATGACCATCTCGGTGCCCTCGGGCAGCGTGATGACGCCGGTGACGTCCGTGGTGCGGAAGTAGAATTGCGGACGGTAGTTCGAGTAGAACGGGTTGTGACGCCCGCCCTCGTCCTTGCCGAGGATGTAGACCTGGGCCTCGAAGTCCGTGTGCGGGGTGATCGAACCCGGCTTCACGACGACCTGGCCACGCTCGACCTCTTCGCGCTTCAGACCGCGGAGGAGGAGACCGGTGTTGTCGCCGGCCTGCGCCTGGTCCATCTGCTTGTGGAAGGTCTCGATACCGGTGACCGTGGTCTTCTGCGGCTGGCGGATGCCGACGATCTCGACGTCCGAGTTGACGTCCAGGACGCCACGCTCGACCTTGCCGGTGACGACGGTTCCACGACCGGTGATCGTGAAGACGTCCTCGACGGGCATGAGGAACGGCTTGTCCAGCTCACGCTCGGGCTCGGGGACGAACTCGTCGACAGCGTTCATGAGCTCGACGATCTTCTCGGTCCACTCGGGGTCGCCCTCGAGAGCCTTCAGACCGGAGACGCGCACGACGGGAGCGTTGTCGCCGTCGAACTCCTGCGAGGAGAGGAGCTCACGGACCTCCATCTCGACGAGCTCGAGGATCTCCTCGTCGTCGACCATGTCGGACTTGTTGAGCGCCACGAGCAGGTAGGGAACGCCGACCTGGCGAGCGAGCAGGACGTGCTCACGCGTCTGGGCCATCGGACCGTCGGTCGCGGCGACCACCAGGATCGCGCCGTCCATCTGGGCGGCACCGGTGATCATGTTCTTGATGTAGTCGGCGTGCCCGGGAGCGTCGACGTGCGCGTAGTGACGCGCAGGGGTCTCGTACTCGATGTGCGCGATGTTGATCGTGATACCGCGCTGCTTCTCCTCGGGAGCCGCATCGATCTCGTCGAAGTTGCGCAGCGTGTTCGCCGGCAGGTCCGGGTACTTCTCTGCGAGCGTCTTCGAGATCGCTGCCGTCAGCGTCGTCTTACCGTGGTCAACGTGACCGATGGTGCCGACGTTGACGTGCGGCTTGTTCCGCTCGAACTTGGCCTTCGCCACTGGGGTCCTCCTGGGACTTGGGTAGTTGTGCCGAACGATGCAGATGCGAGATGCATCTGCGGGGCGTGCGGGTCGCTACAGGTTGATGGGTGGTGCAGGGGTCGACCTGTGGGGACTCACTCGCCCCGGGTCTTCTTGATGATCTCTTCGGCAACTGCTCGAGGAACCTCGGAGTAGCTGTCGAACTGCATCGAGTAAACAGCGCGGCCCTGCGTCTTGGAACGCAGGTCCCCGATGTACCCGAACATCTCTGACAACGGTACCTGGGCGCGTACGACCTTGACACCCGTCGCGTCCTCCATGGACTGGATCATTCCACGACGTGAGTTGATGTCGCCGATCACGTCGCCCATGTACTCCTCGGGCGTACGCACCTCGACCGCCATGACCGGCTCCAGAAGAACCGGGTCTGCTCGCTTGATGCCTTCCTTGAAGACCATCGAGCCAGCAAGCTTGAACGCCATCTCCGAGGAGTCGACGTCGTGGTATGCGCCGTCGAGCAGCGTCGCCTTCACGCCCACCATCGGGAACCCGGCGAGAACGCCGAGCTGCATGGCGGACTGGATTCCGGCGTCGACGCTCGGGATGTACTCGCGCGGGATGCGCCCACCGGTGACGGCGTTCTCGAACTCGTACAGGTCGCCCTCGGCGGTGTCGAGCGGCTCGAAGGTCACCTGGACCTTGGCGAACTGCCCGGAACCACCGGTCTGCTTCTTGTGCGTGTAGTCGATCTTCTCCGCCTTGCGACGGATCGTCTCGCGGTAGGCGACCTGGGGCTTGCCCACGTTCGCCTCGACCTTGAACTCGCGACGCATGCGGTCGACGAGGATGTCGAGGTGGAGCTCACCCATACCGCCGATGACGGTCTGGCCGGTCTCCTCGTCGAGCTTGACGCGGAAGGTCGGGTCCTCTTCGGCCAGCTTCTGGATGGCCGTGGAGAGCTTCTCCTGGTCAGCCTTCGTCTTGGGCTCGATGGCCACGTCGATGACCGGCTCGGGGAACGTCATCGACTCGAGGACGACCTGGTTCTGCGGGTCGCAGAGCGTGTCGCCCGTCGTGACGTCCTTCAGACCGATGAACGCGTAGATGTGACCGGCCTGAGCCTCAGGAACCGGGTTCTCCTTGTTGGAGTGCATCTGGAAGAGCTTCCCGACACGCTCCTTCTTGCCCTTGGTCGCGTTGTAGATCTGCGCGCCCTGCTCGACCTTGCCGGAGTAGACCCGGACGTAGGTGAGCTTGCCGAAGAACGGGTGCGAGGCGACCTTGAACGCGAGGGCCGAGAACGGCTCGTCGGCGTCGGGACGACGCTCGATGAGCTTCTCCTCGTCCTTGACGTCGTGGCCCTCCATCGGAGGGACGTCGAGGGGCGACGGCAGGTACGCGATCACGGCGTCGAGCATGGGCTGGACGCCCTTGTTCTTGAACGCCGAGCCGCAGAGCACGGGGAACGCCTCGCCGGCGATCGTCAGCTGACGGATCGCGGCGTTGATCTCGTCGTTGCTGATCTCCTCGCCGCCGAGGTACTTCTCGAGAAGCTCCTCGTCGGCCTCGGCGACAGCCTCGATGAGCTCGGCGCGGTACTGCTCCGCCTTCTCGACGAGGTCGGCCGGGATGTCCTCGACCTCGTAGGACTCGCCGAGCTGGGTCTCCCCGTGCCAGACGAGCGCCTTCATCTCGAGCAGGTCGACGACGCCGGTGAAGTCGTTCTCCGCGCCGATCGGCAGCTGGATGACGAGCGGCTTCGCCTTGAGGCGGTTGACGATCGTGTCGACCGTGAAGTAGAAGTCTGCGCCCAGCTTGTCCATCTTGTTGACGAAGCAGATGCGCGGGACGTTGTACTTGTCGGCCTGGCGCCAGACGGTCTCCGACTGGGGCTCGACGCCCTCCTTGCCGTCGAACACGGCGACGGCACCGTCGAGGACGCGGAGCGAACGCTCCACCTCGACCGTGAAGTCCACGTGCCCGGGGGTGTCGATGATGTTGATCTGGTTGTTCTTCCAGTAGCAGGTCGTCGCGGCGGACGTGATCGTGATGCCGCGCTCCTGCTCCTGCTCCATCCAGTCCATCGTCGACGCGCCGTCGTGCGTCTCACCGATCTTGTAGTTGACCCCGGTGTAGAACAGGATCCGCTCGGTGGTCGTCGTCTTGCCGGCGTCGATGTGGGCCATGATGCCGATGTTGCGGACCTTGTTCAGGTCGGTCAGCACGTCAAGTGCCACGGTGTGTTTCCCCTTGGGTCGTGGGTTGGGACGAGGCGGGCCGTACGGCCCCTCGGACGACGACACAGGGTCTGCGTCGTCGTCCGGACCGGATCACCAGCGGTAGTGCGCGAAGGCCTTGTTGGACTCGGCCATCTTGTGCATGTCCTCGCGGCGCTTCACAGCGGCACCGAGGCCGTTGCTCGCGTCCAGGATCTCGTTCATCAGACGCTCGGTCATCGTCTTCTCGCGACGAGCGCGCGAGTAGTCGGTGAGCCAGCGCAGAGCGAGCGTCGTGGAGCGCACGGGGCGAACCTCGACCGGCACCTGGTACGTGGCGCCACCGACACGGCGGCTACGGACCTCGAGTGCGGGACGGATGTTGTCGAGCGCACGCTTGAGAACGACGACGGGGTCACCGTCGACCTTGTCGCGGACACCCTCGAGGGCGCCGTAGACGATGGCCTCTGCCGTGGACTTCTTGCCGTCCATGAGGACCTTGTTCACGAGCTGCGTGACGACGGGCGACCCGTAGACCGGGTCGACTGCGAGCGGCCGCTTCGGGGCCGGACCCTTACGGGGCATTAGCTCTTCTCCTTCTTGGCGCCATAGAGGCTGCGGGCCTGCTTGCGACCCTTGACACCCTGGGTGTCGAGGGCGCCGCGCACGATCTTGTAGCGCACACCGGGGAGGTCCTTCACACGACCACCGCGCACGAGCACGATGGAGTGCTCCTGCAGGTTGTGGCCGACGCCCGGGATGTACGCCGTGACCTCGACGCCGGAGGAGAGCTTGACACGCGCGACCTTGCGGAGCGCGGAGTTCGGCTTCTTCGGGGTGGTCGTGTACACGCGGGTGCACACGCCGCGCCGCTGAGGGGAGCCCTTGAGGGCGGGAGTCTTCGACTTCCCGACCTTCGAGGTCCGCCCCTTGCGGACGAGCTGCTGGATCGTAGGCACTACGTCTCCGTGTCTTCTCGAACTGCTCGAGACCCTGAAGGCCTCGACGGTGGTCTGGCGGCGCCGATCGCACGTGGCGCCGCGCAGCGAAGAACGCTGCGTAGCCACCTACCACCGGCTCGATGGTCCGTCGCCGCCCTCGAGCGGTTCGGGATTACCCGCGCACACTTGCCGGCCCGGCCTGACCGCTGCGCTGCTCACTCCCCCGTCACCGAGGGGCGGTGCGCGTCCGACGTCGGATCGGCGAGGCCGATCCGCATCTCACGAACAGAACAAAGGGCCCGACAACGCGGGCACGGCTCACAACGTTACTCCCACTACCACGTGCGAGTCAACATCGGAAGGACGGCTCCTCGCGCGGCACCGTCCCGGGCGGACCTGAGCACCGCCGTCGTCCGGGGAACGACGACGGCGCGGCACCCACCGGGGTGGGTACCGCGCCGCCTGAGTCCCTCAGGACCTGTCTACCGACAGGTCAGCGGTAGTCGCCGAAGTCGAGGTCCTCGAGCGGGATCGCCTCGCCGGAGCCCATACCGAGCGCCGGGAAGTCGATCTCGTCGTACCCGAACGTCGGATAGAGCTCGGTCTTGGCCTCCTCGGTCGGCTCGACGTCCACGTTGCCGTAGCGCGTCAGGCCGGTACCGGCCGGGATGAGCTTACCGATGATGACGTTCTCCTTGAGGCCCAGCAGCGGGTCGCGGCGACCGCTCATGGCGGCCTCCGTGAGCACGCGCGTGGTCTCCTGGAACGACGCGGCCGAGAGCCACGAGTCCGTCGCGAGCGACGCCTTCGTGATACCCATCAGCTCCGGACGGCCGGCCGCCGGACGGCCACCCTCCGCCACGGCCTGCCGGTTCGCGTCCTCGAAGCGCACACGCTCCGCGAGCTCACCGGGCAGCAGCTTGGCGTTGCCCGAGTCGAGCACGGTCACGCGACGCAGCATCTGCCGCACGATGACCTCGATGTGCTTGTCGTGGATGTCCACACCCTGGGAGTTGTAGACCTCCTGGACCTCGTCCACCAGGTGCTTCTGCGTGGCGCGCGGGCCGAGGATGCGCAGGACCTTCTTCGGGTCCACCGCACCCTGCACGAGCTGGGTCCCGACCTCGACGTGGTCGCCGTCGTTGACCAGCAGACGGGCACGCTTGGTGACCGGGTACTCGATCTCCTCCGACCCGTCGTCCGGCGTGAGCACGAGACGGCGCGAACGCTCCGAGTCGTCGATCGCGAGGCGACCGGAGAACTCCGCGATCGGCGCCTCACCCTTCGGGGTACGCGCCTCGAAGAGCTCGGTGACACGCGGCAGACCCTGCGTGATGTCGTCCGCCGAGGCCACACCACCGGTGTGGAACGTACGCATCGTCAGCTGGGTACCGGGCTCACCGATCGACTGGGCCGCGATGATGCCGACCGCCTCGCCGATGTCCACGAGCTTGCCGGTCGCGAGCGAGCGGCCGTAGCACTTGGCGCACGTACCGACGCGCGACTCGCACGTCAGGACCGACCGGACCTTGACCTCGGCGACCCCGGCGGCGAGCACCTTGCGGATGACGTCGTCACCCGCGTCGTCACCCGCGTGGGCGACGACGTTGCCGTCGGCGTCCTCGACGTCGGAGGCCAGGGTCCGCGAGTAGATGCTCGTCTCGACCTTCGGGTGCTCGACGAGCACGCCGGCGACGTCCTCACCCACGGGGAGCTTCAGACCACGCTCGGTGCCGCAGTCCTCCTCACGGATGATGACGTCCTGCGAGACGTCCACGAGACGACGGGTGAGGTACCCGGAGTCCGCGGTACGCAGAGCCGTGTCGGCGAGACCCTTACGGGCACCGTGCGTCGCGATGAAGTACTCGAGGACCGAGAGGCCCTCGCGGTAGTTCGACTTGATCGGACGCGGGATGATCTCACCACGCGGGTTCGCCACGAGACCACGCATACCGGCGATCTGACGGACCTGCATCCAGTTACCACGAGCACCCGAGCCCACCATGCGGAGCACGGTGTTGCGCTCGTCGGCCTCGAGGTTGGCACGCATCGTCTGCGCGACCTTGTCGGTGGCCTGGGTCCAGATCTCGATGAGCTCCTGACGGCGCTCGTCGTCCGTGATCAGACCACGGTCGTACTCCTGCTGGACCTTGAGGGCCTTGGCCTCGTGCTCCTCCAGGATCGCGGCCTTGTCCGACGGCGTGGCGACGTCCGAGATCGCGATGGTGACGCCCGAGCGGGTCGCCCAACGGAAGCCGGCGGCCTTCAGGGCGTCGAGCGACGCAGCCACCTCGACCTTCGGGTACTGCTCGGCGAGCGCGTTCACGATCACCGAGAGGCGCTTCTTGTCGACGATCCCGTTCTCGTACGGGTAGTCGACGGGGAGCGTCTCGTTGAAGAGCGCACGGCCCAGCGTCGTCTCGAAGACGAACGGCTCGCCGGGCACGAAGCCCTCGGGTGCCTTGCCGTCCTCGAAGACCAGTCCGTCGAGACGGATCTCGACCTGCGCGTTGATGTCCAGCGTGCCCTGGTCGAACGCCATGATGGCCTCGGCGACCGAGCCGAACGCACGCCCCTCGCCCTCGGCACCCGCACGGTCGCTCGTGAGGTGGTGCAGACCGATGATCATGTCCTGCGAGGGCATGGTGACCGGACGGCCGTCCGACGGCTTCAGGATGTTGTTGCTCGAGAGCATGAGGATGCGGGCCTCGGCCTGCGCCTCGGCGCTCAGCGGCAGGTGGACCGCCATCTGGTCACCGTCGAAGTCGGCGTTGAACGCGCCGCAGACGAGCGGGTGCAAGTGGATGGCCTTGCCCTCGACGAGCTGCGGCTCGAACGCCTGGATACCCAGACGGTGTAGCGTCGGCGCACGGTTCAGCAGCACCGGGTGCTCGGTGATGACCTCTTCGAGGACGTCCCAGACGACCGGGCGCGCACGCTCGACCATCCGCTTCGCCGACTTGATGTTCTGCGCGTGGTTCAGGTCGACCAGGCGCTTCATCACGAACGGCTTGAAGAGCTCGAGTGCCATCTGCTTGGGCAGACCGCACTGGTGGAGCTTCAGCTGCGGCCCGACGACGATGACCGAACGGCCCGAGTAGTCGACGCGCTTTCCGAGCAGGTTCTGACGGAAACGACCCTGCTTGCCCTTGAGCATGTCCGAGATCGACTTGAGCGGGCGGTTGCCCGGTCCGGTCACCGGACGGCCACGACGGCCGTTGTCGAACAGCGAGTCGACGGCCTCCTGGAGCATCCGCTTCTCGTTGTTGACGATGATCTCCGGCGCACCGAGGTCGAGCAGACGCTTCAGACGGTTGTTCCGGTTGATCACGCGGCGGTACAGGTCGTTGAGGTCCGACGTCGCGAACCGGCCACCGTCGAGCTGCACCATCGGGCGCAGGTCCGGCGGGATCACCGGGACGGCGTCGAGCACCATGCCGGTCGGCGAGTTCGTCGTCGTCAGGAACGCGTTGACGACCTTGAGGCGCTTCAGCGCACGGGTCTTCTTCTGACCCTTGCCCGTCGAGATGATCTCGTGGAGAAGCTCTGCCTCGGCCTCGAGGTCGAAGTTCTGCAGACGCTTCTGGATCGCGTCGGCACCCATCGAACCCTCGAAGTAGGGGCCGTAGCGGTCGAGCAGCTGGCGGTAGAGCATCTCGTCGCCCTCGAGGTCCGCGACCTTGAGGTTCTTGAACCGGTCCCAGACCTGCTCAAGGCGATCGAGCTCGGCGTCGGAGCGCTTGCGCAACTGCGCCATCTCGCGCTCGGCCGAGTCACGCACCTTGCGGCGCGCGTCGGCCTTGGCACCCTCGGCCTCGAGCTCGGCCAGGTCGGCCTCGAGACGCTGGGCGCGCAGGTTGATGTCGTTGTCGCGGCGGTCCGCGATCTCCTTCTTCTCCAGGTCGATCTCGTTCTGGAGGTTCGGGAGGTCCTCCTGACGCCCCTCCTCGTCGACCCACGTGATCATGTAGGCCGCGAAGTAGATGACCTTCTCCAGGTCCTTCGGCGCGAGGTCGAGCAGGTAGCCCAGTCGCGACGGAACACCCTTGAAGAACCAGATGTGCGTGACGGGGGCGGCGAGCTCGATGTGCCCCATGCGCTCACGACGCACCTTCGAACGGGTCACCTCGACGCCGCAGCGCTCACAGATGATGCCCTTGAAACGGACGCGCTTGTACTTGCCGCAGTAGCACTCCCAGTCCCGGGTCGGGCCGAAGATCTTCTCGCAGAAGAGTCCGTCCTTCTCAGGCTTCAGGGTGCGGTAGTTGATGGTTTCCGGCTTCTTGACCTCACCGTGGGACCAGCCACGGATGTCGTCGGCCGTGGCCAGGCCGATACGCAGCTCGTCGAAGACATTGACGTCGAGCAATGTGTCCTACTTCCTTCGTCTGCCGGCGGCTGGGAGAGCCGCCCGCACAATGGAGAAATATGTTGAGGTGACGGCGGCGGCGAGAACCAGGGGCGCTCGCCGCCGTCGTGCTCGATCTATCAGATCTCGTCGACGCTCGCTGCGGCGTTCGGACGGCGCGACAGGTCGATGCCGAGCTCCTCCGCCGCGCGGTAGACCTCGTCGTCGGACTCGCGCATCTCGATCTGGACGCCGTCGCTCGAGAGCACCTCGACGTTCAGGCACAGGGACTGCATCTCCTTGAGGAGAACCTTGAACGACTCCGGGATGCCCGAGTCGGGGATGTTCTCGCCCTTGACGATGGCCTCGTAGACCTTCACGCGACCCGGGACGTCGTCCGACTTGATGGTCAGGAGCTCCTGCAGCGTGTAGGCGGCGCCGTACGCCTCGAGGGCCCAGACCTCCATCTCGCCGAACCGCTGGCCACCGAACTGCGCCTTACCACCCAGCGGCTGCTGCGTGATCATCGAGTACGGACCCGTCGAGCGCGCGTGGATCTTGTCGTCGACCAGGTGGTGCAGCTTCAGGATGTACATGTAGCCGACGGACACCGGGTCCGGGAACGGCTCGCCGGAGCGGCCGTCGAACAGACGCGCCTTCCCGTCGCCCTGGACCATGCGCTCGCCGTCGCGGTTCGGAAGCGTCGCGGTGAACAGACCACGCAGCGCATCCTCCTGCAGGCCGTCGAACACCGGGGTAGCCACCGGGCGGCCCGGCTCCGACGTCGCGGCGATCGCGGGGACGTTCTCCTTCCAGGAGAGGTCCTCCCCGTTCTCGCCACCCGCGAGCGAGATGTCCCAGCCCTGCTTGGCGATCCACCCGAGGTGGGTCTCCAGCACCTGACCGACGTTCATTCGACCCGGAACACCCAGCGGGTTCAGGACGATGTCGACCGGGGTGCCGTCCGGCAGGAACGGCATGTCCTCGACCGGCAGGATCTTGGAGATGACGCCCTTGTTGCCGTGGCGTCCGGCGAGCTTGTCGCCGTCCGTGATCTTGCGACGGTTCGCGATGTAGACGCGCACCAGCTGGTTCACACCGGCGGGCAGCTCGTCGCCGTCCTCGCGATTGAACTCGCGCACGCCGATGACCGTTCCCGACTCACCGTGGGGAACCTTCAGGGACGTGTCGCGGACCTCACGGGCCTTCTCGCCGAAGATCGCGCGCAGCAGGCGCTCCTCGGGGGTCAGCTCGGTCTCACCCTTAGGGGTGACCTTGCCGACCAGCACGTCGCCGGCGCCGACCTCGGCACCGATGCGGATCACGCCACGCTCGTCGAGGTCTGCGAGGACCTCCTCGGAGACGTTCGGGATGTCCCGCGTGATCTCCTCCGGGCCGAGCTTGGTGTCGCGAGCGTCGACCTCGTGCTCCTCGATGTGGATCGACGAGAGCACGTCGTCCTGCACGAGGCGCTGGCTGAGGATGATCGCGTCCTCGTAGTTGTGGCCCTCCCACGACATGAACGCCACGAGGAGGTTCTTGCCGAGCGCGAGCTCCCCCTCGTCCGTCGCGGGACCGTCGGCCAGCACGGAGCCGACCTCGACACGAGCACCTTCGTCGACCAGGACGCGCTGGTTGTAGCTCGTCCCGTGGTTCGAGCGGACGAACTTCTTGGCCCGGTACGTCGACGTGGTCGCGTCGTCGTTCGCGACGGTGATCAGGTCCGCCGACACCTCGGTGACGACGCCGGCCTTCGAGGCGACGATCACGTCACCGGCGTCGACCGCCGCGTGACGCTCCATGCCGGTGCCCACGAGCGGGGCCTCCGAACGGAGCAGCGGCACGGCCTGTCGCTGCATGTTGGCACCCATGAGTGCACGGTTCGCGTCGTCGTGCTCCAGGAACGGGATCAGCGCGGTCGCCACCGACACCATCTGGCGCGGGGAGACGTCCATGTAGTCCACGGCCTCGCCGGGGATGATGTCGACCTCGCCACCCTTGGTGCGGACGAGCACGCGCTCCTCGACGAACGAACCGTCGTCGTTGAGGATCTGGTTCGCCTGTGCGATGACGAAGGTGTCCTCGTCGTCCGCGGTCAGGTAGACGACCTCGTCGGTCACCTTGCCGGCCGTGACCTTGCGGTACGGCGTCTCGACGAAGCCGAACGGGTTGATCCGTCCGTAGGAGGCGAGCGAGCCGATCAGACCGATGTTCGGGCCCTCAGGCGTCTCGATCGGGCACATGCGCCCGTAGTGCGACGGGTGGACGTCACGGACCTCCATGCCGGCGCGGTCACGGGACAGACCACCCGGGCCCAGCGCGGACAGACGACGCTTGTGCGTCAGACCGGCGAGCGGGTTGTTCTGGTCCATGAACTGCGACAGCTGCGACGTCCCGAAGAACTCCTTGATCGACGCCACGACCGGGCGGATGTTGATCAGGGTCTGCGGGGTGATCGCCTCGACGTCCTGGGTCGTCATCCGCTCACGGACGACACGCTCCATCCGGGACAGGCCGGTGCGGACCTGGTTCTGGATGAGCTCGCCCACGGCGCGGATACGACGGTTGCCGAAGTGGTCGATGTCGTCGGTCTCGACGCGCACGTCGATGTCCTCGCCGTTGCGGCGACCCGACATCGTGGCCTTGTCGGCGTGCAGCGACGCGAGGTACTTGATCGTCGCGACGACGTCGGTCACCGACAGCGTCGAGTCGTTCAGCGCCGCCTCGACGCCGAGCTTCTTGTTCGCCTTGTAGCGACCGACCTTCGCGAGGTCGTAGCGCTTCGGGTTGAAATAAAAGTTCTCGAGCAGCGAGCGACCGGCCTCGACCGTGGGCGGCTCGCCCGGACGAATCTTGCGGTAGAGGTCGACCAGCGCCTCTTCCTCGGTGTGGACGTGGTCCTTCTCGAGCGTGTCCAGGATGGCCGGGAAGTCTGCGAACTCCTCGCGGATCTCCGACTCGCTCAGCCCGAGAGCCTTCAGCAGGACGGTGACCGGCTGCTTACGCTTGCGGTCGACACGGACGCCCACTGCGTCGCGCTTGTCGATCTCGAACTCGAGCCACGCACCCCGCGACGGGATGATCTTCGCCGAGTAGATGTCCTTGTCGCTCGTCTTGTCGGGCGTGCGCTCGAAGTAGACGCCGGGCGAACGGACGAGCTGCGAGACGACGACACGCTCGGTGCCGTTGATGATGAACGTCCCACGCTCGGTCATCAGCGGGAAGTCGCCCATGAAGACCGTCTGGCTCTTGATCTCGCCGGTCGTGTAGTTGACGAACTCCGCGGTCACGTAGAGCGGTGCGGCGAAGGTGAAGTCCTTCTCCTTGCACTCGTCACCCGTGTACTTGGGAGCCTCGAAGCGGTGGTCCGAGAAGGACAGCGACATCGTCGAGCCGAAGTCCTCGATGGGCGAGATCTCGGAGAAGATCTCCTCAAGACCCGACGTCGTCGGGACGTCCTGACGGCCGTCGGCCGTGGCGGCGGCGACTCGCGCCTGCCACTTTTCGTTTCCGAGCAGCCAGTCGAAGCTGTCGGTCTGGAGCCCGAGGAGGTCCGGGACTCCCAGGGGTTCATGGATCTTGGCGAACGAGAGTCGACGCGACGCGGTCCGGTTCGCGATTGCGTCGGCGGACGGAGCAGAAGGGGTGCGCGAGGCAGCCAAGGGGGGTCCTTCCCTGCAGTTTGAGAACACGCTGCAACCGCCCGGCGGAGCACGATCCCCGTCCTCGTCCCCGTCCTCTCGACGCGCACGTACGTCGGGAGTTCAGAGTGGGATATTTGAAATCGTGGGCACAGGGCAGCGCAAAGCGACAGCCTACCCCACCATGGCACATCCGTCTACCCCCGACGGAGAGAACCTCCGACGGAGTGACCTGGCGCCCTCGCCATCCGTGTCGTCCCCCGGCACGATCCCGGGACCCGAGCGACGCTGCTCGATCTGTGACGACGCGCATATCCTGACACACCCGGTGCCGCGAACGCCACGAGGCCCCCGCCCGCAGAGCGGACGAGGGCCTCGTGGAGGTACTGGCGCGGCTCGGTACGAGCCGCTCAGATCACTTGAGCGTGATCGTGGCGCCAGCGCCCTCGAGAGCAGCCTTGGCCTTCTCGGCAGCGTCCTTGTCGACACCCTCGAGAACCGGCTTCGGGGCACCGTCGACGAGGTCCTTGGCCTCCTTCAGGCCGAGGCTCGTGAGGGCGCGCACCTCCTTGATGACCTGGATCTTCTTGTCGCCGGCCGACTCGAGGACGACGTCGAACTCCGACTGCTCCTCAGCAGCCTCGGCGGGGGCGCCACCGGCAGCAGCCGGGGCAGCAGCGGCCACGGGGGCGGCAGCGGTGACGTCGAAGGTCTCCTCGAAGGCCTTCACGAAGTCGGAGAGCTCGATGAGGGTGAGCTCCTTGAAAGCGTCGAGCAGCTCGTCGTTGCTGAGCTTCGCCATGATGGCGGTCCTTTCGGTTGGTGCTGGTCGTCGACCCGCGTGCGGGCCTGCACGAAGCAGGGGTGATGATGTGGGAAAAGCAGTGAGCGTCGCACGAACCCCGGAGGGTCAGGCTGCAGCGCTCTCCGATTCCTGCTTCTGACGCAGGGCATCGATCGCGCGCGCGGCCTGGGCCGTGGGCGCCGTGAACAGGTAGGCAGCCTGGTAGAGCTTGCCCTTCATCGCGCCGGCCAGCTTGGCCAGCAGCACCTCGCGGGACTCGAGGTCCGCGAGCTTGTTGATCTCCGTGCTGGTCATGACGCGTCCGTCGAGGACACCGCCCTTGACGACCAGTGCGGGATTCGCCTTGGCGAAGTCGCGCAGACCCTTTGCCACCGCGACCGGGTCACCGGTCGAGAAGGCAATGGCGGTCGGGCCCTGAAGGTCGACGTCGATACCCTCGACGCCCACCTCCTTCGCCGCGATCGAGGTCAGCGTGTTCTTCACCACGGCGTAGGTTGCGTTGCCGCTGAGCGACCGACGCAGCTCCTTGAGCTGCGCGACGGTGAGCCCGCGGTACTCGGTCAGCACGGCAGCGTTCGACTCGCGGAACTGGTCCACGATCTCTGCGACTGCGGCTGCCTTCTCCGGCCTCGCCATGGCAATCCTTCCAGTGGTGGTGCCACCGGTCACCAGGGCGGGAGGCTCTGGCGACCCGAGGTCCTGACAATGAAAAAGAGCCCCGCGCAGGCGGAGCTCTCCAGGACTGTCGACGGAGGACGACAACGACGAGATTCTCACCTGCGCTGGCCTCCGCCTCATCGGCGGGACTTCGGTTTCCGACCTGCCCTGGGGCAGAAGGGAACGACCGGCGGTCTTCGGTACCGGTCCACCATACGCGACAACCGCCCGGACTCCTAATCCGGATCCATACCAGCGACTACCGGCCGCCGCGCGTCGAGGAGATACGTACAACCACGTAGATGCTGCGCAGAGAGGCGGGAATCCCCTCATTCCGCCCACCGACCAGGCTCCGTAGCGTCGACAGGTCCCTGCACCTCCGTTCCAAGGAGCACTCGTGCGAACCTCACTCGTCCCCCGACGCGCCGTACGCGCCGTCGCCGTCGCAGCCGCACTGGCCGTCTCAGGCCTCGGCGCGATCACCGCCGCGAACGCGGCGACCCCCGCAGCGGCCCCCGCCGCCACGTCCGCGAACGACGCCCAGTGGCTCACGGGCTACTGGCACAACTTCGACAACGGCTCCGTCGTGATGCCGCTGAGCGAGATCCCCGAGGCCTACAACCTCGTCGCCGTCGCGTTCGCCGAGAACCACCCGACGCTGTCCGGCGGTATCGACTTCACCCTCGAGACCGAGGAGCTCGGCGGCTACACCGACGCCGAGTTCCGTGCAGACATCGCCGACATCCAGGCCCAGGGCCGCAAGGTGATCCTCTCCGTCGGAGGCGAGAAGGGCAACGTCGTCGTCTCGAACGCCACGCAGGCCAAGAACTTCGCCGACACCGCCTACGACCTCATGCAGGACTACGGCTTCGACGGCGTGGACATCGACCTCGAGCACGGGATCCACGCCGACGCCATGTCCGACGCGCTGCACCAGCTCTCCGCGAAGGCCGGCAGCGACCTCATCATCGCGATGGCGCCCCAGACGATCGACTACCAGGCCACCTCGATGGGCTACTACCAGCTGACCCTGGCCATCAAGGACATCCTGACGATCGTCAACACCCAGTACTACAACTCGGGTTCGATGATGGGCTGCAACCAGCAGGTCTATGCCCAGGGTTCTGTCGACTTCCTGACCTCGCTGGCCTGCATCCAGCTCGAGATGGGGCTCACGCCCGACCAGGTCGGCATCGGTGTGCCTGCCGTGCCGTCCGCCGCAGGTGGCGGATACCAGTCGCTCGCCAACGTCGAGAAGGCCGTCGACTGCCTCGAGACGGGCACCAACTGTGGCACCTTCACGCCCGGTACGCCGTACGGAAAGATCGGCGGCGTCATGACCTGGTCGATCAACTGGGACGCGACGAACAACTACGAGCTCGCGAACCGCTTCGGTCAGCGGCTCGGCACCGGGAGCGGTGCTCCGACCACGGACCCGACGACCGACCCGACGACCGACCCCACCACGGACCCCACCACGGACCCGACGACCGACCCCACGACCGACCCCACGACCGACCCGACCACGGACCCGACGACGAACCCGACCGACTCGCCCAACCCGTGCGAGGCCTCGGCGTGGAACGCCGGCCGGGTCTACGTCGGGGGCGACCAGGTCGTGCACGACGGCCAGGCCTGGCAGGCCAAGTGGTGGACGCTCAACGACGCCCCGGCGCCGAGCGACTGGGGAGTCTGGAAGAACCTCGGATCCTGCTGACCGCATAACCACGCGCACCGCCGAGGGGCGGTGACCTCACGTATGCGTGAGGTCACCGCCCCTCGGCCTGTCAGCAGGGCATTCACACCCGGTGGGCCTCGCCCGCCTAGGGAACGCCGAAGGCCTGGAACCACCGGGGGTGGTTCCAGGCCTTCGATCTGCCGTCGACGACGGCGTCAGAACGCGATCAGGCGTCGTCGCCCTCGAGGAGCTTCGTCGTCTTGTTCTGGTCGAGCGGGATGCCCGGGCCCATCGTCGTCGTCATCGTGGCCTTCGTGATGTACCGGCCCTTCGAGGAGGACGGCTTCAGACGAAGGATCTCGTCGAGCGCCGCGGCGTAGTTCTCCACCAGCTGCTCCTCGGAGAAGGAGACCTTGCCGATGATGAAGTGCAGGTTCGAGTGCTTGTCGATGCGGAACTCGATACGGCCGCCCTTGATGTCGTTGACAGCCTTCGTCACGTCCATCGTCACGGTGCCGGTCTTCGGGTTCGGCATCAGGCCGCGGGGGCCGAGGACCTTACCGAGGCGCCCGACCTTGCCCATGAGGTCCGGCGTCGCCACGGCGGCGTCGAAGTCGGTGTACCCGGCGGCGACCTTCGCGATGAGGTCGTCACCGCCGACCTCGTCGGCGCCGGCGGCGAGTGCCTGCTCCGCCTTGTCGCCGTTCGCGAAGACGATCACGCGGGCCGTCTTGCCGGTGCCGTGGGGCAGGTTGACCGTGCCACGGACCATCTGGTCGGCCTTGCGGGGGTCGACGCCGAGACGGAACGCGACCTCGACGGTCGCGTCGTACTTGACGGTCGCGGTCTCCTTCGCGAGACGCACGGCGTCCAGCGGGGCGTAGACCTCGTCGCGGTCGATCTTCTCTGCGGCGGCCCGGTAGGCCTTGCTGCGCGTTGCCATCTGCTTCTCCTTTGTCTGAGCAGTCGTGGTGAGCGGGTCCGCGCGGACCCTTCCACTGATCGTCCGACGAGCGTCGGACGATCGATCGGGTGAGGAAATCAGCCCTCGACCGTGATGCCCATCGAACGGGCGGTGCCCGCGATGATCTTCGACGCGGCGTCGAGGTCGTTGGCGTTCAGGTCCTCGAGCTTCGTCGTGGCGATCTCACGCACCTGGTCGGCCGTGATCTTGGCGACCTTGACGGTGTGCGGGGTGGCCGAACCCTTGTCGACGCCGGCTGCCTTCTTGATGAGCTCGGCTGCCGGCGGGGTCTTGGTGATGAACGTGAACGAGCGGTCCTCGTAGACCGTGATCTCGACCGGCACGACGTTTCCGCGCTGCGACTCGGTCGCGGCGTTGTACGCCTTGCAGAACTCCATGATGTTGACGCCGTGCTGACCGAGCGCGGGGCCGATCGGCGGGGCCGGGTTGGCGGCGCCTGCCTGGATCTGGAGCTTGATGAGGCCAGAGACCTTCTTCTTGGGAGGCATGCGAGTTCCCTAACTTTCTGTTGATGGACCGACGCCGTGGGCGATGACCCGGTTGCAGGTGGTGCCGACGAGGATCAGATCTTGGCGACCTGGTCGAACGACAGCTCGACCGGGGTCTCCCGGCCGAAGATTGAGACGAGCACCTTGAGCTTCTGCGTGTCCGCGTTGATCTCGGAGATCGTCGCGTCCAGCGTCTCGAAGGGGCCGTCGGTGACCGTGACGGACTCGCCGACCTCGAAGTCGACCTCCATCGGGGCCTTGCCGGACGTCGCGGGCTGGCCCTCGACCGCGGGAGCCTCCTCGACGAAGGTCGGCGCCAGCATCGAGAAGACCTCGTCGATCGTCAGCGGCACGGGCTGGTGCGTGTGGCCGACGAAGCCGGTGACGCCGGGCGTGTGGCGCACCGCACCCCACGACTCGTCGGTGAGGTCCATGCGGACGAGCACGTAGCCGGGGATCCGAACGCGGCGCACGATCTTCTTCTGCGCGTTCTTGAACTCCGCGACCTCTTCCATCGGCA
Organism: Paraoerskovia marina; assembly: GCF_900105445.1. Classification (NCBI taxonomy): domain Bacteria; kingdom Bacillati; phylum Actinomycetota; class Actinomycetes; order Micrococcales; family Cellulomonadaceae; genus Paraoerskovia; species Paraoerskovia marina. The sequence continues at coordinate 2,693,659 of NZ_LT629776.1, forward strand.
CCTCGACCTGGAAGATGTACTCCTCCATGTTGAGGCTCTGGGTGCGGTTCTCCAGGTTGACCTTGACGCGGTTCTCGTAGCCCGCGTACGAGTGGATGACGTACCACTCGCCGAACTGGCCACGCAGCTCGCGACGGAACTCCTCTGCGGGGTCCACCACGGGTGCATCCTCAGCAGGCTGTTCCTCGCCGTCCACGGGTGCAGCCGTCTCAGCCTCGGCGCGCTCGGCGTCGGGCTCGGTGTTCTCCGGCTTGTCCAGCGAATCCTCGGACACGAAGGAACCTGCTTTCTCGGTCGGTACGTGGGGAAGGACTGATCCTTCGGTGGGCTCTCGGGGTCGGAGCCGAGACGGGGCTGCTAGCCGAAGAGGGCGAGCGTCCCGATGCCGATCAGGTAGTCGATCAGGGTGATGAAGCCCATCATGACAACCAGGAAGACGATCACCACGACGAAGTACGTCCCCAGCTCGGAACGGGTCGGCGTGACCACCTTCCCGAGCTCCGCGATGACCTGGCGGACGAAGATCGCGATGCGCGCGAAGATGTTCGGGCGCTTCCCGTCAGCGCGACGGTCTCCGGCTCCGGCCTCGACCGCACCGGACGGTGATTCACTCACTGCTCTTCCCCACTCGGTGGACGGACAGACCTGGCGGCGGAGTCAACCTGATCGCACTGACCCGCATGGCACCCGTGACGTGTCCATGACACGTCACAGGAGCCGAGCAGGGTAGACAGGGCTCGAACCTGCAACCTGCGGTTTTGGAGACCGCTGCGCTACCAATTGCGCCACTACCCTTCGGCACCTCAGCCCCTCTGACTCGTCATGCAGGGCATGACTCATCATGGCGAGCGTCAATCACCAAGGGACCACTGTACGCGAACCGACGGCCTGGGTCGAACTCGTCCCAGGCGCCGCTGCGTGATCACGACATACGCACCATACTCAACGCCATGACGACGCACGGCACCGCGCCCACGACACCTCTCGGTGCCGACCGGGACCTCGTCGTCAGCGTCCGCGGGCTGCGCAAGGAGTACGGCGCCACGACGGCGGTCGACGGGCTCGACCTCGACGTCGGCCGGGGTGAGATCTTCGCGATGCTCGGACCGAACGGCGCGGGCAAGACCACGACGACCGAGATCCTCGCCGGCCACCGCCGCGCCACCGCCGGCGACGTCTCGGTCCTGGGCCTCGACCCGGCCCGCGCGAGCAGGGCCTGGCGTTCCCGGGTCGGCGTCGTGCTCCAGTCGACCAACGACCTCGCCGAGCTCAGCATCCGCGAGCTCGTGCACCAGTTCGCCCGGTACTACCCGGATCCGCGCGACCCGGACGACGTCGTCGAGATGGTCGGCCTCGGGGAGCAGAGCGGGTCTCGTGCACGATCGCTCTCCGGCGGTCAGCGCCGCCGCCTCGACGTCGCGCTCGGCGTCGTCGGACGGCCAGAGCTGCTGTTCCTGGACGAACCGACGACCGGCTTCGACCCCCAGGCCCGGCGTTCCTTCTGGGAGCTGCTCCGCGAGCTGCGGGCGACCGGGACCACCATCTGGTTGACGACCCACTATCTCGACGAGGCGGACGCCCTCGCCGATCGTGTCGCGGTGATGCGGGCGGGCAGCATCGTCGCGCTCGACTCCCCTGCCGGCCTCCGGGCCCGGACCCACGGCCGCGCCGTCGTGCGCTGGGACGGCGGCGAGGCCACGACCGCGTCCCCGACGACCCTCGTCCAGGACCTCGCCGCGCGGTACCAGGGGGAGGTACCTGCCCTCGAGGTCCGGCGTCCGTCGCTCGAAGACGTCTATCTGGAGCTGATCGGGCAGACGCCCGACGCCGTGCCGGAGAGCACCACGGAGGCGCAGGCGTGAGCACACCCCGGACCTCTTCGATCTCGCCGGACGTCCGGCTGCCCGGGACGGCGCGGCTCGGCCTCGCCCGGACCTCCCTGGAGCTGCTCACCTTCGTCCGCGAGCGCGACGCGATGATCTTCATCTTCGCGTACCCGCTGATCATGATGGCGATCTTCGCGACGGTGTTCGACGGCCAGGTGGCGGGCCCGCCGGACTCCGGCGTCTCGTTCGCCCAGTACTTCGTCGCGGGGATCGCGGCGACCGGCATCATGCTGACGAGCTTTCAGACGCTCGCCACGAGCATCGCCGTGGAGCGCGACGACGGAACGCTGCGGCGCCTGCGCACCACCCCGTTGCCGCCGACGGCGTACTTCCTCGGCAAGGTGGGCCAGGTCATGGTCGTGACGGTCGTCCAGATGGCCGCGCTGATCGCCCTGGCGACGACCGCGTTCGACGTCCCGCTGCCGGACGAGCCCGGCGACTGGCTGACGTTCGGGTGGGTGCTGGTCCTCGGCACGGCCACCGGGACGGTCCTCGGGGTGGCGTTCTCGTCGGTCCCGCGGTCGGGCAGGTCCGCGACGGCGGTCGTCGCCCCGCTGGTCCTCGTCCTGCAGTTCATCTCCGGTGTGTTCTTTCCGTTCTACCAGCTGCCGGGATGGATGCAGGACGTCGCCTCGGTCTTCCCGCTGAAGTGGATGGCGCAGGGCCTGCGGTCGGTGTTCCTCCCGGACGAGGCCGCCGCCCTCGAGGTGGGCGGCGCCTGGGACAACGGGGTGACGGCGGCCGTCCTCGGGGCGTGGCTGGTGGTGGGCCTTCTCGTCGGGGTCCGTACGTTCCGATGGAGGCGACGCGATGACGGGTGACCTGACCACGCTGCCCAAGGCGCACCTGCACCTGCACTTCACGGGTTCGATGCGTCTCTCGACGCTCCAGGAGCTCGCCGCGGGGTACGGCGTACGGCTCCCGGCAGCCCTGATCGACGGAGATCCGCTGCGCCTTCCGGCGACGGAACGCGGCTGGTTCCGGTTCCAGCGCCTGTACGACGCGGCCCGCGCGTGCGTCCGCTCGGAGGCCGACATGCGGCGCATCGTCGACGAGGCCGCGGCGGACGACGCCGCGGAGGGGTCCGGCCGGCTCGAGATCCAGGTGGACCCGACGTCGTACGCCCCGTTCATGGGTGGGATCACGCCTGCGGTCGAGGCGGTCCTCGACGCGGCGAGCACGGCCAGCCGAGACCACGGCCTCGAGGTCGCCGTGATCGTCGCGGCCTCGCGGACACGGCACCCGCTCGACGCACGGACGCTCGCGCGGCTCGCGGCTCAGTACGCGGGCGAGGGTGCCGGCGAGGTGGTCGGGTTCGGTCTGAGCAACGACGAACGTCGGGGCGACACCGCGGAGTTCGCGCACGCCTTCTCGATCGCGCGACGGGCGGGCCTGGCGTCCGTGCCCCACGGCGGAGAGCTGCTCGGCCCCTCGCACGTGCACGACGTCGTGGCGCACCTCTCCCCCGACCGGATCGGGCACGGGGTCCGTGCGGGTGAGGATCCGCAGATGCTCGACCGGCTGGTCACGGCGGGCACGACGCTCGAGGTCTGCCCCGCGTCGAACGTCTCCCTCGGCGTGTACCGCGAGGACGCCGACGTCCCGCTGCGCCGGCTGGTGGACGCGGGGGCCCGGGTCGCCCTCGGTGCCGACGACCCCCTCCTGTTCGGCTCTCGCCTCGTCGCGCAGTACGAGACGGCGCGGTCGGTCCACGGGTTCTCCGACGCCGAGCTAGCCGACCTCGCCCGGGCGTCGGTCCGCGGGAGCCGGGCCGGCCCGACGACGCGCGCACGACTCCTCGCCGACATCGACGCGTGGGCGCGTCAGGCCGAACATCGCCCGTAGCCAGCCCCTGTAAGGCATCCTGGAGCGAGGGAGGTGGACCCATGCGTGCACGGCGGCGGAGATCGCCCGGCGTCACCCTCGTGCTGTGCGCCGGTCTCCTGGTCGGCGGGTGCGGTGCGGTGGACGCCGTGTCGGGTCTGGCCGACGATGCCGTCGGGGCCACCGGAGCCCCCTCCCCGACGAACGACGAGGAAGCGGCAGATCCGCCGGCGACGCCCACGCAGGCCGCCACCGCGACGTCCACGCCGAGCCCCGCACAGGACGTGGAGCCCGCGGAGGCGGCGCCTTTACCAGCGGTCGAGCCCGAGCCGGCACCGAGCACCAGCACACCGACGCCGGAGCCGGAGCCGGAGCCGGAGCCGGAGCCGGAGCCGGACGAGGATCCGACGCCGACGGCAGAGTCTGAGCCCGACCCGGAACCGGAAGACCTCGCGATGGGTGCCTCCGGCGCGCGCGTCACGGCGGTGCAGCAACGGCTCGTCGACCTCGGGTACTGGGGGACCGCCGTCGACGGGAGCTTCGGTGCCGGGACCCGCCAGGCCGTCTGGGCGCTGCAGAAGGCCGCCGGCCTGAGCCGCGACGGTGTCGTCGGGCCCCGCACGCAGCAGGCGCTGGACGACGGCGTCCGCCCGGGTGCGCGGTCCTCCTCGGGTCACGTGATCGAGATCGACCTGAACCGCCAGCTCGTGCTCCTGGTCGACGACGGCGTCGTGGGTCGGGTACTCAACGCCTCGTCGGGGAACGGGGAGACGTACGAGGCCGGCGGCAGGACCTACCGGGCGACGACGAGCGGCGGGAGCTTCGCCGTCGGACGGCAGGTCGACGCGCTCCACGAGTCGAGCCTCGAGCTCGGGGACATGTGGCGACCGAAGTTCTTCAACGGTGCGATCGCCCTGCACGGCGCCGACTCGGTGCCTGCCTGGCCCGCGTCGCACGGTTGCGTCCGGGTGTCGAACGGCGCGATGAACTACGTCTGGGACACCTGGCAGGCCCCTCCGGGCACACCCGTCCTGGTCTACTGAGCGGCGGAGTCGCTAGAGAGCCACGCCCACGAGCACCGGCTCGGGGACGAGCTCGATCCCGTACGCGTCCAGCACGCCGTCGCGGACGGTCCGGGCGAGTGTCAGCAGATCGCTCGCACTCGCGCCGCCGCGGTTCGTCAGTGCGAGAGTGTGCTTGGTGGAGAGCCGCGCGAGGCTCGCGTCGCCGTAGACGCCGTAGCCCTTGGAGAAGCCGGCATGGTCGATCAGCCACGCTGCCGAGGTCTTGACGACCTCGGGGTCGACCTCGCCGAGCGACGGACCCGTCGTCGCGGCGGGCCGCGACGTCCGGACGGGGAACTGCGGCGCGTCGGCCGGCAGCCGGCTCGCGTCCGAGGCCCGCACGATCGGGTTGGTGAAGAACGACCCGGCACTCCACCGGTCGTGGTCCGGCTGAGCAGGGTCGTCGAGCAGCATGCCCTTGCCGCCGCGCAGCGCGAGGACGGCCTCGCGCACGTCGACGGACGGTGCGCGCTCCCCCACCGCCACACCGAGCGTCCGGGCCAGCTCGGGGTAGGCGACAGGCGCGGAGAGAGAACCCAGGCGCATCTGCAGGGAGACCTCCAGGACCACGAACCGCGGCGTCGGGTACCAGGGACCGTCGTCGGCGGCGTCGTACATCGAGTCCTTGAGCCGAGAGCTGCGGTACCCGAACCCGAGCTCACCGGCCGCGAGCATGCGGGCCCGCTTCTCGTGGCGGTCCCAGACGCGCACGGACGAGACCACCCCGGCGATCTCCTGGCCGTAGGCGCCGATGTTCTGAACGGGCGCAGCACCGAGCGTGCCGGGGATCCCGGAGAGCGCCTCGATCCCCACCCAGTCGGACTCCACGGCCTGCCGCACCAGCGCGTCCCAGCCGTGGCCAGCCGGTGCCGTGACACTCGCACCGCCGCACGAGTCCTCGGACTCGACCCGGGCCCCGCGACGTGTGTCACGGACGACGACCCCGGCGAAGCCCTCGTCGGCGACCAGGAGGTTCGACCCCCCGCCGACGACGAGGACGGGCTCGCCGACCTCGTCGGCGGAGCGGACCGCGTCGACCAGCTCGGCCTCGGTCGCGGTCTCGACGTACCGGTCGGGGCTCCCGCCCACGCGCAGGGTGGTCAGGTCGGCAAGGCTGGGGGCGTCGAAGGTCACCCGGCCAGCCTAGTTCGTCGCGGCGTCCCCGGGGCGGGACCCCGGCGTGCTCTCGGCGGGCTCGTCGTCGGCTGCCGGGAGCGGGCGCGCGGCCGAGACCACGAACAGCCCGATCACGAGCGGCACCGCGATGACGAGCAGCGCCTCGCGGTACCCCACGAGGTGCGCGAGAAAGCCGATCAGCGGCGGGCCGATGAAGAATGCCGAGTAGCCGATCGTCGCGACCACGCTCACCCGGACGGCGGCGTGCTCGGGGTCGTCCGAGGCCGCACTCATACCGACGGGGAAGCCGAGCGCGGCGCCCGCACCCCACAGGACGATGCCGACCATCGCGACCGCGAGGTTGTCCACCGTGGCGAAGACACCGAGACCGACCAGGGCAAGACCTGCCGACAGTCGCAGGACGGCGACGCGGCCGAACCGGTCGAGCAGACCGGTGCCGAGCAGCCGCATGCCGGTCATCGCGCTGAGGAACAGCGCGAGGCCCAGGGCCCCCATGCCGTCCGCCACGCCGAACCCGTCGACGACGGCGAGCGAGACCCAGTCGTTCGCTGCACCCTCGGTCAGGGCCGCGGCGAGCACCACGATCCCGATCAGGAGGGTGCGACGCTCGGTCCAGGCGGCGAGCTGGTTCCGGCCCGCCGACGGCGCGGCGACGGGGTCGACCTGCAGGTCGTCGGCCGACGGTGCCACGCGTTCCGGGGCCTCGACGGGCAGGAAGTACCGCACGGCGAGGAGGACCGTGACGACCACGACGACCATCGCGGCGACCTCGTGCACGGTGTAGGAGACCTGTAGGAACGCTGCGAGCGCACCGACCCCCGCGCCCGCCACCGTGCCCAGCGAGAACGCCGCGTGCAGCCGGGGCATCAGGGAACGACCGAGCTTGCGCTCGACGGCGGCGCCCTCGATGTTCATCGCCGCGTCCCACACCCCGTTGCCGATCCCGGCGACGACGAGACCTGCACGAACCGCCCAGACGACGCCGAGGTCCACGGCGACGACGGTGACCGCGAACCCGACGGCGGTGACGACGGCGAAGATCACCACCGTCCGCACCGCGCCAAGGCGGTTGACCACCAGCCCGGACAGAGGCAGCGCGCAGATCGACCCGACCGCCGCCGAGAGCAGGAGGAGGCCCATCTGCGCCTCTCCGAAGCCCAGCGCGTCGCGGACGGCCGGTAGGCGTGAGGCCCAGCTCGCGAAGGCGAACCCGGAGGCGAAGAACACGGTGGCGACAGCCCAGGCTGCTCGCTGGGGCGTCAGGGTGGTGGGCATCGCGGCGTACTCCTGGCCGGACGGGTCCGTCAGCAGGAGCGAACGGAGTGCGGATCGGTGCGGGCTCGGATCGAAACGATTCGATCCGCATAGTTTGCTAGTAGGCTGGCTGTCGCGTCAACCGTTGGAGGAGATCCGTTGTCTGCATCCGCACGCCCCACGCTCGCCCTCGTCGCCGAGCGCGCCGGCGTCGCCATCTCCACCGCCTCGTTGGCCTTCACCGCCAACGGGCCGATCAGCGAGGCGAGCCGCAACCGGGTCCTCGCGGCCGCCCGCGAGCTCGACTACGCGGGACCGAACCCCCTCGGTCGACAGCTCCGCTCCGGACGCTCCGGCATCGTCGGCGTGGTCATCGGCGACCAGCTCAAGCGCAGCTTCCGCGACCCGGTCGCCGTGCAGGTGCTCGACGGTCTCGTCTCGACCCTCGGTGCCGCCGGCCTCGGAGTGCTCCTGATCCCGGGCATCCCCGGCGTCGACGCCGACTCCCGCGCCGTCGACCCGCTGATCGAGTCGGCCGCCATGGACGTCGGTGTCCTCGTCTGGGGCGTGCGCACCGACGACCCGACGCTCGCCGCCTTCGAGCGGCGCGGCGTCCCCGTCGTCGTCGGCGAGGGCCGGGAGGTGCCCGGTGCTCCCATCGTCTCGATCGCCGACCGACGTGGGACTGTCGACGTCGTCCGGCACCTCACCTCGCTCGGGCACTCCGCGATCGCCGAGATCGCGCTCCCCCTCGACCACACGCGCCGCTCGGGCCCCGTCGACGCCGCGCGGCTCGCACAGTCGGACCGCACGCCGACGAGCAACCGACTGGCCGGCGTCCGGGACGTCGTCGAACCCGTCATCACCTGGGAACCCGCGGGGCCGCTGGTCGAGCACGGCAAGGAGGCGGCGATCACGATCCTCTCGGGCGACGACCGCCCGACGGCCATCGTCGCCCACTCGGACCTGCTCGCCGCCGGCGCGCTGCTCGCCGCCCAGGAGCTCGGGCTCAAGGTCCCGGAGGACGTCTCGATCGCGGGGTTCGACGGGCTGGACCTGCCCTGGCTCGCACCGGCCGTGCTCACGACCGTCCGGCAGCCGCTCGCCGAGAAGGGCGCGAAGATCGGCGAGGCCGTCGTGAACCTGCTGGCGGGGAACGCCCCGGAGTCGGTCGAGCTCGACGTCGAGCTCGTGGTCGGGACGACGACGGGTCCGCCGCGCGAGGCTGTGTGACCTGTTCTCCCGCGCGAGGCGCGGGGCGAGGATCGGCGCGTCGCCGACCGGGCTGCTGTCGACGACCTCCGGCGAGGTCGTTCAGAGTCGGACGACGGCCTGCGTCTTCATGAGCACGCGTGCGCCCTCGAACGTGACGGCGAGGTCGATGCGTGCGGTGGAGGCATCGGCGTCCAGAGCACCGACGACGCCCACCACCTCGACGACCGCGACGCCCTGGTCGGGGACCGGCACGGGGCGGGAGAAGCGCGTCTGGTAGTCGACGACGGCCGCCGGGTCACCGGCCCACTCCTCGACGAGCGCGACGGCGGCACCCATCGTGAACATGCCGTGCGCGATCACGCCGGGTAGTCCGACCTCGGTCGCGAAGCGCTCGTTCCAGTGGATCGGGTTGAAGTCGCCGCTCGCGCCCGCGTACCGGACGAGTCGAGCCCGGTCGACCTCGACCGTCCGGGTACCGATCTCGTCACCGACGGACAGGTCGGAGTACTCGGGGCGGGTCATGCGTCGTCTCCACGGACGGCGAGCGTCGACGTGACGGTCGCGACGGGCTGCGGCTCGCCGTCGGCGGTCCGCGCGGCGATCTCGCACCGGGTGGTCACCATCGACAGCCCGCGTCGTTCGACGATCGAGTCGACGTGCAGGACGGTCACGAGCTCGTCGCCGGCGACGATCGGGCGATGATGGGTGAAGCGCTCGTCGGCGTGCACGACGCGGCTGAAGTCGACCCCGGCGTCCGGGTCCTGGATGTACTGGGCCTCGGCCCGCTGCGCGACGACGACCGCGAAGGTCGGGGGCGCGACAAGGTCCGGATAGCCCGCACCCCGCGCGGCCACGAGATCGTGGTGCACGGGGTGGAGGGAACCGACGGCCGACGAGAACTCACGGAGCTTCTCGCGTCCGACGACATACGCATCCGTCACCGGATAGGTGCGGCCCGCGTAGTCGGCGTTGATCGGCATCGATCGAGAAGTCTTCGATCAGCGGGTTTCGCGGTGCGCGGTGTGCTTGCCACAGCGCGGGCAGAACTTCGCCATCTCGAGGCGGTCCGGGTTGTTCCGGCGGTTCTTCTTCGTGATGTAGTTGCGCTCCTTGCAGTCCACGCACGCGAGCGTGATCTTGGGGCGAACGTCTGAGCTCTTTGCCACGGTAGTGCCACCTCTCGCGCCTCCGGAGGGCGCTACGTCCTATCAGGCCGTGCGACGCCGGCCGTCGCACGGTTGGGGTGATGAGTGGTAGCGGGAGCGGGACTCGAACCCGCGACACCACGATTATGAGCCGTGTGCTCTAACCACCTGAGCTACCCCGCCACGTGGGGAGATCAAGCGGTTGGGACCGCCCGAAGGCGGTCCCAACCTCTCAATCACCACAGAGCCCCGAAAGGGAATCGAACCCTTGACCTTCTCCTTACCATGGAGACGCTCTGCCGTCTGAGCTATCGGGGCAGCGCAGGAAACTCTACACGGCCTGCGGCGTGTAACGAAATCTGCGACCGCTGTGCCATCCACCACAGGAACGGGCCCTGATGACGGCTGACGAACGGGGCGACACCCAAGGCGTCGCCCCGTTCACGGGTGGCAGGTGAGGGATTCGAACCCACGAAGTCGATGACGGCTGATTTACAGTCAGCTCCCTTTGGCCGCTCGGGCAACCTGCCAGTGTGAAGTTGTGCTCGCCCACGCTCGAAGAGCGCTGCGGGAGCGACGTAAGACTACAACCAGTCCGCGTGTGAATCCAAAACGGTGGGTGCTGCGGCCCCGGGGCGCCTACGGTGTGCGGGTGACGTCCACCCCGCAGGATCCGCCGCGCGAACCCGCGGCCCCGACCCGCGCTCCCGCCGCGCCCCTCGACCGCACCGGCCTGCTCCTGGGCGTCGGTGCGTACGTGATCTGGGGCATCACACCGCTCTTCTTCCCGCTCCTGGAGCCCGCCGGCACGCTCGAGATCATCGCGCACCGGATCGTGTGGAGCCTGATCTTCTGCGTCGTCCTGCTCGCCGCCACCGGCACCCTGCGCACCCTGGGCCCCGTCGTCCGCGACAGGCGCACGCTCGGACTCGTCGCTCTCGGCGGCGTGCTCGTCGGCGTCAACTGGACCACCTACGTCTACGGCGTGCTCACCGACCGGGTGCTCGACGCCGCGCTCGGGTACTTCATCAACCCGATCCTGACGATCCTGCTCGCGGTGGTCGTCCTGCGCGAGAGGCTCCGCCCGCTGCAGTGGGCCGCGGTCGGGCTCGGGGTGCTCTCCGTCGTCGTGATCTCGACCGGCGTGGGCGGGATCCCCTGGATCGCGCTGACCGTGGCGCTCTCCTTCGCGCTCTACGGCCTGCTGAAGAACCGCACCGGGCGCAGCGTGGGCGCGCTGCCCGGCCTGGCCGTGGAGACCGCGGTGCTCACCCCCGCCGCGCTGGTCTACCTCGGCGTGCTGTTCGCCCAGGGCACCGGGACGTTCAGCACCGAGGGGGCCGGGCACGCGCTGCTCCTGATGAGCTGCGGGGTCATCACCGGGCTGCCGCTGCTCCTGTTCGGTGCCTCCGCGCGTCGGATCCCTCTCAGCGTCGTCGGCATGCTGCAGTACCTCGGGCCGCTCCTGCAGTTCGTGGTCGGCGCGTTCGTCCTGCACGAGCCGATGCCGGGCGCCCGCTGGGCCGGGTTCGTCCTCGTGTGGTGCGCGCTGATCCTCCTGACCGCCGACGCCCTGCGCGCGGCCCGCGCCACGAGACTCGCCGGGCGCACTACCGTGGGACCAGCTGACCCCGAACCCGCAGAAGGAGAAACCCATGGCTGACTCGTCGTTCGACATCGTGAGCAAGGTCGACCGCCAGGAGGTCGACAACGCCCTGAACCAGGCGGCGAAGGAGATCGCGCAGCGCTACGACTTCAAGGGAGTCGGCGCCTCGATCGCGTGGAGCGGCGACGACGCGATCGTCATCACCGCCAACTCCTCCGAGCGCGTGCTGGCCGCCCTCGACGTCTTCCAGTCCAAGCTCATCAAGCGCGGCGTCTCCCTCAAGGCCTTCGACACCGGCGAGAACGAGCCCCAGGCCTCGGGCAAGGAGTACCGCCTGGCCGGGTCCCTGAAGGAAGGGCTCGCCGGCGAGAACGCCAAGAAGGTGACGAAGCTCATCCGCGAGGAGGGCCCCAAGGGCGTCAAGACGCAGATCACGGGCGACGAGGTGCGTGCCACCTCCAAGTCCCGCGACGACCTGCAGGCCGTCCAGGCGCTCCTCAAGGGCGCCGACCTCGACGTCGCGCTCCAGTTCGTCAACTACCGCTGACCCTCCGCCGCCCCGCCCTCGCCCGCGGGCGGGGCGGCGCCGGCAGCGGTGAGCTCGGCCCGCAGCGAGCGGATCTCGTCCCGGAGCTCGCGCACCTCGGCCCGGGTCGCCGCACCGTCCTCCTCCCCCATCTCGGCCACCTGGTCGGTCAGCCACGACGCCAACGTCGCGGTCACGACACCGAGCAGCGTGATCCCCATCGCCATCAGGACGACCGCGACGCACCGACCCGTCGCCGTCACCGGGTACTCGTCGCCGTACCCGACCGTGGTCATCGTGACCACGGCCCACCAGATGCCGTCACCGACGTGCTCGATCGTGGATCCGTCGACGCCTCGCTCGGTGTCCGTGATGGCGAGCCCGCCGACCAGGATCAGCAACGACGTCGCCCCCACGGCATACGTCACCACCCGCCCGCGCAGGCCGTCCGCCGTCGTCCGGTCCAGGACCCGCAGCAGCGTCAGGAGGCGCAGCAGGCGCAACGGCCGGAGCATCGGGAGCACCAGGATCGCCAGGTCGAAGAGGTTGTGGCGAACGAATCCCCGGCGGTCGGCGCTGAGAAGGAGTCGGCCCACGTAGTCGACGCCGAAGAGCACCCACGTCGTCGTGATCAGCACCTCGCACAGCACGGCGGTCTGGGGCGAGACGTCCGGCCAGACGATCGGCACGGCGTACGCCACGAGAAACACCACGGCGAGGCCGATCAAGGGCCACTCGGCCTTCTTCTCCCACATCTGCACGCGATCCATGGGCGACCATGGTGCCAGGTCGTCCCCAGCCCACGGACCGCGGCCGCCGTCGCGCTCCGGACGAGGCACGATGGGGGCGTGAGCCGAAGCCGTCCGCCCGCCGCCCGAGCCCTGACCGTCGCGGCCCTCGTCGCGTGCCTCCCGACCGCCTGCTCCGCGCCGACGTCCACGGAACCGGACCGGGCGCCGACCGGACCGACCGTGTCGACGGTGGCCTACGGAGACGACTCTCACCAGGTGGCGGACCTCCACCTGCCCGACGAGCGCTCGAACGGCCCGACCCCCGTCGTGGTCCTGATCCACGGCGGCTACTGGCGCAGCGGCTACGACCGGTCGCTCGAGACCGCGCTCGCCGACGAACTCGTGAGCGACGGGTACGTCGTCTGGAACGTCGAGTACCGGGCCGCGGACGACCCGGGCGGCGGCTGGCCGGGCACGTACGACGACGTCGCGGCCGCGGTCGACATTCTTCCGTCGGCCCTGGAGACCGCGGGCGTCGACGCCGGGCCGGTCGCCGTCGTCGGGCACTCGGCCGGGGGGACGCTCGCGCTGTGGCTCGGGGCACGGGGCGGGCTCGCCGACGGCGCGGTCGGCTCCGACCCGAGACTCGTTCCCGACGCCGTGGTCTCCCAGGCCGGCGTCAACGACCTCGAGCGAGCCAGCGCGACCGGTGCCGGGGGCGGGGCCGTCGACGCGCTGCTCGGTGGCCGTCCCGACGAGGTGCCCGAGCGCTACGCGGTCGCGTCGCCGATCCGGCGGGTGCCGCTGGGGGTCGACACGCTCGTGCTCACCGGAGCGCTCGACGCGACGGTCCCGGTGGAACAGACGACCCTCTACGGCGACGCGGCCGAGGCCGCCGGGGACACCGTGACGACGCTGACGGTCGACGGCGAGGACCACTTCGCACACCTCGATCCCACGTCCGACTCGTGGGCGGCGGTCCGCACGTACCTCGCGTCAACCGTCGGGCCGACCCGGGCGGACGACGTCAGTAGCGGATGATCCCGTCCTGGGTCCCGGCCTGACGCTGCAGGCGTTCGATCCTGTCCTTCATCGGCGGGTGCGTCGCGAACATCTTCGCCATGCCCCCGCCCGAGAACGGGTTTGCGATCATCATGTGCGCGGCGTCGACCGTGTCACGGGTCTGCGGGAGCGGAGCGCGCTGCGTGCCGCTCTCGAGCTTCGCCAGCGCCGACGCCAGCGCCAGCGGGTCGCCGGTCAGCGTCGCGCCGTCCTCGTCCGCGTCGTACTCACGCGTCCGGCTGATCGCCAGCTTGATCAGCATCGCGGCGAACGGCGCGAGGATCGCCATCGCGATCGCCGCGAGCGGGTTGCCGCCGCGGTCCCGGTCCCCGCCGAAGATGAGGAGGAACTGCGCGAGAGAGGTCACCAGGCCGGCGATCGCGCCGGCCACCGAGGACGTGAGGATGTCCCGGTTGTAGACGTGCATCAGCTCGTGGCCCAGCACGCCCCGCAGCTCGCGCTCGTCGAGCAGCGTCAGGATGCCCTCCGTGCAGCACACCGCCGCGTTCTTGGGGTTGCGCCCCGTGGCGAACGCGTTCGGCGCCGCCGTGGGCGAGACGTACAGGCGCGGCATCGGCTGGTCGGCCTTCGCCGAGAGCTCGCGGACGATCCGGTACATCGCAGGCTGTTCGGCCTCCGTCACCGGCCGGGCGTGCATCGCCCGGATCGCCAGCTTGTCCGAGTTCCAGTACCCGTACGCCGTACTGCCGACTCCGAGGAGTGCGAAGATCCAGAGAGTCCCCGGGTCCTGCCCGAACAGCGCCCAGATGCCCAGGAGGACCGCCCAGAGCGCCCCGAACAGCGCCGCGGTCTTGAGTCCGTTGAAATGATGGTGACGAGGCACGCGCTTCCCTTCTCGACCGTGAGTGACCAGGATATCTGTGTGCGCTGGGAAGGAACTGGGCGCCCGCTGCATCGTCGGGCCGACGACTCCGGGAACGCCGAAGGCCGCGGGCCCGGGGCACGCTCGCCCCTGGACCCGCGGCCTTCGACCGGAGGACTAGTTCGTCGCGGACTGCCCGCGCACGATGGAGAGCATCTCCTCGCGCGGGACGACCTTGATGCGCTCGCGTCCGTGAGGCTCCCCGAGCGAGCGCTCGTGCGCGTCGAGGAGCTGCCAGCCGGACCACTCCACGTACTCGACGCCGCGCTCGGCGAGGAACTCGAGGATCGCGTCGGGCTCGCCGTGCTCGGCGGTCCGTCCCTCGGCGGGAGCCTCGGTGATGTCCTCCACCAGGTGCCGGATCGTCTCCGACGCGTCCGACTTGGTCGACCCGATCAGACCGATCGGACCACGCTTGATCCATCCGGTCGCGTAGACCCCGGGGACCTGCTCGCCGTCGATGTCGATGACGCGGCCCTCACGGTTGGAGATCACGCCCTTGAGATCGTCGAACGGGATCTCGGGCAGCGGCGATCCGAAGTAGCCCACCGCGCGGTACACCGACTGAACCGGCCAGTCGTGGAACTCGCCCGTTCCCTTGACCGTGCCGTCACCCTGGAGCTCCGTGCGCTCGGTCCGGACGCCGACGACCTTCCCGTCCTCACCGAGGATCTCGTGCGGGGCGTGCAGGAAGTGCAGGTGCAGGCGGCGCGAGGCGGTGAACTCTTCGGGGTCCTTCAGCGTCCAGTCGGTCAGGGTCTTGACGACCTGCTTGGTCTGGTTCGACGACCCGATGGCGGCCATGGAGCCTTCGTCGAACTCGAAGTCCTCCGGGTAGACGATGACGTCGACGTCCGGGACGTGCCCGAGCTCACGGAGCTCGAGCGGAGAGAACTTGACCTGAGCGGGCCCGCGGCGCGCGAACAGGTGCACGTCCGTGACGGTCGACGACTTCAGCGTCTCGTACACGTTGGCGGGGATCTCGGTCGGCAGCAGGTCGTCCGCGTGCTTGGCGAGGACGCGCGCGACGTCGAGCGCCACGTTCCCGGCACCGATCACCGCGACCTGCTCGCCCTGCAGCGGCCACTCGCGCGAGACGTCCGGGTGCCCGTCGTACCAGGACACGAAGTCGGCCGCGCCGTGCGAGCCCTCGAGGTCGATGCCCGGGATCGTCAGGTCCGCGTCGCGGATCGCACCCGTGGAGAAGATCACCGCGTCGTAGTACTGGCGCAGGTCGTCCAGCTTCACGTCGACTCCGTAGTCGACGTTGGCGATGAGGCGCACGTCGCCGCGGTCGAGGACCCGGTGCAGCGCCGTGATGATCTGCTTGATGCGCGGGTGGTCAGGCGCCACGCCGTAACGGACCAGGCCGAACGGCGCCGGGAGGCGCTCGAAGAGGTCGATGCTCACGTCGACGTCGGTCTTCGACAGGATGTCCGAGGCATAGATGCCTGCGGGGCCCGCGCCGACGACGGCGACGCGAAGAGGACGGTTACTACTCACGGTGACGTGCACCTTCCGGATCGAGTACTCACGAGGTGGGGCAGGCGGTGCTCACCGCGCCGGCCCGTCGATGCCCCCGCTCACCGCGCTGGTCGCACGGGCACGGCGGGGCTCGACCTCGATCGTACAACTGACGTTAGCCAAGCCTCACTCTTCCAGCGTACCCGCGCACCGTCGAGGCCTGTTCGTCCGATGGGCGAATGTAACGCGGTGTCCTCAGTCCGCGGCCAGGAGGACCACCGAGTCCTGCATCGCCCGGATCTCCGGGGCGACCAGGGTCGCCTGCGCGGCCGTGCACGACCCCATCAGCTGCACCAGGTCTCGCACACCGGCCCGCTGCTGCACGAGCGCGTAGCGGATCAGCTGCAGGAACGCTCCTCCTCCGGCGGGGTTGCGCACCTGCGCCTCGAGGCGGAATCCGTCGAATCCCGACACGGGGTCGGCGTCGCGCACCAGCTCGCGGTAGCCCGGCAGCTTTTCGAGAGCTCCCGCGATCTTCATGGCTGCCTCGTCCAACGTCTCCCAGTCGCGCAGACGCGTGACAACCACCTCGAGCTTGGCGCCCCCGTCGTCCGATCGCTCCATCGTCATGGCCGGGCCGAGGCCGTGGCGTGGCTGCCACCCGTCCTCGGCCGTGAGCTCGACGGACGGGGGCCCGGGGAAGTCCGGGCCGGGGTACGTGTAGGTCGTCATCCCTCCATGATGCCTGCCGTCACGGCGTTCTCCCGCACGACCGAGTGCTCGGACGGTGGCGAGAGCAGGGGGACCTGCACGGTGGTCACCCGCCGACGCTCGACCCAGGTCCCCCGACCCGGCGGCAGCGGAGTCCGCGGTCCCCTGGGCAGCGAGGTACGCAGGATCGTGTCCCCGTCGGCAGGATCTGGCTGAAGAAGCAGTCCACGACGTGCACGCCGGACCTGGGCGATCAGGGGCCAGGACGCCGCCCACGCACTCGTGTCGGCCTCGGCGACCACAAGATGCCGTCCGCGCCGCAGCGCTGCGACGGCCTGCACCAGGGCTGCGTCCGCGGGAGTCTGCAGGTACTCGTCGAGCCCCTCGACGACCAGGGCGACAGGCCCCTCGGAGGCGCGTGCGACCAGGTCCTGCACGGCGGGCAGCACGTCGGACGGGTCGGCGACCTCGATGTCCCACCGCGCAGCGCCTGCCACGACCGAGCCCGTCGGACCGACGCGCACGGTGTGGACGTCCGCCCCGATCTGCCCCGCGATCCACCCGACCGCGTTGGAGCGGCC
Source organism: Paraoerskovia marina (assembly GCF_900105445.1). Taxonomy (NCBI): domain Bacteria; kingdom Bacillati; phylum Actinomycetota; class Actinomycetes; order Micrococcales; family Cellulomonadaceae; genus Paraoerskovia; species Paraoerskovia marina. The sequence continues at coordinate 2,710,748 of NZ_LT629776.1, forward strand.
ACCGCCGGGCGGGCCCGCGACCACCATCGTCCCGACGAGCTCGACGGGGACGGGTTCGAGGTCGACCCCGAGCCCCCACCAACCCGACGTGCCGGACGCCGGTGGCAGGGTCGACGGTTCGACGACCGCGGGCAGGACCCGCAGAGCCGGTGCCGTGGTCGACGACCCCGCTGCGGCGACATTCGCGACCTCGGCAGCAGCACCGGGGACGCCGCCAGCCACGGCAACCTGCAGCGTGACACCGTCGAGCACGCCCCGCCCTGCGGGCGCCCCGGCCTCGGGAACGTCCGCGGAGGCCAGCAGCCCTTCCTCGGCCGACCGCAGCCGCAGCACACGAGGAACCAGCGACCGCGCCCACGTGGGGATCGCCGCCAACCGGTCCGCCGACAGCACGACGTGCAGCCCGACCGCGCGTCCCTCCGCGAGCAGGTCGCGCAGCACGTCGAGCCATCGGCTCCTCCCGGACGCCTCCGCCTCCTCGCGGAAGGTCCCGAAGCCGTCGACGAGGACGAGAACCCGGGGGCCGGGCACCGGCCGACCCTCGGCGCGGGCCTCCGACCGGACGGCGAGATCCCGCGACAGAGTCCTCCACAGCGCCTCGACCCGGTCGACGTCATCGTCCGGGACGACAGCCGCGACGTGGTCGAGACGCTCGAGCGGCCGAAGGTCCCCGGCCGCGGCATCAAGCGCGTAGACGTGCGTCTCCGGTCCCGAGGCGGCGGACGCCGCCAGAGTCCTCAGCACCGTCGACCGACCGGATCCGCCGGTGCCGAGCACCACGAGGTGGCCGTCGACCGCCGGCAGGAAGAGGGCCGGCTCCTGCACCTGCCGGTCCGGGTGGTCGGCCAGGCCCACGACGAGCGCGTCCCGCGACGCGGGCCCCAGGTCCGCGAGCGCCACGACGTCCGGCAGCTCGGCGACCCACGGGCGTCGAGGCACGGCGCGCCCGGTCCGGTCGAACGCCGTCCGGGCGACGGCGACGAGGCGCTGCAGATCGGTGTCGCCGGGGTCCGCGTCGGGGATCGCGACGTGCGGGCGTTCCCAGGGCACGGGTGTGCCCAACCGTCGGGTGGCGACCTCGACACCGTCTCGCTCGGGGGTTCGTCGGGTCCACCCGCCGGCATAGGCGGCCTGGAAGCCACGGGTGCGGCCGGGGCCGGTCGAGAGCACGGCCCGCCCCGGCGTCGCGGGATCGAGATGGGCCGCGTCGGGGACGCCGACGACGTCGGTGGAGTCTGCCGGATCGGCCATCCGCAGGGCGACGCGCAGTGCCGTGTTCGCACGGAGGTTGTCCCTCACGACACCGGCAGGTCGCTGCGTGGCGAGGATGAGGTGGATGCCGAGGGATCGTCCGCGCTGGGCGATGTCCACCATGCCGTCGACAAACTCGGGGACGTCGCCGACGAGCGCGGCGAACTCGTCGACGACGATGACCAGCGCCGGAGGAGCGGTGCCGTCGCCCCGACGTTCGAGCTCGACGAGATCCTTGGCCCCGGCGCGGTGGAGGAACTGCTCGCGGTGGACGATCTCGGCACGCAGGCTGGTCAGCGCCCGTTGGACGAGCCGCGGGGTGAGGTCGGTGACGATACCGACGCAGTGCGGCAGCCGGGTGCACTCGGCGAAGGCAGACCCGCCCTTGTAGTCGACGAAGAGGAACGTCACGTCGTCCGGGCCGACCGCGGTCGCGAGACCGAGGACCCACGCCTGGAGGAACTCGGACTTCCCCGCCCCGGACGTGCCGCCGACGAGGGCGTGCGGCCCGTCCACGCGCAGGTCCAGCACGGCGGGGTCCCGTCCGGCCGACCCGACGACGGCCGTGAGCCGCCGCGCTCTCCCGAGCCCGGGCCGGTTCTCGTCCCATCGACCGGAGATCACGGACGGGTCCTCGGCGGTCTCGGGGCCCAGGAGGTCGAGAAGCGAGACGGAGCGTGGGAGGTCGGTCGCGTCCTCGACGACGCAGCCGGCGTCCTCCACGGGGGCCATGCGGCGCGCGTACTCGACGGCCTCGGCCGGGCCCGTGCGCTCCGGGACGAGATCGTCCACCCGGACCCCGGAGCGGACGAGTCCCGCCCGCGGTCGGTCACCGCACTCGACGTACGTCCGGCAGGCCGCAGGCAGGACCTCGACCGTCGGTGCCACCCAGAGCACGAACACCCCGGCGTCGGGCCCACGCTCGGCGATCTGGACCAGCCGAGCCCGGTCGGTGGGAGCCCCCTCGGTGACGACCAGGACCACAGCAGGGAGGCAGACCTGGTCGCGCCGGCTGCCGGACGACGTCCCGACGTCCCCGCCCCGGTCGAGCGCGGCGTCGTCCACGCCGAGCTCGCCCCGACGACGCGGCCCGCCGCTCGGCATCCGCTGGGCGATGAGCCGCTCGAGGTCCTCGACGAGCGCGTCTGCGCTGCGTCGCTCGTCAGCGAGCTGCGGCACCGTGAGGGGTCCGTGCGGCCCGCCGGTGTGCGGCAGCCACGTCAGCCACTGCAGGTCCGCGGCACGCTCGGGCGCCACGAGCGCGGCCACGGCCACCTCGGCGGGCGAGTGCAGAGCCGTCAGCTGGACCACGAGCGCGTCGAGGGTCGGACCGACCGCACGGTCGTCCCCGGCCACGCCGATCGCACCCGCGTCGGGCAGCGACTCGACGACGGGGACGGCCGTGAGCGTTCGGTGGGGTTCGAGCACCTCGGCGACCGCGTCCGCGAAGACCTTCTCGTCGATCGTGGAGGGCTCGTCCACGGTGCAGCGCGACGGCATGGTTCCCGTGCCGAGGCGCACGAGGAGGAAGTTCCAGTGTTCCGGGCGACGAGACCACAGCCCCGGCCCACGCTCCAGGGCCTGGCCACGGACCTGGTCCGTCGGCGGAGCCTCGAGCTCGCGGACCCTGCGCTCGTCCTGCTGCTCCTCCACGAGGCGCTCGGCCAGCCCGTCGAGGCGCTCGGTGAACCGCGCGACGTCGCGTGCCCTGCGGCGACGACGACGGCGGCGTTGCGTGACGTAGTTGCCGACGATCATCACGGGGGTGAGCAGCACGATGACCAACGACAACGGCGAACCCGTGATCGAGTACATCGCGCTCCCCATGAGGATCGGTGCGATCAACGCGATCACCGGGAAGTCCGGGGGGTCCTGCTCGACGGGAACCGTCGGGACGTCGAGCGTGATCCCGGCATAGCGGTCCTGGACGCGCGGCGACCGGTTGAAGGGCACCGGCCCGAATCGGCCCGCGCCGTGCTCGGGGTAGGTCGTCCCGTCGGTCGGAACCGGCGTCGGGGCGACGACGGCACCGGACCCGATCCACCCGTCGCCGAGCACGGCCTGCGGGTCGAGGACGGCAGGGTCGGGTACGCCCGGACGATCGACCTTGACGGTCCACCGGCTGCGCGGCGGGAGCATATCGACGCCCGCAAGCGCCTCGGCCAGCTCTCCCACGGAGGTCGCGGCGTCAGCCGTGACTGTCACGTCCTCGCGCGTCGTGTCGGGACGAACCAGGGTCAGCTTGATCCTCACCGTGCCTCACCCTCGGCGGCACGGTCAGTCCTCGGACGACCGGACGTCGTCATGCGCTTCCCCCTCCACGGCACCCCGTGCGGGTCCGTGCCCTCGACGCTAGCGAGCCGAGCGTGGCCGGCGCGACCGCCGGTCGGGAACCTGTGGACAGCCGGCTGACCGCCGCGGGCGGAGTCCCTCTGGACGCCAGCAGGGCCGGGGCGCACCGCCCCGGCCCTGCTCGTCGTCGTGCGCTCTCGTCAGTTGCGGAGACCGCTGGCCAGCTGTGTGTCGACGTCCTCGAGGGTCTGTGCGGCCTGGTCGAGGAACTGGGCCATGCCCTCGATACCGTTCACGGCCTGCTGGGTTCCCGAGGTGAACTCCTCGTACGAGGTCTGAAAGGCACCCGAGGCCTGGTCGGTCACGAAGCCGCTGGCGACGAGGTTGCCCACCTGGGTCTGCAGCGAGGTCAGCGTGTCGAGCAGCTCCTGCTGCCCGGTCCGCAGCTGCGTCGCCTGGGTGCGCATCTCCTCGTACGTCACGTTCATGTTGGCCATGCGGTGCACTCCTCTGTGTCTTGGCCGGCCCCCTCGGCCGAACCCGTTGCTTCCAGAGTAGTGATCAACAGGCACACATCCTGCCCGTTCGGCGGCCCTGTGGACAACCCCGTCCCGACGGCAGCCGGGGCTCCGTGCGGAGTGCGTCGGTGAGACGGCGCTCAGGCGGCGCGGTCCGCGAGCGCGGACGCGAAGGCCTCCATCGCGGCCTTGACGCGGCCCTCGGGCAGCGGGGCGAGCTCGCGCACGGCATCCTGCGCCCAGCCGACGGCCAGGGTGCGCGTCCGGGCGAGAACCTCGTGGGCGCGGAGACGCTCGACCACGTCCGCGAGCGCTTCGTCGCTGCTCAGGTCGCCGTCGAGGGCCGCGAGCAGCGCGACGTCGTCGGGTCCTCCTTGACCCTCGGCCACCAGGCGACGCAGGAGCAGGACCGGCATCGTGGGGACGTGCTCGCGCAGGTCGGTTCCCTGGGTCTTGCCGGACTCCTCGCCCGAGGAGGTCAGGTCGAGGACGTCGTCGGCGAGCTGGAAGGCGACGCCGAGACGTTCGCCGTACGCCGCCACGCACTCCACGGTCTCGTCGGCACATCCGGCGAACATCGCGCCCAGACGGGCCGAGGTCGCCAGGAGCGACGCGGTCTTGTCCGCGAGCACCTGGATGTAGTGCTCGACGGCGTCGTCGCCCTCCCCCGGGCCCACCGTCTCGTGGAGCTGTCCGAGGCAGAGTCGCTCGAACGTGGCGGACTGGATGAGCACCGCCTCCGGTCCCAGCCCGGCGATCGTGCGCGAGGCCCGGGCGAAGAGCAGGTCCCCCACGAGGATTGCGACGCTGTTGCCCCAGACCTCGTGCGCCGACGGCGCCCCGCGGCGCACGGGCGCGGAGTCCATCACGTCGTCGTGGTACAGGGTCGCGAGGTGCGTGAGCTCGACGCCGACCGCGGCGTCGAGGACCTCGTCCGGCGAGGAGTCCCCCAGCTCGGCGGCGAGCAGCGCGAGCATCGGCCGGAGCCGCTTGCCCCCGGCGTCGACGAGATGGCGGGAGGCGGTGTCGGCGAGCCGGTCGGCCTGCGTGACCGAGTCGCGCAGGCGTTCCTCGACGGACTCCATGCGCGCGCCGATGCGACCGGCGAGCTCGGAGTCGGCGAGCGGGAACGCCCCGGTCGTGGGAGGAGGTACAGACGTCACGGGACGAACTTAGCCGCCTGAGCCACCAGATCGAGAACCGGCGACGGAAACACGCCCAGGAAGATCACGGCCACGGCACAGACGACGACGGTCACGCCCGCCGGTCCTCCCATCCCCAGCACCTTCACGGGCGCGTGGTCCGTGGACTCCTCGTCCGGCGTCGTGAAGTAGAACAGCACGATGATCCGCACGTAGAAGAAGACCGCGACGACCGAGGTCAGGACACCGATCACGGCGAGCCAGGTGGCCCCCGAGGCGATGCCCGCCTGGAAGGACGTGTACTTGGCGATGAAGCCGCCCGTGAGCGGAATCCCCGCCAGGGACAGCAGGAACAGCGAGTACGCGGCCGCGAGCCACGGGCTGCGGCGACCGAGGCCGGCCCACTGCGCCATGTGCGTCGCCTCGCCGAGGATCGGCGTGGACTCGCGCACGTCCTCCTGACGCTCCTCCCCGCCGAGCTCTGCCGTGCCGCCATCGACCCCCGCGCCGGCGGTCGTCGCGAGCACGGGTGCCGCGGTCGTCTCGCGGACGAGCGTGATCGCCGCGAAGGCACCGAGCGTCGCGACGCCGTAGGCCAGCAGGTAGAAGAGGGTCGAGCGGACCCCGAGACCGGAGAACCCGCGGATGTCCGCGGAGAGGAAGAGTCCGACGACCCCGATGAGGATGAAGCCCGTGTGGGCGATCGCGGAGTACCCCAGCATGCGCTTCATGTCCGTCTGGGGGATGGCCACCAGCGTGCCGACCAGCATGGACAGGATCGCCACGATCCACAGCGCGACCTCGAAGCCCTGCGCCAACGCCGCGGACTGGATGCCGAGCGTGGGGGCGACGACCACGACGATGCGGACGAGCGCTCCGAACGCGGCCGCCTTGGTGCAGGCGGCCATGAAGGCGCTCACCGGCGTCGGTGCACCCTTGTAGACGTCCGGCACCCACACGTGGAACGGCGCCGCGCCGACCTTGAAGAGGATCCCGACGATCACCATGATCAGACCGACCATCAGGAGTCCGCCCACGGCGGTCTCGTCCCCGCGGGCGATCGACATGCGGATCTCCGCCAGGTCGACCGACGCGGTGGCGCCGTACATCAGCGCCACACCGAACAGGAAGATGGCCGACGCGAACGCGCCGAGCAGGAAGTACTTGAACCCCGCCTCCTGGCTCAGCAGGCGTCGACGACGCGCGAGCGCCGACAGGACGTAGAGCGGGAGCGAGAGCACCTCGAGGGCGACGAACATCATCAGCAGGTTGCTCGTCGACGCGAAGATCATCATCCCGCCGAGGGAGCACAGCAGGAGCGGGAAGGCCTCCGTCTGCCGGACGCCCTGGGCCCGTGCGAGGTCCTCGTACGCGGAGCCCGGGACGGCGGCCGCGGCCGGGGCGAACGCGTCGTCGCCCGACGAGCGGTCGGCGAAGAGCAGGAGGGAGAAGATCCCGAGAACGAGGAGTATCGCCTGCACGGCCAGGGCGAACGGGTCGACGAGCACGGTGCCGCCCACGATCCGCACCCCGCCCGACTCCTGGACCCCGGGCCACAGCACGACGACGGCGGTGAGCGCGGCCGCGATCCCGAGCGCCGTCACGACGAGCTGGACGACGCGTCGGCTCCGCGCGGGGACGAACGCCTCGACGAGCACGCCCAGGACACCGGCGCCGAGCACCGCGATGATCGGGGCGAGGTGGGCCCAGTCGATCGTCGGCTCGATGAAGTCCGTGGTCATGAGTCGCTCCCCTCGCCGGCCGTGGCCAGATCGTCAGCTGGTGCGGCGTCGACGACGCCGATCGCGGTCATCGTCGTCTGCGCCGGCTCGCGCACCATGTCGAGCGCCGGCGCCGGGTAGACGCCGAGGACGACCAGCCCGGCGAGCAACGGCGCGACCACCCAGCGCTCGCGCCCCGACAGGTCGGGCGTCGCCGCCAGCTCGTCGGGGACCTTGCCGGTGAACACGCGCTGGTAGGTCAGCAGGACGTAGAGCGCGGCGAGAACCACCGCGACGACCGCGAACAACGCGGCGGACCTGCTGGTGGCGAAGGTGCCGAGCAGGACCATGATCTCGCTGACGAAGGTCGAGAGGCCGGGCAGCGACAGCGCCGAGAGACCCGCGACGAGGAACGTCCCCGCGAGGACCGGTGCCACCTTCTGCAGTCCGCCGTAGTCCGCGATCCGCTGCGACCGCTCCGGGTGCCGCGCGATCAGGAAGCCCGCGAGCAGGAAGAGCGCACCCGTCGAGATCCCGTGGTTGAGCATGTAGAGGGACGAGCCCGAGATGCTCAGGGACGTGAACGAGAAGATCCCGAGCACGATGAACCCGAAGTGCGAGACCGACGTGTAGGCGATCAGACGCATGAGGTCGGACTGCCCGATCGCGAGCAGCGCGCCGTAGATGATCGAGACGACCGCGAGAACCACGATGACCGGTGCCGCCCAGACGCTCGCCGTCGGAAAGAGCGGCAGGCACAGCGCGAGCATGCCGAACGTGCCGACCTTGTCGAGCACCCCGACCAGGAGGGCCGACGTCCCCGCAGGTGCCGCCTGCGCGGCGTCGGGGAGCCAGGTGTGGACGGGGACGATCGGCGCCTTGATCGCGAAGGCGATGAAGAAGCCGAGGAAGATCAGTCGCTCGGTGCTCGTCCCCATCGGGTTCTGGGCGAGGTAGCCGGTCAGCTCGTCGATGAGGAACCCGCGCTCACCGCCGGGCCCGTTGACGTACAGCGCGATGACCGCGGCCAGCATGATCAGACCGCCGGCGAGGGAGAAGATGAGGAACTTGACCGCGGCGAACCGCCGCTGCGCCCCCGTGCCGAATCCACCGATCATGAAGTAGACGGGGATGAGCATCGCCTCGAAGACGACGTAGAACAGGAAGACGTCGCGGGCGACGAAGACCGTGACCATGAAGGCCTCGAGCAGCAGGATCAGCACCAGGTACGTCCCGGTGTGCCCGAGACCCTTCGAGCCGTCCGTGGGCAGGTTCTCGCGCCAGGCGGCGCCGATGACGAGCGGGACGAGCCCGACGGCGAGCGCGACGAGCAGCATCGAGACACCGTCGGCGCCGAGCGCCCAGCTGGTCCCGAGCTGCGGGATCCACGCGTGGGTCTCTGCGAGCTGGTGCACCTGCGACTGTCCGGTGTCGAACTGGGTCAGTGCGCCGACGAGCACCCCGACCTCCACCAGGGAGATCGCGAGCGCCACCTCGCGGACGCGCGACCGTGCCGCGGTGCGCCCCAGCGCGAGGACGACGAGGGCGCCCACCGCCGGGACGAGGACAAGGGTTGTCAGCCAGGGAAAGTCGGTCATCACGGTTACCTCAGCTCGCCAGCGCCAGGACGACGGCGACGATCACGATCAGGCCACCGAGGATGGTGGCGGCGTACGAGCGGACGAAACCGTTCTGGGCCTTGCGCCACACACGACCGACGGTGCCGAGCAGTGCGGCACCGCCCATCCACGTGCCGTCGACGACCTCCTTGTCGGAGTAGACGAGCGTGCGGGTGAGGTACTGCCCCGGCCGCATGAATACCGTCTCGTTGACTGCGTCCTGGTAGAGGTCGACCCGGGCGGCGCGGGTGAGCGCGGAGGCCGGGGGCGCCGTGACGGGCACGTCCGCCACGGCGTACTGGCGCCAGGCGAGAATCACACCACCGACGACGAGCAGCAGGGTGAGGGTGATGAGCGACCAGACCGGCAGCACCGGTTCGGCATGCTCGGCGTGGCCGGTGACGGGCTCCAGCCAGGTGACGAACGAGTCGCCCCAGGCGAGCAACCCGCCGAGGAACACGGAGCCGAAGGCTAGGACGACCATGGGCAGCGTCATGAGCAGCGGCGACTCGTGCGGGTGCTGGACCGGTCCCTGCTGCGGGCCGGTGCCGTCGACGTCCCCCGAGCCGTCGTTCCAGCGCCGCTTGCCACCGAACGTCATGAAGAAGAGGCGGGACATGTAGAAGGCGGTGATGCCGGCGCCGATCAGCGCCGTGAACCCGAAGACCCAGGCCTGCCACTCGGCCCCCTCGACGGGAACGAACGCGGCCTCGATGATCTTGTCCTTGCTCCAGAACCCGGAGAACGGCGGGATGCCGAGGATCGCGAGCCACCCGAGACCGAAGGTCACGAACGTGACCTTCATGTACCTCGAGAGTCCGCCGAACCGCCGCATGTCGACCTGATCACCCATGCCGTGCATGACCGAGCCGGCTCCGAGGAAGAGGCCAGCCTTGAAGAAGCCGTGGGTCACGAGGTGGAAGATCGCGAACGCGTAGCCGATCGGCCCCAGGCCCGCCGCGAGGATCATGTAGCCGATCTGCGACATCGTCGACGCCGCCAGCGCCTTCTTGATGTCGTCCTTCGCGCAGCCGATGATCGCTCCGAAGACGAGGGTCACCGCACCGATGATCGCGACGACCAGGCGCGCGTCGGGCGACACGTCGAAGATCGGCGCCGACCGGACCACGAGGTAGACCCCCGCGGTGACCATCGTCGCCGCGTGGATCAGCGCCGAGACGGGCGTCGGGCCGGCCATGGCGTCGCCCAACCACGCCTGCAGGGGGAACTGCGCCGACTTGCCGCAGGCCGCCAGGAGAAGCATGAGGCCGATCGCGGTGACGATCCCGAGCGAGGCAGCCGGTGCCTGCTCGTGCACGACGGCGAAGTCGAGGCTGCCGAAGGTGGCCAGCATCAGCATCATCGCGACGATCAGACCGATGTCACCGACACGGTTCATGACGAAGGCCTTCTTCGCCGCGACCGCGTTCTTGCGCTCGCGGTACCAGAACCCGATCAGCAGGTACGACGCGAGCCCCACGCCCTCCCAGCCGACGAACAGGAGCAGGTACGAGTTCGCCAGCACCAGGACGAGCATCGCGGCGACGAAGAGGTTCAGGTAGGCGAAGAACCGACGGCGGTCGTCGTCGTGCTCCATGTACGCCACCGAGTAGAGGTGGATGAGCGACCCGACGAAGGTCACGAGCAGGACGAACGTCACCGACAGGGGGTCGATCCGCAGCCCGACGCCGACGTCGAGCGTCCCGCCCGGGAGCCAGTCGTAGAGCGCCATGTCGTAGACACGTTCGCCCGCGTCGAGCCCGAGGAGCCCCACCAGCAGGACTAGACCGACCACGAACGACCCGATCGCCGTCGCGAGGCCGAGCCAGTGTCCCCACCTGTCGCTGCGACGACCCGCGAGCAGGAGCACGGCGGCGCCCACCAGCGGCAGGAGGATGACGTAGGGCGCCAGCTCGAGCGACGCCGGCACCTCGTTCGAGACTGCGGACGAGGCCGCGACGGAGGCGGCTACGGATGTCACCGTTGGCATCAGGTTCTGCCCTTCAGCTCTTCAACAGGTCGACGTCGTCGACGGACACGGACCGGCGGGCACGGAAGATCGCGATGATGATGGCGAGGCCGACCACCACCTCGGCGGCGGCGACGACCATGACGAAGAACGCGATGACCTGTCCGCTGAGGTCGCCGTGCATGCGTCCGAACGTTACGAACGCCAGGTTCGTCGCGTTGAGCATGAGCTCGACCCCCATGAACACGATGATTGCGTTGCGCCGCAGGAGCACGGTCGCCGCACCGACGGAGAACAGGATGCAGGAGAGCACCACGTAGTGCGTGAGTTCCATCAGCGTTCCTCCCCGTCAGGTGCGGAGCCCTCGGGCTCCGCGACCGTCGACGTCCGCTCGACGAGGCCGTGCTCCCCGAGCAGGACGTCGGTGGCCTCCCGCTGCTGCCCGCGGATCCGCAGCACCCGTGACACGGACTCGGCGATCGGCCGGCCCTGCGGGTCGAGCGCCGGTGTGTCCATCGCGTTGTTCTGCGCGTAGACGCCCGGCGCCGCCAGCGGCGTGAGCCGACCACCCTGCGGCAGCGCGGCGACCTTGGCGTCCGCGATCTCCTTCTGCCCGCGTGCCGGGGTCAGGCGCCGCTTGTGCGTGAGCACGAGGGCCGAGACCGCCGCGGTGATCAGGACGATGCCGACGACCTCCATCGCGAGCACGTAGTCGGACATCAGGACCCGGGCGAGACCGACAGGGTTCGTGACCGAGTTCGCCTCGGCGAGGCCGACGGCCGGCGGGAAGACTGTCTGGACGACGACGCCGGACAGGATGACGCCGAGGCCGAGCGCGAGGATCACGCCGATCCAACGCTGTCCACGGATCGTCTCGACGAGCGAGCTCGAGGCGTCGACACCGACGAGCATCAGCACGAAGAGGAAGAGCATCATGACGGCGCCGGTGTAGACCACGATCTGGACGACGCCGAGGAACGGTGCCTCGAGGGCGATGTACAGGACGGCGAAGCCGATCATCACGAAGACCATGCAGATGGCCACGTGCACGGCCTTGCGAGCCACCAGCAGGCCGAACGAGACGAGCACCATCAGCGGTGCCAGGACCCAGAACAGCACGTCCTCACCGGGGCTCATGATGCGTCCTCCTTCGGCTCCGTGTGCTCGGCGACCCAGTCCTTCTGCATCTGTGTCGGCCCGGTGATCTCACCGCGGTAGTACTGGTCGTCCTCCGTGCCCTCCACCATCGGGTGGGGTGCGGGGAGCATCCCCTCGCGCAGCGGGGCGAGGAGGTCCTCCTTCTCCCAGATCATCCCTTCGCGGGTGTGACCGGCGAGCTCGTACTCGTTCGTCATCGTCAGTGCCCGGGTGGGGCACGCCTCGATGCACAGTGCGCAGAAGATGCAGCGCAGATAGTTGATCTGGTAGACGCGGCCGTACCGCTCACCGGGCGACATGTGCCCGCCGTCGGGGAGGTCGGCGTTCGACGCCCCCTCGACGTAGATCGCGTCTGCCGGGCAGGCCCAGGCGCACAGCTCGCACCCGATGCACTTCTCGAGGCCGTCGGCGTACCGGTTGAGCTGGTGGCGGCCGTGGTAGCGGCGCTGCGTGGGCACCTTCTCCTTGGGGTACTGCTCGGTGACGATCGGCTTGAACATCGACGAGAACGTCACGCCGAAACCCGCGACGGGCGCGAACAGCTCCTTGATCCCCTTCGGTTGGGGACGCAGTGGTTGGTACGACCGGTCGTCAGCCACGGTTCTCCTCCTCGGTGTCGACGGCGTGTGCCGCACCGCTCTCGGCGGCGACGACTCGGCGACGACGCGCCGAGGGCGGAAGCTTCTGGCCCGGCAGGGGCGGCACGGGGAACCCGTCCGCGAACGCGTCGAACTCCTCGGGCTCGTCGTCCCCGGTCTCCGGCTCGGGCCTCTTCGAGGCGTCCGGCCAGAACCAGATCACCGCGACCAGGACGATCGCCACGACGCCCGAGACCACGAGGAACGTCTGGGTGTCGACGTCGGCGAACTGGCGCAGCCCCTGGGCGACGGCCACGAGGACGAGCCATCCGAGGGCGACGGGGATGAGGATCTTCCACCCCAGCTTCATGAACTGGTCATAGCGCATGCGGAGCAGGGTCCCGCGCACCCAGACGAACATGAAGAGGAGCGCCCACATCTTGACGAGGAACCAGAGGATCGGCCACCAGCCCTCGTTGAACATCCCGTCGTTGATCGCGGACAGCGGCCACGGGGCGCGCCAGCCACCGAGGAACAACGTCGTCGCGACCGCGGAGACGTTGATCATGTTGATGTACTCGGCGAGGAAGAACCACGCGAACTTCATGGACGAGTACTCGGTCATGAAGCCCGAGACCAGCTCGCCCTCGGCCTCAGGAAGGTCGAACGGCAGCCGGTTGGTCTCGCCGATCATGGAGATGACGTAGACGACGAACGCGGGCAGCAGCGGGAGGAACCACCACAGGCTCTGCTGCGAGTCGACGATCTGCGACGTGGACATCGAGCCCGCCATGATGAACACCGTCACCAGGGAGAGCCCCATCGCGAGCTCGTAGCTGATCACCTGCGCCGTCGACCGCACGGAGCCGAGCAGCGGGTACGTCGACCCGGAGGACCAGCCGCCGAGCACGATCCCGTACACGCCGAGCGAGGCGCACGCGAGGATGTAGAGCACGGCGACGGGGAAGTCGGTGAGCTGCGCCGGCGTCGAGTAGTCCGTGAAGGGGATCGTCACCTCGGGACCGAACGGGATGACGGCGAACGTCAGGAGCGCGCAGAAGACGGCGATCATCGGCGCGAGCAGGTAGACGAACTTGTCCGCCGCCTTGACGGTGATGTCCTCCTTGAGCAGGAGCTTCATCGCGTCCGCCAGCGACTGCAGCAGGCCGAGCGGCCCGTGCACGTTGGGGCCGGGACGCAGCTGCATCCGGGCGACGACCCGGCGCTCGAACCAGATCGCGATCAGGACGGAGGTCAGCAGGAACACGATGATCAGGACGGCCTTGACGAGGTACGTCCACCCGTTGTCCTGCGAGAAGTCCGCGGCGATCCCGGGCACGCCCGGCGTCTCGGTGAAGATGCTCATCAGGCTTCTCCCTCCCCCGCGGCCGCGGCGACGCGGACCACTGCGCCCGGGGCCACCCCGAGCGTCTCGTGCACCTGACTGCCGGGCGACCGGAGCGGCACCCAGACGACGTGGTCGACCATTGCGGTCACCGCCACGGGGAGGGTGAGCGACCCGCGGTCCGTGGAGACCGTGACCTGCTCGCCGTCGGCGACGCCGACCGCGACCGCCGTCACCGGGGAGATTCGCGCGACCGGCCGCTTCGCCGTGCCGGCGAGGAACCGTTCACCGTCCTGGAGCCGGGCGACGTCGAGCTGGAGCCGCCAGGACGCCAGGACCGCAGTTCCGGGCTCGACCGGCTCGGGCTCCGAGGGAGCCACCGTCGGCGCGGCGACGCGCTGACCCGCCCAGGGCGTGAGTCGACCGAGCTCCTCGCGGACGTCGAGAAGGCTCGCCGTCCCCAGCTCGACGTCGAGCTCGTCGGCGAGGGCGTCGAGAACACGGTGGTCGGGCATGGCGTCGGACGGGAGCGAGGCCCCGAAGGTCCGCACCCGGCCCTCCCAGTTCCAGTACGACCCGTCCTTCTCCGCCGGCGGCGCCACCGGGAGCACGACGTCGGCACGTTCCGTGACCTCGGACGAGCGGACGTCGAGCGCGACGACGAAGCCCGCCTGCTCCAACGCCCGGCGGGCGTGGGCGGGGTCCGGGAGGTCCTCCGGCTCGAAGCCGCCGGCGAGAACCCCGCCGAGCTGCCCGACCCAGAGCGCGTCCAGGATCTCGCTGGTCGAGCGGCCCGCGTCCGCCGGGAGCTCGTCGCCGCCCCAGAGGGCCGCGACCTCCGCGCGCGCCGCAGGGTCGACGACCGGGCGCCCTCCGGGCAGGAGGTTCGGCAGGGTGCCCGTCTCGACACCGGCACGCTCGCCGATGCGTCGCGGGATCCAGGCCAGCCGTGCCCCGGTCCGCTCGACGAGCCGGAGCACGGCGCTGTACGCACCGGGGACGGCGGCGAGCCGCTCCCCGACGAGCACGACCGAACCGGCTCCGCGCAGTGCCTCGGACACGTCCGCGAGCTCCGCAGGGTCGGTGCCGCCGGCCGCGATCTGGTCGAGCCACTCGGGCTCGGTCCCCGGAGCGGCCGCGAGCAGCGTGCCGTTCATCCGGTCGAGCCCGCTGCTCGCGTGCGAGGCGATCGAGAAGACCCGGACGTCGTTCTTGGTCGCGCCCTTGCGCAGTCGCAGGAACGTGACGCCGCCCTCCTCCTCGGCCTCGAGGCCGACGAGGAGCACGCTCGGCGCGGCCTCGAGATCGCTGAAGGTGACGTCGATCCCTCGGCCTGCGACGGCGTGGGCCAGGAAGTCGGACTCCTCCGCGCTGTGGGAGCGGGCCCGGTGGTCGACGTCGTTCGTCCTGAGCGCGACGCGCGCGAACTTGGCGTAGGCGAACGAGTCCTCGATCGTCAACCGACCGCCGGGGAGCACACCCACCCCGCCGGCCTCGCGGGCACGGGCAAGGCCCTCCGCCGCCGCCTCGAGCGCCTCGCTCCAGCTTGCGGGCCGCAGCTCACCCCGGCTTCCGTCCTCGCCCCGGTCCCGCACGAGCGGGGTCGTGAGCCGGTCCGGCGCCGTCTGCCAGGTGAAAGCGAAGCGGTCCTTGTCGGTGATCCACTCCTCGTTCACCACGGGGTCGTCGCTGGCGAGCCGTCGCATGACAGTGTCGCGGCGGTGGTCCACGCGGATCGCGGAGCCGCAGGAGTCGTGCTCCGCGACCGCCGGCGTCGAGACGAGGTCGAACGGCCTCGACCGGAACCGGTACGCCGCGCTGGTCAGGGCGCCGACCGGGCAGATCTGCACGGTGTTCCCCGAGTAGTACGACGCGAACGGTGCACCGGAGACGTCCGTGTGCGCTGCACCGACCGGCTGGTCCCCGCTGCTCGCCCCCGGGCGCTCGAAGTCCAGGACGTCCTCGTCGAACCGGCCGATCTGCTGCCGTGCCCCGCGCTTCTGCAGGTCGATGAACGGGTTGCCCGCGATCTCGTCGGAGAACCGCGTACAGCGCTGGCAGAGCACGCAGCGCTCGCGGTCGAGCAGGATCTGCGTCGAGACGGCGATGGGCTTGGGGAAGGTCCGCTTGACGTCGAGGTAGCGGCTCGTGGCGGCGCCGTTGGCCATCGACTGGTTCTGCAGGGGGCACTCACCGCCCTTGTCGCACACCGGGCAGTCGAGGGGGTGGTTGATCAGCAGCAGCTCGAGCATGCCGCGCTGGGCCTTCTCCGCCACCGGCGACGTGCGTTGCGTGCTGACCTGCATGCCGTCGGTGGCGACGAGGGTGCACGAGGGCTGCGGCTTCGGCATCGGCCGTACGGCCCCGGAGCGGTCGGGGGCCGAGACCTCGACGAGGCACTGGCGGCACGCGCCGACGGGCTCGAGGAGCGGGTGGTCGCAGAACCGCGGGATCGCGATCCCGATCTCCTCGGCCGCCCGGATGACGAGGGTGCCCTTCGGCACCGACGTCTCGATGCCGTCGATCTGGAACGTCACCTGGGGGACGACGGCGACCTCCTCGCCGCCGCCGGTGCCCTTGTTCGTCGTGTCGGTCATCCCTCTACCTCCGAGCCGGCCACTGCCGGTCGCTTGCGCTCGAACAGCTCGGCCGCCGCCCGGTCGAACGGGCAGCCGCCACCGGTGATGTGGGCCTCGTACTCCTCGCGGAAGAGCTGGACGCTGCTGGTGATGGGCGACGTCGCACCGTCGCCGAGCGCGCAGAACGCCCGGCCGAGGATGTTCTCGCAGACGTCGAGGAGCACGTCGAGGTCCTCGGGGACCCCGGTGCCGTTCTCGATGCGGGCGAGCACCTGCTCGAGCCAGAAGGTGCCCTCGCGGCAGGGCGTGCACTTGCCGCAGGACTCGTGCGCGTAGAACTCCGTCCACCGGGCGACCGCGCGGACGACGCAGACCGAGTCGTCGAAGATCTGCAGCGCGCGGGTGCCGAGCATGGACCCGGCGGCGCCCACGGACTCGTAGTCGAGCGGGACGTCGAGGTGCTCGGCGGTGAACAACGGCGTCGAGGACCCGCCCGGTGTCCAGAACTTCAGCTCGTGCCCGGGGCGGACGCCCCCGGCCATGTCGAGCAGCTCGCGCAGCGTGATGCCGAGCGGGGCCTCGTACTGGCCCGGCCGCACCACGTGCCCGGAGAGGGAGAACAGCCCGAACCCGGCGGACTTCTCGGTGCCCATCGAGGTGAACCAGTCGGCCCCGCGCTCGACGATGGCCGGGACGCTCGCGATCGACTCGACGTTGTTGACCACGGTCGGGCGCGCGTAGAGGCCCGCGACCGCGGGGAAGGGCGGCTTGAGGCGCGGCTGTCCGCGACGCCCCTCGAGGGAGTCGAGCAGCGCCGTCTCCTCGCCGCAGATGTACGCCCCGGCGCCGGCGTGGACCGTGACGTCGAGGTCCACACCCTCGCCGAGGGCGTTCTTTCCGAGCAGTCCGGCGTCGTAGGCCTCCTGCACGGCGTTCAGCAGACGGCGGTAGACGTGGACGACCTCACCGCGGACGTAGATGAAGGCGTGGGTGCACCCGATCGCGTAGGACGTGATGGCCACCCCCTCGATCAGCGAGTGGGGCGCCGCCATCATGAGCGGGATGTCCTTGCAGGTGCCCGGCTCGGACTCGTCGGCGTTGACGACCAGGTAGCGGGGTCCACCGTCGTCCGGCGGCAGGAACCCCCACTTCATGCCGGTGGGGAACCCGGCCCCGCCGCGACCTCGGAGACCGGAGTCCTTGACGGTCTGGATGATCTCGGCGGGCTCCAGGTCGAGCGCCTTGGCCAGCGCGCCGTACCCCCCGTGAGCCCGATAGGTCTCCAGGGTCCAGCTCTGGTCCGCGTCCCACGTGTCGCTCAGGACCGGGGTCAGTGGTGAGGTCACTTGTCGGACTCCTTGCTCTCCGCGCTGGACTGGGCCCCGCCGGTCTGCGGGGGCACGTCGCCCTCACCGGGCGCCGCGTCGACGTCGGACGGCGCAGCCTCCTCGGGCGCCCGCCAGTCGTTCTCCCGGGCGAGCCTCAGGCCGGCCAGGGTGGCGCCCGACGCGCCGACGCCCTCGTCGGCACGGCCGTCCGGGAAGCCGGCGAGGACGCGGCTGACCTCCTGGAACGTGGCCACGGTCGACGCGCCGCGGGTGGGCGTGACGTCCTCGCCGAGACGCAGCGAGTCCGCGAGCCGCTTGGCCGTCTCCGGGTTCTGGTTGTCGAAGAACTCCCAGTTGACCATGACGACCGGCGCGAAGTCGCAGGCCGCGTTGCACTCGACGCGCTCGAGGGTGATCGCGCCGTCCTCGGTCGTCTGGTCGTGCCCGACGTCGAGGTGCTCGCTCAGCTCGTCGAAGATCGTGTCGCCGCCCATCACCGCGCACAGGGTGTTGGTGCAGACCCCGACGGTGTACCGGCCGTTCGGGTGGCGCTTGTACTGGGTGTAGAACGTCGCCACCGCGGAGACCTGGGCCGGGGTCAGCCCGAGCCGCTCGGCGCAGAAGGCGATCCCGTCACGGGACACGTAGCTCTCCTCGGCCTGCACCAGGTGGAGCATCGGCAGGAGCGCGGACCGCGGCTCGGGGTAGCGCGCGACGATCTGTGCCGCGTCGTCGGCGAGCCGGCGGTAGGTCTCGTCGTCGTAGGAGCACGCAGGCCCCCGCGAGTACGCCTCTGTGGTCATCGGTCCACTCCTCCCAGCACCGGGTCGAGCGACGCGACGGCGACGACGACGTCGGCCACCTGCCCGCCCTCGCACATCGCGGCGACCGCCTGCAGGTTGTTGAACGACGGGTCACGGAAGTGTGCCCGGTAGGGCCGCGTCCCGCCGTCGGAGACGAGGTGCACACCGAGCTCGCCGCGCGGGTGCTCGACCGTCTGCCAGGACTGCCCGACCGGGACGCGGAACCCCTCGGTGACGAGCTTGAAGTGGTGGATCAGGGCCTCCATCGAGGTGCCCATGATCTCCTTGATGTGGTCCAGCGAGTTGCCCTGCCCGTCGCTGCCGATGGCGAGCTGGGCCGGCCAGGCGATCTTGCGGTCGGCCACCATCACGGGCTGGCCCACCGTCGACTCGAGGCGGGTGAGGCACTGCTCGACGATCCGCAGCGACTGGTAGCACTCCTCGATGCGCAGGACGACACGCGAGTAGCAGTCCGCGTCCGTCGACGTCGGCACGTCGAAGTCGTACGTCTCGTAGCCGCAGTACGGGTCAGACTTGCGGACGTCGTACGGGTGGCCCGCGGACCGCAGGACGGGCCCGGTGATCCCGAGCGCCATGCACCCGGCGAGGTTCAGGTTCCCGACCCCGACGAGGCGGGCCTTGAAGATCGGGTTGGCGAGCATCAGGTCGCCGAGCTGCGCGAGATAGCCACGTACCTTCGGCAGGATGCCGCGGATCTGGTCCTCGATCCCCTCGGGGACGTCCTGTGCCACCCCGCCCGGACGGATGTACGCGTGGTTCATCCGCAGCCCCGTGACGGCCTCCAGCACGCGGAGGATCTCCTCACGGGCGGTGAAGCTGAGCGTCATGATGGTCGTCGCGCCCATCTCGTTGCCGCCCGTACCCAGGCAGATCAGGTGCGAGGACACCCGGTTGAGCTCCATCATCAGCACGCGGATGACGGACGCCCGCTCGGGGATGTCGTCCGTGATCCCGAGGATCTTCTCGGTGCCGAGGCAGAACGCCGCCTCCTGGAAGAGCGGCGCGAGGTAGTCCATGCGGGTGCAGAACGTGACCCCCTGGGTCCACGTCCGGAACTCCATGTTCTTCTCGATGCCCGTGTGGAGGTACCCGACGCCGCAGCGCGCCTCCTTCACGGTCTCCCCGTCGATCTCGAGCATCAGTCGGAGCACACCGTGCGTCGAGGGGTGCTGCGGACCCATGTTCACGACGATGCGTTCCTCGCCGATCTCGCTCGCCTCGGCGGCGATCTCGTCCCAGTCGCCGCCCGAGGCCTCGAACGTCGGGATGGAGCCGTCGAAGTCGTCGTAGGGCGCCTTCGTCGCGTGCGGTGCTCCTGCACCTGTCGTGCTGCTCACGAGTACGACCTCCTCTGGTCTGCCGGGGGCACCGTCGCGCCCTTGTACTCGACCGGGATCCCGCCGAGCGGGTAGTCCTTGCGCTGGGGGTGCCCGGGCCAGTCGTCGGGCATCTCGATCCGTGCCAGCGCGGGGTGCCCGTCGAAGACGATTCCGAAGAAGTCCCAGGTCTCGCGCTCGTGCCAGTCGTTGGTGGGGTACACCGACGTCGTCGACGGGATGTGCGGGTCGACGTCGGGGACGGAGACCTCGAGGCGCAGGCGACGACCGTGGGTGATCGACGTCAGGTGGTAGACCGCGTGGAGCTCGCGGTTCGTGTCGTGCGGGAAGTGCACGCCGCTGACACCGAGACTGAGCTCGAACCTCAGGTCCTGGTCGTCCCGCAGTGCCTGGCAGACCTGGACGAGGTACTCGCGGCGCACGTGCAGGGTGAGCTCGGCGTGGTCCCCCGGGGGGTCCACGACGACGAACTCGAGCGCGGTGGAGAGCGGGAGCCCCTGCTCCTCGAGCACCTCGGCGAGGAGGTCGACGGCCTCGTCGAACCACGACCCGTAGGGCCGGGTCGCGGCGCCGGGCATCGCGACCGGACGGCGCAGCCCGCCGTACCCCGAGGTGTCCCCCGCACCGTGGGCGCCGAACATCCCCTCACGGACCTCGACGACCTCAAGCGTGCTCCGCCCCTCCGAGCCCGAGACCAGCTCGTTCTGCCGGGGACCCTGGGCCTCGTCGACGTGGGGCGCGGCCTGCGGGGGCGGCCCGACCGGCGCCTCGTCCCGGCCCGACGGCTTGTCGTTCTCGCTCACCGCAGCAGCCCCTTCATCTGGTGGGTCGGTGTCGCCTCAAGAGCTGCCGCCTCCGCAGCACGGGCCGCCTCGACGCGGTTGGCGCCGAGCGGCGTCGCCTGGATCTGCTGGTGCAGGGCGAGGATCGCGTTGATGAGCATCTCGGGCCGCGGCGGGCAGCCGGGAAGGTAGACGTCGACGGGGACGATGTGGTCGACGCCCTGCACGATCGCGTAGTTGTTGAACATGCCGCCCGACGAGGCGCAGACCCCCATCGACAGTACCCACTTCGGCTCGGCCATCTGGTCGTAGACCTGCCGCACGACGGGTGCCATCTTCTGGCTGACACGACCGGCGACGATCATGAGGTCGGCCTGGCGGGGCGAGGCACGGAAGACCTCCATGCCGTACCGGGACAGGTCGAACCTCGACGCGCCCGCGGCCATCATCTCGATGGCGCAGCACGCGAGCCCGAACGTCACCGGCCAGACGGAAGCCTTGCGGAAGTACCCCGCGAGGTCCTCGACGGTCGTGAGCAAGAATCCGGATGGAGCTTCTTCGATCCCCATGGTGACTACCTCCTGGTCCGCGCGAACGGTGCTGTCGGTGCGTGCGAGTGCTGCTCGACTAGTCCCACTCGAAACCGCCGCGACGCCACTCGTAGACGAACGGCACGGTGATCAGGGCGATGAAGGTCAGCATGGCGACGAGACCGAACCCGGCGAGCGTGGCGAAGTCGACGGCCCACGGGTAGAGGAAGACGACCTCGATGTCGAAGACGATGAACGTCATCGCGACGAGGTAGTACTTGATGGGGAAGCGACCGCCGCCGACCGCGTGGGGCGTGGGCTCGATCCCGCACTCGTACGCGTCGAGCTTCGCCCGGTTGTAGCGCTTCGGGCCGAGGATCGCGCTCGCCCCGACACCGCCGAGCGCGAGGACCGCGCCGATCCCCATGAGGAACAGCAGGGGCACGTAGGGGTTGGTCATGAGATCACTCCTCGGGCGAGGGCTCGAAACGTCGACGCTGACAGGTTCGGGCTGGTCATGAGCTGGGAACCACCTTGGTCAACCCGGTGATGACTCGGTCCACCCAGTCGCCACCGTGCGGGTCGTAGCAATCGGACAACAGCTTCAGGACGAACCGCATCACGACAGGCCGTGGCAGTCCGTACCTGGTGCACGCCTGCATGATGCGCGGCTGCTCGATCAGTCTCACGAAGATCCGGCCGAGCGTGTAGTAACCACCCAGCTCGTCGCTCATCTGCCGCGGGTAGCGCTCGAGCACTCGCTCGCGTGCGGCGTCAGTCCCGCGCGTCCGCGCCTGGGCGATCGCGTCGGCGGCGACGCGACCGGCCTGCAGGGCGTAGGCGATGCCCTCGCCGTTGAACGGGCTGACCATGCCGCCCGAGTCCCCCACGAGAAAGACTCCGCGGGTGTAGAGGGGCTTGCGGTTGAACCCCATCGGGAGCGCCGCCCCGCGCACCGGACCGCGCTGGTTCTCCGGTGTGAACTCCCAGTCGCCCGGGGCGTTCGCCATCCACTTGCCGAAGAGGTCCTTGTAGTCGATGTTCGCCGCCGACTGCCGTGCCGGGGTCGAGCTCACCGAGCCGAGCCCCACGTTCGCCGTGCCGTCACCGAGGGAGAAGATCCAGCCGTAGCCGGGGAGCTGGTTCGAGCGGCCCGGTGCGCCGTCCCACAGCTCCAGGTGCGACTCCATCCACGGGTCGTCGTGCCGCGGAGTCTCGAAGTAGGTCCGGACGGCGACGCCCACCGGGCGGTCGACGCGCTTCTCGAGGCCGAGCCCGAGGGCGAACCGGGACGACACGCCGTCGGCGGCCACGACGATCGGTGCGCGGAACGTGATCTCGTCGCCGACCTTGCGCCCGCGCTCGTCCACGTCGCGCGCCGTGACACCGACGACGCGGTCGGTGCGCTCGTCGACGACGGGCCCGGTCACGGCCGTGCGCTCGCGCAGCTTCGCCCCGGAGGCCTGGGCGTGCTGGACCAGTCGGTGGTCGAGCGAGGTGCGCGCCCGCGCCATCCCGTAGGACGGGTAGGCGTCGATCTCGGGCCAGGCGAGCTCCCAGGAACGGGCTCCCGCGACCACCCGCAGGCCCTCGTTGCGGATCCACCCGTCGTCCTCGGAGGTGTCGACCCCCATCCGGGCCAGCTCGGCCACGGCACGAGGCGTCAGTCCGTCGCCGCAGATCTTGTCGCGGGGAAAGCTCGCCTTCTCCAGGACGAGGACGGTGAGGCCTGCAACAGCGCAGTAGTGCGCGACGGCTGAGCCCGCGGGGCCCGCGCCGACGACGATGACATCCGCATCATCGCTGTTGCTCATGCTCACCTGAATCCCTAGGTCGGACCGACTCGCTCAACCCTCTCCCACTGCGGCCACGAGCGCGCGCCGCAGAGGTTGTGAAGGCAGTCACAACGTTCGATCACACTCTATCCACATCTGTGACGCGATGTGAACTAAGGCACACCTTGCTCAGAAGGGGCGCACGCCGCGGTGCAGCGCGACGATCCCTCCCGTGAGATTGCGGTAGGCGACCTGCTCCCACCCCGCCCGCAGCATGAGCCGGCCGAGCTCCTCTTGAACCGGCCACTCGCGGATCGACTCGGCCAGGTACTCGTAGGACCCCGGATCCTTCGAGACGGCGCCCGCGACCTTCGGCAGCGCGCGCATCAGGTACTCGTTGTAGACGGTGCGGAACGGCGCCCACGTGGGCTCGGAGAACTCGCAGATCACCACGCGACCGCCGGGGCGGACGACGCGGAGCATCTCGGCGAGCGCGGCCGACGTGTCGACGACGTTGCGCAGGCCGAACGAGATCGTCACCGCGTCGAAGCTGGCGTCCGCGAACGGGAGGTGCGTGGCGTCACCGGCGACGAACGGGAGGTCGGGACGCCGGGCCTTCCCGGTGCGGAGCATCCCGATCGAGAAGTCGCACGGGACCACGCGCACGTCGTCGGCGTCGAACGGCTCGCTCGAGGTACCGGTCCCGGCCGCGAGGTCGAGAACACGCTCCCCCGGCATCGCACCGACCGCGTCGACGGTGAGCCGGCGCCAGCGCCGGTCCTGCCCCAGCGAGGCGAGGTCGTTGACGAGATCGTAGTGACGGGCGATCCCGTCGAACATCGAGGCGACCTCGGTGGGCTTCTTCTCCAGGCTTGCGCGCGACATGGTCACATCGTTCCACGACCGGGCCGCAAACCGCGGATGCCAGGCTTAGGCTGATCCTCGATGACTGCAGAGATCCCCGCGCCCACGACCGTGTCGGCGCCTTCCGCGCGTCCGCAGCCCACGCTCGTGGTCCGGACGATCGCGATCGACGACCTGCCCGACGGGCCCGCCGCGCTGATCGACCTTCTCCCCGACGCCCGGCCGTTGAGCTGGGTGCGCCGGGGCGAGGGGATCGTCGGCTGGGGCGAGGCGCTCCGGCTCGAGACCTACGGCCCCGGCCGGTTCGCCGACGCCGAGGCCGCCTGGCAGGAGGCCCTCGCCCGCGCCGTCGTCCGCGACGAGGTGCACGTGCCCGGCGCAGGACCGGTCGCCTTCGGCTCGTTCGCGTTCGACGACGTCGTCGGGGCCGACGGCGACGCCCGGCCGTGCGGCGTGCTGATCGTCCCGCGCGTGGTCGTGGGCCGTCGCGGCACGACGACGTGGCTCACCACGATCGACGCGACCGGCTCGCTCTCCCACTCGCCCGGTACCCATCTCCTCGACCCCGACGGCCGCACGCCCGTCTCGTCCCCCGGAGAGGTCGTCGAGCACCCGGGCGCGCTCGGGACCGAGGACTGGGCCGCCGTCGTGCAGGAGGCCACCCGTCGGATCCGCGACGGCGAGGTGGACAAGGTCGTCCTGGCACGGGACGTGGTCACGACCGCCGAGCGTCCGGTGGACGCCCGGTGGCTGCTCGCCAACCTCGCGCAGAACTATCCGTCGTGCTGGACGTTCAGCGTGGACGGGCTCGCGGGAGCGACCCCCGAGCTGCTCGTGCGCTCGGAGAAGGGGCTGGTCACGTCGCGGGTGCTGGCCGGGACGATCCGTCGCGCAGCACCTCTGCCCGACGACGGGCCGGACCCTGCCGTGTTCCTCGCCAGCTCGTCGAAGGACCTGGAGGAGCACGAGTACGCGGTGCGCTCGGTCGCCGACGCGCTCGAGCCCTTCTGCTCGTCCATGAACGTCCCGGACGCCCCCTTCGTGCTCCACCTGCCGAACGTCCTGCACCTCGCCTCCGACGTCACGGGCGTCCTCGGGCACACGGTGGCCGAGGAGAGCAGCGAGGGACGGACGCCGTCCTCCCTCGCCCTGGCCGCCGCCCTCCACCCGTCGGCCGCCGTCTGCGGGACCCCGACCACGGCTGCCCGCGAGATGATCCGCGAGATCGAGGGCATGGACCGTGGCCGGTACGCAGGGCCCGTCGGGTGGCTGGGAGCCGACGGCGACGGCGAGTGGGGAATCGCACTCCGGTGCGCCGAGATCTCCCACGCGGACCCGCGGACGGTCCGGCTCTTCGCCGGCTGCGGGATCGTCGCAGCCTCGGATTCCCGGGCAGAGCTCGTCGAGTCCGAGGCGAAGCTCGAGCCCGTCCGGAGCGCGCTCCGGGGAATCTGGAACCACCCCTAAGTAGCGCCCGTATACCGGCACACCACCCATGACCGGTATGTGCGTCTATACGTTGACGACCATGCCTGAGCAGTCCACGCCCGAGTTCGAGATCCGCCGCGCGACGATCGGCGACCGCGACGCCGTCTGGCCCCTGGTCCAGGAGCTTCCCGGTGAGGCGCCGACCCGGGACGAGTTCAACCAGTCGTTCGGGCGCCTGACCTCGGCGCTCGGTACCTACCTGGTCGTGGCCGAGCACCCGAGCGAGGGCATCGTCGGCCACCTCCTTGCCGGGCACCAGCGCACCCTCGGTGCCGGGGGCGACCTGGTCCGCATCGAGGAGGTCGCCGTCCTTCCGCACCTGCGCCGCCGAGGCGTCGCGACAGCCCTCGTGCGGGCCGGCGAGACCTGGGCCCGGTCCACGGGCGCGAGCCGCCTGGGCCTCGTCGCGCACGACGGCGGCGACCTCTACGGGGCCCTGGGGTACTCGGCGGACGCGACCTACTTCAGCCGGGTGCTCGACTGACCGACCTCCACGCACCACGACGGCGGGCCGCCCCCTCTCGGGGACGGCCCGCCGTCGTACGTCGCAGGGTCTGCGATCAGCCCCGCTGCTCCAGCAGGTCGCGCAGCCAGTCCGGGATCTCGTCCGGGATCTGCGAACCGTCGCCCTCCTCGTCAGGGTTGGGCGTGTTCGGCGACTCCTCGGCCTCCTCCTCCGCCGCACGCGTCTGGAACGTCACGTCGACGTCTTGCGTCTTCCCGTCGCGCACGAGCGTGATCGTCGAGACCTCGCCGGCCCGGCGCTCGCGCACGTAGCCGGTCAGTGACGCGGCACCGCTGACAGGGTCACCGTCGATCGCGACGATGACGTCGCCGGCCTGGATACCGCCCTCGTCCGCCGCGGAGCCTGGCGTCACCTCGCCGACCTCGGTCCCGAGGCGGGTCACGCCGTCGGCCGTCACGGTGGTGTCGGCCAGCGTCACGCCGAGGAACGCGTGCTCGGCCGAGCCCGACTCGATGAGCTGCTCGCCGACGTCGAGCGCGAGGTTGACCGGGATCGCGAAGCCGAGGCCGATCGAGCCGGACTGGCTCGTCCCGTCGGAGAGCGTCGCGATCGACGAGGTGATGCCGATGACGCGGCCCTCGGAGTCGAACAACGGCCCTCCCGAGTTTCCGGGGTTGACGGCCGCGTCGATCTGGATGGCGTTGGTGACGACCGTCGTCGAGCCGTCCTCGCCCGAGGCCTGCACCGGGCGGTCGATCGCCGAGACGATGCCAGTGGTCGCGGTGTTGGCCAGCCCGAGCGGGTTGCCGACAGCCATCACGGGCTCGCCGACCTCGATGCCGTCGGAGTCGCCGAAGGTTGCCGGGGTCAGGTCGTCCGGCGGGTCCTGGATCTGGACCACCGCGAGGTCCGTCGCGTCGTCCGTCCCGACGATCTCGGCGGGGTAGAGCGTGCCGTCGCTGAGCGTGACCTGAACCTGGTCGGCGCCCGAGACGACGTGGTTGTTGGTCAGGACGTGACCCTCGTCGTCCATGACGACACCGGATCCCTCAGCACCCGACTGCCCGGACGAGACCTGGATCGAGACGACGGACGGCGCGACCGCGGCCGAGACGGCCTCCCAGTCCGGGGTCTCCCCGTTGGCCTCCACTGGGCCGTCGACGTCGCTCCGGTCCTCGTTCTCGCCCACCGTCGCCAGCGATGAGGACGAGTCGTCGTCGAACGCGTCCAGCGCGGCGGCCGTCCCGAGACCGCCGACCACGAGGGCCGCGACCACGGCCGCGGTGATCGGGATCCACGTCTTCTTCTTCGCAGGCTGCTCCTGGACGGGCGTGTACGGCTGCTGCGCCCAGTGATCCTCCTGGTACGGAGGATAGGACGGCTGCTGCGTCTGCTGGGGGCCCGCGGGCGGGGTCGCCCCGTCGGCGTAGGTCGGGGTCGGCTCCGGCGCCGACGGCTCGGGCGGAACCGGCGGTACGGGCTGGGTCGTGTCGGGCTGCGGGTGCTCGTCCGGTCCCCCGGGTTGCTGCTGATCGCTCACATTGTCCTCCTCGGTGTATCCCCATTCCACCTGCTCATGCTGGGATGCGCCTCCGGGGAACCTGGGAGTTTGCTAGGAGCGGACGTAGGAGCAGGCCCGGACCACGGCCGCCGCGAGCGCCTGGCCGTGGGTCCGGCGGCCGTCGCGCCCGACCCGCACGTGGATCATCTGCATGCCGTGGACCGGGCGTGCCAGCGCCGACCCGAGCGCGTCGAGCGCGTCGGGGCCGGTGCCCGCACGTCCGTCGATCTCGACGACCGCGACCCCGTAGCCGGCGGCTATCGTCCCCAGGTCTGCCCCGTGCGGAGTGCCGAAGATCCGCTCGAACCGCGCTGCGGCGCGGTCGCCCTCCGTGGCGAGGCGCCCGTGCTCGAGGGTCGCGAAGATCGAGCCTCCGTCGTCGTCGACCACGACGATCCGGAGGTCGAGCGGCGGCTCTCCCGGCCCGCGCAGCAGCCCGCCCGCGTCGTGGAGGAAGGTCAGGTCTCCGGCCAGGAGCGTGGTGGGCCGACCCGCGGCGACGGCCACGCCGGTCGCCGTCGAGACGGTGCCGTCAATGCCGGCGAGGCCGCGGTTCGCGAGGACGAGCGGGGGCGTGGCGTCGAGAACCAGGTCGAGGTCGCGCACGGGGTTGGACGATCCGACGACGAGCAGTCCCCCGGCCCCGGTCGCGCGCGCCACGGCGCGGGCGACGTGCACGCCGGTCAGGGCCTCGTCGTCGTCGAGCACCCGGGCGACGGCGACGGCGGCAGCCGTCCCCGCGCGGCGCCACTGGTCCAGGTGGCCCGCGGGGCCGGGCTCAGCCTCCCACCATCGCGCGGGGACGGCGGGAAGCACGAGCGCGGCGCTGCGGGCGGCGTCGGGCCACGGCGCTCCGCCCGGGGCGAGGACGACGACGTCGACGTCCTTGCGGCCCAGCAGCGCCTGCACGGGACGGGACAGCGTCGGCCGGCCGGCGACGACGACGCGCCGGACCGTCGACACCAGGCCCTCGACCCCGAGCACGAGCCGGTGGGCGGCGATCCCGTTCGAGCCACCCGATGCCCCGGAGGAGGCCTCGGCGAGCACCGGCCACCCGCGTGCCTCCGCCAGGCGGCGGGCGTGCGGTCCGGCGCCGTCGCCGGCGACGAGGACGGTGGGCGGCTCGTCCGGTCCGGCGTCGAGCAGCGGGTGAGCGAGGACGTCGGGGGCGAGGACCGGTTCGACGCGCCCGACGACGGGCACGTCCGTCCCGCTGCCGCTCCCCTCGCCCGCGGCTCGCAGGCGCGACGGGGCGAGCGGGTCACGGAAGGCGAGGTTGAGGTGGACCGGCCCCGGGTAGGCCGTCCGCGCCCCGGTCGCGGCGACCACGGCGCGCGTGACGACGTCACGCAGGTCTCGGTCCTGCCCGTCCCTCCCCTCGGGCGCCGGTACGTCGACGGCGTGGCGCACGGCCGTGCCGAAGAGCCCGACCTGGTCGGTGGTCTGGTTCGCCCCGGTGCCCCGCAGCTCGTGCGGGCGGTCCGCCGTGAGGGCGACGACGGGGACCCCCGCGTGGTGCGCCTCGAGGATCGCGGGGTGCAGGTTCGCCGCAGCGGTGCCGGAGGTCGTCACGACCGCCACCGGCACCGGAGGCCCGTCGAGCCCTGCGCCGCGGCACAGCCCGAGCGCGAGAAAACCTGCCGTGCGCTCGTCGACCCGGACGTGCAGCCGCACCCGGCCCTCGGCCTCGGCGTCGGCGAGCGCGTAGGCCAGCGGGGCCGAGCGCGACCCCGGGCACACGACCGCGTCGCGCATCCCGTGGGCCAGCAGCAGGTCGACGACGGACCGGGCGGCGCGGACGGCCGGAGGATCGACGGGGTCCGTGGCCGGGGCGTTCTCGTTCACGGCACTCACAGTGCCACGGCCCGCGCGGCGACGCGTCGGACACGCTCGTCCCACCAGGCGACGGTCGCCGGGTCCGGCGCCGCCGCGGCCAGGCGATCGGTCCGTGGCTCGACCGGGCGCACGGCGATCTCGCCGTCCACGGGCGCGAGGGGACGGTCGACGACGTCGCGCGTCAACAACTGGGTGGTCGCGAGCCCGCAGGCGTACGGCAGCTCGGGCAGCGCAGCCGCGAGCGCCACCCCGGCGGCGATCCCGACGGAGCTCTCGACGGCCGAGGAGACGACGACGGGCAGTCCGAGACGCTCGGCCAGGTCGAGGCAGCGACGGACCCCGCCGAGCGGCTGCACCTTGAGCACGATCACGTCGGCGGCGTCGGCCGCCACGACGGCGAACGGGTCGTCGGCGCGCCGGATCGACTCGTCGGCGGCCACGGGGACGTCGACGCGGCGGCGGACGGCGGCCAGGCCTGCGACGTCGGGGCAGGGCTGCTCGACGTACTCGAGCCCGCCGGCCGCGCGGTCGAGCCGCACGATGCGGCGGACCGCCTCGTCGG
Organism: Paraoerskovia marina; assembly: GCF_900105445.1. Taxonomy (NCBI): domain Bacteria; kingdom Bacillati; phylum Actinomycetota; class Actinomycetes; order Micrococcales; family Cellulomonadaceae; genus Paraoerskovia; species Paraoerskovia marina. Next base: position 2,740,273 of record NZ_LT629776.1, read on the forward strand.
GGTCCCAGGCGCCGTTCGCGTCGATGCGCACCCGCCCGTGCGGACCGAGTGCGTCGCGGACCGCCTCGAGGCGCTCGATCTCGGCGCCCAGCTCCTCGACGGTGCCGTCCGCGCCGCGTTGGGCGACCTTGACCTTCGCGGTCGTGCACCCGTCGGACGACCGGACGATCTGCGCGGCCCGGGAACCGTCGACGGCCGGGACGGTCACGTTCACCGGGACGGAGCCCCGCACGGGGTCCGGCCATCCCTGGTCGGCCGCCTCCCGGGCCGCGGCCCACCACGCGGCGGCCTCTGCGTCGTCGTACTCCCGGAACGGCGAGAACTCGCCCCACCCGGCGTCTCCGCGGACCAGGACGCCCTCGCGAACGTCGATCGACCGGAATCGCACCCGGAGCGGCAGACTGTAGACGTGCAGGTCGGCGTCGGACATCCTGCCAGCGTACTGACGTGAGCCCCGTGCGGGGTCCGCTACGGCGCGAGCACCTGCTGGATGAGCCGTACCGCCAGCTCGCGGGCGTCGCGTCCCTCCGCCAGGGCGCTGACGGCGGCACCGTCGACGATCGCGACGAGCAGGTGCGAGCGGTCCGCGAGCCCGAGGACGGTGAAGAGCTCGGCGAGCGCGTCGTCGAGGACCACCCGACCGTCGGCGTAGGCCTGGGCGAGCTCGGGGACCCGACCCGCGCCCACGAGGTGCTCGTAGAACCCGCGCACCGCGTTGCGGTCGCCCGCCGGGAGGATCGCGTCCGTCAGGATCTCTGCGCGCCGAAGGTCCGCCTCGGGCCCGTCGAGCCCGCCCGCGGTCTCCGCGGCCCGCGCCACCTCCACCTGCTCCTCGACGTGCGCCCCCCATCCGTCGACGATCAGCGCGCCCGCCGCGGCGAGCAGGTCCGTGATCCCGCTGAAGTAGTACGTGGTGGCGGCGAGCGGGACGTCGGCGACCGCGGCGACGTGCCGGTGCGTGACGGCGGCCGCCCCCTCGCTCAGCATGATGTCGGCGGCGGCGCGGACGATCGCGTCGTGGCGACGGCGACCCCGGGCCTGCCGACGGGGGGTGTTCTGGGTCGGCACTAGTGACTTCCTCCGGAGATGTTGAACCCGACGACGCCGGCGACGATCAGGACGAGCGAGACGATCTTGAGCACGCTGACCGGCTCGCCGAACCACGCGATGCCGAGCAAGGCCGTCCCGACGGCACCGATCCCCACCCAGACGGCGTAGGCCGTACCGACGGGTAATGTCTTGAGCGCGTACGAGAGACCGGCCATGCTCGCCGCGAGCATGACGACGAACCCGACGGTCGGCCACAGACGGCTGAGCCCGTCCGAGGCCTTGAGGCTGAGTGCCCATCCGGTCTCGAGGAGCCCGGAGAGGACGAGAACGATCCATGCCATAGTGGTACGAGCGTACCACTATCGGATCGCACGACCGCGGACTAGGGTGACGACGTGAGCGCACTCCCCCGCACCGTGTCCCAGACCTTCGACCCCCAGGCGTGGCGCGACGTCGCCGGGTTCGAGGATCTCACCGACCTCACGTACCACCGCGGCGTCGCGCGGACCGCGGACGGGGAGCGCGACCTCCCCGTCGTCCGCGTCGCGTTCGACCGGCCCGAGGTCCGCAACGCCTTCCGCCCCCACACGGTCGACGAGCTCTACCGGGTGCTCGACCACGCCCGCATGACGTCCGACGTCGGGACCGTGCTGATCACCGGCAACGGCCCCTCGCCCAAGGACGGCGGCTGGGCGTTCTGCTCCGGCGGCGACCAACGCATCCGCGGCCGCTCCGGCTACCAGTACACGACCGCCGAGGACGGCGGCGGGGAGGTCGCCACCGTCGACGCCGTCGACCCCGCCCGGGCAGGACGCCTGCACATCCTCGAGGTCCAGCGCCTCATCCGCACCATGCCAAAGGTCGTGATCGCCGTCGTCGACGGCTGGGCCGCCGGTGGCGGGCACTCTCTCCACGTCGTCGCCGACCTCTCCATCGGCTGCCGCCAGCACGGACGGTTCAAGCAGACCGACGCCGACGTGGGCTCGTTCGACGGCGGGTACGGGTCCGCCTACCTCGCCAAGCAGGTGGGACAGAAGCGCGCCCGCGAGATCTTCTTCCTCGCCCGCACCTACACCGCCGAGGACGCCGAACGCTGGGGAGCGCTCAACGAGGTCGCCGACCACGACGACCTCGAGGCGCTCGCCGTCGACTACGCGCGCACGATCGCGGGCAAGTCCCCGCAGGCCGTGCGGATGCTGAAGTTCGCCTTCAACCTCGCCGACGACGGGATGATGGGTCAGCAGGTGTTCGCCGGGGAGGCGACACGCCTCGCATACATGACCGACGAGGCCGTCGAGGGGCGCGACGCGTTCCTCGAGCGCCGTGAGCCCGACTGGTCCGGGTTCCCCTACGCCTTCTGAGCGAACTTCCTCGCCGCCTGAGCTCCCGGCCGCCTGATTTCCCCGCCGAGCGGCACGTTCTGGTCCTCTCCGGGGCGCGGAGACGGCAGCAACGTGCCGCTCGGCGGACGCGATCGGCGCGGCACCGTGCCTAGCATGGGCGGGTGCCCGTCGACCCCGCCGCGAACCCTGCCGACCTGCGTCGCGCCGTCGCGCGCGCCCTCGACGGCGGGCCCACGGTCGTCGCCACAGGGCAGACCCCGGACGCGCCGGTGCCGCCCGGCACCGCGATGGTCGTCCCGACCTCGGGGTCGACCGGGGAACCGCGCGCCGTCGCGCTCTCGGCCGCTGCCCTGCGGGCGTCCGCAGACGCGACCCACGCCCGCCTCGGCGGTGCCGGCGACTGGCTGCTCGCCCTGCCTGCCACCCACGTCGCGGGCCTCCAGGTCGTCTCGCGCTCCGTCGTCGGGGGCGGAGCGCTCGTCACGACGGCGTTCGACCGCTTCACCCCAGACGTCGTCGTCCGGCTCGAGGGCAAGGCTCACGGCAAACGCCGCTACCTCTCGCTCGTGCCCACGCAGCTGCACCGGGTCATGGACGCCGGCGGCCCTGCGGTCGCGGCGCTCGCCCGCCTCGACGCCGTGCTCCTGGGCGGCGCGCCCGCCGCGCCCGCGCTCCTGGACCGCGCCCGCGCGGCCGGTATCCCGGTCGTCACGACCTACGGGATGACCGAGACCTGCGGCGGGTGCGTGTACGACGGCGTCCCGCTCGACGGCGTCCGGGTGCGGCTCGGTCATGGGCCGGCGGGGCCCGTCGTCGAGCTCGGCGGACCGGTGCTCGCCGCGGGCTACGTCGGCGACCCGCACGCGACCGACGCCGCGTTCGTCGAGTCCGACGGCCTGCGCTGGTTCCGGACTAACGACCTCGGCGCCTGGGACGGAGCCACTCTCCGGGTCCTCGGACGCGCGGACGACGTGATCCTCACCGGCGGCGTCAACGTCGCGCCCGTCGGGGTGGAAGAGGTCGTCGCAGGGCTCGACGGCGTGGGCGAGGCCTGCGTCGTCGGCGTGCCGGACGCCGAGTGGGGGCAGGTCGTCGTCGCCGTCGTCACGAGCCGGTCGCGGGCCGAGCCCCTCGACGGCGCCACCCTCCTGCCCGAGCTCCGGGCACGTGTCACGGCACGCCTCGGCGGACCCGCGGCTCCCCGCCGCGTCGTCGTCGTCGACGCCCTCCCGCTGCGCGACTCCGGGAAGGTCGACCGCGCCGCGTGCCGGGCCCTCGCCGAGCGTCAACGGGAGTAGTCCTCAAAGTCCAGGACGAGAGCCCTCGGTCGAAGCCGCCGCCCACGCGTCCGGACCGGTGCGGGCACCGGCGGCCGATACGCTGGGGGCCGCCGTCGACCCGCACAATCGTCCAGGAGGACCCATGGCCACCCGCTCCGAGTGGATCGCAGGCGCGCGCCTGCGCACTCTTCCTGCGGCCGCCGCGCCCGTCCTGGTCGGTTCCGGCGCCGCCGCCGCGATCGACGGGTTCGCCCTGCTCCCGGCGCTCCTGGCGCTCGGCGTCGCGCTCTCGCTGCAGGTGGGGGTCAACTACGCGAACGACTACTCCGACGGGGTCCGGGGCACGGACGTGGACCGGGTGGGGCCGATGCGACTGACCGCCTCGGGCGCGGCACCCGCCCGCCAGGTCAAGTACGCGGCCTTCGGCTCGTTCGCCGTCGCGGCGGTCCTCGGGTTCGCGCTCGTCCCGCCGACCGGTCACTGGTGGCTGCTCGCCGTCGGCGCGGTGTCGATCGCGGCCGGCTGGTACTACACCGGCGGGCGGAGTCCCTACGGCTACCGGGGACTCGGAGAGGTCGGCGTGTTCGTGTTCTTCGGCCTCGTCGCGACCGTCGGGACGACGTACGTGCAGGCCGACCGGGTCCCGTGGTTCGGCTGGGTCGGTGCGGTCGCCGTCGGTTCGATCGCCTGCGCGATCCTCATGGTCAACAACATCCGCGACATCCCGACCGACTATGTGGCGGGCAAGCGGACCCTCGCGGTCCGGCTCGGCGACCGTCGGGCCCGGTGGGCCTACGTCGGTATGATCTGGGTGCCGCTCGCGCTCGGCGTCGTCTGCGCGATCGCCGCGCCGTGGAGCCTGCTCGTGCTACTCCTCCTCGCACCGGCGGTTTTGCTCTGCCTACCGGTCCTGGCCGGTGCGACCGGACCCGGCCTCGTCCGCGTGCTCGCCGGGACCGGGATGTTCGAGCTCGCCTTCGGCATCCTTCTCGGGCTCGGTCTCGCCCTCTAGCTCCGCGCCCCCGCCGCGCCGGTCCAGCCCGCGCGCGGCATCGTCCGCCGCGTCCTCGTAGGCGGCCTCGTCCTCGATCTCCCGGGAGAACTTCTCGCCGGTCGCCCTGCGGTGCTCGGACCGCGCGGCGAGGTACTCGGACGCGCGGGTCCGCGGGCCGTTCAGGGCGAGGTAGGACACGAAGAACGCCGCCAGTGCGGCGATGACGATCAGTAACCAGTCCCGCATCCCCACCGCGTAGAGCGCGACGAGCACCCCGGCGAAGACGGCGAGGCGGAGCAGGGAATACACGACGAAGGGCACGGGACCCAGCCTAGGCCCTTAGGCTGTGCGCATGGCGCGCGTAGCAATTGTCCTGGTCGTCGTCGGCCTCACCGTGTATGCGCTGACCGACTGCATCGGCAGCGAGGAGTCCGAGCGCAACGGAATCCCCCGTGGACTCTGGATCCTCATGATCGTGATCCTTCCGGTGCTCGGCCCCGTCGCGTGGCTGATCACGAGCCGCAACGGCCGGGCACGCCCGGCGGCACGCCGCGGACCTGTCGCCCCCGACGACGACCCCGACTTCCTGTGGCGTCTGCGCCAGGAGGAGCGTCGCCGCAAGCAGGACGGCACCGACGCCTCCGACGACGCGGAGTAGCCACGCGCACCGCAGGGTCGGGCACGCGGGTCGACCACACGAGGGGTCACATGCCCGAGTACGAGTGCTTCCCGTTGAAGATCAGGTTCACGCCGGTGAAGTTGAAGATGACGCACGCGTAGCCGACGAGCACGAAGTAGGCGGCACGACGTCCGGACCAGCCCCGGGTGGTGCGGGCGTGCAGGTAGGCCGCGTAGACCACCCAGACGACGAAGCTCCAGACCTCCTTGGGGTCCCAGCCCCAGTACCGGCCCCACGCGTGCTCGGCCCAGATCGCGCCGGCGATCACCGTGAAGGTCCACAGGACGAACCCGACGGCGTTGAGCCGGAAGCTGAGCCCCTCGAGGCGCGTCGGGGTCGGGGTCAGCTCGAGCCAGCCCCAGCCGCGGCGGTTGAGGATCGCACTGCCCTCGTCCCGCGAGTCACGCAGCAGCTGCAGGACCGACATCAGGAACGCGACGGTGAAGATCCCGGAAGCGATGATCGCGACACCCACGTGGATGACGAGCCAGTAGGACTGCAGCGCCGGCTGGAGCCCGTCGGCCGGGACGAAGAAGTTGACCTGCGCGACCGCGATGAACAGGATCGCGATGCCCGTGACGAACGCACCGAGCCAGCGGATGTCGCGGCGTACGTTCACACCGAGGAAGACCACGAGCGCGACGAATGCGCCGACGAGCGTGAACTCGTACATGTTGGCCCAGGGGGCACGGCCCGCGGCGACACCTCGGGCCGCGATGGCGACGCCGAGCAGGATCGTGCCGAGCCAGGCCGTCGAGACCCCGATCCCCGCGGCACGACGACGCTGCGGGGCCTCGTCGGTCGCGGTCACCGTCGCCGTGGACCCGCCGGCGGGTGTTCCACCCTCGACCGCTGACGAGACCGAGGCGCCGGCGGAGTCGGCCGACTCGGCCGCCGGGGCGGCGTCGGACTCCTCCTCGGCGCGGGAAGCCTCGGCCCGACGGGCGGAGACCTGCGCGAGATCCATCGCGAAGGCGATCAGGGACACCGCCAGCACGGTGGCAGCCCCCCAGACCAGGTCGGTGCTGAACTCGGCGATGCTCATCGGTCGGCCTTCCTTGGTGCGGGGCCGTCGGCCTCGCCGTTCGTGGTGGTGTCGTCGCTGCTCGTGTCGTCACTGCTGGTGTCGCCGTCGCCGGCCCCGATACCGGGCAGGTCTGCGAGGAGGTCGTCGACCTGCCCCTGGAGCCCCGCGTCGTCGTGCCGGGCCAGGCCCGCGACCTCTACGACGGTACGCCCGTCCTCGGCCCACGTGCGCAGCCAGACGCGGCGCCGGGGCGTGAAGAGCGACACGGCGAGCCCGCCGAGGGCGAGGAGCGAGAACGTGAGGATGAAGCCCAGCGCGGGGTCGTGGCGCAGGTCGAGGGCCACGTACCGGGGCAGGTCCTCGAAGGTGATGCTCCCGCCGTCGGGCAGGTTGACGGTGTCACCGACGCCCAGGACGATCGTCGTCGGGGTCCCGTCCTCCTCGGTCGACGGCGTCATGTCGTCGGTGTCGAGGCTGTAGACGTTCTGCGGGACACCCTCGTCGAGGCCGAGGTCACCCGTGTAGACGTCGAGGACGAGCTGCGGGTTCCCGGGCTGGGGGTAGACCGAGCGTGCACCGCCGTCCTCCATCACCGCGGTGGGCAGGAGGTACCCGACGAACCCGATCTGCTCGAGGCCCGGCGAGACGTCCGGGACCTTGATGACCCCGCGGGAGGTGTAGACCTGGTCCTCGGGGATGAAGGGCACCGGTCCGGCGAACGCGACCTCGCCGTCGGCGTCGCGGACGGTGACGTCGGGCGCGTAGCCGTTGCCCTGGAGGTAGATCTTGGCGTCGCCCGCGTCGAGCGGATGGTTGACCTTGATGGTCTCGGAGGTCGGCTCCCCGCCGGGCTCGGTCACGGTCACGTAGGCCGTGAAGTCGCGAGGGGTCCCGACGGCGTCGAACTCCGACTCGAACCGGTCGAGCGTCATCGTGAACGCCTCGAGCGACGTCGGGTCGAACAGTGCGCCGTTCTCGAACGTGTCGTAGTCCACGACCGAGTTCCCGAACCCGCGTTCCTCGACGAGGATCGCCTGTCCGCGGTAGTGCAGCATCTGGCCGGTCGCGACGGAGACGAGCAGCCCGAGCAGCGCCAGGTGGAAGAGAAGGTTGCCGGACTCGCGAAGATACCCGCGCTCGGCGGCGACGGTCGCCGTCGCCGGTCGGTTCGCGGTCGCAGGCTCCTCGCCGCGTTCCACCCGGAAGATCGGGAGCACCCGACGACGTCCGCGCAGGTGAAGCACCGCGGCGTCGGCGACGGCCTCGGGTGCGGCCGACGACGTCCCCGTGGCCTGCGCGGGGAAGCGTGCGAACCGTCGGGGGGTCCGTGGTGGCCGGCCCCGCAGCGCGCGCCAGTGCGCGGCCGTCCGCGGCAGGATGCAGCCCACGAGGGAGACGAAGAGCAGGAGGTAGATGGCCGAGAACCAGACGGACGAGTACACGTCGAAGAACCCGGCGGCCTCGAGCCAGGGTCCGGTGGTCGGGTGGTCGACGAGGTACGCGGCGACGGCCGCGGCGTCCTGAGAGGTCTGCGGAAGCACCGAGCCGGGAACGGCCGCGACCGCCAGCAGCATCAGCAGGAGGAGCGCGACGCGCATCGACGTCAGCTGACGCCACATCCACCGCAGCATGCCGCGGACGCCGATCGCGGGCGCGGTCGGGCGCGCGGCCGGCGCCGGGGCGGAACCGTCCGGACGGGCGGACGAGGACTCCCCGGTGGAGAACGCGTCGTCGATGCCCTCGGGGCGGTACGGGGTCCGTGCCATCAGATCACCGGCTCGAATCCGCCGATCCACACGGATATCTGCGACATCCACGCGGACCAGACCCCGGTCACCAGCAGGACCCCGAGGGCGACGAGCAGGCCGCCGCCGATCCGCATGATCGCGAGCCGGTGACGGCGCAGGAACCCGACCATGCGCTCCGACGACTCGAGGCCGAGCGCGATGGCGAGGAACGGCAGGCCGAGCCCGATCGAGTAGGCGACCCCGAGGATCGCGCCACGACCCGCCGAGCCGGAGTCGAGCGACAGGGCGAGGACGGCAGCGAGCGTCGGGCCGATGCAGGGCGCCCAGCCCAGGCCGAACACGACGCCGAGCACGGGCGCGCCCCACAGTCCGGCCCGAGGCGCGACGTGGATGCGCCGCTCGCGCTGCAACGCCGGGAACGCGCCGAGGAACACGAGTCCCATGGCGATCACCACGACGCCGAGCACGCGCATGACGGTGTCCTCGACGGCCAGGATCTGCGCACCGATCACGCCGGCGAGCACCGTGAGCGTCACGAAGACGAGCGCAAAGCCGGCGACGAAGAGCGCCACACCGCCGACGACGCGGCCTCGGCCCGGGCGCTCCTTCTCGCCCGCGGTCGCGGCGGCCATACCGCCGACGTACCCGACGTAGCCCGGGACGAGCGGAAGGACGCACGGCGACGCGAACGACACGAGGCCCGCGAGAAGCGAGACCGGGACCGCCAGGAGGAGCGAGCCGGAGAACGCGGCGGTCGCGAAGTCTCCGCCCACGGTCAGAGCTCCCCGGCGTCGTCGACGAGATCGTCGAGGGTCGACGGCTCGACCTCGCCGATCACCCGGGCTGCCACGCGCCCCTCGGGGTCGAGCAGCACCGTGGTCGGGACCGCCTGGAGCGGCACCGTCCCCTGGAGCGTCGCGACGGCGGAGCCGTCCTTGTCGTCGATCGACGGGTACGACACCTCGAAGGTGCGCTCGAAGGCCTGGGCCGTCCCGGCGTCGTCGGTCCCGTTGATCCCCACGACCTGGACGTCGTCACGGTTGGTGTCGACGTCGACGAGCGTCGGCGCCTCGGCGCGGCACGGAGCGCACCCCGCGTACCAGGTGTTGAGGAGCACGACCTGGCCGAGGTAGTCGCTCGTGTCGACCGCATTGCCGTCGTAGTCGGTGCCCGTGATCGTCACCGGCTCGCTGCGCTCGTCGGGCTCCCAGGCCCGCACGGACCCGTCCCCCGAGACGTACCCCTGGTCGAGGGCATCCGCGGTCCCGGTCGACCCGGAGTCCTGGGCGCAGCCCGCCAGCACCAGGGCCGGCAGGACGAGCGCGGCCAGGACACGGGCGCGCGCCAGCGGCGAACGTCGAACGAGGGGCATGCCTGGAGTTTCCATGACGATCCTGAACCGAACCTGTGAACGCCTCAGGCGCCGGGGGTGGTGGCCGCGCCAGGGAGGAGGTCGGCGACCGGCTCGGTGTAGCTCAGCCCGACGAACCGGTCGTCCTCGAATCGCAGCGACGTCAGCGAGGCGAGCGAGCACTGCCGCTTGCGCGGGTCGTGCCAGAGCCGACGGCCCTCGAGGCTCAGCCGAGTGATCCACACCGGCAGCTGGTGCGAGACCAGCACGACCTCGTGGCCGGCGTTGGCGTCGCGTGCGGACCGCACGGCCGCCGCCATCCGGGCCACCTGATCCTTGTACGGCTCGCCCCACGACGGCCGCATCGGGTTCCACAGGTAGCGCCAGTGCTCCGGGTGCTTCAGGGAGCCGTCCCCGACGCCGAACGTCATGCCCTCGAAGTGGTTGCCCGCCTCGATGAGGCGCTCGTCGGTGCCGAGCTCGAGCCCGAGCGCCCCGGCGATCGGCGTCGCGGTCTGCTGCGCGCGCTGCAGCGGCGAGGCGATCACCGCGGTGATGTCGCGGCCCGCCTCGGGGTCAGCAAGGTGTGAGGCGACGCGCCGTGCCATCTCGTGCCCACGCTCCGAGAGATGGTAGCCGGGGATACGGCCGTAGAGGATTCCGTCTGGGTTGTGCACCTCGCCGTGACGCATGAGGTGGACCGTCGTGGTGACCATGCGCCCAGTCTCCCAGACGGCGGCCCGCTACTCGTCCTCGCGGCACGCCCGGGCGATGGAGGCCATCGCCCGGCCGAGGCTCTCGAGCTCGGCGTCGTCGAGGGCGTCGACCATGTACCGACGGACCCCCTCGACGTGGATCGGGGCCTCCTGCTCGAGGGTCTCGAACCCGTTGGGTGTCAGCGTGCATTCGATCCCACGACGGTCGCCCTCCGCCTCGGAGCGGGCGACGAATCCCTTCGCCTCGAGCCGCCGCACCGTGTGCGTGACCCGGCTGCGCGAGTACGCGAGCCCGTCGGCCAGGCGCGACATCCGCATCGAGTGTCCCGGGGACTCCGAGAGGCGGACGAGGACCTCGTACTCGCTGAGGGAGACGCTCAGGTGCTCGTCGTGCCACCGGGCCAGGGCCTCGCTCAGCCGCGAGGCACCCTCGATGTAGCGGCGCCACTGGACCTGCTGGTCCGCATCGAGCCAGCGCGGCTCACCCGTCGTCTCTTCAGGCATCCCTGCTCCCCCTTGGTCGGAACACATTTTCTATCAGGCTACGAACACTTGCGCCCGGGCCGTCCACAGCCTCGAGGCGATCTGTCTCGCGACCGCGGGAATAGACCGTGACTTCCTCGGGTTCCCACGGTACGCTTTGATTGAACATTCAACTACTTCTCGAAGGAGCACCCCATGACCGCACTGCCCACCGGCCTCACCGCCGGCACCCACGCCATCGACGCCTCGCACTCGCAGGCCGCGTTCGTCGTCCGCCACGCCGGGATCTCCAAGGTCCGCGGAAGCATCGCGATCAGCGCCGGCACCATCACGGTCGGCGAGGACCTGGAGTCGTCGAGCGTGACCGCGACGCTCGACGCCGCGTCGGTCAGCACCGGCGACGAGGGCCGCGACGGGCACCTGCGCTCGGCCGACTTCTGGGACGCCGAGTCGAACCCGACCTGGACGTTCACCTCGACCTCCGTCCGCGCCGACGGGGACGACTACGTCATCGAGGGCGACCTGACGATCAACGGCACGACGCGGCCCGTCACCCTCGAGACCGAGTTCTCCGGTGCCGCGACCGACCCGTTCGGCAACCCCCGTGTGGGCTTCGAGGCCTCGACCAAGATCTCGCGCAAGGACTTCGGGCTGACCTGGAACGCACCGCTCGAGGCCGGCGGCGTGCTCATCGGCGACAAGATCACGATCACGCTCGACGTCTCGGCGATCACCGCCTCCTGAGGACGGTCGCCCGCCCGGGCGACCACCCCGGTCATGGCCTGACGGCCACGGTTCCGCTCTCCTGCGGACCGGCCGTCAGGCCATTCCCATCTCACGGGCCTGCTTGTGGAACGCAAGGATCTGCAGCTCGGAACCCACGTCGACCGCCTGCACGTCGACGTCGTCGGGCACCTGGAGCGAGATCGGGGCGAAGGAGAGGATCCCGCGGACGCCGGCCTGGACGATCGCGTCCACCGCGTCCTGCGCCGACCGCGCCGGGGTCGCCACGATCGCGAACGACACCCGCTCGCGCTCGACCACGGCATCGATGTCGGCCATCGCCTCGACGACGATCCCGCGGACGTCCTTGCCGATCACCCCGTCGTTGTTGTCGAGCAGGGCCACGACCTTGAAGCCGCGCGAGTCGTACCCGCGGTAGTCCGCGAGCGCCTGGCCCAGGTTTCCCATCCCGACGATCATCACGCGGTGCTCGGTGGCGAGACCGAGCACCCGGTTCATCGACTCCGCGAGCGCCTCGACGTTGTACCCCACCCCGCGGGTGCCGAAGGAGCCGAGGAAGGACAGGTCCTTGCGCAGCTGTGCCGAGCTCACGCCGGACAGCTCGGCGAGGCCGGAGGACGACGACGTCCCGACCCCGCGCTCGATCAGCAGGTGCAGAGCACGCAGGTAGGTCGGCAGGCGCGCGACGGTCGCCGCGGGAACCTGGTTCCCGGTGGGGTCGGCGTTCTTTCCGGTGGGGCTCACTGCGTCACTCCTCGACGATCATCGGTTCCGCCCGGCTGTCCGCGACGCAGGGCCTTCTCCAGTCGAACGGGGTCCACGGTGTAGACGGCTCGACGAACACCGTCCACGGTGACCACCGGCACGAACTCCCCGTGCTCGTCGGCGAGCGCAGGGTCCGTGTCCACGTCGGTCTCGACCCACCGGGTGTCAGTCCGCGCGCACACGTCGGCGACGACGTCGCGCGCGACCTCGCAGAGATGACACCCGTCTCGCCCGTAGAGGACGACCCGGGCAGCATTCTCCGTCACCTTCCCAGGATAGTCGCCTGTTCGACGACCGAGTGCTCTACGCCACTAGAGTGGGGACCATGCCGCACGACGTTGGACCGGAGGACCCCGATCCCCTCGACCAGAACCCCACCGCCGACGACGACGGGGCGAACGACGGCGTCGTGGCCGCGTTCTTCGACATCGACAACACGATCATCCGGGGGGCGTCGGCCGCACACCTCGCGCATGCCCTGTACCGCAGGGAGTTCTTCGGCATCCGCGACCTGCTGCGCCTGGTGGTCCACAACGCGCGGTACCTGACGTTCGGCGAGAACAAGAAGCAGATCGACACGGTCCGCTCGCACGCGCTGTCGATCGTCGCGGGGCACACGGTCTCCGAGATCGTCGCGATCGGCGAGGAGGTCTACGACCAGGTCCTGGAGCTGCGGATCTACCCGGGCACCCAACGTCTGCTCAACGAGCACATCGAGGCCGGGCACGAGGTCTGGCTGGTCTCGGCGACGCCCGCGGAGATCGGCACGCTGATCAGCCGCCGCCTCGGCGGGACCGGCGCTCTCGGGTCGGTCGCCGAGACGGTCGACGGCGTCTACACGGGCCGCATGGTCGGCGACATGATGCACGGCAAGGCCAAGGCCGCCGGCGTGCGGGCACTGGCCGAGCAGCGGGGTATCGACCTCGCGGCCTCGTCCGCCTACGGCGACTCGCTCAACGACGTCTCGATGATGGAGACCGTCGGCAACCCGTGCGCGATCAACCCGGACGCACGCCTGCGCCGGCACGCGGCCCGGGTCGGCTGGCCCGTCCGCGAGTTCCGCGGCCGCCGCAACCGTGCCGCGCGTCGCGGTGCCGCGACGCTGAGCTGGGCCGGTGCCGTCTGGGCGGCGGCGCTCGTGGCCCGGTCGATCAAGCGCACCGTCCAGCGCTGAGGCGCCGACCGGCAAAGAACCCCCGAGACGGCGACGAGCCCGGTCCCTGACGGGGCCGGGCTCGATGCGTGCAGCGAGTGCTACTTCTTGTTGCGGCGCTGGTGGCGCGTCTTACGAAGCAACTTGCGGTGCTTCTTCTTCGCCATGCGCTTACGGCGCTTCTTGATGACGGAGCCCATAGGTTCCTCGCAATACTCGTCGGCGTTCGGTCGGATGTTGACCGGGTTCGTGGATCCCGGTCACGCATGCGCGACCGATTGAAGTCCACCAGCCATCCTACTCTCTGCAGTGGCACCCCGGAAATCCACGTCAGAACGGGTCGTGGATCCCCAGCAGAGGGAACGCGGCCTTGCGGGTCGCCTGGATGGCCCGGTCGATCCCGAGGTCGGGGTCGAACCCGTCGTCCCAGGCCGCGTACTCGACGTCCGCGGCCTCGAAGACCTCGGGCGGTTCGAGCTCGGCAAGGTCGCGGACCCGCTCGCGCCAGGCGTCCGGGACGGGGGTCCCGTCGGGAATCGGCCGGTGCGCCGCGATCCCCAGCACGTGCGCCCACGCGAACGGCACGACCTCGACGACCGCGTACCCGCCGCCGCCCAGCGCGACCCAGCGGCCGTCGCAGAGCTCGTGCGTCAGGTCGTGGATCCACCGAGCCGCCTGCGCCTGGGCGCGCACCGAGACGCGCATGTCCGAGAGGGGGTCGAGCGAGTGGGAGTCGCAGCCGTGCTGGCTCACCACCGCCTGCGGCTCGAAGGCGCGCAGCACCTCCGGCACGACGGCGTCGACGGCCCGGAGCCACTCCGCCCCGGTGGTGCGCGACGGAAGCGCGATGTTCACCGCACTGCCGGGCGCCTGCGGCCCGCCCGTGTCCGTGGCGAACCCGGTGCCCGGGAAGAGCGTCGCGGGGCTCTGGTGCACCGAGACGGTCAGGACGCGCGGGTCGTTCCAGAACGCCGTCTCGACCCCGTCGCCGTGATGGGCGTCCAGGTCGACGTACGCCACACGCTCCGCTCCGTCGTCGAGCAGCCGACGGATCGCGGCGACGGCGTCGTTGTAGACGCAGAACCCGGACGCCGCCCCGGGCATCGCGTGGTGCATGCCTCCGGCGACGTTCACGGCGTGCTGGGTACGGCCCGACCAGACCGCACCCGCCGCGTCCCAGGACGCGCCGAAGATCCGGGCCGCGGCGACGTGGATGTCGGGGAAGACCGGGTCGTCGACCGTCCCGAGCCCGACGGAGAGGTCCGGCTCCTCGCCCGCGGCGGCGGCCCTGACGGCCTGGATGTACGCGACGTCGTGCACGCGCGCGATCGTCGCGTCGTCGGCCGAGACCGGCTCGACGACGTCGACGCCGTCCGCCTCGGTGATGCCGAGCGAGCGGACGAGGTCGACGGTGAGGTCGAGACGCGTCGGTGCCATCGGGTGGCCGGGACCGAAGTCGTACTGCAGGAAGTCGGGGCTCCAGAGCACCTGTACCTGGCTGCCGCCCGAGGCGCTGCCCGGTGCTCCAGCCTGGACAGGGGGGTGTGAGGACGTCGACGAAGCCATGCCCTCACGGTAACGCCGATGCACCGCCGTCCACCGTGGTGGTCGCCACGTGGGCGTCCTGACCACCGATCTGCGCCGTTCGTGGCAGAGTTGTGAAGAGTTGGAGCAGGACATCGGATCAGCGGACAGGAGCAGTGATGGCCCACGGCTGGTCCACGCGCCTGTTCGAGTGGCGCGAGTTCGTCGACCGCACCGCGCGCCAGTCCCCCGCCCGGCTCGCGGTGACGGTGTTCGGCGCCGTGATCGCCGTCTTCACCGCGCTGCTGATGGCCCCGTTCGCGACCGAGTCGGGCCGGCACGCCGCGTTCGTCGACGCCCTGTTCACCGCGACGTCGGCCGTCTGCGTCACGGGGCTCGTCGTCGTCCCGACCGGGACGTACTGGTCCACGTACGGGCAGGTCGTGATCCTGGTCGCCATCAAGGTCGGCGGGCTCGGGGTCATGACCCTCGCGTCGATCCTCGGCCTGGCGGTGTCCCGTCGCATCGGCCTGACCCAGCGCATCCTGACGGCGTCGGAGACCAAGACGCAGAAGCTCGGCGAGGTCGGATCGCTCATCCGCGTCGTCATCATCACGTCGACGACGCTCGAGCTCACCATCGCGCTCCTGCTCTTTCCCCGGTTCCTGGTCCTCGAGGAGACGATCGGGGAGGCGGCCTGGCACGGCCTCTTCTACGGCATCTCCGCCTTCAACAACGCGGGGTTCGTGCCGACGGCCGAGGGCCTCGCGCCGTACACCGCCGACTGGATGCTCTGCCTGCCCATCATCATCGGGGTCTTCGTCGGGTCGCTCGGGTTCCCCGTGATCCTGAACATCTTCAGCGCGCGCAAACGCGGCACCCGCGGGTGGAGCCTGCACACCAAGCTCACCCTGAGCGTCTCGGTGGGCCTCGTCGTTCTGGCCACCTTCCTCTTCGCGGTGTTCGAGTGGAACAACGACGAGACGCTGGGAGCGCACCCGTGGCCGGTCAAACTCCTCGCCGCCCTGTTCACCGGCGTGATGCCCCGCTCCGGCGGGTTCTCGACGATCGACACCGGCTCCATGCACGAGTCGAGCTGGCTCATCACCGACGCGCTGATGTTCGTCGGCGGCGGCTCCGCCTCGACCGCGGGCGGCATCAAGGTCACGACCCTCGCCGTCATGCTGATCGCCATCGTCGCCGAGGCCCGGGGCGACCGGGACATGGACGCGTTCGGCAAGCGCATCCCGCGCGACACGCTGCGCCTCGCGATCGCCGTGACCTTCATCGGCGCCTCCGCCGTCCTGCTCTCTTCGGTCGCGCTGCTCGAGATCACGGGATGGTCGCTCGACGTCATCCTCTTCGAGACGATCTCCGCGTTCGCGACCGTCGGCCTGTCCACCGGGGTCACCGGCTCGCTGCCCGAGGCGGGCAAGTACATGCTGGTCGCGCTGATGTTCATCGGCCGCATCGGGACGATGACCTTCGCGGCAGCCCTCGCCCTGCGCGACCGACGCCGCGTCATCCGCCGTCCCGAAGAACGTCCCATCATCGGCTGAGCGCCGATCCGTCCCACCACCGAGGAGTTCCCGTGCCCGACAAGAAGCAGAAGGACGCCGGCGTGCTCGTGATCGGGCTCGGCCGGTTCGGCACCGCGCTCGCCGAGACCCTGGAGCGACTCGGCCAGGACGTCCTCGGCGTCGAGCGCAGCCCCGACCTGATCGCCCAGTTCTCCGGCCAGCTCGCGCTCGTCGAGGCGGACGCGACCAACCCGACGGCGCTCGAGCAGCTCGGCGCCCGCGACTTCCCCGTCGCCGTCGTCGGCGTGGGGACGTCGCTGGAGGCCTCCGTCCTGATCACCGGCAACCTCGTCGACCTCGGGACGCCGCAGATCTGGGCCAAGGCCGTCTCCAAGGAGCACGGGCGCATCCTGCAGCGCATCGGTGCGCACCACGTGGTCTTCCCCGAGGCCGACGCCGGCAACCGCGTCGCCCACCTCGTCTCCGGCAAGCTGCTCGACTACATCGAGGTCGAGGACGGGTTCACCATCGTCAAGATGCGCCCGCCGCAGGAGACCCAGGGGTTCACGATCGCAGAGTCCAAGGTGCGCGAGAAGTACGGAGTGACGATCATCGGGGTCAAGTCGCCCGGTGTGGAGTTCGTCTACGCCGAGCCGGAGACCCGCATCTCGGCCAACGACATGATCGTCGTCTCCGGTCACGCCGAGCTGCTCGAACGCTTCGCCGCACGCCCGTAGCCCGCACCTCACCACCGCAGGAGGAACCATGTCGTCGATCGCGCTCTGGGGAGCGGTCATCGCGGGCATCGTCGTGCTCACGCCGCTGGCCGACCGCACCCGCGTGCCGCTGCCGGTCCTCCTGACGCTCTTCGGGCTGATGCTCCCGCTGGTCCCGGGCACTCCACACCTGAGCGTCGACCCCGACCTCATCCTCCCGCTCGTCCTGCCCCCGCTCCTCTTCGCGGCGACGCAACGGTCGACGGCGCGCGAGTTCCGCAGCCAGGCGACACCGATCCTGTTCCTGGCCGTCGGTCTGACGATCGCGTCGGCCGGGGTCGTCGCCGTCCTCGCCCACGCCGCCGGGATCCCGTGGGGACCTGCCTGGGTGCTCGGGGCCATCGTGGCGCCCCCGGACCCTGTCGCCGCGACCGCCGTCGCGCGACGCCTCCGCCTGCCCGGCCGCATCGTCACCGTCCTCGAGGGCGAGGGGATGTTCAACGACGCGACGGCGCTCGTGCTCTACCACGTGGCCGTCGCCGCGGTCGTGACCGGCGAGGTGAGCGCGGGGACGATCGGGCTCGACCTGGTGCTCGCCGTCGTGGTCGGCATCGGCGTCGGGCTGGTCGGGGGCTGGCTCGGGCACCGCGTGCTCGGGCGGATCCACCAGGCCGCCGCCGAGACGACCGTCACGATCGCGCTGCCGTTCGCCGTCTACCTCGTCGCCGAGGAGATCCACGGCTCGGGGGTGCTCGCCGTGCTGACCCTCGGGCTGCTGCTGCGGTCCGTGAGCCACACCTCCGTCACGTCGGCGGGATGGCTGCTCGGCCGCTCCGTGTGGGAGTACGCGGACTACCTCATCACCGGCGTCGTGTTCGTCCTGATCGGGTTCGAGCTGACCTACGTCATCGAGCACAGCCCCGTGGCGTCGTCGACCTGGGCCTTCGCCCTCGGCGTCGTCGCGGCGCTGGTGGCGCTCCGGTTCCTCTGGATGTTCCCCGCTGTCTGGATCCTGCGGAAGATCTCCCCCGAGAAGAGGGCATCGACGTTCAGCAACGCCGAGACGACGGTCATCTCCTGGGCGGGGATGCGGGGCGTGGTATCCGTCGCCTCCGCTCTTGCGCTGCCCGTGATCCTCGACGACGGCACGGACTTCCCCTACCGCGACACCGTCGTCTTCGTGGGCCTGATGGTCGTGCTCGTCACGCTCGTCCTGCAGGGTCTGACGCTCGCTCCCCTGGTCAAGCGCCTCGGCGTCGGGGACGAGACGGACGAGGCCGAGGAGATCGCGGCGCTGAGGACCCGTGCCACCCAGGCGGGGCTCGACTCGGCCCGGACGCGCGACGACGTCCCTCCCCTGGTCCGGCGCGCCGTCGTCGAGCAGTACGAGGGCCGTGTGGCCACGCAGAACGCTCGACGGAGCATCCGCCGGGGCGACGCGGAGGAGCTGGACGAGCCGCACGGCGAGACGCTCGCCGGGCTGCTGCGCGAGACGACCGAGGTCGAGCGCGACGTCGTCATCCACGCCCGCAACCACGGCGAGGTCAGTCCGGAGGTCGCGGACACCGTGCTCAACGAGATCGAGGCGCGGGCCGTCCGCGACGGGGACTGACACGCCCGCCGGGGCTCACCGGCGCTTGCGCGGCTCCGTCGCCCCCGGTCGGTCGGCGTCGAGCGAGGTGACGTCCTCGAACCCCGTCGTCCGTCGGAGCACTCGCCGGTTGTAGAGCCAGGTCGCGAACGAGAGCAGCAGGCCCACCGCCAGCAGTCCCGCGGCGATGACGTACTGCTGCTGCTGCTCGGTGCTGCGCGCCCACGGCCCCACGAGGAACGCGCAGGTCAGCGCTCCGAGGACGGCGACAGGGGTCCAGGTCCGGAAGTGTGCGTGGTCCACCGGGTCACGTCGCAGGACGAGGACGGCGACGTTCACCACCGCGAAGACGCACAGCAGCAGCAGCGACGTCGTCCCCCCGAGCAGACTGACGGCGTTCGCCCCCTCCTGCGTGGCGCTGGCCCGCACGACGTACACGATGAGGCCGTAGGAGAGCAGCGTGGTCACGACGATCGCGACCCACGGCGTCTGACGGCGGGCGTGGACCCGGCCGAAGACGCGGGGCAACGTGCCCTGGTTGGCCAGGCCGTAGAGCAGCCGCGACGCCATCAGCATGTTGATCAGCGCCGAGTTGGCGACGGCGAACATCCCGATGAAGGGGAAGATGACGTCGAACGGCAGGTTCGGCGCCCCGGCGGCCACGACCTGGGTGAGCGCCGAGGCGTTGTCCGGGTCCGTCAGGTCGCCGACCGGGACGAGCGCGACCGCCGTGATCGCGACGAGCACGTAGATGAGGCCCGTGATCGACAGTCCGGTGATCATCATCCGGGGAAAGTCGCGCACCGGGTCCTGGCACTCCTCCGCCATGTTGACCGAGTCCTCGAAGCCCACCATCGCGAAGAAGGCCAGCGTCGTCGCCGCGGTGACCGCCACGAAGATCCCCCGGTCGTCCGCCGACTCGAAAACCACGACGCGGGAGAAGTCCGCGCGCCCCTGCGTCATCCCCCAGAGGCCGACGAAGATGACGAGAAGCAGCCCCGAGAGCTCCACCATCGTCAGCACGACGTTGGCCTTCACGCTCTCCGAGACCCCGCGGAAGTTCACCAGCGCGACCAGCGTCATGAACCCGAGCGCGATCGCGAGCAAGCCGCCCCCGCCGTCCGACAGCTCCAGCCCGAAACCGTCGTTCAGGAAGCCCGCGAAGGCGTTCGAGGCCGTCGACGCCGAGGTGATCCCCGAGCTCATCACCATGAATGCGACGACGAACGTGAGCAGGTGGATGCCGAATGCCTTGTGCGTGTACAGCGCCGCCCCGGCGGCCTGCGGGTACTTGGTGACGAGCTCGAGATACGAGAACGCGGTGAGCGTCGCGACCGCGAAGGCGATCAAGAACGGCGCCCACGCCGCGCCGCCGACCTCGCCCGCGACCTCACCGGTCAGGGCATAGACCCCGGTGCCGAGGATGTCCCCGATGATGAAGAGCAGAAGGAGCTTGCGCCCCATCACCCGCTTCAGCTCCGGTTGCGCGGCAGCCGTGCCGGCCGGTGCCTCCTGATCGGACGGACGTTCCATCGCGAGCCTCCCCTGCACCGCGCCGACCCACCCTTGGGCCGCTCAGGTTCAGTCAAGACCCGCGCGCCGTTGCTCGCACGACGAGGGTCCCGGACGGCTCGTCCGGGACCCTCGCACCGTCACCCGACCGCTCGGGTCAGCCGGTCACCTCCCACGGCCCCCACGGAGCACCCGGAACCTGGTTCCGCGTCCACCACCGCGCCGTGTACCTCACCTGCTCGTGCACCACCACGTCACCCGCGGTGAACACCCGCGACGGCGTCCAGATCGACACACCGTCACCGTCCTGCGCCATCTCCTGCCACGGACCGGTCACCGAACCCGGCTCCTGGTTCGAGGACCACCACATCGCCTCGAACACCGAACCCTCGAACGAGACCCGATCACCAGCCGTGTAGACCGCCGACGCATCCCACACCGCGACATCCGGCACACACACCTCGCCCGAGTCACCCTTGGTCCACGTCCACGACTCCGGGTTCTTCGTCACCGACGGCGCGTCCGAGAGCACGTACCCCTCCACAGGGGTCGCCACCACCTTCACCCCACCGTCCTTCTTCCGGGACTCGACATACTCGACCCCCTCCACCACCGGCAACGGCGCACCCGTGACATTCCCCGGACCACACTCGTCCGTCCACGACGGACGCAACAGCGTCACCTCGGTCCGCTCGTCCTCCGCCTCGGCAAGGCGGAGGAAGGTCACCGACGAGGCGGGAAAGTCGTAGGTGAACTGGTTCGCGCCGCCGTCCCACAGCCGCTCGACGGGGACCACGTTGGTCTTGTCGGCCTTGGTGTTGGTCGACGACGGGTCGGCGACGATCTCCGTGACCGCCACGTCGGTGCCCACCTCGAACGACCCGGTGACGTCAACCGCCGTCCGGGCGACCGACGCCCCGGGGTTGACGACCTTGACGATCAGCTCACCGGTGGCGTCGTCGTGCGTCACGACCTGGTAGAGCGACTTCTCCGTCGGTTCGGTGTACGTCATCTGGAGCTCGCCGTCGAGATAGAGCTCGATGGTGCGCCCGTCGACGACGACCTTGACGTGGTAGTCGCGACCGATCTCCACAGACTCGCCCTCGAGAGCCTTCACCTCGCCGGCGGAACCACCGTCGGCGCGCTGGAGGACAGACCGCGAGTTGTTCCACCCGCCGAGGTTCCACCAGTAGTAGTCGTTGGCTCCTCCGGCGGCGAAGCCCACGAGGAATCCCTCCTTGCCGGAGACCTTCCGGGCGTCGAGCTCGAGCGTGTAGTTCGACCAGTCGACGTCGTAGGCCCCCGTCGGCACGGACCGGGCGTCCTCGACCGACCCCGTCTGGACGTACTCGCCGTCGTTCACGGCCCACGACCTCGCGACGGACTCCCAGCCGGACGCGTCGTCGAAGGAGTCGACGAACAGCTCGTCGCCCGAGGTGTTGTCCGTCACCCTGACGTCGTCGTACGCGGCCTGGGTGGCCCACGTCGACAGGAAGACGCCGCCGTCGAGCGCCGCAGAGTCCGCGGCACCCGTGTGGGTGCTCGGGACGACCTCGTCACCGACGTTGTTCATGAACAGGTGCTGGTTCCAGTAGTTCACCGAGCCCCACGACTCGTCGTTGTCGAACCACATCATGTCCGGGGACCACTGGACGTAGTCCTCGTTGGCGAACATCGGCGCGTACGACGCGAGCTCGACGAGGTCCGAGTTGCGCTCCAGGCCGGTCATGTAGGCCGCTTCCGCGAGGGCGTTGCCCCACGTGTTCCCGCGCGAGGCGTACTCGCCGAGGAACACGTGCGGACCCTCGCGGTCGTAGGAGTCGTAGCGCTCGGTGTTCTGCAGGAACCACGAGGGGTCGTTGTAGTAGTGCTCGTCGACCATGTCGACGCCCTGCTCGCGGTTGAACTCCCACAGCTCGTCGAACCGAGCCCCGGTGTCGTCCGGACCCGAGTTGGAGATGATCTCGACGTCCCACCCGTGCTCGGCCGCCGCTGCCTCGATCGCGTCGCGGAACGCCAGGAAGTTTGCCTGGAACGTGTCGGTGTTCTCCTCGTTCCCCAGCCCGATGTACGGCAGCTCGAAGGGCTCCGGGTGGCCCAGGTCTGCGCGGACCGCACCCCACTCGGTGTCGACGTCGCCCTTGGCGAACTCGACGAGGTCGACGGTGTCGGCGACCCAGCGGTCGAAGTTCTCGTCGCCCTCGACCATCTCAGGAATCGACGAGCCGCAACCGTTGGCTCCCACGGACACCACGGGCAGCGGGAAGGCACCGAGGTCCTCGGCCCACTCCATGTACTCGAGGTATCCGATGCCGTACGACTGGTTGTAGCCCCAGAAGTTCCAGTTGGTCGGACGCTCCTCGACCGGCCCGAGGGTCTCCTTCCACTGGTAGGTCCGGGTGCGGTCCTGGCCGTCGGAGCCGAGGTAGGTGTCGAACGTCCCGACGTTGGTGACGCAACCGCCGGGGAACCGGAGGAACTCCGGGTTGAGCTCCGCGACCATCTCCGCCAGGTCCTTGCGCAGCGGACTCTTCCCGTTGACAGGGCCGACCCACGTGTCCTCCGGGAACAGCGAGACCATGTCGAGGCGCAGCCTGCCCTCCGCTCCCGAGACGAGCTCGAGACGCGCGTCGTTCGCGGTGCCCGAGACGGTCATGGTGGTCTCGTACTGCTTCCACTCGTCCGACCCGTCGACGGCGACCGACCCTGTCGCGTAGGTGGTCTCCCCGTCGGCAGAGACCACCCGCACGGTCAGCTCCTGCGCGACGGCGGACCGCGCCCAGACCGAGGCGTCGTACGTCGCCCCGTCCTCGACGGCGACACCCTCGTTGTAGGAGGAGTTGGCCACTCCCGTGCTGCCGTCCGAGTCGACGGTGAGATAGAAGCGGTTGGACTCGTTGAGCCACTCGTCCTCGTCCGACTCGACGGCGATGTCACCACCACCGACCTGTGACCACGCGGTCAGACCCGTGAACGAGCGGTTGTCGGAGCTGTTGAACTCGAACGACCGGTTGCGGACGAGCTCGGCGTAGAGCCCGCCGTCCGCGGCGTAGTTGATGTCCTCGTAGAACGCTCCGTAGAGGTTGTCGCTCATCTCCGCGCGTGCGGCATCGGTGTCGACCACGATCTGGTGCTCGGTCATCTCGAGGGGGACGAGCACGAGACGAGCAGCGTCGGACCGGTCCCCCAGGACGAGCGCTCCGTCGACGTCCTCGACGAGGGCCTTGTCGCCGACGAGCACGACGATCGTCCCCCCACCGACGTCGGAAAGGCGGACGGCGACAGCCTCGTCACCCGGGACACCGACGGTCAGTCGGTCGTCCGCGAGCACCACCGGTGCGCCGCCGGAGGTTTCGAGCGTCACGGGCGAGCCGTCACCGTCGGCGGGCGTGGCCACGAAGCTCGTGGTCGACAACGGGCGGGTGTCGACGAGCGAAAGCGCGCCGTCGTCGGACAGGTAGCGACCGTCCGCGCCCTGCACGGTGAACGGCCCCTCCGGGACGACGTCCGCACCCTCCGACTCGACGAGCGCGAAGTAGTCGAAGGCCACGTCATGGCTCGGCGCGCTGCCGGCAGCAAGCGCGAAGATCCCGATCTGCGTGGTGTCGGCCGCCAACGTCGTGGTGCCGGCCTCGAGCCACTGAAGACCGTCCCAGGCCGAGACGGTGAACGTGTCACCAGTGCGTGCCAGCCGGAGGGTCTCACCGGTGGAGCCCTCGCGGGCCTCGAACGTCGCGGAGTACGCCGCGTCGACCTCTGTCCCGGTCTCGATGCCCACGGGCCCGCCTGCAAAGACGCTCGCGTGGGTCAGTCCGGCCCGCACGTAGTTGTCGTCGTCCTCCCAGGCGATGATGCCTGCCCCCTGGAAGTCCGCGCTCGGAGTGGCTGCGAGCGACGTCTGCGCGACGAAGTCACCGGCGGGGACGTCGACGAGGAAGATGTTCTCGTAGTTGTTGTCGCCCTGGTAGGTGTCGCCGGGCTGTGAACGCACCGTGAGGGCGCCGCCGCCGGAGGTCCAGGCAGTGGGCTCCTCGTGGGCGATCGACCACCGCGGGTCGAGGTCGTCGGTGTCGAACTGGTCGACCCAGGCACCGTCCGGCAGGGGTGCCGGCGTCGATGCCGCGACCGTCACGGCGACCGTGGCGCTACCGTGCGGCGAGGTCGCCGTGACGGTGGCCTCACCGTCGGCGACCGCGGTGATCACACCCGACTCCACCGTGGCGACGGACTCGTCGTCGCTCGACCAGGTGACGGTCCTGTCCCCGGCGGTCACCGGAGTCACGGTGGCTCGCACCACGACGGTGTCCCCGGTCCTCAGAGACACCTCGTCCCGGTCCAGCGCGAGGCCCTCGGCCAGCAGGTCGGGCTGGAGCGCCTCGAGAAGGTCCTCCTGCTCCCCGGCCGTGATCGGGACCACCGTGCCGTGGCGAGGGCTCGTCGGCAGCTCGACGTCGGGGAGCGACGTCCAGTCACCAGAGTCGAGGTCGTCGGTCTGGAAGAGCATGTAGCCCTCACCGCCGTGGTACGACGGCTGGTCGATCATCAGGTACCAGGAGTCGTCCTCGAGCGAGGGGAACATCGTCGGCCCCTCACCGTTGGCGAACTCCCCGCCCCACGGGTTCGGCTCACCGACACCGACCTGCTCGGCAATCAGGTCCCAGCCGTCCCCGGCGGTCACCCCCTGGGTGCGCAGAAGGTCGTCCGAGACCTCCTGGCGGACGGTCATGTCGCGCTCGTCCTTGGTCAGCCGGAAGTACGTGCTCCCCCCGTCATCGTCCGCGAGCTCGGCGACGGTGGAGTCGATCATGCCGCGACCGTCGCCGCGGTTCATGTCGACCCAGACCGCGGGCTCGGAGAAGCTGCCCTCGGAGAAGTCCGGCGTCGTCGCGTACATCATCCGCTGGTAGGACGTGCTGATGTCGCGATCCTCGGGGGCCACGTCGGACGGGTAGAGGGCCGAGGCCCAGTACACGACGAACTTCCGGCTCTCCGCGTCCCAGTGGGCCTCGGGTGCCCAGAGGTTGCCCGCGGTCGCCGGAGCGAGGGCGATCTCGCGCTGCTCGGACCACGTGATCAGGTCGGCAGACTCCCAGACCATCATCGAGCGACTGCCGGTCTCCTGGGCGTCCCCGAAGTTCCCTCCGCCGGAGATCTTCAGGTCGGTGGCCAGGAGGTAGTACATGCCCGTCTCGGGATGACGGATCAGGAACGGGTCGCGCAGCCCCTCTGTACCGAGACTCGACTCGATCACGGGGCGACCGTCGTTGAGCGTGTGCCACGTCTCGGGGTCGTCCGACTCACTGACGGCGAGGTAGATCTTCTCGCCCTCGGCGCCTTCCCCCTCGAAATAGGGGAAGACGTAGGCGTCGAACGCGGAGTCGTCCACGTCGACCGCGGTCGGGACGATGCTCGGGGTGGCCGCGTCGACGGGCAGGGCAAGGGCGGAGGGCACGCCGAGGGTGGCGACCATCGCTCCGGCGAGCCCGAGCGCCGTCCAGGACCTGCGTAGGCGTCGGCCACGGCCGACAGGGAGATTCGTACTCATGTCACTCGCTCTCTCATCGTTGAGAAGTCGGGATACAGAACGTGAGCGCTCAGTCCATGTGAGCGTTAACATCACCTCGGGAGGTCGGAGACCGGAACGGAGATACCGGACCGTTCATCACGGACGGTGGACCGGCGGCGGGCAGCACCCGCCGCCGGTCCAGGACGCCACCCGGGACAGCTACGTGCGCCGCGCCGCAAGAACGCGCTGCAGGACGACGAACACGAGGAGCAGTGCCCCGATGAAGATCTTGGTCCACCACGAGCTCAGGGTGCCCTCGAAGGTGATGACGGTCTGGATCAGGCCGAGGACGAGGACACCGAGCACCGAGCCGAGGACGAACCCGGTCCCGCCCGTCAGGATCGTGCCGCCGATGACGACGGCCGCGATCGCGTCCAGCTCCATCGCCACACCCGTGAGCGAGTAGCCCGAGCGCGAGTACATCGCGAACAACAGCCCGCCGAGACCCGCACAGGTACCCGAGATAACGTAGACGAGCACCTTGGTCCGGGCCACGGGCAGGCCCATGAGCCTCGCCGACTGCTCGCCGCCGCCGATGGCGTACACCGTCCTGCCGAACTGCGTGTAGTGCAGCAGGTAGAACGCGAGCGCGACGACCACGAGGGCGACGACCACGCTCGTCGTCATCCGCCACTGGCCTGCGATCCACGTGTCCCAGCTCGCTATCGCGACGAACGTCTCGTCAGAGATGGGGATCGACTCGGGAGCGATCACGAAGCACAGGCCGCGGGCAAAGAACATCCCCGCCAGCGTCGCGATAAACGGCTGTACCTCGAAGACGTGCACCATGATCCCGATCAGGAGCCCGATCACGGACCCCACCAGCACCACGAGCGGAAGCACCACGAGCACCGGCACCCCGCTCTGGAGCAGAGATGCCGCGCTGACCGCCGACAGCGCGAGGACCGCGCCGACCGACAGGTCGATGCCACCGGTCAGGATGACAAAGGTCATGCCGACGGCCAGCACGATGAGGAACGAGTTGTTGATGAACAGGTTGGCCAGGACCCCCGGAGAGAGGAAGTTGTCGTAGCGGACGCCGCCGATCACGAGGATCAGGGCGAGCACCACGAAGGTTCCCAGGACCGGCAGGTATCTGCGGTCGACGTGCAGACGACGGACCATCGAGGTCATCCGCGGGCCTTTCTCGTGAGAGCGGGAGGCCGTGCGCTCCCCGGTCGGGGTCTTCTCGGGCGTGACGATCGCCATCAGGCCGCCACCTCCTCGGGTCGGGCGGCACGTCGTCGCGAACGCGCAGCGAGCTTTTCGCGCACCACCGGGGACTGCAGCAGTGTCACGGCGATCACCACCACGGCCTTGAACAGTGGCGTGACCAACGGGGAGACGCCGACGATCGTCACGGTGAGGGTCAGCGTGGTGATGATGAAGACGCCGACCAGCGTCCCCGAGAGCGAGAACTTCCCGCCCTGGAGCGACGTGCCGCCGATGACGACGGCGAGGATCGCGTCGAGCTCGATGAACAGGCCGGCGTTGTTCGCGTCGGCCGCCATCACGTTCGACGCCAGGATCAGACCCGCGAGCCCGGAGAAGAGGCCCGAGAGGGCGAACACGGTCCAGACGATCGTGCGCGCCTTCACGCCCGCGAGTCGCGACGCCGACGGGTTGATGCCCACCGACTCGACCAGCATCCCGAGCGCCGTGCGGCGGGTCAGGGCGGCCACGAGCGCGTATACGCCGAGGGCGACGAGCGCTGCGACCGGCAGACCGAGCCAGAACCCCGATCCGAGCGTCTTGAACGGCGCGCTGGTCACCGTCGTGATCTGCCCCTCGGTGATGAGCATCGCGATACCGCGGCCGGCGGTCATGAGGATGAGTGTCGCGATGATCGGCTGGATGCCCACGACCGAGACCAGGAACCCGTTCCAGACTCCCAGGAAGAGACACAGCAGGAGGGCGATGCCCATCGCGACGAGCACCGTGGAGACGGCACCGGGGTTCGGCGAGGACGCGATGAAGCTCAGCGAGACCGCCCCCGCGATCGCGACCGTCGCACCGACCGAGAGATCGATGCCACGGGTCGCGATGACCAGTGTCATACCGAGCGCCACCAGCAGCAGTGGCGCCGAGTTGCGGAGTATGTCGATCGGGGCGCCGAAGAGGTGCCCGTCGAGAACGCTGATCGCCAGGAAGTCCGGGCTGTGGACGGTGTTCGCCAGAAGAAGCACCGCCAGGGCGACGAGCGGCCAGAAGAGCGGGTGACGGACGACGCGGCTCAGGCCGCCGGAGTAGTCAGTGCGTGAACGCGTACCGGTGGTCGGGGACATCAGCGTCCTCCTCCGCTCGCAATGAGTTCGACGACGTCGTCCACACCGACGTCCTCTGAGTTGGTGATCTCCGCGACCTTCTCGCGGTCGCGCATGACGGCGATCCGGTGGCTGAGCCGCAGGACCTCCTCGAGCTCTGCCGAGATGAAGACCACGGCCATGCCCTTCGCCGCGAGGTCCGCGACGAGCTTCTGGATCTCGGCCTTCGCCCCGACGTCGATTCCACGGGTCGGCTCGTCAAGGATGAAGAGCTCTGGTGCGGTGGCGAGCCAGCGGGCGAGGAGAACCTTCTGCTGGTTGCCGCCGGAGAGGTTGCGCAGCAGGGCGTCCGGGTTGGCCGGCCGGATGTTGAGCGCGGCTATGTAGCGCTCGACGATCTCGTCCACCTGCTTCGCCGGCACCCGGCGCATCCACCCGCGTCCGGCCTGCAGACCGAGCACCATGTTCTCGCGGACCGTCAGATCGCCGACGACGCCCTCGAGCTTTCGGTCCTCCGACGAGAAGGCGATGCCCTCGGCGATCGCCGCACGAGGGTTGCGGAGCCGGGTCGGCACGTCCTTGACGCGTGTCGTGCCCGTGTCGGCGCGGTCGGCACCGCTGAGCAGTCGTGCGACCTCGGTACGACCGGACCCGAGCAGGCCGGCCAGCCCGACGACCTCACCGGGGTAGACCTCGAGGTCGAAGGGTTGGACGCTGCCCTTGCGGCCGAGCCCCACGGTCTGGATGAAGGGCGCGGCTCCGTCCGTCGGGTCGATCGCGTGGTCGGTCCGCACGTGCAGGTCCTCGAGGACCTCCATGGACCGGCCGATCATCGTCGAGACGAGCTCGAGCCGTCCCATCTCGGAGACCAGGTGCTCTCCGACGAGCCGGCCGTTGCGCAGCACCGTCATCCGGTCGGAGATCTCGTAGACCTGCTCGATGAAGTGGGACACGAAGAGGATCGCGACCCCGTCGTTCCGCAGCCGGCGGACGACCGCGAACAGCTGCGCGACCTCGTCGGCGTCGAGGCTCGACGTCGGCTCGTCGAGGATCAGCACCTTGGCGTCGACCACCATCGCACGACTGATCGCGACGAGCTGTTGCACGGCGATCGAGTGGGATCCGAGAGAGGACGACGGGTCGATGTCCAGGCCCATCGTCGACAGGTGGCGGGCAGCCTCACGCCGCGTCGCCCGCCAGTTGATGGCACCGAGTCGCCGAGGCTCGTGCCCGAGCATGATGTTCTCGGCGACCGAGAGGTTGTCGCACAGGTTGACCTCCTGATATACGGTCGCAACACCTGCGTCCTGTGCCTCGCCGGGCCCGGAGAACCGGTGGGGCGTCCCGCTGACGAGGATCTCGCCGGCGTCGATCCCGTAGACGCCCGTGAGCGCCTTGATCAGGGTGGACTTCCCGGCGCCGTTCTCGCCCATCAGGGCGTGCACCTCCCCCGGGAACAGGCGGAAGTCGACCTGGTCGAGAGCCTTGACGCCGGGAAACTCGATCGAGATCCCGGTCATCTCGACGACCGGCCGCGTCGCGGTCTCGTGGTTCGTCATCGTTGACCTTCCATGGATCGCGGCGGTGCGGGCGCGCCGCACCGCCGCGGTGCGGGGCCGCCGGGGCGTGGTCGGTGCCACGCCCCGGCGGGTCGGTGTGGATCAGTACTCGCGCGAGGGCAGAGCCTCGACAGCCGCCTCCTGGTCGAACGCCTTGTCCTTGACGACGATGCGCTTCTCGACGGCCTCGCCCGCGATGACCTTCTTGGCGACGTCGGCCAGGTCCGGGCCGAGCAGCGGGTTGCACTCGACGATGTAGTTGATCTTTCCGTCGGCGAGCGCCTGCATGCCGTCCTTGACGGCGTCGACCGTGATGATCTTGATGTCCTCGCCGGGGACCATGCCCGCTGCCTCGATGGCCTCGATGGCCCCGAGACCCATGTCGTCGTTGTGCGCGTAGACGAGGTCGATGTCGTCGTACTTCTGGAGGAAGCCCTCCATGACCTGCTTGCCCTCGGTCCGCGTGAAGTTGCCCGTCTGCGAGTCGATGATCTCGAGGTCGCTGCCCTCGATCGCCGTCTCGAAGCCGGCCTTGCGGTCGATCGCCGGTGCGGCACCGGTGGTGCCCTGCAGCTCGACCACCTGGTAGCCCTCGCCGTCGTACTGCTCGACCGCCCATTCGCCTGCCGTCTCTCCCTCGAGGACGAAGTCGGAGCCGATGAACGACTCGTAGAGGCTGTCGTCGTCGGAGTCGACGGCACGGTCCGTCAGGATCACGGGGATGTCGGCCGCCTTGGCCTCCTCGAGGACGGCGTCCCAGCCGGTCTCGACCACGGGCGAGAAGGCCAGGACGTCCACACCCTGCTGGATGTAGGAGCGCAGGGCCTGGATCTGGTTCTCCTGCTTCTGCTGGGCGTCCGAGAAGCTGAGGTCGAACCCGTTCTCCTGGGTGAGCGTGTCCTGGATGGACTTCGTGTTGGCGGCGCGCCATCCGGACTCCGCACCCACCTGGGAGAAGCCGATGCTGATGGTCTCCTCGGCCGCCGAGCCGGTGTCCCCGCTGTCGGAGCCGGCGTCGGTGGAGGCCTGCTCCGAGCTGCAGGCAGCGAGGCCCAGCACGGCGAGGCTGGCAATCATGGCGCCGGCGGTGCGACGTCGGGTGCTGCTGAACATGTTCTCCTCCTTGAGACCCGGGGCGCGTCGGTGCGACCCGGAAGTTGTGCGATGTTGATGCTCTTTGTGAGATTCTGCTGACGATCGTGCGGCGTCATGTGCTCCCCGGTCCATACCGTGGCGGTCACGATCACGTCACGGTTCACACCCCCTGAGCCAGGCGGTAGTAGACCTGGTTCCAGCGCAGCTCCTGGCGGAACGACGCCGGGGTCGTGCTCTCGTCGATGACGACGAGCTCGGAGCCCGTCATCTCGGCGAAGTCCTCGAAGACCTCGCGACTCAGGGCCGTCGTCATCACGGTGTGGTGGGCGGCGCCCGCCATCAACCACGCCTCCGCTGAGACCTCCAGCGACGGCTCCGGCTCCCAGACCGCGTGCGCGACGGGCAGGCTCGGCAGATCGGGATGCTCCACGCACCGGACGACGTTCGCGGTGAGTCGGAACCGGTCGCGCAGGTCGCTCATCGCCACGACCAGGGCGGGCCCCGGGTCGGTGTCGAAGACGAGTCGCACCGGGTCCTCGCGGTCGCCGATCCCGAGAGGGTGAATCTCCAGGCGCGGCCGGCTCGTGGTCAGTGACGGACAGATCTCGAGCATGTGCGCCCCGAGGATCCGCTCCTCACCAGGCGTCAGGTCGTAGGTGTAGTCCTCCATGAGGCTCGCGCCTCCCGGCAGCCCGTGACCCATCACCTTGGCCAACCGGACGAGCACCGCGGTCTTCCAGTCGCCCTCGGCGCCGAACCCGTACCCGTCCGCCATCAGGCGCTGGACCGCGAGGCCCGGTAGCTGGCGGAGTCCGCCCAGGTCCTCGAACGTCGTCGTGAAGGCGGAGAACTTCCCTTCCTCCAGGAAGGACCGCAGCCCGAGCTCCTGCCGGGCGCCGTACCGCAGCGCCTCGTGCCTCGCGGCGCCGGACCGCAGCTCCGGTGCGACGTCGTAGGTCCACTCGTACTCCGCGACCAGCTTGTCCACGGCTTCGTCGGCGACGGCGTCGACCCGCTCGGCGAGCTCGGCGACGCCCCACGTGTTGACGGAGACGCCGAAGTGGATCTCCGCCTCGGTCTTGTCGCCCTCGGTGACCGCGACGTTGCGCATGTTGTCGCCGAACCGGGCGAGCCGCATCGATCGCGCCGCGTCTCGACCGACGGCGGCCCGGACCCACGAGCCGACCCGTTGCTGCACCTGCGGAGAAGAGACGTGACCGACGACCGTCTTGCGCGTCATCCCGAGCCGCGTCTGGATGTACCCGAACTCCCGGTCACCGTGCGCGGCCTGGTTCAGGTTCATGAAGTCCATGTCGATCTCGGACCAGGGCAGCTCGACGTTCGCCTGCGTGTGCAGGTGCAGGAGCGGCACCGTCAGCGCCTCGAGGCCACGGATCCACATCTTCGCCGGAGAGAAGGTGTGCATCCAGACGACCACACCGACGCACGCGTCGTCGGACGACGCCGCGGTCAACGTGCGACGGATCTCCTCCGAGCTCTTGAGCACCGGCTTCCAGACGACCGAGACCGGGACGGCGTCCGCGTCGTCCAGCTCCTCCGCGATCGCGAGCGACTGGTCAGCGACCTGGGTGAGGGTCTCCGGGCCGTAGAGGTCCTGCGACCCGGTGAGGAACCAGATCTCCTTGTCCTCGAACGGATTCTTCATGCGTCTTCGTCCTCTTTCCTGGTCGAGCCGGCCGAGGCCTGCCCGTAGACGTTCTGATATCGCGCGTGGAGCGCGTCGATCTGGGGCTCGGGGATCCGCGTCGGCTCTCCGAGCTCGCGGCTGACGTGCACCGCGCGGGCGACCTCCTCGCACATCGCCGCCGCCTTCACGGCCGCCCGCGCGTCCTTGCCGACCGTGAACGGCCCGTGGTTGCGCATCAGCACCGCCGGGCTGCGCGAACCTCGCAGGGTCTCGACGATGCCGCGGCCGATCGAGTCGTCCCCGATCAGGGCGAACGGACCGACGGGGATGTCCCCGCCGAACTCGTCCGCCATCATCGTCAGGACGCACGGCACGGGCTCGCCGCGGGCGGCCCAGGCGGTCGCGTAGGTCGAGTGCGTGTGGACGACACCGCCGACCTCGGGCATGTGGCGGTAGACGTACGCATGGGCCGCCGTGTCCGATGACGGCGCACGTGTCCCCTCGACGAGGCGGCCGTCGAGGTCGCAGACGACCATCGAGTCGGCCGTGAGGTCTTCATACGTGACTCCCGACGGCTTGATCACCATCAGGTCGGCGCCGGGCACCCGCTCGGAGACGTTGCCCGCCGTCCAGACGACCAGGCCCCACCTCGTCAGCTCCGCGTGCAGTCGCGCCACCCGCTCTCGGGTCGCGTCGACGACCGCGCGGAGATCGTCGTTCACCAGGGCAGTCATCGGACGAGCTCCCCTGCTGCACGCGAGACGCGCGCCCCGTCCACGCGGACGGCTGCACGCTCGACGTCGAGACCGACCTCGTACCGCTGGAGGAAAACCGCGAACCCCGCGAGGTCCTCGGGGTCCGGGGCGACGACCGTGACCGGCGCTCCGGCGAAGACCTGCTCGGCAAGATAGCCCGCCAGGTCGACGCGATGCGCGTGCCCGAGGTACACGGCGAGCAACGCGGCGCCCCACGCACCCCCCTCCCCTGCACCCGCCCCGACCGAGACCGGCACACCGAGGGCAGCGGCGAGCAGACGCTGACCCGCCCCCTCCGTACGGAACAGGCCGCCGTGGGCGCGGATCGCGTCGAGCTCGACACCGTCACGACGCAGCACCGCCATTCCCAGGCTCAGGGTGCCGAAGATGCCGTAGACCTGGGAGCGGGCGAAGTTTGCCAGCGTCAGCTCGCTCTCCGGCGAGCGCACGACCAGCGGGCACCCCGCGTCGGTCCCGACGACAGGCTCTCCGGCGAGGTGGTTGTACGCGAGGATCCCTGCTGCGTCTGGCGCCCCGAGGAGCGCGGACCGCAGCAACACCTCATACACGTCGTCGGCCGCGACCTCGTTGCCCGTCGCGTGCGCGAACTCACGGAAGACACCCGCCCAGGCGGCGAGCTCTCCGGCGCCGTTGTTGCAGTGCACCATTGCGACGGGGGCACCCGCCGGCGTCGCCACCTGGTCGATCTCGTCGTGGACCGCAGAGAGTCCCTGCTCGAGCACCACCATGGCGAAGACGCTCGTCCCGACGCTGACGTTGCCCGTACGGGCCGCCACCGCGTTCGTCGCCACCATGCCGGTCCCGGCGTCGCCCTCGGGGGGACAGAACGGGATACCAGGCTGCAGCCGACCCGCCGGGTCGAGCAGCAGGGCGCCCTCGTCGGTCAACCTGCCGGCGTGCTGTCCCGCCGTGAGAACACGCGGCAGCAGCTCGGAGAGGGACGGGTACTCGTGCTGCGTGGCGACGGCCGAGTCGAACAGTCGGAGCCTGTCCACGTCGTACGAGGCGGCCGCCGCGTCGACGGGGAACATCCCGGCTGCGTCGCCGATCCCGAGGACCTTCTGGCCGGTCAGCCGCCAGTGGACGTATCCGGCCAACGTGGTCAGGTGCGCCACAGCAGCCACGTGCGGCTCCTCGTCGAGGATCGCCTGGTAGGCGTGCGCGACCGACCAGCGCTGCGGGATGTTGACACCGAGCAACGCGGTCAGCCCGGCCGCGGCCCGGCCGGTACCGGTGTTGCGCCAGGTACGGAAGGGCGTGAGCAGGTTGTCGAACGCGTCGAATGCCAGGTAGCCGTGCATCATCGCCGAGATGCCGATCGCCCCAAAGTGGTCGGGGCGTGCGCCGTACTGGTCGTGCGCAGATTCGAGGAGCGCGCGGACGGCCGCCTGGACGCCGACCCACACCGCGTCCAACGAGTAGGTCCAGACACCGTCGACAAGCTCGTTCTCCCAGGTGTGACTCCCGGACGCGAGCGGCGTGCCGTCGGAGTCCACGAGGCACGCCTTGATGCGCGTCGAACCGAGTTCGATGCCGAGAGCCGTACGGCCCTCCATGATCGTCGCGGCGATGCTTGCCGTGTTCACCAGGCCTCCTTGCCCGTTCGATCGTTGCCAACCGTCATCGTGTTAACGCTCACATTATGTGAGCGTTAACAATCGGATGTCAACCCCGCGGCACGACCGTGCTCAGCCGACCCGTGCCGTGGTCTCCCTGACGACGAGCTCCGGCGCGATGGCTGCGACCGAAACCGGGCCAGGCTCGGCGCGTGCCGGACCGGCCATCAACAGGTCCAGACAGGCGCGTCCCAACGTCGCGAACGGCTGACGCACGGTCGTGAGCGACGGCGCGAAGTACCGCGAACCCTCGATGTCGTCGAACCCGACAACCGAGATCTGTGCGGGCACGGAGACGCCTTGCTCCCAGAACGCGTGGAGCATCCCCAGCGCAAGCTGGTCGTTCCCGGCGAAGACCGCGGTCGTCGGCTCTCGGCCCGCGAGGTCCTCGGTCAGACGACGTCCCACGTCGTATCCGCATGCCGAGGACCAGTCACCCTGGACGAGAAGACCCTCCGGCGACACCCCGGCCGCGCCGAGCGCGTCTCTCCAGCCCTCCGTCCGTGCCCTCGCGTCGAACCAGTCGGTCGGGCCGGCCACATGGACGATCCGGCGATGACCAAGCTCTAGAAGGTGCTCGGTCGCCAGCCGCGCCCCCGCGTACTGGTCCACACCGATCGTCCGGACGACCCCGGCGCCGACCGCCGACGCGTCCGCGACGAGCACCACCGGGACCGGCGAGACGAACGTCTCGACCGCGGCCGCGACGTCGACCTGCGGCGCGATGACCACGATTCCCTCGACCCCCTGGGAGAGGAAGTGGTCGAGCACGTGGTTCATGGTCTCGGCGTCGTAGCTCGAGAGCGTCGCCACGGAGACGAAGAGCCCGACCTCTCGCGACGCCTGCTCGATCGCGATCAACGTGCTCGTCGGTCCGTAGAGCGCGGAGTCGGGTGTGACGATGCCGATCGTCCCGGAACGTCGGGTCACGAGGGCGCGTGCGGCGCTGTTGCGCCGATACCCGAGCTTCTCGATCGCGGCGAGAACTCGGTCACGGGTCTCCGGGCGAACGCTCGGGTGCTCGTTCAGCACCCGCGAGACCGTCTGGTGCGAGACGCCGGCGACCTTCGCGACGTCGGACATCGCGGGCGCTCGCCCGGAGCTCGCCACTAGACGTCGGCCTCGAGCTCGGCCGAGAGCTCGCCCGCGCGCGCCTTTGCCGCCGTGAGCGCGTCGACGAAGGCGGCACGCACGCCGCCGCGGTCGAGCTCGCGCAGCCCCGCGATCGTGGTCCCGCCGGGTGACGAGACCTTCTCGCGGAGGATCGCGGGGTGCTCGCCGGTCTCCTGGACCATCGTGGCCGCACCGAGCACGGTCTGCGCCGCCAGCTGGGCGGCGGTGGCGCGCGGGATGCCCATGAGCGTGCCCGCCTCGGACAGCGCATCGAGCACGTAGAAGACGTACGCCGGGCCGGAGCCGGAGAGCGCCGCGACGGCCGCCTGGTCCTTCTCCGCGATGCGGATCACGAGGCCGGTCGAGGCGAGCAGCGTCTCGACGAGCTCGAGGTGCTCGTCGGTCGCGGCGACCCCGGGGCTGATGGCGCTGACACCCACGCCGATCGAGGACGGGGTGTTGGGCAT
This sequence comes from Paraoerskovia marina, assembly GCF_900105445.1. NCBI lineage: Bacteria > Bacillati > Actinomycetota > Actinomycetes > Micrococcales > Cellulomonadaceae > Paraoerskovia > Paraoerskovia marina. Next base: position 2,776,573 of record NZ_LT629776.1, read on the forward strand.
CACGCGGACGAAGGGGGTCCCCTCGGGCAGGCGCTTCTCGTAGAACGCGCAGGAGAGGCCGACGGCGACGGTGAGGACGAGGGTGCCCGGGCGGACCGCCGACGAGATCTCCTCGGTCAGCGCACCGATGTCCTTCGGCTTCACGCCCAGGATCACGACGTCGGCCTCGGCCGCGGCGGCCACGTTGTCGTGCGTGGTCCGCACCCCGTGGGTGCGGGCGAGCTCGTCGGCCCGTTCAGGACGGCGCGCCGTCGCGACGACGCGCTCGGGGTCCCAGCCTGCGGAGAGGATGCCGGTGAGCGCCGTCTCGCCCATGACCCCGGTGCCGAGGACCGCGATCAGTGCCTGCTCCTGCGTCTGCGTCATTCGATTCCCATCTCGTCGATCACGCCGTACCGTCAGAACGGGTACGCCGCGTAGAAGTCTTCAATGTCCTCGCTCGGGCCCGTCGCGCTGACGACGACCGTCCCGTTGCGCCACACCACGGTCCCACGACCGTCGCCGGTCGTGCGACGCGTCCACGTGCCGACGGTCTCGTCGTCGGCCTCGACGACCCCCGTCGTCGCCTCCGCCGGCCCCGCGGTCTCGTCGATCACCTCGAAGGCCTCCAGCGCCTCGCTCGGTCCCGACCACTGCCCGACGACGACGTCGACCGTGTCCGCGTCCGACCCCTCGCCGTCCGCGTACGTCAGGCTCCACATCTCGACGGGACCCGTCGCGTCGAACTCGGGCTCGTTGCGCTCGTCGACGAGGACGAAGCGCAGGACCTCGTCCGGCAGGGCGGACTGCAAAGCAGTGAGGTCGTCGGCCCGGTCCACGGGGTCGATCGTGGGGGTGGTCGGGTCGGGCTCCTGCGTCTCGGACGCGGCCTCCCCACTCGTCCCCGCGTCTTCCTCGTCGCCACCGGTGGCCCATCCCGGCCAGACGAAGAGGAGGACGGGAAGGAGGACGAGGAGCGTCAGGAGAAGGAGGACGACCGCCCGACGACGTCGGTACACCTGCGGGCTGATCCCCGCCCGTCCGTTGCCCATCGAGCATGCCCTCCCTGGTCGCCGTGCCGAGACCGCCTCACGGCGATGCGGGCCCAGCCTAGTGCGCAGATCCGCGCGTCGGCGGCGCCACCCGGCGATGTCAGGGGGTGCGGCTAGCGTCACACGGGTGAAGAGCGCCACGAAGCAGACACGTCCCGGGTACCGGTGCACCGAGTGCGGCTGGACCACCGCCAAGTGGGTGGGCCGGTGCGGCGAGTGCCAGGTGTGGGGCAGCGTCGTCGAGGCGGGGGCGAGCACCTCGGGTCCGCGGACGACGGCGTCCCCCACCCGTGCGCCGGCGCGCCCGATCGCGGACATCGACGTGGACTCCACGCGGGCCGCGCCGACCGGTATCAGCGAGCTCGACCGTGTGCTCGGTGGCGGGATCGTCCCGGGCGCGGTGGTTCTCCTGGCGGGCGAACCCGGCGTCGGGAAATCGACGCTGCTCCTCGCGGCCGCGAGCGAGGTCGCCACCTCGGGGCGCACGGTGCTCTACGTGACGGGCGAGGAGTCCGCCGGGCAGGTGCGGCTGCGAGCCGAGCGGATCGACGCGCTCGCCCCGAGGCTCCTGCTCGCCGCCGAGACCGACCTCGGCTCCGTCCTGGGGCACGTGGAGGCGGCGCAGCCCGACCTCCTGGTCGTGGACTCCGTGCAGACCATCGCGTCGGGCGAGGTCGACGGCGCTCCGGGCGGCGTCTCACAGGTCCGCGAGGTCGCGGGCGCGCTGATCGCGGCCGCCAAGGAGCGCGACATGCCCGTCATCCTCGTGGGCCACGTCACGAAGGACGGTACGGTCGCCGGCCCGCGGACCCTCGAGCACCTCGTCGACGTCGTGTGCCAGTTCGAGGGCGACCGTCACTCCCGGCTGCGGTTCGTCCGTGCCGTGAAGAACCGCTACGGGCCCACCGACGAGGTGGGCTGCTTCGACCTCACCGAGACCGGGATCGTCGGACTTGCCGACCCCAGCGGCCTGTTCCTGTCGCACACGGGCGAGCCCGCACCGGGGACGTGCCTGACCGTGACGCTCGACGGGCGACGCCCGTTGGCCCTCGAGATCCAGTCCCTCGTCGTGCCGAGCTCCCTCGCCAACCCCCGGCGTACCACCGCTGGGGTGGAGTCGAGCAGGCTCGCGATGATCCTGGCCGTGATGCACCGTCACGCCGGTGTACGGCTGCACGACCACGATGTGTACGTGTCCACGATCGGCGGCGCGAAGGTCGGGGAACCCGCCGCGGATCTCGCGACGGCCATCGCCACCGTCTCCGCCAAGGAGAACCAGGCGCTGCCTCAGGGCACTCTCGCGATCGGGGAGGTCGGCCTCGCCGGGGACATCCGCCCGGTCACCGGCCTCGGACGGCGGCTCAACGAGGCTGCGCGGCTCGGGTTCCGGCGCGCGGTCGTCCCGGACCGCTCCGACGTGACAGCCCCCGAGGGGCTCGAGGTGCTCCGGGCCGGCCATCTCGCCGAGGCCGTGGAGCTCGCACGGAACGGGCTGCCGGCTCCAAAGCGCTCCCGGAGCGAGCCCGCGCCCTTCTAGACCGCACCCTGACCTGCGACGTCGTGGTCCGTACGTTCACGATCCGCGCACGTCCTCCACACGATGCCCACACCTCACCCGACGGATACCCCGCGAGACACCTAGGATTCTCTCTGTGCCGATGAACCCCCGCCCTGACGACGAACGACTCCGCGCCACGCTCGCGCGCGTCGCGCCCGGGACGGAGCTCCGCGACGGACTTGAACGAATCCTCCGCGGACGCACCGGCGCACTGATCGTGCTCGGCCTCGACCCCGTCGTCGAGTCGATCTGCTCGGGCGGGTTCGTCCTCGACGTCGAGTTCTCCGCGACGCGCCTGCGCGAGCTGTCGAAGATGGACGGCGCCGTGGTCGTCAACGACGACGCGACGCGCATCCTGCGGGCAGCCGTCCAGCTGCTGCCCGACCACTCGATCGAGACGACCGAGTCCGGCACCCGGCACCGCACCGCCGAGCGCGTCGCCAAGCAGACCGGCCTGCCCGTCGTGTCCGTCAGCCAGTCGATGAACATCGTCGCGGTCTACCTGCAGAACAAGCGCTACGCGCTCGAGGACTCGGACACGATCCTCTCCCGCGCCAACCAGGCGCTCGCCACGTTGGAACGCTACCGGTCACGCCTGGACGAGGTCAGCGGCACGCTCTCCGCCCTCGAGATCGAGGACCTCGTCACCGTCCGAGACGTGTGTGCCGTCGTCCAGCGGCTCGAGATGGTCACCCGCATCTCCGACGAGATCGCGGGCTACGTCACCGAGCTCGGCAGCGACGGACGACTCCTCTCGCTCCAGCTCGACGAGCTCATGGGCGGGATCGGGGCCGACCGGGACTTCGTGATCCGCGACTACGTCGACGCCGACCGCCACGGTCGCAGTGCCGAGAGCGTCCGTGCGTCGCTCGACGCACTCACCTCGGCGCAGTTGCTCGACCTCGGCGAGATCGGACGCGTCCTGGGCATGCCCGGCGGCGGCGACGCGCTCGACGCCCCCGTCGCACCGCACGGCTACCGACTGCTGTCGAAGGTGCCGCGCCTTCCTCCGACGATCCTCGACCGGCTGGTCCGCCACTTTGGGAGCCTCCAGAAGCTCCTGGCCGCCGGCATCGAGGACCTCATGGCCGTCGACGGCGTCGGCGAGCAGCGGGCGCGTGCCGTCCGTGAGGGCCTCTCGCGCCTCGCCGAGTCGTCGATCCTCGAGCGGTACGTCTAGGACTTTTCGACGGAGTCCTCGGCCGCGGGCTCGTCCGCACCGGACTTCTCGTCCTGTGCAGGAGTCTCGGCGTCGGCCTCCTTGTCCGCCTTCTCGCCCTCGGCCTCGTCGTCAGCCGGCTCCTCGGTCTTCGCCGCGGCATCCTCGGCGTCCTCGGCGGGTTCCGTCGTGGGGTCGGGCTCCGGTGCAGGCTCGAGGGTGAACGACACGGGAGGCGTCGTCGCGTCCGGGACGTCCGTCACCTCGGCGCGCGCGGTGTAGTCCCCCGCCGTGGCGCTCCCCGCAGCCTCGCACGACCCGTCTGTCCGCGTGAGGTCCCAGGTCACGTCGTTGGTGTCGACGTCACCCGGGCTCATCAGCAGCATCCGCTCGTCCACCGGGCAGTCGGCCGAGGACCACACGGCCCCGTCGTCGTCCGCGACCGTCACGGCCACGCCGTTCTGCGAACCGTTCACCAGGCAGGGTTGCCGGCCGACGTGCGTGACGCGCACGGCGAACCGTGGCCGGTCCCCTGCCTCGAAGCTCTCGGCAGCGGGCTGCAGGGCGATGTCGAGGTCGTCAGCCTCGCAGGCGACGGTCGCGCTCGTCGTCGCGGGCTCCGGGGGCGCGGACTTCTCGGCGGACTCCATCGGTGACGCGTCGGCCGGGTCGGCGATCAGCGCACGGACTCCGAGGACGACGCCCACCACCACCGCGAGCGCGACGGCGAGGACGAGCAGCCGACGCACGAGGAACGTCCCCCTGCCGGGGCCTGTGGTGCTCACGACTACCTCCAAGATCTGCGTGGTGGGGACCACCGTAATCGGTCCCGCATGCCCCACCGCCCCACCGCGCCGGGCACAATGGGCCTGCCATGCCGACCACACACCGCCCCGACGTCACCGCCCGGCTCCGGACCGCCGTCGTGCGGTGGTTCGACGAGTCCGCCCGCGACCTCCCCTGGCGCGCCTCGAGCTGCTCGGCCTGGGGGGTGCTGGTCAGCGAGGTGATGCTGCAGCAGACGCCCGTCGTCCGGGTCGAGCCGCGCTGGCGCGCGTGGATGGAACGGTGGCCGACCCCGGCCGACCTTGCCGGCGCCTCGACGGCCGACGTGCTCCGCGCGTGGGACCGGCTCGGGTACCCGCGGCGCGCGCTCAGGCTCCAGGAGTGCGCGCGGGTGATCGTCGAGCGGCACGGTGGGCAGGTGCCGGCGGACGAGGAGGCCCTCGTCGCCCTGCCGGGGGTCGGCACCTACACCGCCGCGGCGGTCGCTGCCTTCGCGTTCGGGCGTCGCAGCGTGGTGGTCGACACGAACGTCCGGAGGGTGCTCGCGCGCACGATCACCGGCACGGCGCTCCCCCCACCCTCGCCCCGCGCGGAGGAGCGTCGGCTCGCGGCGTCGGTCGTGCCCGACGACGCGCGGGACGCCGCACGGTGGGCGGCCGCGTCGATGGAGCTCGGGGCGGTGGTCTGCACCGCACGGTCACCTCGCTGCGACGAGTGTCCCGTGCGGTCCCTGTGCGCGTGGAACCTCGCGGGTCGTCCGGCGGACGAGCACGCCTCACGACGCCGCGGACAGGCCTGGGAAGGCACGGACCGCCAGGTCCGCGGTCGTGTGATGAGGATCCTCCGGGATGCCTCCGGCCCGGTCCTGACGTCCGCTCTCACCGACGTCTCGGCCGACCCCGCCCAGGCGTCCCGGTGTCTTGCCGGCCTGGTCGAGGACGGGCTGGTCGAGATCGACGGCGAGGTCGCGAGGCTCCCTGCCTGACCGACGTCGGCCACGGTGCGCAGGTCACGAGTCGCGGTTGCCGGTCACGTGTGCATGGTCACAGGTCGCAGGCCCTGGGCCGCCGGCACCCAGGCGTCAGAGGTGGGCGATCATCCGCGTGTTCCCCAGGGTGTTCGGCTTGACCCTCGCGAGATCCAGGAACTCCGCGACCCCGTCGTCGGGCGACCGGAGCAGCTCTGCGTAGACCTCGGGGGTCACCGCCTCGCCCGTGAGCTCGGCGAAGCCGTGCCGGCCGAAGAACTCGACCTCGAACGTCAGGCAGAAGACGCGCTGCAGACCGAGGGTCCGCGCCCGGTCGAGCAGCTCACGGACGAGGAGATGACCAAGTCCGCGACCGCGCCAGCCCGGGTCGACGGCAACCGTGCGCACCTCGGCGAGGTCTTCCCAGAGCACGTGGAGCGCCCCGCATCCCACGACGACGCCGTCGGCCTCGGCGACGAGGAACTCCTGCACGGACTCGAAGTAGACGACGAGGTCCTTGGCGAGCAGGCGTCGATCCACGGCATACGGCTCGACGAGAGAGGCGATCGAGCGCACGTCCGCGGGCAGGGCCGGGCGGATGCTCACGATCGACTGCATATCCATGCGAGCGACTGTATACCCGAGTGCCGCCGAGGGGCACGTTGTTGTCCTCCGAACCCCCGCGTGAGGACCACAACGTACCGCTCGGCAGGGGACGCTAGTCCCGCAGCAGCCGCAGCGCCGTCGCCTCGTCGATCACGAGCGACGTGATCGTGCCGGCCGCGAGCGCCGCCCGCAGGGGGACAACCTTGTTGTCACCGGCGACCGCGCAGACCCGCCGCGGCACGGTCATGAGATCCGCGGGGCTCGGCCCGGTGGCCCGCTCGTTGAGCGCGATGTCCGAGTACGTCCCGTCCTCACGGAGAAAGACGGTGCACACGTCACCGACCACGCCCTCCTCGTCGAGCACGGCGATGTCCTCGGGCTCGAGGTATCCCGCGGAGTAGACGTGGCTCGGGAGCCCGCCCGAGAGCGCCCCGACGGAGAAGAGTGCGATGTCCGCCCGGTGCTGGACGTCGAGGACCCGCTGGATCGAGCGCTCTCTCCACATCGCCCGCTTGGTCTCGGCGTAGTCGAAGAAGGCTGGCACCGGGAAGTGGTGCGGGTGCGCCTCGAAGGCGTCGGCGAACGCGGTGACGAGGTCACCGGCGTAGTGCACCCCGGAGGTGCGGACGTTCGCGGCGCCGTTGAGCTGGACGATCGCGCTGCCGCGCGTGGGCTTGCGCGTGAGGTGCCGGGCGATCGCGACGAGCGTGGTGCCCCACGCGATGCCGACGATGGTGTCGGACTCGACCCAGGTGTCGAGGAGCCGTGCCGCCGTGCGCGCCACCTGGTCCAGCCTCTCGACCTCGGTCGCCGACTCCGGGACGGGCACCACCCAGACGTCGACGCCGAACCGGTCCTCGATCCGCTGGGCGAGCCCGGGCGCACGGCTTCCAGAAGGCCGGAGCGTGATCTCCACGAGCCCCGTCTCCCGTGCACGCTTGACCAGCCGCGACACCGTGCTGCGCGAGGTGTGCAGATGTTTGGCTATCGCCTCCATCTTCATGTCCTGCAGGTAATACATGGATGCGGCCCGCAGGACGTCCTGCTCCCGGTCGATTGATCCCAACCCCTCACCACGGTTCGCCTTGCACATGTGTGCACACCGGTTGCGCGCACGTTCCAACCGTGGTCACGTTAACCCGTACGAGGCAGTAACACCTGACGGAGGAGAACCGATGGCGTCCGCACGACTCACCACCCATTCACGCCAGCAGGCCCTCGACGCGTTGCAGGCGAGCTCGGCCCCCAGCGAGGAGCTCGACGTGCTCGTCATCGGGGGCGGAGTCACGGGCGCCGGAATCGCCCTCGACGCGGCGACGCGCGGACTCTCGACCGGGATCGTCGAGTCCCAGGACTGGGCCTCCGGGACCTCGAGCCGCTCCTCCAAGCTCGTGCACGGAGGACTCCGGTACCTCCAGATGCTCGACTTCAACCTCGTCCACGAGGCACTGACCGAGCGCGACCTCCTGCTCAAGACGATCGCGCCGCACCTGGTCAAGCCCGTCGCCTTCCTCTACCCGCTCGAGCACCGTGTCTGGGAGCGCGCTTACGTCGGCACCGGCATCGCGATGTACGACACGCTCGCGAGCCTCGCGTCCGGCAAACGCGCCCTCCCGCTGCACCGCCACGTGTCCAAGCGCGGGATGGAGCGCAAGTTCCCCGACCTCGCCCACGACGCCGCGATCGGCGCAGTCCAGTACTGGGACGCCACCGTCGACGACGCCCGCCTCGTCACCACCCTCGTCCGCACGGCCGCCTCGTACGGCGCCCACGCGGCGTCGCGCACCCAGGTCGTCGAGCTGACCAAGGGGGCGACCGGGACCGTCAACGGCGCCGTCGTCGTCGACCTCGAGACCGGTCGCGAGATCACCGTCCGCGCCCGCTCCGTGATCAACGCGACCGGCGTCTGGACCGAGGACACCGAGGCACTGTCGGGTGACGAGGGCGGCCTCAAGGTGCTCGCGTCCAAGGGCATCCACATCGTCGTGCCCCGCGAGCGCATCAAGGGTCAGGTCGGCCTGATCCTGCAGACCGAGAAGTCGGTCCTCTTCGTCATCCCGTGGTCGCGCTACTGGGTGATCGGCACCACCGACACCCCGTGGGAGCAGGAGCTCACCCACCCCGTCGCGACGTCGGCCGACATCGACTACGTCATCGAGCACGCGAACGCGGTGCTCGCCAAGCCGCTGACCCGCGAGGACGTGATCGGGACGTGGGCCGGGCTGCGCCCGCTGCTGCAGCCGGGCACCAAGGAGGGCACCAGCTCGTCCAAGGTGTCGCGCGAGCACACGGTGGCAAGCCCCACGCCCGGCCTCACCGTCATCGCGGGCGGCAAGCTGACGACCTACCGCGTCATGGCCGAGGACGCCGTCGACTTCGCGATCGGTCAGCGCGCCTCGGCCCTCCCGTCCATCACGGACCAGATCCCGCTCGCGGGCGCCGTCGGTCTCAAGGCCGTCCAGCGCCAGGCCCGCACGTGGGCGCACCGCTACGGCTGGACCACGCAGATGGTCGACCACCTGCTGCACCGGTACGGCTCCAACCTCCGCGAGATCGTCGAGCTGTGCCAGCAGGACCCGTCGCTGGCCAAGACGCTCGAGGCCACCGACGCCTACCTGCGCGCCGAGATCCTCTACGCCGCCACCCACGAGGGCGCCGTCCACCTCGAGGACATCCTCCTCCACCGCACACGCATCAACTACGAGGTGCCCGACCGTGGGGTCTCCGCGCTGCAGGAGATTACCGACCTCGTCGCCCCGGAGCTCGGGTGGGACGAGGAGCGGAAGGCGCACGAGATCGAGTCCTACACCGCACGAGCCGCGGCAGAAGATGCCGCAGAGAAGGAACCAGATGACGCGAGCGCCGAGCGCACCCGCCTCGACGCCCCTGATATCGCACCGTTCAAGCCACTTCGCACCAACTGACAACCGCGACGTCGCACCTGCGCGGCGTGACGCCACTCCGACGACGAAGTCGACACGAAAGAGAGAATGACCATGGACGTCTGGTCCGACCTGATCCTTCCCGAGTTCCTGGGAACGATGATGCTGCTCCTGCTCGGTGCCGGTGTGGTGGCCAATGCCATCCTGCCCAAGACGAAGGGTGAGGGCGGCGGCTGGCTGATGATCAACTTCGGCTGGGGCCTCGGTGTCTTCGCCGGTGTGTACGTCGCGTTCTCGACCGGCGCGCACATCAACCCCGCCGTCACGTTCGGCATCTGGGCCTCGGGCGCCGAGGAGTTCGCCCCCGGCATCCCCGTCACGGCGGCGAACGGGTTCTGGTACGTCACCGCACAGATCGCCGGTGCCGCGGTCGGTTCCGCGCTCGCCTTCCTCGCCTACAAGAAGCACTTCGACGAGCAGGCCGACCCGGCCGTCAAGCTCGGTGTCTTCTCCACCGGTCCGGAGCTGCGCTCGTACGGATGGAACTTCGTCACCGAGGTCATCGCGACCTTCACGCTCGTGTTCGTCGTCCTGAGCTTCGGCAACTCGCCCGTCGACCTGGGCCCGCTCGCCGTCGCCCTCCTTGTGGTCGGCATCGGCGCCTCGATCGGTGGACCGACCGGGTACGCCATCAACCCGGCACGTGACTTCGGCCCCCGTATCGCGCACGCTCTGCTCCCGATCAAGGGCAAGGGTTCCAGCGACTGGGCCTACTCGTGGGTCCCGATCGCCGGACCGCTCGTCGGCGGTGGCATCGCGGGCGTGCTCGCCGGCGCCATCTACTGAACCGTCCCCTGACACACGATCCATCAACGCTGAAGGACTGAGGAAAAACTATGGCTGACTACGTTCTCGCCATCGACCAGGGCACGACCAGCTCCCGCGCCATCGTCTTCGACCACTCTGGGTCGATCGTCTCGACCGGCCAGCTCGAGCACGACCAGATCTTCCCGAAGGCCGGCTGGGTCGAGCACAACCCCGAGCAGATCTGGAACAACGTCCGCGAAGCCGTCGGCCTCGCGCTGACGCGCGGCGACGTCACCCACCAGGACATCGCCGCCGTCGGCATCACCAACCAGCGCGAGACCGCCGTCGTGTGGGACAAGAACACCGGCAAGCCCGTGTACAACGCGATCGTGTGGCAGGACACGCGGACGCAGAAGATCGTCGACGAGCTCGGCGGCGACGAGGGCGCGGAGAAGTACAAGGCGATCGTCGGCCTGCCGCTGGCCACCTACTTCGCCGGACCCAAGGTCAAGTGGATCCTCGACAACGTCGAGGGCGCCCGGGAGAAGGCCGAGAACGGCGACCTGCTCTTCGGCACCACCGACACCTGGGTGCTGTGGAACATGACCGGCGGTCCCGACGGCGGTGTGCACGTCACCGACGTCACCAACGCCTCGCGCACCATGCTGATGGACCTCGACACGCTCTCCTGGCGTGAGGACATCGCCGCAGACATGGGCATCCCGATGTCGATGCTGCCGGAGATCAAGTCCTCGTCCGAGGTCTACGGCAAGGGCCGCGAGCGCGGCATGGTCCCCGGCGTCCCGATCGCGGGCATCCTCGGCGACCAGCAGGCGGCGACCTTCGGGCAGGCCTGCTTCGAGGTCGGCCAGGCCAAGAACACCTACGGCACCGGCAACTTCATGCTGATCAACACGGGCACAGAGAAGGTCATGAGCGAGAACGGCCTGCTCACCACCCTCTGCTACAAGATCGGCGACAACGACGCGGTCTACGCCCTCGAGGGTTCGATCGCCGTCACAGGCTCGCTGGTGCAGTGGCTGCGCGACAACCTCGGCCTGTTCGAGGACGCCCCCGACGTCGAGTGGCTGGCCGGCAAGGTCGAGGACAACGGCGGGGCGTACTTCGTCCCGGCGTTCTCCGGCCTCTTCGCCCCGTACTGGCGCTCCGACGCCCGCGGTGCGCTCGTCGGACTGACCCGCTTCGTCAACCGCAACCACATCGCTCGCGCAGCTCTCGAGTCGACGGCCTTCCAGACCCGCGAGGTGCTTGACGCGATGAACGCCGACTCGGGCGTCGACCTCAAGGAGCTGCGCGTCGACGGCGGCATGGTCGCCAACGAGCTGCTCATGCAGTTCCAGGCCGACCAGCTCGGTGTCGACGTCGTCCGTCCCAAGGTGGCCGAGACGACGGCGCTCGGTGCCGCGTACGCTGCTGGGATCGCCGTCGGATTCTGGAGCGGTGAGCAGGACGTCATCGACAACTGGGCCGAGGGCAAGCGCTGGTCCCCGTCGATGGACGAGGGGGAGCGCGAGCGTCTCTACCGCAACTGGAAGAAGGCAGTGACGAAGACGATGGACTGGGTCGACGACGACGTCGAGCAGTAGCACCGGAGCCCGCTAGCCAGGGGTCGACACCCCTCCGAAGGCCGTCCGGTATCTGCCGGACGGCCTTCGGCGTGTGAAAGGACAACTCGATGGACCCGCGTTCTGAGCGCACCGTACGACTTCTTCAGGATGCCGTGACGACTCTCGTGTCGGAACGCGACCTCGGCGATATCTCGGTCTCGGCGCTGGCTGCGGCGGCCGATGTGAACCGCAGCTCGTTCTACCAGCACTACGAGCGCATCGAGGACGTGCTCGCGGACGCCCTCGACCGCGAGCTCGAGGCGGTCGACGCCGACTTCCGGGTCGTCGACCCGCGACCGCACACCCCGCCCCCCGAGACCCTGGTCCGGTACCTGACCGTCGTGGACGAGAACCGCACCCTGTATCGCCGGGCCCTCGGCGCGCACGGGTCCCCCCAGGCGCTGTCGAGACTCCTCCATCGGCTGGAGGGCTCCACCAAGCGTGCGCTCACGGCGCTCAGCGGCAGCCACACCACCGTCGACATCCCGATCGACGTGATCGCGGCGGCGACCGCGGGCAGTGTGCTCGGGATGATCGTCCACTGGGTCGAGTCAGATGCTCCCGCATCCGTCGACCAGCAGGCCCGGTGGATCTGGTCGTACCTGACCGAGGAGCGCCTGACGCACCAGGTGCGCCCCTGACCCGAGTTATCCACAACCCCTCGGCAGGTGGGTGGCGATTCTCGCTACCGTGCGCGGACTGTCGCCTGCTGAGGAGTTCCCATGCGCGTCCGACGCCGCACGCTCGCCCTTGTCCTGCCCGTCGCACTCGCCCTCAGTCTGGGAGGCTGCTCGTCCGACGACGAGCCCGAGCCCGGTTCGGGTGTCACCACGAGCGCGGCATCGACCGCATCGGCGTCCGAGACGCCTGAGCCGGCCGAGAGCCCCGAGCCGGAACCCGCCGAGACCGCACCGACACCGCCACCACGCCCGACGGCGATGGACGACACCGGAAAGAAGGGCGCGCAGGCTGCCGCTGAGTACTTCATCGCGCTGCTCAATTTCGGGTTGGCAAGTGGGAACTCGCAGCCACTCGCTGCGATCAGACTTCCGGATATGTGTGTCACCTGCGGCAACTTCATCGATCGGATCGATTCATATGACGACTCGAACTACAGCGTCGAGGGAGGTGTGGGTTCGCTTTCTGATCTGGACGTCAGCGAGCGCGACACGCTCACGGGCGGCTACGCAGTCTTCGCAAAGTTCGCGACGGAAACGATGACCGTCACGGACCCCGGTGGTGACGTGGTCGAATCGGTCGGCGGCGACGATGGGAATCTCCAGATCGACGTCATGCACGACGGCACCGACTGGAAGGTCATGTCGATGGTCACCGACCAAGGACGCGCCGAATGATCGAGGTCGGTGCGGCATTGGCGCTTCTTGCACTCACTGCCTCAGGGGGGCTCTACGACTCGGATGCTCAAGGTGACCAGGTCACCGTCAACGTCGAGATGTCCACCGCGTACCGGAAAGTCCCCACGAGCACTGCCCCCGACACCGAACGCTACCGACGCATCCCTGTGTTTCTCTGTCTGGACGCGGAAGCTCAACGGTCCGCCGAGATCGCCGCGACCTGCGCCGCAGTACTGACCCTGGGCGAGCTACCCGAGTGCACCGACGACGAGATCCTCCTCGACCCGCTCTTCGTCTCCACCCGCGACAACGAGACCACGCCCTGGAGCACCTGCGCCGACGTTCCCGACACCGCCACCACCACCTCTACCAGCAACCCCCTCGACGTCCTCGAACTCACCCCACGACTCGTCACAGACCCCCTCACCCAGTACTGAAGGCACGAGGGTTCGGTGAACTAACGGCAGGAGGGGTCAGTGAAGTCGGACCAGGCCCTCGTTATCCACAGCCCTTCCGCGGACAGGTGTCAATTCTCGCTACCGTGCGCGAACTGTCGCCTGCTGAGGAGTTTCCATGCGCGTCCGACGTCGCACGCCCGCCCTTGCCCTTCCCGTCGCCCTGATCCTCGGTCTAGGAAGCTGCTCGTCCGGCGACGAACCCGGGCCCGGTACGGATGCCACCACGAGCACAGCACCGACCGGGTCGGCGTCCGAGACGACCGAGATCCCCGAGTCGGAACCGAGCGAGACCGCACCGACACCGCCACCACGCCCGGCGGCGATGCACGACACCGGAAAGAAGGGCGCTCAGGCTGCGGCTGAGCACTTCATCGCGCTGGTCGGATATGCGCTTCAGGGCGGGGACACGGCCCCGCTTCAAGAGATCCGATTCGCAGGGATGTGCAGTTCGTGTCAGAACTTCATTGATACAGCCGATCAATATTCAGCGGACGGAGCATTCGTAGAAGGTGGCGCGATCTCCCTCTCCGACTTCACCGTGAGCGACCGGGATTCACTCACAGGTGGGCACGCGGTCAGTGCTGCTTTCTCCATGGAAGAGATGATCGTCACCGCGTCGGACGGAGACGAGGTGGAGTCGTTCGAGCCCGACACTGGGTATCTTCAGATTGACGTGGTCCATGACGGCGACGACTGGCGAGTCATGGCGATGACTTCGGATCAGGGCGCCGCTCAGTGATCGCGGGGCTCGTGTACGCGATTGCAGTTCACTCCCTGATCGACGTCTCCTTCATCGATGTTCAGACGAGCGACGAGTCCGTCGCGATTCACGTGGGCAAGGCGTCGATCTCCAGCAGCGCCCCGAGGCTCAACGCTCCGCTGAGATCGCCGTGACCTGCGCCGCAGCGCTGACACTAGGCGACCTACCCGAGTGCACCGACGACGAGATCCTCCTCGACCCGCCCTTCGTCTCCACCCGCGACAACCACACAACGCCCTGGAGCACCTGGACCCTGGCCCCGAGTGCATCGGCCCCGCCGAACTCCTCGGCATCGACGTCCAGATCCGCGCCCAACCCACCGAGTGCACCTGGGACTTCGGCGACGGCACCATCCAGACCACCTCGATGTCGTCAAACTCATGCCACTACGCGTCACCGACCCCCATCGGCCAGTACTGACGGCATGAGGGCGTCGGTGAGCTCGAACGAGATCCTCGTTATCCACAAGCCACCTGCAACCAGATCGCGAATCTCGCTACGGTGCCCGGACTGTCACCTGCGGAGGAGTTCCCATGCGCGTCCGACGTCGCACGCTCGCCCTTGCCCTGCCCGTCGCCCTGGTCCTCGGTCTGGGAGGCTGCACGTCCGACGACGAACCCGAGCCAGGAGCGAGCGCCACCACGACCACGGCACCGACCGCGCCAGCGCCCGAGACGCCTGAGCCGACCGAGAGCCCAAAGCCGGAACCCACCGCGACCGGCCCGACACCGCCACCACGGCCAGCAGCGATGGACGACACCGGAAAGAAGGGCGCACAGGCTGCGGCTGAGTACTTCATGCTCGTCATGAACTACACGTTCCGATCGGGCGACACCTCTGAGATAATCGCGATTTCTTACGAGACATGCGCGACATGCGACTACGTCGTCGCGAACAGCAGCGAGTATGCATCCAAAGGCTGGCTTGTCGATGGCGGAGCCGTTGAACTCATGGACGTCGAGGTCTCTGAAAAGGACGAACTCACGGGTGCCTTCGGCGTGACCGCGAGGTTTGAGTCCGAAGAGATGCTTGTACTGGACAAAGACGGCGAAGTGGCAGAGAACTTTGACGCAGACACCGGCTATCTTCAGTTCGACACCATGCACGATGGTGAGGACTGGCGGGCGGTCGGGATGATCTCCGACCAAGGAGAGGCCGAGTGATGTCGCGGACAGCAGCGGTGGCCCTCGCGGCCCTCATGCCGCTGTCAGTCATCGATTCGTCGACCTCCGAAGATAGCGTCGTTGTTCAGATCGACCTCTCAACCCGGTACAGCCCGGCACCCGCAAGTCTGGAGCCGCAGACAATTCGCTATCGGCGCATTGACGCGCTTCTATGCCAAACATCAGAGGCTCAGCGATCTCCCCAGATGACGACCACCTGCCAACAGCTGGCGTTGGCACGACGAGATGTCCCTGATTGCTCACCCGACGAGATTCTTCTCGAAGCTCTCTTCACATCGCAGCGAGACGAGGGAGACACCTGGGGAACTTGGGAGCTAGTGAGTTCCGGCGAGTGCATCGGCCCCGCCGACCTCGCCGACGAAGCCGCCCGCGCCTTCCACGAGATGCAGATCCAACCCGCAACCCTCACCGTCCAACCACCCAACGGCTGGACCATCGTCCACTTCGACACCATCGTCCACACCCAGAACCCCGACACAGCAGCCCAAGAAACCACCACCGAGCTCCTCGGCATCCCCGTCCAGATCCGCGCCCAACCCACCGAGTACACCTGAGACTTCGGCGACGGCACCACCCAGACCACCACCGACCCCGGCAAGCCCTACCCCGACCACACCATCACCCACCAATACACAGCCCTACAGACCTACACCATCACCCTGACCACCCAATGGACCGGCCAATACCGCATCGCCGGAGCCACCACCTGGACCGACATCCCCGGCACCGCCACCACCACCTCCACCAGCAACCCCCTCGACGTCCTCGAACTCACCCCACGACTCGTCACCGACCCCCTCGCCCAGTACTGACGACACGAGGGGGGGCCTTGACCCCAGATAGTGGACACGCGCTGGGTGGTTAGGCGACCAGTCGCAGCGTAGCGGTGGTCGTGGTCTCGTAGGTGATCGGTGAGCGGTATCCGCACCAGGAGTGGCGGCGGCGCTTGTTGTAGTGGTTGATCCAGCGGAACACGGTCCGGCGGGCGTGTTCGGGGCCGTGGTAGGCGTGCGCGCCGGCGAGGGTTTCGCGTTTCATCGTGGCGTTGAACGACTCCGCCAGGGCGTTGTCCGCGCTGGAGCCCACGGCGCCCATGGACTGCAGCACGCCGTGGCGGGCGCAGGCAGCGGCGTAGTCCTTGGAGGTGTAGACCGCCCCATGGTCGGCGTGGAAGATCGCGTCAGTCAGGGTGCCGCGTTCACGGGCTGCGGCATCCAGGGCGTCGATGACGAGCTCGGTGCGCATGTGGTCGGCGATCGACCAGCCGACCAGTCGGCGTGAGTAGCAGTCGATCACGGTGGCCAGGTAGAGGAATGTGCCGTCACCGCAGGGCAGGTAGGTGATGTCGCCGACGTACTTGCGGTTCGCCTCGACGGCGGTGAAGTCGCGGCCCAGTAGATCGGGGTACTTGCGATCGGCGGGTTCAGGGATCGTGGTGCGTACACGTCGGCGCAGCCGCAGCCCGGGCAGAGCGTGCTGACGCATCACGCGGGCGACTCGCTTGCGGTTGACCCGCTCAGGCTCGGCGACGCCGTCGTTGAGGTCCGCGGTCACCCGCGGCGCCCCGTAGGCCTTGTCCTTCTTCTGCACCGCCACGATCCGCGCGGCCAGGGCGTCGTCAGCGGCCTTGCGGGCGGCCCTGGCGCCAGCGGTGGCGACCCACTTGTAGTACGACGAACGGGCGATCCCCATGACCCTGCACAGCCGCTTGACCTCGAAGGTGTCGCAGTGGTCGGCGACGAACTGGAAGCGGCTCACCAGTTCGTCTCCCCGGCGAAATATTTCGCCGCCTTCTTCAAGATGTCCTTCTCGGTCTCGGTGCGCTTGAGATCTGCCTCCAGGCGGGCGACCTGGGCGCGCAGCCGGGCGTTCTCCTCCTCGGCGGTCCCGGCCCCACCACCGGTGGTCGACGACGCCGTCGTCCCGGAGGCCGACCTTGTCGGCACGCCGGCTGCCTTGAGCCAGCTCGACAACGTCGCGTCGTAGACCCCGAGCTCGTCCGCGATCTGTCTGATCGTCGCGCCATCGGTGCACCGGTAGAGCTCGACCGCATCGAGGCGGAACTCCTCGGAATAGTTCTTCCTCGCCATGAGTGGATCATCTCGCTTCCTCCAGGACGAACCTGGATCAAGCGTGTCCACTATCTGGGGTCAAGGCCCGGGATCGAAGAACTCGGACCAGGCCCTCGCTATCCACAGCCCCTCCGCGGACAGGTGTTCATTCTCGCTACCGTGCCCGGACTGTCACCTGCTGAGGAGTTCCCATGCGCGTCCGACGTCGCACGCTCGCCCTTGTCCTGCCCGCCGCCCTGGTCCTCGGTCTGGGAGGCTGCTCGTCTGCCGACGAACCCGAGCCCGGTTCGGGTGTCACCACGAGTGCGGCACCGACCGCGTCGGTGTCCGAGACGCCTGAGACGCCCGAGCCAACCGAGAGCCCGGAGCCGGAACCGACCGAGACCGGCCCGACGCCGCCACCACGCCCGGCGGCGATGGACGACACCGGCAAGAAGGGCGCGCAGGCTGCGGCCGAGTACTTCATTTCATTGCTCGGCTACGCGTTTCAGTCGGGCGAATCCGAATCCATTCGAGAGATGTCCCTGTCCGCCACGTGCATCTCCTGCGAGAACTTCGCTGAACGAGCGGACTCACACCGCGATAGTGACTACGTGGTCGTCGGCGGCGAGACCACTCTCTCCGGATTGAAGGTCAGCGATCGGGATCCACTCACAGGTGGCTTCGCAGTCAGCGGCGCGTTCGAGACGAGTGAGATGGCCGTCTCGACGTCCGATGGTGAGAACGTCGGCGTGTCGAGGTCCGACGACGGCTTCATTCAGATCGACGTTCTACATGACGAGAACACGTGGCGCGTCATGGCCGTCGTCACCGACCAGGACTCTGCAGAATGACGTGGCTTCTCGCGCTGAGCGTACTTTTCACCACGCCGGAACCACCTCCTCTCTTGAACGGCGACACGCAGGCGCAACAGGTCGCGATCTATGCCGAAGACTCGACGATCTACAGCGCCGCGCCGGTGAGTTCATCGCCGACGACGAGCCGGTACCACCGCTTCCCGGTCTTTGCGTGCATCAACCCCGAGGCCCAGCGGTCCGCCGAGATCGCCGCGACCTGCGCCGCAGCGCTGGCCCTGGGCGAGCTACCCGAGTGCATCGGCCCCGCCGAACTCCTCGGCATCGACGTCCGAATCCGCGCCCAACCCACCGAGTTCACCCGGGAGTTCGGCGACGGCGCCATCCAGACCACCTCGACGTCGTCGACCTCATGCCACTACGCGGCGCGGAGCCCCATCGGCCAGTACTGACGGCATGGGGGCGTCGGTGAACTCGAACGAGACCCTCGCTATCCACAACCCATCTGCAGCCAGATTGTGAATCTCGCTACCGTGCGCGCACTGTCGCCCGCTGAGGAGTTCCCATGCGCGTCCGACGCCGCACGCTCGCCCTTGCCCTGCCCGTCGCCCTGATCCTCGGCCTGGGAGGCTGCTCGTCCGACGACGAACCCGAGCCCGGTACGACCGCCGCCACGAGCGCGGCACCAACCGCGTCGGAGCCCGAGACGACCGAGCCCACCGAGAGCCCCGAGCCGGAGCCCACCGAGACCGGCCCGACACCGCCACCACGCCCGGCGGCGATGGACGACACCGGCAAGAAGGGCGCGCAGGCTGCGGCTGAGTACTTCATCGCACTGACGGAGTACTCCGCCATATCAGGCGACTCGAGATCACTTCGTGCGATGACGTACTCCTCCACATGCACGACATGCGAAGCACTCATCGCCGAGGCAGAAGGGATCAAGTCGAACGGATACATCGTGAGCGGCGGGAAGAACGACCTGACGAACATCACGGTGAGCAACCGAGACCAGCCGACAGGCGGGTACGCCGTACTGGCATCGTTCGATTCCGAGGAGATGACGATCTCTGAGGCCGGGGGCAAGGCTGTGCAGGTCTATGACGGAGATTCGGGAAACGTCCAGATCGACGTTGTACACGACGGCGATGACTGGCGCGTGATGGCGTTGGTCACCGACCAAGGCCGTGCCAAGTGAAGGCGGCACTCTTCATCCTCATTGCCAGTGTCGTCCTTCCTTTTGACTGCCGCCTCGACGGACGAATCGATCGTCGTCAGCGTTGATGAGTCCACTGTCTACCGCAAGGTTCCCGCAAGCACCGCGCCCGCGACGCGCCGGTACCACCGCTTCCCGGTCCTTGCGTGCATCGACCCCGAGGCTCAACGGTCCGCCGACGAAGCCTCCCGCGCCTTGAACCAGATGCTGATCCAACCTGCATTCCAAGAAATCACCACCGAGCTCTTCGAACAGTAGTAACGGCACGAAGGAGACGGTGAACGCAGAGCAGGCCCTCGTTATCCACAGCCCCTCCGCGGACAGGTCTTGATTCTCGCTACCGTGCGCTGACTGCCGCCTGCTGAGGAGTTTCCATGCGCGTCCGACATCGCACGCCCGCCCTTGCCCTGCCCGTCGCCCTGATCCTCGGGCTGGGAGGCTGCTCATCCGACGACGAACCCGAGTCAGGTGCGAGCGTCACCACGAGCGCGGCACCGACCACGTCGGAACCCACACCGACCGAGCCGAGCGAGACGCGCGAGCCGGAACCCACCGAGACCGGCCCGACACCGCCACCACGGCCGGCGGCGATGGACGACACTGGCAAGAAGGGCGCACGAGCTGCGGCTGAGTACTTCATCGCGCTGACTGAGTACGCAATGACCACTGGTGACACGCGAGCTCTGACGGAGATGGCCTACGAGTCGACGTGTACGACGTGCGAGAGCTTGATCGCCGATGCGAAGGATTGGGCGGAACGCGATTTGGTTGTCGACATGGCCGGCACTGAACTCTCCGACTTCGAGGTCAACGATCGAGACTCGCTGACCGGCGGATACGCCGTGACCATGGCATTCGTCCAGCCCGCTGGTTCGCTGACCGACGTCGACGGAAAGGTTCAGGATCAGTGGGGTGAAGACACAGGGTGGATGCAGTTTGATGCCATGCACGACGGAGAGCGCTGGCGCGCGCTACAACTAACGACGGATCAGAGTTGATGCGCGTACTCGTCAATCTCGCAGTGATGAGCATGGCCCTTCTTCCCATGGTTCTCCCTCTGTGGAGTTGGGACGGCAGCGCCGAGGAAAAGAGCATTGCCATCAGCGTTGAACGGTCCTCGCTGTATCGCGCAGACCCAACAAGCACTGCGCCCGCGACCAGCCGGTACCACCGCTTCCCGGTCTTTGCGTGCACCAACCCCGAAGCCCAACGCTCCCCCGAGATTGCCGCGACCTGCGCCGCAGCACTGACCCTGGGCGAGCTACCGGAGTGCACCGACGACGAGATCCTCCTCGACCCGCTCTTCGTCTCCACCCGCGACAACGACACCGCCCCCTGGAGCACCTGGACCCTGGCCTCCGGCCCCGAGTGCATCGGCCCCGCCGACCTCGCCGACGAAGCCGCCCGCGCCTTCCACGAGATGCAGATCCAACCCGCAACCCTCACCGTCCAACCACCCAACGGCTGGACCATCGTCCACTTCGACACCATCGTCCACACCGAAAACCCCGACGAAGCAGCCCAAGAAACCACCACCGAGCTCCTCGGCACCCCCGTCCAGATCCGCGCCCAACCCACCGAGTACACCTGGGACTTCGGCGACGGCACCACCCAGACCACCACCGACCCCGGCAAGCCCTACCCCGACCACACCATCACCCACCAATACACAGCCCTACAGACCTACACCATCACCCTGACCACCCAATGGACCGGCCAATACCGCATCACCGGAGCCACCACCTGGACCGACGTCCCCGGCACCGCCACCACCACCTCCACCAGCAACCCCCTCGACGTCCTCGAACTCACACCACGACTCGTCACCGACCCCCTCGCCCAGTACTGACAACGAACCGAGCGCGCAGCACCGCCGGTGCTACGCCTCGCCGTCCTGGGGTTCGGCCGGCGCATGCCGCTCGAGGAACCGGTACACCTCCGCGTCGTCGACGCCGGGGAACGCCCCGCGCGGCAGGGCGGCGAGCACCTGCTGGTGCATCCGGGCGCTCGGCCAGGCCGCCGGGGCCCATCGTTCCGCGGCGTCGCCCTCGGGGCGTCGGCAGCACGCCTCGTCCGGGCAGGTGGACGAGTGACGCACGGTGGTGTCGCGCCCGCGGAACCACTTGGCCGAGGAGAAGGGGGTGCCGACGGTGATCGAGAACTCTCCGCCGGTCGTCGAGCCGGTCTGGGTCGAGCACCAGAACGTGCCCGCGGGGGTGTCGGTGTACTGGTAGGACTCGGTGGCCCGGTCGCGGTGCCCGAACCCGACCCGGGCCGCCCACCACCGGCAGACCATCTGCCCCTCGATCGCGCCGGTCACGTCGGCGGGCAGCGGGAGGCCGTCGTTCGCGTACCCGCGAAAGAGCGCTCCGTCGTCCCCGACGCGCAGGAAGTGGACGGGGATCTGCAGGTGATGGGTCGCGAGGTTGGTGAACCGCTGTGCCGCGGCCTCGTGGGTGACGCCGAACGCGTCGCGGAAGTCCTCGACCGCGAGGTCGCGAGCCCGTTTGCGGTCTTCGAGGAACTCGACGGCTGCGGTCTCCGGCATCAGGCAGCATGCGGCGAAGTAGGTGATCTCGACGCGCTGTCGCAGGAAGTCCGCGTACGACGTCGGACGCTCGTGGCCGAGCACCCGGTGCGCGATGGCCTGGAGTGCCAGCGACCGGAGTCCGTGACCGCCGGGGATCGACGCCGGCGGGAGGTAGATCCGCCCGTTGGCGAGATCGGTGACCGTCCGGGTGGAGTGCGGCAGGTCGGCGACGTGGATGATCGTGAACCCGAGCTGCTCGGCCATCCGTGCGACGGTGCGGTGCGTGAGCGGACCGTTCAGGTAGCCCGCCTCGCGTGACATCGCCTCGGCGTGCGCCTCGATGTCCGGCAGGTAGTTGTCGCGGGCCTGGCGCTCGAGCCGGAGCTCGGTGTTCGCCCGGCGCGCCTCCTCCGGCGTCGCGATCGCCTCGGTGGCTCGTCGCTGGAGCTCACGGTGCAGGCCCACGAGGTTCTCGAGCACGGCGAGCGGCATCCGGCGGCTGCTCGGCACCGGCGGCAGGCCGAGCGTCGCGTAGAGGGGGCCACGTTGCGCCCGGTCGAGCTCGATCTCCAGGCCGGCACGGTGCGACGGAGCCTCGTCGGTCAACAAGTCGGGCACGGAGACGTCGACCGCGGCGGCGATCTGGTGGAGGAGAGTCAGCCGCGGCTCACGCCTGCCGTTCTCGATCATCGACAGGAGGCTCGGGGCGACCCCCACCTCGGCACCGAGCGCATCAAGAGTGAGCCCGCGTGCGGTGCGATGGTGCCGGATACGTCGGCCGAGGGTGATCAGATCCGTCTGGTTCGACTGCTCGGGCGTCATGGATTCACTGTAGAGAAAGATTTGCGATTCTTCACAGCGAGATTCGCCGTCATGAACCTCCTTCAGCACGCAGAGTGGTCTACAAGGCACCGATTCACGACCGGAGGACACCATGAGCATGACCGCGAACCCCCGCCGCACCCGCAGCGTGACGCTCACCGAGGAGGCGCCCACGGCCACCGCCGGGTCCGCCTTCCGTCGATCGACCGGGCTCGCGGACGCGATCGCGTGGGTCGACTCGATCGCGGCGCTCGCCAAGCCCGACCGGGTCGTCTGGTGCAACGGCTCCGCGGAGGAGCGGGAGCAGTTGTCGGCGGAGCTCGTCGAGGCGGGCACCTTCATCCCGCTCGACCCCGAGCTGCGCCCGGGTTCCTTCCTCGCCCGGTCCGACCCGTCCGACGTCGCGCGCGTCGAGTCGCGGACGTTCATCTGCTCCGAGGACGAGAAGGACGCCGGCCCGACGAACAACTGGCGCGAGCCCGACGTCATGCGCGCGGAGCTCCGAGGCGTCTTCGACGGCGCGATGCGGGGCCGGACGATGTACGTCGTGCCGTTCTCGATGGGTCCGGTCGGCGGACCGATCTCCCAGGTCGGTATCGAGGTCACGGACTCCCCCTACGTCGTCGTGAGCATGGGGATCATGACGCGCATGGGCCGCGAGGTCCTCGGCCTGATCGAGGACGGCGCGCGGTGGGTGCCCGCCGTCCACTCCGTCGGAGCGCCGCTCGAGGAGGGGCAGGACGACGTCGCGTGGCCGTGCAACGACCTCAAGTACATCGTGCACTTCCCCGAGTCTCGCGAGATCTGGTCGTACGGCTCCGGGTACGGCGGCAACGCGCTGCTGGGCAAGAAGTGCTTCGCGCTCCGGATCGCCTCAGCGATGGCCCGGGACGAGGGATGGCTCGCCGAGCACATGCTCGTCATCCGTGCGACGTCGCCCGAGGGCAACACCTACCACCTCACCGCGGCCTTCCCGTCGGCCTGCGGGAAGACGAACCTCGCGATGCTGCAGCCCACGATCCCCGGCTGGAAGGTCGAGACGATCGGCGACGACATCGCCTGGCTCCGCCCCGGCCCGGACGGCCGGCTGCGGGCGATCAACCCGGAGGCGGGCTTCTTCGGCGTCGCACCCGGTACCGGCATCGACACCAATCCGACGGCCGTCGGCACGTTCGACCGCGACACGATCTTCACGAACGTCGCGCTGACCGACGACGGCGACGTGTGGTGGGAGGGCCTGACGCCCGAGGCCCCGGAGCACCTGACCGACTGGAAGGGCGAGAGCTGGACGCCCGCCGACGGGGAGTCCGGCCGTCCCGCCGCACACCCGAACTCTCGCTTCACCGTCGCCGCCGCCCAGTGCCCCTCGATCGCGGACACGTGGGACGACCCTGCTGGCGTCCCGATCGACGCGATCATCTTCGGTGGACGGCGCGCCACCAACGTTCCGCTCGTCACGCAGGCGTTCGACTGGTCGCACGGCGTCTTCATGGGCGCGACGATCTCCTCCGAGCGCACCGCCGCCGCCGAGGGAACACTCGGGGAGCTTCGCCGCGACCCCTTCGCCATGCTGCCGTTCTGCGGGTACAACATGGCCGACCACTGGTCGCACTGGCTCCGGGTGGGTGCATCGCTCGACGCCGACAAGCGCCCCAAGATCTTCAACGTCAACTGGTTCCGCCGAGGCGACGACGGCTCGTTCCTGTGGCCGGGGTTCGGTGAGAACTCCCGCGTCGTCGAGTGGATCGCCCGTCAGGTCGACCGGGCGCGTGGCGACCGGACCGACGTCGGCGCGGTCACCTCGCCCGTCGGCCTCGTGCCCGCCCCGGGAGCACTGAACGTCGACGGCCTCGACCTGACCGAGGAGGCCCTCGACGCCCTCTTCGACGTTCCCGCCGAGCAGTGGTTGGCCGAGGCGGACCTCACCGAGGAGTTCTTCGACCTCTTCGGTGACCGGACCCCGGCTGCGCTGCAGGACCAGCTCGTGCGACTGCGGGCTCGCCTGCGTCGCTGACGCCGGATGCCGGACCAGCGGGCGTCGTCGGAGACAATAGGTGCGTGAGTACCGACGACGCCCGCGAGGTCCTGGACCTGACCCAGATGCCCGACGACGCGGCACGCCTCACCGGCGTGCCGCACCTTGTGTTCTACGAACCACGCATCGCCGGCAACACCGGGAACGCCATCCGCCTGTCGGCGCTCACGGGAAGCACACTGCACCTCGTCGAGCCGCTCGGGTTCGACCTCGGCGAGTCGAAGCTCAAACGTGCTGGCCTGGATTACCACGACCTGGCGTCCGTCGTCGTGCATCCGCACTTCGACGCACTGCTGGCCGCACTGCCGAGCTCCCGGGTCTTCGCCTTCACCACCCAAGCCACGACCCGGCACACCGACGTCGAATACCGCCCCGACGACATCCTGCTGTTCGGCCCCGAACCCACGGGCCTCCCCGACGAGGCGCTCGCACATCCCCGCATCACCGAGCAGGTCCGCATCCCGATGGTTCCCGGGCGCCGGTCGCTCAATCTCACCAGCAGCGCGTCGATCGTCGCCTACGAGGCCTGGCGGCAGCAGGACTTCGCCGGCGGTCAGTAGCCCCACCGTCATTGGTACCTGATCACCGAGATCGGATCAGCAATACTCCTTGATGCAGCCGGTCGGTTCGCCGGCGGCGCGGCCCCGCCTTGGGCCAAGGATGCGAACGGGGGAAATGTTCCAACGTGGTACATGGCGGGGCCTTGACCCCAGATAGTGGACACGCTTGATCCAGGTTCGTCCTGGAGGAAGCGAGATGATCCACTCATGGCGAGGAAGAACTATTCCGAGGAGTTCCGCCTCGATGCGGTCGAGCTCTACCGGTGCACCGATGGCGCGACGATCAGACAGATCGCGGACGAGCTCGGGGTCTACGACGCGACGTTGTCGAGCTGGCTCAAGGCAGCCGGCGTGCCGACAAGGTCGGCCTCCGGGACGACGGCGTCGTCGACCACCGGTGGTGGGGCCGGGACCGCCGAGGAGGAGAACGCCCGGCTGCGCGCCCAGGTCGCCCGCCTGGAGGCAGATCTCAAGCGCACCGAGACCGAGAAGGACATCTTGAAGAAGGCGGCGAAATATTTCGCCGGGGAGACGAACTGGTGAGCCGCTTCCAGTTCGTCGCCGACCACTGCGACACCTTCGAGGTCAAGCGGCTGTGCAGGGTCATGGGGATCGCCCGTTCGTCGTACTACAAGTGGGTCGCCACCGCTGGCGCCAGGGCCGCCCGCAAGGCCGCTGACGACGCCCTGGCCGCGCGGATCGTGGCGGTGCAGAAGAAGGACAAGGCCTACGGGGCGCCGCGGGTGACCGCGGACCTCAACGACGGCGTCGCCGAGCCTGAGCGGGTCAACCGCAAGCGAGTCGCCCGCGTGATGCGTCAGCACGCTCTGCCCGGGCTGCGGCTGCGCCGACGTGTACGCACCACGATCCCTGAACCCGCCGATCGCAAGTACCCCGATCTACTGGGCCGCGACTTCACCGCCGTCGAGGCGAACCGCAAGTACGTCGGCGACATCACCTACCTGCCCTGCGGTGACGGCACATTCCTCTACCTGGCCACCGTGATCGACTGCTACTCACGCCGACTGGTCGGCTGGTCGATCGCCGACCACATGCGCACCGAGCTCGTCATCGACGCCCTGGATGCCGCAGCCCGTGAACGCGGCACCCTGACTGACGCGATCTTCCACGCCGACCATGGGGCGGTCTACACCTCCAAGGACTACGCCGCTGCCTGCGCCCGCCACGGCGTGCTGCAGTCCATGGGCGCCGTGGGCTCCAGCGCGGACAACGCCCTGGCGGAGTCGTTCAACGCCACGATGAAACGCGAAACCCTCGCCGGCGCGCACGCCTACCACGGCCCCGAACACGCCCGCCGGACCGTGTTCCGCTGGATCAACCACTACAACAAGCGCCGCCGCCACTCCTGGTGCGGATACCGCTCACCGATCACCTACGAGACCACGACCACCGCTACGCTGCGACTGGTCGCCTAACCACCCAGCGCGTGTCCACTATCTGGGGTCAAGGCCCGCGAAGGGGTCAACGCTCATCCAGCACGTTGACCTCTCCTCAGCACGTTCTTTCCCGGTGGCTGCCGACCCCTGGCTTGGCAGGAATCTCTTCAGGTCACTTACACGAGACACATATCGTGGACAGTGGAGAATTAATGCGAGAAGGTCATTCTGGGGAAACTCGATGCATCTGCCAAATGACACCGGAAATCGGGTGATGCCCAAGTACGGGTAGCAGGAAATTCTTGACAAGCACCCTAAAACTGCAACCTCGAAGAAAACGCCTTCCTAGCAGTACCAATGTCACGTTGCTGGCGGGGACTTCAATATTGCCGGGGACTGGAACCTGGAACGGTTCAGGCCGACCAGAACGACGCACTGGCCCTTGGGCGCTGCTCGGCATCGCTGCAACTGGTCCGCTTCCGACGGCATCTGACGCGAAATAGGGACGTGATGATATGAGCCGGATATCTGATGATGCCAGGACTCCGACTCGCGGGTTAAATTGGTGGTTCGCAGGAATCCTTGTCTCCATGGGACTTGCGACTCCTTTAGTTCCCGGTCTGCCCTTATTAGGTCCCGTCGTCGCCATATTCACACCGGTGCGTTATTCAGCGTGGCGCATGTGGGTGATCTGGGGAATTGCTGGGGTGTGTGCGGTCTTCCTGCTTCTCGCACTCGCGTCGTCGCTCGGATGGGCAGACTGGCTCGTGCTCGACCAGGAGGACTACACGCCGTAGCGACCGCTGTGCGGGTGTGTCTATCGATCCTCACCGACACCGAGCAATCCAACTCACTCGTGACCACTGGTCAGCAGTTCCCGGCACTTGCACTCACGACAAGTCGCGGACCTCGGCGTAACGCTGGCGGATCGCGGGGACTGCCTCTGCCTCGTAGGTGCGGGTCGACGACGTCGTCCACGCCGGCGGGTTCTCGTCACCCGTGAGCACCCACGCCGCCTGGCGTGCAGCCCCGTCGGCGACGTACTCGCCGGGCTCCGGGACGACGACCGGCATCCCGAAGACCTCGGGCGCGACCCGACGCACGGCCTCGGACTGTGCACCGCCACCGATCAGCAGCAGTCGCTCGACGGCGACGCCCTGCTCGCGCAGCGCGTCCAGACCGTCGGCCAGGCCGCAGAGCATTCCCTCGACGTAGGCGCGGGCGAAGTGCTCGGGTGTCGAGCTCTTGAGAGTCAGACCGTGCACGGTTCCGGTCGCGTCCGGACGGTTCGGGGTCCGCTCCCCCTCGAGATACGGGACGAGGACGAGCCCGTCAGCGCCGCCCGGAGCCTGGAGCGCCAACCGGGACAGTCCGGCGTGGTCGACCCCGATCACGGCGCGCGCGGCGTCGAGCACCCGCGAGGCGTTGAGCGTGCAAGCGAGCGGGAGGTAGGCGCCGGTCGCGTCGGCAAACCCCGTCACCATGCCGGAGACGTCCGACGTCGGAGCCCCGGCGATCGCCGACACGACACCGGAGGTCCCGATCGAGACCGCGACGTCGCCTGTCACCATCCCGAGGCCCAGCGCGGCTGCGGCATTGTCGCCCGCTCCCGCACCGAGCACAGCGCCGCCGACCGCGTCGCCCACGACCTGTGCGTCACCCGAACCTGCCGACTCGGCGGGCGCCACCACGCGCGGCAGCACGATCGACTCCACGTCGGCGACGTCGCGGCGCAGCGCCAGAGCGAGCAGGTCACGGCGGTACTCCCCCGCGCCGTCCGATCCCGCGGCGTCGAAGTACCCGGTGCCCGACGCGTCGGAGCGATCGGTCGTCAGGGCCGCGAGGTCGGGCTCGAGACCTTGCGAGCGCGGCCCGAACCCGGCGATCCGCCACGTCAGCCAGTCGTGCGGGAGCGCGACGGCCGCGATCCGCCCGGCGTTCTCGGGCTCGGCGTCGGCCAGCCACCGGAGCTTCGTGGCCGTGATCGATGCGACCGGGACGGTCCCGACGGCCTCGGCCCACGCCTGCTCCCCGGGCACGCCTGCAGCTGCGCCCAGATCCACGATCAGGTCCGCCGCAGCCTGCGCGGAGCGGGTGTCGTTCCACAGCAGGGCAGGACGGATGACCTCGCCCTCGGAGTCGAGGACGACCATGCCATGCTGCTGCCCACCGACCGCGAGCGCCGAGACGTCCGCCAACCCTCCGGCCGCGATCGCCGCCTCCTGGAACGCGGTCCACCAGGCGCCGGGGTTCACCTCGGTGCCGTCGGGGTGCCTCGCCGACCCCGAGCGGACGAGCGCCCCGGTCGCGGCGTCACGGACGACGATCTTGCAGGACTGCGTGGACGAGTCCACGCCGGCGACGAGGGGCATCGGTGCTCCAGTGGTGTCAGGGATGGGGACGGTGGTCTCGACGAGCTCGACCGACGGTGTTCGCGGGTCGGGCCTGTCGAGACCTGGTTTCGACCGGCTCAACCAGCCGCGCTCGCCGGTCGAGCCTGTCGAGACCTGGTTTCGACCAGCTCAACCAGCCGCGCTCGCCGGTCGAGCCTGTCGAGACCTGGTTTCGACAAGCTCAACCAGCGCGGTTTCGGCAAGCTCAACCAGCGGCGTTCGGCGGTCAGCCGATGAGGTGCTTCAGCGCGAGCTGGTGCAGGCGCACCAGGCCGTAGTCGCGCGTGGCGGCACCCTCGACGTCGAAGTCCTCGTACGCCGAGCGGTCGGCGAGGAAGGTGTCGAAGTTCTCGTCGGCATCGAGGGTCGGCTCGCCGAGCTCGATGATGCCGGCGTGCTTGAACGCCTCCTGGACCTCGGCGTCCGCGCGGTACTCGGCGGACTTGGCGGCGAGCATCGAGTAGGTCTCCATGTTGGCCTTGGCGGACTCCCAGACGCCGTCGAGGTACTCGGTGCGCGAGGGCTTGTAGTCGAAGTGACGAGGGCCCTCGTAGCGCGGTCCGCCGTTGGGGAAGCCGTTCTCGAGCATGTCGACCGTGAAGAACGCGGAGAGCAGGTCGCCGTGCCCGAACACGAGGTCCTGGTCGTAGCGGGGCCCGTGCTGGCCGTTGAGGTCGATGTGGAAGAGCTTGCCCAGGTGCAGGGCGAGGGCGAGTCCGTGCGTGTAGTTGAGTCCGGCCATCTGCTCGTGCCCGGTCTCGGGGTTCACGCCGACGATGTCGCCGTTGTCGAGCGAGTCGATCAGCGCGATGGCGTGGCCGATGGTGGGCAGGAAGATGTCGCCGCGGGGCTCGTTGGGCTTGGGCTCCAGGGCGATCTTGAGGTCGTAGCCGCGGTCCTTGATGTAGGCGGCGACGGTGTCGATGCCCTCGGCGTAGCGGGCGTGCGCGGCGTTGAGGTCCTTCGAGTTGTCGTACTCCGTGCCCTCGCGGCCACCCCACATGACGAAGGTGCTGGCGCCCATGTCGGCGGCGAGGTCGACGTTGCGGAGCACCTTGCGCAGGCCGAAGCGGCGGACTCCGCGGTTGTTCGAGGTGAACGCGCCGTCCTTGAAGACGGGGTGGCTGAACGTGTTGGTCGTGACCATCTCGCAGACCATGCCGGTGTCCGAGGCGGCCTTCTTGACCGAGTCGATGCAGCGCTGGCGTTCCGTGTCGTCCGAGCCGAACGCGAACACGTCGTCGTCGTGGAACGTGAAGCCCCAGGCGCCGAGGTCGGCGAGCTTGCGGACCGACTCCGCCGGGTCGAGCTCGGGGCGGGTCGAGGGGCCGAAGGGGTCGGTGGCCGACCATCCCACGGTCCAGAGGCCGAACGAGTACTTGATGTCCTGTGTCTGCGCCACGATGTCTCCTCGTCGAGAGCGGCTCGACCGTTCGAGCCCTATTAGTTGTTCCGTTAAACATAAATGGCGAAGCCGATAGGGTCAAGAGGTGCCGACACCCACCGCCGCTCGTCAGCAGTCCCTGCGCGAGCAGAACCTCGCGCTCGTCGCGCGTGCGGTCTTCGACGCGCCCCGGCCGCCGTCGCGCGCGGCCGTCGCCCACCACACCGGCCTGACCCGCGCCACGGTCTCCTCGCTCGTCGACCTGCTCGTCCGCGCCGGGATCGTCGCCGAGCTCGCCCCCCGCGCACCGAAGTCCGCCGGGCGCCCGGCCGTGCCGCTCGTCGCCGCCCCCCGGACGATCGTCGGCCTCGGGCTGGAGCTGAACGTCGACTACGTGGCCGGCCGCGTCGTCGACCTCGCGGGCACCACCGTCGCCGAGGCCGTGCAGCCCGGAGACTTCCACGACACCGACCCCACCGCGGCGCTCGGGCTCGTCGGTCAGATGGCGCGCGCGCTCGTCACCGAGGTCGAGGCGCAGGGCATGCGGGTGGCCGGTGCCCGCCTCGCCCTGCCCGGGCTCGTGGACGTCCGGCACGACCGCCTCCAGGTGGCCCCGAACCTCGGGTGGTCCACGCTCGACCCACTCCCCCTCCTCGGGCTTCCCGACGACGTCCCTGCCCACGTGGCCAACGAGGCGAACCTCGCCGGGCTCGCCCAGCTCCGTCCGGCCCGCACGGTCGGCACGGTCGACACGGCGCACGACGACGTCCCCGGCCCCGGGACGTCGTCGTACCTCTACGTCTCCGGCGACGTCGGGATCGGGGCAGCCATCGTCGTCGACGGCGAGCTCTGGCTCGGTCGGCACGGCTGGGGCGGCGAGATCGGCCACGTGGTGGTGGACCCGGCCGGCACCCGCTGCCGGTGCGGCGCCACGGGATGCCTCGAGCAGAGCGCGGGCAAGGCCGCGCTGCTGCGCGCCGCGGGGCTGCCGTCGTCGTCGACGGCCGACGACCTGGCGCGGGCCGCGGACGACGGCGATCCCCGCGCGCTCGCGGCCCTCGCCTCGGCGGGCCGAGCCCTGGGCACCGTGCTCGCCGGGACGATCAACCTGCTCGACCTCGACACCGTGCTGCTCGGCGGGGTCTACGCCGTCCTGGCGGACCACCTCGTGCCCACGGTCCGCGCGGAGCTGGACGCCCGCGTGCTCGCCTCGCCCTGGGCGCCGGTTGGCGTCCGCACCGCACCCGTCTCCGACTACGCCGCGACGACGGGCGGCGCGCAGGACGTCCTGCGCGCCGTCGTCGAGTCCCCCAGCGCTCTCGTGGAGGAGGCGCGGGCCTAGCGCCCCGTGCCGTCGACCGCGAACTCCTCGATCGCAGCCAGCTCGTCCGCGCCGAGCGGAGCGGCCTCGAGCGAGGCGACGGTGTTCTCGAGCTGGCGCACGCTCGACGCCCCGACCAGCGTCGACGTGACGCGCTCGTCACGGCGCAGCCAGGTCAGCGCCAGCTGCGCCAGGCTCTGCCCGCGACCCCTGGCGATCTCGTCGAGGCCACGCGCCCGGGCCAGGTACTCGTCGCCGAGGTTCTTGTCGGACAGGAACGGCGACGACGACGCCGCACGCGAGCCCTCGGGGGCCGTCCCGCCCAGGTAGCGGTCGGTCAGCAGACCCTGCTGCAGCGGCGAGAACGCGATCACGCCCACCCCCAGGTCCCCGGCGACGTCGAGCAGGGACTCGGACTGCACGCCGTCGTACCGGTCTTCGTGCATCGGGTCCTCGACGTGACGGTTGAACATCGAGTAGCTGGGCTGGTGGATCGTCAGCGGCGTGCCGAGATCGGCGAGGATGCGGGCCGCCTCGCGCGTCCGCTCCGGCGAGTAGTTCGAGACGCCGACGTACAGCGCCTTGCCCTGCTGGACGATCGAGTGCAGCGCGCCCATCGTCTCCTCGAGCGGCGTCTCGGGGTCCGGGCGGTGGTGGTAGAAGATGTCGACGTACTCGAGCCCCATGCGCTGCAGCGACTGGTCGAGCGACGCCGTCAGGTACTTGCGGGACCCGAAGTCGCCGTACGGACCCGGCCACATGTCGTAGCCGGCCTTGGACGAGATGATCATCTCGTCGCGGTAGGCGCCGAGCCCCTCGCGCAGGTGCCGGCCGAAGTTCTCCTCGGCGGCGCCCGGCTGCGGACCATAGTTGTTCGCCAGGTCGAAGTGGGTGACGCCCAGGTCGAACGCCCGGCGCAGCGTCGCACGCTGGGTCTCGAACGGCGACAGGTCACCGAAGTTCTGCCAGAGCCCGAGCGACAGCGCGGGCAGGTCGAGCCCGCTGCGTCCGCAGCGGCGGTAGGTCATCGAGTCGTAGCGGTCCTCGGCGGCGAGGTAGCGGGGTGCAGACATGCGGTCCATCCTGCCACTCCCGGATAGGAGCGCTCCCTGCACTCCGTCCCCCGCCAGCAATTAGAGGATCGAGCGGTAGAACGCCTCGATCTCCGAGATCGGCACTTCCTGAGGACTCCCGCCAGCTTAAACATCATCAAAGGCCGATCGAGCCAACGTTGAGAGATTCGTTTCTATATCGCCGACCCCTCGCCGCCTTGCCAGGTTACCGAGTTCACGATTAAGGAGCGACACCGCGCTGACGGCTGCCGTCTGCATGTCCTCCAGCGGAACTTCCATCGAATGCGGCACCTCGAACGCTCGTGCGATATCACGGCATTTCTCCCAGGTGAATTCGCGTTGAACGTCACCACTGGCGCAAGGAGGATTCCGCTTGCGACGCCGTGGGGCGCCATGTGGCGCCGAAAAGAACGCATCGAGCGGGTGAGCCATTTCCTACACGAGACCTAGGTCGACGTTCGAGCACCCCATCCGTGCCACGTACTGCCTGGGAGCCATTTGTTCTGCCGCGGCAGGCTCGCCGGACGTACCACCGTCAAGGCTCGCTTCAATGACGTCGATCGCCTTCAGGTGGAACAATTCTGAAAACTCCCACCAACCGTGGGCGACAAAATCCTGAATGGCGTGCGAAAGCGTGTCGAGACTGTGGCCACTGCGGGCTCCCGTGATTCCGTCGCCATCATTTCCGGGTCAACGATGACGAGCATCGGATTTGCATGCGGGCCAGCGCATAAAGATTCTTGCTGTCGCCCAACGCCTGTTGTGAAGTAGTTGGTTGTCATCTCGGACGCGGCCCCCGCCGTGGCGGGGACCGCGACGATCGAGACCGAGGGTCTGCTAGGCGCTGACGCTCCGTCAAGCGATCGGACATTCGCAAACGCACGATTCGTAACGACAGCCCCGACGGCTTCGGGCGTGTCTAATTGCGACGCTCCACCGAAAGCCACCAGCACGTCAGCGCCGGCTTCCTTCAAAGCAGAAGTGCCCGCATGCACGTTCTCGATCGTCGGGTTCGGTTGGATCTCGCTGAGAGTCGCTAGTCGAAGCCTGCCGCATCAAGGTACCGCGTGACGCGCACGGCCAAATCCGGCTCGACCGAGGTTCTGTCAGTCACGACTAGCGCCGTCGTAGAGTTTCGTGCCACCCACTTCCGTGGTATCACGGTCATGCATCCCGCCCCGAAGAGCGCTGCTTCATTCCAAGTCATCCGACGAACCGTTGGTGCTCAACCCTATTCCTCAGCGTGAAACTCTTCACAAATCGGGTCCAATAGATCCTCTCCCACACGCAATGGTGGGAAGCGGGGTTCGAGCGGAACTAGGTCACGATCGCTGACGTGGACCCAGGCCGTAGCGACGGCGACGATGACCGCGACGCCGTTGCGTGAGCAATCGAACGCGACGGCGGTTTACTACTACTCACTCGTCACACCCACGGTGATTCGATGCCGAACGTACGAGCAGTCTGGCTGACTTCGTCATCAGTGAGGCGCTCGGCGAGCCCACCAGCAGCCAAGTTCATGTACTCGTACTTCGCTCCAGTCTCAGCGTATTCGACGCGGTCGGTGGCTCGAGTGACAGAAATGTCGGAGCGAGACATCGTTCCGTGCTTACTCCAGAGCGTGATGTCGGTCACCTGAAGTCCCGCAACGTTTGCATCCATCATCTCTTGCGACCCTGGCACGAAGAACGGCAGCACCCGAATCCCCTGGGAGAGCGAGACAACCGACTCTGGTTCCCACCGCATGATCCGGCGATTCATATACTCGTCGTCCCGATACTGCGGGATGTGTGAGAGGAACGTCAGATGCGGCGGCTGTGCGTGAACCACGGCCTGGTAGTCGACTCCGCGACGCTTGACCTGGTCCTCGTGGACTCCGAGGTGCGAGTTGAATTCGCTCGTCAGCTTCTCGAACCGGCGCCGAGGTGAGCTATAGAGCGTGGCCGTCAACCCTCCCTCATGGATCTTCAACACACCGATGGACGATTCGGGGTCAGCTTCAATCTGCCGAAGCCGGCGACCAGAACCAGTCACAAGGATGGTTCCCCCGACGAGAGAGGGCGCCGGGATCGGCAACTCAACGTCTTCGGTCAGCGGGAACCTGCGGCGCACCTCGGTATCCCACCCGAGATAGACCGAGATGTTCCCGGCACCGGCCTCTGACGCATCAATCTCGCAGATCCGGCGCCCTGCCTCACCCATCTGAGCAAGAACCTCACCGAGACCCGGACGGATCTTTTCTGTGCCAGCCATGCGATCGCTCCTCGCTTGATGCGGTCGTGCGGTCATCCGCACGAAGCCTGTGGGACGTGCCGGTCGGCACGTACGTGATCGGGTTGGAAGAGCGGTGCGCCACGGCGCGCAGCGCTGCGAGATTGCCATGCACTGCTCCGACTGCCCGAGCTTGCACGAGGACATTCCCTAGTGCGGCACCCTCTGCCGGGCCAGCGAGGACGGGGACCCCGATGGCGTCTGCCGTCAGTTGGCAGAGCAGGGCGTTCTGGGAACCTCCACCAACGATGTGCACGACGTCAAACTCCTTACCGGAGAGTTCACGGACCTCACCGAGCGCTCGACGATACGACGCCGCAAGAGAGTCCAGGATGCAACGGACGACTTCGCCGGGTGACACCGGAATCGGCTGACTCGTGGCACGAGCTGCCGCTGCAATACGCGATGCCATATCGCCCGGGGGGAGGAACTCGGGTCCATCAACATCGACGACCGTTCGGTCCGCCGTAGCATCTGCTGCAAGCACGAGCGCCTTGGCGAGACTGATGTCCCGGCCTGCCTCTCGCCATGACCGCAGGGTCTCGGACAGCACCCAGAGACCCGTGACGTTCTTGAGATAGCGGACCGTGCCGTCAACACCAAGCTCGTTCGTGAAGTTCGCCCTGCGGCTCGCCTCACTCAGTACGGGAACCTCGAGTTCAACTCCTACGAGTGACCAGGTTCCAGATGAGACGTATGCAAAGCGGTCGTCGTCAGCAGGGATTGCCACGACGGCCGAGGCCGTGTCGTGAGAGCCAACAGTTATCACTGGTACGCGCCCCAGACCCGTAGAGCGTCGAACTGAGTTCGTGAGGTGCCCGACGACGCTGCCCGGCTCGACGAGATCAGCAAGCCGCGAGCGAAGATCACCAAGGGACGGATAGCCACGTTCAAGCCCATCGATGACCGCATCGGACCACTTCCTCGTCGACACATCGATGAGTCCTGTTGTCGACGCATTCGTCACCTCGGTGACCACCCGACCAGTGAGCCACGATGCCAGGAGGTCCGGGATAAGACGGATGCTCGCGGCTGCGGGCCAGACCTCGTCGTCTCGTCCAGCGACCAACTGGAACTCAGTATTGAACGGCTGAGTCTGCAGGCCATTGGCACGGTAGTGCCCACTTGCTCCAAGTCGGTCGAGAACCTCGGTCGAAGTCCCTGCGAGCGCAGAGTCTCGATAGCACCGTGGGTCCTCGAGCAACTCACCGTCGGCACCGATGAGCCCGTAGTCCACAGCCCATGAATCAATACCAATTCCTGAAAGCACCAGGCCTCGCTCCGATGCGGCGACGCACGCTATGCGCAGCCCGTCGACGACCTCGTGCCAAATACGGCGCACATCCCATCGGAGACGAGCTGTGTCGCTCTCAGGTGTCACGAACGGCCCGTTCGCGAACCGCGCTACCTCGACGAGGTCGACTCGCTCGTGCCCTGCAGCACCCGAGAGCAGCGCGAGCATGACGCGGCCGCTCGTCGCACCGAGGTCGACAGCAGCGAACGCCGCACGTGGCAGCGACTCTGGCTCACTCGTGCTCCGTGCGGACGTCATCGGCACCATCTCAACGGAGGAACGCCGCGGCGACGCCCGAGTCCACCGGGATGTGCAGACCGGTGGTGTGCGAGAGGTCCGGTCCCGTCAGCGCCAGCACGGCGGCGGCGACGTTCTCGGGCAGGACCTCGCGCTTGAGGAGGGTCCGCTGGGCGTAGAACGCGCCCAGGTCCTGCTCCTCGACGCCGTAGACCTCGGCACGCTTGGCTCCCCAACCGCCCGCGAAGATGCCGGAACCGCGGACCACGCCGTCGGGGTTGATGCCGTTGACGCGGATCTGGTGCTCGCCCAGCTCGGCGGCAAGCAGACGGACCTGATGGGCCTGGTCCGCCTTGGTCGCCCCGTAGGCGACGTTGTTGGGGCCGGCGAAGACGCCGTTCTTGGAGGCGATGTAGATGATGTCACCGCCCATCTTCTGGGCGATCATCGCGCGCGCCGACTCACGGGCGACGAGGAACGAGCCCTTGGCCATCACGTCGTGCTGCAGGTCCCAGTCCGCCTCGGTGGTGTCGAGGAGCGGCTTGGAGATCGAGAGTCCGGCGTTGTTGACCACCAGGTCCACGCCTCCGAACGCCAGCGCCGCGGCGTCAACCATCGCGGCGACGTCGTGGGCCGACGTGACGTCGCCACCGACGGCCACCGCGACGTCGTCCCCACCGAGCGCCTCGGCCACCTCACGTGCGCCCTCGACGTTGCGGTCGGCGACGACGACGCACGCGCCCTCCGCGGCCAGCCGCTCCGCGATCGCGCGGCCGATTCCCGACCCTGCGCCGGTCACGAGCGCAACGCGCGTCGCGAGGGTCTTGGGCCGTGGCATGCGCTGCAGCTTGGCCTCCTCGAGCGCCCAGTACTCGATCCGGAACTTCTGGGACTCCTCGATCGGGGCGTAGGTGCTGATCGCCTCGGCGCCGCGCATGACGTTGATGGCGTTGACGTAGAACTCGCCGGCGACCCGCGCGGTCTGCTTGTTGCGACCGTAGGAAAACATCCCCACGCCCGGGACCAGGACGATCGCGGGGTCCGCGCCGCGGATCGCCGGGCTGTCCGACGTCGCATGGCGGTCGTAGTACGCCTGGTACCGGTCGCGGTACTCGGCGTGCAGCTCGGTCAGGCGTGCGACCGTCTCGTCGACCGACGCGTCGGCCGGCAGATCGACGACGAGGGGGCTGACCTTGGTCCGCAGGAAGTGGTCGGGGCAGCTCGTGCCCAACGCGCCGAGCTCCGCCAGACGCTCACGAGAGACGAAGTCGAGGACGACGTCGGAGTCGGTGTAGTGCCCGAGCTGCGGCGAGTCCGTCGAGGCCAGACCGCGGATCACGGGCGCGAGCGCCGCAGCCTTGGCGCGCCGCTCGGCCTCGGGGAGCGCACCGAAGCCGGGACGCTCGGCCCCGAAGGGGTGCTCAGACCGCTCGGCCGTCCGCGCCGCGATGAACTCCTCGGCCGTGCGGATGATCTGCAGCGAGCGCGCCTCGGCCTCGGCGCTCGTCGCGCCCCAGGACGTGATCCCGTGCCCCCCGAGGATGCAGCCGATCGCCTGCGGGTTGGCCGCCTTGATCGCCGCGATGTCGAGCCCGAGCTGGAACCCGGGGCGTCGCCACGGCACCCAGACGACGGTGTCTCCGAAGATCTCGGTGGTCAGGGCCTCGCCGTCGGCCGACGTCGCGATCGCGATCCCGGCGTCCGGGTGCAAGTGGTCGACGTGCGGCGCGTCGACGAGCCCGTGCATGGCCGTGTCGATGCTCGGCGCGGCCCCGCCCTTGCCGTGCAGGCAGAAGTCGAACGCCGCGACCATCTCGTCCTCGCGCTCGACCCCCGGATAGACCCCCGCCAAGGCACGGAGCCGGTCGAGCCTCAGTACTGCGAGGTTCTTCTCGGTCAGCGTCCCCAGGTCTCCGCCGGAGCCCTTGACCCACAGCAGATCGACGAGCTCACCAGTGACTGGGTCAATCTCGGAACCTTTTGCGGAAGTGTTCCCGCCCGCGTAGTTCGTCACCCGAGGGTCTGCGCCCAAACGGTTTGAACGTGCAACAAGGTCCGAGACTGCGTGCGCTGTCTGGCTCGTGTGATCTGAAATTCGGGTGCTCATACGTCGGCGTTCCTCTTCGTTTCTAGTCGGCAGGGTCTGAAACTGGGTCATGCGATGGCGTCGTTCGCCGACACAATGCGTTTCAACTGGGCAGAGTTCACAGGCTCAGTTGGTCGTGCAAGGATTCCCGTGGGGACTGGGCAGGCATGGCGTCCGCCCAGTCCCCACGGCCAGATTCATGATCCGTCGATCACCTTCTGAACAACCGCTACCGCATCAGCAGATGAGGATTGTCCGGAGGCGACGCTCGCGAGCTCCGTCTCCAAGGCTGTCTGCACATCAGCGTTTTTGATCTGTCGCGGCCCAGCCATGTCTTCAAGCGCAGGGAGTTGCGCGTCGAGCGCTTTGATCTGCTCAGGAGTTTTCACGTCCGACATGTCAATCGACACCGACTTAAGTGCTGGCTGTTGAAGTGTTTTCCCGATCAATGCTTGGCCGTCGTCCGAGGCCGTCAGCCATTGCACAAATGTCCACGCGGCGTCCGGCTCATCACTGTTCGCCGAGATCGCCCACCCGACATCTGGCCCACCGGCCAGCGAACCTGTCGTTGCATCCGGGACCACGGCCGGGAAGGGATGCGGCGTGAAGATCGTGTCGCTGATCGTCGAGTCTCCGTACGTCTCGGCGTAGGCCGACGTCACGGAGTTTGTCGCATCAGAGTTCTGCCAGGTACCGAACGCGATCATTCCCGCATCACCCTGACGGAAGGCATCCGCTGCGTCCGGATATGCGGCTGATGCAAGCGCCCCCTCTTGGATGATCCCCGCATCGAACAAGTGCTTCCATGCGTCGAATGCCTTGATCATCTCGGGGCTGTCGAACGGCTTGGTACCGCCAATCGAGTCGTAGAATGCACCTGTGTCGATCTGGTTGGCGATTGCCTGGAAGACGTCAAGATTTTGCCACCCATCCTTCGCACCTTGGACGAGGCACGCTTTGTCGATCGCTGCAAGCTTCTCGCAAACGACCTTCCACTCATCAAGTGTGGTCGGCGCCTCCACACCAGCCTCAGCGAGGACAGCATCGTTCGTCCAGATGGTTCCAGCCCCAGTGATCATCCACGGCATAGCAACCTGTTTTTCATCGACAACAAACTGGTCTGTCGCCAACATTTGATCGGTCCAGTCCTCCCCGATCCCTGCTACCGCGAGTGGCGCAAGGTCAGTTGCGAGCGGCGCGAACTGCTCCGACATCGACCCGACCTGCAGCCCGAAAACGTCAGGGCCATCATCGGACTGCAGCGCAAGACGCGAACCATTGACGTAGTCGCTGTACTGAATAAAGCGGTGCTCCACCGTGATCTCCGGGTGCGCGGCCTCGAAACCCTCGAGGTAGTCACCAACAGTGTTCGTGTCGGGATTCCACGACCACCATTGGAGTGTCGCGGTCTCCGAGGTGTCTACCGAATCCTGCTCGGAACTCGCTTCGTCGCCACATGCGGCTGTGCCAAACATGACCGCTGTTATTGTGAAAACGCTGAGTACAGACGTTCTAGCGCGCTGTGTGATCTTCATTGATCGACAACCTCCTGTTGGGTGAAGGGGATGGGAACGTTGCAGCGTCTGCTGCGGGCTCGTGCCCTGAGATACGGAACGCGTTCTCGATCCAGAGTTTGCTGTCGCCTTCGACAAGCGCAATGACCCACTCGCCGAGCGGTCGGTTCTCCGGAGGTCGCGTCACCGCAACGACGAGCTCGTGCACGCCAGGTTCTGCCGCGAAATCGATGAACTGGCCGACGGGCGCCATGTGGGGCGCCGGGAACATGCGCTGAGTGCCCTGCGAACCGTGAAGGTATTCACCGTCGTTCCAGATACGGAAGTGTTCGGTCGTGTTGAACATCAAGCGGACGTTTTCCCGCCCGCGTGCGTCGTATCGAAGTCTGACCATGAGGATTCGATCCTCGAAGTCATCCCGAGAGATGCGCGTCCATGTGCCGGCAAGGGCAGCGGGCTGCCATGGTTGCCGCAACTTCGGAATCCCCGAGCCCTCGGGCGGCAACTCCGACAAATCACGGAGTTCCCATGACTCGTGCGCGGTGTTCGTCCACGCAATGTCAACGGCGATCCGGTGCGCGGCGGGGTCAAATTCAGTGGCTGTCGGCTCCGGCTCGCGTCCGCCGAGTCGCTCAGCGAGGTCGACCACGAGGTCCGTAAACTCGTCCAGCGTCGGAGGCGGAGAGATGCCTGTGATTTCCTCGTTGAGGACAAGGTCGCGCCCAATCGGGGCGAGCCAGCGTTCTGGAATACAGTTTGGATCCAAGATCCCCAGAAGGGCGCCGATCGTCGCCGTGGAACTATCGGTGTCTGCTCCGCAGTTGTTCGTGATGCAGATGCGCTCTTCAAAGTCGTTGCCGGTGAGCCAACCGATGATCACGAACCCCGTGTTCACGCGGACATCCGTGAAGTCAGAGTTGCCGAACTCCGCAACGATGGCCGCGCGAGAAGACTGCCAATGACGGCCGCTTCGAACCAACTCGCGGGCACGGATAACCACATGCGAGATCTCGCTGTCCGACGGCACTCCCGCAAGCGCACCGTCAATCAGCTTGTCAGGGTCTGACTCAATGAAGGCCAATGACTGGAGCCGCGCGAGAAAGACAGGCGCCCAGATTCCGTCACCGTCGTGGTCAAAGCATGCATCCTCGTAGGAGTATGCCGCGGCGAGGTCTGGCGCCCCGGGTGCCAAGCATGCCCATAGTTCAGAGCGGATCGCGGCACCCTCGCCGCAAGTGAACCAGTTGTCAAAGCTACCGGTAAACGGAGGCGCAATTCCCTCGGCAAGGTTTCGCATTCCGACTCCGTACTCATTCCAAGGGAACTCCACGTGATCGCGCCAAGCTGAGGCAAGAACATGCCGGTCGACGATCGGGGCCTCCTGTTTATCCAGCACGCACGCGTAGAGCACCTGGAGATCCAGGTCGTCATTGGGGACCATCTCGGTCGGGACGGGCTCATAGAACGTGGCGTCCAGCGGCCCATCAAGCCCCTCAAACGTCTGACCGAGCGTGCCACCGACCGCCTTACCCATCCAGCAGCCCATGATCTTGTCCTTGTAGCTCATACGGTTTGGCACCTCACGTCTCGACTGTTCATGCACTACACCGGGCATCTGACGGGACGCTAGCTTCAGGCAAGCATCTGGCAGCCGGAGATGAATCGATTCATCAGTCTCTACACTATGAGTCCATCCATGTTTCGTCAACGCCAACGCGCGTCCCCTCAGATCTCTGATCCGCCTCGTCTTCAGACCTCGGCGTTTGAGGAGGCCCCCGGGCGGGTAGCGTGTCCACAAGCCATGCACACGCGTGGGCACGATTATTCGGGAGCCGATTGTGAAGCAGGGACACGCGCGCCGCGCGTCGGTATCGGACGTCGCGCGAGCAGCACACGTTTCCGTCGGGACAGTCTCCAATGTCCTGAACCGACCAGACCAGGTTTCGCCGGCGACTCGGCGACGGGTTGAAGAGGCAATCAAGACGCTATCGTTCGTTCGCAACGGCTCCGCCCGACAACTTCGTGCAGGAACGATCTCTGCTGTCGGAGCGATCGTGCTCGACATCGGCAACCCGTTCTTCACCGACCTTTCGCGTGGTATCGAGGCACGCCTCGACGAGCGAGACCTCACGCTCATGCTGGCAAGCTCACACGAGGACTCGACCCGCGAAGCGCGCTACCTCCGTCATTTCGAAGAGCAAGGAATCCTTGGCGTGATGGTCGTCCCATCGAGCGAATCCACGGACTACCTGCTGCCATTGCAGGAACGTGGAGTCTCTGTCGTCCTTCTTGACCGTCACTCACAAGACCAACGCATCTCTTCCGTGTCAGTCGATGACGTGGCAGGGGGATCACTCGCTGCGCGGCACCTCATCGGCCTGGGCCACGAGAACATCGCGTTGCTCAACGGACCGCACACAATCCGGCAGTGTGCTGATCGATCTGCGGGTGTCGTCGCTGCACTGCACGACGCCGGGCTCGACCCGGCTCACGCACTGTCCGAGATCACCATTGACACGCTGAACGCAGCAGGAGGCGAGGAGGGAATCAGTAGGGCTCTGCGACTGTCCCGTCGACCAACTGCGACCTTCTGCGTCAACGACCTTGTCGCCCTCGGCGCACTACGCAAGCTACGCCGAGAGGGAGTCTCAGTGCCCCACGGCATGGCGGTCGTTGGGTACGACGACGTCGATTTCGCGGCAGAACTCGGTACTCCGCTCACGTCCGTTCGCCAACCCACGTTTGAACTGGGCCATAGAGCAGCATCACTCGTCTTGCCCGGCTCGAACGATCCAACGCAGGTGATCTTTCAGCCGGAGCTGATCGTGCGTTCGTCGTCAGCAGGTTTCGACAGTTGAGGTAGGAACCCGGAGCTCACCGCTC
Organism: Paraoerskovia marina; assembly: GCF_900105445.1. Taxonomy (NCBI): domain Bacteria; kingdom Bacillati; phylum Actinomycetota; class Actinomycetes; order Micrococcales; family Cellulomonadaceae; genus Paraoerskovia; species Paraoerskovia marina. Next base: position 2,819,636 of record NZ_LT629776.1, read on the forward strand.
CGTGCCCCTACCTCATGCCTGGAAGCGTGGCTGGACCCGGACCCGAGCCCGAGTCCGTCGACGTGTTGGTCGAGTCGTCCTTCGCTGCGGCCGTGGGCACCTCAGTCCATACCCCGCGAGCACGCGTGCCGATATCCCACTCGACGAGGTCTACCTCGCGAATATCAGCCTGTCGCGCATTCGGGACGACGAAGGTCCTGATCTGGCTCGGTCCAAACTCCGCTTCGATCGTACGGAACCCGTCGAGAACCGGTACCTGAACCCGCACCGTCGTTGTCCCTGGCTGGCCAGTCCATTCGTAGCAGCGAACCACCGCGGAGTCAGTTCCGTCATCCGCGAGATCCTCGCTACCCTTCAACGCGCTCACGAGCACTCCGCCTGGGCCGTCAACTCGCGAGTCCACAGCACCGAACGATCCGACGGGCGGAAGCGCGCCGTCATGGAACGACTCGAACATCGCGCGGGGCTTGGTCCCAACCTCCGCTGCGCGCCGCATGGGATCGGACGCCTCCCAGCCTCCGAGGTGCGGAACAAGCGCATACTCGAATCGCTGGATCCCTTGATCTTGGTAACTGAAGCGATTGGCGTCCTCGAGTTCACGCGGGTCGTGCCAGGAGTACACGGGGGACCGAACGGCTGTGATTCCCATGCTCGGGCTCTCACTGCGAGGCATGGAACTCGCCGGCGACGCGTCGTACGCGTGCTTGGCATTGTTGACCACCGTAAGTCCCGCGTGGCGCTCGCCCACCGTGCCAGAAAGGTCGATCCACGACTGTCCTGGATACTCCACGCCGTCGACAGGACGTTCAACGTGCCCCCACGGGACCTCATATGTCGCCACGGGATTGTCAACGGCCGTAGGGAATCGAAGCTTCAACAGGTGCGCCTTCTCGCGCCAGTCAATCTCCGCGCGCACCTCAAGAGAGTCACTCCCCCGCGACAAGATGAAGTCTTCGATAAGGAGGGACCGTCCCCACGACCGCTCAACTCGGACGCGGACTCGCAGCGGTCCTTCCTCGACAACGACAAGGCGATCCACAGACATTTCAACACCCGGGCCTGCGTACGAGACAACGCGATGACCCCACGTATCCGTTGGATCCTGCGAGATTCGAGCGTGATCGCCAGTTGCACCGGCAATGACGTCAACGCCCTCGTCGAGAAGTAGAAGTTCGGTCAACCACCCAGTCGACGCACCGACCGTTGCACGCAGCCGACCATTGTCCATCGTGATGCTGCCGGAGTGCGGATCAACGTGCACGGCCGGAGCGGGATCAGCATCTACCAGCGGCTCACGGGGCTCGAGCAGTGCACCCACCAGTCGGTAGAGCCGATATCCCAGCGGAGGCACTTCCACCCGGAACGCGGAAGCGCCACGCATCTCGTCGTCTGTGCTTGCCGTCGATTGCACCCGCTGGGAGGGCACTCGTTGCCCCGACTCGTCGACAACAAAGACGCCATTGGGCTCACCCCCGTAGTGGAGTTCAATCACCGTCGTCAACGGCCACGAGTGCGGGTTGAACACAACGACTGGCTGCGTCGCTGTGTCCACGTCGATCTGAATCTGTCGCGCGATAGCATTGTGAGTGCGAGTGATAATCCGCTTCGAAATCGCCACCGCCTCACCCAGCTGATCGCGGACGTCATCGTACGCCGACTCAATCGCAGATCCGGGAAGAATGTCGTGAAACTGGTTCAAACTGACCTGTTCCCACGCGCGAGTGAGGTCATCCCGTGGGTAGGTGATCCCAAACCGCTGAGCTGCCACTGCTCCCCACCGCTCCGCAACAAGTACGTTTGACTGAGCTCGTCGAAGCCATGCCTTAACACCCGAGTGCGCGGAGTAGCAGCCTGGTGCATGGTGTTGAAGTTCCGTCTTCCGGACCGGAAGCGGAGGCTCCGAGGATTCCGCAATCTCAGCACGGAGATCCGCGAAGAACTGCGGCGGTGACGAGAAGATCATCTTCCCGAAAGAACCCATCGCATCGTAGCGCCGGATTGACTCAATATTGTCAATCGTCGGACCACCCCCATGGTTTCCGACACCGTAGAAAACCATCTTGTGGCCAGAAAGCGATCCGATCTGCCCCAGCGCCTTCTCAGTCTGTCGAGCGACCGGGCCAGCAGGAGACATGTATTCGTACGGAATCCGCCACGCGAGTACTCGCGACCCGTCGGGAGACTCCCACCAAAATGCACTTTCTACCAGGTCCGATTCATGTGGCCCAGGGCGGAGGAACGTGTAGGCGTCCATACCTTGGAGCTGCAGAATCTGCGGAATCATCCCGTTATGGCCAAACGGATCCACGTTCATTCCCACAGGCGCAGGCTTTCCGAAACGAGACTGTAGGTACCGCTGTCCCAGGAGCCCCTGCCGCGCGAAGGACTCCCCTGTCGGGATATTGCAGTCGGGTTCGACCCACCAACCACCGACGTTGACCCAGCGCCCCTCGGCAACGCGTTCACGAATCCGCTCAAAGAGGATCGGGTCAGACTCTTCGATCCATGCCAAAAGCACAATTTGGTCGCACGTGAAAACGAAATCCGGGTACTCGTCCATCCGGTTGATCGCAGACCAGAACGTTGCCCGCGCCTCCTGATAGGCCTCTTGCCACGGCCACAGCCAGACAAGGTCGAGGTGCGCATTGCCAATCATATGAAGCGTCCGATCGCGTGCAGCACTCGGTCGCTCGAATTCGCCCGGGGTCGGCCTGGACGACGGATTCGACTCAGGTGCTCTGTTCATCACGCTGCAGGCTCCTCACCGGCGGCCCACGCGTCCAACCGCTCCGAGAGCATATGAAGCATGAGTGTGTGCATCTCTTGGATTCGTGGCGTCAGCGTTGATGGCGATGCGAGTTGATAGTCGGCGAACTCAGCAGATGGCCCACCATCTGCGCCGCTAAAGAGAAGTGTCGTCGCACCGCGTGCCTTGGCTGCAGCCAGCGCGCTGACAACATTCGCCGACCGGCCCGACGTCGTAAAGGCTGCAACGACATCATGCGGTCTCGCAAGCGCTAGAACCTGCCGGGAGAAACAATCGTCGTACGAGTAGTCGTTGGAAATGCAGGTCATGGTCGTCGGGTCCGTGGAGAGAGTCACTGCCGGTAGTGGCTTTCGGTCGCGCTTATAGTGACCGATTACCTCACCCGTGAAGTGCTGAGCATCTGCGGCGGATCCCCCGTTGCCGAAAGTGTACAGAACCCCGCCATTTTCAAATTGGCTGCACAACATGTCGCTGGTCGCGAGAATTTGAGGCAGCAAGTCCGCCATATTGTCAACAACATCTCTGTGCTGCTTGAGATGCTGGAAGATCCACGATTTCATCCGAAGCCTGCTTTCATTCGAGGAGCGTGCCAGCATGCTCCAAGGTGGCTAATTCCTCGCGAGACGTGCGAGTCCGTCCTGTGCAATCGCGCCAGCACCTACGAGCCCGACGAGGTCCCCGAGCTCCGCGAGCCGGACCGAAATTGTTGCGGCTACTGGCCGCATGGCGTGTGCAAGCACGAAATCTCGGACAGGATCGAGAAGCATCTTGCCCGAGCGCGTTACCCCGCCACCGAGTACGAGAACTTCTGGTTCGAAGACATTAGCCAGGTCGGTGCACGCCTGCGCCAGAAGCTCTGTCGTTTCGTCCCAGATCTCGCGCGCCACTTCATCGTCGACCTGAGCCAAGCGCGTGACGTCCACTGCCGTCGACGATGCCGTGAGGCCGGTTGAGCGCCTTGACGCTGCGGCAATCTGAGCCGCTTCTCGACCCCGGAGACCAATGGAGGTTCCAGAACAGTACGCCTCGAGGCACCCGTATCGGCCACAACTACATGCCCGTCCACCCGGACGAACCGTGATATGTCCGTGCTCTCCACCGTTGCCGGCAGAGCCCCGCATGAGGCGCCCGTCAACGACAGAACCACCGCCGATCCCGGTCGATACCGTGAGATAGACAAGAGTCGACGATCCCCGCCCCGCACCGAAGTGAAATTCACCGAGCGCCGCAGCAGTCGCATCATTTTCCAGGAACGCTGGCACGGAAAACTCGTCAGCGAAAAGGTCAGTGATCGAGACGTCCACCCAGTCGGGAAGGTGAAGCGGTGACCGCAGGATTCCCGACGCAGCGTCCAAGGGCCCACCGCAGGAAATCCCGACTGCGTCGAAGTCTCCAATATGCCTCGTGGCTCCGACCACGCGACGGGCCATATCAGAGAGGTGATCAAGTACTGCGTCAACGCCGCGCTCTTTGTGCGTCGGCTCAATGATGGCTCCGTGCATAGCACCGTCGGGAGACATCATCCCGACTGCGAGTTTGGTACCCCCGACATCGATCGCAAGGATGTTCCTGGCCACTAGCCCCCCTCGAAGTTACGTTCTGCGTCTGACAACTCCACGCGGAACGTACGGATCTGGAACGGAGAAAAGGTCAGCGACTGTGTCAGATCAAGGTCAGCACAGATGCGGTTCTCGAGAAGATCCACATCGTAGACAGCATCAGCGTCGACGCTGACAGAGAACTGAACCTCTTGTCGCGCGCCTAGAGATTCGTACGCACGGACGATGAAATCGCCCGACCTGTCGTCTGCCATCTTCACGGTGTCGATGACTACGCCGCGACCCCGAAATTCCGCAAGAGCAGGTACCGGCGTTCCTCCCGAGACCTCTCGTGCCGAATCCGTGAACTCGTATCCTGCGCGAACAGCGTCCTCGATGTCAGCTCCGACGTGCACCGCGTAGCGGAAAGTGTGCGCCCCCTGGTCCGCCTTAGGATCCGGGTAGCGAGGCCCGCGCACCAATGACAGTTCAACACTGGTGCGAATACCCCCCGAATCCCTCGAGCCAACCCGTCGGACCGAATGCCCATATGTTCGGTCGTTGATGACGGCGACGCCATACCCCGGCTCCCCCACGTGTACCCAACGGTGCGCGCACGCCTCAAACTTTGCCGTATCCCACGACGTGTTGGTGTGTGTGGTTCGGTAGGTGTGCCCGAATTGCGTCTCAGCCGCCCATCGCTCAGTGGACAGCGCAAGCGGGAACTCGACCTTGAGCAGTCTGTCTCGTTCATGCCAGTCCACCCTGGTCGTGAAATCGACCTGCGCACTCCCCGCAGTCACGACGATCTCTTGCGACGCGGTCGAGCTACCGAACGCCCGATCGACCACGAAAGCGCACCGTGATCCACGTTCTTCAATTCGAGCTGAGACAACCGAATCAACATCCAAACCAGTCGCTCTATATCCCGCATCAATGTCCCACGCATCCCATTTTGTTGGCACGTCGCGGTAGATTCTTAAAAGGTTCCCGCGATCACCATTAGAAATAACGCGCCGGCTGCGCTGCAAGTCGGTCAATTCAACGACGGTACCGTCTTCCGCGATCGCTACACGAACGACTCCGTTATCCAGAATGACCAAGCCGTCAGAAGAGTGCGCGGAGACTGCACCATCTCGAACGACAGGCGTACTGATCGAGTGCCCACTGACTCCACTGCGGGCAAATGGCGATGCATTCGCAATGGATGCGCCAGGCCCAGGACCCGACAGCGCAACGAGAGAGGACTCAACAATCGAGACCAGTTCAGACTCAACACGAGCATACGTTTGCTCTGCCTCGTTGTGCACCCACGCAATTGAAGTCCCGGGCAAAACGTCATGGAATTGAAGGACAAGAACCTCTTGCCATAGTCGTTCAAGCGCATGAAACGGATAGTCTTGATCCGCACGTACTCGAGCTTGCGTCGCCCATAGTTCCGCTTCACGGAACAGTTGCTCGACTCGTCTGTTTCCACACTTGGTTCGAGCTTGCGACGTATATATTCCTCGGTGAAACTCAAGGTACATTTCACCGAGCCAAACCTGAGGGTCGGCGAATTCTTGCTCGACCTGGTCGAAGAATTTCACCGGCGAACTGACCTCAACCCGTGCAGATCCTTCGAGGTCGCGCATACGCGCCGCACGCTCCATCATCTCACGAGTCGGTCCACCACCGCCGTCTCCGAATCCGAAAGGTAGAACCGAACGATTCACCCAACCCTTGTCGGCGAAATTAGACGCAGCGTGTGCTACGTCAGCAACCGTGACGTTGGAGTTGTACATGTCTGCACTGGGGAAGTGCGTGAGAACCCGACTTCCGTCGATCCCCTCCCACCAAAATGTGTGGTGGGGGAACTTGTTCGTGGTGTTCCACGAGATCTTTTGCGTGATGAAGCGGTGATAGCCCGCTAGTTTCAGTATTTGAGGCAAGGCAGCGCTATACCCAAACGAGTCGGGGAGCCAACCAACCTTCGCGACATCACCGAACTTCTCCTCGAAGTAGCGAGTCCCAGTCACCAGCTGCCGAACCAAGGACTCTCCACTCGGCATGTTGACGTCCGACTCAACCCACATTCCACCAACCGGGAGGAATCGCCCTTCGGCAAACCGCGCAGACAGACGCCTGAACAGGTCAGGGTGGTCCTCTTCGAGCCAGGCGAATTGCTGCGCGCTGGACATCGCATAGAGTAAATCAGGGTCCTCATCCATCAACTGCAGCACGTTCGCAACCGTCCGTGCGACCTTGCGACGTGTCTCTCGCAGCGGCCATAGCCATGCCGAATCGATGTGCGCGTGACCGATCGCATTCAGAATGTGCGCTGAGCCAACCGCCGGTTGGTCCAGAACGGCTACGAGAGCCTGCCGTGCGGCTCTACTAGTGGCACCGACATCATGCACATCGAGTACGTTGAGGGACGCCTCGAGTGCCACGAGGATTTCCCACCTGCGCGCCGACTCTGCAGGCAGCGACCGGGCAAGTTCCGAGAGGACCTCAAGATCGTGAATGAGAGCGCGCGCACCCTCATCCACGAGAGCGAGCCGTGAGTTACCCAACACGTACTGCGGTCGGAGGCCCGCGGTCGCTGGGTCGCCCAATGGAGTCGGAGCGAAGACAAGCTCGTCCTGAACCTTCGGGAGCAGCACAGGGTTTGACGCGGCCTCCACAATGTAGGCCACGTCGAGCGCACCTACCTCGACCGGCAACCACCGAGACTGGGGGTTGAGCGCCTTCACCGCTTCGCCGCTCTCGGCGTATGCGATGCCCTCGACCTGAAACCCTTCCATCTCATCGTTGAACCCGAGTTCAACGATCAGTTCGGTCCTCCGGCCCCGCCATTCGACTGGAACATCTGCCCGGATACTCAGCCACGTCGTCCCCCACGGCGCGCCCCACGCATCCCCAGGACTTCGCGGCGTGAACCGATTCCGCAACGCAGTGGCGAAGGAGACGGGCTCGCCGGGCGCCTCCCACGCTGTGCATTCCGCTGCGACCGAGGCCGCTTCCACGGCGGGGTAGATGTATGACGTGAGCGTGCGGTTCACCCTCGCAAGGGTGGCCGCTGAATCTCGATGCATGACGCGACTCCATTCTCCAAGAAACGTGACTCCGAATGCCCATGTCCACCCGGCGCAGGTCTCAGCTACTTAATGGCCCCCGCCGTCATACCTTTCTCGAAGAACTTCTGGAATACGAGATAGAGGATCACGACTGGTAAACTAATGAGGACGAGCGCAGCAAAGATCTTCGGCTGATCTGATCCGTAGGTACTTGTGAAGTACATCGGGATGGTTGTGACGGTCTGCATATTCGGATCCTGCAGGAAGATCAGAGGCAGGAAGAACTCGTTCCATGCGCCGAGGAAGGTCCATACAACGACGACAGCGCTGATCGGCTTCGCGAGAGGGAGAACGATACGGATTAAGGTCGAGAATGACGAACAGCCGTCAATCGTTGCAGCTTCCAGAACCTCAGTAGGGATTGACTGCATGTAGTTGCGCGTGAGCAGCAATGTGAATGGCGTCGTAGTCGCGGCGAGTGGGATGATCACAGCCAGATAGTTGTTGAACATGCCGAGCGCCTGAACTCCGATGAATAGTGGAACTATGAGCGCAATGTTCGGTAGAATCAAACCGACGAGGATCGCATTGAAGACTAACTTCTTGCCTTTGAAGCCCATTTTCGCGAAAGCGTACCCAGCGAGCATCGTGATCACGTAGACGATAGATATGACGCCAATTGCAATAATTGCGCTGTTCATAGCTGACCGCAGAATCGGCGTGGTCGTTAGAACTGTGGAGTAGTTCTCGTAGAACCCTGCACCTTCAAACGACTTGCTGACAATCGCAACCAATGGAAAGAGAAAGGGGATTGCAATGAGTGTGGCGACAATCTGAGCGATCAGAAGCTTTCCTGGATTCAGACGTTCTAGCATTGTCATTCCTCCCCAAACTTGTAAGCCCGCAACTGTACAGTAGTCAACGCCAATGCAAGAACGAGCAAGACCATCGCAAGCGCCGCTGAATAGCCAGCGTGGTAAAGATCAATGACCTGCTCGTAAATGTACGTTCCCAGGAACTCAGTACTCCGTCCCGGACCGCCACCGGTGGTCAGGAAAACGACATCGAACGTCTTGAGCGAACCGATGACGCCCGTGAGGGCAAGAGTCGCGTGCGTCCCCTTCAACTGAGGAACGACGACGTACCACAAAGTCTTAAAGAACCCAGCACCGTCGATCGATGCAGCATCGATAACGTTCTGGTCGACCTGCGACAACGCTGCTTGGTAAAGAATGAAACTGAATCCAGTCCACTGCCAGATATTGATACCGATGATCGCATATAGGGCAATCGATGGGTCTGCGAGCCATCCGATATCGACGTTAAACCCGAAGATATTTATGAACGAGTTGAGGGAACCGTCGGGACTCAAGATTCCCCGGAACGCCGTGGCAACAGCTGACGGTGCCAGGACGACCGGCAGGAACATAATGACCTTGTAGATCGGTCGCATCTTGAGTCCTGGTCCGCTCAGGAGGACTGCCATGATCAGACCGAGGAATGCCTGAATCAAGATTGACCCGATGGCAAAGATCACTACGTGCTTGAGCGCTGTCCAGAATACTGGATCGTGATAGATCGCTATGTAATTTTCGAATCCTACGCTTGTGGCATTGTCGTCGATTCCGTTCCAGTCAAGCGTACTGACATAACCCGTATATCCGATCCCCACGTAAATTATTCCAACTATGAGGATCAGAGCTGGAAGAATGTAGAGCCACGGGGTGTAGCGCCCGTGCAGCGGAGTGCGACGGGCAGGGCGACGCGTCGTTGTTGTCAACTTCAATGCCCCGGCATCAACATGCTGAGTTGTAGTTTCCATGGTTTGCGGTACCGGACCCGATGGGCCCGGCACCGCGCTCCTTTCTAACTATGACGCGTCGATGGCTGCTTGGACCGACTTGGCGGCATCCTCCGCGCTCAGGCCTTCCGTGGCTGTACTGGCGAGTGCCTGGTAGAGCGCGTTCTCGATGTCCGCGTTCGGGAAGCTCCCCGATCCGGACTCATCGGCCATCGCGGTCGCCTGCGAGTCGAGTGCGGGGTTCTGAAGTTCTGGATCGACGAGATCGCTACGGTCGATCTCCGCCGAGACGAGTGCAGGAGTCTGCAATGTCGATCCGATCTTGTCTTGAGCGGCATCGCTAGTCGTCAGCCAGTCAATAAAGGTCCAAGCAGCTTCTTTCGCATCCGACTCTTCAGAGATCGCCCAGGCAATATCCGGCCCGACACGCAGTATGTCTGTCGCCATCGGGCTGTCTACTACCGTCGGGAACGCGCCAGAGGTGAATACCTGGTCATTGGCCACATCACCGTAGGTCTCAACGTTTCCGTCTCGTGCAGCCTTCGTCATGTTGCTGTTGTTCCAGGTGCCTAGGGCGATCATTCCTGCCTCGCCTCTATTGAACTCGTCGTATGCATCCGGGTACTGCGCGAGTCCGAATGCACCGTCCTCAATAATTCCCTCGTCAAATAGCGACTTCCAGGCCTCGAAGCCCTCGATGAACTCTGGCGAGTCAAACGGGACTTCGCCGGCTGCGGCGTCCCAGACAATTCCGGGACTGATCTGATTCATGATCGCCACATAAATATCACGGTTGAAGTCTGAGGACTTTGCACCCTGCGTGAAGCAGGTCTTGTCGATCGCCTCAATCTTCTCGCAGGTCTTCTTCCATTCGTCGAGGTTCGTCGGGTACGTAGCGCCCGCCTCGTCGAATACGGTCTGGTTGTACCAGAGGGTTCCACCGCCAGTAACCATCCAGGGAAGAGCCACCTGCTTGTCGTCGACTCGCAGCTGGTCTTCACCGAGCAACTGGTCCTGCCAGTCGGCCCCAATATTCTCTTCGGCAAGCGGTGCGAGGTCAATGGCCGCAGACCCGAACTGGTCCGCCATTGGTCCATAGTTTAAGCCAAAGACATCTGGGCCCGAAGGTGTCGTGATCGCGAGTCTCAGCGCATTCGCATAGTCGTCGAACGCAATATAGCGGTAGTTGATGGTGATATCGGGGTGCTCTTTGTTGAAGAGGTCCACCCAATCACCAACAACTGCCTGGTCTGGGTTCCAGGTCCACCAATCAACGGTTTTGTTGGCACTGGTGTCCTCAGAGGCGTCAGCGTCGTCAGCACCTGAGTTTGAGCATCCCGCGAGCGCGCCCACACTCAGGGCAGCAACAGTGACGGCTGCGATTACCTGCTTCTTGCTCCGTCGGTTGAGATTCGTCATCAAATCCATCCTCACTGTAGTTTCAGGCCACACCATCGTGTGCCTTCTGCACTGCACCGATCGAAACCGATCGGTTCGGCAAGCTGCTTACGCGCCCCAGCTCGCTTGGCGCCCGCCTTGTCTAGTTTCAACGTTCCGCGTGTCGTAGCCACTCTCTCGGTGCGCGGCCATCGGGTTTCCTGGGAGCCCCCTACTCTCTCGCCACGCAAAGAGCGCCTCACGCACGTCGGTTGCATATGCGTCCATGTACACCTCGTTCGCTCGGAGAACATCGCCTGCGGACCGCGCTTCCGCGAGCGCGCATTGATCGATCAGAAGTACACGTGCCGTCATTTCTTGGACGTTGAGCACACTGCGGATCTGGCCCTCGATCTTGTTCTCGATGTTGTGGCATTCATCGAGCATGAATGCCACGGAAGACGCTGACCCAAATCCACCTCCCCGGACAACCTCGGCAATTATCCGAAAGAGTTGGAACGGATCAGCTGCCCCAACTATCAAGTCGTCGTCTGCGTAGAACCGCGAGTTGAAGTCGAAAGAGCCTAGTTTCCCTGCTCGCAAGAGTTGCATCACGATGAACTCGATATTCGTGCCGGGTGCGTGGTGTCCTGTGTCAAGACAGACAAGGGCTCGGTCACCGAGCTCCTGTACCTGAATGAGGCTTGTACCCCAGTCCGGCACGTCCATGTGGTAAAAGGAAGGTTCGAAGAACTTGTACTCAAGAACCATGCGCTGCGACTCGCCCAGCCGGGCATAGATAGACGACAGGGATTCCGCGAGCCTGTCCTGGCGGGCACGCATGTCATCTTGTCCGGGGTAGTTCGTTCCGTCGGCGAGCCAGATCTTCAGGTCCTGTGAGCCCGTCGCGTCCATGATTTCGATGCACTCGAGGTGATGATCAATTGCCTTTTGGCGGATGCGCGGATCTGAGTGCGTCAAGCTGCCGAACTTGTAGTCCGCGTCCTGGAAAGTGTTCGAGTTAATCGTTCCGAGCCGGAGACCGTTTTCGGTGGCATGTGCCGCGAGTTCGCCATAGTCGTCGACCTTGTCCCAGGGGATGTGTAGAGCAACGGAGGGCGTGAGTCCCGTCATCCGGTGCACCTGCGCGGCATCGGAGATCTTCTCGAAGGGATCACGAGGGACACCAGGCGTCTCGAATACACGGAAGCGAGTGCCTGCGTTCCCAAATGCCCACGACGGCAGTTCGATCTCTTGGCTCGCGAGCTGCTCAGCCACAGCGGAGAGATCCGGCATATGCGCTCCTCCTTGAACGGCGCCGAGTCGCTTATGAATCGATTCAGCGTTAGGCTTGGAGAGTATCCCGCGCCCCTGGTGCTGTCAACGCGGTCGTGATCATCGCCTCCTCTTTCAGCCGTGACGTGTCAAGCGACGCAGGCATGAGGTCAAGCAGATGTCGACGCTGGCGAGCTTGGGCCGCATCGCTATGCAAGGAGCCGCATGCGCATCGCCCTGTTCGCGACCTGCGTCGCCGACGCCATGTTCCCCGGCGCACCCCGCGCCACCGTCCGACTCCTCGAGAGGCTCGGCCACACCGTCGTCTTCCCCGAGAGCCAGGCGTGCTGCGGGCAGATGCACGTCAACACCGGCTACATGGACGAGGCACTCCCCGTCGTCCGCAACCACGTCCAGACGTTCGACCCGGTGCTGACCGGGGCCTGGGACGCCGTCGTCGTCCCGTCCGGCTCGTGCACCGGCTCGATCCGGCACCAGCAGGCGATGGTGGCCCGCCGTGCGGGGGACGAGGACCTGGCGACGCGCGCCGAGTCCGTCTCCGCCCGGACCTACGAGCTCTCCGAGCTCCTCGTCGACGTCCTCGGCGTCACCGACGTCGGCGCGTACTTTCCCCACCGCGTCACCTACCACCCGACCTGTCACTCGCTGCGGATGCTGCGCGTCGGAGACCGGCCCGAGACGCTGCTCCGCGCCGTCGAGGGGATCGACCTCGTCGACCTCCCGCAGGCGGACGGCTGCTGCGGGTTCGGGGGGACGTTCGCACTGAAGAACGCCCCGACGTCGTCCGCGATGCTCGACGACAAGTGCGACGCCGTCGACTCGACCGCCGCCGACGTCCTCGTGGCCGGCGACCGCTCGTGCCTCCTGCACATCGGCGGCGGGCTGTCCCGACGAGGCTCGGCCACGACGACGCTGCACCTCGCGGAGGTGCTCGCCTCGACGCGCGAACGCCCGACCCCCCTGTCGGACGCCCCCCGGACCCGCACCCGCCCGGTCGGAGGGCCGCGATGAGCACGTTCCTCGGACTCCCCCGCCACCGGTCCAGCACGCCCGACGAGGGGCCGCTCGGCCCGGTCCCGCACGCCGACGACCCCCTGCGCTGGGGCGACCCCTTCCCCGTCGCCGCCCGGCGCGCGCTCGACGACGCGCAGATGCGCCGCAACCTGGGCCACGCGACGTCGACCATCCGGGAGAAGCGCGCGAGCGTCGTCGGCGAGGTCCCGGACTGGGAGGCCCTGCGCGACACCGGATCGGCCGTCAAGGGCGACGTGATGGCCCGGCTGCCGGAGCTGCTCGTCCAGCTCGAGGAGAACGTCACCGCCCGCGGCGGCACCGTCCACTGGGCCCGGGACGCCGACGAGGCGAACGCGATCGTCACCCGGATCGCCCGCGAGCGGGCCGTCGACGAGATCGTCAAGGTCAAGTCCATGGCCACGCAGGAGATCGGCCTCAACGAGGCGCTCGCCGAGGCGGGGATCGCGGCCGTCGAGACGGACCTCGCCGAGCTGATCGTGCAGCTCTCCGAGGACATGCCCTCGCACATCCTCGTCCCCGCCATCCATCGCAACCGCGAGGAGATCCGCCGGTTGTTCCTGGCCCGCATGGAGGACGCGCCCGACGACCTTGGCGACGCTCCCCGCGAGCTCGCGGAGGCCGCGCGGGTACATCTGCGACGCAAGTTCCTCTCGGCGCGGATGGCCGTCTCGGGCGCGAACTTCGGGGTCGCCGACTCGGGGACGCTGACCGTCGTCGAGTCCGAGGGCAACGGCCGGATGTGCCTGACGCTGCCCGAGACGCTCGTGACCGTGATGGGGATCGAGAAGGTCGTGCCGACGTTCACGGACCTCGAGGTCTTCGGCCAGCTGCTGCCCCGCTCGTCCACGGGCGAGCGGATGAACCCGTACACGTCGCTGTGGACCGGCGTGACGCCGGGCGACGGCCCGCAGGACTTTCACCTGATCCTGCTCGACAACGGGCGCACCCGCGCCCTCGCCGACGACGTGGGCCGCGCGGCGCTGCACTGCATCCGCTGCTCGGCATGCCTGAACGTCTGCCCCGTCTACGAGCGGGTCGGCGGGCACGCCTACGGCTCGGTCTACCCGGGCCCGATCGGCGCGGTGCTGACACCGCTCCTGACCGGCGCCGGGACCGAGGACGCGCCGTACGGCGACGTCAACGCCTCCCTGCCCTACGCCTCGACGCTGTGCGGCGCCTGCTTCGACGCGTGCCCCGTCAAGATCGACATCCCGTCCCTGCTCGTGCACCTGCGGGCCCGCGACGTCGACTCCCGCCGCGAGCGCACGGTGCCGACCGGGTGGGACGGTGCGATGAAGGCCGCGAGCTGGGTGATGTCCGACGGCGCACGGCTCGGCCGGGCAGAGAAGGGCACCGCGGCGCTGCGCGTGCTGGCAGGCCGCAAGGGGTACGTCGGCACGCTCCCGCCGCCGATGTCGGCGTGGACGGCATCGCGCGACCTTCCCGCGCCACCGCGGCAGAGCTTCCGGGACTGGTGGGCGGACGAGCACGACGGGAACGACGGAGACGGCGCAGCGGAGGAGAACGCATGAGCGACGCACGGACGCAGATCCTCGGGAGGGTCCGCGAGGCGTTGGGGGCTGACGAGCTCGACGTACCCGTCCCCCGCGAGTACCGGGTCACGGGCGATCTCGCGCCGGGGTCCGACGACGTCGTCGACCTTCTCGTCGACCGCCTCGTGGACTACCGCGCGACCGTCCACCACGCGACGACCCCGACCGTCGCCGAGACCGTCGCTGCGTTGATCGCCGACGCGGGGACCGTCGTCGTGCCCACCGGTCTCGACGCTGCCTGGCGGGCCGACTGGGTGCCGGAGGTGCTCGAAGACTCTCGCGAGGAATCCCTCGACGTCGCCACGCTCGACACGGCGGGCGCCGTCGTGACCGCCGCCCGCGTGGCCTGCGCCGACACCGGGACGATCGTGCTGGACGGAGAGCCCGACCAGGGACGCCGGGCGATCACCCTCGTGCCGGACGTGCACGTCTGCGTGCTGCGGGCCGACCAGGTGGTCCATCTTTTGCCCGAGGCGATCCGGATGCTCGCACCCCACCCTGCACGCCCGATCACCTGGATCTCCGGGCCGAGCGCGACCAGCGACATCGAGCTCAGCCGCGTCGAGGGAGTGCACGGACCCCGGACCCTGCACGTGGTGATCGTCCGCTAGATCCCCCGACGTGCGCGCCGCGCCTCCACACCGAGGAGCACGACCGCGAGCACGGCACCGACGAGCACGACCAGCGGCCGGTAGGCGTAGACCAGACCGATGCAGCCGACGACGGCGAGCGCGACCAGGAGCGAGCCCGACCAGTCCGCGACGGTGCGGTCCCAGGCGAGACGGGAGAGCTCGGCGAAGCGGGGCGACGGCTCGCGCCGCAGGCCCGTCGTGCGCGACCACGCCGCCGCGGAGCGGACCACGACGACGGCGACCCCGAGGGCGAGGACCAGCGTCGCCACCACCACGGCGCCCGCGCCCGGCAGGGAGCCCGACCGTGCCATCAGGAGGTTCAGGTTCACGACGACCACCAGAGCCGGCAGCACCAGACCCGCGGGCCACAGCACCCGCAGGCTCCGGCCGAGGTCCCGCCAGTACAGTGCCAGGCGCGTGTCGCGGCCCGTCACGTGCCGGCGGAGGTGCGCGACGCCCGCCGCGAGCGCCGCGGGGAACGTCACCAGCAGGAGGCTGCCGATGAACGTCAGGAGCGCGACGAGCAGCCACTCGCCGACGAACGACAGGCCGGCGCGCCCGGCCCGTTCCTCCTTGGCCGCGGCTGCCTCGCGCGAACGGGACTCGTCGGGTCCGTGGCTGGTGCTCATGCCCGCACGGTACGCGAGCACCGACGTCCGGCGCCGTGCTGCTCACGTCCGCGAGCGACCGGCGACCACCTCTCAGGATTCCTGGGTACCGTTTGACCTACCGCTTGCACCGACCCCGAGGGAAGACGCCGCATGCCCCACCCCCAGACCACGCTCAGCGCCCGCGACCTGTGGGCCGGTGAGTCGTCCGACGTCGTCCGCGGTGTCTCGCTCGACCTCACCCCCGGGCAGTCACCCGTCGGGCTGATCGGGCCGATGGGGTCCGGGAAGTCGAGCCTCCTCTTCGCGATGCTCGGACTCACGAAGCCCCGCGGCGGGACGGTCACGTGGGGCGGATCCACCGTGCACCGCCTGCGCGGGAGCAGGAAGAAGCAGTTCGGTGCCGCGGTGCGCCGCGTCTCCCAGAACGGCATCCCGGTGGCCGACCGGCGCTCCACCGCGTCCCGGGAACTCACGCGTGCGCTGACCACGGCGCGGCGGACCGGCCGCTCCAGCTCCACGACCGTCGAGGACCTCATGGACCTCGTCCTGCTCGGGCCCCAGCACGACTCCCGGCCCATCTCGACGCTCTCCGGCGGCGAGCAGCAACGGCTCGCCCTCGCACTCGCGCTGGCCACCCGCCCGGAGATCCTCGTGCTCGACGAACCCCTGTCGGCGGTCGACCCGGCCATGCGCGGCGAGATCGCACGTCTGCTCAGCTCCGTGGTCGAGGACGACGGGATCGCCGTGCTCCTCGCCACCCACGACCTCGAGCTCGTCGAGCGTCTCTGCCCCACCGTGCACGTCCTGGCCGACGGGACGTTCGTGGCGTCGGGGTCGATGCGCGACATCCTCGCCGCACCCGAGCACCCGGCCGTGCGCGACCTGGCCGAGGCCGCGCCGCGCGCGGTCCAGCGCTTTCGGTAGGCCGCGCGATGTCGACCACACCGACCGGTCCCGACGAGACGCCCGTCGAGCCCGTCGAGACGCTCTTCGACCTCCCCGAGCACGTCCGCCGTCCTCGTGCACGCGTCGTCCTGATGACGGGTGCCTCCGGGTCGGGCAAGACGTCTCTGACGCGTCGCCTCGGCATCCCCGTCGTCGAGCTCGACGAGTTCTACCGGGACCAGGACCATCCGGACATGCCGAAGCGGTTCGGGATCGTGGACTGGGACGACCCGCAGAGCTGGGACGCCGACGCGGCCGTGGCGGCGCTCGTCGAGCTGTGCACAACTGGCGAGGCCGACATTCCGATCTACGACATCCCGAGCTCGCGCCGTACCGGAACGACCCGGTTGGACGTCAGCGAGGCGCCGCTCGTGCTCGCCGAAGGGATCTTCGCTGCGCACATCGTCGACCGTCTGTGCTCCGAGGGCGTGCTGGCGGATGCGATCTGTTTGGCCCGACCCGCCGTCGTCACCGCCTGGTTCCGCCTCCTGCGGGACCTCGGCGAGCGCCGCAAGCCACCGTTGACGCTGGTGCGCCGCGGCTGGGGCCTGATGCGCGACGAACCGCGTCTGGTGCGCGAGTGGACCGCGCTGGGCTGCCGGCCGTGCACCCCGACGCGGGCCGAGGCCGACCTTCGCGCGCTCCTCTCTTCCTAGCTCCGCCGCTGTCTGCCGAGCGGCACGTTCTGGTCGCTTCGGCGGATCCATCGCGACAACAACGTGCCACTCGGCAGCACTGCGGACCGCGCCGTCCACGGGCCCGGGTCCACGCTGCAAATCGGAGCCCGCCGTCCACAGATCGACTCCATGCCCGTCGGCTGGTGGGGAACCCGCGACCCTGGTGCGATGGCTCACCCACCGCGCCCGGTCCCGCACGCACTCCGGCTGCATCCCAGGAGTCGGCGCGACGCGCTCGACCACACGACGCCCGGACACCTGCGCGGCCCTGCCTTCACGACGCTGACGCGGGGGATCTACGTCGCGGCCGGCAGTCCGCTCGACCACGGCACGCGGATCCGCGCCGCGCGTGCCGCACTCGGCGAGGACGCGGTCGTCTCCGGGCTCAGCGCGCTCTGGGCACACGGCATCGACCTCGCCGAGGTCTCGTCTCCGGCGCAGATGACCCTGGCGAGACGGGTCCGCCGACGCGCGGAGATCGAGGTCAGCCGGGCGTCGCTCGCGCCGAGGGAGATCGTCCGGACCGCGTTCGGCCGCACGACGTCACCAGCCCGGACGGCGTTCGACGTCGGACGTCTCCTCCCGGTTCCTCGCGCCGTCGCCGCTCTCGACATGTTGGCGCGCGTCGATCCCGCAGCTGTCTCTGCGACCCGGGCGCTGGCTGCGACCCGTCCCGGCGCGCGAGGAATCCGGATGCTGCGTCAGGCCCTCGACCTCGTCGACCCCGGGTCAGAGTCGCCCCGGGAGTCGCGCCTGCGCGTGCTCCTGGTGCTCGCCGGGCTTCCCCGTCCGCAGACGCAGGTCGTCGTCACCCACCGCGGATCGTTCGTCGCGCGTGTCGATCTCGGCTGGCCCGAGCTCCGGGTGGCCGTCGAGTACGACGGGGCGCACCACGACACCCCGGAGCGGATCCGGCGCGACCGCGACCGGCTCAACCGGCTCAGGCTCGCGGGGTGGACCGTGCTCGTCGTCGACCGGCATCAGCTCCGACACCCCGACCGGGTGGTCGCGATGGTGCGCTCGGCGCTCGCGACGGCCGCACCGCGACCGTGACCGTGACCGTGACCCGCACCGAGCAGCACGGACCGGCACCAAGCAGCGCCCAGCAGCGCCGAGGGGCACGTTCTGGTCGTCACGACGCTGCCGTGACGACCAGAACGTGCCCCTCGGCAGCGGCAGACGCACGGCAGACGCACCGCAGGCGCTCGGCACCGGGGAGGCGAAGCGCGGCCGCACCCGGTGGCGGACCGCAGGCCGCTGACGGACGGTGGCCGCTGACGGACGGTGGCCGCACCCCGCTGGCGGACCGCAGCCGCACACAGATGACCGACGGCACCGCGATCTCCCGCGAGCGGCCGACGACTCCGCTCACCGACGACGACGGCCCCGCCCCTCCGTGAGGAGGAACGGGGCCGTCGTCGTGGGCGCCCGAGGGCCCCGGGTCGTGCGGGACCGGTCAGGCGCCGGCTTCCATCTCGCCGGTCGGCGGCAGGTCGCTCGTCGACACGCCCGTGGGGGCGTCGAGAGCGGCGGCCGCGCCGACCGAGATCGGGCCAGACTCGTGGTCGGACTTCGGGATGCCGCGGAAGGTGAACTCTCCGAGCAGACCCTCGCCCTCGGCGTCGACGATCACGACCTCGCCGGCCTTGAGCTCCGAGAACAGGATCTTCTCGGACAGCACGTCCTCGATGTCCCGCTGGAGCGCACGACGCAGCGGTCGGGCACCGAGCACCGGGTCATAGCCCTTCTCGGCGAGCAGCGTCTTGGCGGCGGGCGTGAGCTCGATGCCCATGTCCTTGTCCTGCAGACGCTTGTCGAGCTTGGCGACCATCAGGTCGACGATCTCGACGATCTCGGGCTGCGTGAGCTGCGGGAAGACCACCACGTCGTCGACACGGTTGAGGAACTCGGGGCGGAAGTGCTGCTTGAGCTCCTCGTTCACCTTCGACTTCATCCGGTCGTAGGACGTCGAGAGGTCGCCGCCGGCGTTGAAGCCGGTCTGGACGCCCTTGGCGATGTCCCGCGTGCCGAGGTTGGTCGTCATGATGATGACCGTGTTCTTGAAGTCGACGACACGGCCCTGGGAGTCGGTGAGTCGACCGTCCTCGAGGATCTGCAGCAGCGAGTTGAAGATGTCGGCGTGCGCCTTCTCCACCTCGTCGAAGAGGACCACGGAGAACGGACGGCGGCGCACCTTCTCGGTGAGCTGGCCACCCTCGTCGTAGCCGACGTAGCCGGGGGGCGAGCCGAAGAGCCGCGAGACCGTGTGCTTCTCCGAGAACTCGGACATGTCGAGCTGGATGAGAGCGTCCTCGTCGTCGAAGAGGAACTCGGCGAGGGCCTTTGCGAGTTCCGTCTTCCCGACGCCGGTCGGGCCGGCGAAGATGAACGACCCACCCGGACGCTTCGGGTCCTTCAGGCCTGCGCGGGTACGGCGGATCGCCTGCGAGAGCCCCTTGATGGCGGCCTCCTGCCCGACGACGCGCTTGTGCAGCTCGTCCTCCATGTGGAGCAGGCGCGAGGACTCCTCCTCGGTGAGCTTGACGACGGGGATGCCGGTCGACATCGCGAGCACCTCGGCGATGAGCTCTTCGTCGACCTCGGAGATCGTGTCGAGGTCGCCGGCCTTCCAGGCCTTCTCCTTGTCGGCACGCTCTGCGGTCAGCTGCTTCTCGGTGTCGCGGAGGCCCGCGGCACGCTCGAAGTCCTGCTCGTCGATCGCGGACTCCTTGTCACGACGCGCGTCGGCGATGCGGTCGTCGAGCTCCTTGAGCTCCGGCGGCGCCGTCATGCGACGGATGCGCAGACGCGCGCCCGCCTCGTCGACGAGGTCGATCGCCTTGTCGGGCAGGAACCGGTCGTTGATGTACCGGTCGGCGAGCGTCGCGGCGGCCACGAGCGCCGCGTCGGTGATCGAGACACGGTGGTGCGCCTCGTAGCGGTCGCGCAGACCCTTGAGGATCTCGATGGTGTGCGGCAGCGTCGGCTCGTTGACCTGGATCGGCTGGAAGCGGCGCTCGAGCGCGGCGTCCTTCTCGATGTGCTTGCGGTACTCCTCGAGGGTGGTCGCACCGATCGTCTGGAGCTCACCGCGGGCGAGCATCGGCTTGAGGATCGAGGCGGCGTCGATAGCGCCCTCGGCGGCCCCTGCTCCGACGAGGGTGTGGATCTCGTCGATGAACAGGATGATGTCGCCGCGGGTGCGGATCTCCTTGAGGACCTTCTTGAGCCGCTCCTCGAAGTCACCGCGGTAGCGGGACCCGGCGACGAGCGAGCCGAGGTCGAGCGTGTAGAGCTGCTTGTCCTTCAGCGTCTCCGGGACGTCGCCGCGGACGATGTCCTGGGCGAGGCCCTCGACGACGGCGGTCTTGCCGACGCCGGGCTCGCCGATGAGGACGGGGTTGTTCTTGGTGCGGCGCGACAGGACCTGCATGACGCGCTCGATCTCGAGCGAGCGACCGACGACCGGGTCGAGCTTCGACTCGCGCGCGGCCTGGGTGAGGTTGCGGCCGAACTGGTCGAGCACCGCGGACCCGGAGGGCTGCCCCTCCTGCGGGCCGCCTGCGGCGACGGCAGGCTCCTTGCCCTGGTAGCCCGAGAGCAGCTGGATGACCTGCTGGCGGACCTTGTTCAGGTCGGCGCCCATCTTGGTCAGCACCTGCGCGGCGACACCCTCGCCCTCACGGATGAGGCCGAGCAGGATGTGCTCGGTGCCGATGTAGTTGTGGCCGAGCTGCAGGGCCTCGCGCAGCGAGAGCTCCAGCACCTTCTTGGCGCGCGGCGTGAACGGGATGTGGCCGCTGGGGGCCTGCTGTCCCTCGCCGATGATCTCGGTGACCTGCGAGCGCACGCCGTCGAGCGAGATGTCGAGGGACTCGAGCGCCTTGGCGGCGACTCCCTCTCCCTCGTGGATCAGGCCGAGCAGAATGTGCTCCGTGCCGATGTAGTTGTGGTTCAGCATCCGCGCCTCTTCTTGGGCGAGGACGACGACCCGACGGGCTCGGTCCGTGAATCTCTCGAACATGGCTGCTCCCTCACGAGCGGCTTACACCTGAGTGCTGATCAGGCCTGACCGCAACGACTGTATAGGGGCACAACGGCCCGCACCCCCTCGGTATGCCGATGTTCGCCAGCGGCATACCGATCCGACGTCGCGGCGGCCGTTCAGAGCATCGGTGCGGCGGGCAGCCAGATCGCGACGACGGTCACGGCCAGGCTCATCGCAAGCTCGCCGACGCCCAGCTGCGCGGGGCTCGCCGTCGTGAACCGGGGGACGACGTCGGCCCGCACCGCGGCGACGAGGAGCACCACGGCGGCCGGCCACACGGCGAGTCCGGCAAGCGCCAGGGCGGTGCAGGCGACCACGCCGACGCCGACGTGGAAGAAGACCGAGGCGCGCCGGTAGGCAGGCTCCCCGCGCCGTCGGATCATGCTCTTGACGTACGGGACGGTCCCGAGGAAGTAGGCGAGCACGACGGCGAAGATCGCCCAGACCTGCCCGGCGCCGAGGAGGTACGGGGGTTCGGCGACGCGCCCCACGTCCGCGACGACGAACGAGACCGGGATCATGAGGCAGGCCGCGAGGATGGTCACGCCGTCGTTCAGGACCGAGCGGTCCTTGCGGCGGTACGAGCACCAGAGGCTGACCGCGACGAGCGGGAGGTAGACGGGAACCCACCAGGCGAGCGCGGGCACGAGCGCGACAAGGGCAACCCCCAGGGGCAGCACGGCCAGGGTGTAGGCGCGCGCGGGCGGCAGGAACCGGCTCTTGAGGTGCGACTTGACCCAGCGACCGATCGCGAAGAACGCGAAGTACCCGAGGAACCAGGTCAGCGCGAGGAGCAGGTGCGTCCACGCGAACCCGGAGAGCACGACGCCGACGACCAGGGGTACGGCGAGCATCGCCCAGGCCCCGTGCTGGTCCGGGATCCACCCGGCTGTGCGCCGTCGTGCGGGTTTCGTCGCCACGCCACCCATCATGACACATCGGCTGTCTGCGTCAGATAGAGAGAACAGCTTCGAGCGGCCCGGCGCCGACACGCGCGGTTGCCGTTGACCTCGCGAGCGCACGGGGGCAGTCTCGGAGTACCACGGCGACCGGTTGGAGAACGCGATGGACGACGGCGAGACCAACGAGACCGGCGAGCCCTGGGAGCAGGTCGCCGAGCGGTTCGCCCAGATGAGCGGCCTGGTGGGCGAGGTCGCCGACCCGCTCCTGTGGGGGATGGACCTGCGCGAGGAGTCGCTCGCGGTCGTCGACGACTCGACCGACGACGAGATCGACCCTGCCGCGGAACGGTTCTGCCGCGGGTACGAGACCTTCGAGGCGGAGCCGTTCGGCGTCGAGACGCTGCGCCACCCCGTCACCGACGAGGTGCTGCCGGACCTCCTGCGCGCCGCGCTGACGACGGCGATCGCCGCGCCGCTGCACACCGACGTGCGTCCGCCGACAGAGCCCGGCGGCACGGCCGGCTCCGACGACTTCGCGGACGCATACCAGGACTACCGCAGCGCGATGAGGGCCGTGCTCGACGACGTCGAGCGGGCGGGGATCGACACGTCGCCCACGGTCGTCGACGGCGTGGGGCCCGGTGCGCGGATCACGACGCGCGGCATCACCGCGCAGTACGTGCAGGTCGGCGAACGGGCGCTGCTCGTCACCGGACCGACCGACCTGGTCGAGCGCGTGGACGTCGTGATGCGGCCGCTGCGGAACCTCCTCCACGACGAGGACGGGCCGCGCTTCTAGCCTCCCGGGCGACCTTCTCCGACGTCGGACGGACCCGCTCACGTCAACGCTGACACGAATCGATTCGACCCGCGGCGCAAACCCCGGCAGGATGGATCCGTGGACCCCCTCGACGCCTATGACGGCACGCACCCCCTGCGCACTGTCGCGCACCTGTACCGCCCCCAGCGCGCACGCCTCGTCGGGGCCGCGGTCGTCTTCGCGATCAAGCACTCCCCCGTCTGGCTGATCCCCGCGCTGACGGCCACCGTCATCGACATCGTCGTGCAGCACCGGCCCCTCTCCGAGCTGTGGCTGATCGCGGCCGTGATGGCCGTCGTCGTCCTGCAGAACTACCCGCTCTCGCTGCTGTACATCCGCACGCTCTCGCGGGCGGTGCGCAGCGTCGAGACCACACTGCGCATGGCGCTGACGCGCCGGCTCCAGGAGCTGTCCATCGGCTACCACCGCCGCACGAGCGCCGGGGTGCTGCAGACCAAGATCGTGCGCGACGTCGAGAACGTGGTCGAGGCCTCCCGCACCACGTTCGACTCCGGCATGGCAGCGATCACGACGCTCGCCGGCGCACTCGTCCTCACCGGGCTCAAGGTGCCGGAGTTCCTGCCGATCTTCGCGCTCACCGTGCCGCTCGCGGCCTGGCTCGTCATGGCCATGCGCAAGCGGATGGCGGCACGCAACGCCCAGTTCCGCGGCGAGGTCGAGTCGATGTCCGCGCGCGTGTCCGAGATGGCGCACCTGATCCCGATCACGCGCGCCCACGCCCTCGAGGACCGCGAGATCAACCGCATGGACACGACGCTCGGCCGCGTCCGTGAGGCAGGCCTTCGGCTCGACCTCGTCAACGGCCGGTTCGGGACGATCGCGTGGGTGATCCTGCAGCTCCTCTCCGTCGCGTGCCTCGTCGGTGCCGCCTGGGTGGCGTGGACCGGGACGTTCGACGTCACCGCCGGCGACGTCGTCATGCTCTCGACCTACTTCGTCACCCTCACCGGGTCGGTCACGCAGCTGATGACCCTCGCACCGATCATCGCCAAGGGCCTGGAGTCGATCCGTTCGATGGGCGAGGTGCTCGAGGAGTACGACGTCGAGGAGAACGCCGGCAAGCCGACGCTCGACCACGTGGACGGGACGGTCGAGTTCCACGACGTCACGTTCACCTACGACGACGCAGCCGGCCCCGGCGAGACCGCCGCCCCCGCCGTCGACCACCTCGACCTCGTGGCCCGCCCCGGCGAGACCGTCGCGCTGGTCGGGTCGTCCGGGTCCGGCAAGTCCACCGTGCTGAACATCGTGATCGGATTCCTCCAGCCCCAGCACGGCCGCGTGACCGTCGACGGGCACGACATGTCGGCCATCGACCTGCGCTCGTACCGCAAGTTCCTCGCCGTCGTCCCTCAGGAGTCGGTGCTCTTCGAGGGCTCGATCCGCGACAACGTCACGTACGGCTCCGACGACCTCGACGACGACGCCGTACGCGCCGCCCTGGTCGACGCGAACGCCTGGGACTTCGTCGAGGAGATGGGCGGGCTCGACGCCGTCATCGGGCAGCGGGGCGGACGACTCTCCGGCGGGCAGCGGCAGCGGCTCGCGATCGCGCGCGCGCTGGTCCGCGACCCCCGGGTGCTGGTGCTCGACGAGGCGACCTCCGCGCTCGACAACACCTCTGAGCGCCTCGTGCAGCAGGCCCTCGGCCGACTCATGCACGGTCGCACCACGTTCGTCGTCGCCCACCGGCTCACCACGATCCAGGGTGCGGACCGCATCGTCGTGATGGAGTACGGCCGTGTCGTCGAGGTGGGCACGCACGCCGACCTCGTCGCGGCCGGCGGGACGTACGCGCGGATGCACGGAGCCTCGCTCTGACGCTCGGTGCCGGCGCGACCGGCGCCCGGGGTGCCCCGGTGGCACGATGGTGAGAACCCACCACCTCCGGAGGACCGATGACGAACCTTCAGCAGGCCGCACTCGCACACATGGCCTACGCGCAGGCCGAGAAGAACGGACGCAGCTCCGAGATGCTGGTGCACGACGGGCCGCTGCGACAGTCGCTCCTCGCGCTGGTCAAGGGCACCGAGCTGGGTGAGCACAACGCCCCGCCCGCCGCGAGCCTCCTCGTGCTCGAGGGCAGCGTGCGTGTGACGACGCCCAGCGGCGAGGAAGACCTGGCGCGCGGCGAGCTCGCCGTCCTGACGCACGAGCGGCACGCGGTCCTGGCGCTCGAGGACTGCGTCTTCCTGCTCACGACCGTCACGAGCATCCCGAAGCCCTGACGCCGAACGGTTTCGACAAGCTCAACCAGCGCAGAGACAAGCTCAACAAGCGCAGGTCGAGCCTGTCGAGACCTCAGTCCGCCCGCACGTCCATCCCGAACGCCTCGGCGACGACGACGGCCTGGTCGATCGTGATGCGCGCACCCCGCAGGACGGTGCCCGGGAGGTCGAGACCGGCCACGCTGCCGAGCGCGCTCCCGCGAAGGTCTGCCCCGCTGAGGTCGGCACCTGCAAGATCGGCGCCCGACAGGTCGACCTCTGCGAGGACCGCCTCCCGGAGCCGGCTCCTCGTCAGGTCCGCCTCCCGCATCCGGACGCGCTCGAACCGTGTGCCGTCGAGAACGGCACGAGACAGGGAGACGAACGACCAGTCGCCGCCCGTGGCGCGCATCAGCTCGAACCGACAGCGGTCGAAGCTCGAGCCGGTGAGCTTGCAGTCGTCGAACAGCGTGTCGAAGAAGACCGCGCCGCGGAAGGTGCAGTTGATGAACGCCGTCGTCGTGTGTGCCGAGGCGTTGAACCGGACGTCCTGGAACGTGCAGCCCGTGAAGACGGTGCCCGTCGTCGTGACCTCGCTCAGGTCTGCGCCGACGAAGGTGACGTCCGTGAATTCTCCACCGCCGACGTCGGCCCCCTCCCAGTCGTGGTGGCGGACGGTGGAACCGGGGGCAGCGCGCGGGGGCGAGTTCGGAGGCACGACGACGACGCTACCGCCGGATGCCCGACCGGTTCGCGGACGTCGGTGTCACCATGGGAGACATTTCCTTTTTGATCGCCAAACTACTTTTGGACGGGCGTTCCGAAGGAGTCCGTACTGACCGTAGACTCCGCACGAAAAGTCCCCGCCAGCGAGGTGCCCATGCGCTCTGCTCTGATTGCCGTCGTGAGCGGACTGCTCGCGCTCGCGACGATGCAGCCCGCAGCGGCAGACGACTACGTCGAACCGCCGCCGTTCTCGGTCACGATCGAGGGCGTCCAGCTCGACGGCCCCGTCGGGAACCCGGCCCGCATGTGGTATGGCCTGCGCAGTCTCGACGGGCAGCGCGAACGCACCTACAGCTCCAAGCTGCCGAAGGACGGCGGCTACGTGACGTTCGGCGGGACCGTCCACTACCCCGACGGCTACTGCGTCACCTGGGTGACGGTGCAGTGGGACTTCGCCGGCTTCTACAAGAACCCCCTGTGCACAAGCTCTGGATCGGCGGCCGCCCCCGAGTCGACCCCCGAGGCCTCCGCCACCGCCGAACCGGCCCCGGCGCCGAGTGCCGCCGCGCCCGCGGAGGACGAGTTCGACTCCGCCGTTCCCGCCGAGACGGGTACGGCCGAGGTGGCCCCGGACGACGGGACCGCCGAGGCGACGCAGACGACAGCGACTGTCGACCCGGAGGAGACCCCCTCCGAGGAGGCGAGCGACGAGCCGAGCGAACCTGCCGAGGACACCGACCTACCCGCCACGGACGCCGCCGACGACCTGCCCGCCGGCACGACCCTGGTGAGCAGCGGGACGGACCTGGGTGACATCTACGCGGAGCGTTCGGCGCAGGCCTCGGAGAGCGCGACGGACTCGACCCCGGAGCCGTCCGCACCGATGGGCGTGATCCTCGCAGCCAGTCTGGGTCTTCTCGGCGTCAGCGCAGGGGCCGGGATCTTCCTCAGCCGACTCCTCAAGGACCCGCGCTCGGGCCTCTGAGGGTCACCGGCCGGCCTCGGCACGCATCGACGCGACGGAGCAGCGCGTCGCCCGGAACGACGAAGGGCCCGACATCCTCGGATGTCGGGCCCTTCGCTGTGGAGCCGCCTACCAGAATCGAACTGGTGACCTATTCATTACGAGTGAATCGCTCTACCGACTGAGCTAAGGCGGCGCACTCGCAGGAGCGAGCGGACCCACTGTACCCAACGGATGGCCCCGGCTCCAAAACGGCCCGGGAGCCCGCCGTCGGACGGCCTCTCAGCAGGTCAGGCCGTCCTCCGGGACGTCTCCGTCGACGAGGTATCCCTCGACCGCGTCGGACACGCACGAGTTCGAGCTGCCGTACGCGGTGTGCCCCTCGCCGTCGTACGTGACCAGCACGCCGGAGTCGAGCGTGTCCGCCAGCCCCTCGGCCCAGACGTACGGCGTCGCGGGGTCGTTGGTGGTGCCCACGACGACGATCGGCGGCGCACCGGCGGCCGCGAGGTCGAACTCCTGGTCGACGGCGGCGTACGGCCAGTCCCAGCAGGTCAGGCCGTTGTACGTGAAGAACTCGCCCATGGTCGGCGCCGCGGCCTCGATCTCGGCGGCCTGCTCCTCCATGAAGTCCATGTCCGGGTTGCCGGCGTCGTCGAGGCAGTTGATCGCCCGGAACGCCTCGGAGGAGTTGGTCGAGAACGACCCGTCGGGCTCACGGTCGTTGTAGAAGTCCGCGAGATAGAGAAACGTGCTCCCCGTCCCCTGGGTGACGGCCTCGTCGACGGCCTCGGTCAGCAGGGGCCAGTTCCCCTGGCTGTAGAGCGGGAGCGCGATGCCGTAGAACATCAGCGTCTGCGTCAGGTCCCGGTCGCTGTCCGTGGGCAGCGGGTCGTCGTAGGCGCGCTCCAGCAGGTCGTGGATCTGCTCCATCCCCGCGTCGACGTCGCCGGTCAGCGGGCAGTCGGCGCCGCTCTGGCAGTCCTCGACGTAGGCGCGCAGCGCGTTCTCGAAGCCCACCGCCTGCTCGGCGGAGATCTCGTCGGACGTCAGCGTGGTGTCGATCGCCCCGTCGAGGACGAGCCGGCCCGCGGTCTCCGGGAAGAGGCCCGCATAGGTGGCCCCGAGCTGGGTCCCGTAGGAGAACCCCAGGTAGTTCAGCTCCTCGTCGCCGAGCGCGCTGCGCAGCATGTCCATGTCGCGCGCGGCGCTCTGGGTGTCGACGTGGGCGAGCTGGTCGCCGGTGTTCTCCTCGCAGGCGTCCGCCCACTCCTTCAGGGACTCCTCGAGGGCGTCGATACCGGCCTGGTCGTCCGAGAAGTCCTCGCTGAGCGCCGCGTCCTTGTCCGCGTCGTCGAGGCAGACCACCGGTGCCGACTCCCCGACGCCGCGCGGGTCGAACCCGACGATGTCGAAGGCCTCCTGCAGCGGCTGCCCGAAGACGCTGCGGGCGTCGGTGACGAAGGTGATGCCCGAGGCGCCGGGACCACCCGGGTTCACGAGCAGCGACCCCTGCTTGTCGCCGGTGGCCGGCAGGCGCTTGAGGCCGAGCTCGATCGTGCCCGAGTCCGCGTCGCCCCAGTCGACGGGAGCCTCCGCCGTCGTGCACTCGTAGCCCGCACCGCACTGCTCCCAGTCGAGCTCCTGGGTGTAGTAGTCCTCGAAGCCGTCCGGGGCGCTCTGTGCGTCCGGGGTGCCGGAGGACGTCGACCCGGACGGCGCCGGGTCGTCACCGTCAGAGGGAGTGCACGAGGCGAGGACGAGGGCGAGGGCAGCGGCGGTGGCCGCGACGAGGGCGGGGCGAGTTCTCACGCCGCAACGGTAGTGGGTCACGGCACCTTCGCGACGTTCTGCACCGTTCCGCGAGCTGGTTTCACACGACCTTCACCGGCGACGAGGCCTCAGGGACACAGCTCGACGAGCATCGCCTCGGTCGCCAGGAGCGGCGATACGTTGGTGCCGAGGCGTTCGCGCGCCGTCGAGATCGCGTTCATCTGCTCGATGGTCCGCACGGACGTCGAGCGCCCGGCAAGCATGCGGACCGTCGCTCCGTGCGCCGTGTTGACGAGCTCGACCTCCGCCCCGAGCTGGGTGACAAGGACGTCCCGGTACAGCGAGAGCAGGTCCAGCATCGCCCGGTCCAGGACGTCGCGCTGGTAGCGGGTGGCGCGTCGCTTCTGGTCCTTCTCGAGCTCGGTGACCTGCGAGCGCAGACGCGGCGGGAGCGTCTCGCCCGCCTCCGCGCCCAGCGCGCGGAGCAGCGCACCCTTCTCCTCGGCGTCACGCTCCTCCGTCGCCGACCTCGCCTCCGCCTGCGCGACCTCGACCAGCCGGCCCGCGGCGATCACGGCCTCACCGACGGACGCGACCTCGGCCGGGATCTTCAGCACCTCGTCGCGGCGCTCGCGGGCTCCTGCGTCGCGCGCCAGCCGTCGGGCCAGCCCGATGTGGCTCTGCGCGGCACGAGCGGCCTCGAGCGCCACCTCGGGCTCGGCGCCGTCCCGCGAGACGAGCAACGCGGCGACGGACTCGACGGGCGGCACCCGGAGCACCACGCCACGGCAACGCGACCGAATCGTCGGCAGGACGTCCTGGGAGCTCGGGGCGCACAGCAGCCACACGGTCTGCGGGGGCGGCTCCTCGATCGACTTCAGCAGCACGTTCGTCGTGCGCTCGAGCATGCGGTCCGCGTCCTCGACGACGATGACCTGCCAGCGCCCCGTCGAGGGCTTGCGCACGGCGCGACCGATGAGGTCGCGGACCTCGTCGATCTTGATCGTCACCTGCTCGGTCGCGACGACGGTGACGTCGGCGTGCGTGCCCGCGAGCGTCGTCGTGCACGCCTGGCAGCGCCCGCACCCGCGCTCGTCGGGATTCTCGCACTGCAGCGCCGCGGCGAAGGCCCGCGCGGCGTTGGAACGGCCCGACCCGGGCGGTCCCGTGAACAGCCACGCGTGCGTCATCGAGCGCGGCTCGGCCACGGCGGCCCGGAGGGTGTCGATGACGTGCTCCTGCCCGACGACGTCGTCCCAGACGCTCACTCGCTCGTCACCTCCTCCGCGTCGAGCCAGGCGGCCTCCTCGACGAGCGGTGCTAGGTCGAGCCGTGCCGCCAGGGCGACACGGATCTGCGCCTGCAGGTCGTCGACGTCTCCGTCGGCGTCGATCACGATCCACCGGTCGGGCTCCGCGGCGGCGCGGCTGAGGAACGCCTCGCGGGTGCGCCGGTGGAACTCGTCCCCCGCCCGTTCCAGGCGGTCGGGCGTGCTGGTGCGGCGCCGTGCGGCGACGACCGGGTCGAGGTCGAGCAGCACCGTGGCGTCGGGCATCAGGTCCTGCACGGCCCAGCGGTTGACGACCTCGACGCTGTCGTCGCCGAGCCCGCGCCCGACGGCCTGGTACGCCAGGGAGGAGTCGAGGTAGCGGTCGGTGAGCACGACGGCGCCCCGCTCGAGGGCGGGCCGGATCAGCGAGGCGACGTGGTGGGCACGGTCGGCCGCGTACAGCAGCGCCTCGGTGCGCGGGTCCATGTCGTCGCCGTGGAGGATCGCCCGGCGCAGCACCGCCCCGAGCTCGGTCCCGCCCGGCTCGCGGGTGAGGACGACGTCGCGCCCGGTGACCTCGGCCAGCCAGTCGCGCAGCAGGCGCAACTGGGTCGACTTGCCGACCCCGTCGCCGCCCTCGAAGGAGATGAAGTACCCGGGTGCGTCCACGGCGTCCACGATAGCCGCGCCGTCCACCACCGCCCGGCGTCCGACGTGACGCACCTCTCAGGATTCGCCCGGAAGGGACGGGCCGACGGTGGAATGATCGAGGTATCGGCCGAGCGCCGCTCGGCCCGGAGACCGGAGGCACCCATGACGCACGAGTCCGCCCCTGTCCGTGGCACGGTCGAGAATCTCTCGACGTCGGAGGCCACCGCGCTCCTCGGAGCGAGTCCGGTCGGCCGGCTCGGCGTGGCGATCGCCGGCGAGGTCGACATCTTCCCGGTGAACCACGTCCTCGACGACGGGGACGTGCTGTTCACCACGGCCCCCGGGTCCAAGCTCGCCGAGCTCACCGTGTCCACCCGCGTCGTGTTCGAGGTGGACGGCTGGGACGACGACGTCGCATGGAGCGTGGTCGCACGCGGCACCGCCCGGGTGCTGGACCACGAGAGCGACGTCCTGCACGCCGAGAGCCTCGGACTGGAGTCCTGGTCCTCCACCCGGAAGTCGGCGTGGGTGCGCGTCAGCCCCGACGCCGTGTCGGGGCGACGGATCTACCGCACGGGCACCGACCCCGAGGCCTGGTAGCCGGACCGGTGCTCAGCCGCCCGCCGCGCGCTGCGCCGCACGGCGGGCCGCCCCGGCGGTGAAGCCCGGGACCCCACCGCACCGGTGCGCGAGGACGAGCCGGTCGTGGCTGGTCTGCACCCACGCGCCCTGCCGCAGGGTCATCCCGTTGTGCCACGCGACGTCACGCCCCAGTCCTCCGCGCTGCCAGGCGTGCGGCGAGGGCGGGTCCGACTCGGGCGGCGGCGCCAGCGGGGAGCGCTTGCCCCCCACCCCTTTGGCTCCGAGCACGTCCGCGAGCGCCGGCAGCGTCGCCCAGAGGCCCCCGACACCGCAGAACGGACCGGTGGACAGGTCCCAGTCGGCCAGCGGCTTCCCGGAGCGGTCGAGCGGCAGGGTCGCCCCGGCGGGCGGCGCCACGGTGAACGCGTCGGGATCGGCGCCGAGGGGTTCCACCACCCGCTCGCGCAGGGCCGTCAGCCAGGACTCTCCCGTCACCGTCTCGGCCATCCGGGTCAGGACGGCGTACCCGAGGTTGGAGTAGTTGTCCCTGCCCACGGACCTGGCCGTGACGAGCCCGGCGAGGTGCGGGACGACGTCGCGGTCGAAGGCCTCCGTCGTCCAGGCCACGTAGGGGTCCTTGTCGACCGGTGCCCCGGAGGACCGTGGCAGCACGCGCGGGAGGCCCGAGCGGTGCCGCACCAGCGCCTCGACGGTGAGCGACGGTGCGGCAGGCCCGCCGAGGACCTCCGGTGCCGTCGTCGACCAAGCCAGCGACCCGTTGACCACGAGGGCGCGGACGAGCCCGGCCGTCAGGACCTTGGTCACCGACCCCCAGCCGACGGCGCGGTCCGGACCGTGCCAGGGGCCCCACGTCGTCTGGTCTGGCGCGCCGCGGGGGCGCACGAGGGTGGCGGTGCTCGTCCGAGGTCGCATGGCGCGATAGTGGCATACCTGGACAGTCCCGACAACGGGTTGGTGACACGTGCTCCGCCGGGTGCGCCGTCGGTGCAGCGCCGTAGGGTGCTCAGATGGCACTGAACCTTGCTGACCTGACGTTCGACGCCGTCCTGTTCGACCTGGACGGGACGCTCGTGGACTCCGTGCCGGCGGTCGAGCGGAGCTGGCGCACCTGGGCGCAGGAAGAGGGTCTGCCCGACGGCGCCGACTTCCGGGTCGCGCACGGGACGCCCGCGAGGGTCGTCGTGTCCCGGCTCGTGGAGCCGGAACGGGTGGATGCTGCCGTCGCGCGCATCACCGAGCTCGAGCTCGCCGACGAGGACGGCATCGTCGTGCTCCCCGGCGCGGCCGAGGCGCTGACGGCGCTCGCCGACCGCTGCGGGATCGTCACGTCCTCGACGGACGCGCTCGCCGCGCAGCGGTTCGGTGCGTCCGGGCTCGTGCCGCCCGCGGTCGTCGTCACGGCGGACGACGTCACGCACGGCAAGCCAGACCCGGAGCCCTACCGGCGCGGCGCCGAGCTCCTCGGCGTGGACCCGGCACGCTGCCTCGTCGTCGAGGACGCCCCCGCCGGGCTCGCCGCCGGCCGGGCGGCGGGCTGCGCGACGCTCGCCGTTCTCGGCACCCACGCGCGGGACGACCTCGACGCCGACGCCGTGGTCAGCGACCTGTCCTCCGTGCGGTTCACGCTGGCCGACGACGGAGCTCGGGTGTGCCTGGATCGTGCCCCGAACCACTGACGCGGCCGTCTCCGTGCGCCTCGCGGAGCCGGAGGGCCCCGGCACCTCGTTCGAGGGCGAGCACCACCGTGCCGGCGACGAAGAAGTCCTCACCACCCGCCTGCCGTTCTGAGCGCACGACGTCGCGCAGCCCGGCCGCGACCGTGTCCACCTCCGCGGAGGACTCCTCGTCCTGGCTCGCACGCAGGACGCGAGCGTAGGTCTCGAGGGCGTCGGCGACCACGGGCCGTACGCGGGGGCCGAACGCGACCTCGTGGTCGTCGTCGCGCTCCCAGCGCATGACGAGTCGACTGATGTCCTCCACCATCTCGGCGGTCACACGCAGGGTCTCCGACCGCGCGAGCAACAGCTCGACCTCCTGGGACCGCCGTCGAGCCCGGACGTTCGCCCGCACCGACTCCTTGCTCTCCTCGACCGCGGCCGTGGCGCGCTCGAGCATCGGCTGGATCTCACGACGCCGGTCGTCCCACTCCTCCGGCGACGGCGGTTCCTCGCCGTGAAGACCGTCGGCGAGGGCGTCGAGCTGGTCGGCGAGCTGGTCGCGCAGCCGGTCCAGCTCGATCGCCGACGGGACGAGCAGCAGCGGGGGCAGGGCCGCGTTGACGAGCGCGCCGATCGCGGCCCCGAGCGCGACGAGCCCGGCGTAGGCCCCGACGAACCCGAGCGAGTCGCTGCTGCCGATGATGAGCACGATCAGGGCCGACGTGATCACCCAGTCACCGAGGGGGCCGAACCCGCGCCACCCGGCGACGAGGATCGCGACCGCGACGACGACCGCGATGGCGACGAACCCGGGAAGGTCGAGCAGGGCCGTCAGCCTGGCGATCACGGCCCCGACGACCACGGCGCCCGCGGCCTGGGCCGCCGACCGCGCGGACCGCATGACGGTGCGGCCGGTGGCGACGACGGCGCCGAGCGGGGCGTAGTAGGCATAGTCCGAGAGCGGGGACGGCAGGAGCGTCGCGACGAACCAGGCGACGGAGGCGGCCAGCGCGCCCTTCGCGGCCAGCGACCACCGCGGATGTCTGGCCCAGATCCGGTCGACGCTCCGTGCTGCGTGCCCGACCCGGGTCTCGCGGAGGCGCTGCGTCAGGCTCGAGGGTGGGGGCATGCCGACACGCTAGGTGGCACTCAGGCGACTCGCCCGTCGTCACCGTCCGCGGCGAGCGGGAGCCACGCGAGAGCGGCACGGACCTGTGCGTCCCAGTAGCCCCACTCGTGGTCGCCCGGCCCGAGGTCGACGGCGACGTCGACCCCGAGGTGCCGCGCCTCGGCGAGGAAGCGCTCGTTCCCGGAGAACAGCGCGTCCTCGGTCCCGCAGGTCACACGCAGCGCCGGCAGGTCCGTCCCGGCGGCGACGCGCGTCCGCAGCAGGTGCAGAAGGTCCGAGTCGGTGCCGGCCGTCGGCTGCGATCCGAACACCGTCGCGTACAGATCCGCCCGGGCTTCGGGCAGGCCGGGTTCGGCGACGTCGAGCACGCCGGAGAACGAGGCCGCGGCGGCGAACCGCTCCGGCTCGCTCAGGGCCCAGCGGAGCGCGCCGTACCCGCCCATCGACAGTCCCGCGACGAAGGTGTCCTCCCGGGCCTGCGAGACGCGGAAGAAGGAGGCGACGACGGCGGGCAGCTCCTCGGTCAGGTACGTCCAGAACCGCTGGCCGTGCGCCTCGTCGTGGTAGAAGCTCCGCTCCACGCGTGGCATCACCACGGCGACCTGGTGCTCCGCGGCGTAGCGCTCGATCGAGGTGTTCCGCGTCCAGGCGGTGTCGTCGTCGGAGAGCCCGTGCAGCAGGTACAGGACCGGGGGCGCCTCCGCCGTTGTATGCACGGGCGCGGGGCCGCCGATCTGCTCGCGGGGGGCCTGCGGGAGGATCACGGAGACCGACGTCCCCATCTCGAGGACGTCGGAGAAGAAGTCGCAGCGCATGTGAGCCATGCGGCTCACGCTACGCCGGTCACTCGCCGGGGTAGACGACCCCGACCTGGCGTCGGATCTCGTCCATCGTGCGCATGACGGCGAGGGTCTCGTCCCAGGGCATGCGGCTGCTCTCGGTCCGGCCCACCGCGATGCAGCGCGCGACCTCCGCGGCCTGGTACTGCATGCCCTGCTCGGCGACGTTGGTGTAGACCGCCTCGACGCCGTCGTTCGGCACGACGCGGAACGACGTCGGGGTGTAGAACCACGGGTCGATCTCGATCCGACCGGTCGTCCCGGCGATCACGGCGCCGTTGCGGGTCTTGGCCCAGAGCGTCGTCGACAGCGTCGCCTGCGCCCGCTGCCCGTACCGCAGCGCGATGCTGATCTGACCGTCCACCCCGGTGTCGGTGAGGGTGCCGGTCGCCACCACCTCGTCGGGGACCCCGAGCACGTCCATCGCGAACGAGACCGGGTAGACCCCGAGGTCGAGCAGCGCACCGCCGGCGAGCTCGGGGGCGAACAGCCGGTGCGACGGGTCGGCGTCGAAGTGCTGCCCGTGGTCGGCGTGCACGGCGACGACCTCGCCGATGTCGCCGCGCTCGATCACGGCGCGCATCGCGGCGACGTGCGGCAGGTGCCGGGTCCACATCGCCTCCATGACGAACACCCCAGCCTCGCGCGCGGCGTCGAAGACCTCCTGCGCCTCCGTCGCATCGCGGGTGAACGCCTTCTCCACCAGCAGATGCTTGCCCGCGGCGACGGCGAGGAGCGCGTGGTCGCGGTGGTGCGAGTGCGGCGTCGCGACGTAGATCGCGTCGACCTCCGGGTCCGCGACGAGCTCCTCGTACGACCCGTGCGCGCGGGCACCGTTCGCGTGCTCCGCGGCGAAGGCCTCGGCCCTCGCGAGATCGCGGGAACCGACGGCGGTCACGGTCGAGACGGTGAGTTCGTCGACGGCGCGGGCGAAGGTCTGGGCGATGCCGCCGGCGCCGAGGATCCCCCACCGGATCGCCGGAGCGCTCTTCGGGTCGCGGGCGTGGTCGGCGATCTGTCGCGAGTCGGTCATGGGGTCACGGTAGACACCCCGACCGGTGCGATCGAACCGATCCGACGAGTGGAGATCCGTTCGGAGTCCGAACAGCGCTACTCCCCGGGATACACCACGCCGAGCTGGCCGCGCGCGGCGTCGAGGACGGCCATCAGGTCCAGCGTGTCCTGCCACGTCATCCGCGCGCTCTCGACCGCCCCGGAGGCGATGCACCGCGCCACCTCGGCGGCCTCGTACTGTTTGCCGTCCTCGACGAACCCGTCGAACTCCTTGCGCCCGCCGTCCGCCCACTCGACGACGAACCCCGTGGGGGCGAACGCGTGGTCGGCGATCTGGATGTTCCCCGCGGTCCCCCCGATCGTGACGGACGTCGGCGACGGTGACTGCACCGACGTCGTCACCGACGCCACCGCCCGCTCGCCGAACCGCAGCGCGATCGCCGACTGCGCGTCGACCCCCGTGCTCGTGAGGAAACCCGTCGCACGCACCTCGTCCGGCACCCCGAGCAGGTCCATCGCGAACGCGACCGGGTACACGCCGATGTCCAGGAGGGCGCCCCCGGCGAGCGCCGGGTCGAAGATCCTCGACGTCTCGTCGTACGGGAACGCGACCTGGTAGTTCCCGGTGACCGAGACGACGTCGCCGATCTCGCCCCGGGCGACGAGCGCGCGGATCGCGGCGACGTGCGGCAGGTGACGGGTCTTCATCGCCTCCATCACGAACACGCCCGCCCGTCGTGCGGCATCGAGCACCTCGACCGCCTCGGCGGCGTTGCGGGTGAACGCCTTCTCGACGAGCACGTGCTTCCCCGCGGCGATCGCGAGGAGCGCGTGGTCGCGGTGGTGCGAGTGCGGCGTCGCGACGTACACCGCGTCCACGGCCGGGTCGTCCACCAGCGCCTCGTACGACCCGTGCACCGGGGCGTCGGGCGCGTGCTTGTCGGCGAACTCTCGACCGCGCCCCGCGTCCCGGGAGCCGACGGCGACGACGCGCGACCGCGTGTATGTGCCGACCGCGGCGGAGAACGAGCCGGCGATCCGTCCCGCACCGAGCACCCCCCATCCGATCGCGGGGGCGGCCATCGGGTCGGGTGCGGCGTCCAGGACGGAGATCATCAGTTCACCGTAGGTCATGGCGAACCGCGGCGTCCGGGGTGAGGATGGAGCCCCGACGACGAGGAGTCCTCCATGAGCAAGGTCTCGGCCCGCGGTCTGGTCAAGGTGTACGGCCAGGGCGACACGCTTGTCCGCGCCCTCGACGGGGTCGACGTCGACCTCGACGGCGCCCATCTGACCGCGGTCATGGGCCCCTCCGGGTCGGGCAAGTCCACGCTGATGCACTGCCTCGCGGGGCTCGACCGTGCGACCGCGGGGACGATCGTCGTCGACGGCACCGAGATCGGGCGCATGAGCCAGCGGCGCCTGACCGCGCTGCGCCGGACCCGGGTGGGGTTCGTCTTCCAGTCCTACAACCTGGTGCCCACGCTCACCGCCGAGGAGAACATCACCCTCCCCCTCGACATCGCCCGGGCGACCGTCGACCGCGCGTGGTTCGACGAGGTCGTGGCCGCCGTCGGGCTGGAGAACCGCCTGCACCACCGACCCGCCGAGCTCTCGGGCGGTCAGCAGCAACGCGTCGCCTGTGCACGGGCGCTGGTCTCCCGCCCGTCGGTGGTCTTCGCGGACGAGCCGACGGGCAACCTGGACTCGCGCTCGTCGGCCGAGGTGCTCGGGTTCCTCCGACGCTCCGTGGACGAGCTCGGCCAGACCGTGGTGATGGTGACGCACGACCCGCGTGCGGCGTCGTACGCCCACCGGGTCCTGTTCCTCGCCGACGGCCGGATCGCCGGTGACCTGATGGACCCCACGCAGCAGACCGTCCTCGACGCGCTCGGTGAGATGGCGTCATGATCCGCGTCGCGCTGCGCGGCGTGCGGGCGCACCTCGTGCGGTTCGTCCTGTCCGTGCTCGCCGTGACGCTCGGTGTTGCGTTCGTCGTCGGGAGCTTCGCGTTCCGGTCCGTCCTCTCCGCGACGTTCGAGGACATCATCGCCACGACCGTCGTCGCCGACACCTACGTGCGCGGCTCCGAGCCGCTTGCGCAGGCCCCGGCCGCCGGCGGCGGATCCGTCACCGGGTTCGGGGACCCGCGCGAGCCGGTGCCGCTCTCGGTGGTCGACGACGTCGCCGCCGTCGACGGGGTGGCTCGCGCGTCGGCCGACGCCTCGGGTCCTGTCGTCCTG
Organism: Paraoerskovia marina; assembly: GCF_900105445.1. Lineage (NCBI taxonomy): Bacteria > Bacillati > Actinomycetota > Actinomycetes > Micrococcales > Cellulomonadaceae > Paraoerskovia > Paraoerskovia marina. Next base: position 2,857,795 of record NZ_LT629776.1, read on the forward strand.
GTGGGTGCCGACGGGACACCGGTGGTCACCACCGGCCCGCCCAGCACCGCGCTTCCCGTGTACGACGACGACCCTGCCCTGACGCTCTCGGGCGGGACCTGGCCGCGGGGTCCGGACGAGATCGTCCTCGAGGACTCCGCCGCCGCGACAGCCGGGCTCACCGTCGGGGACGCCACCCAGGTGGTGCTCGGCGACGCACCGCAGGACGTGACCGTCGTCGGGACGTTCTCGATCGAGGCGTCGGCCGCCGGGGCGATCCTCGTCGGCATCGACGAGGAGACCGCGCTCGCGACGTTCGCCCCCGACGGCGTCGTGCCGACGATCAGCGTCTTCGCCGAGGACGGGGTCGGCGAGGAGGAGCTGACCGCGCGGGTGGCCGAGGTGCTGCCGTCCGGCGCCGAGGCCGTGACCGGCGACGAGGCCCGCGCCGAGGCGAGCGCCGGCGTCGAGCAGATCCTCGGGTTCGTCGAGACGTTCCTGCTCGTGTTCGCGGCGATCTCCCTGGTGGTGAGCACCTTTATCATCGCGAACACGTTCTCGATGTCCGTACGCGAGCGCATGCGCGAGCTCGCGCTGCTCCGCGCGCTGGGCGCCTCCCCGCAGCAGGTCTTCCGGTCGATCCTCACGCAGGCGCTGGTGGTCGGCGTGCTCGGCGCAGGGGTCGGCATCGTGGCCGGCGCCGGGCTGGTACGGCTCATCCAGGTGGTGCTCGCCGCCCAGGGGATGGAGTTCGGCGGGACCGTCCGTCTCGGCTCGGACGACATCACCGTGGCCGTCGCCGTGGGCGTCGGGGTCAGTCTCGCCGCGGCCGCGGTGCCGGCACGCCGCGCGGCCACGATCCCGCCCGTGCAGGCGATGCGCGACGAGGTCGCCCCGGAACGTCAGACACGCGTCCTCACCGTCGTCGGCACGCTCGTGCTCGTGGTGGGAGCCGGCCTGCTCGCGCTCGCCTCGGCACTCGGTCGGTCCGTCGACGGCGTCGGCGTCTCGTTCCTCGACGACCTCGATCCCCGGTGGCTGCTCGGCCTCGGCGCCGCCGGGGTCCTGCTCGGCGCTCTGCTCGTCTCGCCCGCGCTCGCCCGCCCTGTCCTGACCACGCTCGCGTGGCCGTTGCTCCCCCTGCGCCCGCTCGGCCGACTCGCCCGCGGCAACGTCACGCGCAACCCCCGACGCACCGCCAGCACCGCGGGGGCCCTGATGATCGGCATGGCACTGGTCAGCGTCACCGGGGTGATCGCGGCCTCCACGCAGGCCTCGGTGCGCTCCATCGTCGAGAACGAGGTGGCCGCCGACTACGTCGTCGACTCCGCGACCCTCACCGTGCCCGAGGACGCCGTCGCCGCGGTCGAGAACGTCGCGGGCGTCGAGCGCACCGATCCCGTGCGGCTCGGCGGTGTCGCGTCCGACGACGGCGACGTCACCCTCGCGGGCGTCGAGCCCGGGTTCTTCTCGACGGCGCTGGACGTCGTCGTCGACGACGGCGACCCCGACGGGGCCCTCGACGCCGGAGAGGCCGTGGTGGGACGGATCGCGGCACGCGAGCGCGGCTGGGCGGTCGGCGACACCCTCACGCTCGGGCGGGAGGCCTCGACGCAGGTCACGGTCGGGGCCGTCGTGGACAGCCAGATCGTGACCACCGACCTCGTGCTGCCCCAGAGCATGGCCGACGACCTCCTGCCGCCCAGCCAGCAGACGGTGCGCGTGGTCTACGTGACGGCGGCAGACGGGACCGATCTCGCGACGCTCCGGACCGACCTGCAGACCGCCGTCGAGCCGTTCGTGGTGCTCACGGTCCTCGACAGCGAAGAGCTCGCCTCGTCGTTCGCGGACCAGGTGACCCAAGTGCTCGCGATCCTGTACGCGCTGCTCGCGCTCTCGATCGTCATCGCGCTCCTCGGGATCGTGAACACCCTCGCACTGTCGATCATCGAGCGGACCCGGGAGATCGGGCTGCTGCGCGCGGTGGGGCTCGGCCGACTACAGCTTGCGGGCGTGATCGCCATCGAGGCTGTGATGATCTCCCTCTACGGCACCGTCCTCGGCGTGGCCGTGGGCATCGCGATCGGCGCCGCGCTGCCGGGGGTTCTCGCTGACGAAGGCCTCTCGACCCTGGCGATCCCCTGGGACCAGGTGCTGGGCGTGCTCGGCGCCGCGGTGGTGATCGGGCTGATCGCGAGCGTCTGGCCCGCGATCCGGGCGGCACGCCTGCCGGTGCTCGACGCGGTCACCGTGGACTAGAGGCCGCGCCGTCCCGTTCCGTCGAGCTCGCTGAGAACTTCGAGGGCGGCGCGCCGGCCGACAGCAGCAAGCGCAGGGTTTGTCACCTCGTAGTAGTGCCATGCCCCGATTCCGAAGCAGAACGCCCACCCTCGGCCACGCGCCCACGTCCCGTCGTCCACGCCGCTGGCCGCCCGGAACACGGGCCTCGACGCAGCATCGAAGAGCGTCCACCCGGCCATCAGGTCGCAGGCAGGGTCACCGATGCCGCAGCCACCGAAGTCGATCACCGCGCTCAGCCGACCATCGAGCGTCAGGAGGTTCCCCGGCAGCAGGTCGCTGTGCAGCCACACGGGGTCGCCCTGCCACTGCGGACGTCCGAGAACGCCCTCCCAGTACGCCAGAGCCAGTTCACCGTCGATGGCGCCGCGATCCCCGAGCGAGCCGATCTCGTCACGCGTGCTGACATCCCTGGTCGACAGCGGGCCACCCCGGAACGAGGCGGGTCCACCCGTCGCCGGAACCCGCTGAAGCGCGTGAACGAACCGGCCAAGATCCTCGGCGGCCACCGCCAGGTCGTCGGGCGGTGCCACGAGGGCGTCGTCTCCGTCCAGCCACCGGTAGACGGACCAGGGCAGGGGGAACGCCTCGGTCGCGGCCCCAGCTCCTACGGGCACGGGCAGGTGCAGCGGCACGTGGGGAGCGAGGTACGGCAGCCACCGTTGCTCCTTGGCGACCTGATGCGCTGCACCGGGGACCCGAGGCAGCCTGACGACAAGGTCGTCACCGAGCCGGAACATGGCGTTGTCCGTGCCGGCCGAGGCGACACGGACCACCCGGCGCCGTCCCCACGCGGGGAACTGCTCCGCGACGAGAGAGGCGACAAGGACCTCGTCGACATCGAGCTCGTCAACGTGCATCTTCTCCACGGGACCGCGCTATTCCTTGGCCGCCGCCTTGGTCGACGCCGCCTTCTTGGCCGCGGGCTTCTTGGCGGTCGTCTTCTTGGCCGGAGCCTTCTTCTTCGCAGCAGGCTTCTTCTTGGGGCCCTGGGCCCGCTTCTCGGCCAGCAGCTCGAACGCACGCTCGGGCGTGATCGACTCGACCGTCAGCTCACGCGGGACGGTCCGGTTGGTCTCGCCGTCGGTGATGTACGCGCCGAACCGGCCGTCCTTGATGACGACGGGCTTCTCGGTCTCCGGGTCGGTGCCGATCTCGCGCAGCGGCGGTGCCGCTGTCCGGCCGCGCCCGCGCTTGGGCTGCTTGTACAGCTCCAGGGCCTCCTCGAGCGTGACCGTGAACATCGACTCCTCGTCGGGCAGCGTGCGCGAGTCCGTTCCCTTCTTCAGGTACGGGCCGTAGCGGCCGTTCTGCGCCGTGATCTCGACGTCGGTCTCCGGGTCCTTGCCGACGACGCGGGGCAGGGAGAGGATGCGCAGCGCGTCCTCGAGCGTCACGGACTCGAGCGTCATGTTCTTCAGCAGCGAGCCGGTCCGCGGCTTCGGGGCCGCGGCCTTCGCCTTCTTCTTCGCGGCGGCGGACAGGCTCGGGTCGATCTCGGGCTCCGGGAGCACCTCGGTGACGTACGGCCCGTAGCGGCCGGACTTCGCGACGATCGGGTGGCCGCTCTCCGGGTGCGTGCCGAGCTCCTTGCCGTCGTCGGCGCCCGCGGCGAGGAACTCCCGTGCCATGTCGAGCGTGAGCTCGTCGGGCGCGACGTCGTCGGGCACGGAGGCGCGCGGCGGGTTCTCCCCCTCCTTCACCTCGACGGCCAGGTCCTCGACGTACGGCCCGTAGCGGCCGACACGGAGCTGGACGCCCTCGCCGAGCGGGATCGAGTTGATCTCGCGCGCGTCGATGTCGCCGAGCTGCTCGATCAGGCCACGCAGGCCGCCGGAGTCGCGCGAGCCGCTGCCGTCGCCGCGGTAGAACTCCTCGAGCCACGCGACCCGGTCCCGCTCACCCGCGGCGATCGAGTCGAGGCCCGCCTCCATCGTGGCGGTGAAGTCGTAGTCGACGAGCCGGTCGAAGTGCTCCTCGAGCAGACGGACGACGGCGAACGCGACCCAGCTGGGGACCAGCGCCTGGCCGCGGGACAGGACGTAGCCGCGGTCCTGGATCGTGGAGATCGTGGACGCGTACGTCGAGGGTCGGCCGATGCCGAGCTCCTCGAGAGCCTTGACGATGCTGGCCTCGGTGTACCGGGGCGGGGCCGACGTCGAGTGCCCGTCGGCGGTGAGGTCCTCGCCGGTCAGCGCGTCGCCCTCGGACATCTGGGGCAGTCGCGCCTCGCCGGCCTTCTTGCCACCCTTGCCCGAGCCGCTCGTCACGGCCTCGACGGAGTCGTCGGCGTACCGGTCGACGTCGGAGGACTCCTCGTACGCCGCGAGGAACCCGCGGAACGTGATGACGGTCCCGGAGGCCGCGAACACGGCGTCCCCGTGGTCGGGCGTCGCGGCCGCCAGCCGGACGGACGCCGTCGAACCCTTGGCGTCGGCCATCTGCGAGGCGACCGTGCGCTTCCAGATCAGCTCGTAGAGCCGGAACTGGTCGCCGCTGATCTCGGAGGCGACCTGCGCGGGCGTCCGGAACGTGTCGCCCGCGGGACGGATCGCCTCGTGGGCCTCCTGCGCGCCCTTGGACTTGTTGGCGTACGTGCGCGGCTTCTGCGGCACGAAGTCCGCGCCGTAGAGCTCTGCGGCCTGACCGCGGGCCGCGTTCATGGCCTCGGTGGACAGCGCCGGCGAGTCCGTACGCATGTAGGTGATGTACCCGTTCTCGTACAGGCCCTGCGCCGTGCGCATCGCCTGGCGCGAGGTCATCCGCAGCTTGCGGCTGGCCTCCTGCTGCAGGGTCGAGGTGGTGAACGGTGCCGCCGGGCGTCGCGTGTACGGCTTGGTCTCCAGGCTGCGGACGGTGAACGAGGACCCGTCGAGCCCGGCCACCACGGCGCGGGCCGTCGCCTCGTCGAGGTGGCTCACACCCTTGGCCGACGACTTGAGCAGGCCCCGGTCGTCGAAGTCGCGACCGGACGCGACCCGGGTGCCGTCGAGCTCGACCAGACGTGCCCCGAAGGCCGTCCCCGCGTCGTCGTGCGTGGTGTCCGCGAGGGAGAACGACCCGGTCACGTCCCAGTACTCCGCGGAGACGAACGCCATGCGCTCGCGCTCGCGCTCGACCACGAGGCGGGTGGCGACGGACTGCACGCGACCCGCACTGAGGCCCTGACGGACCTTGCGCCACAGCACCGGGGAGACCTCGTAGCCGTAGAGCCGGTCGAGGATCCGCCGGGTCTCCTGGGCGTCGACCAGGTCCGTGTCCAGCTCACGGGTGTTCTCGAGCGCGCGGGTGATCGCGTCCTTGGTGATCTCGTGGAACACCATGCGCTTGACCGGCACCTTGGGCTTGAGCGCCTCGATCAGGTGCCACGCGATGGCCTCGCCCTCGCGGTCCTCGTCGGTGGCGAGGTAGAGCTCGTCGGCGTCCTTGAGGTAGCGCTTGAGCTCGGCGACCTTCTTCTTCTTGTCGCCGTAGACGGAGTAGTACGGGTCGAAGCCGTTGTCGACGTCGACGGCGAACTTGCCGTACGGGCCCTTCTTCATCTCCGTCGGCATCTCCGACGGCTGCGGAAGGTCACGGATATGGCCGACGCTGGCCTCGACGACGTAGTCGTCCCCGAGATAGCCCTGGATCTTGCGGGCCTTGGCGGGCGACTCGACGATCACGAGCTTGCGTCCTGCGGGCATCCGTTCCTGCTCCCTTGGGTTGTGCGACGGGCGTCGAGCCCGTACGCATGCTGTGGCAGAACCCGACGGTACGCCACCTGGTCCGGCCGTGTTGCCGTTCGTGGACGGCTTGCACACTACTGGTGGCGAGCCACCTGTGCCGCCGCGCCCGGATGTCCGGTCGCCTGGCGCAGCACCAGCATGAGGCCGAACGCGACCGCGGTGCACCCGATGACCCCGAACGCGCCCCCGACGTAGGCCACCGTCTGCGGCTCCTGCCACGGCGCAGCCGCGAGGACCCGCTCGAGCGCGAGACCGGCGCCCGCGAGCGCCGCGCCGCCACCGACCCAGAGCAGCACGGCGGTGGTCCAGGACCCGGCGCCGACCGTCGGCTCGGAGGGGCTGACGCGGTCCAGCCCCGAGGCGGGGGTGAAGGCGAGGACGATCCCCGTCCACGCGAGGACGACGAGCACCGCCGCGATCACGTCGCTGGGCCGGTGCCACTGCCCCACCAGCGTCGACACCCCCGTCGCGGCGGTGTAGCCGGCTCCGAGGAGCGCCGTGAGCGGGCGACCCCTGCGCGGTACGACGAGGAGGAGCGCGACGGCGACCGAGGCCGCGACGGTGGTGTGCCCGCTCGGCAGGGTGTTGCCCGAGTCCCAGGTGCCGAGGAGGTTCGTGCGGTCGAGGACGACGTGCTTGAGGAGCTGCGTCGTCACGTTGGCCCCGGCCACGAGGAAGGCGACCTGGATCGCGAGCGCCCACCGGCGTCGGACGAGCGCGATGCCCATCGCGGCTCCGACTCCGAGGACGACGAACGAGATCGAGACGACGTCGAGGACGGGCTCGGCGACGCGCCAGAGCCTGCCCTGGCCGTACGTCGCCCCCTCGAACGCGGCCCAGTCGGCGCGCTGACCGTCGTAGGTGCCGACGAAATACCTCCACACGACCCACACGAGAACGGCGGCCGCGATCCCCGCCACCCCGGCGAGGACGCGCGCCGCGACGCTTCCGGCGGCGGGCTCGAGGGGTTGCAGCGGGACGCTTCCCGAGGGCGACGCGGCTCGCTGCGGGCGCGCGGTCCCGGCCCCGGGGAGCGGGACCGTGGGTGGCAGCTCACCGGGCATGCCGTTCGACCCGGACGGGCCGGAAGGTGTGGTCATGCGATCACCGTAGGCCACCATGCTGGCTCGTCGCTGGGACACGCGACTACCGTCGTGCGAGCTCCTCGGGGAGAGGTTGCGGGTCGAACCCGGCCTCGACGACGGAGCGCGTGTCGTGCCGCAGGCAGGCCACGCGCCGGAAGGGGGCGTCCCCGGGAACGCCGGTCTCCGCCAGTTCCGGGACCACGTGAGCACAGGCGTCGTACGCGAAGGCGCACCGGGCGCGGAACGGGCATCCCGTGGGAAGGCGGGCGAGATCTGGCGGCGACCCGGGGATCCCGCCCAGCTCACGACGAGGCCCCCGCAACGGCGGGAACGAGTGCAGGAGCGCATCGGTGTACGGGTGACGGGGCCGCCGGTAGACGTCCTGGGCGGCTGCCTCCTCGACGATCTCCCCGGCGTACATGATCGCGATCCGGTCGGCGATCTCGATCAGCAGGGAGACGTCGTGGGTGATGAAGATGACGGCGAAGCCGAGACGTTCGCGCAGCTCGGCGATCTGCTCGACGATCTGCCGCTGCATCACCACGTCGAGGGCTGTCGTCGGCTCGTCCATGATCAGGACCTGCGGGTCCAGGGACAGCGCCATGGCGATCATCACGCGCTGACGCATGCCGCCCGACAGCTGGTGCGGAAAGTCCCGACGGCGGTCGGGCGAGATGCCCACCATCTCCAGCATCGCGGCAGCCCGCTCCGTCGCGTCGGCCCGGCGCATGCCCGGCGAGTGGGCGAGGATCCCGTCGGCGATCTGTCGTCCGATCCGGAAGACGGGGTTCAGGGAGTTCATGGCTCCCTGGAAGACGATCGCCATGTCCCGCCATCTCGAGGCACGCAGGGCGGCGTCGTCGAGCGCGAGGATGTCCGACCTCGTGCCGTCCCGGTCCGTGAACCACACCTGCCCGCCCGTCACGAGACCGGGCGGCGGCAGCAGCCGGGTCGCTCCGTAGGCGAGCGTCGACTTGCCGCAGCCGGACTCTCCCGCGAGGCCGAGGACCTCGCCCCGGTGAAGGGTCAGCGAGGCCTGACGCAGCACATGGGTCGGGTCGGAGCCGTACCCGTAGTCGACCGAGAGGTTCCTGATCTCGAGCACCGGTTCACCGGTGCGGGCGTCCCCCTCCCGAGGGGCTGTGCGTGGGATTGCGGACGTGCTCATGCGCGGTCCTCCTGCGCCTCGTGCACGACCGGCGTGAAGCCGACGCGCGGACGGATCTTTCGACGTCGCAGCGACCGTGCGTGCATTCCGGTGCTCCGAAGTCGGGGGTTGACGAACTCGTCGATGCCGAAGTTGATCAAGGTCAGCGCCATGCCGAGTCCTGCGATGCAGAGGCCGGCCGGGACGAACCACCACCAGGCCCCCCGCTGGAGGGCGAGGTTGTTCTGGGCCCAGAAGAGCACGGTCCCCCAGTTCCAGGTGTCGAGCGGGAGGATCCCGATGAACGAGAGCGTGATCTGCGAGAGCACCGCGAACGTCACGGTCCCGACGAAGCCGGCCGCGATGATCGCCGTCAGGTTCGGCAAGATCTCGGCCAGCACGATCCGCCACGTCCGCTCGCCGTTCGCCCGTGCGGCCTCGATGAAGTCGCGCCGTCGCAGGGAGAGCGTCTGGGCGCGCAGGACCCTCGCTCCCCACGCCCACCCGGTCGCGGCTATCACGAGTGCGACGGTCAGCCCGCCCGCCGTCGGCAGCTGCCCGGCGATGATGATGATGAGGGGCAGCTGCGGGATGACGAGGAAGACGTTCGCGAGCGCCGAGAGCGTCTCGTCGCCGACCCCGCCCACGAATCCGGCCGTGACCCCGACGACGACGCCGATGAAGGTCGCCGCGACACCGGCCACGAACCCGACGACCAGCACGCTCCGGGTCCCCACGACGAGCTGCGACAGCACGTCACGCCCGAGGTGGTCGGTACCCAGCCAGTGGGAGCCCGAGGGCGGTTGCACGAGGTCCGGCGAGATCTGGTTGGGGTCGTACGGGGCGATCCAGGGACCGACGATCGCGAGCACGGCGAAGAAGCCGAGAATCGCCAGTCCGGTGATCGCCTTCGAGTTGCGCAGGAAGAGCAGGTTCTTCTGTCGGGCTCTCTTCGGCCGTCCCGAGGTCTCGAGATCCGGGATCTGCTCGACGAGCGTCGTGTCCGTCGTCATCTCATGCCTCCTGGCGGGTGCGCGGGTCGAGTGCGGCGTAGACGAAGTCGGCGACGATGTTCGCCGCGAGCACGGAGAGCGTGATCACCAGGAAGCAGCCCTGCATCAGCGGGTAGTCCTGCGTGGATACCGCCTGGTAGAGGGTGTAGCCGATCCCCTGGTACGAGAAGACCATCTCCATGATCAGCGTGCCCCCGACGATGAAGCCGAGGGACAGGGCGAAGCTGGAGATCTGCGGGAGGATCGCGTTGCGAGCCGCGTAGCCGAACATGACCTTGCGGCCCGGGAGCCCCTTCGCGTGGGCGACGGTCACGTAGTCCTCCGACGAGACGGTCACCATCATGTTCCGCATCCCGAGGATCCACCCGGCCACGGACGCGAGGACGACGGTCAGCGCGGGGAGGAACCCGTAGTAGATGACGGACCCGACGAACTCCCAGCTCCACCCCGGGATGAGTCCCCGGTCATAGCTCCCGCTCGAGGGAAACCAGCCCAGCGTCACCGAGAACACCGTGATGGCGATGAGCCCGAGCCAGAAGTAGGGCACCGCGGAGAAGAACGTCGTGATGGGGAGCAGCGCGTCCGCCCACGTACCGCGGCGCCAGCCGATCGCCATGCCGAGGCCGGTGCCCAACACGAACGCGATGATCGTCGCGATACCGACCAGCCCGACCGTCCAGGGCAGCGACTGCCGGACGATGTCGGCGACGGGCGTCGGGAAGAACGTGAACGAGAGCCCCAGGTCGCCCTGGAAGAGCAGTCGCCAGTACTCGACGTACTGCTGCCAGACGTTCGTGTCCTGGTCGAGCCCGAAGAGCACACGGATCGAGTTCTCGGCGCTCGAGTCGATCCGACCCTGCATGCGCCCCATCAGTGCGGTGACCGGGTCCCCCGGCATCATCCGGGGAATCAGGAAGTTGATCGTGACGGCGGCCCACGCCGTGACGACGTAGAAGGCGAGTCGTCGGGTCAGGAACTTCATGACGCCGCCCCCTCTCCCGGCGACGACGTCCGGCTGCCGTAGGCCTCGAGCACGGAGCCGAGGCGGGGCCGGTCCGAGCGGTCGGAGTAGCCCCAGCAGGCCGCTGCCCGGCCGTCACCGACGTCGAGCAGCTCCGGGACCTCCTCGCGGCACAGGTCGGTCGCGAACGGGCATCGGGTGTTGAACCGGCAGCCGGGCGGCGGCGAGACGAGGCTCGGAGCCTCGCCGTGCGCCCCGCGCGCCCGCGTGCTCATGTCGTCGGGGTCCGGGGCCGAGCCCACGAGGAGCTGCGTGTAGGGATGCCTCGGGTCCTGCGTCACGGACTCCGAGTCACCGACCTCGACCACGCGTCCCGCGTACATCACCATCGTGCGGTCGGCGAAGTAGCGCGCCGACGCGATGTCGTGCGTGATGTAGAGGATCGCGATCCCCATCCGGTCACGCAGGTCCCGGAGGAGGTTGAGGATTCCCAGGCGGATCGAGACGTCCAGCATCGAGATCGGCTCGTCGGCGAGCAGCACCTCCGGGTCCGCGGCGAGCGCCCTGGCGATGGCCACGCGCTGCCGCTGACCTCCTGAGAGCTCGTGGGGGTACTTGTCGACGTACCGCTCAACGGGTGCAAGGTGCACCCGCTCGAGCAGCTCGGCGAGGGCCTCCTCGAGCGCCTCGCCCCGGAGCCTGCCTCGATGGATCCGCAGGCTCCGGGTCAGGATGTAGCGCACCGTGTGGACCGGGTTCAGCGAGCCGAACGGGTCCTGAAAGATCATCTGGACCCGGCCGACGTACCGGCGGAACGCGCGACGGCCACCGCCGGTGACGTCGCGGCCGTCCAGCTCGATCGTCCCCCCCGTGGCGGGCATCAGCCGGGCGAGCAGACGCGCGACGGTGGACTTGCCCGAGCCGGACTCCCCCACCAGCGCGACGACGCTTCCCGCATGCAGCTCCAGGTCGACGTCGTCGACCGCGTGCACGACCTTCTTCGACCGAAGGCCCCGGACGGGGAAGTGCTTCTGCAGGCCGACGACGCGCAGGGCAGGCGGGTCGACGCTGGACGGTGCGGGCATGAACATCACCTTGATCGGGACGGCCGGCAAAGCCGGCGACGGAGCGGCACCACGTGGCGCCCTGGCTGTGGTCGAGAGGTGCGGTGCGACGGCCGGGCCGTCGCACCGCGACACCCCTAGTCGGTCGCGACCTCGAGGTTCATGACGATCTCGGCGGCCTGCGGACCCGTGGGCTGCGCCTGGTTGTACGGGTCGTCCTCCGACGGCCACCCGGTGTAGTTGAGCGACGAGTACTGTGCCGTCGCCGGCCGCGACCAGATGGCGATCGCCGGCACCTCGTCGACGAAGACCTGCTGGACGGTGTCCATCGCCTCGTTGCGGGTCTCGTCGTCGGTGGCGCTGGCGTAGTCGGCGAGCGCCGCCGTCACGTCGTCGTTCTGGAAGCGCCCGAAGTTCCAGTTCGCGGGTTCGCCGAGCGGCACGTACTGGCCGCCGTCCATGATGTCGGCGTACATGTCCCACGGGGTAGCGCCTCCGTCGGTCCAGTGCAGGCTCGCGTCGAAGTTGCCCGGCGGGATGATGTCGGCGAACCAGCCGTCCTGGTTCGCCGGCTGGACGGTGGCCTCCGCACCGAGCTCCGCCGCCGCTGTCTTGATCAGGTCGAGCGCCGTCAGGTAGTCGTTCCAGCCGGCCGGGTTCGTCAGCTCGAAGGCGACCGGCTCGCCGTCGGGGTCGACGAGCGACTCACCGACGCCGGTGTAGCCGGCCTCGTCGAGGAGAGCCTTCGCCCCCTCGACGTCGACGGCGTAGTCCTGCCCCTCGAGGTCCGACGCGAGGAAGTCCTCGCCGGCCGGCATCGGCATGCCCGAGACGCTCGTCAGCGCGGGGTTCACCCCGGAGGTCGCGATGTCGACCAGCTGCTGGCGGTCGACCACCATGTTGAGCGCCCTGCGGAAGGCGATGTCGTCGAACGGCTTCTGCTCGTTGTTGAGGAAGAGCGCGTCGATCCCGAGCCCGGCGGCCGCGTACTGGTGGTAGTGCTCCGGGTCCTGGGCGATGTAGACGTTCTCGTAGTCGGCGATGAACGTCCACCCCCACTGCGCCTCGCCCGTCGTGAGCGCGGTCGTCAGCGCGTTGTTGTCGTTGTACGAGGAGTACCGGATCTCCGGGACGGCCGGGGTCCCACCCCAGTAGTCCGGGTTCGCGACGACAGTGGCGGCCTGCGGCGTCCACGACTCCAATGTCATGGGACCTGTTCCGACAGGGTCGGTGTTCTCGAACGTCGTCGGGTCCTCGACGTCCTTCCAGAGGTGCTCAGGGACGATCAGGAGGTCGTAGAGCTTGGTCTGGTTGACGAACTGCGGGGCCGAGAAGGTCACGGTCACCGTCGATCCGTCGGTCGAGACGTCCTCGTACGGCAGTGCCGCCGTGTTGAGCCCCTCGAACTCCTTCCGCAGGTTGATCGAGAAGGCGACGTCGTCCGCGGTGAACTCCTCGCCGTCCGACCACGTCACTCCCTCGCGCGGGGTGATCGTCGCCTCGGTGAAGTCCTCGTTCCAGTCGACGGACTCGGCGAGCCAGGGCTTCGGGTCGTCGGACGGGATCGCGTCGTTGACCATCATCAGCGGCTCGTAGATGACGAAGGCGTACCCGAGAGACAGGGCGGACGATCCCGTGGCGAAGGGACTCTGGTTCTCCGTCTGTGTGCCGTTGGGCATGCCGACCGTGAGCACCTCGCCCTGAGAGACGGCGCCGTCGGCGTTCGTCGTGTCGTCGGCCGACTCGTCACCTCCTCCCGAGCATGCGGTCACGGTGAACAGGGTGGTCGCCGCAGCGAGGGCGACGAGCGGCATGAGCTTGCGATTCTTCACGAGTGCCTCCTTGCACTGATGTCGTCCACGGGGTCGTCCCCGCGAGCGGTCCTACGGGTTGTTCGGGGACAGGGGCGGTACACCCACCGTCAGGCGAAGGTCTCGGACCGACCGACCGACACGAAGCGTGTGACGACCGACGGGCGTGACCCAGGTGTCGACGGACCAGACCTGGAACACACGGAGCGGAACGCGGACACGTGCCGTCGCCGACTCTCCCGGATCGACGTCGACGACCGTGAAGCCGCCGAGCCACCGCCGCGGGCGGTCGTCCTGCGACCCCGGCGGGGGCTCGACGTAGACCTGGACGACCTCTCGGCCCGAGCGCTCGCCGTCGTTGCGGATCGTGACGTCCACCGTGACGTCGCCCGGGTGATCCGGATCGACGACGAGCGTGACGCCGTCGTACGACCAGGTGGTCCACCCCAGTCCGTGGCCGAAGCACGCGGCCGGTGTCAGACCGTCGCGCTCCCAGGCGCGGTAGCCGACGTGGACGCCCTCCGCGTACTCGACGATCCCGTCGACGGGTGTCGCGTGGGGCACGGGGACGTCCGACGCTCGCGCGGGCAACGTCCACGGAAGCCGGCCCGACGGTTCGGTCTGTCCGGTCAGCACGTCAGCGAGCGCCGCACCGCCTTCCTGGCCGGGCAGCCAGGCCCACAGCACGGACGGCGCGTCATCGAGCCACGGCAGCAGGACGGGCGCCCCGGCGTTGACCACGACGACGGTGCGCGGATTCGCGGCGACGACCCGCCGGACGAGCTCGTCCTGGTTTCCCGGCAGGTCGAGCGACGTGCGGTCGAACCCCTCGGACTCCACCTCCTCGGTGGTGCCGACGACGACGACCGCCAGGTCGGCGGCCCTCGCGGCCTCGACCGCCTGCGCCATCACCTCGTCGTCGCCCGGCCCTGGCAGCCGGTGGACGAGGGCAGCGCGGACGAACGAGTCGTATCCGACCGGATGGACCACCTGGAGCTCGGCGGCCAGCACCACGTCGGTCGGCTCGTCGACGTCGATCACCACCGTGGTGGCGACCGGGTGGTTGTGACCGCTGCTGAGGATGATCTCCTCGGCGACGACGACGTCTCCGGCACAGACGAGCTGGCCGTCGACGAGGACACGGTGCACCCCGACGGTGCCGGCGCCGAGCGCGTGGCGTCCGGGCTCGGCCAGGTGGACGGAGGTCGTGAGTCGCAGGGTGCGGGCCTCCGGTACGACCTCGGCGAACCACCCGTTCCATTCGTCGTGGACGACGGACGACAGGACGTGCCCGTCGGCGGAGAGCAGCTCGATCCGTACGCCGGGCAGCCCGCTCTCGGGGTCGGTGCATCGAGCGCCGACGTCGAGCGCGGGCGGGTTCTGCCGGGCCCTGGCGCCCGGATGGACGTCGACCCGCGTCGCCGGCAGCGCCGCCTGCAGCTCGGACGGCAGGTGCGTCACGTGGTCCGGTCGGACGAAGGAGGACCCGCCGCCCTGGAGGAAGAGCTCGGCCGCGTTCGGTCCGACCAGGGCGATCCTCCGCGCGTTCCGCACACCCGTCGGGATCAGCCGCGGGTCGTCCTTGAGCACGACGACGGAGCGGGCGGTGACCTCCCTCAGGATGCTCTGCGGCGGTGGCGCAGCGTCGCACGGTCGCTCGCCGACCGCGTCGGGCCAGGCAGTGCCGGCCGGTGCCGCCGCAGCGTCGGCACCGGCCAGCGCGCCGACCCGCTCCGCGAGGAGCAGGATCCTGGAGACCTTCTCGTCGAGCTCGGCCTCGGTGACCTCGCCCGCCGCCACCGCGTCGTGCAACCCGACTCCCCACGGACCATCCGGGCCCGGCATCTGCAGATCGAGACCGCCGCGGACGGCGGGCAGGACCGACTTAGTCGCGACCCAGTCGCTCACGACCACGCCGTCGAAGCCCCACTCGTCCTTGAGGACTCCGGTCAGCAGCGGGCGGTGCTCGAGCGCCGGTGCAGCGACGCCGCCGACGTCGACGCCGGAGTACGCCCCCATGACGGACCACGCGCCCGCCTCACGGACGAGCCGTTCGAAGGGCGGGAGATACACCTCGCGCAGGGCACGCGCCTCGACCCGAGCGACGTACCTGGTCCGGTCGGTCTCGGAGTCGTTGGCGACGAAGTGCTTCACGCACATGCCCACGCCGCGCTCCTGTGCCGCGCTCACGACGGCGACGGCGATCTCGGCGGTCAGGTGCGGATCCTCCGAGTAGCACTCGAAGTGCCTGCCGCCGACCGGGGTCCGTTGGAGGTTGACCTGGGGTGCCAGGACGACGTCGACCCCGTGACGACGCGCCTCGGACGCGAAGAGCGCGCCGACACGCCACGCGAGCTCTCGGTCCCACGTCGCCGACAGCGCGCTCGGCGCGGGGAGCATCGCGGAGCGTACCGACTCGTCCGTGCTGGTCCCGCGCACGCCGACCGGACCGTCGGAGAGAGCGATCGGCCGGAGCCCGACCCTCGGCAGGCCACGGGTGGTCCACATGTCCCGGCCGACGACCAGGGAGATCTTCTCCTCGAGCGTGAGGGCGCCGAGCACCGATCGCGCAAGCAGGCCGGTCTCGGGCCTCGTCCGGGTCGACACGCATGTACTCCTTGACGTCGTTGTCTTCGGCTTCGTCCGGGCATTTGCTGACTACCCAGTAAGTGACTGTGCTCACATAGAACCACACTTACTGACGAGTTAGTAAGTTGATCTAGATCACAGTATGGTTGCGACATGGAATCGACCACAGCCGCCGAGGAGAGGCCCGCCTCAGGCACAGCCCGCGCGCGGCGCCCGCGGGCTGCGACCGCAGAACGCCGGGAGGAGATCCTCAGCGCCGCCATGCGAACCTTCGGGTCTCGCGGCTACCACAACGGCTCCCTCGCCGAGGTCGCCGAACAGGTCGGGATCACCCATGCCGGCGTCCTGCACCACTTCGGGTCCAAGGACCGCCTGCTCATCGCCGTGCTCGAGTTCCGCGACCGCGTCGACGTCGAGCACCTCGAGGGGCAGCACATTCCCGAGGGACTGGAGCTCTTCCGTCACCTCGTGCGCACCGCGCGGATGAACGAGGACCGCCCGGGTATCGTCCAGGCGTACACCGCGATCACCGGCGAGTCCGTGACCGACGGGCATCCGGCGGCCGAGTGGGTCACGGAGCGGTTCCGGGTACTTCGAGAGTCGATCGGCACCGCCCTGTCCGAGGTCGCGGCGGAGCGGAGCGTCGAGGTCGACCTCGACCGCGCGACGCTCGACCGCGCCGCGAGCGCCATCATCGGCGTGATGGACGGCCTGCAGAGCCAGTGGCTCCTCGACCCGGAGGCCGTCCGGCTCGCGGACAGCACCGCGTTCGCCATCGAGGCGATCATGAGCGCGACGCTTGCCGGCAGCGCACGGGCGACCCTCCCCCTCGCCCAACCGGAAGAGCACACAGGGGACTCATAGACCCCGCACAGGCAGACTCGATGTCGGGGGGCGACGATGGATCCGTGGCCATCGACAACCTCACCCGCCCCGACGGCAGCCCCCTGCGCGTCCTCGTCGTCGACGACGAGCCGAACCTCGCCGAGCTCCTCACCTCGGCCCTGCGCTACGAGGGGTGGGACATCTCGACGGCGCTCGACGGCCAGACCGCGGTGCGGCTGGCCCGCGAGGTGGACCCCGACGTCGTCGTGCTCGACGTGACGCTGCCCGACATCGACGGGCTGACGGTGCTGCAGCGGATGCGCGCGCACTCCCCCGACGTCCCCGTGCTCTTCCTCACGGCGCGCGACTCGGTGGAGGACCGGGTGGCGGGCCTGACGGCCGGGGGTGACGACTACGTCACCAAGCCGTTCAGCCTCGAGGAGGTCGTCGCCCGCCTCCGCGCGCTCATGCGACGGGCCGGGGCGAGCGCCGCCCGCTCGGACGCGACCGTCGTCGTCGGCGACCTCGTGATGGACGAGGACTCCCACGAGGTCACCCGCGGGGGTGAGGAGATCCACCTCACGGCCACCGAGTTCGAGCTCCTGCGCTTTCTGATGCGCAACCCACGACGCGCGCTGTCGAAGGCACAGATCCTCGACCGCGTCTGGGCCTACGACTTCGGCGGGCAGGCGAACATCGTCGAGCTCTACATCTCCTACCTGCGGCGCAAGATCGACGCGGGCCGCGAGCCGATGATCCACACGCTGCGAGGGGTCGGCTACGTGCTCAAGCCCGCGGCGACGGACACCCCGTGACCGAGCGCTCCCGTCGTGCGGTGACGCTGCGCCGCCGACTGGTCGGCGTGCTGATCGTCCTGCTGCTCGCGTTCTCCGCGGCGCTGGCGTTCGCCTCCGCGGTCGCCATCCGCGACAACCTCTACAGCCAGCTCGACAGCGAGCTGCACGCGGCGAGCGAGCGCGCCGTACGGTTCCCGCTCGACAACGCCGGGGGCGGCAACGGCGACGGCGCCGGGACACTCGGACCGCCACCCGGACAGAACGCCGGGACCATCAACATGATCGTCGTCGACGGGACCGCGAACGGCGGCTACGTGAACACGAGCGGAACCTGGGTGGCCCTGACCGACGAGCAGGCCGACGCGCTGTCCGAGGTGAGCACCGACGGCGCGGCGCACGACGTCGCGGTCCCCGACCTCGGCGACTACCGCGCCGTCGCCGAGTCCGTCGGCACCCCGGACGGAGCGGGCCCCGGCGAGGACTCGCAGGACGGCATGACGGTGGTCACCGCGATGAGCACGTCGACCGTCAGCAGCGTCGTCTCGCAGTTCGTCCTCGTCGAGGTCCTGCTCGCGGCGATCGGCGTGGTGATCGCCGGCCTCGTCGGGGCATGGCTCGTCCGCCGCAACCTGCGTCCGCTCGAGGCCGTCGCCGGCGCCGCGGCGCGTGTCTCCGAGCTTCCGCTGGACCGTGGCGAGGTGGCCGAGATCCCCCGCGTCGACGAGTCGCTCGCCGACGAGCGGACCGAGGTCGGCCAGGTGGGCGCCGCGCTCAACCGGATGCTCGACCACGTCGAGACGTCGCTGACCGCCCGCCACGACTCCGAGACCCAGGTCCGGCAGTTCGTCGCCG
Organism: Paraoerskovia marina; assembly: GCF_900105445.1. Lineage (NCBI taxonomy): Bacteria > Bacillati > Actinomycetota > Actinomycetes > Micrococcales > Cellulomonadaceae > Paraoerskovia > Paraoerskovia marina. The sequence continues at coordinate 2,875,944 of NZ_LT629776.1, forward strand.
ACGCCTCCCACGAGCTCCGCACACCGCTCGCCTCGATCCGCGGGTACTCCGAGCTCGTCCGGCGCTCGCCCGACGAGGTGGCCCCGGACACCCAGCGCGCGCTCGACCGCATCGAGTCCGAGGCGGCACGCATGGGTTCCCTGGTCGAAGACCTGCTGCTGCTCGCCCGACTGGACGCAGGGCGCCCTCTCGTCCGCGAGCCCGTCGACCTCTCCATCCTCGCCGTCGACGCCGTCACGGACGCCCACGCGGCCGGGGCGGACCACCAGTGGGAGCTCGACCTGCCCGGCGGCCCCGACGACGCCCCCGACCTCGTCGTCCTCGGCGACGAGATGCGCCTGCGCCAGGTGTTCACCAACCTCGTCGGCAACGCCCGCGTGCACACGCCGGCCGGGACCCGGGTCGTCGTCGGGCTCCGCGCCGCGGGCGACGACGTCGTCGTGACGGTCACGGACGACGGCCCGGGCATCCCCGCCGAGCAGATCCCGCACCTCTTTCAGCGCTTCAGCCGTGGCAACGCCGGCCGCACGGGGGCCACCGTCTCGACGGGCCTCGGCCTCGCGATCGCCGAGGCGGTCGTTCAGGCGCACCACGGCCGGGTCCGTGTGACGTCGGTGACCGACCCGGGCGCCGAGACCGGCACCGTGTTCGAGGTCCGTCTGCCCGCGCAGACGTAGTCCCGGACCGTCGCGAAGGACGCCGGGCTCAGGCCCGGGGATCCGCCGGAAGCGGGGCCAGGAAGCCGTCGCGGACGAGGTTCCGGACGGCGGGCAGCAGCTCCGCGGCGAGCTCGTCGGCGCGGACCTCGAAGAGCGCGGCGAGCGCGCCGACGATCTGCCCGACACCCAGCTCTCCGTCGCACACCCCGACCAGCGCGGCGAGCGGAGACGACGCGTGAATGCCGCGCCCGAGCCCGTCGCCCTGCCGCACGATCACAATGTTCGGGTCCTGGGCGCCCGGGGTCAGGTAGCGCTCCTCCGTGACGTCCCCCGCGACGACGAGGTGCGCGGCCGCCAGCTCCGCGTCGTCGCGCGCGGCGAGCCAGTCGTGCGCGGCCAGCGAGGCCGCCATGTGGGCGCCGAGCGGCTGCCGGATCGAACCCGTGTGCTGCTCCAGTCGCCGCAGCCGCCCTCCGGTCCGACCCTCGGAGGGACGGCGCAGGGTGACGATCCCGAAGCCGACCGACTCGACGTCACGGGCCGCGAAGTCGTCGAGCCACGCGCCGTAGGCGGCGTCCCACGCGGCAGGGTCTCGCTCCCGCGAGCTGCCGCCGTCGCGGATCCAGGTCTCTGCGTACTCGGCCGGGTCGAGTGCCTCGCGCTGGATCACCCAGCCGTCGAGCCCCGACTCGTCGAGCCACGCACCGACCCGCTCGGTCCAGTCCTCGCCGCGTCGCTGCTCCCAGTTGCCGAGCATCTGCGCCACGCCGCCCGGGGCCAGGACAGACCCGACGCCCGTGATCAGGGAGCGGACGACGTCGTCCCCCGCCTGACCACCGTCGCGGTACTCGTAGTCAGGGACGGCCTCTGCTCCCGACCCGCGGCCCGCGCGGGGCGTGATCACGAAGGGCGGGTTGGACACCACGAGGTCGAACAGCTCGCCGGCGACCGGCTCGAGCATCGACCCCTCGCGGAGCTCGACCACCCCCGGGTCGACGCCATCGAGCAGCGCGTTGAACCGGGCGAACCCGAGCGCGCGACGTGAGATGTCCGTTCCGACGACGTGGCTCGCGTGCCGGGAGGCGTGCAGGGCCTGGATCCCCGAACCGGTCCCGAGGTCCAGGACCCGGTCGACCGGAGTGCGCACCGTGACCTGCGCGAGGGTCGCCGCCGCCCCGCCGGCGCCCAGCACGTGGTCGGCGCGCAGACGCCGCCCCGTCTGGAGCTCGCGCAGGTCGGAGGCGAGCCACCACGACACCGGGCCCTCGGCGTCGGTCGCGGCATACGGGCGCAGCTCGACGCGGGCGCGGACCGCGTCCTCCGGGCCGCCGCCAGAGCGCTCCACCAGACCGAGCCGCACCGCGCCCTCGAGCCCCACCGAGGGCAGAGCCGTCTCGACCGTGGCGGCCGCGATGTCGTCGCCGAGGAGGAACAGCGCGGTGAGGGCCGCTTGCCGCTCGGTCCCCGACGCGCGGCCGCCGTCGAGGACGGTGCGCGTGGCCCGGCGCGCCGGCAACGGCTGCTCCCGGTCGAGCGCCGCGGCGGCGAGCGGGCCCAGCAGGGACTCGACGCCGTCGACCGTGAAGTCGGCCGAGCCGAGGTCGTCGCGCAGCGCCGCGACGAGCGCGGCGTCCGAGCTGTCGGGGACGGTGGGATCAGGAACCGGGTTGGCCATGTCTCCATCCTCCCCCGCGACGCCGCGCACCAGAAGTCACCCGAAGCCGAGACCGTCTCGTCCTGGTGCCGTGCGCCGACCCTCAGCCCCAGGGGCTGTGCTGGTGCGCGGCGTGCTGGCGAAGGTGGTCGCGCATGGAGGGCAGGGAGAACGTCACAAGTCCGTACCCGGCAGGCTCGATCACCCCAGCCTCGATGAGGCGGTTGCGGTACACGGTGACGTAGTTCGAGTCCCGGCCCAGGCGTTCGCGCACGTCGCCGACACGGGAGGGGCCGTCGTCTCGGACCATGGCTATCAGGAACGAGCGGTCGACGTTGGACAGGTCCGCCAGGGCGGCGTCGTGGACGGTCGCGCCCGGGCGTGTGAGCGCGGCGGCGATGCCCGCGCGCGCTGCGTCGGCGTCGATGTGCTAGTCGCGCGCGCGCCGCCAGACCTGGTAGCCCACGAGCTGGATCAGGTAGGGGTAGCCGCCGGTGGCTTCGACGGCGAGTTCGAGGGCGTCGGCGTCGATCGCGCGCCCGGAGGCTTCGATGGGGTCGGCCAGGGCTGCGCGTACGTCGTCCGGCGAGACCGCGCTGAGGGTGATGGGCTCGGCTCGGCGCAGGAAGGTCAGCACGGAGTCGTTGAGCACGTCGGAGACTGCGGAGGGCAGCCCGGCCAGGATCAGTGCGTGGTTGCGACCCCCGCCGGTCAGGTGCTGGAACGTGGCCGCGACCTCGCGTAGTTCGCCGAGGCGACCGCCCTGGACCTCGTCGATGGTCGCGATCAGGCCGGTGTCGTAGCGGTCGAGGGTGTCCAGGAGCCGCACGAGTGCGGTGCGCATCGTCTCGGCGGGTTGCCTGGGCGCCTCGCGATGCAATCCGATGTTCCCGGGCAGGGTGATGCCGGTGATGCGTCCGACGTCAGGATCGTGGGTGGTCGCGGCGTCACGGCGTAGTGCGGTCTCGCGCAGTCGCTCGGTCAGGCCGGGGTGGGCGGTCTCGGTGATGGTGACCCACTGCGCTTTGGTGGCGACGAGGTCGGCAATGGCGGCGAGCATCGCCGTCTTGCCGACCCCACGTGCGCCGGTCACGAGCGCGAGGCGCCCGGGCGCGCCGGGGCCGCTGTCCAGGGACTCGTCGATCAGGTCGAGGTCGTCCTGGCGTCCGGCCAGGACAGGCGGGCGTGCGCCTGCGGTGGGCTTGAACGGATTCTTCGGGGCCATGCGCCCGGTCTTTCACAGGTCTTTACATCTTTCACAGGTCTTTACATCTTTCACAGGTCCGGCCGGCCGCCCCGGCACGGCCGCACCATCCCCCGGACGCGACAGCGGGCCTGCCTACCGACCGCAGGCGCCGTGAATCCCCCACCCCGAGACCCGGTCCTGACCAGTGACCCAGGTCACCTACGATGTGCCCGTGACCGACGACGCCTCACGCCGCACCCGGCGACGCCCCTGGACCGCCGCGATCGCGGCGGTCGTCCTGCTCGCCCTCGGGCTGGCCACCGCCGTCCAGCTCTCCGGCTTCCTCGGCATCGAGACCACCGAGGTCAGCCCCGCGCCCGAGGACCCGCAGGCTGCCCCTGTGACCGCAGCGGTCCCGGCTCCCGCGGTCGAGCGGGTGGAGATCCCCGACGACAAGCACGTCCGTACCGCCGCCGACACGCTCCTCACCGTGCTCGGCGCGCGCGGCGTCACCGCGACGACCCAGACCAGCACTCCGTCGGCCGACGCCGAGCCCGACGCCGGGACCCTCCTCGTGACCATCGAGACACCGATCGAGGACCTGGCCACCGGTACGCCCGACACCTCGGGCTCGACCGAGGCCTACCGCCTGACGACCGTCGGGGACGGCTGGCTCCTCGAGTCCGCCGACGCCACCGGGGCCGCCCGCGGCATCTACGACCTCGCCGACCGCGTCCGGACCGGCGCCGACCCCGTACCCGCCGACATCGACGGCACCGTCCAGACCCCCACGCTCGACATGCGCCTCGTCTCCCTCGGGGCCACCGGCGTCGTCCCGGACGCCGAGACGTGGATGGAGGGCGACCCCTACTCCCACAACGCGGGCGGATTCTCCGACGCGGTCCTGGCGGACCCTCCGTACGTCGACACCGAGGCCCTCGCGGTCCACGCCGACGAGCTCGACACCTATCTCAAGCGGCGGCTCGCCCAGGGCTACACCGGGTTCGTCGCGGGCGGGTTCCTGGAGTACCTGACGTTCTCCGGCGTCGAGGACGGGGCGGCCGTCTACGGGCCCGACGACGAGCACGTCGCCCGCGCCGAGGCCATGCAGGCCACCTTCGGGCAGATGTGGCAGGACGCGGACGAGATCGGGATGGACGTCTACCTCGCGACCGACATGCTGGTCCTGACCACCCCCCTCCAGGAGTATCTCGACGAGAACGGGTGGGACACGTCCGACCCCGAGTTCTGGGACGTCTACTCCGCCGGCCTCGACGAGCTCTTCACCTCGATGCCCGCGATCGACGGCGTCATGGTGCGCATCGGCGAGGCCGGCAGCATCTACGACCAGGACGGCTGGGACTACTGGTCCGAGCTCGCCGTCACGGACGAGGAGTCGGTCCGCGCGATGCTCACGGCGTTCACCGACGTCGCCGAGGAGCACGGCAAGGACGTCATCTTCCGCTCGTGGTCCGTGGGCGTCGGTGCCGTCGGGGACATGCACACGAATCCCGAGTCCTACTCGGCGGTGCTCGACGGGCTCGACTCCCCCGCGCTCGTCGTCTCCACCAAGCACGTCGCGGGCGACTTCTACTCGTGGCTGCCCCTGAATCCGACCCTGGAGATCGGCGACCAGCGGCGCATCGTCGAGATGCAGTCCCGGCGGGAGTTCGAGGGCTTCGGTGCGCTGCCGAACGACCTCGGCTCGGCCTACGCGGAGGCGATGCAGCACTACCTCGAGACCAACCCGAACGTCGAGGGGGTCTGGGCCTGGCCGCAGAGCGGCGGCCCCACCAAGGCGGGCCCGATGATCTTCGACGGCAAGACCGGGTTCTGGGAGCTCTACGAGCTCAACACCTACGCGTCCGCACGTGTCGCCGCCGACCCGACGGTCGCCCCCGGCGAGATCACCGCCGCCTGGGCCTACAGCACGTTCTCCGAGGACCCGCAGACGGTCGCCGCGATCGGCGAGGCGATGGCGATGTCGCGCGACGCGATCACGGACGGGCTCTACATCGGGCCGTTCGCCCAGTACCAGACCAAGGCGCTGGGGCTCGAACCACCACCGATGATGTGGATCTTCGAGTGGGACATCCTCTCCGGGGACGCCGCGGCGCTCGACTCGATCTCCTCCGTCGTCGGCGACGACCTCGACGAGGCGCTGGCCGAGGGGCACCAGGCGGTCGCCACGTCCGAGGAGATGCGAGACCTGGTCGCGGGCACCGACCCCGCCACCTGGCGCGACGCCGAGCTCCGGGACGAGTTCCTCGCCGCTCTCGACTACCAGGTGGACCTGTTCACGGTCCTCGCGGACTACCGCGACGTCTTCCTGCAGCACGGCCGGTGGCTCGACACCGCCGACGCCGACGCCCGCGCCGCCTGGGCGCAGGCACGGGACGCGTACGAGGTCTCGCGCGCGCACCACGTCGAAACGTACGGGGAGAACGTCTACCTGCCCGCGTACACGTTCGACGCCGCGGACCTGGGGGTCGAGCGGGCCGAGCGGGACCACGCGGTGGCATGGGTCGCCCGGGTCCTGGGCCTCCTTCTCGTGCTCACTCTCGCACTCGGCACGTCCCGTGGACAGCGGCTGCTCGCACGGACGGGGCTGCCGGGCGGCGTCGGCCTGCGCGCCCTGTGGATCGGGGCCACGCGCCCGTGGCGGGTGCACGAGCTCGCCGTCGACGCCGGACGCACGGACCGCGTGCTGGTCTGGGCCGTGCCCGCGGCCGCCCTGGTGCTCAGCCGCGTCGCGTACACGTGGGCCCTGTCCTGGGTGCACCTCGCCCTCGTGCTCGGTGCATGGGCGCTGTTCGTCGGTGTCCTGTGGGCGAGCCTGCGTGGGCGGGACGCCTTCGCCCTCGCCGGTGCCGTGGGCGGCGCGGCCGTCCTGCGCACGGTGATGCTGATGGTCGCCCTCGTCCCGACCGGCCCGGGCGGCTACTGGTACGGCCTGTGGGCGGAGCCCGTCGCGCGCACCGTGTACGTCACTGTCGCGGTCGCGGCGTTCTGCTGGGTGCTGCTCGCCGCCGCGTGGGCGATGCGGGGACTGGGTATCGGCCGCGCCGGGGCGGTGGGCCGCGTACTGCTCGCCGTCGCCGCGCCGCTCGTCGTCGGAGGTGTCGCGGTGGGGGCGGTCGGACTCGAGACGACGCTGACCGCGTGGAACGACCAGATGATGATCCTGCCCTGGGGCCTGTCGCGGATCCTCGGCCTGACCGTGCACCTGGGGATCCCCGTCGGCCTCCCCTGGACGGTCGCCACGCTCGGTGCCGTGCTCGCCGGGGCGGGCGCGCTCCTCTGGGCCGCGGGGGTGCTCGTCTCACGGCGACGTCGACGGATCTAGACGGCTCGGGGCTCACACCGACGGCGTGAGCCCCGAGCCGGGTCGGTCAGGAGCAGTTCTCGGCGGTGTAGTCCTCGATGCGCTCCGCAGCGGCGTTGAAGTCGTCGGACTGCAGGCCCTCGGACGCCGCGAGTGCCGTCTCGACATAGTCCGGGTCCGCCGGGTCCATGTCGACGAGCGACGCGAACGACTCCGAGGCGCTCTCGAACCCGCCGGCGACGGTCTCCACGTCGGCGGCGATCTCCTCGGGCGCCTCGACGGACCGCAGATCCGTGGCGAGCGTGCCCAGGGCGTCACCCGTGGCACCGATGTCGGACGGGTCGACGTCGCTGAACGCGCTGGCCATCCCTCCGCCCGAGGTGCAGAACGCGGCGACGTCGATCTGCTCGGAACATCCGCTCACGGCGGTCAGGGCGGCGAGGACGCCGACACTTGCGACAATTCGTTTCATGCCGGGATCCTTCCACTAGCGCTCGGGCCGACCGCACGCGTCTCACGATGCGACGGGAGACACCCGGCCGGTGGGCCGCTCCGCTACCCCATCGTGTTGACGATCAGCCCGATGTGGGTGAAGAAGTTCATCGCACCGAACAGCAGGAAGGCGATCCCGGCCAGCAGCCATGCCCAACCGATGACGACGACGGCGCGGTGGCGGGCGGTCTCGCTGCCGCCCCGGCGCACGGCGAGCGGGAAGAGGATCGCCCCGAGGCCGACGAGCGCGATGAGGCCGGACATGAAGATCGCCTCGACGAGGGGGTACTCGGCAAAGGCGCCGGAGATCGGCTCTTCCGGGGGTGCCGCGAAGAGCTGGTAGGTCACTCCCGCGACGGCGATCGCGAGGAGACCGAGGCCCATGCCGAGGACGAAGACGGAGACGGGGCGTGCGGTCTCCCGCAGGTGCTCGACCGCGTCGTCGCGCTCGAGAGCGGCGGCCCCCCGGTGCCAGAGGAAGATCGACGCCGCGAGGAGCAGGACGCCGAACGCGAGGCTCGTCTCCCCGAAGATGATGTTGTCGAACGGGAAGCCCCCGGCCGCGAGCGGCCACGTCAGCGTCATGTGCAGGCCCGTGGCGGTGAGGATCGTCCCGAGCACGCCGAACGCAAGCGCCCATCCGGTGGTCACGACCGTCCGCGGGGAGCGCAGCAGGTCGCGGCCGAGCGCGACGAGAAGGATCAGCCCGGCGCCGACGGCCACGGACATGACGGTGTTGTACGTGGGCATCTGTGCCCAGTCGATGACGAGCCCCTGTGCGGGGATGGTCGTGCTCATGAAGTACTCCTTGATCGAGGCGCCTGCGGGTCGGGCGCGCAAGAACCATACGCGCGTATTGGTTCTGATGCACGACCCTGCGGCCACCTAGACTCGACAGGGTGACGGTGCCGAGCGAGTCCAGCCCTCAGCGCGAGCCGCAGCAGCGGCGGAGCCGCGACCGGCAGGGGGCGATGGCCGACGCCGCCGGACGCCTCCTGATCGAGGAGGGCTTCGAGGCGATCACCCACCGCCGGGTTGCCGACGCCGCGAGTGTCCCCCAGGGTTCTGCGTCGTACTACTTCCCCTCCCGCGCGGCGCTGGTCGCAGCCTCCGTCCGCGCCGCCGAGGGTCTCCGCGCCGCGTCGGCCGAGACGTTCTCCCGATCCCTCGAACCTGGACGGCGGTCATCGCCCGAGGCGGCGGAGCTCGTCATTCGGACGCTCTTCGCGCCCCGGGTCGACGACCGCGTCGTCGCCACCCGCCTCGACCCGATGCTCACGGCGCTGCGCGACCCCGCGCTGCGCCCGCTCATGGCCGAGCACCGCCCCCGGCTGCTGGGGTCGGTGCGCCGGACGCTCGAGGCGTCGGGGTACGCGACGGTGACCGACGTCGACCTGGTGGCGCACCTCGTCGACGCCTCGCTCCTGACCGCCGCGGCGACCGGCGAGGAGCAGGTGATCCGGCGCGCCGCCGCCGTGCTCGCGCGCTACCTCGACGCCGTCGGGTAGCCGCAGCCCGGCTCAGGCGACCGACGCCTCCTCGGCCTCCGTCTGCTCCCGGTCCACGCGGGCCGCCCGCAGGCGGGAGGCGATCACCGCGCCGAAGGCGATGGCTGCGGCGACGAGCGCGATGCCGATCCGGACCGCCGGATTCGCATCGGCCGGAGCGCTCATCGCCACGACCGCCGGTGCGATCAGGACGGCGACGAGGTTCATCACCTTGATCAGCGGGTTGATGGCCGGGCCGGCCGTGTCCTTGAACGGGTCACCGACCGTGTCACCGATGATCGTCGCCTCGTGGGCGGGCGAACCCTTGCCGCCGTGCGCGCCGTCCTCGACGATCTTCTTCGCGTTGTCCCAGGCACCGCCGGAGTTCGCCAGGAACACCGCCATGAGGACGCCGCAAGCGATCGCCCCGGCGAGGAACCCGGCGAGCGGACCGACCCCGAGACCGAAGCCGACGGCGATCGGGGCGAATGCCGCGAGCAGTCCCGGCGTCGCGAGCTCGCGCAGCGAGTCCCGGGTGCAGATGTCGACGACCCGACCGTACTCGGGTCGCTCGTCGTAGGTCATGATCCCCGGGTGCTCGCGGAACTGGCGGCGCACCTCGTAGACGATCGCCCCGGCGGCGCGGGTGACCGCGTCGACGGCGAGGCCCGAGAAGAGGAACACGGTGGCGGCACCGAGGATCACGCCGACGAGCGTGATCGGCGAGATGATCTCGTAGGAGAGCATCGACGAGACGAGCCCGCCGCCGATCTCCTCGACGTCCGCGAGCGCCTCCTGGACCGCGCCGGCGTAGGAGCCGAACAGTGCCGTGGCCGCGAGGACCGCCGTCGCGATCGCGATCCCCTTGGTGATGGCCTTGGTGGTGTTGCCGACGGCGTCGAGGTCGGTGAGGATCTGCGCCCCCTCCTCGTCGACGTCCCCGGACATCTCGGCGATCCCCTGCGCGTTGTCGGAGACGGGGCCGAAGGTGTCCATCGCGACGATGACGCCGACCGTGGTGAGCAGCCCGCACCCGGCGAGCGCGATCAGGAACATCGCGAGCCAGACCGAGCCGCCCGAGATCAGGAAGACCGCGCAGATCGCGGCGGCGATGATGCCCGCCGTGTAGACGGCGGACTCGAACCCGACCCCGATGCCGGAGAGCACGACGGTGGCCGCACCCGTCCGGGAGGTGGCGGCGACGTGGAGGGTCGGCTTCGACGTCGTCCCCGTGAAGTACCCGGTGATCCACAGGATCACGCCGGCGAGCACGATCCCGACGAGGACGGCGAGGCTCGCGACGACGCGGGGGTCTGCGGTGATGTCGCCGAGGTCGGCGGTCCCGGACAGCTCGGCGAACGTCGACGGGAGGTAGACGAAGGCGGCGACACCGGCGAGGATCGCACCGACGAGCGCCGAGAGGTAGAAGCCGCGGTAGATGGCCGTCAGCCCGCTCTCGGTGCCGCGGACCTTCGTGATGTAGACGCCGAGCACGGCGACGAGCGCGCCGATCGCCGTGACGATCAGCGGGAAGACCAGCCCCTCCTCGCCCATCACCGCCTTGCCGAGGATCAACGCCGCGACGAGGGTCACGGCGTAGGACTCGAACAGGTCCGCGGCCATGCCGGCGCAGTCGCCGACGTTGTCGCCCACGTTGTCGGCGATCGTGGCCGCGTTGCGCGGGTCGTCCTCCGGGATGCCCTGCTCGACCTTGCCCACCAGGTCGGCGCCGACGTCGGCGGCCTTGGTGAAGATGCCCCCGCCGACGCGCATGAACATCGCCAGCAGCGCGGCACCGAAGCCGAAGCCCTCGAGGACGGCGGGCGCGTCCCCCTCGTAGATCAGGACGACGCCCGCGGCGCCGAGAAGGCCGAGCCCGACCACGGACATGCCGACGACGCCGCCGGTGCGGAACGCGATGCGCGCCCCCTCGAGCTTGCCGTTCGGCCGCGTGGCGGCGGACGCGACGCGCACGTTGGCCCGGACCGCCAGCCACATCCCCAGGTAGCCGATCGCGGCCGAGAACCCGGCGCCGACGACGAAGGCGATCGACCGACCGACCTTGACCCCCGAGTCGCCGGGGAGCAGGAACAGGAGCCCGAAGACGATGACGACGAAGAGGGCGAGCGTCCGGAACTGGCGGCTGAGGTACGCGGACGCGCCCTCCTGCACCGCCTGGCCGATGTCGTTCATCGCGGGCGTGCCCGTGGGCTCGGCCAGCACCTGTCTGCGCAGGACCATCGCGAACACCAGGGAGAGCGCCGCGATCACGGCGATCACTCCCACGACGGTCGTGCTGGTCGACCCGAGCTCAAGCATGCGTCCTCCTCGACGGTGCCGGAACGCCCCGACCCCTGCGTCGACGCGTTGGCCCGAGTGTAGGGGTTCGTGACGTGCGTCACTACCCCATCGTCGAGGTCTGTGGACTCAGGGGTCGAACGGCTCCGGCTCCGGCGGGTGCGGCGTGGACAGCACGCAGAACTCGAGCCCCGCGGGGTCGGCCAGCACCACCCACGAGACCTCCCCCTGCCCGATGTCGACGCGGCGTGCGCCCAGCGCCTCGAGCCGTGCCACCTCCTCGTCACGCGAGGAGCCGTGCACCGGCGAGAGGTCCAGGTGGATCGGCGTCTTGTCGCGCTTGACGTCGGTCGTGCGCAGCAGCAGGAGCGTCGGGGTTCCCGGCGCCCCCTCGAGGACGACACCCTCGTCGTCCCGCTCGACCTCGCGGTACCCGAGCGCGGCGGACCAGAACCTCGCCGACGCGTCGGGGTCCGGCGAGTCGAGGGCGATCTCTCTCAGTCGCAGTCCCATGGGTCGATCGTGGCCCCGTCCGGGCCGACTCGCACCACGGCCCGGTCCTGCCCGTCGTACGACATCGGCCCCGGGACGCGCCATGATGGGCGGGTGGCTACCGAACCTCCGCCGTCCAGCGGTCCCGTCGCCGACGAGCTCGAGCTCATCCGCCGCTCGGGGGTGGCGCTGCGCACCGGCCGCCTCAGCCTCTCCGCCGGCACCGGCTCGTACCGGGTCAAGGCCTCGATGGCGCGCGTGGCCCGTGCGGTGGGCATCGAGAACCACCAGGCGCACGTGACCCTGACCGAGATCACCGCGACCTCGCACCGCGGCAGCAGCTTCCGCACCGAGGTCACGGAGGTCCGCACGGTCGGCATCAACTCCGACCGGCTCGCCGAGCTGGAACGGTTCGCCCAGCGAGCCGACCGCGCCGAACGGATGAGCGTCGAGCAGGCCACCGCGGAGCTCGACCGGATCGCCGCGAAGCCACCCCTCTACCCCGTGGCGGTCAACGCCCTGTGGGCCGCGATCGCGTGCGCGGCGTTCGCGTTCCTCAACTCGGGCGGCCTCGTCGAGGTGATCGGCGCCTTCGTCGGTGCAGGCCTCGGCCAGGCGCTGCGGCGCGTGCTCGTCCACCGCGGGTGGAACCAGTTCGGTGTCACGATGCTCGCGGCGGCGCTCGCCTGCCTGGCCTACGTGGGCACGCTCGCCCTCCTCGAGACCGCGGGCGTCGAGTCGCTCAGCCACGAGGCCGGCTACGTCTCCGCGGTCCTGTTCCTCGTGCCCGGGTTCCCGCTCCTGACCGGCGCGCTCGACCTCGCCAAGCTCGACTTCTCCGCCGGCATCGCACGGCTGACCTATGCGTTGATGATCCTGACGTCGGCTGCGCTGTCCGTCTGGGGCGTGTCCGTGATCGGCGGCCTCGCCCCGGACCCGATCGCCGCGCCCGTGCTCGGGTCGGGCGTCGAGCTGAGCCTGCGGTTCGTGGCCAGCTTCTGCGCGGCCGCCGGGTTCGCGCTCATGTTCAACAGCCCGTGGCGGATGGCGCTGTGCGCCGGCGGCATCGGGATGATCGCGAACGTCGCCCGCCTCGCGCTGGTCGACCTCGACGTCCCCGTCCAGGCAGCCGCCGCCGCCGGGGCGCTGATCATCGGCTTCCTCGCCGCCTGGCTCGCACCCCGGTTGAACATCCCGCGCACGACGGCGTCGGTGCCCGCCGTGGTGATCATGGTCCCCGGGGTCACGGCGTACCGTGCCGTCTTCCACATGTCCGAGGGGGACACGACGACGGCGCTCGCCTACGGGTTCGAGGCCGCACTGATCGTCATCGCCCTCGCGATCGGGCTGGCCGTCGCACGGATGGTCACCGACCGGACGTGGGGGCTGGAACGCTGAGGTGCGCACCGATGCCGTCGACGACGCGGGTCAGCCCGAACTCCAGCTCCGCCGTCGCCGACCACCCGGCCGCCTGCGCCTCCCCCACCGCCGCACCGACGCGGGCCGCGCGCGCGTAGGTGCTGCGCTCGCCGACCAGGGCCAGCAGTGCCGCGTTGCGCTCCCACCACGCCTCGTCGGTCTGGCCTCCGAGAGCACGGACCTGCTCGGCCTCGCGCTGGCGCCGCACCGCGTGGGTGGCGGTGGAGACCACGAGCGTGACGGCCGCGTCGAGGGCCACGTCCGAGAGCCCGGCCTCCTCCCCCGCACCGAGCTCCAGGTCGTACCTGCGCGTCTCCCCCGGGCCCAGCACGGGGCGTGAGAGATCCACGTCGAGCAGCCACGGGTGGCTCATGAGCAGTCGCCAGTTCTCCCAGCCCACGGCGAGCAGCCGGTCCCGCCAGGTGTCGCCCGGCACGACGTCGTCGGAGTACATCTCCGCGTACGCACGGTCGACGACGAGGTCCACGAGGTCGTCCTTGTTCTGCACGTAGGTGTACAACGACATGGTCCCGACGCCCAACGCGGAGGCGAGCCGGCGCATCGACAGCCCGGCCACGCCGTCGGCGTCCGCGAGCGCGACCGCGGCGGCACCGATCTCGTCGACCGTGCGCGACGGCCGCGGCCCGCGCGACGCACCGACCTCGACGCCCCAGAGCATCGCGAGCGTGCGGGCGGGGTCACGGGACGGATTCACGGCCCCATCGTGGCACGTCCCCACGCGGCACCGGTGCGAAGATGGACGGGTGACGAACGCCGAAACGCACATCGCAGACCTCGCCCGCCTCGTCGAAGCAGCACCGTCGTCGTTCCATGCAGCCGCGGAGGTGGCCCGACGCTGCGAGGACGCGGGCTTCACCCGGGTGCACGAGACCGAGGCGTGGCCGCAGGGCCCCGGCCGCTACGTCGTCGTGCGCGACGGCGCCGTGATCGCGTGGGTCGTGCCCACGGGCGCCGGCCCGCTGACGCCGTTCACGGTCCTGGGCGCGCACACGGACTCCCCCGGGTTCAAGCTCAAGCCGCGGCCGACGACCGGCCGCGATGGCTGGCTCCAGGCCGGCGTCGAGATCTACGGCGGACCGCTGCTGAACTCGTGGCTGGACCGCGAGCTCGAGCTCGCGGGCCGCGTCGTCACCCGGGACGGCACCGAGCACCTGGTGCGGACCGGCCCGATGCTGCGGATCCCGCAGCTCGCGATCCACCTCGACCGGCAGGTCAACGACGGGCTCAAGCTCGACAAGCAGCGCCACACCCAGCCGGTGTGGGGCCTGGGCGACCGCTCCGAGGCCGACGTCCTCGCCACGCTCGTCGACGGCGCGTGCTCCCCCGAGGACGTGGCGGGGTACGACGTGGTCGTGGCCGACACCCAGCAGCCGCGCACCTTCGGTGCGGACGGGGCGCTATTCGCCTCGGGGCGGCTCGACAACCTGCTCTCGGTGCACGCCGGACTGTGCGCCCTGCTCGACGTCCCGGACGACGCCGAGCGGGTGGCCGTGCTCGCGGCGTTCGACCACGAGGAGATCGGCTCCGACACGCGGTCCGGGGCCGGCGGCCCGTTCCTCGAGGACGTGCTCGGACGGGTCCAGCGCTCGCTGGGTGCCGACGCCGTGGAGCGCCGTCGTGCCCTCGCGGCGTCGCTCGTGGTCTCCTCGGACGTCGGGCACTCGGTTCACCCGAACTACGGCGAACGTCACGACGCGGCGAACCGGCCCCTCGCCGGGGGCGGCCCGATCCTGAAGATCAACGCCAACCAGCGGTACGTCACCGACGCGGTCGGCGCGGCGCTGTGGAACGGGGCGTGCGAGCGGGCGGGCGTCCCGGTCCAGGAGTTCGTCTCCGACAACACGATGCCCTGCGGCTCGACGATCGGCCCGATCACCGCCACCCGCCTCGGCATCCGCACGGTCGACGTGGGCGTGCCGATCCTGTCGATGCACTCGGCGCGCGAGCTCTGCGCCGTGGCGGACCCCTGGTACCTGCGGCAGGCGGTGGCAGCAGCCTTCGCGGGCTGAGCGTCACCCGTCGGCGGTCACCCCGCGGCGAGCGCCAGCCGGTAGCCCCGCTTGACCACGGTCTTGACGAGGGCGCGGTCCCCGGCGGCGTCCCGCACGCGGGCGATCGCGACCTCCGCGGCGTGCGCGTCACGAGACTCACCGGGGAGCGCCGCGAGGACGTCGTCGCGGCGGACCACGTCCCCGCGGGCGACGGCGAGCACGCGGAGCACGGCCAGTCCGCTCGGCGAGAGCGGGAGCACCCGGCCGTCGAGCACCGCGCTGCGCGAGCGGATCAGCAGCCGCCCGGCGACCGTCTCGATCGCGAGGGTCTCCGCGTGCTCGTAGTGCCCGACAAGGGTCCGGACCAGGGCCCCGAGCCGTCCGCGCTCGGGCTGCAGGGTCTCGATTCCTCGTGACTCGAGCGGACGTGCCGTGATGGGACCGACGGCGGCCGCCACCATGCTGCCGTTGCCGAACCGGCCCCGGACGGACGGGAGGACGCCCTCCGACTCGACGGCGCGGAGCCAGGCCTCGGAGCCCGGCGCGGAGGTGAAGACGACGGCGTCGATCTCGCCGTTCGCCGCCGCCTCGACGGAGGCCCGCAGCGCGGCCGGGTCGGGGGGCGGGCCCCAGCGGTAGACGACGAGGCTGAGGACGTCCGCCCCGGCCTCGCCGAAGACGACGTCCAGCCCGTCGGCGCCGGCACCGTGGTGCTGGACGGCGATCCGCAGCCCGTCGACCCCCTCGGAGAGCAGGACGTCGGCGATCTCCCCCGAGGTCTCCGACTCCGCGACCCAGTCGGCGGTCAGGCCCGCGGCCTGGATCGCCCCGCGCGCCTTGGGCCCCCGCGCGACGATCCGGCAGTCGGCGAGGGTGTCGAGCAGGTGGTCGGCCAGGCCGTGGGCGTCCGCGGCCTCGACCCAGGCGCGGAACCCGATCCCGGTGGTGACGACGACGACGTCGGGCGGGGTCGTGATCAGCGAGCGCGTGCCGTCGACCAGGGCGTCGTCGTCGGCGTGCGGGACCATCGTCAGCGCGGGCGCGTGCCGGACCGTCGCCCCCCGGCGCTCGAGGGCGGACGCGAGCTCCGAGGCGCGCCGGTCCGCGGTGACGAGCACGGTGCACCCGGCCATGACCTGCCCGAGCGCGGGACGTGCCGTCGTCCCCTCGTCGGCGGCCTGCGCATCCTGCGGCCCGTCAGTCACTCGCACCCTCCAAGATCTCCTCGGCGGCGACGTCGCCGACCACCACGACGGCAGGGTTGCCGACGCCCACCGCGGCCGCACGTGCGACCGCGGTGCCGATCGTCGCACGAGTCAGGCGTTGTCGCGGCGTCGACCCGTTCTCGACGACCGCGACGGGCGTCTGCGGGTCCGCCCCCGCGTCGAGGAGCTCGTCGACGATCCGTGGCAGCGCAGCCACCCCCATGAGGACGACGAGCGTGGCCGAGCGGTCCCGCACGGCCGTCGTCGCCGCGGCGCCGAGGGCCGCGTGGCCGGAGACGACGTGGAACGCCGCCACCACCCCGCGGTGCGTGAGCGGGATCCCCGCGAGCGCCGGGACGGAGAGCGCGCTGCTGACCCCGGGGACGACGTCGGCGCTCACGCCCGCCTCCCGGCACGCCACCAGCTCCTCGCCGCCACGTCCGTAGACGAACGGGTCGCCGCCCTTGAGGCGCACGACGGCGCGGCCCCGCCGGGCGTGGTCGACCAGGATGGCGTTGATCTCGTACTGGGGGACGGGGTGGTTGCCGGGCGTCTTGCCGACGTCGATCACCTCGACGCCGGGAGCGAGCTCGTCGAGCACGCCGACGGGTCCGAGCCGGTCGGTCACGACCACGTCGGCCTCGGCGAGGGCGCGCCGGCCACGGATCGTGAGCAGGTCGACCGCACCCGGCCCCCCGCCGACGAGGGTCACGTGCCCGGTCCCGGGGCGTCGCCGACGCTGGTCCCGCGCCCCCGACCGCAGGTGCTCGGCGACCGAGTCCCGCACCTCCCGGACACGGCGCGGGTCGGCGGCCACCGACCCGTCCGCCGTGTCGGTCACGACGCCCACCAGCACGTCCCCGCTGCGGGTGGTCGCCGGCGTCCGTGCGGTGCCCGCGTCCGCCTCCCCGGCGTTGACGCACCAGATCCGGCTCTCCGCGGCCCAGCGCGCGACCTCGCGGTTGGCGCGTGCGTCGTCGGTGGCGGCGTGCACGAGCCAGGCCCCGCGCAGGTCGCCCGGGCGGACGTCGCGCGGGACCCACATCACCGACTCCTCGTCCGCCGCACCCGCGAGCAGGTCGGTGACGTCCTCGCAGATCCACGGCGCGACGAACCGCACGTGGGCGCCGTCGGCGAGCAGCGCCCGTCCTCGGCGGGCGGCCACCGGACCGCCACCCGCGACGACGACCAGCCGGCCCGCGACGTCGAGCCCGACCAGGGTGGTCATCGTGCTGCCCCGACGTGCACGACGCCGCCGCGCACGTCGACCGGGTACGTCACGAGGACGGGCTCGTGCCCGGGCCGCGGCTCGTACCCGACCGGGTCAAGGCAGAGCCCGGAGCGGAGCGAGTAGACCTGCTTGTACATCGGCCCCGCCACCGTCGGCTCGCCGCCGCGGGTGCCCACGATCCCCCGCGACATCACGTTCGCGCCGCTGAACGGGTCGAGCTGCTGGACGGCGTGCACCGTGCCGTCCGCGAGCCGGAAGAGGGCGACCTGCACGTCGCCGAGCAGCGCCGCCGCGCCGCGCTCGACCGCCAGGTCCGCCAGGGGGCACACAGCCACCCAGGTCGTGTCCGCCGTCGTGGTCATACCCGCACCTCCAGGACAGGCCCGGCGATCACCGGGGCATCAGCACGCTCGTCGGCCGTCGCGGGCCGGCGCTGGCCGCGCTCGGCGACGTAGGCCAGGTCGGGGTCGGGCGTGGTCGGCGCGTTGACGAACGAGCCGAACCGCCGCAGCTTCTCGGGGTCCTCGAGGACGGCACGCCACTCGTCCTCGTACTCGCCCACGTGCCGCACCATGGCGGCGTCGAGGTCCGCGCAGATCCCGAGCGAGTCCTCCATGATCACGGCGCGCACGCCGTCGAGGCCGCCCTCGACGTCCTCCATCCACGCCGCCGTCCGCTGCAGGCGGTCCGCGGTGCGGATGTAGTACATGAGGTACCGGTCGATCGTGCGCAGCAGCTCCTCGCTGCTCAGGTCCTCGGCGAGCAGCCGGGCGTGCCGCGGCGTGAACCCGCCGTTGCCCCCGACGTACACGTTCCACCCGTTGTCCGTCGCGATCACGCCGACGTCCTTGCCGCGGGCCTCCGCGCACTCCCGGGCGCAGCCCGAGACGCCGAGCTTGATCTTGTGCGGGCTCCGCAGGCCCCGGTACCGCAGCTCGAGCTCGACCGCCATGCCGACCGCGTCCTGCACGCCGTACCGGCACCACGTCGACCCGACGCAGGACTTCACCGTCCGCAGCGACTTGCCGTAGGCGTGCCCGGACTCGAAGCCGTGCTCGACGAGCCGCCGCCAGATGTCCGGGAGCTGCTCGATCCGTGCACCGAACATGTCGATGCGCTGACCGCCCGTGATCTTGGTGTAGAGACCGAAGTCCTTGGCAACCTGCCCGATCACGAGCAGGCCGTCCGGCGTGATCTCCCCGCCGGGGATCCGCGGGACCACGGAGTACGTGCCGTCCTTCTGCATGTTGGCCATCACGTGGTCGTTCGTGTCCTGGAGCGAGGCCTGCTCCCCCGCGAGGATGTGGCCGTTGCCGAGCGACGCCAGGATCGACGCGATCGTCGGCTTGCAGATGTCGCAGCCCCGCCCGGGCCCGACGGGCAGGTCGTCGGCCGCCGCCTCCGGGACCCGCCCGAACCGCTCGATGATCTCGCTGAACGTGTGCAGGTCCGCCACCCGGACGGCGTCGAACAGCTGGGCGCGGGAGAGCTCGAAGTGCTCACAGAGCGCGTTCGAGACCTCGATCCCGGCTCGTTCGAGCTCCGCCGTCGTGATCTTCTTGACGAGCGGCAGGCAGGACCCGCAGCTCGTGCCCGCCCGCGTGCACGCCTTGACGGCGGCGAGGTCGGTGCACCCGTGCTCGGTCACGGCCCCGCGGATCGTGCCGGCCGAGACGTTGTTGCACGAGCACACGCCGGCGCCGTCGGGGAGCTCGAGCTGCGGTGCGCCGCCGCCTCCGCCCTCGGGGAGCAGGAACGCCCCGGGGTCGCCGGGGAGCTCGGCCCCCAGCATCGGGCGCAGCGACGCGAACGGGGCCGCGTCGCCGACGAACACGCCGCCGAGCAGAGTGCGGGCGTCGTCGGCCAGCACCAGCTTCTTGTACACCCCCGCGACCGGGTCGGCGTGGACGAGCTCCATCGCGCCCTCGGTGCGGGCGAACGCGTCGCCGAAGCTCGCGACGTCGACCCCCTGCAGCTTGAGCTTCGTGGCCGTGTCGGCGCCGGGGAAGGTCGCCGGGCCGCCGAGCAGACGGTCGACGACGACCTCCGCCATCGCATACCCGGGAGCGACCAGACCGATGCACCGCCCCTCGATGCAGGCGACCTCCCCGACCGCCGAGACGTGAGGGTCCTCGGTCCGGCACGCGAGGTCGACCACGGCGCCGCCCCGCTCGCCGACCGGCAGGTCGGCCGCCCGCGCGAGCTCGTCGCGAGGGCGTACGCCCGTCGCGACCACGACGATGTCGACGGGGAGCCTGCCGCCGTCCGCGAAGTCGAGGCGCGAGACGTGCCCCGAGGTCCGGTCCGCGCGCATCCGCTCGGTCGCCGACGAGCAGCGCACCGCGATGCCCTTGTCGTTGATCAGCCGCTTGAGAGCCTCGCCGCCACCGAGGTCGATCTGGACGTCCATCAGGTGCGTGCCGAACTGGACCACCGTGGCCTGGGCGCCCAGCGCCCGCAGCGCCCCGGCGGCCTCGAGGCCCAGGAGACCGCCGCCGATGACCGCGCCACGGACCGGGCGCTCCACGGTGTCGTCCGCACGCCCCGCCCGCACCTGGTCCACCCAGCCGCGCAGCGCCGCGACGTCGTCGACCGTGCGGTAGACGAACACCCCGGGAAGGTCCGCGCCCGGGATCGGCGGGACGAACGCCGACGACCCCGTCGCCAGGACCAGCTCGTCGTACGCGTGCACCCGACCGAGGCGGTCCGTGACGGTCCTCGCCTCCCGGTCGATCCCCTCGACCTTGCAGTCGCGGTGGAGCGTGACCCGGGGGTCGTCCCACATCGCCGGGTCGCCGAGGACGAGCTCTTCCGGGTCCCGCGCCGAGAAGTACGACGTGAGCGCCACCCGGTCGTACGGGAGCCGCGGCTCCTCGGCGAAGACGGAGACGTGCCAGCCCCCGGTCTCGCGCTCGAGCAGGGCCTCGACCAGTCGCTGCGCAACCATGCCGCCGCCGACGACGACGAGGTGCTGGGTTTCGGTGGCTGCTGTCATGCCCCGAAACTAGGCGGGCCGGATTTCACCCCGGTGCTCCCGCCGTTCCGGGGCCGTAACAGTTTTCTCACGGTCGCGCCGTCCCCGCCGTGAGGTCCGTGGCCGACGGCTGGGTGGCCGCCGCCCACTCGAGGATGCCGCAGACCGCCTCCGTGCAACCGCCGCAGCCGGTGGTCGCGCGGGTCTGCCGCGCGACGTCCTCGAGCGTGCCCGCGCCGGCCTCGCAGCAGTCGGTGATCTGCCCCTTGGTCACGGTGTTGCACCGGCACACCACCGCGTCGGCCGGCATCTGCGCCGGCGACGACGCCGGGGCCGTCTGCGGCGCCACCGGCGCGAGGAGCAGGTACGCCGGATCCGCGGGCACGGGAGTGCGCCGGGTGTACGCGGCCGTGAGGTCGGCGGCGACCCGCGCGTCCCCCAGGCACGTGGCCCCGACGAGAGTCGTGCCCTCGACCACCACCTCGACGTGGCGTCCGGCGCCGGGGTCGGAGAGCACGACCGTGCGGTGCGCCGGGTTCGGCTCCCGACCGGCGCCACAGACGCCCATCGTGACGGCCGCCATCCCCTTGACGGTCACGACGTCGGTACCGCGGACCCCGGGTGCGCTCACCTCGCGAGTCGCGAGGGTGGCCCCCACGCGCAGCGCGAGCGAGGGACGTCCCCAGGCACCGGGGAGCCGGGTGGTCCGGGCAGGGGCGTCCTCGGTGAGAGCCGCCAGGTGCTCGGCCACCCGACGGGCGTGGTCCCATCCCTCGGCGACCAGCCCGTGCGCGCCCTCGGGGGGCTGTGCACAGTCGCCGATCGCGAAGATCCGCGGGTCCCGGGTCGTGGCGAGCTCCGCCCCGACGACGACCCCGTGCCCGGTCTCGAGGCCGGCGCGGGCGGCGAGCCCGGTCTCCGGGACCGCCCCGGCCGCCAGGACGACGAGCTCCGCCGCGAGCACGTCCGCGCCGTCGAGCCGCACGCCGGTCACGCGACCGTCGGCGAGCAGGACCCCGGTGGGGCGGCAGCCGGTCCGGCTCCGGACGCCGGACCGACGCAGGGTGCCGGCGAGCACGCCGGCCGCCGCGGCGTCGAGCTGGCGGTCCATGAGCCCCGGGCCGCCGTGCGCGACCGTGACGTCGAGACCGCGCGCGGCGAGGCCCTGGGCCGCCTCGACCCCGAGCACCCCACCGCCGACGACCACGGTCCGTGGCACGTTGGAGGCCGCCGCCAGGATCTCGCGGGCGTCGTCCAGGGTGCGCAGCGCGTGCACCCCGGCGGGGAGCTCCGGGCCCAGGCCGTCGATCTCGGGGACCCGGGCGCGGGCGCCCGTGGCGAGGACGAGGGCGTCGTAGCGGTGGCGTCCCCCGGAGCTGTCCAGCACCGTGCGGGTCCGCCGCTCGATCGCGACGGCCTCGACCCCGCGCAGCACGCGGGCCCGGTCGCTCGTCGGGGCCGGGAGCGTGAGGGAGCCGATGTCGCTGCGGCCCGCCACGACGTCGCTCAGGAGCACCCGGTTGTAGGCCTCGTAGGGCTCGGCGCCGAGCACCGTGACCTGCGCGTCCGTACGGGCGAGCAGGTCGTCCACGAACCGCGAGCCGACCATGCCGTACCCGACCACCACCACGTTCAGCATCATCGGGCTCCGTTCGCCGTCAGGGCGGCGGACGTCTCCGCGTCCACCGGGGAGGTCGGGACCGCCGGTTCGAGGCGCACCGCGCAGACCTTGAACTCCGGCATCTTCGAGGTCGGGTCGACGGCGTCGGTCGTCAGGCGGTTGACGCTTCCCTCCCCGGCCCAGTGAAAGGGCATGAAGACGGTGTCGGGCCGGATGTCCGTGGTCCAGCGCGCCCGCGCCAGCGCCGTGCCGCGCGACGTCGTCAGGCGCACCGTCTCGCCGTCCTCGAGACCTACGCGCAGGGCCAGCAGCGGGTGGACCTCGACGAACGGCTCGGGCTGGGCGTCCTCGAGCTCGGGGACGCGGTGCGTCTGGGCACCCGTCTGGTAGTGCTGGAGCACCCGACCTGTCACGAGGTACGTCGGTGCGTCCTCGCGCACGTCGTCGCTCGGCCCGCCGTGGTCGACCGCGGTCATGCGTGCGCGACCGTCCGGTGTGGGGAACCCGTCGAGGAACATCCGCGGCGTGCCGGGGTGCGGCGCGCCCTCACCGTCGGGACAGGGCCAGTAGAGACCGTCCCCCCGCGACTCGGCCGCGTCGAGCCGGCCGTGGCTCAGCCCGCTGTAGTCCGCGGGTCCTCCCGCGGAGGCTCGGGCGAGCTCGTCGAAGACCTGCTCGGGATCGGTGGCGAGCTCGACCCCGGAGCCGAGCCGTCGTGCGAGCTCCGCCCACACCCACAGCTCCGAGCGCACCTCGCCGGGAGCGTCGACGGCGCGGCGACGACGGATGACCCGTCCCTCGAGCGAGGTCATGGTCCCCTCCTCCTCGGCCCACTGCGTCACCGGGAGCACGACGTCGGCCATCCGCGCGGTCTCGGACGGCACCACGTCGCAGACCACCAGCAGGTCCAGGGCACGCAGACGCTCGACGACCCGGTCCGCGTTCGGGGCGGAGACCACGACGTTGCTGCCGTGCACCAGCAGCGCGCGCGGACCGCCGTCGCGTCCCAGTGCGTCGAGGAGCGCGACGGCGGGCAGCCCGGGCCCGGGGATCGTCTCCTCCTCGACGCCCCAGACCGCCGCGACGTGCGCCCGTGCCGACGGGTCGGTGATCATCCGGTACCCCGGGAGCTGGTCCGCCTTCTGCCCGTGCTCGCGACCGCCCTGCCCGTTGCCCTGCCCCGTGACCGCCCCGAACCCGCTGCCCGGGCGCCCCGGAAGCCCGAGGGCGAGGGCGAGGTTGATCGCGGCCGTGACCGTCGCGGTGCCCTGCGTGGACTGCTCCACCCCGCGCCCGGTGAGGATGTAGGCACCGGCACCACCGTGCCGGCCGGACGCCGCCGCAAGCAGCCGCGCCGTCCGACGCAGGTCGTCCGCCGGGACCCCGCACACCGCCGCGGCGCGTTCCGGCCACCAGGCCGCGACCGATCGCCGCACCGCCTCGGCCCCCGTCGTCCGGGTCTCCAGGTACTCCGTGTCCGCGAGCCCCTCGGCCAGGACGACGTGCAGGAGCCCGAGCAGCACCGCGAGGTCCGTGCCGGGCACCGGCGCGAGGTGGACCCCCTGCCCGCCGTCGGCGAGCTGCGCCGTCGTGCTGCGCCGCGGGTCCACGACCACCAAACCGCCCGCGGCCCGGGCACCGGCCAGGTGCCGGACCGAGGGGGGCATCGTCTCCGCGAGGTTCGAGCCGAGCAGCAGGACCGCCTGGGCGCCCCCGAGATCCGTCAGGGGGAACGGCAGCCCTCGGTCGACGCCGAACGCCCGGTTCATGCCCGCGGCCGCGCTCGCCATGCAGAACCGGCCGTTGTAGTCGATGTTCGGCGTGCGCAGCACGGTGCGGGCGAACTTCCCGAGCGTGTACGCCTTCTCGTTCGTCAGCCCTCCACCGCCGAACACGGCGACGGCCTCAGGCCCGCTCTCCACCGCGATCCGGGCGAGCCCCCGCGCGACGACGGAGAGCGCCTCGTCCCAGGACGCGGTGCGCAGCTCTCCGTCGGCCCCGCGCAGCAACGGGGTGGTGAGCCGGTCGGGCGCGGCCAGGACGCCGGCCGACGTCCATCCCTTCTGGCAGAGCCCCCCGCGGTTGGTGGGGAACTCCCGGCCACCGACCACCACGGGCACGCCGCCGGGAACGGCGGGCCGTGCGGCGGTCAGCGACATCCCGCACTGCAGGGCGCAGTAGGGGCAGTGGGTCTGGACCGGGGTCGGCGTCGGGCTCATACGCGGGCAGCACCCATCACGGAGCTGCGGCGCTCGTACACCGTCCAGCAGACCGCGGCCATCACCGCGTACACCGCGACGAAGACCCAGAGAGCAGGCACGATGCTGCCGGTGGCGGTGGTCGAGGCGGCGAAGCCGCGCGGGATCAGGAACCCGCCGAACGCCCCCACCGACCCGGCGATGCCGATGCACCCGGCGGCTGCCTTCGTCGCCGCGAGCCGGGCCGACCGCACGACGTCGTCGCCCGCTCCCGCCGTGCTCCGTGCTGCCTCGACCTGGAACACCGCCGGGATCATCCGGTACACCGACCCGTTGCCGATGCCCGTCGCGACGAAGAGGAACATGAAGGACCCGAAGAACAGCGCGAAGCTGTGCGAGCCCAGCGCGACGACGGCCCCGACCGCACCGAGCGCCATCGCGGCGTACGACCAGATCGTGATCCGCGCCCCGCCGACGCGGTCCGCGAGGATGCCGCCCAGCGGCCGGGTGACCGACCCGACGAGCGCTCCCATGAACGCGATCGACAGCCCCACCTCGGGGAACTCGTTCTTCAGCAGCAGGGGGAAGGCCCCGGCGTACCCGATGAACGAGCCGAAGGTGCCGACGTAGAGGAACGAGATGATCCACGTGTGCTTCTGCCGGGTGGCCGCGGCGAACGAGCGCGGGTCGGCCTTCGCCTCGGCGAGGTTGTCCATGAACCGCCAGGCCAGCAGCGCCGCCAGGAGGATGAACGGGATCATCATCAGGCCGGCACGCTCCAGGGCGACACCGGCACCGACCGTGATCACGATCGGGACGGCAAACTGCACCGCGGCGCTGCCGAGGTTCCCGCCCGCCGCGTTCATCCCCAGCGCACGCCCCTTCTCCCGCTCCGGGTAGAAGAACGAGATGTTCGCCATCGACGACGCGAAGTTCCCGCCGCCGAAGCCCGCGAGCGCCGCGACGACCACCATCACGCCGAACGGCGTCTCCGGGCGTTGGACGGCGACCACGAGCGCGGTGGTGGGGATCAGGAGCAGCAGGGCCGAGACCACCGTCCAGTTGCGGCCGCCGAAGACGGGGACGGCGAACGTGTACGGGATCCGCAGCGTGGCCCCGACGAGGGCCGGTGCGGAGATCAGCCAGAAGAGCTGGTCGTTGGTGTACGTGAAGCCCGCCGCGCCGAGCTGCGGCACGACGATCGACCACATGCCCCACACGGCGAACCCGAGGAACTCGGCGAAGATCGAGATCCACAGGTTGCGGTTCGCGATCTTCTTCCCGCCGTCGTTCCAGAAGGTCTCGTCCTCCGGGTCCCAGTGGTCGATCCACCGGCCGCTGCGACGCGCGATCGCGACCTCCGGCCGGGTGGTGGCGGTCTGTGCGGGGGTGGTGCCGTCGTCGTGCGTCGTCGGTGCGGACATCTGGTCCTCCATCGATCGTGCCGGTCAGTAGGCAGGACGCTAGGGAGCCGATGTTTCGCCGCCGCGCGGGGACGGTTAATCGAGCGTAAGGAAGTTCGCACACACGACCGGCCCGGCGTGTGAGGTTTCCGGGCCCCGGCCCCTCGCACCCCGGATGGCTACAGTGACGGCATGCCCGACCCCGTCGCCCGCACCCTTGACGAGCATCGCGAGCACGCCGTGGCGATGGTGAGCCCGCTCCCCTCGCTGGACGTGCCGCTCGACGACGCCGTCGGGTCCGTCCTGGCCGCCGACGTCCGCGCACACCTGGCGGTGCCGCCCTTCGACATGGCCGCCATGGACGGGTACGCCGTCCGGACCCGCGACCTCGACGTGCTGGACGGCGTACCCGTCTCGCTCGCCGTCGTCGGCGAGGCTGCGGCCGGGACGGGGACCGGCACGGAACTGGGGGCCGGGGAGGCCGTGCGCATCATGACCGGCGCCCCGCTGCCGCCCGGCGCCGACGCGGTCGTCCCGGTGGAGCGCACCTCCACCGGCCGGTTCCGCGCCGGCGTGGCGGGCGTCGAGACCTCCGTCGCCGTACCGCGCCTCGACCGCGCCCACGTCCGCCCGCGCGGCGAGGACGTGATGCCCGGCGACCTCGTGTGCGCGGCCGGGACGGCGGTGACGGGCCCCGTCGTCGCCGCCGCGGCCTCGGCGGGCGCGACGTCGCTGCGCGTGCACCGTGTTCCCCGCGTGGGGGTGCTCGCCACGGGCAGCGAGCTCGTGGCCTCCGGGAAGCCCCCCGCCCACGGGCAGATTCCCGACTCGAACTCGCACCTGCTCGCGGCCGGGGTCCGTGCCGCGGGGGCCGTGGCCGTGCGACACCCGTCCGTCGGCGACACGATCACAGCGCTGGCGGGTGCCCTCGACGAGCTCACCGCGGACGTCGACCTGGTCGTCACGTCCGGTGGTGTCAGCGCCGGTGCGCACGACGTCGTCCGTGCACTCCTCGACTCCGGTGACGGGCGGCTCTCCGACGTGCACGTCGCCGCCGTCGACATGCGGCCCGGACGCCCCCAGGCGCTCGCCCGCTGGCGGGGAGTCCCCTGGATCGCCGTCCCCGGCAGTCCGGTGGCCGCGTTCGTCTCGGTCACCCTGTTCGCCCGGCCGACGATCCGCCGCCTGGCCGGGTGCACGACGTCGGACCTTCCCGCGGTCCCGCGCGTCGCCGCGACCGGGTGGTCGAGCCCACCGGGCCGCGTGCAGATCCTGCCGGGCAGGCACCGCCCCGACGGCCGCGTCGAACCCGCGGGCCGCGACGGTCACCTGCTCTCCGGGCTCGTCGTCGCGGACTGCCTGGTGATCGTGCCGGCCGAGGTCGACGCGGTCCGCGCAGGGGATCCTGTCCAGGTCGTGGTGCTGTAGATGACCGGACCGCGGTACGACGCGCTGGTGCTCGCCGGTGGACGGGCCGCCCGGCTCGGCACCCCCAAGCCGGACGTCGTGGTGGTCGGGCGCCCGCTGCTCGACCACGTCCTGACGGCGACGACCGGCGCCGACCAGACCGTCGTGGTCGGCCCGCCCCACCTCGCCAGGCCCGGTCTCTCCGTGGTGCGGGAGGAGCCCGCGTTCGGCGGCCCGGTCGCCGGGATCGACGCCGGACTGGCGGCGCTGGCGTCGCTGGCGTCACGGCGTCCAACCGCGGGCCCATCCGCGGCGCCGGCATGGGTGCTCCTGCTCGCGTGCGACGTCCCGCGCGCCGCGGGCGCCGTCCCCGTGCTGCTCGAGGTTGCCAGCGGTCT
The DNA here is from genome assembly GCF_900105445.1 of Paraoerskovia marina. Lineage (NCBI taxonomy): Bacteria > Bacillati > Actinomycetota > Actinomycetes > Micrococcales > Cellulomonadaceae > Paraoerskovia > Paraoerskovia marina. The sequence goes on from NZ_LT629776.1 coordinate 2,903,405, forward strand.
GGCACCCACCGAGGACGGCGTGCACCTGCGGCGGGAGGGGCGCGGCCAGTGGCTCGTCGGCCTGTACCGGCACGCGGCGCTCGCGGCGGCGCTCGACGACCTGCGGTCCGGGGCCGGGTCCGTGCACGGCATGCCGGTCAGGCACGTGATCGAGAGGCTGCGATGCCGCGCGCTCGAGGACCCCGCCGACCTGAGCGACGACGTCGACACGTGGGACGATGTAGAGCGTCTGGACCCGGGCGCCACCCGCCCCGTACCCGAGGAGCCGCAATGACAACGCTCGACGAGTGGATCGCCGAGGTATCGACACAGCTCGACATCGATCCTGCGTCGGTGGACCTCAAGGCCGTCCTCGACCTGGCGCGGGACGCAGCGCACAACGTCGAACGACCCGCGGCGCCGCTGACCACGTACATGGTGGGGTACGCCGCAGGGCTCGCCGCCGGGCAGACCCTCCCCGCCCACGCGGACCACCGCGGCGTGACCGCTCCCACGGCCTTCGCCCGCGCGACGGCGCTGAGCCTCGCGCAGGGGTCCGACTCCTGAGGTGACGCACCCGCTGCTCGACGTGCTGCTCGCCGGCGGGCGGCGCGCGGACCGGCTCACGCACGCCGCCGAGATCCCCGCTCGCGACGGAGAGTCCGCCCCGTGGCCGCACTGGGCCGACCCCGCCCTCGTGGCCGGGTACCGGTCTCTGGGCGTCGACCAGCCCTGGCGGCACCAGGTCGAGGCCGCCGAGGCGGCGTGGTCCGGACGACACGTCGCGCTCGCGACGTCGACCGGCTCGGGCAAGTCGCTCGCGTTCTGGCTGCCCGCACTGACCTCGGTACGCGCCGACACCGCGGCCACCGTGCTCGACGCGGGCCGGATCGAGTCGACGCTCGGCCGCGGGTCGGTGCTGTACATCTGCCCGACCAAGGCGCTGGCCGCCGACCAGCTCGCGGGCGTCCAGCGCGTGGTCGACGCCTCCGGCGCCCGCGACCTGCGCGTCGCCACGTGCGACGGCGACACCGGGTTCGAGGAACGCTGCTGGGTCCAGGACCACGCCGACGCCGTCCTGACCAACCCGGACTTCCTGCACTTCTCCCTGCTGCCGAACCACCGGCGGTGGGCGCGGCTCCTGCGCTCCCTGCGATACGTGATCGTCGACGAGGGGCACGCCTACCGCGGGGTGTTCGGCGCGCACGTCGCCCTCGTCCTGCGCCGGCTGACCCGGCTGGCGGCGCACTACGCGCCCGCCGGGAGCCGCCCGCCCACGGTCGTGGTCGCCTCGGCGACGACCGCCGAGCCCGCGACGACCGCCGGACGGCTGGCCGGCGTCCCGGCCGAGGAGATCGCCGTCGTGGCCGACGATGCGTCCCCCGCGGGCGCACGGACGTTCGCCCTGTGGGAGCCACCCGTGAGGCCCGGCTGGGACGCCGCACCCGTCGAGGGCGACCTCGACCCCGACGACGGCCCCCGACGGTCGGCCACGGCCGAGACCGCCGACCTGCTGGCCGACCTCGTGGTGCACGGGGCGAGAAGTCTCGCGTTCACGCGCTCGCGCCGCGGCGCGGAGACCGTGGCGACCGTGACCCGGGAGCACCTGCGTCAGGTCGACCCGAGCCTGGCGACGCGCGTCGCGGCCTACCGGGGCGGCTATCTGCCCGAGGAACGACGGGCCCTCGAGGAGGCGCTGCGCGGCGGAGAGCTGCGGGCGCTCGCCACGACCAACGCGCTCGAGCTCGGTGTCGACATCTCCGGTCTGGACGCCGTGCTGATCGCGGGCTGGCCCGGCACCCGCATGTCGGTGTGGCAGCAGGCAGGCCGCGCGGGGCGCGCCGGAGCCGACGGCCTCGTGGCGTTCGTCGCCCGGGAGGACCCGCTCGACACGTACCTCGTGCGTCATCCGGAGGCACTCCTCGACGCACCGCTCGAGGCCACCGTCTTCGACCCCACCAACCCCTATGTCCTCGCCCCGCACCTGTGTGCGGCCGCCGCCGAGCTGCCGGTCCGCACGGAGGACCTGCCGTCGTTCGGCAGACCGGCGGACGTGCGCTCCGTCCTCGAGGTCCTCGTCGCCCGGGGCGCGCTGCGACGGCGGACGAGCGGCTGGTACTGGACGCACGCCCAGGGCGCGGCCGGACTCACGGACCTGCGCGGCACGGGCGAGGCGCCGGTCCGGGTCGTCGAGTCCGAGACCGGCCGGGTGCTGGGCACCGTCGACGCCGGCTCGGCCGACGGCCAGGTTCACGACGGCGCCGTGTACGTGCACCAGGGCGAGACCTACGTCGTCGAGCACCTGGACCTCGACGACCACGTCGCGCTCGTGCAGCGGCGCGGCGTCGACCACGGCACGTGGTCGCGCGACGTCACGAGCATCCTGATCGCCAACCAGCAGGAGCACGTGCCCGGCGGCGGCCCCGCCGAGGAGCTCCCGGCCACGACCCGACGATCCTGGGGACCCGTCGACTGGGGAGTCGGGCCGGTCGAGGTCACCTCCCAGGTGGTGGGCTATCAGCGGCGCCGCCTGCCCGACCTCCAGGTGCTCGGCACCGAGTCCCTGGACCTGCCAGAACGTACGCTCCAGACCACCGCGGTCTGGTGGTCCGTCCCCGCGGAGGTCCTCGACGCCGCCGGCCTGGACGCCGCACGGGTACCCGGCGCTCTGCACGCCGCCGAGCACGCGTCGATCGGGATGCTGCCGCTCCTGGCGACGTGCGACCGCTGGGACCTCGGCGGCGTCTCGACCGACATGCACGTCGACACCGGCCGCGCGACCGTCTTCGTCTACGACGCGTACCCGGGCGGCGCCGGATTCGCCGAGCGCGGGTACGACGTCGGCGCCACCTGGCTGCGGGCGACGCGCGACGCGATCGCCGGCTGCGCATGTGCGGACGGCTGCCCCGCCTGCGTCCAGTCGCCCAAGTGCGGCAGCTTCAACGAGCCGCTCGACAAGGCCGGGGCGGTCGCGCTGCTCGACGCGCTGCTCGCGCACGCCCCCGGCTGACGGCAGACCGCCGGTCCCGCCCTGGCCGTGGCGCGCGCTGTGCCGACCGGCAGCGCGCCGACGTCCGCCTCGATCACCGCCTCGACCTCGACGACACCGCGCCCGTGCACGGCGCACCCCGTCATGGCCGCCCCGTTCCGCACGACGGTCTCACCGGCGACGGCGCACCCGTCTCCCCCGGCCCGGACAGCCTGCGCACCGGCGATCGCGCCGAGGTCCGCGGAGACCTGCGCGACTCCCCGGGCATGCTGCGCCGCCGCGAGCGCCCCGATCCCGAGCAGCAGGGCGAGAGCCACGGCCATCAGACCGACCACCAGCACCGTGCCGGACCCGCGCTGCCTCACGGCTCGCTGCGCGCGACCGCGCTCCCGCTCGCGCGCAGCGGTGCCCCGGCGAACCATCTGCCGACCACCGGCGCGCTCACCTCGACCGTGATCCAGTCCTCGCCCGGGACGACCGCCAGCTCAGCGCCGTCGCCCGCGGTCGACCGCACCGCCTCCCGGACCGAGGCCTCGTCGTCGCCGAGCGCGATCGCCCGTGCGGCGACCCTCGCCGCGTCCACGCACCGCATCTGGGCCGTGGCGGACGCGGCGAGCGTGAGGACGGCGACGAGCAGCACCACGAGCGCGGGCAGCGCGATCGCGAACTCTGCCGTGACCGAGCCGCGCTGTCCCGCCGGTCGGTCCGCCGCCGTCCGTGCCATCAGATCGTCAGCGCTCCCTGGATGATCGACAGCAGCATGCCGCGCACCTCGTCGCTGCTGAGCAGGGCGATCAGCAGGCCGGCGAACCCCACGGCGGCGACCGTCGCCACGGCGTACTCGGCGGTCGCCAGACCGTCCTCCCCGTGCGCCCGCAGGTGGGCGACGCGCTCGGTCAGTGTGCGGTGCAGTCGGATGGTCATCAGGTTTCTCCTCTTCTCGGCCCGCCCGGTGCGTGCCGTACGACGAGACTGGACCGTGCGGGCCGGGGCCCCGGCGGCACGCGCAGATCTGTGGGAACCCCTGGGGCCTCGGCCCGCCTGTGGATCAGCGGAGGCACTCCGGTCTCCACGCCGCGCCTGCGTGGGCATCGCCTCAGACGAAGGCACGGGCGCCGAACGAGAGCAGGACCGGCACGACGCCGACCAGGACGAACGCGGGGAGGTAGCAGACACCCAGCGGCAGGACGAGGTGCACACCGAGCCGGCCGGCGGCGGCACGGGCCTCGGCACTCGCTGCCCGACGCGCCTCGGCCTGCGCGACCCGCAGGGCGTCCGCGGGCGCGGCACCGTGCTCCCAGGCGGGGCGCAGTGCCTCGGCGACGACCGCGAGCGCCGCGGATCCCGTGGCGTTCCTGTCCCACGCCTCGGTCCACGAGCCACCGCGCATGAGGACCGCGGCGACGTCCGCGAGATCCTCACCCTCCGGTCCGCCGACCGCCCCGCCGACCGACTCGAACGCACGGGGCAGACTCGCCCCCGCGCGCAGCGCCGCACCGAGCAGCTCGAGCAGCACGCCGACGTCGGGGCCGGACCCGGTCGGGCGCGGAGCACCGAGAGCGGCCGCGCGACGGACGACGCCGCGGGTTCGGAGCCACCACGGGCACGTGCCGAGCCACACCAGGCCCGCCACGACCAGCGCACTCATGCGGCGCCGGCCGCACGGGCGCGCCGGACGAGGACGCCCGTCCACCGGTAGCCGACGACGAGCAGGACCCCACCGCCGACGAGCGCGGCGGTTCCCAGGCCTCCTCCGAGCAGGACCCCGAGCGGCTTCGCCCCGAGGGCGGCCCCGAGCACGAGGCCGAGCGCCGGGAGCCACGCGAGCACCCGGGCGGTGGTTCGCGGCCCGGCCAGCGCCGCCTCCCGGTCGTCGTCGGCCTCGGCCGCGGCGGCGAGCGCCTCGCCGACCTGTCCGAGCACCGGGGCGAGCGGCGCCCCGGTGTCGGCCGCGACGAGGCAGCCCGCGCGGACGGCTCGGGCCGTGGAGGCGTCGGGCACCGCGGCGTGGATCGACCCGAGGAGCGGGACCCCGAAGGCGTCGGTGTCGACACCGACACGCGCCCAGGCGGACGCGGGCGGCGCCCCCGCACGAAGATGTCCACAGACGCGCGCGAGCGTGAGCGGAGCGTCGGCCACCGGGCGCCGGTCGGTCGTCGACCGCAGCACTGCTCGTCGCCGCGGGCGGGACGTCGCCACCCAGACCGCGGCGCCCAGCAGCACCGCCGCGAGGATCGTCACGGGGTGCCCGCGACCGGGGCCGCGGACGGTGCCCAGCGTTCCCAGAGCGACGACCAGGCGTCGGGGTCGAGCACCGCTCCCGCGACGGGACCGCGTCCGTCCGTGCCGCCCGCGCCGTGGTGGACCGCCGCCGCGGCGATCACGAGACGCCCGTCCGCCCCTCGTCGGGCGGTGGCGATCTCGGCGACGTGGCGGCGGCCACCGGTCCGGCGCAGGTGCATCACGACGTCGATCGCGCCGACGGTCTGCGCCGCGACGGTGTCCCGGTCCATGCCCGCCAGCGCCCCGAGGGCCTCGAGCCGGGCCGGGACGTGCGCCGCCGTGCTGGCGTGCAGCGTGGTGAAGCCGCCGTCGTGACCGGTGTTCATCGCCATCAGGACGTCGCGGACCTCCGCGCCACGGCACTCTCCGAGGACGATCCTGTCGGGCCGCATCCGCAACGCCGCGCGCACGAGCTCGTCCAGGCCGACCGCCCCGGAGCCCTCGACGTTGGGCCGGCGGGCGGTGAGCGGGACGACGTGCGGGTGGTCCGGGTCGAGCTCGCGCGCCTCCTCGACGCAGACGATCCGTTCGTCGTGCGGGACGAGCCCGACGAGCGCGGCCAGAAGGGTCGTCTTGCCGGTGCCGGTGCCGCCCGCGACGAGGATTCCCGCACGACGACGCACCATCCCCGCGACGAGCGGCGCCCACGCGGCGGGCAGCGTCCCGCCCGCGACCAGCTCGTCGAGGGTCATGGTCCGGCGGCGCGGAACCCGCAGAGAGATCACGGCACCCTGCGAGCAGACAGGTTCGACGACGGCATGCAGCCGTACGCCGCCCGGCAGACGGGCGTCGACGAGCGGGCTGGCGTCGTCGAGCCGTTGCCCACCGGCGGCGGCGAGCCGGACCGCGAGTGCACGAACGTGCGTGGCGTCGGAGAACCGGACCGGCACGGGCTGGACCCCGTGGCCGCGGTCCACCCAGACCTCGTCCGGCCCGTTGACGAGCACGTCGGTGACTCCCGGCTCGTCGAGGTAGCGCTGCAGGGGCCCCGCGCTCATGCCCGCGTCCCGCAGAGGGCGGCGAGCGGCCCGGTCGACAGCTCTTTCGCGGCCCAGGCCCCGAGCCGGTCCCGCCGTCCGACGGGTGGCCCGGCCCCGGCGTCGACCGCCTCGGCGAACCCTCGCACGTCGGGCACGGAGCCCCACCCGACGCGGCCGAGCGCGTCGGAGACCTCGGTCCGCCCGAGCGGACCCCCGACGCGGTCGACGACACCGACGCGGCCCCGGTCCTCCACCGCGCGAACAGCAGCGATGGCGCCGGCGACGCCCTGGACGGTGCGCGGCACGACCACGACGATCCCGTCGCACGCGTCGAGGCCGCTGACCGCCCCCGGAGCCGGGGCCCGGCCCGCGTCGACGAGCACGAGCTCCGCCGCGGCGGCGAGCGCGTCCAGCACGGCGCGTGCCCGCGCTCCTCCGTCGGCCCCCGGGTCGCACGGTCGCAGCCGGTCGGCGCTGAGCACGTCGACGCCGCGCCACCGCACCAGGTCGTCGACCGCGACGGCCGGGTCGCCCGGGGCCAGGAGGTCGGGCCAGCGCCGGCCCACGCCCTGTTCCACGCCGAGGAAGACGTCGAGCCCGCCACCCGCCGTGCCGAGCTCGGTCAGGACGACGCTGCGCCCACGACCACGGGCACCCACAGCCAGCGCGGCCGTCAGCCCGCTGGCTCCGGCACCGCCGTGTGCTCCGACCACCCCCACCACTGCCATGTCGCCACTCTGGCGTCGCGCGCCCACCCGCGCCGTCGGCCCTCACCCGGGGCTGTGGAGAACGCGGCCCGGCCAACCTGTGCACAAACGTGCAGGCCCGTGGTGCGGACGTTCGGCGCGGACCTCGATACGCTCGGCCCATGACCGCGACCCCACCTGCCCGGCGCGTCGCGGCCTTCTTCGACCTGGACAAGACGATCATCGCGACGTCGTCCACCGCCGCCTTCTCCCGGTCCTTCCTGCGCGGCGGGCTCCTGACGCGCGGCGACGTGCTGCGCAGCGCCTACGCCCACCTGCTGTACCTGATGGGCAGCGCCGACGCCGCCCAGACCGAGCGGATGCGCGCACACCTGTCCAGCCTCGTCACCGGCTGGGACGTCGCGACGGTCTCGCAGATCGTCGCCGAGACCCTGCACGAGCACATCGACCCCGTCGTGTACTCCGAGGCGGTCGACCTGATCGTCCGGCACCACGAGCAGGGGCACGACGTCGTCATCGTCTCGGCCTCCGGCGAGGAGGTCGTGGAGCCCATCGCGGCGGCGCTCGGGGCCGACCACGCGATCGCGACCCGCATGGGTGTCGCCCAGGGCCTCTACACCGGCGACATCGAGTTCTACGCCTACGGCGAGCACAAGGCGACGGCGATCCGCGAGCTCGCCGACCGGCACGGGTACGACCTCGACGCCTCCTACGCCTACTCGGACTCGATCACCGACGCCCCGATGCTCGGCGCCGTGGGGCACGCCGCCGTCGTGAACCCGGACCGCACGCTGCGCCGGCTGGCGGCCGAGAAGGGCTGGGACGCGCTCACGTTCACCCGGCCCGTGCGGCTCGGGATGAACCTGCACCCCGTGCGGACGGGGACGGTCCTGCTCGGGGTGGCCGCGCTCGCCGTCGGGATCGCGTGGGCGGCCCGTCGACGCCGTGCCAATATCGGACGCTGAACCCATACTGGGCACCATGTCTGCCCCGTCCGTCTCCTCGTCCATCACCGCCCGCCTCGACGTCGAGGCCCGGCCCACCGCCGTCAGCGAGCTCACCACCCTGATCGAGAAGCACGGCGGACTCGTGACCGCGCTCGACGTGCGCGAGTCGGGGCAGGCCCGCATGACGGTCGACGTGACCGTCGCGACACGCGGTGACTCCCACGCCGAGGAGATCTCGACCGCGCTGCGCGAGGTGCCCGGCGTCAACGTCGGACGTATCTCGGACCGCACCTTCCTGCTCCACCTCGGGGGCAAGCTCCAGATCGAGTCCAAGGTCCCCATCCGCAACCGTGACGACCTGTCGATGATCTACACGCCCGGCGTCGCGCGGGTGTGCGAGGCGATCGTCGAGCGGCCCGACGACGCCCGCCGCCTGACGATCAAGCGCAACACGGTGGCCGTGGTCACCGACGGGACGGCCGTCCTCGGCCTGGGCGACATCGGCCCGCTCGCCTCTCTGCCCGTGATGGAGGGCAAGGCGGCGCTCTTCAAGCGGTTCGCCGACATCGACGCGTTCCCCATCGCCCTCGACACGAGCGACGTCGACGAGGTGGTGCGCACGGTGAAGGCCATCGCGCCCGTGTTCGCGGGGATCAACCTCGAGGACATCGCCGCACCGCGGTGCTTCGAGATCGAGAACCGCCTGCGCGCCGAGCTCGACATCCCCGTGTTCCACGACGACCAGCACGGCACCGCGATCGTCGCGCTGGCCGCCCTGACCAACGCGCTGCGCGTCATCGGCAAGGACCTCAAGACGGTGCGGATCGTGCTCTCGGGGGCCGGCGCGGCGGGGACGGCGATCCTCAAGCTGCTGATCGCGGCCGGAGCCGGGGACGTCGTCGTCGCAGACGTCGACGGGGTCGTCCACCGCGAGCGCCCCGGCCTGTCCCCGGCGCTCGCCTGGACCGCGGTGCACACCAACCCGCGCGACCTCACCGGGGCGCTGCGGGACGCGGTCGCGGACGCAGACGTCTTCATCGGGGTCTCGGCCCCGGACGTCCTGACCGGTGACGACGTCGCGACGATGGCGGACGACGCGATCGTCTTCGCGCTCGCCAACCCGCGTCCCGAGGTCGACCCGGCCGAGGCGGCACGGCACGCGGCGATCGTCGGGACCGGGCGGAGCGACTTCCCCAACCAGATCAACAACGTGCTCGCGTTCCCGGGCGTCTTCCGCGGGCTGCTCGACGCACAGTCGCGCACCGTCAACGACACCATGCTGCTCGCCGCGGCGAACGCCCTGGCCGCGACGGTGTCCGACGACGAGCTGAACCCGACCTACATCGTCCCCTCGGTCTTCCACGCCGACGTGACGACGAAGGTGGCCGAGGCCGTCGAGAAGGCCGCCCGGGAGCAGATGGAGCTCGACGAGGCGGCGGCAGGGCCCGCCGCCCCGTAGACCGGGGCAGTCTCAGCGCGCGGCGTACGGCGCCCGCGCGTACTGGGTCTGGGCCGGCAGGTCCCCGCCGAGCTCGGCGGCCACGCGCAGCGGCCACATCGGGTCGCGCAGCGCCTCGCGCCCCACCATGACCGCGTCGGCGGCGCCGTCGACGAGCGTCTGCTCGGCCTGCTGCGCGCTCGTGATCAGCCCGACGGCGCTGACCGGCAGCCCCGACACCTCGCGCACCCGGCGCGCGGCGGGGACCTGGTAGCCCGGGCCCACCGGGATCGTCGCGGGTGCGTTGCCTCCGGACGAGACGTCGACGAGGTCGACCCCGTGGTCCGCGAGCACCCGGCTGACGTGCGCGACGTCGTCGACCGTCAGGCCGCCCTCGGTCCAGTCGGTCGCCGAGAGGCGGACGAGGACCGGCCTGCCCTCGGGCCAGACGGACCGGACAGCGTCGACCGTCTCCACGAGGAGCCGCGAGCGCCCCTCGACCGTCCCGCCGTAGGCGTCGGTGCGGTGGTTGCTCAGCGGCGAGAGGAACTGGTGGAGGAGGTACCCGTGGGCGGCGTGGATCTCGACGACGTCGAACCCGGCGGCCTCGGCGCGACGCGCGGCGTCCGCGAACTGGCCCGGCACCGCGGCGATCTCGTCCTCGGTCATCTCGGCCGGGTCGTCGTACCCGGGGTACGGGACCGGGGAGGGCCCGAGGGTGGTCCACCCGCCGTCCGAGGCCGGGACGCTGCCCCGCGCGTCGGCCCACGGCCGGTACGTGGACGCCTTGCGGCCCGCGTGGGCGAGCTGGATCCCGATCGTCGAGCCCTGGCCGTGAACGAAGTCGGTGATCCGCGCCCAGGCGCGCTCCTGCTCCTCGTTCCAGATCCCGGCGTCCTGCGGAGAGATCCGTCCCTCGGGCACGACGGCGGCCGCCTCGGTCAGGATCAGACCGAACCCGCCGGAGGCGCGCGCCCCGAGATGGACGAGATGCCAGTCGCCCGGGACGCCGTCGACGGCCGAGTACTGGCACATCGGCGCCAGCCAGAGACGGTTGGGGATCGTCAGGTCACGGAGGACGAGGGGTTGCAGAACGTGGGTCACAGGGTCGGCAACCGAGCGGGCACGACGGCTATTCCGGGGCACGGGCGGCCGGACCGACTCCCGGGCCGGCCCCCTCGGGCAGGGCTGCGGCCGAGACGTGGCCGAGCGGGCGCCACAGCAGCGCGAGGGTGAGGCCGGCGCCGACGAACGCGAACCACATCGGTGCCGTCAGCCCCCAGACCTCGGCGAGCACGCCACCGACGAGCGTTCCGCCGACGAGCCCGCCGTAGGTGCAGATGCCGTAGACCGAGGCGACGCGCCCCTGGAAGGCCTCGGGCACAGCACGCTGGCGCAGCGTGCGCGAGAGCGTGCCCCAGACGAAGGTGTAGACGCCGAACACGAAGAGGATCGCGACCGCCTGCCATCCCTCCGTCGCCAGCGCGAGCGCGAGGTGGAAGAGCACCTCCAGCGTGAGGGCGGTCCGCATCAGCCCGGTCGGCGAGAACTGGCGCTCGAGGCGACCGTAGACCAAGACACCGAGGACACCGCCGACCGCAGCCGCCGCGAGGAGCAGGCCGTACCCGACCTCGCCCATCCCGAGGTGGTCGGTCGAGTACTTCACGAGGATGCCCCAGGGTGCCGCCCAGGTCAGGTTGAACACGAGGATGACGATCGCCAGGGTGCGGATGGCCGCGTGGTTCCACGTCCACCGCAACCCCTCGGCGATGTCGCGCAGGACGTGGGTGCGGGCACCAGCACCGGCGGGCAGCGTGCGGGACGGCAGCTCGAGCCGGAAGATCAGGTACACCGCGAGCAGCACGCAGACGACCTGCACGACGAACGGCCATGCCGCCCCCAGGGCGAAGAGCGAGGCGCCCACCAGCGGTCCGACGAGCTGGTTGGCGGTGAGATAGCCGGCCTGGAGCCGCGCGTTGCCGGTGCCGAGGTCCGCAGGTCGGACGAGCATGGGCAGCAGGGTCTGGGACGTCGTGTCCACGAAGACCTCGGCGATGCCGATGAGCAGCATCGCGACCAGCACGACGGCGATGTTCACGGAACCGGACACGATCGCCGCGCAGAGGACCGCGACCACGACCACGCGGGCGAGGTTCGCACCGATGATCACGCGGCGCCGGTCCCAGCGGTCCGCCACGACCCCGGCCCAGAGCCCGAAGACGAGCCACGGCAGACGCTGCAGCACCGCCGCGAGGGCGACGAGGAACGCCGACCCCGTCTGGGAGTTGACCAGCAGCGGCCCGGCGGCGAGCGCGATGCCGTCACCGATGTTGCTGGCCCAGGACGAGCCGAGCAGCCACCGAAACCCCCGGCCCATCCGGGGCGGGACGACGGCGTCGACGATGCGGCTCACGGGCGCCGACGCTACCGGAGCGGCACACGACCGGCGGACCGGTGCGACGTCGCCACGGTTCCGGCACGTTTGTCAGCACCCTGACCGAATCGCGGTCCAGGGTGACCCCGGTCACCGCCAGGGGTCTACACTCACGCTCGTCGGGTGCATGCAGAGCCCCGACGTGTCCGTCGAGCGCGTACGTGCGTGCGTGCCACGGACCGCACCAGCGTCGATGCGCACAGGAGGTCCGCGTGCCCGAGAACGAGTCCACCCCCGCCCAGACAGGTCTGGAGAACCTCCTCCACGAGACCCGGGCGTTCCCTCCCAGCCCCGAGTTCGCCGCGCAGGCGAACGCGAAGCCGGAGATCTACGGCCAGGCTGCCGACGGCCCGGCGTTCTGGGCGACGCAGGCCCGTGACCTGATCAGCTGGAAGAAGGACTTCACCGAGACGCTCGACTGGTCGGGCGCGCCCGTCGCCCGTTGGTTCGCCGACGGTCAGCTCAACGCCGCGTACAACGCCGTGGACCGCCACGTCGAGGCCGGGAACGGCGACCGTGTCGCCATCCACTTCGAGGGAGAGCCGGGCGACACCCGCACGGTGACGTACGCCGAGCTGCAGCGCGAGGTCTCCCGCGCCGCGAACGCCCTGGCCGCTCTCGGGGTCGAGAAGGGCGATCGCGTCGTCATCTACCTGCCGATGATCGTCGAGTCCGTCGTGGCGATGCTCGCCTGCGCGCGCCTGGGTGCACCGCACTCCGTCGTCTTCGGCGGCTTCTCCGCCGACGCGCTGCGCAGCCGGATCTCCGACGCCGGCGCCAAGGTCGTCATCACCGCCGACGGCGGCTACCGCCGTGGCAAGCCGTCTGCGCTCAAGCCGGCCGTCGACGACGCGATCGCTCCCAAGGACGGGGCCGAGGCCAGCACGGTCGAGCACGTCCTGGTGGTGCGCCGCACCGGCCAGGACACCGCGTGGACGGACCACCGGGACGTGTGGTGGCACGACGCGCTCGAGTCCGCCGACGTCCAGCACACCCCTGCATGGGTCGACGCCGAGCACCCGCTGTTCATCCTCTACACCTCCGGGACCACCGGGAAGCCCAAGGGCATCCTGCACACGACCGGCGGCTACCTGACCCAGGCCGCGTTCACCCACAAGAACGTCTTCGACCTCAAGCCCGAGTCGGACGTCTACTGGTGCACCGCCGACATCGGATGGATCACCGGTCACTCGTACGTGACCTACGGACCGCTCGTCAACGGCGCCACCCAGGTCATCTACGAGGGCACGCCCGACAGCCCGCACCAGGGCCGCTGGTGGGAGATCGTCGAGAAGTACAAGGTCTCGATCTTCTACACCGCACCGACCGCGATCCGTGCGTGCATGAAGTGGGGCGAGGAGATCCCGGCGAAGTACGACCTGTCCTCGCTGCGCGTCCTCGGCTCCGTGGGTGAGCCCATCAACCCCGAGGCGTGGATGTGGTACCGCCGCGTCATCGGCGGCGACAAGGCGCCCATCGTGGACACCTGGTGGCAGACCGAGACCGGCGCGATCATGATCTCGCCGCTTCCCGGCGTCACGGCCACCAAGCCCGGCTCGGCACAGGTGCCCCTGCCGGGGATCGCGGCGACCGTCGTCGACGACGAGGCGCACGAGGTCCCGAACGGTGGCGGCGGCTACCTGGTCCTCTCGGAGCCGTGGCCGTCGATGCTCCGCGGCATCTGGGGCGACCTGGAGCGGTTCAAGGACACCTACTGGTCCCGCTTCGAGGGCATCTACTTCGCCGGCGACGGCGCCAAGAAGGACGAGGACGGCGACGTCTGGCTCCTGGGCCGCGTCGACGACGTCATGAACGTCTCGGGGCACCGCCTCTCGACCACGGAGATCGAGTCGGCGCTGGTCTCCAACCCGCTGGTGGCCGAGGCCGCCGTCGTGGGTGCCGCGGACGAGGTGTCGGGACAGGCCGTCGTCGCGTTCGTGATCCTGCGCGGCGAGCACGCCGAGGAGGCCTCGACGCCCGAGGGGTCGGCGACCATCGAGAAGACCCTGCGCGACCACGTCGCGAAGGAGATCGGCCCGATCGCCAAGCCGAAGAAGATCCTCGTCGTCCCCGAGCTCCCGAAGACCCGCTCGGGCAAGATCATGCGTCGCCTCCTGCGCGACGTGGCGGAGAACCGTGAGGTCGGCGACGCCACGACGCTCGCGGACTCGTCGGTGATGAACCTGATCTCGTCGGGTCTGAACACGCCGTCCGAGGACTGACGCTCGGCCCTCTGCGCCAACTGCACCAACTGCGCCGAGGTCGACCCTCAGCGCGCGAGGTAGTGCCTGGCAGGCACTACCTCGCGCGCTGGGGTCGACCTCGGCGTCGTCGTTCCGGGGAGCGGTCGTCATTCCGGGGACCGGTCGTCGTTCCGGGAAACAGTGGTGTGATGGGGGCATGCGCCCTGACCTGGAGATCGGCCCGCCCGACGACGCCACCGCGACCGCCGTCCGCACCCTCGCCGCCGCAGCAGCCGCGGCCGACGGGGTCCCGCCGCTGTCCGAGCAGCCCCTGCTCAACCTCCGCACGGACAGCGCCGACCTGACCCACGCCGTCGTGCGCGTGGGTGACGACGTCGTGGGATACGCCCAGGTCGACCGGGGGGCGGACCCCGCGTCGGCCGAGCTCGTGGTCCACCCCGACCACCGACGCCGCGGGCTCGGCACGACGCTCCTGCGCACCGCCGTCCGCGACGCTCGCCTGCCCGCCCGCTCCGGGGCGCCCGGACGACGCAGCGGCCGGCTTCACGTCTGGGCCCACGGCTACGTCCCGGCCGCGCAGGCGTTCGCGGCCGCACTCGGGTGGGAGCCGGTCCGTGACCTCCGCATCCTCGAGCGAGCGCTGTCCCCCGCCGACTCAGACCCGCAGTTCCCGGACGGGCTCCGCCTGCGCACCGCACGCCCGAACGACGACGCGGCCTGGCTCGACCTGAACTCCCGGGCGTTCGCCGACCACCCCGAGCAGGGTCGGACGACGCAGGCAGACCTCGACGCCCGTCGGGCCGAGGCGTGGTTCCGGGAGGACGGGCTGCGGCTCCTCGTCCCCGACGACGGCGCGCCGCTGGGTTTCATCTGGACCAAGGTCGATCCCGAGAACCCGTCCGAGGGTGAGATCTACGTCGTCGGCGTCGACCCGGCGGCCCAGGGACGCGGTCTCGGCAGGGCGCTGACGATCGCCGGTCTGGCGCAGCTGGCAGCGCGGGGATGCACGACGGCGGTGCTGTACGTCGACGGCGACAACGCCGCAGCCGTGCACACGTACGCCGCGCTCGGATTCGACGCCCGAGCGACGGACGTCCAGCTGGCTCCGTCGGCGACGCGCGAGTGATCTTGTCACCCGCCGTTCACACGATGGTGTCAGGATAAGCAGCATGAGCGACTCGACCGCGCCGCGGACCATGGACCCGGAACTCGCTGCGTACATCGCCGAGCACATCGCCGAGGAGCCGGAGCCCGAGCACGAGGGTCCCACGCGTGCTCCGCTGCCGGACGACCGCTTTGCGGACCGCGAGATCAGCTGGCTCGCGTTCAACGAGCGCGTGCTCGAGCTCGCGGAGGACGACCGGCAGCCGATGCTGGAGCGCGTGCGCTTCCTGTCGATCTTCGCCTCGAACCTCGACGAGTTCTTCATGGTGCGCGTGGCCGGTCTCAAGCGGCGCATCGCCACCGGGCTCGCGGTGACCGCGGCGTCCGGGCTGAGCCCGCGCGAGGTCCTTGAGGCGATCAGCGTCCGGGCGCAGGACCTGATGGCCCGCCACGCCCAGGTCTTCCGCGACTCGGTCCAGCCGGCCCTCGCGTCCGAGGGGATCACGCTCGTCCACTGGGACGAGCTGGAGGCCAAGGAGCAGGACCGCCTGCACAAGTTCTTCCGCAAGCGGATCTTCCCGGTGCTGACCCCGCTCGCGGTCGACCCGGCGCACCCGTTCCCGTACATCTCGGGACTCTCGCTGAACCTCGCGGTCCTCGTCGCCAACCCGACGACCAACAAGGAGCACTTCGCGCGGGTGAAGGTGCCGCCGCTCCTGCCGCGATTCATCGCCGTCGACGCCAAGGGCCGTCCGAGCGAACCGACGTCGTCGCCGGTCGCGGCGGGCAAGCCGATGTCGTACGTGCCTCTCGAGGAGGTCATCGCCCAGCACCTGGACCAGCTGTTCCCCGGGATGGAGGTGCGCGAGCACCACACGTTCCGGGTGACCCGCAACGAGGACGTCGAGGTGGAGGAGGACGACGCCGAGAACCTTCTCAAGGCGATGGAGAAGGAGCTGCTGCGCCGCCGTTTCGGACCGCCCGTGCGGCTCGAGCTCGCGACGGGCATCAGCGCCCGCATCCGCTCGCTGCTGGTCCGCGAGCTCGGCGTCGCCGAGCACGAGGTCTACGAGCTCCCGGCGCCGCTGGACCTGACCGGGCTCAACGTCATCGCGGACCTCGACCGTGCCGACCTGCACTTCCCGCCGTTCGTCCCGACGACGCACCGGCTGCTCGCCGAGGTCGAGAGCGCCAGCCCGACCAACGTCTTCGCCGCGATCCGGCAGCAGGACATCCTGCTGCACCACCCGTACGACTCCTTCTCGACGTCGGTCCAGACGTTCCTGGAGCAGGCCGCGGCCGACCCCGCGGTCCTCGCGATCAAGCAGACGCTGTACCGCACGTCCGGGGACTCGCCGATCGTCGACGCGCTGATCGACGCGGCCGAGGCCGGGAAGCAGGTCCTCGCCCTCGTCGAGATCAAGGCCAGGTTCGACGAGCAGGCCAACATCTCCTGGGCCCGCAAGCTCGAGCAGGCAGGTGTGCACGTCGTCTACGGCATCGTCGGCCTCAAGACCCACTGCAAGCTCTCGCTCGTCGTCCGGCAGGAGGAGGACGGGCTGCGGCGGTACTGCCACGTCGGGACGGGCAACTACCACCCGAAGACCGCCCGCCTGTACACGGACCACGGCCTGCTGACGGCGTCGACCGAGGTCGGGCAGGACCTGACCCGGCTGTTCAACCAGCTCAGCGGCTACGCCCCGACGTCGCGCTTCCACCGGCTCCTCGTCGCCCCGCGCACGGTCCGCAGCGGCCTCGTCGAGCGCATCGAGCGCGAGGCCGACGCCGCCCGCCAGGGGCACGAGGCCTGGATCAAGATCAAGGTGAACTCTGCGGTCGACGAAGCCACGATCGACGCGCTCTACCGGGCGTCGCAGGCCGGCGTGCAGGTCGACCTCGTGGTGCGCGGCATCTGCGCGCTGCGTCCCGGGGTGCCGGGCCTGAGCGAGAACATCCGCGTGCGGTCGATCCTCGGGCGGTTCCTCGAGCACTCGAGGATCTACGGCTTCGCCAACTCGGTCGGCCCCGCCATCGGCGACGGACCGGACTCGGGCCCCGAGGTCTTCATCGGCTCCGCCGACCTGATGCACCGCAACCTCGACCGTCGCGTCGAGGCCCTCGTCCGGATCAGCGAGCCGAGCCAGATCAACGAGCTGATCGACCTGGTCGACGTGTCGATGGACGAGAACACCTCGTCCTGGCGCCTCGAGGACGACACCTGGTCGCGGCGCTCGCGGGACGAGCACGGCGAGCCGTTGCGAGACCTGCAGTCGAGCCTCGTCAAGCGTCAGCGGCGGCGCACCACGGCAGGCCGCTAGTGCCCGCCTCCGCCAAGGCCTCGCCGCTGCACGAGCCGATCCGACCGGCCCCGGTGGAGCACGCTCCCGTGGTGGAGACCGCGGGGGCACTGGTCTGGCGCGTGCGCCAGGACGCCCTGCAGGTCCGACTGATCCACCGCCCGCGGTACGACGACTGGTCGTGGCCGAAGGGCAAGCTCGACACCGGAGAGGCGTTCCCGACGGCCGCCGCGCGCGAGGTCGCGGAGGAGACCGGCGCCCCCGTCTCCCTCGGGGTCCCGCTGCCGGGTCTGCAGTACCTGACGAGCGACGGCAGCGTGAAGCGCGTGCACTACTGGGCGGCGCGGCGCGCTCCTCGCCGGTCGGCGCCCGTGACCGCCCGCGCACCTGTCTCCGACGTCGACCCGCAGGAGATCGACGACGTCGTCTGGCTCGACGTCGCGGAGGCGTCGGCGCGCCTGACGCGAGCCGTGGACCGCGGGCCGCTCGAAGCACTCGTCGAGGAGCACGAGAACGGTCGCCTCGACACGCATGCGGTCGTCATCGCCCGTCACGGCCGCGCCGAGGCGCGCTCGCGGTGGGTCGGCGGCGAGCAGGACCGCCCGTTGACGCCGATCGGCCACGCCCAGGCCGTGGCGGCTGTCCCGGTGCTCGCCGCCTACGGCGTCGAGGCGGTGGCGACGAGCATGTGGGAGCGCTGCTCGGCCACGATCTCCCCGTACGCCCAGGCGGCCGACGTCGACACGGCTCGCTACGAGACGTTCACCGAGGCGCACCACGAGCGCAAGCCTGGCCGAGTGGCGGCCGCGGTCCGCGCGATGCTGGAGTCGCGCCGCTCGTCGGTGCTGTGCACCCACCGGCCGGTGCTCCCCACGGTGCTGGACGTGCTTGGCCAGCACGCACGTCGCTCCGTCGCGGACATGCTGCCGACGGTCGACCCGTTCCTCGAGCCCGGCGAGATGATCGTCGCGCACGTCGCGCAGATGAAGAGCGGTCCGCGCGTGGTGGCCGCGGAGATCGCCGCGCCACCGCTGTACTGAACGCTCCGCTCAGACCATGATCGGCGCGAGCACGAAGTAGACGGCGGCGGCGACGAGTGCAGCCGCGGGGATGGTCAGCACCCAGGCCCCCGCGATGTTCTTGGCGACGCCCCAGCGCACGGCGGACAGCCGCTTGGTGGCGCCGACCCCCATGATGGCCGACGTGATGGTGTGCGTCGTCGAGACGGGCGCGTGCAGGATGAACGCGTTGGCGTAGAGCACGAGCGCCGAGACCGACTCCGCGACGAACCCGCGGGCCGGGTCGAGCTCGATGATCCGGCGGCCGAGGGTCCGCATGATGCGCCAGCCGCCCGCGTAGGTCCCCAGGGAGATGGCGGTGGCGGCGGAGATCTTGACCCAGAACGGGATCTCCCCGTTGTCCTCGTGGTAGCCGCCCGCGACGAGCGCGAGGAGGATGACGCCCATCGTCTTCTGGGCGTCCTGCAGCCCGTGGCCGAGGGCCATCGCGGCGGCGGAGGCCGTCTGCGCGATCCGGAAGCGACGGTACGTCTTGTGCGGGTTGGCCCGGCGGAAGATCCAGAGCAGCGCGACCATCGCGAGGTAGGCGCCGAAGAAGCCGATCAGGGGCGAGAAGATCATCGGGAGGACGACCTTGTCGACGATCGCGCTCCAGTAGACCGTGATCCCCGAGGCGATCCCGACGCCGGTGAGCCCGCCGATGATGGCGTGCGTCGAGGACGACGGCAGGCCCAGCCACCAGGTGATGAGGTTCCACGTGATGGCGCCGATCAGCCCGCAGAGCACGATGACGAGGCCCTGGTGGGCCGGCGCGTCGTCGATCGCGATGATCTCCTCGGCGATCGTCGTCGCGACCTCGGTGCCGAGCATCGCGCCGACGAGGTTGAAGAAGGCTGCCATGAGGAGCGCGGCGCGGGGGGTGAGCGCGCGGGTGGAGACGGACGTCGCGATGGCGTTGGCGGCGTCGTGAAACCCGTTCGTGTAGTCGAACGAGAGCGCGACCACCACGACGATGATGACGAGTGCGAGCTCCACGGGCTCAAGACTCCTTGAGCACGATGGTCTCGACGGTGTTGGCGACCTTCTCGAAGGCGTCGGCCGCCTCCTCGAGGATCTCGACGATCTCCTTGAGCTTCATCAGCAGGATCGGGTCGGTGATCTCGTCGAAGAGCTGCGCGATGAGCTTGCGGTGGATCTTGTCGGCCTGGTTCTCGAGCCGGTTGACCTCGATCCAGTAGTCCTCGAGGTCGTCCATCGTCCGCAGCTTCGGCATGGCCTCGCAGGTCAGCTCGGACGCCCGCTCGAGGACCTGGACCTGCTCGGAGACCCGCCGCGGGATCTCGTCGATCTTGTACAGGACGATGAGGTCGGCGGCCTCCTCCATGCAGTCCATGCAGTCGTCGAGCGCCGAGGCGAGGTTGTAGATGTCGTCACGGTCGAACGGCGTCACGAAGGTCTGGTTGAGCATCTTCATGATCGCGTGGGTCGAGTCGTCGGCGGCGTGCTCGGCGTCGTTGAGCTTCTTGGCGATGGCCTTCCGTCCCGGCCGGTCTGCCCCGAGGAGCTCGGAGAGCAGCTTGGAGCCGTCCACCAGGTGCTGGGCCGACTCCGTGAGGAGATCGAAGTACGACGTTTCTCGGGGGGTGAGTCGAAATCGCACGGGGCGCTCCGGTCCGACGCAGGAAGTGAGGTCGGGTTCAGCCTAGGGCAGCAGTTCCCTGACGAGGAATTCAGCCCGTGTTCACCGTGCGTTCACCGATCGACGCGCCGATCGAGAGGCGAGGAAGAGGTACGACGCCGGACCGGGAGCGCCTCTCGGCGGGTGGCCACTCGTAGTGGCTCAAGATGGAGCCCGGGGCTACCGCGGCCCGACGTCGTCCGTCCACGGTACGCCTGCCGCGCCGGTGAACGAAAGCGGGGCGGACGCGATCCGTGTCACTCCAGCATCCCGGCCCGCCAGAGCGCCCCGGCGTGCTCGAGCTCCTCGGCCGTGCGAAGCAGCGCGGAGGCTCCGTGGGTCATGCGGGAGGCGGCGAGGTCGTCCGAGGCCTCCCGGGCGTCGGCGTCGTGCGCGGCACCCGCCGCGAGGATCCGGCAGAACGCGCCGGCGCGCTCGAGCGCCACGTCGAGGTCTCCGGTGAAGACGCCGGACAGGACCGCGTCGGCGAGGTCGCAGAGGTCGTCCGGGCCGGGTGGCGTCACCGCGCCGGCGACGACCTCCGAGACCGGGGCGGCCCCGACCCCGAGCCGGTACCTGAGGGTGACCGTCTGCGGGTCGTGCCGTACCCACGTGCGCAGGACGTAGAGCCGCCACAGCGCGCCCGGCAGGGTGTTGGAGGCGGCGTCCGCCCACAGCCCGGCGACGACGTCGAGCCCCTCGTCCTCGACGAGGCGCACGAGCCGGTCGATGACCGCAGGGTCCTCGCTCGCCCTCCCCCGGTGCACGACGACGGCTGCCGTCGTGTGGGCGATCTCCTCGCGGTCTGCGGGCGCGAGGTCGCCGGGAATCTCCTGGGCGGCGTTCTGGTCGAGCATCGCAGGACGACGTGGTCGGTGTTCCATCCCTCCAGCATGCCCCCGGGACGGGCCATCAGGCGAGACGGATTTCTTGCATGCTGCAAGCAATATATCTATCCTGGGCGACGACCCCGGAGGACGACATGACCACTGAGACCACCGACGCCGTCGGACCGCACGGCGGACGCACCGTCGACCTGCTGCGCGCCCTCGACGAGTTCGCCCGGACGCAGCGCGACATCGGCAACCGCATGGCCGCCGACCTCGGCCTGCAACGTTCCACGCTCACCGTGCTCCGCATCCTGGAACGCGAGGGCTCCCTGCCCCTCGGCGACCTCGCGGCCGCTCTTCGTGTCGACCTCTCGGTGGCCAGCCGCCACGTCAACGCGCTCGTCGAGCGGGGGTACGTCGACCGTGAGGTCTGCGCGACGGACCGACGGGTGCGCCTCCTGACGCTCACCGGGACGGGCCACGCGACCGTGCGACGCATCTCCGAGGTCGGAGCAGAGATCGTCGCCGCCACCTTCACCTCCTGGACCGACACCGAGATCGACGACGCGGTCGCGGTCGTCACCCGGGTCACCGAAGCCCTGCAGAACGCCTGACGAAAGAGAACTGTTGACCACGCCACCCTCAGCCCCCGCCACCACCCCCGGCACGGGCATGACGCATCGCCAGACCCTGGAAGCGCTCTCGGGAATCCTGCTCGGGATGTTCGTCTCCGTGCTCGCGACGACCGTCGTCTCCTCCTCCCTCCCCCGCATCGTCAGCGACCTCGACGGGTCCCAGGAGTCGTTCACCTGGGTCGTCACCGCGACCCTGCTGACGACGACGGTCTCCACCCCGCTGTGGGGCAAGCTCGCCGACCTCGTCGACCGCAAGCTTCTCGTCCAGATCGCGCTGACGATCGCCGTCGTCTCCTCCGCGCTCGCGGGGCTCTCGCAGAACGTCGGGACGCTCATCACGTTCCGCGCGTTCCAGGGCCTGGGAGCCGGCGGCCTGACGGCTCTGTCGACCGTCCTGATCGCCGACATCATCTCCCCGCGCGAGCGCGGCCGGTACATGGGGATCCTCGGCTCCGTGATGGGCATCAGCATGGTGGGTGGCCCGCTCCTCGGCGGCGTCATCACCGACTCGATCGGATGGCGCTGGAACTTCTACGTCGGCCTGCCGTTCGCCATCGCGGCGATCGTCGTCCTGCAGCGCACCCTCCGGCTCCCCGGCGTCCCGCGCCGCCGCGTCTCGATCGACATCTGGGGCGCGGTCCTGATCGCGACCGGGATCTCCCTCCTGCTGCTGTGGGTGACCTTCGCCGGCCACGACTTCGACTGGGCCTCGTGGCAGACCGCGGCGATGCTCGGCGGGTCCGCGCTGACGCTCGTGGCCGCCGTCTTCGTCGAGAAGCACGCGGCGGAGCCGATCATCCCGCTCGCGCTCTTCCGCAACCGCACCCTCGTCCTCGCGGTGATCGCGTCCGTCGCGGTCGGTCTCGCGATGATCGGCACGTCCGTGTTCCTCAGCCAGTACATGCAGATCGCCCGGGGCAAGACCCCGACCGAGTCCGGGCTGATGACCATCCCGATGGTCTTCGGGCTCTTCGCGGTCTCCACCGTCGTCGGCCAGCTGATCTCGCGCACGGGCCGGTACAAGGGCTTCATGATCGCCGGGGGCGTCGTCCTGACGACCGGCCTGCTGCTCCTGTCGAGGATCGACTACGAGACGAGCTTCGTCGTCGTCGGCGCCTACCTCATGATCCTCGGCGCGGGAGTCGGCGCCCTGATGCAGAACCTCGTCCTGGCCGTCCAGAACACGTTGTCGATCTCGGAGATAGGCTCCGGGACCGCGATGATCGCGTTCTTCCGCACCCTCGGGGGCGCGATCGGCATCTCCGCGCTCGGGGCCGTCCTCTCGCACCAGGTCACGGCGTCGATCACCACCGGGCTTGCCGAGCTCGGGGTCCCCGCGTCCGCGATGGACGGGGGGACCGGCTCGATCCCCGACGTCACGGCGCTGCCCGAGGCCGTCCGGACCGTGGTGGAGAAGGCCTACGGCGACGGGATCGCCCACATCTTCCTCGTCGCGGCCCCGCTCGCGGTGATCGCGACGATCGCGATCATCTTCATGAAGGAGATCCCGCTCGGCACGAGGTCAGGCGTCGAGCAGCTCCTCGAAGAACAGGCCGACGCCGTCGCACCCGGCGCGTGAGCCGACCGGACCCCGACGGCACCCTCGGACCGGCGCGTCAGCGCGCGCCGGTCCGTCGACCGGACTAGCATCCGGCGCATGGTCAAGTTCCTGCTCCGCACCCTCGTCTTCGTCCTCGCCGCCGCGGTCGGCATCGTCCTGACCGACTGGATCTTCGGCATCTTCGACCTGTCGACGTTCGACGTCCACTGGTCCGACCCGGTCGGCTTCATCCTCGCGATCGTCATCTTCGCGCTCGCGCAGGCGATCCTGTCGCCGTTCATCGCCAAGGCGGCCCGCAACAACGCCCCGGCGCTGCTGGGCGGTGTCGGTCTGCTCTCCACCTTCATCGCGCTGCTGATCGCGGCCCTCGTCAGCGACGGGCTCGAGATCGGCGGCTGGGCCGGCTGGATCCTCGGCCCGATCATCGTCTGGCTCGTCTCCATGGTCGCCACGCTCGTCCTCCCGGTCTTCCTCCTCAAGGAGGGGGCGGAGAACCGCAAGGACGGCGACGACTGACAGCACTCACCGCAGGAACGCGACGAGGCCCGGACGGAGATCCGTCCGGGCCTCGTGCTGTGCCGACCTACTCGTCGGGGGTGAAGCTCAGGCTCACCGAGTTCATGCAGTAGCGGTCGCCCGTGGGCGTCTGCGGGGCGTCCGGGAACACGTGGCCCAGGTGCGACCCGCAACGGCGGCAGCGCACCTCGGTGCGTCGCATGCCGAGCGTGTTGTCCTCGAGGAGCTCGACGGCGTCGGACTCCTTCGGCGCGTAGAAGCTCGGCCACCCGCAGTGGGAGTCGAACTTCGTCTCGGCGCGGAACAGCTCCTGCCCGCAGCCTCGACAGGTGTAGAGCCCCTCGCGAGACTCGTGGAGCAGCTCACCGGTGCCGGCACGCTCGGTCCCGGCGCGGCGCAGCACCGCGAACTCCTGCTCGCTGAGCTTCTCGCGCCACTGCTGGTCGGTCCATGTCACGTCGTACGTCAATTGCATCGCCTCCACCCTCTCCAACCGGCGAGGGTGGCCGTGCATTCCCTCAGCCCTGGCGCGGCGCGCCCGCAGGGCGACCGGAGCGGCCACCGCGACGACGGCCACCGCCGCCGCCCGAGGTCGACGAGCCCGCAGGTGCTCCCGCGCGCCCTCCGCTCGAGCGACCGGTGCCGGCGTGCCCTGCACCCGACTGGCCGCCGCTCGCGCGACCCGACGACGAGCGCGGCGCGCCGGAACGACCGCCGGAGCGTCCGCCTCCGGACCGTGCGGGCTGGCCGCTCTTGGGCTTGCGAGCCTGCTGCTGCGGGGCCTGGACCGGTGCCGGCTTCACGTACGGCGCGACCTCGCCCACGAGGGCCTTGATCGTGTCGTCACCCGGCGCCGCGGGCTTCGGCTGCGCCGAGATGCGGGCCTTGCGGGTCAGGTCGCGGACATCGCCGCGCTGCTCGGGGAGCATGACGGTCACGACGACGCCCTCCTCGCCGGCACGCGCCGTCCGGCCCGAACGGTGCAGGTACGCCTTGTGCTCGGCGGGCGGGTCGACGTGGACGACGAGCTCGATCTCGTCGACGTGGATGCCGCGTGCCGCGATGTCGGTCGCGACCATCACCTTGACAGAGCCGTCGGAGAACGCGGCGAGGTTGCGCTCGCGTGCGCCTTGCCCGAGGTTGCCGTGCAGGTCCACGGCGGGCACGCCCTGGGCGGTGAGCTGCTTGGCGAGCTTCTTGGCCTGGTGCTTGGTGCGCATGAACAGGATGCGGCGGCCGGTGCCCGAGGCGAGCTCGCGCACGACCTCCTTCTTGGCGTCCGCGTCGCGCACCGCGAGGATGTGGTGCGTCATCTTGGGCGGAGCCGAGGCGGCGTCGTCCACCGAGTGGCGCACGGGGTTGTTCAGGTACAGCTTGACGAGCTGGTCCACGCCGTTGTCGAGCGTCGCCGAGAACAGCATGCGCTGGCCGACCTTCGGGGTGCGCGCCATGATGCGCTTGACGCCGGGCAGGAACCCGAGGTCGGCCATGTGGTCGGCCTCGTCGAGGACCGTGATCTCGATGCCGTCGAGCGTCAGGACACGCTGGTTCAGCAGGTCCTCCAGACGCCCGGGGCACGCGATGACCACGTCGACGCCCGCGTTGAGCGCGGTGACCTGACGCGACTGGGCGACGCCGCCGAAGATCGTCGTCGTCACGAGCCCGAGCGCCTTGGCGATCGGCTCCATCGTGGCGTTGATCTGGTTGGCGAGCTCACGCGTCGGGCAGAGCACCAGCGCACGGGGACGGCGCGGCTGGCGCGACGTGCCGGCGCCGTCGAGTCGCGAGACGAGCGGCAGGGAGAACGCGAGCGTCTTCCCGGACCCGGTGCGCCCACGGCCGAGCACGTCGCGGCCCTGGAGCGAGTCCGGGAGCGTGGCGGTCTGGATGGGGAACGGAGCGTCGATGCCCTGGCGCGACAGCTCGCGGACGACAGGGGTGGGTAGGCCGAAATCGGCAAAGGTAGTCACAGAAAGTATCGCCTCTCGAGGCAGCAAAGTGCTGGGTCGGGATCCGCCGCACGACAATCCGGGGGGATCTCTACGACGCGGGGCGCGCAGGTGTGCGCAGCCCTCGTCCTGACATCATGACACGTCCGGCGCCGGATCGGGGACGACTGTGACCCGACGCACCCGTCGCCCGGCAACGTGTGGTTGCATGACGCGCGTGGAAGATGCCCTCAGATCCGTCGGCGACGTCGTCAGCACCATCTGGACGGCAGCGACCTCACCGGTCGCCGTCCCCGACCAGACACTGGCCCTCGCGACCGCCGCGGTCGCCCTCGCCGTCGTCCTGGTCACCCCGGTCTGGAGGGTGGCCCGTCACGTCGTCACGATCGCCCACGAGGGCGGGCACGGGGTCATGGCCCTGCTGACCGGACGCAAGCTCTCCGGCATCCGTCTCCACTCGGACACGTCCGGCCTCACCGTCTCGTCCGGACGCCCCCGTGGCATCGGGATGATCCTGACCGCCGCCGCCGGCTACACCGCCCCGGCCCTGATCGGTCTCGGCGCGGCCGCCCTGCTCGAGGCGGGGTACGCCGTCGGACTGCTGTGGCTGCTCGTGCTGCTCCTCGCGCTCCTCCTGCTCCAGATCCGCAACTGGTTCGGGCTCTGGTCCGTCCTCGTCAGCGGTGCGGCGCTCGTCGGCGTGTCCTGGTTCCTGGACGCCGAGACGCAGACGGCCGTCGCCGCCACCGTCACGTGGTTCCTCCTGCTCGGCTCGGTCCGGCCCGTGCTCGAGATGCAGGCGCAGCGCCGCCGGGGCCGCGGGGGCCGGTCGGACGCAGACCTGCTCGCCCGCATCACACCGCTGCCCGGGCTCGCCTGGGTCGGGATCTTCCTGGTGGTGACCGTCGCCTGCGTCGTCGTCGGCGGCCGGTGGATCCTCGGGTACTGACGCGCCGGGGCCCTCGGGTCGATAGCCTCGGGGTATGGCTCGACTCCCGGACGTCCTCGCCACCTCGCTCAGCGTCGGCCTCGCCGCCGCCGGGGTGCTGCACCTTGCCCGCCCTCGCGTCTTCGAGTCGCTGATCCCGCCCGCGCTCGGCAGCCCGCGCCCCTGGGTGGTCGGCAGCGGTGTCGCCGAGCTGGCGTGCGCCGCTGCCGTCGCCGTGCCCACCACGCGCCGCGCGGGCGGGTACGCGACGGCCGCCCTGTTCGTCGCCGTCTTCCCCGGCAACGTGCAGATGGCCCTGAACTCCCGGGAGAACGCCCGGCACTGGTCCCAGAACCGGGCGATCGCGTGGGGTCGCCTGCCCGGGCAGGTCCCCCTGGTGCTCTGGGCGCTGCGCGTCGCCCGGACCGCCCCCGCCCGCGCGACGGCGGTCGGCGCGTGAGGGGGCGGGCGCGCGTCGCGCTCGTCGCCGCGGTCGGCGTCGCTGCCACGACCCTGGCCCTCGCGGGATGCTCCGAGGGCATGGGTGGGCCGACGGGGTCGGGCGAGGTGTCGATCTCTGACGACGGCGTGACCCAGGCCTACCTGCTCGTCGAGGGCGGGGCCGACCGGCTCGAGATCAGCGCGGACGCCGACGACGGCACGCTCGTCGACGTCGCCGGGACCGACACGAACAAGCCGCCGTCGAGCGAGTCCATCGACGTCGACGCGGACGTCGACGAGGCGCTCGCCGTGCGGGCGGACGGCGGGACGATCGAGGTCCACGTCTCCCCGACGTCGTCGTGGACGATCGAGATCGAGGCCGGGACCGAGACGTTCGTCGCCGACTTCACCGACGCGACGCTCGATCGCCTGGCGATCAAGAACGGCTCCTCGGACGGGACGATCCGGCTCTCGACGCCCGACGCCGTCGTGCCGATCGAGCAGACCGCGGGGTTCAGCTCGCTCACGCTCGAGGTGGAGTCCGGCACCCCGGTGCGCTGGACGACCTCCGCCGGGGCCGGAGAGATCGACTTCCTCGGGGACGTCACCGAGGGAGCCGAGGCAGGCCTCGAACTGACGTCCGACGCGTTCGACGAGTCCCAGCCCTACGTCGACCTGCGCAGCTCCGCGGGACTCGGCAAGCTGACCGTCTCCGACGAGTAGCCCAGGACGCACGAACGGCGGGCCACCCGAGGGTGACCCGCCGCCGTCCTCAGTCTGGGACTAGCCCTGAGGGGAAAGCACGAACGCAGGACCCTCTGCTGCGGGGTCGCTGTCAAGCGTGAGGTTGTCCAGGCTCACAGAAGCCTGCTGGTCCACGAACACGCGGGCCTGGCCGTTCTCGACCACCGCGTCCTCCGGCTCAGGGCTGGGCACGAGCGCGAGCTCGAAGCTGCCCTCCTGCGCCTGAGACGCCGCGATCCGCAGGCCTCCGCCCTCGGGGACGCCCGCCTGGGTGGCGAGCTCGGTCACAGCAGTGCTGGCGTTGTCAGTCAGGGTAAGCACGAGAGCTCCTCTCGTCGCCGGACGGACCCACGGAACACCTGTCGGTGCACCCGTCCATGGGCCTCTCGGACACCAACCACCGAATCAACCACAGCCGCTCGTGGCAAGCCCGGACACGAGAATCGGCCGAACCTCTCACCCATCAAGACCCCGCGTGACGCGGGCGCCGTCGCCGGTTACCGTACGCGCGAGGGCTGCACGTAGGGTGGTCTCGGACCACGCGGTCCAGGGCCTCTAGCTCAATGGTAGAGCTGCGGACTTTTAATCCGTAGGTTCCGGGTTCGAGCCCCGGGGGGCCCACCCGCAGCACGTCGCCGGACTCAGGCCGCGGCCCCGTACCCGTCGTCGAGGCTCGGGCCACCCGGCCCCGCCGACTCCTGCGGCACGGCGTCCTTGACCGGCTCGCGCGCGGTCTTGGCCCAGCTCGACCGCCCCATCAGCTGCCGGAAGAGCGCGCGCCAGACCACCGGGTACATCACGAACGCGTAGAGCAGGTACGGGACGAATGCGAGGATCGACCGCAGGAAGGCCTTGAAAGATCCTCCCCGCCCGAGAACTCCCAGCGTCACCGGCCCAAGGCCCGCGACGAGGAGGCCGACCATCACGGGCAGCTCCCGCGGAATGATCGCCACTCCCTCGACGGCCCCCAGCCAGAGCGCGAGCAGCATCGCGACGGCCATCAGGGACTGGATGACCGGGATCAGCAGGTAGAACAGCGCGTCCGCCCGTGCCGGGAGCGCGACGTGCTTCATCGAGCCCGGGAGGCTGGGCAGCAGATCCAGAACCTGCCAGCCCCCCTGCGCCCACCGGGTGCGCTGCCGGTAGAGGCGGCGCAGGTTCGAGACGCCCTGCTGGTCGACGACGGAGCGCATCGACTGCTCCCCGCGCCAGCCCGCCTGGATCATCCGGACACCGAGGTCCTGGTCCTCGGTCAGACGGTCCTTCCACGGGCCGCGTTCGACGCCGCCCGGCATGTGGTCGTCGGTCGCCAGGTCGTCCAGCGTGGACAGGCGGTTGAACTGCCCGTTGCCGCCCATGTTCGCGGTGCCCCACCGGGACCGTCCCATCTGCATGACGTTGCCGAAGACGGAGAACTCGATCCCCTGGGCCCACGTCAGCGGGTGGTCGTCGTTGTAGATCCGCACGGCCGACTGCAGGCCGCCGACCCGCGGGTCCGCGAAGTGGTGCGCGAGGGCCGAGGGCGCGTCCGGGTCGAGCCGGCCGTCGGCGTCGACGACGCCGAAGATGATCCGGTCCGACGGGATGTGCGCGAGCTCGGTCCGCACCATCTCCCAGGCCTGGTCGAGCACGGCAGCCTTGCCGGTCCGTGCCCGAGGGAGCTCGCGGCGCACGACGTGCAGCCCGGGCACGTCGAGCCCCGCGAGGATCTGCGGGGTGGCGTCCTCGGACGCGTCGTCGACCACGATGATGTGCCGGTGCGTCGCCCGCACGGCAGCCAGGCGCGAGACGGAGTCCGCGATCGTCACCTCCTCGTCCATCGCGGGGACGACGAACACCCACACGAAGTCGGCCTCAGAGGCGGTGGAGTCGGTCTCGAAGCGGCGGAGCCTACGGCGCTCCAGCATCGCGGACCATGCCAGGGTGGCCGTCCAGCCGACCGAGCCGAGGGCCACCACCAGGAAGAAGGTCAGGATGATCTGCAGTCCTGGGGCGAGCCCGGCATAGAGTTCGAACCCGCTCATGAAAACGCTTTCAGACACATCACGGCGGAGAGACTACGCAGGCGATTTCAAGGAATTGCTGCCGATCAGGTGTGATCTGATGCGGTCGCGGTGAGGGTCGTGTGCGAGCCGGTCAAACGGCTGATTTACTGCTGTGATGCAGGCCTCTCTCGTGCCCCAGATCTTCGCTCACCGCGGCAACTCCTCCGTCGCACCGCAGAACACCCTCGCCTCGTTCGAGGCGGCGTGGCGCACGGGCGTCCACGGCATCGAGACGGACCTGAGGCTCACCGCCGACGGGATCCCCGTCGTCATCCACGACCGCACGGTCGACAGGACGACCGACGGGAACGGCCGGGTCGCGGACCTGACGCTGGAGCAGGTCCGCGCCCTCGACGCCGGGATCGGATTCTCTCCGGCCTACGCCGGCCAGCAGGTCCCGACCTTCGACGAGCTCGTCGCGTTCTTGCTCGTCCGGCCCGACCTCGACGTGCTGCTCGAGCTCAAGGGTCGGTGGACCGCCAGTGAGGTCTCGCCGGTGCTCGACGCGGTCGCCGACGCGGGCATCGCCGGTCGCATCGTCGCCCAGGGCTTCGACCCCGCGACAGTCCGCGCGATCGCGACCGTCGCCCCGACGCTCCGGCGCGGCTGGCTCGTGGAGGACCCCGCCGTCGACGTCGTCGCGACGGCCCGCGACCTCGACGTCTGGACGTGCAACCCCCGGCACGACCTCGCCGCCCAGGACCCCGGTCTCGTCGACCGGCTCCACGACCTCGGCTGCAAGGTCATGGTCTGGACCGCGAACACGGAGGAGTCGTGGCGCTGGGCTCTCGACGCCGGTGTCGAGGGCGTCGTCACCGACCACCCGGACCGCCTGCGCGGGTGGCTGGCTGGCGTCTCGGCCCGCCAGGCCCCGAGCCTGCTCTGAGGGGCTCAGCCGCCCTCTCCGTCGCCTCCCCCGTCGCCGTCGCCGTCGCCGCGGTTGCCCGTGACGTCACCGTCACGCGGCGCACGACGCCGGCGCTCCTCCTCGTCGTCCCCGTCCGGGTGGTCCTCGTCGTCGGACTCGTAGCGCTCCGCGATCTCCTCACGCTGCGCGTACACCTCCTCGCCGGGCCCCCCGAACGCCTTCGACCGCTCGACGCCCTCGTCCGTCCCGGAGAACAGAGCCGACTCCGACGCCGAGTTCTCGCCCGTCAGGATCGCTGCCGTGTTCATGGCAGCTGTCCCCGTGGACGCCTCGCTCGTCCGGACCGACGACGTCGAGCCCGCGGCTCTCGGGTCGACGGGCGCCGCGGGCACGTCGTCGCGCGGCGCGTCGGCGACGGTCTCGGCGCCGTCCGCGGGGTGGGCAGCTCCCTCTGAGCCATCGGGCACCTCTGCGCCGGGTGCGTGGGTCCGGCCCACGACCTCGTCGTTCCCGCTCGACCCGGCGCCGGACGACGGAACCGCCTGGTCGGCATCGAGCACGACGGTCTCCGCGGCGCTGGGGTCCGGCGGCAGGTTGCGGGACAGCACGGCCTTGCGGCGGGGCACGCGACGAGGGCCACGGCGACGCGCTGCGTGCTCGTCCGGCACCACCGGCTCCGCAGCCTCGCTCGCGAGCGGAGAGTCCGCCGTCGCCGACTCTCGGCGCTCCGTGCCCGACCCGTCCTCCGCGGCCGGAGCGTCGGCGAGATCGCCCTGTCGGGCGAGCGCCACGGGGGCGACGTCGACCGCCTCGTCCTCACCGGGCGGGATGGCGAGCGGTACGTCGGCGCGCTCCAGCGCCTCCCCGACGCGGACGCGGGGCAGCGCCTCGGGCGCGGCGCGCTGGAGCCAGTCGACCATCCCCTCACGGACGTAGCAGCGCAGGTCGAACAGGGTCGGCGCGTCCGCGGCCGAGACCGTGGCACGCACCTGGACGTATCCCTGGACCGCCTCGGTCACCTGCAGGACGCCGACACGATGGTCCCAGAGCGGCGTCTGGGCCAACAGGTCCTTGAGCGCTCCGCGCATCGCCGCGACGGGAGCCTCCCAGTCGAGGTCGAGCTCGACCGTACCGAGCAGCTCGGACCGCCGTCGCGTCCAGTTCTCGAACGGCGTGGTGGTGAAGTACGTCGACGGGAGGATGAGTCGCCGGTCGTCCCAGACGTGCACGACCACGTACGTCATCGTGATCTCCTCGATCCGACCCCACTCCCCCTCGAGCACGACGACGTCGTCCTGCCGGATCGCGTCGGTGAAGGCGATCTGCATACCGGCGAACACGTTGGCCAGGGACGTCTGAGCGGCGAGACCGGCGACGATCGAGAGCAGACCGGCCGAGGCGAAGACGCTGGCTCCCGCCACGCGCGCCGCCGGGAAGGTCATCAGGATCCCTGCGATCGCGCAGAGCACGAGGAGCGCGACCGTCAGGCGTCGCACGACGGTCACCTGCGTCCGGATCCTCCGAGAGTGCCGGTCGTCGAACCCGTCGCCGGGCGAGTAGCGGCGCAGCATCCGGTCCTCGAAGACGAACGCGAGCGCGCCGACGGCCCACGCGCCGACGGCGATCAGCACGATCGTCAGCAGGTGCAGCAGCGGCCCGCGCCACCAGATCTCCGACTCTCCCTCGGCCAGGTCGGCCGCCGCCGGGACGGAGACCCGCACCGCCACGATGAGTGCGACCACCATGAGGACCGCCCGGATCGGACGCCGCAGGCGCAGGGCCAGGTCACGCATCAGGCGGCTGCGCTTGCCAAGACGCCTGATCAGGAAGCCCGCGACGGCGACGAACACCATCGCGATCAGCAGGCCGACGGCAGCCGCGACGAGCGTCACGCCGACACTGTAGGCATCTTGCACCGCTTCAGGAATGTCAGGATCGTCCATGGTCCTCACCCTAGGGTCGCTGGGGCGTGGCTCGCAGAATCTTGCGCTCCGTGACCCGTTCGTGACCAGATCTGTCCGACGTTCACACGATCCGACGAACTCCGCCACGGAACCGTCGAGGTACGAGCGCCTGATTTGGATCTGACGCTCAGTTTCGTCGCGCAGTATGGATGGTGCAGCCCGCGCAGCCGTCGATCGTCCCCCCGCGATCCGGCGCGCGGGTTGCACACTGTCTCCGAGGTTTGGATCAACGCATGCCCCCCGCACTCCACTCTCTGCCGATTCTGCCGATGCCGCACCCCGCGACGTCGAGGACGCAGCACTGATGGGCCGGCACACCGCTCAGCGCCCGCCGCTCTGGATCCGCGCGCGGACGTACCCGATCCTCCTCGCCCGGCGCTCCCCGCTCGGGCTGACGGCCGGCGTCACCGTCCTCGCACTGACGACGTCGGCGGCGAGCGCCGCCCTCGTCGCCACGCCCGCGTCGATCAAGGCCGAGCCAGCAGAGGCTGCGACGACCGACACCGGCACGACCGCGCCCCTGGACGACTCCGTGACCGAGCT
Source organism: Paraoerskovia marina (assembly GCF_900105445.1). Taxonomy (NCBI): domain Bacteria; kingdom Bacillati; phylum Actinomycetota; class Actinomycetes; order Micrococcales; family Cellulomonadaceae; genus Paraoerskovia; species Paraoerskovia marina. The sequence goes on from NZ_LT629776.1 coordinate 2,936,488, forward strand.
CGTCTCGACCGCGACGTCGGAGATCGCCCGGGCCGACTACGTCACCGAGTCGGCCGAGCTCTCCGACGAGAGCGCGCAGGAGATCGAGGAGGTCCGGACCGAGCTCGACTCACTCGTGGCCGAGGCTGAGACGGTCGCGACCGAGGCGTCCGCCCCGGAGGCCACCGAGACGCGGGACACCTCGGAGACCGCGAGCCGCTCCACCGAGCGGAGCGCCGCGCCGTCGTCGTCGACCGAGTCCGAGGACGGATCGACGACGGACGTCGAGTCGGCCGAGCCGGTCGCCGACGAGGACCCCGCGGCCGACGCGACGTCGGACGCGACCGAGGCCGCCGACGGGAAGACGGGCGCCGACGCGTCGTCGGACGACACGGCAGGGCTGAACACCGACGCGGAGACGACCGAGGCGGTCGCGGCCGCGGCCGACGAGATCGAGGCGACGACGGCCCACCTCTCCGAGCTGCTCGACGCCGCCGAGAGCACCGTGCCGGTCTCCGTCGAGGCGGCGCCGCCCACCGCCGAGGAGATCGCGGCCGAGGAGGCCGAGCAGGCTGCCGAGGAGGCGGACGAGATCGCCGCGATGGCTGCCGCGACCGAGTCGTACTCGAACGGGAACATCCCGTCGAGCGCGCTCTGCTCACCGGACTTCGCCCCGTCGGCGCTCCTGCGCTGCGACGCGGCCCACCAGCTCGAGGCCCTCAACCGCGCCTACGAGGCGCAGTTCGGCCAGTCAATCCAGATCTCGGACTCCTACCGCTCCTACAGCGCGCAGGTGTCGGTGAAGGCGAGCAAGGGCTACCTCGCGGCCGAGCCCGGCACCTCGAACCACGGGTGGGGCACCGCGATCGACATCGGCGACTCGGTCGGCGGGTACGGCACGACGGAGTACAACTGGATGCTGGAGAACGCCCCGGCCTTCGGCTGGGACAACCCCGACTGGGCACGCGCCGGCGGTTCGAAGTCGGAGCCGTGGCACTGGGAGTACGGCACCTCGTCCTGACGCCCACCGACGTCGCCCGACGGGCCCGGTCGCAACCTCCTGGTTGAGACCGGGCCCGTCGCGTACTAGAGGTTCATGGCGATGAGCAGCATCGTCACAAGGAAGCCGGTGACGAGGTTCAGCCAGAGGAAGGTGCGCCACCCGGCGTTGGCGCGGGGGGCGTCGTCGTCCGTGATCGTCCGGAAGCGCGCGACGTTCAGGGCGTAGGGGATCGGGAGGATCGCCGCGAGGTTGCCCGGCCACGGCAGCAGCGCGAGCACCGCCGCGGCGACGAGGTAGGCGAGGAACGCGAGCACGACGGTGGCACGCGCGCCGACCACGGTCGCGACGGAGCCGAGGCCGGCCTCGCGGTCGGCGGTCACGTCCTGGACCGCGCCGAAGGCCTGCGAGGCGGCGCCCCAGAGCAGGAACGCGACGAGGACGGGCCAGACGCTCGGACCGTTCAGCGGGACGTCGAGCAGCACGAGGGCGTAGAGCAGCGGGCCGAGGAAGTGCATCGCCGACGTGAACGAGTCGACGAACGCCCGCTCCTTGAAGCGCAGCACCGGCGCCGAGTACGCGACGACGAGGAAGACCACGACGCCGAGCGTCACGTTCGCGGCGAGGTCCCCCTGGAGCAGGAGCCAGGCGAGGAACGGGACGTTCGTCAGCGCCGCCGCCCAGAGGATCCGGCGATGGGCGATCTTCGCCTGGTCCCGCGGGACCAGGGCACCCTCGATCCCCCCCTTGCGCGGGTTGCGCAGGTCGGACTCGTAGTCGAAGACGTCGTTGATCCCGTACATCAGCAAGTTGTACGGGATCAAGAAGTACAGCGTGCCGACGACGAAGAGCGCGTCGACCCGCCCGCCCGTCGCGAGGAGGTAGCCGGCTGCGAAGGGGTAGGCCGTGTTGATCCAGGAGAAGGGTCGGGACGCGGCGACGACGTCGCGCAGAGCGTTCACGGAGACGCCTCCTCGGGGTCGGTGCTCGATGCACGACGACGGTCCGCCCGGCTCTCGAGCGCCGTCCAGGTCGCCGGGATCAGCAGCGCGGCGACGAGCGGGTAGAAGAAGTCCTCGAGCGGTGCACCCCACAGGTAGATCCCGAGGATCTTGTCGGGGTCGAACTCGTACAGACCGACCGCGATCATCAGCGTGTCGAAGACGAGCGTCAGGGCGCACAGGACGAGGGCGGCGACCAGGATCGGGGTCAGCCACGTCCCGGCACGGTGGCGGCGCACGACGGGTACGCAGACGACGATCGCCACCGCGAGCACGATCAGGTTGAGGACGATGTTGGTCATGACACCTCCGTCCTCGCGCGCGTCCACCGGTCGGCGGCGCGCCACACCAGCAGGGTCGAGTAGCACATGAGCGTCAGGAACACCGCCTCCTCGACCGGCAGCTCGGGGGCGAGGAGCAGCCCGGTCATGTGCGGCGAGTCGCCGCGCGAGAAGATCCCGAGGAGCAGACCGGCGACGTCCCACAGCAGGAAGACGACGACACCGAGGGCGAGCACGGCCGTCGTGCGCCGCGCGTCGTGCCAGAACGCGAGGGCGAACCGGCGGTCGAGGATCGCGAGCCCGCCGAGGGAGACGGCGAGCGCCCCGAGGTAGGCGAGCCCGATCGGGTCGAACCCGCTCATGCACGCCCCGTCCGCTCGGGCCGACGGCTGGCGTCGAGGAATCCACGTCGCAGCGGCGTCGGCAGAGGGCGGGCCGAGGTCTCCCCGAGGAGCCGCTTGGCGACGAGCTCGGCACTGATGATGCACATCGGCAGGCCGACGCCGGGCGCCGCACCGGCACCGACGTGGTAGAGCCCGGAGACCCGGTCGGAGGCCCCCGGTGGTCGGAACATCGCCGACTGCGCGAGCGTGTGCTCCATGCCGAGCGCGGTGCCGCGCCAGGCGTGGTGCGCCTCGTCGAAGTGCGCCGGGCCAAGCACCGTCCGGGTGGTGACACGGCCCGGGAGGTCCTCGACGCCCGCCCACGTCCCGATCTGCGCGAGGTAGCGGTCCGCGAGCGCCTCGAGCTCGGCCTGGGACGCGGCGTCGGCTCCCATCGACTCGTCCGCGGGGAACGGCACGAGCACGAAGAGGTTCTCGTGCCCGGGTGGAGCGGCGGGCGCCGGGCTGTCGGCCGTGTCGGTGGCCGAGGTGCGCGAGACGTAGATCGAGGCCGGGTCGGGGGCGCGCAGGCGCTCCGCGCTGCTGGCGGTGTCCGTCCCGAGGATGTCGCGGAAGTTCGTGTCCCAGTCCCGGGTGAAGAAGAGACTGTGGTGCGCGAGCTCCGGCAGCTCGCCGCGCACGCCCGCGAGCACGAGCAGCGCGGAGATGCCCGGCCCCCGCCGCTCCCAGTACGACTCCGGGTAGGTGGCGAGCTCGGGCGGCAGCAACGCGGTCTCGGTGTGGTGGCGGTCCGCCCCCGAGACCACGACGTCGGCCTCGACCGTCCCGCCGTCGGCCAGGCGCACCCCGGTGACCCGGCCCGTGGCGTGTCCACGACGGCGTCCCGTGCGCTCGGTCTCGATCGCGGCGACCTCGGTGGAGGTGCGGACGGTGACCCCCTCGGCGATCGCGAGCCGTTCCATCGCCTCGACCAGCGTGTACATCCCCCCACGTGGGTAGCGGACACCGTCGGCCAGGTCGAGGTGGCTCATGAGGCTGTAGAGGGCGGGCACGCGTCCCGGTGCGGAGCCGAGGAAGACCGCGTGATAGCCGAGCACCTGCCGCAGGCGCGGGTCGTTCACCGTCCGGGCGACCTCGCGCTCGAGCGTGCTCGACAGCAGCGTCGCGAGCCGGGGCAGACGGCGCAGGACGTCGCCGTCGACCAGTCGATCGGGCCGCTCGAACGTGGTGTAGAGGAAGTGCTCGAGCGCCATGCGGTAGGCGTCGCCCGACCGCTCCACGTACTCGCCGATACGGGCTCCGGCGCCGGGCTCGAGCGTGTCGAACCGGTCGAGGTTCGTCGCGAGGTCGTCGCCCACGTCGAGGACGTGACCGGGTTCCTCGCGGCACACCGCGCCGTCGGGCGTCTCGAAGAACACCCGGTAGGCGGGGTCGAGGGTGACGAGGTCGAGGTGGTCGTTGATGTCCTCGCCCAGGAGGGCGAAGAAGTGCTCGAACACCTCGGGCATCAGGTACCAGGACGGCCCGGTGTCGAACCGGAACCCGTCGACCTCCCACGACCCCGCACGGCCTCCCACCTGCTCGTTGCGCTCGAGGAGCGTGACGTCGGCGCCGCCCCGGGCCAGCAGGGCGGCGGTGGCCAGCCCGCCGACGCCTCCCCCGACGACGACGATCTTGCTGCTGCCCATGACTACCCTTCTCGCAACGCGCGCAGTGCCGCCGCACCGGCGACCACGATCTTCTCACCGTCGGGGACCCGGACCCGTCGCTCGAGCACCTGCGCGGGCGGCGTGTCGGCGAGCCGTCTCAGCAGACGGTCGTACAGGGCGATGGTCGCGGCGACCGCGGCGCGTGGTCGCCGCGGCAGGCCGGGCAGCGCCGTCCGTGCCTGGTCGACGTCCGCCCGGATCTCGGCGAGCAGCCGCACCATGCACGCGTCGTCGAGGTCGTCGGGCCGGACCCCGGGGAAGTACGACCGACCGCGCTCGACGTGGTCGGCTCGCAGGTCCCGCAGGAAGTTGATCTTCTGGAACGCGGCGCCGAGCGCACGGGCACCGACGACGAGGTCGGGCGGTGACGGCGCGTCGGGGCCGAGCGGAGGCTCCGCGTCCTGCAGGAAGACCCGCAGGCACATCAGGCCGACCACCTCGGCCGAGCCGTAGACGTAGCGCTCGTAGCTCTCCTGCGTGTGCACGTCGACGCTGAGGTCGGCCGCCATCGAGTCGAAGAACGGGTCCACGAGGTCGGCGCCGATCCCCGTGGCCTGCGCGGTTCGCGCGAAGGCGTGGACGACGAGGTCGGCGGACCACCCGCGGCTCGTCGCGGCGTGGGTCTCGGACCGCATCGCCTCGAGAACCCGTCCGGCGCCGTCGCCTCCGTAGGTGTCCACGATCTCGTCGGCCACCCGGACCAGGGCGTAGACCGCCTCGATGCGTCGGCGGGTCGTCCGGCCGAGGAGTCGCGACCCGAGGCCGAACGACGTCGAGTAGCGGCGGATCACGAGCGACGCGGCCCGCTGAGCCGTCTCGTCGTACTGGGCGACGTCGCGTGCCACCAGGACGTCGTCGCTCATTCGGCACGCTCCACGAGCTTGTCGAGCATCGCACCGAGCTGCACCCGCAGACCCTGCGGAAGGTCGTCCGTCAGCGACGCGGCCGCCTCGGCGGACAGCGCCCGCACGTCGCCCGCGACCGCGTCGACGGCACCCGTGGCGTGCAGGACGGCGCGCACGGCCGCCGCACCGGACTCTTCGAGGTCGGGATCGCCGAGATGGCGACGGAGGACCGCGGACTGCTCGGCGTCCGCCCGCCGCCATGCCACCGCGACGAGCTCGGTGCGCTTGCCCTCGCGCAGGTCCGAGAGCGCAGACTTTCCGGTGACCGCCGGGTCCCCGAAGGTACCGAGCATGTCGTCGACGAGCTGGAACGCGACCCCGGCCGCACGGCCGTATCGCTCGAGCTGTTCGCACGTGGTCGCGTCGGCCCCCGCGAGCTGCGCGCCGGTCACCAGCGGAAGCACGGACGAGTACACCGCCGTCTTGAGCAGCGCGACGGTCCGCGCGTCGACCTCGCCGGGCGCTCGGTACTGGCCGAGCACGTCGAGCAGCTCTCCGCGGATCGTCGTGTGCACCGACCGCACGAGCAGTCGCAGGACGAACGCCTGGACCGCCGGCGCGAGGTTGGCGTCCAGGACCAGGTCGACCGCGCCCCACATCGCGAGGTCACCGCCGAGGAGAGCCGCGGCGTCGGCCGCGACCGCGGGTGCTCCCTCGACCTCTCCCGCGCGATAGGTTCCCGCGACGTTCGGGCGCCCGCGCCGCACGCTGTCGTGGTCGATCAGGTCGTCGTGGATGAGCATCGCGGTGTGGAGCAGCTCGTGCGCCGCGGCGACCGGGACGATCGCGCTCGTGTCGCGCCCGCCGAGGCCGAGGTAGGCGGTGGCGGCCAGGCGCGGCCGGAGGAGCTTGCCGCCGACCTGGTCACCGACGGACGCCCACAGGCGTGCGGCGTCCCCGGGCGCGTCCGTGCCGGTCCGGTCCGTGGCTGCCTGCCGCTGCACGTAGGCGTCGGCCGCCGCCTGGATACGCGGAAGGACCTCGTCGACGGCGCGGCTGAGCTCCGGGGCGCTGGGCGCTCCCGCGTGGACGAGTCGTAGCGACTCGGCGTGCCGCTCGGGCACCTGGAGGGCCGAGGTCACGGATTCGTATGCCGATTCGGACAACGGGTCCACCCTTCGTCGAGATGCTCAGCATACTGAGGAATCTCCACCTCGCCACCCCTGGTGCACCGCCGCCCGAGGTGTGTCGACCGTCCTTTCGGCTCTACCGCTCGCCGACGTCGATGGCGCGGGGACCCGCCTGCCAGGCTTCCCAGGCCGAGTCGATGATCTCCTCCAGCCCCTGCTTGGCCACCCATCCGAGCTCGAGCCGGATCCGCTCGGGCGACGCCACGAGCTGGGGCGGGTCGCCGGCGCGCCGAGGCTCGACGTCGGCCGTCACGTCCAGCCCGGAGGCACGCCCGATCTGCTCGATGACCTCACGCACGGAGGCCCCGGTGCCCGTGCCGACGTTGAAGACGTCGTGCTCGCGCTCGTCGAGGTCGAGGTAGTCGAGCGAGGCCAGGTGCGCCTCGGCCAGGTCGAGGACGTGGATGTAGTCCCGGATGCAGGTGCCGTCCGGCGTCGGGTAGTCGTCCCCGAAGATCTTGGGGCGCTCGCTGCGCTCGAGGCGGTCCAGCACCATCGGGACGAGGTTCAGGATCGCGGGGTCGCCCAGCTCCGGCCATCCGGCACCGGCGACGTTGAAGTAGCGCAGCGCGACGAACCGCAGGCCCCAGGCCCGGCCGGCCGCACGCCCGAGCCACTCGCCGATCAGCTTGGTCTCGCCGTACGGGTTGATGGGCTCCGCGTGCAGCTTCTCCTCGACGGACGAGACCGACGGCATGCCGTAGGTGGCCGCCGAGGAGGAGAAGACGAGCCGGTCGACGTCCGCGGACTCCATCGCCGCAATCACGTTGGTGAGACCGCCGACGTTCTGCTGGTAGTACCAGGCGGGCTTCTCGACCGACTCGCCGACCTGCTTGCGGGCCGCGAAGTGGACGACGGCGCGCACGTCGTGCTCCACCATCGCCACCCTCATCGCCTCGACGGCGCCCGGACCCGCGACGTCGCACTCGACGAGCACCGCGTCGCCGATCCGCTCGGGCCGCCCCGTGCTCAGGTCGTCCACGACGACGACCTTCTCCCCCCGCTCCTGCAGGAGTCGCACCACATGAGCCCCGATATATCCGGCCCCGCCGGTCACCAATGTCGTCATGCTCACAGCCTATCGCCCGCCACCACGCGAAGTGAGTTTTTGTCCGGTCCTGTGAATCGTCGGACGGCCCGGCGCGCGGCCCGACATCAGCCCCAGCCGAGAGCGTGCAGGCGCTCGTCGTCGATCCCGAAGTGGTGGGCGATCTCGTGCACCACCGTGATCGCCACCTCCTCGACGACCTCCTCGACCGACTCGCAGATCGCGAGCGTGGGGTTCCGGAAGATGGTGATGCGGTCGGGCAGGCTCCCGGCCGCCCATCCGAGGTCGCGCTCTGTCAACGGCACGCCCTCGTAGAGGCCGAGAAGAGTCGGCTCGTCGGCCGGCGCGTCGTCCTCGACGAGCACCACGACGTTGTCGATCTGTGCCGTCAGCTCCGGCGGGACGAGATCCAGCCCGTCGCTCACCGCGCCCTCGAACTCCTCGCGCGTCATCTCCACCACGGGCCCATCCTCTCGCACGGGCGCGGCCGCGCGCTCGCGTGTGGACAGCGACCGGTGCGCGTCATCTATGATGGTCCGGTTGCTCTCGGGCAACGGGCCCCCATCGTCTAGCGGCCCAGGACCCCGCCCTTTCACGGCGGTAGCACGGGTTCGAATCCCGTTGGGGGTACGGAATCAGTCGCCAGACAGGCCGATTTCAAGTTCAGCCAGGTTCTGGGGTAAGGTTCTCATCGGTTCGCCAAGCGGATCACGCAAGGCCCTGTAGCGCAGTTGGTTAGCGCGCCGCCCTGTCACGGCGGAGGTCGCGGGTTCAAGTCCCGTCAGGGTCGCACTGCACATCCGCCCGGTCTACATAGACCGGGCGTTCGTGTCAGGGCTCTGTAGCTCAGTTGGTAGAGCGTTCGACTGAAAATCGAAAGGTCACCGGATCGACGCCGGTCGGAGCCACAGCCGAAGGCCCCCAGGGAATCCCTGGGGGCCTTCGCCATTCAGTCAGCACCGGGCCGGTGCAGAGTTGCGCCGACCTACCTGTGGCTGTTGAGTGGGAACACTCCGCATCGAGAAGGGCGTGACATGAGCGACTGGGACGACGGGACCGAGCCCCCGAAGCCGACGATCGGCAAGCTCGTCGAGCAGCTCACCGAGCAGACGACACGACTCATCAAGGCCGAGATCGCGCTCGCCAAGCACGAGCTGACCACCAAGGCGACCAACGCCGGGATCGGCATCGCACTCTTCGTGGTCGCTGGCGTGCTGGCGCTCTACGCACTGGGATGGCTGCTGTTCTCGGCCTACGCCGGCCTCGCCGTGGCGATGCCCGAGTGGCTCGCGGCGCTGGTGCTCGGCGTCGTGCTGCTGCTGATCATCGCCGTGCTCGCGCTGGTCGGCAAGACCCGGCTCCAGAAGGGTCTTCCTCCGAAGCCGGAGGCCGCGATGGCCTCGGTGCAGGAGGACATCGCAGCGGTCAAGGGTGGCGACGCGAAGACAGCGCGGCCGACCGACGAGGCCGACACCGAAGATGGCCTGACGGCCACGGCACGGACCGAGAAGAAGGTGGACGACAAGTGAGCGACGACCCGCAGTCCCTCATCGAGGCCGAGATCGCCAAGACCCGGGCCGAGCTCGCCGGCACCGTGGACGAGCTGACCGACCGGCTGGCACCGGCGAACCTTGCCAGGTCGGCGGGAGCGGCCACCAAGCAGGCGGCGCTTGACACGCAGGACTTCATCACGGGCAAGGGTATGCCGACGACCTCGCCGCGACGCCAACGGAACGTGAAGGCGCTCCTCGGGACCGCCGCCGCGGTCGCGGTGGCGGTGACGGTCGTCGTCATCCGCATCGCGCGGAAGTAGCCGCAGGGCCACGACCCGGGCGAATCAGCGCACGTCGGACGCCGCGAACCTCCGGGTTCGCGGCGTCCGCTGTTTCCCGGCCTCAGCTGTCGGCGTGGTCGGCGTCGTCGCTCGCCGCGCCCAGCAGGGCCTGAACCTCGGATTCCTTGTACCGACGGTGACCACCCAACGTACGGATCGACGAGAGCTTGCCGGCCTTCGCCCACCGCGTGACGGTCTTGGGGTCTACCCGGAACATGCTCGCCACCTCGGCGGGCGTCAACAGGACCTCAGAGTCGCCGTGCACAGACATTCGCTGCACCTCCCCAGCGGCGGGCCCGCTCTGACAGGAATGCCAAAAGACTGGGACGGACCACACCCGTCTCTCTATTGTCACAGGATGTGGTTTTTTCACGACTTGAGAGCCGATTCCATCGAGGATGATGTGCTGTATATCCCATCACAGTGCCTCGAATCTGGGCCATCTGGGCACCACTTACGCCCAGGGCGCAGAGGGTCGAGTGGAGAGAACCGCCCTCGGCGCGGTAATGTGACGCCTGAACAGACACTCGTGAACATTCGGGGCCGCGCGTCGTTGACGTCGCCGCCCCGCTCCTAGTTGAGGGGGGTCGGAGCCATGGGCCGCGGCCGTCAGAAGGCAAAGCACACCAAGGTTGCACGGGAGCTGAAGTACTACAGCCCCGAGACCAACTATGCAGAGCTCGAACAGGAGCTCAAGAAGTCAGAATCAGGTGTGGCGATCCAGTCGCGCGCCTCGGACGACGACGACGAGCGCTACGCGAACTGGTCGGACGACCGCTAGATCGTCAGGCTGGACCCGGGCCCGCGGAGCCGTGACGCTCCGGCCCGGGTCTCGTCGTGTCCGGACGTCGTAGACGACCGACCGAGCGCTGTCGCGCCCCGACCTCGACGCAGGACCCACCGGCAGCAGTTGCTCGCGCCTCGAACCGGGTCACGAGGCCCGGCAGGACTGCACCCCGCCGGGCCTCCTCGATGTCCGGGTCTCCCCGGCGCTGCCTACGCGCGGTAGTCGTTGACGAGTCGCACCGCGCCGGCCTGGACACCCTTGGTCCCCGCCACGAGGTCGCCGTCCGACACCGCGCCGTCGCCCAGGTCCTCGACCTGGCCGAGGACCCAGGCAGGCAGGCCCAGAGCAGCGCACCGCGCGAGCGCGGCATCCACGCCGTCGGCACCGACGACGGCGACCATGCCGACGCCCAGGTTGAGCGTGTTCTCGAGGTCGGTGCGCGGGACACCACCAAGCTCCTGCATCACCAGGAACACCGGGGGCACGGACCAGCTCGCCCGGTCCACGACGCCGACCAGCCCGGCCGGCAGCACGCGCGCGAGGTTCGCGGCGAGGCCCCCACCGGTGACGTGCGTGTACGCGTGCACCTCCGCCGCCTCGTCACGAGCCAGTGCGAGGCAGTCGGAGGCGTACACGCGAGTCGGCTCCAGCAGCTCTTCGCCCAGCGTCCGTCCGAACTCCTCGACGTGCCGGTCGAGGCTCCAGCCCGCACGGTTGATCACGCCGCGCACGAGCGAGTACCCGTTGGAGTGAATGCCCGACGACGCCAGCCCGATCAGGACGTCACCGGCACGGACCCGGTCCGGACCGAGCAGCTGATCGGCCTCGACGACACCGGTGGCAGCACCCGCGACGTCGTACTCGTCCTCGCCCAGCAGCCCCGGGTGCTCCGCGGTCTCCCCGCCGACGAGGGCGGTGCCAGCCACCTCGCAGGCCGCCGCGATTCCGCGCACGACGTCCGCGATGCGCTCCGGGTGCACCTTGCCGCACGCGATGTAGTCGGTCATGAACAGCGGCTCGGCACCGACCACCACAATGTCGTCGACGACCATGCCGACCAGGTCGAACCCGATCGTGTCGTGGACGTCCATCGCCTGGGCGATCGCGACCTTGGTACCGACCCCGTCGGTCGACGTCGCGAGCAGCGGCTTGCGGTACCTCGTCAACGCCTGCGCGTCGTAGAGACCTGCGAATCCGCCGACTCCCCCGAGGACCTGGGGGCCGTGGGTGCGCTGGACGGCATCCTTCATCAGCTCGACGGCGCGGTCGCCCGCCTCCGTGTCGACCCCGGTCGCGGCGTAGGTCAGACCTTCGTTCGTCACGTCAGATTCTCCTGGTAGATCGGGAAGAGCGGGTCGTCGATCGAGCCTGTCGAGATCGGCCGACCGTCGATCGAGCCTGTCGAGATCGGCCGACCGTCGATCGAGCCTGTCGAGATCGGATCACGGTTGTTGCAACGCCGTGCCGCCACCCGCACTCGCGGTGAGGTGACGCAGCCCGTCCTCCGGCGCACCGAGCGGCAGCTCGTTCTGCTCCAGCAGCAGCTTGCCCAGACGGTCCTCCGGAGGAAGCTCGATCGGGTACTCGCCCGTGAAGCAGGCGGTGCACAGCTGGGACTTCGGCTGCTCGGTGGCGGAGATCATGCCCTCGGTGGAGATGTATCCGAGACTGTCGGCGCCGAGCGACGATCCGATCTCCTCTGGGGTCAGGCCATTGGCGATCAGTTCGGCCCGCGACGCGAAGTCGATCCCGTAGAAGCACGGCCACTTCACCGGCGGGGAGCTGATCCGCACGTGGACCTCTGCAGCCCCGGCCTCGCGGAGCATCCGGACGAGTGCCCGCTGGGTGTTGCCGCGCACGATCGAGTCGTCCACGACGACGAGCCGCTTGCCACGGATCACCTCGCGCAGCGGGTTGAGCTTCAGGCGGATCCCCAGCTGACGAAGCGTGTCGGACGGCTGGATGAACGTGCGCCCCACATAGGCGTTCTTGGTCAGGCCCTGGCCGAACGGGATCCCGGACTCGGCGGCATAGCCGACCGCGGCGGGGGTCCCCGACTCGGGGACCGGGATGACGAGGTCCGCGTCGACGTGGTGCTCGCGCGCGAGCTGGCGGCCCATCTCCACGCGCGCGGCGTGCACCGAGCGGCCGTTGATGGTCGCGTCAGGACGCGCGAGGTAGACGTACTCGAAGACGCAGCCGGCCCGCTCGATCGGCGCGAACCGCTGCGAACGCAGGCCGTTCTCGTCGATGGCGATCAGCTCGCCCGGCTCGACCTCGCGGACGTACGAGGCACCGACGATGTCGAGCGCGGGGCCTTCCGAGGCGACGACCCAGCCGCGCTCGAGACGTCCCAGCACGAGCGGCCGGACGCCCTGCGGGTCGCGGGCGGCGTAGAGGGTGTGCTCGTCCATGAAGACGAGGCTGAACGCCCCCTTGAGGTGGGGCAGCACCTCGAGGGCGGTCGCCTCGAGCGAGTGGTCCGGGTCGCCCGCGAGGAGTGCGGTCACGAGCGCGGTGTCGGTGGTGTTGCCCCGGGCGAGCTCGCCGCGGCGCTGGCTGCCGTAGCGTTCGGCGACGAGGTCGACGAGGTCCGCCGAGTTGGTCAGGTTGCCGTTGTGCCCGAGCGCGACGGTCCCGCCAGCGGTCGCTCCGAGGGTCGGCTGCGCGTTCTCCCAGGTCACGCCCCCGGTCGTCGAGTACCGGCAGTGCCCGACGGCGAGGTGTCCCTTGAGGGCGTCGAGAGCCGTCTCGTCGAAGACCTGGGACACGAGGCCCATGTCCTTGTAGACGAGGATCTGCTCGCCGTTGCTCGTCGCGATGCCTGCGGACTCCTGCCCGCGATGCTGCAGCGAGTAGAGCCCGAAGTAGGCGAGCTTGGCGACCTCCTCGCCGGGGGCCCAGACGCCGAAGACGCCACAGGCGTCCTGGGGGCCCTTCTCGCCAGGCATGAGGTCGTGATTGAGTCGGCCATCTCCGCGGGGTGCCACGGCTCTATCATCCCACACCGGCCGCCGCGTGCAGAAAGCCGTCCGCGTTCAGGACGCGGCCGACGGAGAATTACCTGTCGCGCGAGCGAAGACTCCGTCGATCGGCCATCACCGCGAGGAACCCTGCGAACAGCACGGTGAACGTCGTCGTTCCGAGGACGACCACCGAGAGGTACACACCAGGCTTCATGAGCCCGCCGGCCCCGGGCGTCGAGAGCACGACGGCGCCGAGGACCAGACCGAGGACGATGCCCACGATCGCCCCGGTCCAGAAGAAGGCCTTGTAGCGCGGTGCGCGCCGCACCGCGGCCGGGTCGATCACGTCGTCGACCTCGACCTCGCCGGTCTGATCGCCGGTCTGATCGTCGAGGCGCTCGTCGCCATCCGTACCGACTGACTCGTCGCCAGGCACGGACGGGGGGCCGGAGGCAGGCTGCTCGGTGCTCACACACCGAGGCTACCTGCGCTCCGACCCCCCATCGTCATCGGGCGGTCAGCCGCACGCCGAGATCAGGCGCACTCCCCCAGGTCCTTCCACGGCCCCCACGGGGTCGCGGCGGGCGTCTGGTTGCGGGTCCACCACTGAGCCTCGTACTGCGTGCCCTCGTGGACGACGACGTCGCCGCGCGTGTAGACGGCACTCGCGGTCCACTCCTGGCCGCACGAGGTCTCGGCACCGATCTGCTCCCACGGGCCCCACGGCGTCGCGCCGGGGACCTGCCCCAACGTCCACCACTGCGCCCGGTACGTGACGCCCTCGTACGTGACGACGTCACCTCCGGTGTAGACGACGGAGGCATCCCAGGCGGGAGCTCCGGCGTCGGCCGCGACCGTGAGCGGCACCCGGACCGTCGTGCCCGACGGCTGGGCGACGACCCAGAGGTCGTACTCCCCCGCGGCCGCGTCGGCCGGGACCGACACGGAGAGGTCGGCCGCCCCCTCGGAGACCGAGGCTGTCCCGACGGGGGTGCCGTCGGCCGGCTCGCCGCCGCGTGCGACGAGCGACGCCTCCACCTCGGTGTTGAGCGGGCTGCCGAGCGACGTGAGGTCGAGGTCGGAGACCGCGACGGTCACGTCGGTGCCGGCCGCCACGGGCTCTGCGGGAGCATCGACGACGACGCCGCGGCGTGCGAACGTCGGCTCGAGGTCCGGGTTCTCGCCCAGGTACTCGACCCACGCGTCACGATCGACGAGACCCGTGTCGCTGACGTCCGTCCCGTCGCGGAAGACCCGGAAGTTGTCACCACCGGAGACGAGGAACGAGAACGTCGCGACCGTGTACTCGGCGGACGGGTCCAGCGCAGCACCGTTGATCGTGACGTCCGTGACGTTGTCGCCGGGCGTCGCGTTCCCGTCGGCCGTCGTCGCCGTGTAGGTGACGTTGTCCGAGAGGCCCAGCGCCAGGTACGGACGCTGCGGACGCTCGCCCGTCTCCGTCGTCTGCCACTGCTGCTCGAGGAGGGTGTCGATCTGCTCGCCCGTCAGGGTGACCGTGTAGACGTTGTTGACGAACGGCAGGACCGCGTTGGCCTCCGCGTAGGTGATGACGCCGTCATCGCCGTAGTAGAGCTCGTTGCGGAGACCGCCAGGGTTGACGACGCCGATGTCGGCACCGCCGCGCCCCGCGCTGTTGAGGGTGTCGCGCAGCGAGTTCGCCACGGTGATCCCCAGCGAGGACTCCGACGCGCGGTCGTCCCGCGCACCGCCCTGGTAGCCGTCCGCCGTGTACTCGCCGCCGCTGAACGCGGTCGTGATGTCCGCGGCGACGGAGCCCACGGGCTGGGCGCCGATCACGTCGGCCTCGGCGATCGCCGCGTCGACGATCTGCTTGACCTCGGCGACACGCGGGTAGGTCGAGACGAGCTGGTCCGCCGCGGTCGACGTGCGTGCCACGTTCTCGGCGCTCGAGGCGAGGATCTCGCCGTCCGAGCCCACCGTGAGCGACACGTGACCGATGAACTCGCCGTACGAGCCGGTCTGGATGATCGGCCGTGTGCGGTCGGTGCCGGGGACCGGCGCGTCCCACGCGTACTGCTTGTGCGTGTGACCCGTGTAGATCGCCGCGACGCGGGGATCCGTGTCCTCGACGATGCTGGCGAACGGTCCGCCGGCTGCGACCTCGTCCTCCAGGCTTGCCCCCTCGGGCGTGCCCTCGGACGCACCCTCGTGGATCATCGCGACGACGACGTCGGCCTCGCCGTTGGCGGGGTCCCCGTCCATCAGGTCGTCGGTGACGCGGTTGACGGCCTCGACCGGGTCGCCGAATTCGACGTCGGCGATCCCGTCGGGCGTGACGAGGGTCGGCGTCTCCTCGGTGACGGCACCGATGAAGCCCACGTCCACGCCGTCGACGTCGATCACGGAGTACTCGTTGAGCACCGGGGTTGTGGTGCCCTTCGCGTAGACGTTGGCACCCAGGTAGGGCCAGCCGGCCTCGTCGGTCACGCGCCCGGTCAGGTCGTCGATCCCCTGGTCGAACTCGTGGTTCCCGACGGCCGACGTGCGCAGCTCGAGGGCGTTGAGCACGTCGATCGTCGGCTGGTCCTGCGCCACCGCGGACGCGAAGAGCGATGCACCGATGTTGTCACCGGCGGACACGAACACGGTCCCGTCGGGGCTCTCGGCACGCAGCTCCTCGACGGTCCCGGCGAACGCGACCGTGCTGCTGTTGATCCGCCCGTGGAAGTCGTTGATGCCGAGCAGGTCGATCTCCGTCTCCCCCGCCGTCGCGGCGAGGTCGAGGCCGACGATGATCGGGTCGTGGTCAGAGGACCGGTACGCCGTCTCGTCGTAGAGGTTCGACACGTTGTAGTTGAAACGTGAGTACTCGTTCGCCACCGGCTCGTACGCGTTGATGTTCCAGATGTCGGTGCCGGTGACGTCGGCGAGCGCCGCCTCCGAGGCGAACACGTGGTCGAGGGATCCGACCTGTCCACCGAACGAGTAGGTGTACTCACCCGTCGTCGCGCCGAGGTCGGTGTACCCGGCCTCGTGGAGCACGACGAGCGGGTCCTCCATGTCGTAGGCGTTGAAGTCGCCGACGAGCAGCACACGTTCGGTGCCTGCGTCGGCCGCGACGTCGTCGGCAAAGGCGGCGAGCGCCGTCGCCTGGTTCACGCGCGACTGGTTCGACGCGCCCTGACCGTCGCCCTGGTCGGCGTCCTCGCCGGACCCCGATCCCTTGGACTTGAAGTGGTTCGCGATGACGACGACGTCCTGGTCGGCCGTCCCGCCCACGGGGCGGAACGTCTGCGCCAGCGGCTCCCGGGCGTTCGAGAAGGCGGGGTCGTCGAGCAGGATCGTCGAGGCTCCGACGGTCTCGGCCGCGCCGGCCCGGTAGATGAAGGCCGTGCGGATGACGTCCTCGTCGGCGGGGGTGGCGTCCGGGGACGCGACGGCTGCCCACGTGTCCGCACCGTCGACGGCGTTGAGGGCCGCGACGAGGTCCTCGAGCGCGGCGTCGCGGTCCTTGCCGAAGGCCTCCGAGTTCTCGATCTCCTCGAGGGAGACGACGTCGGCGTCCAGCGCGCTGATCGCGGCGACGATCTTGGTCTGCTGCCGCTCCAGGTCCTCGGAGTCCCAGGCGCCTCGGGCGTCGCAGCCGCTGCGGACGGTGACGGGGTTGCCCTCACGGTCGGTGTAGGCGCTGCAGCCCGAGAGGTCGGCGCCGAGGCTCGTGAAATAGTTTAGGACGTTGAACGTGGCGACCTGCAGGTCACCGCCGACCTCTTCGGGTGCCTCGGTGCGCGTGTTCTCGAAGGTCGCGGGGGCGGTGTCCTCACCGGTGAGCTGCGTCGTCGGCTGCAGACCCCAGGTGCTGAACCGGTAGTCGAGGACGACCGGCTCTGTGAACGTCACGGCGGCACCGACGCGGACCGGTTCGCCACCGGTGAGGTACGGCAGCGGCTCGTCGGCGTAGGAGTTCAGGTAGTCCCAGCTCGCGCCGTCGTCGAGCGTGACCGCACGGGCGGCGTTGTCGGCGACCTGTGCGGCTGCCTCGGCACTGCCGGGGCGTCCGACGGCGGTCGGCTGGACCAGCGGCGACGTCCCCGAGGCCAGGCCGACCGACCCGTAGCGGTTGGTCGAGTACGTGTCGGTGACCGTGTAGTCGCCCTCCGGGGCGAGGAGCATGCCCTCGAGGGCCTCACGGCCGGCGTCGTCGGCGGGCCAGGCCACCGTGGCCGGCTTGATCGCCTCGGCCGGTTCGGTCAGCACGTCCCACGACGTCGCCGCGATCTGCGTGAGTCCGTAGAACTCCGTGGCCTCACCGGTCACGGAGACGTGGTCGCCCACCTCCACCTGTGCGGCTCCGGCGGCGGAGTAGACGAAGATTCCGTCCGACGCCGCGTGGTCCGCCGGCAGGTCGCCGCCGGTCCCCGGTGTCTGGAGGTAGAAGCCGTCGAATCCGCCGGTCGGGTAGGCGGCGGTGACGACACCGGAGGTCTGCACCTGCTGCCCGGCGACCGGTGTCGACTCGCCGGAGCCCTGGATCTCGGCGATCGACAGCGCCGTCGGATCGGTCGGATCGGTCGGGTCCGTCGGGTCGGTCGGGTCGGTCTCACCCGCGGAGTTCTGCGGGGTCACCGTCGTCGAGAACTCGAAGTCGAGCGAGTTGTCGTCAGCCGTGCCCGTGCGGGTCAGCGAGCCGACCGTGCCGGTGCCCTGCCCTGCCGGCGCCGGCGCGACCTCGAACGTGTCCGCCGAGCCGTAGCCCAGGAGGTCCACGACCGCGGTCCCGGGCGCCGTCGCGCCCTTGGGGATCGTGACGGTCGCGTCGTCCTCGACGAGGCCGATCACGCCGTTGGAGCCGCTCGGGCTGAGACCGACCTCCGCGTCCGGCGTCGGGAGCCCCTCGCCGTCGGGGGTCGAACCGCCGTTGGCCGACGCCTGGACGAGGAAGTAGCCGCCCGGCTCGACGGAACCGTTCAGAGCGCCCTTGCTCGTGAACTTGGTACCCGTCGCCGAGCCGTACTGCAGGCTCCACCCGCTCAGGTCGACGGCCGCGTCGGTCGGGTTGTAGAGCTCGATGAACTTGTGGTCGTAGGCCTGTCCGCTGCTCCCGCCCACCAGGTAGGCCTCGCTGATGACGAGGTGCTCGTCGTCCGGCCCGTCACCGGCCGGAGCAGCGAACGCCGTCCCCGCCACCGGGACGGTCATGGCGATCGCGAGCGCTCCCGCGGTCACCGCCCGCCGTCCGTGTCGCTGTCTCTGTGTGAACACATCTGCTCCTTCGCGTCGCGCCGGGGTGACCGGCGACGGATCGGCGTCATTGCCCTGTCGTCTGGATCAAACCGTGCACAGGTGAACCCCAGGTTGTGGTGGGGCATCCGCACGACGTCGTGCGGTGCACGGTTAGGCCTCCGCACGTTACCTGTGATGTACGACATAGTCATGTGAGCCACACATGACGCGAACTTCATCCGCTACGGACGACGACGTGCCGCCTGCAGCGGGAGGAGATCTGTGAGGTCGGCGCGGTCCCCCGACGCCCGGATGCGACCCTGGGCCGTCGCGTCCGTCCAGGTCAGGACGCCGGATACAAGCTCGAGCCAGGTCTGCGGGTCCGTCTCGACGACGTTCGGCGGCGTTCCGCGCGTGTGGCGCGGACCCTCGACGCACTGTACGGCTCCGGCCGGCGGGATCCGGACCTCGACGGCATGGCCCGGGGCGACGTCCGCAAGCTCTTCGAGCGTGAAGCGGACCGCCGTCGCGACGGTGGTGCGGTCGGTCGCACCGTCGCGCCATCCGGCGAGGGCTGCGCGGCCGTCCGTGGGGTCTATGCGTCGTCGTGCGGGCACGGGGTCAGGTTACCCGCGGCACGACGACGGCCCCCGAGGAGCTGAGTTCTCGGGAGCCGTTCGACGTGTTCCGGCGCGGTGACGGTCCGGCGCGTGGCGTCAGTCCTTGGCGGCAGCCGCCGCGAACTCGGCGCGGACCTCGTCGCGCATCTGCCCGATCCGCTCCGGGTTCGGTGCCGCGGCGAGCAGCGTCTTGGTGTACTCGTGCTGCGGGTTCAGGATCACCTCGTCCGACGGCCCCTGCTCGACGACGTCGCCGCGGTACATCACCATGATCTCGTCCGAGAAGTGACGGGCCGTGGCCAGGTCGTGCGTGATGTAGAGGACTCCGAGGTTCTCCTGGCGCTGCAGGCGGGCCAGCAGGTTGAGCACGCCGAGCCGGATCGAGACGTCCAGCATGGAGACCGGCTCGTCGGCGACGAGGAACCGCGAGCCCGGGGCGAGCGCGCGGGCGATCGCGACGCGCTGGCGCTGGCCGCCGGAGAGCTCGTGCGGACGACGCGGTGCGATGTCGGCTGCCGGGGTCAGGTTCACGCGCTCCAGGAGCTCGTGCACCTTCTCCTCGATCGTCATCCCCTCGGGGACGGCGCGGTGGATCCGCAGCGGGCGCTCGATGTGGTGTCCGACCGGATGGAAGGGGTTCAGCGACCCGAACGGGTCCTGGAACACCATCTGCACGTCCTTGCGGTACCGCCGCAGTCCCGCACCGTGCCGGGCGATCGGCTTGCCGTCGAGCAGGATCTGCCCCTCCGACGGCTTGACGAGCTGCATGATCGACTTCGCGATCGTCGACTTGCCCGAGCCTGACTCGCCCACCAGGGCGATCGTCTTGCCCGCCTCGAGGGTGAAGGACACGTCGTTGATCGCCCGGATCTTCTTTTGCGCGCCACGGACCTTGTAGTCCTTGACGAGGTTGCGGACCTCAAGGACTCCGCCGCTCTCGCGCCGGACCTGCTGAGCGCTGTCGTCCGCCATCACGCCACCTCTTCCTCGCCGCGCACGAACCCACCGCGCTCCCCGGTGAGGCTGGGGAACGAGCTGAGAAGCCGACGCGTGTACTCGTGCTGTGCGTTGGTGTAGATCTCCTCCGACGTACCGCGTTCGACGATCTCGCCGTCGAGCATGACGGCGACGTGGTCGCTGATCTCGAGCAGCATCGGCAGGTCATGGGTGATGAAGACGACCGCGAACCCGAAGATCTCGCGCAGCCGCATGATCTCTCGGATGATCTCGCGCTGAACCACGACGTCGAGCGCCGTGGTCGGCTCGTCCATGATCATCAGCTGCGGCTCGAGGGCCAGGGCCATCGCGATCATCACGCGCTGCCGCATGCCGCCCGAAAGCTCATGGGCATAGCTGTCGATCCGGTCCGGGTCCACCCCGACGAGGCCGAGGAGCTCGCGCGACCGCTTCTCCTTCTCCTCGTTCCCCATCTCCGGGCGGTGCGTGGTGAAGACGTCGAACAGCTGCGCACGGATCTTGATGACGGGGTTCAGGGAGTTCATCGCACCCTGGAACACCATCGAGACCTTGTCCCAGCGGAACGCACGCATCTGCTGGTCGTCGAGCGCCCGCACGTCGATGTCCGTGCCGGACTTGTCGTGGAAGACGATCTCGCCGCCGGTCATCAGTGCCGGCGGGCGAAGCAGCCTGTTCAGGCCGTAGGCGAGCGTGGTCTTGCCGCAGCCTGACTCCCCGCAGAGGCCGAGGATCTCGCCGCGGTAGAGCGTCAGCGACACGTCGCGGACGGCCTTGACCACGGGCTCGACCTCGTACTCGATGGAGACGTTGCGGGCGGTGATCACCGGCTCACGCTTCTGGTCGACGCTCATGCGGTGGCCTCCTTCGACTGCTCGTCACGGGCCTCGCGGGCCTTGCGGACGGACCGTGCGGCTGCCGGCGCGGCCCGCAGCTTGGGGTTGATGACCTCGTCGATGCTGAAGTTGATCAGCGCGAGCGAGGTGCCGACGAGCGCGATCAGGATGCCCGGCGGGATGAACCACCACCACGCGCCCCGGGTCAGCGCGCCGCCAGCCTGGGCCTCGTTGAGGATGGTCCCCCAGCTGATCGACCCGGTGGGTCCGAGACCGAGGTAGGACAGGCCCGCCTCGCCAAGGATCGCGAAGATGACGCCGAAGAGGAACTGGGCCGTCAGGAGGGGCAGCAGGTTGGGGAGGATCTCGACCGCGACGATGCGCAGCGGGCGCTCGCCGGCGATGCGGGACGCCGCCACGTAGTCACGGTTGCGCAGAGACTGCGCCTGCTTGCGCAGGACCACGGCCGAGCCTGCCCATCCCGTGACACCGAGGATCGCGGCGACGAGCAGCGCCGACCTTCCAGGGACAAGCGTCGAGATGACGATAGCGAGCGGCAGGCCCGGGATCACGAGCATCACGCCGATGATCGTGTAGAGCACCTCGTCGGTCCATCCGCCGACGTACCCGGCGACCACGCCGAAGAGGATGGAGAGCGTCACCGCGAGGAGTCCGGCGGTGATGCCGACGAAGAGCGAGGTGCGGGCGCCGACCGCGAGCTGTGCGAAGACGTCGTAGCCGAGCGACGTCGTGCCCATCCAGTACGTCGAGTCCGGCGGGACGAGTGCAGGGTTGCTCGAGTCGCGCGGGTCGAACTGCCCGATCAGCGGCCCGAAGAGCGCGAACAGCACGATCGCGCCGAGGAGCGAGAGCCCCACCACGAGCTTGGCGGACGGCTTGCGGAACCGAATCTTGCGGCGGGCGGCGGGCGTGCCCGCCGGTGCGGGAGCCGTGGTCGTGGCGGTCGGGACGCCACCGCCGGCTGACTCGTCGACGACGGAGCCGGGAGCGCCCGCCGGGGTCTGGGTTGCTGTGGTCTGCTCAGGCATTCTGTCGCGCCCTCGGGTCGATGAGCCCGTACACGATGTCCGTGATGAACATGGTGACGAGAACGGTCAGGGTGATGACGAGGAACACGCCCTGCATCAGGGCGTAGTCGTTGCCCCGCACCGCGGTGATCATGAGCTTGCCGAGGCCCGGGTAGCTGAAGACCTGCTCCATGATCACCGAGCCGCCGACGACGAAGCCGAGGGCGATGCCGACTCCGGCGATGGAGGGCAGGACCGCGTTACGTGCGCCGTACGTGATCATCACGCGGCGGGGGCTGAGGCCCTTGGCCTCGGCGGTGGTCACGTAGTCCTCGCCCATGGTGGAGACCATCATGTTGCGCATGCCGAGCAGCCAGCCACCGACGGCGCTGATGACGATCGTCGCCGCCGGCAGGACCGCGTGGTAGAGCACCGAGCCGACGAAGGCCCAGCTCCACTCGGGGGCGTTGAAGACGAAGAAGTTGTAGCCGCCGACGATCGGGAACCACTGGAGCTGCACCGCGAACACGTAGATGAGAACGAGCGCGACCCAGAAGTAGGGCAGGGACTGCAGGAGGGTCGTCGACGGGACGAGCTGGTCGACCCACGTGCCGCGCTTCCACCCGGCCAGGGCGCCGAGCCCGATGCCGAGGGCGAAGGCGATGAGGGTCGCGGTCCCGATCAGACCGATCGACCAGGGCAGTGCCCCGCCGATCAGGCTGGTGACCTTCTCCGGGAAGAACTGCGAGGAGATCCCGAGGTCTCCCTTGGCGATCTGCTGCCAGTACTGGATGTACTGCTCCCAGAGAGAGGCCTCGGGGTTGCCGAAGAGGCGCCTGATGTTCATGATCTGTGCTTCGGAGACGTCGCCCGACCTGCTCATCTGCGCGATCATGATGTCTGCCGGGTTGCCCGGCAGGAGTCGCGGGAGAAGGAAGTTCAGGGAGATTGCCGCCCAGAGCGTGATCGCGTAGACGACGATCCGCCGGCCGTAGTAACTCATCGATCGGTCTCGCTTTCCGGCGTACGGAACGCCGTGCACAGGTGGAACATCAGGCGCCTCTTCAGTGGCTCAGCAGCGTCTTACTCGGTGCCGCCGAGCTGGTGCAGCACGACGCCGGAGGCTCCGGAGCCCCAGGACGGCGGGAAGGCGTAGAGGTTGTCCTCCGTGGGCCAGCCCGTGTAGTCCGTCTGGTTGTAGAACGTCTGCGTCGCGTTGATCACGAGCGGGATGTAGGGAAGGTCACGGGTGATCTCCTCCTGGATCGCGGCGTACGCAGCCTTCTTGGTGTCGACGTCGTTGGTCGAGGCAGCCTCGCTCACGGCGTCGTCGACGACCGGGTTCGAGTAACGCGCGAAGCCCCAGTAGCCCTCGGGGATCGACTCGCCAACCTCAGAGGTCGCGGGACCGGAGAACCAGTCGCGGTAGATCTGGAACGGGTCCGGCACCGAGGTCCCGACGACACCGCCCATGATCATCTCGAAGTCACCCGTGTCACGGGCGGCGGCGAACTCGTTCCAGGAGATCGTCGAGGCGGTCACCTTCATGCCGGCGGCCGTGGCCTGCTCCTCGATGAGCTTCGCGGCGTTGTTGTAGTCGGTCCAGCCGTCGACCGACGTCAGCGTGAGCTCGATCGGGTCGCCGTCCTTGGCGTAGATGCCGTCGTCGCCCTTGGCGTAGCCGGCCTCCTCGAGGATCGCGCCGGCGGCCTCGACGTCCGCGGTCTGCGGGCTCTCCGCCTCGACGTCGGGCGAGATCCAGTCGTCGTCGCGGCCGAGCAGCGCGAACGTCGGGGAGATGTCGCCGGCCAGGCCGACGAACGCCTTGTCGTTGATCTGACCACGGTCGATCGCGAGGTTCAGCGCCTGACGGACGGCGACGTCCGTCTGGTCGCCCTCGCACCCGAGGTCGGCGTTCGAGCAGGTGTAGAGCACGGTCGGGTCCTGCGGCGTGTTGATGTAGCCGAGGTTCGCCGAGGCGACGAGGGAGTCGGCGTCCGGCACGAACATGCCGGCCCAGTCGAGCTGGCCGGTGCGCAGGAGGTCTTCGGCCGACTGGTTGGCGTCGATGCCGATGTAGCGGACGCTCTTGACGTTCGGCTCGCCACCCCAGTAGTCGGGGTTCGCCTTCGCGGTGTAGGCGGCGTCGGAGAACGTGTCGAGCAGGTACGGGCCGGTCCCGACCGGCTCGGCGTTCGGCCAGGTCAGCGGGTCCTCGCCCAGGTCTGCCCAGACGTGCTCGGGGAGCATCCAGGTCGAACCGAGGATCGAGAACTCGTTGGTGAACTGTGCGCCGTCGAAGGTCACCTTGACGGTCGTGTCGTCCACGGCCTCGGCGCCGGTGATATACGCAGGCTTCGAGTTCTCGTTGGTGAGCGAGTAGACGACGTCGTCGACCGTGAAGTCCTCGCCGTCGCTCCACTTGACGCCCTGGCGGACCTGGATCGTCAGCTCCGTGCCGTCCTCGTTGAACTCGAAGAACTCACCGAGCAGCGGCGTGGGCTCACCGGACGACGCCTTGTTGTAGTAGAAGAGCGTCTCGTAGACGCCACCCGTGGCGAGGTGCTGGACCTCGGGCGCGTACGGGTTGAAGTTCTCGGGGATCGGCTGCTGCGCGCCGGCCCAGACCACGAGCTCGCGGTCGGTCGCGGTGCCCTCGGCGCTGGCGGTGGTCTCGTTCGAGTCCCCCTCCTCCGAGTCGCTCGAGCCGCAGCCTGCGGCGAGGAGGGACACACCGGCCACCAGGGTGACGGCCGTGTACAGGCGCTTGCGGCCCGTGCTTCGGATCATCATCGGTCCTTTCGGAAGGCGATGGTCGGCGTGTGCACGCCGCACATCGTTGTGCGTGGTCGCCCCCTGCGGGGCGTTGTGTGAGGAACCCTAACCAATGATTCTGGTCACACCGCCAATTGCTCTGGAAAGTTACCTAACCGAGACCCGCGCCCGGCGAATGCTGTGGTGGCCTGCATCGACACCGCTGGTGCCCGTTCGACGGAGGGGCCGTGAGTGGCATCGCTCCCACGCGGCACGGGACACGCCCGCGACCTACGCCCACATCGCGAGACGCTAGTCGAGGGCCCGAACAGCCTCGGCCGCGGCCGTCGCGATCTCCGCGCTCGTGACCTCGTAGCCCGCGTCCGCCCCGCCGCCGGGGCCGGCGGCGTCCGCACGGAGCGTCTTGGCCGACAGGTGCACGGCGTCGACGCCGACGGCGGCCAGCGCAGCGACGTCCGAGGGGCGCACGCCGCCCCCGGCCATCACCTGAAGCCCCCCGTCCGCCGCACGGACCGTCTCCCCGAGCCGCAGCAGGCCGTCGGCAGCCGCGGCCGCACCGCCCGAGGTCAGCACCCGGGTCACACCCAGCGCCGTCAGCGCGTCCACCGACAGACCGACGTCCGGGACGACGTCGAACGCCCGGTGGAAGGTGACCTCACGCCCGTCCGCCGCCTCGACAAGTCGCGCCACCGCCTCGGCGTCCACGGCGCCGTCCACCGTGAGGACACCGACGACGACCCCGGCGGCACCGGCCCGGACGGCCGCGCGCACGTCGCGCACCTGGGTGTCGAGCTCGTCGTCGTCGTAGACGAACCCCCCGGCACGGGGCCGGATCAGCGGATGAACCCCGACGGTGCCGGCGGCGCCGACGGCCGCCTCCAGCAGGCCGACGCTCGGCGTCAGGCCCCCGGTCGCCCCGAGGGCGGCGCACAGCTCCACCCGGGCTGCACCCACGTCTGCGGCCACCCGCACCCCGGCGACGTCCTGGACAGCGATCTCGAGCACGGGGGCGGGCATGGTTCCTCCAGGGGTGTCGGGCGTGGCGGGGCCAGACTATCCAGCCGCGACCGCGCCCCTGCGCGCCTGCGGTGCGGCCGCGGGCACAGTTTCGACAGCGGGACGACGCGGAAGATATCTTGATATCAAACAATCTCTCCCAGGAGGACCCACCGCATGGTCACCGAGTCACAGCCCGACGCCGCCACGATCATCTACACGCACACCGACGAGGCTCCCCTCCTCGCCACCTACTCGCTCCTCCCGATCGTCGAGGCGTACGCGGCCAAGGCCGGGATTTCCATCGAGACCCGCGACATCTCGCTCGCCGGGCGCATCCTCGCGCAGTTCAACGACCGTCTCCCCGCGGACCAGCAGGTCGACGACGCGCTCGCCGAGCTCGGCGCGATGGCGACCACGCCCGAGGCGAACATCGTCAAGCTCCCGAACATCTCCGCGTCCGTGCCGCAGCTCAAGGCCGCCGTCGCCGAGCTCCAGGAGCAGGGCTTCGCGCTGCCGGACTACCCGGAGCACCCGCAGACCGACGAGGAGAAGGACGTCCGCGCCCGCTACGACAGGGTCAAGGGCTCGGCCGTCAACCCGGTGCTGCGCGAGGGCAACTCGGACCGCCGCGCACCCGGCGCCGTGAAGAACTACGCCAAGGCGCACCCGCACCGCATGGGGGCCTGGTCCCCGGAGTCGCGCACGAACGTCGCGACGATGGGTGCCGGTGACTTCTTCTCGAACGAGAAGTCCGTCGTCCTGCCGTCCGACGACTCCCTCACGATCCGTCTCACGACGCCGGAGGGCACCACCGTGCTCAAGGACGGCATCCCCGTCCTCGCGGGCGAGGTCGTGGACGCCACGTTCATGTCCGTCTCGGCGCTGCACACCTTCATCCGCGAGCAGATCCAGCGGGCGAAGGACGAGGGTGTGCTGTTCTCCGCGCACCTCAAGGCCACGATGATGAAGGTCTCGGACCCGATCATCTTCGGGCACATCGTCGAGGCGTTCTTCCCCGACGTCTTCGCGCAGTACGGCGACCAGATCCGTGCCGCCGGCCTGTCCTCGAACGACGGCCTCGGCGCCCTGCTCTCCGCCACCGACAACCTTCCCGACGGCGAGGCCATCCGGGCCGCCGTCGAGGACGTCCTGGACAACGGCCCCGCCCTGGCGATGGTGGACTCGGACAAGGGGATCACCAACCTCCACGTGCCCTCGGACGTCATCATCGACGCCTCGATGCCCGCGATGATCCGCGGCGGCGGCCACATGTGGGGCATGGACGGCGGAGAGCACGACACGCTCGCCGTGATCCCCGACTCCTCCTACGCCGGCGTCTACCAGACCGTGATCGACGACTGCCGCACGCACGGCGCCCTCGACCCGGCCACGATGGGCACCGTCCCGAACGTCGGGCTCATGGCCAAGAAGGCCGAGGAGTACGGCTCCCACGACAAGACCTTCGAGATCCCCGCGTCGGGCACCGTCGAGGTCGTCGACGGCGCCGGCGAGGTCCTGATCTCCCACGAGGTCGAGACCGGCGACATCTGGCGCGCGTGCCAGACCCAGGACGTCGCGATCCGCGACTGGGTCAAGCTCGCCGTCACCCGCGCCCGCGCCACCGGCGTCCCGACGGTGTTCTGGCTGGACGCGCACCGCGCCCACGACGCCAACCTGATCGCCAAGGTCGAGCAGTACCTCGGCGACCACGACACCGACGGCCTGGACCTGCGCATCATGGCGCCGGCCGAGGCGTGCGCGTTCTCGCTCGAGCGCATCCGTCAGGGCCTCGACACCATCTCGGTGACGGGCAACGTCCTCCGCGACTACAACACGGACCTGTTCCCGATCCTCGAGGTCGGCACCTCGGCCAAGATGCTGTCGATCGTGCCGCTGATGAACGGCGGCGGACTCTTCGAGACGGGCGCCGGCGGCTCGGCACCCAAGCACGTGCAGCAGCTCCTCGAGCAGAACTACCTGCGCTGGGACTCGCTCGGCGAGTTCTTCGCCCTCGCCGCGTCGCTCGAGCACCTGTCCGGTGTGGCGGGCAACCGTCGCGCGCAGGTCCTCGCGGAGACGCTGGACCGGGCCACCGGCTCGTTCCTCGAGCACGACCGCTCGCCGTCGCGCCGCCTGGGCGGCATCGACAACCGCGGGTCGCACTTCTACCTGGCCCTGTACTGGGCACAGGAGCTCGCGGCCCAGTCGCAGGACGCAGCCCTCGCGGCGGCCTTCGGACCGCTCGCGGAGAAGCTGGTCGCAGCCGAGTCCACGATCGTGGACGAGCTCGCCGCGGTCCAGGGCTCCCCGGCCGATGTCGGGGGCTACTACCGTCCGGACGACGCCAAGGCGTCCGCGGTGATGCGCCCCTCGGCCACGTTCAACGAGGCCCTCGCCTCGCTCTGACGTCCCCCGCGCGACGACGCCCGTCCGACCCTCGTGGTCGGGCGGGCGTTCGTGCGTCGCGGCCCGGCGCCGACGAACTGGGTCGACGGGTCACCAGGACCAGCCGCGCGAGCTCAGCTCGAGCTCCTCGCGCAGGCGCTCGTCCGCGCCCTCCTGCTCCCCGGCACGCAGGATCCGCTGCGTCGTCGTCAGTCCCACCAGCTCGCAGGCCTCCTGCAGCAGGGCGTCGTACGCGCCCCGGACCGCGAAGTAGTGGTGCGCCCGCCCGTAGAGGGCACGGTCGGCCTCGATGCGCCGCAGCTCGGCGGCGAGCTCGCCCAGCCGGACCTGGACGCGCAGCACCCGCATCGGGTCGTGCTCGACGTGCAGGTCACGGCGCTGCGCCCGCACGCGAAGGAGCGCGGCGAGCACCACCACGCCCGCCACCACCGTCGCAACCGCACCCGCGAGCCACACGGCCGTCCTCCTCGTCCTCCTCGACGCCTCCTACGCTAGCGATGCGGAGGCCCGGGGGCCATCGGTGTCCCAGGACGACGACGCCCCTCCCCCTGCGTCGTCGGCAGGTGGGAGGGGCGTCGGGGTCGGTCAGCCGAAGATCGCGGGCAGCGTCCCCCGGTAGGCAGCGTCGGCCTCGGCCAGCGGGATCTCGAAGAGGCCCTCGACGACGAGCGCCTCGCCCTCCTCGTCGGCCGAGAGCGCACCGGTCTCGCCGAGCCTGGCGTAGGGCACGCCGCGGGCGACGCACGAGTCGGCGAGCTTCTGCACCTCGTTGCGCGGCACCGAGACGATCGCCCGCGCGGTCGACTCCGAGAACAGCAGCTCGAACGGGGTGACGCCGTCGCGCTCGCACACCTCGGCGAGCGACACCGAGGCACCGACCCCGAACCGCAGCGCGGACTCGAGCAGCGTCTGGACCAGGCCGCCGTCCGCGACGTCGTGCGCCGAGACGACGAGGTCGTCGCGGCTCGCGTTGACCAGCACACCGGCGAGCGCCTTCTCCGCGGCCAGGTCCAGCCGCGGCGGCAGCCCACCCAGGTGCTGGTGGACGACGTCGGCCCACGCCGAGCCGTCGAGCTCCCCACGCGTGGTGCCGAGCAGGAAGATCACCTCGCCGGCCTCACGGAACCCGGTCGGCGTGGCGTGCGCGACGTCGTCGAGAACACCGAGGACGCCGACGACGGGCGTCGGGTGGATCGAGGAGTCGATCTGCCCGGGCTCGCCGGTGCCGTTGTAGAGCGAGACGTTGCCGCCCGTGACCGGGACGCCGAGCTCCTGGCAGCCGTCCGCGAGACCCTCGATCGCCTCGACAAGCTGCCACATCGAGTCCGGGTCCTCGGGCGAGCCGAAGTTCAGGCAGTCGGTGACCGCGAGCGGGCGGGCACCGGTCGCGGCGACGTTGCGGTAGGCCTCGGCGAGCGCGAGCTGCGCGCCGGTGCGCGGGTCGAGCTTGGCGAAGCGGCCGTTGGCGTCGGTGGCCAGCGCGACGCCGAGCCCCGTCTCCTCGTCCACGCGGACCACGCCGCCGTCGTCGGGCTGGGCGAGGGCCGTGTTGCCCTGGACGAACCGGTCGTACTGGTTGGTCACCCACTCCTTGCTCGCGAGGTTCGGCGACGCGATCAGGCGCAGCGCGGTCTCTCGCAGCTCGATGCCGGTGGCAGGACGGGCGTAGCGAGCCTCGCCCTCGGGCCCGGAGACCGAGTCGGCGTTGAGACCGTCGAGCCAGGCCGGGCGGGCGTACGGGCGGTCGTAGACCGGGCCCTCGTGCGCGACGGTCTTGGGGTCGACGTCGACGATCCGCTGACCGTGGTGGTCGATGGTGAGACGGCCGGTGCCGTTGACCTCGCCGATGACGGAGGTCTCGACGTCCCACTTGGCGGTGATCGCCAGGAATGCGTCGAGCTTCTCGGGCGTGACGACCGCCATCATGCGCTCCTGCGACTCCGACATGAGGATCTCGCCGGCGTTCAGGGAGGGGTCGCGGAGCAGGACGTCGTCGAGCTCGACGTGCATGCCGCCGTCGCCGTTCGAGGCGAGCTCCGACGTCGCGCAGGAGATCCCGGCCGCGCCGAGGTCCTGGATGCCCTCGACGACCTTGGCCGCGTAGAGCTCGAGGCAGCACTCGATCAGGACCTTCTCCATGAACGGGTCGCCCACCTGGACGCTCGGGCGCTTGGCCGGCACGCCGCCCTCGAAGGTCTCCGACGCGAGGATGGAGGCGCCACCGATGCCGTCGCCGCCGGTGCGCGCACCGAACAGGATCACCTTGTTGCCGGTGCCCGAGGCGTTGGCGAGGTGGATGTCCTCGTGCCGCAGCACGCCGAGGCACAGGGCGTTGACGAGCGGGTTGCCCTGGTAGCAGGAGTCGAAGACGAGCTCCCCGCCGATGTTGGGAAGGCCGAGGGAGTTGCCGTATCCGCCGACTCCGGAGACCACGCCGTGCACGACGCGCGCCGTGTCCGGGTGGTCTACGGCGCCGAACCGCAGCTGGTCCATGACGGCGACGGGACGCGCGCCCATCGAGATGATGTCGCGGACGATCCCGCCGACGCCGGTGGCCGCACCCTGGTAGGGCTCGACGTAGCTCGGGTGGTTGTGCGACTCGACCTTGAACGTCACGGCCCAGCCGTCGCCGATGTCGACGACGCCCGCGTTCTCGCCGATGCCGACCAGGAGGTGGCGCTTCATCTCGTCCGTGACCTTGTCACCGAACTTGCGCAGGTGGTTCTTGGACGACTTGTAGGAGCAGTGCTCGGACCACATCACGGAGTACATCGCGAGCTCGGCGGCCGTGGGGCGGCGGTCGAGGATGTCGACGATGCGCGCGTACTCGTCGGGCTTGAGGCCCAGGGCGGCGTACGGCAGCTGTTCGTCGGGGGTCGCTGCGGCGTTCTCGACGGTGTCCAGCGTGGGACGAGCGTCGGGGCGTGCGGCAGGCGTGGAGGCGGCGGTCATCGGATCCCTCGGGTGGAGTGGTCAGGGTGCGCGACGGCGCGGGCCTGAGTCTACCGGCGTCGCGACGTCGGCCCGGAGCCCGTCCGCCCTTCGGCCTCCAGCGGCGCTCCGGCGCCCTGGAGCGGGCAGCGGATCACCCCGCCTGCGCGATGGCAGCCCCGCGCACCGCGGCGACGGCGGGAGACGCCGTCATCGACGCCCGCCAGACCACGTCGACCGGCCTGGTCGGCTCCGGGTCGCGGGCCGGGATCGCCACCACCGACGCGGGCAACGTACCGCGGCCCAGGCGTGGCACGAGCGCGACCGCCAGCCCGTGCGCGACGAGCTCGACCTGGGAGGCGAACTCGAGGCACCGGAACGCGACGGTCGGGGTCCGCCCGGCGTCGCGGAACATGTGGCAGAACCACTCGTGGCAGATCGTGCCCTCGGGCGACGACGCCCACGGACGGTCGAGCAGCTGCGTCGCCGTCACGACCTCCCGGCCCGCCAGCGGGTCGTCGCGGTGCACCAGCACGTCGGCGACGTCGAGAAGCACCCGTTCGCGCCGTAGCGCCGGCGGGATCTGCAGCCCGACACCCTCCCAGTGGTGGACGAGCGCGACGTCGGACCGGCCGGCCGCGACGTCGGCGACGGCGTCCCACGGGTCCAGCTCGCGCACGGCCACGTCGAGATCCGGGGCGTCGCGGCGTACCGCGGCGATCAGGCCCGGCACCAGGCCGCGCATCGCGGTCGAGAACGTGGCGAGCCGGATCAGCCCTGTCGGTTGCCCGGCCTCCGCCTGCACGCCGGAGCGCAGCGCCTCCACGCGGGTCGCGAGGTCCGCTCCCCCGGCAGCCACCTGCCGACCGGCGGCGGTCAGCACGACGCCGCGGCCCGCCCGTTCGACCAGCACGGCGCCCATCTGGGCCTCCAGCCGCTTCACCTGCTGCGAGATCGCCGACGACGTGAAGCCGAGCTCGTCCGCCGCTCCGCCGACCGAGCCGCAGCGGTCGATCGCGACGATGGCCTGAACAGCACCGAGATCGATCATGAAGCAATGCTACGACGTCATGGTCAAGAATCTTCGCTAGACATGAACAATCGACCGCCCGACGATAGGGCCATGCCCTCCCGCCACATCGCACTTGCCCTTCTCGTCGTCGCGATCTGGGGCTCGAACTTCGTCGTCATCGACATCGGCGTGGCCGACGTACCCCCGACCGTCCTGCTCGCCGTCCGATTCGTCGTCGTACTCTTCCCGGCCTTGCTCCTCGTGCCACGTCCGGTCGTCCCGTGGCGCGACGTCGTCGCCGTCGGGGCGTTCATGAGCCTGGGGCAGTTCTCCCTGCTCTACACGGCGCTCGCGCTCGGGATGCCCGCCGGACTCGCGTCGTTGGTGCTTCAGGCCCAGGTGGTGCTCACCGTCGTCGCCGCCGCACTCACGTTGCGGGAGCGACCGAACGGTCGACAGCTGGCCGGGGTCCTCATCGGCGCTGTCGGGCTCGGCGTCGTCGCGCTCGGCCGCACTGAAGCAACTCCGGCGCTCGGGCTGCTCCTCGTCGTGGCTGCCGCGACCTCGTGGGCGATCGGCAACGTCGCGGCCCGGCGTGCGGCAAGCCGCGCGACCTCGACGCCCACGGCCACCGGCGGGCTGTCCATGACGGTCTGGTCCGCGACCGTCGTCCCGGTCCCGCTGTTCGCGCTCGCGATGCTGACCGAGGGGCCGGCCGCCGTCGCCGACGCCGTCATGCACCCCACGGCCGCGGCTGTGCTCTCCACGCTCTACACCGCGTGGCTCGCGACGCTCGTGGGCTACGGCATCTGGAACACCCTGCTCGCGCGCTACCCGGCGTCGGCGGTCGTGCCGTTCGCGATGCTCGTCCCCGTCGTCGGCACCACCGTCGGCTGGCTTGTCCAGGGGGAGGTTCCGGGACTGTGGGAGATCACCGGTGGCGTCGTACTGCTGCTCGGGGTGGCGGTGACGACGCTCCGTCGGGGCCGGCCCCGACGAGCGCGACCCGGTGGCCGCACGGCGTTCCCCGCGGGGACCGGCGCGCGACCACCGGGTCGGCAGCAGACTTGAGGCGTCAGCTCGGGTTCGGCGTGGACCCGTCGCGTGCCGCGCTGGAGTCGGTGGCCGGCGCGCCCTTGGGCTTGCCCTTGCCGTCGCGCCCGCGCAGCGACTTCTCGCTGACCGGGGCGTCACCGGAGGCACGCAGCGCACGGAAGTACGCGCGAGCCTCGTCCTGGCGCTCCGCCTCGATGCCCGAGGCGATCGGCGCGCGCAGGTGCTCCTGGCCGAAGCCCCAACCGTCGACGAGGTCCTGGGCGTGCGGGCGCAGACGCGTGAGCAGCCGCTCGATGTAGCTCGTGACGGTCCGCGCGCGCTGGGCCGAGATGCGGCCCTCGATGAGGTACCAGGCGAGGTTGCGCTCGACGAGGGTGAGGCCGAAAAGGTCGCGGACCCGCGTCAGGACGGCGCGCGTCCCCTCGTCCTCGATCGTCGACAGCGCCTGGGTGAAGGCCTCCCAGCGCAGCAGGTCGGCGTGCGCCTTGGCGGCCTCGACGAGCTCGTACTGGTGCGCGTCGAAGATCGCCGCAGCCTTCTCCGGGCTGGCCTTCTGGGCCGGACGCAGTGCCATCGCGACGGCCTCGACCATCGCGTCCACGCGGTCGGTCAGCAGCGCGCGCTGCGTCTCCTCCTCGCGCAGGTGGCCCGCGGCGCGACGTGCGGAACCCTGGTCCGTGATGTTCTGCACTGCACGGCGCAGACCGGTGCGGTGGTAGGCCGCGTCGGCGGCGCGCTCGACCACGAACCGGGCCATCCCGCCCGGCGTGATGCCCTTGAGCTCCTTGGCGTAGTCGCCCAGCAGGCGCTTGCCGACGAGCTGCAGCAGCACCGTGTTGTCGCCCTCGAACGTCGCGTAGACGTCCATGTCGGCGCGCAGAGACGTGAGCCGGTTCTCGGCGATGAACCCGGCACCGCCGCAGGCCTCGCGGGCCTCCTGGAGCGTGTCGAGCGCGAACCGCGTCGAGGTCGCCTTGAGGGCGGCGGCGGTCGTCTCGAGGTCCTCGCGGGTCTCCGGCGTGTCCTCCTCACCCGAGAACACCGAGTGGAAGAGGTCGAGCAGACGGTCGTGCGCGAAGTGCGTCGCGTACGTCTCGGCGATCGCCGGGATCAGACGACGACGGTGCGTGCCGTAGTTCATGATCGTGACCTCGTCGATCGGCGAGGCACCCGTGAACTGGCGGCGCTGGTTGCCGTAGGTCACCGCGATCTGCAGGCCGAGCTTGGAGGCGTTGGAGGCCGCGCCGTCGAGCGAGACACGGCCCTGCACGAGCGAGCCGAGCATCGTGAAGAACCGGCGTCCGGGGCTCTCGATCGGGGAGGTGTAGGTGCCGTCCGGGGCCACCTGGCCGTAGCGCGCGAGCAGGTCCGTGCGCGGGATGCGCACGTGCGTGAAGTGCAGCCGGCCGTTGTCGATGCCGTTGAGGCCACCCTTGAGGCCGTCGTCCTCGCCGCCCACGCCGGGCAGGAAGTCGCCGGCGCTCCCGTCGGGACGGGTCTCGCGGATCGGCACGTAGAAGCAGTGCACGCCGTGGTTCACACCCCGGGTGACGAGCTGGGCGAAGACCGTGGCCGCCGTCGCGTGCAGACCGGCGTTGCCGAGGTACTCCTTCCACGCCGCGCGGAACGGCGTGTGGATCTCGAACTCCTCCGTCTCCGGGTCGTACGTCGCGGTGGTCGCGATGCTCGCGACGTCGGATCCGTGACCGATCTCCGTCATCGCGAACGCACCGGGAACGGTCAGGTCCATCGCGTCGGGCAGGTAGCGGTCCTGCTGCGCCTCGTCGCCGAGGTGGAGGACGGCGGAGGCGAAGAGCCCCCACTGGACACCCGCCTTGATCTGCAGCGAGGGGTCGGCCGCGACGAGCTCCTCGAACCCGGCGAGGTTGCCGCCCGGGTCGTTGCCGCCGCCGAGACGCTCGGGGAAGCCGAGGTGGACCTGGCCGATGGCGGCGAGCTGGCGGCACTGGTCGAGCACGCGCTCGCGGTGGTCCTCCTTGCTCAGGCCCTCGATCTTGTGGAAGGCGGACTTGCCGGCCGTGGCCCGGGCCTCGCGCCGCAGGTCGGCCCAGCGGCCCAGCAGGTGCTCCTGCAGCCCGGCGACGTCGATGCGCGATTCCGTGTCGTCGGTGGTCTCGACGGCGGTGTCAGACATGGTGGTCATCAGTGCTCCCCAGGGGTACTCGGGTGGTGGTGCGTGGACGCGTCGTCCCCGCGGGTGGGTGAAAAGAGGCCGACGGGGCCGAACCACAGCCAGTCGGCGACCTGCTCGGTGAGCTCCTCGCGGCTCGGCGTCCCGGGCTCGTCGCGGTGGTGCAGCCACCACTCGCCCGTCCCGCGGACGAATCCGACGGCGCCCGCGGCCCAGACGGCGGCGGTCCCCTCGGAGACGTGCGCGGCCTGCGCGAACGGCTGGGCGACGAGCTCGGTCACGGACTCGAGGAAGGCGTCGAGGGGCGCCTTGGCGGGCCGGCCCTCGACGTCGGTGCCCGCGACGACTCCAGTGCGCATCACGAAGTGGTAGACGTTCGGAGACTGCTCGACCATCTCGAGGTAGACCCGGACCATGGCGCGCAGCGCCCGCTCCGGGGTTCCTGCGGCTGCGGCCGCGGTCGCCAGGGCGTCGTGCATCGCCTCGCCGACGGAGTTGCCGACCGCGACCTGCAGGCCCACCTTGTCGTCGAAGTACCGGTAGATGATCGACTTGGATGTGCCCGAGGCGGTGGCGATCTCGTCCATCGACACGGCGGGTCCGTTCTTGTGCACGACCTTGCGCGCGGCATGGACGAGCTCGGCGCGGCGTGCGGCGCGGTGGTCGTCCCATCGGGTGGAGCGGCCGTCCACCGTGGCAGGCTGGTTGTTGCCCACGCGTTCCTCCTGCTGCCCGACGTCGGTGTCGTCCCTACGCTGGGCACGCAGGGAGGGAGCCTGTGACTGGGCTCACCTGGAACCGAGAGTATCAGGTACTGTGGGTCTTGGACACCTCGTGAGGCGCCATCCCGCCCCGAGGACGACAACCGACGCAAGGGAGCCCAGGCTGTGGCCACGAGCAAGAACCAAACGACACCCCCGGCAGCAGAGGCCGTCATCGTCGGCGGCAACCGGATCCCCTTCGCCCGCGCGGGAGGCAAGTACTCCTCCGCGAGCAACCAGGAGATGTTCACCGCGGCGCTCGAGGGTCTCGTCGCCCGGTACGGACTGCAGGGCGAGCGCATCGGCGAGGTCGTCGGTGGCGCGGTGCTGAAGCACGCCCGGGACTTCAACCTCGTGCGCGAGTCCGTCCTCGGCTCGTCGCTCTCCTCCCAGACACCCGCGTACGACCTGCAGCAGGCGTGCGCGACCGGCCTCGAGGCCGTCGTCACGATCTCCAACAAGATCAAGCTCGGCCAGGTCGAGTCCGGCATCGCCGGCGGCACCGACACCGTCTCGGACGCCCCCATCGCCGTCAGCGAGGGCCTGCGCCGTGCACTGCTCGAGGCCGGCCACGCCAAGACGCTCGGCGCACGCCTCAAGGCGTTCGCGGCCATCCGTCCCGCCGACATCGCACCGCTGACGCCGAGCACCGACGAGCCGCGCACCGGCATGTCGATGGGTGAGCACCAGGCCGTGACGACCGCGACGTGGGACATCACCCGCGAGGCGCAGGACGAGATCGCGCTGGCGAGCCACCAGCACCTCGCCGCCGCGTGGGACTCCGGGTTCTTCGACGACCTCGTCACCCCGTTCCGCGGGCTGACGCGGGACCAGAACCTGCGTGGCGACAGCACGATGGAGAAGCTCGCCGGGCTCAAGCCCGTCTTCGGCAAGAACCTCGAGGGCACCGAGCCGACCATGACGGCAGGCAACTCGACCCCGCTGACCGACGGCGCCTCCGCCGTCCTGCTCGCCTCGCGCGAGTGGGCCGCCGAGCGCAACCTGCCCGTCCTCGCCAAGGTCGTCGACGCCGAGACCGCCGCCGTCGACTACGTGCACGGCCACGAGGGCCTGCTGATGGCTCCCGCCCACGCCGTCGCGCGTCTGCTCACCCGGCAGGAGCTCACGCTCCAGGACTTCGACTTCTACGAGATCCACGAGGCCTTCGCGTCGACCGTGCTCACCACGCTCGCCGCGTGGGAGGACGCCGACTACTGCCGCACCGAGCTCGGCCTCGACGCCCCCCTCGGCTCGATCGACCGCGAACGCCTGAACGTCAACGGCTCGTCGGTCGCCGCGGGACACCCGTTCGCCGCCACCGGCGGGCGGATCGTGGCCACCGCGGCCAAGCTGGTCGCAGAACGAGCCGCCGAGACCGGCAGGCCCGCACGCGCGCTGATCTCGGTCTGCGCCGCCGGCGGCCTCGGGGTCGCGGCGATCATCGAGTCCGCGGCCGACGGCTCGGTCTCGACAGGCTCGGTCTCGACAGGCTCGACCAGCGCGACCAGCACCACCGGAACGGAGGCGTGAAACATGGCTGACTCCTACCTCAAGGCCGTCAACTCCGGCGTCACCAAGACGCTCGCCAAGAAGCTCGGCCTGCCGCGTCCGGCCGTGCTGCGCCGCTGGGCGCCGGGCCAGCCGCTGACCACGGGCCCGGTGCTCGTCGTCGGCGGGCGCCCGGGCGTGGAGGACGACGCCGACCGCGTCGCCGCCGCACTGCTCGGCTGGGACCTCGACGTCCGCCAGGTGCCCGCGGGCTCGACGCCCGACCCGGCGCTGCGGTGGGGCGCGATCGTCGCCGTCATGACCGAGGCCCAGAAGCCCACCGACCTCTCCGAGACCGTGCTCGCGATCGGCGCGAACCTGCGCAACCTCGCCGGCAACGGCCGGGTCGTCACGATCTCCCGTGCCACCGTGGCCGGGGACGCCCCGGCGCTCTCCGCGACCCGCAACGGCGTGGACGGGTTCCTGCGGTCGCTCGCCAAGGAGCTGCGCGGCGGGGCCACGGGCAACGGCATCCAGCTCACCGAGGCCGCGCAGGTCGGCGACCCGTCGGTGCTGGCCGCGCTGCACTTCTTCCTCTCCAGCAAGTCGGCGTTCGTCGACGGGCAGCTGCTGGAGGTCGGTGACGGCCCGTCCTGGGACGCCACGGACTTCGACTGGACTCGCCCGCTCGCCGGCCGCGTCGCCGTCGTGACGGGCGCGGCCCGCGGGATCGGGGCGGACGTCGCCCGCACCCTGGCTCGCGACGGCGCGCACGTCGTCGTCGTCGACGTCCCCGCCGCGGGTGACTCGCTCGCCCGGGTGGCCAACGAGGTCGGCGGTACCGCGCTGCAGCTCGACGTCACCGCACCCGACGCCGGCGCGCGGATCCTCGAGCACGCCCGCGCCCGCCACGGCGGCCTGCACGTCCTCGTGCACAACGCCGGGATCCTGCGGGACAAGCTGCTCGCCAACATGAAGCCGGAGAAGTGGGACGCCGTGATCGCGGTGAACCTCGACGCCCAGCTGCGCATCAACGAGTACCTGCTCGGGGCGAACGGCTTCTCCGAGAACCCCCACATCGTCTCGCTCGCCTCGACGTCCGGGATCGCCGGGAACCGCGGGCAGACGAACTACGGGTTCTCGAAGGCCGGTGTCATCGGGCACACGCGTGCGACTGCACCGCTGATCGCCGCGGTCGGCGGCACGGCCAACGCCGTCGCCCCGGGGTTCATCGAGACCGACATGACGGCCTCCATCCCCGCGATCGCACGGCAGGTGGCGCGTCGCGCGTCCTCGCTGCAGCAGGGCGGTCAGCCGATCGACGTCGCGGAGGCCATCGCGTTCCTCGCGTCGCCGGGCTCGACGGGCGTCAACGGCCAGGTGCTCCGCGTGTGCGGGCAGAACCTGGTGGGCCAGTGACCGTCGAGGAGCTCGGGCAGATCCCACCGCTCGGCGGGTCGTTCGTCCGTGGCGCGTCCGGCTCGGGCGTCGCCGCGGCGCGGCGCGTGCTGCCCGGGTCGGACGCGCCGCAGACCACCACGCTGCCGGACACCACGCTGCGGGTGGCCGAGGTCTCCACTTCGGGCGACGACGTCGCGCGCCGCCTGGCCGAGTACGAGCGGCTGGTCGGCGAGCGCCCGAGCGAGACGATGCCTGCCGGGTTCCTTCACGTGCTCGGGTTCCCGCTCGCGACGGCCCTGATGGTGCGGCCCGAGTTCCCTCTGCCGCTGCTCGGCATGGTCCACGTCGAGAACCACGTCAGCCTTTTCCGTCCCGTCGAGCTCGGCGAGTCGGTGACGGTGACGGCCCGGGCGGAGGGCCTGCGCGGTCACCGTCGCGGGACCCAGGTCGACCTGGTCACCGACGTGACGGTCATCGGGGACGACTCCCCCGCGTACACGGGCGTCTCGACGTACCTGGCCAAGGGTGTCCACCTCGCCCCGGCTCCCGAGGAGACGGAGCGACCCGAGTTCGTCCCGCCGCTCCCCACGGCACGGTGGCGGCTCGACGCCCGGGTCGGCAAGGCGTACGCGACGGTCTCGGGCGACCGGAACCCCATCCACGTCTCGGTGCTCGGCGCCAAGGCCTTCGGGTTTCCCCGCACCATCGCCCACGGCATGTACACGGCGGCGCGCGCCCTGGCGCAGGTCGGGCCGGCGCGGGGCGACGCCTACGACTGGGACGTGCAGTTCGCCCGTCCGGTCGTGCTGCCCGGCGTCGTGGACGTCTCCGTCCGGCCGGGCACCGAGGGCGTGTGGTCCATCACCGGATGGAATGCGCGCAAGCGTCTGCTGCACCTCAACGGGTCGGTGACACCACGCTGACGGTCTCGGCGTGCGAGTTCCGTACGACCTCCTTACGGTCGGTCTCACCGACGAAAGGAGCAGCACATGGGTATCGGCGACAAGATCTCGAACGCAGCAGAAGACGCTCAGGGCAAGATCAAGGAGGGCGCCGGCAAGGCGTCCGACAACGAGCGTCTTGAGGCCGAGGGCAAGGCCGACCAGGCCTCCTCCGACGTCAAGCAGGCAGGCGAGAAGGCCAAGGACGCCTTCAAGCACTGACGCTGACCACGACGGCCCCCACCCGCTGCGGGTGGGGGCCGTCGTGCTGCCAGGTGAGGGTGCGAGGCCGGGCGGCGCCGGACCGTCGTCTCGCCGCTCGCGGCTACTCCGGCAGCGGGCCGCATCCGGCGGACTCGGCGACGAAGCCGGCCGCTGCCGTGGCGAAGAGACCGGAGAGCCCGGAGCCGGCGGGCACGGGACGAGGGTCGTCGACGACGGTCCAGCAGCCGTCCACGACGGTGTACTCCACCTGCGTGCCCTGGGCGACGAACGTCTCGAGGGCACGGATCAGGCGCTCGACCTCCTCACCCGCGGTACCGACACCGACCGAGGCGCGAATGGCCCCGCCGGTCAGCCCGAGCCGTGAGAGCAGCGGGTGGGCGCAGAACCGTCCGTCACGCACACCGATGCCGTGCTCGGCCGAGAGGTAGGCGGCCACGAAGCCTGGGTCGTGCCCCTCGACGGCGAACGTCACGACACCGACCGGGTCCTCGGCGTCGGGCCAGAGGCTGACGACCTCGACCCCCTCGATCGCCGACAGGCCGTCGACGAGGCGCCGTCGCAGCACGGCCTCGTGCTCGGCGAGCTCGGCCGGGTCGACCGCCGCGAGCGCGTCGCAGGCCGCCGCGAGCGCCACGGCGCCGATGACGTTGGGCGACCCTGCCTCGTGGCGGGCCGGTGCGGACTGCCACCGGGTCTCGTCGAGCCCGACCTGACGCACGGCCCCGCCACCGGCCAGGTAGGGCGTGCCCGAGTCGAGCCAGTCGCGGCGGCCGACGAGCGCGCCCGCGCCGAACGGCGCATAGGTCTTGTGGCCGGAGAACGCGATCCAGTCGGCGCCGCTCCGGGCGAGCGAGACCCTGCGGTGCGGGACCAGCTGGGCGCCGTCGAGGACGACCCGGGCTCCGGCGTCGTGCGCGATCTTGACGACGTCCGCGAGGGGCAGAGACTCCCCCGTGACGTTCGACGCCGCGGTGACGGCGAGCAGGACGTAGGGGGTCCGCGCGAGCTCGGCGCGCAGGGCCGCGAGCGTGCCGGAGACCGTCGGTGCGGCGGTCAGCACCGTCGCGCTCCCGCGCTGCCAGGGCAGCAGGTTGGCGTGGTGCTCGAGGTCGAGCACCAGGACCCGACCCGGCAGGCCGTCGGGCCCCGCGGGGACGCAGCCGGCGAGCAGGTTCAACGAGTCGGTGGTGTTGCGCGTGACGACCGTGACGTCGTCCGGCCGTGCGCCGACGAAGTCGCCGATGGTGCGCCGGGAGGCCTCGTACAGGGCGGTCGAGACCTGCGAGAGGTACCCCGCACCGCGGTGCACGCTCGCGTACAGCGGCAGCACCTCGGCGACGCGCTCGGCGACGCTCGCCAGGGCGGGGGCCGAGGCGGCGACGTCGAGGTTGGCGTACCGGATCGGGGCGGCACCGACCCGCGGGACGAGGGTCTCGGCGCCGGTGACGGGGAGCACGGGGTCCAGGTGGTCACAGACCGTGGTCCCGAGAGTTGGTGCGCTCACTGCAGTCCTCCAAGATCCGGGACGCCGCGGCGTCCCACGCTTGCCGCGCACCACCTGGTGAACGGCCGGGTCGTCACCCGGGGCACCCCACCGTGGGAGGAGGGTTGCCGGCCAGCAAACCGGGGTTTCGCGCTGGCACTCATGACCTGCCTCCAAGAATGGCGAGCCGGTCCGGGCCTGTCAAAAGCCGATCTCGCATCGTGGGCATCAATTCTGAGACGGCGTGTTGACGCCCGTCCGCCGTGACGTACGATCCCTCCAACCATCCAGAGCGGCTGAGTGACTTGGCACGATGACGCCGCAGCAACCCCCCTGGCCCTCAGGGCGCGGGTGCTACCGCCACGACCGATGGAGGAGCTCATGAGCACCCCGGACATCCGACCCGCCGACGGCTTTGCCGGTCACATCACCCCCCAGGACGCGTGGGAGATCCTCGCCACCGACGAGCGTGCGGTGCTCGTCGACGTCCGCACCGAGGGCGAGTGGCGCACGATCGGCGTCGCCGACGTCTCCTCGCTCGACAAGGAGACCGTGTACACCCCCTGGGTCACCCAGCTCGGCCCGAACCCGCACTTCCTCGACCCCATCCTCGAGGCCGGCGTGACGCCGGGCGACGGGCGCACCCTCGTGTTCCTCTGCCGGTCGGGCAACCGCTCGATCGGTGCCGCCGCCGCCGCGACCGCGGCCGGTCTCGGCCCCGCGTACAACGTGCTCGAGGGCTTCGAGGGCGACGCCGACGCGCTCGGCGTCCGCAACCAGAACGGGTGGCGCGTCGCCGGCCTGCCGAGCACCACGTGGACCTCCGCATGAGCGCGCCCTACGGGTCCGTCGCGGGCCCCTCGGGCCCCGGCGAGGTGCCCGGAGGCCGTGCGCGCGGGCCTCTGCCCGCGAGCGCCCGTCCGGCGACGCTCGCCGTGCGCGGCGGGCACCGCCGCTCCGAGTTCGGCGAGACCAGCGAGGCGCTGTTCCTCACCCAGGGCTACGCCTACGAGTCAGCCGCCGAGGCCGAGGCCGCGTTCACCGGCGACGCCGACCGCTTCATCTACTCCCGGTACGGCAACCCGACGGTGCACACGTTCGAGGAGCGGATGCGCCTGATGGAGGGGGCCGAGGCCTGCTTCGCCACGGCGACGGGGATGTCGGCCGTCTTCACGTCGCTCGCGGCGATCGTCGGCCAGGGATCGCGCATCGTCGCGGCCCGCGCCCTCTTCGGCTCGACCCTCGTCATCTTCGACGAGATCTTCGCGCGCTGGGGTGTGCAGACCGACTACGTCGACGGTCACGTCCTCTCCCAGTGGGAGGAGGCGCTGTCCACGCCGGCGGACGTCGTCTTCTTCGAGACCCCGTCCAACCCGATGCAGGACATCGTCGACGTCCGTGCGGTCTGCGACCTCGCGCACCGTGCGGGTGCGCTCGTCGTCCTCGACAACGTGTTCGCGACACCGCTGATGCAGAAGCCGCTCGAGCTCGGTGCCGACGCCGTGGTGTACTCCGCGACGAAGCACATCGACGGCCAGGGACGTGTTCTCGGCGGGGCGATCCTCGGGTCGTCGGACTACATCGACGGCCCCGTGAAGACGATGATCCGCAACACCGGCCCGTCGCTGTCGCCGTTCAACGCCTGGACGCTGCTCAAGGGCCTCGAGACCCTCGACGTCCGGGTCCGCGCGCAGAACGCCGCCGCTCACCGGCTCGCCGAGCAGCTCGAGTCGCTCCCCGGGATCGCGGCCGTGCGTTACCCGTTCCTCGACTCACACCCGCAGGCCGACCTGGCCCGCGCGCAGCAGACCGGCGGCGGGACGGTCGTCACCTTCGACCTGGACGTCCCCGCCGGCACGGACCCCGAGACGGCGAAGAAGCGGTCGTTCCAGTTCCTCGACGCACTCCGCGTCGTCGACATCTCGAACAACCTCGGCGACACGAAGTCCCTGATCACGCACCCGGCGACGACGACGCACCGCAAGCTCGGACCGGACGGCCGCGCGGCCGTCGGAATCGCCGAGACGACGGTTCGTCTCTCGGTCGGGCTCGAGGACCCCGCGGACCTGATCGAGGACGTCGAGCAGGCGCTCGCCGCGGGCTGACGCGATCGCCGCCCCGGGGGCCGCGCGAACGTGACGGACGAGACGGAACATCGGTGCCGGACGCGGCGTTGTACCCGGCGATGACTACCACGCCGCGCCTCTCCGTCCTCGACCTCGTCCCCGTCCGCACGGGCCAGTCCAGCGCGGAGGCGATCCACGCCTCGCTGTCGCTCGTCCAGCTCGCCGACCGTCTCGGGTTCGAGCGCTACTGGTTCGCCGAGCACCACAACATGCCGGCTGTGGCGGCGTCGACGCCCCCGGTGATGATTGCCGCGGCCGCCTCGCGCACCGAGCGCATCCGCGTCGGCTCGGGCGGCGTCATGCTGCCGAACCACTCCCCGCTGGTGGTCGCCGAACAGTTCGCGGCCCTGGAGGCGATCGCCCCCGGGCGGATTGACCTCGGCATCGGGCGGGCACCAGGCTCCGACCCCGTGGTGACGTACCTGCTGCGGGCCACCGGGCCGACGTCGGACGTCGAGAAGTTCCCTGAGCACGTCGACCAGATCCTCGCCCTCACCTCGCCCGACGGCGCGAGCCTCCGCCTGGGCGACGGCAAGGACTACCACGTGCGCGCGACCCCGGCCGCGACGAGCGCACCGACGGTCTGGCTGCTCGGGTCGAGCGACTACTCGGCTCGTCTGGCCGCCGAGCAGGGACTGCCCTACGCGTTCGCGTCGCACTTCTCGGGCCAGGGCATCGACGGCGCGCTCCGCCTCTACCGCGAGAACTACCGGCCGAGCGAGGCCTTCCCCCGCCCGACGACGTTCCTGACGTTCAACGTCTCCGTCGCCGACGACTCCGACGAGGCGCACGCACGCGCGCTCCCGCAGCTCCGCTCGATGGCCCGTCTGGTGACCGGCAAGCCGATGGGCCCCCAGGAGACCGTCGAGCAGGCGCAGGCCGCCCCGCTCGACGCGGCCGGCGAGCAGGCGATCGCGGCGATGCGCGACCGCTGGGTGATCGGCACGCCGGCCGAGGCCGCCGGCCGTCTGCGCGGCCTGGCCGACCGGTACGAGGTCGACGAGCTCATGCTCGTGCCCGTCTCCGGATCGCGCGAGTCCGACCCCATGGACGCCGC
The DNA here is from genome assembly GCF_900105445.1 of Paraoerskovia marina. Taxonomy (NCBI): domain Bacteria; kingdom Bacillati; phylum Actinomycetota; class Actinomycetes; order Micrococcales; family Cellulomonadaceae; genus Paraoerskovia; species Paraoerskovia marina. The sequence continues at coordinate 2,980,949 of NZ_LT629776.1, forward strand.
TCCGGGTCGGGCAGCGACCCTCGAGCTGTTGGCCGACGCGCTGCGCTGAGCACGGTCGGGCCGGTCAGGGCAGGGGCCGCACGGGCTCCTCGGGGCTGGTCGTCCTGGAGCGTGTCGACGAACCCTCGCACCGGATCCGGTCAGAGAGGTTTGGCGAAGCAGAGCGCCGGACCGTACATGTCGTACGGCGGCGCGGAGAAGCGGTCGTAGGGCGGGTACGGCTCGACGGGGCGAAATCCGTGCCGACGATACGTGGCGATCGCCTCGGGCTGCGACGGTCCCGTGCCCAGGACGAGGGACTTCGCCCCGCGATCTCGTGCCGTGCCGACCAGGTGCGCCAGGAGCATCGAGGCCACCCCACGTCGTCGGGCACCGGCCCGGACGAAGACCCGGGTCACCTCGAGCGCTCCCTCGGGAGCACCGACCTCGGGCGTGCGCAGCGCGGCATGCCCGGCGGGTCGGCCGTCGACGTCCGCGACCAGGGTGAGGAGAACGGCCCGACCGGTCGCGGCGTCGTCGGCGTCCCAGGCGGGCCGGCTCGCGAGATGTCCGAACAGGAGCGGGTAGAGGCGGAGATCGCTCTGCTCGGTGAACTCACGTCGCAGGCCGACGGCCTCGGGTGCGCCCCACGGGACGGCGCGAATCTCGGTCGTGCCGCCCGGCTTCAGCACGCCGTCCTCGTCACAGCTGCTTGGCGAAGCAGAGTGCGTCGCCGAACGAGTCGTACGGCGGGTACGGCGTGATCGGTGCGTACCCGAGGTTCACGTACGCGGCCGCGGCGTCCAGCTGGAGCGGACCGGTCCCGAGGACGACGGACGCGAACCCCTGCTCGCGGGCAGCGCTCTCGGCGGTCTCGACGAGCCGGGTGGCGACGCCCGACCGTCGCGCCCGGTCCCGGACGTAGACTTTGGCGAGCTCGACCGACCCGGCGGGTGCGCCGTCATCCGGGGCCCGGAGCGCCGCGTGCCCGACCGGGACCCCGTCGCGGAGCGCGACCAGCGTCAGCACGACGGACCGCCCGATCGCCGCGTCGTCGGCGTCCCACACGTCGCGGGGCGCGAGATGGCCGAACCCGTCAGGGTAGAGCCGCAGGTTCGTCCGCTCGAAGAACTCCCGACGCAGCTCCACCGCCAGCGGGTTGGACCACGCGACCTCGCGGATCCGTGTCCCCGGGTCCGTGACCACGTCAGGCGTGGACGAGCGAGCTCAGGATCGAGGTGAAGAAGCCGAGCCCGTCGACCCCGGCGCGCGCGCCGTCGTCGGAGTCCGGGCCGAAGCCCTTCTCGACGGCGTGCTCCGGGTGCGGCATGAGTCCGACGACGTTGCCCGCGGCGTTCGTGACCCCGGCGATGTCGCGGCGCGACCCGTTCGGGTTGCCACCGAGGTAGCGGAACGCCACCCGGCCCTCGGCCTCGAGCTCGTCCAGCGTGCGCTCGTCGGCGACGTACTGGCCGTCCTGGTTCTTCAGGGGCACCGTGATCGTCTGGCCCGCTGTGTAGTCGCGCGTCCACGCGGTCTCGGCGTTCTCGACGCGCAGCTGCTGGTCACGGCACACGAAGTGCAGGTGGTCGTTCTTGATCATCGACCCCGGCAGCAGGTGCGCCTCGGTCAGGACCTGGAAGCCGTTGCAGATGCCGAGGACGGGCAGACCGCCCTTCGCGGCGTCCACGAGGATGTCCATCATGGGTGCGAAGCGGCTAATCGCCCCGGCGCGCAGGTAGTCGCCGTACGAGAACCCTCCGGGGAGCACGACGGCGTCCACACCCTGCAGGTCGGCGTCGCCGTGCCAGAGGGAGACCGGCTCGCCGCCGGCCAGTCGCACAGCACGCGCCGCGTCCCGGTCGTCGAGCGTGCCCGGGAACGTGACCACGCCGATGCGGGCGGAGTCGAGAGCCATCAGGCGGTCTCCTCCGAGGCGTCGGCCACCCGGACGACGTCCTCGATGATCGGGTTGGAGAGCAGCGTCTCGGCCGCCTCGCGCGCGGCGGCGAGGACCTCGGGCGTCACGGCACCCTCGACCTCGAGCTCGAACCGCTTGCCCTGACGGGCCCCGGTGAACTGGGTGAATCCGAGGCGCGGCAGCGCCCCGACGACAGCCTTGCCCTGCGGGTCCAGGATCTCGGGCTTCGGCATGACCTCGACGACGACGCGTCCCACGGTGGCTCCTCGAGCGCTCGGGATGGTGGCGCCTGGCCGCGGACTCCACCACGGGGGCGGGCCGGACCACGACACCGGGATTCCGCGCACATCCTACCGGCCCCGCGTCGTCGTCCCGCTCGCGTCTCACTCACCGTCGACGGCGGTGGGTCAGGACAGACGCGAGCCCGTCAGACGCTCGTAGGCCTCGAGGTAGCGGTCGCGCGTGCGGTCGACGACATCGTCCGGCAGCGTCGGCGCGGGCGCGTCCGAGGCCTTGTCCCAGCCTGAGGCCGGCGACGTCAGCCAGTCGCGGACGTACTGCTTGTCAAAGCTCGGCTGGGCGCGACCGGGCTCCCACAGGTCCGCCGGCCAGAATCGCGAGGAGTCGGGCGTGAGCACCTCGTCGCCGAGCGTGATCGCGCCGCTCGTGGGGTCGATGCCGAACTCGAGCTTGGTGTCGGCGAGGATCACGCCGCGCTCGCGGGCGATCTGCTCGGCCCGGGCGTAGACGGCGAGGGTGAGCTCGCGCAGCCGGGCCGCGACGTCGTCGCCGACCGTGGCCGCGACCTGCTCGAACGTCACGTTCTCGTCGTGGTCGCCCAGCTCGGCCTTGGTGGCCGGCGTGAAGATCGGCTCCGGCAGCCGCGACCCGTCGACGAGACCCGACGGCAGCGGCACGCCGCAGACGTTCTGGCCCGCGCGGTACTCAACCAGCCCCGAACCCGTGAGTACCCGCGGACCACGCACTCGACCGGAACATGTCGAGGCGGCGGCAGATCATGGCCCGCCCCGCGACGTCGGACGGCACGAGCCCGTCCCCCGGCTCGACCGTGACGTCCGTCGAGACCACGTGGTTGGGCACCACGTCGGCGAGCTGGTCGAACCACCACAGGCTGAGCTGCGTCAGCACGGTCCCCTTGTCCGGGATGCCCGGGCGCAGGAGGTGGTCGTAGGCGCTGACCCGGTCGCTCGCGACGACGAGGACGACGTCCCCAGCGGGTGCACGCCGCCGTAGCTCGGCAGGTCGGGCTCGTAGAGGTCACGGACCTTGCCCGAGTAGACGTGGCGCCAGCCGGGCAGTTCCGCGGATTCGGCGGGCATGTTCAGGGACGCTGCAGAGTTCACGCCCCCAGTTTCCCACCACCGCGGGCGTCAGGACTCACGACGACGGTGCCTGAGACGGGCGCGCTCCTGCGACAGGCCCGCGCGCAGCTCGCGGAGCACCTCCTCCGCCGTGGTGTACGGCATCAGCGACGTCACCGACGCGCACTGCGCGTCGTCGCCGAGGAGCTGCTGGAGGGCGGCGGCACGCCGGGCCCTCGACCCGGGCGAGTCTCCGTCCATCAGCACGAGCAGCTCACGGTCGCGCACGCACAGGCTGTCCCCGGGCTCGAGCACCGAGCGCACGACGGAGCGCGTCACGTCGCTCGCCTCGGGACGTCGACCGCGACGACGCCGGAGTCGTAGGCCGCAGGACCACGGGCCCGCCGATGGCCCGTCGAGCCGGTCGGCGAAGAGCTCGGGGTGCACGGTCCCCGTACGCGGGTCCACGAGAGCCCGGCTCCGGAGCTCCGCCTCGCGACGCTTCGCATCCGAGTTGTCGACGAGGATGCCCACCATCCGGGCCCTCCGGCCGGCGTCGTCGTCGACCGTCCTGGCCCGGCACAGCATCCACCGGTACTCCCCGTCCGCCCTCGCAGGCGGTGCTCCAGGACCAGCGGGTCGCGGTCCCCGGCCAGCTGGGCCGCGATCGCGATCTGCACCTCGCGCAGGTCCTCCGGATGGACACGCCCGGTCCACTCGTCGATGCGCTGCCCGACCTCGTCGTCCGTGTGGCCCAGCAGGGCCTTCCACCGGGCCGAGTAGAAGACGACGCCGGAGACGACGTCCCAGTCCCACGTCCCTCCAGCGCCGCGTCCGCGGCCAGCGCGTACCGCTCCGCGGAGGCCCGGACCTCGAGCGCGAGCCGCCGCTCCCGGTCGGCGGCCCTCTCCAGCGCGGCCTGCTGCTCGCGGGACGCCGGCCCTTCTCCTCACGGTCCAGCGCGACCGCCAGCATCACCGCCCAGTGGTCGAACTTGTCCCGGGCGCTGGTGGCGCGGGTGTCGACCGCGCCGTCGATCATCAGCACGCCCCAGTTGCTCGACTCGAAGGTCACGGGGATGACGAACGTGATCGGCGCACCTGCGGCCTCGGTCCCCACGAGAGCCGGCGGAGGGAATGCCGACCGCGGGATCCGGCGGCCGATCATCGGCCGCGCCTCCGGCGTCGTGAGGGTGGTCCGACGACCTCCAGCTCGCGACCACCGCCCGCACCCTGGCGTCCCGCGGTGTCGGCCCACAGCGCCAGGGTCGCGCCGCGCCACGGTGGCCGCGGGCATCCAGTCGAGTCCGCGCAGCTCGTCGCGGTCGGCGTGCATGAGGTCGAGGTCGAGCTCGTACTGATCGGCGATCATCCGTTCGAGCCGGCCGGAGCGGTGAAGACTCACCTGGGCACACCCGGTGGTCACGGCCGTGACGAGGTCCGTCCGACCGCACGGACGGCCCGGACACGAGCTGCCGAGGCCCGCGTCGGGCGCGGCGCACGGACCCGGTCGGCGACCGCGTCCTCCACCGCGCGGATCGCGGGGATCAACCGCTCCAACGCCTCGGGATGGGGCAGGGCCGCCGTGGCGTCCGCGATCGCCTGGAGTGCCCGCGCCCCGGGTGCCCGGTCGGACGCACCGCGGTCGAGGACCTCGCAGACCGCGTCGTGCCAGGCGTCGACGGTCGGGACCACACGGCCGGACGTGGACTCGCCGTCCCCGGAGACCCCGAAGATCGAGCGGGCGGTCGTGAGCAGGCGCTCGCGGGGGCAGGCTTCGCCCTCCTCGGCCCGGTCGGCGCCGCGTCCGCCACCGAGGCATCCGCAGGACTCTCGGGTGACCAGCGTGGCGGCGCAGTGAAAGTCGCCGCGGACGTCCTCGCCCCCGATCCTCGCGAGCAGGAGGCGCGCCGCCAGCGCGCCGACGCGGTCGTGGTGCGGCTCGACCGTCGCCAGACGCGGTCGGACGCGCGCTCCCGAGTCGGAGTGGTCGAAGCCGACGACGGCCTGGTCCCGCGGAAGACTCAGCCCTGCGCCCGCAACGCGGCCGAGAACCCGACGGCGTTGCGGTCGGTCGCGGCGACGACCGCCGTCGTGGGGAGGCCTGCCTCCACCGCGAGCCGACCCGCCACGGCCGCGCTGACCTCCTGGTTGTCGGCCGTGCGGTAGAGCCAGGCATCGGTGGGAGCGATCCCATGCGCACGAAGCGTCGAGCGGTAGGACTCGTACCGCTCGACGATGTCCGGCTGGAGCAGGCTTCCGACGAACCCGATCCGTTCGTGACCGTGGCCGATCAGGTGCTCGACGGCCAGCCGCACGCCCCCGGTGTTGTCGGGGTGACCACCGGGGCCGAGACCCCCTCGGCGCGCTCGCTGAGCAGCACGAGCGGCACGCCCGACGCCTCGACGGCGCGCAACGTCTCGTGGTCGACGGCCGACGTGACGGCGACCACGCCGTCGAAGCGGTCGAGGCCCACGGGGTACCGCGCCGTCGGGCGTTCCGGGAACTCGTCCCTCGAGGTCCGAGGGGTAGGTCTGCACCGCCACGACGCGATGCCCGCCTCGCGGGCGCTCTGCGCGATCCCGCTCAGGAGACAGCCGAAGTAGTACCCGCCGACGACCGGTGAGAGGACACCGAGCGTCCATGGGCCGCCACCCCTCGACCTGCGCGTGCT